>OZ253937.1:1745000-4333714 GCA_965267185.1 Alphaproteobacteria bacterium | reverse complement strand
GGCCAGCCCGCATCGCGGGTGCGCATGGCGGCGAACAGCACAAAGTCGGGATCGAATCCACCGAGTTCACAAATCAATCGGAAGTCGTCGCTGCGGCCGAGCAGCCAGGCGCGCGCCCAGTCGCGCTCGCGCACGGCGTCCTTACCGCGATTGGGCGTGCAGGCGTCGCGAAACGCCTGCCAAACGACGCCTTGAAAAAGCCGGTTCTCGGGGAGTTCCAAGTGCCAAGTCCCCCAACAGGAAAACCCGCCTAAGGGCCGCGTGAACGCACAGCTTTGCGCGCCACGCAGCATCCCTCGCGGGTCGAATGATTCAAAAATTGAACGGGCTACGCCCCAACCTCGCGCCGCGTCAATGGTGTTTCTTCTAGGTGGCTGTGTGTCGCCGGGAAAACACCACCTTACCTACGTCCGCTGCGCTTCGCGGGTCGCCAGGCGCGTATCGCCGGAATAGCGGTCGCGGGCGTCGGCGGCTTGCAGCCGGTCCTTCATGTCTTCGTAAAGCGCGCTCCAGATCTGCACCCGCGGGTCGTTGCCCAGGAACGGCGCGGCCTCGATCAGGGCGGCGTACAGGTACATGTTAGGCGCAAGCGTGAACAGACCGTTGGTGTCGGCGTCATTGGTCAACACCGCCGGCTGCTTGTAGTAAACGATTTTCGCGGTATAGCCGGTATCGGGAACGGGTCCCCACAGAAACTCTTCACCCTGGATCGTAAATACTTCAGGCTTCGCCGCCGTTTTATCGGCCCAAAGTTCCCAATATTCCACGGGACTGCGCCATTCCAGGCGTTGTTTGGGCGTCGTATCGATATAGATCGTCCGCCCTTCCAAATAGCGCTCCGGCAACATGCTGTTTCGGGTGCCGGTGACAATGTCGACATTTGCCGTTGCCTCCATGAAGCGCAGGCGCAGGTCGGCGTGGAGCCGCGCTTCGCCCTGGCGAATTAGGTCAGCGATATCGCCGGTGAGGTCATCACGTACCAGATATCTGGCAACCGCGGTTTTGAGCTCGCCATAATTGGAAAGGGCCATAAGGGTCTCCCATATGAAAACCCGCCCCTCAAAGCGAAGCAGCGGGTTTGTGATGAAAAGGTTTAGGCGCCGCTGGAACCCCGCAGCGATGAATTGTTAGGCGGTCAGGCCTCGGTCCAAACGGTCGACGCCGGGCCCGCATTGGTCCATGCATCGGTGGCCGCATTCGTTGCGGTCCAGGCCGAGCTGGCTTGTGCTGTCGCCGTCCAGATGCTGGGGGTAACGATTACGGCAGTTTCGGCGTATCCACGAGTGACCACGAGCTCCACCGAACCGAAAGCGCCATAGCCCCGGGTTACGACCGTGCGTATTGCCATTTAAACACGCTTCGCATCAGTGGGATTGGCAGCGTCATCCAAGGTCACGACGAACGCTGTGGTACTGTCGTCGAGCTGACGCACCGTATAGCTCGTGCCGGAAATCCCGAATTGCATCAGCATCTGATGGATAGCGAAAATACCCTGCGCCAATGTCGGCGCCGCCCCGTTCGCCGCATAGCTCTCGGTCATCTGCGTGGTCAGAATATCGGTTACGGAAATATTGTTGAGCGCCGCAATCAGTCCCGGCACGTCGTCGGTCTGCAGCTCATTGGTGTCGGCCAATATGGCGTCCACATCCGTCTTCAGTTGCTCGCCGAAGGTTCCCACGCCGGTGTGGCCGGTCGTATCCTCGTCCCACACGGCGTCGGCGATCTGGTCGACGGTTGGCGCGCTCCCGCCCGTCGGCGCTTGCTCTAATGCGTTCGCGGTGAACCGCGACACCCCGACATCGTTTTCGACAAGCTCGTTCAACAACGCTGTCGCAACGCCAGGCTTGCTCGCAGGGTCGTAATTGGTCGCCAACAGATGGTCGAGATGAATGTCAGAGAGCGCGGTATCGACCTCTGTATTCACTTGTGTAGTTGATAGATCGTTAAACCCGGTAATTTGATCGCCTTTCGCAAGCGCGCCAGGTGCAATCTTCGCTGCAGTGATCGCATCGGCCCCTATATCGGCAGCATCCAGCGTACCGTTGACGTTTGCCAAATCGATACCGGCCTCGCCCGTAGCCGCGACATCGAGCGTCCGGCCGGGTATCGTTGACACCAAAGCAGATGGGAAAAACGAGATGTTGTCGCCGGTTGCCATTGTGAATATGCCGGGGTCGGCGGCGAGCGTAACGGTCCTTGTTGAACCCACATAGTCACTCACGACACCCTGTGCGATTTGCACCGCACTGGCCACGTCATGGATGACGACACGGCAGCCATTTAGCGCATCGTTGTCGGCCGGCCCCTCTTCCAAGGTGAACGATGTCTGAGAAGCCAGCGTAGCAATTGTTGTATTGAGCAGCGCGTCGGGATACCCGATCGTGAATGTGGCGAGAACGAAATTGATTGTTGCCGCGTCGACAGTAACCGACGAAATCACCACCCAATATTGACTGCCTGCCTCATAGAACCCCACCGTCGTGTTGTCCGCCAAATCGATGCTAATGCCATGAACCCCGGTTATGCCGTCGAAATCGGTGCCGTCGGTATCCAGCAAGGCGTAGCCTGCATCTGAAGCTCTTTGGATCGTCGAGCCGTCTTTGTAGATTTCGATATCCGTGGTCGCCAGTCCCGTCAGGGTTACGCTCGCACTTGGATCGTTCGAGTCGAACGTATGGAATGGTAGGTAGATTGTGGTTCCCGGCCGAACGATCCCCAAATCTCTAATCATCTATATCGGCCCTCCAAATGGTCCGTGAAAAGGATGCCCTACTGGGCCTTTTGGATTGGCGCCTCCAGCCCCTGCTACCGGGCGAATAGCAATCGTCCATGCAAGCCAGCTTTCACTACTCTGAATCGTAAATGCACCAGGATCTTCGCTGGCCGCGTTAAGCTCGCGGCTCGTGGCGTAGATCGCGGCGCTATTGTTTACCCCAGCCCCGGCCAGCGTTTCGGTTTGATTGTCAATATAATCTGTGGGCCATACCGTCACCGATTGGTCGTCGTCACCCGCCATGGCAGCCGCGATCCATAGAGTGTCTTCCGCACCCCAGACCGGCGACAGCGACAAAGGATTTAGGTTGTTGCTGCCGTCGCCGGCGTTATTGGCACTAATCTCGACATTGGCAATATCGCCATGCCAACTGGACGCGGGAATGCGCCATACCTGCGCCGATCCTTGCTCTGACGACCCGATTGTCACCGTCGCCGTCCCGCCACCCTCCGTTCCGTCGGCATTACGCTTCCAAACGGTGCCGCGCAGAATAGACCCGAGAAAATGTTCGGCCAGTTGCGTCCAACCGGCAGGTCCGGTGTGACTGGACGCGGAATGAGACGTAACGAACAAAAGCAGCAAATCGCCTGCTTCTACAGAGGCGGGGAGATCGCATGCAAAACTTGTCGTCGCCGTAGAAAACTGTGTCGCGGTGATCGATGAAACGGTCGGAAATTTGACTTCCCTTATTGCGACTGCAATCGCGGTCGCATCGTCCGCGCCTTGCGTCCAACCGGCAGAGACGTTCTCCGATCCGATCGGATCGAACTTGTAGGCGCCGCCGACTCCGGCCGCACCAAGCCCGAAGTCGAACTCGTAGCTGCTCGTCCAGCCGACGAACGGCGTTATGAAAGTCGGCGCTGACACTCCGGATTTCAGGAAGATCGCATCGAAGCAATCGTTGCCGCCATGATCGAGCGTCACCGACGGGTCGGCGATACTATCGTTCGATATAGTCCCGGTGTCTTGCACTACCGTATCTGTGCCGGCCGTCACGGTATAAGCGACGGCGGCCTTCTCGACCGTCGAGCCCGATATGGTCACCGAGACAGTCTGCGCGCCGGTGGGGATGCCGCTGCCCAGATGATAGACGATCACGACACTGTCTTCGCTGGTCGCTTTGATCAGTGGCGAGCCCGCCACTTCGGTCATCGCAACGCCACCATAGGTAACACCGGTCACAGCATCGACAGCATCGGTCGGATAAAAGATGCCAACGAGCACACCGCGCGGCGTACCGACAGGCGTGTGTGTCCAACTCAGGTTGCCGGTGCCCGGCGTGGCGTTGGAGACGGCGTCAAAAGCTAGAACGGCCCCACTCGTTTCGACGACGACGCCAAAGCCGGGCAGAAACGAGGCGCGTGTGGTGCTCGTTTCGGCAACGACGCCAAAACCGGGCAAAAACGATGTGCGCGCCATCAGCTCGTAACAGGCTTAGGGTCGACGTAGATGATCGTTGGGTTGCCCGATAAATCCTTACAACACACCTGGACGAACGCCCAACCTTCGTATCCCGGCGCGATGGTAGTAATGCTGATCTTTTGCGCGTTGTTACCGCCCGTGCCCCAAGTGGAGCTGTCGCTGGCAATATCGGTGTCGGCTGTCAGCGGGTCGGCGCGGCTCGTATCGAGCACTGCCTGGGCGGTGTCTAGCGTCGCATCCGACGCCCACACTTCCGCCCACACTTCGTTGGTGTGAACGTCATTGGTGGGTGAGCTTTCCGCCGCGTCGTTGCAGATGAACACATCAACTGTAGTCTCGGTACCGTCGAGCCATATCGCCATTGGTGGTGAACGCAGCGGATTACCAAACGTGGCGGACGCCGAAGGCGTCATCTTGAATGCATGGGCGCCCTTAGCTTCGTCGGTCGCTCCGCCTGTTCGAAACACCGTCTGCTCATCCTCAACTGTGCCAGCTAGGCATTCTTCTTCAAACCCGATGATCGACGTCGCGACTCCGGTATCGGCAGTACAATTATGGAGCTTCACAAAGCTTTGCGCGTCTGGCCATGTTCCCGTCGCGAGGGCGAGACTAGCGTTGATCTTGCAATTCTCAATCGTAACGCGGCCGTCGTCCATGTCCGTCAGATCGAGTATCGTGTTGGCACCCAGGTTAGTTAGGTCGACACCCTTGATGTGGACGTTGCCACGGAAAAAACTATCAACAAGAAACTGTGCTGCAGGCCCTTCCCAGGACCCACCATCCCAAAAGATATTTCCGGCAGTCGAAACGCGAAATTCGTTCAGATTGCTCGCCCCACCGAAATCTATATCGGTGTTGATAAAGCGGTATTCCGATCCAGTCTCGAATGACGTTGATCCAAGCGAGATATAGCCGCTGCTCGCGGCTTGCGCCGCCGCTAACAAACAGTTCTCGAAAGTCCAAAACAACCCGGGCGTAGTTGCAACACCAAGAAATCGTTGGCCACATTTAAACTGTATGCCGTATGCGTAGACCGAGCCCTCAAACGACATGTTCGATGTGCCGCCTGTGCATTCGATGATCGGAACATCGGTGTCGCCGGCCTGATAGTCGACAAGATCGGAATTCGTCGGAGGCGCCGCCGTAGTGCCGTTCTTAACACCGATAATCTGGACGGGATTTGCGTGCGTTCCGGCGGAGGTGAGTGTCCGCGAGGCTGCAACCGTATCCGGGTCGTTCGTCGCCGTCGCACCGCACTTAACGAAAACCCTCGATCCCGCAACGCACGCAGCATCTTCGAGGGCCGTCTCGGCGCTGCTCGCAGCGGTGGCCCAAGAGTTGAAGGGACTGACGGCCGTACCGCCCCCTGTCAGATCGACATAAAGGTCAGCCATCATCATCCTCGACTGTGTCGAAGGTCGATGCGGCTGCTAGGATCGCCTGGCCCCGTGTCCTGATGCGATCGCGTTTTGCCTGCGAATACCCCAAACGATCGGCGATCGTGTTCCACTGCGCTAAGGTCACGCCCTCGAACACATGCGCAATCGTCAGCGCTTGGCCACCTTCGTTGCGAGCAAACCATTTAATGAGGGCGTCTGCCGCTTCCAGCAACGTGAAGTCGCGATCCGTGAAATCGAATGTTTGCGGTGTATTGCCCGCCTGGACCCAGCGCAGGATGTCCTGGAAATCCCGGTCCTTCGCCTGCTGAGCGGCCAATGCCGCCCTGCCGGTTCGGATAGCGTTCGCCGCCGCTAAATCCGGCGCCCAGTATTTCCACACGTACTTGCGCCCCAGGGAGTCCGTGTGCTCCTCAATGACCCTTAGTCCGCCACGGGCAGGGTGTGTCTTTGCAATTTCACTGGAAACCATGGGCATGTTGTTCGTCCCCTCAAACAAAACCCGCCTCAAAGGGCGGGCGGATAATTCTGTTTTGCTTGGCTTAGGTTGCGCGGTTATTCATTTGTGCAACGCACTTAGGCCTGTATTTCCGCTTAGTAGAGAGCTACCTACGGGCGCCCCGGCGCATGAAAGCCGGAATATCGAAGCGCGTTCCTAAGAAATATCCATCGCCAGGCTGATGCGCTCGTTGCCGCCCGGTGTCGGCGAGACGCTGTGGTAGCGCGTGCAATGAAACACGTACAATTTGCCCGCTTCCGGCCTCACCGACAGCGCCGGTTTCCACACCTGCCGCGACAGGCCACGCGTCGCCGCGAATTGGTTCAGCACCGAACCCAGCAAGTTGGGACGGTAGAAATTGATGTCGCCCGCCCCCTCCGGCGCCTGCACATAATACACCCCGCTCCAGAACGGATCGCGCATGGTGATCCCGAACAGCCGGCAGAAAGCCAGGCGCAGTTTCGCACCCAGCGACCGGTTGTAGATTAGGTAACTATGGGTATGGATCTTGTTGGTGCTGCCGTGACTATTGATCGAGTACCAATACGTCACGGTCGTATCAGGGCCGAAAACATTGAAGATCTTGCGTAGGCCCGCCGGCAAAACGCTACCGTCATTATCCTGCAGAAACGCTATCGCGCGGCTCTGCCAACCGCCGTCGTTGCTGTAGCTCACCCCTTGCGGGTCGGCCCGGCGTTCGGCGTGGGCCGCGTCCACGAGTTCACGATTGAGCGCCGGGTCGAGCTCCTGCACATAGATGTGCCGGCTATCCATCTCTTCCAGGCTCTTAAACTGGCGCAGCTCCACGGCGTCTCATCCCCTGCGGTACCCGCTCAGGGTATCGATTCCGCAGCGGAAATAAAGTTAACCCAGGCCCGCCAGTCACCCCGTATTAATGTCGAACCCGCCGCGGCCGACGATCGCACGGTCCACCGCCGCGGGACCGCTGCGGATCTTGCGGTGAGACTTCTCGAGCAGATTGTCGCGCGCCTCGTCGGCGGCGATGCGCATGGCCGCCGCGGCGCTCGGGTCGGCAGCGGAATGGAGCAGCAGGTCGTACTTCGCGCGGCTGCGGATCAGCTCCTCGCCATGGGTCAGCCAATCGTTGGTATCGATGCCGGCGGAAAGTTCTGTGAGCCGGCGCAGATACGAGCTGGTCAGCGTGTAGACCTTGTCGGGTACCGGGTAGAGCCAGTACTCGTTGGCATAGAGCGCCCAGGCGTCGGGCCGCCCGGCCGAACCATTGGAAGTCGCGCGGTCGCGCAACCATTTCCAGGGGCGTTGCACCAGCGCATGGCGCGTGCCGCCGTCGGTCACCGTCAGCGCGTCGGTCTCCAGCAGGTCGGTCGGCGTTGCGTAGTTGGCCTGTCCGGCGACGGTCGGCGCCGTGGCCTCGCCTTCGAGGAACCAGAAGCGCTCTTGCTCATAGAAGCGGATCGCCGATAGCACTGCCGCGCGGATGCGCCCAGCGACGCTCGGCAGCGCCAGCTCGTTGGCGATGCGCGTCTGAATGGTTTGAAAATCGCTCACGGAGTAACCTCCGTTTGAATTCTGAGAAGTGGATCGGACGGGACCGCCGGGTGTTCGCCGGCGGCCCCAACCCGGATGGCCGCTACGAGTTGAAACCGCCGCGGCAGGCGAGTTCCGGCCGCGTCGTCTTGAAGCCGTAGAGCACGTCGATACGCGTCGGCAGGTGGTCGGTGTTGATGTCGTACTGACGCACCACCCGCATCGAGATGCCGTCGAACACCTCGCGTGCCGAGAAGTCGACGCCTTTGGGCATTTCTAAGTCAGCCGTCGCAAAGGCGAACGCCTCTTTGTGATATCCCATCGAGATATTGTACGTAGTGTCAGCGCCGATCACGGTTGTCTCGTCCGACTCCCGCCGGCGAACCGCCGCGTTATCCGCAGGCGACCCCGTCACGTTCTGCTTTGCCGCAGATGTGGCGGATGTGACGATGGCAGGACTGATCGCGATGTTTCCGGCGCCGCCGGCATAATCGGCTGTCACCACGAAGTGCTGCAGTTTGCCGGTATCGGCCTTGGTTTCCGGATGCACCCGGTTGACGCCATCGATGGTGATGATCTCACCCTTCAAAAGCGTACCGGTTCCACCGTCTACGGCGATCGTCGATCCGGTCTGACTGGCACCGGCGATCAGGTAGGTGCCGGCGCCGGCATGGGTCCCGGTGGTGAAGCTCGGCCACAACGTGTTCTGAAACACCTGAGAGAAGCCGACGAACTCGTTGGCGACCATGCCTTCGCGGAAGTTCTTGGCGATCTTTGCCGGGTCGTTGAACAGACCCTTCAGCTCGTCCACCAAAGCCACATTGTCGGCAGTGTTCAGGTTCAGAGTCCGGTTGGAGGTCGGCGCAAGGTCGTCGGTGAGCTTTTTGCTCATGTCGAGCACGTCGCGCAGCGTAACCCCTTCGCTGATGTCCGACACTTCATTGTAGACGTCCTTGAACATGCTCATCGCGTCGGCCTCGATATTGGCCGCGAGCACGCTCATCGCCGGATCGAGAATGCGGTCGGAGAAGTCATCGAGCGACAGCGTGAGGTCGGCCGAGGAGAACGTCATGTCGACGCCCTTCTGGGTCGCGACCAACAGGTCTACACTCGACTCGTCGATGTCCTTGACGTCGAGATTCGGGCCAGTACGCACTTCGTACTGGTTGGGCAGCCGGATCTTCAGAGTATCGCCGATCTTGGCGCCCGACTTAGCGAACGAGTCGTCATATTGCCGGTCGATGGTACCGACAAAGTTGAGTTTTTGATGGAGCACGCGCAGTGCTTCGCGCGTCACCATCGTTGCGGTTAAAAGGGTATTGGCCATTAGCCTGTCCTTGATTTAGCAAGTTGACGGTTGCGCGCCTCCATCCAGGTCTTCGTCGACTGGCGGTCGCTGGGGCCCGAGCGGCCCGAACGACCGGCTGGCACTTTCGGCACCGGGTGGATACCCGCGGTGCCGCTGCCGGCGCGCTGTTCATTGAGGAGTTCGGCGCCGACAAAGGCCGAGTGCAAAAGCTTCACATGCGCAGGGTTGGTGGCGAGCTGCCGAAGCTGCTGGTCGCTCACGCCGTTCGCGCGCGCAAAGCTTGCGAGCTTGGATCCCATGTCGGGGCCCCATCCGGGAATTTGGCGCGACAGCACGGCATCGGATTGGTGAATACGCTTGGCGAAATCTCGCTGCGCAGTCATCGCCGATTGCTGCTGCCGGGTAACGATACGTTGGGAGAGCTGTTCGGCCGCATCTTTCAACTGGGTGAATTCCGCGTTCAGCTGGGTGAACTGGGCGGGGTTCTGCTGCTGCAGTCCGGCCCAGTCGGCCGCGCGGAGTTGCTCGAGCCTCGCGTTGACAAGTTGTAGCTGGCCGCGCTCCGCCAGGTCTTGGCCGTGCACTTGGGCTTGCTGGGCCAGCGCGTTTGCGTGCGCCTCCAGAGCCCGCCGCTGGGCGGCCACTTCCTGGGTTTTGCGCGTGTAGTCGGCGTTCTTCATGAACGCCGATTTGAGCGCCTTGGGAATGCGGTAGGTTTCGCCGTCGACATCGACTTCGACTTCCTCGAACTGGTCGGAAGACAAACTGTCGTCGCCCTCAAAGCTCTCGGATTGGTCAGGAGAGGACACCGGCTCACGCCCGTCTGGCGCAGTGCCGGCGGCGACGTCCGGATCGGGCCCGGCGGTGGCCTCGGCTTCCGGCGTGGTCGCTGGTTGGTCTGAATCAAAGGACATGCAAAGTCACTCCTCGAAGGTTGGTGACATGAAAAACCCGCGTCGAACGCGGGATGGGAAATTAGGAGTTGATGGCCTCATCCTGAGGAGGGCCGATAGGCCCGTCTCGAAGGGCGAGGCCTGCGTTTATTCGGATAAAGCGGGCGAGCTACGTCGTGCCCTCTTGCGCGCTGGCGAAGCGTACCCGCCACCAGGCGCGCACGCAGTCGGTCGTCGTCGGGTCGATGTCGCCCTTCAGCGCCATGTCGGCACGCGCGCGTGCGGCGGCCAGCGGTTCGGCCAGCCCGGTGTACTCAGCAGTATCGATCACCAGCCAGCGGCATGGGCTGAGGCTGCCATAGTTGGCATAGGTCGCGCCCGAGGCGGCGACCAGCAACACCGCGATCAACAGAATCCAGCGCATGACACCTATATAGGGTGCACCGTGGGCGAAATTAAGGCGTCCCGCCCGGCCGCTGTCCTCTAGTTCCGGTATTGCCCGCAACTCGTGTCGATCAGCCGGTCTTGCCATTCCTGTAGATCGCCGATTTGGCGATGGATCTCTTCCTTGCCGCGCCGGAAGCCGTCAGCGCCAGCGGCGGCAACTGTGGTGAGACGCGCGTTGACGGCCCGTATTTCCTGATCGATCCACGAAGCCTTGATCAGCGCCGCATCGCAGCGCGTCGCTTCGAAAAACTCCTCCATCTCGGCGAGGTTGTTCCGGATAGTGCTGTTGGGCTGCGGATAGTCCAGATAAAACACGGCCTCGCACAGCGATACTGCCGCGTCATCATCGGCGGCAGCGCGCACCGGCGAGATATCGAGCGGCCGCAGCGCTTGGCTCACTTCCTCGATCTCTTCGCGCCCGCCTCCCGATACGCCAAAAGCCACCGGTTCTGCTGTCGCCTCTTCGTAAGCGACGACAAATTCCTGCACGTCGGCCAGTTGATCGGGGTCGAGCTCGCCCAAGGCGATCCGCCGCTGCACGCTGTCGAAGGCCCGGTCCACATAGAGCGGGAACCGGTCGAGCGGCGTGCGCGGTCCGCCGTCGGCGGCCAACTGGTCGAGATGGTCGGCGCAAGTAAAAGGCACGGCAGGAGCTGCCACCGCGGTCTCCACGCGAATCTCCGCAGTGGTGGAATAGTCCGGGGAATATTCCGGTCCGGTGCTGTCTTGCGCGGTGGCCGCGCCGCTGGCGAGCGCCACGGCAGCGGACAAAACCGCTATTTGAAATGTCTGTTTCATGCGGAAATTTTTAGCCCCCGCACAGGGCAAAATTATGGCGTTCTGGCCCACCCGCCAAAGCCACAGCAGCCGCCGTTTTCCCGGTTGCCGTTAACGTCAACGTCACTGAAAGTGGCGCTCACCTTCACTTTTCGTTAACCATAAATGCACGCCTACCCCACAAACCCTTGCACGGCCCGTGCCGCTTGCTCGCGGGCCTGCTGGGCCAGTTCGGCGGCGTTTTGCCGCTGCTCGCCGAGCACCTTGAGGCGCTGGGTTTCGGCCTCGAACCGGTCGATCGCCAGCTTGGCCTGCTCGATATTCTGACTTTGCAGCGCTGCGGCAAGCGCGTCTTGGAGCTGCTGCACCAGCGCTTCCAGCGCCGCCAGCCGCGGGTCGGGGGCGTCTGCCGCGCCGGTGAGTTGCGGCACCAGCGTTTGCAGCCGTTCGGCGATTTCGTCGGCGCCCGGCCAGTCGAGGTTTTTCACCAGCAGATCGCCGATGATCGGCGCGGCGGCCGGGAACACCCGCACCAAATCGAGCATCTGGCTCGCCGCTTCCTCGCGCCGCGTGGTGAAGGACGGTCCGGCGTCGACCGCCAAGTCGTACTTGCCGACGCTCAAGTCGAAAATCTCGTTCGCCCAGTTGCCGCGCGCCTCCGCCTGCAGCGCGTCGCCCGGGAACGGCGCCAGTTGCGCTTCGGCGGGCGTGCCGTCCTGGCCGAGCACCCGCACCACCCGCCGGCCGGTGTAAACCATCGGAATCAAATCGACGATGACGCGCCCGGCGTGCCGGATTGCGCGGCTCAGATTGTCGATGAAGTGAAACGTCGACACGTCGCCTTCGCGTTGCCGCGCGGCGATCGCCACCCCGGAAATCTCGTTCGACGGCGCGCCCAGAGAAGCGTCGTGCAAGCCCATGATCGCTTTCATGTCGTCGTTCGCATTGAGCGCTTCCTGGAGCGCACCGGCCGGCACCCCGTCGAAGGGTTGCCGTTGCGGCGGCACGGCCCCGTCATATTCCAGATAGGGCCAGTTCACCGTGTTGGCGCTTTCCCACTTGTCGCGGTCGGTCTTGGCGAAGCCCTTCGGCCCGATGAACGGCGCTTTCGGCGCCAACGCCACTAATTCCGTCGAGGTGGTGCGCCAGTAGTTGAACATGCGCTGGGCGTCCTTGGCGTCGCGGATCAGCGAGTGGAACCAGCGCCGGCCTTCCACATTCACTTCGTCGCCATAGACCGGCACGATGGGGATGAACCGCCCGGCCCATTCCGTCTCCTCGATCACCTCGACACCACTCATGATCCGGTGGGTCACTTTATGCGATGTCACCAGCCGCTCGCGCACCGGCTCGATGATCTGCGCTTCGAAGAACCGCTTGGCGTTCTCGAAGGCGTCTTCGTCGATCACCATGCCGTTCGACAGCTGCAGCACTTTGCGATCCACCTCCTCGCGCCGCCAATATTCGGCCACGGTCACTTCGTCTTCGTTGAGCCAATGATGGGCTGACGATTGCGGCAGGTCGCGGAAGTCGACCGCCTCGGCGCCGGGATATTTGGCCTCGAAGCGCTCGCGCGGCAACACCGTGGTGATGAACCCGTGGTTCCAGTCCGACGAGTCGGCGGCGGTGGAGAACGGATCGCCATACACCGAGAACGGGTTGGCGATGCGCTCGATGCGGATGTCCTGGTCGAACGTATCGTCGTGGGCGAAATCCACATCGACGCGGAAATAGCCGAAGCCCATGGTCACCGCGAAGTCGGCCGCCGTGTCGTAGGCCACATCCGCATTGCTCGCCTGCTCGATGTTGCGGATCAGCCCATTCATCACGTCGGCGGTGTTCACGTCGGCCCCGCCGTCCACCGGCCGCACTCTTATCTGCGGCTTGTTGAGCCGCGCGTCATTCACCACCTGGCGGATGAACGACGGCAGCCGGTTGACCGTGAGGCAGGGTCGCCCGTCGCGCGCGCGGTCTTTTCTAATCTGCTCGTCCCACTGATCGGCCATACGGGCGAATTTCAAATCGTCGAGGGCCAGCCGGCGGTTCTCCGCCTCGGCCTCCTGCGCCTGGTCGAAAATCTCCAGCGCTTCGGTCAAAATCGTGTCTGTCATTCCTTATTCCTTAGCGCTTCCCCCCCTCCCTAACCCTCCCCCTCGGTGGGGGGAGGGAACAACATTGAGGCGCGGCTTGGTTCCTCCCTCCCCCCTTGAGGGGGAGGGATGGGGTGGGGGGTCGCGGGACAAACGTCCCAAGCTGATAATCAAACCTCATGGCTCGCTTGTCGACCTGCCTTCGCCGAAGCGAAGCCGCTTCGGCTTCGCGTAGGCAGGAGCATGAGACCGCATCAAAAAACCCGCCGCGGATTTCTCCGGACGGGTGTTCGCCGGACGCACCAGCCGACGATCTATTAATTGAACCTTCTACAGAGTTGCGCCGCGCTGCGTGAAGAGTGTTTTTTTCGAAAGCGTAAAATTCTTTCACGACCGCTGACGCGAAGAGGGACACAACGCGATCACGGGTATTATGGTAGTCGCGGTAGACTAGTAAGGCGCGGTGAGAGACTTATACTCATAGTAGTGCAAGTAATCGGCGCACATGCCTATGACCGACGACCAGCAGGAACCCAAAGAGCAATCGGCAACAGCGCGCGGCAATGAATTACCCGTGATCGTGATGGCAGCGCGGCGCGCAGAGCCAGAATTGCCGGCTCATTCTGAGCTGTCCGACACCGATATGTCGGAGGAGAAGCTCGGGGCCGAATCCCGCACCAAGAAACTATACGCCATCCTTGATGTCTACAATGCTATGGTTTTGAGTTTATTTGTGATGGGCTTCCTGGCTATCACAATCTACATGGGCGCGTCTGATCGCTTCTCTGCCAGTGATGTTATTGCTTGGATTATCTTCTGGTCTCTCATTTTCTTCACAGGACGGAAATAGGATTAGTGACACCCTCGCCAGTTCGCCCAAATCCCCGAGCCAACATCGCAATCCTCGCGCGCCATGGCAACGGGATCTACCAGGATGACCGAGACCCTAGGAGCACCTATTTCGCGCCGGCCATTCTCTCGTGAATGGAAAGCACTTTCGCGCCAGCTATCCCTTCCAGCAGCGACGAAGGTTTGGGCCGTCCACCGCCGAAACCGACGCCCATCACCTGGATCATACGACCGCCACCAGCAATCGCCGGGCCGCAACTGGTTATTTTACAAGGTCTGGAAATTCTACAGCGATCTCCGTGATCAGCTGCTTGAACGTTTTTTTGGTGCCCACCCCGACTGGGTCTTTCTCAGCTTGGTTTTCCTCGCCGAAAATCTCTCGCCTGGATCGGTTTTTTAGGAATTCCACACCGCCTTCTTTCACGCCCTCGACCGTGGCTTCGATCCCAATGTTTCTAGCTTTGTCGGTAAACGTGTCGACCAACTCATCGGGGATATCCATTTTGTCCATGAGAATCAAAGTCGCGGCACCGCTCGTAAAATCTAATCTTAGAGCGCGATTGCCCATTTCAAGCGCCTCCGCCTCGCTCGCGTTCTGCGCTCGGGCATCGAGGACCTCTTTGCCCGATGAAGCAAAAGATTTGAGCGGCAAGCTTACGGCCGCTCCGGCAATGCCAAAGCGTCCAGCGATAACCTCCTTGACAAAACCGGCGGTAACGTTGCCGGCATTGAACGCCGACATGAGATCTTCGTCTTCAGGCACTAACCGGTTCTGTACGTCACTTAGTATTTTCATACCTCGCCGGACGCCTGGAGTATCCTCCAATTTTGGAATATCGTCGTTTAGGCTGGCATCCGTAAAGGGCGTATCAATATCCCTGTCAGAGGGCTTGACATGAGCGCGCCGGATCAGCTCGTCGCGCATGTTTGCGTCCATCCTGGATATGTGAATATCGGCTTTTGTCCTGTCGGATTCCGCTCGATCTCCGGATTCAATGGCGTCGATACGCGGTCCAAATTCTAGCGCACCTAGTTGATTCTGAGTCCGGCGGTTGATGTCTCTAGCTTCGCGCCCAATTTCGAAGTTGGCAAAGCCAGTAAGAGCGTCGGCTACCCCTCCATCGATAAACGCGCCAACTCGTCGTGCCTGAAATCGCGGAGACAGATTCTTTTCCAACCGCTCCAGTCGAGCAAACGCTGAAGGTGCAACACCGTTTATGTATTCGATCAATTCCGCCGAGGGCTCGCTCTCTATACCGTTCGCAAGAAGCCAAAGTTCCCGGCCATGTGGTTCAGGAACGCCAGCAGCAAAAATATCATCCACAACGGTTATAATTTGCTCTTTACCTTGATTCTTCGCGTTTAGCGCACGCGGCAGAATATCTGCGGCTTTTCGCCTCGCATCGATGTCTTCTTCAACTCTGCTAGCAGCGGCATTGCGAAATAATCGAGCAGGCAAACCAAAAGGTCCAAGGTCGTTTGCGCGCTCTTCTGCCGTTTGAATGTCACGTGTTGCAAATGCTGTCAGTTCGTCCGACGCCCTGTCGCGCTTGCCCGCTATTATGTCCCGTACTTCGCCTAGGAAACGTTCGGGTATCGCGGAACCGCTAAAGTTCCTAATCCGTATGTCGAGCTCTTCGTCGTCAGGCTCTTTATTCTCTATGCTTCGCGCTATCAAATCTTGAAGAATGCGCTGTTGGAGCCGCTCTCGATCGACCTCTGATGCAAAGTTGCCTGCTGCGGCTCTCTCTTTTCGAATTGCCTCTTGCTCGAGCCGTTCAAAGCTCTCTGTAGGAAGCATGTCGAGCGGAAGCGCCGACACCGATGGATCTGAGGGAACGAAGAATCCGTTGCCTGTTGGGACCAACCCATCATTCGGGTTCGATGGAAGCGGGAATCCGAAATCGCCAGGCACGAGCCCTGACGGTGGTGGCGACAGATTCTGATTAGGTACTGGCATATCGGAAATAGGCACTGGCTCCGCTTCATCCTGCCCAACAATGAAGGGCATCGTTCTTTTCTGCGGCGGTGGGTCGTCGCTGCGCTGGACGGCCAGCACTACTTGCGGCGAAGTATCTTCGCCGATGAACTGACCGCCCGGTGGTGCTGGTACCGGAAAATTGCCCGGCACCATCATATCGGGGGTAAACGTCATCCCCTCGATGAAGGGGTCGATGCCCCGCCGCCGCCCTGAACCGAAGGCACTTCTCAGAAATGCTTCCAAGCCATTCATGAAAATCTCCTGCCGTAGGTCCTTGGCCAGCGGTGCGGCACGCCTTGGACCGCACTAGTGATTTGCCGAAGGATGAGCTTCCTCATCCTGAGCCTGCGTCAACAAGGGAAGCCCTAGCCCTACCCCATCCACGAACTGGCGGTGCCGTAGGCGCGTGGTTCGGTCTTGCGCGGGCGCGGTTTGGTGTCGGCGAAGCGCAGCATCATCGCGCCGTAGCGCGTCGCGTCAAGCAGATGATCGTTGGCCTTCACCACCAGCCCCTCCTTGCGGTGATAGGCGCGGAACTCGACGAACCAGTCTTCCAGATGGTCGAACACCTTGAAGCGGCCGGTCTGCATGCGGTCGAGCAGATCGATCAGCCCGGCCTCGACGCTCACCGAACCGTCCTCGAAAGCGGCGTGGGCGGGCAGCATGTTGAGGCCCTGGATCATGTACTGGTTGGCCAGCGGCTTGCCCGCGCCTTCCAGGGTCTGCCGGCGCGCATCCTGCGGCCACGCCCAGGGTATCCAGTCGCCCCACGCCTTCAGCGCCGCAGCGTGCAGCACCGGCGTTTCTTCGCGGCTCCGGTAGGTCTTGGTGACGTAAATTGTGTCGCTGTCGCGGTCGTGCACCAGCTCGACGGCGGAGAACGGGTCCCAGCCGAAATCCATCGCGCCGATCCGCGCCCAATGCTCGGGCAC
Source organism: Alphaproteobacteria bacterium (assembly GCA_965267185.1). Taxonomy (GTDB): domain Bacteria; phylum Pseudomonadota; class Alphaproteobacteria; order UBA6615; family UBA6615. The sequence goes on along the minus strand of OZ253937.1, from coordinate 4,316,836 downwards.
GTCGAACGCCGCCACCTTGATCGCCGCTTCGGCGATCGGATAGATGCGCCCCGAGCCCAGCATGGGAATGCCTTGCGCGCGGGCCTCGCGCTCGTGCTCGCGGTAGCCGTCGACGATCTGCTGGCGCTGCTCGGCGGTGTAGTGGCCGGCATCGTCGATGGTCATCTGCGTCAGGTGGCGCTGCCCGGTCGTCGGGTCGGGATAGAAGTAGCCAACGACTTCGGTCATCCCCAATAGCGGCGTCGCGGTGAGATAGGTGATCCCGCCGGTCGCTTGGGTGCGCGTGAGCCCTTCGGAATAGATCTCCGCCGGCGGCTCTTCGTCGAACCACACGAAGTCGATGGTCTCGCCTTGCCACTTCTTGCGGCCCTTCTCGTAAAACTTGAAATAGAGCACGCTGTCGCCGCCGCTCGCGTGGCGGATCCGGATATTGTCGAGCAGCCCGGTCACGCCGCCCAGCGCGCGCTTGGTGTCGGTAATCGCGTCGGCGGGGATGGTGCCGGTGCCCCACTCCTCGGGCCGGCCCATCAGAATGCGCTGCGGATTGTCGCGGGTGCTCTCCCCGGTAATGCCGGCGGCCCAGCCGACCACCGGCCGGTCCCAGCGTTTGCCCTGCCACCAGTCGGGATAGACGCCCGTTAGGTGCATCGCGGTTTCGCAGCCGCCCGCCAGGGTCTTGCCGAGCTGGTTGCCGGCGAGAAAACAGCGCTCGCGGTAAACTGCCCCGGCGTCGTGAAACTTCGCCTGCTTGGGGTAGGGCCGGTAGAGGTCGAGTCCCTTAGTGGACCGGACCCGCTTCATCTCCCGCAGCAGCATCTCTTGTTTTTGCGGCGACTGCTTCGAGAAGTCGGATAGCAAGGTCGAGAGTTGGTCCATCCATGTCCTCGAACGGCGAGCGGTTGACGCTGACATGCTGCGGCGCCCGGCCCCAGCCGCGGTCAAGCAGCGCGTTGGCCGCCGACACGCGCGCCGCCGGCGAGGCGCTCGCGTCATCGATGATTTCGGCGAGCGCGGTGACCGCCGCTTCGGTGTGTTTGCGCGCCAGGGTGCGCACCTGCTCGGCGCTCAGCGGCGCGGCAACGCACGACGCGATTTTCAATTTGGCCATGCAACGAACCTCAAACCCGCGTCACCTTGAGCCTCCTCATGCTGAGCTTGTCGAAGTATGAGGTAGCATCGAAAAACCCGCCACGGTTTTCTCCGGGCGGGCGGGCCAGCTTTTCGGCTGGCGATCATCGGTCGCACCAACCGACGATCTATTAATTGAACCTTCTACAGAGGTGCGCCGCGCCGCGTGAAGAGTGTTTTTTGCTGGCCAAGGAAAAAATCTCACCCAACGGGGTACCTCTAATAACTAAGGCTTGGTGCGTATTGGTTCGCACCAAATATTGGTATTGTCTTCTCTATCTGGAACCACGGAAATACGTTGCTCAGCTTTGTCGGCCCGAGTTCGTAATTCGTTGGCGCGATCCGGGTCGACTTCAGTGCCGATTCCTTCTTCATAGAGCAAGGCAAGGGCACGCAATGCGCGCACATGTTCGAGCGGCCCCTTAGATGCGGCCATAAGCCAAGAAAACGCCTCGTCGTAACTTTGCTCGACGCCCGTCCCTTCGAGATACATCACGCCCAGATCTGCCATCGCGAGAACGTTGCCGCGTTTCGCGGCGATTTTTGTCCAAAGCGCCGCCAAATCGACATTTCCTTCGGTCCCTGCCCCCGTCGCGTACGCAGCGCCGAGACGCTGTTGCGCATAGACATTGCCGAGCAACGCAGCGTTCGAATAATTTTCGAACGCCTTTTGTGCATCGCGCGGCGCACCATTGCCCATTTCGTAAATTTTACCGAGTTCAAGATAGGCAAGTTCAAATCCCTTGTCGGCAGCTTTCTCGTACCATCCGATCGCCGCTTGTGTATCGCATCGGGCGAAGTCTGGCTGGTGGTACAGGCCACCGAGGAAAAACAACGCTTCCTCGTCGCCAAATCTGGCGAGGATGCGGCCGAGCCGTTCCGCGCCTTCATAGTCTTTCGCCTTGAAAGCTTCCCATGCATATTTCAAATCGGCGTGGGCGGGCTCACCGAACGAATAGGGATCGTACAATAAGTTTGGAGTTTCCGCCGCAAACGAACTGCTCGCGGCTGGCAAAAGCGCTAACATCGATAGCGCGAATAGCGATGGTCGAAACTTCATGGTCGGCCTCTCGTGGCTAAGCCGAAACGTCTAACTACCTTTGGTAGTCCCACCTTAATCTAGGAAGGTCGGCGGCGTATCGCAATGCGCCGCATACTGGAAAAACGCCACGGGCAGCCCATATTAATAAGGTAGGCTATCGGCGCCTGCGTTCACAGCGACCATCGGCAAGAGCCCGGAAAGGAGCTGGCAATCGAGCACGGAAGCGTACTTCTCTCCACGATAAATGCGATGCAAAACCCCGAACCGTTGCTATCAGGTCGGCCCAATCTATCCGGCACTGTGGTGCCGGTAGAGAGAGTTGGTGTCGAAGCTCTCGCGAATAAATTGGCGCCTACCCTCGGCACCATCAGGATCATCTTCGTAATTTTTGAGACCCTGATCCTCGTGGCTCTCACGGTCTATATGGTGGTGTCCGGAAAAATTCCCCCTAGCGATTATTTGCCCTTGATAATCTTCGGAATTCTTATCGTTGCCTTTGGTGGAAATCGGGACTAGTCAGTTTCCAGCCCGCTTTCTCGAAAACCTTATGCCTTCCTCCTGAGGAAGCCGAGGAAGATCGTTAGGACGCCGTTCTTCGGTTAGGCCAGGGATAGACCTACCGGCGCTTTTCAAGCTATTTCTTATAATCTGCTGAGCCAACGCGGTACCGCCGGGTATAGGAAGGGGAAATAGCGCTTCCGCTGCACCCGCAAATAATGCGGACTCAGAAGCGTCGCGCACGTTGATATTGTCCTTGCCTCCCGACGCAACAGTGACTCCTTGTTGTGCTAGGTCGGTCGCGCCAAACAACGAAGCACCTGCCGCAAACCGCTTCGCGGCGTCTTTGACCAGTCCTGCGCCTCGTGGAACTTTTCCGGCAATCCGGGCAGCGGGCAAAAACTGGACAAACTGCGCAATCGCGTCGACCACATCCGTCCTCGATGCGCCCGGCAGGTTGACATAGAACGCCTGATCCTCCCAAACGACTAGGGGATTCCCGAACTTGTCTTGAAAGATGCCGCCGAATCGCGGATCGCCCAGAAAACTAGCTTTAACAATCTTGGCTTTCTCGACCGGGTCGGTCGTCGTTCCAAGCTTGAGGTTCGGTATGAACGATTCGAAAAAGCCAACCTCCGCCTCGAATAGTTCGGGCAGATCGGGAAACTCCAGAGGACGGTTTTCACCCGTGATTACGTCCTTAACGGTATCGACGGCAGTGGATACCGCATCCAATCCTCGGTCGATTATTCCGGTGTCGATTGGCTGTCCTTCACTGTCAGCTTCTGCATCAGTGGTCAAAAAGTCGTCCGGCTCTGACGCTTCTCGAAAGGCGCTTCTCTCTACTGGACCGATCTCCAGCTCGTCACCGAGCAGCACCCGCTCGCCTGTGTCCTCTCCGGGGATAAAGGGTAGCGTCTCGAACTGCAGCGGTGGAGCATCATTGGGCAAAACAAACGTGGCGGGCTGCGGCAATGCGCGTTCGCCAACGAACTGACTGCCCGGCGATGTCGGTAGCGGGAAATTGCCTGGGACCATCACATCGGGAGTAAAAGTCATTCCCTCGATGAACGGGTCGATGCCCCGCCGCCGTCCTGTGCCGAAGGCGCTGCTCAGAAATGCCTCTAAGCCGTTCATAGTTTTCTCCTTGGTCGGGAAGTTGCTGAAGGATGAGGCAGTCAAAAAAGGGCACGAAAAAACCCGCCGCGGTTTTTCCCGGGCGGGCGGGCCAGCCGATTAGCTGGCGATCCTCGGTCGCACCAACCGTTGATCTATTAATTGAATCTTTTACAGATGCGCGCCGCGCCGCGTGAAGAGTGTTTTTTCGAAAGCGCAAAATTTTTAACGGGCGCTCAACCAACCCGTTCAAAAAACGCCATCAAAATGGTTATTTGTACTTTTCCTGCCACAGCCGCCACTGCATAAACTCTTCCAAAGTTGTCGGCTTTTTGGGCCGTTCGTCTATGACAAACGTGAAGCGAAGCGTGTCGTCGTCGAGGGAACAGGGGTCGCTGAATGGATCGGACGTATCTGGTTTCTCGGCTCTACTGCGCTCGATTTTGTCAGCTCGCTCGCGCAACTCGGCCGCCCGCTCGAGGTCTTTTCCGACACCGATACCTTGTTCATAGAGCGTCGCTAGCGCGCGCATGGCGGAGATGTGGCTCCGGAAGGCCGACCGGTTGAGGAAGGCGAACGCCTTGGCCTCATCCTTGGCGACGCCGTTCCCTTCCAGGTACAGCATCCCCAAATGGTATCTAACCTCCGGCCCCTCGCCATAAAGCGGACCGTCATGAGCCTCCATCAGCCAAAAAAACGCGTCCTCGTAACTCCGCTCGACCCCAATTCCTTCGAGGTAAAAGACGGCTAGATCCGTCTCCGCATGGACGTCACCGGCTACGGCAGCCTGCTTCGTCCAGAGGAAGGCGAGGTCGTCATCTTTTTCGGCGCCCACCCCCGTCGCATACGCTTCGCCGATACGCCGTTGCGCTTTAACGCCGCCAAGCTCGGCCGCCCTCGCATAGTATTCAAACGCTTTTTGCGGACTCCGAGGAACACCCCGTCCCCAATGGTATATGTCGCCAAGCGAAATAGTTGCCGAGAGATGACTCTGAGCGGCGGCTTTCTCGTACCACGCCAGCGAAACATCGGCATCGCATCTGGTGAAGTTAGGCTGACGGTATAGCTCGGCCATAACATACTGCGCTTGCGCATCTCCTGCGTCGGCGTCGGCGCGAGCCTCTATTTCGGCGCGTTTGTAATCCTCCGCCCACAAAGCCCGCCAAGCATTGCTTGCATCTGCGGCTGCAGTGTCGCCGGCGGTGGGCATCAGTACGAACAACGAAAGCGCGAATAACGATGGTTGGAGCTTCATGACCGGCCTCTCTCTGCTAAGCCGAAACGTCTAACTACTTCAGGTAGTTCGCTCGATAGCGTAGAGGGAATAATAGTTCCGTGCAATTCAGCAAAGGCCGATGCCTCGACCCATCTTCGAGCATCCGACTAGGTATCCCCGTCTAGATATTCTGTTCCGTCGGCGGGGCGGGAATTCTCTCTGGGTCCGGAAATCCGCGCGGGAGATTGATAATGACGCGGTGAAAGGTAATTTCTTCGTCATCCTCGTCCTCACGATTGCTGTCGACGTTGAGAGTTTCAGTTGTGGTAGATTCACTCCTACCCGGAGGCAAAGCCGGATCGTGAGTGATAGTAACTAAAGTAAGCAACGCTCTATCGAAGCTCATTTGAGCCAGCGCTTCGATTATTTCAGTCGCGCTCGCATTTCCAAAATCATGCCTGATGTCATCGATGAAGACGATTGGCGATAAACTGTGCTCCGGAGGCAGTTGTTGCTGAATCGAGTCATTCAAAGCTCCGCCGGGAGTCGGCGGCATCGTCGAACCGGGCACAGCACCAACAGGGTTCACTGCTGCTAACGCAGCGCCGTCATCGAATGTTTGGCTGATATCACCATCTCCGAATTGCTGTACGCCTAAACCCGAACCGCCGGATACACCTCTCGAAAGCTGGGCCGCATCGGCCTGCTCCGCGGCTTGCGCATCGGCGACTGTGGCGAAGCCGCCAAAGTCAGACACGCCGAAGCCCGCCGGTGCAGCCAATTGCGTTGGCACAGTCCCGCCCGTGTTCTGCACAAACATCTGTGGGTCGATGCCGGGCATCAGTTCTAGCCCTTCGAGGAATGGGTCAAGCCCCCGTGTGCGTCCTCGCCGCTGTCCGCGGCCTAAGGGATTGCTCAAAAAGGCGGCCAAGCCGGTCATGTTTGTCTCCTGGGTCGGGAAGTCGCGGATAGGATGGCGCGGTCGAAATAAGCGCACGAAAAAACCCGCCGCGGTTTTCCCCGGCCGGGCGGGCCTGTCAGCCAATAGGCTGGCGATCTTCGGTCGCACCAACCGACGATCTATTAATCGAACCTTCTACAGATCAGAGCCGCGCCGCGTGAAGAGTGTTTTTCCGGAGACGGGAAAATGGCCGCCCGCATCTGCGCCGGCGGACTCAGCGCGCCCGCGAACGCTCAGCGCAGCTCCGGGTGGCGGAACGTATTGATCGCCGAGCGGTAGCTATCGATGCCGAGCTGTGCGCGCAGCTCTTCGGTGCCCTTCAAAACAATAGCGTCGACCGGGATGCCCATGCCGTTGGCGATGCGATCATTCTTCGAGAAGTTCGCCGCCATCGCCGCCGCGCCCGCAACGGCCACCGGACCCAGCGCTTCGGCGAGCATCGACCGTGCGCCGTCGAGCGCCGCCCGGTCGGTGCCGATGATCGCATCGGCGAACGCCAGCAGCAGGTCGCCATGGGGCACGCCGGTATCCAGCTCGGGCCGGACCAGCGCCTCGGGGTTCACATTCAAATTGGTTGCTTGTCCACTCTCACGGAGGAACCGGGCGTGCCCCACCGTTCAGTAGAAACACTCGTTGATCGCCGATACGCGCCCGGCGACGATTTCGGCCTGCGGCCGGGTCAGCCCCTCATGGTGCTGGTAGTCGAACTGCAGCACCCGGTCCAACGGCATGTACTGCACGGCTTCCAGCGCCATATGCGCCCGCGTTTCCTCGGGCACCAGGCTGGGGCCGCGCATGATGTAGGGTTTGGGCTTGCCCCCGAACAAGGCCTGCCCCGTCGCGCCGCCGGCAAGCCCGTTGGGTATGGTCGGCACCCAGGCCAGTTCGGGCACCGCTTCGGCCGGACGCTCGCGCGTCGGCTGACCCGGTTGCGCCGCCGGCAGAGGCCGCAGGTCGACGCCGATGCCCCGGGCGAAAATGTCCAGGCTCACAACCCGCGACACCAGGGTGACCATTTCGACATATTCGGCGTCGCTCAGGCCGTCGGCGACTGCGTCGTTATAAAACTCCTGATCGACCTCGGCCGGCGCCACCGCCACCCGTCGCACCACCCGCAGCGCGACCTCGGGCAGCGCCGTTTCCGGCAGGTCGTCATCGCCCGGCGCTTCGAGCAGTCCCGCGTCGATCCCGGCGCGCCGCGTTTCCGCCGCCACCGCTAGGCGCTGCCTCCCGGTGCCCCAGGTCCCCGGCGCGCCAAGCTGGGTCAGCTGTTCGGCGTGAACCGCTTCTAAATCCACGGAAACCGGAAAATCTGAATCTTCGTACAGGGTCATTCAGCCCTCTTACCGCTACGCGTTCGTACCGGCCCAGATGTCGGGCAAGCGCCCTCCTCTGTCAACTAAAGCAGGCCCCACATCGACGCACCGTTCGTATCTGTGCCTTTATTCGTTCCCGCGCTTGGGCGGCTGTGGGTTGTTGGCGGGGTTGGTGTCGTACTTGCTCAGACGCACCACCAGTTTGCCACCGACGAGCGGTTGCAGGTCCGCTTCCAACGCGTCGGCCTCGGCCGCGCTGTAAACCTGGTCGCCGTCCACATAGAGGGTGAACGACTTGAGGTACTTTTCCTTCTTAGCCGGGTCTTCGATGGTCGCTTTGGTCCAATCGTAGAGCGGATAATCCTCGACGCCGTTGGCCTCGGCCTCGGCGCAATACCCGGCGAAGGCGTCGTATTGGCATATCAGCTCGGCGTTATGCTTGGCGATAATGTTGGGCAGGGGCGCCAGCGCTGGATCGCCGGAGCTGTGCCGCGCCAACGCGGCGACGTCTTCGGGCATATCGATGCGAATTTGATATTGCCACTCTTCGCTCACTGAGCCGCGTCCCGATACCCTGAAGCTGGCTCCACGGTCGCCGTCTCTGTTAGACAGTGCTCACCCAATTGATCGATCGACGTAATACCCATCTGCGCCATGTTGGTGCGCAGTTGCTCGCGGAAAATGTCGATCGCCCGGGTCGCCCCCGCTTCACCGCCGGCGACAACACCGTACACCGCCGCCCGGCCGGTAAAGACGAAGGCCGCCCCCAAGCAAAGACCGACGATGATATCGGCGCCCCGGCGCACGCCGCTGTCGAGCATCAGCGTTAAACGGTCACCCACGGCGGCCTTGATCGCCGGAAAAACATCGACGCTCGCGGGCGCACGGTCGAGCTGACGGCCACCATGGTTGGAGACGATGACGCCATTGACACCCAGATCAGCAGCGCGGATCGCGTCGTCGGGATGCAGTATGCCTTTGACGATCAATGGCCCCTTCCACAAACGCCGATAGCTCTCGAGCTCGCGCCAAGTCTGCGCCGATGCCGGCATCTGGCTGTTCACGAAATCCAACACCGCTTGCACGTCGGAGCCCGGCGGCGCATAGCGCTCCCAGTTGCCCAGTGTCGGCGGGCCGCCGTTGCGCAGATATTCGTAGGTCCACACCGGATGGGTGAGCGCATCGAAAATACGGTTGAGCGTTATCTTGCGCAAATCGTGTGAATAGTCGTTGCGGATATTGCGCTCGCGCTTGGGCCGCATGGGCACGTCGACCGTCAGCACCAACGCCCCCAATCCGGCATCGGCGCTACGGCGGATCATGTCCTCGGTGATCTTGGCGTCGCGTGCGGCATAGACCTGATACCAGGTGTGGTCGGGCGCGACCCGCGCCGCGTCCTCGATGGTATCGTTACTGGCGCCGGACATAATGTAGGGCACGTTGGCTTTCGCCGCTGCCGCCGCCAGCATCAAGTCCGAGCCGATGCGGAACAAACCAGCCGCGCCGGTCGGGGCGAAGCCGAACGGGCTGCTCCATTCGCGGCCGAACAGGGTTGTCGATTGGTCGATCTCGGAGACGTCGACGAGATAGCGCGGCATCAGGCTGAAGCGCTCGAACGCCGACACGTTGCGCGTTAGCGCCGTCTCCGCCTCGACGCCCCCCTCGATGAAGTCGAACGCCACCTTCGGCGTCCGCCGTTTGGCGATCCGGTATAGGTCGTCGATGTTGACGGCTTTGCTCACATCCATGGCCGAATTTTATGGCCCGGGCGCAGCCATGTCCATGAACCGTCGCGGCCGCCCTCACCTAAGGATGCGTCCGCGCCGTCCACGGTCGATGCCGCTAATCGATCGGTAATGATCTAGGTCAATTCGCTCCCCAACGAATCCTTCATTCTGTAGTCGGCGCTTTAGCTGTCGCAGTTTCGGCTTGAGTCGCTCTGGGGATCAAAACTGTTTGGGGGAAGGTTCACGGTATGAAGGATTTAACGGGCGTCACCCGACCGGATCAATATCGGGCACTTGGTCTCAGCACGTTAGCATTCACCGTTTGTTTTGCCGTATGGACGATTTTTTCCATCATCGGCGTGCAAATCAAAGAGGATCTCGGCCTGTCCGAGACCCAATTCGGCATCCTCGTCGCAACCCCGGTACTCACCGGTTCGCTCAGCCGTATCTTCCTCGGTGTTTGGACCGAACAGTATGGCGGCCGGCTCGTCTACACGTTGCAGATGCTGGTCACCGCAGTCTGCACCTGGCTGTTATCCTCGGTTCAGACCTACGAGATCTTTCTCGTCGCGGCTCTTGGCGTCGGTCTCGCGGGCGGTTCGTTTATCGTCGGCATTGCCTACACCTCGCAGTGGTTCGAGAAAGAGAAACAGGGCACCGCGCTCGGCATATTCGGCGCGGGCAACGTGGGCGCCGCCGTCACCAACTTCGGAGCCCCCTTCCTTGTCATCGCCTTCGGTTGGGAACAGGCGGCGCAGATCTACGCCGTGGTTCTAGCGATCATGGCCATCGCGTTCTATCTGTTCAGCAAGGACGATCCGACCCTGCTCGCGCGGCGCGAACGGCGTGAAAAACCGCCTTCCGCGCTAGAGCAGCTTGAACCGCTAAAGAACATGCAGGTCTGGCGCTTCTCGACATACTACTTCTTCGTCTTCGGCGGTTTCGTCGCCTTGGCCTCCTACCTGCCGCGGTTCTACGTCGGCGCCTATGGCCTCGAATTGGCGACGGCGGGGGCGCTGGCCGCGCTTTACTCCTTGCCCGGCTCGGTCTTTCGCGCACTCGGCGGCTGGATGTCCGACATATGGGGCGCCCGTGCCGTTATGTACCTAACCTTCATCGTGTCGCTGGTCTGCCTATTCATCATGAGCTACCCCGAAACCAATTACGTGGTCGAGGGTATCGAAGGACCGATTGAATTCACCTTCGCGGTTAATCTGCCGATGTTCGTCGGTCTGACTATCGTGCTCGGTTTCGTCATGTCGCTCGGCAAGGCCGCCGTCTACAAGCACATCCCCGTCTACTATCCGGACAATGTGGGCTCGGTCGGCGGGCTGGTTGGCATGATCGGCGGCCTGGGCGGGTTTGTCCTGCCGATCTGCTTCGGGATCCTCAACGACGTTATCGGCGTGTGGACCAACTCCTTCATGCTGCTGTTCGTGCTCGTGCTCGTCAGCACCGTCTGGATGCATGTCGCGATCCGGATCATGGAACGCAAGAAGTATCCCGAATTGGCCGAGGAGAAGTTCCTCTCCGACGTGCCGAACGAACCTGCCTCGAACTGACGGGACGACCTTGGGAACGCCGGCGGCGCAGCATCGGATCACATAGATCGACGCTGCGCCGGCAACGGCATAACGGAGCGCTTTCAAAATGGCCAAGAACCTAGCGACGTATAACCCTGAAGACGAAACCTTCTGGCAGTCAGAAGGAAAGAGAATCGCCACCCGAAATCTTTGGATTTCGATCCCCTGCCTGTTGTGCGGATTTGCGGTCTGGCTTTACTGGGGGATCATCACCGTTCAGATGATCAATCTCGGCTTTCCATTCAGTCAGGCCGAGCTCTTTACCCTGGCGGCAATCGCCGGATTGACAGGGGCCACGCTTCGCATTCCGTCGTCGTTTTTTATCCGCATCGCCGGCGGACGGAACACGATCTTCTTCACCACAGGCCTGTTGATTATACCGGCGGCCGGCACAGGATACCTTCTGCAAGACCCGAACACCCCGCTTTGGCAATTCCAGGCGATGGCGCTGCTATCGGGCATCGGCGGCGGCAACTTCGCTTCGTCGATGTCGAACATCTCTTTCTTCTATCCGAAGAAGGTTCAGGGCTTCTCGCTCGGTATGAACGCCGGGCTGGGCAATTTCGGCGTCACCACGATGCAGATCTTGGTGCCGTTGGTTATGACTGCCGCGATCTTCGGTGGCGAGGCGCTCATCCTGAAAAACACCTCGGGCACCCTGATTGGGAAGATCCCCGCCGGCACGGAAACGTTTATTCACAACGCCGGCTTTATCTGGGTGGTTATCCTGGTGCCTCTGGTCGCTGCCGCCTGGTTCGGCATGAACAACATAACCGCCGACCATGTCTCCCCGGGCCTCGGCTCTACGCTCGGCGCCTTCGCCAAGATACTGGGCATGCTGGCCATCGGATTTGTTGTCGCAACCGCTGGCCTTTGGCTGATGCTGCCCTCTAATGCCGGTGGCTCTGGGCTCGAACTCAGTAAGTGGATCGTCTTACCCTTGGTGATCGCCGTGACGGTCATCGCGCTGCGCTACATCCCCGGCCCGATCGGCCAAAACCTCGCCCAGCAGTACAAGATCTTCAACAACAAGCACACCTGGGCGATGACGATCATCTACACGATGACGTTCGGTTCGTTCATCGGCTATGCCGCCGCGTTCGGGCTGGCGATCAAGGTGATCTTCGGCTTCCAGCACATCATGGTCGACGGGGTCATGACCCACGATACCGTCAACCCGAACGGCCCCAGCGCATTGATGTTTGCCTGGACCGGCCCGTTCATCGGCGCGCTTATCCGGCCCATCGGCGGCATGATTTCCGACCGTATCGGCGGCGCCAAGGTCACCCAGATCATCTCGGTCGTCATGGTGCTGTGCGCCCTCGGCGTCGCCTACTTCATGCGGGAAGCCTATGCCTCGGCAACGCCCGAAGAGTTCTTCGTGCCGTTCCTCATTCTGTTCTTGATCCTGTTCGCGGCGACGGGCATCGGCAACGGTTCGACCTTCCGCACCATCGCCGTCGTGTTCGACAAGGTGCAGGCCGGACCCGTTTTGGGGTGGACTTCGGCGGTCGCGGCTTATGGCGCCTTTATCATCCCCAAAGTGTTCGGCGAACAAATCAAGGCGACGACACCGGAAGTCGCGCTCTTTGGATTTGCCGCCTTCTACGCTGTCTGCATTGTCATCAACTGGTGGTTCTATCTGCGCAAAAATGCGTACGTGAAGAACCCGTAAGGAGCCCTGCGGCTATGAGTCATCTCCTCGATCGCCTGAATTTCTTCAGCTCCAAAACCGACCGCTTTTCCAGCGGACATGGCGTCACCACCGGCGAAGACCGCGGGTGGGAAGAGGCCTACCGACAGCGTTGGCAGCACGACAAAATCGTCCGCTCGACCCATGGGGTGAACTGCACCGGGTCGTGCTCGTGGAAGATTTATGTCAAAGGCGGCATCGTCACCTGGGAAACCCAGCAGACCGACTATCCGCGCACCCGGCCCGAACTGCCGAACCACGAACCGCGCGGTTGTTCGCGCGGCGCGAGCTATAGCTGGTACCTCTACTCGGGCAACCGGGTGAAGTATCCGCTGGTCCGATCCCGCCTTATTAAAGTGTGGCGCGAAGCCCGAGCCACGATGCCGCCGGTGGCGGCGTGGCGCTCGATCGTCGAAGACCCGGTCAAGCGCGCGTCCTATACGAAAAAGCGCGGCCATGGCGGCTTCGTGCGCGCCGATTGGGACGAGATTACCGAGATCATCGCCGCCGCCAATGCTTACACCGCAAAGACCTACGGTCCCGACCGGATCATCGGGTTCTCGCCGATCCCGGCCATGTCGATGGTCTCCTACGCTGCCGGCTCGCGCTATCTGTCGCTGCTCGGCGGCGTGTGCATGTCGTTCTACGACTGGTACTGCGACCTGCCGCCCTCCTCGCCGCAGACCTGGGGCGAGCAGACCGACGTCCCGGAAGCCGCCGATTGGTACAACTCTGGGTTCCTGATGTTGTGGGGTTCCAACGTCCCGCAGACCCGCACGCCCGACGCCCATTTCTATACCGAGGCGCGTTACCGCGGCGCCAAATCGGTCGTGGTGTCGCCCGACTACAGCGAAGCGGCGAAGTTCTCCGACCTGTGGCTGCACCCCAAACAGGGCACCGACGCGGCGCTGGCAATGGCCCTGGGCCACGTCATTCTGCGCGAATACCATGTCGACCGGCAGGCCGAATATTTCACCGACTATTGCCGCCGTTACACCGACATGCCGATGCTGGTGCGGCTGGTGAAGAAGGGCAGCCATTATGTGCCCGAGCGTTTCATCCGCACCACCGACTTCGCCGGCTCTCTGGGCGAGACCAATAACGCCGAGTGGAAGACCGTCGCGCTCGACCGTAACTCAGGTGGCGTCGTGGTACCGAGGGGCTCGGTCGGGTTCCGCTGGGGCGAACAAGGCAAATGGAACCTCGACGCCACCGACGCTAACGGCGCCGAAACCGATCTTCAGCTCACGCTGGTCGGCGATAGCGATCACGACGTCATAGCTGAAGTCGGCTTCCCGTACTTCGGCAACCGCGAGCACGATCATTTCAAGGGCACCGACCATGGCGACGTATTGGTGCGCCGCGTGCCGGCCAAGACCGTGGCGCTCGCCGACGGCGAAGCGATGGTCGCCACCGTGTTCGATCTGTTCGTCGCCAACTACGGCGTCGACCGCGGCTTGGGTGGCGGCGACATCGCCGCGTCCTACGAAGACAACATGCCTTACACCCCGGCCTGGGCCGAGGCGATCACTGGCGTCCCGGCGGAGCAGATCATCACCGTCGCGCGCGAGTTCGCCACCAACGCCGAGAAAACCGAGGGGCGTTCGATGGTCATCCTGGGGGCCGGTCTCAACCACTGGTACCACATGGACATGAACTACCGCGGCATCATCAACATGCTGGTGATGTGCGGTTGCGTCGGCAAATCGGGCGGCGGCTGGTCGCACTATGTGGGCCAGGAAAAGCTACGGCCCCAAACCGGGTGGCAACCGCTGGCGTTCGCCCTCGACTGGAACCGCCCGCCACGTCACATGAATTCGACGTCGTTCTGGTACGCCCATACCGACCAGTGGCGTTACGAAACTCTGGGCGTTGACGAAATCCTCTCACCGACCGCGCCGGAAGGCCCGTGGGACGGCGCGCTGATCGACTACAACGTTCGCGCGGAGCGCATGGGGTGGCTGCCGTCGGCACCACAGCTCAAGACCAATCCGCTCGAGGTCGGCCGCGCCGCCAAGGCAGCCGGTAAGGACGCAAAAGACTATGTCGTCGATCAACTTCAGAGCGGCGCTTTGCAAATGTCGTGCGAGGACCCCGACGATCCGGCGAACTGGCCACGCAACCTGTTCGTCTGGCGCTCCAACTTGCTGGGCTCGTCGGGCAAGGGCCACGAATATTTCCTCAAGCACCTGCTGGGCACCAGCCATGGCGTTCAAGGCAAAGATTTGGGCGCCGACAGCGAGTTGAAACCCAACGAGGTCGCCTGGCACGACGAAGCGCCGGAAGGAAAGCTCGACTTGCTGGTCACCCTCGACTTCCGCATGTCGACCACCTGCATGTATTCGGACATCGTTCTGCCGACCGCCACTTGGTACGAGAAGAACGACCTCAACACCTCAGACATGCATCCCTTCATCCACCCGCTGACCTCGGCGGTGGATCCGGTGTGGGAGAGCAAGAGCGATTGGGAGATCTACAAATCGATCGCCCGCAAATTCTCCGAGGTGGCGCCCGAAGTATTGGGCGTCGAGACCGATGTCGCGTTAGTGCCGATCCTTCATGACACGCCGGGCGAAATCGCCCAGGCGTTCGACGTCAAGGAGTGGAAGAAAGGCGAGATCGATCCGATCCCCGGCAAAACCATGCCGCAGATCGTCGCGATAGAACGCGACTACCCCAATGTCTACAAGCGGTTCACCGCGCTGGGTCCCTTGATGGACAAGCTTGGCAATGGCGGCAAGGGCATCACCTGGAATACCGAGCACGAAGTGGAACTGTTGCGCGAGCTGAACGGTACGGTGACGGAAGACGGCCCGACCAAGGGCATGGCACGGATCGAAACCGATATCGATGCCACCGAGGTGATCCTCTCGCTGGCGCCGGAGACCAACGGCGAGGTATCGGTCAAGGCTTGGGAGGCGCTGGCAAAGAACACCGGCCGCGACCATGCCCATCTGGCCGGTCCCAAGGAAGACGAGAAGATCCGCTTCCACGATGTCGTGGCCCAGCCCCGCAAGATCATCTCGTCGCCTACCTGGTCGGGCATCGAGTCCGAGAGCGTTTGCTACAACGCCGGCTACACCAACGTTCACGAGCATATTCCCTGGCGCACCCTCACCGGCCGGCAGCAAGTCTACCAGGATCACTTGTGGATGCGCGCCTTCGGTGAGGGCTTCTGCGTCTACCGGCCGCCGATCGACACCAAAACGGTGAAGCCGGTCATCGAAGAGAAAGACAACGGGTCGCCACAGGTGGTGCTCAACTTCATCACCCCGCACCAAAAATGGGGCATCCACTCCACCTATACCGACAACCTGTTGCTGCTCACCCTGTCGCGCGGTGGCCCCATCGTCTGGCTATCGGAGACCGATGCCCGGAAGGCCGGCATCGTCGATAACGATTGGGTCGAGGCTTACAACGTCAACGGCGCACTGGTCGCCCGCGCGGTCGTCTCGCAACGCATCAAAGAGGGCACGCTGTACATGTATCACGCGCAGGAGAAGATCGTGAACGTGCCGGGCTCGGAGGTCACCGGTAATCGCGGCGGCATCCACAACTCGGTGACGCGCGCCGTCGTCAAGCCAACCCATATGATCGGCGGCTACGCCCAGCAATCCTACGGCTTCAACTATTACGGCACCGTCGGTTCCAACCGCGATGAGTTCGTCATTGTCCGTAAGCTCGAAAACGTCGATTGGTTGGAAGGCCCGGCCAGCGACAAGGCGGAGGCAGCCCAATGAAAATACGTGCGCAAATCGGCAAGGTGCTGAACCTCGATAAATGCATCGGCTGCCACACCTGTTCGGTCACTTGTAAGAACGTTTGGACCAGCCGCGAGGGCATGGAATACGCCTGGTTCAACAACGTCGAGACCAAGCCGGGGGTCGGCTATCCCAAGGAATGGGAAAACCAAACGCGCTGGAACGGCGGCTGGGTACGCAAGAACTCGGGCGCTATCGAGCCCAAGATGGGCGCCAAATGGCGCATCCTGGCGAAGATATTCGCCAACCCCGACTTGCCCGAGATCGACGACTATTACGAGCCGTTCACCTTCGATTACGAACACTTGCAAAAGTCCCCGGAAAAGGAGGCCATGCCCACCGCGCGGCCGCGCTCCCTGATCACCGGCGAGCGGATGGAAAAGATCGAATGGGGCCCGAACTGGGAGGAAATCCTCGGCGGCGAGTTCGCCAAGCGCTCGAAAGACTACAATTTCGACGGCGTCGAGAAAGAGATTTACGGCGAGTTCGAAAACACCTTCATGATGTATCTGCCGCGGCTGTGCGAACACTGCCTCAATCCGACTTGCGTCGCGGCCTGCCCCTCGGGCGCCATCTACAAGCGCGAGGAGGACGGCATTGTCCTGATCGATCAGGAAAAGTGCCGCGGCTGGCGCATGTGCGTCTCCGGCTGTCCCTACAAGAAGATCTATTACAACTGGTCTTCCGGTAAATCGGAAAAATGCACCTTCTGCTATCCGCGTATCGAGGCCGGCGAGCCGACGGTCTGCTCAGAAACGTGCGTCGGTCGCATCCGCTACCTCGGCGTGCTGCTTTACGACGCCGACCGCATCGCCGAGGCCGCTTCGGCCGAGAGCGAGCAAGACCTTTATGACGCTCAGCTCGGCATCTTTCTCGATCCCAACGATCCCGAGGTGATCGCTCAGGCGCGCCGCGACGGCGTGCCCGAGGCCTGGCT
The DNA here is from genome assembly GCA_965267185.1 of Alphaproteobacteria bacterium. GTDB lineage: Bacteria > Pseudomonadota > Alphaproteobacteria > UBA6615 > UBA6615. The sequence continues at coordinate 4,299,858 of OZ253937.1, read as the reverse complement.
CGACGCCGCGCGCAAGTCGCCGGTGTGGAAAATGGCGATGGAGTGGAAGGTCGCCTTCCCGCTCCACCCCGAATACCGCACGCTGCCGATGGTTTGGTACGTGCCGCCCTTGTCGCCGATCCAATCGGCGGCCCAAGCGGGCAAGATTGGCGTCGAAGGCGATATCCCCGACGTGCGGTCGCTGCGCATCCCGGTGCGCTATCTCGCCAACCTGCTGACCGCTGGCCAGGAAGAACCCGTCGTTACCGGCCTCGAACGTATGATGGCGATGCGCGGCTACATGCGCGCCAAAACAGTCGACGGTGTGATCGACACAGCAATCGCCGATCGGGTCGGACTGACCACCGATCAGATCGACGAGATGTACCATGTCATGGCGATCGCCAACTACGAAGACCGGTTCGTCATCCCGACCGCACACCGCGAGGCCGCCGAAGACGCGTTCGATATTCGCGGCTCGTGCGGGTTCAGCTTCGGCAACGGCTGCTCGGGCGGCGCGTCGGAAACCAACTTGTTCGGCACCCCGCGCAAGAAGAGCGTGCAAACCCCGACGGAGGCCTTCTAATGGCGAAAACCTTCAAGGTGTTGTCGGCGCTGCTGTCCTACCCCACCGCCGAACTGCAGGCTGCCGCACCGGAATTTAGCGGCGTGCTCGAGCAGGAAGCGCTACTGCCCGAACCGGCTCGCCAGGCGTTGATGCCGCTGATCGAGCAAATCGCCGAAGACGATCTTTACGAATTGCAGGAGCGTTACGTATTGCTGTTCGACCGCACGCGGTCCCTCTCCCTGCATTTATTCGAACATATTCACGGCGAAAGCCGCGACCGCGGGCAAGCGATGGTCGACCTCGCCGAACTTTATGAGAAAGGCGGTTTGTCTATTTCGACCCGTGAGCTGCCGGACTTTATGCCGCTGTTCCTTGAGTTTCTCTCGACTCAGTCGGAGGCCGAGGCGCGCGATCTCTTGAACCAGCCACTGCATATCATTTCCGCCCTCGCCACTCGGCTCGTAAGGCGCAAAAGCGTCTACGCCGCCGCGTTGCGTGCGCTGGAAGTGATCGCTCAGGGCAAACCCGAACCAGCGATGCTTGAGGAACTTCTGGCGGCGCCGGAAGACGACCCCAACGACTTCGAAGCCCTCGACGCGATCTGGGAAGAAGAGGCGGTGACCTTCGGCCCCCAAGCGCCCACTGATGGCGCGGACGAGGATAATTGTCCGCAAGTGTCGCAAATGCTCGCCCGCATGGGCGTTGACCCTGGCCCGATGGGCCGGGCGACAGACGGAAAATCGGAGCCGGTGTAATGGCAACCTATCTCAATACATTCTTCTTCGGCATCTACCCCTATATCGCGCTGGTGGTGCTGGCGGTCGGCAGCATCGTGCGCTACGACCGCGAGCCTTACACTTGGCGGTCGGGATCAAGCCAACTTTTGCGCCGTAAGCAGTTGATCATGGGCTCGGTGCTATTCCATCTCGGCATTCTGGTGATCTTCTTCGGTCACCTATTCGGGCTGCTCATTCCGATCCAGGTCTTCGACTTCTTCGGCATCGGCCACGGTTTTAAGCAGTTGCTCGCCATCGTCGCCGGTGGTGTCGCCGGCGTCATTGCGCTGATAGGAGCAACACTGCTGCTGCACCGCCGGTTGTTCGACGCGCGGGTCCGCGTCACGTCGAGCTTCGGCGACAACGCGATCCTTATTCTGCTCTATCTCCAGCTCATCCTCGGGCTCGCCACGATCTTCATTTCGGCTCAACACCTCGACGGCGAAGAGATGGTGAAGTTTATGGCCTGGGCGTTCGGTATCTTCACCTTCCAAAGCGATGCGTCCACCTACGTCGCCGATGTCCATCCGATATTCAAAGCCCATCTGTTTCTGGGTCTGACAATTTTCCTGGTGTTCCCTTTCACCCGGTTGGTCCACATGCTCAGCGCGCCGGTGCGTTACATCTGGCGGCCGGGCTATCAGGTCGTGCGGACCCGCCGCGGGCGGGCGCATCAAGCCGCAGACCGCGCCACACCCGTGTCGGCGCAAACGCCCGCCGAATAGGACACGACCGATGGAACAAGTCAGCGTCAACGAGGTTGAGATCTCCGCCGCGGCTATTGCCGCCGAGTGTCAGAACCACCCGGCGGAAAACGCCGCGGCTGCGCGGCAAGATGCGGTGTGCGCCTTGGTCGTCCGTGAACTGCTGTTGCAGGAGGCTCGCCGTCTCGCCATCGCCCCAGAACCGGCAACCGATGACTCGGGCCGCACGGAGACGACCGAGGAGGCGTTGATCCGCGGCTTGCTCGACGATCAGGTCGATACACCGACCGCCGACGAGGCGGCGTGCCGCCGCTACTACGACAACAACCCCAAGCGGTTTCGCAGCGCTGACATATTCGAGGCGTCGCACATTCTGCTCTCTGCCGACCCCGCCGACACGGAAGCCTACAACACCGCCGTCCGCGACGCCGAGGCGATCATCACCTTACTGACGGAACGTCCGGACGAGTTCGAAAACATCGCGCGCGAACGCTCCGATTGTTCGTCGAGCAAAGACGGCGGCAGGCTCGGCCAAATTACCCGCGGCCAGACGGCGCCGGAGTTCGAAACGTTTCTATTCGCGCTCGAAGAGGGACAACTTTGTCCGCAACCGGTCAAGACGCCCTACGGGGTCCATGTGATCCGCCTCGACCGCCAGACTCGAGGCCAGTTGATGCCCTTCGAGCTGGTCCGGGATCGGATCGCGACATATATCGAAGATGCAAGCTGGCGGCGGGCGGTTTCGCAATATATCCGGCTGTTGGCGGGCCAGGCGAAGCTTTGTGGGATCGATCTGAGCGGTTCGGCAAGCCCATTGGTTCAGTAAGCAGAGTACCGCCGCGGTCGATGGGTGCTCATCGGAAGTTGGAGGAACCGACATGACCGTAAAAATTGCAGATCTGATGTCGAAACAGGTGGTTTCGGCGCAACCGCATCATTCAATCGAGCATGTGCGGAACATGATGATGAACAACCACATTCTCGCCGTGCCCATCGTCGGCCCGGACGGCGAGCCGGTTGGCATCGTCACCTCATCCGACTTGCTGAACGGCCACAACGATAAAAGCCCGGTCAACAAAGTGATGACCGAAACGGTCTTCAAGCTGCCGGCCTACAACAATGTCGATGTGGCTGCCCGCGTTATGCGCAAGCACAAGATACACCATGTGGTGGTGACCCATGAGCAGGAGCTCGTCGGCATCATTAGCTCGTTCGACCTCCTCGAGCTGGTCGAGGACCGCCGCTTCGAGGCGAAACCCAAAGGCGGATGAGCGCCGCCAGCGAGCGCGCCGCGGCGCGTAAAGAATCCGGCGCCAAGGTAGCACTCCTATCCCAGGGTTTTCGGCCTTTTTTCCTGCTCGCCGGTCTTTGGGCGCCGCTCTCGATGGGCCTCTTCATCGTCGTGTTCGAAGGGCGCATCACCCTGCCCACAGCGTTCGATGCGGTTGTCTGGCACTTTCACGAAATGCTGTTCGGTTATGTCGCCGCGGTCATCGCCGGCTTCGCGCTGACAGCCATTCCCAACTGGACCGGCCGCCTGCCGTTACACGGCGCACCGCTATTCACCTTGGTTATCCTCTGGCTCGCCGGGCGCATTGCCATCGCCACGTCGGCGCTGATCGGTCCCTGGACCGCGGCAGCGATCGACCTGCTGTTCCTTGCGGCACTGGCCGCGGTGATCGGGCGCGAAATCGTCGCTGGGCGCAACTGGCGTAATTTGCCCTTAGTCGTAGCGGTAACACTGTTCCTGTTGTGCAACGCGCTTATCCACGCCGACGCACTCGGCGTGATCGATAGCGGCGGCCGCGCGCAGAAGCTTTCGATAGCCATTGTGATCGTCCTTATCGCCCTGATCGGCGGACGCATCATTCCCAGTTTCAGCCGCAACTGGCTGGTCAAACGAGACGCCGCGCGCTTACCGGCGCCGTTCGGACGCTTCGACCGTCTCACCCTCGCCACCACGGTGGTTGCGCTTATCTGGTGGGCCGCCGCGCCGCTCGGGCCCGTCACCACCGGTTTGGCCGCGTTGGCGGCCGTGCTCAATCTCGCCCGTCTCGCCCGCTGGCAAGGCCTGGCGACCCGCCCCGAGCCGCTCCTATGGGTGATGCATCTCGGCTATTTATGGATACCGGTGGGGCTGTTTCTCTTGGCGCTGGCGTCGTGGCTAACGGGCGTTTCCCAATCGATTGCGATTCACGCCTTCACTGCCGGCGCCATCGGCACGATGACCCTGGCGGTCATGAGCCGCGCCACGCTGGGCCACACTGGCCAGTCCCTGAGCGCCGGCGCGGGACTAACCCTCGCCTATCTTCTGGTGACTGCGGCGTCGCTCTTGCGCCTCTCAGCGTCGCTATGGGATGGCGCCTTCCTGCCGCTCGTTACCGCCGCCGCAATCGCGTGGATCGCCGCGTTTCTGTTTTACCTCGGCGCATGCGGCAAACTCTTGGTGCAGCGCAATACGTCGCCGGCCGCCGCGGGCTAGCGCGGTTACAGCTTAGCCGGGTTAGATCGCCAGGTACTGCTGCCGAAGCTCGGTGTTGTCGAGCACTTCCTGAGAAACCCCATCGAACACCACTTGGCCCATGTCGAGGATAACCGCTCGATCGGCCAGATGCAGCGCTGCAATGGCGTTCTGCTCGACGATAATCGTCGTGATGCCCAGCGACTTAATTTTCTCTAGCGTCTTTTCGATTTCCTGAACGATCACCGGCGCTAAACCTTCATACGGCTCGTCGAGCAACAGCAGTTTAATATCGCGCGCCAGCGTACGGCCGATCGACAGCATTTGCTGCTCGCCACCCGACAGGGTCGTCCCCTCCTGGCTGCGGCGCTCCCCCAATCTGGGAAACAGGTCGTAGATACGTTCGATCGACCAGCCCAGGGGCGGTGCGATTTGCGCTAATGTCAGATTTTCCTCGACCGTGAGGCCTTGAATAATCCGGCGATCCTCCGGCACGAGCCCGACGCCGCTCTGCGCCGCCTGATGCGCCTTCATCTCGTGCAGCGGCTGGTGATCCAACCAAATTTCACCGGCTTTGAGCGTCGGGTTGTCGAGCCGGGAGATGGCCCTGAGAGTTGACGTTTTACCGGCCCCGTTGCGGCCCAAGAGCGCAACGATTTCGCCCTCGCGAATATCCAGGCTAACGCCCTGCACAATATAGCTTTCGCCATAGTAGGCATGGATATCCCAGCACGAGAAAAACGCCGCCTGTCCCCCGACGGTTCGCGCCGGTGGCGTGCCCGGCGCTTCGCCCTCGAACTGACTGTCGCCAAGGAGATTGGGGGATTGATCCGGCGTTTCCACGATGTCCTCGACTAAGCGCAACCTGTTCATAGGTGAGCTCCTCCCAAGTAGGCATCTTGAACTCGCGGATCGCCCCTAATTTGATCGGGCAAATCCTCGGCAATCACCGTTCCCTGGGCTAAGACCGATATCTTCTCGGCCAACGAGAACACCACATGCATGTCGTGTTCTATCACAACCATGGTGACGCCGCGTCCCGCGATCTCCTTCATCAGGTCGATGGTGTTGTTGGTGTCCGCCCGCGACATTCCCGCCGTCGGCTCGTCCAGCAGCAGCAGTTTCGGGTCTTGCACCAAACACATGGCAAGTTCGAGCCGCCTTTTGTCGCCGCGAGACAGCTGAGCCGCCGCATCGTAAGCCTGGCTCGCGAGGCCAACATCGCTGAGCCGGTCCATCGCCAGGCCGCGGATTTCGTGCTCCCGCTGTAGCGCCATCCAGGCGTTCAGCTTGAACGCGCCATCGCGTTTGGCGAGCGCCGGGATCATGACATTTTCGACCAGCGACAGGTCGCCGAATATCTCTGGCGTCTGGAACACCCGGCTGACCCCCGCTTGATTGATCTCGTGCGGCTTCAGCCGAAGAAGCGATTTACCGTCGAACGTCACGGTGCCGGTGTCGGGCTCAAGGCGGCCAACGAAGCAATTGAGTAGCGTCGATTTCCCGGCGCCGTTGGGACCGATAATCGCATGAACCGTACCGGCATCGACTTCGAGGTTGACTTCGTTCAGCGCCCTGAGGCCGCCGAAGTGCTTGTTGACGTTTCGGACCGAGAGAATGCTCATCTGCCTGCCCCCTATTCCGCTGCGACCGGCGCAGCCGGTACGGCATCGGTTTTTGGTGGACCGCTGCCTCTGAATCGGTCCTCGATCCAAACGCGAATGCGCCTGAACCCTTCCATCAAGCCGCCGGGCAGAAAGATCACGATGACCATGAACAACACGCCAAGCGTGAGGTGCCAGCCCTCGCCAACGAACAGTGCCGAAATAGAGACCGCGATGTGCTGGATCACTTCCGGCAGAAAATCGAATGCCTGGGAAAGCACGCCCTCGTTGAACGACGAGAAAATGTTCTCGAAATACTTCACAGCAACGGCGCCGATTACCGGGCCCAGCAATGTGCCGGCCCCGCCGAGGATCGTCATGAGCACGATCTCCCCCGAAGCAGTCCACTGCATCCGTTCCGCCCCGGCAAGCGGGTCGGTGACCGCCAGCAAGCCACCTGCCAGCCCGGCATACATGCCGGAGATCACGAAGGCGGCCAGCGCGTAGGGTCGCGTGTTGAGGCCGGTATAGTTCAAGCGGTTCTGGTTCGATTTGACGGCGCGCAACATCATGCCGAACGGCGACCGGAAGATGCGCATCGAGATGTAGAAGCACAGGATCAGCATCGCTGCGCAGAAGTAGAACCCATAAAACCCGGTCATGTGGATGCCGAACAGATCCGAGCCCGGCAGGATGGCGCCGTAGTCCCGGCCGAACGCGACATCGAGCACGCGCGGGTCGGACTGCGCAAGCTGGAGGCCGGTTTCGCCGTTGGTGATCGGTGTGAGCACCGAGAACGCCAAGTTGTAGCTCATCTGCGCGAACGCCAGCGTGAGGATCGAGAAATAGATGCCCGACCGGCGCAGCGAAACGAAACCGATTGCCGCTGCAAACACACCGCCGACGAGCGTCGCGAAGATCACGGCGGGAATGGGATTCATGCTGAAGAGCTTAAACGTCCACACTGCGGTGTAAGACCCGACGCCGAGAAACGCGGCGTGGCCGAACGACAGGTAGCCGGTCAGCCCGAACAGGATGTTGAAACCGAGTGCGAAGATTCCGAAGATCGCAAACTTCTGCAAGATATCGGGATACCCCGCACCGATCGGACTCAACAAGGTCGGCGCGGCGAGAACGACGGCGGAAAAGCACACCAAAAGTACGATGTCGCGCTGCCGGGAGATCGATTTGTCCATGGCCTAGTGCTCCATCACGCCTTTGCGGCCCATCAAGCCACGCGGGCGCATCAGCAAAACCAGTACGGCGATCAGGTAAATGATGATCTGGTCGATACCGGGGATCACGGCTTTGACCTCGTTCATCGACGCAAAGCTCTGGACAATGCCGAGCAAGAAACCGGCGGCAACGGCGCCGCTCAGCGAGCCCATGCCGCCAACGACGACGACGACGAAGCTAAGAACCAAGAAGTCCATGCCCATCTGATAGTCGGGACTGAGAATCGGCGTGTACATCGCCCCAGCAAGACCGGCGACGATTGCGGCCATGCCGAACACAATAGTGAAGCGCCGGTCGATATCGATGCCCAGCAGTTCGACGGTTTCGCGGTCGGCCATCCCGGCGCGAACGACCAGGCCGAATGTGGTGAATCTCAAGAAAGCGAAAACGCACCCCACGAGAAGGGCCGAAAAGAGGAAATAAATCAGCCGCCACGCGGGATAGACCACGGTACCGGCGTCGAAGCCGATGGCTGCGCCGAAGTCGATCATTCCCTTTGCCACGTCGGGCGCCGGCTGCGGGATCGGGTTGGCGCCAAACTGACTCTTGACGACTTCCTGTAAGACAATCGCGAGACCGAACGTCACCAGAATCTGCTCCGCGTGCGTGCGCTTGTAAAAAAACCGAATGAGCCCCCGCTCCATCGAAACGCCGATGATCAGCATGATGGGAATGGCGATGAGGATCGAAAGGGGGACGGAGAAATCCAGCATGGTGGCGCCGAATTCGCCGAACCAGGATTCGATATAGGTCGTTCGAATTTCAACCGGCGTGCCCCACGCGGTGACCTCGGTGGGGTGCAGCGCAACCTGTTCCAGACTGAGCAACGCCTTGATCGTGACGGCACAAAACGCGCCGAGCATGAACAGCGCGCCGTGGGCAAAGTTCACGATACCCAGCGTGCCAAAGATAATCGTCAGGCCAAGGGCGATGAGCGCGTACGCGCCGCCCTTATCCAGCCCGTTCAAAAATTGTAGGAGTAGCGCATCCATTGTCGTGACTCTTCCCGAAGGAACCGGCCGCCTTTGGTACTTAAGACCGCGGGCGACCGGTAATTCATCAGTACGAGGAAACGATTAGGCGCCGTTGTTGTACGGGCCTAATTCGCCACCCAGCAGCGAGGCGGGGTACTCCACCTGCGAACGCGGGGTGACTTCAACGACCTCAAGAACATCGAACTTGGAGCTCGGGTTCTCTTTGCCCTTCACGACCAAGACATCCTTGAAGCACTGATGGTCTTCGGCACGGTATTCGGTCGGGCCGTTGCCGAGCCCGTCGAACTTGAAGCCTTCCAACGCAGCGCCGACGGCTGACGGGCGGAACGTGCCCGCGCGTTGACAGGCATCGGCGTACAAGACCGCCTGGCAGTAGGTGGTGTGCGCGGCCTGGCTCGGCGGGAAACCGTACTTTTGCCCGAACGATTTCACGAAAGCCTTCGAGCCTTCATCCTGAAGCGACCAATGCCAGTTCGTCGAACCGTAGATGCCCTTAACGTTCTCCCCGGCACCCTGCGCCATGAGGCGGCTATACAGCGGCACGACAATCGTGAAGTCCTTGCCGTTCACTTGCTTGTCGCGCAGACCGAACTGAACTGCCTGGGACAGCGAGTTGATCATGTCGCGGCCATAGTGGTTGAGGACCAACACGTCGGCGCCCGAATTCAGCACCGGTGTGATGTACTGGGAGAAGTCGCCCGCACCGAGCGGTGTGCGCACGGCAGCCGCCGTTTTCCAGCCGAGGGCTTCGGAGTACTTCTTGATCGACCCTTCCTGGCTCCAGCCCCACGTGTAGTCCGCCGTGAGATGGTAGGCGATGCGCTCCGCACCGAACTCTTTTTCCAGAACGGGGCCGAGGGCGGCACCGGACATTTCCGTATTGAAGAAATGACGGAAGCCGTTGGCGCGCTTGTCCTTGCCCGTCGTGTCGTTCGAATGGGTCAGGCCAGCCATGAAGATCACGCCGGCATCCTGACACAATCCTTGGACCGCAATGGCTACACCGGATGACGAGCCGCCGGTGACCATGATAACGCCATCTTTTTCGATCATGCGCTTGGCGCTGGCGCGCGCGGCATCCGATTTGGTCTGGGTATCACCGGTGACGAACTTCACCTTCTTGCCGTTGACACCGTTGCCCTTCAACTCCTTCGACGAGAAGGTGTTGAGCATGCCGCCATCGCCCTCGCCGTTGATGTGGTCGACCGCAAGCTGATAGGCGCGAAGCTCGTCTGCACCCTCATCGGCATAGGCGCCGGTCTGCGGCACGTTGAAGCCGAACGTGACGGTTCCGCCTTTCGGCTCGTTCGTGTAACTCGCGCCCCAAGCGCTGCTGGTGATAATGGTCGGCGCGGCTAAGCCGACGCCTACGATCGCGGAGTTTTTCAACAAACCGCGCCGGCTAATATCCTTCTTGATCATAAATTTTCTCCCTTTACGTACTTCGGTTGTCGATCCGAATTCGCTTGCACCGCATCGCGGCGCTAACCCGGTGGCGAAACACATTCGCTCTTGCACACCGTGGTAGGGTTTTGAAAAGTTAACAATAAGCAATTGGTATATTTAGAAAATTTTGTAAATTATCATCGACTTTGTAATGCAAAACTGTCAATCTTTGACGAAACCGCGACTAAACCTTTGGCAGGAAAGGAATTCGTTGTGGATCGCTCGATCGTTGGCACCCGCGTACGGCAGCGGCGCCGAGAGATAGGCCTGACCCAGGCGGACCTCGCCCGCCGGATCGGCATTTCGCCGTCCTACCTCAATCTTATCGAATGGAATAAACGGCAAATCGCCGGATCGTTGCTGCGGCGGATCGCCGAAGCGCTCGACGTCAACGAGCTGGATGTTGCCTCGGATCGGCGATTGCTCGAGGTGCTGACGGAGATCGCACATGAGCCTTCATTCGCCAATTTAAATGTCGAGGTCGATCGTATCGGAGAGCTGATCGGACGCTTTCCCGGATGGGCGCAGAGTGTCGCCGCCTTGGCGAACTCCGAGCGCGAGGTGACAGCGAAGGTCCGCACCCTGACCGACCGGCTGTCCAACGATCCGTTTCTCAGCGAAGCCGTTCATCGCATGCTTACGCGGATCGCCGCGATACGGTCGGCGTCGGAGATCCTAACCGACTACCCTGACGCCCCCGCGGAGCGCCGCGACCGCTTTCACAAGATCATCTATGACGAGAGCCGCGCCTTGTCGGATGTGGGCGAAGCGCTGGCGACCTATCTCGACAAGGCAGACGAAGCGGATCGCGTACTAACGCCGCTCGACGAAGTCGAATCCTGCTTCGAGGCGCGCGAAAACCATTTTCCGGAAATCGAGGTGGCGGTGCGCGAGATAACGCCGGAACTGGACGATTCACCTTCCGGGCCGCGTCAAGCGCTGGCCCGTGACGTGGCAGCGGAACATCTATCCGAGCTGATCGACCGTATCGTCGCCGACCAGCCGCAAATAAGAACGGCGGCAGCGGGAGAGCGTGTCCGGCGTGCGCTGCTGGACTACGCCGGGCTGGCAATAACAATGCCGAGAGAACGGTTCGCAGATAGCGCCGCCGAGCTGCGGTATGACATCGAAGCGTTAGCTGACCTATTTGCTGTCGACGTCGATGCAGTCTGCCGCCGGCTGACCGCTTTACCGCGCACGGACGACACCCCGCGTTTCGGCTACTATCGCGCCAACGCCGCAGGAACGATTGTCGAGATGCTGGCGCTCCCCGGCCTTGCCATCCCGCGTTATGCGGCGGTCTGTCCTTTATGGGTTCTCTACCGGGCGCAGCAGTCGCCCGAAACCGCTATCCGCCAGCGCGCGGCGTTTCCGTCCGGCGCCCGCTTCATCTTCGTCGCCAGGGCTCGCAGCACCGGCCCAAGCGGGTTCGGTAAGCCCCGCCATTATTTGACCGACATGCTGGCGATGAGCGAAGCCGATGCCGCGCATACGGTCTACGCCCCGGACGCCTCCTCGCTAGCCGAGGAGGTTGGTCCCAGTTGCCGCTTATGTCCCCGGCATGCTTGCGGGCACCGTGTGGAAGACCCACTAGCCGACTAACGGCGCTAAAAATGGCTGGAATGCGGTCTAAGGGTGCATTCTAAAGTCTAATTACCGCCCCTCAGGCGTACCCATATAATTTTGGCCTGGGGGAAGTAGAAGATGCCGAAGCGTGTCTTGCTGGCCGAGGATGAGCCAAGCATCATCGAGTCGCTGACCTTCCTGTTGGAGGCAGCCGGCTTTGAAATTGCCGTCGAAACGAACGGGCGGGAGGCCCTCGATTCGGCGTTGGCGAACACACCCGACGTCCTGGTGCTCGATGTCATGTTGCCGGAGCTCGACGGCTACGAAATATTGCGGCAGCTGCGCGCGGACCGCCGCGCCGAGGCGCTGCCCGTCCTCATGCTGACGGCGAAAGGGCAGCGCGAAGACCGGGAGACCGCGCTCGAATGCGGCGCCGATCTCTTCATCACGAAGCCATTTGCCAATTCAGAAATCATCGAAGCGGTAGCGCAGTTGGCGAACCGGCCGACGGCTTGATCGTGACGGCGGTGGCAACGTGACCGACCGGACCACACCGCACGGTTCCCATCGCAGCGCGCGCGACCGCTCCATGGTCTTGATGATCGTCGGCGCCGTACTGTTCCTGCCGCCGGTCGCCGGGGTCTTCCTGATCGACGGCACGATCGCCGGGCTGCCGATTCCCCTATTCTATCTCTTCGCCGTTTGGATCGTTCTTATCGCCGCCGCAGCAGCGCTCTCGCGGTCGCTTCGCGAAGGTGAAGAGTCGAGCCCGACGGCCGAGGCGGTGGAAAGCAAGGACTGATGCTTTCCGTCGACCTACTTCTGGCGGTCTGTCTTGCCTATGTCGCTATCCTGTTCGCCATCGCGTTCTTCGTCGACCGCCGCGCGCGCAAGGGGCCGATGCATTGGCTGCGCTCGCCGGTCGTCTACACGCTATCGATCTCGGTGTACTGCACGTCTTGGACGTTCTACGGCGCGGTTGGCTCGGCCGCGCGGAACGGCCTCGAATTCATCACAATCTATCTCGGCCCCACGCTGGTCTTCATTGGCTGGTGGTGGCTGCTGCGAAAACTTGTCCGCATTGCCAAGGTCCACCGGGCGACATCGATTGCCGATTTAATCTCGTCGCGCTACGGCAAGAGCCCTAGCCTTGCAGTGCTCGTCACCATCATCGCCGTCATTGCGACCACCCCCTATATCGCGTTGCAACTGCAATCGGTGACGCGCAGCTACCAAGTGATCGCGGTCGACGCCGACGGCGTTACCACGGCTCTGTGGATCGCCGCCGGCATGGCGCTTTTCACCATTCTGTTCGGCACCCGCAACCTCGACGCCAACGAACGTCACCATGGGGTCGTTGCGGCCATCGCATTCGAGGCCATCGTAAAGCTGTTAGCGCTCATTGCGGTCGGCGTCTTCGCCGTCTACGGCGTCAGCGACGGGTTCCGCGAAGTCTTCGCGGACGTCCCGGCGGAAGCCATCCGTGGCGCGGGAGACATATTCGGACCGCGCTGGATCGTTCTGATGTTCCTGTCGGCAACCGCGATCATCTGCCTGCCGCGGCAATTCCAGGTCACCGTCGTCGAGAACATCGACGAGCGTCATTTGCAGGCGGCCTCATGGCTGTTTCCGCTCTACTTGCTCGGCATCAGCATATTCATCATGCCGATCGCGCTGGTCGGTCTCAGTGTGATGCCGGCCGGATCGAACCCAGACCTGTTCGTCCTCACCCTACCGTTGGCCGAAGACCGTCAGATATTGGCGCTCCTTGCGTTCCTGGGCGGTTTTTCGTCCGCTACTTCGATGGTCATCGTGGCGGCAATTGCCGTTTCAACGATGGTCTCCAACCATATCGTGATGCCCATCGCGCTGAAGGTGCTGGCCGTGGGCCACAGGGCGGTTACCGGCGACGTCCGCAACATGATCCTGATTTCACGCCGGGTCAGCATCGCCGTTATTCTCGGGCTGGGCTTTCTCTACTTCAATATCAGTGGCGGTTCGGATGCGCTCGCCGCCATCGGCCTCATTGCCTTTACCGGGGTCGCTCAGTTCGCGCCGAGCCTTATCGGCGGCATATTCTGGCGCGGCGCAACCGGTAAAGCAGCGCTGTCGGGCATGATCGTCGGCTTTCTATTCTGGGCCTATACGCTGTTCCTGCCGAGCTTCGGCGGCGACTTCATCCTCAGCGCCGCAATCTTAAACGACGGCCCTTGGGGAATCGCCGCGCTGCGTCCCCAGGCGTTATTCGGACTGCAGGGTATGGACCCGCTGGTCCACGCCGTGGTGTGGAGCGTCGGCATGAACACGCTGACGTTCCTGATTATCTCCACCCTGACGAGATCGCCTGCGATGGAGCGCCTGCAGAGCGCCTTGTTCGTCGACGTCTACCGGTCCGCCAGCGGGAGTGAAACAACCGGTATTGTGGCCGGAATGGTCGATATGGAAGCTCTGTTTGTGTTGGCGCAGCGCATCCTAGGCTCTGACCCGGCGCGGCTCCTGTTCGATGAAATCGCGCGCAGCCAGGGCAAGCCCAGCGGTCTGCCGGATGCCACCGATGCGGTCGTCGCGCGGCTCGAACGCGAGCTCGCAGGGTCGATCGGCGCCGCATCGGCACATGCGATGGTGACGCGGATCGCGGGACACGAGACGGTCGGTATGACCGAATTGATCGACATCGCCGATGAGACCCATCAGCTCATCGAGATGACCAACCAGCTCTCGGAAAAATCGGCGCAACTCGAAATCGCCGCCCAGCAACTGCGCGACGGTAATGAGCGGCTGCGCGCGCTCGATACGCAGAAAAATGAATTCCTGAGCCAGGTTAGCCATGAGCTGAGAACGCCCATGACATCGATACGGTCCTTCTCGGAGATCCTGATGAGTGGCGAACCGGTGACGGAGGAAGAGCGCAACCGGTTCGTCACGATCATCAACGACGAGAGCATGCGGCTGACCCGACTGCTCGACGAAATTCTCGACATCAGCCGGCTCGAAGCGGGCACGACAAACCTTGCTCTCGAACCGATCGACGCCAAAGCGGCAATTACGGCAGCCTTGGATGCGGTATCCGGAATGACGCGAAGCAATGGCGTCGCCGTGGAAGTCACCGCAACGCCGGACGGGATGCGGGTTCACGCCAATGCCGACCGCCTGCGCCAGGTCCTCATCAACGTCCTGTCTAACGCGATCAAATACAACATTTCGCAGTCGCCGCGGATTCTGATTTGCCCCCGCGCGGTCGGGGAAACTGTGCAGATTGACATCATCGACAATGGCGGTGGCGTCACGCCAGAAGAAGCCGCTGTTATTTTTGACGAGTTCACACGCGGCAGCCGGTCCGGCCGGGATCTGGGGGCGGGTCTCGGGTTGCCGATCAGCCGGGCCATTATGCGCGCGATGGGGGGTGACCTGACCGTCGAATTTTCGCGCGACGGCTCCAGCTTTTTCCGCCTTACCTTCGCCGCGGCAGAGCCTGCGGCTGCGGCCCGCCCACGCGATTACGCGGCCGAGTGAATTGGCCTTTGCCCGGGGATGAACGTAGCCTCCAGCCGGGCTACCGGCCCCACCAAATTTCGTAACCGCGCACCTCGTTCGCGGCACGGCGCGACCGTCGCAGATCCTTTTCCGCAAAGCTCTTGTACTGCATATCCTCGAGCAAAATGTGGTTCTGCCACCAGTCTTCAAGATAGGCGATGAGCGTATCGCGGATGTCGGCGGCGGTGTCGGCGGGGTTCTCGTCGAATGACGTAATCGTTTCGCGCATCCGGTCGAGGAAATCCCGGTGCTCGTCGATATGTCCGGCCAGCATAGGGTAGTGGCAGCTTGTCATTACAGCCTGCTCGCGCGCAAAGTGGGTCTGCGCATAGCGCAGCAACCAATTGAGCGTGCGCCGCACGAGCTCCTCGTCAGCCTTCCCTGCCGTATGGGCTTCCAGTTCATTAATGACCAGGAGCAAGCCCTTGTGGTCGTCATCGAGCTCCGGGACACCGACGCTCATCTTGCGGGTCCATTTAATCGACGCCATGGGCTGGCACCTCCACAAATGAAGGCTATCTCACCCCATGGTCACGCTGATTGACCTGTATCAGTCTGATATTAATCTAGATAAATAACATTGAAACGGCCTTGAGAGCCTTATAGGCCGTCAAAACCACCGCTATGAGTTTCAACAATTAAATTGGGTAAGTTTCCATGAAGCCGATCCTCGACAAGGCGGAAGTATCGATCGACCTCGCCGACCGGTACTACCGCAGCAGCTTCGAACGCGACGCCGCCTTCGAAGTGCGCACTGACAAAGACGAGCTGATGCTGAAATTGGTCTACAAAGGCGAGCGCGCGCGCGTCGCCGGATTGCATCTGCACTATTTCCTGCTCGCCGACATCCTCGAGGAAACAGCGAAATCGGTGGCCGCCCAACCGCCAATCGACGACACCCACCGAGAGCCCCTCATTCAGGCGACCAAAGACCTGCTGAAGGCACTAGAGAAAAAACCCAAAACGCGCCGGAAAAAGTAACCTACCGCAGCATAGCCGCAAGCGGGTCTAAAGTTTTTCCCAGAGTTGCTCTTGGTGGTCGAGTTCTTCGATTTCGTAGTCGAGGAAATCGCGCCGCGACACCACGCCAACCAGCTTGCCATCCTCGACGATCGGCAGGTGCCGGAACCGTCCCTCATGCATCCGGCGCAGCGCTTTAATTGCATCGAAGCCGGGCGCGACGGTCTCGGGATCACGTGTCATGACATCGCTTAGCGCCGTTTCATTGGGGTCGAGCCCCACCGCGACAACCTTCTTGACTAAATCCGTGCCGGTGAAAATGCCGATAAGGCGGTCGCTATCGGTAATCAGAACCGAGTGCACATCTCGTTCCGCCATGCCTTGAACGGCGTTACGAACCGTTGCATCGCCGGAGAGCTCATAAACATTCTGGCCGAACACAACATCAGGCATGATCTTTCTGACCATGGCATAAACTCCAAATCAAAGCGGAAATTTAGTTTATGCCTTCCTCGCTCAGGAGGGTTTGATCTGCATCAGCGGATCACCCGGCCACCGTTCTAAATCGATTTCGCCATCGAGACTTTACTGCCGCTTCGGCTGATCTCTTGCCATCCAAGACGCTTGTAAAAGCGAATGGTTCCCGCCATCTCTGCATGTGTCGTCAGACGCAACTCGCGAAATTCCTGCGCATCTGCCTCCGACTCCGCCTTCGCCATGAAGGTTCGGCCCAACCCGGCGCCCGCGTGGTCAGGACGCACCGCAAGATTGGCGATGAGCATGAAGCCATTCTCGGGCGCCAGCACCAGACCGCCGATAATCTCGCCGGCAGCCTCCGCGACCCAAACTTGATGCCGCTGGATCTCGCCTGCGCAGTCCGCCGACACCGGCGGCAGATCGGCGAGCCGTTCCGCATAGGGCGCATAGGCCCCATCGATGCATGCAGCCAGCGCGTCGGCGTCAACCCGTTCGGCGCGGCGCAGAATCCAGCTATTCATATCGAAGTTGGCCGCTCACCGTGCCCAGCATAGCGTCGACAAGCAGGTGCCGAACGGCCGGTCCATCGCAGCGTAAACCATCGCGTCGAGGCCGAGACCGATTGCCAACACGGGCACCGCAACGAAAGCCGCAAAGTAGAGAGCCGCCCAAAGGGTAAAGCGCCGCCGCGGCGCCACCACGCCACGCACTGTCTGGGCTTTTCGAAATATCGCGAGCATCGTGCCAACCTATAATAATTGCGGCGCGCCGCGGAACCTTTCATAAGGGCCATATGGTTTCGACCGCCGCGGCACATGCCGAACTTGCAAATATAGATACGTTCGAGGTCCGTCCCTCCGGCACCGCGCGCGACTGGGAGCGGCTCCTGCGCCAGGCAGGCCAATCGAGCCTGGAACAATCCTGGCCCTATGGCGACGCGGTGGTCGAACTCCACGGCGCCGCAGTGACTCGCCGGATCATCGCGCACGGCGGTCAGCCGGTGGCTCTCGTCCAGGGCTTTCGCACCCGGGACTTCAAGCTCGCCAGCATCAATCGCATTCTGCGGGGACCAGTCTGGCTTACCGATCTCCCGCAGGAAGACAAACTGGAGACTCTTCGCCTGATACACCGAGAATTTCGCACCCGCCGCACCGATCTCCTGTTTTGGCTTCCCGAGTTGCCCGATACGCACGAAAGCCGGCGGCTGATGGGCGCGCTCGGTATGCGCCGCATGGTCACCGGCTACGCCACCGCGTGGCTCAACCTACGCCCCAGCGAAGAAAGTCTACTCGGCGGACTGCACGGCAAATGGCGCAATGGTCTGCGCACCGCCGAAGGCGCCGGGCTTCGGATTCGCACAGCCGGGCGAACCCGTATCGTCGATGAAGCCCTCGACGCTTACGATAGCTTCCGCCGCAACCAGCGCTTCATCGGCCCGCCAGCAGCGTTGATTCGCCAAATCCGCCAGGCCTCCAGCAGCGCGATCCAGATTTGGCAGGCAAGTCAAAGTAGCGAGACAGTGGCCGGTATTGCGATGGCGCGCCATGGCGCTAGCGCTACCTATCTGGCGGGTTGGACGGGCGAACAAGGACGAACCACCAACGCCCACAATCTCTTGCTCTGGCGCGCCGTTATCGAGCTGCACGAGGCCGGGATTCAATGGCTCGATTTAGGTGGTATCGATACACAGACAGCGCCGGGTCTGGCTCGTTTCAAGCTCGGACTGGGTGGCGTGTTGGAGACCCAGGCGGGCACCTATCTGTAAACGAGTTAAGCCGGCCAAAAGGAATTCGCGATATAAGGCTAACACCGGTCATTCGGTGCGAGCCAACCCATGAGCCTCTTCGCCAACATAAAGACAGCTAACGACTGCCTCGTCGCGTTGCGCAACGGCATTATGGTTGGGCCCTCTTATGGGTTCTATTTTCTCTTTGCGTGGTTCTTCTCCAAGAAGTCGCTTAGAGCCAAAGCGGCCCGGAGTCCTTATCAGTCGGTTAGACTTCTTTTGCTCACCCGCTCGGGCGTCACGATCGGCCGTGACGTTCAGCTCAATTTCGGCGTCATGGCGTTAGGGTCCTTCGAACATTGGGCGACCGAGCTACGCATCGGCGACCGCTGCGCGATCGCGCCTAACGTTACTTTTGTCTGCGCCAGCGGGCCTGCGCATCGTTCAGTTCTCTACAACCATCCCGAGGTAGCAGACGCCGTTGTCGAAGGACATATCGTTGTCGAGGACGATGCCTGGATCGGCGCCGGCGCAGTCATCCAGCCCAACGTGACCATCGGGCGAGGCGCCATTGTCGGCTCTGGTGCGGTCGTCACCAAGGACGTACCGCCCTTTACCATCGTCGCCGGCGTGCCCGCGCGCCCGGTCCGTACGATATCGGAGCGCTAACCTCTCTAGTAAGGCCGGCCGTCCTTTCGGGTAAACTGCCAGACACCGTCGGACCCGAGCGCGGCCTGAATGTCGTCGTTGGGATAACTTGCCTCGTCGCCACCGGTGCGATCGCCGACCTCGAGAAAAACCACCTCGGCATCAGTGCGATTGACCAGCTGATGCGCCGCGCCCGCCGCCGGAAAGCCGGCGCACATGCCGGGCGACAGCGCCAGCTCCCCGTGCTCCGTCACCAGCGTCGGTTCACCAGCCACAACATATATAAATTCGTCTTGCTTGCTGTGCCGGTGGAGCAACGCCGACTCCCCGCCGGGCGCGAGGGTCGTCAGATTGACGCCGAAATTCTTCAGTCCGAATAGATCGCCGAGCGGGCGCTTCTCGCGCTTCTCCATGCGAGCGGCGAAAGGCTCGGGATAGACTGACTTCCGGGTGCGGGGTGCTACCGCAGCCGCGTCCACCGCAACCGGTTTCCCGCTCATTTGGTCGCTCATCTATGTCACCTTATCATTGGCCGTCGCCGGTACCATAGGCTGGCGCAGGCGGCAATAAGGCAACAGCGGACGCAACCGACAACTCGTGTCGGTGACAACTGGCTGCTGTATAACTTTCTAGTTCGTCTCTTGGCGCTGTACGAGATGGTACGCCGGAAGCGACTTCAGGTAGTGAACAAGCATCCACATCTGCTCGTCGCTGAGGACGCCCTCCCAGCCGGGCATCTCGCCACGGCCTTGCGCTATTTTCCAACGTAGATCGCCATCGGCATGCGACGGAGCCATCGCAAATAGATTCGCCGGCGGCGTCTCGAGATCTTTGGCAAGCGGCCCGTCGCCGCGGCCGTCGGCACCATGACAGGCGGCGCAGTTCTCGCGGTATAACTCGCCGACCTCGATCAACCCCTCGCGAGTCAAAGCGACGGGATTTGCGCGTGCTTGTTCCGCAGCCGGCGCGTTCCAGTGTCCCTGCGACGCATGCGGAGCCGCGGGCCTGCCATGGGTTGCGGCCGCCGGCTCGCCGTGTGCGCCATGTGAGCCGTGTGCACCGTGGCTGCCATCCGCGATTTGCACGTAAGTCGGCAGCGCCCCATGGGGACCATGACTCGCGTTGGATGGGGCAAATGGTGCGAAGAGGAAAAAACTGAAAACCAGCCAGGAAACCAACGAAACAATACGCATATTAAAGCCTCCAGCAAGACGTTGAACAACAAAACGCCGGTTTCTGCCAGCGTTTCACAAAGAACTCACTATTCATTTAATGATTGTTTGCAAACCACTATTGACAATCTTGTGAAACCTATTGCGCAAGGGAAACCATACACCGGCATTTATTTAGCCAAACCTAACGTCACCCCGTCGGACTATGACGTCAGGTCGCCAAACGGTTATAGGCGGCTGCGATCAGCCAAATGGTGATGCCAGGAATGAGGCTCCACAATATTAAGCCACCGATGAATCCGGTCCCAGTTAACGACCAACGAAACGACTCTAATTCTGAATGAACCATGTAACCTGTCGCCGCCAGCACCATGCCCGGCAATAGTGCGACCAGCGCGCTGCAGATGATCCACAGCACAGCAAACACCACCGCCGTGGCCACGAATAGCTTGTTAGCGCTGATTATCATCCCAGATACTCCTTCAACGACGACCGAGGGGTTATTCACACCCGGCTAGGGGTTTCGGGACCGCCCACGAGGTGAAGGCGCTATACGCTTCCCACAAGATCGGGACCAAAGTTACACGTTCCAGCAGCCGGAAGGTCAATACGGAGCGTGCCGTGAGCTCATATCGTCATCTCGAGACATCGTGTCCCGCCGGCACAGCACTTGCTGCATTATGCGGCCCATTTCCTCGAATCGCTTTTTTCTCTGAATACAAAAATACCGTCGACAAAATACCAACGGCGACGCGTCCCATGTGCCATCGGTACAAAAGCCGCGGCGCCGCGCCAAGCTCGAATTGATCAATCGTTAATCGATGTTTGATAAGCCAAACGTTCGAAAATCCCTTGTTTCGCTTCGGTTTGAGCCCGCGTCGCTACGAGAGACACGCGATAATTTGAGGCTCTCGCTAAAGTCGAGTACGTGAGATGAACTATTTCGGCGCCGACGCCCCCAGTGATGCGATTTTAGCCCAAGTGCTCAAATCGACCCGCGAGGGGTTTTGGCACATCGATAATAAGACGGTCACCCTCGATGTTAACGAGGCGATGTGCGACATCCTCGGGCGGCCCCGCGACGAGATTATCGGCCGGCCGATTTTCGATTTCGTCGACGACGCCAACGCACAGATTTTTCGCCGCGAAATCGCCGCAAGACGGTCCGGCACGCAAGGTGCCTACGAGGTGTCGCTCCGCCGGCCTGACGGCAGCAACGTGCCCTGCATAAACAACGCGACGCCCGTTTACGACGAAAAGGGCAATAAGATCGCATCGATCGGGCTCTACACCGATATCTCCGAGATCAAGCGGGTGCAAAATGAGTTGGAGCACACGCGCGACGAGCTCGAAGAGCGGGTGCGCGAGCGCACTATCGAATTGGAGAAAGCGAACGAAGCCCTGAAAACCCAAATTGCTGAGCGTCAGCAGGCGGAGCAGGCCGTGAGCGACAGCGATACTCGAAATCAACAACTCGCTGAGATGTCGCCGGACGGGATGTTCGTCCACAACGGCGAAGAGATTGTGTACGCCAATAGCAGTCTGGCGCGTATCCTCGATTACGCATCGCCGGCCGACATTGTCGGCCTGAAGCCAATCGAAATGGTGGCGCCATCAGATCGGGACAAGGTGAAACAGCGTAGAGCTGAAGCAGAATCCGGTAAAAACCTCACAATTCGAACCACCACTTTCCAACGCGCCGACGGTTCTACGATCGCCGTCGAAAGCACCGGCGCACGCGTATCGTGGGAGGGAAAGCCGGCCTATCTCGTTCTACTGCGCGACGCCACCGACCGCATGCGGGTCGAGGACGATTTGAAGGCGAGCCGCGACCGGATACGCATGATCACCGACAATTTGCCCGTGTGGATCACATACACCGATGCCGACCAGCGGTTTCGGTTTGTGAACAAAACCTGCGCCGATTGGTATGCATTGCCCCCTTCAAAAATCATCGGCGAACGGGTGCCCGACTTCATCGGCGAAGAATACGTCAAAATCAAACCGTATGTCGAAAAGGCCATCGCCGGGGAACGCACGACCTATGTCGAAAAAATAACCTATCCTGACGGCATCACCCGAACCGTTCGGGTGACCTACGTGCCCCACATCTCAGAGACCAGCGGCGTCGAGGGATACTTTTCGCTGATCGAAGATATTTCCGAGCTACGTCTGGCCAGCGAGGCGATGCGTGAAAGCGAGGAGAAGTTTCGCGGTATCTTCGAAGATGCGGCCTTCGGCGTTGGTGTCGTTGCGCCTGACGGAAAGTATGTGGAGGTCAACGACGCGTTAGCGGAAATATTCGGCTACGAGCGCGAGGAGATGATCGGCACCACGGTGTTTTCCCTGACGGCGCCCGAGGACATCGGCAATACCGAGGATTTTTTCGCCGCGATGGTCGCCGGGCAGAGAGAAATCGTCCGCCGCGAAAAGAGATACGTGCGCAAAAACGGCGAGGTATTCGAGGCGCAGCTTGTATCCAAATCGGTTTACGACGGCGACGGCAGTTTCAAATTTGCCATAACGCTGATCGAAGACATTACTCAGCGCAAGCAAGACGAACAGACATTGCTGGCAGCCAAGGAAGAGGCTGAAATGGCCAGCCGGACAAAATCGGAGTTCCTGGCCAATATGAGCCACGAGCTGAGGACACCGCTGAACTCGATTATCGGTTTTTCCGACTTGCTCACCGATCCAGCGCTCTACACGCCGGATAGTTCAGGATCGTTCGAGTACGCCACCCACATCTATCAATCGGGCGAACACCTACTCGCGTTGATCAACGATATATTGGACATATCGAAGATCGAAGCGGGGACATCGGAACTTCTGGAAAGCGATATCGAGATCGCCGCAGTGATCGAGAGCTGCGTCAACATGGTCCGCGAGCGGGCAAAAGACGGCAGCATCGAATTGGTCGTCGAAGATTCCAGCGACAGCTCCCTGCCTTTGTTGCGCGCCGACAAGACGCGGATCAAACAGGTCGTACTCAATCTGCTGTCCAATGCCGTAAAGTTCACTGAGCCGGGCGGCACAGTCACAGTGACTAGCGGCTACGACCCGAATAGAGGTTTCATGCTGCGCGTTGCCGATACCGGAATCGGTATCGCTCCCGAAGATGTTCCCAAAGCCCTCGCCCGCTTCCAACAGGTCGACAGCGAGCTCAACCGCAAACACCAAGGTACCGGCTTGGGTCTGCCCCTGGTCAAATCGTTGGTCGAACAACATGGTGGCAGCTTGGACTTGCAAAGCGAAGTCGGCGTCGGCACGACCGTGACCGCCTACTTCCCCACCGACCGCGTAGTGACGGCAGCGGCAAAAAGCAAAAACTAACCCGCCGGACCAGCGGCTAGGCTCAGCGCAGCAGAGGGCGCGCGAAACGCATCGCCTCTTCCAACGTCATATGGCTGACGGGCATAACAACATCCTCGATGGCGATGCTTTCTTCGCCGCCATCGCTGAGCAGCCGGGCGCACCGGCGTAACGCCGCGGCCTTTGCGGCGGGAACGGTCAGTGTCACCGTCTCCATTTCCGCTTCACCATCATCGGATTCACCGGCTCCATTCTCGGGTTCGGGCTTGGAATCGCTGCCAGTTTCCGTGGCAGCAGGGTCTTGTTCTATCTGCTCATCGCCCCGCAGAAACGGCGCGTACCTCATATCTTCCTTCAGGATATGCGTAACCAGCCAATCGCGCAGAAAATCCAGAAGTTTATCGGGATCTATTTTTGTCGGATCGTTGCCGAACACGATACGGATCGAATGTACGGTGCGGGTTAGATGCCGGTGGATCCGCTTATGGCGGGCGAGATCGGGGTAGTCGTAAGCCTCCAACAAGGCTTCTTCGCGCGCAAAATGCTCATCTACATATTTCGCCAAAGCGCCGATGACATGGCTGATCTGCTCGTTCGTCGAGCCATCTGAGATGGCGTCGTGCAAATCGTTAACGGTGCTTACCAGGTCCTTGTGATCGTTATCGATCACCCGCAGATGAACGGAATATTCATCGGACCAGGGGAAATAACTCATGGGTCGCTACCCCACTCAGCCGCGTCAGTGTGAGTTGCGCACGCGCAACGATGTCGAAGCAAAGTACTCCTGTATGGTTAATGACCATTAAAGACACGAAGCGGCCAAGAGGCACGAGATCACCCCGCACTATTCCTGCGTGCGCAACGGCGAATTTTGAATAATCGCGACGGCCAGCAGCGGCGCGGCAGCGCCGACGACCGCGACCGTGATCAGCAATAGGCCCAACTCGTCATAGCTGGCCGCGACCTCGATCGCCCCGCTGACCCGATCACGAACCTCGCGGGTCACGACAAAAATCTCGTTGACGTATTTGGTGCCCAAGCTATTGACCGATAGCGCCAGATTGGTAAACGACGCCATCACGGCAAAGAAAGTAGCCTTGAGGTGGTTCGGCGCATTGCGGGCGATCCAGGCCAACATGGGGATCATGGCAATCTGCGCCAGCGGCGATTCGATTGCCGTATCGAGTATAGCGATGAAGCGTGCATCGACGATGCCGGCGCTCCACGAGGCAGTCCAATTATGCAGGCCGTAGAACAGGCCGATGTTGGGGAGCGAGAGTATGCCGCCGACGACGGTGAGCAGGACAATGATGTAGGCGATCGAGCGGGTCGCCATCAGCGGCCGCAGCACCACCATGCCAACCAAGGCCAGACCCGAGGTGATCAGCGACAAAACCGAGAGGAACTGCTGATCGAAACCGAGCACGTCGATTTCGAACCAGGTCGCGCCGGGCCCCGGCAACGGCACCGCGCGGAAGACGAAGATGATGACCGCCGTACCGATCAAGACGCGCCGCTGCGCCGGTTCGAGTTCGAGCAACAATCGGTGGATCAGGAAGAGAACAATCGCCATCGAGCCCGCGAACACGATTTCCTGCGCAAACGGCGCCCGACCCAGCCCCATCGCCAGTGTGAACACGACGAATACGATACTGCCGCCGAAGATCCACCAATTGGGTTCGGTCTTATCCGCCGGCCGATACAACATGCGGTCGACCTCGCCAATGTCGAATCCTTGTTCTCGCAACTGCCCCGCCCGATAGCGTAGCGATACCGAACCGAGAATTACGCCGGCTATTGAGATCGCCGGGATCGTGAGGGCCATCAGATAGATATTGCCGTAAACCCCCGACTGTTCGGCTTGCGGCAACAGTTCGATACCCTCGAACATGGTGATATTGAGCACCGCGACAGCTGCCAGCCCGCCGATGATGGCGAAGCGGCCGAGCGTCTGCATGGTCGTGTGCATCGCCTTTATAGCGCTTTCGCTATAAGGCTCGCCGCGCGCGTCGATTTGCGGCACCGCCTCTACCGTCATTGCATCGGCCACAGTGTCCTGAATCACGAAGCCGGTGGGCGATAACAGCGTCGCGAATACAAACCAGGCCTCCACCGGCATGATCGCCGCCATCATATCGGTCTCGGTAATAAGGCCGTACATGATGAGGATACTGGCGCCGATCAATCCGGCACCGATGTAGACCAACACCGCCTTCCAACGCCAAATCAAGTCCACCAAATGGCCAAGCGGCATCTTCATCACCCAGGGCAGGCCAGCCCAGAAAGCGAGCCCAGCGAGAAACGCCGCCGACAGGCCTAGATAGTCTTTCACGAAAAAGGTGCCGACGATGGCGGTCAGACCGGAAATACCGGCGGCGAGGTAGACCATGAGCGGCGGCAAATACGACCAGCGGAACTGCCGTCCCAGATCGACGATTGTCTCGTCGAACCAGCGCCCGATCGCACCCGCCGATACACCTGCCTCACGTGCCACGCACAAATCCTTTCAACGACATTTCAACTTGCTGATTTAAGGACAACCAGCCGACTGTGCGAGCAGTCGACGGTTCCGGCAATAGCCAAGCTGGCTAAATGAACGCAAACCGGCGGCCCCTCCGCGAATTGACGCCGGATCCGAACGAATACTTTACACGGTATTTTCGTATGATACCATCTTTACGAGAATTACTTTTATTTAATTATACTTAGAAAATAAATTTTATCGAGACAAAGTAAAAAATTTCCATTAACCATTTCTATGTTAATATACCTCAATAATTTCACATAGTACTTGGGATGTGTTCACGCGCGTACCAACACGATACTTCGGAAGGGCTAACAGCATGTCCAACACAACCCAGCTGGACGAAAACGACGCCCTGCACATCCTGCCGCTGGCGGATATGCCGCTAAAGATGGGGGCTCTCAAAAAGACCCGTCTTATCAAGAACGGCAGACTTGAAGGGGTCGTTGAGCTTTACAGCGACACCGCGACGGGAAGCGGTCAAGTCTCGCCGGACGACCTCACCGAGGTTTTCGATTTCTCCGGCGACCGCGCCGGAGATTTAGATGTCGTCAAAAAACTCGCCGATTTGCCCAGCTACGATGTTTACAGTTTGCGAACCGGTCTCGCGAAGGCGAACGTCGACATCGAGAATGCCGACGCACTCAAGCTTTCCGACAAAATGGTCGATAGCTTGACCGCCCAGACGCGCACCTTCACGCGCCCGTTGATCGAAAAAGTTTATGGCGACGGCACGGCGGAAGAACGTTCCTTGGAGGATCTATGCCGACTCTTCGAGGACCATAGCGCCAAACGAGCCCACAAGAATCTGTCCGAGCTGGCGGCACAGCTGGAGATCAAACTCGCCGACATGCCGCGCTTTCTCGAAGACTATGCGGACTTGTATGTGTCGCTGGCGTTTTTCCAAAGATGCCACGAAGATGCGGCAGCGGGCTTCGATAGCCTGATGCGCGACCTCGAAGCCTTGATGAACAGCCAATCCATACGAAACAAGCCGGAGGCAGCCAAGCAGGTCGACTCGGCAGTGAAGACCTTTCGCGACCTCTATCTTGCCATCGGCAACATGCTCGTCGCGTTACGGGTGCGCACCGTCGTTATGTGGGAAGACATATCGGCCCGGCGGTTCCGCCGGATTGCTAGCCTGGTAAGCGAACATCAAGAAAAAATCGGCGCGATGCTCTGCGCCATAACGGTCAAATTAGCGGCATGGCGGCAATATGTGGCGTCGGCAGGCACCGACAGCGCCATCGATCGGGCAAACTTCGTGTCCCACAGCATGATGTATGCATTGGACACGGTGAGCGGCTTCAAATTCGACGACGGGTGGGAATAACCCCCCTGTTGGCCAGAGCGCCGGACGGGCGCTTTAACTCACCTACCCACTAACTGCTAACGACGCACTTCAAACGGTGCTAGGCTACCCCAACAAACGGGGATCATATGGCGAATCGGCACCGGGGCAACGCCATTCGCACTCGGTATGCGCTTGTCGTCGTGTACGTCATCGGCGTGGCCCTCTCAGCAGCCAACCTATTCGGCGTTCAAGGCCAGCACCTGACTGGTGATACTATTCGGTCGGCGCTCGTTGGCGGCCTGGTGATCGTTCTCGTGGTGGCTGCGGTCGCAGTGCCTTGGCGGCTCCTGCAAAAGTACCGGGGGCGCGTAACCAATGCGCCGATTGTCGCAGGCGTTTCCATATTGATTATCCTCTGGTTGCTGGCGATTCTCGGCCCCGCCGTCAACCTGGGGTGAGATAGCAAGGTAGACAGTTTGCGATACACAGTGTTTTTCCGGCGAACCCGCCTTCAGCGGTTGCCGCGCCATTGGAACAAAGGATTTGCAGCATGCGCAGCGGCAGTCCTGCTGTCCGCGTGTGCCGCCCAAACTCAGACCGCAACCCCAAAACCGGATACTTCTGCTAAGACGCAAGTCGAACCACAAGTCGAAGTTCAACCGCAAGCCCCGGCACAGACAGCCGCCGCGCCCCCGCCCCCGCGGCGGGTTGCCGATCTCTCCCAGCGCTGCACGCCGCAAAACGCAATGTCGACGACCGGCGGCAGCTTGCCGACTTGGCTGCGTCAGCCGGAGGTCGTTATCCTCGCCGCCGCCGGCGACTACCGCCTCGCCGATACCCATGCGGCGATTGCCTGGTGGAACCGCCAGCTCGAAGAGATTGGCAGCGGCTTGCGGCTGGATCCAGTGCGCACGATCTCGGAGTTTCCCGCCAGCACCGGCGCCTACGCCGAGTATCTCAGCAAATTCACCCTCAGCCGCGTGCCCGGCGCACCCAACGCGCCGGCGCCCGGCTTTTTGCGCTATTGCGGTGCCATCGTCGTTTTCCTCGCCGACAACCGGTTCATTTCCGTCGCCCGCGCGGTGCCGAACTACGGACTCGCCTTCGCCGCCATTCAAAGCGGCCGGCAGTATTTGTTCACCCTGCCCAACGTAGCGCGCAACGTGATCGCCCACGAGATCGGCCACACTCTAGGTCTTCGGCACAACGGACGTCCTGGAACGCTCATGTGCTCCGGCGGTCCGTGCCGGCCCGATACCATGTTCAGCTCTTCGACCGAGCGGTTCTTTCCCCTGACCGAGGCCGAGAAAAGGCTGCTCCGAAACCGCTATCCCGCCGGTTGGCCGGCAGGGGGATAGAACGTACCCTCATCGGCCCTGACGACCGCTCTTCTCCCGGATTGCTTTCGCGCGTGCCTCAATCTCATCGGCTTCCCGATCGCGACCTAGCTTGCGATAGATTTCGGCCAGCGAAGTGCGCGTGTTCGCAATATTCGAATCTTCGGAATCAAGGACGGTTTTATAGATCGCCAACGCCTGCTCATAAAGCCGTGCGGCGGCCTCGTAATTCCCTTGTTTCGCGTGAATGAAAGCGGACAGGCGGGAAATAAAGGCAACTCGATCATCGACGGGTTGAAAAGCGCCAACCGCTATAGTGTTGGCCATCTGCATGTGGCGCAAAGCTGAATCGTAGTCATCCTGTTGATACGCTTCGACCGCTCGGCCTACCGATACATTCATCGCGAACTCGGCCCGGCTTTCGAGCGTCTCAGGAAGTTCTGACGGCGAACCGGTTTCGCCAAGCGCGCGGCGGGTCTCAGCGAGAGCCTCGCGAAGGGACGCGGCGCCAGGATGATCCGTTCCGAACTCCTTTTCTTGAATAGTCAACGCTCGCAGGTAGAGAGTTTCGGAGTCGGCGTAACGCCCCATAAATCCGTAAACCACCGCCAAATCTTTGAGGTGGCGCAGCAGCCCCCGATCGTCCGGACCCAGCGCAGCTTCGCTCATTGCCAACGCCAGCCGAAAATGCTCCTCGGCGACAGCGTAGCTTCCCTGATGATGATAAAGCCGGCCCAAGCTGTTGAGGCGTGCGGCGATGACAACCGGTTCAGCGTCGGGTGCTTTTTCGCTAATTTCCAAGGCTCTTAGATAGAGCGACGCAGCTTCGGCATAGCGCTCTTGGTCGCGGTAAAGTTGAGCCAAACTGCTAAGACCGTCCGCGATCTCCGGGTGGTCGGGCCCGAGCGCTGCTTCATCGATGGCCAGCGCACGCTGGTACAGCGGCTCGGCGTCGGAGTAACGGTCTAAATTGTGGTAAATCACAGCCAAGTTGTTGAGATATTGGGAAAGTTCCTGATCATCCGGCCCTAACGTTTTCTCCTTATTTGCCAGAATCTGGATGTAAAGCGGTTCAGCGTCCGAGTAGCGCTGCTGATCAACGTAGTGCCTGGCCAAAGACCGCCGACTTTCGGCCGTCCTCTCATGATCCACCCCCAGTGCGCGTTCTCTTATCATTAGGGCTCGCCGAAGCTGCCGCTCTACATCGGCAGGCCTATTCTGCTCTTTATAAATCGCGCCGAGCATAATGGCGTAGTCAGCGACCTCCGGATGCTCGGGCCCGTATCCGGCTTCCGCATCCACCAGCGCTTGTTCGAGCATATTCTGCGCACGGCCAGGCTGCCCTAAATCCAAGTAAATAAAACCCAATTGGCTCAACGTGAACGCCCGGTATTCGTCAGGAGTCGGCATTTCGTTAGCGACTGTAAGCGCGAGCTCTAGCAGACGCTTCCTTTCCCCGACATCGTCATGCGCTTCGGCTGCGGCGGCTTCCCGTATGTACTTTTGCCATCGCTCCTTTTGGCTTTGTGTTTGCGCCTCGGCACCACCGCTGAACAGCATCAAGACTACAACCCAGAGCGATATCGTTTTCGATAACTTCGTACACATCACCGTCCCTCATTTTTGTCGCGGATCGCTCTCGCCCGCTCTTCCAACGCATCGGCTTCCACGCCACGCCCCAGTTCACGCAGCAGCGCAGCATAGTTCTCCAGCGACGGTACCATTCCCAAATGGCTCAGACCGATGGCCTTTTCACGAATCGCCAGCGACCGTCTCAGCAACGGTTCAGCCGCCGCTGGCGCGCCGCGCGCCCGGTGCAACGCCGCTAGATTGTTGAGGCTTTGGCCGACCTCCGGGTGATCGGGGCCCAGCGCCGTCTCGCGGACCGTCACCACCCGCTCGAGCAATGGCTGCGCTTCGCTGTACTTGCCTTGCGCGCGGTAGGCCGCAGCTAAATTGTTAAGGCTGGCCGCGACATCGGGATGGTTCGGCCCCAACCTGCGCTCGCGGATCGCCAGCGCGCGCTTGAGCGGCGGTTCGGCCTCGGCGGACCGGTTTTGCGCCTGCAGGAAGCCGGCCAGATTGATCAGCGTCGTCGCTACCCGCGCATCGTCGGGTCCAAAGGACTCCGCCACAGCGAGCGCCACCGCCAACTGGGCCATCGCTCCGTCGACATCGCCCTGCCGGTAGGCCGCCCGGCCGGCGGCGATATGCTGGTTCCACGCCGCTTCCCGGGCTTGCGCATCCTGAGCTTGCGCCAGCGCGAGCGCTCCGCCGCTCCATAGGACCGACGCCACCAGAGCGTGCACAAGAAACGTTCTTAGTCGTGCAGTCATAGAGAGCAGTATAGCCAATCTGGACGAAACACGGGGCAGCGCCGACAGTTCCAGCAATCGGCTCAGCGGCCAAAAGCCCCAAATACCGTAAATTATCGCCAATTTGCAGTAAAATATTGCTTTTCAGCGCTTAAAATTGCGCAACGCGCTATTTTGAAATAAAGCCAATTCGGTTGTGGTTCTTTGACTCGCCGCTACCTGCGGTGTCAGACTGAAACGAAACATCGCTCGGTGTGCCACAGCAAATACGGGCACGCAAAAAGCGGTTTGGTAGCAAGCCGATGAGCACTGACTCGGTCGTCCAACGGGGGTCGAATGGCACGTAAAAACCGTCTGGTTCTTCTTTTCGCGGCACTGGCGTTGAGCGCCTGTGATTCACAAATCGGCGGCGCGCCGTCGAGCCTACGCAGCAGCGATAGCGCATCGGATAGTCAGATCGACTATAGCCGCCCCCTCGCCGGCCGCCTGGGTCTCCAAACGCCATCGGGCGCCTCGCCGGGCAACGCGAGCGTCGCCACACCGATAACGCCGGAGATCAGAGAAGAGATCAACCGCAGCTATAACCTGTTCTACTCCCCTGCCGATCACGTCGAGGAATTGCTCGAAGAAAACCGGGTCGAGGTCGCTTCCCTGGTCTATGAACGCCAGCGCGACTATTTCACCGGCGACCGTAAGAAGAAGGCCAACCGCCTCGCCGATACCCTTGCCCAGAAGCTGGCGCCGCAAGTGGCCTCGGCAAACCAGAATCTCGCGGCAACCCCCGCCGCGATGCCTCCCGACAGCTGGCCAAAAATCAAGTCGGCCCTTTCGGCGGCCACTCAAGTGGTCGATCAAGTCGGCGAGCACGACATTTTGCGTGAGCCGGGCCGCGAGCTTGCCGGCGCGGCCGATCTGCGCCGCCTGCTCAAGGAAAGAAAACGCGAAGTCGCCGACAAGGCGCACGACGCGTTTCTGTTCTACCCCCTCGACGGCAAAGGCAATTTTTTTGACGACTATCCGGTGGAACTCGACCGCAAGAAGTTCTTCGACAGCGACGACGACTTCATCGTGAAGCGCCTGCTGCACGGTGGTCAGCCGGCCCAAATCGCCGCCGCTTATAAGGTCTATGCCGACGATCTGCCGGAACGAACAAAGACGGCGTTCGCCGAAGGCTATCTCGATGCGGTCGTCACCGACGAACGGGCGTCCGGCAAAGCCGCGCCTCAGGCCATTGTCGCCGCTATCGGGCGGATCGCAGCCACTGACCTGCCGCTGCCCCGCCTCCAATCGTCAAATTTCGCGCTACTCACCGTATCGCCGCCGCCTGCACGGGCCGATTTCCCAGTTTCCGTCACCAGCGAAGCCGGCCCGTTGAAAGACAAGCTGCCGCAGCGCAACCATACGCTCGAAACCTTCGATGCCGCCGATTTGCCAAACGCCGACAGCGTTTTGGTTTTGGCGCCCACCGACGTCGCCGCCGAGCGCGAAATCGTCAGCAACGAGAAGACAGCTTCCGAATACCTTGCCGGCTACCGGACCGACCCGAATCCAGATTACGCCACGGCGGTCGCCCAAGTTGGTTTCGCACGAAGCGCGCTGCAAAGCGCCGCATTCGAGAAAGCCCGCATCAGTTCTCAATTCTGTTCCGGCATTGCCTGCATTATTCAGGGCGTGGCTGAGGTCGCCGCATCAGTCGCCCACGGCAAGCGAGAGGACGAATACCAGGCGGCGATCAACACGTTGAGTTCGACGCCACAGACCGTGCAAACCCCAGTCTACCAGCCCTACACCTTTAGCAAAGCAACCGTGCGGGTGCGCCGGAGCGCCGATATCAACTACTACTTGGTCGACCGCAAGGCGAAGAAAATTTACACCGGCGTCGTCGAACGCCAGCGCGAAGACAATTTTACCATTCCCAACGGCCTGCACGAGGACGACCGCTACCGCTCTCGTCATCTGGAAGGCGCCAGCCCAGAATCGGCCGTGACCGAGCACATGACGCGGCCCGCCCAGGTGGACACCGCTACCGTGCTCGCCGAGATCGCCGAGGCCAAGCTGCAGCCCGTCGCATTTACCTCACCGGCCCAAGTCGCCAGCCGCATACGCGCCGATGAACGTAAGGTGGCGCGCGCCCGCGCCGACAGGAAGCCGAAGTTCACAGCCTCCGTCCCGCAAAGCGATAACCGCATTCATAGTGTTGTCGTGATCAATAGGCCGTCGGGCGGTTTGGGTTCGGGCTTCTTCGTGGACAGCAATCTTCTGGTCACCAATTTCCACGTCATCGAAGGGCTGCAGTTCGTCGACCTCAAAACCGCCGACGGTAAAACATCGTTTGGCAAGGTGATCGCTACCGACCAGCGACGCGACCTGGCCCTGGTGGAAACCAAGGCGAGCGGCACGCCGGTCAAACTCTATACCGCATCGGACCTACCGTTAGGCAAAACCGTGCTCGCCATCGGCCATCCGGAAGGATTGAACTTCAGCTTCACCCGCGGCATCATCAGCGCCGTTCGGTTGTGGGAGAGCAAACGAATACGCGGCGTCGATCCATATCGCGTGATCCAGACCGATACGCCGATCAATGGGGGCAACTCGGGTGGTCCATTATTCCTCGGCCAGCAAGTGATCGGCGTCAACACATTCGGTCTTACCGACACGGAGGGTCTTAATTTCGCCATCCACTACGGTGAAGTGCGCGATTTCCTCGCCCGCAACGGCGTGACCCTGCCGCCGCCGAGCTAATCGGCGGATATTCCCGCAATTCCGTGCAAGCTTCGGCGTAGTTCCGCTAAACTGCGCCCGTCATGGAACCCGGCGAGACAGACCAAGCAGATCTGGAAAGACGAGGATGGGCGCGTAGCCGCGGCGCGGTCGCCCTTGCCGCTGCCGTCTTGAGCCTGACGGTTTTGCTCGGCGGGTTGCCTGCCCTCGCCCAAAACGCCGCCTTGGATGACGCTTTCCAGCAGACTGCCCAAGAGGTGCTGGCGGAACGGCGCTACCAGACCGAGCTTCCGGGCCCACCGGAGCCAGAGGCGCTGCCGCCGCCTAGGGACCCGCTAGAGATACCGGAAGGCGCCGCCACGGTCGGTAGAGTCCTCTTTTGGGGCCTGCTGCTGGCCGGCGGCGCCTTACTCGCCTACCGGCTGATCCTTGAAGGCGGGCGCCTGATCCGGCGCGGCCCGGCGCTGAAAGCAACCGAGGAGAACGGTCCGGCCCGCCCGGCCGCGCGGGGACGACAGCGCGAGGGCGGCGCGCTTGAGGAAGCGGACCGGCTGGCGCGCCAGGGCCGCTTCGGCGATGCCATGCACACGCTGTTGCTGGCCGGTCTCGACGATTTGCGCCGCCGGCAGGCGGCGGCGCTCGCGCCGTCGCTGACCAGCCGCGAGATTCTCGCCATCGCCGGGCTCAGCGCCGAAGTGAAGGCGGCGCTGGCGCCAATGGTCAACTTGGTCGAGCTGGAGCATTTCGGCGGACGTCCCTCGGGCGCGCCGGAGTACCAGACCTGCCGCGAGAACTTCCAGCGCCTCGCCACGCCGGGCACAGCAACCGCACCGGAAAGCGGGGTGGCGTGATGGCGTCCAATTCCGGCTTTTCCACAACCGCTGTATTTTGGCTCATCGCCGTCGGTTTTATCGCCTTCGCCGGCGGCACCGCTGTGTCGGTGTTCGGCACTGCCTCGACAGCCGGGCCGAGCGCGGTTTCCACATCGGCGATCGGCCATCGCGCATTTGCCGAAACGCTCCGGCGCACCGAGGTGCCCGTCGTGGTGAGCCGCAACGATTCGGCGAACAAGGCCGGCGACACGGCGCTTCTCGTCGTCGCTGAGCCGCTGGGTCGGCTCTTTACCGAGGACACGATCGGCGAACTGTTGCGCGGCGAGCCTGTGACCGTCAGCTTTCCGGTACTGTTCAGCGAACCTACCACCCTGTTCGTTTTGCCCAAACGAACAGGCGGTACTGGCGCTGGTAATTCGAAGTGGCTCGCCACGTCGGGCCTCCTGCCGGAATCGCGCGTTGAGTCGGTTCTGCAGGTATTGTTGCCCGGCGCACGCGTGCTCCGGCCGGACCCGCCGCCGGTCTGGCTGCGCAGCGGTCTGCCGCACACGCCAACGCTCGCCGACCCACAGCTCGTCGACTCCTCGAAGCTCCGGCCGATCCTCGGCAGCAGGAACGGCGGCCTGTTGATCGGTGAGTTCGAGCGCGGCAGCCAGCGTATCTGGGTGCTGTCCGATCCCGATATCATCGCCAACCATGGGCTGGGCGACGGCGAGAACGCCCAGCTGGCCCACGCCATCGTCGAAGCCCTGCGCCCGGTTGGCGGCGCGGTAATTTTCGACGAAACCATCCACGGTCTGCGCCAAGACCAAAGCCTATGGCGCGCCTTGTTCGAATTCCCGCTGGTAGTGGCGACGATTCAGGGCGCGGCAGCCATCCTGGTCCTGATCCTGGCAGCCGCGGCGCGCTTCGGTGCGCCCGTGCCCGCGCCCCGGCCTCTCAAGGAAGGCAAGGCGGCGCTGCTCGATAACATTGCCGGGCTGCTGCAATATGGCGGCCACGGCCCCGAGCTTTTGCGCCGCTACTTCGCGGCCACCCGCCGCAACGTAGCCCGCCAGCTTCATGCGCCGCGCACGGTCGACGGCGAAGCGCTCGACGAATGGATCGACCGTGCTGGCGAAGCCCGCGGCGCCAACGCAAACTTAGGCGATCTGCGCCGCGAAACCGATGCCGCGGCACGCGCGCCCGGCGCCGAGGGCGCTGCCCTTTTAACCGCCGCCCAGCGGCTCCATCGTTGGAAACAGGAGATTATTCATGGACCTTGAGGGCGTTGCCTCGCTCGGCGGACGGATCAAAGAGCAAGTGGCGAAAACCGTGGTCGGGCAGGACGCCGCCGTCGATCTGCTCCTGGTCGCCTTGCTGTCGGAGGGCCATATCATATTGGAGGGCGTGCCCGGCACCGCCAAAACCCTGCTGGCGCAATCCTTCGCCGCCGCGCTGTCGCTCAAGTTCGGGCGCATCCAGTTCACCCCCGATCTCATGCCCGGCGACGTGCTCGGCACCAATCTGTTCAACTTTCAGAGCAACCAGTTCGTGCTCACCAAGGGGCCGATCTTTACCGAGCTGTTGCTCGCCGACGAGGTCAACCGCACGCCGCCGAAGACCCAGGCAGCGTTGCTGCAGGCGATGCAGGAACGCGAGGTGACGATCGACGGCGAGACCCACGATCTCGGCCGCGGCTTCCTAGTGATCGCGACGCAAAACCCGATCGAGCAGGAAGGCACCTACCCGCTGCCCGAAGCCCAGCTCGACCGGTTTCTGTTCAAACACGTGTTCGACTATCCAACGCGCGACGAAGAGCTCGCCATCGTCGAGCGCCACGGCCACCGCACCACCATGCCGCGCCTCGACGAGTTCGGCCTCGCGCCCGCCGCCAACCTGCAAGAACTCGACGAGATCCGCGGCTTCGTCGAGGGCATCCGGCTGGCCGACGATATGGTCGCCTATATCGTCGACGTGATCCGCGCGACGCGCGAACACCCCGCTCTGCAGTATGGCGCTTCGCCGCGCGCCGCCAACATGGTGGCCACCGCCGCGCGGGCGTTGGCCGCCATCCGCGGCCGCGACTATGTAATCCCCGACGACGTGAAATTTCTCGCCGTGCCGGCGCTGCGACACCGGGTGGTGCTGGCGCCGGGTGCCGATATCGAGGGACTGTGGACCGACCGGGTGATCGAACAGATCCTCGAACAGACGGCGGCCCCACGCTAATGAATGCCCTGGCGACACGTCCGACCTATCGCGCGGTCATTCTGTTCGCCGCCGGCGTGCCCCTGTCGCTCGGCCTGATCCTACTCAACGAACGCCTGTGGCCGTTCAGTCTCGCTTACCTGGTGCTAGCAATCGTCGTTACCGGAACCGACGGCATGCGCTGCCTGCCCGCCCGCCGGATGACCGTCGACGTGACACCGCCGCCGCTGCTCTATATCGGCGACAAGGACGTGCTCCAGGTGGTGCTGTCGGCGCCCGCTGGCTGGGCCGACACTCATGTCGAGATCGCCTGCGATACCGGCGCTATTCTCGAGCCCCCGCCCCTGCACCGCGCCGCGCTCGCCGCCGGCGGCAGTACCACGATCGCCATTCCGCTGGTCGCAACGAAACGCGGCGCGGCGGAGATCGAGCGGCTATGGCTGCGCTGGCCCGGCCCGCTCGGCCTGATGCGGCGGCAACGCATCGAAACTTTATCGGCGAGTGTTCCCGTAGTGCCGAATGTGCGCGCGGTGCGCCAGGCGGCGGTGCTTTTTTCGGCGCGCAACGCCCTGTTCGGCATCAAGCCCGAATATCAACAAGGTGAAGGTTCTGAGTTCGACTCCCTGCGCGACTATGTGCCCGGTCTGGATCACCGTTCGGTCGATTGGAAACATTCGGCGCGTCACCGCAAGCTGGTCTGCAAGGAATTTCGCGCCGAGCGTAACCACCAGATCGTGCTGGCGTTCGATACCGGACATCTCATGAGCGAACCCCTGGAAGGCATTTCCAAGCTCGATCATGCTATCAACGCCGGCCTGTTACTCGCCTACATGTCGCTGCGCAGCGGCGACCAGATCGGCATGTTCGGTTTCGACGCGCGCGTGCGCATGTCGATGCCACCGGTCGGTGGGGTGCATCAGTTCGCCCGGCTGCAGCAGGCGTCGGCCGATCTCAACTACCAGCACGAAGAGACCAACTTCACGCTGGGTTTGGTTGATCTGCTGAGCCGCCTCAACCGGCGCTCGCTGGTGATCCTGCAGACCGAGTTTGTCGACACCATCACCGCGGAACTGATGGTGGAAAACCTGGCGCGGCTGGCGTCGCGCCATCTCGTGGTGTTCGTCACGCTGCAGGATACCGGGCTGCACAAAATCGCCGGCGCGCGCCCGCACTCGGTCGCCGATATGACCCAGGCCGTGATCGCCGACGATCTTATCCGCGAGCGTGCGGTGGTGTTCGAGCGTCTGCGACGCCTTGGTGTTCATTGCCTGCAAGCGCCCGGTCCGCGGCTCGGCATCGACCTGCTGAACCAGTATCTGGCGATCAAGCGCAAGGAGCTGATCTGATGGCGGGCGCTATTTGCAATGCAGGGCCTCGCCCTTCGAGACGGGCCTACGGCCCTCCTCAGGGTGAGGCCATTTGTGCGGGCAGCAATTTGAGTCCTCATCCTGAGGAGCGATCAAAGATCGCGTCTCGAAGGGTGAGGAACAAGGTAGCCGCCTATGGCTGAGTTCAAGCTCAAAAGCTACGAGTTCCGGCGCGAGCGCGAGGCCACCTGGCGCGAACTCGAGCGCCTGATCGCCAAGGCGGAGCGCGGCGGCCTCAAATCGCTCACCGCCGACGAATTGCTCCAGCTCCCGGCGCACTACCGCGCCACTCTGTCGTCGCTGTCGACGGCACGCGCCATCTCGCTCGACCGCAGCCTGCTCACCTTTCTCGAAAACCTCGCCGCGCGGTCCTATTTCGTCGTCTACGGCGTGCGCGCCGGGTTCATCTCCGGCGTGGCCGCGTTCTTCGCCCGGCGTTTCCCGGCAGCGGTCCGCGCCGCGCGCTGGCATATTCTCGCCGCGTTCGCCTTCCTCGTCTTGGGCGGGGTGACGGGCTTCGCCCTCACGATCGCCAATAGCGACTGGTTCTATACGTTCGTGCCTGGCGGTCTCGCCGGCGGCCGCTCGCCGGCGGCGACGACCGAGATGCTGTACGACGTTCTCTACGATTCCGGCGGCTCTGCCGAAGCGCTATCCAACTTCGCCACCTTTCTGTTCACCAACAATGCGGCGGTCGGCATCCTGGCGTTCGCGCTGGGTTTCGCTTTCGGCATCCCAACCATTCTGCTGCTGTTCTACAACGGACTGATCCTCGGCGCGTTCGCGGCGCTTTACCACTCGCGCGGCCTATCGCTGGATCTCTGGGCGTGGCTGTCGATCCACGGCACCACGGAAATTCTCGCGATCGTGTTGTGCGGTGCCGGCGGGCTGGTGCTCGGGGCCAGCGTGGCGTTTCCCGGCCGCCACAGCCGGTTGGAGAATCTATCCCTTAACGGGCGCCAGGCGGGCGAAATCATTATCGGCACGGTGTTTCTGTTCCTCGCTGCAGGCCTGCTCGAAGGTTTCGGCCGGCAACTGATCACCGGCATTTCCGACCGCTATCTGATCGCGGCCGCCGCGCTGACAGCCTGGGCGGTTTATTTCATTTATTCCG
The DNA here is from genome assembly GCA_965267185.1 of Alphaproteobacteria bacterium. GTDB lineage: Bacteria > Pseudomonadota > Alphaproteobacteria > UBA6615 > UBA6615. Next base: position 4,260,999 of record OZ253937.1, on the reverse strand, counting down.
GCAGACGCAGAGGGGCCGAGGATGACGGCGACCGTTAGCGCGGAGGCGCATACCGGCCTGCCCGCCGGACCCGCTGGACCAGCCAAAGGGAGCAAACCGCCCGAGCGGCCGGGCCACCGCGATATCATCACGCCGGAAGGCGTGCGGGTGCCCGTCGAGCTCGCCGACCGGGGCGCGCGCGCCGCTGCGGTATCGCTCGATATCATCCTCATGTTCGTGATTATCGGCATCGCGGCCCTGATAATCACCCTTGCTTTGCCGGTCACCGTTCGGGAGAACGCCGGATTGCCGATTTTTCTTTTGGTTTGGTTCGCCGTGCGAAACTTCTATTTCATCTTCTTCGAGCTGCGCTGGCGCGGCACCACGCCGGGCAAACGGGCGTTGGGCCTGCGCGTGATCGACCGGCGCGGCGGCCAGCTGCGCGCCGATGCAGTGTTCGCCCGCAACCTGATCCGCGAGGTCGAGATTTTCATTCCGCTGGCGCTGCTGCTCTCCCCCGGGGCGGTCGGCGATTCGGGTTTCGCGACCCTGCTGATCCTGGTGTGGGCCGGCATCTTTACGCTGATGCCGCTGTTCAACCGCGACCGGCTGCGCGCCGGCGACATGATCGGCGGCACCTGGGTGATCTATGCGCCGAAGAGCGTGCTGTTGCCCGATATGGCCGCAGCCGCCGCCACCAACGGATCTGCCAGCGCAACCACGAGTGGGACGACGGACCCGCCCAGCGAAAACCTGCGCCCGTGGCATCGGGCGGCCCGGGCGCGGCGGCCCGACTACCAGTTCACCGAAGCGCAGCTTTCGGCCTACGGCATCTATGAGCTGCAGGTGCTGGAGAATGTGTTGCGCCGCGAGGGGCTGGGCGCCCGCGAAGCCATCGAGGAAGTAAGCGCCCGCATCCGCCGCAAGATCGAATGGCTCGACGGCGAGCCGGTCGAGACCCGGCCGTTCCTCGAAGCCTTCTACGCCGCCCTGCGCGCCCATCTTGAATCGCGCATGCTCATGGGCAAACGCCGCGAAAACAAGCACGACACGCCGTAGCGCTCGCTAGTCAAACACCGCGGCGAGCTGATCCGGGTCGGCGCCCTCCTTCGCCACCCGCAGGTCGTGATAGGTGACCGCGCTCACGACGGACCAAGAGGCAGCGGTAAGCGACCAGAAAACCCAATCCACAATCACGTCGCTGCCGGTAACGCGACTAAGGGCCAGATTGAAAGACAACGAGAGCAAACCGCCGGTTATGCTCAGCAGTATCGCCAGCACCAAGACCACGAACGCAAGTACGAAGACGCGCCAGCGGTTCCCCTTGGTGAGCGCAGCGCTGCGCGAAAAGCCGCGAAACATACCCAGCCTCTCGACCGCCGCGGCCGGAGCGGCAACCCAATAAACCGATACGATGACCAGCCCTGGGAAAATCACCAATGCAAGCACGACGATCAACCTTCTGGGTACAGCCACGAACCCGAGCTGCGGCGCAAAAATCGCGCTGGTGACAATGATGATGATGAGCCCGGCAACCGCCAAGGCGCCGTATAGGGTAGCGACACCGCCTGCCTTTGCGGCGGCGGGTATGCCACGGCGAAAACACCCCGCTATCGTGCAGCGTTCACCGCGCAGTACCCGGTTCACCCCCGCCGTCACCGCGCCGATCAGCAGATAATTCAAGACCACAACAACAAATACGAAACCCGTAATTAGCCACGTCGTCATCTCGCCGAAACGCCAGCCCGCCTCGACTAAAAATCGAGCGGCAATTGCGATGAGGTAAATCGGTGCGGTGAACGCCAGCGCCAGCGACCAAAACGCCACGATATTGCGAAACAGAACGGTAAAGCTTCGCCCCAACACCTTACCGATATGTAACGTCAAAACTCGCGGCCCGCTCGACGACGGCTCTGGCGACCAACGGACCGGATCTAGGTCTCCGCTATAGCTCATAGATGCTAGTCGAACACCGCGGCGATTTGCGCGGTGTCGCCCCCCTCCTTCGCCAACCGCAAATCGTGATACGCCACCGCGCTGGCGATCGCCCAAAGCGCCGAAGCGAATGCCGAGGCTAACCAACCGAGAATCGGCCCCGACAACTTATCGTCACCATCGATCGACGCAGCGGCTGCGGCAATCACGATGCCGAAGATGATATTGATGATAAGAAGGAGGACGAACAGCCCGAAGATTCGCCAGCGGCTGCCCTTGGTGAGCACGCGGCTGCGCGCGAAGCTGGCGAACAGGCCGGGCCGCTCGATGACCGCGGCAGGAATAACCACCCAGAACATCGTTGCGATGATTAAGCCAGGCACGATGAGGAAGCCGAGACCGACTATCGTCGCAACCGTGTAAATGATCGCCGCACCCGCCACCGGTAGGATTGAAGCGAGGCCACGGCTGAGATTTTCACTCAGACCAGCAGAGCGTCCCAAGAGGGTTTGGAACGTGCCGTAGACCAAAACCGCACTGAGCAGCGCGTTAGTTAACAACTCTATGATGAAGGCAGAGATACCTATCGCGTCGAAGGTCAGGTTATACCCGATGGAGGCGCCAAAACCGTCCTCCGGTGGCGGTGGGCCGTCCACCAAATTGAAGACGAAGGCCGGAACCGTAAACAGCAACGCCAGCAAGCCGAACGGCACGATGTTGCGAAACAAGATCGAGAAGCTTTGCCCCAATACGCTGCCGGCGCGAAACGGCGGAGCAGTGACACCGGTACTGTCGCTCATCGCTGGTTTCCCTTCGCAAACATCTAGTCGAACACGGCGGCAAGGTCCTCGATGTTCAAGCCTTCTTTCGCCACGCGCAAATCGTGATAGGCCACGGCGCTGGCGATCGCCCACATGGCGGTCGTGAACGCCGATACGATCAGGTTGAGGATCGAGCCCACGCCGATCTCGCCCGGATTTTCGAATCCGACACCGAAACTAACAATCGCGCTCACCACGCCGACGATAATGCCGACGACGAGGATCAGCCCGAGGATCCGCCAGCGGCTGCCCTTGGTGAGTGCCCGGCTGCGCGACAAGCTGGCGAATACGCCCGGCCGCTCGACCACCGCGGCCGGCAAGGCCAGCCAAAACATGATCAAGACGATGAAGCCCGGGATGATCAGCAACACAAAGCCGACCATCATGGCAATCCAGTACACGATCATCACACCGATCACCGGCAAGATCAGGCGAAACCCGCGGCCCAAGCACGCGCCGAGACCGGGGCGCCGGCCCCGCAGCGCCTGGAAGGTGCCATACACCAGGCTGCCGGTCGCTACGGTGTAGGAAACGAGCTGAACGACCATGACCAAGGCGATCACGCCGGCGAACCCATCGGCGGGCACACCGGTCGGGGTCACGAGCTGCGTGCCGGACGCCAGGAAGATGAGCGACGAGGGCAAGGTGAACAGCAGCGCGATCACGCCGAAGGGCACGATGTTCTGAAACAGGATTGAAAAGCTGCGGCCAAGCACGCCGCCGATCCGGAAGGCCGGAGCTGTGGCATCGATGGTCGTCATGGGTCACCTCTCTTATCGTTGTGAACCGGCCGCAGCCTCTACGGAACGCGAGGACGGCCTCTGTTGGCTAATCGAATACAGCGGCGGTTTGCTCCATGTCGCCACCGCGCGCCGACCGCAGATCGTAATAGACCACCGTAGCCATCACGACCCACGCCGCGGTCATCACGGCGGAAAATGCGAGCTGTGGAATCAGCGCAAAAATGATGGCTGTCGGTTCCGTCACGGCAACGCCGGCGAAGGAGAAGACGAAGGTCCAGATAAACGAAGCGGCGATCGATATAACGGCAAGAATGACGAGCAGCCCCAGCACCCGCCAGCGGTTGCCACGGGTGTAATCGATGCTACGCCCGAAGCTCGCCAAAACACCCGGCCGGTCGATAACCGTCGCCGCGACGGTCACCAAAAAAATCGTCGCCAAGTAGGCGAATGCGACGAAGACGAGCGGCACGCCGACAAAGGGCGTTGCGAGCATCATCACGCCAACGCTGACCCCGCCTAGTAACAACATCAGTAGTACATAAATGAGAAAGATGCCGATCATCGGCAGCAATCTTGCTATGCCGGCCGCAATGCAGGCGGCGAAGCTCGGACGGCGGCCCTCCGATGCTTCGAACGCGCCGTAAGTCACGCCCGCCATGCTCCATGCATAGAGAACCCACTGCATGATAAAAAAGCCGCCGAACAGGGTGAAGAGCCCGCCCGTTGGCTGGGTGGCGTTGGCGCCGCCAAATTGATCGGCGAGGAAAAAGAAGATCAAGAGCGACGGCAACGAAGCCAACAGCATCACGCCCCCCAGCGGCACGATGTTGCGGAACAAAATGGAGAACGTTCGCTGTAGCACGCTGCCGATAATCAGCGGCATCACCGGCGGCCGCTGTTGGTTTTGTGCCGGGCGCGGCGCATCCAGGTTTCCATTATCGCTCATGTTTCGCCCTTCTCTTCTTGCGCGCCCGCTCTCATAGGTTAGTCGAACACAGCGGCGAGTTCGTCCACATCGACGCCCTCTTTCGCCACCCGCAGATCGTGGTAGCTCACAGCACTAGCGATCGCCCAAAGCGCCGAAGCGAAGGCAGACGTCACCCAATCGATCGTCGGCGCCGATAGCGCGCCGCTCCCTTCGATAAAGGACTCGGTAAAACCGAAAACGAAACCGATGACAAAGCCGATAATGAAACCGCCGATAAAAGAGACCGCAATCAGGATCACGAAAAGCGCGAAGATGCGCCAGCGGTTACCCTTGGTAAGCACCCGGCTGCGGGAGAAGCTGGCGAACACGCCGGGCTGCTCGATCACCGCCACGGGCAGCACCACCCAAAAAAAGACGATGACGACAATGCCGGGGATAACCAAAAGCGTAAAACCGACCAGCAACGCCAGCGAATAGACGATCACCACGCCGAGCGCCGGCACGAACAGGGCCGCACCGCGGCTTAGGCTCGCGCCGATCCCGACGGGCTGGCCGCGCAGGGTTTGAATGGTGCCGTAGATCAGCACCACCGTCAGCAGCGAGCCGAGCAACAGGTCGACGAAAAAAACGGCCCCGCCGCGAATGACGAGGTCGGCGGTAACCTCGTCCACCGGCTCGGTTTGCGGCCCCGCCGACAAGGCGATGATGAAACTGGGCGCAGTGAATAGCAGCGCCAAAAAGCCGAACGGCACGACGTTGCGAAACAGAATCGTGAAGCTGCGCGCCAGTACCTTACCGACGTGCAGTGTTGGTCCCGTCGTGCCGGGTGCGGCCGCATCAGCCACGATAAATCACCGAGAAAGTCATCCTAGTCGAACACCGCGGCGATTTGGTCTGCTTCGACTCCCTCTTTCGCCACCCGCAGATCGTGATAGGTCACCGCGCCTATTACCCCCCAGATCGCGATGATCCACGCCGACACGATGAGGTCGAGAGCCGTCGGCGCGTCGTCGCCAAAAATCAGTGTAATAATCGCGTTCACTGCGAAGCTAACGACAAAAACGATCGCCATTATGCTGAATATCCGCCAGCGGTTACCCTTGGTGAGCTCGGCGCTGCGTGACAGGCTGGCGAATACACCCGGCCGTTCCACGACCGCAACCGGAAGGGCAACCCAGTAAACGGTCATGAGGATCAGGCCGGGCACGATCAAAAACGCCAATCCGACCACAACGATAAGACTGTAGACAACCGCTACGCCGATTGCCGGTCCAATCAACGCCAGCCCGCGGCCGAAACAGGCGCGAAATCCCGCAGGCTCGCCGCGTAGCGTTTCGAACGTGCCGTAGGTGATGGCCGCCGCCGCCAGGTAACTGGAAATCAAACTAATGAAGACCAGTCCCACCACGAATACAACGAGCCCTGCGCCAGCTAAGACGGTCGAAGCAAACATTAGTCCGATCACGACGCCTAAGATCATCACCGGCACCGTGAACAAAATCGCCAGCGCGGTAAATCCGCCAATATTCTTGCTAAACACATCTATGCCGCGGCTGAATACGCCGCCGATTCGGAACGGCGGGTTGGCGACGGTCGCGTCTGTCATAGCAAAACCCCCTGAGAGTTCAGCGGCGCGCGCGGGAGCGGCGTGGATACAATGACAAAGACTGCTTTCACGGATTGCCCCCAAATAGCGAGCGATACCGCCCCGTTAGCCGGGCTGTTTCGCAATTGTCCCCGATGTTGAGCCTAACACGGCCTCTCACCGATTCACTATCGCGGCTTGTGTATCACCCGCTATTGTCCAATGAATAAGGTACGTTGCCGCATTCGCACCCCCGTATGCAGCGCGCACGTTAACTAGACATCGCCCGCCAGCCCTACTACCGTTGGTAGTGAAACGAATGCGCCATGGCGCGTTCCGGCCGGCAAGGCATGGTGGCCCGGCAACGAGAGGGGCAGAGATATCATGAAAAAATCGGCGGCATTATGGGGGGCAGCACTCGCCCTGTTACTTTTCGGCTCGGCTGCGAGCGCCCAGGATACCATTAAGCAAATCACCCCTGATGAGGCCCTGTTCGATGTGGGCCATGCGGGGCGCGGGTTCATCGACGTCGAAGGCGGCTACTACGCCAACAAGGTCTATGTCGAGAGGTGGCGGTTCGATAACTCGCTGATGAACTTTCAAAAGCTGTCGGGGCATACCTACTTCACCAGAAGCAGCTTCAACGAGGAGCGTAGTCGACGGCGCTATTGCGGCGAGGACCCCGCGCAGAATTGCGCTGAATTGGAGGTGAAGCAGTATTCGAAAAACCTGATCTCGCTGGTTTACCGGCGCGTGAGCGACGGCGCGGTTTGCGTCGGGCTCGACTATGTCGGCGAGTCCGGCCGCTCGAGCGACAACCGTCCACGCATCTACGGTAACTTCCTGGCATCGCTGATCCACTGCCGCGCGCCCGGCACCGACCGCGAAGAGGTGCTCGCCCACGGCGCTCACTATCTGGCGGCAGCGAAAAAGGACGGCCGCACCGTCGCCAAACTGAAGCATCTCGATCTGCCGAAACTGCCGGACCCCAACGCAGCACCATCGCGCGTTGGAACGCCTGACGCTGCCTACGCGCAGGCGCCCAATCGGCGCGTGTGCAATATGGCGACCGAAAACGGCGCCTGGCAGCAACAGCGCTCGCTGCAGAAATGGGTCGATGAGGCCAAGTCGCGCGGCCTATCGCCCACCCAATGCGGCCGCATCTTGAGCTCAAACTAAGAAACCATGGCGGCTCGCGGGACAGCGCTAGCCGTTCTTGCGGTGGGCGCGCTGTCCGCATGCACCATGCCCACAACGGAAAGCGCAAAGCCGCAAACGGTCGATCCGCGCATACTGGCTCAGGAACAGTGGAATGCATGTTCCCACTTCCCCTCCGTAAAGCTCGTCGAAATCACTGACGCCGGCAAGTTGGTGGTGCGCGAGACCGCCGCCTCGCAGCCGCCCAACGCCTATCTACGGTGCGTTAGTCACGCCGCCCTGAAGCAGGTGTTGGACGGGCGCCGCGACGGGCGCGATATCGTGCGCCGCGCTTATTTCACCGATGCGCCTTCCGTCGACGGCCCACTTTCCAGCATCGCCGGACCATTGCCGAGAACGGTCATAGAATTTGAGCCTGGCAGCGACGTAACGTTTTTCTACGACTTGGAGGGGCTCGACCGGGCAATTCAGGTAGGGCTGGAGTGGCACGGGCCGGGCACCTTGTTCTGGCGAACCCATCAAATGGCCGGACCCACTGGCGCCACCTACCAAGGAACCTTTAGCACCCACCGAATCACGTTACCGAGAAACCAACCGGGCCTATGGTCGGTACGCCTGTCGATCGAAGGCCAATCGGCCGGCACCTACGAGTTCCGCGTGCTAGGACCTGAAACCTAACCGCACCTTGACCGCCGTGCGCTGTGACACCACGTCCAAGAGGTGGTAGCCACGCGGAGGGCGAAATGTTCAAAAGCTGGAGCGCGGCACTCGTCGGTCTTGCTTTGCTGATTGTCAGCGCAGCGGCGGCAACCCTGGACCCGGCGCACGCCGGCCCCCGGGAAGATTGCCGCAACGGCATCCGCGACATCGAGAGGGCGGCGCGCGATACCATCCTCGCCTCCCGCAGCGCCCGCGCCGTCGACCGCCTGTTGAAAGAAGCCCGCGCTGCACAGAGCGCGAGCGACATCCGGCTCTGCGTCAAACGCGTCAACGAGGCCAAGCTGCGGCTGGGGATGAGGTAGCGCGAGGTACCGGCCTTCCCGGCGGCGCGCTTGTGGCAGAATCGGTCTAGATTGGTGGCGATGAAAGCCCTGTTCGCCGCCTGTTGTCTTCTGCCGCTGGCGCTGTTGCCGGCGCCGCCCGCCGCGGCGCAAGACCCTGAAGCGGCGGCAGCGGCATGGGAACGCGGCGACTACGCAGCGGCATTCGACATCTGGCAGGCGTTGGCCGAACGTGGCGATCAAAACGCCCAGATAGGCCTGGTCAATTTATACACCTACGGCCGCGGCGTGCCGCGCGACTACGGCACAGCCTATATGTGGCTGCTGATCGCGAGCGCCGGCGACCCGGCGGGGTTCGAACGCATCCGCGTCTTTCTTGCCAGCTTCCTGACCGAGGCCGAGCGGCAAGAGGCCGCGCGCCACGCCCGCGACTGGCGCGACGCGCACATATCAACGGATGAAAAATAGGTGCCGGCGAACAGCCCTAATCGGCGCGGGGATTTTTAGCTGGCTGTCCGCAGTACGCCGCCGCACGACCGCTATGTTATATTCGGCAAATGGTCGAGCAACTCGTCGAACATAGAGGTGGCTGCCATTGCGGGCGGGTCCGGTTTCGCGCGCAGGCGCCGGCGCACATCACCGTGCTCGATTGCGATTGTTCGATTTGCCGGATGACCGCCTACCTCCACCTAATCGTAACCCGCAACAATTTCACTCTCGAGCAGGGCGAGGCCGATCTCGCCACCTACACCTTCCACACCGGCGTGGCGCAGCATTATTTCTGCAAAGCCTGCGGCATCAAATCCTTCTACGTGCCGCGCTCCCACCCCGAAGACATCAGCGTCAACGCGCGCTGCCTTGAAGAAGGCACGGTAACGGGCATGACGATCGAGCCGTTCGACGACACCGCACGGGAATAAGGCGAGCGTCAGGTCACGCTGAGCAGGATCGCGCCGGCGACGGTGATGCTCCGCGCCAACTCGGCCCAGCTTCGATCGCCCTCATAGCGGTCGGCGGCGCGCCACACCCCAACCGAGACCAGCAGATTATAGGGCAGCGAGACCGTGTAGCCGGCGATCAGCGCCAGCACCACCCGGTCGGCGGTGACGAAAAACAGAAACGCCGCGCTGGTCGCCACGTTGACGATGAGGCCGCCGACCACGGCCCAGTTCCAGAACGCGGCCTCGAGCGCGAGCTCGCCGCGCCACAAGCAGCGCACCTGTTTCATCACGCCGCTATGTTACCGGTTGTCTCCGGCTGAGGCGAACGGCGGCCGTCCGTTTAGCTGCCACCCCCCTTACCGTTGTCCTGGCTGTTGTCGCCGCCGCCATCCGCGCCGTTAGCACTGCTATCGCTTTGACGGTCGAGCAGGTTGGGCACCAGCCGTTCGCTGAAGCCGGCGAGCACGCTCACGAACGCCAGTTTATGGGCGTCGGGAATAGTAGCGGGGATCGTGCCGTCCGCGGCCCCGCTCACGGTTATGGAGACTAACCCCGTTCCAACACCGGCGCGCAGCGCCAGGTAGAGAACCAGGGCGCCGAGCACGCCGACCAACATGCGCTGGCCGCCGTAAAGCCAGTTCATCGACAGGGTAGCGCTGGCATCGATCGCGAGGCTGCGCAACCCCACGGCGGTCGACAGCAGCGCCCCGAGGCTGCCCATGATCACCACCAGCGTCAGCTCGCGCACGTCGACGCCGGTTGATCCGGGTAAGATTTCAGCCAGGGGTGCGGCGGCGAACACCAGGAACAGCAGCGCCGCCGCGGCGATGACGGCGGCGGAGATCAGCGCCATGGCGAAGTAGATCACGCGTCCCTTGTTGCGCAAGCGCTTCTCCAGCCGCTTGGCCAGAGTGATGAGTGTCGCCTTGCCTGCCTCAGCGTCGCCGGTCAGCGCCTGAGCAACGCCGCGCGCCATCTCGCGTTCGTAATAGGTGCTGGTGGCGTTGCCGCCGAGGCCGTCGCCGGTACCGGTCTGCCTACGGCCGGCCGCGCTTGAGGTTAGAGCGGCGAAAACGGGAACGTCGCCGTTCTTTTTCCGGCGCCACCATCGCACGCCCTGGGGCAAAAAGTGGATCAGGTGGTTCATGTGCGCCAGCTCCTGGCCGAGCGCCAGATAGCGGTCGCGCTGATCGGCGGCGAGTGCGCTGTCGTCGGAGAAATGGGGGCTGATACCCTTCGCGGTCTTGTAAATCTTGAACTCGGGCACTGCCCACAACACGTCGTAGATCAGTCGGCCACGCTTATCCTTGGTGCCGATCTGCACGTCTTTGAGCAGGCGAACTTCGGTGTTCGACGTATCGCTACCCGCGGGCGCACCGCCCGCGCCGCTGCCGGTTCTGCTGGCCTTCTGACCATCGGCGCCATCGGTTCCGTTGGACCGCGCGTCTGCCGGAGCAGGGCGCGGGTCCGCCGCTGTACCCGTCGTCTTGTCAGTGTCTGTACCTTGCGTCGCCATGGCGTCTCTCCCAAAACCGCCGTGTGCGCGTGCACTTGTGGCGTGCACAACTCATTGACCGCACACGCTTTAATACCACAATATCAGGAGCGGCTGACCCAAAATAGCCTAAATTGCGGCCTTTAATTTATGCTCTACAGTGGGTCGGCAGGAGCCGAGAGATTGACGCGATGACAAACGGCAAACGCAAACGGGGCTCAAAGCCGACGCTTTGGCTCGCGCTGGCGGCTGGCCTGCTGGCGGGCTGCGCCGGGCAAGCCGGCTCTGAGACGAGTTCGCGCATCGAGGCCGCCGACCGGCCGCTCATCGCCGCGGCGACGCAAGCGGCGCTCGAAACCAGTAAGACCGGCGAAGGCCGCACCTGGGTCAACCCGGCGACCGGCGGCCGCGGCACGGTGATCCCCACCCGTACTTTCTTCGTGTCCGAGACGCCCTGCCGCGAGTTCCAGCAGACCGCGACCATTGGCGGTGATAACAGCAAGACCCTGACCGCCCACGATACCGCCTGCCGCAACAGCAACGGCCGGTGGCAGAGCGAAAACTACGCCAGCCTCGACGGCGCTATCGCCGATGTCCGCGCCGGCTCGCGGGCGGCGTGGCACCGCCACCACGGTAGCTACTACGGCCCGTATCATCCGCGCTTCGGCTATCACCCCCACTACCGCCACGCCTATCCGCGCTACAGTTTCGGCATCAGGGTCGGGCGCGGGTTCGGCTACCGCCATCACCGCCACCACTATTTCGGCCCCCATTTCGGCCGCTATTATTATTAAAGAAACTTAGGAGTCTGCGCGGCCGCCCCCGGCCATCACGTCTATGTCGCTTACGACATAATTACGTCACGCAGCTTCTTGAACCGCTCGTCGGGAATGGCACCGAACACGGGATCGGTTTTCGAGTCCACCCTGGCGTCGAGCACCGCCCAGTCAGTGACATCCAGCGTATCGAGCGCCAGCGGAAACAGATCTCTTTCCTCATCACCGATATGGCTGCGTTGCCGTTCGATGAAGGTGCGCGCAATGGCGGCAAACGCCGCCGGCGGCATGTTATCGCCGGCGCGCAGTTTCGCCGCCGCCTTGGCGAAGTCGCGCACCAATTGCGCCACCGCCCGGTGCTCGGCTTCGAGGTCCACCACCGGACCCATCGAGTTCGGCCGGTTGGCGACCACCCGGCTGTAGAGCACATTTTCCTTCGGGTGATGGCAGGCGTCGGGATAGTCGAGGAAATAGGCGGCGATGTCTTCGATCAGGGCATGATAGGGCGGTCGCCCCTCGTCGATCGCGTCGAGCTCCGCTTCGAGCACCTCGAGCATCCGCGCCATGTCGGCGTGTTCGGCCCGCAATTGATCGATGATCTTCGCCATCGTTCTCCCGACCCAGGGTCCGCTTCCGGGGATCAACCCCGCCACCGCTAGCCGCAAGCCGGCGGTACGCGCGTGTCGAAAAGCCCGGTCTACCCGGCTTTCGTCCGCGTGGGCATACACTGCCACCGCAAACGTTAACAGCTCACTATTTAGGACTCTTAAATACCACCCCAGGTGTTAGAGATTGCCTAACGAGAGAGGGGGTGTGATGGGGGACGTAGGCTGAGTGTGTCGGAGTAAACGGAGACTTTCAGGACTCTAATAGCGTGCTAAAGTCAGCCCGTTCTCAACCGAACGATTTCTGCAACTATGAACTGGCCCTGGGTCAAAAGTGACAGTCGAGTACTGACAACTATAAGGTTCTTGGCTTACTAAAACACAGTGTGACAACAATCGATGCTGAGATATAGATCATCATCCGCCGACCATTGTCATGGGAACTGACACTTGATCACAACTAACGTCCTGCAACGCGTATTTCATATTAATTATGCAGGTGCAACTGGCTCCGCCGTCACAATTGATCTTGATGGAAGACAGTATCTCGTCACTGCAAATCATATTGTTGAAGGATTTACTGGCGGGCAGCTTGGGATATTTCACGAACGTATATGGAAGAATATCGAATGCACATTGATTGGTAGTGGGCCGGGTGAAATTGATATCGCTGTAATTGCGCCGCCCTTCCAACTTTCACCTACACACCGTTTGGACGCTACCATGGCCGGGATTACCTTGGGCCAAACCGTCTTTTTTCTCGGTTTCCCGTATGGCTATCATCAAACGGTGGGTTTTGAGTTCAACAGAGATTTTCCCTTTCCGCTAGTTAAGTCTGGCGTGCTGAGCGCAGTGCTGTTCGATGAAAATGAACCCGTGATATTGTTAGACGGACACAACAATCCAGGCTTTAGCGGTGGGCCAGTTATTTACGTTCCACCTGGCATGCCAGAAGATCAGTTCAACATCGCGGGAATTGTTTCGGCGTATCCAACCTACCGCGAGGCTGTGTTCGATGAGTCGGGATCGGAGACGGGTTCCTATATCGAGAATAACCCAGGCATCGTGATTGCAACTGCCATCAAATGCGCTGTTTCACTAATTGAAGAGAACCCAGCCGGTTTTGAACTACCCAATATTTGATAGGCGCTTCTCTCCGATCTCCGATGATTGAATAACCATACTTAGTGTCAAATAAAAAATTTCATTCCGCCAATCTTAGACCCACATCTTTCCTTGGCGTTCGTTCAGAGAATTGTCCAGCCGCGGCACTTAGTAGACTACGCTCCACGTCACCCCACATCGTTGAGCACGAGCGTTAGCTCGCTGAGGCCCAGGAGCAGGCGGTCGGCGTCGGCGACATCGACGTCAGTCGGTGGGATGGGGCGCATCCAGCGCGGGACGCGGCCGAGCAGGCATACGCCGTCGGTGGCCTCACGCACACCCAGGCGACTGAGCTGGGCGATGGCGTGGCGCACTTCGCGCTCGCGCCGGGCGAACTCGGCGTCGGGCAGGTCGCGGCTCCGCTCGGGCCCGCCGCCGGCCCAACCCTTGCCGGCCCGCGGCGCGAAATCATAGTTGGCGGCGGCGATCGACACCCGGCCGTACACGGTTTCATACAGCCACGCATAGCGGCAGCCGGCGCGGTGCTGATGCTCGCTGATCGCCTCGTTGACCAGCAGAATGCCCAGAGGGTAGCCGGTCTTGGCGGCGTCGCGCGGCTTGCCGCCCTTGTCGGCGCCGGCGAGATAGGCGCGGCGGGCCTCCTGCTGGGGGGTTGGGCCCACCTTCTCGCGCTTCACTTGGCCGCCCGGGTGGCGCGGCTTGGCGCTGCGTTTGCGGCCGCGTATTCGGCTCATGGTTTTGACCCCGGCAAACAGGACCGGTCGTTCAGTTCAACTCGTCGGTCAGCCGTTTCATCGCCCGCGTCAAGCAGCGGTGAATGTTGCGCCGGAACGCCGCCCGCTCGCGGCAGATCTGGATAATCTCCGCCAGCGCCGGGAAGAACGTCGCCGAGCGCGCCACCTCGCGGATCGAGGCCACCGCCACGTCGCCCGGCCACGCCATCAGCGCTTCCGCCATCGCCCGGTTGCTCAAGGCCAACTCCTCCGCCGCCGCGTCGCGCGCCTTGGTCACCAGACGCAGCTCGGTGAGCTCGCGGATCAGCAACGCCGGATCGGCCGGCGCCATCGCCGCCGTGGTCACCGCCAGCCCCCGCGCGAGCACATTGCGGGTCGGCAGACCCTGTGTCGCCCACCGGGTTTCCAGCGCCGCTGTGTTGCCGCTGCTGGTAATCCAGGTTGAGAGCTGCGGCGGCAAGGATCGCAGAATCGTTTCGTCGGTGAGCGGCAGATCGCGTGCCGCCGGACTGAGGCCGCCCGCCCCCCCGGCCGCGCTCCCCTTCCCGCGCGCCGCTACGCTCCCCTCCTCGTTCATCGACTCTGCGGCGTACCCAGGTTTGCCAGGTGGCGCGCCAGTCGAGCTTGGCGCCGTGGGGCGAGGCACGCGACCAGTCGTGCATATCGAGGGCGAGCCGCTCGGTTTCTGGGGCGGTGAGTCCTTTTTGCTCGGCATAGGCGATCATCTCCGGCGTCGGCTGCCAATCTTCCGGCAGGCGGATAGCGCGCTTACGGTCCCGGGGTTCCGGGGCCGACTCTGAATCTTGAGTCTTCTGGGTCTGGGGGCATGGGGGTGGCGCTGCATCAGCAGGGTTGGAATCGTTACGTTTCAACCATCTGGCTTTGGCGTTGGCCGATTGGCGCTGCGAGCGCTGTCGCACCGAAGCGGCCTCATCGGTGAGCCGGCCCTGATACAAGTGGCCACCGCGCGCCTCGAAGAAGGGGCGGATCGTCGGCCCGATGCGTTTCCACTGGCCCGCGGTGAGCCGGGTGTAGCGCGCCAGCAGCCGGTCGTCGTCGGGCAGGCGCTTGTCGGGCGCGCGCCACATGGTGATGAGCAGCAGCAGGTAGGCGCCGTGCTCGATCGTCGTCAAATGGTGGGTGTCGCCCAGATAGGCGTCGGTCCACAGGGGAAACGCGGGAAACTCGGCCATCAGCCGCCCTGCCCTGCAAGAACAAAAACATCCTCATCCTGAGCCTGTCGAAGGATGAGGAACCTATTCGCCTCGCCCTTCGACAAGCTCAGGGTGAGGCGACGGATAGCTCGCACAAGAAAGGGGACCGCCGCCCGTTCAACCGAACGCATGCGCAGCGGTCCCCCATCGGTACTCTCGAGACTATTAAACTCTTTCCACGTTTCTCTGCGGACGCCCCTCCATGAGCTGTGCCCTACCGCGCGGGCCGCGCTGCCCGGCCCAACGCCGGAAACTCCGTCACAGCCGCCCGTGTCCATCGCGTTCTGCATTGCCCCTGCCCTCACCGGCCTCTATTTCCGCCGCGGGCTGGTGCGTCTCGTTCCCAGCGTCTCCCGCTTAAGGGCTCTGACCTCGGAAGCACGGGCGCGTACATAGCGGCGCAAATCGCTCTTCGACCGGCGGTAGCCATTGTCGTAGCCCACCAAATAGGCCAGGGCGCCAGCGCACAGAACGAGCAAAACGGTGGTAAGCATTCTATGAAAATGCGGTTTATTTACCGTATTGTCAAGAGAATTTTGCGGTCAACTTGCCGGATGAACTTTTCGTGAGGATGCGGAACAATGCCCGCATGCCTGACGAAGTGCTCATAGAGCGGGTCCAGCAGCGCCTGGCCGAACTCGGCCTGACGCCGCGCGCCGCCTCCCTGGCGGCAACCGGCAAACCCGATAGCATCCGTAACATATTACGGGGCCGCAAACCGCGCAGCGACACCCTCGACGCGATCGCCGGGGCGCTCGCTTGTTCGACCGACTACCTCTTGGGAAAATCCGAGGAAATCAGCCCCTCCGGCCGCGGTATTGATCAAATACAAGCAAAAAGCGGCGCAAATGCGCCTTCCCAAGCGGGCCCGGGCGCCAATATGATTGAAAACCCTCCCGAGTTTGGGGAGAGGACTTTACCAGTATTAGGAGTGGCCGTTGCCGGGTCGGATGAGATCGTCATCCACTCCGATCAACCGCTGTACTACGTGCGCCGGCCACCGAGCTTAATGGGCGTACAAGACGGATATGTAGTGATCGTCGCAGGCGACAGCATGAATCCCCGTTATTTCGACGGAGAGGCCGTCTATGTGCATCCGCGCCGACGTATCGTCGGCGGCGAGCAGACCTTCGTGGTGGTCCAGTTACGGCCAGAAACCGAAGGCGAACCGCCGCCTGCCGTGGTCAAGCGCTATATAAGGCAGACTTCCAAGGAGTTGGTACTCGAGCAATACAACCCGCCCAAGGAGATCCGCTATCCCCTGCGCGACGTGCTGGCGGTACATCTCATCGTGCCGGCACTTGAGCCTCACGGCTGATTATCAGGCTACCGCACCGTTAATTGACCGTATTTTAGCTATTTCTGACCGTATATGCGGTAAATAGACCGTTTTTCGTATTGACGCGGACTATTGACCGCATTATATTCGTCTCTCTTACCGCACTATGGGAGACGATAAATGCCGTCGATCGTTGCCATTCACGACCCCGAGCCGGAAGCCAACCCGGCCAACGCCGGAACCGCGCGGGCCGGGTCCTATCCCGTCGAGGCCGGCGTGCCACTGCCCAAGGCGAAGAAGGGCCGCAGCAAATATCCGTGGAGCCAGCTCGAAGTGGGCGAGAGTTTCTTCGTGCCCAACCGGCGGTCCAACAGTTTCTACGTGCCAGCCAAGAAGCAGGGTGACCTGCTGGGCCGCACCTTTACGGTGCGTCCCGCCACGCGCAACGACAAAGATGGCAGTGTCGAAACCGGAACGCGCGTGTGGCGGGTGGAGTAGACGCCATGACCGCGCCCCTCCCCGTCATCGAATCCACCGACGACTATAAGGCCGCGGCCAACCGCATCGCCGCGATCGATGAGGTAGTCGAAGCGATCCAGCACGCCAAGGGCGTCGCCGTGTCCTACAAGTCACTCGACCGGCTCACCAACGACGACATGAACGCCATCGCCCCGCTCACCGACGCCCTGGCCGACTTGGCCTACGAGCGCGCGCAGATCGACCAGGCCTGCCGCGAATGGGAAACGGTGGAATGTTACGGCAGCGCGGCGTAGGGCGGGAGCGCTTTAATGACCAGCCGCTTCCTCACCCTCTACGCCCGCGCCGTCGGCATCGGCGTCGTACTCGCACTGGCTTGGACGCTCACCGGCGGGTTCGCATGATCGCTCGGCTTTTCGCGCGCGTGCGCCGCATCTTTCGACGCAAACCCCGCCACGCGCTCCTGCCCCACCCAGAATATCTGGCGCTCCACATCGCCCAGACGACCAACACCGCTGGCCAGCGGTAGAGCACTATTAGTCTCGCCCTGCCTCGCCACGGCCCGGGGCCGAAAACAAGCCTGCCGGTGGGAGCCCATCGGACGTGCCCGGTGATCCAACGGCCTCTCAATTGCGTAAAAATCGATGTTAACGCGCTCGTCCGCGTGAGCTTTTCTCGCGCTACAAAATAAAGGGGAGATCTACTATGAGCGAACCCACCATCGATCCCAAGGATGCACGTCAGGGCGAGGCAAGCGGCCGTGTGCGGACTGTTTTAGGCGTCTCGCTTGCCGGTGCCGCTATCGCATTGGGCGCCGTTCTAATCTTTTTCGCCTAAGCTGAACGCGCAGCGCGTTCCGTTGCAAGTTCCCCATCCACATTGTTACCTGACTCCCGGGAACTAATACCCTCGCCAAACGGTTATGCGTTGAACGCAGTACGTCCACCGGGAGCGATCATGTCCTCATCGCACAAGTCCTTCGAGCGTCTCGAAAGAGCGGCGAAGGCCGCCGACATCAACGGCGAAGTCATCGAACGGCTGCGCTACCCGAAGGAAACATTGGCCGCCACTTTGTGGATTCGCCTGGACGACGGGACGCTGCGCTCGTTCAAGGCGTGGCGCTGCCGCTATAACGAACTTCGCGGCCCCACCAAGGGCGGTATCCGGTTTCACACCGATGTGTCGATGGACGAGGTGATGCAACTCGCTTTTTTGATGACCTTCAAGACAGCTGTGATGGAGCTGCCGCTCGGGGGCGCCAAAGGTGGCATCCAGGTCGACGTCAACGAGCTCTCCGCCCATGAACTCGAACGCCTGTGCAGAGCCTACGTCAATGCGTTCGCCAGCATGATCGGCCCCGACCGCGACGTGCCCGCCCCCGATATGAACACCAACGGTCTGCCGCTGGCTTGGATGTCCGATCAGTACAGCCAAATTTCCGAGACCGACGTGCCGGGCGCGTTCACCGGCAAGCCCATCGCCGTCGGCGGCTCGGCGGGCCGCCAGCAGGCCACAGGCCTGGGCGGCCAGATCGTGTTGAGCGCGCTCGAAGAACGCCTCGGGCTCGACGGCGGCGGGCGCAACGTCGTGATCCAAGGCTTTGGCAACGCCGGCTTCCATTGCGCCCGCGCGCTCGCCGAGCAGGGTTACCGCATCATCGGCGTGTCGAAGTCGTCTGGCGGTATTGTCGACCGTGACGGCATCGACCCCGAGAAAGTGCGCGCTCATCTCGCCGACGGCGGCGCGCTGGAAGACGCGCCGACCGAAGGGTCCAAAGAGACCGTTAGCAACGAAGAACTGTTGGAAACCGAATGCGACGTTCTCGTGCCGGCGGCGATCGGCGGGCAGATTACCGCAGACAACGCCGACCGCATCGCCGCGCGAGTCATCGTCGAACTGGCCAACGGCCCAATCACACCCGACGCCGACGAGACGCTCGAGGTCAACGGCGTGGCCGTCGTGCCCGACATTCTCGCCAACGCCGGCGGCGTCACCGTCTCCTACTACGAGTGGATTCAAAATCGGGCTGGCGATTACTGGCCGGAAGACCGGGTGATCGAGCGGCTGACCAAAGAACTCACGCGACAGACTGAGGCGGTTTGTGCTGCCGCCGACGATCTCGACGTACCGCTGCGCACCGCGGCCTACGTGCATGCGTTGCGGCAGCTTGAATCGGCAATGGCGGCCACAGGCACCGAGAAAGCCTACAGGGAAGCCTCTTGAGATGCGCCGGCTGACGCATAGAAAACGGCAATGATCGGCAAGCTGATCGCTAAGCTGCGTCGCGCGCTGGGACCCAAGGCGCCGCGTCCGCCCGGACCGCCACCTTTAGCCAAGCCCGAGTACCTCGCCATGCACATTGCCAAAGCCACCAAACGGCGGCGGCGCTGAAGCGGGAATAGGCCCGGACCACATTTTCCTCCTGCGCTCCATTAGCTACACTGCCCGCCAATAACTCGGGGAAGAAAGCGATGCGGCTGTTAACGTACGATTCGGGCGCCGGCCCGCGCGTGGGGCTGGTCCACGACAACGGCGTGGTCGATCTGACTGAGCGCCTGGGCGTGGCCTCGCTGCGCGAGCTGATCGCCGGCGGCCAGATCGACGCGGCGGCGGCTCATGCCGGCGAGGCGTTCGACCATGGGCTGGACGACATCACCTACCTGCCCGTCATTCCCGACCCGGCGCATATCTTTTGCATCGGCGTGAACTATGCCGACCATCTGCAGGAGGCACTCGACGCCGGCCTGCCGCGCAAACCCACCGGCTATCCGCCGCTGTTTCTGCGCTTCGCTGATACGCTGGTGGGCCACCGCCAACCGATCCTGCGCTCGCCCAAGGTGACGCAGCTGGACTACGAATGCGAACTCGCCGTTATCATCGGCGCGCCCGGCCGCTACATTTCGCAAGCCGACGCGCTCTCCCACGTCGCCGGCTATGCCTGCTTCAACGAGGCCAGCGCGCGCGACTGGCAGTTCCACACCACTCAGATCATGCCGGGCAAGAACTTCTTCGGCACCGGCGGCTTCGGCCCGTGGATGGTCACCGCCGACGAAATCCCCGACCCCCATACCCTAAAAATCTGTACCCGGCTCAACGGCGAGACCCTGCAAGACGCCCACACGCGCGACATGATCTTTAATGTCGCCGAGATCATCGAATACGTGTCCAACCTGGTGGAACTGCAGCCCGGCGACGTCATCGCCTCGGGCACACCGGCGGGCGTCGGTTTCTCGCGCGACCCGCAAATCTTCATGCAGCCGGGCGACACCTGCGAGATCGAGATCGAGCACGTGGGCACGCTGGTGAACCCCATCGAAGAGGGGTGAGCGCAGAGGGTTTTCTTGCTTTAGGCAGAGTTTATTTTTGGCCGTGCACTAAGCTGACGCAATATCGCATCAATTTGCAGCATCGCGGATCTGGCAGCCACCTGGCGCATAAAAAAACATAGTTAACTCAATTGCTTGTGATGAGCGTCGTGTTGCGGTGGGCCTTCATACGCCGTATCGTTCTACCAATGACTGATCTTTAAAACGGCTAATACAATTATTATTAGCTGTTCGAGACACGGGGAGTGACGTCCAATGGCGAGACTAGTCTCATGGAAACTCATGAACATTATCGGCTTGTTGGCGGTTGGTCTGGCCGCGCTGTTAATCCATCCGGAGACCGCTCGGGCAACCATTATTGAGTTCGTTCCTCCCAACGAACCAACCGGCGGCGTATTGTCGGCTAATAGAAACGAATACGCCGCTGGCCGTGGTATCGTCTTCGAAGCAGCGGAAAACACCCAAATCGACTCAGTAGGCATATTCGTCGATTTAACGGGTATTACCTTGTCCTTCGAAGTGGCTCAGGTGCCGACTCTGACCGGATTTGTTGCTGCGGGGCAAACTATCCTGCGATCGGGGAGTGCTCTGGTAACGACGGCAGGACTCGCGTGGTTCGATTTCGGCTTTAGCCCCCTCGATCTCTTGGCCGGTGAGTTTTATCATATAGAATTTACGCATCTTGGGATCGGTAATCAGAACTTCTTTTACAACAACGATAACGTACGTTTTGACCAAAGCAATTTCTTATCTATCGATGGAACAGCAGGCGCCAGAACTGAAAACTTTGTCATGCCAGCGATAAGACTAAACACAGCGATGCAAATCCCCGAACCTGCCACATTCGGCCTGTTTGTCGTTGGCCTTGCCGGGCTCGGCGTGATGAACCGCCGCCGACGCAAACATGCCGACGCGGCCTAAACCACTCCTAACAATTTCAACCGCCGCAGCCTCATCATGAGACTGGCGTTTTGGTTGTGTGCTGACGGTAGATAATTACCGCAGCGATCGAGCATGTGGGCAAGCTGGTGAACCTTATCGAGGAGGGATAAAAGCCGCGGAAACGCTCGTCATACGGTAGTACGCGCTCCTAAAATACTAGCGGGTGTTAATCCAATGTAAGCGGTCTTCCGGTACCCCTGTCCTCAGCCTGTAACGTCTGTTTCATAGGCGCTGAAGCCGCGGTTTAGCGGCGCTCCGGCGCCAGCGGGACAGACTGAGAGCAGCGGCGGCCTATGCCAACCTGACCGTATTCACCAACCGGAACACAGCCGATGGATCACGCAACTGCCGCTGCCCCGAAGGGCGCCTCGACATTGCGTGACGCGTTGTTCGAACAGCAGCGCGCTTATGGGCTGGTGGTAACCGATGACCGGGGCGTCATCGTCGATTGGAGCCCGGCGGCGGAGCGCATTTACGGGTACAAAAAGGAAGAGATGATCGGCCAGCGGCCCGGTATTTTCCACCGGCCGGAGGACCGCCCGTCACTGATGAACGAGATCCGCGCCAACATCGTCACCGATGGATATTGGGCTGGCGAGATTCCGTTCGTGCGCAAGGACGGCACCGAAGGCGTCGCCTATACGATGGTCGTGTCCTATACCGACGAGCAAGGCCGGCGCGTGAATATGGGCGTTCACCGCGATATCACCGAAAGCCGCCAGCTCCGCGAAAGCCTGCGCGACACCGCCGACCGGCTGAACCTGATTACCGACAACATCCCGGTCACCATCGTCCATCTGGACACCGAGGAGCGCTATCTCTTTGTCAACAAGGCGATCGAGGATCTATATGGCCGCCCGCGCGAACATATCGTGGGCAAGCGCGTCGAAGACGTCATCGACGCGGAAGTGTATCAAAACCTAGCGCCGAACATCGCCGCCGCCCTGCGTGGCGAAGATGCCGTGCTCGAGCAGACCCGTAAGACTCCCGACGGTAGGACGGTCGACTATCAGACCCTCTACGTGCCCCACCGTCACGAGGACGGGACAATCGCCGGCTGTTTCGCGCTGTCGATCGATATCTCCGCGCGTAAGCAGGCCGAGGCAAAGGTCGAAGCCAATGAGCGGCGTATGCGCATGATCACCGACAATGTCGGTGCGATGATCATCTATTTCGATGCCGAGCAGCGCTACCAATTCGTCAACAAGGCAACCGAGGTTCTCTACGCTGTGCGGCGCAACGAGATCCTCGGCAAAACGCTCCTCGAAGTGCAAGGCGAGGAGGGCTACGCCAAGATCGCGCCTTACGTGAAGATTGCGCTCGGCGGCGAGGAAACGACTTTCGAGCAGACCCGGCGGCTACCCGACGGCGGTGTTTTCAACTTCCAGACGACCTATCTGCCCGATTTCGATCCCGCCGGCCAAGTGATCGGCGTCTACGTTGTATTAGTCGACATTACCCAGCTCAAGCGCGCCGAAATCGAGCTCGACCGAAATGCCCAGGCGGCGGAACTACTCCGAAAAGTCGCCATCGCCGCCAATCATGCCGACCGTCCCGAGGATGCCATTCAAGTTGCCATCGACGAGCTGTGCGCCTATAGCGGCTGGCCGGTCGGGCACGCCTACAGTCTCGACTCGTCGGGATCGGAAAACTTGGTTTCCACGAAGCTGTGGCACATCGACGACCCGGAGCACTTCGCACCGCTGCGCGAGATCTCCGAAACGATCGCGTTCGAGCCGGGTCTCGGCCTCCCCGGCCAGGTCTTGGCCGAAAAAACGCCGCAATGGTTTCATACCGGTAAAGGCAATTCCCACAGCGCACGCGCCGCCGTTGGCCTGGAGCTGGGTATCAAGACCGGTTTCGGCTTGCCAGTAATGGTCGGCCGCCAAGTCGCCGCCGTCCTGGAGTTCTGGACTCGCGAGACCCTCGAACGGGACGGTCATCTCCTGTCGGTTGCCGAGCAGGTGGGCGTTCTTATCGGCCGTGTGATCGAACGGAATCGAGCCGAACGCAACCTGCTGAGCGCCAAGGAAGAGGCGGAGCTGGCGAGCCGCGCCAAGTCGGAGTTTCTCGCCAATATGAGCCACGAACTGCGCACGCCGCTGAACTCGATCATCGGCTTTTCCGATCTGATAGGCAGCGGCTTGAGCGAGCTCGACCCCAAGGACGTCGAAAATTACATTGGGCTGATAAACGAATCCGGCCAGCACCTGCTCGCCTTGATCAACGACATTCTCGATATCGCCAAGGTCGAGTCCGGCTCCAGCGTACTCAACGAAGAAAATGTCGATCTTTGCACCGTTATTACCGCCTGCATCACCATGGTAAGCGAACGGGCCCGGTCGGCCGGTGTGCAGATCGTGTTCGATCCAGGCTGTAGCGTGCCGGCGATATATGCCGATCAAACGCGGCTCAAGCAGGTGCTGATCAATCTGTTGTCCAATGCGGTGAAGTTCACCGAAAGCGGTGGGTCGGTTACGGTTCTGCCCGACTACAGCGCCGACAACGGCTACGAGATTCGGGTCATCGACACCGGCATTGGCATGGCGCCCGAAGATATCCCCAAAGCGCTGGCGCGTTTCGAGCAGATCGATAGCGCGCTCAACCGCCAGCACCAAGGCACCGGCCTCGGCCTGCCGCTGACCAAATCCCTGATCGAGGCGCACGGCGGATCGTTAAACCTGGAAAGCGAAGTGGGCGTCGGCACCACCGCTATTGTACATCTGCCGCCGGAACGCGTTATTCCCGTCACCAGCTAGGTTCATCGGCCCTACAGGCGCTGCCGCGGCCGTTACGGGAAACACGCAAACGCGCGATTCTCCGCCCGGGGTATTGAGGCCAACGGACGGTACCTGCAAACTCCCGCTATCCGTAACCGGACCGGGAGATAAGCCGTGACCGATACCGTCAATAAGACAGCGTTCGACAGCCGCGATTTTACCGCCATTTTCGACCATATCTCGGTCGGCGTCGGCGATATCGGCCGGGCGATGGATTTCTACCGGCCCACGCTCGCCGCACTCGGGCTGGAACCGGTGATGGACAAAGGCTTTGCGGTCGCCTTCGGCAACGGTCAGGGCCGCCAGTGGCTATGGATCAGCGAGCCTATCGACAAGGATCGCGACGTCGCCGCGAATAACGGCGCCCATATCGCCCTTCTCGCCGACAGCCGCGCCGCGGTGCGCGCCTTCTACGATGCGGCGATGGCCAACGGCGGGCACGACGACGGTGCCCCAGGCCCGCGACCCGAATACACCCCCACCTACTATGGCGCCTTCGTGCTCGACCCCGATGGCAACAAGATCGAGGCGGTCTGCCGCAAAGACGGCGAAAGCTGAACGACCGCTACGCGTCCCTCAAACCGCATGTCATTTGGGCGCGTAAAACGTGCCCTCCACTTCGAAGACGTCGCCGGCGGCCAGGTTCGGCACTTCGAGGATGGTGCGCGG
Organism: Alphaproteobacteria bacterium; assembly: GCA_965267185.1. Classification (GTDB taxonomy): domain Bacteria; phylum Pseudomonadota; class Alphaproteobacteria; order UBA6615; family UBA6615. The sequence continues at coordinate 4,236,486 of OZ253937.1, read as the reverse complement.
CGGATAGGGCCCGCCCCGCCAGAGCTCTTCTTGCACCTGGTTCGTCATCGCCCGGTGCTTGTTCATGTCGGTCACGTAGACGGTGAGCCGCACGGCGTCGTTGAGGCTCGCGCCTTCCGATGCCGCGATGAGTTCCATGTTGCGGAACGCCTGGCGGATGCGTGCCTCGTCGCCATCGACCAGCTCGTTAGTGGCGGGATCGATGCCGCGCATCCCGGCGACGAACACATAATCGCCGGCCCGGCTGGCGACCGACCAAGTGCCCGGCGGATCGATGGCGCCCTCGGGCGAAAGGTATGTCACGCGGGGTTCGGTCATAGTGGCGTCCTCCAACACTGTTGATTCAACGCACAATACGCGATCAAACTTAACGATGCGAAAAGTGCGAGAACGAAGCCCATGACATCGACGCCGGACGACGCAGAACAAGCGCAGAGAGCACGCGAAGTTGCCGAGGCGAAAGCCGCGGCGGCACAAGCGGCACTTGAAGCAGCAACCGCTGCCAAGACGGCGGCTGATTTGGGCGGCGTCGACTACCTGCCGCTCAAAATTTCCGACTACTACAATTCCCGCTATAGTGAATATATGAGCCAGTACCGGTTCTTCGGTTCGCTACGCACCCGCATCGCTTGGGCCCCGGCGACAATTTCCGTCGCCGTGGTGGCGTTTCTATTCGAACAGTTTGCGACCAGCACGGTCGTGCTGTCGGTCGTGATCGCAGTGATTTTCCTGGCGATTTTTGTCGTTAACCTGGCGCTACAACGCGAGCAAATAATCCATCTCAGACTGGGCAGCGAATGCGACAAGGTGGTTCAACTCGCCATACAGGAAAAGACAACGGCGGCTTTCCTTGGAAAGATTTCGGGGACGATCCTCGACGGCTATCTTAACGCGGCCATGCCCGTGCTACCCACCCACAAACAGATGCGTACAGAGGTTCGAAAGAAGTTCCATCTGGGATACTACTTTCAAGAAGTCGCCACATGGGCGCTCCTCGTTTTCTTGTTTGCGCTCGGCATAACCGCTGTAGCGATAACAAACCAAATAGATTTCAACCTCGAAAGCCTGCGCCCTATCGGTGGCGGCGTGCCGGACGGATCGTAGACCCGCTCACAGCTATCCCCTGGCGCCTCCGTTGCGGGCTTTTAGGATAAGGGCTGGCATGTCGAAGCTGACGACACCGTCGGCATCAACGAAGGGCCGCAGCGTGTGCTCCGACTCTCGCAGCAACCGGTCGAACTGGCTGTCGTCGAGGATGCCGCCGAGCGTCCACGCACACGCCCGTTCGGTAGCCACCAACTCACCGATGGAGCAAAAGCGGACGGTACCGTTGCGCTCCTCAACCGTTACGCCCTCGACTACCGCAGCCGCGGCGGTCCGGTGCAGCTCTTCAATATCGCCCAGAACGAACGGCGCACGAAAGGCGTTGCCAACGTCTGTACCAAACAGCTGGTCCAACATCGCGGCAAGTGCGGCATAGCCCGGCGATCGTTCGATCGCGCCGCAAACCGCCACCGCTAGCCGTCCGCCCGGTTTGAGGACGCGCATCATTTCGGCGAGTGCACGCGGGCGATCATCGAAAAACATAAAACCGAATTGGCTAACCACAGCATCGAAGCTGGCGTCGCCGAAGGGTAGGTTTTCGGCGACACCCTGTTGCCAGTCGATGTCGGCCGCCTTGCGCCGCGCAACCTCTAACATCTCCGGATTGGCATCGAGGCCAGTGACCCGGCCTTGGGAGCCGGCAATTGCGGCCGCCGCTAGTGTCAACGCGCCGGTACCGCAGGCGACATCGAGCACTGTGTGGCCCGGTGTAATGCCCGCCGCCTCCGACACCACCGGCCCCCATGGCTCGAAAAGGGCAGGGACAAATTTCTCGTCGTAGATCTCGGCCGGCGGCCGTTCTCCCGTCACTGTCTTCATTGCGGCACCTTTGCGGTTGCGATTGCAGCGGCTAGTCTTGCGCGCGATCGATGATCTGGGAGTCTAGGAGAGCGCCATGGCAACCGCCCATGACCAGCCGTCCGGAACCCATGCCGAAACGTCCGAAACTGCAGCTGCACCAGCGAGTGGTTTCGACCCCTTATCCGACGTACTGCGGTCGGTTAGACTCAAGGGCTCACAGTTCTTTCTGATCGATGCGACGAGCCCGTGGTGCGTCGAGGTTCCCCAGGCCAGCGATTTCGCCGACATTATTCTTCCGACAGCCCGCCACATTGTTTCCTACCATGTGGTTGTTGAGGGCCAAGGTCTGGCGAGTGTTCCGGGCATCGAGCCGGTCGAGATCAACGCCGGCGATATCATCGTATTTCCCCACGCCGACCCCTATCTAATGACGAGTGGGCCCGGGGTCCCGCCGGAACTGGATCGGGAACAGACATTGCAATTCTTCCGCGATCTCGCCGCCGGAAAGCTGCCGTTCGTCATTCCCGAAGGCGGCGGCAAGCGCCCTAAGGCAAAGTTTATCTGCGGATTTCTCGGCTGTGACTTGAGCCCTTTTAACCCGCTCTTCGCCACCCTGCCCCGACTCTTGCATATTCGCCGTCCGCGCGGCGGTAACAGCGACCTGCTTGACCAACTGATCGATCTCGCCATGGCGGAGGCGCAAACGCCGCGCGCTGGCGGCGCAAGCATTCGCCTGGGCTTGAGTGAGTTGATGTTCGTCGAATTGTTGCGCCGCCATTTAGAATCACTGTCGCCCAACGGGCCGGGCTGGCTGGCCGGTCTGCGTGACCCCAAAGTCGGACGCGCGCTGGCGTTCCTGCACGCCGAACCTGCTCGCGACTGGACGCTCGAGGCGCTGGCGCGCGCTGTCGGCGTCTCCCGTTCAGTATTGGCCGAACGCTTCGCTGCATGCGTCGACGAGACACCTATGCGCTATCTAACATTATGGCGAATGCAACTCGCGGCCCGGCTATTGGCGGATGGTACCACGAAGGTGGCGGCGATAGGCCAGCAGGTTGGCTTCCGCTCTGAAGCCGCCTTCAGCCGTGCCTTCAAGAAAACAACCGGCCTTTCGCCAACTCAGTGGCGCCGTACAAACGCAAACGACTAGGCAGGCGCGGTGCAAACAAGTTGGCTGACCTGGTTGTAGATCAGCCGGTCCTTATTCCCCCGCTTCGGCCTTGCGGTCGTCCTCAGGCGTGAAGTAACCGGCCTCTTTCAGGCTCGACGCGCCGGTATAGCCCCACAGCGTGATCAGCGGTTCGGTGTCCGAGCCGTTCTCCAAACCGTGGTAGCAATTGCGCGGATGGAAGGCCAAGTCGCCGGCGCGCATGTAAAACGTTTCATCGCCGATATGTTTAATGCCGACGCCGTGGATCACATACTCCCACTCTTCCGCATTGGGGTGGCGGTGAATATCGTGCTTCGCGCCGATCCCCGGCGCCAGAATGGTGCGGCCGACGACGGTGCTCTCTGACTCGAAGTTCTCGTTAGTGACCACCCAGCGCACATCCATCTTGAACCAGCCCTCGTCTTCGCGCAGCGTCTTGTCGGGGCTCACCTCGCCCGGCGTGATCTTGTACTTACTGGTTTCCTTGATCTCGGTCATCGGCTCTTCCTCCCTATGCGATCCGGTTTTGGCTGGCAGCGGCCGCCATATTCGTCCGGGGTAAAATACCAACGTCTCGCGCTATTGCGTAGCAAGCCGCGCCGCTGCGTGTTCGGTAATGCCTTCGTCGTAGGCTTGAGTAAAAGCAGCGACGGTGCACGGCGGATCGCAGTCCGGAAAGTGGTAGACGGCGTTCACGCTCCCCGGCCCCGCACCGGAATGCCCGATTGCCAGACCCGCCGCCGACATACGGCCGATCATTAGGCCCAGCCCATAGCCGGTGGTTTCCCACGGCCGCCCGTCGATACCACCGCCGAGGGGATGCGGCTTTGTCATGATTTCCAGTAGATCCGGTGACAGCAGCCGGCCCGACAAAAGACCGTCCATGAAGCGTACGGCGTCGGTGGCGGTGCCGGTCAAAAGACCATGATAGACCCAACCCGGGTGATAGCGACCGGGGTTGCCCCACGCCGTCCCATCCAGGTCGTCCGGTTCCATCGCCAACGTAACCGAGCGGATATCGAGCGGATCGAAGGCAAGCTCTTGGATCGCGGTGGCGATATCGACGCCGGCGGCGTCTTCGATGATCTGGCATACGAACAGATAGCCGACATTGGAGTAACGCCAACCTTGGCCCGGCGGAAAGTCGAGCGTTTCCACATCGACGCGTTCCAGCAGTTCATCAATCGTCCACGGTGCATCACCGCTCTCGACCGCCTCATGATAGGACGCAATGGCGCCATAGTTCGAAACACCGGCAGTGTGCTGCAACAGCTGGCGCAAGGTGTAGGAACGGCCTGGGCGAAGGTCGTCGAGGGTTAAACGACTCTGGCCAACCAACTGGAGTGCGCAAGCGGCCAGCACGGTCTTGGCGACGCTCCACCAGGGGAAAAGCAATGCGGAGCCGTCGTCCAAAACCAGCTCACCATCCTCAATCTTTGCCGTGTAAATAGTCTGATTGCCCATAAGTCAGTATAGCGCGCGCTGCCAAACTCCGCTGCGCGCCGGAACGGACGGTAACTGGGTATTCCGACAAGAATATATGCCAAGCCACGTCTTTTTCATGCGCCATCATAGGTTGTTTACGGTATGACTTTTTGGCACCCCAAACATGTGCAATGGCAGTTTCATTGATCGAACATACGGGGAGATAATCCGGTCAGAAAATTCGCCACGCCGTAATTCTGCCGCGCGGCAAGCCGTCTGTTCAAAAAATAAAATGAATAAGCACGAGGGACGCATGCCTAACCCCATCGAATGGCCAACCGACCGGCTTGACTACGCACCTATTCACGATCGGCCACTGCTGCCGTTGCCCGGTGGCGCTAAGGTAGTGGTGTGGCCTTGCGTCAATGTCGAGAACTGGGTGATCGATGCGCCGATGCCGCGCACGGTGGTCAGTCCGCCGGGTGGCGCCAAGCAAGCCATTCCCGATATCCCAAACTGGGCGTGGCATGAATACGGCCAGCGGGTCGGCTTCTGGCGGTTGAAGAAAATTTTCGATGAGTTCGGTGTCGCCGCATCGATGGTGCTCAACGGCTCAGTTTGCGATGCCTATCCACAAATTGTCGATGCCGGTCTCAACGCCGGTTGGGATCTAGTCGGTCACGGCTGGATCCAGCGCGCTATCACGGCGGAGCCCGACCAGCGTGAAGTGATTCAGCGCGTGTTTGAGCGGCTCAAGGAATATTCCGGCAAACCGCCGAAGGGCTGGCTCGGCCCGGCGCTGGCGGAAACCCACGACACCGTCGACTGGCTGCATGAGGCCGGCTTCGAATATGTCGCCGACTGGGTGCTCGACGACCAGCCGGTCGATCTGCGCACCAAGCACGGCACGATGGTGAGCCTACCCTATTCGCAAGAGCTCAACGATATTGCGATGATTTTGGTCCAGGGCCACCCGGCGTCTGAATATGGCGATCGGGCGATCGCCGAGTTCGATCAACTCATGGAGGACGCCGCTGACGGGTCGGCCCGCGTCATGTGCTTCACCCTGCATCCTTACATCTTAGGCGTGCCGCATCGCGCCAAGCAGGTGCGCCGGATACTCGAGCATGTGTGCGGCCGCGCCGACACACTGGTGTGGACCGGCGAGCAGCTTCTCGACTGGTACGAGGAAGTCCGCCCGCCGGTGGCAAATTAGCCGGAAACAGCCACAGAACGGGCCTGCCGGCACTAGTCGTGCGGAATAATCTGAGCAAAAGACCCCGTTCGTTGCGCGGCGCCTTCTTCGGCTTCGTCGCTGAACAGGCGCATCATCAAGTTGAAATTGCGCTCGGCATGGGCATCGGCCAGCCGGCATAGCTTGCGCACGTCGCGCGCCACGGCCGCTTCCAACATCTTGCCATGCTCGGCATGGGCACGGCGTTTCGTGGCCGGTTCCAAAATCACCAGCCGCCGGTAGCGCGCGGCTTGGTCGTATATCACGCGCCGGAAGTTGCGCACCCAAACCGAGGTGCAGGCCGATACCAGTGCTTCGTGAAACTCGTCGTTCGCGCGCTCCCAGTCATCGGCCGACCCACCGCTAGTCTCGTGGATGATTTCGTGTTCCCGGTCGAGCCGCTCATAACAGGTAACCACGTGAGCTTCCCAACCGGCATCGCCGTTTTTAACCGACTCGCTGAGCGCCGCGCGTTCGAGGAGTTTGCGTGTGTTGGTAATATCGCGGTAGTCGGTTTCCGATATCGGCGCGACCCGAAAGCCCTTCTGCCCGACCGTCGTTACTAACCCGCTCGATACCAGGCGTGACAGCGCCTCGCGCAACGGACTGGCACCGATGCCGTATGTGGTGCGGAGTTCGTCGATCCGCAATTTACTGCCGGGAGCGACTGCGCCGGTCAGGATGTCGCTGCGCAGCCTTGCAAGCGCCGTCTCGACCAAGGTCGCGGCTTCTGATGGTTTTGTGGTGAACAACACGTTGCGTTTCCTCTTTTTTCTTGAGGTCATAGTATTCCGCGGCTCGCCGGTTCGCAACGACAGGGTTTCGAAAGGTTAACGACAAGGTCTTCCGCCTCTGGCGCGGCCACGCTAGGTTTCTTCGCACAACATCTAGGGAGAGGACGCGCTATGGCCGAGATAAGGGTTCCATACGAATATGAGGGGCGGCAATTCGAGGGAAAGCTAGTCTATGACGATAGTGTCACAGGTCCGCGTCCCGCCATCTTAATGCAGCCCGACTGGTACGGCGTGTGCGACCGCACGACCGGGCTGGCGCAAGAGGTCGCCGGCAGCGAGTATGTGGTGTTGCTGGCCGACATGTTCGGTGTCGGCTATGGCGAGCGCGAAAAAACCGAAGACGAGCTGCTGCAAAGCGCGCAAGGAACCCGCGGCAATTTGCCGTTCGTTCTCGGCTGCGGCGCCACCGCGACCGCGGCGCTGATTGCCGAAGCCACCGAGCACGGCCTGATCGACTCGGCCAAGGTTGGCGCCATCGGCTATTGTATCGGCGGCGGGTTTGCGCTCGAGCAAGCACGCGCCGGCGCCGACTTCAAGGGCACCGTCGTGTTCCACGTAACCGCGCCGAACCCAGTCGATTCCAATGCGGACCCTGATTTCAAGGGGCGCGTGATGGCAATTCACGGCGCCGTCGATCCGGTAACGCCGAAGGCGATGATGGATGCGTTGGAGACCGAACTAGCGGAAGCCGGCGTCGACTGGCAGGTCATGATGTTCGGCCAGGCGACGCACGCATTCTGCGTCAAGGGTGAGAACAACCCGCCAGTCTCGGTCTACGACGAAAAGCTAGCCAATAAGTCGCACCAGATGATGCGTGACTTCTTCGCCGAAACGTTCTGAACGCCAGCGTACAACAGACCAGAGAACCTAGGGTGTCTGACGCGCTAATCTGAGAATTCGGCCGTCAATAAAGAGCAAGCCGAGCCCGATGATCGCCGCGCCAATAATCTCCTGTGGACGTATCTGCTCATCCAGAAACAGATTGCCGAGCAACAGCGCGGTAACCGGCATCAGCAATGTCACCAGCATGACATTGCTGGCGCCAGCACGCACGAGAATCTGGAAAAACACGATGTAAGCGAGTGCCGTTCCAAACAGGGCCAGAGCGATCAACGCGAGCCACACATTCGTGCTCGGAGCCTCCAGCGTCCACGGCCGGTCGATGACAGCGACGATGACGATCATAACGACGCTCGAGCAAATCAGCTGACAGGTGGCTGATTTCAGCGGCGCCACCCCACAGCACCGACAGCAGGATCAGCAGCGCCCATTCTGCCCCGTCCATCGATTTGGGTTGGTCAGACATCGGCTAATCACCCGAAAGGTGAGTGATCCTGTCTGACCGGCTGTGAGCACGCCTTCCACCCGTTTCTTGCGATCCGGGCGATGCGGAGCGCGACGCCGATACTACGCCGCCCGCGACGATTTGGAGGCGCGTACCTTCGGCTTGAGGTCGTCGCGGCAGAACGCGTGCAGGAAGCAGGTGCGTTCGCCGACCCCGAGGATCTGCTGCGCCGCCGCATCATCGTCGCTGTCGGTCTCCAAGAACACATGGGTCTCGATCGGCTGGGCCGTGCCCGCTTGGCCGGTGCCGCCCGACGCGCCGCCGAGCGAGAAATGGGTGTCTTGGATGATCGAGTAGCCGGTGAGCGGCAGCCGCGCCATTTTGGCGAAGCGCCCCATCTGGGTCATGAAGCACAGGCCGATGCCCGCCGAAATCAGCGAGGCGGCGTCGGGCGCGCGTCCCTGGCCACCGAAACCCTCGGCCTCGTCGGATAGATATTTCCAGCTCGGCGCCGGCGGACCGTACTGCTCCTTGTAGATTTCCTTCACCCCGTCGGGCCGCTGCACGCAATAGCTATGCATGTGCAACAGCTGCTTGTCGGGACCGAGGTCGGGTTCCTCGACGCGCGTTTTGGCGAAGGTCTCGAAGGCCGCGCCCTCTTCGGCCAGGGGCACGATCAGGTCGGGTACCGCCGGGCTGTCGGTGGCTTGCTTTAGGTTGGGGAAATTGTCGCCCGGATTGGCGAAAGGCTCCGCGTCCAGCGGCGTCACCTGTTCCGGTGTCAGCGTGCGGCCGTTGTGCACCAACGTAAACAGGCTGGGGTGGCTACCCAGCGCCAGTCCGTTGAGGGGCGACGCCGCCACCGCATCGTAGAGCAGGTGGGTCAGGGTTTGGTCGTCGCAATCGGCCTCGCAAGACACGTTGAGGTCGGGCGGCAACGCGCCGCTATTCATCGTGCCTTTGCGAAAATCGCCTTCGCGATAATAGTAATTCTCCAAAATCAGCTCGAGATCGCGCAGTTCGATCTGCCGTTGTTCGGCCAAAGCGGTAATCTCGTTCATGTAAGACGAGATCATACCGGTGCTGAGATAGGTCAGCGGATTGGGAGCCTTATTGAAACCACCCAGATGCGCGCCCTCATCGCAGGCGAAGCGCCAGGCCGTGCCCGTCGCCGCCGACACCACCAGCGCCTCCTTCTGCATGCCGCCGAGCGAGCGCACCCAGGTGCGCAGCGATTGGCCATGCGGGTTGGGCGGCACCGGAAAGCCGGCCTCCTCGGCATTACCAGCGATGTAGTAGAGCGGTTCTCCCATCTCTTCGAGCGGTGTCAGGGTCATGTGCTTTTTATCCTTAGTTTTAACTTGGGTTTTAGCGCCGGCGCGGCGTCGTGTAGCTGAGGCCGACTAAACACGCTATGTCGGAAGCGATCAAGGCGCGGTCAAGCGCGGCGCGGCAGCCTGCCCGCCAGCCAAGCTAGTGATGTAAAAGGGTGTCGGCTCGGTTTACACATCCCGTTCCCGCTTACCCAGCTTGCTATTGCGAATAACTCGCAGTTTTCCGCCGAAATCGCCAATACACACACCCCACTACCCTAAGGCGAGGTGTCGGAATTTATTACACTTTCGCGTGGCGTCGGCGACTAAACCGTTGAAACCAATGAAAACCCAAAACCGGCGCGATTCTTGCTTAATAAATGGTTAACGACGACGCAGGCGGGGCACTCCTGACACGTTTTGTAACAGATTGAACAGATGGACCGATGAACAAGACTTTCAGACTTATCCCCCTCCTTTCCGCAATCGCGATCATGGTGTTGAGCTTCGCCGCCACACCGGCAAAAGCGATGCCCTTCGTATCGATCGAACTGGAAGGCTTTATCATAGCGGCTCCCGAAGAAACTGGATTAAGCTTCGGATTTCTAACCGGCCCGGACGAGGGGTTGGAAGACATCATCGGCGGGCCGCTTTCGCCCGTGGTCACGGAAGACATTGCCGACGAATTGGACGATGCCGCGCCGCCCATCTTTCCAGGTGTCCCGGGCATCACCGGTTACGGCGCACTCCTGGGTCTACATTACGAGGTCTCCTTCTTCGACCCATCCCCCTTGACCGAGCGTGAGTGGAACTTGACCTTGGATTTGAACCTCGATGGCTTCGCCGAAACCAGTGATGAAATCGTTCCCCTGAACGAAGGGCTGGTGGAAGATCTCATCGGAACCACCTTTCCGACACCACCCCTTCCCATCACCGAATTAACCGGCCCGTTTTCCGTCGACGATCTGGCAGATCTGGGCGGCTTCATCCTCGACATTTTGAGCGAATGCTCGCCAGGAGCGACCGCGATTAACCTCGACGGCGCTCATGTCGCCACCTGTCTTTTCGAGTCGGCTGGCCCCCTGAGCGGCGATATCTTCCTCGGTATCGGCGTTTTTCCTACCTTAGCGTTACTGGAGGATATTGGGCCGGAAGATGAAGAGCTCGAAGCCATCTTCCTGGGATTCGACGCCCACATCCTCCTGACCGAAATTCCCGAGCCCGCCACGCTCAGCCTGTTCGGCCTCGGGCTCGCCGGGCTTGGCGTGCTGTCGCGCCGCCGCCGCACGCGATCCGAAGCGGTCTAACGCAATTCCATAGATCCCGGGAAACGGCGGTTCTCCGGAGCCGCTGTCTTTTTTTGGGCGATGAGCGGAAACAATCTTTAGTTATCTAACTGACAGATCTCACGCACAAAATATTGTTACCGCTCAATCGTAATTATTTGTATTTTAGCATCAATTTGCTGCTGTCTCCCCGTTGCGCACACGCGCAGAGGTTGTATCATTTTAGCCTAATCTGGCGTCGAGTTTGTTTCATCAGCCTCAATGCCGGGAAAATAGGGGAGAGCTATCCGATGCTGAAGCCAATGTCGTTTCTGTTCGCCTTGCTCATCGGCGGCATCTCCTTGGTTCCCACGAGCCCGGCAAATGCCGAACTAATCAGAGTACCGACGTTCCTAAACCCGCTTGGGGGCCTGCCGAACAATCAAGGTTGGTGGAACAACAAAGACCCAAACACCAACCCAACAAACAGCAATTATTTTGTCGGCCGTGACTTGGTGGATCGAGACGAAGAATTCCGCAATTATTTTTCATTCGACCTTAGCGGAGTCACAAGCACCGTCGTGTCGGCGAGGCTGGAGGTTAGACGGTTCACCTCCCGCGAGGGCGGGATCTATCAGCTGTTCGATGTCAGCACCAGCGCGGAAGATCTCGCCCGGCGGCTTATTGTCGACCTCGATGTCTTCAACGATCTCGGCACCGGCACAACGTACGGCACATTCAACATAGGCGCTGGCGAAAGCGAGGACCTGTTGTCCTTCACGCTGAACGACGCCGCCTTGTTCGACATAAACGCATCGTTAGGATCGTTTTTCTCGATCGGTGGGGTTAGCGTTAACAGCGTCAGTCTTTTCCTTTTCTCAAGCAGTGAAGGGATTCAGCGGCTTACGCTTGAGACCGAAGATATCATTCAGGTTCCCGAGCCCACCACGGTCGGCCTGTTCGGTCTTGGTCTTGCCGGGTTGGGCGTGCTGTCCCGCCGCCGCAAGCGGTCCGGAACGGTCTAGCGCTACACCCATGCTCACGTGATACGGCGGTTCTTAAGAGCCGCCGTTTTCTTTTTGGGCGGTGGTGTCTGCCAGGCCATACAGACCAGCCAATCCACCAGATGTGGCGCGCAAGAGATTGATCTTGGTCAAGGAAAAGCACCCGGTACCATGATATTCATCACGGTTAATACGCTGCATCAAGGCTGGGGGAAAAATGAGCAAAAGCGACCGTTCGAACGGCGCAGGCAACGTGGATGCCGGCGCCGCGCTAGAGGATATTGCGCTAGACGAAACCATGGAGGCAGCCCTTTCGACCGAACAAGGATCGAACGGGGCGGATCGCGCCGAGGCAACGCCGCCGCAATCCGCGCGGCACACGCTGGCCGAAATACGGCGCGACCCAGATGCCATCCACCGGCTGTTCGAGACCGGTAAGTATCCTTACAAAACAAAACTCAACACACGGGCCTATGAAAAGCACAAGGCCGAGCTGCAGGTGGAATTGCTCAAGGTCCAAGACTGGGTAAAAGCCACCGGACGAAAGATTGTCGTGTTGTTCGAAGGCCGCGACGCGGCGGGCAAGGGCGGCACGATAAAGCGCTTCATGGAGCATTTGAACCCGCGCGGCGCGCGCCTCGTCGCCTTGGACAAGCCAAGCGAGCGGGAGCAATCGCAGTGGTTCTTCCAACGCTACGTTCGCCACCTGCCGTCGGCGGGCGAGATCGTGCTGTTCGACCGCTCCTGGTACAACCGGGCCGGCGTGGAACGGGTGATGGGGTTCTGCACGCCCAACGAGTATCTCGAGTTTATGCGCCAGACGCCCGAATTCGAGCGCATGCTGGTGCGCAGCGATACCATTCTTTTCAAGTACTGGTTTTCGGTCACCCACAAAGAACAATTACGGCGGTTCAAGTCCCGCGAGGCAGAGCCTTTGAAGCGCTGGAAACTGTCGCCGATCGACCGGCAATCGCTCGACAAGTGGGACGACTACACCGAAGCCAAGGAGGCGATGTTTTTCTACACCGACACCGCCGACGCGCCGTGGACCATCGTCAAATCAGACGACAAAAAGCGCGCGCGCCTGAATTGCATGAAGCACTTCCTGTCGTCGCTACCGTACCCGGAGAAAGACACCGCCGTCTTGGGCCGGCCCGACCCGCTGCTGGTGAACTCCAGCGCCCATGTCATCGGTAACAGCGAACATATCTTGGGCAAGAGCCTGCATCCGGAGCAGCGGCGCGTCCGTTGACCCAAGCTAAACGATCTCCGCGGCGTGACGCGCCACAGCATCGGCGGAGATATCCAGCGCCAACGCGCCCGCCATCGCGAAGGCGACAGCGGTGATACACCGCCCATCTCTCGTCCCGCCATCGAGAGCTGGGCACACAATCTGCGTTTCCGATCCCGCACGGGTCAGCGTAAACACAGGCGGTGTTGCCGAGCCGTCGAACGCGAGAGCTGCGCCACCGCGCGATAAGTGCGCCGCGACATAGGGCGCGTTCGGTTCAATTGAAACGACGATCACATCGCCCGGATCGCGGTCCGCCGTGAGTTCGCTGCGCAACGGATGATCGGCGCCGATCACCACGGCGCGTTGCGCTAGGGCCGCAATCGCCTTCAGCGCCGGTAGAGCCGGTGATGGAGGCGCTTCCGCATCGGGTTCGGGTACACCCTGAATGATCGCCACATCGCACCCCTCGACGCCGAGGCCTTGTCCCGCGACAACCCGCGCTGGCGTCTCCAGGATCGCCGCTTCGATACGCGGGTCCTGCAGCAGCGTACGCGCGCCTTGGGGACCGGTCGCGTCTTCCGTTGTCAGTTGTTTACCGGCTGCCCAAAGCCCGTCGCGGCTGGCGCTCCCCACGCCATATCCTGCCTCTTCGAAAGCCGGCGTCAGAAGCCGCCGCACACGCTGTTGGCGCCCGTCGCCGCAGACTACGGCAATCGGCACATGGACTGGCCGCCCGCCATCGAACAGCAGCTTGAAGACCGGCCCGGCAATGTCGCGCGGCCGGGTAGCAAAATGGGGCTGCAGCATGGGCGTGCAGTTGATCTCGCAGAAGCCGCCACCGGCCTCGGCGGGCGGCCGGGTGATGTCGGGGGTAATGTAGTCGACCCCAGCAATATCGAGCCCAAGCGCGCGGACCCCCAGCAACATCGCTTCGGCGAGTTCGGGGTGGATTATGTCGGTAACGTCGCGCGTCTCCTCGCTGACCCTGGCATAGGGAAACTGGCTCAGAAACACGCGTTCACCCTCTTGCGGAACCGAGGCTGGCGTTCGGCCCTGTGCGGCCAACGCTGCTTCGGCCTCGGCATCGACCGCAAGCAACACCAGCGGCATCGAGCCGCTATGGCTTCGCCGCGGATCTTGGTTGGCGATTTCAACCAATTCCGCCACCGTGTGCTTACCGTCGCCCGATACATGCGCCCGGTGACGCTCCATAATGGAGACGATCTCGCCGTCGATGACGATGGCGCGGTAGTTCCCGCCCCGCAGCAGCTCTTCGACAATGACATCGCGGCCATACTTTCGGGCATATTTAAACGCCAGGGTGAGGTCGCGTTCGTTTTCGATCCCGACGGTTACGCCAATTTGACGGTCCTGCCGACGCGGTTTGACGACGACCGGAAATCCGATGACCCGGGCCGCGGCGAGTGCCTGCTCAGCCGTGTTGACCACGCGCTGCGCCGGTACCAGCAGGCCCAGCCCGCGTAGGAGCTGATTTGTGTAAACCTTGTCCGACGAACGCGCTACGGCGGCCCACGGGGTCACGTCGGTAAAGGTCTGGCGCATCAGCCGGCGGTAGCGTCCATGGCCCAATTGCAGCCACCCGCCGTCATGCACCGAGGCTGGAATACCGGCCTCTCGCGCCGCCGCCATCAAATAGCGGTGCTCGCCCCGCAGCCCATGCTGTTTCACAAAGGCGACCAGCTTCTTCAGCCGGCCCGCCGGGTCGGCAGCATTCGCCAGCGAGCCGTGTCCCTGTTCTGACAAAAGGTGTGAGATGAGTTCAGCGGCCAATCCGCCCGCTTGCAGGCCGACGTCGGCGGTCTCGCATTCATAGAACACGAGATAGCGGCCTGGCGACGCGTCGGTCACGACATGTCCGCGTTCGACATGTGCTCCTGCATGGCGCTGCAGGTTCACGGCAAATGCCGCCAGCAATTCACCGAGGTTTCGCGCCGCAAGAATATCGCCATCCAGTCCCGGACGCAGACAAAGGCGTTCTAGAAGGCCGGTTAAGTCGGTGCAAAACCCGTCGCCGAGCGCCGCGATATCGCGCGGCGCCGATTCCGGTAGCGTGGCCCTAACCAAGATTCCTGGCTGCACGCTGTAAAGGTTCGGCCCGACGAATGTCTGCTGGAGTTTAAGCTGCACTGCTTCGCTTGGTCTTTCGGCTTGCATTCCCGCCGGGCGGCTGCCGCGGCGCATACCAACGTACGGCCCATTTTAGTCTGAGTCGCCTGGAAGCGCTGACCCTTCAACCTCCACTATCCGCGACCGTCTGTACCTGACGTAAAGAAACACGGTAGCGGCAACGATTGTAATGGCGATTTCCATCTTGAACGTCCAGTGCGCCAGGAAAGACAGGATGAAGTGGGAATGGGTCGGCTGCACCGTGACCAGGGTGACCGAATGGTCGGTGAGCGGCCATAGCCAGAATATTTTGCCGGCGATGCTGTCGAACACCATATGGGTGAGCGCCCCCGCGCAGAACGCGGCGCCGATGATCCCGAGCGCTACCAAGCCCCGGCGTTTTCCCGACAGCCACGCGGTCCCGAGAAACAGGATCATAAGACCGAGCCATAGCGCAGGCCGGTGCGTGAGATATTCGTGGTGATGGGTACTGCGGTTATCGACAAAGTAAAACCACAGCAAATCGATGTCGGGGAACAGCGCACCCCCCATCCCGGCCAGGAATGCGATACGTGGCAGCGCCCGTGGCGCCATGGCTTTGAACACCAAATAGGCGCTCGGCAGGTGACCAATCATCATGTCGTGGGAACCCCTCCGGCTGAACACGTGCACCGTGACCGGCGTTGCAGGCGTCAATTCGACACCAAAGGGGTGATTGCGCGGCAATCTCGGGGCGTGCTCGCGATATCCCTTTGAAGCGCGTGGGAAACGGCAATATCGTGGGGTCCTTCATGGGGAGGGCAACCGGGATGACCCAGCACATCGGCATCGTGGCCTGTTCGGCCGAGGGCGCAGCGCTATGCTACCGCACGATCTGTACCGAAGGCCCGGCGCTGCTCGGCCCCCATGCCCACCCGGAAGTGTCGATGCACACGCCGTCGCTCGCCAACTATGTGGTCTGCCTCGACCGCGGGGATTGGTCGGGCGTCGGCGACTTAATGCTCGCCTCCGCCGAAAAACTCGCGGCGGCCGGAGCAGACTTTCTGATTTGCCCCGACAACACCATCCACCAGGCGTTGCCCCACGTAACACAGCGCACACCGCTGCCCTGGCTGCATATCGCCGAAATCGTCGCCGACGAAGCCGCCGGGCGCGGCTTCCGGCGCCTCGGGCTTACCGGCACGCAATGGCTCGTCGAGAGCGAGGTCTATCCCGAAAAGCTGGCCGCGCGCGGGATCGAAGTCGTGCGCCCGGAGACCGGCGAGCGGGTGGAAATCAACCGCATCATCATGGATGAGCTGGTGTATGGCGACTTCAAGTCCGAAGCAGTTGCCTACTTTCAGCAGATCATCGACAGCATGAAAGATCAGGGATGCGACGCGGTGATCCTCGGCTGCACCGAGATCCCCTTGATCATCGACGACGCGAACGCGAGCCTGCCAACCCTCGATTCCACCCGGCTGCTGGCGCGGGCAGCCTTGCGCCGGGCGGCGGAGGGCGCACCGGCGGCATGACCCAGATCAATTCGGATGCGCAAAGCAAACGTATGATGTATATTAGCAGAGATTCATAAACCGGCTGCGTAAATTGGAGGACACTATGTCCAGCTTAGGGCGATCTGTCGTGACGGTGGCGGCCTTGGCGAGCCTTTTGACGTTCGCCAGCATTGCAAAAGCCGCCACCGAGCCGCACCCGGATGGCGACCCCAGGGGCATCAAGAATTTCCTGACTGAAAAAACCCTCACCTACCCTGGCGCCGAGGGGAAGGAGAACTTCATTCACTTCGGCCGCTTCGGCAACTTCGATTGGTATTTCCCGTGCGAAATCGAGAGCGGCACCTGGTCGCTGGCCGAGGATCAGACGCTGAACCTCACCTACCACAACTCCGATTTCACCACGCGCCAATACAAGCTGGAGCGCCAGAACGATGGCGTAAAACTGATCGAGTCCGGCAGCGAAAATATAACGGTGGCGACCCTACTCGAGGGCAACCAGGTCCCCTATTTCTGAAAGGTCGACTACTAACCCGCGCGTGACGCGGGCCCAAAAAAAGAAACGGAGATCGCTGCGGCGCGGGGCGGTTAGTCGCCTACGTCGGTTCCTCCTTTTGAAACTCGATCCGCTTTCCGGGCGGCTCGACCACCAGATGCAATGCCTCGGCGACGCGGCCCGACAGGTTCCACATGCCGCAGAGGAGGGTGAGTTCGACGATTTGCCGCGTCGTAAAGTGCTCTTTCATCGCTTCCCACGCCGCCTTGTTCTGCTTGGCGCGCAGGTTTGTCACTTCATCGGCCCACCAAATGGCCGCCTTCTCTTTATCGGAAAACAAGTCACTGTCGCGCCAACCGTTGCCGGTCAGCAAATCGATTTGTGCGTCACTTAATCCTAGACCCCGACCGAGCTCTACGTTGTGACCCACTCAATTGTTGCATTCGGTGAGCAGCGCCGTTTTGACAATCACCAGTTCTTCGAGCTTGACGTAATCGGGGTCTTTATCCAGGTAGTCGATGCGCATTTTCTGATCGAGCAGTTGCCACCCTTCGACTGCGCCCGGCGCGTGACCCAACATGCGCAGGTAGCGTGGCACGGTTCCCCACATGCGCTTCGACCATTCAAACGACGGCTCCAACTCATCTCGGATATCCTCGGGAATGTTCTCCGGATCGATGAGCGGAACGCGCGTATCGGGATGCGCCATCATCTCTTCGGTAACGCCCATATCGGCGCTTAGTCCCGTTTCGGGGTCAACAGACATGTTTATTCTCCTTTTTGTTGATCGGTTACCCTCGTCATCTCCCCTGCAACGTTGCGTTAAAACACAGCGCCATCGAAATTTTCCGGCGTCACACCCTCGGCCTTCGGGTCGAAGCCGAGCTCGATACCGGCGCCATTGGGGTCGGTAAAGAACAGCTGGACTACCCGCCCGCCGCCGGCGAGCCGTTTCTCGTATTCGACACCGTGGCGTTCGAGCGTCGCGATCTGATCGGCAAGTCCCGAACCCCACATGGCAAAATGGTCGACCCCCTCGCCCATGGCGTTCGGATCGGTGCGCGGCGCGTCATCGGGATCGCTGGGAGAGATGTGCACGATCGGCTGATCGCCGGCATACATCCAGTAGCCTGGCGTGGGAAACGGCGGGCGGAAACCCTCTTCAAGTCCGAATATGTCGGCGTAGAAATCGCGCGTGCCTTCGAGATCGGCGGTGCGGATATTGATATGGTTGAGGTGATACTTCGCCATGGCGATCTCCTCTCGGCATTCCCCCCTGTGCCTCGTTTATCCCGGCGCCTGAAAGGAGCCGGCATTGATGTAGATCAAGGCGCAGAGCGATTGCGGCGCGCAGCAGCGCAGCCGTGGTTGGATCTCCTGCCGGGAAACCTATCGTTGTGCGTGGCGAAGCCGCGCCGTCGGCGTATCGTCGATGGCGAGGTGGAACGCTACCGCGGCGAGCCCCAGGGCAATCGATATCCACCAAATGCTCTGGTAAGAGCCGGTAACGTCGAACAGCCGCCCGCCCAGCCAAACACCGAGGAAGCTGCCGACCTGATGGCTGAGAAAAACGATGCCGTACAGCGTGGCCATGTAGCGGGTGCCGAATATCTGCGCCACGATACCGCTGGTGAGCGGCACGGTGCCGAGCCACAACAACCCGATAACGGCGGCGAAGACTATCACCGAAACGGGGCTGGCCGGGACCGTAATGAATGCATAGATCGCCACGGCTCGCAAAAAATAGAGCCAGGACAACAGGTATTTCTTGCGGTAGCGGCCACCGAGATAGCCGAACCCCCAAGACCCGAAACCGTTGAAAACCGCGATGACGACCAGCGCGGTAGCCGCCAGCTCCGCCGTTAGATTGAGATCGCCCAGATAGGCCGGCAGGTGGGCAGCAATGAACCGCACTTGGAACCCGCATACGAAGAAACCGACCACCAGCATGATGTAGCCCGAGTGACTGCGCGCCTCGAGCAGGGCTTCGCCCAACTTCTGCTTGCTCGGCTCCGCGGCCCGGTTGGCGCTGGCGCCGAGGATCGCCAACGCCAACGGTACAATCAGCGCGACGAGAAACGCCAACGCGACCAGCGCCGCCGCCCAGCCGAACCGGCCGATCATCTGGTGGGCGAACGGCACGACGAGGAACTGGCCCAACGTGCCGCACGCCGTCACCGTGCCGAGCCACATACTGCGTTTTTCGGCGCTGACGTTACGCCCGACCACCGACAACACCATCGGCATGCCGCACGTGGCAGCGGCGATACCAACAACGAAGCCGGCGCTGAGGAACATCGCGGTGGGCGTGCTCGACAGCGACATCAAGACCATGCCACAACCGAAGAGCAGACCACCCACCGCCATAACACGGGCCGCGCCCCACTTGTCGGCAACCGCCCCGACGAGCGGCGTCGCCAACCCGATCATCAACGCTTGGGTGGCTAAGGCCAGCGACAGAATCTCGCGGCCCCAGCCAAACTCCCAACTGATCGGAAGCATGAACAGGCCAAAGGTTTGCTGAATACCGACAGCGATGGCGACAATGGCCAGCGCGCAACCGATAATCACATAGCTTTGGCGACGCTGGTCTGAGTCCAGGTTCGGCCCAACGGAGTGTTGCGTCATCTAAAAATCCTGCTGCCTTACCGGGCGCGACACTAAACCGTTCAGCTCAACGGCGCCGCGTCGAGCAATATGCCCGCCAGCAGGCACGGTTTGTCGGAACGGTTTGACCAGGCGTGCAACGTGCCACGCTGGACGCAGGTATCGCCCACCTTTAGGTGTACCTCCTCTTCGTCGAGGATCATCCACACCTCGCCGGAGATAATGACCAGAAAATCGACCGTGTCGGTTTTGTGCATGCCGGGGTGCTGCTGGCCTTCCAGATTGTCGCTGGCGTCCATCTGCTCGAAATAGCGCTCCATCGCCGCGAAGTTGCGTTCGGAATCGGGCGGAATTTCCAGGGTGCGGAACACCACACCGCCGGCCGGCGGCTCCAGGGTCACCTTGGTATCCACCGTATCGCCGTTGCCTTCATTGCTATCGGGCACGCTGCGGCTGATCCACACGTCGTTCAAGCGCACATTGGGCTGTCCGTCCGGGGTAAGAACGTGGCCCATATCGCCGGTCATGGTCTCGTCAATGATGACAATGGACTTACCGTCGTCGTTGTGCCCGG
The DNA here is from genome assembly GCA_965267185.1 of Alphaproteobacteria bacterium. Lineage (GTDB taxonomy): Bacteria > Pseudomonadota > Alphaproteobacteria > UBA6615 > UBA6615. The sequence continues at coordinate 4,216,580 of OZ253937.1, read as the reverse complement.
TGATCACCCGGCGAATATCGCGCGGCATGGCGGCCTCCCTGTTTCGATTATCGGTTAGTTGTTATCCGGTGAGGCGCGGTCCTGCCAGCCGGCCGGCTTGGCGATGCGGTTTTTCAGCACGCCAATGCCCGCGACCTCCAACTCGATCACGTCACCGTCTTCGAGATACCGGTTGGCTTCGAGCCCGCAGCCGGTCGGCACCGTGCCCGAACCAAAAACTTCGCCGGCATGCACCGTTTGGTTGCGGCTGACATGGGCCAGTACATCCTCGAAGCGGTGGTCCATCATACCGGTATTGCCGCGGCTCCACTCCTCGCCGTTCACCCTCGCTACCATGGTGAGGCCGTAAGGGTCGGCGATCTCGTCCGCCGTCACCAGACAGGGGCCGAGCACGTTTCCGGTATCGAAATCCTTGCTGCGCCCGCCGAGGCCCGATTGGCTGCGCATGTCTTGCGCCTGCACGTCGCGGGCGCTCACATCGTTGAAGATGGTATAGCCGAAGATGTGCGCCGCCGCCTCGTCGCGCGGGATATTGGCGCCGCCCCCCTGGGTGACGATGGCCCATTCAAGCTCGTAGTCCATGCGCCGCGCCTCGTGGGGCCAGGTGATGTCGGTGCCGTCACCGATCACGTTCATATTGTTGCTGTTGAGATAGAGCGGCGCTTCTTCCCAGGCGGCCGGCAGGTCGAGATAGCCTTCGGCGCGGAACCGCTCGAACGCCGCCTCCGGATCGGCCTCACGCTCGGCCAGGCGGCGGTAGCGTACCGCGCGGGCATTGCGGAAATGCTGGAGGAAACAGCCGCAATCGCGCAGTCGTCGCGGCTGGGGTAACGGCGCGTCGAGCGTCACAGCATCCGCCGCGATCACCGCGCCCTCGATACCCTGGCTCACGGCGCGCTCCGCTAGATCGCGCGCCGCATTCAGCGCCGCCGGCCCGCCATCGATCAGCGCCAGCATCGAGGAAAACGCTTCGGCCGGCCCGTCACCGTCAACCGCTTGCCGTGCCGCCGCAAGATCGACGATGCGCGTGTCTTGCTCGACCAGCGCGCCGAGCCGTGGTCCCGTGTCCGCCCTGAATGTCACCAATCGCATGCCCACGTGCCCTTTCTTATTGTTGCTTCGCGGCTTTCAGTCCTCGAGTTCTATCGGAAACGGCTTTTCGCGCGTGGCCGGAGAGTATGTACAGCTAGGCGATTTCCCATGACGCTTAACTACTTTAAGCTGGTCGCATGGTGTATATTCGGTAGTCGGATTCCTAGCTTGGCACACACCGTGATCTGGCTAGATACGCTGTCCGAATACTGCCGTGGATGGCGAGGTCGCTGTGAAGAAATTCCTATTACCCCTTTTACTTTTCGTAGCAGGATGCGCGCAGGTGATCCAGGTGCCGGTACAGTATACTCCGACCAACACGGAGGAAATCTCGGCGAAGCTAGCCGTTGAAGACTTTACTTACATTGCGCCGAGAGACACGCTGAATAACGAAATATCCTTCGGAGGCGCGCAGATTCTCCTTACCGAACCCATCGGTAAATTCTACTCAAACGCGGTGCGGCGCGAATTCCGTGCCGCCGGCATCTCGCTTAGGGCACCCGTGCGTTGCCGCATGAACGGCAAGGTATCCGAGTTTTCGATTAATTCGGTAGGCCATCTGCAAGCAAACTACGTTACGTCGGTCCAATACACGGTGAAAAACGCTGGAAACGGCGCTGTATTGTATGATGCAAAGCTTACGCAAAGCATTACCGGACCAGCCGCTACCAGCACTCAGAACATAAACCCCAACATATTTCCGGTGAATATCAGCAAGACAATCACGGAGAATATCAAGCAGGTTTTGACAGACCCAACATTCGTTGCGACCGTAGAGGAAAAATGTCCCCTCTAACGCCGACTTCCCCGTCACCATCGCTCCGATCGATGAAATCGCTTCCCGCAATCGTTGTCGCCGCGTTGGGCCTTACTGCGTGCGCGCAGCAAGCGAGTATTTCGCTATCCTACACGCCCGAAAGTATTTACGAGATCGATGCCAAGATCGTCGTAAACGAGTTCACGTTCGATTCGGTCTCCGGCGCAGATCAGGACGAGCTCTTTAAAACGAGCTTCGGCACCATCGTGCTTTCAGAGCCCATAAGTAAGTTCGTATCTGACGCAATCCGGCGAGAATTTCGCCAGTCGGGTATCTCCCTGCGGCCACCGGCAGGTTGCCGGCTGGACGGAAGGATCACGGAATTTTCCATCAACAATCTCGGCCTCTCGTCGAGCTTCAAACAGAATCTCAGCTATGTCCTGACAAGCGAGATTGACGGCGCCATTCTGTTCGAAAAAGACGTTTCGACCGAGGAGACCTACCGTAACAGCTCGTTGTCGATAAATGCCTTCGACAATGTCGGCATATTGACCGCACGCAATATCAATCAGGTTCTGGGCAATGCGGAGTTTACGCGCATCACTGAACAACGCTGCACGCTGGAGGCTGCCGAGCAAGTCGCAAAGGTACAGGCGGCCAACCCAACACCGCCGCAACCGGTGCGGTCAGATCAAGTCGCGTCCCGATCACCCGCTGCATCCGACGACGCGACGTTGCTGCGCCTTTCCCAGTGGCGTTTGCGGGACGGCATCATCCGCAAAGCAATTGCCAAGGAACATAACGAGGCCGGAGTCGTTGGCGGATTTGTCGAAATCGGGGAGTTCAAAATTATCAGCGCCGCCCCAGACCCCAACGACAGCAAACGAATTGCGCTCACGACCGAGTACACCATTCGACAAGACCCAAATTACGCTTATGGCCTTCCGAAAAAACCCGTCTCGTACAGGCGAACCGTCATTGTCAACGAGGCCACGGAGGCGGTTGTCGACGTCGGACAAGCAAAACAAATTGCCAACCTATCGTCCGGCAGTTCCAACTCGCTAACTTACTGGCGGCTGCGCAACGATGTTGTCCGCAAAGCAATAGCCGACAAACACCCCAAAATCCTCGCGAGCGGGCCATCCGGTGGCGCTGGCGCCGGTGATGGCACGTGGGAGTTAGGGACACTTAGGATTGTCAGCGTTACGCAAGATCAATCCGATAGTGATCGGGTAACGTTGGCGACCGAATACACTCTTAGACAGATTCCGACGCTCTCGGTTGGTTTCCCCGAGACACCGATCAATTACCGGCAAACCGTGGTTGTTAATAACGATACGGAAACCGTTGTAGACGCCGGCACACCGGTGCAAATTAACTAAGCACTCGAAACAGTCGGCGCGATGGCCTCTTACTTTTGCACCCACTGGCCGTTTTCGCGCAGAACCCAAGTGCCCGGCGGGACGTTTTCGACGATCTCTTTGGCGTAAATCCGCCCGACCGAATCCAGCGTGGCACCCTCGCGGGCCGACACTTCGCTGTAGACCGCGCGGCGCTTGGCGTTGATCTCCTCGACCAGCTGGCGCGCGCTGGCCGGCGCCGATGGGTCGCGCACGGCGAGGAACCCGTCGAAGCGTTCGCCGATGGCCCCGCTGGCGCGCGCGTCGTCCAACGCATCGGCCAGCGCCGCACCGCCCACCGGCATGAGCAGCAGCGCGGCAACGAGCAAGCCGGCGATCAATCCGGTCGGCAAGCTTTTCGGCAATCCCGCCGGCACCCCGGCCACGAACCGACGGCTCAGCTTGCGTGCGCCGGAAGTTAGGTTCGACGCCAGCTTAGAAAATCGGGTTGGTGCGGACATCTTCTTCGGCCTCCTCCTCGATTTTGAGTCGAACATCGGCGTCGAGCTTGATGTTCAAGTTGATCGTGATCGGTTCGCGCGGCGCCTCGACCCGGACCGCCGGGGTACAGGCGACCAGAATAAAACAGCTCAGCAGCAGGGTAGCGGATGGCTTCCGGTAGATTTCCAGCACGAGCGCTCCTTCAGCGGCAACAACGCCGGGATCAAGATACCGCTGGGTCGTGGCAATTCCAAGGCGCGTTAGGGCACGCTGGCGCCACGTTGCCCTGAGACCGCCAGCGCCCGCAACACGCCCTGGCTGGTGGTCAGCCCTTCCAGCACCAGCGCGGCCAGCCGGTCGAAGTCGGATTCCAGCGAGATGTTGAAAATAAACGGGTGGTTGTCCAGCACGTCGGGGTTGGCGCCGGCCAGGCGCACCTTCACTATGCCGGGGCCATCGAGGGTCTTGTCGATGTCCAAGGCCAATTCGTCGTAAGCGAAGTTCGACAAGGCCTGCAACACCAGCGTCACCGTATCGCCACGTTCCATCATCGACGCCGGCAGGGCCGAGGCGTCGAAAAACACCGTGCCCGGCCCGTCATTGGTCAGCTTGCCGCCGGATATGGCGATCCGGTTGCCGCGCACCGTCAGCGGAATTTCGCCGCCGATCCGCCCCGAGCCGCCGACGCCCGTCACGCCGATAAGTTCGAATGCGCGCGCCAGATCGGCGCCCTCCACGCGCACCGTGAGATCGGTATCGATGGCCGGCGGCGTGATCGTAAACCGGTCGGTGGTGAGGGCGCCGTCGGTGAGTTCGGCCTGTAGCCGCTCGATCACCAATTGCGGACCCGCGCCGGATGTTCCGGGCAGCAACTGGTATAAAATATCGAATGCCGTGGGTTCCAGCCGGCCAACGCGCACTTGACCGGCGAACTTTTGCCCCGGCGGCGTTGCCAGGTTCGGCAGCCCGGTCACCGACGCGGTCGTCTCCGCGTCGATCAGCTCGAGGTTTTTGCTGGTGCCGGCCATGTCCTCGATCTTGATGACGATCTCGGGGGTGATCGCGCCGCCACGCTCCCATGCCGCCGTACCCTCAACCGAAATCGCCGCGAATACATTGCCCGCCGCGCTCGACAACGCCGGGTTCAAGTCACCCGGCTGGAGCACACCGGGAGAGAAGCGCAGTTGCGCCTGCAAAATTTCAACGTCGCCCCGCCCGGTGTCGAGGTCGTAGCTACCACGCGTGCGGAGTTCGGGCTGGCCGCCGGCGGCGGTCATACCGAGTTCACCCTGCAGCGAATTACCGCGGCGCATAACTTCGCCAGTGGCTCCGAAACTCGGCAACGTCCATCCCGGCAGCAACGGTTGCGCGCCATCCGCGGTAAAGGCGATATCTACGTCGGAGGAGTCACCCTCGGCGCGCACGGCCAGGTCCGCGATCTCGAGCCATCGGCCGCCATCGAGGCCAGCGCTCAGCCCGTCAACATCGAGCGACAGGCGGCCCGGCCAGGCCCCCGAAACGGCGCCCCCCGTGTGAGCGACATCGATGGTGCGGTTCGGCAATGCCAACTGCAGCGCACCGGGCTTGGCGCGCAAGTTGGCCGATAGCTCTCCGCTTTGCCGGTTCCATGTCAGCCGGTGTTTGCCGTCCGCCAGCTCAATGCGCGTCGTATCTGGCAAGCCGTACCCGCCATCCAGCTGAACATCCCGCGCGCTGAGCGCGTTGCCCGGCGCGAGTTCAACGCTCAGTTCGTCCGGTGATGCGGATACGCCACCATCCAGTTCGATCGTAAGCTGTTGCGCGGAAACCGCCGGCAGGGATGCATCACCGAGCGACACCGTGCCCGAGACGAGTCCGTTCACCTCCTCGCCGTCGCCCAACAAGCCCGTGACCAACAGATCGCCCGCTGCCGTCCCGAATTTCGTCGGCAACTGGTCGAATACGGCGCTGAACGCGGCGATATCGAAGGCGTCGACGCCACCCGCTGGGGTCAGCGTAGCAGCGCCGTCAATCTCCAGCCGGGCCGTGCCCGCCGGCAACGCGATGTCGATCCCGCCGATGCCGCGCGCCTCGATGCCCGCATCCGAGCGCCGCAGCCGAACCGTCGGCGGCGCACCCATGCCATTGTTTATCGTCACGCCGAAGGGCGTTGCGCCGGGTAGCCACTCGGCGAGCTGTGCCGTCAGGTCGGGTGACAGCGCAATCGCATCGATGCGCGCGCCATCGCCGATATCCAAATCGAGATACTCACCATCCCAAATCGCCGAGATTTCAGCAGCGACGATGCCGGTCTCGATCCTGCCCGCGCGGCCAAACCGGTCCAGCGCTGTTTCCAAAGTTGCGCGCGCCGTAACATGGTCGGACAAGCGCACCGGATCACGCGCAATCGTCTCGCGCGCTGCCAAAAGCGCCGCCGGGCTGGCGATTTCGCCATCGACCGTTACGGCGATAGCGCCTTCCGCGAATGCAAAGGGTACCCGCGCCACCACACCCGCCACATCGCCGATAGCGCTCAGACTAAACGTCGCCGGGCGGCTTAAGTCGAACGCATCCAGTTGGGCCGATATCCCGACGGTTAAATCGTGTATCTCGCCGGTGCCCCGCGCGTCCAACATTCCGCCGGACAGATCGATAGCGCCGGTGACCCCACGCACCATGGCTTGCGACGTTTCGATCGTGTCGGCGGTTGCGCCGGCGCGAAAAGATATATCCGCGAGACGTTCCGGCAGCCGCTCGGTGCCGCCGGTGATACGCAGGTTGGTTGCGGTGAGATTGGTTGCTACGAGGCGGTCGAACTCAAGATCGAATGCGCCGCGCGGCGCACCGTCTTTCGGCCAAGATATAGACGCGGCGCCTGATCCCTCGCCTTTCCCCCGCCTTGTATCCGCCGTGTAGCGGAGCGACGCTTCGGCCGCCAACGCATCGCCGGATGTCTCCATCCGGCCATCGATGGAAACCGTCGCGATCCCGTCCGGCAACACGACCGACACTTCGCTCTGCGAAACTTCCACTCGGCTGGCCGGGAAATCTTCCGGAAAAACCAATCCACCGGCGCCACTGCCTTGGTCCTCGAAATGGGGGAAACCTTCGACAATTATTTCGCCATCCGGCCCGACAGTGATCTGCAAGCGCGCTTGCGAAATTGCGATCCGCTCCACATGGCGGTCGAGCAGGCCAGACAACGACCAATCGACCGTCACGGTGTCGATCCGCTGGGCGTCCGGTCCACCAACCACCACGTTCGACACAACGGCGCCGCGAATGTCCAGACGGTCCACCGACACGGACATGAGCTCGACGCCGCGCGACATCGCCAGGCGGTGCAGCAGATGCTCGGCGAGCGGCAGGCGCCAAATCCATGCCGCCCCAACAACGACGAACATCAGCAGAACAAGTAGAACAACGCCCCGCACCCAGCGGCCGCCTCGTCCCCGGTCGACCCTGCGTATCTGACCCTCGCCGGCGGTCATCCCGGTCCTTTCATCGTGCCCTAACAGAGTTCACGCCACGGTAGTGGCGGCCGGTAAGGTAACAGCAGCTTGGGTGAATGCTCTAGCTCACGAATCACAAAGTCCAGTCGGTATCGGGGTCGCGCCGATTACCGCTTTTGACTTAGGATGCCAGGCAAGGTTGTAGGTCGGAGCCGTCGAGGGGGCCAAGCGTGTCGCCATTTATGATCATCTTCGCGCTGCTGTATCTGGTGCCCGCGTTCGTCGCTTTTTTTCGCAGCCACCGCAATTGGCCGGCAATCGCCGCGCTCAATCTTCTGTTGGGCTGGACCGTTCTCGGCTGGATCGGCGCGTTCGTCTGGTCGCTCACCGACAACGTTAAAAAAGGCGAGTAGCGCGGGCGTTAGTCTCTACGCGCCCGCGAATACCGCCGCGATCAGCGCGTCGCAGCGGTCGCCCAGGCCTGCGCCCTCGCACATGAAATTGGGGCTATAGCTGAACGCCAGCCGGCGTTCGGGATCGGTAATAGATACGAGAGGTCTCAAATAGACATCAGGCGAGGCTCAAAGTAGTCGCTTAACAGTCTTGGTTCGCGTCAAAACCCAAGATAAGTTTACGCCATTCCGGGGTCTCGCCCACGATTAGCGCCCGGAATATCCGCTCTGCAGTTTCAAAACATTCTCCCAGCTTCTCGCTAACATCGCTGAGCGTGAGAGATTTTGAACCACTAAGTTCATCTGAGAAGCCGTTGTGTGCAACCTGACTGCGCCAGCTATATACCTTACCTAGAAGCTCAAAAATATCCTGTCGCTCTGCCGCGGTCTTGCCAATCAGCCAAGCACCACGCAATCGAAAGTGCAAGTTTAGCTGACCGGGCAATTCATTCCGATTATGCTCATTATTTAAAAGCAGCATTTCCAGGGCTATTCCTAGGTCAAGAGCCTTATCTTGGGCGTCGACACGTCCCTTTGCCTGCGAAAACCTCAATAATGCTCGTTCTAAACGACGTTTCGTTGAGGGGGGTAAAGCTTGGTACTTCGGTATCAGATGAGCAAGCATCGCTTCATCCTCTAGCTCCAATCGGGACTCACGCAATGGAATTGTGTCACGAATTGGCTTGCCACCTCCGCTACCTCCAAACGGACCGAGCGGTACTTCCGGAGGGCAGTAAGACGTAGAATAACCTGATGCACAGCAGACCCCAGGCAAACAATTCAAAAGAAGGCTGATGTCAAAAAGCTGCTGACGTACGTCGATATCTCCGCTCGCTGTATCGGCAATTGAGATACTCGATTCGGCATCTTTCAGAATTTTCGAAGATTTGTAGCGCTTCACTAGCGCTGCTCCAGGCAGTAACTCGACACCAGGCTGAACTTGCCGATGCAACTTTGAATTCAGGATATATTCTTTGTCGTTGGAATCGCACATTTCCTTAACGGAAACGAGCGCGATTTCTTCGGTCAATTTCTGGGTTTGCTCGGTTGTGACACCGTACACCCACAAAACGCCAAACACGTCGATACAATCAGAACTGAGAAATACTTCAAGGTCGCAATCGGCTTGGCTCGTGCCCACCTCGTTAGCCCGCCACAGCCACCACGCTGCCAAGGTTTTTATATCAAATCGAGTAGCACCACCGCCACGACGTATCATCACGTCCTTGAGCGCAGCTACGTCGTCACTCGCTTGTAATCTGAGTAGTATTTCCTGGCCGTGTTCGGTGCTATCTAGCGCGTTATAAAATATGTGAAAAAGACGAAGGGTGTAGTCATTCGAGGAAGACGTTAGCGCGTCTGCAGTAATCCTCGGCAGCCCGACCTTGCCTAACTCCATGAAAGAGTTCTCGCACTGGTTGTTCAATCTTCCTACGTATACCTACAAATGCCCCGATTGACTCATTCATATTTTCCGCAATGAAAACGCATCACCGGTCTTAGAGGCGTTTGTGGACCGGCAATCGTTTAAAAACCAACACATTGGCTGGGACAAGAACAGCCCTAAGCTGTTACGGCTTGATTTCGGTACATCATCAATGTCCGAGTTTGAGTAACAACCAACTGTCTGCTCGAAACTAAATACACTCAGACACCGCCGCGATCAGCGCGTCGCAGCGGTCGCCCAGGCCGGCGCCTTCGCACATGAAGTTGGGGCTATAGCTGAAGGCGAGTTTGCGCTCCGGATCGGCGAAGCCGATGGCGCCGCCCGCGCCCATATGGCCGAAGGCCGCCATATTCGGCCCCATACTCTGCAGCGGCGGCGAGTTCAGAAACAGCCCTTGGCCCATGCGGAACGGCCGGTGGGTCATGCCGCACTCGCTGTCCCATTGCAGCTCCGCCATGCGCGCCACCGCGTCTTCGCTCCACACGCGCACGCCATCTATGGCACCGCCACACGCGAGCGCCGCATAGACCCGCGCCACCGCGCGCGCATTGCCGTGGCCGTTGCCCGAAGGAAATTCCTTCACCCGGTAGTCGCGCCGGTTGAAGGGTGACGGGCCGCCGTCTTTGGGAATTCGGTGCCAGGCCCGCGCCAGATTGGTCGACGGGTCCTTGAAGGCATTGAGGGTGGTGCTCTTGGGGTTGGGATTGAAATCGGTCACCCGTACCAAGTCCGCTTCTGCGAGGCCGATATGATAGTCGGCACCGAGCGGTTCGGTGATCTCTTCGCGGACAAACACGCCGGGGGTGCGCCCGTCGACCCGGCGGATCAGCTCGCCGATCAGGTAACCGTAATTGTGCGAGTTGTAGGCGCCTTGCGTGCCCGGTGGCCATGCCGGTTCTTGCGCCGCAATGGCCGCGGTCATCGCCTCCCAATCGAGCCACGAGTCTTCCGGGGCAGCGTCACAGAAAATCACTCCGTCATTGTGCCCCAGGGTTTGGCGCACGGTGATCGCTTCTTTGCCCGCCTGCGCGAACTCCGGCCAATAGGTCGCCATAGTCGCGTCGAGGTCGATAGCGCCCCGGTCGACCAGCACATGCACGCCAAGCGCCGTCATGCCTTTGGTCACCGACGCCATGTTGACGATGGTGTCTTCCCGCCACGGCTCGCTGCGGCCTAAATCCCGGTAGCCGCCCCACAAGTCGACCAGCTTTTCGCCGCCGACATAGACACACGCCGCCGCGCCCAACTCGTCGCGCGAGACGAAGTTTTCCTCGAACGCCGTGCGGACGGCGGCGAACCGTGGGTCGCAGTGTCCTTCGATAGGGGCCGAACCGTCGCTCATTGCCGCCTGCTCCTACGCCGTTTTCGCTTCGTCTAAACCCAGTTCCTCGATCATACGCTCGCGCATGACGAACTTCTGCACCTTGCCGGTCACGGTCATGGGGAACTCGTCGACGAAGTGGATGTAGCGCGGAATCTTATGGTGGGCGATCTGGCCCTGGCAGAAGTCGCGGATCTCGGCATCGTCGGCGGTCTCGCCGTCGGCCAGCTTCACCCAGGCGCACAGCTCTTCGCCGTATTTCGGATCGGGCACGCCGATCACCTGCACGTCCGCAATCTTCGGGTGGCGGTAGAGATATTCCTCGATCTCGCGCGGATAGAGGTTCTCGCCGCCGCGGATCACCATGTCCTTGATGCGGCCGACGATGTTGAAATAGCCGTCCGAGTCCATGGTCGCCAGATCGCCGGTGTGCATCCAGCCGCCGGGGTCGATGGCATCGGCGGTTTTCTCATCGTCGTTCCAATAGCCGCGCATCACGCAATAGCCACGGGTGCAGAACTCGCCGGTCTCGCCCGGCGCAACGACCCGGCCCTGATCGTCGACGATTTTCACCTCCACATGGGGATGCACCCGGCCCACTGTGCCGACGCGCCGCTCGATCGAATCGTCGAGCGCCGTCTGGGTCGACACCGGGCTGGTCTCGGTCATGCCGTAGCAGATGGTCACTTCGTCCATGTGCATCTCATCGATCACTCGCTTCATCACCTCCACCGGGCAGGGCGAGCCGGCCATGATGCCGGTGCGCAGGCTGGCCAGGTCGAACGAGGCGAACTCGGGATGGTCGAGCTGAGCGATGAACATGGTCGGCACGCCATAAAGGCCGGTGCAGCGTTCCGCTGCGACAGTCTCAAGTGTCGCCAGCGGATCGAACGCTTCGGATGGAAACACCATCGCCGATCCGTGGGTCATGCAGGCCAGATTGCCCAACACCATACCGAAGCAATGATAGAGGGGCACCGGGATGGCGATGCGGTCGGCCTCGGTGAGCGCCATGGTTTCGCCGATGGCGTAGCCGTTGTTGAGGATGTTGTGGTGGGTGAGGGTCGCGCCCTTGGGCGAGCCGGTAGTGCCGCTGGTGAACTGGATATTGATCGGGTCGTCGAACTGGAGTTTGGGCGCGAGGCTTTCGACCGCGTCATGGCCGGTGTCGGCGCCCAGCATGACGATTTCCTCGAAGCCGTACATGCCGGCGATGTCGCCGCCGCCGATCTGGATCACGCAGCGCAAGTGCGGCAGTTTGGCGGCGTGCAGATCGCCCGGCGCGGCGCGATCGATCTCCGGCGCCAGGTCGCGGACCATGCCCACATAATCGCTGGTCTTGAACGCCGCCGCGGTGATCAGCGCCTTGCATTCCACCTTGTTCAAAGCGAATTCCAACTCGGCCAGCCGGTAGGCCGGGTTGATGTTGACCAGGATCAGCCCGGCCTTGGCGGTGGCGAATTGCGTGACCACCCATTCCATGTTGTTGGGCGACCAGATGCCGATGCGGTCCCCCGGCGACAATCCCAGCGCGAGCAGGCCGGCCGCAAGATCGTCGACCCGTTCCTTCAGCTCGGCCCAGCTCCAGCGTATCTCCTGGTGGCGTACCACCAGCGCGTCATGGTTGTGCCAGCGCGCCACCGCACGGTCGAAATGCGCGCCGATGGTCTCGCCGATCAGCGGCTTTTGCGATGGGCCGTTCACATAGCTCTGCGTGAGCGGTTCTCCAGCCACGGTCTCCTCCCCCTTGGCCTCCGCCTATGATCGGCGGGAATAGCGGCGGTGGCAAGCCACGCGAGCAGCCCCCTTTGAGTCTCGCGCCCACCATCGTAAAACTAAGGGCATGAAAATTGTCGATATTCGCGAGACCGCGGTGCCGGTCAATTCGACGCTGCGCAACGCGGTGTTCGATTTCTCCCAGATGACTACCTCGATCGTCGCGGTGATCACCGATGTGGTGCGCGACGGCGCGCCCGTCGTCGGCTACGCCTTCAACTCCACCGGCCGCTACGCCTGCGGGGCGCAGATGCGCAACCGGCTGATCCCGCGCCTCGCCGCCGCCGATCCTGCCGATCTGCTCAACGAGGCGGGCGACAATATCGATCCGGAGAAGGCGCTGGCGCTGATGCTGCAGGGCGAAAAGCCGGGCGGCCACACCGAGCGCTCGATCGCCGTCGGCACCATCGAAGTGGCGATCTGGGACGCCGTCGCCAAGATCGACGAACAGCCGCTCTTCAAGGTGCTTGCCGACCGTTACAGCGGCGGCGAAGCGGCCAATCCGATGTTCGTTTATGTCGGCGGCGGCTGGTACCAGCCGGGCAAGGGCATCGCCGAGCTGTGCGACGAGATGCGCGGCTATCAGGAAATGGGCTACACCCAGCTCAAGATGAAGGTGGGCGGCGCGCCCTTGAAAGAGGATTTGGCCCGGCTGGAAGCGGTGCTCGAGGTGGCGGGCGGCGGCGATAATCTTGCCGTCGATGCCAATTGCGGCTTCGAGCCCGAGACCGCGCTGGAGTACGGCCGCGCGCTCGCCCCCTATAAGCTGCGCTGGTACGAAGAGCCGGTGGACCCGCTCGACTTCGCCACCCTGGCCGAGCTCGCCGCGTTCTACGAGCCGCCCTTGGCGACTGGCGAGAACCTGTTCTCGACACAGGATGTGCGCAACCTGGTGCGCTACAGCGGCTTGCGGTCCGACCGCGATGTCATCCAGATCGACCCGCCGCAGAGCTACGGCATCGCCACCACGGCGCGCACACTCGACATGCTGGCCGACCACGGCTGGGCGCGCACATCCGTCATGCCCCATGGCGGAAACCAGATGTCGCTCCACATCGCCGCCGGGCTGGGCATGGGTTTATGCGAATCCTACCCCAACACCTTCGGCATGTTTTCCGGCTTCGCCGACGACGCCGAAATCGTCGACGGCTATATTACGCTGAGCGATGAGCGGCCCGGCATCGGCTTCGAAGCCCAGGCCGATCTGTATAAAATAATGTCCAATCTGTCGTCGGGTTAAGGGCGGGCAGCAACGACAAGAAACGGGGGAGAAGCACATGTTTGAGTATTTTCCGGACAACTATCCATGGTCGATGGCGGCGTTGATGACCTTGAACGCCGGCGCGGTGATGTCGGAGATCGACGAGGCCTGCCGCGACCTCAAGCCGGTGGCCGGCGCCAACGACGACGCGGCCAACGCCGCCTGGCACGCCAACTGGTCGGCGATGGGCGAGCGCAACGAACGCTTGGCCGAGGCCGACAAGGCGGCGGGTCATAACCTCAGCGCCGGCGAGAAATATCTGCGTGCCGCGGTCTACTTCATGACCGCCGAGCGCATGTGCAAATCCCACGACCCCCAACGCATCGAAACCTACAAGCGTATGCTCGCCTGCTTCCGCGCCGGGGTCGATCTGCGCGGCGACACCATGGAATGGGTCGAGATCCCCTACAAGGACACCACCCTGCCCGCTTTGTTCGTGCCGGCACAAACGTCGGAACCCAACCCGCCTTGCCTGATCCATTTCGACGGGCTCGATGTGATGAAGGAGTTTCTCTACCTGTCGCGGGTACCCCAGGAATATAACCGCCGCGGCGTATCGGTGTTGTTGGTCGACCATCCCGGCGTCGGCGAAGCATTGCGCCTGCGCGATCTCAAACTGTTCCCCGAAGTCGAAGTGCCCGCCGCCGCCGCGGTCGACTATCTCGAAGGCCGGCCCGACGTGGATGCAAACCGCATCGGCATCGCCGGCATCAGCCTCGGCGGCTATTACGCGCCGCGCGCCGCCGGCTTCGAGCATCGGCTCAAATGCTGCGTCGCCTGGGGGGCCATCTGGGATTACGGCCCGATCACCGAGGGCCGCATCACCGGTGCGGGCACCGCACTGTCGGTCTCCCACTGGGAAGAGCATATGAACTGGGTGTTCGGCACCAGCAACGCCGACGAAATTCTCGAGACCGCGCGGCGCATGACCTTGGCCGAAGCCGTGCCGAATATTCAGTGCCCCCTCCTCGTGGTGCATGGTTCGGGCGATCGGCAGATACCCCTGGAGATGGCCCACAACACCGTCGACAACGCCACGTCGAGCCCCCGCGCCGATCTGAAGGTGTTCGGGCCGGAAGACGGCGGCGTCGAACACTGCCAGTGCGACAACGGCAAGATGGCAGTGGAATACATGACCGACTGGGTCGCCGAGGTGCTTCAGGCAAAACCAGGGTAAGTGCCGCGGACGGACACGCAATCGGTATAGGTCATTACGAACGGAAGGTTGAGATGCCCGATAGGGATGCCGTTGCCAACCACTATGCCTCCGGTGGTCTGCTTCAAGCGATAGCGGCTGGGGTCGAGAAACTCGGCAAGACACCGCAGACGGTCAGCATCGAAGATCTCGGGCCGGTCGACGAGTTCCATGTGGGCGGTCGCGCCGCCACCGAACATTTGCTCGACCAAATCGCTCCCGCGGCCGGCGAACATTTGCTCGATGTGGGCTGTGGTCTCGGCGGGGCCAGCCGGTTCGCCGCGCAGAAATACGGGGTGCGCGTGACCGGGGTCGACCTCACCACGGAATTCATCGAGACCGGACGCGAGCTGTGCACCTGGGTGGGGCTCGCCGGCCAAGTTACGCTCGAGCAAGGCGACGCCACGTCCCTCGCCCATGCCGACGCCGCGTTCGACAAGGCCTATATGATCCATGTGGGCATGAATATCGCCGATAAGCTAGCGCTGACCCGCGAGCTGCACCGGGTGGTCAAGCCCGGCGGGTCGCTCGCTATTTACGACGTCATGCAGACCGGCGACGGCGACTTAACGTATCCGGTACCGTGGGCGTCGGATGCCGCGCACAGCGCCATCGGGACGCCTGACGATTACAAAAACGCGCTCGAGACCGCCGGGTTTCGGATCAAAGCCGAACAGAATCGCCGCGATTCCTCGCTCGACTTCTTCGCCCGCCAGCGCGCCGCCGCGGACGGCCCGCCGCCCTTGGGGCTACACCTCGTCATGGGGGCCAACACGCCGGCGAAGATCGGCAATCTGGTGGAGAATATAATGGCCGGCCACATCGCCCCGGTGGAGCTGATCGCGCAGCGGTCCACATAAGCGACGGGCGGTTTGAGGGCCCATAGTTAGCCGAGTACGAGCACACGAACTCAGGCATACTATAATACGCTTAGTGCCTGGTTAGAGCACCAGGCCCTAGAAAACCAGAGGCCAAGCGCACGCCGTTAACTTTACACTTCGGGCGAAAAGGTGTCCCCTTTACCCAGGTCGCCATCGGCTAGGCGCCTCTACAATGAGCGCCCTCCGGAACCGGAATGGACAGCACGACGGCCGCCGAATTGGGGATAGGAGGCCATTTCATGAACCTGCTAAAAGCGCTCGCCGTGCCGATTATTTTGTTCACCGGTGTCACCGCCGCAAACGCCGAGGTGTACGGTATCGGCTCGGGACCGCAGACCAACGCGAGCTACAATATGGCGACGGCAATCGCCGCCGTAGCCGGCAAGAAAGAAGGCCTCGACATCCGCGTCGAGCCCCACGGCGGCACCGCCCAGTACATTCCACCGATTAACGCAGGCGAACTCGAGTTCGGTTTCGCCAACAGCCTCGAACTTACCTTCGCCACGAACGGAACGGGCACGTTCGATGGCCGGGCGAATCCCAACCTGCGCTTGGTCGGCGCTACCTACCCGTTCATGGTCAATCCACTGGTGCCCGTCAGCTCCAATATTCGCAAAATTTCAGATCTCCGCGGCCGACGATTCCCGACGGGGTATACAAGTCATCCGATCATCGCGGTCACGACGGCAGCGCTACTGGCCAATGGCGGGCTTACGGTTAACGATGTCGTTTCCGTTCCGGTGCCGACGGCACGGCGCGGCGCTGAGATCTTTATGACCGGCGAGGTGGAAGCCTCGGCAGGTGTCGTCGGCACCGGCAGTACGACCCACATTGATGCTGCACTCGGCGGTGTCCGCTTCCTGCCGATCGACGACAGCCCGGCCGCCATGGCCGCCCTACGCCGGCACATGCCGACAGCCTACGTCCGCACCGTCCAGCCAGCGCCCGGGATGACCGGCATCATCGAGCCGACGAAGGTCATGGCCTATGACTTTTTCGTCTTCACCAATGCCAATGTACCGGACGATGCCGTCTACAAACTCACCAAGACGCTCTACGAGAATAAGGAAACGCTAGCTGCTACGATCAAGGCCTTCCGGTTTTTCGAGCCCGACCAGATGGCTAAGGATATCGGCCTCGCGTTTCATCCTGGTGCCATCAAGTTCTACCAGGACCGCTCGATGTGGCATCAGAAGTAACAGAGAGCGACAATGGGCGTGACGTTGATGGCGACGCCCAATCCGCTTTCGTTCGACACGCGTCGCCGGTAATTGCCGCGCTGGTAACGCTTACGCCGCTCGTCTGGGTGGCGGATATACCCCGAAAGCTGGGGCTTGTTTTCCTTACAGAGCAGATGCTCCTGGTCGTCTTGGGGCTGGGCCTGTGCTTGGCTTTTTTGCGCTACCCCGTCCGCGGCGGCATACGCCGCGGTCTTCCCTGGTACGACGGCGTCCTCGCCTGCATTTCGCTGGCGGTCAGCTTCTATATTGCCGCGCGTTACCAAACTCTGATCGAAAATATCTACTACAACCGCGAAGAAGCGTTTGTCGTGGGCTTGGTACTTATCGCCGCATCGCTGGAAGGTTTGCGCCGCACGGCTAGCCTCCCCTTCTTAATCCTCGTGCTAGCTTTTCTCGCCTACGGACTATTCGGCGATATTCTGCCCGGACAACTGAGCGCGCGCACCGCACCGTTCGACCGGCTGGTCGGCTACCTTGCGCTCGATCCGAATGCGATTGTCGGTCCGCCGCTGATGATCGTGGCAACGGTCATCATCGGGTTCGTCTTCTTCGGCCAAGTGTTGGCGACATCCGGTGGTTCGACATTCTTCACCGATTTGGCGACTGTTTGCTTCGGCCGCCACCGGGGCGGCGCCGCCAAAATCGCAATCACCTCGTCGGCCCTGTTCGGATCGCTGTCGGGCAGCGCCACGTCCAACGTCGCATCGACTGGACAGATTACCATCCCGCTGATGCGGCGTTCCGGCTATCCGCCACACACGAGCGGTGCCATCGAAGCGGCGGCTTCCACCGGCGGTCAGCTGGTGCCGCCAGTGATGGGGGCAACGGCGTTTCTGATCGCTGAGTTTCTGCATATCTCCTATATTTCGGTCGTGATCGCCGCGCTGGTGCCGGCGCTGTTGTACTACGCCGCGCTCTTCGTACAGGCGGATCTGGAGGCAGCGCGGCTCAATATCGAGAGAGCGGCCAACAACAGCTCAGCACCGCCATCTGGTGAGCTTTTGCGGGGCGCTTACTTCGCGCTGCCGTTGATCGCTATTGTTGTGGCGCTCACGAGTTTCAATCAAACACCGCAGTTTGCCGCACTCGTCGGCGCGTCTACCATGATCGTCTGCGGTTTTGTTTTCGCGTATCGCGGCGAACGGCTCACGCTGCGCAAACTCCGCAACACAATCGTTGAAACCGGCTACACGATCGTAGAGCTTTTGCTCATCGGAACGCTCGCCGGCCTTGTCATCGGCGTCGTCAATCGTTCGGGCCTCGGTTTTGGCTTCACGGTGATGATGGTCGATCTTGGCGAGGGCAACATTATCCCTCTACTCGCGATTACCGCCGTGGCGTGCATAATCCTCGGCATGGGTATGGCGACCAGCGCGATTTACATCTTGCTCGCCGTGCTGGCCGCGCCACCGCTTGTGCAATTGGGCATCGAGCCCATCGCGGCCCACTTATTCGTTATGTATTTCGGCTTAATGTCGATGATCACGCCCCCCATCGCCTTTGCCGTCTTTACGGCGGCAAACCTTGCCGGATCCAATGCAACGCGTACCGGTCTAGCGGCCGTGCGCATGTCGTGGAGTGCTTACTTGATTCCGTTTCTGTTTGTGGCATCGCCATCACTGCTTCTCAAAGGCAGTTTCGCGGGAATCCTGTTTGCCGTCACCGCCGCTGTCGCCGGTATTCTGCTCACATCGATGGGCGTCGTCGGTTATTGCACGCGCAATTTGGGGGCGCTCCATCGGGCAGTGTTTATCGTTGCCGGACTAGCCATGCTGGCATCGATTCCAGCCGAACCGATGCGTCCGCTGTTGGTCGTTGTCGGGGCCGTTCTCGGCGGCGGTCTTTACGTTTCGCTGGTTGTCGCCCGGCGGCGTGCGCGGACGGCATAGAAGCGCTGCGGGCTCAGTGGCTCAATCGAGCTGTTGCTCGAGGCGCTCGACAAGATTGCCCTTGCGCACCTTACCCGCCGTATTCCGCGGTAGGCCGTCGACTAGAATGATCTCTTGCGGCACCTTATAGGTCGACAATTGGTTGCGGCAGTGCGCCGACAAGTCACCTATTTGCACATCGCTGCGCGGCACTACGAAGGCAACGATTTCTTCGCCCAAATCCGCCGACGGCTTGCCTACGACCGCCGCGTCGCCGACGGCGGGATGAGACTGCAGCACGCGTTCGATTTCCCCCGGATCGATATTCACACCGCCGCGAATGATTACCTCGGACATTCTCCCTTTGAGAAAGATGAATCCGTCGTCGTCCATCGCTGCGACTTCACCCGTGTAGCACCAACCGTCGCGAAACATTTCGTTACCGCTGGGATCTTCGGAGTTGCGAAAAAATCCTGCGGCCATTGCCGGCCCGCGGCAACGCAACCGGCCGACTTCGCCCGCTGGGACCGGCGCATCGTTTTCGTCAACAATCTGAACTTCAGTCAAATGACCGGGCCGACCAACACTGCCTCCCTTCGTTACAACCTCGTCAGGTGTTAGGCACGCAATAAGGCCGCCACCAGTTGCCGCATAGACTTCATAGTAGTTCGGCGACAAACGGCGCATGACTTCGAGCTTTTCTTCGGCATGCATGACAGCGCCGCCCGTGCAGATTCGCCTCAGTCCGGGAAACAATGGTTCCGGCTGTTCGGGAAGTTCGAGCAGCCGGCGCAATAATGTCGGAACGGCAGTAATAATCGTAGCCCGATACTCGGCAACAGCCTCGACCAACTCCTCCGGGCGGAACAGCGGTGGATACAGGATATTCGTGTTACCGCGCAGCATGAAACGAATGCAGCTGCCCCGGCCGGCACTAAACGAAAGCGGCAAAAACGACAAATGACGCTCGTTGCGTTCCAAATCCAATGCGTACCAGTAGGCGACCATCCGGGCGAAATCCCGAGCATGGGTCATCACCACGCCTTTCGGCACACCGGTCGTGCCGGATGAGAGACTGATAATGGCGGGCGCATCACCGTCGTGTGGAAATTCTCGATTGCCATCGGCCGCCGCGACACCGTCATGCCATGCCGCGTTTAAGGCGACACATGACGTACCGGGAATAGCACTGGCACCGTCTTCTAGGAGAACAGTGCTCGGTTCGAAGGTTGTGACCAATTTGGCTTTTTCATCGCTCTTGCCACGCCAATCGACCGGCAACACGACACCGCCCATACGCATGACCGCGAAGAGGGCGATCACGTGGTCAGCATTGTCTTTAAGCCCCACGCCGACCCGGTCACCCGGCTTCACACCCAGATCGATCAGATGAGCCGCAGTCTTCCTGACCAATCGACCAAATTCGCGAAAGGAAATTACGCGGTCGCCGTCGATAATCGCATCCACATCAGGCTGATGCAGCGCGTGCTGGTCGATCAGATCGCAATTGTTCATGTTATGTTCGTTCTTAACCAATTTGGTCAGTTTGGAGTCTTAATAACCGGAATCGTACAACAAATCGTTGCCAAGGGGGGCCAAGTGATGCATTTGCCGGCGATTTGAGAGATAATTGAGCCTCTAGGGGAAATGAGCTTCTGGCCAGCATTTTCGCTAGCAACGAATAAGAATCCGTCTCTGGGGGCGAGCCGTGACGATCGTGGAAGATCCAATCATTGTGCGCGACGACCTGACGTCAGTTGGGGAATATGTTGCGCCAACCACGCCCGAAGAACGCGCGATTGCGGAAATTTGGGCGCGGGCGCTGCGGATCGACCGGGTGGGCATCACCGACGACTTTTTCAACCTCGATGGAGATTCGCTGACCGCGGTTACCGCCGTCATGGAGGTCGAGGAACGATTTGCCGTCAAGCTCAGCCTGGCCGCTATTCTCGAAGAGGCCTCCACGGTGGCCGGCATGGCACGGCTGGTCGCGTCCGAGTTGGGAGATGTCGACGGGAGCGTTGATGTCGGGCTGAATACCCGCGATCAACCAGAGCCTAAGCGGCTCGCGGCGCCGGAGCCAAGGTTGATCAGCACAAAGGATGTCATCCACACGCTTGTATTTCTGTCACTCTTTTGGGTTGCCGCAATACCTTCGCAACGTTTATGGCAGAAAGTTGCGGCGCTTATCGCAACAGTCCAGGTCAAGCTTCTCGGTGCGCCGGAAGATAGCTTTTGCGGCGCCGCGGCAGCCGCTGAGTTCAATCTCGATCCGGTGGAATTCAAACGGCGGTTGCTGGTCGGCGTCTACGAGCAATTTATCTATACGCTGCGCTCTCACATGCCCGGAGGGTGGCGCCCCAAAATTGACCTCCATGGAACTGAATTCATCGACCAAGCATTGGAAGGTGGGCGCGGGGTCGTCCTGTGGAGCGCTAGCAGCATATCCGGCGTGTTGGCGAGAGGTCAGGCACTAAGCAAGGCGGGCTATCTCCCGGTCCATCTGGGCAACGCCACGCATCCCTATTCCACTTCAGCCTACGGCCGCCGCGTGCTCAATCCGATCCGCTCGCGCATCGAAAAGCAGTATGTTCTCGGTACCGCACTTATCAGCGGCCCCGATCGCGTGCATGCGTTACAGAAACTCCGCGACCATCTGCATGAAAACGGTATTGTCGCTATCGCGGCTGTCGATGCATCGGAAAAGCCCTTAATGGCACCGTTTTGCGGCGGCTTAATCGAATTGGGCCTTGGGGCACCCGTCCTGGCGGCACGAGAGGGCGCGCCGATATTACCGGTGTTCGTCATCCCACAGCCGGGCGGGGCGTTCGACGTGTTGGTCGAGCCGCCGCTGCAAGGCGATGCTCGCGCCGCAGAGATCCCAAGGGCCGAGCAGCTAGCCTTGGATTTCACGGCGCGACTCGAAACCCATGTGCGCCGCCAACCTGAAATGTGGGCAGGCTGGCTGACCGGGGGTCAGTGGCGCCCGACTTGAACGGCGACTGGTTTCGCAAACTCGGCAGTACCGGCAGCCTTCGTTAAATAAATAGCGCGACACCGGGCGTTAGGGGCTGTTCCAAAGCCGTTCGCCCGTGTAGCTTTTATCTGTCTGCGGGCCCGACAAGGGCAAGCCACCGAACCAACAGGGGCGAGCGGGCACGAAAATCGACCACGGGGGACCCATGACGGATATCCAATACCTGGCGCCGAGTACGCTCGACGAGGCGGTTAGCGCTTTTGCCGCCGGTGGCAGCGACGCGCGCATTCTGGCGGGCGGCACCGACCTTTTGGTGCAAATGCGCTCCGGCATGGTGCGCCCTGGCCTGATCGTCGACGTCAAGAAAATCACCGAACTGAACAGCGTCGAGGAGACCGCCGAGGGTGGCTTCCGCGTCGGCGCCGCCGTCTCCGGCGCGCTGCTGGAAGAACATCCGAGCTTCGGCCAGGTCTGGCCCGGCGTGCTGGAAGCGCTCAACTTGATCGGCTCGACCCAGGTGCAAGGCCGCGCCTCGGCGGGCGGCAATCTGTGCAACGGCTCGCCGGCCGCCGATAGCGTGCCGGCCCTGTTCGCCGCCGGCGCCATCGCCACCATTCAGGGGCCGAACGGCAGCCGCGACATCCCGGTGGAAGACGTGCCGGCCGGTCCGGGCCGCACCAACCTGGCGCCAGGCGAAATTCTCGTGAGCTTTACCCTGCCGCCGCGCCCGCCGGGCTCCGGCGATGCCTATCTGCGCATGATTCCGCGCACCGAAATGGACATCGCCGTGGTCGGCTGTGGCGTCAATCTCACACTAGCTGACGGCGCCTGCACCGCTGCCCGGGTCGGGCTCGGCGCGGTTGCGCCGACGGTGCTGCTGGTCGAAGCCGCCGCCGGCGCACTGATCGGCAGCCGGCTCGAAGACGACGCCATCGAGGCCGCCGCTGAGGCCTGCCGTGCGGCGTGCAACCCGATCGACGACAAGCGTGGCACTATCGCCTACCGCACAAAGGTTGCCGGTGTGCTGCTGAAACGTACAACCGAGATCGCCGCCACCCGCGCCCGAGGAGCTTGAACCCATGGCCAAACTGCATGTTTCCACCACGATCAACGGCGAGCCGACGGAGTTCCTCTGCGAACCGTACGAGACCATGCTCGACGTGCTGCGCAACCAGTTGGGCCTGACCGGCTCCAAGGAAGGCTGCGGCTCGGGCGATTGCGGCGCTTGCAGCATCACGCTGGACGGCCGGCTGGTCTGTTCATGTTTAATGCTGGCCGCCGAAGCCGAAGGCGCGCGCATCGGCACCATCGAGGGCATGGCCGAAGGCGAGCAGCTGCACCCGCTGCAGCAGAAGTTCCTTGAAATGGCGGCGCTGCAATGCGGCATCTGCACGCCGGGCGTGCTGGTCGCGGCGAAAGCCTTGCTCGAGCAAAACCCCAACCCGACGGAAACCGAAGCGCGCTACTGGCTCGCCGGTAACCTGTGCCGCTGCACCGGGTACGACAAGATTGTCCGCGCCGTTTTAGAAACGGCTGAAGAGATGCGGGAGGCAGCCCAATGAACGAGATGAGCAACAAGTGGATCGGCCAAAGCACCATCCGCCCCGATGGCGCCGAAAAGGTGACCGGGCGTGCCGCCTTCGCCGCCGATGCGAACATGGCGGGCATGATCTGGGGCAAGGTGCTGCGCAGCCCCCATCCCCATGCGGTGATCCGTTCGATCGACACCTCGAAAGCGGAAGCGCATCCCGGCGTGAAGGCGGTGGTGACATCGGCCGATATCGTCGACTTCCCGGTCGACACGCCCTACCCGCTGGGCATTCAGGACATGCGGTGGATGACCCGCAACGTGATGGCGCGCGAAAAAGCGTTGTTCCACGGCCACCCGGTGGCCGCCGTTGCCGCCACTTCCGAAGCCATCGCGGCGGAGGCCTGCGAGCTGATCGAGGTAGACTACGAGGTATTGCCTTGGGCGATTGAGATCGACGATGCAATCGCGCCCGATGCGCCGATCCTGCACGACTTTATCGAGTTCGAGGGCAAGCCGTCGAACATCGCTGGCACGCTTGAGCACAAGAAGGGCGACATCGACGACGGCTTCGCGCAAGCCGACGTGATTATCGAGCGCGATTTCGCCACCCGCCCGGTGCATCAAGGCTATATCGAGCCCCACGCCTGTCTGGTCAGCGTCGCCGCCGATGGCAAGACGACGATTTGGAGCTCGAGCCAGGGTCAATTCATGGTACGCGCCATGACGGCGCTGCTGACCGGCCTGAACCAGAGTGACATCCGCGCCATTCCGGCGGAAATCGGCGGCGGGTTCGGCGGCAAGACCATCATCTATCTCGAACCGCTGGCGACCATGCTGTCGAAAAAGTCGGGCCGCCCGGTAAAAATGGTGATGACCCGCGAGGAAGTCATGCGGGCGAGCGGCCCCACCTCGGGCTCGAAAAGCACGGTGAAGGTCGGCGCCAAGAACGACGGCACCATCGTCGCCGCACAAGGCATCTACTATCTGCAGGCTGGCGCCCTGCCGGGTTCGCCGATCCGCGGCGCGGCGGGTTGTGCGTTCGCGCCCTACGATATCCCCAACGTGCATGCGCTGGGCTACGACGTCGTCTGCAACCGCTCCAAGGTGGCGGCCTACCGGGCGCCGGGCGCGCCGATCGGCGCCTTCTCGGTGGAGTGCGTGCTCGACGAGGTGGCCGAGGCGATCGGCATGGACCCGCTGGAGCTGCGCCTGAAAAACGCGGCGAAGGAGGGCACCCAGGCGGCCCACGGCCCAACCTATCCGGTGATGGGTTACGTAGAGACTCTCGAAGCAGCGCTCGCCCATCCCCACTACAAAGCACCGCTCGATAAATCGCCGGGCAAATATCAGGGGCGCGGCGTCGCCAGTGGCTTCTGGTTCAATGCGGGCGGCGAGTCGAGCGCGCAGGTGAACATCACCGAAGACGGCAATGTCGTCGTCACCACCGGGCACCCGGATATCGGCGGCTCGCGCGCGTCGATCGCCAACATCACCGCCGAGCTGCTGGGCATCGACTACAAGCGGGTCTCGGTGCTGATCGGTGACACCGCAACCATTGGCTACAGCAACCTCACCGGCGGCAGCCGCGTGCTGTTCGCTTCCGCCATGGTGGTCACCCAATCGACCGAAAAGGTCATCAAAGACCTATGCGCCCGTGCAGCGAAGATTTGGGACATCGATCCCGAGGCGGTCACGTGGCAAGAGGGCGAAGCGCGGCCGGCCGGCGACAATGCCGGTAAGTTCGAGCCGTTGTCTTTGGCCGAGATTGCCGGAGCCGGCGGCGACCCCATCGGTGCGGGCGTGCAGCTCAACACCACCGGTGCCGCGGGCGGTTTCGCCACCCAGATCTGCGATGTCGAGGTGGATGTCGATCTCGGCATCGTGCGGGTCCTGCGTCACACATGCTTTCAGGATGTCGGCCGGGCGATCCATCCGGGGTACGTGGAGGGCCAGCTACAAGGCGGCATGGCACAAGGTATCGGTTGGGCACTCAACGAGGAGTACATCTACAACAAGGACGGCCAGGTCGATAATCCGGGCTTCCTCGACTATCGCATGCCCGTTTGCTCGGACCTGCCGATGCTCGATGCGGTCATGATCGAGGTGCCCAATCCGGCGCATCCGCAAGGGGTGCGCGGGGTCGGCGAGGCGCCGCTGGTGCCCGCGCTGGCGGCAGTGCGCAACGCGGTCTACGACGCGCTGGGCATTCGTTTCGACAGCCTGCCCATGTCGCCGCCCAAGGTGCTGGAGGCGCTGGAGGAAAATCAGAAACTGGCCGCCGAGTAAGAAGCCGGCAGCGCTTACCGCACGCCATCGGAATACGAAACGGCGGTCCTCGGGGCCGCCGTTTTCGTTTGGCCTATTTGTCGGGGTCGAGGTCGGGAAATTGGCGTCCGAGGCGGGCGAGCGACGTATCTTCGGGCAGCTTGAACTCGGCGGCGAGCCGGGGCGGAATAGGCGGCGTGTCATCTTCGTTGCCATCGGCTTCTTTTGCCGGCGCCGGATAGGACCGGCGGTCGAGTTCCGCGGTCGGGCACGTCCCGGCGAAGCAGCCCACATTCATCAGCAGCGCAAATTCGTTCGCGCCTTTGAGGTCGAAGTTGAGCGGGACCCGCGCCTTTTTGTCGAGGCCGATATCGAACTCCTTGATTTCCTGGCGTTTGCCAATGGCATCAAACCGTAAAGCGCCGCCGGGGGACCGAGCACCCGGCGTTATGGTTGCGATGAAAAACCTTCGAAGTTGCGGATTGGCCCAACTGGGCAGCTGGATATTGAGGAAAACGTCGTCGCCCTCGCGTTCCAGCTCGCCGAATGCCTCCGGTACCGGGGGCACCACCACATCGAAGCGGTGGGTCTTGAGCAGGATTTCCCCTCGGGCGACGCCGCGCTCCATCAGGAAGCGCAGCTCATAGCGGCCCGGCGCCCACAGTATCGTATCCCAGCCGACCGTATATGATTCTTCCGGAATGTAGTTCGCCGCGCGCTGGGGATCCCATAGATACAGAAAATTATGATCGTGGAGCATCTGCGGCGACCGGTCGGCCATGCGCACGCCGTAACTGGTCGCGCCGCCCGGGCGCACGACCTGGACGGACACCTTGCCCGCGAACGGGCGCGGCGGCATTTCGATCGCGAAGTTGGCATTGTCGCCCAAAGCAACCCGTTCGCTCAACGGCTTGACGACGATGCCGCTGTCCTCGCCCATCACCGAGAACGGAGCGGTGAACGAAACGATACCTGATGGCCTGCCATCCTCGTTCTGCTCTTCCCGATCGAGCCGGTAGTCACCCGGCAGGCCCGGCACGTCGATGGCGAAGCGGCCTTTTTTGGCAACCCGATAATTCTTTATCAATCTGTCGAGGGGACTGGCCGGCGTATGTTTCGGCGAGCGGCCCGAAACGTTTTCGCGCAGGCGCAGAAAATACGGTTGGTCGCCTTCGGAAAACCAATCGTCGTCATAGGTAACCGGCTCACCGACTCGGTAAACATCTCCGGCCGAAACATCCGAAACGTCTGGCGCCACCGGCCCGGCTTCGCCGCCGCCGCTGAAACGGCCGATCACAATCTCGTCGTCGAGGTACGCCGTTGTCACTTGGAACTCGGTTGGTCCCGACAGGTTGTGTTTTGTCGTCCAACTCGTCTGATCTTGACTGACGGAATCGGCAACGCGCGAGGTGTTGTTAGCGAACGCGTTGGGGTTGCCGAGCCTTTGGACGTTAAGCGCTTTACGCTTGCTGGGCGGATATTCCGAGACCTCTAAGGTACCGTAGTGAACTTCGCCGAACTCGTCCTTCTCAACCTTGCCTGGCACGTAGCGCACCTTGGGAATTTTCGGCACCGCCTGATAGCGCAGCACGTCGTGGACGAAACCGCCGGGACCCCGCAAGCGGACTTCGTGCACACCCGTGGTGCCGCCCGTTTTTAGCTCGTAGGTATCTTGGCCGTTTCGGATCACAACCGGCTGGCCGATCTGCTCGGCAATCGTCTGGGCGCCGCCGGGCAGCCGGCTCCCCAACAAATAGAGCTCAAGACGGTAATTGCCGGAAAGGCGGTCCTCCAGCAGCTCGACACCGACTTTGACCGGCTCGCCCGCCGGGCGGTTACCGGGTTGCAGCCGCTGGAGCGCATCGGGCCAACGGCGCGCGCCGTTCAATATCCAGAAACGCTGTTCGGCGACGGGCTCACCACGCCGGGAAACAGTTACCTTTCCTGGAAAAACCAGTGCACCGGAGGCGAACGCAGACGCCGCCCGGCGCGCGCCGTCATTGTCGAGCGGCACTTCGAGGGTCACCACATTCTCCTGCGGCGAGAAGCGAATGTCGGGCTCCCCCTCAACGCGGTATTCCGACGGCTCGCCGGCGAACCGGAAGGAAAACAGCAGCCGGTCGCCCCAGTGATAAGCATTGGGCAGCGGCGATTCGATGCTCGGCGGCAGCATACTGATGCGCGCCTGGGCAAACGCCGGACCAGTGTGAACGAACAGCAGAAGCACGGCAAACATCGCCGCAAGGGAGATCATCGGACGGCAGTTTCTCATTGCACATCCTCCACCGGCGGCAGGGGCTTACCATAGGCCTTAAAGCGCTCGGCGACATTTGCCAGGAGCGGTTGGTCGGCGGTCGACGGGTTGAACGGAATATCGACCATTCTCGCCACGCCATGGTCCTTGAGTTCCACGAAATTCTCGAACTGGTCGAGAGCGAATATTTTACGCGCAGCGGCACGGCGTTGTTCGACGGATAAACCGAAAAGTAAGTCGCCGTTTCTGTTCAAAACGTCTTGCAATTGCGCGTTCCAGGGTCCGTTGATGATGCGTTGAAGCTGCCGCGCCCGCTCCGCACGAATCTGGCGGGTCGCTCCTTTCATCTCGACAACGCCACCGGTATCGATGACCACGACCCGCGGTTTTCCCCCGCGAGGGCCAGCGAGCGCGCGAACTTCCGGAGGCAGGGCTTCGAACACGATATTGTCCAACTTGTTATCCAGAATAACGATACCCTCGTCGTTCGCCGCCTTCATGGCATCGAAATAGGAGTCGGCCTGAACGTCGGTCAGACCGCCGATCGGATTGGGGCGCCCTGGGGCTTTGCGGAAAGCGACATCAAAAGCGCTTTCCCCGACGTCCTCTACCAGTTGCACGACTGCTACGCGGCGTCGCGCGGTAAACACGCCAGGCACCCTTTCACCCACCACCCGGTGAACGTCACCCGGCGCCCGCCGGGTGACCCGGATGCGAGGGTTGAACTCACCGAACTTGAGCAACAGGTTGCGGCCTGCCTCATCCACTTGAAAATCCAGCTGCGTGCTGTAGCGCGCGCCAGCGGTCCCGCTGTCGCCGACAGCTTCCGTAAAGGTCACCTTGACGACACGCCCGCCGAAGCGCCGCTCCACTTTTGTTGGCACGGTGATGTCATCGAAGGCCGAGGAGAAGCTGCCCGAGCCGCGAAACTCGCCCAGCTCGATCACAACGGTCTCGTTGCGCAGATTGGTGAACGCGAGCGACCTATTCCGCATACCCGGCGCGAACACGCGCGGCTTCAGGTCGGGACCGCTCGGGATGGTTTTGGGGATCGCGGGTGGACTGCCGCTCGAACTGGAAAGCTGGATATAGGACGCGTCGGGACCAAAAATATCCGAACTGCCGCGCGCAGCTCCTTCCGCACCACCGCCGGCGCTGCTCGCACTGCTGCCGAAAAGCGGCGAGTAGTCACTCGAACTGGAGGCCGCCCGCTGCTCGACTTTAGATAGCAGCAGTTGGCCCGATTCGATGTCGATAACAAGCGACATTACGTTTTCTTGCGGCGGCTCGAATTTCGGCAGCACCGAGGTCGCGGGGTTTGGCAGATCGGGTGCTGGTAATCCCGTGGTCGCCGGGTTTGGCAAATCAGGCGCCGGCAACCCCGTGGTTGCGGGATTTGGCAGATCGGGTGTTGGGAAATTCGTCGTCGCCGTGTTAGCCCGCGCGGCGATAATCCGATCGATCTCGGCCAGCGCCTCGCGCTCGAGCTGCGTAATGGCGCCTTCACCCAGCTCCAGCTTACGCATACGGCTGCGCACCGCAAAGGCGGCGAAGTTGCGCCGTTGGGCGGGGGTGAGGGCCTTCAGAGGCCGTTCGCGCAGCGCGCGCGTCGCCCACATGCCCCGGCCAATAACGCGCGGGTTACTAAGGGTCTTAGCGAGGATCGCGGCATCTGTTGCGACGAACGGTAGCGCCAAACCGATGTTAAAGCTGATTTCGATCCAATGGCGCGCTTCGGCCAAGGCTTGTTCGTTGCGCGCGTAGCCTAGAACGATGGCGGCGTCTTCTGAGAAATCGACCTCAGCTTGTTTTTCCAGATAGTCGTTGATCTCGAGCGCCGCCGTGCCGACCAAATCGACAACCCCCATCCCAAGGGCGATGTAGACGCCGGCCGCCACGCCGCTCGAGCCCGCCGCAACGGGCACGGTAAGAACGGCCGCCAGCGCAAGCAGCTGCAGATTGTCTTGTTGCGCCCGCGCCTCCTGCCGTTTCACGGCTGCCGATAACCGCGCCAAGTCACCCATCCACAAGCGGCCCGCATCGTCGAAGTCCCACAACGCGCCCGGCTTGCTAAGGACGGGAGCACCGCTGGCGTTGCGCAGACGGCGCAGTTTGGGTTCAACGGCTTGGTTGATGAAGTCGAAACCGGAGCCCGTGAGCCGCACTAAATCCTGCACCTCGCAAGCTTCGATCTCGCGCGCATCGTCGAGAATTTCTTGCGTGTTTTCGCGCAGCTTGGTCAGCGCCTCGCGGGTGGCATCGAAACGCCACTTACC
Organism: Alphaproteobacteria bacterium; assembly: GCA_965267185.1. Lineage (GTDB taxonomy): Bacteria > Pseudomonadota > Alphaproteobacteria > UBA6615 > UBA6615. Next base: position 4,186,714 of record OZ253937.1, on the reverse strand, counting down.
GGCCTTGGCAATCCCGTCGGGCCCGCTGCCCAGATTGTACTGCTCTGCGATGAACGCCAAGTCGCCAGTCGTGACGGCGCTGCCATAGGCAACTTCGGTTTCGTCCGGCGCCGTGATCTCGATCCGGCTGATCGGCACATCGCCCGCGCTGATCGTGCCTTCCATGCGCCGCAGCACGCCGACGATAGCGGCATCGTCTTTAACGATCTTATCGAGTTCGGCAATCGCCTTGCCAAGCCGGTCGATGAACATCTCGCGCAGCAACAGGGTCGCGGCGTGATGACCGACTGTAACCGGAACTTCGCGCACGTCTTCGTCGAAGAATTCCAGCAGAACCACGTTCCAGAATTCGTCGGCCGTCTGGTTCTGTAGTTTGAGCGAATCCCAATTGGTGACACTGATGGAACGGCAACCGGCGGCGACATCGAGCGCCCGGTGGAACAGGGTCCGTGGCGCGCCGGGTGTCGCGGCTTTCGCCAACTCGGCGGCGAACGGTTCCTCCAGCGGGTCATTCAGGAGATCGACCTTGGCGATGGTCGGTATCACCGGTAGCGCAAACGATTCGACGCGGAAATTTTCGTCGATCTCGGCGCGCAGCCGCACCGGGCCGGGCCCACGCAAGAGAACCGGGATGACCACATCTCCCGGCTGCGGTTGCGGCAACGGCGCCACCGTCGTATCGAGCAGAAGGATCGGCGGGGTGACGTAAGGTTTGATTCGGGCCGTGCTCAAATCGTCGCGGCGCGCGATGATCTTGCGCGAGGCCCTGCCCGGCCGCCGGTCTTCAAAGAGAATCAGTGGAATTTCCTCGACCGGGAGGTTGACGTTGGGCTGGAGTCTGATTTCGAGACGCTGCGGCACATAGGCGTTCTCCAGCGGCGCGATATCCTTTTCGTGCACAAAGAAAAGCTCGGCATCGAGCCCACCGAAAAACAGTTCCCAATCGCCTTTAACACCGTTCAACTCGATCTCTTTGACCCCCGGCATGATGCCTTGGCGCAAATTGGCACGTACTAGAAAACCTTCTAGCCCCTCCGGCAGCGGATCGTCGGCAGCGAGACCGTTGGCGCGCCGGTAAGCCGCCCAACCGCTCTCGTATTGCTCGCGGACGAATCCGGTCGCGCCCTCGGGAAAGCCGATGAACCGGTATTCGATCGAACCGTCCGGGCCCGCGAGTTCAACATCGTCGCCGGTAGCCTGGGGCAGGCCCCAGCCGGTCACGAACAGGGTGCGAAAGTCGAGCCCTTCGCGTCCGCTGGGGTTAAAGGGATAGGGGTAGGACGGAATTCCGAAGCTGGCGTTACCTTGGTCGGCGAGCGTCAGCACCTGGTCGATCGCCGGACCGAGATCGGCGCCCACCGTGCCGGTCACAAGCTGTGGCTCGCCGATTTCGCTATCCCAGGTCCAGAGCGCACGCCAGCGCACGCCTGCCGCCGGCAGAGCGTCGATACGGAACAGAAAATCGCGATGGCTGCCGGTCGCCATAGTGCCCAGCATGCAGTTAAAAACGGCGGCGCCTTCCGCCCGTTTGCACGGGCCCTGCCGGGATTCGACGGCGGTGATCGCGTTGTCGCTGCCCGCATCGGCGAACTCGAACGCGATCTGGACGTCGTCGAGCCAATAATCGGGCACGTTCCATAGCCGGAATCCCACATGCAAAGGCGCACCGATGATCGGCTCCTCCGGCGCGTGGATCGTGCTCAAATGGAATTCCGGGCCGCCGACAATGAAATCGCTCGGCGTTTCCTCGAAATCCACCTGGAACCAGTATTTGGTCAGAAAACCAGGTTTCACCTGAACGAAATAGTCGCCGGTCCGGGTGGCGATGAACTCGTCCTCCGAAGCGCCGAAACTCGAAAACCCTTCAGCCGAAGGTGTTTCGATGAGAATGAAGTTACCGTCGGCGTCGCACGCCGGCTGCAGAATCTCAATCGATGTACGCAACGGATAGTTGGCCGGACGAACCGGCAGGCCTGTGCGCAACGCCTCTACCCCGACAAGCCTTGCCTTGATCGTGCTGCCACGAACGACGCCCGGCACCCGGTAGAGGTCGACGCCGTCATTCAAGAAATCGCGGTCCGGCGGCGGTACCGATTGGTCGGCCGGTTCCTTATTCAGTTCGTTGTTTAACTCGTTAATGTCGATTTCGTTGGAGCGGGGATTGACGATCGTTGGCGGCTGAGCGGTCCACGTCGACGAATTGCCTTCGATCAGTTGGCCGGCAACGATCGGCAACGACGATCCGGCTTCGCCGCCGGCATCGAGCCGGCCGCTGCGGTCGCCGAAAAACCGGGCGCGGGCGCGTATGATGTAAGCGAGGTCGGGCGGCGCCGATGTGAGCCGCACGGGAACGCTCAAATTGCGCGCCGCTATCTTGGAGAGGATCCAAGTCCGTCGGTCGGTAACCTCACTCTTGGCTCGGTTGAGCGATCTCGAAGACACTGCAAAGTGCGGATTCAGCAAACCGCCGTCGCGTGCGATATCCCATTTGAGGCCCAACGGGTCGGCGAGCGCGAGATCGAACGATTCGAAACGCCCCAGATCCTGCTCCCGGCCGGTAATGGTCCAGCGGGCAACGACCTCGATTTCAAGATGAGCGCCAGCAGGCACGTCGAATGAAAAGTCGATGCTGCCGTTTCTTTCAGAAATTACGCCCGAGTGGATTTGCGGTTTGATGTCGGCCGGCCGGATGCGGGTGGATGTTCCCGGTATCCCGCATTCGAGTTGTTCTTGCGCGTGGGCGGCGTTGCCCGGAAGACCCGCCACGGCAGCGGTAACCAAGCCGAAGATCAGCCAAAGACCACGCATCACGCCCCCACCCCTTCGTTTCAAGCATCGCCCCAGCGTGACGCCCGGAAAACCGGATCGATGCCGCGCCGGCCACAATGCAGCATTACCGCAAAGAATAGCAGGAAATTGGGCGTGAACATGACGCTATTCGGGCGATGGGGAGTGGGACAACGCAAAACGGGCGCTCTGAGGAGCGCCCGCGATTGGCTCTTCGCACTATAGATTGACCTTAGGCGGCTTGGTCTTCACGGCGGCGGCGCCAGGCAACATAGCCCAATCCGAACAACCCAACGCCGAACAGACCCAGGGACGACGGTTCCGGCACCTGCGTGGTGGGGGGTGCGCCTTGTGCGCAGCGGTTCCAGCGAACGTCGTTGAAATTGACCTTCGAGCTGATGAACTGGGCACAGCCCTGGCCGTTATTGATGTTGAGTTCGGTTTTCCGCGTATGGTCGATGCCGTTGGGTCTGATCGCCGTGAAATCCCACAGGCCGATGCCGTTCAGGATCACGTTGTCGAAATTGAACACCGAGTCGGAACTGTCGAGCGGATCGTCGACATAGAAGATCGCCCCCAACTCGTCGATGATGCCGTCGCCGTCCTCATCGCCGATACCGTCGTCGCCCAACAGAATGCTGGAATTGCTCAAAACGAAATTGCTGTCACCCTGAATGCGGAAAATGGCGAACACATCTTCGTCGCCCTGCAAGATCCAGTCGGAATTGTTGACCAGGAAATCGTTGTCGCCAACATCGATATCGATCACCGCGAAGCCGTCGCTGTTTCCGTTTGAATCGATGTCGTTAAGATTTGTCACGCGCGGGCCACTGCCGTCTTTGCTGTTCTCATTTTCGATGTTCGCGGTAATGGTCGTGTCCGCCGTCAGCCCGACAATAAACTGTTCCCAAGCGACGAGCTCGTTCTCCAGCGCCGTGAAATTAGTGTTTGGGTTGATGCCGGCGTTTGTCGGATCTGACATCGAGCCCGACGGGCCGCTGCCGATCGTGGAGCCATCCGGAAAGTGCGTCGTGTTCGAAACGCTCTGCGTACAAGCCGCTGCCGACCCCACCGCGCAGTCGACCCCGATGTCGGCATAGACATCGACATCGGACATGCTGAACTGCCCATCGGGCGCGGTGACGGCGACATTGCCGCTCCAATCGATTCCTTCGAAAACGTTCGCTGCGGGACTGGGTGGGTTCTGCGGGCTGCTCAGGGCGGGCCAACGCACGCCTGGTTCGAATACATCCCGTGTATTCGGCCCACCTTGGGCCTGCGAGTTCGGCGAGCTGCTGCCGTCGGAAAGAAACTCCCGGTCGGCGCCGATCTCGGTGTTCTGGATGTCAACCGCGTCGCCGTTCTCCTGCGACTGGTTGCCGATGATCAGATATTTGTCGAGCTCGGTGGATACGGGGGGAACTGTTTGCGCCAAGGCCGGCATGCCTGGCAACGTCAGCCCCACAGCCATCAGGCCCAGCAGGAAAGCCCCGCCTGTCACGCGACTAGCAACCTTTTCCATACTCTCCACCGATGCCGCCCTGGGCCGCGCGTTGAGCGGCAAACGACCGGTCCATACCGCTTCGCGACGAATTAGTTAGCAAAATATGAAGGCGTATTTGCGCGTGCGCAATTACTTTCTATGTTTATTTCATGCGCGCCGCGCCTGATTGCAGTAAATTGATGTATTAGGGGTGTATATTGAAGCAAACATCGATCGGGGACCGGCCCAAGCCATACAAATCGTCCCGTGGAGGGGCCTGAAAATTCCCCAAACAACGGGGCTTAATCATGGGATTTTCTGTTGTGCGAACCAGGCCGCAGAGCCGAAATAATTATCGACGCGAATACTTGCGGGACGTGTGTTTTGGCTAACCGCTCGCCCAGAACGCGTGGCGTCAATCGACGCCGGCGATGGCAGCCTTGTTGGTGTCGAGCCGCCGCGCAAACTCCGCAACCTTGAGCCAAACTTCCTTACCGCCGATATCGCCTAGTCGGCCCAGATATTCGGCTCGCTGGCGGGCGGTCTTCGCTGCCAGCGAACCGTACTTTCGATACTCGACCTTCGCATAGAGCGCGATGTCTTTATCCAAATCTTCCATCTGCCGACCCTGAACAAATTAGCCGGGGTCATGCTATCGGGGCCGCAATAGCGAGTCGATTGGACGGAGCGTCACAGACGCGCGACTTTACGTCTCACCTAGAAGTCATCGGCGACATCGTCCTCGGGAATCCCGGCGGCCGCCGGCGCGGCGTCGCGCGTGCGATTGTGCAACCAGGTGAAGCTGTAGAAATAGCCGATCCACAAGAGCACGGTCAGGCCGTAGAAAGATAGCGTGCGCCACGACCAAAGCGGCCACAGTCCGGCGGGCCCGAAGGCGATCACATTGGGATGTTTTGAGAAGAGCTGCGAGCGCCAGCGGTTCCACAGCGTGGTCACTTCGGTGTTTCGCTCCTCGGCCGTCTTGGCGTTGTTGTAGACGCGCTGGCTGTTGCGTTTGAACCACCACCAGGTGTCTTCGTTCTCGAGCTCGAGGCCGGCATCGGCCTGGTTGCGCATATAGACATATTGGATGTCGCGGGTGTTGCCTTGAGGGTCGGGGTCGGTCCGCCTTACCTCGGTGCCACTCACGATGCCGGTCGTCCAGGTCGGCCGCGCATACTCCCACCACCCCCAGAGCGGCACGCCAATCACCAGCGCGGCAATCGCCACCGCAATACTGCCGCGGCGCCACAGCGCGCGCGCATACAACAGGATCGCCAGAAGCAGGAAATAGCCAACGGAGAACCAGATTTCCAGCATGTGTTACTCACCTCATACCAAGGCGTCGCGAGGTCCGTGCCGTGTAGCTTGCCGCGCTACAAGCGCGAAGGCTAGCGAAATGCCGCACGCCTTTGTACTGTTCCAAGCTAGTCTGACCGCGCCGTTGGAGCTTCTATGCCTCGCATATTGGCACTACTGAGCCGGCTTGAAAGCCGGGCTGCAAAATTCATCATCTTTATCGGGCTCGCTGCCGTGATTGCCGCCAGTTGGGCGGGCTATCTCGACGGCGCACGCGAAATTCTCGACTCCGAGCGTCTGACATTTGTGTTCGGGGATGTGTCGTTTTCCGCTTGGATGGCGTTGCGCGCGTTGGTAGCGACAATCTTCCTATTCTGGATCGCTGCCTTGATTTCCAGCAGCGGCGCGAAACAGCTGCGCAACATATCGCAGCTGCGTTCCAGCAACCGGTCGCTGCTGATAAAGGCGTTTCAAGCGGCCGTCTACTTTCTCCTGTTCCTGATACTGCTCGATGTACTTGGCATCGACCCGACCGCCCTGGTCGTACTCGGCGGAGGATTGGGTATCGGCATCGGATTTGGATTGCAGAAGATCGCTGCCAACTTCGTCAGCGGGCTCATTTTGCTGTTCGAGAAATCCGTCGAAGAAGGCGATTTGATCGAGCTCGATACCGGAATTTACGGGTTTGCGCGCACCACCAACGCCCGCTACACGCTGGTCGAGTCGTTCGATGGTCGCGAAGTCATGGTGCCTAACGAAGACTTTATTACGAATCGGGTCGTCAACTGGACCTTCTCCAACCAGCAAGGACGGGTCGAGATTCCGGTGGGCGTGAGCTATGGTTCGGATATCGAGCGCGCGCGTGAGCTCATCCTGGAGGCTGCGCGTTCCCATCCGAGGTGCAGCACCGACCCGGAACCGCAATGTTACTTACGCCAGTTTGGTGACAGCTCGGTCGACTTTCTGCTGTTGTTCTGGGTCGACGATGTCACACAAGGCCGTTACGAGCCGCAAAGCGACGTCATGCGCGCCATCTGGAAGAGTTTCGGTGAGAACGGCATCACAATTCCGTTCCCGCAGCGCGACGTCCATATGCATCAGCCGGCAGCGGACGGTCCGTAAAAGCTACCGGCCTCGGCCTCTACCCCGGAATCACGGGCAGCAGCACGTGGGAGGGATGGTCGGGTCCGGTGTGCAGCGTGACCTTACCGCCATAGACATCGAGCGGCCGGTTGCCTTTAAGCTCATGCTTGAACGGCCCGACGCCATATTGGATACGTCCGGCGATCTCGGGATCGCCCGGCTCCCAGCCGGGATACACATAGTCGCGCCCGCGCACGGCCAAGCCCAGCCGATAGCCTTCGGGCAACACAATCGAGGTCGGCCAGATCTCGATATCGAGTTCGTAGACCTCGCCCGGCGTGAGCGGCTGCACCTCGTCATGGCTGTGATAAGGCCGGTAGGGCAGCGTCTTCTCTGCATCAAGCTTACGGTGCGAGGCGCGCAGCCAGCCGATGCCCACCGGCGTGTGGGGATCGTTCGACCCCTTGAACACAACCTCTTTCAGATCGGGCGTGAACACGCGCAAGACTAGGAACAAGTCGGCGTCTTCGGTTTCCGACGACACGAACAGCTTGGCCGCCACCGGCCCGGTAATCTCGGTCTCGGTGTCGACCGGCGGGGTCAGGAAGGTCAAACCATCGCCCAGCGCATCGTAGGTGACAGTCGCCGACTCCGTCATCGGGGTCGCCGACAAGGTTTTGCTTTTCGGCTCGAGATACATCTCGGTCCAGTCGGTGCTCGGCAGCGGCCAGGCCTCTTCGGCGCGGGTAACGAACACTTCGCCGGGGTGGCGCACCTGCACCTGTACCGGCGGCTGCTTGTCCCAGCCGGTGTCTTCGCCTTTAAGAAAATGGCCGAAGAAGCGCTTTTGCAGATCGATGCCGTAGTCGGTGTAGAAATGGGTGAAATGTTCGAGGCCGTGGACCTCGAGCCATTTCTGATCGCTCGCGGCGTTGACGTAGCCCTCGATATTGCCACGCGGGTGCAGGCCCACGCCGCCCCAGTTGCCCGACGACAAAAGCGGTACCGTGATCTTGGAATAGTCGGGCATGCGGGCGCGCCAATAGTCGTCGACTAGGGGGTGCTCGAGAACGTCGCGGCCGAAATCCGACCGGTTCTCCGCGAGGATCTCCTCAGGCAGGGTCTCGGGGCCGGAAATCCACTGACCGTTGAGGCGGCTCTTATAGCCATTGGCACCCTTGCCATGTTGGCGTGGCACCACGGCGCTATTGTACCAGACCGATGGGAAGCGGCAGGCGATGCCGCCATGGTGCGCCAGGTCACGGTAGAAATCCGCGGCGCCCTCCCACACGCACATGGCGGCGAGGTGCGGCGGCTGTAAAGACGCCACCTGCCACTGGTTCATGCCGTAATAGGAAATGCCGTTGAGCCCCACCCGGCCGTTCGACCAGGCTTGGGTGCCGGCCCATTCGATGCAATCGTGGAAATCACGCGCTTCGCGCGGCGACCACACTTCGAGATAGCCCGGCGAGCGGCCAGCGCCGCGCGAATCCACGCGCACGCACGCATAGCCGTCGGGCACCCATTTCTCCGGATCGACCAACTCCCAATTCTGATAGCGGTTCGACGAGCCAACCAGCGTGTCGGGATAGTCCTCCACCATCTGCTTCCACTGGTACGGATAGCCGTCCTGCCAGTGCAACCACTTGGCATAGGGCCCGTAGCTCATGATCACCGGGTAGAGCCCGTCATCGTCAGGCCGGTACACATCGGCACGCAGCACGATGCCGTCATCCATCTCAATGGGCACATCCCAGTCGACGCGCATGCCGTCGACTACTTCGCTGTGCATTTGATTGTCTTGTGTTTCGCCGATGCCGCTCATCGCCGCTCTCCCCTTTATGTTTCACCGTGCCGCGATCCGGCCAGACGAATGCCGTGTCAGTTGGTCTGACTTAAACAAGCGTTTGATTAAGGTTGCAAAAGAAAAGCTGCGGAGTCAAAGCCGAACCCGGCGGACGGTGCGAACGCGTAGCCACGGATTGAAATTCCGCCAACCCTTGCCGAACAACGGGTGATATCTGTTAGGCTCTAGTCATGTCAGATACAGGTGCAATCTCCGGGTACGATCCGAACGGTTTTTTTTGCGAGATATTCGGCCGTCCCGGCGGGCGGCAGCTGGGCCATACGCGGCGTATTCGCAACCAGCTGGAAAAACTCGATATCGCCCAGTTGCGGGCGCGGGCGCGCGGCGCCGAGCGTGAACTCTTCAATCTTGGCATCACCTTCACGGTCTATACCGACCGCGAGGCGATCGACCGCATCCTGCCGTTCGACGTAATACCCCGCGTGCTATCATCAAAGGATTGGGAAACGATCGAAAACGGCGTCAAACAGCGCGTCGCCGCGCTCAACCTGTTTCTGCACGACATCTATCACGGCCAGAAAATCCTCAAAGATGGAGTGGTGCCGGAGGAACTGGTGGTCGGCAACGCCAACTTCCTGCCGGAGATGTGCGGGTTCGACCCGCCGAAAGGCACCTACGTGCATATCTGCGGCACCGATATCGTGCGCGACGAAAAGGGCAAATTCCTGGTGCTCGAAGACAATGCGCGCACGCCATCGGGCGTTTCGTACGTAATCGAGAACCGCCACCTGATGATGCGCGCCTTTCCCGACCTTGCCGATGGATTGCACATTGCCGACGTCGACGCCTATGGCCGTCAGCTCGCCCGGGCGTTGACCGCCGTCGCGCCGGACGGCATCGATTCGCCCACCGTCGTGCTGATGTCGCCGGGTTCGTACAACTCGGCTTATTTCGAGCATGTGTTCCTGGCCCGCGAAATGGGCGTACCGCTGGTCGAGGGGCAAGACTTGGTCGTCGAGAACCACAAGGTCTATATGCGCACGACGCATGGCCTGGCGCCGGTGCACGTGATCTACCGGCGCATCAACGACGACTTCCTCGACCCCAAGGCGTTCCGGCCCGAAAGCACGCTCGGCGTGGCCGGGCTATTCGAAGCTTATCTGCGAGGCAATGTGACGTTGGCAAACGCCATCGGCACCGGCGTCGCCGACGACAAGGCGGTTTATGCCTACATGCCGCGGATTATTAAGTACTATCTCGATGAAGACCCCATTCTGTCGAATGTTCCGACGAACATTTGCCGCGAAACCAAGGGCTTGCAAAAGACCCTCGACCGCCTCGACCAGCTGGTGACAAAACCGGTGGGTGAGGCCGGCGGCTATGGCGTCGTCGTCGGGCCTAAAGCCAGCAAGCGCGCTCTGCGGGAGCTGCGCGCCAAGCTCAAGGACGATCCGGCCAACTTCATCAGCCAGCCCGTGATTAGCCTGTCGGTTTGCCCAACCTTGGTCGGCCGCGCGGTCGAGCCGCGGCATGTCGATCTCCGTCCGTTCGCGGTGACCGGCGATTCGACCTGGGTCCTGCCCGGTGGATTGACGCGGGTGGCGTTGCGCCGGGGCTCTCTCGTTGTTAACTCGTCGCAAGGCGGTGGCTCGAAGGATACCTGGGTCGTTGGATAACCTGATCGCCCGTTTCGCCAGCAATATTTTCTGGCTCGGCCGCTACATGGAGCGCGCCGAAAACATTGCCCGCATCCTCGACACGAACGAGACCTATGCGCGCGACAACGCGGAAGGACCAGACTGGGGCCGGGTTCTAACTCTGTACGCCGACACCGACGCGTTTAAAGCGCGCCACGATACGATCGATGCGGCCACCGTCGTCGAGTTCTACGTCATCGACAGGGACAACCCATCTTCGATTGCGTCGTCGGTCCACCAAGCGCGGGAGAATGCGCGATCGGTCCGCCATTTGATCAGCACCGAGATGTGGACCGATCTCAACATGTTCCACAACGGCATCCAGGATCTCACCCGGCGTGATCTACGGCTCGATAATCTTTCGCGCTTGTGTTCCGAAATCAAAGAAGCCTGTCAAACCTTTGAGGGAATCTCCGAAGGTACGTTCCTGCGCGGTGAGCGCTGGTGTTTCTACCAGATGGGCAAATATCTCGAGCGCGCCGACCAGACGACCCGTATCCTCGACATGGCGTTCGCGCGGGCCGGCGAGGATCTCGGCGAAGCGATGGAGTCGGTGCACTGGAATGTCTTGTTGCGCTCGGTCGCCGGTTATCACGCGTTCCGCGGCCGCCACTCCGCGGGGTCGCGGCCCAGCGATATCGCGATGTTTCTGCTCTATGATCTGGAGTTTCCACGGGCTGTCGGCCTCTGCATCGAGCGGCTCAGCACCCGCTTGATCGAGTTGCAGACGCTCCACGGCAATCGGCGCCACGACTCGGTTGAAAAGGCGCGCCGGGCTCTCGTGTTCGCGCTCGATACCGGGCCCGGCAGCCAAATCAAACAAAACACGCTGCACGACTTTCTCGACGAACTGCAGGTGCGCTTGGGCGAGGTTTCGAGCGCCATTGCGGCGACCTACTTCAGCGGCCGCTGAGGTGCGGCAACGCTATTGCCTGACCCTCGGCAACCTGATAGCCGTTGCACCGACACCCGCAAGACAACGCGGATGACCGGAGTCGAACTTGCAAAACCTCACCGTCGATCATAAGACGACATACCGCTACGCCAAGCCTGTTCAATTCGGCGAACACCGGATGATGTTCCGGCCGCGCGACAGCCACGATTTGCGCCTGCTCGACGCTCAGCTCACCATCAGCCCCACCGCCGACGTGCGCTGGCTGCACGATGTTTTCGGCAACTCCGTCGCGGTGGCCGGCTTCAGTGAGACTGCCGACACTCTGTCGTTTCAATCGACCATCGTGATCGAGCGCTATCCGATGGTCGAGCCGGAGTTCGCCATCGAGACGTTTGCGCGTACGCTTCCCTTCAGCTATCCGGCCTCCGAAGTGCCCGATTTGGGGCGTACCATCGAGCGGCATTATTCCGACCCCGACCGCCTGGTAACCGAGTGGGCGCGCCGTTTTCTCAACACCGGCGGCATGACCGATACTGAGAACTTTTTGGTCGCCGTGACCGGCGCGATCAAATCGGAATTCTCCTACGAAGAGCGCCACGAGCCCGGCGTACAAAGCCCCGTCGATACCCTGTCGCTGAAAACAGGCTCTTGCCGCGACTACGCGCTGTTCATGATGGAGGCGGTGCGCAGTGTTGGCCTCGCCACACGCTTTGTCAGCGGCTATCTCTACGATCCAGCGATCGACGGAGCGCAGGCGGAAGTGCAAGGCGCTGGCGCCACACATGCATGGGTCCAGGTTTATCTGCCGGGCGCCGGCTGGATCGAGTTCGACCCCACCAACGGCACCTATGGGGGGCATAACCTGGTGCCGATCGCCGTCGCGCGCGAGCCAGGTCAGGCGATACCGGTGTCGGGAACCTACGACGGAGAGAGCGAAGACTTCATCGATATGTCGGTTGAAGTCAGTGTCCGCGCCGTTCAGATGTTCCAGGAAAGCGCGTAAACGCTCGAAAATCGAGGGGATGGGGCCATGAAGTGGCTGACCGAACGGGCTGAAGAGATCTGGCAGACGGTTCTGACCCATTTGGGCAGCCCGGGGTTTTACGCCCAGATCGGCATTGTCGTAGCGGCATTGCTGATCGCTTGGCTCGCCACCGCTCTTATTACGGCGCGCGTAAAAATCTTCCGCGAGGAGCCACAGCCGGGCAAACTCTACGAATTCCGCACCCTGCTGCACAATATTCATGAACTGTTGATGCCGGTGATGGCCGTCGTGGCGCTCGGCGTCGCGATCCCCATCAGCGCCAACACCGCCGGTGAAACCTGGCTGGTGCGCGCGGCGCAGGGCGTGTCGTTCATCTTTCTGGTCTACAGTTTCGCCCGGCACTTCATAAACAACACGACGATTATTCTGTTCCTGAAATGGATCGGTATCCCCATCGCGTTGTTGTTTACCGCCGGTTTGCTCGATGACGTAACTACCTATCTCGACGGTATTTCCATCGAGATCGGCAACATCCGCGTCACCCTGTTCGCGGTCCTCCGTACTCTGATTTTCGGTGTGTTGCTGTTCTGGCTCGCCCGCGTCTCGAACGCGACCGGCCAGCGCATCATCCGCACCCAGCCCGCGCTCGATGTCAGTACGCGAGAGGTGATCGCCAAACTGTTCGAGATCGGCCTCTTCGTGCTGATCTTCCTGCTGCTCATGAACGTCATGGGCATAGACTTGACGGCGCTGGCGGTGTTTGGCGGCGCGCTCGGCGTGGGCCTTGGCTTCGGCTTGCAGCAGATCGCCTCGAACTTCGTTTCCGGCATTATCATCCTGCTCGACCGCACGATTACCATCGGCGACTTCATCGAGCTGGAAGACGGCCGCAGCGGCACGCTGCGCGAGTTGACCATGCGTTCCGCCACGTTGGAAACCTACGACGGCAAAGACATTATGGTACCCAACGAACGCTTCATCACGACCGCGTTCGTCAATTGGACCCACAACAATCAGAAGCAGCGCTATCCGCTCCACTTTCAAGTCGCCTACGGTACCGACCTCGAAAAAATGTTCGAGATCGTGCGCGAGGTCGTTGCCAGCCACCCCAAAGTACTGAGCGGCGACGACTTACCGATCGCCGAGCGGCCCGACGCCGAGATCGAAAGCTTCGGCGATTCCGGGATCAACATTCTTGTCGAGTTTTGGATGGAAGGGATCGACGACGGCGACCATCGGGTCGGCGGCGATCTATTGCTGATGATCTGGACAGCGCTCAAAGCCAACGATATCGAGATTCCGTTCCCGCAACGGGAGATCAAAATATTAGGGAACGAAAGGCCGTCTAACGCGCAAGCACCGAGCGCCGACTAGACGACAGCTCTTGCGTGCGTCATAGACTCAGTCTCAACCGGTTGCCGCGTTGCGCTCTGCTGCCGTGCGCTGTTTCGCCGTTAGAACGTCGGCGAGCGCTTCGACCTTCGGCGACGCCGTGCCCTTGCGCCAGATCAGCAACGTCCGCAACGAATCATCGCCGGGCGCCAACTCGTGAATACGCAGCCGTTTGCTCTCCGGGAACGTCTTGAGCACGCTGCGCGGCAGCAGCGCCGCGCCCATACCGGCGAGAACACAGCCGAGCATAGCGTGGTAGGAGCCGAGTTCGATGGTCCGCTCGGGCACCACCCCGCGGGCGGCGTACCATTGCTCCAATTGCCGGCGGTGGGGACAACCTTGCTCGAATACGATGATGGTTTTCGGCGCCCCTGCCGGATCGTCCATCGAAGGATGGTCGGCAATCGTCACGACGACCGGCTCCTCTTCGAACGCGACGACGGATTCAAACTTTTCCTCCGACACCGGCTCCGCCACCAACGCGGCTTCAATCTCACCGGCAAGCAGCGCCGCCGATAGCTGTGTGGGATTGCCCGTGCGCAGCTCAAGCTCCACCTGCGGATAGCGCTTGTTGTAGGTGGTCAGCGGGGCTGGCAGCCGCACCGCCGCCGTGCTCTCCATCGAGCCGAGGCGAAACAACCCGCGCGGTGTTCTGTCTTGCACCGCCGTTTTCGCTTCCTCGGCCAAGTCGAGCAGCCGGTCGGCATAGTCGAGCAGCACCTCGCCGGCTGGCGCCAAGTGGAGGCGTTTGCCCTCGCGGCTGAACAGCGGCACGCCGAGATCGTCTTCAAGCTGGCGAATACGCGTGGTGACATTCGACTGCACCCGGTGCAGCCGCCCGGCCGCGCGGGTGATGCCGCCTTCCCGCACCACCGCGGAAAATATACGTAAATCCGATAAATCCATTCATCTCTCCAAGAGAACGAAAACATCATAATTATTCATTTTTCAGGATGAAAAGCAATTGCTATCAAGCGGCCTCACGAGCGTTGCGGCAACTCGGCCCATCTCCGCTCACAGCGAAATAGCTCACCAGCAACCACCAGGAGAAAGCACATGTCACCCGGCCAAAAAACACTCATTCAGGAGACATGGCGTCAGGTCACACCAATCGCCGATGAGGCCATGTCATTGTTCTATGACCGCTTGTTCGAGACCGATCCGAGCCTGCGTCAACTCTTCGAAGGCGTCGATTTGTCTCTGCAACGAAAGCTGCTGGCACAAGCGATCACCTCGGTCGTCGAGGGCCTGGAGAGCGTAGAAGACGTGGTTCCCCAGCTCGAGGCGCTGGGCCGCCGGCATTCGGCGTACGGCGCAACGTCGCGGCACTACGAAGCGGTGGGGGCGGCGTTCATTTGGACGCTCGAACAAGGCCTGGGCGAGAACTGGACACCCGAGGCGAAGGCTGCCTGGACAGCGGCCTACACTCTCATCGCCACCGTCATGCAGAGCGCGGCGGGCGATGATTCCCACAGCGAATCTGTCGGCGCTGTTTCGGCCTAATTCAGGCCGTACCTTCCAACTCATGAACTAGGAGAAATCAGATGGCAAAAGGTTATTGGGTTGTACGCGTATCGGTACAAAACGAAGAAAAATATCCCGACTACTTGGCGGCCGCGAAGCCGGCGTTCGAGAAGTTCGGTGCGAACTTTCTGGTCCGCGGCGGATCGTATGAAGCGAGGGAGGGCGTGGCGCGCGACCGCAATGTGGTCGTGGAGTTCAAAGACTATGCGACGGCCCAGGCTTGTTACGAAAGTCCGGAGTATCAGGCTGCGAAACGCATCCGCAATGCGAACGCCGAGGCGGATTTCATCATCGTGGAGGGCGCTGCCGCCTGACCGGCGGCGTGACCAGCATCGGGCCAGTGGCCAACCGGATTTCGCGGGCATGATTACTTTCCCCGCTGCGCAGACTATCATCCGGTTGGTCACCAACCCGATACATGCGAAGGGGTCATGCCATGCCGGAAGGGTCCGTTGAGAACAGGATCGAGTTTGTCGCACACGAGTGGCCGTTCTTTTGCCACGTTGCGGGCGTTCGTGACGGTTTGGACATCCGCTACGAAGCCGTCGGACCCACCCAGGCCTTCACCGCGGTGCTTGAAAACAAACCCTTTCAAGCCAACGAGTTTTCGCTCGCCAACTACACCATGATGCGCGACCGCGGCGTCGAGTGGATGACCGCTATCCCGGTGTTCCTGAACCGCGCCTTCCGCCACGGCTCACTCTATGTGCGCCGCGACAGCGACCTCACCCATCCGTCACAACTGCGCGGCAAGACCATCGGCGCCTTGGAATTCAGCCAAACCGCCGGCGTGTGGTGGCGCGGCACCATGATCGATGAGTACGACCTGCATTGGACCGACCTCAAATGGGTTGCCGGACCGAAGCGGCGCTTTCCGCCGCCCGAGGAAGCTGCCGTTCAAACGTTTGAGGGAAATCTGGAGCAGGCGGTGATCGACGGTAAGATCGACGCCTTCCTCTCCCCGCGCACCGAAGACGAGAAAAAGCCCGAGGCAGAACAGCAACTCCGGCCTTTGATGCCCGACACCGAAGCCGCCGAGCGCGACTACTATGCCCGCACGGGGATTTATCCGCTCAACCACATTGTGGCGATCCACGAGACCTGCCTGGCCCAATATCCAGCGGTGCCGAAGGCGTTGTTCGATGCTTGCTGCGCAAGCAAAAAGCAATTCTACGCCGACGGCGGCAATCTGAACCCGTGGGGCGATGAAACCAGCGACGACCCTGTCCCGTTTGGTCTGACCGAGAAAAACCGCGAGACCGTCGAAACGTTATGGCGCTATTTGTTCGAACAGAAGCTCATCACCCGAATGCCCGAGATCGAGCCGCTATTCGCCGACGGCGCCGGCGACTGGGTGGACGGCTGATCACGTAAACTAAGGAGAATTGATATGAGCCACGATAATGGCCCGCGGGTCGTCACGGAGAATCTTTACGCCGTGCTGACCACGCCCATCGTTGAACGGGACGTGATGATGGAATCCCTGCCGGACCATCTGGAGTATCAGGTGTCGCTGGAGGAGCGCGGCATCATGTTCGCCGCCGGCCCGCTGTTCGACGAAGACGACGCGCCACCGCGCGCCGGCCTGATCATCATCCGCGCGAACAGTTTTGACGAAGCTCACGAAATCGCCAAGGCGGACCCCATGCACGCGCGTGGCCTGCGTTCCTATACGCTCGATAAATGGAGGATCAACGAGGGCGGGTTCACGCTCAAGGTGGCGTTCGACAGCCTCACGGTGCGCGTCGACTGACAAAATAGATCCTGCGAAAAGACCTGCGTCAAACCGGCAGCCGCAGGTCCTTTTGCGGAGACAAAGTTCCCAGCCGTAAGCCGGTAACTACTCCGCAGCCGCGATCGGGCGGTCGTCGACCTGTTGCGCCTCTTCCTGCTGGCGCCGCGCATCGGCATGGCGCTTTGCGCGGTCCACCGCCTCTTTCGACCGGTCATTAAGCTCGAACATCTCGAGCGACTCGGTTTCGGCATCGACAACCGGCGTGATCGCAAGATCGGTGTAGCTGCGCGAGGCCGGATCGGCCTGAACGCGCTTGCGCATGCGGTGCACTTTCCGAATATAGAGCGCAAACTTCGTATATTTGACAATCGACGCAGCGATATATTGCGGCCAGAACAGCACCGCCGGGAGCCGCGGCAACTCGGGCCTGCGCTGGGTGCGGTCCTTGATTCGAAAATAGCCGCATTGCTGCGGGTGGACGTTCTCATAGGCCATCGCGGCGTATATCTGCAGCACGCCACGCCAGATTTTGACCGGCTTGATGCCGTAGGCGACGTTGCGCCTCATCAGGCGCTCGACATGCTCGTCCGAGTAATACCAGCGCCAGACATCCTGATAGCACTGCTGCCACTCGGCGGTGCTCATCTTGGGGTGCTCGACGGTGACGTTTTCCAGATCGTACTTGTTGAGGTCCGGATCCATCCAAGTGCCGGCTTCGTAGAGCCGCTTGTGATCGGCTGAGCCGGGCAGCGGCGTCAGCATGGTGAATTCAAGAAGATCGACAGGCAGCTCACGCTGAATGATGCCGATGTCGCGCTTGATCGTTTCCGGTGTGTCGCCCGGCAATCCCATAATGAAACCGGCGTAGGTGATGATCCCAGCCTCCTTCCAGGCCTGGAACATCTTGCGATACTCGGTAATCCGGTTCTGACCCTTGTTCATCTCGGCCAGATTGTCCGGATTGATACTTTCCAGCCCAATGAAAGCGTAGTTACAGCCCGCACGCGCGGCTTTCTCGATGAAGCCCGGCGTCTTGTGAGCGAGCACATCGACTTGGATCAGGAAGGTGGCGTTGAGCCCCTCCTTCTCGCGCAACTCGATCATGCGATCGAAAATCGCCTCCCAGTTCTTATTGCGCGCGAAATTATCGTCGGTAATGAAGAAGCGGACGATGCCTTGCGCATAGTTGCTGCGGATGATGTGTTCAATGTCGTCGGCATCCCGCCAACGCGACTTGCGGCCCTGTACGTTGATTATGGTGCAGAACGAGCACTGGAACGGACAGCCGCGGCCCGCGTCGAAGGATGAGATCGCGCCGTCGTAACGCTTGATGATCTCCAACGGCAGCAGGGGCACGGTTTGGTCCTGCAGGTTCGGCAGGTCGTTCATGTAGTTGTAAATCGGCTGCTGAGTGCCGGCATCGACATCCTTCAGGAAAGATTCGAAATGCTCTTCCGCCTCGCCGGCAAACAAGGTGATGCCATGATCGAGCGCCTCCTGCAGGTCCAGTGTCGGCTCCTTGAGCATGGAAATAACACCGGAGACATGGAAGCCGCCGATCGCAACCGGAACGCCTAGAGCCCGAAAACGCTTCGCGATGGCAAGCGCGCGCGGATATTGATTCGACTGCACACCCACAAGCGCAACGATGCCTGAGTGCCCAGGTGCATTGATGCGGCTGGCGATTTTCTCGATCGGTACGCGCGCCGTCATCTCGTCGATGGCGTTGACCTCAATCGCAACATCGTCGCCGAGCACCTTGCGGTCCGCGCAGTCCTGCGCAATCGCGTAAAGGCACGCCATCGAGTTCGACGGGATCCAGGCTTTCCACCACTGGATGACATATCCGTCCCGGTCGTAGTGCGATGGTTTGATTATCTCGAAGTGGAATGTTCGCATGCTATTCCCCCAAGGCCCGGAATGCCAAACCGGGCCAGGTTTTTTCGGACATCGGCACGCGCAAACACACTATAGGCCGACGGCCAAGCGAATTTAGCTGGCGCACAATTCACACAATGGGATGTGTACTGTCAATCGAGTCGATGCCGAGCGCGTTGGCAGCTTGCCGCAAAATGTTGGGCGATGCTTAGGATTCTGCAGCGTCACAACGAGACGTATGCGATAGTTTAGTCGCCCAATGCCCAACAAAAATAGCGATCGGCAACCATAGCGCCGACAGATTGTGCGATGACAGAAAACGAACGCGAAACCCTGCCCGAGGTCGGCGGTATCCTCCACCTCGACCACGTCAACTTCCAAGTGCCCGAACACGATTTGGTCACGGTATTTTTCATCAACGGGCTGGGGCTCACGCGCGATCCCTTCCGCCGCGCCGATGAGACGAACATGGGCGTCAATGTCGGCCTGCAGCAATTTCACCTGCCGCGGCGCGGCGAGTCGCCGCCATTCCCTGGCGTGGTCGGCCTGGTGGTGCCCGACCCAGCGGCAATCCGTGCGCGGCTCCAACGCCTCGACCGATTAGGTAAGCTCGGCGGTGCTTACGCGGCCGACTTCGGAAATGAGAGTGCGGAAATCACCAGCCCATTTGGTTTCCGCCTGCGGCTTCACGCCGCCGGATCGATCCCGTTCCAACACCCCTTGGGCATCGCCTATGTTGAGATTTCCGTACCGCCGGGCTCAGCGGAATCTATCGCTGCGTTTTACACCGAGGTGTTTCGCGCCATCGCCGTTGTCGAAACCCTCGATGGGGCTCCGGCCGCGATCATCAACACCGGCCCGTTTCAAACAGCTCGGTTTGTCGAGCGCGATCTCGAGACCCACGATACGCATAACTTTCATCTGTCCTACCACGTCACCCACTACAACGAGGCGCGCGAACGTATCGCGGCCGCCGGCGCATTACAGGGAACCGGCACCGGGCAAGTGTTTTTCTTCGACCGCCTTTTCGATCCGGAAAGCGGCGCCACCATATTCCCCGTCACCAACGAAGTGCGCAGCGTCTACCACCCCGATTTCATGCGGCGGCTGGTGAACCGTTGGCCCCTCATCGATGAGCCGTTCTCCGATCAGGCCGAGGTTATGGCCGATTTGGAGCGTGAATTGGGATTCATGCCGGGCGGTAAGATCACCTAGCCGGTGCTATGCGTTTTGCCCCGGTGTTGTGTCATTTGATTTGACTCAAACAAGCGTTTGATTAAGGTGCAAAAGAAGAAATAAGCCGTGGGTTAAAAAACGGCATCGGGGAGGATAAGTGACAGTCGTAGCGGCTCATAACGCCGATCTCGCGATTGATCCGCGGGGGGAAGCAACGCGAACGCGGATTCTCGACGCGGCGGAGTATCTTTTTTCCGAGCACGGGGTGAAAGGCGCCTCGCTGCGCGCCATCGTCGCTCATGCGGGCGTTAACCTCGCGGCCGTCAACTATCATTTCGGTTCCAAGAAGGGCCTGCTCGAAGCGGTATTCGCCCGCCGCACGATACCCATCTCCGAAGAACGGCTGGAGATGCTGGCTCAGTGCCGCGACGGCGAAGGCCGCCCGCCTCTCTTGCAACAGATCATTTCGGCCTTTCTCGAACCTGGGATGCGCGGCCACCATGGCGGCGCCACCTTCGCGCGGCTGCGCGCGCGCATGGCGGCCGACGCCTCCGACGACACCCGCGACCTCATGGCCCGCTACTTCGACCACTCGAGCGAGCTGTTTCTCAACGCCCTGGCCGACGCGCTGCCGCATCTGCCACCGCGTGATCTGCACTGGCGGTTCCACTACATGATTGGAACTATGGTCTACACCATGGCCAATACAGGCCGTATTCAGGCGCTGACCGATAACGCTTGCGACCCCGCAGACACCGACGAAGCGCTTGCCTATCTGGTGCCATTCTTGGCCCAGGCCTTTCAGTCCGATGCAGTACCGGACACCCCCATAAGCATCGATGCGATGCAACAAACGAAAAAGTCCAAGCGAAACGGAGAGATTTAGGGAATGGCAAATCCAAGAAGCGATATGCGGGTCACGCGCGAAGTGCTCGCCGAGTACGCCGAGAAGTACAAGAACTGGGGCCGTTGGGGACCGGATGACGAGATCGGCACCCTTAACTTCACGTCGAACGAAGACATCGTCGGCGCCGCCCAGCTGGTCAAGAAGGGCAAGACCATGTCGCTCGGCCTCAACTATGATCAGTTTGGTCCGCAGGGCGCGAAGACCCCCTACCCCGCCATGGGCCGGTTCAACCCGATCCACATGATGACGCGCACAGGTACCGACGCATATTCGGGCGTGCTCGATCATCGCGGTATTCGGGGCGCCGACGACCTGGTGATGATGCCGCTGCAATGCGGCACCCAGTGGGACGGTCTCGGCCACGTTTTCTACGAAGACTATATGTGGAACGGCTACGACTGCCGCGAGGTAACGACCGCCGGTGCACAGAAAGCCGGCATCGAGAAAACCAAGGACAAGATGGTCGGCCGCGGCGTCTTCCTCGATATGCCGCGGGTGAAAGGCGTCCAGTATCTCGACGACGGCTACCCGATCACCTGCGCCGACTTGGACGAGGCGTGCGAAAAGCAGGGCGTGGAAGTGCGCCAAGGCGACTATGTGGTGCTGCGCACCGGCCAGATGGAGCGCTGCCTCGATGCCGGTAGCTGGGACGGCTACGCCGGCGGCGATGCTCCCGGTCTCGCTTTCGAAACCCTCGACTGGATCTACGAGAACAAGATCGCCGGTTACGCATCCGACACATGGGGCAACGAAGTGCGTCCCTGCGAGACCGACGAGAACATCAATCAGCCCTGGCATTGGATCGCTATTCCGATCATGGGGCTGACGATGGGCGAGATTTGGTACTTGAAGGATCTCGCCGACGATTGCGAAGAGGATAAGGTCTACGAGTTCATGTTCGTCGGCCCGGCACTACCGATCACCGGCGCGGTCGGTTCGCCGTGTAATCCGCTAGCAATAAAGTGAATCCGTCTGTTTTGCTTTAAGTTTTCGAATCGAAGCGAAGGAAACACAGTGGTTTTGAGAACGTCAGTTGTGTCGAAAGTTTTACCAAAGGCCGCCTTGACCCAATCCGGGGCTGCCCACACACTCGATTTTGAACGGATGGGAAAAGAAATACGCACCTAACATCTGTAGGGAGGAACAAAATGCGTAAAGCACTACTATCAACCACGAGCCTTGTGTTCGGCGCCGCATTGGCGGTGGCCGTGGCCGCACCGGCCAACGCCGGCCCGATCGGCAACACTCTCGAACAGGCTAAAGCCGACACGCAAGTCGCACTCGACTGGCTCGAAGGTAAGCTCGACAACTACGGCAAAAACAACGTGTCCTATGACGGACCGCCAATCACGCTCCGCTCGACCAGCCACATTCCCGCTGTGTCCGGCCTCGCCAAGATGCAAATCAAGGCGTGGAACAACCTTGAGAAGATGTCGAATGGCAAGATCAAGGTAGACGCCAGCTGGTCGCAGTCGGTCCACAGCGTTCGCGAAGGCCGCAAAGCGACACGCACCGGCTTGTCCGATCATGCACCTTGTTTCTCGCTCTACACCTCGCGCGACTACAACATGGTCGGTGGCCTTGGCCTGCCGTTCCTGTTCAACAACTCGCACGAAGCCGTGGCGACGGCCGAGGCCCTGTATCCGAAGTATCTGAAGGATGAGTTCGAGCGGTTTAAGGTCAAGATCATGCGCGAAGCGCATACCGGCCCGTACCATCTGTACAACAACAAGCCGGTTCAAACGCTCGAAGACGTCAAGGGCATGAAGGTCCGTGCTGGCGGCGGCACGCACTCGCAGATCATTGCGGCGTTAGGCGCGACCCAGGTTTCCATGCCGGGTGCCGATGCTTACACCGCCATGCAGCGTGGCACGTTGGATGCGATCCACTTCAACGACGCGGCAGCGCTTATCTTCAAGCTGCACGAGGTTTCCAAGTACCGGTCGACCAACGGCTTCAACGTGCTGACCATCGAGTACTGCATGGGCGCCGATTGGTTCGACAATCTGCCCGCCGACCTGCAGGTCGTGGTCAATAACTGGGGCCGCCAGTTCGCTATCGTCGAGGCCCAGGCGTTCTACGATTACGGTGGACAGGTCAACGTGATCAAAATGGAAGAGCAAGGCCTACAGTCGATCAATCTGCCCGAGGCAGAGCTCAGCCGGTGGCGGCAAGCCGTTGCCGGTGTCGAAGCCGCGTGGATCGACGACACCGAGAAGAAGGGCTTGCCGGCGAAACAGTTCATCGCCGACGCAAAGGCCCTATCGGCTAAGTTTGCCGGCATGTCGGCCAACGACATCATGCTCGACGCGATCAATAATCCCGTCCAGGGCATGTACGACATGAAATAGTAGTTGGTTTACGGCCGGGGCGGACACGCCCCGGCCTCAACTATTGAGAGGTCACGTGCCGATGGAAACTCTCGAAAAAGTCTTTAACGGTCTCTCGCAGAATTTGGACCGCATTGCCGGCTGGGTTGTCCTGCCGGCGATATCGATCGTCGTCATCACCGACGTATTTCTGCGCTACGTCTTCAACAGCCCGTTCATCTGGGGTCTCGAATTCAACGAGTGGATGCTGTTGATGATCTTCGCGCTGGCGATTCCCGAATGCACCCGCCAGAACGGGCATATTCGTATGGAGTTGGTGATCTCCAACTTGTCGCCACGCATGCAGGCGATCTTCGACACCGTTTATGTCGCCTGCGGCATAACCGTGTTTTACCTGCTTGGGAGCCACGCCTGGGAAGAGTTTCTGTTCGACTACGAGCTCAACCGGATCACCGAATATGTCGAACTGCCCATCTGGGGACAGCAGTTGGCGGTGTTCATTATGTGCGTGATCCTAGTGATCTACTACGTACTGCGCTTGATCGCGACGCTGCTGGGCGCCCGGCAATTCTCGCGCACTGAAGCCACCGGTCTGGAGGACTGATCATGGATATGAGCACCATTGGAATCCTCGCCTTTGGCGGCATGATGGTTTTGATCGTTATGGGCGTGCCGATTGGTTTCGCTATGCTGATGACCGCTGTCGTCGGCTTTTTCGCCATAGATCAGCCGCACGCCGCGGCCACTCAAATCTCGATCACCTTCTTCGATCAGGGGGCGAATTTCGTCTTCGTCGCTGTGCCCTTGTACTTCCTAATGGGCCAATTGGTGCAACGAACCAATATAGCGTTCGACCTCTATGAAGCTGTCTACCGATGGCTTGGCCGCCTCCCCGGCGGCCTGGCGATCTCGTCGGTCGTCGCGTGCGCCGGTTTCGGTGCCGTGTCGGGCGGCAGTGTCACCGCAGTGGCAACCATGGGGCCCATGTGTATCCCCGCGATGCGCCGCTACAACTACGACGACGGCCTTGCCACCGGCTCGGTTAGCGCCGCGGGTACGCTAGGCATATTGATCCCACCCTCGATCATCATGGTGGGGTACGGCATTATCACCGAAACCTCGATCGGCTCGTTGTTCATTGCCGGCATCATTCCCGGCATCCTCATGACCATCGGCTACTCCGCGACGATCGCCGCGCGTTGCATGATCAATCCGGAACTGGGTCCGCTTGGTGAGAAGTTCACCTGGGAAGAGAAACTTTCCTCCCTGGTCAAGGTGCTGCCGGTGTTCATCACCTTCATCGTCGTGATCGGCGGCATTTACTTGGGAATCTTTACTCCCACAGAAGCCGCGGGTGTCGGCGTTCTCGCGCTCATCATCATCGCGCTGGTGATGCGGCGTCTCACCTTGAGCAATTTCAAGGAGTCGCTGCTCAAGTCGATGCACACCTCAGCAATGATTTTTATCATCATCATCGGCGGCCACATGATGGGCAAATTCGTCGTACAGACGGGGTTAACCGAGGGCGTGATCAACGCGATTACCAACGCCGAGTTCAGCCCGCTCACGGTCATGTTGATGATCAGCTTGCTTTACATCGTGCTCGGCATGGTGCTCGACGTTTGGGGCATGCTCATCCTGACCATTCCCTTCACCCTGCCGATCATCATGAACCTGGGTTACGACCCGGTTTGGTACGGCGTCTATGCGGTGATTATGGCCGAACTGGCTTTGATTACGCCGCCAGTGGGAATCAACGTCTACGTGATGGCCAAGATGGCGCCGGACGTGCCGCTCACGAAAATATTCGCCGGCGTAGCGCCCTTCTTTATTTTCACTCTCATTCTGGTGGCGCTCATCACTGTGTTCCCTGGAATTGCCATGTGGTTGCCGGACACAATGACGGCGATCAATAGGTAATGGTTGAGGAGCGCTTCGGCGCTCCTTTCCATATGGGCAATAGATTAGGTAGGCGGCGTTACGCGGCGGTTGCGTGGTCGCTGGCGCGCCGGCGGGCGGATGCGACGACCGGCAGTTGCCGGCGGCGGCGCTCCGGCCCCACGAACGACCGTGCGCGAATGAACTCGCGAGGCTTTTCAATCGCCGTAGCAAGCCGTTGTGCAACCGTGTTGGCGGTTACCGGCATCGCCAGAAAATCAGTCACGCCGGCATCGCGCGCTTCCTCGACATGACGCTTTTCGCTATGCCCGGTAATCATCAGGATTGGCACATCGGGCGCCGGGCTCGCGGGGTCGGTCCGCACCGCGCGCGTGAAGCTCAAGCCGTCGACCGGCTGCATTTTGAGGTCGGCGATAACCGCGTCGGGAACTTGCGTTTTCATATCGGCGAGAGCGCCGGCGCCGTCCGAGGCCTCGCGAATGTTCGGCACCCCGAAGGTTTCGAGAATGCCGCAGATAAGCTCCCGAATGGGATCTTTATCGTCGACGACCAGGACGGTGAGGTTGGACAAGGTGGTTGCGGTCATTTGGCAATTCCTTTCGGTAGCGAAACCGGAAATTGACCCCCCAAATGGCTTACCGGTGAGATACGGAGCAATTATCTAAAATTGCAGTTAATATTCCGTTTCCCGGCCGGAACTTTTTTGCATTCGCCCGCGCCCGGTTTTCCGGGCTTTACCGTCCGCGCCATGCCCGATATGCAAGGAAACGGTGTTTACCTTAGTTAACAAAGGAAAAAGAAATGAGCGATCCTGTCGTGATCTATCACAACCCAAGGTGCAGCAAGTCGCGCGCCGCTCTCCAACTCCTGCAGGAGCGTGGGATTGAGCCGCAGATTATCGAGTATCTAAAAGAGCCACCCAGCGCCGCGCGCTTGAAAGAACTCTTGGGCATGCTCGGCATGGCGCCACGCGATCTGATGCGCAAAAAAGAGGCACCCTATAAGGAGCTCGGCCTCGACGATGAGAGCCTGGGTGAGGATGCGCTGGTAGACGCCATGGTGGCCAACCCCATCCTGATCGAGCGCGCCATTGTGGTGGCAAACGGCGAAGCCAAGCTCGGCCGCCCGCCGGAAGAAATTCTGGAGCTGCTGTGATCAAACCGCGAAACACGCGGCGGAAGGACTAACTCCGTGAAAATTTGCATCGTCGGCGCCGGCGCCATCGGCGGATTCTTAGGCGTGCGCCTCGCCGATGCCGGCCACGATGTGAGCCTGCTCGCCCGCGGCGACCATCTCGCGGCCATTCGCGCCGGCGGCGCCAAGCTAGTCGGCCAGCGCGGCGATACGGTTGTGCAGGTCGCCGCCTCCGACGATCCCGCCGATTTCGGCCCGCAGGACTATGTCATCATTACCCTCAAGACACCGTCCTTGCCCGGATTGGTCAACAAGCTGCAGCCGTTATTGGCCGATGACACCGCTGTCGTTTCCGCGATGAACGGTGTGCCGTGGTGGTTCTGCGAGCATTTGGAGGGGCCGCTAAAGGGCGCCCAGCTCGCATCGATCGACCCCGACGGCCAATTGGCGGCGTCGTTACCGGCAGAGCGAATCATCGGCTGTGTCGTCCACGCCGGGGCCTCGGTCGACGAGCCGGGGGTTATAACTCATGCGGCCGGCGATCTGTTCATTCTTGGCGAACCCGACGGTACGGCCAAACCGCGCACCGAGGCGCTCGCCGCCGCGATCAATGACGCGGGACTGACCGGTAAGGTGGCGGAGAACATCCACCAGGAGATCTGGGCCAAGCTGATCGGCAATATGGGTATGGGGCCGGTATCGGCCCTCACGCGGCTCACCCTGCTCGGCATCGCCAAAGACCCCGATGCCCGGGCGATCGCCGCCACGATGATCGAGGAAGGCATTGCGATCGGCGAACGGCTCGGTCTGTATGTGGAGTTCACCGGTGAAAGCCGGGTCGACTTCGGGGCGCAACTCGGCGACTTCAAGCCATCGATCCTGCAAGACTTGGAGAAGGGCCGGCCCATGGAGATCGACACGCTCGTCAGCGTCGTCGCCGAACTCGGACGGCTTGTCGACGTGCCCACCCCCACCATCGACACGGTGCTCGCGCTGCAACGCGCCCAGGCTCGTTTTGCGGGCCTCTATTAGGTGAATACCACCCAGCCGCTCACCGCGCACACGCGCGAAACGCCGTCGCTGCTCATTCTGTTTTCCATGATGTTCGCGAGCCAACTCGCGCTCACCATCTACTTGCCCGCCGTGGTCGACATCGCCCGCGATCTCGGCACCACCGTAGAGCGGGTACAGTTCATCATCCCCGCCTATATGGGCGCCTTCGCCATCATGCAGCTCGCCGCTGGGCCGTTGTCCGATGCCTTCGGCCGCCGCCCGATCATTCTCGGTGGCCTGGCGTTGTTCGTCATCGCCAGCGTGGTCTGCGCGCTAGCGCACAATATCGAAACCTTACTGATCGGCCGGTTCTTCCAGGCCATGGGCGCGTGCACCACCATCGTTGTCGGCCGCGCGATTATCCGCGACGGATCGGAGGGCAAGGCGGCGGCGCAGGCCATGTCATATCTCGGCATCGCCATGGCCATGGGACCTGCTATTGCGCCGTTTATCGGCGGCTTTTTGGTGTCTTGGTTCGACTGGCGGGCGACGTTCTACGCGACCAGCCTGGTCGCGCTCGCTGCATTTCTCGCCGCCATACCGCGTTTCGTGGAAACCCTGCCCGCCGCACAACGCCAACCCCCCAACGTTGCCGCCATGCTGCGCACCTACTTCGCGCTAATGCGCAACCGGCGCTTCATGGGCTATAGCCTCACCGTATCCGGCCTGTCCGGCACCTTCCAAACCTTCATCGTCACGGCGCCGATCATCATGGTCGACCAAATGGGCGTGACGCCGGAGCTGTTCGGCTTTTTCGTGATGATCGTGCCGGTCACCTTCATGCTCGCCAGCTATATCACCGGGCGGCTTGGCCGTTTCGTACCGCTCGATAGATTGATCGTCGCCGGCTGCGTCACGGCCGTCACCGGGGGGCTCGTTCAACTGGGCTTCGGCCTGGCCGGCGCGGCAACGCCGCTCACCATTCTCGCCGGTATCCTGATTTCCAATTTCGGCACCGGGCTGGCATTCGCCAACTGCTACGCGCGCACCCTCTCCACCGTGTCGCCATCGGCCGCCGGCGCCGCCTCGGCGCTTACCGGCTTCATCCATATGGGGTGGGGGTTCGCGCTGTCGTTCATATTGGCGAGCGTCGACGCTATCCAAATTATCGATCTCGGCCTCTCGCAAACCGGCACCACGCTCGCCTCGTCGACCGCGTTCGTGCTGCTCATCTGGGCCGCGCGGGCCCGTGTCCGCGGCAACGCTTAGAGCAAACCGACACCAAACGGCTTGCCCTTTTTTCCGGCGATGCCACTTTATTTGCATCCTTCGGCAGCCGGCTGCGTCTTAGGGGGTGAATCCACCCATCCAAGGAGACAGATCATGCGCCTTCAGCTCGCCCTCAACGTGCAAAACCTCGACGAGGCCGTCGCGTTCTACAGCAAGCTGTTCGATGCCGCGCCGCACAAGCTGCGCCCCGGCTATGCCAATTTCGAGATCGATGCACCACCACTTAAACTGGTGCTGTTCGAAAATCTGGACGCCCCCGAACGGCTGAACCATCTCGGCATAGAAGTCTTCAACGACGCCGAAATCAAAGCCCAGTCGGTGCGGTTGAACGAGGCCGGAATACTGGAAGAGATCGAGTCCGATACGACCTGCTGCCACGCCACTCAAGACAAGCTCTGGGCGCGCGAGCCCCAGGGTCTGCGCTGGGAATGGTACCGGATTACCGATGATCAGCCCGACGATACACAACAGGCTCCGGCCCCCGCGTGCTGCACCGGCCTGAACCAACCGGTCACGGCAGCCGCCGAATGAGCCTCGGCCGCAAATGACGGAGACGTCTCTCCTATCGAGTGAGGCCTGGACGGAACTGGCGTCCGGCCTCAACGGCTATGTCCGCCGGCGCGTCGACCCCGCATCGGCGGACGATGTCGTTGGCTCTGTCTTGCTCAACCTTGTGCGCCACCAGGCCGCTCTGCGAAAGGCGGAGAATCCCCTCGCCTGGGTGCGCCGCGCGGCAGCCAATGCGATCGCCGACCACTACCGCCGGCGCGCCGCCGAACGGCGGGCGCTGGATGCGTTCGAGGCGGAGAGCGAGCAGACCTCGCCGGAGGATACGGAGGCCGACTCAACGGCGGAGTTTGCCCGCTGCCTACAACCCTTCATCGACGGGCTGCCGGCGCCCTATGGCGAAGCGCTCATTCTCACCGACATCGAAGGCCTGACCCAGGCCGAGGCGGCCACGCGGCTCGGCCTATCCCATTCGGGCATGAAATCCCGCGTTCAACGCGGCCGCGCCAAGCTTAAAGAGGCGCTGCTGCGCTGCTGCACCATAGAAACCGACCGAAGGGGCGGCGTGATCGACTACGAGCGGCGCGCCAACAAAACCGATTGCACCGGCAGCTGCTGAAACGCATCCAGCTTACACGACGAGTTCCTTTGCGTGCTAAGATCGTTTGCGCGTGAAGCGGCCACTAAGCCGCAACCGCGCCATAAATCAAATGCTGGAGGAGGCTCTGTGCCCGATTTCATCTTCGCCTATCACGGCGGCAAGAAACCCGAGACCCCAGAGCAAGGCGCCGAACTCATGGCGCGGTGGAACGCCTGGATCGAGGATTTAGGCGACGCCATGGTCAACCCCGGCACGCCGGTCGGCATGTCCAAAACCGTGAGCGCCGAGGGCGTGGCCGACGATGGCGGGCCGAACCCGCTGGCGGGCTTTTCCGTCGTCAGAGCCGACAGCATGGAGGCGGTACTCGAAATGGCCAAGAGCTGCCCGTTCATCGAGATGGGCACTATCGAAGTCGCCGAAATGCTGGAAATGTAGCCGCCACGCACGAATGATCGCGCGGCGGCGGCTCTTATCTATCTACGTTCAGCGCCCGTCGGAGATCGGCGTGACACTCACCACTTCGCGCTTGGGACTGGAGAAAATCCCGCCATCGTCTTTCTCGCCGCAAACCACTTTCAGCCATAGTTCCTCATCGGCCGAAAAAGCGCTCGCTTTGAGCGACGTGCCAAGCACACCCCATCCCGGTTCGTAGACGCGGGCGCGGGCGATCTCGTCCTCGCCACCAGTGCCAGTTTCTTCTTCCGAAAGCCGGAGGTCGCAGGTTGTCTCCGGCCCCACGCGATCCATCAGGAAAGCAGCGACGATGCGGTCTTCTTGCGCCGATTGATCGGCGGTTGCCCGCTCGACTTCGGTCGCGGCCAAGAAAAAGCTGGGAAAACTATCTTTCGCCGCCCACTCGATATTGCCGGCTTTACTAACCGGTAACACGACAGTGCGAACCCGTGGCGCGACTGAATATTTCGGCGCCCACGCCGCCCGCTGCAGCGTCGCCGCACCGTCTTCGACACGATAGAACGCTTCGAACGATGACATGGCGCGGCGGCCGATGGGATCCTTCCACAGCAAATGTCCGGCGATATGGACGTTGGCCGGATCGGCTTGATCCTGCGACAGATCGACGACGATTATTCCGCGCGGACCGAACCCCCGGTAGCGGAACTGCGCTTCGGGTTTTATAAGCTCCGCGTTCTTGACTCCCAGCTTCTCAGCTAGCAGCGCCGGGTCACCGCCCCGGGCGCGGCCGACGAAAGTCAGCACGACAGCCTGGGCGTGTTCCGGCAGGACGTCGAGGCCGAACGGCCCGGCCTCCAGACCGTCGACAATATCGGCCTTAGCCGAGCTTAACGGCAGAAGCACGAGCAAAAGTACGCCCGCGAACACAGTGAGTAGGTGACCTAAACGGATCATTAGAACCTCGCGTGGAAGCGTATTTCGGTTTGGAAATTATCGGCTGGATTGTCGCTGGGACGATCGCCGAACAACGTGTCCGACGGAAACGTGAACATCGGCTTGAGGCGCGGGTCTCCCCACTGCCACATCCACTCGCCTTCGAGCCAATCTGGGCTACCGAGGGTCGGCGGATCGCCCGCTCCCGCCTCATTCCCGGCCACCGCATCGGTTGCCGCTTGGGCCTCGTACGCCGTATAGGCGGCCGCATAGTCGGGTGCGAACGTGATATGCCATCGCGGTACTTTGGACCAGCCGATCGTCGCGTCGAGTGCGCTGTCGTAGTCACCGAAATCTTGTGCCCAATCGACTTCCTTCCATTCCTCGTCCCAAAGTTTGTAGCCGGCGGAAATACGGAACCCCGGACTCCACTTCGTCGTGTCCTCGTCCTCCCCGGAGCCACTTTCGAATACAATCTTGGTGTCGGTGGCTTCCTCGACGGCCTCGACGGCACCGCCCAATATCCGGCCAAAAACAGTGCTTTCCGTCTCCTCCTCAGAGGCGTTTTCAGCAATCTCGGTATCGTCGAACAGTTCGGGAAAATACATCTTCACGGCGCGGATGCTGAAGCCGCGCTCTTTAGCCCAAGCGATTACCGCGGCCCTTTGCACCGCGTCAGAGGCAGATGTTTGAATCGACAGACGCGGGTACAGCGGTCCGGAATCGTTGCTCTGCGGTGTGTCGTTTGAGGTGTTTTGTTTCGGGGTGCTATTGCCGGCATCCGTCGATGTCACATTTTCCTGGGTCGCCTGCTCAAACTGCTGTTCAGCCCAATACTCGAAATAGCGGCTTATGGCCCAGTTGGTGGCCGCCTGCGAGGGCGCGTCAAAGCCTGTTACGCCCCGGGGATTATCGCGACCGAACAGAATATTTACCGGACGCTCCTCATCAAACAAAAGCGCGAACACGGCCTCGTTCAACGCCTTGTACCCTTTTCGTGACTGGCTGGTGGTCTCTAGTCCTTGACGGTTCAGCTGTTCCTGCGGAACACCGTCTTCCGCCAGTGCCGTCGTCGCCGCCGCGCCCGCGAAGGCCAGACCAACACTCACGCTCAAACAACGTCTCCAACTCATTTTGAGTTCCTCCGTTCAGCCTTAGGACGTCGCTACCCTCAGTCTACTACAGAACAATGAACCGTCATAAGCGGTCATCGAAATCCGACAGCTCGAAGCTGTCTTCGGGATCGTCGCCGAAGAGGTTGCCGTAGTATTGCGATAGAAATTCAGGATCGACTTCACGATTT
This sequence comes from Alphaproteobacteria bacterium, assembly GCA_965267185.1. Taxonomy (GTDB): domain Bacteria; phylum Pseudomonadota; class Alphaproteobacteria; order UBA6615; family UBA6615. The sequence goes on along the minus strand of OZ253937.1, from coordinate 4,154,662 downwards.
CCGCTAAAGAGCTTTATCCACTCCGCAATCAGCCATTCCGGCGAGCCGACCTGATAAGATTCTGCCTCCTTGAGAAACTCTTCAGTGACTTCATCGCTTGTTTCTTCGTCCGTCAGACTACGGATCAACTCCTGTACAACGCGATCGAACTCGTTGCCGCCCTCCCCGCCGTTCTCTGTCGAATCCGTTTCCGTCGGGCCGTTGAACAACGAGCCGAGAAGCATTTCGTGGGCCGGTCTGAAATAGACGCCTGACCGGCCGGCGAGTTCACTCCAACTCACCGTTGAATCGAGCACGCTGTCGTAGGCCGAGCCGTCCCATGTAAACGGGCGGCTGTTCCACCTGGGATTCCAGAGGCGGGCGCGGGACGAAAAGTCAATTACCGCCCGTTGCTCGTCCGCGCCGCCGGTGTCTCTCGAATCACCGCCAATAATAATGGTGGTATCCGTGGCCTCCTCGACCGCTTCGACCGCGTCGCCGATGACACGTCCCAAAAAGGAACCCCCGGAGTCCTCCTCCGCCGAGGCCTGCCCACCGCCCGCCGAGCGCGATAACAGCGCGGGATCATAGATGTTCTTGACCCGTCGGATTTGGGCAGATCGCTCGGCCACCCAGGCCTGAAACGCGTCGCCAAACGCTTCATCGGCCTGGGCCGTCTGTAGGGTCACTTTCGGGGTTGCCGCTGGCGGCGCGCTATTCTGTTCTGCGTCCTTGGACGCGGCATTCATCCGTTTCAACCATTCCCGCTCCTGACGCGCCGCGTATGCAAAGCTCCGCGCCATTGCCCATTCGAGGGTTGCCTTCGAATTCGCATCATAGACGGTCACGGCGCGCGGATTGCCAAGACTGAAGCCAAACGTCGTCGGTCTTGTCTCATCGAACAAAAGCACGAACGCGGCTTGGCTCAATGCCGTAAACCCTTCCTTCGCCTTCTCGCTGCTTTCCAACCCTTGACGGTTCAGCACATCTTCGGGAACGCCGTCTTCGGCCAGCGATGCCGTCACGGAAAACGCCGATAGAACAAATCCCGCGGTCGTCGCTAAGAGAAAAGATCGTCCTATTTTCACCACTCACTCCACTTTATCCGATCATTGTCCCGCATAATCGGAACCGCCTCGGCGTTTGTCATCATCACTGTTGATGATGACAAACGGTAATTGGAAAACATGTCGCTCTAAAAATCACAAACACGCCACTAACCGGTTGGGCCGGGAAAACGCGCCAGCAGGCGAATGAGGTCAGCCTGCCGGCGCTGCCCGGTCTTGCGCAAGATCGACTGCACCTGAGTTCGCACCGTGGCTAGGCTCACCCCTCGAGCTTCCGCGATCTCCTTCGCTGTCATCCCGTCGACCAAGGAAAGCGCGACACCTGTTTCCGACGCCGACAGCGCAAAGGACCGTCGCAAGGTTTCGGCAGGCGGCATCGCCGAGCTTGCGGGATCTCGGATGAAAACTGTCACTGCCCCGTCGCGCGGCAGTCCGTCGTCGGCGGTCCGCCCCGAGGCCGGCGCAAAGGTCAAGATATAGGGCGGCCGGCCGGAGGGCCGCGGCAAAACCACCTGGCGCGCTCCTCCATCCTCGCTAAGCGAGCCCAAGGTCGCTTTCACCGCGCGGCCGAAGGCCGTTTTCGACGCTGCCATGTCGACCTCGCCGTGCACAATGGAGAGCCCGTCATTGTCGCGGAAAATCGCCGCCGCCGCCGGATTGGCGTAGCGGACCTGCCCGTCAGCGCCAAGAATAACGACCCCGTCGGCCAGCCAATGCAGCGCTGCCTCACGCGATTCAGCAGCCCGCAGCAAATCGCCGACTTTCAAATGGATGCGCGCCGCCGCGCTCATATGGGGCTGGAGACGGCGTAGCAAACTCAGTACGTCGCCGTCGATATGGCCATGACGGGCCGACCGCTGCACGGAGAATGTAGCAATATGCTCCGGTGTATCGAGAATAGTCACACCGGCGAAATAGCGTAGGCCGTGCGGCTGCAAAAAGTCGTTGTAAAACTCGTCGCGGTCCATCTCCGACTCGGACAAGAAATCGTAGTCGCCCATTACGGTTAGGTCCGGCCGGCTCAACAACTTAGGCAGCCGCGGATTCACGGAGAAATAGTGATCGAGGTAGGATTCATTGACATCCAGCATCGCGGACGAGTGAAAGTCGACATACTTACCCGCCGTCTTATCAAGTATTTCGAACGTGGAGAAAACACCGGGAACAAGGCCGGGCAACCTCGACAGCGCGATCGGCCAGTCGATCTCCCCCATGGCAGCATCATAGAAACCGCTGATCGCGGCAGCCACGTCGTCCTGCGAAGCGTCGGCCATTCCGAACATCCCCTTCCCCATTGCCGACAATAGTAGGAACTGGGCGCGATAGCCGCAACGCTGACCGGGGCCGAGGAAGCCCTAGTGCCGATATTTTGAACGGCCCGCGCCTCGTGGCGGCTTATTGAGGATAGAACGCGACGCTATAGGCCCGTTGGTAGGCTGGCCGCTCCTGCAAGCGCTCGTAATACGCTTCGACCGCCGGATAGTCGCCGATCGGCAGATCCACATGCGCGGCCATGAAGCAACTATGGCCGACACAAATATCCGCGCCGGTGAATTTGGTACCCAGCAGATAGTCGCTGCCATCGAGCGCCTGCGATAGGGCGTCGGCGCGGACGGCGAATTCTTGACGGCCATATTCGGCGAACGTGGCATCGTGCTGGCGCCCCGGCGGGCGCATGGCTTCGAGTGGACGCAGCGCGTTGTCGAAATACATCATGACCGCGGGGTCCAGCTCCGCGCAGGCAAACACGCTCCATTGGTAATAGGCGGCACGCTCGGTCGTTCCCGGCGCCGGTGCCAGGTTTTTCTCAGGATGTTCGTCGATCAGTTGCAGCACGATCGCGACCGACTCGATCATCGCATAGCTATCGGTTTTCAGGGCTGGGACGACGCCCAGCGGATGAATCGCCCGGTAGGCTTCGGAGTTCTGCTCGCCCGCCATCATTTTGACCGTATGGCTCTCATAATCGACGCCCAACTCTTCGAGAGCCCATCTCGCCCGTTGCGAGCGCGTCGGGGGAAATTCGTAAAGCGTTGTCATTTTGCGTTCCTGACTGGATTTTCCGTGACTTCAAGCTGCGCGGGCAGCGATTATTCCGCGAGCATACGGTAGTTTCCGACGACCGTCGCTTCACCGGGCTGGGGCGGCTCGATACACCGGTCTTTGATGTCGGCCTGAAACGCCTTGAAGGCATCTAGAGATGGCAGCCCCTCGGCGCCGTCCTCGACGGCGGCAAGATGAACGAACGTACCGTCGCCGAACCGCAGCGCCGTATAATGAACGCCCTCCAACGGATTGGCCCGCAGCTGTTCGAAAACCGCCTCGATCAAGCGCTGGTTTTCATCGGCCCGGTCGGGTTTGGTTTTGTAGCGTACGAGTATGTGTTTCATGGTCGCCCCTTGCTATCAGCCGACAGCGTTATCACTGAACCAGTTGGTTTAGTATTACGACTCTGCTATATAGTCAACTACTTGGTTCAGTAAATTTGGAAAGCAGATGGCAAAACTCGACGCGACCTTCGCCGCTCTGAGCGATGAGACCCGACGCGCCATCCTGGCGCGGCTCATGCAGGGCGAGGCCCGGCTGTCGGACCTCGCCGCGCCTTTCGACATGTCGCAAACCGCCGTCTCCAAGCATGTACGGGTGCTCAGCGACGCCGGTTTGCTAGTGGTGGAAAAGCGCGGCCGCAGCCGCCATTGCCGGCTCAACGCGGGCGTCATGAAAGAAGCGTTCGACTGGCTCGCCGACTATCAGTCCTTCTGGACCCGTCAGTTCGATAATCTGGCGCAGCATCTTGTCGGAGAGACGAAATGACACTGGCGTTCGTGAAAACAGCGCCCGGTGAAGACCCCATCATCATCGAGGGTTATTTCGCCGCCACCCCGGCGCGGGTGTTCGAGGCGTGGACCGTGGCCGACGAGGTGATGAAATGGTTCGGCCATTCCCCCAACTCGCTCTACTCGGCGCACATCGATCTGCGGCCCGGCGGCGCCTGGCAGTTCGTGATGTCGCGCGACGACCAAAAATCCATGGGCTTCGAGGGCGAATACGTTGCGATCGACCCCGACCGGCGCCTGGTCTTCACATGGTCGCATGTGGTGGTCCACGCCAACAACGTGCGCGACGCCACCCCGCCCTCGCAAGTGGAGGTGACGTTCACCGCGAACGGCGACGGCACCGACCTCCGCCTGGTGCACTCCGCGGTGCAGGATGACGAGACGCGTATGCGCTTCGGTGGCGGCTGGAACGCCGCGATGGGCGTGTTGAGCGAGCTATTCTCGAACGCTTAAGGCCAGACTAAGCCCCACGGGCAACGGCGCGCCGCGCTATTCGGCCGCGACGTTAGGCGCTTTCTGCTGCTTCTTTTCCTCGAAAGCCTGACGCTGCTCTTCGAACTTGCGCGACTTATCCACGGCTTCCTTAGCCGATGCCGAGGAGATAAACAGATCGAGTTCGTCGAGCTCGTCGTCGGTCACGGGGGTCAGCGCCAGGTCGGTGTATTCGCGGCGCTTAGGATCGGCCTTAATGCGCTTGCGGACCTGATTGTACCGCCACCACAGCTTGAACATAGCCACGTGGGTGCGCGCCAAATGCATCAGGTATTTCGGATAGAAAACGAACGGGCTCTCAATAGGCAATCCCGGCCGGCGGTCCCGGCGGTATTTGCGGCGCAGGAAACCACCCTCGAGCGGGTGGATACCCTCTAACGTTTTGCAGCCATAGAACCACAGCACCAGGAACAGTATTTTGCCGACGCTCATGTCCCGCGCCGCCGCCCGGCGCATCACGCGCTCGATATGGTCGGGCGTGTAATAGGCCTCCCAGGCTTGATCGTAGATATCTTCCCACTCCTGCTTGCTCATGAGCGGGTGGTTCGCTGTCACATGCTCCAGATCGTACTTATTCATGTCGGGATCCATCCAGATCCCCTGCTGGTGCAGGTTCTTGTGATCTTCGGATCCCGGCAGCGGCGTCAGACAGAAGAACTCCAGCAGGTCGACCGGCAGCTCTTCTTTGATAATTTCGATGTCGCGGAGGATGCGTTCGGGCGTATCGGTGGGAAAGCCCAGAATATAGCCGCAATAGGTCGTGGTCCCCACTTCCTTCCACTTCTGGAGCATCTTGCGATACTCGGTGATCTTGTTTTGCTTCTTGTTTGCGGCGGTCAGATTGTCCGGGTTGATGCTCTCCATGCCGATAAAAACGCGGGTGCACCCGGCCCGGCCCGCCTTCTCGATGAAGCCCGGCGTCTTGTGGCACAGGGTGTCGACCTGGATAACGAACCGCATATCCAGCCCTTCTTCCTCGCGTAGCTCGATGATGCGGTCGAAGATATCTTCCCAGTTTTTGTTGCGCGCGAAGTTGTCGTCGGTGATGAAAAACCGGCTGACGCCCTGCTCCAGGTTGAACCGCAGAATGCGTTCCACATCGTCGGCCGTCCGGTAGCGCGACTTGCGCCCCTGGACATTGATGATGGTGCAAAAGCTGCACTGGAACGGGCAGCCGCGTCCGGCGTCGAAGCTCGTGTGCGAGCCCGCCGTGCGGTTGATCACGTCAGACGGCAACATGGGAACCGTCGCCTCCTCCAGGCCGGGGAGGTCGTCCATCTTGTTGTAGATCGGTTTCAGCTCGCCGCGCCACGCATCTTTGAACACTTCGTCGAGCCGGCCTTCGGCCTCGCCGGCGTAAATCGTGATCCCCAGATCGACCGCCTCTTGAATATCGGCCGGCAACGTGTCCAGCATCGAAATACAGCCGCTCACATGAAAGCCGCCGATGACGACCTGGACACCAGCGGCACGCAACGGGCGCGCCAGGTCCATGGCGTGGGGGAACTGGTTGCTCTGAACGCCGACGAAACCCACCATGCCGGCATCGGCGCGCTCGATGTCGCGAATGATCTTTTTCAAGCGGATGCGGGAGTTTGTCTCGTCGTAGGAGTCGACGACGATATCGACATCGGGTCCGAGAACCTCGCGCGCGGCGCAGTCGGTCGCCAGCCCGTTCAAGGTGGCCAGCGTGTTCGACGGAATGGCCGAGCGCATCCACTGAATCACGTAGCCGTCGCGGTCATAGTGCGACGGCTTGATCAAAACCAAACGAAATTCTTTGGACCGGCCCATCGGCTCCCCCACAAACGCGATCTCAGCCCTTCCTGGGAAACTTTCGAACCCCCTTGCCTCAACACCTGGGGGACCGGCGCTGCTCACAGCACCACATACGAATGTATATACCGCGCCTGCATGAGTCCACGCGACCGAAAGGTTTGGCTTTTCCGAGTTCGCCAAGTTCGCCCCGCCCGGCCGCAATCGGCCGGGCGGAGTCCCGGTCAGGCCGGTTTTCGCGCAACGGCGTGAAGGGCGTTGGCGACAACGGCGTCGTCGCCCTTCTCGACAAGCCGCTGAATGACCCGAGTTTTCACCGTCTGCCGTTCCGCGGTGTTGAGTTGCTCGATCTCCCAGCGGAAGCCGGAGCCCAGCGCAATCGTCCACCAGTCGGCCGGGCTGGCCAGCGGCTGACGGTCGGGCGCAGGGTAGATATCGGGCTCGGGGACACCGCTGTCGGCGAACAAAGTGCGCAATCCGTCCGGCACGGTGAGACGCTCCCACGGGCGGGGCGCCGTCGGCATGTCGGGGCGCACCCGCCGGACTTCTTCGCCAAAAATCGACGCGCCGGGCTCGAAGGCACGCTGCCCCCACACCGTCACCACGAGCCGACCGCCCGGCCGCAGCATCCGCCACAGCGTCGCCGTCTGACGCTCCATATCGGATACGAAGAAGACGGAAAATACGCTGATCACCGCGTCGAAGCTCTGCTCGAGCTCGCCAGGCTCCGACATATCGGCGAGACGGAACGTCACATTGTCGAGCCCTTGAGCTGCTGCCTTGTCGCGGGCGCATCCCAGCATCGCGGCGGCGACGTCGATACCGATCACTTCGCCCATCGGCGCCACCTGCTCGGCGGCAGGCAAGGCCGAAGCGCCGGTGCCGCAACCCACATCGAGCACCCGGTCGCTAGGTTGAAGGCTGGCTAACTCCACGGCGCGCCGGCCGTGCCGCTCCCAAAAGCCGAGCGGCGCGTCGTCGAAATGGTCCGCCGCCGCGTTGTAGGTGACGGCGGCCTTCATCCAAACCGGATTAGCGGTTGTTTCCCCGTCATTGACTTCGCCCGTAGGCGGGCTGGATTTTGCGTCGAAATACGGTATGCCATCTGCAGTTTTAAGCATCTTTTTCTCCTGTGACACGCAACGCGATACATGCACGCTGTATCGTCTCTGTGCTGCCCTGCTGCGCGGAAAGTGCTGCCGCCAGCGGATAGGACTGGAGATAATGGCGGGCGGCGCGACATCGAATGATCAAACCGCCGTTCGACTTGATCGAGTGACCGAAATAGCCGAAATGGTGCGTTATGGACGCCCTATCGGAAATTTTGCGCTCCGCACGCCTTACCGGCGGCGTTTTCCTGCGCGCCGAATTTTCCGAGCCGTGGTGCCTGACCTCTATGCTCGAAGCGAGCGACTGCACCGGCCTGCTCGGCCCGACCGATCATCTGGTGCTCTACCACTACGTCATCGAAGGGCGCTTGAACGTCGAGATGGATGATCAGGCGCGGGAGACCTTTTCGCCGGGACAGGCAGTCATTTTTCCCCGCAACGACCAGCACAACCTCACCGGCTACGAACCGGCAAAGGCGATCTCGACGCTCGACGTGACAAGCATTCCCGGTCCCGGCGAGCTGATGGTCATTGAGCATGGCGGTGATGGCGAGAAAACCCGCATCGTCTGCGGCTTCCTCGGCGGACAAGGCCTCACCAGCGACCCTTTGTTCGCCGCCCTGCCGTCTTTGATCCGCTACGACGCTTCGGCGGCGCGGGCGGGCGATCTGGTCCGCGCCTCGTTGGAGTTCGCCGCCGGCGAACTCGCCAATGGCGACCTCGGGTCCGATGCCATGCTGGCGCGGATTTCCGAAATGCTATTCGTCGAGGCGGTGCGCTCTTATGTAGAGACACTGCCCGGCGACTCCGGCGGCTGGCTCGAAACCTTGCGCGACCGCGTCCTCAGCAAGGCGGTTGCGCTGATCCACCGCCACCCGGAACAGCCTTGGACGGTCGAGGAGCTCGGCCGAGAGGCCGGCGCTTCGCGAACCACGTTGACCGAGAAGTTCGTCCGCATCTCGGCTGCGCCCCGGCGGAATATTTGACGCAACACCGGATGCGGCTGGCGGCGGGCGACCTCACCGCAGGCAACGCCACCCTGATCAACATCGCCACCAAGACCGGCTATGGGTCCGAAGCCGCATTCAGCCGCGCCTTCAAACGCACCTACGGGGTTTCACCCTCGCAATGGCGCAAGATGCAGCGCGGCTAAACCGGCAACGCAAAACCGGAGCCCAACGGGGCCCCGGTTTGCTCTTTGCCAGTTAAAAGTAAAGGGGTGCGATCACTCCAGACCCAACCGTTTGGCGATGCCCGCACCGTACGCGGCGTCGGCTTCGCGGAAATAACCGAGCTGCCGTTCCACGATGTCCGCCGGTACACCTTCCATGGCGCCGGCGATGGTATCCATCAGCCGCTCCTGTTCGTCTGCGGGCATGAGCCGGAACAGGTTGCCCGCCTGGGTGAAGTCGTCGTTGCCGTCGCGGTGGTTATAGCGGTCGGCATCGCCGTCGATGGGCAGCGGCGGTTCCTTGGCCGATAGATCCTCGACCGGTCCACCGAAGCTGTTGGGCTCGTAGTTCACCGCACCGCCGCCATTGCCGTCGAAACGCATAGCGCCATCGCGCTGATAGGTGTGCACCGGGCAGCGCGCCGCGTTCACCGGCAGATGCTGGTGGTTGGCGCCCACCCGGTAGCGCTGCGCATCACCATAGGAGACAATACGCATCTGCAACATCTTGTCGGGGCTGTGGCCGATGCCCGGCACCACATTGGCCGGCGTGAAAGCAGCCTGCTCCACCTCGGCGAAGTAGTTTTCCGGGTTGCGGTTGAGTTCCATCGTGCCGACCTCGATCAGCGGATAGTCGGCGTGCGGCCACACCTTGGTCAGGTCGAATGGATCGTAGGCCAGCTTGTCGGCATCGGCCTCCGGCATGATCTGCACCTTCAGCTTCCACTTAGGAAAATCGCCGGCCTCGATGGCTTCGTAGAGATCGCGCTGATGGCTCTCGCGGTCGCTGCCGACGATCTCGGCGACCTGCGCATTGGTGTTGGTCTTGTGGCCCTGCTCGGTCTTGAAGTGGAACTTCACCCAAAACCGCTCGCCCGCGGCGTTGATCAAACTGTAGGTGTGCGAGCCGTAGCCGTTCATATGGCGGTAGGTCGCCGGCTGACCGCGGTCCGACATCAGGATGGTGATCTGGTGCAGCGCTTCCGGCGCGTGCGACCAGAAATCCCACTGCATCGTGCCGTCGCGCAAATTGGTTTTGGGATCGCGCTTCTGGCTATGGATGAAGTCCATGAACTTGTAGGGATCACGGACGAAGAACACCGGCGTGTTGTTGCCGACAACGTCCCAATTGCCTTCTTCGGTATAAAACTTCACCGCGAAGCCGCGCACATCGCGCTCGGCATCCGCCGCGCCCTTCTCGCCCGCCACGGTGGAGAAGCGCAGGAAGCACTCGGTCTCTTTGCCGACCTCGAACACCTTCGCCTTGGTGTACGGGGTGATATCTCCGGTGATCGTCAGTTTGCCGTAGGCGCCCGATCCCTTCGCGTGGACCACCCGCTCGGGGATACGCTCGCGGTTGAAATGGGCGTGCTTCTCGAATAGCTGCCAGTCTTGCGCCAGCAACGGGCCGCGCGGCCCGGCGGTCAGGCTGTTCTGGTTATCGGGGATGGGACTGCCGTTCGCGGCGGTCATAACGGGACATTTGCTCATGGTTTTGATCTCGCTGCTCAATAAGGGGCCTCAACGTCGTTAAGGTAGCGACGATCGATTCATCGGTACAATCGATTGTTATTATGGAAATAATATGTATTGCCTATTATAGGATAAGACCGGTAAGCTCAGCCGATGAATATCAGAGATCTCGAATATGTCGTCGCCGTCGCCGACGAAAAACATTTCGGCCGCGCCGCCGAGATCTGCAACGTCAGCCAACCGGCGCTGAGCGGCCAAATTCGCAAGCTCGAGGACTATCTCGGCGTCGCCCTGTTCGAGCGTACCAACCGCTCCGTTCAAGTCACCCCGGTCGGCGAGAAGATCGCCGCCCAGGCGCGGCAGCTCATCACCCTATCGCACGAGATTATTGCCACCGCACAGTCTGCCCGCGATCCGCTCTCCGGGGAGTTCCGGCTGGGCATGATCGCGACCATCGGCCCCTATCTGTCGCCGCTCATCCTGTCGGCGATCCGCAACGAACTGCCGAACCTCTCGCTGACGCTGACCGAGGGCTTCACCAGCGACCTCGAAGACGCCCTGCTGAACGGCGACCTGGACGGCGCGATCCTCGCCACCGCACCGGGCGATTCCAACTTACAGGAGATTATCCTCTACGACGAACCGTTCTGGATCGCGCTTCCCGAGAAGCACGCTCTCGCCCGGCGTAAGACAGTCGATCTCGACGACCTGCCGGCTGAGGAACTGCTCCTCCTCACCGACGGCCACTGCCTGCGCGATCAGGTGCTCGACGTTTGCCACACGGCCACCGGCGCCACCAACGCCAACACACGGGAGACCAGTCTAGAAACCTTGCTCGCACTAGTCGCGGCCGGCGACGGTGTGACCCTGGTGCCGGCGCTGTCGCGGCCCCGCGACGGCTGGGCGCGCGGCGCCATCGTGACGCGCCGTGAGGCCTCGGGCGCAGCGGGACGTATCGTGCGCCTGGTTTACCGCAGCACTTTTCCGCGCACCGAACTGCTCGCCCGGCTCGCCGCAATTGTTCGTGCGGCCGTACCGGAAAAAGACGTCGGCGTTATCGCGTAGGGAGTTCGGCCCGCACGCCGCCTACTCCGCCGCGTTCTTGTTCTGGTAGTGGGCGTAAGTCTTTTCCAGATACCAGGTGTACCAGTCGCGGTAGGTGAACGGCTCGTATTTGGGCGGGTTGTCCAGGCCGGTACAGGTCGGCAAGCACTCGATACAGTCGTCGAGATCCGGGTTGAAAAAGAACGGCAGCGAATAGCGGTCACGGCCCACCGATGTGGTCACCCGATGTGGCGTGGCGATGAACCGGTCGTTCGACCAGCGCTTGAGCACGTTGCCCGAATTGACCACGAACGCGCCGGGCACCACCGGCTGGTCGAGCCACTCCCCCCCGCGGGTTTGAATTTGCAGACCCGGTTCGGCGGCTTGCGGCAGGAAGGTGATAAACCCGGCGTCGGTGTGGGATGAAGCGCCGAACTGGTCGTCGCGCAATTCACCCACGTCGGGATAACGCACCGCGCGCACCACGGTCGTCGGGTCCTTGAAATAGTCGCCGAAAAAGTCCGGCGCCAAATCCAGCGCCGCGGCATAGACCGGCAGCAGCCGGTAGCCGAGCTCGGTCATGGTTTCGTGGTAGCGCACCATGGCTTCGCGGAAACCCGGCACGCGGTCGGGCGCGGGCCATTGGTTGAGGCCCCGGAAGCGCTCGCCGGACACCACCTTGGGATCGTCGGGTGTGCGGTCGGTATTGTAGGTAAAGTTTTCCGACGCGTCGCGTTTCGCCACTTTCTCGCTACCGTCGACCGGTGCGGCCTCGTTGAACGTGTAGGCCATCGGCACATAGCCAATCTGATGGTTGTTGACCTTGAGCGCGAGTTTCTCTTCCAGCGGTAGCGCGTGAAAGCGGGCGATGGCGGCGAACGCATCATTGATAATGTCCTGCGGCACGCCGTGATTGACGATCATCATGAAACCGACATCGCAGCACGCCCGGTTGAGTTCTTGCGCCAGGCTTTCGAGCGCGCCGGCCTCGCCGGCTAGATACGGCCCCACATCGAGGGTGGGAAACTCCTCGCGGGTGGCGGTGCGGAACGGTCTTGCCATGGTCGCTCTCCTGGGTCGCGTTAGGCTGCCGTCACGGTACGATTTGCCGCTGCCGGTTCAACGGCAAGCGCCAACTTGTCTTACAGAGCGAGACAGCCACGAATTTGTCACCGCCTATGTGTTTTCGCCGGTGCAGAAGCTAAAACTCATCTGAAAATCCAGTCAGGGAGAATGGAATGAGTAAAAAAGTTGGAGTTGTCGGCCTGGGCGCCATGGGCTCGGCGATGGCGGCCATGCTGGCGAAAGATGGCTGGGACGTGATCGGCTTCGATGTACGCGAGGAGGCGCTCGCCGAACTGGAAGGCAATGGCGGCCGGCGCGGCGATAGCCCGCGCGACGTCGCCGAGCAAGCCGACATCGTGATCCTCTCGCTACCGTCGATCAGCGTATTTCACGAAGTGATCCGCGGCCAGAGCGGGGTCGCTTCCGGAGCGCATGACGGGCTGGTGGTCGTCGACACCTGCACGCTCCCCATTGCCGACAAGGAGGAAGGCGCACGCGTTCTTGCCGATGCCGGCATCGCCATGCTCGACGGCACGGTGAGCGGCAACCGCGACATGATTCTCGCCAAGACGCTGACCGCCTATATGAGCGGCGACCGCACGGTTTACGAACAAGTGTCGGATATGCTGTCGGTCTTTACCGCCAAACACACATTCGTCGGCGACTTCGGCAACGCCAGCCGTATCAAATTCATCATCAACCATCTGGTCTGCGTACTCACCTGCGCCAACGCCGAAGCCATGGCGCTGGGCATCAAGGCCGGCCTCGAACCCCAGGAGATTTACGATCTCGTGCAAGGCAGCGCGGCCAATTCGCGGCTCTGGGAACTGCGTGGCCCGATGATGGTGAGCGAGGACTACACCACGTCGCGCGGCAATTTCGGCATGGCCGATAAGGACGGTCCGGTGATCGGCGCCTTTGCCCAGGACATGAACTTCCCCGCACCGCTGTTTCAGGCTGCCTTGCAAATGCACCAAGTCGCCGTTTCCATGGGTCTCGCCGATATCGATACCGCGGCGCTCTGCCGGACGTATGAAACTATTGGAGCGGCGGCGCGAAATACGGCACAAGACTAGGCGAACGACCGGAAGCGAAGCTGCAATGGCAGAACCTCTTTACCAGGGCTACGACGCCGAGGCGCTGTACGCCCAGTACAACAATCGCGGCATGGTGCCAGACTTCGCCGACTATGCCGCCGATTTCGCGCAACGCAGCGAGGCGGTGCGGGCGTCGGATACAAAAATGGTGCTCGATGTCGCTTACGGCGAGCGCGAAGCGCAACAGATCGACCTGTTCCTGCCTAGTGCCGCCGATGCCAAAGGCCCGCCGCTGCATATCTTTATCCATGGCGGCTATTGGCAGTGGAACGACCGCAAGCCCTACGCCTTCGTTGCCGAACAACTGGTGCCCGCGGGTGCGGCAGTGGCGACGGTGGGCTATCCCCTATGCCCCACCATCGGGTTCGCCGAGCTGTGCGACAGCGTGCGCACCGCCGTCGCTCATCTGTGGCGGAACGCGGACGATTACGGCTACAACCGCGACCGCATCCACGTTTCCGGCCACTCCGCGGGCGGCCATTTGACCGCGCTGATGGCGGCGACGGACTGGCCGGCATTCGGCGACGATCTGCCGGCCGATCTGATCAAAAGCGCTATCCCGATCAGCGGCGTGTTCGATCTCGAACCGATCCGTCATACCCCCATCGGCGATCCGCTCGGCCTCATGGAAGCGACGGCGCACGCGCTGTCGCCGCTGTTCCTGCCCGCGCCCGGCAAAGGGCCGATGACGATTACCGTGGGCGGCGAGGAAAGCGACGAATTTCACCGCCAGGCCGACACCTATCGCGACCATCTGCGCGGAGAAGGCGTGAACGCCGATGTGCTCGACATTCCCGGCAAACACCATTTCTCGGTGGTCGCCGAACTGGCCGTTCCCGAAAGCCCGTTGCTGACACGGGCGCTCGATTTGATGGGGCTCTAGCGATCAGCGCGATGCCGGCCGAGGCTGCTCCCGATACGACTGCGGATGCCTGGCAACGGGTTTCCGTTGTCGTCGTCACTCATCATAGCGGTGGCGTCATCCATCAATGCCTGGAACCGCTCAGCCAAGCCGCAAAGATCGTCGTCGTCGATAACGCTAGCGACGATAATACGCTCGATATCGTTGCCCAGACGGCACCGGGCTGCGAGGTTCTGCGCAACCAAGTCGGCACGGGCTATGGCAACGGCGCCAGCCAGGGCCTCGAGCGTGTCGAGACCGAGTTCGCCTTGCTCGCCAACCCCGACGCCGTGGTTTCCGACGACGCATTGGCAAGGCTGGTCGCGGCGGCGGACGTCTATCCCGACGGCGCCCTGTTCGGTCCAACCGTGCTGGGCCCCAATGGCGCGGTCGAGCTAAGCCATGACGTCGGCCTGTTCGACCGCCGCGCCTACGGAAACCGCGACGCTGAGCGCAAGCCGGACGGACCGGCATGCGCAGAGTTCCTATCGGGCGCGGTCACCCTGCTACGCCTCTCCGCGTACCGCCAAATCGGCCCGTTCGACCCCAGGCTGTTCCTCTACTATGAGGATGACGATTTTTGCATGCGCCTGCGCAAGGCCGGATTTAGCTTGATCCTGGTGCCCGACGCCGTTGTCACCCATGTCGGCGGCGGCTCGGTGCGCCCCAGCGCCCATTATTACTGGGAGAAGTACTGGCATATGGCCTGGTCGCGGCTCTACATCGAGGAAAAGTATCGCGGACGCACGGCGCGGCAGCGGGTCGCCACCGCCAACCTACTGCGCTATGCCGGAAAAGCACTGGGCAATGCGGTGACGCTACGCGGGGCCAAAGCGTGGCGCGATTTCGCGCGCCTGTTCGGCACCGTGGGCTACGTGCTCGGCGTGGCCGCATCACGGACCATCAACGAAGCCCGCCCGCCGCGCGACGGAAAGGTCTAGCCGTGCCCAACTACGACAATTTCTGGCGCGGCCGGCGGGTTCTGGTCACCGGGCATACCGGCTTCAAGGGGGCGTGGCTCGCCTTGTGGCTCGAACATATGGGCGCCGAGGTATGCGGCTACGCACTAGCGCCGGAACCGGGCCCCAATCTGTTCGAAGATCTCGGCGAATGGCATGGCCTTAGTTCGATCATCGGCGATATTCGCGACCGCGACGCGCTAGCCATCGGCAGCGTCTTCGCCGACCCCGACGTCGTGTTTCACATGGCCGCCCAATCGCTGGTGCGCCGCGGGCACGACGACCCGGAAAATACCTTCGCGACCAACGTCGCGGGCACGGCGAACCTGCTGGAAGCGCTCGATAACTGCCAGGGGCTGCGCGCTATCGTCGTAGTGACCAGTGACAAATGCTATCGCAACGACGGCAGTGGCCGGCCGTTCGTGGAAACCGATCCGCTCGGCGGCGACGACCCGTACAGCGCCTCTAAAGCAGCTCAGGAAACGATCTGCCATGGCTGGTTGCGCGGACTCTATGAATCGCGTGAACGCGCACCACGCCTGGGCACAGTGCGAGCCGGTAACGTGATCGGCGGTGGCGATTGGGCGGAGGACCGCATTCTGCCGGATTTCTTCCGCGCGCAAGCTCAAGACTCGCCGGTGTTGCTGCGCAATCCACAGGCGACCCGGCCCTGGCAACATGTCCTGGAACCGCTGGCCGGTTATCTCGCCTATGCCGAACAGCTGGTGCGCGATAGCGAGCGCACCCTGCCCACCGCGCTGAACTTCGGCCCGGACCCGGGTCAATCGCGCACGGTAGCCTGGCTGATCGAACAGGCTACCGAACAATTGCGCGCTGCTGGTAAATCGGTTACCGATTGGCAAGCTGACAACAAAGCGAGCCGGCCTGAGGCAGAAAGCCTCGCGCTCGATTCCTCCCTGGGCCGCAACACGCTGGGGTGGCAGCCGATGTTGAACCAAGAGCAGGGCATCGAGTGGACCGTCGAGTGGCATCGGCGCGTCAGCGACGGGGAATCTGCGCGCGACGTGTCGCTTGAACAAATTGCCCGCTACGAAGCCTTGTTGGCGACCCTATGACCGAACCGGCTTCGCAGGCTCCACCGTGCCGTTTCTGCGGTGTACCGCTCACTGTGTCGTTCGCCGATCTTGGATCGATGCCGCTCGCCAACAGCTATCTCGAGACGCTGGACGATGCTGCGCAGGAACAGTCCTACCCACTCCACGCCCGCGTCTGCCAAGTCTGCCGGCTGGTCCAGGTCGACGATGTGGTGCCGCCATCGGTAATATTTTCCAACTACGCCTATTTTTCGTCCTATTCCAAAAGCTGGGTCGATCACGCTCGCACCTACACCGAAATGGTCCGAAAGCGCTTCGATCTGTCACCGAACAAGCAGGTCATCGAAGTCGCCAGTAACGATGGCTACCTTCTGAAACATTTTGTCGAGGCCGGCATTCCGGTCTTGGGAGTCGAGCCCGCCGCCAACGTTGCCGAAGCAGCAGAGGCCGCCGGCGTGCCCACGCGAACCGCTTTCTTCGGCCGAGACTTCGCCGATCGGCTGCGCCGCGAAAAAATCACTGCCGATTTGCTCATCGGCAACAACGTTCTCGCCCACGTGCCCGATCTCAACGACTTCGTTGCCGGCCTGTCGCGGCTGCTGAAATCAGAGGGCGTTCTCACCATGGAGTTCCCGCATCTGCTGCGGCTGATCGAGGACGTGCAATTCGATACGATTTACCATGAGCACTTTTCTTACTTCTCGCTGTTGACGGTCGAACAAGTGTTCGACGCCTACGGGTTGCGCTTATTCGATGTGGAAGAGCTGCCGACCCACGGCGGCAGTCTGCGCATCTACGCGTGTCGGAAGAACAGCGCGCGGCAAGCCGAGGGGGACGCACTACGCGCCGTACGCGACAAGGAACGCATCGCCGATCTCAATCGTAATCCGGTCTACCAGGAATTTCAGAACCGCATTGGGCTCACGCGCGCCGGACTGCGTACCTTCCTCGCCCAAGCACAGAAGAGGGGGCGGCGAGTTGCCGCCTACGGTGCCGCGGCGAAGGGCAATACACTTCTCAACTTTTGCGGAATCACAGCCAAGAATATTCCGTATGTGGTCGATGTAAGCCCCCACAAACAGGGCCGTTATCTGCCGGGCAGCCACATCCCGATTCTGCCGGTTGAACACTTACGCGAGGACAAACCGGACTATGTTCTGATCCTGCCGTGGAACCTGCGCCAGGAAATCAGCGCTCAGCACGGCTATATTCGCGATTGGGGCGGCAAGTTCGTCGTCGCCGTGCCGGAGATCGAGATCGAGCCGTGAAGTTTCGCGATACCGAAATAGACGGGGTGCGTCTCGTCGAACTTGAGCCCCACACTGACGAGCGCGGCAGCTTCGCACGCAGCTATTGCGCACAGGAATTCGCCGATGCCGGTATTCCGATGACTGTCGTGCAAACCAACATTTCGCGCAACACGCGCCGCGGCACACTGCGCGGGCTACATTATCAAGCCGAACCGGCGCCGGAGCCTAAGCTGGTGCGCTGCACCGCAGGACGGGTGTTCGATGTCGCCGTCGATCTGCGACCGGACTCGCCGAGCTTTTGCCGCTGGACGGCAGTCGAACTCGATGTCGACGCGTATAATGGTATGTATATCCCGTCCGGCTGCGCCCACGGGTTCCTCACGTTAAGCGAAAATACAGAAGTGACCTATTTGATGGGCGCCGCCTATGTGGCCGAGTTGGCACGCGGCGTGCGCTGGAACGATCCGGCGTTCGCCATCGCCTGGCCCTTCGAGCCCACAACACTATCCGAGCGCGATGCCGCCTACCCCGACTTCGACCCTAACGCCAGCAGGTAACCGGCCGTGATCGATACCGAACCGCAGCCGGTGCTGGTAACCGGGGCAACCGGTTTCATCGGCTCGCGTTTGACCCGCAGCCTGCTCGCCGACGGCGTCGCCGTCGCCATTGTTGCGCGCGCGAATTCATCACTCGACCAACTCGGCGAGGCCGCGAACCAGGTAACAATGCTGCGCCATGACGGCAGCGTCGAGCAGCTGAGCGAATTCGTCGCCGGTATCTCGCCGGGGATCGTGTTCCATCTGGCAGCCAATTTTATCGGCGTGCACGAACGCAGCGATATCGCGCCGCTGGTCGCCGACAATGTGACGTTCACCGCGCAATTGTGTGAGGCGATGGTGGCTGCCGAGAGCCCCTGCCTCGTCGCCGCCGGCACCGTGTGGCAGCATGCCAAGAGCCCGCCGGGCGATCCCATCCCCACACCCAATTCGCTCTATGCGGCCACCAAACAGGCGGCGGAAGACATCATCGGCTTCTACGCGCAGACCGGCGCATTGTCGTCGATTGTGTTGAAAATCTACGATTCTTACGGGCCGGACGATCCGCGGCCGAAATTTCTCAACGCCCTAACAGCCGCTGCGGCGAACGGCGAGACCCTCGACGCCACCTCGGGCAACCAGCAACTGCACCTGGTGCATGTCGACGATATCGCCGCCGCGTTCCGCCACGCCGGCGCGCGCTTGGCGGACGGCAAGGCCGAAGGTCACAACAGCTACACCCTGCCATCGGCCCGGCTGGAGACCCTGCAATCCATCGTCGCCACCTGGCAAGAAGCCACAGGCCGCTCAGTCGACGTCGCTTGGGGTGCACGCCCCGACCGGCCCGGCGAGGTCATGGTGCCTTGGGAGGGTTCTCCGCTCCCCGGCTGGAAGCCGAAAATTTCTTTAGAAACAGGCCTTAAGGCGTTTTCCGAGGCATAAATCCCGCCTTAAGGCTATCCCCGATATTCTGCCCCCGGCCAACCAAGGTGCGGGACGGCGACTCATCCCAATTGCTATAGTTACCGCCAAGCTAACGCACGATGAGGGGGCCCTTGTGGACGGGAACTCGTCGCGTTTGGTTATGGGGTAACGTCAATTGAACAGCCGGCTGATCTCGTTCGCCATCAAGTTTGCGGTCTCCGCCCTTCTGCTATGGATGATCGCCAAGGGCATCGACCTTGAGGTCGTAGCGCGGCAGATCGCCAGCGCCGATCCGGCCTGGTTGCTCGTCGCACTCGGTCTTGCCACCGCCGTGCTACCCATGGCCGCCATTCGCTGGCGGCTGGTCACCCGCGCCATCGGCGAGCCACTCTCGAACCGCGACGCGCTGTCGATTTCCATGATTGGCTGGTTCTTCAACCAAACCTTGCCGTCGACCATCGGCGGCGATGCCATGCGTATCTATCTTGCCTGGCGAACGGGCATCAGCAAGACCGGCGCGATCCACAGCATCGTTCTCGACCGGCTCATGGGGCTGTTTATCGTGTTGGCGATGGCGGCGCTCTTCCTCGCACCGCTGCTAGCGGGGCTCGACATCGCGCTACAGCGATGGTTCCTGATCGGCTTCGTCATCGCCGGATTCTCGGGATACGCTGTGCTGTTCGTCATCTCAAGCGACTTCGCCGAACGGCTCGACCATATTCGGCTCGGCCGGCTGGCCCGCGCGCTGTCGCGCGACGTACGCGCCACTCTGCTGACCTTGTCGCCCGGCGGCGTCATTCTGCTCATCTCGGTGGTCTTGCAAGTCGTTCAAATCGCTTCGGTCTATACCATCGCCCTCGCGCTCGGCGTCCAAGTAAGTTTTTGGACCATTATGATCGCGCTGCCGACCGTGCTGATGATCTCCAGCCTGCCGGTTTCGGTGGCTGGCTGGGGCGTGCGCGAGCAATCGATGGTGCTGGCGCTTGGTGCGCTCGGCGTCGCGGCGCCCCAGTCGCTGGCGATCTCGGTGCTGGTCGGCGTGAGTTGGATCATTATCGGCCTGCCCGGCGCTTTAGTCTGGCTTGCCTACCGGCGCCAGGGACAAGTGCTCGGCCAAGCGGCCAACCCGCTACCCTAGCGAGCGAGACGGCACCCGCCACCAGCGGATCTACCGGCACCGATACGGCCAGATACGTTTGGTATTGTGCGGTACCAGCGAGCCGTCAGCTTTCAAATAGGGAACAGGAGTATTTTTTTGCTCACGTGGCAACTTAGCCAGCGACGGTGAATCGTAAGGCGGTCCAGCGCGATAAAAGGCGTTGGGGTCCATCCAATAGCCGTCCTTTGGCACAACGACACTGCCGTTGTTACTCCATTCCGGGCGCTCGCTATACAAAATTGCGAAGTGCAGCGCGTCGCGGCGCACGCGCCGGCCGGATTTACCAGTGTTGCTGGTCTTGCCGATTTCCTGGCCCATGGCGACTGCCGCACCGACGGACAGCGGTGGTATCTCCGCCAAGTGCGTATATTGGGAATAGGTCCAGAACGGCAAGCCGGTCTGCTGGGGCGTGTGGCGCAGCATAATCTCGATGCCCTTGCGGTTGCCTTTGTTTTCGAATGTGCCAATCACCGTACCGGCGGCGACCGCCCTCACCGGCGCGCCGCGTGGCTGGGGAATATCGACGCCCTTATGAATCGCCGCCCCGGACCGCTTGTGCGAAAGATCAATCGCCCATGTCTCGTCGATCCCAGGGCAATCGCCGCCGCCGATAAAAGCCGGTTCGAGCCCCGTTTCGATACCGCCGCGTGCCTTCTGGATGGCCACCGCCCGCGCCGCATCGCCGCGCCTGATCTTGCCGACCATCAGGAAAACCTCCTTAGAGATTTCGCGCGGGCTCACGAAGCCGTCGAGCGCCTCGACACCCGCCGGCACGACAGTCCGTTGCCGATCGCCACGGCTCGATTGTGCCTCGGCAAAGTCCGCAATGAGCAGTGTACAAATAATCGCCGCGACAGTGGCGGCGCACCAACCACCGCCTCCAGCGTTCAGCCCTTTCCCGTTGGGAGAGGGGCTGGGGTGAAGGAACATACCTGCGCGTCCATACACCTGGAGCAATTTCTCCCAATTCATTCTGGCGGGAGAGGTTTTCCCCGTCGCAGCTAACGCCTCGAAATTTACCAAACGCTCCAGCCGGCATCGACGATGATGGTTTCGCCATGGACCATCTTGGAATCGTCGGTGGCCAAGAACACCGCCGTGCCCGCCATGTCGTCCGGGTCCATGAAATCGATCCCGGTCGGCGTCAAGGTTTTCATGAGTTCCACATATTCCTCGTTGCCGGGGCCGCGCACATGGGCGTTGAGCGGCGTCGCCACATTGCCCGGCGCGATGGAATTCACGTTGATGTTCTCCTTCCCGAGCTCGGCGGCAAGTGCGCGGGTCATGTTGACCACGCCACCCTTCGACGCGCAGTAGCCGGGGCAGTTGGGGAATGCGCCGGTGCCGGCAATCGATGAGATATTGATAATTTTGCCGCCGCCGTTTTCGCGGAAGTGAGGCACCGCTGTCTTCACCATGAAGAAATAGCCGCGCAGGTTCAGGTTAAGCTGCTCGTCCCAGATTTCCTCAGTGGTTTCCATCACCGGCACGGTGCGGAACACACCGGCATTGTTGACGATGATGTCGATACGGCCGAACTCGTCGATCACTTCTTTTTGCAGGCGCTCGATTTCCGCCACCTGCGAAACATCCGCCTTGAACGCTTTTGCCGTGCCGCCGGCATCGGTGATCGCCTTCACGACACCTTCCGCACCCGCATCGTTGCTCTTGTAGTTAATCGCAACTGTGGCGCCCTCTTTGGCAAACCGCTTGGCAATCGCCTCGCCGATACCGACCGACGCACCCGTCACCAGGGCTACCTTATCCTGCAATCTCATACTCGCCTCCGTTCCATGAAGTTTGTTTGTTGTCTTTTAGCCGCTCCGCAGCGCAGCGGTTTGTTCTGGGTCAACGTCACCTGCTTCGGTAATCGCGACACCATAGATTTCGGCTGCCCGCTCGCGGCTTACCAAGCCCTCGCGTACGTCGTGGCGCACCCGCTCGGGATCGCGGGTGCGTGGATCGCCGTAGCCGCCGCCGCCCTGGGCGATGGAGACCAGGGTCTCGCCGTCCTCGATCCACACGATCGAGCACTGATCGAGCGTTTCCAGCTCCTTGTTGCGCGTGCGCTTGAGTTGCTCGGAGGATTGCGACGGATGACCCGCGCGCGCGCCCTGGGGCACATGGATCTTGCCGTCGGCGACGAAACCCGCCTCCATCCGGCAATCGACCGGCCCGAATTCCACTTCGATCCCGGGCGCGCCGCGGTAGCGGCCCGCGCCTTCGCTGTCGGGGATCAGCCGGCGGGTGTGCACATGGATCGGCGTGTAGACCTCGTCGAGCTCGACCGAGTCGATAAAACACATACCGCCATTGCCCACATGAAGCATGGTCAGCCAGGCGTCCTGGTGCGGCGCGCCGGCGCCTGCCGTATGGCCCAGGAACAGCTGGTTGACGTAAGGCTTGTCGTTACGCGGATCAATCCCGGACACCACCGACGTGGACGGCGGACAGAAGCAGCCGACCTCGCCCATGCCGAAACCGTCGCCCAGTTCGGCCATCGCCCGCTGGGTCGCCGATACGATGCGGTCGGCCAGGTTGGTGGTCGACGCCGAACAACTGATCGGGTGGCGCGGGACGCCGACCACCCCGGCGTCTTTCAGGTGCAGCTTCACCCGGCGCAGCGAACCGGCATTCTTCGGCACCGTGTGATCGATCGAATTGAAGACGCCGATATAGGCAGCGGTGCAGGTGCAGGCCTCCGAGACGTTGAGGCCGCAATTCATCTGATCGGCGTTGTCGCGCAGATCCACATCGATAGTCGCCGCTTCCCGGTCGACGGTGACCGTCGAGGTCACGCAGATACCGTCCGGTGGCGTGCCGGGGATCGCGTCGTGGGTCGATTGCGCCGTCGCCGCACCGCCGGGCACCTCGCGCACCGCATCGATCATGCGTTTCTCGGAATATTCGAACCACTGATCGGTGAAGGCGTGCAGCGTCTCCCAGCCCACCTCACGGCCCAGCGCCAGCAACTCGCGCTCGCCGATCAGCGCCGAGCCCAGCATCGCCAGAAAGTCGCCGTACCATTGCTCGGGCACCCGAATGCGCATCTGGCACATGCGGATGATGTCGTCGATAGTCTCGTAATCCTTCATCACCTGCACGGCGGGGAAGATCAGCGCGCCTTCCTCGTACACGTCGCGCGCCGTGCCGTGATAGGTGGTCGGGATCGAGTTGCCGATATCGGCCTGATGGGCCTTGGCGAGAACGGTGAAATGGTGGGCCCCGTCATCGTCGATCACGGGCATGATGATGGTGTGATCGGCGGGATGCGAGCAACCGTGATAGGGCGAATTGTGCAAAAACGCGTCGCCCTTTTTGAGTTCGGGGTGAAATTCCGCCATCGAGGCGGCCATGATATCGGGGCCCGACAGCACGTGGATCGGCAGGCTCTCAGCCACTGCCAACAGCTGATGGTCGGCGGTGAGAATGCAGCAGGAAAAATCTTTCGCCCGGTTGAGCACGCCCGAGCGCCCCGTCCGCAGCAATGTGTTGCCCATCTTCGAGGAAATGCCCTCGAACCGGTTGGCGAGGATGGCCAGTTGCGCGCCGTCGAGTTGCTTGCCGTTTTTGTCGTTCATGGCTTTTCCCTCCCCTACGGCCGCATCAGCAGGCTGCCGGACGCGGTCCGTTGGAACGTGGTGTCGGCGTCGGCCACTACCGTCGTAAACGGCGATTCGATAATCGCCGGTCCCTGGTGTTCGACGCCGGATTCCATGGTCTCGAAATCGTGCAGCGCCGCGTCGACCTCGCCGGCGCCGGAGAAATAGACCTTCCGGCTGCCCGACACCGCATGGCTCGCGCCAGCGCCGAGCCGCCCCCCATCGCCAGCGCGCAGGCGGCACCGTGCCGTTGCGGTCCAACCGACGAACTCGATGACCGAGCCAGGATCGCGGATAGCAAAGATCTGCTCGTGCATCGCGTGGAACGCCTCCACCATGGCGGCCAACTGAGAATCGTCGGTAAAGGTATCGTTTTCCAACGGCACCTCGATCTCCCACACTTGCGAGGCGTAGCGGGCCTCAACCGTGTACTCGATGGCGTGGCTTTCCGCCCCCGATCCCGGCCCGTCGATGAACGTCTGGCACTCGGCGCGTAGTTCCTCGAGCACCCGGTTGGTGCCCTCGCGGTCGAACTCGCCCGAGGTGGTGAAAAACGTCGCGCGGTATTCGTTAGTGAGGTCGGACATCAGCGCGCCCGCAGCGCTCAAGCCTGCTCCAGTTTCGGGGATCAGCAAAGTGGGGCAACCCAAGCGTCGTGCGATGAACACCGAGTTGAGCCCGGCCGCGCCGCCGCCACCGATCAGCACTGAATCCGCCGGGTCGATCCCCTGGTTCACCGTAATATCAGCGATCGCCTGCACCATATTTTCCGTCGCCACACTCACAATCGCCGCCGCGGCCTCCATCGATGAAATGCCGAGTGGTTTGGCGACTTTATCCTCTACCGCTTTGGCCGCGGCATCGGCGTCGAGTTGCATGGTGCCGCCAAGGAAATAGTCGGGATCGACATAGCCGAGGGTCAAACACGCGTCGGTCAAGGTCGGCTCGGTGCCGCCCGCGCCGTAACACACTGGCCCTGGCACCGCGCCAGCGCTCTGCGGACCCACATGGAGCAGACCCCCCGCGTCGACCCAGGCGATCGAGCCGCCGCCCGCGCCGACGCTTTTGATATCGATCGAGGGAAAGCCGGTCATGTGGCCGCGGAACGGCTGACCGATCCAGGTTTCCTTGGTCAGCGGGATACGGCCCTGACGCACTAGGCTTACATCGTAGGTGGTGCCGCCGGTGTCGGCGATGATCACATTGGGTGCCTCTGAATCGAGTCGGGCATAGTGGCGGCCGGCGATAGGCGCCATCGACGGGCCCGAGTTGATCGCATGGATCGGCTTTTGCGCCAGATCGGTCGCGTCGAGCATGCCACCCTGGGACGTCAGCACCAGAGTGCGTCCTTTAAAACCCGCCGCGGTCAGGCGCTCGGTCAGCCCGCCAAGATAGCGGCCCATCAGCGGTTTCAGCGAGGCATCGATAGCTGTTGACGAGGCGCGCCGGTATTCCCGCAGTGCCGGGTTCAACCGGTGCGACAGCGAATAGGGTACGCCCGGCAGATGTTCCTCGAGCAGCTCGCCCACCCGCAACTCGTGCGCCGGGTTATAGATCGACCATAAGAGGCATACCGCCACCGCCTCGACATCCTGGGCCTTCAACTCTTCGGCGATGGCAACGACAGCGGCTTCATCGAGCGGCGTGTGCACGCCCCCAGCGCTATCGATGCGCTCGGGCACCTCGAAGGTGAGCGCGCGCGGTAGATAGGGCTCGGGGTAGGGAGCGACAAAATTGAACGGCTCGATGCGTCCACCCTCGCGCAACACCAGAATATCGGGATGACCGGCGGTGGTGAGAAACGCCGTCTTCGCCGTATTGCCTGTGATGATGGCGTTGATAGCGTGGGTGGTGCCATGGATCAGCATGTCGCCTTTAGCCAGCAGGCCGTCGAGCGGCAGATCCATATCGGCGGCGGCGAGCGCCAACGCGTCGAGCACCCCTTTCACCGGATCGGCCGGCGTCGTCGACGCCTTGTACATGTGAAGCCCGCCCTGATCGTCCTCGACGATCAAATCGGTGAAGGTTCCCCCCGTATCGCACGCAAACCGCATAAACCGCTTTCCTCCCCACGCCCCGCCCGGCATCCCTAGACCGGATCTTATTAGTTCAGGATATTGATGGCTCCGCCGCGCGACAACAAGGGCTCATCGGGCGAGAATCTCCGCCGGTGAATGACAAGCCCGGCCGAGACTTTCCGCCACCGCCGGATGCACGATTTCGCCACGCGCCACGTTCAGCCCGTTCCGCAGATGGAGGTCTTCGGCGAGCGCGCGCGCCAAACCCTGGTCGGCGATGCGCAAGCCCGGTTGAAGCGTCGCGTTGTTGAGGGCGATCGACGACGTTAGCGGCACGGCGCCTGGCATGTTAGCGACGCAGTAATGGACGATTTCGTCGACCACATAGGTCGGATCGTCATGGGTCGTCGGGCGGCTCGTCTCGAAGCAACCGCCCTGATCGATCGATACATCGACCAAAACGGCACCGGGCTTCATGTTCGCCAACATATCCCGGTCGATAAGCCGGGGCGCGCTAGCGCCCGGCACGAGGACTGCGCCGATCACCACGTCCGCCTGCGCCACTGTCTGTTCAAGCGTATCCTGTGTCGCATAAGCGGTCCGGATGCGGCCGCCAAACTCGGCATCGATTTCGCGCAGCCGCTTGATCGATTTGTCCAGCACCAGAACTTCGGCGCCCGATCCGTCAGCCATGCGCGCCGCGTTCTTACCCACCACGCCACCGCCAATGACGACGACGCGTGCGGGCAAGACACCGGGCACACCACCCAGCAACACGCCGCGCCCGCGCGCCGTCGCAGTCAACGATTGGGCCGCCGCTTGCACCGCAAACCGGCCCGCGACCTCGCTCATGGGCGCCAGCAGAGGCAGATTACCATCGGCATCCGTCACCGTTTCATAGGCGAGCGCAAACACGCCGACCGCGCAGAGATCGGCCGCCTGATCGGGATCTGGCGCCAGGTGCAGATAGGCGTAGAGAATTTGCCCCTCGTGCATCATGGCGCGCTCAACAGCCTGGGGCTCCTTGACCTTGATGATCATATCGGTTTGCTCGAACACCTCCGCCGCATCGGAAACGATTTTCGCCCCTGCGGCCAAATAGGCCTCGTCAGTTGCGCCCACCCCATTTCCCGCGCCGCTTTGCACGAAAACGGTGTGACCATGCGCGACGAACTCACGCACGCTGGCCGGCACAAGGCCAACCCGGGATTCCCGGTTCTTGATTTCCGTTGGTACACCAATCCGCATCGCACGCTCCATCGCCCTCTTTCGTTGACCATAATCAAGGAGCGTCGAACGTTGTGTGCAAAGTCGTTCGCCAAAAGATCAAAATATGCAATAATCACGCGTATATTTCTAAAATTAGCTTACAACGTGCGATTATGAAACTCGATGCCGTCGATCATTCGATATTGACCGTGTTGCGCCGGGACGCGCGGATCACCAATCTCGACCTCGCCGAGAAGGTCGGTTTATCGCCATCGGCTTGTTCGCGGCGCATTCATCGGCTGCAAAATGAAGGCGTTATCGCCGGTTTCGGGGCGACGATCGACGAAGCAGCGCTGGGGCGCGGGCTCACTGTCCTCATATTCATCACGCTCAGCCAGCAAAGCGAAGAATTCCTCGATGCCTTCGAACGCGCCGTTCGCGACTGCCCCGGCGCGCGCGACGGGGCGATCGCCGAATGCTACTTATTGTCAGGGCAGTATGACTACGTGATGCGTGTCGCCATGCGCGACATGGCCGACTACGAGCTATTCCACAAGGAACAGCTCTCGCGACTGCCGGGGATCGCCCGCGTTGAGTCCACCTTCGCCATGCGCAAGATCGTTGAATAGGCTGCTCGGTTCTCACCGAACGAGACTATTTTACCGGACTTATTGACGCCCGGCGTAAACCAGCCAATCCTGTCGGAAACCAGGAGAGATCCATGCCCCTGCACCCCCAGGCTCAGGAACTGCTCGATACGCTGACGTCGGCGCCCACGCCCCTCAACCAGATGCCGCCCGCCGAGGCACGCGCGGCCTACCGGCGTTTTATCGAGGGGCGCAACTACGACCCCGAACCGGTCGAACGGGTCGAGGACCGCCAGATCGACGGGCCGCACGGGCCGGTCCCGCTGCGTATTTTCTGGCCTGCCGATGCTCCCGAGGGACCTCTCCCTATATTTATTTTCTATTTCGGCGGCGGCTTCGTCATCGGCAGCATCGAGAGCCGCGAACCGCAATGCCGGCGCATCGCCAATCAAACCGGTTGCATCGTGGTTGCGCCGCAATACCGGCAGGCGCCCGAGCATAAATTCCCGGCCGCGCACGACGATGCCTGGGCGGCGGCGCAATGGGTGACGGCGAACGCTGCGAGCCTGGGCGGCGACCCAGCGCGCCTCGCCGTCGGCGGCGATAGTGCCGGTGGCAATCTGTCCGCGTTCATCTGCCAGCGGGCGCGCGAAACCGGCGACATGAATTTCGTGCTCCAAGTGCTGATCTACCCGTCGACCGACTTTTTCTTTACCCTCGACCTGCCGTCTTACGCGCTGCTCGACGAAGCTTATTTTCTCACTCGCCAGCAGATCGCCTGGTATCACGAGCAATTCGTCCCCGCCGATACCGACCACGGCGATCTCCGCCTCGGCCCGGCGCTGGCAAAGGATTTCAGCGGCCTCCCGCCGGCCCTGATCATCACCGCCGAGTTCGACCCGCTGCGCGACGATGGCAAGCACTATGGCGAACTTCTGAGCGCCGCCGGTGTGCCGGTCGAGTACACCTGCTACGATGGCATGATCCACGGCTACTTCCATTATGGTAAAACCATCGACGCCGCCACGGCGTCGCTGGAGCAGGTGATCGGCGCGCTGAAACGCGCCTTTGCAGGATAGGAAATAACAAGAATGGACGCACAAGCCGTCGACCGGGCCGCACAGATTATCGCCGAGAACCGGCTGAGCCGCGGCCGCCTGGACCCCTTGCCGGAGGACATCCGGCCGGCAAATCTCGACGACGCCTACACCGTCCAGGAGCGCTTGAACGAGATCCTGACCGAGCGCGGGTTGGGCAAACCGATGGGGTACAAAATCGGCTGCACCACCCCGGTAATGCAGGAATATATGAACATCCACGAGCCGTCGTTCGGCGAGGTGTTCGCCCCCACCGTTCACCGCAACACGGCGATATTGCGCCATGCGGACTATGTGGTGCCCGGCGTCGAAGCCGAGATCGCAGCACAGTTGGGCGCCGATCTGCCGGCATCGCGTGCGCCCTACACGCTCAAAACCGTCGCCGACGCCGTCGAAAGCTGCACTGCCTCGGTCGAGCTGGTCGATGCGCGCTACTTCGACTACCGCGAGCTCGACACCCCGACCATGGTTGCCGACAATTTCTTTAACGCCGCCTGCGTCATGGCCGACCCGGTAACGAATTGGCGCGGGTCCGATCTCTCCCGCGTTCAAGGGCGCATGGATGTGAACGGCGAAGAGTTTGGCACCGGGCTGGGCTCGCTTATCATGGGCCATCCCCTCGAAGCTTTGGCCTGGCTGGCCAACCGGCTGGCTGAGCGGGGCCGCGAGTTGAAGGCGAACCAGTTTGTGACGCTGGGCTCGGTGGTGACGACCAAGTGGGTGTCCCAGGGCGATCTGATCGAGGTCGAGATGTCGGGCCTCGGTGGCGTATCGATAAAATTCGAATAACGAGAAACGGGCGGAGAACAAGAAGATGAAGAGTTATCAGCTGGTGGCGACCAACGAACCGCTGGAAGCGGTCGAGACCGAAACGCCGGAGCCACAGGGCAGTGAAGTTCTAGTGCGCATCACGGCGAGTGGCGTGTGCCATTCCGACCTCCATTTCTGGCAGGGCAGCTACGATATGGGCGGCGGCAAAAAAATCACCATCGAAGAGCGCGGCCTCAAGCTGCCGCTCACCATGGGCCACGAACCCGTCGGCGAGGTCGAAGCCGTCGGCCCAGACGCGACGGGGGTCGAGGTCGGCGACAAGCGGCTGGTCTTCCCTTGGATTGGCTGCGGCGACTGCCCGCGCTGTGACGAAGGTCACGACAATGACTGCGTTTCCATGCGCGTTCTGGGCGTGTTGGCACCGGGCGGCTACGCCACCCATATAATGGCGCCGGATCCCAAATACCTGCTCGATATCTCGGGCATCCCCGAACACTATGCTTGCACGCTGGCCTGCGCCGGCATCACGTCGTACAGCGCCATCAAGAAGGCGCACCCGCTATCGGCCGACGACAAAGTTGTCATCATCGGCGCCGGCGGGGTCGGTCTTACCGGCGTTGGCGTCGCGCGCGCGTATTTGCCCGACCACGAGTTGATCGTCGTCGATGTCGATAGCGAGAAACTGGCCGCGGCGCGGCAGGCGGGCGCCGACCATACGATCAATCCGAAGGAAGAGGATGCGCTGGCGCGGATCAAGGAAATCACCGGGAATGGAGCCGGCGCCATCGTCGATTTCGTGGCCTCCTCGGAGACCACCAAGCTGGGCTACGACGCCGTGCGCAAGGGCGGCCGTTACGTCGGCGTGGGCTTGTATGGCGGCGAGATCACCATCCCCACGCTAACGCTGCCGATGCGCAACATGACCATGCGCGGCTCCTATGTCGGCCGGCTGGAGGAAATGCACGAGCTCCTCGATCTGGTACGCGGTGGCAATGTTACCCCCATCCCCGTGGAAACACGGCCGATGGAAAAGGTGAACGATACCCTGCAAGACCTCGTCGACGGCCGCATCCTCGGTCGCGTGGTGCTGGTGCCTTAGGGTCGGTAAACCTCGCCCTTCGAGACGCGATCTTCGATCGCTCCTCAGGGTGAGGCTAGAAAATATACCTCATGCTGAGGAGCGAGCACTTGCGAGCGTCTCGAAGCATGGCCTTAGAACGTACATAAATCACCCCCACCTAAATCCTCCCCCATCAAGGGGAGGACTTAAGAGTGAACGATTCGTACTGTCGTAGCTCCCTCCCCCCTCTGTGGGGGAGGGTTGGGGTGGGGGGTGCATCGTATTCGCACCCTGACGGTATCGTCTTACAACGGTTGCGCGTCGACCAGAACGGCGGCGACCAGGCACGGCTCGTCGCCGGTCACCGACCAAGAGTGGACGGTGCCGCGTTGGATGAACGTATCGCCGGGCCGCAGGGTGGTGCGCGCGCCATCGTCGAGGATGGCGTCGATCTCGCCCTTCAGGATCAGCAGCATATCGACGGTATCGGTGCGGTGGCGCATGGGATCGTCGCTGTCGTGATCCTGCGCGTCCTCCGCGCCGATCGACGCAAACGCTTCGCTACCGCTGGCACCCGTGCGCCATTGGGAGTCGGGCGGAAACTCGACGATGCGGAACACGACACCGTTCTTCGGCGGCAGCAGGGTAACGTCCGTATCCGCCGTATCCTCGGTTCCGGCATTGCTCGCGGGCGCTTCGTTGGTGCGCCATAGATCGGTCAAGGCAAGACCGGGCATCGACTCCATTTCCTTCACCGCTGTGGCGGTGCCGTCGCTGATAAACACCGCTTTGCCGTTTTCGTCATGTCCGGTCACGACCCGCCGGAATTTTTCGACCATCTTATCGCCTCTCTTTTCTAAAGCGCTTCGGTCATGTTCGAGATATCGCGCTCGAGTCCCGGCACGCGCGCCACGGCCTCGAGCAATTCGTGCTGCGGCACATCGCCCTGCGCCGCGCGTACGCCCTGCTGACGAGCAATAATCGCCCAGCGCAAATGCGCCATCACTTCCCAGTAGGCAACAGCGGCCTCATCGATCAGCAGACCGCCCGCCGCTTCGTAGGCGGCGTAAAATTCGCCACGGTTCGCGAGTCCACCCGCTTCGAGTTGATCGCCGCCGGCGCGCCAGCACGACGCACAGAGCCAACCGATATCTTCATGGGGATCGCCCCACCCGGCAAACTCCCAATCGAGGACCGCGGTTAGGCGTCCATCTTCAACGAGGAAATTACCGCTGCGGAAATCGCGGTGAACCAAGCACGTTCGGCGCTGCGGCGGCGCGTTCTGTTCGAGCCAGTCGAGTTCCGCAAATAAACGACCATCTGCCCCAAGCTCGGCCAGCCATCGCCGGTATTTCGCGACTTGCCCTAAAGCCGACGGCGCTGACGGCGAGCCCAGGAAATCCAGGGCCAGATCGCCGGGCATGAGACGATGGGTGCGCGCCAGCTCGCCCGCAAGTTGCTTGGCGAGGTCGATCCCGAAGCCCTCCCGCGCCGCCGCCGCAACGAGGTTCCGGGCGTCAGCGTCACCGGCCAGCCGTCGCATGACAAAAAACGGCTGGCCGATCACGCCAGGGTCCTCACAGAGCCATAACGGTTCGGGAACGGTCACCCCCACCGCCGCAACAGCTTGCAAGACCGCGAATTCCAACGCTTTGGGTTCGCTCGCAGGTAGTGGTGTCTGAAAGTTTGTGCGTAGTACAAGCTTCTGGCAGCCGGGTAACCGCCCGCCTTCGAAATCAGGGTTGAGCGCCCAGTTCTGCTGCACCGCGCCGCCCGGCAAAAGTTCCAGCGGCTCTATGTGAACGCCGTTCGCGCCGGTTTGAGCGGTAAGCCACTCCTTCAGCGGCTCTACCTGAAAACCGGGCTGCCGCGCTATCGCCGCGCCATCTGGCACTAATCCCAGCTCCAGAAGCCTGTGCCCTCGGCCAGCAAGTTGCGGGCGATGACCATCTTGTGGACCTCAGACGCGCCGTCGACGAGTTTCGCCTGGGGCGCATAGCGGTACATCCACTCCAGCGGCAGGTCCTTGGAGTAGCCGCGCGCGCCGTTCAGTTGGATCGCCGTCGCAATCGTGTTGTGCAGCAGCTCGGAGACGAAGATTTTGGCCATCGACACTTCTTTGCGGGCCTGATCGCCGCTATCGAGCTTGGCCGCTGCGCGCATGGTCATCAGCCGGCCGATCTCGATATCCATCGCCGCGTCGGCCAACATCCATTGCACGCCCTCATGTTCGGCCAGGGTCATACCGAAATTCTCGCGCGTCTTCACGTAACCCATGCATTCTTCGATCGCGCGCTTAGCCATGCCGAGCCACCGCATACAGTGGGTAAGCCGCGCCGTGCCGAGGCGTATCTGTACCGCTTTCATACCCTCGCCGACGGCCATCAGCCGGTTCTCGTCGGGAATCTCCAGCCCATCGAACTGGACTTCGCAGTGACCGCCATGTTCCTCCGGTCCCATGATCGGGATGCGCCGGATGATTTCCCAGCCGGGATCGTCGCGGTGGAACAGAAACGTCGTCAGGTTGCGCCGCTTCTCGTCCGAGGTGCGCGCCAGCAAGATGAAATGCTCAGCACCCTCGGCCCCGGTGATGAACCATTTGCGGCCCTCGATTACCCAAGCATCATTGTCCTTGGGGGTTGCGGTGGTGAGCATGGCGGTCGGATCGGAGCCGGAGCCCGGCGCGGGCTCGGTCATCACAATCGACGACCGTATCGCGCCATCGATGATCGGCTGCAGCCAGCGGTCTTTCTGCGCTTCCGTGCCGCAGCGTTCGAGTAGGATCATATTGCCGTCGTCCGGTGCGGCGCAGTTGAAGACCACCGGGCCGAAGCGGGACCGGCCAGCCTCTTCGTAGAACATCGCCATGCCGACAGTGTTCAGCCCCAATCCGCCGCGTTCCACCGGCATCTGCGGCGCCCATAGGCCAGCAGCTTTGGCTTTCTCGCGCAGGCGGCCCAGAGGTTCGAGCGCGATATTTTCATGCTCGTCGAAGCTTGCCGGATCGGCTTCTACCGGCATGATCTCATCCGCGACGAACGCCGCGACCCGCTGGCGCAGCTCTTCCTGTTCCGGCGATAAAGTGAAATCCATCGGGGCTCTCCCTTCCCTTTTTATTATTTTTCTACAGCGTCGACAGCGATAGGCCCCCATCGACGGTAAACACCGCACCGGTAATGTAACGCGCGGCCGGGCTCGCCAATAGCAACAGAACGCCATCGAGATCGCTTCTCTCGCCGAACCGGCCTAGCGGCACGCGCGTGGCGATGCGCTGCCCGGCCGAGCTGTTCAAGAAGTCATGGTTGAGCTCGGTCTGGATGTAACCGGGCGCGATGGCGTTGACGCAAATCTCTTTGTCCGCGAGCTCGAGCGCCATGGTTTCAGTCAGGTTCACCATGCCAGCCTTCGAGATCGAATAGGCCAGCACGCGCTTGGCCGCCGTGCGAACACCGATCACCGACGAAATATTCACGATGCGTCCGGCGGTTTCGTGCTCGACCATATGGCGGCCGACCTCGCGTGCCATCAGCCAGGCGCCCTTGAGATTGGTGTCGAGCACGCTGTCCCATTCCGCCTCTTCCATCTCGATGGTGCGGCCCGACGAGGGAATGCCCGCATTGTTCACCAGGATGGAGATCGGCCCCAGCTCCTCCTCGGCAATGCGCACGGCCTCGGCAGCCGACTTAGCGTCGGTTACGTCGAGCTCGACCGGCAACGCCCGGCCATCGCTTTCGGCGATTTTATCCGCCAGCGCTGTCAGCCGGTCGACCCGGCGCGCACCGATGGCGACCTTAGCGCCCGCCTGCGCGAGGGTTTCGGCGAAGTGGGCCCCCAGGCCGCTCGACGCGCCGGTGACCACCGCTACCTGTCCTTCCAAATCGAACATCTTTGTCTCGCCCCCTTCCGGCATGCCGGCTCAGTATAGGACAATCGCCGCCGGGCGCTGTAGAAACAAGCCGGCTATTCGCCGCAGCAATTTAGTTCGAGGAAAAAATGAGCGGAATTTCCGTCGCCGAAGCGCAAAACATTATCGACAAGCGGCTCGCGCCCTGGCTGAGGGACTTGGATATGCGCGTCGAAGAGACGACGGACAGCGGGGCGGTCTTGCGCCTACCCTACCGCGACGATCTCAACCGCCCCGGCGGTATCGTCTCAGGCCAGGCGATGCTGGCCTTCGCCGACTCAGCCATGGTCGTGGTGATTTCCTCGGCGCTCGGCGGCTACCGCGACATGGCGACCGTCGACATGACGACGAGTTTCATGACAGCGGCGCGCGGAACCGACCTTATCGGCCGCGGCGAGGTGGTCCGGGCCGGTAAGCGCATGGTCTTCGCGCAAGTCCGGTTGGAGGCTGCCGACACCGGCGAGCCGGTGGCCAATATCTGGACCACCTGGATGCTGATCGACTAACCGATACGCATGAGCTCCGATGCAGTGCCGCCGCAGATTTTGGCCCGGTCGGTCTCGGTGAGCCCGCCGGCGCTCTCGACGAAACTCACCGGATCGAACTCCTGCATGTCGAACGGGTAGTCGGTGCCCATCATCACCCGGTCGACACCGACCATATTCACCAAATAATCAAGCGCATCGGCGCGGAAGACGACGGTGTCGTAGTAGAGCTCGCGCAGATATTCGCTCGGTGGCCGGTCGATTAGCTCGCGCAGCTCGGGGCGGTACTCCCAGCTATGGTCCATGCGGCCGGCATAATAGGGGAAGTAGCCGCCACCATGGGCAATGCAGATTTTGATACCCGGATGGCGGTCGAGCACCCCGCCGAAAATCAGATGGGTAATCGCGATCTGCTCTTCGAGCGGCTGGCCGACACAGTTATGCATAAAGAACGGTCGCAAGCGCGCGCCGTCGGTGAACCCGAACGGATGCAGGAACAGCGGCACGTCGAGCGCCACCGCTTCGGCCCAGATGGGATCGAAGCGCGCGTCGGACAGTTCCACGCCGTCGATGTTCGACGAGATGATGAAGGCGCGGATATCAAGCTCTTTCACCGCCCGGCGCAGCTCGGCTACCGACGCCGCAGCGTCCTGCATGGGCAGCGTGCCCATGGCGACGAACCGGTCGGGGTTGCCTTTGACCAGCTCGGCAACATCGTCGTTCTGCGCCCGCGCTAAATCGTTGCCGAACGCCGGATCGGTCCAATAGTAGAACTGGATCGGCACCGGGCTCACCACCTGAATATCGACGCGGGTAGCATCCATGTCGGCTTCGCGCGGCTCCAGGCCGACCATCTTGGGCACCAGCTCGGGGATCGATTTGTCGTCGACCTCACGCGACGACGGATGAGCGAAAAACATGTACGGATCGCGGTCGGGCGTGAGGATATCGAGCGCCGTATAGCGCTCGTCGATCAGCGCCTTCGCCGACGGCGAAAAGACGTGGCAGTGCATGTCGATGTTGACGGTTCCGTTGCCAGCCATCGTTTCCCCCTTTTTTCGTTCTTGCTGCCCAAAATGCTACACCGCGCAGCGCTTTCGCGCTACGCGGTGCAGAATACGGAAAAGATGTCCCTGGCGCCGCTATGGCGCAATCAGCGACCGGCGCAGATCGACTAGCCACAAGCTGATGTCGGGGAAGATGATGATCAGAATCAACACCAACAGCATGGTCAGCGCGAATGGCGCGGCGCCGATGAAGATATCGGCGAGCGAGATATCGTCGCGGTCGAGCGAGCTTTTGATCACATAGACCGCCAGCCCGAGTGGCGGGGTGAGCAAACCGATCTCGACAGCGATAATCGTGACGATGCCGAACCACACCAGATTGATATCGAACGGTGCCAGCACCACCAGGAATAGCGGCACACTAATCAACATGATCGAGACCGAATCGATGATCGTGCCAAGCACCAAAACGATGACCACATAGATGAACAGCAGCAGGCCGAAGCTAGCGTCCATCGAGTTAATCCAGTTACCGAGCTCCGTCGGCAAGCCGGTGACACCTAGCATACGGCTATACATGCTAGCGGCGACGATCAGGAACAACAGGGTTGCGGATATGTGGCCGGTTTCAACCAGAATGTCCCACAAGCGGCGCCAGGTCAGGGCCCGCCGCCACAACGCAAACAGCAGAGCGACAAAAGCGCCCGCCGCACCCGCCTCGGTCGGCGTGTAGAGCCCAGCATAGATGCCGCCGAGCACAACCAGGATCAAAACGACAATCGGAATGGATTTCGAAAGCAGTTCCCTACCCGACAGGTGGCCCTCAGCATCTGCATCGGGATCGTCGGAAAAGGTCTCCGGAACCGCTACGGAGTTGGGAAAAGCGTAGGCCATCAATGCGATCAGACCACAATACGCCGCCGTGAGCAGGAGTCCCGGACCGACGCCAGCGATGAACAAATCGCCCACGGATTCCTCCGCGATCAGCGCATAGATAATGAGCAGAATGCTCGGCGGAATAAGCATGCCGAGTACAGACGAGCCCGCCACGGTGCCAACCGCGAACCGGCCCTTATAGCCGTAGCGCAACATTTCCGGCACCGAGATGCGCGAAAACACCGTCGCCGAGGCAATCGACACGCCGGTAATTGCGGCGAAAATGGCGTTGGCAACCACCGTGGCCATACCTAGACCGCCCCGGATGCGGTGGAGGAAACTTTGAGCAATATCGTAGGTATCGCGGCCCATACCGGCAGCGCTAACGAGAAGCCCCATGAGCACGAACAGGGGGATAACACCGAACAGGAAATTAAATACTGTCTTCGCCGAGGCCACCCACAACAAACTTTCGGCGACGTTGATATTGCCTTTGACAACCCAGACTCCAACGAAGGAGATCAAGGCTAAAACAATCGGTACATACATGCCGATATAGATCAGCACCAGCATGGCGACGATCGAAATAGCGCCGATTTCGAGACCAGTCATTTTTGGCTCTCCTCAACGGCGGCAACTTCCACGTCGACCGCCTCTTCATGTTCGAGAGGCGGTTTGCCGAACAGAGCGCGAAAATGATCGAGCGCTAGCAACGCAAACTGAATTGCCAGCATGGTGCAGCCGATGACCAGAATCAGCCGTTGCGGCCATTCAGGGAAGGTGAAAACGCCGGTATTGCCGACGAAGAAATTTCCCTCATAGGCTTGGATCCACTTCTTCCAGCCACCCCGAACGATGGCGATCATCAGGAAAATTCCGGCCGCACTGAACAGGATACCCATGATATGTCCGACCGGCGGATAGCGCCGCAGGATGGTCGAATAAAGCGCGTCCGAGCGGGTCATCCGGCCCACCTTCAGCGTATGTGTCAGCTGGAGATAAAGGATGATGACAATCGAGATTTCGATGATCTCGGTAACACCGCTGATCGGCGCACCGAAGACAAACCGCAGAACGATATCGGTGGTAATCAACGCCATCATGACGAAGATCCAGCCCGATGCTGCGCCATTGGCGACGACGACGATCCAGTCGAAGATGCGCCGCAAAATATCGAGAAAACCGAGGATAGCAGCCATAGAATGTCGGGAGCCGCCTCACGGCGGCTCCCCTCACCTGATTCTAAGTGTCATTTGCCTAGAAAAGACTGGGAGTGCTAGTCGCGGTCCCAGTGGCGTGCAATCGGCTGGTTGGCAGCGCGCATTTCATCCATCCAGGCTTTCAGGATTTCAGTACCCGGCTGACCGGCCTTGTTGCGCTCCTCGGCCCATTGCTTGCCGAGCGGCGGCAACGCCATCGCCCATTGGTTACGCTGCTCCGTCGTCGCCTTAGTAACCTTGGTGCCGAATTCGGCTTCGCAACGCGCAAGACCCGACGACGCGCCGTCGTTCACACGCTTCACGTTTTCAGCAACCCAAGCCGGGACCGACGCTTGCAGCGCGGTCTTAACCTCGTCGGGCAGGCCGCTCCAGACATCGCTATTGACGTTGAGCGAAAAGCCGTTCACGCCACCGAGCGTGGCGTCGTACGCAAACGGCGCCGGTTCACACAGCTTGAACGCGCCGGCGCCCTGACGCCACACGATCATGGCCTCGTAAATGCCCGTCGAGAGACTGTTATAGGCGTCGGCGAGGTTGGTTTGCACACCGGCGGCGCCGATCGCTGTCACCCATGGCAGGTTCGGGCCGGCGGCGCCGACTTTAAGGCCTTCCACTTGTCCAAGGTCGGTAATCGGCTTGTTCGACCACAGCATGTAGTTGTCGACCGCGCCGGTCGGACCGAGCGCGACTTGATTGAATTGTTGCTGCCATGTCGCATTGTATTGCGGGAACGTGTCGACCATTTTCTGCGTGACCTTACTGATCAACGCGATGTCGTTCGACGTGAACGGCGTTTTGAACGAGACGTCGTAAAGCGGCACTTTATCGGCATGGAAAGCCGTTACGATGACACCCAGATCGCCGAGCCCAGTTTCGACTCCTTCGAGCTCACCACGCGGTTTTACGATCTGTCCACTGATACCCCTATTCCAATTGATCTTGAAGTTACCGGTCTTCGCCAACTCCGCATCGACGGCTGGAATATAGGCATCAACCAGCGAACCGATCCATGTTGCGGGCGGCGGATAACCGGAGATCGCGGTAAGATTGATAGTCTGTTGTGCGGAAGCAGGTACCGTTGCAGCAGCGGTGGCCGCAACAGCCGCCGCAATCGCGGCAGCGGCAACACCGGTCTTTGAAATATTGGGCATTCGTTCCTCCCTTATATGTTTTATGTCTCCCAATTCCCGTATTTATAAGCTACCGGCCTTCATCCAGCAACGTCGACCCCTAGTTCATCGAGATAACGTGACCCGCTAACCGCGTATTATTCGCGCCGAAATGCGTCCTGACGAGACGGGCTCGACAGTTGCATTTCTCAGTAAAATTGCATGATGAGAAATTCAGTCTACTTACAGATGAATGGCCGCCGCGCGCGCCATTCGATATCGCGGCAAATCTGCCGGAGACTGGATCAGGACAGAGCGGCGACCTTTGCCGGCGCTTCAGGCTGCACCGACTCCAAATTCGCGTTGCGGTACCAGTCGGCAAATTGGTCAGCCGGTACAGGACGGCTGATATGGAAGCCTTGCCCGATATCGCACTCGAGTTCCTTCAGCAGGTCCATATGCTCATCACTCTCAATGCCCTCGGCAACAACAGAAAGCCCCAGATTGTGCGCGAGATTAATGGTCGATCGGACAATGACCTGGTCACTTTGATCGAGCGTCATATGCATGACGAACGATCTGTCGATCTTCATCTCATTGACGGGCAACTTCTTCAGGTAGCTGAGCGATGAATGGCCAGTGCCAAAATCGTCGATCGACAGCCGCACACCGATTTCGCTCAGGCCAGACACCACCTCAAGCGCTACGGCGGGGTCGACCATGATCGCGTTTTCCGTGATTTCCAATGTGAGGTTCTGCGGATCGACCGACCAGAGCTGTAGGTATTCCTCAACCAGCTCAGGAAGGGTGCGGTCTTGCAGATCCACTGTCGAGATATTGACGGCGAGGCTAATATCGATTCCCGCGTCACGCCACTCGGCGAGCTGCGCCAGAGACGTATTGAGCACCCAGCGCGTCATGTCGCGGATCATGCCGCTACGCTCGGCTCGGCCGATAAACTCGTCCGGTGGAATGAATCCATGAACCGGGTGAACCCAGCGGACCAGTGCCTCTGCACTACATGTGCGCCCGGTCGCCAGATCGACCTTGGGCTGGTAGTGAAGCACCAGCTGGTTCTGTTGGATCGCCGTGCGCAGCTCACCGGACAGCGATAGATGGCGCACGCTATTTTCGTCGCGCTCGGGATCGTAGATCGTGATCTGCGCGGCGTTGCTCTTGGAGAGCGATATCGCAACATCGGCGCATTGAATGAGTGCGTCCGCATCTTCGCCATGCTCGGGGAACAGCGAAATACCGATACTCACTCCAAGCTCGAACGCAACGCCTTCGATCAATATCGGCTCCTTGATCGCCTTGACGATGCGCTTTGCAATTTTTTCAGAACGGGCAAGATCAGAGACTGCCGGCAGCAGAACCAGGAACGTATCGCCGCCGAGCCGAGCCGCGGTGTCCGATTTGCGGATGACGCTTTGAATGCGTTGGGAAATCTCGATCAGAATCTGGTCACCGGTATGATGCCCCAGGGTATCGTTCACCTCTTTGAACCGATTGAGATCCAGCATCAGCAGGCCCAAGGGCTTTCGATCCCGCCGCGCGATTTCGAGCGCATGGCTCAACCGATCAGACAAGAGATAGCGATTCGGAAGGCCGGTGAGCGCATCGTGCAATGCTTGGTGCTGCAACTCTTTCTCATGCTCTCTACGTTCCGAGATATCGGTGACGATGCCCATAAAGATCGATTCGTCGTTCATCGAAATATCTGTGGTCACCCACTCGAGCGGCACCTCGGCACCGTTTTTTTTCACACCAACAAACTCGCAACGGCCATCGCCGACGCTGAATAAACGCGATACCGGCTGGCTATCCCGCGAACGGTCTTTCAACAAAGCCGTCACGTTGGTGCCGATCAGCTCTTCTGCGGTATAGCCGAACATATTTCGGGTCGCCGCATTGACCATCTTTATGCGGCCCGATTGATCGAACGTCACAATACCTTCGAAGCTGTTCTTGAAGATGCTTTGCATCAAAGTGTCGGCTTGCCGCAGGCTCCTTTCTTGTAGAAAGAGCGCGAGCGACTGCCGGTCCAACCGGCCCAGCAAAACGGCGATGAAGAGAAACACCACCAGAAGCGACATCGGCGCCGTGTCGATCATCACCGGCCAGACTGCCTGCGCGCCCAGCCCCACCAATTGAAAAGACAACAACGAGGATAAAACGACAGCGAGGCCATTGCGCCATGACAAACGGGGCAACACGACGCTCAACAGAATAACAACCAGTAGAGTAATTAGAAGGATCGGTGCTTGCGACACACGCGTGAGTGCACGTCCTTGCGCATTACTTTCGTACGCGAGGATCTGAATGAGCGCGCCCGGTAGAACACCGTAGACGGGAACTGAGAGGCTATCACCGAGCTCTACCGCCGTCGCCCCAATCAGAACAGACTTGCCGGCCACGTCGGCAGGCTCGAAGCGACCCAGCAGAATATCGGCGTAGGAAATACGTGGGACAGTCGCCGGATCGATCCCATAGTCCACGTAGAAGCTACCGCCCGCCACAGGTGCATCGGGTCCCAGCCTCGTGAACAGCGATGGTAGGTCGCGGCCCCCCAAACGCTCGAAATACTCCATGCGCCGGAGAAGCCCGTCCCGGTCGAGCCGCACATTTGCCGACGCCGCACCGGCGTACCGTGCAAACCTCGGCAGGGGTGCGGCGAGGATTGTTTCCTGGCCAGTCTCGCCGGACAACGTATGCTGCTTGAAAGATGGCAACACAACGATGCCCTGTGCCGCCGCAAGCGCCTGCTCGAGCGCATCGTCTTCGCGCGGTGCCGAACGAGAACTGAAATCGACGTCAAAAACGATTCGTTCAGCACCCGCCTCGCGGAGGTTCTCGATGAGCTGCGCATGGAAGCTGCGCGGCCATGGCCAGACGCTGATTTCGCGCAGGCTAGGCGCATCGATCTCAATGAGAACGACATTTTGCGACGCAGATCGTTTGAGCAGACCTTGGCGCACCTCGGCGAGCTTAAGATCGACAAAATCGAGATA
Organism: Alphaproteobacteria bacterium; assembly: GCA_965267185.1. Lineage (GTDB taxonomy): Bacteria > Pseudomonadota > Alphaproteobacteria > UBA6615 > UBA6615. Next base: position 4,112,812 of record OZ253937.1, on the reverse strand, counting down.
GCCGAGCAAGTAAGCGGCGCTTACAAGCAAGAAGGCGGCGGCGTGAAAGACACGCCGCCGCACTACTTTTTGTCCCCCGGCATCCATAGCTGTCTATACCTCGAGAAAGGTGGGCGCTATCGCGGCCTTATTATTCTTGGCCGCCACCGGAGTTACCCCTGCTCTTGCTCTTACCCTTCGAGCTGCTGCTCTTACCTTTGGAGCTACTACTCGATGAGGAGGAACTGCTACTCTTCGAGCTGGAGCTACTGCTTCTCGAACTGGAACTGCTGCTCCGCGAGCTGGAACTTTTACTCTTCGAACTGGAGCTGCTGCTCCTCGAGCTGGAGCTGCTGCTCTTCGCGCTGGAGCCACGGGTTGTGGCATTGATCGAGGCGTTGGTATTCGTGAAGTCCGATTTCTGTAGGCCCGGCACGTTCTCCTTGTCCGTAGCCGGTGCTGCCTTCACTTCGATACTACGAATCTGACCAGGAACCGTTTTCAGATCGATACCACGCACACCCTGGCCTGCGGGCGTTGGCCGCACGTCGATGCTCGGACCGCCCGACGCCGCGACGGCAGCCATGCGGCCAACACCGATATCGACACTCCGGCCCGAGCTCGAATTTTTGACCCCGACGGTACCCTCGCGAACGTTCACCCGGGCGCCGTCACCATCGACGCTGACGCCAAATGCGGTGCCTTTCACCACGGCGACAAGGTAGCGCGTACGAACCTCGAAGCGGCTCGGAGACGCAGCTACGGTGTTGTACAGCGTATCGCCGGGATCGGCGGCTGCCACTTTCCGGCTCTCCACCTGATAGAAGGCATCGCCGGATTCTTGCAGCACCAGCGTCATGCCTTTCTCGGCGGGCTTTGGCAGTGCAATCCGGGAACCCTCCTGGACGGTAATGGTATCCCGGTCATTGGCAAGCAGTGCGTGACTACCGTCATTGGTCTTGAGCTCCGATCCGACAGACACTTGATCGCCAGCGGTAATCGTACGCCATGGCGTGCTGGCGGTACTCTCTAACGGACGAGCACGAACCTCGCCGACCGCGACGACCACGCGCCACGGCTGCTCCCCCGCGGCAAACGCCTTGTTGGAGACACCAAAACTCGTGATGTCCCCTGCCAGCATGACAAACGCAAAGACAAGAATTCCAACCACCCCCAGGAAGGAGCGGTATAGCGGACCGACGCCATGTAAGCCCGCGCGAGTCGATTTGATCTTGTTAAGCATGAACGAAATACCTTTTCGTTATTGCAACGCTGAGAAGATGGATAAGAACTTCGGAAACCTCGAATACAGTCGTACGATATTATTTTTTATTCGTTAATGGCAAGCTAATACAATATTAATACATAAAATATACGATATATTTTTTCCAAATTTATTATAAGAAAATAATACTTGAGATATTTATTTTATTTCTGTCATATATTTGTTGCTCTGAATTTGTGCAAATTCCATGAGGTAAGAACTTATTGATGATATCGATTTAACTGGCGTAACCGGTATTGCGCCAATGCTGATTCTGGATGACCTTGGGAACCGAAGACATGGCAGCCGACTTCACGATTAGAGTCGCAGCGCCAGAGGACGCTACGGCGGCGAGCGAGCTCTTCGCCGCGTCCTACCCGCAACTGATGGCACCCGCCTATGAGCCCGCGGTTCTGGCCGCAGCGCTACCGGCGATGATCCAGGCAAATCCCGCCCTACTCGCTACCGGCACCTATTTCGTGGCCGAAACGGGTGATGGGGTAATTGTCGGCTGCGGCGGCTGGACCCGCGAACAGCCTCAAACCGGCGAGGTGAAGCCAGGGTTAGGCCATATTCGCCATTTCGGCACCCATCATGAGTGGGTCGGCCGTGGCATTGGACGCGCGATCTATGAACGGTGTGAGCAACAGGCGCGATCGGCCGGCATCCAACGCTTCGAATGCTGCGCCAGCCTCAACGCGGAAGGGTTTTATGCCGCCATGGGCTTCAAAGCGGTGCGCCGGATCGAGGTCGCCATGCCGGAGAACGCCATGCTGCCCGCCGTCTTGATGAAGCGCCCGCTCTAGGGCTCACAAAATAATCGCAGGGCCGTGACCGCCGTCACACCTGGTCTCGCCGGCAGCCCCCATATCGGATGTACACCCAAACGGGGTGGCTCAAACGGGAATGAGACCGATGCAAACGGCAACAGGGAATTTTTTGTTGGATTCGACACCGCTTCGGTCGGGCCTTGCTGCATTTGCTGTATGGGCAGCGATTGTCGGCCTGATTGCGGTGATTTGAACCGGCGGACGCCAGTTTCAGCACCTCCGCCGGTGCTCAAACTCAACGACGAAGGACCGGACCATGCTCACCGACGACAAGTTCGACAAATTTGTTGACGAGCGTTTTTCTCCGCCCCCGGACATCAAGCGTCTCAAAAACGGTGCGATCGACCTAAATTTCTACTTGGAGCGGGCTCATGAGGCGCGGGCCGCCACGGTTCGCGACAGCCTGCGGTCCACCAGGACGACACTTGGCGAAAGAATCAACGCTTTAGCGATTTCGCGCTGGTTCCACTTTGGCCGGCGCCATAGCGCCAGCTCTATTCTCTGACGAGGTGAATCGGCTCATCGATGGCCTGAATCTTGTGGTACTGCTGGATCTTCTCGATCATAGCAGGCGACAGAGAATGACCTGCCGATAGGATCATCGTGCCGGTTTCGGCGGTAATGTCGCGCGCGGTCTTGAAACCGACTGCGAGCTGATCGACCGTCATCTTGACGACGGCGCCAGCGACAACCTCCTCGTCCGACAACTCAGCGCCCACGAGGCATCCGCGGGCCGCGGCAAGAATTTTTTCGTCATAGAGATGGGCTTCTCCCGCCAGCTCATCAAAGCAGGTGGACGGCGGCTGATCGACGTTACTCAAAGCGGCAAGGTCTGTCAGTATTCGAAGCACGCGTGCTTCCAGCGGTATGTCTTTCCCGGACACATCATCTTCGGGGAAACCGCTGCCGTCGAACCCCTTGTTCTGGTAGTAGACCGCGTTCGCGACCGGATCCATGCGCGGGATATTGGCGATAAGGCCCTTGGCGACCAGAGGCGTGCGCACGGCCAGTTCCTGTTCGACATCGCTCAGTGGCTGTTTCTTGCTCAGCTTTGTCACGATGTTCTGCGGCAAGGTAATCTGACCGATCGCCGCCAGCATAACCGTCATATCCAAGGTCCAGGTATCGGGAAGCTCCAGCGCCTCGGCGAGTTTTCTTGCCCAGCCCCGCAGCCGGCCCGTTTGCTTGAACGTTTCCGGCGAATGCAGCGACAGCACATCGACCAACACTTTAACGCTGCCCGCGAGCGTTTGTTCCAGCAAGTCCTTCTCGGCTGTCATCAAACGATACTGCCGCTGCGCCGCGATGATCGCCTTGCCGAGATTCTCCGGCGTGCAGGGTTTATTCAGAAAGCGAAAAATGTGTCCTTCGTTGACCGCTTCCATCGCCGTGCGCTGGTCTGCGTTGCCGGTCAACATCATGCGGACGGTGAGCGGCGAGCGGGCTTTCACTTCCTTGAGGAACGACACGCCGTCCATCTTCGGCATCTGCTGGTCGCTGATGACGACGGCAAAGGGCCCATCGTCCTTGAGCATCGCCAGGCCCTGCGCTCCGCCTTCGGCGGTATGAAGTTCGAAGCGCTTGCGCAAGTTTCGCTTGAACGCACTCAGAATCTGAGGGTCGTCGTCAACGAAAAGCACGCGCTCGCTCATGGCCCCGCCTCCGTTTTGCTCCAAACGTCAGCACACTGCTCGACCCACTCGCGGAGCTCATTCTGGACACCGGCACCGGTCAGGTAGGCGGTGTCGAGATGCCCGGAGAGGCCAGCCACGGCCTCCCCCCGGCCCAAACCATGCGAGACACCGGCTGCCACATGCACCGGCAACAGGACAGGACTATCCTCGCCATTGGCTTGCTGCGGCATCGCCTGATGCGCGATGGCTGAGACGATCGGTCGGGGCAGCCCCCACAGGCAAGCGAAGTAGGCCCCCATCGCCGCCTGAGAAATCCCGAGCACCTGCGTCTCCGCCTCTCCAAGAGAAATGTTCTCGCGCGATGCCGCTTCGATTACTTCCAGATACCGTTCAGGCATTTGCGCGCACAGGATGAGGCGGCCAGCAAGGTGCAACAGCCCCGCCGTATATGCGCATTCGACCTCCGTCTCATCGAGACCTTGCTGGATCGCGATGGCTTGGGCGCCCTGTGCAACGCATAAGCTTTCACGCAAGGTCCGCCGGTAGGTTTCGGCGAGCCCGTCATCGGCGAGAGCGGCGAGGAGATCATGGTCCTTCACCAGCGTACCCAGCGTTTCGATACCCATGAGCTGAACCGCCTTGGACGGCGCGCTGACCGCACCGCCGATGCCGAAATAGGCCGAATTCGCCAACTGGAGGACCCGCGAACTCATGGCGACGTCTGCGCCGATCAAGTCGGTGACACGCTCCAGTGAAGCTCCCCCGTTCGTAAACATAGCGGCGAACTGCGTAGCCACATCCCCGGGCGTCGGTAGGCTCTTCAAAGCCGTAACGGTATCTTGAAATTCCGGCGCCGCAATTCCTGCTTTTAAGGCAAGGCTTTGCCGCAGCGCTTCCACCAAAACATCCGCATCACAGGGTTTAGGCAAAAACCGGTGGCTAACACCGATGGTGCGGCAGGTCATCTCCCGGTCGGCCTCGCCGGACAGAATGAACCGGATCGTCGCCGGGTAGCGTTCGGCGGCTTGGTTCAGCAGCTCCGCACCGTCCATGCCGGGCATCCGCATATCGGTGACTATGGCGTCGCACCGCTCGGCGGCGAGCATATCGAGCGCCTCCGCGCCGCCGTTGGCAAACGCCATGTCCCAGTCGTTGCGCATCCCGCGCAGCATCCGCCGCAGCCCTTGCAAAATGTTGGGCTCGTCGTCGACGAAGAGCACGCGCGCGGTCATCTAAACCGCCTCTTGCAGTTCGGGCGCCGCCTCTAGGGGAAGCGCAATCGTGAAGGTTGTCCCCTCTCCAACTTTCGAATCGAAGCAAATCGATCCGCCGTGTTTCGCGGTGATAATGCTATAGGCGATGGACAATCCCTGGCCGGTTCCCTTGCCGACACCCTTGGTGGTGAAGAAGGGGTCGAAAATCTTGCCCTTGTGCTCGTCGGAAATGCCGCAGCCGGTATCGCTAACGCTGATTACCGCCATATCGCCGTCGCGCCGCGTCCGCACCGTGATCTGCCCCTGCGCGTTGTCGCCACGAGCCTCGATGGCGTGCGCCGCGTTGACGATGAGATTGAGGATCACCTGATTGAAGTCGCCCGGCAGGCAGGGCACGCACGGGAGATCGGCATCGAATTCGGTCGCCAGTTCGGCGTTGTACTTCCATTGGTTGCGGGTAACCGTAATCGTCGTTTCGATCGCCTGATTGATATCGATGGCGCTCTTTTCTTCCGTGCCAGGATGAGAGAACTCCTTGATCGCAGTCACGATCTTGCTGATGCCTTGAATGCCATCGAGTGACTGATCGATGGAGCTAGGGATCTCGGTCTTGAGAAACTCCAGATCGGCGGCCTTCTCGCTCTCCCGGATCTTGGCCACCTGTTCCTCGGCCCCGCTGTTCTGGATTAGCTCTTCATGCAGGTCGAGCACGTCCAGAAGGTCGCCGAAGGCGTCTTTAAGAAAATGAGCATTATCGCTGACATATTGGATCGGTGTGTTGATCTCGTGAGCGATACCGCTCGCCAGTGTGCCGAGAGATTCGAGTTTTTGCGCTTGGCTTAGCTCCATTTCCAACTGAACGCGCTTAGCTTCGGCTTCCTTGCGCCGTGTAAGGTCGCGGCAGATCCACACGGTCTGACGGCTCCCGTTGAGATCGACGGCCGCGATAGCCAGCTCTAGCGGAAACGTCGAGCCATCGGGCCGGGTGCCGAAGGAGTCGTAGAGCCGGTCGGCCTCGCCGAAGGTTTCGCCCGGCTCCGGCGCCTCGGCGGCTTCCTTGATGGTGTTTCGTTCATCGGGCGGGAAAAGCTCGAGAATCGACCGGCCAACCATCGATTGGCCCTCGAGACGGAATATATGGTGTGCCGCCCGATTGGCGCGCTTAATCGAGAGCCCGTCGTCAGCCAAAAAGATACCGGCCAAGGTGAGATCGAATACAGCGTTGAGTTGCTCGGTTTGGCTGACAAGCTCCTGCGCCGCCTTACGCAGCTCCTCGTTGGCAACGAAGACTTCCCGGCTCTTTTCCTCGAGCAGCGCTTCGGCTTCTTGGCGGGCTCTCTTTTCCCGTGCCAGGCGCTTATTTAGAAGGTCTGCGTCCATGCACCCTAGCTCGTTTTCTTGATTACGAACCGAACATGACTGGATTTCCCGCCGCTCAAATCTTCCCGATCGAGGGTGACGGCTTCTCCGAAATGGTCGCAGCAGCCCACGATTAGCCCATGCGCCACATCGGCCAGCCCGCGTTCGGACTCGTAGACCATGTGGAGCGTGTCGGGCTCGGGCCGCGAGCATTGCAACGATGGCAGCGCGGCGTCGGGGTAGAGCTTGCGCACTTCCATATGGATGTAACCCTCAACGCTTTCGAGAAAGGTGAAGGCATCCTCGACACCGTCGAAGAAATGGGGAAACACATCGACGAACCGGCCGAATAAATGGGTGCCGAATGCTTGAACGAGCGCGGGGGCGTCCAATCCGGTTTCCGTGCTGAGATTGCCGACCAGTTGGACAATTTCGGCATGGTCGTAGGTTCCGACCGCGGTGTAGGCCCCGCCGGACGGCAGGTCGGCACTATCGATAATGCGCTCGGTGATCTCCGGGGAAAACTTGTCGTCAACCATCTCGAGGAACTCGGTAAAGACGATACCCTTCATTTTCTCGCACTCCGTTGGTTATCCGTGCCGCCGCAACGATTGGGGCCTATTTCGGGTCTGGTTCCCGGATGCTTAACCGTCCGGCCAAAATCGAGGACCTATATCGCTGCACCTATTCTGAGTAGTCTTGTATGAAGGAATGACACTGAAAAACGGTTAAAATAGCCCCCAAATGGGGGGTGCCGAAAATCTCGCTCTGTTCCAAATTGCGGACCTCAAGGCCCCGGAATCGAAGGCTTTGAGCCATTATTGGGAACTAGAGGAGTGGAGATTTGATGCGATCGAACGCCAAAATCCTGCTGGTCGACGATGAGCCGAAACACCTATCGGCGCTACGGCGGCAGCTGGCGCGAAAATACGATGTGAGCACCGCTACCGGCGGCGACGACGCCCTGCTCGCGCTCGAATCGGAAGGACCTTTTTCGGTCGTTGTCAGCGACATGCGGATGCCCCTTATGGACGGCATCGAGTTCTTGCGCGAGGTCAAGGAGCGAGACCCCAGGATCACACGCATTATGCTCACGGGCGATAGTGACCAAGAGACGGCAATAGCGGCCGTTAACCAGGGGAGCATTTTCCGGTTTCTTCAGAAGCCTTGCCCTAAAGATGTGCTGATCGCGGCAATCGAGGACGGAATGGCGGAATATTTCGTCAAGGCCGAAGTGTCCGCGAGGGTCGCGGCAGCGGGATCGCAGCAAGCGATTGTCGACCTATTCTCCCACCTGAACCATGAGCTCAGGACGCCGCTCAATCACATTATTGGCTTCGCGCAACTGCTTGAAAGCACGGTACCCGGCGATACCAGCTATCAGGAGTATGTCGGCCATATACAACAAAGCGGGTCGGACTTGCTCGATATCGTCAGCAGCATCCTGACCTTGGGGAAGGCAAAAAGCGGTGACATCGAGATGCGCCGTTCCCTGCTTTCGATAGACGATCTGGCAAACGGCTGCCGCTCGTTCGTGGAACAGATCGGCACCGAAAAAAGAATCTCGTTCGAAACGGCGATTTCCTCCAGCTTTCCCGATCTGTTTGTCGAACGGGATACCTTCATGCAAATCCTGTTCAACCTGCTATCCAACGCGGTCAAGTTCAACAAGATCGGTGGCACCGTGCGGCTGCGCGCAGACTTCAATCTGCAGGGCGATCCGGTCATCGAGATATCGGACACCGGCATCGGCATTCCGGCGGAGTATCTGGGCCGGGTGACCGAACCGTTCGGTCCCGCGGAGGCGGTCGAGCGGCGAGCCCATGACGGCGTCGGCATGGGGCTGCCTTTGGCCAAGACCCTAACCGAACTGCACGACGGCATTCTGATCTTGGACAGCCTCCTGGGTCACGGCACGACAGTTACCATTCGTCTGACCAAGGATTCGGTCTGGACCGGTGCGGGACCAGCGGCCGAGCCGCTAGCCTGGAGTCAAATCTCGGAGATCGCCTCGCTAGCCGAAATGCGCGGATAGGCGAGAACGAGCTTGATGAGCTCAGACTGCCGACTGGTATCCGTCTTGCTAAAGACCTGCTTCAAATACGTCCGCGCCGTGCTCACCGTAACGCCGGAAACTTCCGCGGCTTCTTCAAGCCGGCTGCCCCCCACCAGCGCGTGGACGATCTTGGCCTCGGCTTTCGTTAGGTCGAAGATCTTGGCGATCGTCGCCGGCGGCGGCAGGGGCTGGCCCTCGGGATCGGAAATAAAAAGCACCGCCAACGTCGTCTCTCCGGCCCTCAGATCGCGCGAACCCAGGGGCGTTACTAAAACGGACAAGGGCCGCTTCAGCGACGACCGGCTTAGGGCCATCGTGCCAGCATCGAAGCTGTCGTCCATCTGACCCGCAGTTGCCTGCCGAATCAGCTCATGCAGCTCTTGGGTTTCCTCTTTAACCGCCGCGCGGCAAACCTCGCGGCCACTCAGCATCAGCCCGTCTCTCTGGGACAACAGGGCACCGCCACTGCGATTGGTAAACAGCACCCGCGCATCGGCATCTACGACGATCACACTAAGTGCTAACCGATTGAGAGCCGCCAAACCAATGTTCTCGGTAAGAGTTGTCACCGCCTCCGGAGCGGACTGAGACTGGTTGACCGCCAATTTCGCATCTCTCGCCGGGTCGGCCCTTTCGCCGGCAATACTTCCAAGTCCCGCCTCGATGCCCTCGATCAGCAGTTCAGGCGGACAGGGCTTGGTGTAGAAACGAAAGATCCCTGCCTTGTTAATCGCGTCGACGGCTGTTTCCAGATCCGCCGAACCGGTCAGCATGATATAGCCCGACCTTGGCGCGAACTGCTGCATGGCGACGACCATCTCCAGCCCGGTCATGCCAGGCATTTTCATATCGGATACCACCATATCCGCAGGCTCGTGCCGCATAGCCTGAAGTGCCGCCTCGGGCGAGCACTCGAAACGCATGTCCCAGACATTGCGTTTTTGACGCAAGCCACGGCTCAGGCCGTCCAAGACGTCCTGCTCGTCATCGACGAAAAGTATCCGGCTGTTCGAAACGCTCATGGATATCATTGTATGAAGCGAGGCTTTTCCAATTGTTAAAGCCCCCCGCAAACCCGCAGCATTCAGCGGTTCTTAACCTTCTGGCGACAGTGTCCATGTATGCACACAGGCGTGGCCACGGCATGACAAATCAGCCTCAAGTTAAAACGTCAAATCGATATGCGTTCGAAGCTCACGGGCGGATCGATTTCGATTCCGGCGACGACCCAAGCGGCGCGCATCGCCTGATCTACCGCCGCATCAATCTTCTCCTAGCGACGATCGCGGTAGCGGTGTGTCTGGCAGTTGGGCTCACCATCTGGTCCTCGATCCGTCAAGACGACATTACCCGGATCGAAAGTCTCGCCTTGGCCGAAGCCGCCATCGCCACTGACCACACGGCGATGACACATATCCTTCACGTTTACTCGGTGGACGACGATATCTATGAGGCTGTCGTTCTGTCGCCCAACGAGGCTAGGTGGAAAGATAATTTCCAGCGCAAATTGATAGACGAGTTCGGCGTCAGCTTCGCCGCCGTTTACGACCCGCTCAATCGGATTTCTATGTTTCAGGATTTCGGCAGCGAGATCAGCCTCGAACCCGCTTTTTTCAACACCGCCGAAATACAAGAATTCCTCAACACCATCCGCGCCGGATATGACGGCACGGCGGGCGACAAAACGGCATTCGTAAGCATAGAAGATTCGATCTTCATGGTCGCCGGCGGGATCGTTCAGCCCGCCAATGAGGAAAGCAAACCTGATTTCGACACCGCGATCTACGAAGGCGCGGTACTGCTTCTATTTCGGCCGATCAACCATATGTTTATCGCCCGCATCTCCGATAACTTTCTGCTTCCCGAGTTACATCTCGATAGCAGCGGGCGGCATCAACGCGGCGAGTTGGCCTTGCCGCTGCGATCGCCATCGGGATCGGATTTGATTTTTCTGACCTGGCGGCCAGACTGGCCAAGCGAAACGAACTTACTGTTTGTCGTCCCGCCGATCGTTTTCATCGTCATAGGCATCTTCTTCCTGGTGCGTTACGCAACCGCAGCGCTGAGGCGCGGTACTAGCGAGATCGTGCAGTCGCGCGATGATGCGCTCAGGGCGGAGCGCAAGCTCATCGAGAGCCATATCGAGCTCGAACGCCGCGTGAGCGAGCGTACAGCGCAGCTCAACGACGCCAAACAACAAGCCGAATCGGCCAGCCACGCAAAATCGGCGTTCCTGGCGAATATGAGCCACGAGCTCCGCACGCCGCTGAACGCAATCATCGGCTACAGCGAGATGATGTTGGAAGACGCCGAGGATGAGGGCGCGGACGAACGTATGTCCGATCTGCGGAAAGTGCACCGATCGGGACGTCATTTGCTCGGGTTGATCAACGATATCCTCGACATCTCAAAGATCGAAGCCGGGAAGATCGATTTGAATCTGAATCCGGTGAATCTGGCCGACGTCTTGTCGGAGGTCGAAAACACTGCCGCCCCGCTGATGGAGACCAACGCCAACCGGTTGCAGATCAACCTCCCCGCGGAGCTGAAACCCATCGAATGCGACGACCAGCGCCTGCGTCAGGTATTGTTGAATCTGTTGAGTAACGCGGCCAAGTTTACCGAGAACGGCACCATCGAGGTCTTGGTCGAGCGCGAGGACGACGGCTGGGTGCAGTTAGCCGTCAGCGATACCGGAATCGGTATGACGCCGGAGCAGGTAGAGCACCTGTTCGAGCCGTTCGGCCAGGCGGATAGCTCGATCACCAAAAACTATGGCGGCACCGGACTGGGTCTCACAATCAGCCGCCGCTTCGTCGAGATGATGGGCGGCCGCATTACCATTGACACCGAGCCGGGCAAGGGCTCCCGCTTCACCGTATGGCTGCCCGATATCGAACCGGAGGAAGATGCCGAAAGCGACAATCGAGATGGTCCGTTGGTTCTCGTGATCGAGGACAATCGCGCGGATGGCGCATTGTTGAAACGTTTCCTCCATCACCTCGGCTACCAAGCCGAAGTTGTCCGTAACGGAGAACGGGGTTTGACCCGCGCCGGCACCGCGAGCCCCGCAGCGATCATTCTGGATATCCAACTACCCGGTATGGACGGCTATCAGGTGTTGCAGAGTTTGCAGAGCGACACAGCCCTTCAGTCGATACCGGTCATCGTATCCTCCGCTTATGACGACGGTCTCGACCGGGCGAAACAGTTCGGCGCCTTCGGCTTCCTGATCAAGCCGGTGAACCGGAATCACCTTAAAGACATGCTCGACAGCTGTAGCACGCAGAAATCCGTCGACGCCGCAGTCGCCTGATCGGCTAACCCTACCTCTCATCAAAAAGCGGCGCCCCAAAGGGCGCCGCCGTTTCGTACCGATATTTGAAGATGGTCTATTCGGCCGCTTTCGCCAGGCTCGCCGCGCCGCCGAACAGCAGGTTTTGCAGCCAAGTCGCCTGGGCGCTCGAGACTTTCTCAAGGTGGTCGTTGTTCGAATAAAGGCTCATATGGTCAACGCCCTCCACAATCGCCAGCTCCTTATTCGGACAGGGGATCGCATTGTAGACATCGATTTCGAGATCGGCTGACGTGATGTTGTCGCCCTTCGCGATCGCCATCATGTAAGGCGTCTCATAGATCCGCTTGGCGTACGGCATGACGTCGTACTGCATCAGCAGCTCAACCGATTCCAGCGTGTTTTCATGAATGTGGTTGGGCGCCTCGCGTTCCTTGATGTCGTTAAAAATCGTGCAGACATGGGGGAACGGCCACGAACTGATCTCGTTGTCCGGATCGGTCGTGGACATCGCAACCATCTCGCTCGGCTCGCCTTTTTGGCGCCGTTCGCGATCTTCGATAATCAACTTTTGAAGCGCCGCGAATTTCCGCTCGCCGTGACAGCGGCGCATGGTCGGAAAACCGTCGACGACCGGCACCACCGACATCGCAAATTTCACCCGCGGATCGAGCGCCGCTACACAGATCGCATGACCGCCCGAGTACGAAATGCCCCAAACGCCGATGCGGTCGGTATCGATTTCATCGAGCGTCTTGGCGAAACTGACCGCGTTACGGTAATCCTCGATCTGGTCCCACGGGTCGATATGCTGACGCGGTTCGCCGTCGCTCTCCCCGAATCTGCGATAGTCGAAAATCAGGCAGGCGCAGCCGATTTCGACGAAATCATCGGCGTAGTACGGCATGACGATTTCTTTAACGTAGCACCAGCCACCAGCCATGATCACCAGCGGTGGGTTCTTTACGCCATCTGGTACATGCAAAACGCCGCGGATCGTATCGCCGCAGCTATTGAATTCGACCTTGCGTTCCATCGTTTCCTCCCGATGTGTGATACCGATTGAACCCGAATATCATCTATTTATTGCAGCCAAGGGTGTCGGCTCACTTGAGGAGAGTCAACCAGCAACGATTCCTAGAGCCGATAGAGGCCCAACCTTGAACTAACCGGCGCTAACCGGCCGCGGCGGCCCCTTCCGCCGCTATTTTTTTAGCGATTTGCTCACGCAGGGCGTTCTTGCGGATTTTGCCCGACGGTGTGCGCGGAAACGCATCGATAATCTCAAGCCGCTCGGGGTATTTCCGCGTCGACATCCCGGTTTCCGCCAGCGCCGCCACCATCTCGTCGAAAGTCAGCGACGCCCCTTCCTCCAGCACCACATAGGCGCAGCCGGTCTCGCCCATCCGCTCGTGGGGCATGGCAACGACCGCAGCCTCATAGATCGCCGGGAGCTCATGCAGCGCGTCCTCGACCTCGCGCGGGCTCAAATTCTCGCCACCGCGGATAATTAAGTCTTTCAAGCGTCCAGTGATCACCAAGCAGCCGTCTTCGGTCATCACCGCCAGATCGCCGGTATGGAAGTAACCCTCCTCATCGAAGGCCTCATTATGCGCCGGGTCGGCGTAGCCGAGACACATCTCAGGCCCGCGCGTCACGATCTCGCCCTCGACGCCCACCAGCACCGGCGCGCCCTTGTCATCCACCAGCTTGATCTCGTGACCGACGATCAACCCCTCGGTCGCTGCGCCCATTTCTTCCTGGTCGCGGCTGTTGATCCCCAATGTCACGGTCGGCGCTTCGGTCGAGCCGTAGCAGCGGCCGCAAACGCACCGCTCGAAGGCTTTGTGGGCGTTGTAGATAATCTCCGGCGGCACCGGTGCGCCACCGCAGGGGAAATAGCGCAGGCTGGGCAGGGGCCGGTTCTGAGCACGGGCAATTTCGGTCAACTCTTGCAGGAACACCGTTGCGGCGATGGTGAAGGTGACACCGTGGCGCTCGATCAAATCGGCGGCGGCTTCGGCGTTCCAGCTTTCCATGAATACCGCCGGCGCGCCGAGCACAAACGGCAACTGAATGCCGTAGAGATAGCCGGTGATATGAGTGAGCGGCGACGGCATGAGGATGACATCCTCGCCGTCGAGACCAAGAAATCCACTGAACGCCTGGTTCTCGGTATCGATGGTGTTATGGCTGTGCAGCACGCCCTTGGGACGGCCGGTGGTGCCCGAGGTGTACATGATCAGCTTGACCGCATTGGGGTCGACCGTGGACCGTTCCAGCGGCGCGTCCTCGGCGAGCAACTCATCGAAAGCGGTGCAGCCGGGTGCCGTGTCGCGCACCGTGATCACATGCGCCAGATCGGGTAGCTCGGCCCGATGGCGCTCGACCATCGCCGCGTAGTCGAAATTACGGAACTGGGTGGGGATGAAAAACGCCTTGGTGCCCGCGTCTTTCAAAATGTAGGCGACCTCGGCGTCGCGGTAGATCGGGATGATCGGGTTGGAGACCAGCCCAAGCATCGCTGCGGCCATATCGACCACCACTGCTTCCGGCCAGTTGGGCAGCTGAAAGCTGATGACATCGCCGGCGACGAGACCGCGCTGCTGCAGCGCGCCCGCCAACGCCCGTGCTTGGCGGCCGATATCGCGCGCGCTCAGTTGGATATCGTCCTGGATGATCAGAATTTTGTCGGCGTCGCGGGCCAGCTGTTCGTCCAGCAGATCGGCCAGCGTCTTATTGCGCCAGATGCCGCTTTCGGTATTTTCCGCGATAAGCGTGTCGGTCAGCCGGGTTTTCCACCCGCTTACATCCTGACGCATTCCTGGGTTTCCGCCTCCTCCCGGAGCTTATTCGGTCGCCAGCCGCAAGCGATTGGCGATATTGTTCTTCTGAATTGCCGACGAACCGCCGAAGATCGGCGTTACCAAGGATTCGCGCACGTAGCGCTCCATATCGAAGTCCTTGATATAGCCGTAGGCGCCCATCACCTGCTGGCAGGTCAGCACGATCTCTTTGCCGGTGTCGCAAACGAACAGTTTTGCCATCGAGGTTTCGACCGACGCCGGCTTTTTCTGATCGAGCAGCCCCGCGGCGTGATACGTCATCAGCCGGCAGGCCTGCAGCTTGGTCTTGCAGTCCGCCAGCATGTGACGGATCGACTGGAAGGCCGACACCGGTTTGCCGAACTGCTTGCGTTCCTGCGCGTAGGCCCACGCATCGTCGACCGCGGCAGCGGCGACTCCCAGCGCCAGCGCGGCGACTTCGATTTTCTCAACATCGAGCCCCGGGCCGACGACCTTCCCCCAGCCATTGTTCCAGCCCTCGTCACCGCCGATGATGTTCTCCGCCGGCACCTCCACATCTTCGAAGGTGACGTCGCACGTCGCCGCCCCCTTGAAGCCCATGGCGTCCTGCAGTTCCACGGTGATGCCCGGCGCGCCGGTGGGAATCAGAACGATCGACAGGTTCTGGTAGCGCGGTGCGTCCGGATCGCTCTTGACCACAGCGTAGATGTAGTCGGCGATATTGGCGCCGGAGCAAAACCGCTTGGCGCCGTTAATCACCACAGTGCCGCCATTGCCCTCGCGCCGTGCCGTGGTCCGCACGCTGGCCACGTCGGAGCCGGCGTCCGGTTCGGTGATGCCGTAGGAAAACAACAGCTCGCCTTTGGCCAGCTTGGGCAGCAGCTCTT
This sequence comes from Alphaproteobacteria bacterium, assembly GCA_965267185.1. GTDB lineage: Bacteria > Pseudomonadota > Alphaproteobacteria > UBA6615 > UBA6615. Next base: position 4,097,487 of record OZ253937.1, on the reverse strand, counting down.
TCTTCTGCGCGGCGCTGCCCACCTCGTCGATATTCATGCCACCGTAGCACGCGCACATAATGTAGGGCACCGCTACAGCCATCGAGCGCCGCGCCAGCTCCTCGATCACCACCATGGTGGCGGTGATATCGCGGCCGGCGCCGCCGAACTCCTCCGGCACGGTAAGCCCGGCCACTCCGAGTTCGCTGAGTTTGGCGAACACATCGCTCGGATAGTGATTGTCCCGGTCCCACGCCTGAGCAAGCTCGCGCGGCATCTCCTTCTCAACGAAACGCCGCAGGGTGTCGCGCAGGATGGCGATATGTTCGGCTTCGTGGAACTGCTCCATGGATCCTACCGGCCCGTAAACTTGGGCTTTTCCTTATTGAGGAACGCTTGAGTGGCGATCTTGTGGTCTTCGGTCATCTGCGACATGGCTTCGAAGTTGAAGGCGGTATCGAGCACCGCGTTAGCCACCTGCTTCAAGCCGAGATTGACCGACGCCTTGGTCCATTTGATTGCGTTGACAGCGCCGCCCGCCAACCGCTCGGCCATGCCGTAGACGGCATCGTCGAGCTGATCCGCCGGTACCGCGTAGTTGATCAAGCCGATCTCAGCGGCGCGGGACGCCGGCAACAAATCGCCGGTCATCAAATACTCCTTGGCGCGCGGATAACCGATCAGCTGCGGCCAGACGACAGCACCGCCATCGCCCGCCACCAGGCCAACCGAAACATGGGGGTCGCCGATCTTGGCGGTGTCGGCAGCGTAGATAATGTCGCAGAACAGCGCGAGGGTGCAGCCCAAGCCAATGGCGTGGCCAGGTAGGCGCGCGATTACCGGCTGCTCGATATCGAGCAGGCTATTAAGCGTTCGTTTGCCTTCCCACACCGTGCGCGCGAAGGCCTTGGGGTCGCCATGCATGGCGTCAAGCCAGTCAAGGTCGCCACCGGCACAAAACGCCGACCCCGCACCAGTGAACACGACGACATCGGTCTCGGTGTCAGCGGCGACGTCGTAGAAAATCCGGGACAGCTCCTCGTGCAACTGCTCGTCGATGGCGTTGAGCTGCTCGGGCCGGTTCATCGTTAATGTCAGAATACGGCCGCGGCGTTCCGCCGTAATCGCCTGATATGAATCGTACGGCACCAGACTCCCCCTATCCGGCTGAAACGCCGGTTTTTTTTAAGTTGCCCCAAGTGAACGAGTTACCGCCGATGCAGTCAATAGCACCGCCTCGGTTTAGCGGAATCCCGCTGGACATAGCAGCCCGAAATCCCATTTTAGGAGCGTGGTAAATCACCCGGAAAACAGCGGCAAATCGGCGCGCCCGCAGGTTGTTATTGTCGGTGCGGGCTTCGGCGGACTCTCCGCCGCACGGGCACTCGCGAAGGCGGATGCTGACATCACAGTGATCGACCGGCAGAACTACCACCTGTTCCAGCCGCTGCTCTATCAGGTGGCGACCGCTGCCCTGTCACCGGCCGACATCGCCTGGCCGATCCGAGCCATCCTACGTCGCCAGGCGAACACCAAAGTGCTGCTTGGCGAGGTGACAGGCGTCGACCCCAAGCGCTCCGTCGTGCTGACAGAGAGCCGTGAAATACCCTACGATTTTCTCGTGCTCGCAACCGGCGCAACCCACGCCTATTTCGGGCACGATGACTGGCCAGCCCATGCCCCCGGTCTCAAGAGCATCGACGACGCCACGGGCATCCGGCGGCGTATTCTGCTCGCCTTCGAGCAGGCGGAAATCGCCACCGATATTGAAGAGCGAAAACGGCTATTGACCTTCGTCGTCATCGGCGGCGGGCCCACCGGGGTCGAGATGGCGGGAACCATCGCCGAGCTGGCGCGCAAGGCGCTGGCCGTCGATTTTCGCAACATCGACCCGCGCCAGGCACGGGTAATCTTGATCGAAGCTGGTCCCAACGTGTTGCCGGCCTTCCCCGAAAAGCTCTCGCACTACGCCAGCCGCGCGCTGAGTCGTCTGGGCGTCGAGGTCTTGACCGGGCACGAAGTCACCGCTTGCAATTCAAACGGCGTCACCGCCAAGGGAGAAACTATCCCCGCCGCGACGGTGATCTGGGCTGCCGGGGTCGCCGCATCGCCCGCAGCACGCTGGCTTGGCGTTTCGGCTGACCGGGCGGGCCGAGTCACTGTGACACCATCACTGAACGCACCCGGCCACGACACTATTTTCGTTATCGGCGACACCGCGATGGTCGAAGACCGTGACGGCGGCCAACTGCCTGGCATTGCCCCCGTCGCCAAGCAGCAGGGCACCTATGTGGGCCGCGCGATCGCGGCGTGCTTGCAGGGCCGCCCCGCTCCCGGACCGTTCCGCTACCGTGACCGCGGCAAGCTTGCCACGATCGGCCGCCGCGCCGCCGTCATCGAGTTCGGTCCCATACGGCTTTCCGGACGCGTCGCGTGGTGGCTCTGGGGCATTGCCCACATCTATTTCCTGATCAGTCTGCGCAACCGTGTGATTGTCGCCATTCAGTGGCTCTGGTCGTACCTCACCTTCGAGCGCGGCGCCCGGCTGATTACCGGCGAGGACGGATCCAGAAACCGCGCCGACGGTCCATCTGTGGACTAAGCCGATTTCGGTGCGCGGAGTTTTAGCTTCAAGCCGACCACATCGTAGATATCGAGGCCGGTCAGCGAGCAGATCTCCAGCATCGGCAGACTGGTTTCCTGCAACAATACCTTGGCGTGGCTATAGGGATTGCGCTTCGAGGCGTTGCGGCGGGGTGCTTGGGTAGCGCTGGCTTTTTTGCGCTCATCGGCATCCAACCCCCGCGCATAGGCTTCCGCCATGGCAGCGTCGCGCCGCGCCTTATCGTTCGCCACCCAGTTATCCATCATATGGATGGCGCGCCCCACATCGCGGGCTTGTACCTCGTGGGGCCCGCGCCGCGTGGCTCGCGGTTTCTTCGGAAGCTCGGGCGCCGGCCCGCCGGTGGCAGCCTCCTCAAGCGTCATGCCATGGCGCTTGGCCAGCCTATCGGCAGCAGCGAGCGCAGCCGAGCGCTCGCCCTTGAAGGGGCTTTCCGCCGCCAGCTTCAACAGATTATGAAAGCGCGTCCGTTCCGCCTCGTTGAACGGCTTCGGTGCGCCCGACGCCTCTGTCGTATGAGCTTCGGTGTGAGTCATAACCGCTGAATATATCACAATTTTCCGGCAAAATTGTTGCCTAGACCGGTGATGACAAAAAATTTGTATGATCGGCGAATAGGTAGAATCGGCGCACGTCCGCAGCCCGGCAAAAAAGCGGCGGGGCCCCGCGTTAAAAGGGCCCCGCCAAACCAACCATGGAGAGAAGGACTAAAGGGTATATTGCGGGTGGACGACAGGGGGGAGCGATCGCCCAGGTCCGCAAACCCACCGGCCTCTAGCGAGCCGGCTAGCCACTGAAATCACCCTACTTCGATCGGATATTCGATGGAATTTCTTTCAATTACAATTAGTTACAAAATTTTCGACAATCCCGCGAATGTCTACGAAACCCTCGGAACGCAAGGATTAGCAGCGTTAACTACAACGACCGGAGAGAACCGATGAACAGACTGGAAGGAAAGGTTGCCGTCGTCAGCGGCGCCGGAGGCGGCATCGGCAGCGCCATTTGCCGCCGCTTTGCCGAAGAGGGTGCAGCGGTGGTTTGCGTCGATATAAACGGCGAGACCGTGGAAGCCACGGCGGCCGGACTAACCGATAGTGGCGCCCGCGCAACAGCGCTCGCCGCCGATGTCGCCGAAGAGGCCACCGCCGAGACCGCGGTTCGAACCGCGCAGGAGCAGTTTGGCGGCCTCGATATCCTGGTCAACAATGCGGTCTACGATCTGCCTTTAGCGCCGCTCACCGAAATATCGATCGACGACTGGCGGCGCACCATGGACGTCAACCTCAACAGCGCCTTCCTGATGTCGAAACACGCGATACCGGCGATGGTGGAACGTGGCGGCGGCAGCATTATCCACGTCGCCTCCCAGCTCGGCCGCACCGCCCGGCCCGGCCGCCCCTGGTACTGCGCGCAGAAGGCCGCGCTGATCAATCTCGCGCGGGCGATGGCGCTCGACCATGCCGATCAGAATATCCGCGTGAATAGCCTGTCGCCGGGACCGGTCGAAACCGGCCGCTACCTCACCAACTTCCCATCGGCCGCCGAAGCGCAAGCCACCTCCAACACTCTACTCGACCGACTGGGCGAGCCCGACGAGATTGCCGCCGGCGCGGCATTCCTGGCGAGCGGCGACGCTTCGTTCATGACCGGCAGCGACCTGTTGATCGACGGCGGCTATACCGTGCCTTAGTCACCGAGGTGAAACGGCAAATATTCTTAATGTTTGCGGCATAAATTGACCCTTGGAATTAGTTTCATATGTAACTAATATCGAATCTGCATTCCAAACCCCAGCGAGGGTGCGATGGATACCGTCACCACCACCGAGCTCCAGTACCAGGCAGGCTTCGGCAATAAGTTTGCCAGCGAAGCGCTGCCCAACACCCTGCCCCACGGCCAAAATTCACCGCAGCAGGCCGCCCATGGTCTCTACACCGAAAACATCAGCGGTACGGCGTTCACCGCCCCGCGGGCCGAGAACCGGAGCACCTGGTGCTACCGCATTCGGCCGTCGGCAAAACACCCGCCGTTCAAACAGATCGCCAATGGGCAGCTTCGCACGGCGCCGTTCGACGAAGCGCCCCCGCCGCCCAACCAACTGCGCTGGGACCCGCTGCCCCTGCCCGACGCCCCGACCGATTTCATCCAAGGCCTCATCACCATGGGCGGTAACGGCGACGCTGCTGGTCATGCCGGCGTCGCCATCCACCTCTACACCGCCAACCGGCCGATGGAAGACCGCTTCCTGCAAAACAGCGACGGCGAGATGCTGCTGGTGCCACAACAAGGCCGGCTCGCGCTGCATACCGAGCTCGGCAGCCTCGAGGTAAGACCCGGCGAGATCGCCGTGATGCCGCGGGGCATCAAGTTTAGCGTCGATCTGCCTGACGGACCGTCGCGCGGCTATGTCTGCGAAAACTACGGCCAGATGCTGCGTCTGCCCGAGCTGGGGCCGATCGGCGCCAACGGGTTGGCCAACCCGAGCGATTTCTTGAGCCCCATCGCGTCGTTCGAAGACCGCAAGGGCGCCTTCGAACTGGTGTTCAAGTTTCAGGGCAATCTGTGGGCCACCGAGCTCGACCGCTCACCGCTCGACGTCGTCGGCTGGCGCGGCAACTACGTGCCCTACAAATACGATCTGGCCAATTTCATGGTCATCAACACCGTGAGCTATGACCATGCCGACCCGTCGATCTTCACCGTGCTCACCGCACCATCGGGGCAGCCGGGTACGGCCAACGTCGATTTCGTTATCTTTCCGCCGCGCTGGATGGTGGCTGAAAACACCTTCCGACCGCCCTGGTTCCACCGCAACTATATGAGCGAGTTCATGGGGCTGGTCACCGGCGCCTACGACGCCAAGGCCGGCGGGTTTCTGCCCGGCGGGGCCAGCCTGCACAACTGCATGGCCGGCCACGGACCCGACGCCGACACCTTCACCGCCGCGTCAGCGGAGGAACTGGTGCCGCAAAAGATCAGCGACACGATGGCGTTCATGTTCGAGACCAAATTCGCCATCCGGCCGACCGAATTCGCCCTCCAATGCCCCGAGCTACAGGCCGACTATTACAAGTGCTGGGCCGGGCTCGAAGATAAGTTCCGGGCGTAGCCTAAAAAAACGGGGGCTCCGAAGGAGCCCCCGCTCTTTGCGTCCCTGACAGGCGGCTATTTGGAAGCGAGCTGCCAGGCTTGTTGATCGGGCAGTAGGGCGAAAATCTGCACATGCGTGCGGTCGCCGAACGTACCCGGGGTCTTGCCGTAGGTCTTGCCGTCGCTGTGGTAGGCGAGCGCCATCGCCGAGGCGACAACGTCGGTGCCTAGCGGCAGGCACGGCGCGAACGTCGCGGTATACTTGGCCGTACCGTCACGGCCCGCGGTAAAGGCGGCCTGACTGCCGTCACGCGCGCCCATCGGGAAATCGATCGTCGAGAATGGGCAATCGGGGCATCCCATATGCGGTTTGCCGGCGAGGAAATGCCACACCGTGTAGGTGCCATTGGGCACCAGCTTCTCGAAGTCGATTTCCACCGTCGCCGTGCCCCCCCTACAGGTGTAGGCGGCGGTGCCAGTTCCCCCGAGCCACTCGCCCAGCGTCATGCCGAGGGCCGTGCCCTTGGTGAACGGCCCGGTCTTCGTTGTGGCAAACGGTGCGTGGTGCTGGGCCTCTTTGGTCGTGTAGACCGGGAAATCGAGGTATTTCTCGGCCTCGTCCGCGGTCACCCGATAGACCTTGCCCGAGCCGGGTACCTTTTCGACGAACGCATCCTGCTCGACCATGCCGGCAGCGACGTGGTTTACGAATGTGATGTCGCGCACGGTAAGCTCGGTTTGCTGCGCGGTCGCAGCCCCCGCCGAGGCGAAAAACGCCATCGGTACCGCCAACACGGCAACCAATAATCCAAATTTTCTCGATGTCATGTTTCAGTCCTTCATGTGCGCCGCCGGTTCCCGAAAAAATTTCGAGACGCCGATGCGGCCTGGAACAGAGCACGATCCAGGACCAGTGATGCCTGCATACCTGCTGTGCAATCGTGCTCGTGCTCCCAACGTAGGAAACACGTACCGCCGCCGATGTGACCATCGTCACACCGGGACACATTTTTGAGGACTGTGTGAATTCGTTGGGCGTCAGCGCACGCGCTGTTCGGGGCCCCGCCCGCGATAAGCATCGATAAACGCGGCGGCCGACGCCGCATCGAACTTACGCAGCCGTAGCAGCCGGTTCCAGGTAACCAGCACCACCCGCTGACCAATACCTTCCATCGGCGTGGCGATCACGCCGTCCCACTGGCCGGTGTAAAGACTGGTCCATTCTTTCAAGACCTCCCGGTCGGCGGGTTCGAGCTCGTCGTAATAGATGACGATATGCCCGTGTTCCTGAGAGTGAACCAGACGTTCCGGCCATTGCGGCTCGTCGTAGAAACCGGCGCGCAGCGGCCGGGCGTCGTGATCTCCCGATGTGGGAAACGGCGTGGGATAGGTGATGCGCTGCCCCACCGGCAGATGGCCGTTGCCGGCGGAGGGAAAGACCTGCACGCGCTCGAGCGCCCGCTGTCCCGACGCTGCCAGCTCGTCGAACGCGCTGGTTGCCCGCGTCGTGTTCCACCAAAAAAAGCCGCCACCCACCACCGCAATCACCACAATCGCACCGATGATCAGACGGTCGCGGTTACGCTGCTTGGCGGTAACGTTAGGGCCCCAATTGAGGCTGCGCGATTGCGACTGCGCCGGACTTTTCCGCCGGGCTTTACCCTTACTGCGCTTGCCGCCGTGTTTCGACTTGGCCATTGTCTGCTATCTCGCCGTTCTTAACTTCCGGCCCCATAATCGTTTGCCTATCGAGGCCAGGGAACCAGTTAAGTGTAGCAAACTTTAGCCGTTTCAAGACAATCAACTCGGCGTTTTGCCTGCTAAATCCGGAGTATTCGACCATGGATCTCGCCTATACGCCCCTCCCGGACCGGCTGGGCAAACCGTTCACCGAAAGCGCCGACAAAAGCGGGGAAATGGCCGCGATTCTGGCCGAAATCGCCGATCTCGACATCCCTCCGCTGCCGGACAATAACGAGGGCGATACCGAGGATATCGGCGGACTCACGGTGACCCACCGCTTCGTCGACGCGCCGGGCGACGTCGAGACCATACGGTGGCATTTCGTCGAGGCCGGCGACGGCGAGCCGCTGGTGCTGCTCCACGGCATTCCGCAATCCTGGTGCATGTGGCAGCCAATCCTGCCGGAACTAGCCAAGCACTTCCGCTGCATCGCTCTCGATCTCAAGGGCTACGGCCAGTCTCATAAAGAGCGCGGCGACTACCGTCACGAGGGTGTTGCCCAGCAGGTGATCGCCCTGCTCGATACGCTCGGCCTCGAGACGTTTTCGCTGTTCAGCCACGACCGCGGCACTGTACAGGCCGATCATCTGGTAGCGCGGATCGCGCCACGCGTGCGCCGCTGGGTTCGCGGTTCGCAGCATCTGTGGCACTACCACCCAGACCTGTCGCCCCAGGAACATATGTTCACCGACCCCGAAACCCGCGGCATCCTGCAACAGGCAAACGTGCTGGTACCGCGATTCTTCGACCTGCTGTGCAAACACCCGATCCCGCGGGACACCATTGTGCGGGCAATCCAGGAGTTCGGCCGGCCCGGCGTCGGCTCGGCGGTGGAGCGCTATTTCCAATCATCGACGTTTCGCCAGGAATGGCTCGACCGGCGCACCCGGCTGATCGAGGCCTGGCAGTGCCCCACGCTCATCCTGCAAGGCTCCGACGAGCCGCCGATGCCGCGCGAGTTCTACACTGACGACGTGGCCGCCAAACTGCCCGACGGCCGCATCGCCTTTGTCGATGGCGGGCACTTTTATGTGGAGGAAAACCCCGAAGGCACGTTGGAAGCGTGTCTCGGCTTCCTGACCGGCGGCGATTAGCGGTCGGTGCGTTCCGGCAAATCTTCGTCGTCGTCGATGAGGATACGTTGCGCCGCGCCGTCGAGGTCCTCGAACTGGCCGGAGCGAAGGGCCCAGATGAATGCCGCGAGGCCCAGGCCACCCAGAAACAGAGCGGCGGGAATGAGGAACAGTAGCGCGGTCATGCCGCACCCCGCCGGTTGGACCATTTCAGGCGCAACGCGTTGCCGGTGACCAGCAGCGACGAGGACGACATCGCGACCGCCGCGAACAGCGGCGTGACAAAGCCGGCAACGGCGAACGGCACAGCCACGGCGTTATAGGCAATCGCCAGCCCAAGATTCTGAATGGTGAGACGCCGCGACTGGCGGCCAACGTCGATCGCCTCGATCAACGGCTGCAGCCGGTCGCCCTGGAAAATAAAATCGGCGCTGATCTGGCTGATATCGGCGGCTGTCGCGGGTGAGATCGAAACATGGGCGCCCGCCAGCGCCGGTGCATCGTTGAGGCCGTCGCCGACCATGAGGACCCGCCGTCCCTGCCGGGCCAGCGCTTCCAGATGTGCGGCCTTGTCGGTGGGCGTATGGGCCGCTTGCCAGCTTTCGATGCCAAGCGTCTCAGCAACTTGTGCCACGATTTCCGGCCGGTCGCCGGACAATAGCTCCACCCGAAGGCCCCGATGTTGCAGCGCCGCCACCACATCGGCGGCATCGGCGCGCAACGTGTCGCGGAACCGAAACTCGGCCAGCGGTTGTCCCTCTCGGCTGAGCCAGAGGCGCGGTCCGCCGGTGTAAGCCGCCTCCACCACCGCATCGGTGCAACACCATTGGCGGCTGCCGAGGCGATAGGTTACGCCATCCACCTTGCCTTCGAGCCCGCATCCCGGTGTCTCGCTCACGCCCTCCGCCGCCACAACGTCACCGGCGCAAGCAGCGAGACTGCGTGACAACGGGTGTTTGCTGGCGGCGGCGAGCTGGCCGGCGATAGCCATTAAGTTCGGCGCGATATCCGCGCCATTGGTCAGTTCGGGCCGCCCCAGCGTGAGGGTGCCCGTTTTGTCGAAAACGACCGTGTCGGCGGTGGCCAAGCGTTCCAAACCGTCCGGCGACTTCATCAGTACGCCGCGGCTAAGCAATCGCCCACTGGCGACCACCTGTACCGCCGGAACCGCCAGCCCGAGCGCGCAGGGGCAGGTAATAATCAGCACAGCGACCGCATAGAGCAGCGCGACTTGCCAGTCCACACTGCCCAGCAAGAGCCAGCCCGCAAAAGTCGCCGCCGCTAAAACATGCACCGTCGGCGCATACCACCGGGCAACCCGGTCGGCGAGCCGCACATAGCGGCTGCGGCCCTGCTCGGCGAGTTCGACCAAGCGGGCAATCTGGCCCAGCAATGTGGTTTCGCCGACCTCGTCGACCACAAGCTCGACCGCGCCCGACAGGTTGAGGGTACCGGCATAGATACGGGCCCCCGGCGCCACCGCCTGGGGCAAGCTCTCGCCGGTGACCAGCGAGCCGTCGACTTCGCTACTGCCGTTCACCAACGTGCCGTCGGCTGGGAACCGGTCGCCCGCGACGACGGCAACCCGCATGCCGGGCTGCAGCTCGCCGGTCGGTACGGACCGCCGGCGGCCTTCTTCGTCGATAACGGTGGCGGTGGTCGCCCGCAGCAACAAGAGGCGCTCGGCGGACGAGCGCGCTTCCGCCCGGGCGCGTTGATCGAGGTAGCGGCCGATCAGTAAAAAGAACAGTAGGGTCACCGCAGCGTCGAAATAAGCGTGCTCGCCGCTGCCCATGGTCTCGATGAGGCTCACCGCAGACGCCAGCACCACCGCGAGCGAAATGGGCACATCCATATTGGTCCGGCCGGCAGCGATAGCGCCGATTGCGGATTTGAAAAACGGCTGACCGGCATAGACCACCGCCGGCAGCGCGACTAATGCCGAGACCCAGTGCAACAGATCGCGGGTCACTGGCTGCATATCCGACCACAGCCCCGCCCAGATGGAGATCGATAGCAGCATCACATTGGCGGCGGCAAAACCGGACACGCCAATGGCCCGCAATAACGCCATGTCTTCCTTGCTCGTCCGGCCCGCCAGGACAGCGGGGTCGAACGGCGTGGCGGCGTATCCGAGACCGTCGAGCGTATCGATAAGCTGCCGGGCGAGTGCCGGAGCGCCGCGCCAGCTAACGGTCAGCCGGCGGGTCGAGAAGTTGAGCCGGGCCGACACCACATCGTCGAACGCCAGCAGCGTGCGTTCAATGCGGGCGATGCAATTGGCGCAATGAACCCCCTCGACGAGCAAATGCAACGCCGCCATGCCTTCCGCATCGACAGTAACGTAGGGAACGTCGATATCACGGGCGGAGCCTTTCCCTGACAGGCCGGGCGCAAGCGGCCCCGCAACGCTTAGTTCGGCCATAGCCGCGTCTCGATCAAATAAGGTAAGTCGCCCTCGCGTGCGACCTCGACGCGGACATCCCAGTGTCCGCCCTCGGGCAGAGCCAGATCGGTGGCGTACAGTCCGGCCCCGGCCCAATTCAAGGAAACTTCAATATCCTCGGTATCTTCGGACACCGGACGGCGCAGCATCGCCGTGACCGCCCGATTGTTTATGGGTTGTTCGGTCCGGTCGTGCAGCAGCACCGTCAAGCGGCGTTGGCCATCACCGAGTTCCTCGAGCGACACCGCGGTCCGCCAACCCAATTCTCGTTGCGCGGCGGCGCGTTCGATCGTTCGGTTGTAGTTGAGACCTTTTCGATAGGCGTCGTCGGTGGAAAGTCCGTTCCAAGTCGACGCCGCGAGATACAGGAATACACCGTTGGCCGCGAACACCACGCCGAAGAACGACAATATGAGGAACAGCGCCGTGCGGCCGGTCCAGGGCCGTTGCGTCATCGCGCTCATTTGTCCGGCCCCCGGAAACCGCTGTTTTCGGTACTCACTGTCCCGCTTTCGGTATCGGTCAACGTGAAAACGATCGGCACCGAGTCGCTCGCTTGGGGGCGTGGCACGGTGACGAAAATGCGGAAGCTTTGCACCTGGTTGGGGCCGACCCGGAACTCCGGCAGCGGACCATCGCCACGCCCGCCGACCCGCGACACGCTGCCGTCGGTCACGCCTTCGACCGACAGTATGTAGGTCCGCGGCTGGTGGGTCTTGTTGCTTACTTTCAGGGTATAGCCATTGCGCACACCGCCATCCGATAGCATGGTGAACACCGGGTTGCGGTCATGCAAAACACTCATCTCCAGCGCCTCACGCGACAGCAACGCCAACAGCATGACGATGCTGACGAGCACAATCATCCCGGCGTAGAGAAGGGTACGGCCGCGGAAGATTCGGTATTTCACCGGTTCGCCGCGCGCCCGCTGATCGTCCATGCGCAAGGTGCCGTAGGAAATCAAATTGCCCGGCCGGTCGATCTTGCGCATCACATCGTTGCAGGCGTCGATGCATAGCGCACAAGAGATGCATTCCAGTTGCAAGCCATCGCGGATGTCGATCCCCATCGGGCAGACCACCACGCACTGATTGCAGTCGATACAATCGCCGCGCCCTTCCCAGCTTTCGTCCTTGCGATGGGCGCCGCGGGGTTCACCACGCTCGGCCCGGTAAGTGACGATCAGCGATTCTTCGTCGGCCAGCGCTGCCTGAATGCGCGGCCACGGGCACATATAGGTGCACACCTTCTCGCGGGCAAAGCCGCCAAACACATAGGTGAAAGCGGTGAGAATGCCGATCCAGAGATAGGCGGCGCGCGGCGCCTCGAATGCCGCCAGATCGGCGGCCAAGCTCGGCGCATCGGCGAAGTAGAACACCCACGCACCGCCGGTCGCGATCCCGATCACGAGCCAGGTGATATGTTTGCCGGTCTTACGGAACAGCTTATCGAAGGACCATTTGGAACGGTCGCGGCGGATGCGGGTATTGCGGTCGCCCTCGAAGAAGCGCTCGACGACGAGAAACAAATCGGTCCATACGGTCTGCGGACAGCTATAGCCGCACCAGGCCCGGCCCACGGTAGTCGCGGTCAGAAACAGCACCATCGCCGCCAGAACCAGGAGACCGGTCAGGAGATAGACCTCCTGCGGCCATATCTCGACAAAGAAGAAGTAGAACCGGCGGGCGGGAAAATCGATCAGCACTGCCTGATCCGGCGCATAGGGTCCGCGGTCCCACCGCAGCCACGGCGTCGCGTAGTAGATCGTCAGGGTGATTGCCATAACGACCCACTTGATCGAGCGAAACGCGCCGTACGCCCGCTTGGGGTAGATCTTCTCCTGCTTCTTGTGGAGCGAGCGGACGCCCCGCTTGTTGACCGGCGCAACGTCGACCCGTTCGACAGGCGTCTGCGTATTCGTCATGTCCATGCCGGCCAACTCGCGCGCTTATTCGCCGCCGCCCAACGCGTGGACGTAGACGGCGAGCTTCTTAATGGTCTCCGGATCGAGACGGTCTTCCCAAGCCGGCATCACGGCGTTGCGGCCGTTGGCAACCACCCGCCGGATATCTTCGAGCGAATCGCCGTTGAGCCAGATCGCGTCGGTCAGGTTGGGCGCACCCTGCTCCGGATCGCCGCGGCCGCCTTCGCCGTGACACGCCACGCACTGGTCCTCGAACAGCACACTGCCGCGTTCCACTGCTGCCGCATCCACCGTTGCACCGGCGAACTTGCCGACGAAAGCGACCACGTCGTCGACTTCTTCCGACGTCAAAATCTCGTCGCGCTCAAATGCCGGCATTTCGTTGAACCGCGCCTCATCGTGATCAGAGCGAATACCAACCCGAATGGTCTCATGGATGTCGGCCACGCTGCCACCCCATAACCAGTCGTCGTCGTTGAGGTTGGGAAATCCGGCGGCACCGGCACCGCCGGTCCCGTGACACTGGGAACAGTTGACCAGAAAAGCGGAACGTCCGCCGGCGAGCGCAAATTCGAGTAACTCACTGTCGTCCTGAATTTCCTCCAGTTCGGTGGTGCGAATTTTCTCCAGGAATCCAGCCTGCGCGGCTTTGCCCGCCGCAATATCGTCGCGCACGGCATCGCGCTGGGAATAGCCGAGCACACCGCGGGTGTAATCGGAGACCAGCGGCCAAGACGGCATGGCAATCCAATAACCGACGGCCCATAAGCAGGTGATATAGAACGTCCAGACCCACCAGCGCGGCAGCGGGCTGTCAAGCTCTTTGATACCGTCCCACTCGTGGCCGGTCGTTTCCTGTCCGGTGATCGGATCAACTTCTCTTTCTTCGGCCACGGCTCAATTCTCCTTGAACGGAATGTTGGCGGCGTCGCGGAACTTGCGCCGGTTGCGCGGCCATAAGGCGTAAACCAGCACCACGGCGAACATCGCGATGAAGTAGAGGAGGCCCCAGGTTTGGACGAGGTATGAAACGGTGTCGTAGTTCATTGGCCCCTCCTACCGCCGGTTCTCGGACGGATCGAACGATTCGAAATCGACCAGCGTTCCCAGCATCTGCAAATACGCGATCATGGCATCGGCCTCGGTAATCACCGTCGGATCGCCGTCGAAGACGCGCGCTTGCGCCTTCGGATAGCGGGTCAGCAGGGCGTCCGTATCGCCTTCGTCCGGGTTCGCCTGCGCTTCGATATCGGCGACCGCCTGTTCGATCATTTCATCGGTGTAGGGCACACCGACGGCGCGATTTGCCGCCAGGTGATCGGCAATATCGTCATAGTCGAGCGCCGTGCGAGCGAGGAACGGATAGCCCGGCATGATCGACTCCGGCACTACCTCGCGCGGCGCATTGAAGTGGCTGAGGTGCCACTCGTCGGAATAGCGCCCACCGACCCGCGCCAAATCGGGGCCGGTACGCTTCGACCCCCACTGGAACGGATGGTCGTACATACTCTCCGCCGCCAGGCTATAGGGACCGTAGCGTTCGACCTCGTCGCGCAGCGAGCGGATCATCTGGCTATGGCAGGTATAGCAGCCCTCGCGGACATAGATGTTGCGGCCCATCAGCTCCAAGGGGCTGTAGGGCCGCACGCCCTTCACCTTCTCGATGGTGCTGTCGAGCCAGAACAGCGGCGCGATTTCGACGAGACCGCCGATCGAAACGACGATCAGAATCAACACCGTGAGGAGGATCGGACTACGTTCAGCGGTTTTCTGAATCTGCATGAGCTCGCCCTCCTATGCCCGTGCCGCCGCCGTGCCGGCCATCGGCGCTTCCGTGCGCTCTTCACCGCGCACCGTGCGCACCAAATTGTAGATCATGACTAGCGCACCGATGACGAACAGCAAGCCGCCACCCGCGCGGATCAAGTAGAACGGATGCATCGCCTCAACCGTCTCGACGAACGAGAATTCGAGGAAGCCGACCGAGTCATACGCCCGCCACATCAGGCCCTGCAGGATGCCGGAGACCCACATCGCCGTGATGTAAAGCACGATGCCGATCGACGAGATCCAGAAGTGGGTGTTCACCAAACGCAATGAGTACAACCGTCGGCGGCCCCACAGGCGCGGGGTCAGGAAGTAGATCGCCGCGAAGGCAATGTAGGCGACCCACCCCAGCGCACCGGAGTGCACATGGCCGATCGTCCAATCAGTGTAGTGGCTGAGCGCGTTCACGGTCCTAATCGACATCAGCGGTCCTTCGAAGGTGCTCATGCCGTAGAAGGCGAGCGACGCGACCATGAAGCGGATGATCGGGTCGGTGCGGATCTTGTCCCACGCCCCCGAGAGGGTCATCAGGCCGTTGATCATGCCGCCCCAGGACGGCATCCACAGCATCACCGAGAAGGTCATGCCCAATGTCTGCGCCCAATCGGGTAGCGCCGTGAAATGCAGATGGTGGGGACCGGCCCAGATGTAGAGGAAAATCAGCGACCAAAAATGGATCACCGACAGGCGGTAGGAATAGATCGGCCGCTCGACTTGCTTGGGCATGAAATAATACATCATGCCGAGGAAGCCGGCGGTGAGGAAGAAGCCGACCGCGTTATGGGCGTACCACCACTGGGTGAGCGCATCCTGCACGCCGGAGAACAAGCTATAGCTCTTGGAACCAAACACGCTGGCGGGCAACGATAGATTGTTCACGATATGCAGCATCGCCACCGTGACGATGAACGCCAGATAGAACCAGTTGGCGACGTAGATATGCGGTTCGCGCCGTTTCCACAGCGTCGCCAGGAAGACCAGGAGGTAAACCACCCAAACGACCGCCAGCCACAGATCGACGTACCATTCCGGCTCGGCATATTCCTTCGATTGGGTGATGCCGAACAGATAGCCGGTCGCTGCCAGCACGATGAATAGCTGATAGCCCCAGAAAACGAACCAGGGTGCGAGATCGCCGGACAGCCGGGTGCGGCAAGTCCGCTGCACAACGTAGAACGAGGTGCCGATCAACACATTGCCGCCAAAGGCGAAGATCACCGCCGAGGTATGAACCGGCCGCAGGCGGCCAAAGTTGAACCATGACACATCGAAATTGAGCGCGGGGAAGGCGAGCTGCAGCGACAGCATCAGCCCGGCGAGGAACCCCGCCAGGCCCCAGAACATGGCGGCAATGACCGCCGCGCGGACCACGCCATCGTTGTAGTCGACCGGGCCGTCGCCCGCCGGACCGGCAGCAACCGCCGGTGCCTTCCGGGCAAACAGCGCATAAGCCCCGATCGCCGCGGCCAACGCGAATATCAGCGAGTGCACCAGCATCCCGGTGTCGCCGGCGTTGGTCGCCACGAACAACGAAAGAATCAACGCGAGGCCGAGCAACGCGTAGGCCAACAATTTCATGGGCAATCACCCCCCAAAGCGCAAAACAGCACCGGCATTTGCAGCCAGCACACAATGTTACCCCTCGCCATCGAGTCGAATGGCTAGGCGCGGCCCTTATCGCAGGTGCACAGTTGGGCAACGTTGAGCTAGATCAACGCGGCGGCGAAAGCCGAAAAAAGTGATCAATTTTCAGGAAAACAGCCGCTTTCGCAGCCGCGCGAGGCCGGCCCGTTAGGCGGCGACTTCGTACTCGCTCTGCACGAACCCCGTCGCATAATGTCGCGTTTCGATATGGCGCAGTTGAATATCGGTCTCGAGCGGGCCGAAGAGAGGAATACCACTGCCGAGCAACACCGGCACGCGGGTAATGATCAGCCGCTGGATCAGCCCGGCGCGCATGAACCGCTGAATGGTCGCCCCGCCATCGATATAGAGATGCCCGGTGCCCCGTTGCGCCAGTGTTTCGACAATTTCGCTCGGGGAGCCCGACATCCACGCCACGCGGTCGCTTAGACCGGCGGGAATATCGACCCGCCGGGAGCCTAAAACCACGACCGGCACCTGATAGGGCCAATCACCAAAGGTCAGCACCTGCTCATAGGTATGCCGGCCCATAACGATGGCATCCACGGTCTCCATGAATGCGGTATAGCCATAGTCTTCGCCATCCCCCGCACCGCCGTTTCCGTCAGCACCGGGAAGCCAATCTAGGCTGCCATCTGCCCGGGCGATGAAGCCGTCGAGGCTGGTTGCGATATAGACCGATGCCTTCACGGCACGGCTCGCGCTTAGCTCGCCGTCCACACCGCCAGTTCGTAGCCATCGGGATCGGCGAAGTGAAAGCGGCGGCCGCCTGGAAACTCAAAAACCGGTTTGACGATCTTGCCGCCCGCGGCCTCGACGCTCTGGGACAGGTCGTCAAGATCGTCGCCATAAAGCACGACGAGCGGCCCGCCGGTCGTGACCGGCCCGGTCGCATCGAACCCACCCTTCATATGACCGTCGGAGAATTCGCAATAGTCGGGCCCATAGTCGGTGAACGTCCAGCCGAACGCTTGTCCGTAGAACTCTTTGGCGCGCCCGATGTCGGCGACATTGAACTCGATATAGTTGATGCAACGGTCGTGGCACACGTTATCTGTGCTCATGGAAGTCTCCTGGCCAATGATTCCCACATGTAGGCTCACATGTGTCCATTGCTAGTCCAGTGGCGGCACCCGCTGCAAAAAAGGTTCGATGATCGTCGTCTCGAACAAACCGCCCTTGGTATAGGGATCTTCCCTGTGGAAGGCTTCCGCCGCCGCGCGGTCCGGCACGTCGAGCACCAGAACGTTGCCGATCACATCGCGAATTCCAGCCTCGCTATATTCGAAC
The DNA here is from genome assembly GCA_965267185.1 of Alphaproteobacteria bacterium. GTDB lineage: Bacteria > Pseudomonadota > Alphaproteobacteria > UBA6615 > UBA6615. The sequence continues at coordinate 4,079,845 of OZ253937.1, read as the reverse complement.
GTGTCGACATCGGTGCCATCTTTCACCAATCCACCGCCGAAAACGATCATCGGCATGAAGGCCTTTTGGTATTCCGCATGGGCCTGCAGCAGCCGCGCCCGCTCATCTTCCATGCCCGGCTTATCTTTTCGCGCGATCGCAAACAGCATGGTCAATCCTAAGCGGTTGCGATGGTGTTGCTCAGGGTACCGATGCCCTCGATCGCGACTTCGATGACGTCGCCCGGCTTCATATAGACCGGCGGTTTACGGCCCGCGCCCACCCCCGGCGGCGAGCCGGTGGTGACGATATCGCCCGGCCGGAAGCAATACCATTGCGAGAAATAGCTAATGATCTGCGGCAGGTTGAAGATCAGATCGTCGGTCTTGGACGACTGCATGACCTCGCCGTTGAGGGTCGTCGTCATCTGCAAATCGTGAGGATCGGCGATTTCGTCCTTGGTGGCGATCACCGGCCCGCAGGGGCAGAAGGTAGGGAGTTGCTTACCGAGCAAATTCCGGTCCCAGGCGCCAATCGCGTCGAACGGCTTTTCCGCCGCGAACACCGGCCCTACCCAATCGCGCGCCGATACATCGTTGGCGATGGTGTAGCCCGCCACATAGTCCAACGCCTCGGCTTCCGACACATTGTAGCAAGTGCGCCCGAACACGAAGCAGAGTTCACCTTCATAGTCGATCATGTCGGGGCATTGCGGCGGCGCGATAATCGGCTTGCCGTGCCCATTGAGCGCCTGGTGGGTCATCAGAAAGGCCGGCGGATGGGGCAGCGCCGGCGTGTTTTCCATTTCTTCCAGATGCGCATGATAGTTCATGCCAACCGACAGGATGATCGCCGGATCGGGGACCGGCGGCAGGAAAGAAACGTCGTCCCATGCCTGCATGACCTTCAGTTGGCGTAGACCGTCACGCTCGCTCTCGCTCATCGCGCCGACTTGGTCGAGGCACTGCTGCACGGCAGCCAAGGCACCCTCGCCGCCCGCCAGCAAGTCGCGCATGCCTGCCGGCACGTCTTTCGCGGTCGACAAAGTGCCACGCAGCGTCACCAGGTCGAGCACCTCATTTTCGCCGAAAACAACGGCAACATGGGCATGCCCCTCGCCGCGTTCGGCCCGTTCGATGGTGGCTAGCTTCATGATGTTTCCCCCAAAACGCGATTTTTACGCCATTATCGGTGTATTATGACCATGCTCGCGCACGGCGTTAAGTTAGGCATCTAAAAAAACAGGGAGGGAAACGATGTCAGATAGTCAGCCGGATCCGGCGACGGGTCCGCTTAAGCTTAATTTTCTGTCCCACGGCACGCTGGAATCGACCGATCTGGACAAAAGCCGTCGTTTCTACGAGGAGTTTCTCGGTCTCGAAGTGATCCGCACCAGCCCGATCTCATTACTGTTGCGTCTCGGCGGCAACAACACGCTCGCCGTTGTCGAGGTGAAAGAAAAAGAGCCGATGCCGATGCTCAACCACAACGGCCTCGATGCGTCGACCAAGGCCGATGTCGATACCGCACACGCGATGGCGGAAGCGCAGGCCGAGAAATGGGGCATCAAGAAGATCACCCGGCCGCTCGACCAGCACGGTACTTACTGCTTTTTCATCTGCGACCCGGACGACAATTGGTGGGAAATCCTCACCAACCCCGAGGGCGGTTACGCGTGGATGTTCGAGCGCGGCGAACAAACCGGACGCGGACACCTCGACAAGGATTTCGAGCGCCCGGCGGAAACCGCCTGAACCCGGCGAGCCTCGCCGCTAGGCGAGTTCGAACTTGTCGCGCTTAACGCCGGTCAGGTCCCGCCCTTCCATGCGGATCAGACGCGTTTCGTCTTCACGTTTCGGCGCATGGAGATCGCCGACCTTGTAGGCCACCGCCATGCCGGGCTCAAGCATGTAGCTCTTCGCCGGTTTGACCTTACCCGGCGCGCCGTCTGACGGCGGCGACACCAAGTCGTATTCGGTCATCTCGGTTTGACCGGTGGCTTGGCCGTAAATCGCCCAGGCCGGCCCGTGATCGTGCGGCGGCGCGCTGCTCGCGCCCTTATAAACATGCGCCAAGATGCAAAAATCCAGCTCTGGATCCTCGTAGAGAATCTTGCGCGGCGTGTCGTTGTCGGGACCGAGATGGGTTGCGACGAATTCGTCGTCGACCAACAACGGCTCGAGCTTCTCGCGAACCGCCTCCAACCCGTCGGGTCCGGGGTCCGCCGCGAGGATGCGGTGGCATTCGGCGGCAAATTTTTCGAGTTTTTCGTCCATGTCGTCTCGCTGCGGTCTACACAAAAAGTTTGTTATTTTTGCATACAACGCGCCGCCTGAAAATGATCTGACGCAAAAACGCCTCAAATCGCCGTCAACGGCTTCGCGGGGCCTAGGCGCTTCCCGCCGTCACCTCTAAACTGCGCGGCAACAAGTGATACCGAGGGAGAGTGAGCCATGCTGTTTTCAATGTTTTGCATCGATAAGCCGGGCGTGATGGAAACGCGCAAGGAAGTCATGCCGGCGCATATCGAATATTTGTCGACCGAGCCGGTAAAGATCGTGATGTCAGGCCCGCTGGTAGACGACGACGGTGAAACCATCATCGGCAGCCTCTATCTCTTCGAGGCCGAAGACCGTGCCGCCGTGGAAGAATTTCAGCGCAACGACCCGCTGGTGCAGGCCGGTATCTGGGAGACCATGGAAACGCGCGTCTTCAACAAGCGCGTCGACAACCGCGACTAGCCGGAACCATCTACTCCAACCCGCTGGCGCGCGCCTGTTCGCGCGCCACAACCGCCCAATCGCGGTCGCCATCGCCATGGGCGATCGCACCTAACAGCCGGTCGCGCCACACATTGGCGCTGGGCAGGGGCATCGCCGCCGCTTCCGCCGCGGACAGAGCAAGATTGCAGTCCTTCAGGCCAATCCGCGTGGTGAAGCCGACATCGTCGTAAGCTTCTCTAACGATGATATCGCCGTAGACCTGATAAGCAGGCGAGCCAAATATACCCTCGGTTAGCACCTCGTGGAGCACCAACGGCTCGACCCCGTATTTGCGCACCAGCGACATGCCCTCGCCCATCACCTCGATGGCGCAGCCGAGTACGAAATTATGGGCGATCTTGATCGCCGACGCCGATTCAGGATTGTCGCCCGCCGGGAAGATGCGCCGCCCCATGACTTCGAGCAACGGTTGCACCTGCGCGACCGCATCGGCCGGACCTGCCGGCATGATGCCGAGTTCGCCCGCCGCCGCGCGATCGGGACGGCCAAGCACCGGCGCGGCAACAAAAACCTGGCCCGCCTCAGCGTGCGCTGCGGTAATGGCGCGCGTCGCGTCGATGCTGTTCGTACCCATCGCCAGGTGAATGGCGCCTTTCGCCAAAGATGCGATCAGTCCACCCTCGCCATGAGCAATAGCGTTCAAGGCCGCTTCGTCGGTGACCATGGTGATCACGACTTCTCGATCCGCCGTCGCCGCGGCGATTGAATCGACCACGGTCGCACCGGCATCGCCCAAGTCTTTGGCCTTCTCCGGCGTGCGGTTGTACACGGCAAGATCGTGGCCCGCGTCAAGCAAACGCGCCGCCATGCCTTGGCCCATGCGGCCCAACCCGATGAAACCAACCTTCATGTCACTCTCCTTTTATGGGAACGACCGCGGCACCAGCGCCGTAGCGTATTAGCTCACGTCGATCTGCCAGTCGCGATCCTGCAGACAGTCGCGAACTTTTTTCAGGAACGCCGCCGAGTAGGCGCCGTCGATCGCACGATGGTCGAACGATTGAGCCAGCACCCCGACCGGGCGCACGACGATGGCGTCGCTGCCGCCCACATCGATTACCACCGGCTTCTTTGCCACCCCGTCCATCGACAAGATCGCCACCTGGGGCTGGTTGATTACCGGCGCGGTGATCATGGTGCCGAAGGTGCCCGAGTTGGAGATTGTATAGGTACCATCGGCAAAATCGTCCGGGCCCAGCTTCTTGGATCGCGCCCTTGTCGATAAGTCACTAATTTCTTTAGATAATTGCGCGATCGATTTGCTCCCGGCGTCCTTCACCACGGGCACCATCAAGCCCTCAAAGTTGAGGTCGACGGCAATGCCGAGGTTGATCCGGTCGAACAGGACAAGGCTTTCACCTTCCACATGGGCGTTGATGCGGGGAAATTCGGCCAGCGCTTCGCACACCGCATGGGCGATGAACGGCAAATAAGTCAGCGAGAACCCGTACTGCTGCTTCCAGACTTCACGCAGCGCCAGGCGGGCGCGATCGACAGCGTGGAAATCGACTTCGACGGCCTGCAAGACATGGGGGCTCGTGGCTTTCGAGCGCACCATATGCTCCGCCGTGAGCTTACGGATATTGTCGAACGGCACCACGGTGCGGCCGTCCCCGGATAGCGGAGCCGTGGGCGCCGTGGGTTTGGCCCCGGCGCTATTCAGGTGGGCCAACACATCACGCCGGGTAACGCGGCCATTCTTACCCGTACCGCTGATCGCGTCCGGTGCGAGGCCGTTCTCGGTCAGCAGCCGGCGCACCACAGGCGACAGGGGCACGCCACGGGCATCACGTTTACCGATCTCACCGACGCTGGCGGGCGATGCCGACAGATGGCCCAACACGTCTTCGCGGGTGATCCGCCCGTCGCGGCCGGTGCCAGTAATCGCCTCCGGCGCAAGATTATTCTCGGCAAGTAGTTTGCGGACCAGGGGTGACAGCGGAATACCGCGCGAATCGCGAGTGCCGATTTGCTGCGCAGGCGCGCGCGCCGGCGCGGAAGTAGCCGCAGCTGGCTCGGCCGCCGGAGCGGACGCCGGCGCTTCTGTCGCAGCTGGGGCCGCCGCTGTGCCAGCGCCATCGCTGATCACGGCCACCGTCGCGCCCACGGCCACGGTTTCGCCTTCGGCAACCCGGATTTCGACAAGTTCACCGGTCGCCGGGGCGGGAATCTCCATCTCCACCTTATCGGTGGAGATATCGAATAAGTCGTCGCCGGTCTTTACCTGATCGCCGACTTTCTTGTGCCAAACCGAAACCGTGCCTTCTTCGACGGTCTCGCCCAGCTGAGGCATAATAACGTCCATAGGTCTTCCTCGGCGCGCGGCATCGCCGCGCGGCTCTGCGGCCAGGTTCAGTCGATGCCCTTGCGGACTTCTTCGTAGATGCGGTCGGCCGAGGGGATCATCAAATCCTCCAGCTCGTCCGCCGACGCCAACGGAATATGCGGCGTGGTAACGCGAATGATCGGTCCGTCGAGGTCGTAGAACAGCTCCTCGGCAACGATCGAGGAAATCTCCGCTCCCCATCCGCACAGCCGCGGGTTCTCCTCCACCGTCACCAACCGGCCGGTCTTGGTGACTTCGCTCAGAATGGTCTGAGTATCGAGCGGCACCAGCGAGCGCACATCGACAACGGTGGCTGAGATACCGTCGTGCTGCAGCCGCTCTGCCGCTTCCAGCGCGCGCGGCACCATCAGAGCCAAGGCGACGATGGTAACGTCGCTGCCCTCGCGCAGGACCTTGGCCTTGCCCAACTCCTCGACATGATCGCCGTCGGGCACCTCGCCCTTCACCGAATAAAGCGATTTTTGCTCGAAGAACAACACCGGATCGTCGTCGCGCACGGCGGCAGCGAGCAGTCCCTTCACGTCCGCCGGGCTCGACGGCGCAACCACCTTGATACCGGGAATTGCCATCGCCCAATTTTCCAGCGATTGGGAGTGCTGTGCACCGAAGCGCGAGCCGCCGCCATTGGCCGTACGCACCACCAGCGGCACCGATACCTGGCCATCGGTCATATAGCGCGACTTGGCCATTTGGTTCACCACGATGTCCCAGCACACGGCGAGAAAATCGGAAAACATAATCTCTGCGATCGGCCGCAGGCCGGTCATCGCCGCGCCCATGGCGGCACCGAGGATCGCCTGTTCGGAGATCGGTGTGTCGCGCACCCGCACCGGACCGAACTCATCGAACAGGCCAACGGTGGCTTTGAACACGCCACCCGCCGCGCCGATATCTTCGCCTAGGAAAACGACGTTCTCGTCGCGCTTCATTTCCTGCGCGATACCGGCCGCAACCGCTTCGCGATAGGTTAGTTCCGCCATGCCGAACCTCCATCTGCCCATACTTCCGTGGCGATAACGTCCGGCGACGGGGCCGGCGAAGACTTCGCTGTCTCGGTCGCCTCGTCGACCCGCCGAAGCACGTCTTCCTCCATGGCGTTTATCTCAGTCTCGGGAATACCGAAGTCGAGTAACCGCTGGCGGTACATCGGGATCGGGTCGCGTTTTAGCCACTCCTCCAGTTCGCCGTCGGGCCGGTAAGTTGCCGGGTCGGCGCGCGAATGGCCGCTATGACGGTAGGTCTTCGCTTCGATCAGGGACGGGCCGTCGCCAGCGCGGGCCTTAGCATAGGCGGCTTGGGCGACACGGAACACTTCGTCGGCGTCGTTGCCGTCGACGATGATCGAGTCCAGGCCATAGGCGCTTGCCCTGTCGGCAGCCGGGTTCTCCACCGCGGTCACATCGCCGATCGGCGTGTATTCCATATAGAGGTTGTTCTCGCAGACGAAGACAACCGGCAGATTCCACACCTTGGCCATGTTGAGCGCCTCATGGAACGCGCCGATATTGGTCGTGCCGTCGCCAAAGAAACACACGGCAACCTGGTCGGTGCCCCTGTACTGTGCTGACCAGGCCGCACCGATGGCAATCGGCAAATGAGCGCCGATAATCGCATACGAGCCCATCGCGCCGTGCTCGACGCTAGTCAAATGCATCGAGCCGCCCTTGCCGCCAAGCAGTCCGCATTCGCGCCCCATCAACTCACCGAGAACGCCGGTCATCGACGCCCCGCGCGCCAGCGTGTGATTATGGCCGCGGTAAGTGCAGAACGTATAGTCGTCGGGCTGCATCGCGCCGGCAAAGCCGGAGGCAATCGCTTCCTGCCCGAGCCCCAGATGGCTCGTACCTTTGATTAGGTTCTGGAAAAACAAATCGTTAGCGCGCTGCTCGACATGACGGCATTCGAGCTGCAACCGCCAAAGGTCTTTACGTTTGGCTTCGCCGATATCGTCGTTCGCCAGAGACTTTTTGACCGCCTTCTTCGCCAAAGCGTCCTCCCTTAATTCAATTTATTATTCGTTCCCACCAGAGACCTCCGGCAAGCCCAAGTCGTGCCCCCCTGGGCGCTGCCGAAGCAGTAGACGGTAGTCCGATCTGCGCCGCCGTCAATAGCGGTGGGAAATCGGCAACTCTTCCGCCGGATAGAGCGTGATCAAGCGGCACCCCTTGTCGGTGACGATGACCTCTTCCTCGATCCGAGCCGCCGACATGCCGTCGCTCGCCGGGCAATAGGTTTCCAGCGCGAACACCATGCCCTCTTTGATTTCGAGCGGATGGTCGAACGACACCAGGCGGCTGATTACCGGGCGCTCATGCAAGTTGAGCCCCAGCCCATGGCCGAATTGCAGGCCGAACGCCTCCATTTCGTTAGCGAAACCGAATTCCTCGGCCTTCGGCCACACTGCGGCAATCTGGTCGGTGGTCGTGCCCGGTTTGACCAGCTCGATGGCCGCATCGATCCATTCGCGCGCTTTCTTGTAGGCGTCTTCCTGGGCCACGGTCGCCCGCCCGACGGCGAATGTGCGGTAGTAGCAGGTGCGGTAGCCGTTAAACGACTGGATGATGTCGAAGAAGGCCTGATCGCCGGGCCGGAGGATGCGGTCGGTGAAATTGTGGGGATGAGGCGAGCAGCGTTCGCCGGAAATGGCGTTGATCGCCTCAACATCATCCGACCCGAGCTCGTAGAGCATTTTGTTGGCCAGCGCGACGATATCGGATTCGCGCACGCCCGGTTTCAGCTCCTCTTGGATCATATGGTACGTGCCGTCGACCATGGCAGCCGCTTGGTTGAGCAGGATCAGCTCGTCCTGGCTCTTCACTTCCCGCGCGTCCAGCATAAGCTGCTGACCATCGACCACGTTGATCCCGACGCGCTCTAACTCACGCAGCATCGGCGGCTCGATGATATCGACGCCGACCGGCTGATCGGCGACACCTTCCTCATCGAGGATCGCCTTGATCTCTTCGGCGTGGCCCGCCATGAGACCCGCCGACGGCGGCACCATGCCACGCATGCCCAAAAGCCCAGCCCGGCAATGATCAGGCTTGAGCCACGGCGCATGCAGGCGGTGATGGACGGCGGCCGAACCGAAATCCCATACATAGGGATCGCCATTACCGGTCAGCAGCGAGAAGCGGGTCATTTTATCGCGCGACCATTCACCGATCACAGTGCTGGTCATGTAGCGGATATTGTTATTGTCGAAGCACAGCATCGCGCCCAGTTCCGACCCGGCAAGGGTCGCGCGCAGGCGCGCCAAGCGGTACTCGTGCAAACGGCCGAAATTGACGCGCTCCTCGAAGTCGACATTGTTGTGTCCAGGCGCCGGGACAGCCCTGTCCCACATATGTCCAGGATCGATATCGTCGGGGTTGATGATTCCCGAATTTTCGTCGTTCGCCGCCATTATCAGACTCTCCCTAGCCCGGCACCGCCGGACCGATTTCTTTTCATTTGACGCGCCGCAGATCCGCCAAGACGACCCCCACGCAGCACTTTCGCTAACCCTTTCAGGCAGCGCCTTACGTGTCAATTCAAAAACCTGCGGGGCCAGCGGTACAAGCTTGCTCACCGCGCCTGCCCGAGCATTTCCGCTCGATGGCTCGACATTGACCCTTCGCTAAATATGGAGTAGCGAGCATGAGTCAAATATTTCGGGATTAAACCGAAGCGGAGTCCGACAGGGGCCCGCATAACGGGGTAGGGTCGGAGAGAGTTTGGTGGCAAACGCGAGAATGGTGTTTGGTGACGCGGCGCGCTTGCAGATGATGCAGGGCGCCAATGCACTAGCCGACGCGGTGAAAGTCACGCTCGGCCCGCGCGGCCGCAACGTGCTGCTCGACACCGACCTCGATGGCCCGCAAGTCACCCGCGACGGCGCTGCTATCGCCGAACGGATCGAGTTCTCCAATACCTTCGCTAACATGGGTGCACGGCTGCTGCGCGAAGTCGCAGTCGAAACCGGCGCGGCGGCCGGCGACGGCTCATCGACCGCAACGGTCCTCGGCAACTCCATTCTACGCGGCGGGGTCGGTGCGGTGGCCGCCGATCTCAACGCAATAGGCGTTAAGCGGGGCATCGAACTGGCCGTCGATGCGGTGGTCGAGAGCATAAGAGCAGCGGCGAAGCCAGTCGCCAACAATGCGCAAATCGCCCAGATCGCAACGATCGCCGCCAATGGCGACAGCGCCATTGGCGCCCTGATCGCCGAAGCTGTGGCCGCGGCAGGCGAGGACGGCGAAATCCTCGTCGAGGAAGGCAAGGCCACTGACGACCGCCTAGAGACAGTCAGCGGCATGTGGTTCGACCGCGGCTATGTTTCGCGCCATTTCGTCACCGACGAGGCAACCCTGACCGCCGAATTGCGCAACCCGCTAATTCTGATCTACGGCAAGAAAATCTCCGATCTCAGCGGCCTGATGCCGTTCCTCGACCGGGCCATCGAGGCAAAGTGCCCTCTATTGATCATCGCCGAGGACGTGGAGCATGAAGCGCTAACCACTCTTGTGGTGAACCGCCGCGAAGGCGGCCTCAAAGTGGTCGCGGCCAAAGCGCCGGGCTTCTCTAACCACCGCCGGGAAAACTTGGAAGATCTGGCGATCCTCACCGGTGCGCAGGTGGTGCTCGGCGAAGAAGGCCTCGATCTAACCGAGGCGACCCCTGACTTCATGGGCCGCGCTAAGCGGGTGCGGATCACCGCCAACAAAACGACGATCATCGGCGGCGGCGGCGACGCCAACGCCATCGACGCGCGTTGCGCCCAGCTGCGCCGCAGCATGACGAAAGCTAAGTCCGACTACGAGCTGAAAACCTTGCGGCGGCGGCTGGCCAAGCTGACCGGCACCATCGCCTTCATCAACGCTGGCGGCTTTACCGAGACCGAAATTCGCGAAAAGCGGGGCCGGATCGATAAGGCCTTGCGGGCGGTCCGCACCGCCCTCGATGATGGTTTCGTGGCCGGCGGCGGCGCGGCACTAATGCACGCCGCCAAATCACTCGATGGCCTCGCGGGTGCCGATTGCGACGAATATGCCGGTATCCAAGTCGTTCGGCGGGCGCTCGAACAGCCGCTCGGCCAGATCGCCGACAATGCCGGCGCCAACGGCCAGCACGTTATCGGCCAAATCGCCGCGAGCACTGACGCCAGCTACGGCTACAACGCACAGTCGCGCGAGTTCGGCGACGTGGTGGAAAGCGGCGTTATCGACCCGGTAAATGTGGTCTGTGCAGCACTGCAACGGGCGGCTTCGGTCGCCGCGCCGCTGCTCATCGCCGAAGCGGCGGTGGCGGAAAAGCCGGTCAAGAAAATCCCCCGGCATCCGTTCGCCTGCAAATGCTCGGATCACGACCACCACCACTATCCAGGCGACCCCTATCACGAACATCATCATGCCCACCCGCACACTCATCCCCATCCGGGCGGCCATAGCCACGGGCACTAGCCGGTAGGAAAAGGCGGTGATCCCTCACCCTTCGACAGGCTCAGGGCAAGGTTGTGGCTTGATTGCGGCCCAAAGCATGGAGCAGAAACCGGAGGCAAGATGGACTACTCACTCTCGGTAAACCACTACATCTGCGGCGAGGACATGCAGTTTCCGGAATTTGCCGGAATAGTCCGCGACGCCGGGATCGATTCGGTCGGGGTCACCCGCGCTGCCTTGCTCGAAATGGGCGTCCCGGCGCTAGCGCAGTGTTTGAAGGACAATGGTCTAGGCGTATCGTCGCTGAACAGCGCGGGCTACTTCACCGGAACGCAGCCGCACAACAAGGAGCACTTTAGCGATAGCGAAATGATCGATATCGCGGCGGAGCTGGGCGCAAAAGAGCTGACGATCATCAGCGCGGGTGCCGGCGATCCGTCTAAGCCGTTCGCCCATGCCTACGATCTTGTCGCATCGGGACTGGCCGAATTAGCGCCACTGGCCGAGGCAAAAGGCGTAACCCTGGGGGTGGAGCCGATTCATCCAAAGGAGGTTGTCGCCCGGGGCTGTATCAACACCGTCGCCCACGGCCTTGAGATCATCGAACCCCACGCCAGCGCCAAGCTGCTGATTGACCTCAACCATTCCTGGTGGGATCCCGATTTTCCAAGCGTTATGAGAGACGCACCCGAAACGGTTGTGCTCGTTCAAATGTGCAACATAACGTTCGACAATGGCTACGCCACCGGGCGCGAGACTTTAGCCGGTGGCGACATGGACATGACGTATCTGATCGGCGAAATGTTGGCCGGCGGCTTTCGCGGCCCCTTCGAGTTCGAGCTGTTTCCCGGCGACCTGCGTGGCCGGAGTATCGGCGAGTTGATTAAGGGGTATGCGCAGGAGTTCGCAGACTGCGTTGCCGCCGCGGCGAACTAAATCAGGAATCGCCTCGTCAGGTCGGCGAAAGAACGTGGATCACCCGGTCGGCGATCATGTCTTTCGATTGCGCGGCGTATTCTTTCATATGGGGCGCAGCAGCATGGGCCATCAGGGCATCGAGGCTGGCCCATTTCTCCACGACGACGAACGTATCGCCGCCGACCTGCGCTTGGAACCCGCCGACCCCCTCGGTATCGACCGTCGCCTGGTATTCGATACAGCCATCCTCGGCTAGCACATTGGGAACGTTGGCGCGAAACGCGTCTAGAAGCGCGTCGCGCTGGCCGGGTTTTGCGGTGATAAAGGCGACAACATGAACCGTCGACATCGAGCATCTCTCCTTATTGTGTGTTGGTGGAGACGCTACTGCGAAATGAGCACCTTGCAAAGTGCGCCGGTTTATTGCCGCTGGTTAACAGATCAACCGTTGGGCCGCCAGTAGTTCTCAGACCCGATCCACCCGTACCAAACCTCCGGGCATTGCCTGATGTGCTTTTCCAGAAGCGGGGCGTAACGCGCAACCAGGTCTTCTTCGTTCGTTTTCGTCGTATCCGCCCCCGTGTTTAACGGTGGCTCTATATGCACATCGAAGCTGCCGTCGTCTGCCGCCGATACAAAGACCGGCAACAGCGCGGCGCCGGTGGAAAGCGCCATGCGCGGTCCGCCGTTCGCCACACTAAGAGTGCCACCGAAAAGAGTGTGTTCTATGACGGTTCCCCCGGTTTGGACGGCAGAAACGGAAACAACAGCGTTCGTCCGCAACAGCTTCATCAATCGCAGGATCGCGGACGTCGGCTTGCGGAAATCGATCCAACAAAACTCCTTCACGTACCGGCGTTCGATTCTGTGTTTGATCGGATTCAAGAAGCGCACACCGAGGCGCGTATCGGAAAACCCATGGGTCGTGGCGATGAGATGGTCTATTGCGGCCCCGGCGTCGCAGGGGGCTTTCTTGCTCAGCAGGCTGTGGTAGCTCGACGGGCACGTCCACAGAACGGCACCATTACCTTTCTCAAGCGCTTCATCGATATGCTCGCGGCCGTGCAGCCTAATCTCCGGCCTCCAAACTGCCGGCGAATGTTCGCGCAGATATGCCAAAAGATCGCGATAGTTATGGGTGCGGAAACCAAGCTCGATGTCACCCGCATCAGAGCCCAGGTAACGGTCAAAAATTGGCTGCAGCCGCCGCCCGCGACGGCCGAGAATCCCAACATGGAGCCGGCCGAGGAAACGCGCCACGGGCGGCCAGTATCTTTGCGGCAGTAGCCAGGCGACAGGGAACAGCGCAACGACCATTGCCAAGTCGACCAAATCTCGTGCCCGAAAAAGCTTCATCGTAGGGGTGCGTCGCTCTACTTACCGGTTCGTAAGGATGCGCGACAAATATGTTCGCCAGGTTAATCGAACGGCAAGGAGCAGAATGCCTTGGAGGGCGCACGGGGGCTCGAACCCCGGACCCGCTGATTAAGAGTCAGCTGCTCTACCAACTGAGCTATGCGCCCGCCATAAGGCGTTGCGGATATAGCAACCATTCCGGGGGCTGTCGATAGAAAGCGCCCACCATGTTTTGAGTGAGGCTTCCAGAGTGCGCGGGCTACGCCGCGCCACGGCGGTTGATATAGACTCCGCGGTGGAGCCAACAGCTCATCACCAGGCCGAAGCCGATCAGCACGGTCAACAACGCGGTGCCGCCATTTGAGACCAACGGCAGGGGCACGCCGACCACCGGCAAGAGCCCCATCACCATGGCAATGTTGATGAACACATAGAGGAAGAAGTTGGCCACCAAACCCATCGCCAGCAGGCGCGCAAACTGGCTGCGGCAGCGGTAGGCGATGAAAATGCAATAGCCAATCAACAGGCCATAGAGCGCAATTAAACCAGTGCCGCCGATCAAGCCGAACTCCTCGGCCAGCATGGTGAAAATGAAATCGGTTTGTTTTTCCGGCAGGAAGTTCAAATGGCTTTGCGTGCCGGACAAGAAACCCTTGCCGAACAAGCCGCCCGACCCCAGCGCGATTTTCGACTGCATGATGTGATAACCGGCACCCAGGGGATCGTTTTCCGGGTTCAAGAAGGTCAACACCCGCTGTTTTTGATAACCGTGCAGGAACTGCCAGGCGACCGGGATCGCCGCGAGACCCGCCGCGCCAACGACAACGAACTGCCACACCCGCGCACCGGCTAGCCACAGCATGACGACACCGAGTAGACCAAGCACACCCGCGGTACCGAGGTCGGGCTGACGCAACACCAGCGCCATCGGCGCCGCGATCATAATCAGCGGCACGATCAGGTAGCGGATGCGGCCGGCGTCATCGACTTCCAGCCCATGGAAGTAGCGCGCCAAGGCCATTACCAGCGCGATCTTCATGGTTTCGGACGGCTGTAGCTGAATGACCGTGAGGTCGAGCCAACGCTGGGCCCCCATGCCAACGGACCCCATGAATTCGACGGTCGCCAGCAGAATGAAGCTAACGCCATAGAGGGCGTAGGAGACTTTGAGCCAGAACTTGATGTCGATCACGGCGATAATCACCATCAACACAACGCCGACGCCGAAACGCACCATCTGTCGTGACGCCCAGGGGCTGAAATCGCCATTGGCCGCCGAAAACAGCATGGCAAAGCCGATCGCCGCGATTAGCGACACCATCGCGACCATTTCCCAATTCAGATGAATCAGCTTTTCGCGCAGTGTCAGCTCGGTCGAGCCGAAATCTCCAACCCGCGACATCGCCCGCTACACTCTACCGTCGACCGGCCGCGCGCCAGCGACATCGGCGCCGGGCGCTTGACCCGCTGGATCGCGTTTCAGAGTTTCAACCATGATATCGCGGGCGATCGGCGCGGCGACTTTCGATCCGCCGCCGCCATGCTCAACGACAACCGATACTGCGTACCGTGGCGCGTCGATCGGCGCGAAGCCGACAAACAGCGCATGATCGCGCCGTTTCCACGGCAGCTGCTCATTCTTGATGATACCGGCAGCGCGTTCCGCCCGGGTAATCCGGCGCACCTGAGATGTGCCAGTCTTACCCGCCATGTTCATACCTGGCACCATAATGCGGGCGCGGTAGGCGGTGCCGCGCTGCGAGTTGGTAACGCGCACCATAGCCTCGTGCATCATCGACAAGTGATGCTGATTGATCTTCATATCCGGTGGCGGGGTCAGTGGCCGCCCCAATATCTGCTCATCGGCCATGATATCGCGCGCGACAAACGGCGTGACCGCCTTACCGCCATTGACCATACGGGCGGTCATGGTCGCGAGTTGTAGCGGCGTGGCCAAAACGAAGCCTTGCCCAATCGCCGCGACCAGCGATTCACCCTGAACCCAGGGTTGGCCAATCACCGCCCTTTTCCAAGCACGCGTGGGGATCAAGCCGGGCCGTTCGCCGGGCAAATCGAGGCCTAGATCCTCTCCCAGACCGAACCGAGTGGCCATCTCGGCGATGCGGTCGATGCCGACCCGCCGCGCGAGCTGGTAGAAATAAACGTCGCAGGATTCGGCAATGCCCTTACCGAGATCGGTATGGCCATGGCCCTGGCGCTTCCAACAATGGAACTTGCCGTCGCCGAGCGTCAGGCTGCCCGAACAGAAGAACGATGTGCTGGCATCGATTACGCCCATCTCCAGCGCTGCCAGGGCGACGATCATCTTGAACGTCGAGCCCGGCGCGTATTCGCCTGCGATAGCCTTATTTCGCAGCGGGGCACGCTCATCATCAGCCAGGGTGCGCCACTCGGTCTCGCTAAGCCCATCGGTAAAATTGTTGGGATCGAAGCTCGGGGTCGACGCCTGCACCATGGTCGCGCCCGTTTCGACATCGAGCACGACTACCGAGCCAGTCTGCTCGCCCAGAGCGTCCATCGCCGATTGCTGCAACTCGGTATCGATGGTGAGCACGACGGTCTGGCCGGTTTGCCCTTCGCGCCGGCCGAGTTCGCGGATCACCCGTCCGACCGCGTTCACTTCCAGTTGGCTCGAGCCTGCCCGTCCCCGCAAAGCCGGATCGAACGTACGCTCGACACCGCTGCGGCCGATGCGAAAACCCGGAAGTTCGAGCAGCGGATCGCCTGTCTGGTGCTCGGCCGCAGCCGCGCCGACATAGCCCAGAATATGAGACGCAACGTCGCCGCGCGGGTAGAACCGCCGATCGCCGACATCGATAATGACACCCGGCAGATCGGGCGCGTTCACTTCGATACGGGCAACGTCTTCCCATTCGAGAAATTCGCGCACGAGCACCGGCACGAATTTCCGCTTGCGCCGAACCTCGTCCAAGATCCGCTTCCGCTCGTCGGGCGAAATGGGGATCAACTGGCCAAGCCGGTCGAGGGTGGCGGCGATGTCGGGCGTGTTCTCGGATTTTACCAGAACCTGATAGTTCTGCTGGTTAATCGCCAGCGGCACCCCGAACCGGTCGACGATCTGCCCCCGCGAGGGCGCCAACAGGCGCATATTGATGCGGTTCTCGTCGGCCAACATCTGGAAGCGGTCGCTCTCGACCACCTGCAGGTAGTACATGCGCCCAACCAGCGCCGACAGCAGGGCGAACTTGCCGCCGGTCAGTATGGCCGCGCGCCGCGAGAATAATCGTTGGCGGTCGTTGTCCCGGTTCTGCATCAGGCTTCCGCCATTCCGATGAGACGCCGTTGGGCATGGACGAGTAGCCAGGCAACCGCGGGAAACAGGACAACGGTCATAATCAGGGCGACGAAGGTAGCGCCCGGTGCGAGAGGCACGCCGCGGGCAACCGATGCAAGTGCCCAAGCGATCAAAGCGGCGATCGGCGCGACCAGGGCAAAGGCGCTCCAGAAAACCCAAAACGGCTTGCCGACGATGAAGCGGCGTTGGTTGAGGACCAGCGCATAAACCAGCAGGTAGACGAGCGCATAGAGCCCCAAAGGCGCGCCTGCTACCGCGTCCTGAATGATGCCGAGCCCAAACACTGCGGCGTAGGGCATGAGGTCGGGCCGGAATACGATCCAGTAGTAGAGGGAGATCAGTGCAAAGGCCGGCGCCACGTCGCTCAGCAGCGGCAAGGGCATCGGCAGTTGGCCCACCAGGACGAATATGAACGTCGTCGTCACCGGCACTTGATTGCGCATCCACCGGCGAAGGAAGGTGAATACGGCAGGGTTCATTGGCCCAGCTCCGCAGCCTGCGGCGGTTGCTGCGGCGGCGCCGGCACCTGTTCGGGCGCCGGTAAAATACCATCGACGCCATAGTCGAGGATCACCGCCTGATTTAACCGCGACGATTCAACAAAAGGCTGTACCGAAACGGTGGTATCGGAAACCTCGGAGACCGTGCCCACGGCGAGGCCCGGCGGATAGACGCCGCCATGACCTGAGGTGACGATCCGGTCGCCCGTCGAAATCGGCGTATTATCGGGTAAGAACTCGAGCACCGGACGCGACGAGTTATTGCCTCGCACGATAGCCCGGTCGCCGGTCGATTCCACAACCACCGGGATGCGCGAGTTGATGTCGGTCATCAGCAAGACGCGGGAGGTCCGCTCGCCGACTTCGGCGATACGGCCGATCAGCCCCCCCTGCCAGATGACAGCTTGCCCGCGGCGGATGAACTGCCGCGCGCCGGCGTTGATCAAGAGGCTATGGAAGAAAGCGCCGCCGGTATCCGCAACCACTCGCGCGGTGACAAACTGGGACCGTTTGTCGGGTACATACTCAAGCTGCGCGCGTAAGGTCGCGTTCTCGACCCCCAGGCGGCGCGCCTCTTGCACCCACTGCACAAGCCGTGCGTTCTCTTCGCGCAGGCGGCGGTTTTCATCGTAGACGCCGAAGAAATTTTCAACGCCATCGGCGGCCTGTCCGACGGCTTGAACCGGTTGGCTCAAAACAAACATGATGGGCGATACAGCGTCGACGATGGCCAAACGCAAACGTTCGATGCCGGAGGATTCAGCCTTACTGAGGAGCATCAGAGCGAACGACAGCGCAACGAAACCCAGGAAAGCGAACCGCTGCATCCAGACACGGATCGGCACCGCCAATCCGGCGACCGTTACTTTAGCACTGCGCTTCGCCACAGCTCTCCCTTAACGCCATCGATGGTGCCCCCGCTGTATCGGCGGGGAGCAACGTCAATACATGCTAACAAGCACCCCTTTGAGTCGCTTGAAATCATCGAGCGCGCGACCCGTGCCCCGCACCACGCACGACAGCGGGTCGTCGGCGATCGACACCGGCAGACCGGTCGCATGACGCAGAACGTAATCCAGATTACCCAGCAGCGCGCCGCCGCCGGTCAATACAATGCCTTTATCGACGATGTCGGCGGCAAGCTCCGGCGCGGTGTGCTCGAGCGCCACTTTGACGGCGTCGATAATCGCGCTGATCGGCTCGGCAAGGCTTTCGGCAATCTGGCGTTCGGAGATCACCAATTCCTTAGGCACACCGTTCATCAGGTCGCGGCCCTTAATCTCAATGGTGCGGCCGTCACCGTCTTCCGGCGGGCAGGCCGACCCGATTTCCTTCTTGATCCGCTCCGCGCTGCTCTCGCCGACAAGCAGGTTATGGTTGCGGCGAATGTAACCGATGATCGCTTCGTCCATCATGTCGCCGCCAACGCGGACGCTGCGCGAGTAGACGATACCGCCGAGCGACAGCACGGCCACCTCAGTGGTGCCGCCGCCGATGTCGACAACCATGGAGCCCGTCGGCTCGGTGACGGGTAGACCGGCGCCGATCGCAGCCGCCATCGGCTCTTCGATCAGCCATACCCGGCGCGCGCCAGCGCTTTCCGCCGATTCCTGAATCGCCCGGCGCTCCACCGCGGTCGATCCCGACGGCACGCAAACGACGATCTGCGGGCTATAGAAGCCGCGCCGGTTGTGCACCTTGCGGATAAATTCCTTGATCATTTCTTCGGCGACTTCGAAATCGGCGATAACGCCGTCGCGCAGGGGCCGGATCGCCTGAATGTTGCCCGGCGTACGGCCGAGCATCTGCTTGGCTTCGTTGCCGACGGCAAGGACCCGCTTCTTGCCCTTCGATTCTGCAATCGCAACAACCGATGGTTCGTTCAATACAATGTCCCGGCCTTTGACGTACACCAAGGTGTTCGCCGTTCCGAGATCGATTGCCATGTCCGCCGACAGGGCTCCCATTACTCGCGATAGCATCGTTCGCCGCCTTGTGCTCCCGGCCTCGCCGCCGGGTATTTAGAGGGCACCGTGTGACGTCGGTGCCCTCGGGTTAACCTATGCAGACAGCGCTGCAGGCGCTGTCTTCTCTCGTTTCACGCTCAACTTATTCAGAGCGTGTAAATAAGCCCTTACCGAAGCGACCAAGGTATCTGCGTCTGCGCCTTGCCCATTGACCGTCTTGCCGTCTTCTTCCAGACGCACGGTCACCTCGGCCTGCGCATCGGTGCCGCCCGTCACGGCGTGCACCTGGTACAACTGCAGGGTGGCGGAATGAGGGCAAAGCTCCTTGATGGCGTTGAAAATAGCGTCCACCGGGCCGTTCCCGCTCGATGTGGTCGATGCCGACTTGCCGTCGATCTCCAGTTCCAGCTCCGCCGTCTGCGGCCCTTTCGAGCCGGCGACGACTTGTAGCGAGACGAACCGTATCCGGTCGCTGTCATGCTGGATGGTGTCGTCGACGAGCGCGATGATATCCTCATCGAAGACGTCCTTCTTCTTATCCGCCAAGTCCTTGAAGCGCTGAAAGGCGTCAGAAATGGCGTTTTGACCCAAATCGCCGTAGCCCAATTCTTTCAGCTTTTCACGGAAGGCGTGGCTGCCGGAGTGCTTGCCCATGACGAGATTAGACTCGTTCAGGCCGACCGATTCCGGGGTCATGATTTCATAGGTCTGAGCGTCTTTGAGAACCCCGTCCTGGTGAATACCGGATTCGTGCGCGAACGCGTTTGCGCCGACGATCGCCTTATTGGGCTGCACCGCAAACCCCGTGATCGTCGATACCAGATGGCTTGCCCGGGTAATGACGGTGGTATCGACCCCCGTCGAATAGGGCATGACATCGGGCCGCGTACGCAGGGCCATCACGACTTCTTCCAGCGCGCAGTTACCCGCGCGCTCGCCGATACCGTTGATCGTGCACTCGATCTGGCGGGCGCCGACCTCTACGGCCGCCAGCGAATTGGCAACGGCCAAGCCTAGATCGTTGTGGCAATGTACCGAGATCACCGCCTTGTCGATGTTCGGGACGCGGTTGAACAACATGCCGATGAGTTCGGCAAACTCCCCCGGTACGGCATAGCCCACCGTATCGGGAATATTGATCGTCGTCGCACCGGCCCGGATCGCGCTTTCCACGACGCGGCATAGAAAGTCATGCTCCGTACGCGAGCCGTCTTCGGGCGACCACTCGACATCGGGGCACAGGTTGCGCGCATAGGAAACGCTGTCGACGATGGCCTGATGTACCTCGTCGGGCTCCATCTGAAGCTTCACCCGCATATGCAGCGGGCTCGTCGACAAGAAGGTATGAATCCGCGGCTGTGCCGCGCCTTTCACGGCTTCCCACGCCCGGTCGATATCCTTACTCGAGGCCCGCGCCAAACCGGCAACGGTGCTCGTTTTGACGACTTTGGCGACTTCGCTAACGGCCTCGAAATCGCCGTTCGAGGCAATCGGGAAACCGGCCTCGATGATGTCGACACCCATTTCTTCAAGCAGCAGCGCGACGCGTACCTTTTCTTCCAGGTTCATCGAGCAGCCCGGAGACTGCTCGCCGTCGCGCAAAGTGGTATCGAAAATTCGGACGCGGTTTGAATCGTCAGCGCCGGCTTCCGGCGTGGCGTTTTGTGATGTGGTATCTGTGGCGGTCATTGGTCCTGTTCCAGATTTGGTTCGTTGACTTAGGTGTTAGCAATGACTCCCCTAAACATGGCGACCCTATATTTTTCGGGTTCGATCGATGTCTAGGGGCACCTAAGTCGCAGGCCCATGCCGCCGCCAAGCAGCATCGACACGAGAGCAGCAGACCGAAATGCGTCAGGAGCGCGACCCGGAGTCCGGGCACGTCGAACGACGTCCACTCGCGCATGCAAATTAGCCACGGGCCGCAATCCCTCGCCTCAGCTTGTTTGGACAGGTCAGCGAAGTGTTAACCATCGGTCCAAACGGTTAAAATCTGGTAAATCGCCTCTACCAGCAAGCCAAGAAACTACTGATATTGCCTATGTTTTAGGCTTTTTTAGCCGTGTTCTGCAAGGGTTTGTTAACCACTTTCTATCGTCACACGCGCACCGCGGGCGAACGAAGCACCGCCGTTCGCCCGTCAGCCGTGGAATGTCCTGCAGCGGCTAGTTCTTGCTTTTGTCGACCAGAGCGTTTTCGGCGATCCAGGGCATCATGCCGCGCAGCCGCTCGCCAACCTCCTCGATGCCGTGATCGGCCTGCAACCGGCGCACGGTTTTGAACGATGTCTGGCCGACTTGGTTCTCGACCATCCACTCGCGCGAAAACTGGCCCGACTGGATTTCTGCGAGGATACGCTTCATTTCCGCTCGGGTTTCGTCGGTGACGATGCGCGGGCCGCGGGTGTAATCGCCATATTCCGCCGTGTTCGATACCGAGTAGCGCATGTTGGCGAGGCCACCCTCATAGATCAGGTCGACGATCAGCTTGACCTCGTGAACGCACTCAAAATACGCCATTTCCGGCGCGTAACCCGCCTCGACCAGAGTCTCGAAACCGGCCTGAATCAAGGCCGAGAGGCCACCGCACAGCACCGTCTGCTCGCCGAACAGGTCGGTCTCGCACTCTTCCTTGAAGGTGGTCTCGATGATTCCGGCCCGGCCGGCACCGATCGCCGCGCCGTAGCTTAAGCCGATATCGTGGCAGTTGCCGCTGGAATCTTGATAGACCGCGAGTAAGGACGGTACGCCGGCGCCCCGCTCGTATTCCGAGCGCACCGTATGACCAGGGCCCTTCGGCGCGATCATGAAAACGTCGAGATCGGCGCGCGGCTCGATCAGGTTGAAGTGGACGTTGAGGCCATGGGCGAAGGCAATCGCGGTGTTTTCGCGCATATTGGCCGCCAGATGGTCGCGGTAGAGGTCGCCCTGGAGCTCGTCGGGCACCAGCACCATCACCACATCGGCCCAAGCCGCGGCATCGGCCGCGTTTTTGACCTCGAAGCCGGCCGCCTCGGCCTTGGCCGCGCTGGCGGAACCGTCGCGCAACGCAACGACGATATTTTCGGCGCCGCTGTCGCGCAAGTTCATCGCATGGGCGTGGCCCTGGCTGCCGTAGCCCACGATGGCGACCTTGCGGCTCTTGATTAGATTTACGTCGGCGTCGCGGTCGTAGTAAACGCGCATGGTTCTCAATCCCTGTCAGTTCGTGTTTCTGCCAATGCGAGCATCAGAGACCAGCACTGGCGCGTTGTAGCTGGCGGGTTTTACAGGGCGCGGCACCTTTTGCCAACGTGAGCATCGGCGCTTCCACCCCGAATTAACTATCCCGCTTCCGTTTTTCGCCGCGCATGATGGCGACGACCCCTGAACGGGCGATCTCGACATCGCCCAAATTACGCATCAAGTCCAAGAAACTCTCGATCTTCTCCGGCGAGCCGGTGAGGGAGAATACGAAGGACTCAACCGCCGTATCGACCACTCGGGCGCGAAAAATATCGGCGATGCGCAGTGCCTCGCGGCGATCGGGCCCGGCGTTGACGATTTTGACCAGCGCCATCTCGTGCTCGACATGCGGCCCTTCTTTGGTCAGGTCGTGCACTTCGCGAACCGGCACCAAGCGCTCGAGCTGCGCCTTGATTTGCTCGATGATCATCGGCGTGCCCGAGGTCACCAAATTGATGCGCGAGGCGGACTCGTCCTCGCTGATGGTCGCCACCGTCAGGCTTTCGATGTTGTAGCCCCGCCCGGAGAACAGGCCGACCACCCGCGCCAAAACGCCGGGCTCGTTGTCGACCAAAACCGCCATCACATGGCGCTCGATGTCACTACTTTTCGTCATTCCAAAACCGATACCTTGCGGGGCGAGCGGCGTTCACGGTTAGCCGGTGCCGCCTGTTGCAGCGGCAAACCCGCATTTGCGATTGCCCGACCCGATTGTGATTAAACCAGCACCATGCCGTCTTCGGACTGGGTCTGTTCCCGGCGGTCGTTGTCGCCAAGCAGAATTTCGTTGTGGGCGGCGCCCCCCGGGATCATCGGGAAGCAGTTCTCCTCCTTGGAGACCACCATATCGACGATCACCGGCCCCGGGGTGTCGAGCATTTGTTTGATCACATCGTCGACCTGTCCCGGCTCGGTCGCCCGCAAGCCCGTCATACCGTAGCTTTCCGCCAGCTTGATGAAGTCGGGCAGGCCCGCCGAGTAGGATTCCGAATAGCGGCCGCCATGCAAGAGTTCCTGCCACTGCCGCACCATGCCAAGCCACATATTGTTCAAGATGAACACCTTCACCGGCAGGTTGTACTGGGCCATCGTGCCCAGCTCCTGAATGTTCATCATCGTCGATCCCTCGCCGGCGATATCGATCACCAGCGCATCCGGATGGCCGACTTGCACGCCGACCGCTGCCGGCAAACCGTAACCCATGGTGCCCAACCCGCCCGACGTCATCCAGCGATTGGGCTTGTCGAACTTGTAGAACTGGGCGGCCCACATTTGATGCTGGCCCACCTCGGTGGTGATATACGCGTCGCGGTCCTTGGTGAGCTCGTAGAGGCGCTCGATCGCGTATTGTGGCTTGATCTCGTCGCTCGCCGCCTGGCCTTGCTCGTATTTCAAGCAATCGACCGCGCGCCATTCATCGATCTGCGTCCACCATTTCTCCAGCGCTTTGCCATCGACCTCGGGGCTTTGCGCCTTCCAAGAGTCGAGCATCTGCCCAATCACGGCACCAACATCGCCGACAATCGGAACATCCACCGCTACGTTCTTATTGATCGAGCTGGGGTCGATATCGATCTGGATTTTCTTCGAGCCCGGCGAGAAGGCATCGAGACGGCCGGTCACCCGGTCATCGAACCGCGCACCGACCGCGACCATCACGTCGCATCCATGCATCGCCAGATTGGCTTCATAGGTGCCGTGCATGCCGAGCATGCCCAGCCATTGCGGGGAGGACGCCGGAAACGCCCCCAACCCCATCAAGGTCGTCGTCGCCGGATATCCCGTTGCGCGCACGAACTCGGTCACCAGCTCGCAGGCCTCTTCGCCGGCATTGATGCAGCCTCCGCCGATATAAAATATCGGGCGTTTGGCGCCGGCGATCAGATCGACCGCTTCGGCAATCTGCGCCGCGTCCCCATCGGTCTGTGGATTGTAATGCCGGTGGCCGCTCTCATCCGGCGGCAAGTACTCGCCCTCAGCGAACTGAACGTCTTTCGGCAGGTCGATCACGACCGGCCCTGGCCGCCCGGCAGCGGCGACAAAGAACGCCTCATGCATGGTGCGCGACAGATCGTCGACATGCTTCACCAGATAATTGTGCTTGGTGCAAGGCCGCGTGATGCCTGTTGTATCGGCCTCCTGAAAGGCGTCGTTGCCGATCAGATGGGTCGGCACCTGGCCGGTCAGACATACTATCGGAATGCTGTCCATCAGCGCGTCGGTCAGCCCGGTCACCGCATTGGTGGCACCGGGACCCGACGTTACCAGCACGACACCAACCTTGCCGGTCGAGCGGGCATAGCCTTCGGCCATGTGGACCGCACCCTGCTCGTGGCGCACCAGAACATGGCGGACCGAATTCTGCTTGAAGAGAGCGTCGTAGAGCGGCAACACCGCCCCGCCGGGATAGCCGAATACGACCTCAACGCCCTGGTCCGCCAGAGCCTTGATGACCATTTCCGCGCCTGACATTCGGTTCCCAGACATAACCCTCTCTCTCCAATCTTTCTGCGGGCCGGCCAAGGGTAGACCCCACCATGCGGCCGGCTGTTACCGACCAACGAGCCGGCGGACATAGCGCATACGAAGGCCTAAGGCCAGCGCCAATCGGCAGTCTTACCGGCCTCTCGCCAACACTGCATATCCCTAGCGGGTGCCGAGATCGAATCGGCCAGGGACGCCACAACCCGGATCCAGAGCAAACCGTTCGGTTAGGCCCTCGCCGCCGGGGCTAACTCAACACCGGCACGCAACATAAGACCGCTAAAATACCTCGTCAAGATATCTTTGAAAAGATTTCTGCATGGTTAACGCAAGAATATTTCAATACCGTGACATCGGGCCGAGATGCCGCATCGCGGTCGGGAAGCTGGTGGCGGAACCACGTCATCTGCCGCTTGGCGTAGCGTCGTGTTTGCTGCTGGGCCGCGGCGATTGCCGCCTCCAAGGTCATCCGGCCTTCCAGATGGGCCACCAGTTCGGGATAGCCCACCGCTTTGAGCACCGGCAGGGCAGGATTGAGCTTTTCCGCCTCGGCCCGCTTCAGTAGAGCCCCCACCTCGTCGAGCGCGCCGCCGGACACCATTGCGGCAAAGCGGGCGTCGCAGGCGGCATAAACATCGTCGCGCGGCGGCTCCAAGACGATCATAGTGAAAGGCAGAGCGGGTGCCTCAGCCGGCACGTCTTGCCAATCGGCCAGCGAGCGCCCAGTCGCCTCCAACACTTCCCAGGCACGCATCATGCGCTGCCCATCGCCGGGCTCCAGACGCGCCGCCATCGCCGGATCGCGCACCGCGAGCTCGCCATGGAAAGCGTCACCGCCAATTTCAGCGTAACGTGCCCGGACAGACGCGCGCACTTCCTCGGGAATATCGGGGACCGGTGCGATACCTTCGATCAGCGCGCGCAAATAAAGGCCGGTGCCGCCAACAACGATTGGGCGCTTACCCGACGCTCTGGCGGCTTCGATTTCGGCAAGCGCTAGCGCTTGCCAGCGGCCCGCCGAGCAGACATCCGCGGCATCGAGGATGCCGTATAGGCAATGGGGAACGCGCCGCTCATCGGCCTCGCTGGGACGCGCCGTCAGCACTCTTAAATCGCGATATACCTGAATGGCATCGCCATTGATGACGACGCCGTCCAAACGTTCAGCAATAGCGATTGCCAAACCGGATTTTCCGCTGGCGGTCGGCCCGCCAATCACAATGACCGGCGCATCACCCATAAGGCGTTCTTATCCGCTCGCTGCTGCCCGCTCAATCGAGCGGATAGGAAACCAGCCCGTCGGCAAGCTTCGGCTCGAACCAGGTGGATTTCGGCGGCATAACCTCGCCGGCATCGGCAACTGCCATCAACTGCTCGATCCCGGTGGGATACAGCGCGAACGCGACCGCCCACTCGCCGCTGTCGACGCGGGCTTCCAGCCCTTCGAGCCCCCGGATGCCACCGACGAAGTCGACCCGCGGGTCGGTCCGCAGGTCGCCGATTCCCAGAACCGGCGCCAGTATGGTTTCCGACAGCAGGCCCACATCGAGGCTTTCCAACGGTGGCGCAGACGCCCCAGGCGGCGTGCGCATGGCGAGCCGGTACCAATCGCCATCCAGATACATGCCGAACGTATGGGGACGGTCGGGCCGTACGGGATCGGGCGACCGTTCGACCTCAAAGTCGTTGTTCAGTCGATCAACCAGCGCTTCGGGCGTGAGGCCGTTCAAATCGCGCACAACCCGGTTGTAATCGAGGATACGCACTTGATCGGCCGGAAAGGCGACAATCAGAAACCGGTTGTAAGCCTCGTCACCCCGGTGACTGGGGTTAGCGTCGCGCCGCAACCCGGTGACCCGCGAGGCGGCCGCGGAACGATGGTGACCGTCGGCGATATATAACAGGTCGAGGGCGCCGTAAGCGGCATCGACCTTGGCGATTTGATCGGCGGCGTCGACGAGCCACACGGTGTGGCCCACGCCGTCCGGCCGCATCACATCGTAGACCGGCGGGGTTGCCGTGACCTCGCCGAGGATCACAGTAATCTCGTCGCTGGGATTATGCACCACCAATACGGGACCGGTCTGGGCATCAACGCTATCGATCTGGCGCACTCGGTCGTCTTCTTTGTCGGGCCGAGTGAACTCATGCCGGCGGACCCGGTTGTCGTCATAGGCGGCAACCGGGGCGGCGCCCACCAGCCCCGTTTGTGAATGGCCGCCCATCGTCAGCCGGTAGACGTAGTAGCAAGGCGCGGAATCGCGGATCAGCACACCATCATCGATCAAGCGGCGAATATTCTCCGCGCCCTTGGCATAAACTTCGTCGGCGAAAGGGTCGGTCCCTTCCGGCAGATCGATCTCGGGCTTCGAGATGTGCAGGAAGCTCAGTGGATTTCCCGCCGCCTGCTCGCGCGCTTCGGCTGTCGACAGCACGTCGTAGGGCGGCGCGGCAACGGCCTCGGCAGACTCCGGCGCCGGCCGCAATCCGGCAAAAGGATAGATCAAACGCGCGGCGGCCTCATCGGGGTTCGACACGTGCCACTCCTCATATTCAAGATGTTTCTGCAATAGCCGCGGTGATCGCACATCGGACGGCCCAAAAGCAATGTGGCGGCGTCCGCCTATGGGGACGCCGCCACATTTAAAATTGGCTTCGCTATGGAATGTGCCGTCAGGCGGGTCCGACCCGCACGGCAACGAACCGCAGATCGCCATTGCGGTTAACCAGCAGCAGTACCGAGCGGCGGTCATTATCGACCGCCTCACTGACCTTGGCGGCAATCTGACCTGGGCTGGCGACCTCTTCCTGATTGACCTCGACGATCACGTCACCGGGGCGCAGGCCCTTCTCTGCCGCGCCGGAGTCTGCGGTGACACTGGTGATCAGAACGCCGCGCACATCTTCGGGCACGTTGAACTGCTCACGCATTTCGTCGGTAATCGCAGTAACCGCAACACCGAGCGAGTCGATCTCGGCCTCTTCCGGCTCGATCGGCTGTCCGCCGGGGCCGGTCGACGCCAGCACCGGCCGGTCTTCCTCAAGCTCGCCGACGACGACATCGATTTCGCGGCGTTCGCCTTTGCGCCAAACATCCACTTTGACCGGCTTGCCGATTTCCGTTTCGGCGACGATCCGCGGCAGATCGCGCATCTGCTCGACGGTCTTACCGTCGAACTCAAGGATTACGTCACCGGGTTCGATGTTGCTCGCCTGGGCCGGACCATCTTCGGTCACATCAGCAACTAAAGCGCCCGATGCGCTATCCAGACCGAGGCTCTCGGCGATCTCGTCTGTCACCGACTGGATCCGCACGCCGAGCCAACCGCGTTTGGTGCGGCCGAAATCGCGCAACTGGCCAACCACCCGCTCGGCAATCGACGACGGGATCGAGAACCCAACGCCGACGCTGCCGCCGGTCGGCGAGAAAATCGCCGTGTTCACGCCGATCACCTGACCATCCATGTTGAACATCGGGCCGCCCGAATTGCCACGATTTATCGAGGCATCGGTTTGCAGGAAGCTGTCATAGGGCCCCTGGTTAATATCACGCTGGCGCGCTGAAATAATGCCAGCGGTCACGGTGCCGCCAAGACCGAACGGGTTGCCGATCGCAACCACCCAATCGCCGACCCGAGCGGAAGTCGAATCGCCCCACGGAACAGAAGGTAAATCGCGGTCGACTTCGATCTTCAACAGGGCCAAATCGGTTTTCGGATCGCGGCCGACAACCGTCGCCTCGTGGCGCGAGTCGTCTTGCAAAATGACCGTAATCTCGTCGGCCTCAGCGATGACGTGATTATTGGTCACGATGAAGCCGCCCTTGTCGATAATGAAACCCGAGCCGAGCGAAGAAGCACGGCGCGGCGCGCCGTCTTGCTGATTGCGGTCAAAAAACTCTTTGAAAAAATCTTCGAACGGCGATCCTGGCGGGGCCTGAGGAATTTCCTCCCGCTGGGTCCTGCGCACTACCTGCGAGCTGGAAATATTCACCACCGCCGGCAACAGCTTTTCCGCCAAATCGGCAAAGGATTCAGGGGCCGACCGGGCATTCGCCGGCTGCGCGCTCAGCACAATTGCGAGCGCGAGCAGCAGCGCTAACAGAAAAGACCCAACTGCATAGGGCCGTGTGGCCGTCCAACCGACGACCGAGACCCTGGATGTTTTTTGCTTGGGCAGCATTGTTTCGATTTCTCCTAAATTTGCGCCTTTCGAGGCCTCGCGACCCGTCTCGTTTCACCTTTTTAGGACATATTCCTAAACCGACGAATAACCCCTACGAGATGGCCTGAAGCCGGCAGCTTGCCCGCTGCCAGACGGGCATTTGGGCTCTGAATATGGTTGAAATGGGGCATCGCCCCGGCAACACCACGGCAGTGCCAGCACAAACCATGACATTTGCGTGAAACCACGCATCAGAAGGTTTTCAAGGCCCAAATCAGGCCGACCCCGCCAACCGCAGCGATCAAGCCACCCGACCGCAGCGCGGTGACGGGCACTTCGACCATACGGGTCAGCAGCAGCTTCATCTTATCCGGAAAAATGGCGTAGATCAGGCCTTCGACGATGAGAATAAGAGCCAGGCCGATTAGCCCAAATGTCGCAAACTGAATGAGTTGCGCTAGCATTTATTCCTACCTCAGCATTCCGTCTTTTCGGGTCCTTATCGTGCCGGATTCACCGCACGTGATCCTTCCCGGCCGGGTAATCCGCCAACGTCGCCGAAATAGCGGAAGAAATCGCTATTGGGCGAGAGCACCATCGTGGTGCCTTCTTCGAAGGTTTCGCGATAGGCTTCCAGCGATCGGAAAAATTCGAAGAACTCCGGGTCCCTGCCGTAGGCTTCGCCGAGAATGGCGTTGCGGGTGGCATCGCCATTACCGCGTAGGACCGCGCCTTCACGCTGCGCCTCGGCGACGATCTCAACCTGCTGGCGGTCGGCCTGCGCACGGATGCGGCGTGAATTCTCTTCGCCTTCCGCGCGCAACAGATTGGCTTCCCGTTCACGGTCGGTGCGCATCCGTTCGAAGACGTTCTGCTGCACTTCTTCGGGGAGTTCAGACCGGCCGATACGGATATCGACTACCTCAATACCGAAACCGGCAGTATTGGCCGACACGTTATCGCGGATCGACTCCATGATCGTATTGCGCTCTTGCGACAGCATGTCTTCCAATGCCTGCTGCGCGACCACTTCCTTGACCGTCGAGGTCAAGATATTACCGAAGCGGTTCTGGAACGTGATTTCGTTTCGAACCGTCTGGAAAAACAGCAATGGATTGGTGATCCTATAGCGCGCAAAGGCGTCAACGAGAATCCGTTTCTGGTCGATCAGCAGCACTTCCTCGGCATCGGGATCGACGCTCAACACACGTTTCTCGATATTCAGCGTGCTCTGCCACGGCCATTTGAACTGAATGCCCGGTTCCTGCGCCGCGCGTTTGAACTCACCGAACTGCAGCACCAGCTTCTGCTCGGTCTCGCGGACAGTGAAGATGGAAAGGTTGGCGATAATACCGAGCACGATGAGAACCGCGCCAACGATTGCAAATTTACCCCGTGGCATGACTAGCTCCCGTCGCTAACCGCACGATTGCGGTTGATTTCGTTGAGCGGCAGATACGGCACAACGCCCTGCGAACCCTCAGCGCTCTCATCGATGATTACCTTGTTGGCTTTGCTCAGCACGTCACGCAAGGTTTCGATGTAGAGACGACGACGCGTGACATCGGGCGCGGCGCGATAGGATTCATAGATTTCGGTAAACCGGGCGCCTTCACCTTCGGCTTCCTTGATCACGCGCCGGTTATAGGCGGTGGCCTCTTCGATGATGCTGGCCGCTTCACCACGCGCATTCGGCACGATGCTGTTGCGGTAGGCCTCCGCCTGGTTTTGTACCCGCTCCTTATCCTGACGCGCGCGCTGCACATCGTTGAAGGCATCGATGACGGGCGGTGGCGGGCCGGTGAGCTGGAGCTGAATGCGCTCGACGCTGATACCGGCGCCATATTCGTCGAGAACTTGCTGCAGAAGCACTCTCGTCTGGCTCTGGACTTGTTCACGCGCCGTGGTGATCAAAGCGTCCAAATTGGTCTGGCCGACCACTTCGCGCATCGCGCTTTCCGCGACCACTTTGACCGTCTCTTCCGGGTCGCGAATGTTGAACAGATAATCACCGGCGTTAGAGATACGCCACTGCACCGTGAAATCGACGTCAGCGATGTTTTGGTCGCCGGTCAGCATCAGGCTCTCGCGCGGCACATCGCGCGCGGCGGCAACCCGGCCGCCAAGATCGCCGGGATCGCGGAAGCCCACATTGACGCGGTTGATGACCGTGACTTTCGGGGTCTGCACTTCGCCGATCGGGCTTGGCCAGCGCCAATGGAGGCCCGGTTCGGTGATCACGCCGTCCCACTTACCGAACAGCAACTCGACGCCCTGCTCATCGGGTTGGACGCGATAAAGCCCACTCAGCAACCATAGAACAAGCAGACCGCCGATGATCAGCCCGATGGCGCGGCCGCTGCCCATGCCGCCCGGCAGGAAGCGCCGGACCCTGTCCTGGCTGCGCCGCAGCATCTCTTCGATATTCGGAGGTGGTGTACCGGGGCCGCCACTGGGTGGCCACTGACCTCTCGGGCCACCGCCACCGCCGCCCCAGGGACCGCCGCCCCCGCTTCCCTGATTATTCCACGGCATCAATCATTCCCCTGTTTCGAACTTCGTACCGCAATTTCCGCTCCCTCTGCGACCCAATAGTGGTCACGTATCCGTGGGGCAACCCAAAAGCCGGAGCTTTTCAATGGGCACCCCTCGGCTTATATCACATCAAATTAGCGGCTGCTCCGGCAAAGACCATAAATTACAGTTCGATATTGGCTGTTAATCGGGAGATTTCAAGCATGGCATCAGTTGCCGAGGCCGACATACGTGCCGCCTTAGGGGGGATTATCGACCCCCGCACGGGCAACGACATCATCGCCCAGAACATGATTAGCGGCCTGGTGATCAAAGACCGCAATGTGGGATTCGCCATCGAGATCGATCCCGCCGACGGCGAGGCCATGGAACCATTGCGTCAAGCCGCCGAAGCCGCCGTGCTCGCATTGTCCGGCGTTTCCTCCGTAACCGCGGTCCTGACCGCCCATAACAGTGCCCCCAGCGGCCGCAGCGCAGAGGCGCCCGCGCAACCAGCGCCGCAAGCACCACCCCGCGATCTGGCGCCGGACGTGACATCGATCGTCGCCGTGGCCAGCGGCAAGGGCGGCGTCGGCAAATCGACGACGGCGGCGAACCTGGCGTTGGCGTTGTCGGGCCTCGGGCTGCGTGTCGGGCTACTCGACGCCGATATCTATGGGCCCTCGATGCCGCGCATGCTGGGCATCAAAGGGAAACCGCAACCCCTGCCCGACAAACGCATCGCGCCGATGGAAAATCATGGCATTAAGGCCATGTCGATCGGTTTTCTCGTCGACGAGGAAACCCCGATGATCTGGCGCGGTCCGATGGTCATGGGTGCACTCGAACAGATGCTGCGCGACGTCGACTGGGGCACTCTCGACATTCTGGTCGTCGACATGCCGCCGGGCACCGGCGACGCACAGCTCACGATGGCGCAGCGGGTGCCGCTGGCCGGTGCCGTGATCGTGTCGACCCCGCAAGACATCGCCCTGCTCGACGCCCGCAAGGGCCTCAACATGTTCCGTAAAGTCGACGTTCCGGTGCTCGGCATCATCGAAAACATGAGCACGTTCATCTGTCCCAACTGCGGTCACCAGACCGACATCTTTGGTCATGGTGGCGCCCGGGCCGAGGCAGAACGGTTAGGTTGCGATTTCCTCGGCGAAATTCCCTTGGATATCGATATCCGTCTGACATCGGACTCAGGCCAGCCGATCGTGATCGATCAGCCCGACAGCCCCCATGCCGACGCCTACCGCGACATCGCGACAACCGTCGCCGCCAAGCTCGCCGGAGAGCCGGTCCGCGCGGCACCGCAGATCATTATCGAATAAAGCCGCCGGACCGGTGGATTTCGCGGTGATTTACGGGTGAAGTCCCTCGCGCTTTGTTGATCTGCCGCGACATGATCGTGCGTTGCGAATAGCGGGTTTCGATATCACTTTTGCCGATGACGCAGCATCGCTGCCCCAGCGTTGTTGTGCCGAGAAAGAACCGCCGGGCCAGCATCGTGCCTAGCCCCGCAGGCCGCCGGCCTTCTGCCCCCCATTCGGCCGGCAATGATGCATACGGCCCGGCGGCGTTTTCTGCCCTCTAACATCTTCGAAAAATTTCTCTATCTGAGCGGAATTTTAAGACCGCTTCGGTGTTTAATGTGTTCCAGCACGATTGACGCTGAACCGGAGATCACAATGGTTGCTATCGCTAGACAAGTTACTCTCCCAATTCTCGCGCTGGCGATTGTAATCGCGGCGTTCATCGCAACCGCCGGACCGGCCCTCGCCGTCGATCCGGTGTTCAACGAAAACGGCGCAGCCATCCGTGGCTATGACCCAGTGGCTTACTTTACCGAGGGCAAACCGGTCGAGGGCAAACCGGAGCACACTGCCGAATATATGGGCGCGCAGTGGCACTTCGCCTCGGCGGAAAACCGCGACCGCTTCGCCGCCGACCCGGACAAATACGCGCCGCAATATGGCGGCTACTGCGCCTGGGCCGCCGCCAACAACTATATCGCGCCGGTCGACCCCCACGCCTGGTCCATTAAAGACGACAAGCTGTACCTGAACTTCTCGAAATTCGTGCGCGCCCGCTGGGCCCTCGACAAGGACGGCAACATCGCCAAGGCCGACGCCAACTGGCCGGGCCTGCGCGACGGAAATTAAGGGACTCGTTCCAACACCACGAAGCTGAACGCCGGCGTGTCGCCGTCCGCCGCATGATCGTCGCGCGACGTCTCGCGCCACTGCGAACGATCGAGCGGTGGGAAATGAACATCGCCTTCGGCTTCCGCATGGACTTCAGTCAGATAAAGCCGGTCGGCGCGCAGCAGCGCCGCGGCATAAATTTCGCCGCCGCCAACCACCATGGCTTCGTCGGCGCCTAGGCGTTCCGCAATCGCCAAGGCTTGGTCCAGATCGGCCGCGACCTCGATACCGTCGGCAGCGAACCCCGCATTGCGGGTGATGACGATGCTGGTACGCCCCGGCAACGCCATGCCGATCGATTCGAACGTGCGGCGCCCCATGATCATGGGCTTGCCCATGGTGGTGGCCTTGAAATGTTTCAGGTCGGCGGAGATATGCCATGGCAAATCGCCGTCGCGGCCGATCACGCCGTTGCGGGCTACCGCAGCAATGAGGGCAAGCCGCATCGGCCGGTCTGTTAAACGGCCACCGCAGCCGGGATATGCGGGTGGAACCGGTAGCCCTCGAGCTTAAAGTCGTCGTACTCGAAGCCGAAAATATCGTCGACTTTGGAATTGAGAATCATGCGCGGCAACGGATAGGGCATGCGCTGCAACTGCTCGTCGGTTTGCGGCAAATGGTTGAGATAAAGATGCGCATCGCCGAACGTATGCACGAACTCGCCGGGCTTGAGGCCGGTCACATGTGCCACCATCAAAGTGAGCAGCGCGTAAGACGCAATATTAAACGGAACGCCGAGAAAGATATCGGCGCTGCGTTGGTAGAGCTGGCACGACAACCGGCCTTCGGCGACGTAGAACTGAAACAGGCAATGACATGGCGGCAGCGCCATGTCGGGTACGTCGGCAACATTCCAAGCGCTGACGATGAGCCGCCGCGAATCCGGATTGGTGCGGATCTGTTCGATCAAATTGCTGATCTGATCGATATGTCCGCCATCGGGCGTCGGCCACGAGCGCCACTGGTGACCATAGACGGGCCCCAGATCGCCCTTCTCGTCCGCCCACTCATCCCAGATCGACACGCCATTGTCGTTGAGATAACCGATATTGGTGTCGCCTTTGAGAAACCACAGCAGCTCGTGGATAATCGATTTCAGATGTAGTTTTTTGGTCGTCAGCAGCGGAAACCCATCGTCCAGGTAAAACCGCATCTGGTGACCGAAGACGCTGAGGGTACCCGTGCCGGTGCGGTCTTCCCGCTGGATACCGTGGGTACGCACGCGGCGCATGAGATCGATGTACTGCTGCATTGCAAATTGCCCGGATTTCTGCGGACGGTGAGAGTATTACGCTCAGCGAGTCGCGGAAACCTATGGAACACGCGGGTTTTGGGGATAACCGGCAATATCTTCCAACCCGCTCCGATAATACCTATATATAGGGGGCCGGGTTCGCCCGGCTATGGTGATAAACGTCTTTCGCAATAAACGATGCGGACCCGGGGGCGGTACCCGGCGCCTCCACCAATTTCCCGGCCTTGGCGGCACGAGTTTGGGGGGCGAAATAGGATCGACGCGCGCGTAAAAGTCAGACTTTCACCCGGCATGGTACCGTCGTTATCGGGCCACTACTATAGGTGCCAACGACAACGTTGAGCCCATCGCTGTTGCCGCTTAATAAGCGTCGATAAGCGCGGTTCGGGGGGCACCGGGCAACAGAAGCCCCCCACTTAAAAACATCTCGTTCGTCGCTGTCGTGAGAATTATTTTGCGGTTGCCCACAAATTAAGAGTCATTTCCGTTGACGTGCGCGGCGCACCGCGCTTCCATCACTCCGCTATGACCGAGAATACTCTTAGATACGACAAGATGGTCGAAGATGCGTTGCGCGGCGTTGTGCGCGCAGCCCTCGAACAAACGATCGAGAACGGACTCCCCGGCGACCATCACTTTTATCTCACCTTCCGCACGCAAGTGCCGGGCGTTGAGATACCGGACTTCCTGCGCGACCGGTATCCCGAAGAGATGACAATTGTCGTGCAGCATCAGTTCTGGGATCTCACGGTTGACGATGACGCTTTCGGGATCAGTTTGAGCTTCGACAACCAGCTCGCCAAGCTCACTATTCCGTTTGCCGCCCTGACGGCGTTCGTCGACCCGTCGGTCAAGTTCGGGTTGCAGTTCAATGGCAGCGACACGGGCGACGGTGCGGGCGCATCGACGCGCGGCGGCAGCGTTCCCGCGGTTCGTGAATCCGGCGACCTCGTGCCGGTGCCGGAACGCGCGGTGGCCGACAATGACACCGACGAAGAAGCCGACAAACCGACCGCCGAAGTGGTCAACCTAGAGACGTTTCGGAAGAAATAGCCGGTCCAATTCCTGAATAGCGATGGCGCGGGAAAACGAATTTGTCGCCCATGTTCGAGACCTGCTGGCGCCGTTTGACGATGGCGCCGAGGGTGTACGCGTGCGCGGCATGTTCGGTGGGTTCGGCGTGTTTCTCGGTGATACCATGTTCGCCCTGATCGCCGACGACGAGCTGTATCTCAAGGTCGACGACCAAACGATCGGCGATTTCCAGGATGCCGGCTCCGAGGCGTTTAGCTACTCCCGCGGCGATAAGACCTTCGAGATGTCCTACTACATGGCGCCGGATGGTGCGCTTGAGGACACCGAGACACTGTATCCCTGGGCAGAACGCGCGATCGGCGCGGCCAAGCGAAACCGCAAGCGCTGATAAAGCCTTACAATCCGCCCCGCCGAGGGCCGAGAAACAAGGTTTGTTGAGGCCCATTGGGCTTTACCTATCGCCAATCACAATGATAATGCGCGCAGCATTGTAGGAGACCGCAAATCATGACCGGCGACGTTCGCATCGAATCCGACACTATGGGCGAGGTCGAGGTTCCGGCCGACAAATATTGGGGCGCCCAAACTCAACGGAGCATCGAGAATTTCCCCATCGGCGACGAGCGGATGCCGTTGTCGCTGGTTCGGGCATTGGGCATCCAGAAGCAGGCCGCCGCGCGCGCCAATCTTGCCCTCGGTCAGCTCGAGAAAGATGTCGCCGACGCGATTGACCAAGCCGCACAGGAAATCATCGACGGCAAGTTCGACGATAACTTCCCGCTGGTGGTCTGGCAGACCGGCTCGGGCACCCAATCGAACATGAACGCGAACGAGGTTATCGCCAATCGCGCCAACGAAATTCTCGGTGGCCAGCCCGGCGACAAATCGCCGGTGCATCCCAACGATCACGTGAACCGGAGCCAGTCTTCGAACGACACCTTTCCCACGGCGATGCATATTGCCGCGGCGCTCGAGATCGAAGACCGCTTGGTGCCGGCGCTCGCCCATTTGCACGGCGTGGTGTCGGAGAAAGCAGCGGAATTCGACAAAATCATCAAAATCGGGCGAACCCACACGCAAGACGCGACGCCACTGACGCTGGGCCAGGAGTTTTCGGGCTACGCCAGCCAAATACAAAGCGTGATCGACGGTGCGCGCCGCACTTTGCCTGAACTCTATCAGCTGGCGCAGGGCGGCACCGCTGTCGGCACCGGGTTGAACACCGCCGTCGGGTTCGCCGAGCGGTTTGCCGACGAGGTGGCGAACATCACCGGCAAGGGCTTCGTGACGATGCCCAACAAGTTTGCCGGGTTGGCCGCCCACGACGCCCTCGTGGCCGCTTCCGGCGCACTCAACGTCGGGGCAGCAGCGGTGATGAAAATCGCCAACGATATTCGCTTTCTTGGGTCGGGGCCGCGCAGCGGCATCGGCGAGTTGGCGCTCCCGGCCAACGAACCGGGATCGTCGATCATGCCGGGCAAGATAAACCCCACACAGTCCGAAGCGATCACCATGGTGGCGGCACAAATCATGGGCAACCATGTCGCCGTCACCGTCGCCGGCAGTAACGGTCACTTCGAGTTGAATGTGTTCAAGCCGGTCATCATTTATAACGTGCTCCAGTCGGCCCGGCTGCTGGGCGACGCGGCGCGCAGTTTCGCCGACCGTTGCGTTCAGGGAATCGAAGCGAACACCGGGCGAATCGGCGAGCTTATGGAGCAGTCGCTGATGCTGGTGACAGCGCTAAACCCGCATATTGGTTACGATAATGCCGCAAAAGTGGCGAAAAAGGCCTTCGCAGACGGTACTACCCTAAAGGAAGCCGCAATTGCGCTAAAACTGCTGACCGCCGAACAGTATGACGAGTGGGTGCGGCCCGAAAACATGATCGAACCAAGATGAAAACAGAAGTAATACGTGACCTTCCCAACCAAGCCGTGAGCAAGAAACGCTCGGTGGTCGTCGCCGGCCATCGGACCAGCGTGTCGCTCGAACCGATATTTTGGGACCAATTGCGCGCGCTGGCGGCGCAGCGCCGGGTGTCGGTGAACGAACTCGTCACCCAGATCGATCAACAGCGAGCCGGCAGCCTGTCCAGCGCCATTCGCGTGTTCGTGCTGGAGAGTATCCGGAAATAGCGGACAGGGCCGTCAGCGGCCCTTCAACAAGTCATTCAGTAAATTGCGAAACTGCTCGGCGGGCTGAGGCGCCGGTGTGGGCTGGCTCCCACTGTCCGCTTGTGGGACGGATTGCTCTTCGGCCTCCGGCACCAGTTTACGCAGAACCGACCCCGCCGATTTGCCGATGATGTATTGCTGTACCTGGTTCGAATTGACCAGCCGCGTGTTCGGTGCGTCGAGCTGGCCCTTTTCCTCGACAACGATGCCCGGAAACTTGGGATGTTCGGGAAAGAGTGCCTGGGCGCGGATCTCGATCAACCACCGCGGCAAGTCCACATTGCCGGCGATATCGACAGTCGCACAGTCGGCGCTGATGCGCTGGCGCGGCAGCGTCGCGATGCCTTTGGCGATTTCAAACCGGCCAGCATAGTTCTCGATATTGGTGGCGCCGCCCTGCGCCGACAGCACGAGCCCCAGGAAGCCTTCCAAGCCGTTGAGGTTGTCCAACTGGTTGCTGATCCGGCAGACATCGACCCCCTCGGCACGCGCATCGACAAAGGTCACGTCGCCCTGACCCGACAGAGCGCGGATCAGTTCGCGCTCACTGCGGCCCTGCGAGGCAGCATCGATTTTTGCGCTGAGCTTGCCCGATGTCAGTTTCACGCTCGACACCGGAAACAGGACGTCGAGCACACTCATCACCCCGCGCCCCTCCTGACCCGCGGCCCCGGTGAGCCGCGCCGCGTCGGCCTCGTCGATCGTCAGCGCGTAGCGCACCGACGGCGTCTCTCTTGCCGCCACCTGCCCGGTCATACTGAAGGCGCCGCCATAGGCGCGACCCGAAAGTTCGCTGAGGTCGAGGATTCCGTCGGCGAGCGTCACGGCGACTTTCGGCTTGTCGACCGTAAGATTGGTGTAGGTGATCGACGGTGCGGTGAGGGCAATATCCGCATCGATGCTGCGCAGCGCCGATAAATCGATGGGCTCGCTGGACCAGCGCTCGCCGGCCGGACCCGAAGTGGCAGCCTGTCCGCCGCTCGGCGAAGACCCGGCGGCCGAGCCGCCTGCCGGTGCGGCCCGCCTTTGCACCGGCAAAAACCAATCGACAATGATCTCGCTGGTCTTGAGTTCACCGGCGACACGCGGTCGCGCCCGGTCGAGCGCCACATTCGCGTTGCTATCGAATGTCACCGGCCCGGCATTGCCACGCAAATTGTCGATCCGCAGTGTGGTCGGATCGAACGCCAGATCGGCGGAAAATTTGAGCGGCCCCGGTTCGGCCAACGCCGGCCGGTAGCCGGGCAAGAATAGGCGAACGGCGCTCGCCAAATCAGGATGGCTTCCCGCGACATCCACACCACCGGTGACTTGCCCCGGACCGCTATTGGAAACCTGTCCTTTGACATTAAGCGAACCGCCGCCGACGTCGATAGCGGCGCTGAAAGCGCTTTTCGCCAGATTGCCTGTCGCCGCCCCTGCGAGACGCAGCGGGCCTGCGGGACTCCCGGTATCGCCGGCTGTCCCATTGCCACCGATGCGGTCGAACAACGCCCTGGCATCGCCGTGGCGCAGGTCGAGGGCGAGGTCGAAGTCGACATTCTCGGCGAGCGGCGCCACTTTGCCTTTCGTGGCGAATTGGCCATTCAGGGCATCCAACGTCAGGTCGATATCGACTTCGTCGAGATTGCCCTTCACCGCCCCCTGCAAACGCCCCGGTCCAACCGTAAAGGATGGTGCGGCCCCGAGCATTTCCAACAGTCGGTCGGATTCCTTGGCATCAATATCAATGGAGAGATCGACGTTCGGTGCCCGCGTCGCCAGGCCCTCGATCCGTCCCGACGCGCTGGCGCTCGCGCCCGCCAAACTTTTCACTGACGCATCGCGAAGATCGAGCGCACCGGCAACCAACGTGCCGTCGAGGTTGACGCCCTGGATGCTCTTGCCGCGATAGGTCAGCGTTCCGGCTTTGAACTGTACGACTGAATCGAATTTATCGAGGAACGCGAGACCCGCCGAATTTTCTCCCGGCGACGCGGGGCTCTGAGGCGCATCGGCCGACGGCGACGCATCGCCCGTCCCTGCTGCAGCGGGCGTTGCCGCCTCTGTCGGGAGATAGGCGTCGATGTTGAGCTTATCGAGCGAGATACCAATGCCGAGCCCCAGCCGCTCGCGCAGCGCAATGGCGATACCGCCGCGAATGCGCGACCCGTCAATCCCGAGATCGATCTCGGTCAGGTTCAATTGCTCCCTCACGCCGTCGAGTTTCGTGGTCAGCGCCAGCTTGCGCAGCCGGTCGAGCGGCACGGAGGGCAGATCGACGCCGAGCCACGACAGCAGCCCCCGCAGATCGTCGGCGTTGGCCTCGCCCTGCCCGCTAAAAGCCGGAGCGCCGTCTCGCTCGTTGACGAACCCAAATAGCGAGATATCGGCGCTACCGGGTAATTGCGCCGTCAGTTGCGAGATGGTTAGCTCGCCGTCATCCAACTGAGCGTTCAGCGTAGCTTGGCGGATTACGCCGCCGCGGTAGAGGACCGCGTCGATTTTGGTCTCGATCGTCGCGTTGAGCGACCCCGGCAACGCGAAGCCGCGCTCGTCCGGCGCAGCGGCCGACCCCGTTTGCGGCGCAGCCGCACGGCCCGAGGCGGTCGCGGCGCGCTGCCGTACCGCCGCGCCAGAGGCCTTGGGCTCTGCCGACCGGATGTCGGCCAGCAGCTGGTCCAAGTCGAGTTGCCCCGCATTGAGGATCAACTCGACCTCCGGTGTCTCTCCCAACGCAACGTTGGCGGCACCAGTAGCATTCACGCCGGCTAGCCCAACCGAGAGATTGTTCAGCGCGACCCTATCGCGGCTAGCCGAAAGGTCGCTTTTGATCGTGAGCGGCGCATTCCCCAGCCCCGCCGATGGCGGCTGGCCGGAAATCATCGCTGCGAGGCTTGAGCTATCGTCGGCCTTGCCTTCGAGTTGGCCGATCAGCCGCAAGTCGTTGGGAAAGCCCGAGAGCACTCCGGATAGGGTCACTTCAGCGTTCTGCACGCCCGTCGCCAAGTTCACCGGGATCGCGCGATCGATCTCCAACTCGCCGACCGCGGCACGCAACTGCGCTGGCATACCGCGCAATACAAGCTCGCCCTCGGCCCGAAACGGTCCGCGCAGCGACGCGGCACCGAACGATGCATTGATGCCTTCGATCCGTTCGGTGATGTCGGGACTGCGAAAAACGAACGTGCCGTTGCGCACGACCAAATCGTTGAGGCGCACCGAAGGGCCCGGCCCGCCGGATCCAGCGACAGTGTCTGACTGACCCGAGCTTTGTCCTGGCGCCGTTGGCGCTGGTGGAAGGGTCCAGTTGTTGCGGCCGTCGGCCAACTGCTCCAATTCGAAGACGGGTTCAATCAAAATAACCCGGTCGATTTCGAACCGGCCTGTCAGCAACGGTCCGAGCGCCACGGTGACTTGAGCCGCCCTGAGGCGCACCATCTCATCGGCCTGGGCACCATCGATATTCGAGACCCGAACCCCCGAAACGGAAACACGGGGAGACGGCAGCACGGTGAAGGACAGATCCCCGTCGATTGCCAGCTCGCGGCCGGTCGCAGCGCGAACTTCTTCGGCGATGTCCGCTTTCAAGGTATCGGTCGGCACGAGCTGCGGCGCAACAAACGCCGCCGCCACAAGCACGATGAGCAGGACAACGATACCGATCAGGAATTTACGCACTTACCGTCCTCTTTCTTTGGCACCGCGGCCAGGCCGACATACCTCGCATATGGGGCCCAAAACAGCTCGCCCAACCGCTTTCATCCGGTGCCCTTCAAGGTAGTGCAGTCGGCAGCCATAGGGAACAGCTTCGCCGTCTCCCGCTATCATCACAAATCCGCGCGGCCCTCGACCGCGACTTGGAGCTGCGGCCGATACGTGGCAGCCTTCATTTATGAATCTGCTTCGTCATAGCGTCGTACGGCGCGGCTGTCGCCAGTTGTTGGCGCTTCCCCTCGCCTTCCTGCTGGCCTGGACCGGGTCAGTACTCGCCCAAGACCACCAACCGGAAGAGGGTACCGGCCGCCAGGAGCACAAGCTGGCACGCGCCGAGCGGCACATGGTGGCGGCGGCCCACCCGGATGCCGTCGCCGCCGGGCTGGAAATGCTGCGTGCCGGCGGCAGTGCGGCCGACGCTATGGTCGCGGTTCAACTGGTCCTCAACTTAGTCGAGCCGCAAAGCTCGGGCATCGGCGGCGGCGCTTTTCTGCTCTATTACGACAGCGAAACGAAGAAGCTACGCACCTTTGACGGCCGGGAGACGGCGCCGGCCGCGGCAACCGAAGTCCTATTTATGGGGCCCACCCTTAATCGGCCCGACGGTGTGTCCATGGCATTTTTCGATGCCGCCATCGGCGGCCGGTCGGTCGGCACACCGGGCACG
This sequence comes from Alphaproteobacteria bacterium, assembly GCA_965267185.1. Classification (GTDB taxonomy): domain Bacteria; phylum Pseudomonadota; class Alphaproteobacteria; order UBA6615; family UBA6615. Next base: position 4,037,812 of record OZ253937.1, on the reverse strand, counting down.
GTTGCGCTCCTCGCAGCAGCCCATGAAAATTATGGACGGCTACCGTGGAAGCGCTTGTTCGAGCCCGCCATAGCGCTGGCCGAGAACGGCTTTACTGTTACACACCGCCTGGAAGAGCTACTGCGCGACCGTCACGAGGAGCGAATTCGCACTCATGCGCCGACAGCCAGCTATTTTTTTCCGGGCGGGACAAACCTAAAGGCGGGAACCGTCGTCACTAATCGAGCGTTTGCTGACACCCTGCAGGCAATCGCCAACCAAGGACCAGCCGCATTTTACACCGGCCCGATCGCGCGTGATATCGCCGCGACGGTACAGGGTGCTACCGAAAACCCAGGATTGCTCACCGAGGCTGATTTGGCGGCTTACCAGGTCGTTGAACGCGAGCCCGTTTGCCATACCTATCGCCGCCACCGGATCTGTGGCATGGGGCCACCGAGCTCCGGCGCGCTCACTGTCGGGCAAATCCTCGGTATCCTCGAACATTTCGACATGGCAAGCTTCGGTGCGGAAGATGCGGACAGTTGGCATCTGCTGGCCGAAGCCAGCAAGCTCGCCTACGCCGACCGCGCCCGCTACATGGCGGACTCCGATTTCGTGCCGGTTCCGGTGAAGGGCCTGCTCGACCCGGCCTATTTGACGTTGCGAGCCCAATCGATTTCGCTCGATAGCGTGCTCGCCACCCCCGCTAGCGCCGGCAATCCGCCATGGCGTGACAACCCAGGCTTTGCGCCGGACCGCAGCCAGGGCAGGCCCGGTACCAGCCATATCTCCATCGTCGACAGCGACGGCAACGCCGTGTCGATGACCACGACCATCGAAGGCGCGTTCGGTTCGCAATTGATGGTGCGCGGATTCTTGCTCAACAACGAACTCACCGACTTTGCTTTCGTGCCAAGGCACGCCGGCCGGCCGGTCGCCAACCGCCTCGAACCCGGTAAACGGCCGCGCAGTTCGATGGCGCCAACCATGGTGTTCGACCCCGACGGCGAACTGATGCTCGTCATCGGATCGCCCGGCGGCAGCCGGATTATCGGCTATGTGGCCCGGACTCTCGTCGCCGTTCTCGATTGGGGGCTCGATATTCAAGAAGCCATCGATCTGGGACACATCGTCAACCGTAACGGTGTGACCGATATCGAAACCGGCACCGAGGCCGTTCTCTTCGAGCCAGCGTTGGCAGTACGCGGCCACAAAACGCACCAGCGCGATCTCAATAGCGGGTTGCACGCCATCTACATTTCCAAGGACGGCTTGTTCGGCGCGGCCGATCCACGCCGCGAAGGGGTCGCGCGCGGCGACTGAGGGGCAGCTAGGGTGTACGGCGGCCGAACCGCGGCAATACCACGATTGACAGGAACCCGAGGATTGCCGCCACGGTGACAACGACTGCCATGGGAACGGGCGTGCCGTCCTGCACCACGCCGGCCACCTGTGCAAAGACCGCGCCCGTGGTCATCTGCAGAAAGCTCATCAACCCCGACGCCGAACCGGCAATGCGCGGGTTGACGCTCACCGCTGCGGCCTGACCATTCGGCATGATGAGACCGTTGGCGAACGCCATACCAGCGCCCGGCAGGAAGATCGCCCACACCGTCCACACGCCGGAAAGCACGAGACCCACCATCACCAACCCGAACGCCACCGACAGCCCGCTGCCGAACAGGATCATGCGGTCGATCCCAATACGCGCGGCGAAACGGGCCGTGATGAAGGTTCCCGCCATAAAGCCGCCGGTGATGATCAGCAGCAACACGCCCAACTCGGTCGGCGGCCGGCCGAACACCTGGACGACGACGAAGGGCGCCGCACCGATGAAAGCCATAAACGTGCCGAGACCGAAGCTCAGTTGTCCGGCATAGCCGAGAAAGGCGGGAATGCGCAGCAACGACGCGAAGCCCATCAACATGCCGCCAACCGACTGGCCCCGGATCGGTTGGCTCAGCGTTTCCGGCACCCGCGGAAACGCCAACGCAAGTGCCGCCAAGCCGACGATACCGGTAAACACAAATATCGACCGCCAGCCCGATAGGTCATTGAGTACACCGCCGATCAGCGGTGAGATCATCGGCGCCACGACCAGCGCGGTCACCATATAGGCGAGCATTTTGGCGGCGGTCTCGCGGTCGTAAAGATCGCGGATGATGGCGCGGCTAAGCACCATGCCCGCCGCGCCGCCGACCGCTTGGACCATGCGCCCTACGATCAGAATGTCGATCGACGGCGCGATGGCGCAGATGATACTGCCGGCGAGAAAGATCGCCAGTCCAACCACCATCACCGGCCGGCGGCCGAACCGGTCGGATGCCGGGCCGTAGAACAACGTGGAGAACGCGATCGCCGCCAGCGATACCGACAATACAAGCTGCGCCCGCCCCGCCGACACGGCGAAGGCGTCCTGAATCGCGGGAAGCGCGGGCAAAAAAATCTGCATCGCCATCGGTCCCAGCGCCGTAATGGACGCGAGGATCAGAATAAGCAGTCGGGACGATGCGGGAGCGGCCACACGCAAACCTGTCGAAAAGGCAAATGAAGCGGCAAAGCGATGCGCTTGCCGGTGGAATGAAACTTGATAACACCCGTTCCGCAACGGCAGAAGGTTAAGTTGGCTACGGCGCGATCACACCGTTGTCGACCCCCGCCATGTCGTAGGGAAAGACGATCGACGGGTCGGGCAGGACGTTCTGGTCTAAGCGGCCGTCATATTGCACCCGCGACAGCAAATCGCGGATCACATTCAAGCGCGCTTCGCGCTTATCGTCGGCACGCACGATGGTCCACGGTCCCGCCTGGGTGTGTGTGCGCGCCAACATCACATTGCGCGCATTGCTGTAGGCTTCCCAATTTATCAGCGCTTCGTCGTCGACCGGACTCACTTTCCATTGTTTGAGTGGATCGACGCGGCGGTCCTCAAGACGGCGTGCCTGTTCATCGCGCGAGATGTCGAGATAATACTTGAACAGGCGCATACCATCGTGGACCAACATTTGCTCGAAATGGGGAACGGTTTCGAGAAATTGCTCGTACTGCGCTTCGGTGCAGTATCCCATGACCCGCTCGACGCCGGCGCGGTTGTACCAACTGCGGTTAAACAGGACCAACTCTTGCGCCGCCGGCAAATACGGAACGTAGCGCTGAAAATACCAGCTGCGGATTTCCCGGTCGGACGGTTTGCCGAGCGCGACCACGCGCGTCTCGCGCGGACTGAGATGCTGCACGATGCGTTTGATCACACCATCCTTCCCGGCGGCGTCACGCCCCTCGAAAATAACCAGGACCCGTTCGCCGTGGGTGATGATGTGGCGCTGTAACTTCACCAACTCGATCTGCAGCGCCTTTAACTCTTCGCGGTACGCCTTCTTATCGATGACCCCATCTCCCGCCGCGCTGCCCGGCTAGGCACCGAGTGCTTCGGCGCGTTTCAGATTTGTCTTATTGAATAGGCTCTCCGGCTTTTGCGTCACACGCTCGGCCATCAACGCGCGGGCGAGGTTGCCCCGGCCGGCGCGGATCGCCGCTTCTACCAGGGTGCGGTGGATCACATCGCGCTGGGCGTTACTACCCCCGAAGCGATGCGCGATTTCGAAAATCGGCTGAATAAGATCGGCGGCGGTGCCGTAATCTTCCTGACCAAAAGCCTCAATAGCGCGGGTTAGCGGTAAGCCGACATCGCGGGTCATCATGGCGTTGGTGCCGCCGGCGTCGAGTTGCGCTTCCATCGTCTTGAGCAGCGTGCGCGCCGCGTCTTCACGGCCATCGCCGACGAAGGCCATCATCGCATGGGCATCGTTGAAGGCGTAGTAGCCGTCTTCGATAGTGCCTTCCCAAACATCGGCCAACTCGCTCCAGCGGTCCCCCACATCGATGCCATCGAGATGCAAACGCCAAAGCAAGGCCGAGGCGTCGAGCATCTCCAGGACGACATCGCTCGCTTCGGGCCGCACGCCGGTATCGTAGATCTCGAGCACCCGGGCGGTCTCACCGCGGTCGAGGTGATACAGCGAAGTGTGCCACCAATTGTGGAACGCGAACATGTTGTCGGGCGCCCAATCGTCGGTCCGCCCGGTCATCCAGTCGACGCCGTCGTCGACCCGGCCCTGCATTTCCAGCACATGGGCCACCGCATGGATTGCCCAAGGATCGCGGGCATTCAATTCGACAGCGCGCCGCCCGGTATCCTCGGCCCGGCCAAATTCGTTCATCTCTTCGAGCCCAAACGCGCGCATGCCGAGCAGGTAGCCGAACCCCGGCACGCTCTCATCCCAATGGGGCAGCGCGCGGCCCATGCGGTCGCGCAGCATCGACGATCGGCCCAGATAGAAATCGCCCAAATGGGCAAACTGCACGGCCATCAGATCGCGCGGGTAATCTACGGCAACCGCTCCCCAGAGATCGGTGGCGGCGCGGAAATCACGGTCGAGCCACGCCCGCAACGCAGCGATATGGCCGCGCTCGCGGTCGTTCGCTTGTCCGGCCAATGCCTCCGCCGCCTCGACGCTTTCGCGCAACCCCGGCTCGGCCGCCTTTTCCGCCGCAACCGCATGCATTCCGCCCCGCAAGCAATGGCCGATAATGAGATCGGGCTGTTCCGCCAGCGCGGCATTGATTTCCTCCAGCGGATCGATGAAATAGCCGTTCAGCAGTTCGAGAGATTTTTCGAAACGTTCGAGCGACGCGCTGCTCCCGGTCGACACCGGCACGTCGCGGCAATCGGTCAAAGCCATGGATCTTCTCTCCCATTCTCAATCGAGGCGCTTGCTCTCAAGCACAAATTTGTTGCCGCTTTTTAGCGTGCAGACCCAACCATACCCACCCCTTCCAGGCGTATCGATGACAAAAATGCAGTGCGCACGAATGGAGATGGCGGCCCCTGTTCATCGCTCGGGGACAGCATCGTAAAATACCGTTTCATAAATTTCCAAATTCTGTTCTATTAGTTGAAATTATCTAACACGGTGAGGGTCACGCCGCTCCCACCGTATGACGGTCATTTGAGTGGTTCCCCTGTGACCCTGTGCCGCAAGGTGCAAGGTTGTGGTACTTAAAAGGAAGTCCTGTTCGTTCGGGACTTCCTTTTCTTTTTCTAGTAAACCGTCTCCATGAGCATATGGGGCAAATTGGTTGGCGGCGCGGCCGGTTTCGCGCTGGGCGGTCCCTTGGGCGCGCTGCTCGGCGGAATCGCCGGACATGTTTTCGACAGCAGCAAGCGCGCCCAGACCGATTCCACCGCCGACCCCACCAAGCAAATCGGCTTTACCATCGCCGTGATTGCGCTGGGCGCCAAACTCGCCAAGGCAGACGGGGTCGTCACCGAAGACGAAATTCGCGCCTTCCGGCGAATCTTCAAGGTGGCGCCGGAAGAAACCAAGAATGTGGCCCGGGTATTCAACCTGGCGCGGCGCAGCGTCGCCGGCTACGAGCCCTACGCGCGCCAGGTTGCCGGCATGTTCGCCGACAACCCGGTGGTTCTCGAAGAGCTGCTCGGCTGCCTGTTCTATATCGCCCAGGCCGACGGCACGGTCGCCGAGGCAGAGAATGTTTACTTGCAGAACGTCGCGCGCATATTCGGGTTTAGCGATGCCGACTTCGCCCGGCTGCGCGCCGAACATATCGGCCCGGATTCAGCCGACCCCTATACCGTTCTCGGCATTGCCCACGATACCGCCGACGACGAATTGAAATCGGCTTACCGTAAGCTGGTGCGCGAAAACCATCCGGACACACTGATCGCCCAAGGCATGCCGGAGGAATTCGTCGAAGTCGCTAATGATAAGCTGGCGGCAATCAACGCCGCCTACGACAAGATCGCCGCCCAACGGGGCCTCAACTAGCCAACCGCGCCGATGGCCGTCGATCCTCCCGTCATCACGCTACGCGATATCGTGGTCGGTTTCGGCGGCGACCCGTTGTTCGAGGGCGCAGAGTTGCAGCTCACGCCGGGCATGCGCGCCTGCCTGGTGGGCCGCAATGGCAGCGGCAAATCGACGATCATGAAAATCATTGCCGGTCTGTTCGAGCCCGACGGCGGGGAAATCTACCTCGAACCGGGACTGACCGTCGGCTACCTGCCGCAGGATGTGCCGTTGCCCGCCGACGGCACGGTTGCCGACTTTGTTGCTACCGCCAAACCCGGCGGCGCCCCCCGTCACGAAGTCGACGAGGTATTGTCGCGGGTCGACCTCGACGGCGAGCGTTCCGTGGACTCTCTATCGGGCGGCGAGAGCCGGCGCGCCGCACTGGCCCGCGCCCTGCTCGGCGACCCCGACGTGCTGCTGCTCGACGAGCCGACCAACCATCTTGACCTGCCGACCATTCAATGGCTCGAACGAACCCTGATCGAGGGCCGCAAAACACTGCTGATGGTGAGCCATGACCGGGCTTTTCTCAAACGGTGACCACCGATACCTATTGGCTGCACCGTCGCAAGCTGCGCCATAACCCGCGCGGCTACGCCGACTTCGACCGCTGGAGCGAGCAGATCATCGACGCCGAGGCGAAGGCAGCGCAACGGCTCGACCAAAAACTCAAAGCCGAGCAGCACTGGCTGACCCACGGCATCACCGCGCGGCGGCGGCGCAATCAGGGGCGTTTGCGCAAACTGGAAACCATGCGCGAACAGCGCCGCGCGCTCCTGACCGGCGAAGGGTTGGCGAAGGTGGAGGCCGATGCGGGCCCGTTGAGCGGCCGGCTGGTGCTCGACGCCAAAGGCCTCACCAAAGCGTTCGGCGAACAGGTGATTGTCGACGACTTCTCGACGCGGGTGCTGCGCGGCGACCGCATCGGCATCATCGGCCCGAACGGCGCCGGCAAAACGACCCTGCTCAATCTGCTGATCGATCGGCTGCCCCCCGACAGCGGCCGGCTGCGCATCGGCAGCAATTTGAGCATCGCCGTGTTCGACCAAACCCGCGAGAGCCTCGTACCCACCGACACGCTGTGGCAAACCCTGATTCCCGGCGGCGGTGATTCCCTGAACGTGCGCGGCCGGCAACGTCATGTCGTCGCCTATCTGCGCGATTTCCTGTTCGACGATAAACAAGCCAAGGCGCCGGTAGCGACCCTGTCGGGCGGCGAGCGCAACCGGCTGCTGCTCGCCAAGATCCTCGCGCAGCCGAGCAACCTTCTGGTGCTCGACGAACCGACCAACGATCTCGACGCCGACACGCTCGACGTGCTGCAAGAAATGCTCGACGACTATGACGGCACCGTTCTTCTGGTGAGCCATGACCGCGAGTTCCTCGATCGTATCGTCACCAGTACCATCGCGGTCGAAGGCGACGGCAAGGTGGTTGAATATGCCGGCGGCTACTCGGACTATTTGAGTCAGCGCGGCGCGCCGTCGCGCGCATCATCCGTGGCCCCGGCAAAGCGGCGCAAACCGCCCGCTGCAAAGCCGCCACAGACCGAAACCCGCAAACTGTCCTACAAGGACCAGCGTGAATTGGACGGCTTGCCGGGCCGCATCGCCAAACTGAACGAAGCGAAACAAAAGCTGGAGCAAACCTTGGCCGACCCCGACCTCTATTCGCGTGACGCGGAGGCCTACAACGCCGCCGCCGAGAAGCTCGCGGAGGTGACGGCGGCAATCGATACCGCCGAAGGCCGTTGGCTCGAATTGGAGGCCATGCGCGAGGCGCTGGCCGAGGCAGCAGACGCATGACGATAATCGACCGTCCCTCGCCCAACCATGGCGAACGCTTGCCCGAAGGCGGCGGCGATGTGGCGGTTGACATGCTGGTGATCCACTACACCGGCATGGTGCCTGACGCTAAAGCGCTCGACTGGATGTGCGACCCGGCCTCCCAGGTCAGCGCCCACTACTTTATCGACGAGGCCGGTGCGGTCTGCCGGCTGGTCGATGAAGGGCGCCGTGCTTGGCATGCCGGTGTCAGCTCCTGGCGCGGGGCCAAAGACATCAACTCACGCTCTATCGGCATCGAGCTCTCGAACCCCGGACACGATTTCGGCTACCGGGATTTCCCCAAAGCGCAGATCGACGCGTTGATTGCGCTCGCCCAAGATATCGTCGCCCGCCATCCGATCCCACCGCGTAACGTGGTCGGCCATTCCGATATCGCACCGGCGCGCAAGATCGACCCCGGCGAGCGGTTTCCCTGGCAACAATTGGCCGAAGCCGGTATCGGCCTATGGCCGGACACCGCCGGTCAGGCCGGCGGCAGCGATTTCGCCGACATGCTCACCGGCTACGGCTATGACTTGGACCATAACGGGCTGGCCGATGTGGTCTCGGCGTTCCAGCGCCACTTCCGCCCCACGCTTTTCACCGGCGTACCCGACGAAGAGACACGGGACCGGCTCGCCGCCTTGCTGCGGTCGGTTGCGGGCGACGGCCCTATTTCTTAAATAAAGAGGGCCAGACGGTCGGATGGCCGCGCGCGGGCAATGGGGAAACCCGTCCGCGTGAGGAAAGTCCGGGCTCCACGGGAATACGGTGCCGGTTAACGGCCGGCGGGGGTGACCCTAGGGAAAGTGCCACAGAAAGCAAACCGCCCGCGGTTTCGGCCGCAGGTAAGGGTGAAAGGGTGCGGTAAGAGCGCACCGCGCTGCCGGTAACGGTGGCGGCACGGTAAACCCCACCGGGAGCAAGACCGAGTAGGGGCGGCATAGGGCGAATTTCCGCGCCGCCGCCCGGGTGGGTCGCGCGAGGCGTCCGGCGACGGGCGTCCCAGATGAATGGCCATCTCCCGCTTCGTTTCGGCGAATGCGGGGACAGAACCCGGCTTACAGACCGTCTGGCCTTTTCTCTGCCGCAATGCTGTGCGACCGCTTGTATCGATTACGAGCGCTCGGGCATGAGTAACGTTATGGGTAACAGTTTCGTTGGCCAGACCATTCGTGTGGTTTCCTATCCCGGTATCATGATCGCCGGCTTCGTTCTGTTCGTTCTGCTGGCGCGGGCGGACGTGCCTTTAACGATCAGCTCCTACCTGCCCGCGGTACTCGCCGCCGTGCTGATTACCTTGCACGAGATCATGCTTCCTCATCGCGAGGATTGGAAACCGGGTCGAGGGGAGGTTGTCAACGACGCAGCGTTTCTGGTCGCCATTCAAATATTGTTGCCCTATTTGCTGTCGCTGGCAGCCGTGCTCTGGCTAGCCGGTTCCGTGCAAAGCCAAGGCTGGGGCGTGACCACGCTATGGCCGGACCATCTGCCGGTGGCCGTTCAGGCATTGCTGATGCTGCTCGGCGCCGACTTTCTGCGCTACTGGATGCATCGTGCATTCCACCGGTTCCCCCCGCTCTGGCAGCTCCACGCCGTGCACCATTCGCCGCATCGCCTGTACTGGCTCAATGTCGGGCGTTTCCATCCCATCGAAAAGGCAATCCAGTATCTTGCCGACTCCCTGCCTTTCATCCTGCTCGGCGTTTCGGAGCCGGTGCTGGCAACCTATTTCGTCTTCTTCTCCATTAATGGGTTCTTCCAGCATTCCAACTGTTCGGTCCGGCTCGGTCCCCTGAACTACATCGTCAGCGGACCCGAACTTCACCGCTGGCACCATTCCCGGCTGGCGGCGGAATCCGATACCAATTTCGGCAACAATCTCATCATCTGGGACCTTCTGTTTGGCACCCGCTTCCTACCGGCGGACCGTGAAGTCGGTCCGCTCGGGCTGCAGAACACGGCCTACCCGCTAAGCTTCCTAGCGCAACTGAGATCGCCCTTCGTCGAGAATCCCGGGGCGACTGAGCAGTGACGGCATCGCTGGTGGACACTATTACAGGCTGGGCGCTGGGCAGCTCACTTACCCTCACGCGACTTGGACCCTGGCGGCAGTTTATCAATGCCGCCCAGGCGCCCGCGCGAGCGCAAGAAGCAGCGCTCCACCGGATTCTGCGCGCCAACGAAAACACCGACTTCGGCCATGCCCACGGGTTCGCCGATATCAAAAATCCCGACGACTATAGACGCGCGGTGCCGGTACAGACCTTCGACTCTCTGCAACCCTACGCGGCGGCACAGAATACTGAGGGCACACACGCCCTCACGTCGGCAACGCCGGTTTTCTACCAGCGCACGAGCGGTACCCTGGGCACGCCAAAGGACGTCCCGATGACCCAGGCTGGCATCGAAATGACCCGGCGGCACCAGCGCATCGCCGCCTACGCCCAACACAGCGGCGCGGGGTTATTCAAAGGCCGCATCGTCGGCGTCGGCGGCCCCGCCATCGAAGGGTATACGGCAGGCGGTGCGCCTTTCGGTTCGGCGACCGGCCTTATCTATGAGAACCAGCCCGCCTTCGTTCGCGCGAAGTTCGTTCTGCCGCCGGCGGTCTTCGCGATCGCCGACTATGACGCCCGCTATTACGCCATCGCGGCGTTGAGCATCGCCGAACCGAACGTGACCGGGTTGGCGGCCGCCAATCCCTCAACTTTGGTGAAGCTGCTCGAGGTGATCAACGCGAACGCCGAAAGCCTGTTGCGCAACATCACCGAGGGAAAGCTGTCGCCGCACGACGGCGTCGCTGCCGCACGACCCGCGTCACCCCGGCGGGCCCGTGAACTTGGTGCCGCGTTGGAGCGCACAGGCCGGCTCACCTACGCCGACCTATGGCCCGGCCTTGCCGGCGTCGTGACGTGGATGGGCGGCAGTTGCGCAGTTCCGTTGTCCGCACTGCGGCCCCAACTACCGGACACGACAAAGATCATCGAGGCGGGCTACGTCTCGAGCGAATTCCGCGGCACCATCAACGTGGATGTCGGTCGCAACCTGTGTCTGCCCACACTGCTCGATCACTATTTCGAGTTCGTTCAACGTGACGCGCGGGACCGCGGCGAAGATCGTTTCTTGAGTTTGGACCAGCTCGAAGTGGGCGAATCCTACTATCCGATCGTCACCACCGCCGACGGGCTCTACCGCTACGACATCAACGACATCGTCTCGGTAACCGGCAAGGTCGGCGCCACCCCGACCCTGGCGTTCGTCCAGAAGGGAAAAGGCGTCACCAACATCACCGGTGAGAAAATCACCGAGGCCCAAATCATCGCGGCGGTCCAACAGCTTGCCGGTAATCATGCCGCCAAAACGAGCTTTTTCGTTGTGCTCGCCGACGAAGCGCACGCCGAATATGTTCTGTACCTTGAACTCGCCGAAGGCCCCCTACCCTCTTTCACGACGATAGCCGACGCCTTCGACACCAGCTTGCGCGCCCTCAACGGCGAGTATGACGGCAAACGCGCAAGCGGCCGGTTGCAGCCCGCGCGGGCTATTTTTCTGCGGCCCGGCAGCGGCGACGCTTACCGGCGCCAATGCGTCGCCAACGGTCAGCGCGAAGCGCAGTTTAAGGTTCGTCATCTGCAATACGCGGACGAGGTCTCGTTTCCCTTTAGGTCACACGCGGTCGAGGAAGCGCGGCCATGAAGATCGCGCAAATCGATATCTACCGGTTCCCGGTGCCCTTTAAGCAGGTGTTCCGCCACGCCTCAGCAAGCCGCAGAATGGCTGAAAACGTGATCGTGGCAGCCCGGTCGAGCGGCGGCGCAATCGGCTATGGCGAAGGTTGTCCGCGCGCCTATGTCACGGGCGAGAGCGTCGCCTCGGCAACCGAGTTCATCGCCCGTCATCGGGGATCGGTCGCCCAACGTGTACAATCGCTCGGCGATCTGCAGCGCTGGACGCGCGATCACGAGATGAACATCGACGCCAACCCGGCCGCATTTTGCGCGCTCGAGATGGCGGTACTCGACCTGCTCGGTCAAAGTAAAACCCAAACCCTCGAAGCGCTACTGGGACTACCGCCGCTACAAGGACCGTTCCACTACTCCGCAGTGTTGGGCGACAGCTCCCGCCCGATCTATTGGCTGCAGCTCCGGCGTTATTGGAAAGCGGGATTTCGCGACTTCAAAGTCAAAGTCTCCGGCCATCCTGATCGCGACCGGCGGAAGATAGACAGCCTGCGCCGCCGTGGCGGTACCGGCATTCGAGTGCGGCTTGACGCTAACAATCTGTGGAACGATACCGACGACTGTATCGCCGCCCTGCAAGCGTTATCGTTTCCCTTGTTCGCTGTTGAAGAGCCCCTAACGGCGCGCGATCTGCCCGGCTTCGCCGAGGTCGCCCAAGCCTGCGATACTCGCATCATCCTTGACGAAAGCCTCAGCCGCATCGGCCAACTCGAGGCGCTGCGCGAGCCGCAAACCTGGATCGCCAATCTGCGCATTTCGAAGATGGGCGGCCTCCTTCGTTCGCTCGCACTCATCAATGAACTGGCGCAGCGCGGTATCGGCGTGATCGTCGGCGCGCAGGTCGGCGAAACCAGCCTGCTTACCCGCGCCGGGCTGACCGCCGCTCAAGCCGCCGGTGACAACTTGGTTGCCATGGAGGGCGGTTTCGGCACTCACCTGCTGCAACGGGATTTAACCACGCCCTGCCTAATGTTCGGCGATGCGGGCCGACTGGAACCGGAGAATTACTTGGATCTTACAAAGCCCGGTCTGGGACTTTCGGTCACCACGGGCGTCCTAAGCCCTATCGGGCCGTAACCCGGCGATTTTCACGCCAGAAATCAGATTTCTCATCCCAAAAGTGGAGGCCGCCGACCGAATAAGAACATTACCGGAACAAAATATCGCCATATTCTTCTGCGAACGTTCTATTAGTTAGACATCACTGACTACAATTACTATCGAAGAACATTAGTAGAACATATCGGACTTACTCGTTTTCTACTGGCGTTTTAGCCGCTTATTAGTTGTTTCCTCGTTGACGGCCCATTTGATCCCATGGTATCCCATCTGATCCCATTTCTGACCCCTGCCCGCCTGATGGAGGCGTGTGACGGTCGCGACGAGGGGGAGACGAGTGCGAGCCGCCGGTTGGTGACCGGTAGCACCGATGCGGTTTGCGGGCGAAAACGATGGCGTTGTTTCTGTCAACGGCGACCAACAAGGTCGATGCCAAAGGGCGGGTCTCGGTCCCGGCAGCGTTTCGCGCTGAGCTGGCCGGACAGCCGTTCCATGGCATCGTTGCGTTGCCGTCCTTCAAATACCCAGCAATCCAGTGTGGCGGCATGGAGTGGATGCAGCAGCTGAGCTCGGGTGTGGACGCCTACGATTTTTTCTCCGACGAACACGACACCCTCACCGCCACCCTGTTTGCCAACGCCCAGCAGCTCGCCTTCGATGGCGAGGGGCGCATCGTTCTGCCCGCCACATTGGTCGAACATGCCGGGCTCACGAAATCCGCCGCTTTCGTTGGCCGCGGACCCCTTTTCGAAATCTGGCAGCCCGACGCCTTCACAAACTATCAGAGCGAAGCGACCCGGCGCGCCGCCGAGCAAGGCTTGACCCTGCGCCCCTCCGGTCCGCCCGGCGACAACGGGGGGACCGGCTGATGGCAGCCGCGGTGCCACGGCGTCGCTCTAAATCGACCGGGACAGACAGCGGGTCTGGCCCTGTAACAGGTCATACACCCGTTCTCCTGGAGTCCGTTGTTGCCGCGCTCGAACCGCGCACCGGCGCCGTTTATGTCGATGGCACTCTGGGCGGCGGCGGTTATACGAGCGCGCTGCTGGAAGCGGCCGACTGCATCGTTTGGGGGATCGACCGGGATCCCGACGCCATTGCGCGCAACAGCGACTTGACCGCGCGCTACGCCGGCCGCTTGCACCTGGTGTCCGGCCGCTTTGGCGATATGCAGGCTTTGCTAGCCGAACATGGTGTTACGGCGGTCGACGGCGTGGCCCTCGATCTCGGCGTATCGTCTATGCAGATCGACGATCCGGCGCGCGGCTTCGCATTTGCCAAAGACGGTCCGCTCGATATGCGCATGGAGAAGTCGGGGCAAAGCGCCGCCGAGTTGGTGAATGTCACCGATGAGGAAGAGTTGGCGGACATTATCCACGCCTATGGCGAGGAACGTCTGGCCCGGCGCATCGCCCGCGCTATCGTCGCCGCCCGCACCGAGGCGCCCATCGAAACGACCGGTCAGCTTGCCGACATCGTACGCGCCGTCGCCACGTCGCGCGGTAAGAACCGCAAGGGGGGCGAGCGCCAGATCGACCCCGCCACCCGCACCTTCCAAGCGCTCAGAATAAAGGTCAACGACGAGCTCGCCGAACTCGAGCGTGGATTGGGCGCGGCAGAGGCGATCCTCAAGCCAGGCGGCCGGCTCGCCGTCGTTTCCTTCCATTCGCTGGAAGACCGGCGGGTAAAGGTTTTTCTGCGTCAGCGTAGCGGCAACGAGGGCCGCGGTTCGCGTCACCGGCCCGACATTGCGCCGCCGCGCGATCCCGCGTGGCGTTTGGTCGGGCGGCGCGCTATCCGGCCGAGCAAGGCAGAAATGGATCAAAATCCAAGAGCACGTTCGGCGCGTCTTCGCGTCGCCGAGCGTACCGACGCCCCGAGTTGGGGACCGTTTGGCGCGGAGGATGCGGCATGAAGCATCCCGCGACCCTCATCCTATTCGTTCTTTCGATCGTCTCGGCCGGTGCCCTGTTCGGCATTTCGTTCGAAGTCTCGGCCCTCGAAGAACGGCTGACCGCTGTCAACCATGAGATCAAACGCGACCGCGATGCGATCCATGTCTTGCGGGCGGAATGGAGCTATCTGAACCAACCCGACCGGCTCGACGGCCTAACCCGCCGCTATCTTGACCTACAGCCCCTCGACGGCAACCAGCTTGTCGAGTTTGCCGCCGTGCCATCGCGTGCCGCCCCTGAGTCTGCGCCGTTCCCGCCGCCGTCGGAAACGGTGACCGGCCCACCGGCGCTGGAGTTGCAGTTCGCCAGCACGCTCAAGGCTCGGCCCAAGCTGAAACCCGAAGCGCCCCGCCGGCCTTCGAGTGATTTCCGCTTGGTGTCCCAACCGGCCACCACAAAAACCGGACTCAGCGCCTCCGAAACCGCAGACCTCGACGCCGCCCTGCGCGCCATTCTCGGCGAGAAGGCGGCCCGCAACCGGGGGCAGCAGCGATGATCGATCGTATCTCCTGTGAAAACGCCCAGAAAAAGGCGCTCGACGTGGCGCGGACCCGGCTGCTGGTCGGCAGCACCCTGATGACGGCGGCGTTTCTGATCATCGGTCTGCGGCTGGTCGACGTTACGGTGTTTAGCGACACCAGCCCGTCGCACCAAACGGCCACCCGGACGGTCGAAACCGTAAAGCGCATGGAGCGCGCCGACATCGTCGACCGCAACGGCGTTCTTCTGGCCACCAATCTGACAACGGCTTCGCTCTACGCTAACCCCGAAAAAATTCCCGACCCCCAGGGAGCGGCACGCGCGCTGGTGAACGTGCTACCCGAGCTCAGCGAAGCCGAAGTAGCTCTACAGCTATCGGCGGAGAAGGAATTCGTGTGGCTGAGCCGCAACCTCACGCCGCGTCAGCAGTTCGAGGTCAACCGCCTCGGCTTCCCCGGCTTCGACTTCCGCCATGAGCAGCGCCGGGTCTACCCCCAGGGCCGGCTGGGCGCCCACGTCGTCGGATTCACCAGCATCGACAATGATGGACTCGCCGGCATCGAAAAGAGCTTCGACGACGCGTTGACCAATCGGGCCGAGCCGGTCGCGCTGTCGATCGACGTTCGGGTGCAGCAAATCATGCGCCGCGAACTATCGGTCCAGATCGAGAAATTCAAAGCGATCGGCGGGTCCGGCATCGTGCTCGACGTGCGCACCGGCGAGATCGTCTCGCTGGTCTCGCTGCCCGACTTCGATCCCAACGAAGCTAACAAGGTTTCGGACGATGAGCGGTTCAACCGGACCACGCTCGGCGTCTATGAACTCGGGTCGATTTTCAAGATTTTCAATCACGCCATCGCGCTGGAAACCGGCGCCGCCAGGCTGAACAGCCACTATGACGCCCGCAAGCCGATCCGCGTCGCGCGCTTCAGGATCTCCGACTTCCATCCGGAGAACCGCTGGCTCACGGTACCCGAGATCTTCATGTATTCGTCGAATATCGGTTCGGCGAAGATGGCGATCGATATCGGCAGCACCGCGCAACGCAAGTTCCTCACAGAGCTCGGCATGTTGCGCCGCTCGAGCGTGGAGTTACCGGAGCAGGCCCGGCCGATCTATCCGGCGACGTGGCGCGAGATCAACACCATGACTATTTCCTATGGTCACGGTATCGCGGTTAGCCCGCTGCACGCGGCCAGCGCGGTCGCCGCCGTGATCAACGGCGGCGTGCTCTATCCGGCGACGCTGATCCGGCGCGGCGATACCCCGCCCGAGGGCAAACGGGTGTTCTCGCCGCAAACATCGGAAAAGATGCGTCGGCTCTTGCGCCTGGTCGTCGAGAACGGTACCGGCCGCAACGCCGGCAGTCCGGGCTATCTGGTCGGCGGCAAGACGGGCACCGCCGAAAAGCAAGTTGGCGGCCGCTACAAGCGCGATGCGCTCATTTCATCCTTCATCGGCGTGTTTCCCATGAACGCGCCGCGCTACGTGGTGATGGTGCATCTCGACGAGCCCAAGGGCATCAAGGAAACCCATGGTTTCGCCACCGGCGGCTGGACCGCCGCACCGGTCGTGGGCCGGGTGGTTTCGCAAATCGCACCGTTATTCGGCATCGCGCCGGTGGACGAGAGTTCACCGGCGATCCGCCGTGCCTTAACCGTCAACGTCGCAACGCCACGCGCGAGGGGACGCGGGATTGCAGCTAACTGAGCTATTGGAGCCGATGACACCGCACATCGATACGCTGCAAGACGTGCAGATTACGGGCTTGACCGCCGACAGCCGGCGGGTCGAGCCCGGCTATCTGTTCGCCGCCTTGCCCAGCGCGACGCGGGGCTCGGGCACCGATGGGCGTGACTTCATCGGCGATGCCGTGGCGCGCGGCGCCGTCGCCGTTCTCGCACCGCCGGGAACCGTGGTGGACACCAAGGCGCAGCTTCTCGTCGACGAAAACCCGCGCCGCCAACTGGCCCTCCTGGCCGCCCGGTTCTATCAGCGCCAGCCGAAGACCATCGCTGCCGTCACCGGCACGAACGGAAAATCGTCGGTCGTCGGTTTCATGCGCCAAATTTGGTCGCATCTCGGCCTGCCCGGCGCCAGCATGGGCACGCTTGGCATCGATGCCGACGGTTTCGAGCCGGGGCCGAGCCTCACAACCCCCGATCCCGTGGCCCTGCATCACACGCTGGCGGAACTCGCCAAAGCGGGCATCGACCATTTGGCGATGGAAGCATCGTCGCACGGACTCGACCAATACCGCCTCGACGGCGTCGACATCAAAGCCGCGGCGTTCACCAACCTGACGCGCGACCATCTCGATTATCACGAAACCGAGGCGGACTATTTCGCCGCCAAGCGGCGTCTCTTCGAGCAATTGCTGCCGCCCGACGGCACGGCGGTGCTCAACGCAGACAGTCCCTTCTACGAAGAGATTCGCGAAACTTGCCGCAACGCCGGACACCGCATCACGTCGTTCGGCCAAAGCACCAGCGATATGCGCATCGACGACCTGTCAGCGTTGGCCGACGGGCTGCGCCTGTGCGTCACGATTGACCGACGCACGTTCGAAACCCGGCTGCCGCTCGTCGGTGCATTCCAGGCCTACAACGCGTTGGCAGCGTTGGGCCTGGCAATCGGTTGCGGTGCGCCGCTCGACGATGCGTTCGCCGCGCTGGCGCTGCTGAAGGGCGTACACGGACGCATGCAGTTGGCCGGCCGCCATCCCAACGGCGCGCTGGTTTATATCGATTACGCCCACACGCCCGACGCGCTTCAGACCGCGCTTTCGGCAATCCGCCCCCACGTTAAGGGCAAGCTCGCCGTAGTGTTCGGCGCCGGCGGCGACCGCGACCCAGGTAAGCGCCCGATGATGGGCAAGGTCGCAGCCGAGCTTGCCGACCGGGCCATCGTGACCGACGACAATCCGCGGCGCGAAGACCCCGCGTCGATCCGCCGTCAGATCCTCACCGCCTGCCCCGGCGCCGCCGAGTTCGACAACCGGGCCAAAGCCATCGCCGCCGCGATCAACGATCTGGCGCCCGACGACACCTTGGTGATTGCCGGCAAAGGCCACGAAACCGGGCAAATCGTCGGTACCGAAGTCCTCCCATTCGACGACGGCGAAGTTGCCCGCGGCGTCATTGCGGACCTTGGCGGGGAGGTGGCGTCATGACCGCGCAACCCCAGCCGCTCTGGACCAGCGAGGACATTCTCACGGCGACGTATGGCCAACTCGCGTCCGGCGAAACCGCGCCCGGTTGGCACGCGAGCGGCGTCTCGATCGACAGCCGCACCTGCACCGCCGGCGATTTGTTCATAGCGCTCGCCGGCCCCAACTTCGACGGCCACGATTACGTCGCCGACGCGTTGGCCGCAGGCGCGGCGGGCGCAATCGTCAGCCACGCCCCCGCAGGCCTGGAGGGGTCGCCAAAATTGATCGTCGTGGCCGACTGCGATACGGCGTTGACGGCGCTCGGCCGGTTCGCCCGCGAACGCTCGGCGGCGCAATTCGTTTGCATCACCGGTTCGGTCGGTAAAACCAGCACCAAGGACGCGTTGGCCGCAGCGCTGAGCACGTGCGGCACCACCGAAGCGACCGCCGGCAATCTGAACAATCATTGGGGCGTACCGCTATCGCTGGCCCGCCTGCCCGTCGATCTCGACTATGGCGTCCTCGAACTCGGTATGAACCATGCCGGTGAGATAACGGAGTTATCCAAAATTGCCCGGCCCGACGTTGCGGTCATTACCACGATCGAGGCAGTGCATCTGGAGTTCTTCGACAGCGTGGGCGCTATCGCCGAAGCGAAAGCGGAAATCTTCACCGGGCTCGGCGGTCTCGGGGTCGCCGTGCTCAACCGCGACAATGCCTACTACCCACTTCTGGCTTCCATCGCCGCGGAGCACGGTGCCAAACGAATTATCGGTTTCGGCGCTCATCCGGGCGCCGATGCTCACCTCATCGACATCGAGACCGACAATGACGGCAGCGATGTTACCGCCGAGATCGACGGCCATACCTTGCGCTACCGGCTCAACGCGCCGGGACGGCACCGGGTAATCAACTCGCTCGCCGTTTTGGCAACCGTGGCCGGGCTCGGCGCCAACATCGAGACCGCCGCCGCCGCGTTGGGCGATGTTGCCATCGCAAAAGGTCGCGGCCGGCGCCATCGGGTTGCCACAGCGGCCGGCGAGTATGTGGTGATCGACGACAGTTACAATGCCAGCCCTGCATCCATGCGTGCAGCCTTCGAGGTTCTCAGCTCCTCCCGCCTCGAAGGTACGGGCCGGCGCCTGGCGGTGCTTGGCGACATGCTCGAACTGGGCGACGACGCCCCCAAGCTCCACGCCGCGCTGGCCCGAAATCTTGAAGCCGGTGGCATCGATCAGGTGTTCACGTCGGGCAAGCTCATGGCCGCGCTCGACGACGCTCTGCCGCGGCATATGCGCGGTGGCCATGCCGCCACACCCGAACAGTTGCTGCCGATCGTGCTGAACGCCGTGCAGGCGGGCGACGTCGTGCTGGTCAAAGGTTCTCTCGGCAGCCGAGTCGGCCCGATCGCCGCCGCGCTGATATCCGCCGGCGGAAACGGTGAATCACCAGACACCGCGAACGGAGGCATCAGGAATGCTGTTTAACCTCCTGGCCCCGCTGTCCGATCAATACAGCGTATTTTTTCTGTTCAACTCCCTTACCTTCCGGGCGGGCGCCGCCGTGGTCACCGGGCTGATTGTCGCGTTCGTCTTCGGCCCCTGGATTATCGGTTGGCTGAAGCAACAACAGCCAAACGGACAGCCGATCCGCGAAGACGGACCGCCGCAGCATTTCGCCAAGGCCGGCACGCCGACCATGGGCGGGTTCCTCATTCTGCTGGCGATTATCGTGTCGACCTTGCTGTGGGCCGATCTCACCAACGGTTTCATCTGGGCCGTGCTGCTGATCACCGTGGGGTTCGGCGCCATCGGTTTCGTCGATGACTACCGCAAACTCACCAACGCCAGCTCCGGCGGCCTGCCGGGCAAGTTGCGCATTTCGCTCGAGATCATCATCGCCGCCATCGCCACCTACTGGATCATGTCGCTGATGGGCCAGCCGATGGCCACCGGTTTGGCGTTGCCCTTCGTGAAGGATGTGCTGATCGACTTGAGCTGGTTCTTCGCGCCATTCGCCATCTTCATCATTGTCGGCTCGTCCAACGCGGTGAACCTCACCGACGGCCTCGACGGTTTGGCGATCGTCCCGGTGATGATCGCTGCCGGCAGCTTCGGGCTGATCGCTTATCTGGTCGGCAACGCCGTTTTCGCCAACTATTTGCTGATTTTCGCCGTTCCCGGTTCGGGCGAGCTGGCCGTGTTCTGCGCCGCTCTGATTGGCGCCGGCCTGGGCTTCCTTTGGTACAACGCGCCGCCGGCCATGGTGTTCATGGGCGACACCGGCTCGTTGTCGATGGGCGGCGCGCTGGGCGGCGTTTCGCTGGTCACCAAGCACGAGCTGGTGCTCGCCATTATCGGCGGCCTGTTCGTGCTCGAAACCGTATCGGTGATCGTTCAGGTCGCGTCGTTCAAGCTGACCGGGCGCCGCGTGTTCCGCATGGCGCCGCTGCACCACCATTTCGAACAAAAGGGCTGGGCCGAGCCGACGATCGTGATTCGCTTCTGGATCATCGCGACGATCTTGGCGCTCGCCGGCCTGGCAACCTTGAAGCTGCGGTAACCCGTATATGAACGCTCAGCCGCAATCCCGCATCGACCTGTCGGCTTTCGCCGGCACACCGATTGCCGTGCTCGGCCTCGGCAAGTCGGGGCTATCGGCTGCACGGGCGCTGCAAGACAGCGGCGCCGATGTGCGCGCGTGGGACGACGATCCGGCGCGGCGCGAGGCGGCGCAAAGCGACGGCATGGCTGTGGTCGATCTCGCCACGGCGGATCTGCACGGCGTGCCGATGCTCCTATTGAGTCCGGGCATTCCCCACACCTACCCGGCTCCTCATCCGGCCGTAACTCAAGCGCGCGCGGCAGGCTGCGAGATCGTCTGCGATATCGAGCTGCTCGCGCGCAGCGAAACCGAAGCCATCTATGTCGGGGTCACTGGCACGAACGGCAAATCGACAACGACAGCGCTGATCGGTCACGTCTTGGACCAGCTCGGTAAGCGGGCGGTGATCGGCGGAAATATTGGTGCGCCTGCTCTCTCCCTGGCGCCTTTGGCCGGCGGCGGCATCTATGTGCTGGAGCTCTCCTCCTACCAGCTTGAATTGCTGCCGTCGGCCACTTTTAACGTCGCGATATTGCTCAATATCAGCCCCGATCACCTCGACCGGCACGGCGGCATGGACGGCTACATCGCCGCCAAGCGCCGCATCTTCGCCGGACAGTCGGCGAAAAGCGTTGCCATCGTCGGTGTCGACGACGCGGCCAGCCAAGCCATCTACGACGAGCTGGCCAAGAGCCCGCAATCCGTCGTCGCCGTTTCGGTCGAACGTCCCGTTCCCGGCGGCGTGTACGTCGCCGACGGGTGGCTGATCGACGACCGGGAGAGCGACGCCAAACGCATTATGGATGTGAGCGCGGTGGAAACGCTGCCAGGCCTTCACAACGCGCAAAACGCCGCCGTCGCTTATACTGCGGTATCGGCAGTCGTCGCGGACGATCCGTCGACTGACGAAGCCGCCATCGCGGCGGCTATCGCGACCTTCCCCGGACTCGCCCACCGCCAGGAACTGGTCGCGATCATCGATGGCTGCCGCTTCATCAACGATTCCAAGGCCACCAACGCCGACGCTGCAGCGCGCGCGCTTGCCAGCCACGACAACATCATTTGGATTGCCGGCGGGCGGGCTAAGGCCGGCGGTATCGAGCCGCTTCATCGCTTCTTTTCGCGTATTCGCCACGCTTTCCTGATCGGCGAATCCGCCGACGATTTCGCCAAGACCCTCGACGGGAAAGTCGCCTACACAATCAGCGGCGAATTCACGGCAGCGGTCGCTGGTGCGGCGGAGCTGGCGCGATCGGAGACGCAGCCAAGCGTCGTTCTGCTGTCGCCCGCCTGTGCGTCGTTCGACCAGTTTCCGGACTTCGAAGCGCGCGGCGATGCCTTTCGAACCGCCGTCATGAGCCTGCCCGGCGCGCACGCCGCAGCAAAGGAGGGCGCTGCATGACGACCTTCTCGCGCGCCGATACCTCTGTTATGGGCCGCTGGTGGTGGACGGTCGACCGTTGGAGCCTCGCCGCCATCGCCGCCCTGATGGCGTTCGGCACCATGCTGGCGCTCGCGTCGAGTCCCGCCGTCGCCGAGCGGATCGGCGTCGAAAGTCTCTACTTCGTCAAACGCCACCTGGTGTTCCTGCCGATAGCGGCCGCGGTGATCGTCGGCACCTCGCTGATGACCCCGGTGCAAGTCCGGCGGCTCGCGCTGATCGGCTTTGCCGGCTGTTTGGTCGGGCTCACCGCCACATTGTTGTTCGGCGCCGAGATCAATGGCGCGCGCCGCTGGTTGTCGCTCGCCGGCGTATCCGTTCAAGTCACCGAATTCGCCAAACCGACCTTCGCCGTGGTGACCGCATGGCTGCTCGCCGAACGAGTCCGCGACGGCAAGTTTCCCGGCTACACCTTCGCGGTTATTTCATTCGCGCTGCTTGTCGCGCTTATCATCTCACAGCCCGACATGGGTCAAACCGCCGTCATCGGCGCCGTTTGGATGAGCCAGCTCTTCGTGGCGGGCTTGCCCATGTGGATGGTGGTCGGCCTGATCGTGCTCGGCCTCGCCGGGCTGGCCGGTTCGTACATGACCCTCTCCCATGTCGCCAGCCGCATCGACCGCTTCATCGACCCCACCACCGGCGACAACTATCAGATCGAGCGCAGCATCGAGGCGTTCGCCAACGGCGGCCTGTTCGGCCAGGGTCCCGGCGAGGGGACCGTGAAGAACGTACTGCCGGACGCCCACGCCGACTTTGTATTCGCCGTCGCCGGCGAAGAACTCGGCCTGGTGCTCACCCTGGTTATCGTCACTCTGTTCGCCTTCATCGTGCTGCGCGGCCTGTTGCGGACGATGGGCGAGACCAACCTGTTCGTCTTGCTCGCGGTATCCGGTCTGCTGGTCCAGTTCGGCTTGCAAACACTGATCAACATGGCCTCGAGCCTGCAACTCATCCCGACGAAGGGCATGACACTGCCTTTCATCAGCTACGGCGGCTCGTCGCTGCTGGCAATCGCTTTGGGGATCGGCATGGTGTTGGCGCTGACGCGCCGGCGCAGCGGACTGGGAGACGGCGTATGAGTCTCGTTTCCGCCCGCCCCATAATGATCGTCGCCGGCGGCACCGGCGGGCACATGTTCCCTGGCGTCGCGGTCGCGCAGATCCTGAGCGCGCGCGGCCACCGCATCGCCTTCGTCAGCGACACCAGAGGCGCCGCCGTGAGCCGGGAAAATCTCGGCTTGCCGCCCGACATCGAACGCTATGCCGTTTCCGCCGGCCGCCTCGGAGGCAGTTTCTTCTCCGCCAGCCGCGGCGTCGTGGCGTTGATCAAAGGATTTACCGAGGCGCGCCGTCTGGTGCGCCGGCTGCAACCGTCCCTCGCGGTCGGGTTCGGCGGCTACCCCACGGTCCCGCCGATTCTCGCGGCCGGACTGGCCGGGGTGCCGACCATCATTCATGAGCAAAACGCCGTTCTGGGCCGCGCCAACCGGCGCCTCGCCCGCGGCGCCCGGGCGTTCGCCCTGTCGTTCGAAAACACCGCGAAACTGAGCGAAGCCGGTGCAGCACGGGCACGCGTTGTCGGCAATCCGATCCGCGAGGAAATTGCGGCGTTGGCGACCCAACCCTACGAGCCACCAGGCGAAGTTCTGCAACTGATGGTCCTCGGCGGCAGCTTGGGCGCGCAGGTGTTCTCCAAGATCGTGCCAGCGGCCTTCCAAACGATGGCGCCCGAACTGCGCCCCCGTTTCCGCGTCGCGCAGCAATGCCGCGCCGAAGATATCGAGGCCGTACGCGCGATTTACCGCGAGCTGCAAATGCCGGTCGAGCTCGCCACGTTCTTCGAAGACGTTCCGCAACGGCTCGCCCGCACGCATCTGGTGATCTGCCGCGCCGGAGCATCGACAATCGCCGAGATGACGACGGCAGGACGGCCCGCGCTCTATGTCCCCTACCCCCATGCCGCCGACGATCACCAGACCGCGAACGCCCGCGCCATCGAAACGGGCGGCGGCGGGTGGCTGTTCCCGCAACCGGAATTTACCCCCGGCGCGCTGGCGGGCTGGCTCGAAGCCGCCGTCGAAGACCCGGCATCCTTGGCCGGGGTTGCCGAAACGGCGCGGAAGCTCGGCAATCCTACGGCGGCGGAGCGTCTCGCCGACATGGTCGAACGCCTGTTGCCGTTGAACGGCGATGCCGGCGACCCGTCGACGCCCTACCGGGAGGCAGCGGAATGAAAGCACTTCCCTTGGACATTGGCGTTATTCACTTCGTCGGCATCGGCGGCATCGGCATGAGCGGCATTGCCGAAACGCTGCACGCGCTGGGTTACGCCGTGCAGGGCAGCGATGTTGCCGAGGGCGCCAACATTCTGCGGCTGCGCCAACTCGGCATCGAGGTGTCGATCGGCCACAGAAGCGAAAACATCGAAGGGGCGTCGGTCATCGTGGTGTCGACCGCGATCAAAGCCGATAACCCGGAAGTGGTAAGCGCCCGCGCGCAGCTATTGCCGGTGGTGCGCCGCGCTGAAATGCTGGCCGAGCTGATGCGCCTGAAATGGTCGATCGCGGTCGGCGGCACCCATGGCAAAACGACGACGACCTCGCTGGTCGCCGCCGTGCTGGACGCCGCGGAGTTCGACCCCACGGTGATCAACGGCGGCATCATCAACGCCTACGGCACGAACGCGCGGCTCGGCGGCGGCGACTGGATGGTTGTCGAGGCCGATGAATCCGACGGCACCTTTGTGAAGCTGCCCGCAACTATCGCCGTGGTCACCAACATCGATCCCGAGCATCTCGATTTCTACGGCGATTTCGACGCCGTGCGCGATGCGTTTGCAACCTTCGTGTCGAACATCCCGTTCTACGGTTTCGCCACCTTGTGCATCGATCACCCGGAAGTACAGACGCTGATTTCGCAACTGTCGGACCGTCGGGTCATCACCTACGGCTTCTCCCGCCAGGCCGACGTGCGCGGCGTCAATATCGCGACAAACAATGGCGGCGTGACCTTCGATATCGAGATCGCCGAGCGCGCCGGTAGCGCCGCGCGCACCATCGAGGCAGTCAAACTGCCGATGTACGGCGCCCACAACGCGCAGAACGCCCTCGCCGCCATCAGCGTCGCGTTGGAAATGGGCATCGGCGACGACGCCATCCAGCGCGGTCTCGCCGGGTTCGGCGGGGTCAACCGCCGCTTCACCAAAACCGGCGAAGTCGCCGGTGTCACCATTATCGACGACTACGGTCACCATCCCGTCGAAATCGCCGCGGTGTTGGACGCCGCACGCAACAGCACGGCCGGCCGCGTGATCGCGGTCTTCCAGCCCCACCGCTATTCGCGGGTGGTCAGCCTGTTCGACGATTTCTGCACCTGCTTCAACGATTCCGACATCGTTTTTGTGACCGACATCTATCCGGCCGGCGAAAGCCCGATCGAAGGAGTGGACCGCGACGCGTTGGTTGCCGGTCTGCGCGACCACGGCCATCGCGACGTGCGTCCACTCCCCGAGCCGGATCAGTTGGCAAATCTAATCGCCGCGACGGCGCAGCCCGACGACATGGTGATTTGTCTCGGCGCCGGCAGCATCACCGCTTGGGCCAGGGCGTTGCCCGAGCAGTTGACGCCCCTGTTGGAGCGCGGGACGGGGACCAAAGCATGATGGTCGACAGCCAGCGCCCTGCCGAGTTGCTCGAACGGCTGCCCGCCGTACGCGGCCGCTATGATGCGCAAGCGCCGATCGCCCGCTACACCTGGTTCCGCGTCGGCGGGCCGGCGGAAATTCTGTTCCGCCCGGCGGATGTGACCGATCTCGCGAACTTCCTCGCCGGAAAACCCGACGATGTGCCCGTGACCGTCCTTGGCGTGGGTTCGAACATGCTGGTGCGCGACGGCGGCATTCCCGGCGTTGTCGTCCGCCTCGGCCGCCCGTTCTCGACAATCCGCGTCGACGGCACGGAGATCCACGCCGGCGCGATGGCGCTCGACTACAACGTCGCCAAGGCGGCGCGCGACGCAGGTATCGCCGGGTTCGAATTCCTCGCCGGCATTCCCGGCACAATCGGCGGTGGCTTGCGCATGAATGCCGGCGCTTATGGCCGCGAGCTTAAAGACATCGTTACCCAGGTGATGGCGCTGACTCCCCAGGGCGAGATCGAGTCCATGGCGCCGGCCGACTGGGCGCCGCGTTATCGCGGCTGCGGCGTGCCGACCGACTGGATTTTCACCGGCTGCACCATGAACGGCGTCTGGGGCAACAGCGCCGACATCGCCCGTGCGATGGAACTCGTGCAAGAAGCGCGCGAAGAAACCCAGCCGATCCGCACCCGCACTGGCGGCAGCACCTACAAGAACCCCAACGGCCAGAAGGCCTGGGAGTTGATCGATCGGGCGGGCTGCCGCGGCCTGCGCCTGGGCAACGCCCAGGTTTCAGAGAAGCATTGCAACTTCCTGGTCAATCTTGGCGGCGCGACGGCAGCCGATATCGAAGGTTTGGGCGAAGAAGTACGCCGCCGCGTCCGCGAAGCCACCGGCATCGAGCTGGAATGGGAACTCGAGCGCATCGGCACTCCGGCGGGAGGCCCATCATGACGCGCCGGGTCGCCGTGCTGATGGGCGGAATCTCCGCCGAGCGGGAAGTGTCGCTGGATTCCGGACAGCAATGCGCCAACGCGCTGCGCGAGTCCGGCTACACGGTCGAGGAAGTCGACGTGACGTCGGACATCAACGCCCTGCTCGCCTCGCTGGAACCGGCCCCCGATGTTGCGTTCAACGCCCTGCACGGCCGCTATGGCGAGGATGGCTGCATCCAAGGTCTGCTCAACTTGCTGCAGATCCCCTATACCCATTCGGGCGTTCTGGCGTCGGCACTGGCGATGGACAAAGTCGCCGCCCGCGCCATTTTCGCCGCCGAAGATATCGGTATCGCCGATGCTGTGGTCGCCACACCGGAAGAGTTGCAAGCCGGTGACGTTTTGCCGCCGCCCTATGTCATCAAGCCGATCAACGAAGGATCGTCGGTGGGCGTTCATATTGTGCGCGACGGCGATAACCGGCCGCCGCTGGATGACATGCCCGACGCCACGCAGCAGCTTTTGGTCGAGCGTTACATCCCCGGTCGCGAGCTCACAGTCGCCGTCAAGGGCGCTCACGCCGACGCCCCGCGGGCTTTGGCCGTTACCGAGCTGCGCCCGCTGTCCGGCTTCTACAGCTACGAAGCCAAATACACAGACGGCAAAACCGAGCATTTAATCCCGGCCCCCGTCCCCCCCGAGGTTTACGACCGGGCGATGAACTGGGCGGCGGCTGCCCATCGGGCACTTGGATGCCGCGGCGTGAGCCGGTCCGACTTGCGCTACGACGACGACAACGACGAGTTGGTCATGCTCGAGGTCAATACGCAGCCGGGTATGACCCAGCTTTCCCTGGTACCCGAACAGGCTGCGCATACGGGCATCGCGTTCACCGAGTTGGTGGGCTGGCTGGTGGAGACGGCGCAATGCGACTGAACCCCTTCCGGCAGAAGCGCAAAAAAGGTGCGCGCAAACGCTCGATGAGCCGATTGCAGCGACAACGAATCGCTGTCGGTGTCGTAATCATTGGGTTTGTGGGTGGTGCCGTCGGCGCCACATGGTCAGCAACGGAGTCGGGCTGGTTGGAAAGACAGGCCGAGATTGCCGGGACCTGGATGATGGGGGCAACCGCGGATGCTGGTTTGGCGGTGCGTGACGTTCTCGTCCGCGGCCGTGATGTCACGTCCCGCGACGACCTGATCGCGGCCCTCGATATCCAGAGCGGCATGCCCATTCTAGCCGTCGATATCGAAGAGGCGCGCCAGCGGGTCAACTCGCTGGGTTGGGTCAAGTCGGTCACTATCGCACGGCGTCTGCCCGACACGATCTATCTGGAGATCGAAGAGCGGCAAGCGCTAGCGCTGTGGCAACACAAAGGCCGTATCGCGCTGATCGATCGCGAGGGCGCCGTCATCCAGCGTCATAAGCTGGAAGGCTTCGCCGCCCTCCCCTTGGTCGTCGGCGAGGATGCGCCGGAAAACGCCGCCCCCCTGCTCGATCTGCTGCGTGCTTATCCTGCGGTGGCGGGCCAGGTTAAGTCGGCGATCCGGGTTTCCGGCCGCCGGTGGAACCTGCGGCTGCAAAACGGCATCGATATCCGCCTCCCCGCGGAAGACATCGCGGCGGCGCTCGACCGGTTGGCCGAATACCAGCGCGAACACGCCCTATTCGACCGCGACGTGATCGCCGTCGACTTGCGGGTTCCGGACCGTCTGATCGTCCGCGTGAGTGGCGACGCGGCCGAGCGCGCCCGCACCGTTGGCGAAGACACCTGAGGCACGAGGAACGACCTATTGTGACAAAGCGCCTCACCAAACCCCGCACTGGCACTATTGCCGCTCTCGATATCGGCACCAGCAAAGTATGCTGCCTGATCGCCCGGGTTGACCGGCCGGCGATCGAGAACAGCAGCCATCTGCCGGCGCAGCCCCGTATCATCGGCTCAGGCATGCAGGTCAGCGCGGGCCTGAAGAACGGCGTGATCGTCGACGTAGATGTTGCCGAGACCGCCATCCGGAAAGCCGTCTTTGCCGCCGAGCAAATGGCCGGTGATACAATCCGGTCGGTCATCGTCAATCTCAACGGCGGCAAACCGGCCTCGCAAACGGTCGGCGTCGATGTCGATATCGGCGGACTGCAAATCGACGACGCCGACATTCAACGAATCTTCCAGCAAACCCTGGAAATGGACCCGTCGAGCAACGGTGGTGTGAACGGCTGGTCGAACGGTCACCGCGAACAAAACGGACACCAACCGGCGCGCGAGCTGATCCACACGATACCGGTCGCTTATGCGGTCGACGGCAATCGCGGCATTCGCGATCCGCGCGGCATGTTCGGCGACCGCCTGTCGGTCAACATGCACTTGATCACCGCCGCCAGCGGCGTCATTCGCACGCTGCGCAACGTGGTCGACCGGTGCCATCTGCAGATCGACGATTTCGTCGTCGCACCCTATGCGTCGGGCATCTCGACGCTGGTGGAAGACGAAACCGATCTCGGCGTGACGCTGATCGATATGGGTGCCGGTACCACAAGCATTGCCGTGTTCTCCGACGGCGACGCGGTCTTCACCGATATTATCCCGGTCGGCGGCGCGCATGTTACCAACGACATCGCGCGCGGCCTCTCGACTCCGATCGCCCATGCGGAGCGCCTAAAAACGCTCCATGGCGCGGCGATGGCAACCCCCGCCGACGAGCACGAACTGATCGATGTGCTCCATGTCGGCGAAGACGAACATACGAGCCCCAACCACATTCCGCGCTCCCTGCTCAACGGCATTATTCAGCCGCGGCTGGAGGAAACCTTCGAGTTAGTGCGCGAACGGCTGACCGACAGCGGCTTCGATCCGGTTGCCGGCCGCCGCGTGGTTCTTACCGGCGGCGCCAGCCAGCTGCAGGGCGTGCGCGAACTGGCGGCGCTCGTGCTCGACAAGCAAGTCCGCATGGGCCGTCCGCTCCGGCTGCGCGGTTTGCCCGATTCTATGTCCGGACCGGCATTTGCAACCAGCGCCGGCCTGATCGCCTACGCGGTGGAACATCAGCCGGCGATACCTGTGCCAACAACCATCATGAAGGGGGAGTCGACCGGCCTCGGTAGCCGGCTCGGCCATTGGATCCATGAACATTTCTAAACCCTGGATACCCGATCCACCTGTCCCACGCGTATCCGGCCGATGGGCGCGCAGTACTGCACTGTCGTGGCCATCGCCAACTCTCTCACCTGATTTCTCGCCCTCGGACGTCACAAATTGGAGGCTGACATGACGCTAAACTTGAGCGCACCTGGAACCGAAACCCAACTGAAGCCGCGCATTGTCGTGGTTGGCGTCGGTGGCGCCGGCTGCAATGCCGTGAACAACATGATCGCGGCCAATCTCGAAGGGGTCGAGTTCGTCGTCGCCAATACAGACGCCCAGTCGCTAGCGCTCAGCTCGTCCGAGCGGCGCATTCAGCTCGGCACTAACATCACCAACGGCCTCGGCGCCGGCGCACGGCCCGACATCGGCCGCGCCGCAGCTGAAGAATCGCTCGACGTCATCATCGACCACCTCCAGGGCAGTCACATGGCGTTCATCGCCGCCGGCATGGGCGGCGGCACCGGCACCGGCGGTGCTCCGGTTATCGCACGGGCGGCCCGCGAGCAGGGCATTCTGACCGTCGGCGTTGTCACCAAGCCGTTCCAGTTCGAAGGCAACAACCGGATGAAGTCGGCCGAAGAGGGCATCGAGGAACTTCAGCATTTCGTCGATACGCTGATCGTCATCCCCAACCAGAACCTGTTCCGCGTCTGCAATGAGCACACAACGTTCGCCGATGCGTTCTGCATGGCCGACAACGTGCTGCACTCGGGCGTGCGCGGCGTTACCGACCTGATGGTTATGCCTGGCCTCATCAATCTGGATTTCGCCGATATCCGCACCGTGATGAGCGAGATGGGTAAGGCCATGATGGGCACCGGCGAATCCAGCGGCGACGGACGATCGATCGCCGCCGCAGAAGCCGCGATTGCGAATCCATTGCTCGACGATGTGTCGATGCGCGGCGCCCGCGGCGTGTTGATCAACATCACCGGTGGCTTCGATATGACGTTGTTCGAAGTCGACGAGGCGGCCAATCGCATTCGCGAGGAAGTGGATGCCGACGCCAATATCATCTTCGGTTCGACATTCGACGAGAAGATGGAAGGGCTGATCCGCGTTTCCATCGTGGCCACCGGTATCGACGCCGACGCGTCGGCCATGCCGCGCTCGCCGATGATTTCGCTGGTCCACGATGCCGACCGGTCGGCGGCCAGCCTCTCAACGGGTGGCGCGGCTTCGGAAGAGAGCACCGGAGACCTAGCGCCGACAACGGCGGACGCACCGCCGCAACCGGCGAGCGTTTCCGACGTACCGCCACCGCCGCCACTCGTGTCGACAGCGGCGCCGATGCCCAGCGCAGCGGCACCGGCGGCAGCGCCCGCCGTACAGCCCGAGCCGGAGCCGGAGACCAGCGAACCGGTCGCCGAACCCGCACCGCGTCAGCCTGCTCTCACTGCGGGGCAACCGTTCATCCCGCCGCGCCCGTCGATGCCCGCGGCACGCGAACCGCAATTGCGCGCACCGCAAGCGGCCCCAAATGCGTTCGCCGAGGCCGCAATCGAGAACGGTTCAGCACAAAGTGAGAAGCGGCGCGGCCGCAGTCTGTTCCAAAAGGTTACCGGCGCTGTTAACAGCCTGGTAACGGACGAGGAACAAACAGCAGCGCCCACACCGCCAGCGCCGAAGCCGGCACGGGCCGAAGCGACGCCGGTTGAAACCGCGCCGACGACGCCGGCGCCGAGCGTGACGCCGCCGGCACGCGAGCCGGCCGTGAGCCCACCTCGTGCCGCTACCCCGCCACTACCGCCGGTTTCGCGCGAACCTGCCGCGGAAACGGCGCCACCCGCCCCGGCTCAACCCTCGCTAAGCAACCTCGAGCCGGCGGCTCGCAAAGAGGGTGCCAGCGACGACGATATGCTGGAAATTCCTGCATTTCTACGTCGCCAGGCGAACTAGATCAGAAGCGCTCAACCCGCGGAAATTGTTAAGATTTCCGCGGGTTTCAGCGTAACAAACTGTAACAAAGAGTGATTTGTACCTATCCGTGAGGGTTGTTACACGACTATGTGAGCCACGCATGGTTAATGGGCCGCGTGGCCCGCATGGAAGCCGGCCGGCCGGCCGGTTTTGAGTGAGTTGATCCGAAGGGTACCTGGTCTTGGAACAAGCAGTCGCAACGTTGATTGATAAGCCTTCCAATGTAGCTCTCCAGCAAACTTTGAAGAGCAGAATTGGTTGTTGCGGAACCGGCTTACATTCCGGTGCGAAAGTTTCCATGGCTCTGCTTCCGGCTCCCCCGAATACGGGAATTGTGTTTCGCCGCATCGATGCCGACGGCAACGGACTCGAAGTCGCCGCTCATGTCGAAAATGTCGTCGACGACCGTATGTGCACAACGCTGGGCGACGGCAATGGCAACACCATCGCAACTGTCGAACACCTTATGGCTGCCTTGAGCGGTTGCCGCATCGACAATTTGTACGTCGAAGTCGACGGCGGCGAACTGCCGATCATGGACGGTAGCGCCGCACCGTTCGTATTTCTCATCGAGTGCGCCGGTGTCGTGACGCAAGATGCGCCGCGGCGCGCAATTGAAATTCTCAAGCCGATTCGGGTCGAGGAAGAAGACCGGCATGCCGAATTCGTGCCCGGCGACGGCTTTTCGGTCGGTTTTAAAATCGAGTTCGGTTCAGGCGCGATCGGCCAACAGGATATGGCGGTCGAGTTGGTCAACGGCACCTTCAAAGGAGAGCTCAGCCGCGCCCGTACCTTTGGATTCGTCGAAGAAGTGGACAAGCTTCGCTCGATGGGACTGGCGCTGGGCGGCAGCCTCGACAACGCCGTCGTCGTGAGCGGCGACGAGGTGTTGAACGAAGACGGTTTGCGCTACGAGGACGAGTTCGTACGTCACAAAATCCTCGATTGCGTAGGCGATCTCTATCTCGCCGGGGCACCGATCGTCGGCCATTTCAAAGGCCACCGGTCGGGCCATGCGCTGAACCACAGCATCGTGCGCGCCTTGTTAGCTGATGATAGCTGCTGGCGGTACACGACAGCAGAGCGCGACCCGCACGATTTTGTCGACGAGTTGGACGAATTGCCCGCCGTTGCAACCGGCTAAGCACGCTTTCAAGCATATTTGAACTGTTTCGGCGCCGCGGATTTGTGATAAGTCCGCGGCATAAATTTGTGTGCTTGATAGAGCGCGCGACACGTTGGAAAACAGACCGCCGATGGTATAATCCAGGCGGAATTTGACGCCGCGCTTTTGGAGCGCGCATCACCGGACCCCAAATGCGGAAGGCCACTGTGAGCGACAGTCGACTGCCGATCATCGACCCTCTAGCCGATACCACACCGACACCCCGCCGGACGCGGCCATTCGCG
This sequence comes from Alphaproteobacteria bacterium, assembly GCA_965267185.1. GTDB lineage: Bacteria > Pseudomonadota > Alphaproteobacteria > UBA6615 > UBA6615. The sequence continues at coordinate 4,004,653 of OZ253937.1, read as the reverse complement.
GCGCTTGCAGTAGCCGCTGCGGTACTCGCCGCGTGCTCGGGCGCCGATGAAGAAGTCTACACGGAACGCCCCGTCGAAGAGCTTTACAATGAAGCCGTCGATCAAATCGCGGTGGAAGACTTCCAGGCGGCGAGCGACCTGTTTATCGAAGTCGAGCGCCAACATCCCTATTCGATCTGGGCGACCAAGGCTCAACTCATGGGCGCCTATTCTTTCTACGCCCGCGGCGATTACGATGATGCGATCCTCGGTCTCGACCGCTTCATCCAGCTCCATCCGGGCAATCGCGACATCGCCTACGCTTACTATCTTAAAGGCCTGAGCTACTACGAGCAGATCTCCGACGTGGGCCGCGATCAACGCAACACCGAGCTGGCGTTGCAATCGCTGAGCGACGTGACGCGGCGCTTCCCGGACAGCAAATACGCCCGCGATGCCCAGCTCAAGATCGACCTGACGCAAGACCATCTTGCCGGCAAGGAAATGGAAGTGGGCCGCTTCTATCTCGACCGGGGCCAGTATCTGGCGGCGATTAACCGGTTCCGGACCGTCATCGACAAGTATCAATCGACCACCCACACGCCGGAAGCGCTCCATCGCCTGGCCGAAGCCTACAGCGCGATCGGTATCGAGCCCGAGGCGCGCGAGAACGCCGCCGTACTGGGCCACAACTTCCCTGGCAACCAATGGTATGTCGACAGCTTCCAGCTTGTCGAAGGCGTCGTCGTCCGTGATATCGACGGTGACGGCATAGCCGATCCCGTCGAAGAAGAGCGTGGTTTCTTCGGCCGGCTCTGGCCTTTCTAAGCACCCATGCTGCGCCGCCTGTCGATCCGGGACATCGTCCTGATCGACCGCCTCGAACTCGATTTCGATTCAGGGTTGGGCGTCCTCACCGGCGAGACCGGCGCCGGCAAATCGATTCTGCTCGATTCCCTCGGCCTCGCGTTGGGCATGCGCACCGACGCCGGTCTGATCCGCCCCGGCGCCGAGCAAGCGGTCGTCGCGGCGACGTTCGACGTTCCGCCCGACCATCCGGCTTACCAGCTACTCTCCGAACACGGTTTCGAGACCGACGAAGACGGCGTGCTGTTGCGCCGGATCGTCGGCAGCGACGGCCGTAGCCGTGCCTTCATTAACGACCAACCGGCGACTGTCGGCCTGTTGCGGCAAGTCGGCGACCTACTGGTGGAGATTCAAGGCCAGTTCGAGCGGTTTGCCCTGGCCGCGCCCGCCGTCCAGCGCACCGCCCTCGACCTGTTCGGCAACCTCACAGATCCGGCGGCCGAGGTATCGAATCTGTTCGCAGCTTGGTCGGAGGCCCGCGCGGCGTTAGACCAGGCGGAAGCCGATGTGGCGGCCGCCCGGGCCAAAGAAGAGCAGCTGCGCCACGATGTCGAGGAGCTGAACGATCTTTCGCCGCAGGCCGGCGAGGAATCGGAGCTCGCCAGCCAGCGTCAGTTGCTACAGAACGCCGAGCGGCTGGTGTCGGCCTTCAATCAGGCCCTCGACGAGCTGGCGGGCGAAACGGGTGCCGAACCGGCTCTGCAGCGCACGGCGCGCACTCTGGCGCGGGCAGCGGAATTCAGCGGAGGCCGGCTCGACCCCATCATCGCCGCTGTTGAACGAGGCACCGTTGAGCTGTTAGACGCGCTACAGCAATTGCAAGCGCTCGCCCATGTCATCGACACCGATTCCGGCCAACTCGACACCACCGAAGCCCGTTTGTTCGCGCTACGCGCCGCCGCCCGTAAGCATGACACAACCGTGGATGAGCTTGCGGAGGTTCACACCCGGCTGGCAGACAGTTTGGCGGCGCTAAGCGGCGATAGCGACCGGCTCGCGACGTTGGCCAAGGCTGCCGAATCTGCGCGGCGCGGTTACATCGCCGCCGCCGAACGCCTGTCGGCCGGACGCGCCAAGGCAGCGCGCGCCCTCAACAAGGCCGTCATGCGCGAACTGGCGCCGTTGAAACTCGACAAGGCGACTTTCATCAGCCAACTGGAACGGCTACCCGAGTCAGACTGGTCGGCGACCGGCATGGATTCGGTCGAATTCCGCATCGCGACCAACCCCGGCAGCACACCGGGCCCGCTCGGAAAAATCGCCTCCGGCGGCGAGCTCAGCCGGTTCCTACTGGCCCTCAAGGTCGTGCTGGCCGATGCGGGGGTCGCTGTGACCCTTATTTTCGACGAAGTGGATGCCGGGGTCGGTGGCGCCACCGCCGCGGCTGTGGGCGAGCGGCTGGCCGCGCTCGCCACGGCCTCGGGCCGGCAAATTCTTGTCGTGACCCATAGCCCCCAAGTCGCCGCCGTCGGCGACCAGCATTGGCAGGTTTCAAAACAGGGCGACGGCCCGTCGGTCGTCACCAGTGTCGTGCCGCTCGACAGTGAGGCTCGCCGTGAGGAAATTGCGCGCATGCTCGCCGGCGCCGAAATCACCGAGGAAGCCCGCGCCGCCGCCGGCCGCTTGCTTGGCGACGCCGAACCGCCCGCTGCCGCCTCTCCCCGCGACGCGGCGTAGCCGTGCCCGACACGTTGCCCAATCCCGCCGACCTCACGCTCGACGAAGCGGCCAGCGAACACGCGCGGCTCGCCGCCGAAGTCGCTGAACATAATCGGCTGTACTATCAAGACGATGCGCCGCGCGTCTCCGACGCCGAATACGACGCCCTGTTTCGCCGTTTGCAGGAAATCGAGGCGACGTTCCCCGAGCTGATGACGCCGGACAGCCCGACCCAGCAGGTCGGCGCTGCGCCAAGTTCGGGGTTTGCCAAGGTTCGCCACGGCGTTCCCATGCTGTCGCTGGGCAACGCCTTTAACGACGACGACGTTACCGATTTCGTTGCCCGCGTGCGGCGGTTTCTCAACCCGCCGGAAGACGAGCCCGTCGTTTTGGTGGCGGAGCCCAAGATCGACGGTTTGTCGGTCTCGCTGCGCTACGAGAACGGCAAGTTTGTGCGTGGCGCAACGCGCGGCGACGGCACCGAGGGCGAAGACATTACCGCCAATCTGCGCACACTCGACGATATCCCGGAACAGTTGCCCAAAGGCGCACCCGCCGTCGTCGAAATCCGCGGCGAAGTGTATATGCCGAAATCTGAATTCGCCGCATTAAACGAGCGCCAAGCAGCGGCGGAGGAAAAGGTTTTTGCCAACCCGCGCAATGCTGCGGCGGGCAGCCTGCGGCAGCTCGACACTTCGATTACGGCCTCGCGCACACTTCGGATGTTTGCTTATGCGTGGGGCGAGATCAGCGAAGAACCGCAAGACACCCACTGGTCGTTTCTCGAACAACTGGGCAAGTGGAAGTTCCCGGTGAACCCGCTCGCGCAGCAGTGCGCCGGCGTCGAAGAGGCCCTCGCCGCCTACGCGAAGATCGGCGAGGCGAGACCGACCCTCGACTACGATATCGACGGCGTCGTCTACAAAGTCGACCGGCTCGATTGGCAAGCCCGTCTCGGCTTTGTGAGCCGCGCACCGCGCTGGGCGATTGCCCATAAATTTCCGGCGGAACAAGCGACCACGATCCTGCGGGAAATCGACATCCAGGTGGGCCGGACGGGCGCGCTAACGCCGGTGGCGCGCCTCGAACCCGTCACCGTGGGTGGCGTCGTGGTTTCCAACGCAACGCTGCACAACGAAGACGAGATCGCCCGTAAGGACGTGCGCGCCGGCGATACCGTGGTGGTGCAACGCGCCGGCGATGTGATTCCGCAAGTCGTCGAAGTCGTCCTCGACAAACGGCCCAAGGGGGCGAAACGCTACAAGTTTCCCGACCATTGCCCAGTCTGTGATTCCGAGGCCGTACGCGCCGAGGACGAGGCCGTGCGCCGCTGCACTGGCGGTTTGATTTGCCCCGCGCAGGCTGTAGAGCGCCTCAAGCATTTCGTCTCGCGCAACGCGTTCGATATCGAAGGGCTCGGCGCGAAACATATCGTTGCGTTCTGGGAGGACGGCCTGATCAAGGAACCGGCCGATATCTTCGGCCTGAGCGCGGAGATGCTGGCGGAGCGCGAAGGCTGGGGCGAACAATCGGCAGATAACCTGATCGCCGCGATCGCCGAGCGCCGCGGGATTTCTCTCGACCGCTTTATCTATTCGCTCGGTATTCGGCAAGTCGGCCAAGCCACCGCGCGCTTGTTGGCGAAAACCTACGCGACGCTGGAAGCCTGGCGCACGGCGATGGCAGCTGCGCAAGACCATGAGAGCGACGCCTATCAGGAACTCATCGCCATCGACGGAATCGGTGAATCGGTCGCCGCCGACATCTTGTCGTTCCTGCACGAGCCCCACAATCAACGAGTGCTCGACGATCTCGACGCCGCGCTCGATATCGAGGCCTTCGAACAGCCCGACACTGACTCGCCGATCGCCGGGAAAACCATCGTGTTCACTGGGACGCTCGAACAAATGTCGCGGCCGGAAGCGAAAGCCCGCGCTGAGTCCCTTGGGGCAAAGGTTTCAGGATCGGTATCGAAAAAGACCGATCTGGTGGTCGCCGGTCCGGGCTCCGGCTCGAAAGGCCGCAAGGCCGCCGAACTGGGCATCGAGACCATCGATGAGGCGGCGTGGCTGGCGCTGATTGGCGGCTAAACCCTCTAACCTAACGGGCGGGTCGCCTCGGCCAGCCAATCGCGCACTGTCTCGTCGACCAACGGGCCGATTTCCGCCATCACACGCGCGTGGTAATCGTCGAGCCAATTTCGCTCCGCATCGGTCAGCAGCGGCGCGTCGATACAGTTGCGGTCGATGGGCGCCAAGGTAAGCGTTTCGAAGCCGAGCGTGTCCCGCTCGGCGCCGTCGATGTCGCTCAGCGGAATCACCGCCACCAGATTTTCGATCCGGATACCGTAGGCGCCTTCCTTGTAGTAGCCGGGCTCGTTTGAGATGATCATGCCGGGGCGCAGGGCCTGCCCCGTACCAGCTTTGGAAATCCGCTGCGGGCCCTCGTGAACCCCGAGATAGCTGCCCACGCCGTGCCCGGTGCCATGGTCGTAGTCGAGACCGGACTGCCAGAGGAACTGCCGGGCCAGCGTATCCAGTTGCGCCCCGGTGGTGCCGGTTGGAAACCGCGCGGTGGCGAGCGCAATATGGCCTTTGAGGACGCGGGTAAACCGATCACGCATTTCGGCGCTAGGCGTACCGATAGCGACGGTCCGCGTGACGTCAGTGGTGCCGTCGAGATATTGAGCGCCGGAATCGACCAGATACAGCTCGCCCGTTCCCAGTGGCCGGTCGGTCTCCGGCGTCACCCGATAGTGAACAATCGCACCGTTCGGACCCGAGCCGGAGATGGTATCGAAGCTAAGTTCGCGAAACAGATCGCCGCCGCCGCGAAAATCAGCGAGTTTCTCCACCGCGCCAATCTCACTCACCGCGCCGCCGGGCGCCGTTGCCTCCAGCCACGCCAGAAAACGGGTCAACGCCGCACCATCGCGCCGGTGGGCTGCCCGGGTACCGTCGAGCTCGATATCGTTCTTGATCGCCTTCGGCAAGGTCACCGGGTCGCTGGCGCGCCGGATATCGGCCCCAGCACTCGTAAGCCGGTCGAATACCCAGGAGGGCGCCGTGTCCGGGCACGCTTGAACTGTCGCGCCGGCCTTGCCCAATCGGTCGAGCGCTTCGCCTAACGCATCGGGATCATGGCGCGACACGCCGTTGCCCAGATGGGCGGTTAGCTCCGCCGACACTTTTGCCGGGTCGACGAACCAGTCGACAGTGGAGTCAGCGTTCAAAATGGCAAAACTCAACGGCAGCGGCGTGTGGGATACGTCGTTGCCGCGCACATTGAGCAGCCAGGCAATGGAGTCCGGCTGGGTGAGAACAACGGCGGCAGTTTCGCTATCGGCGAGTTGCTGTGCTAACTCCTGGCGCTTATCGGCGCTTTCCCGCCCAGCGAAGCGCATTTCGTGGGGCACCACCGGCGTTTGTGGCGCTGGCGGCTGGTCGGTCCACACCGCATCGATCGGGTTGCCATCAACCGCAACAAGTTCAGCGCCTGCGCCCTCACAGGCCTTGCGCAACCGCTCAACCCCGCGAACGCCGTGGAGCCACGGATCGTAACCGAGCTTCTGGCCCTTGCTCAGATTTTCCTTGAGCCAGCCGGTCGCCGGTTCATCGATCAAATGATGAAAGCTATAGAGGTCGCCATCGACCTGAGCGCGCACCTGCAAAGTATAGCGGCCGTCGACGAAGACCGCGGCACGATCCGTGAGCACAACCGCCATGCCCGCCGACCCGGTGAAGCCGGTTAGCCACGCCAACCGTTCGGCGCGCGGCGGTAGAAACTCGTTCTGGTGCTCGTCGGAGTGGGGCACGACGAAGCCGTCCAGGCCAGCCTCCGCCAGATAAGCGCGCAGTGCGGCGAGCCGGTCTGCGGTGCTCGGGTCGGTAACAGCTTTGTCGGCTTTTTTGGACTTCGCCATGATCGAAAATTAGAGCCTAGTCTCACAGGTTGGAACGGCAAGTATGCGCCCGCCCATCACATAGGACGCCGCACGACCAGCGTCGACCAGCCATCCAAACGATAACGCGCGGTAAGAATCAAGCCTTGCTGACGGTGCGCGGCGATCACCGGGCGTTCCTGCTCGGTCAGAAGGCCCGATAAAATGGCAAAGCCGCCCCGTTTGAGGTGGCGGGCACAGTCAGGCGCCATACCCATGAGCGGCCGCGCGAGTATATTGGCGAAAATCAACGCATACGGCCTCGCCCGGCGGATCGGCAAGGCGGCGTAGCCAGTACTGCGGCCGAGCCGCACCAGCGAACCGAGACGGTTTCGCCTCACATTGTAAGCGGCCATCGACACGGCGACCGGATCGATATCGCTCGCCACAACCGGGCGCCGCAATCGCTTGGCCGCCGCCATGGCGAGGATCCCGGTGCCACACCCCACATCGAGCACCGGCCCCGGCGGCAGCCGGCGCGGCTTGCGGGCAAAGTTTTCGAGCGCCATGAGACACCCCTGGGTCGTGCCATGATGGCCGGTGCCAAAGGCCGTGGCGGCGTCCACCACCAGGGTGACAGCACCTACGGGCGCCGGTTCCGAATGATAAGAATCGCGGATCCAAACACCGCCGACCCGTAAGGGTTCGAAACTTTCGCGATTGACCGCCGCCCAATCGGTTGCAGGGAGCCAGACCACATGAACGTGGGGCGCCGCAATACCCGCCGCACGCGATGCCGCCGCGAGATCGTCCTGTAGTTTCGGCTCGTCCGGCTCGCTGGCGGCGTAGCCGCTGATCCTGACCGCACCGCCCTCGGGCGCCGCAAACATGGCGACCGCGCCAGTATGTTCTTCCAATGCTTCGACAAAGGTCTCGCCTACCGCCGCCGGAACGACGATCTCAACCTTCCAACTAGGTGAAGCGGTAAGTCCGGTCACACGGCGTCGGCGGCCACGACGAAACTGTCGAGAACCTTCTTTTCGCCGGCCTTTTCGAAAGCAATCGCCAACTTGTTGCGATCGATCGACGTGACCCGGCCGTAGCCGAATTTCTGATGGAACACCCGCTCGCCAATCGTAAACCCGACCGGCTCGGCTTCGATCAAGGTCGCTTCCGACTCGATGGCTCGCCGCGCCCCGCGCCCTCCCCAGGTGTCTTGGCGCCCGAAGCCGCCAGCGCGGCCACCGAGCGCCGTCGAACCGCCCTCGTAGAGGCCCTGCTCGCTTTCGACCTGCACATGCTCCGGCGGCAGCTCGTCGATAAAGCGCGATGGAATGGCGCTTTGCCATTGGCCGTGAATCCGCCGGTTCGCAGCGAATGACACAATGGCGGACCGCTTGGCGCGGGTGAGGCCGACATAGGCGAGCCGCCGTTCTTCTTCGAGGCCGGCCGCGCCGTTTTCGTCCATATTCCGCTGGTGGGGGAACAGTCCCTCTTCCCAGCCCGGTAGAAACACCGTGTCGAACTCCAGCCCCTTGGCGCCATGCAAAGTCATGATATTGACCATGTCGGCGCCGGCGTTTTCGGTGTTTTCCATCACCAGCGAGACATGCTCAAGGAACCCGGCAAGGTTTTCGAACTCCTCCATCGCCGTGACCAGCTCTTTCAAGTTTTCCAAACGGCCCGGCGCTTCCGGAGACTTATCGGTCATCAACATGCCGGTGTAACCGCTTTCGTCGAGCACCGTCTCGGCAAGCTCGGGATGCGGCAACGCCTCGGGGCCTTCGCCCGACAACGCCCGCCAGCGTGCGAAATCGGTCATCAGATTGGCCAGCGAACTACGGGTCTGCGGTTTCAAATCGTCGGTGGTAACGATCTCGGCGGACGCCCGATACAGGCTGACCCCGCCGGCGCGCGCCACCGTATGAAGCGTTTGCATGGTCGCGTCGCCGATCCCGCGCTTCGGCCGGTTGACGATACGCTCGAACGCCAGATCGTCGTCGGGCTGGTAGATCACCCGCAGATAGGCCAGCGCGTCGCGAATCTCCATGCGCTCGTAGAAGCGCGGACCGCCGATCACCCGGTAGGGAATGCCCAGCGTGAGGAATCTTTCTTCAAACTCCCGGGTCTGGAACCCGGCGCGCACCAGTATCGCCATATCTTGCAGGGCAATCGGCGTGCCGTCGCGCCCGCGCCGCTGCAAATCCTCAATATGGTCGGAGATAAAGCGCGCTTCTTCCTCGCCGTCCCAGACGCCGCGCACGAGTACCGGGTCGCCCCCCTGGCCCTCGGTCCACAGGGTTTTGCCGAGCCGTCCTTCGTTGTGGGATATCAGCCCCGACGCGGCGGCGAGAATGGGCGCGGTCGAGCGGTAATTCTGTTCGAGGCGAACCACCTTAGCGCCAGGGAAATCCTTCTCGAAGCGCAGGATGTTGCCCACTTCGGCGCCGCGCCAGGCGTAGATCGACTGATCGTCGTCGCCCACGCACGCGATATTGCGGTGACCCTGGGCGAGCAGGCGCAGCCAAAGATATTGCGCGACGTTGGTGTCCTGATACTCGTCGACCAGAATGTAGCGGAAGCGCTGCTGGTACTCCGCCAGAACATCCTCGTGCTCGTTGAAGATGGTCAGACAATGGAGCAGAAGGTCGCCGAAGTCGGCGGCATTCAGCACCCGCAAGCGCTCCTGATACTCCTCGTACAGTGCAATCAAACGGCCATTGGCCAAGTCACCCGCGTCGGCGGCGGAGACCTTGTCAGGGGTCAAGCCGCGATCCTTCCAGCGCTGGATCACACCCATCAAAACCCGCGCCGGCCAGCGTTTGCTGTCGACATTGCTGGCTTCGAGGAGCTGCTTGAGCAGCCGCACCTGATCGTCGGTATCGAGGATGGTGAAATTGGACTGGAGGCCGACCAATTCGCTATGGCGGCGCAGCATGCGTGCGCCCAACGCGTGGAACGTCCCCAGCCATATGGCTTCCGCGGGCCCGCCCACGAGCTCGGCCACGCGCTCGCGCATCTCGCGGGCCGCTTTATTGGTGAACGTCACCGCCAGCACTTCATAGGGCCGGACCTGGCGAAACCGCAGCAAATGGGCGAGCCGGGTGGTGAGAACACGGGTTTTGCCGGTTCCCGCCCCAGCCAGCACCAGCGTCGGTCCGTCGAGGGCCTCGATGGCGTCCCGCTGGGCATCGTTGAGCTGCGCCATATAAGGCGCTTCCGCACCCGTGTTGGCGGCTGGAAGCGGCTGTGGCTCTTCGTCTTCGATGTGAAATGGGTCGGTCATAGAAAGCTGATTATATCACGGCCGAGCCATGAGTCGTGGCCGGGCCACGCGCCGTAAACAATCGCGTGAACTCGTATCGAACCGGCGACTCCGGTGTTAGGGTATGTTGCGGGTTAACCCCTGGCGTATTGGGGACATGATAATGCTTCATCGACCAAATATTCTACCTGAGACGGTGCAGCTTGGCTCATTATTGCGCTTAGTCTTTGTAACGACGGCAATACTCGTATTCATAGCGGCAAGCTTTGCCACCCCCGCCGTTTCCCAGTCACAACCTAACTCGACCAAGCTGCTCGACGCGGTCGTCGGCGTAGATGCGCAAATCCCAGGCAATGCCCGCACTGCAGGCACCCTCGGCACGACACGGCAAGGCAGCGGCGCTGTTATATCCGACGACGGGCTGGTGTTGACCATCGGGTACCTCATTTTGGAAGCTGCCAGCATCGAGCTGACAACGAGCGACGGACGCAACATTCCTGCCGAATTCGTCGGTTACGATCATCAGTCCGGTTTCGGCCTGGTGCGCGCCCTCCGCCCTCTCGGCGTGACGCCGTTCGAGCTCGGTAGCTCAAGCGATGCCACGGAACGGTCGCAGGCGCTGATCGCCAATCGGTTGGGCGAGCAGGCGGCGCAAGGTGTGTTCGTGGTCTCGCGCCGGCAATTTGTCGGCAGCTGGGAATACCTGCTCGACAACGCCATCTATACCTCGCCGCCCAACCCCAATTTCAGTGGCGCCTCCTTGCTCGGCAGCGACGGCAAACTGCTCGGCATCGGCTCGCTGTTCGTCGGCGATGCGGCGGTCCTGCAGCAGCCGTTGGCCGGCAACATGTTCGTGCCGATCGATGAATTGCGGCCGATCCTGGCAGACATGGTCACGGCAGGCCGGCGCAGCGGGAAGATTAATCCTTGGGTGGGAATTTTCTCCTCCGACTTCAGGGGCCGTGTTTTTGTCGACCGGGTCGCGGAGGACGGACCCGCCGAAGCCGCCGGAATCGAACCCGGCGATCTCATCGTCAAGGTGCGCGGCATAGCGGTCGAAGACATGGCGAGCTTCCTGCGTGCCGTGTGGCGGAACGCCCGCGCCGGCGACTCTATCGACATCACCGTGCTCGACAGGGCCGGCGAACTGCGAACGATGACGGTGACGTCGGAAGACCGGAGCAACTGGCTGCGGCTCGACCCGAGTTTCTAGTTTGGCAGCGTGGCCCGTTCGGGCTGAAATGGCGGTTTAGCTATTCTCTTCCGCGTGCGCCCGCAGCAGGGCGCGGTTGTAGGCCCGCGCGATATCCAATTCACCGATGGTGCCGCATAGCGCCATCGACGTACGGTCGCGCACGACCGGTAGGCTGGTCCGCCCGGCCGCCGCGATTTTTTCCTGCGCAGCTTCCAGATTGTCCGTGGGCAGCAGCACATCGGGCAACGGCTGGCCGATGGAGGCAGCATCCAGCACGGCGTTTTCTTCCCTATTCATCAACGCATTATCGATATCGGCATAGCTGATGGCCGCCCCAACGGCCCCATTGTCATCGATAACGTAGACCTCTCCATCGTGGGACTGATGCAAACGCGTATGCACAAGTTGGATATCTCCGGCGGGCTTTATCGTTGCGTACTGCCGGCGCATGACCGAGCCGACCGGTAAATCACGCAACCGGGCCTGATCGTGGCCGCCGCTTAGATTGATTCCCCAGATTGCGAGCTGTTTATGGAAGAACGACCGCGCATACACTTGGTGCGTAATCACCGATGCCACCGCGGTAGCGACCATCACCGCCACGGTCAGCGAAGACGATCCGGTAAGCTCGAATACAATAAAAATCGCCGCCAACGGCGCGCCGACGACAGCGCCAGCTAGCGCCGCCGTGCCGATTAAAGCATAGGCGGCGACCCCGGAGAATAAATCGGGAAAAATGTTTCCCGCGACGATGCCGAAAGCGCCACCGACCATGGCGCCGAGAAACAGCGACGGCGAAAATACGCCGCCACCGAACCCAAAGCCGATACTTATGGCAACCGCAGCGATTTTTGCGACGATCAGGAACAGCAACAATTGCAGCCCGAATTCGCCACGCAGCGCCGCGTCGGTGGCCAGATAGCCGACGCCGAGAATCTGCGGCAGAAATATGCCGATCGCGCCGATCAACAGGCCACCGCAAACCGGCTGAAGCCAGATCGGTAGTTGGGTGTTCGCGACCGTGCGCTCGACGGTGAAAATTGAGTGCATGAATATGATGGCGATGAGCGCGCTCACCACCCCAAGCAGGGCAAAGGCGGGGAATTCCCACAGCGAAATCAACTCTAGCGCGGGCACCGTGAACGCCGGCGCGTTGCCGAAGTAGAACCGGCCGATTGCGGTGCCGGTTACCGCCGCAACGAAGATCGGTGCGCCAGCCTTCAGCGACAGGTTGCGGACAATCAATTCAATGGCGAATACCGCGCCCGCCACCGGCGCGTTGAACAGCGAACCCGTCGCGGCGGCAACGCCGCACGCCAGCAGCGTGCGCGACTGCGACCGGTCGAGATTCAGCCGCCCGGATATCCAAGCGCCCAGGGTGGCTCCAAGGTGCACCACCGGTCCCTCGCGGCCGGTCGATCCGCCGAAGCCCAGCGACGAAATGTGAATGACGGTTGAGACCAAGCCGTCGCGAAGCGACATGCGCCCGCCCTTGAGGGCAGACGCTTCGATGACATGGGCGATGCCATGGGGCCGCGCGCCGCTATGGGCAAATTTAAGGATGAGACCGACCAGCAATCCACCGACCGCCGGCACGGCGAGCACCTGCCACCACGGCAGCCCACCCGCCTCGAGCACGAACTCTTCGAGCGAAAACCCAAAACTGACTTCCTGAATCTTGCCAACGCCGAAGCGAAAGACGAGCGCGCCGTAGGCAGCCGCGATGCCGACAACGAGCGCTAGAACGCCTAGCGTGAGGTGTTCGTTACGGACGATGCGCCTGATTTGCAGACGCGCTTGAACGGCGGCTCTTGGACGCACGGGCCGAATAGTCCAGTTGGTCGGCGAAACGCAGACACCTCTAGCACGACCACCGCGGACGCATACAAGCGAAGATTACGCTGACCGGAAAAATCTAGTTAGGCGACGCTCTTTGCAGCGGCAGCACCGTCACCGGTATCGACACGCACGCAGTTGCGGCCGGCGTTTTTAGCCTCGTAGAGCGCGGCATCCGCCCGTGCCACGAGATCGTCTTCGGTTTGGCCGTGCTGATACTGCGCAACACCGACAGACAGCGTCACCGACCCCAGGGTTTGACGCGATGTCTTACGGACGATGCGCTGACCGGCGACGACCTCGCGAATTTTTTCAGCGATAGCTTCGGCATCCGTCAAGCTGATGCCGGGCAACACCACCGCGAACTCCTCGCCACCATACCGTGCGGCGGTGCCATTCTCGTCAATACTGGTCGACATGGAGCCGGCAACCAGCCGGATCACCTCATCGCCCAGTTGGTGGCCATAGGTATCGTTGAACGACTTGAAGTGGTCGATATCGAGCATCAGCAAACACAGCGGTGTACCGTGCGATGACGCGTCGGCCATGCCATCGGTCAACTCCTCACTGAAAGCCCGCCGGTTGGCGAGGCCGGTCAACGGATCGGTCAGCGCTTCACTGCGGATATCGGCCATGCGTATCTTCAGCTCGGCGATTTCCGCGTTCGATTGCTGGAGGCTCTCATTCGCGGTACGGTTTTGCTCCGCCATCTTGCGGGTTTGTTCGACGAGGTTGGCGACGACGCCTTGAATCTGCTCCGCCGATCCGGCCGATTGCAGGGCGCCATCGACCCCTTGCAAGGTCTCGCCGTACTTTTCGGTCTCAACGCCGGCGTTTTTCAATATCTCAGTGGTTTCGGCCATCGCACGTTCCAATTCGGAACCGATAGCATCGATGGCGGCTTCACGGGTGCCTTCCTTGCCGGCACCGTTCGACCGTAGAACCGCGGCATACAAGTCGGCCAACTGAGTTTCGTCGAACGGCTCCTTGTTCGCCAACATGCTATCGATGTGGCTCACGAACGAGCGGTCGCGTCCGCTCTCGTACACGTACCAGATCGTGAAGTTTTGCGGATTGGCCGTAACGTCGAGGGCCGCCATGTGCTCGAGCGCGGCCTTCGCATACTTTGCGGCGTCTTTTGTACCTTCGGAGTATTCCACGACCGATTCTCATGCGGTGTCTGAGTCTGCGATCATAGGCGCCATCAGTTAATGAGCTGTTAGTGAACAGCCCCGGAATCGCCCCGAGATCCGCCAAAAAGGCGGCTTTTTCTATAATCTGAGGCATAATGCAGATATTCGACAGGATTGGTCGGATTCAGCCTCGCGGCCGCGGCCACGGCGCCCGGCCATAGACTGATGGAGATCGACATGGCATCGCCGGGTCACGCGGAAATCGCCGGCGCCGGTTTCGGCGGGCTGGTTACCGCCATCGGCTTAGCTGACCGTGGGTGGACGGTACGGGTGCATGAGCGGCGTGACGCGCTGCATACCGAAGGATACGGTATCGCCATCCAAGACAATATGACCCGCGTATTCACGGCATTGGGTATCCTCGACGAGGTTCTGGCCGGCGGCATGGAGATCGATCGGCGCGACTCGTTGAACGGCAGCGGCGAGGTCGTCTTAAGCCTCAAAAATGGCCTCGGCCGGTACCGGATCAGCCGCCGTCACATCGTCGCTCTGCTGGCCCGGCGCGCCCAACAATCCGGTGTCGATATCCTCACCGGGTCGGCGGTGGCCGACGCCACTCCCGACGGCGAGATCGTGCTCGAAAGCGGCAAAACGCATCGCGCCGACCTCATCGTCGCCGCCGACGGCATCAACTCGACCCTCCGCGACCGGCTGGCGCTACCAGCCCGGAAGGTTTGGCAGAACGAAGGCGGCGTGCGCATGGTTATCCCGCGCCTGCCCGAGGATGTGGCAACCGACGAACGCGACGGCACGGCGATGATCGAAGCGTGGGCGAACAAGCGCCGTATTCTCTATTGCCCCAACTCGCCGTCCGAGATTTACGTCATTCTCACCTGCATGGAGCAAGACGAGGCTGCGCGCGCGACACCGATCGATGTCGACGCTTGGCGGCAGTCGTTTCCCACCATGGGTCCGCTACTCGAACGCATTGCGAGGGATACCGATTGGGACGAATGCCGGTGGGTCCGCTTCCAGACAGTCCGGTTAGAAAGTTGGTCGGCTGGGCGCGCCGCTATTCTCGGTGACGCCGCCCACGCCATGCCGCCCTATCTCGGACAAGGGGCCGGTCATGCGATGATGAACGGATTGGGACTGGCCGTCGCCATCGACGAAGCGCCCGATGTGGCGAGCGCGCTGGCCCTTTGGGAGCGCCGCGAGCGCCCGCTGACTGAGCACACCCAGCGGTGGACACGCGTCTACGGCGCCACGATCTTTTTGCCCGAATGGCTCAAGTCGCTGGCGATTAACGCGGAAAAGCACATTCCCTGGCTGGCGGCGCAGTACACACGCGCGGCCAATCACCTGCCAACCGGCTGCGACGCGATACGTGCTGATTAAGACGCGGCGTTCGCTAAGCGGCCGCGCCTTGCTCTGAATATTCGTTGGGATCGTAGTCCAGGTTTGAGGCCAACCAGCGCTCGATCTCCGCAACCGAGACCTGCTTACGTTTAGCGTAGTCCTCGACCTGATCGCGGCCGATCCGGCCGATCCCGAAATAGGCGCTGTCGGGATGGCTGAAATAGTAGCCCGACACCGACGAAGCCGGCCACATGGCAAAACTCTCCGTCAGTGAGACGCCCGTATGGGTTTCCGCGTCGAGCAACTCGAACAATGTTTGTTTCTCGGTGTGATCGGGGCACGCGGGATATCCGGGCGCGGGACGGATGCCGCGGTAGGTCTCGGCGATCAGATCTTCGTTGCTGAGGTTTTCATCCGGCGCGTAGGCCCAAAACTCGGTGCGCACACGCTGATGCATGCGCTCGGCGAACGCTTCGGCCAGACGGTCCGCCAACGCTTTGACCAAAATAGCGTTGTAGTCGTCGTTGGCCTCCTCGAACCGCCGCGCAACCGCCTCGATCTCCCGCCCCGTCGTCACGACGAAACCGCCGATATAGTCGGCAACACCGGACTCTTTGGGCGCGATGAAGTCGGCGAGCGCGAAGTTTGGCCGGTCGTTGGTCCGCTGCATCTGTTGCCGCAGCGTGTGGATCACCGCCTGCGCGTCTTCTTCGCCGTCGCCGGCGTAGACTTCGATATCGTCACCGCCAATCGAGTTGGCTGGCCAAAAACCGACGACCGCGCACGGTGTAAACCATTTCTCGGCGACGATACGGTCGAGCATTTCATTGGCGTCAGCGAACAAGCTGCTAGCGGACTCACCGATGATCGGATCTTCGAGCAAGTCCGGATAGCTCCCGGCCAATTCCCAGGTGCGGAAGAACGGGGTCCAGTCGATACACGACACCAGTTCGGAAAGGTCATAGGCATCGAAGGTCTTGACGCCCAAAAAGGTCGGCTTGGGCGCCGTGTAGTTGGACCAATCGATCGGCGCCTTGTTGCGGCGCGCGGCGGCGAGGTTTTGCCGCTTGGCGCGGCGGCCGCTTTGCGCGTGACGTGCCCGCGCGTCCTCGTACTCGTCGCTGATCTGCGCGACGAAATCGTCACGCGACCCCTCCGATAGCAGATTGCTGACGACCCCGACAGCCTTCGACGCATCGTTCACGTGGACCGTCGGGCCGTCATAGCCCGGTGCAATCTTCACCGCCGTATGCAGCCGGCTCGTCGTGGCGCCGCCGATGAGGAGCGGCAATTCAAAGCCTTCGCGCTCCATCTCGCGGGCCAGGTTGGCCATTTCGTCGAGGCTGGGCGTAATCAAACCCGACACGCCGATGATGTCGACGTTCTCGGCGCGCGCTGTCTCCATAATTTTCGCCGCCGGCACCATGACGCCGAGGTCGATGACGTCATAGTTGTTACAGCGCAGAACAACCCCGACGATATTCTTCCCGATATCGTGAACGTCGCCCTTCACCGTGGCCATCAAGATTTTGCCGCCGCCGCTGTCGGTGTTCGTGGCCTCGGCTTTTTCCGCTTCCATAAAGGGATTTAAGTGCGCGACCGCCTGCTTCATCACGCGCGCGCTTTTCACCACTTGGGGCAGAAACATCTTGCCCGCACCGAACAAATCGCCGACCACGTTCATGCCATCCATCAGCGGCCCTTCGATGACGTGAAGCGGCCGTTCGGCCTCGAGGCGCGCCGCCTCGGTATCTTCGATGATGTAATCCGCGATACCGTTGACGAGCGCGTATTTGATCCGCTCGGCGACGCTTTCTTCGCGCCATGACAGGTCGCGCTCAACAGTCTTTGCGCCGGCATCGCGGAATTGCTCGGAAATCTCCAAGAGCCGCTCGGTGGCGTCTTCATTCTTGTTGAACAGCACATCCTCGATGCCGTCCCTGAGCTCCGCCGGGATTTCCTCGTAAACGGTCAGCTGACCGGCATTGACGATGCCCATATTCATGCCAGCGCGAATGGCGTGGTAGAGGAACACCGAGTGCATCGCCTCGCGCACCGTATTGTTGCCGCGAAACGAGAAGGAAAAGTTCGAAACGCCGCCCGACACATGAACGTGGGGCAGTTGCTCTTTGATCCGCCGGGTCGCTTCGATGAATGCCACGCCATAGTCGTTGTGCTCGGCGATACCGGTCGCAACCGCGAAAATATTGGGGTCGAAGATGATGTCTTCGGGCGGAAACTCGACGTTTTCCGTCAGCAAGCGGTAGGAACGCTCACAAATCTCGAACTTGCGGTCGGCGGTATCCGCCTGCCCTTCTTCATCGAACGCCATGACCACCACCGCCGCGCCGTAGCGTTTGACCATTTTCGCCTGCTCGAGAAACGGCGCTTCGCCTTCCTTGAGACTGATCGAATTGACGATGGCCTTGCCTTGCACACATTTGAGCCCGGCTTCGATGACCGACCATTTCGAGGAGTCGATCATCACCGGCACCCGGCTGATGTCGGGCTCGGCAGCGATCAAATTAAGGAAACGGGTCATCGCCGCCTCGGAGTCGAGCATGCCCTCGTCCATGTTGACGTCGACGATCTGGGCGCCGTTCTCAACCTGCTGACGCGCGACCTCGAGCGCCGACTCGAAGTCGCCATCAGTAATCAGCTGACGAAAACGCGCCGATCCGGTGACGTTGGTGCGCTCACCGACATTAATGAAGCGGCTGCCGATCATGCGGGCACCGTAAAAGCTTCCAGTCCCGACAGGCGCATCGCCACCTCAAGATCGGGAACCGCACGTGGCGGCACGTTCTCCACCTTCGCCTTGATCGCGCGGATATGGTCGGGCGTGGTGCCGCAGCAACCACCGACGATATTGACCAGTCCGCTCTGTGCCCATTCGCCCAAATAGTCCGCCGTTGTCTCCGGTCCCTCATCGTATTGGCCGAATTCGTTCGGCAGACCGGCGTTCGGATAGGCGCAGACGAAGGTGTCGGCGACATTCGAAAGTTCGGCAATATAGGCACGCATGTCGCGCGCGCCGATCGAGCAGTTAAGACCGATCGAGAACGGTTTGGCATGGCGCACCGAATGCCAAAAGGCTTCCGGCGTCTGCCCCGTCAAGGTACGCCCCGATAGGTCGGTGATGGTGCCCGATATCATGACCGGAACACCGACGTCGTTGTCCTCGAATAGCTCTTCGATGCCAAACAAGCAGGCCTTGGCATTGAGTGAATCGAAGATGGTTTCGATCAGCAACAAATCGACATCGCCGTCGATCAGCCCGCGGACCGCTTCTTTGTAGACTTCCTTTATTTCGTCGAACGTGATCGCCCGGAAACCGGGATCGTTGACGTCGGGCGAGATCGACGTGGTCTTGTTGGTCGGCCCAATAGCGCCGGCAACCCAGCACTGCCGGCCCTCCGTGGCCGCCATTGTCGTGTCGGCAGCTTCGCGAGCGAGCAGCGCCCCGGTCCGGTTGATTTCATATACATGCTCTTCCGTGCCGTAGTCGGCCTGAGATATCGACGTCGCGTTGAACGTATTGGTGGCAATTATGTCGGCACCGGCGCGGAAATAGTTCTCGTGGATTTGGCGAACGATTTCCGGCGCCGTTAGGTTCAATATGTCGTGGTTGCCCTTGAGATCATGACCGTGGCCAGCGAATCGGTCCCCGCGAAAATCCGCCTCACCGAGGTTCAGCGTCTGGAGTTCCGTCCCCATCGCCCCATCGAGCACGAGGATACGCTGCTTAACGTCGGCGTTGAGCGCCGCAAGGCGTTGCTCGCGGTTCATCTCGCCGCCTCCTTGCCAACCACCGGTTTGGCCTCAACGCCCAAGTGCCGGCAGATGGCCCCGGTCAACTCGGCGCGATTCAACGTGTAGAAATGAAAGTCGCGCACCCCTTCGCCCACCAGATCGAAACATTGGTCGCAGGCGATCTTTTCCGCCACTTGCCGGCGTCCTTCGGCATCGTCGTCCAGCCCCTCGAACGCGTCTGCCAGCCAGCCGGGAATCGATGCACCGCACTGGTCGGCGAACCGGCGGATACCGGCAAAGTTGGTCACCGGCATAATGCCCGGAACCAGCGGGGCTTCGATGCCGGCGTCGGCAACGGCATCGCGAAAGCGTAGGAAGGCCGAATTGTCGAAAAAGAACTGGGTGATTGAACGGGTCGCCCCGGAATCGATTTTTCGCTTCAAATTATCCAAATCGAACGCCGCGCTCGGCGCATCCGGGTGAGTTTCCGGGTAGGCGGCGACGGAAATCTCGAAATCTGCCACCGCGCGAAGACCGGTCACGAGATCGTTGGCGTAGGCGTAGCCGTCCGGCGTCGGGGTGTAGCCCGCCGCGCCGTCCGGCGGATCGCCGCGCAGCGCGACCAGGTGGTGGACCCCCGCCTCCCAATATTGGCGGGCAACCTCGTCGACCTCTTGGCGCGTCGCGTCGACGCAGGTCAAATGAGCTGCTGCCGTGAGATCCGTCTCGCGGGCAATGCGGGTAACCGTAGCGTGGGTCCGCTCGCGGGTCGATCCACCGGCACCATAGGTGACCGATACGAACGATGGCTGTAACGGCGCCAAGCGGCAGACCGTATCCCAGAGTGACACCTCGGCTTCGTCCGATTTGGGCGGGAAAAACTCGAAGCTCACCGAGATATCGCCGGATACGCCGCCACGGCCGAAATCGGCAGCATGTTGAGAAGTTTGGCTCATCTGCGCGCCCGCTCCTATGCCGCGTCCTGCTCAGCGGAGGGCTGCGGCACGCGCCCCACCGCCGTTGGCTGCCGCACTTTCCAAATCGAAACCGTCAAGGGATCACCGTCGAGGTCGCACACCTCGATCGTGTCGAGACCGTTGTCGGCACACCACGTCTCGACCTCGCCATGCGCGAAGCCGAGCCGGCGGTGCGCCTGCTCCTCGCGCAGCTCCTCCATCGTGTGGGGGGCAAAATCGGCGATCAAAAAATGACCGCCGGGCGCGAGCGCCCGCGCCGCTTCGGCAATAACTTCAGCGGGCCTATCGGAGAAGTGGAGCACCATGTGGAGCACGATTAGATCGAACGATCCGTCCGCAACGGGGAGCTGGTACATATCAGCCTGGCGCAACGAAAAATGCGCGTAGCCGGGATCGGCCAGATTGGCGCGCGCAACGGCCAGCATTTCGCGCGATAGATCGACTCCCAAACCCTGGTCCACATGCTGGCCAAGGAGCTGCAAGACACGCCCCGTGCCGGTGCCGATATCGAGAAGGCGTTTGACACGCCCCTGGGGCAATAGTTCTAGGATCGCCTGCTCGACTTCGGTTTCATCGACATGCAGCGCGCGAATACGGTCCCAACTCGCCGCATTTTCATCGAAATAGCTGCTTGCCCGTTCCGCCCGCTCCTCCTTAATGACCTTCAGCCGCTGCAGGTCACGCCGAATCGTCGCATCGTCATCCGGTATCTGACTAACCAATGTGCGCACGAGATCGGTGCCAGGTCCGATCGGTGGGATATGGAAAAACGCCCAGGTGCCTTCCTGAAAGCGGTCCAACAGGCCAGCCTCGCACAACAGCTTCAAATGACGCGACACGCGCGGTTGGCTCTGCCCCAAGATGCGCGTGAGCTCGCTCACCGTCAGCTCGCCCTGTAGGCACAAGGCAAGAATACGTATGCGCGTCGGCTCCGCAGCCGCGCGCAATCCGGTAAGCAATTGATCCATAATTAATCTATCGATGGCACACTATTGTATGGAGATCGGATTTTCATACTTAAATATATAACAATATCTTTATATTCTGACACGCAACCCATTTTTATTCCAGCTCATATGTTGAATGTCAGGTGATGCATTTCTGCAACATGCGTGTCGCCATGATGTTTTATCCCGCTTGGTTGCTAGCGTTAGCCAGGGACGTGTGGTAGCAGGATTGGTAGTGCTTAGTGTTGCAACTTCCCGATTCGCAGCGGGGATTAACTCTCCGTAAAGGCTAACTCGGCAAGGTGCGGCAACGACGCAACAGATTTGCGTTTACCGCCGGTGTGATGGCGCCAGCGGATTGTTGGGTTGATCAGGGGATGTGGATGCCGTCTTTCAAGCGCGGGTTTGGCCGTTTAATCGGTATTTCGTTGCTAGCAGGAGCACTAACCGCTTGCGCCGCCCCTAATAACGATCCCAATGCATCCGAGGACGAGGTCTCGGTAAACGATCCCTTGGAGGTCCCCAACCGGTTCATCTTCGCCTTCAATGTGGGGCTGGATCAGTTGCTTTTGCAACCGGCTGCCGTAACCTATCGTGATTTGATGCCCGATGAACTCAAGGTTCCCATCGGCAACCTCATCACCAATTTATTCATGCCGCTGAGCTTCGTTCACGCGATGCTACAAGGTGATTTCGACCGGGCCGAACAGGCCGCCGGACGCTTTATCGCGAGCGCTCCGACACTGTTCCTGGCGAATCCGAAACCCGACATGGAACCGGTCTTCGAGGATGCCGGTCAGACGCTGGGCACCTATGGCGCCAGCGGCGGGCCGTACATCATGCTGCCGGTTCTCGGACCGTCGAACCTCCGCGACACCACCGGCACCGTCGTCGATTTCTTCATCGACCCCTTGGGAATCGTTGCCGGATCGGAAGCGACCATTGGGCGCGGCGTCGGCTCCGCGGTTGTGCAGCGCTCGCGCAATATCGATCAGGTGCGCGATCTGCAGAAAAACTCGCTCGACTACTACGCCGCCGTCCGCAGCCTCTACGGTCAACGCCGCGATGCTGAAATAAACAACGGCGTTTCAGAACCAACAAATGTGGCTCCGACCCTCGGCTTGGAGCTCAATGCAGCCCCGGCGCCGGAGCGCCCGGACGCGCCGACCCAGTAAAGCACCATGGCCGGTCACCGGTGGACTCCCGCACTCGCTGCTACGCTATTCGCGCTCGTCGTTGCGGTAACACCGGCGCGCGCCGACGAGCATCTGCAACCATCGTCGGATTTCATTCGAACACTGGCTGACCGGGCAATCGCCACGCTCTCCGCCGAGGGACTGCCGTCCGATGTGCGGCGCCAAAAGTTTCGCGACCTGTTTCGCGAAGGCTTTGCCATAAATGGAATCGGAAGGTTTGTCTTAGGCAGACATTGGAGGCGGGCATCGGCGGACGAGCAAACCGAGTATCTTGCGCTGTTCGAAGACGTGATCGTCAATACGTGGGCCGACCGGTTTACAGAGTATTCCGGCCAAGAATTCACGGTACGTGACGCCATCGATGCTCCCAGCGCGGACCCCGCCGAACGGGCTGCCATTGTGCGCAGCGTCTTTTTCAGCGACCCCCGGACACCGATTTCCATCGAGTGGCGGGTGGCGAGCCGTGGCGACATCTACAAAATAACCGACGTCAAGGTCGAGGGCCGCAGCCTGGCGCAAACTCAGAAAGCTGAGTATGACTCCTTCATTCGCAGCAACAGCGGCCAGCTGAACGCGTTATTGGAAGAATTACGCAAGCGGCGCGACGCCAGCTGATAGCACCCCCGCGCAACCCCAATTCTCGATTCAGTAAATAACCGCCTTAGGACTTCAGCGGCTTATACTTGATCCGGCTTGGCTGATCGGCATCGGCGCCGCGGCGGCGTTTGTAGTCGGCCGCATAGGCTTCGTAGTTTCCCTCGAACCAGACCACTTCGCTGTCGCCCTCGAAGGCCAAGATGTGGGTGGCGATCCGGTCGAGAAACCAGCGGTCATGGCTGACCACGATCGCGCAGCCGGCAAAGTCGAGTAGCGCTTCTTCGAGCGCGCGCAGCGTATCGACGTCGAGGTCGTTGGTCGGCTCGTCGAGAATCAGCACGTTGGCGCCGGATTTCAGCATTTTTGCCAAATGCACCCGGTTGCGCTCGCCACCGGAGAGCTGACCCACTTTCTTTTGCTGATCGGGCCCGCGGAAATTGAAGCCGGCAACGTAGGCGCGGCTTTGCACGGTCCGCTTGCCCAATTCGACGACATCCAGCCCATCGGAAATCTCCTCCCAGACGGTCTTATCGTCCGCTAACGTATCGCGGCTTTGGTCGACATAGCCGAGCACCACGGTGTCGCCGGTCCTCAAGACACCGTCGTCGGGCGTCTCCTGCCCGGTGATCATGCGGCAAAAGGTCGTCTTCCCCGCCCCGTTGGGGCCGATGACTCCGACGATGGCGCCGGGCGGAATCTTCAGGCTCAGATCGTCGATTAACATCCGGTTCTCGAACCCTTTTCGTAAGTGCTCGGTTTCGACAACCAAGTCACCGAGCCGCGTTCCTGCCGGAATCGTAATCTGCTGTTTTTCGGGCGCCCGGTCCGCGCTTTCGGCGACCAGTTTTTCGAAGGCGTCGACCCGCGCCTTGCTCTTGGCTTGGCGTGCCCGGGGGCTCTGGCGAATCCATTCGAGCTCCTGGCGGATCGTGCGCTGACGCGCGCTCTCCTCCTTCTCCTCCTGGGCGAGCCGAACGTCCTTAGCCTCAAGCCAAGCCGAATAGTTGCCTTCGAACGGAATGCCCTTGCCCCGGTCGAGCTCGAGAATCCAGCCGGCCACATTGTCGAGGAAGTAACGGTCATGGGTCACCGCCACGACGGTGCCGGGATAGTCGGCGAGAAAACGTTCCAGCCACGCGACCGACTCTGCGTCGAGATGGTTGGTCGGCTCGTCGAGCAGCAGCATGTCCGGGTTGGAGAGCAGAAGCCGGCATAACGCCACCCGGCGGCGCTCGCCACCCGACAGGTTGGTCACGTCGGCATCGCCCGGCGGGCAGCGCAATGCATCCATGGCAATCTCGATGCGGCGATCGAGCTCCCATGCATCGACGGCCTCGATCTGGTCTTGCAGCTCCGCCTGCTCGTTGATCAGCGCGTCCATTTCGTCCGGGGTCAGGTCTTCGCCGAAGCGGGCACTCACCTCGTTGAATCGGTCGAGCAATGCTTTGGTCTCCGCGACCCCTTCCATAACATTGCCGACAACGTCCTTGTCCGCGTCGAGCTGAGGCTCCTGGGGCAGAAATCCCACCTTGATACCGTCCGCCGCCCAGGCTTCGCCCTGAAACTCAGTCTCTTCGCCAGCCATGATGCGCAGCAGCGTCGACTTACCGGCGCCATTGAGCCCAAGCACGCCGATCTTGGCGCCCGGCAGAAAACTCAGCCAGATATCCTCGACCACCGGCCGGCCGCCGGTGTAGGCCTTGGTCAGGCCTTTCATCACATAGACATATTGGGGTGTCGCCACGCGCCCGCTCCGTCGATTCGCTAATTCCGCTGGCGACAGCACATAGGGCGCACGCGAGCCAAATGCAATGCCTGCACGCCACCGAATGGCGGCGCCTCAGCGGCCGCGCGCCAGATCGGTCAGCAGGGTTTCTATTGCAAAGTTGGAGATCCGGTGATCGGCATGGCTCTCGTCGAGCACAACGGCAAAGCCGCCACCTGTGGGCGTGTCAGCAACTGCCTCGCGGACTGCCTGTTCATAGACCTTGCCGCGCACACCGTTGAAGCAGCAGCGGTCGAACCGGTTGAAAATCTGCAACTGGCTGCGGTTGGGCCCGCTCGCCCCAAGTACGAACAGATCGAGCTGATTGGCGACTGCCAGCAGCGGTGGATAGTAAGGCGGACCGTTGGTCATGACCTCTTGTCCTGTCCGCAGATAGTTCGGGTACACACCGGCAATCGGATAGCTGCGCTCGATCCTCGGCTCGACGGCGGCAGCGAGGGCCGTCATGAAACCACCCATCGAGAATCCGATCATATCCGCCGAACGATACGATCGAGCCGCCAACGCATGGTTGAGCCCGGCGATGATCGGCTCGAGATGAAAGCGCAACGGCCGGTCGATCGGTTCGAGATCGAAGAACAGATGAGCGGTTGGCTTCGAACCACCGGTGGCCGGTGCCCATATGGCGTTGCCGGCGTTTCCCAGCGCGTTTATCGCCAACACGTCGTAGCCCTCGGCGAGTAGCGCGTTGAACAGCGGCGTCATAGTGTTCATTTTTTCGCCGAAGCCGTGGTGGTAAAGCACCAGCCGCTCATTGGGCTGCAGCGCGTGGAGGTAATACAGGGTCGACCAGAGCTTATGCTCCATGACGACCCGCAACCGGTCGACGCGAACCTGCGCCGCCAGTTTCGGCAACGGATGGCCCGTCACATCGCGCTCGACCGTCTCAGGAACGAGCGTCGCCGGGTACCCGTCGCCACCCCACACAAGATCGACCAGCCGCGCGCGAACCCGCACCGGGTCGCTGCGCACATGCGCCGCAATCAAATCGCCCGGATCGGTCTGCAACAGATGCGGCGCGACCTCCTCATAAACATACCGGTCCGCCGCCTTCAAACGCTTGTAGATGACCCGCGTGGGATCGTAGTGATGGATAGCCACTTCGACGCTGCCGCCCAGCAACAACATCGCCGCAACACCTGCGAGCCCAATCTTCCAGCGCAATTTCAAGGCAGCGTTCGCACCGCTACTGCCGGCCGCCGAACCGCCAGCGGTGGACTTCTATCCGCTCGTACAGCCCGGCGCAGGTATAGGGTTCGTCGGCCAGGAACTCGTCGATGGCGGCGCGGTCCGGCAGCTCGATAACAAACTCGCTGCCCACCCATTCATCGCCGCTGTCCGACCAGAGTGGGCCGCGCACGATAAATTTCTCCTGATAACCGCGTTCGATGAAGTAACGCCGGTGATCTTCCAGCAAACTGTCGCGGGTATCGCTCATGCCCGGCTTGCCGTAACCAATAACCAGAAACCGTTGATTGCTTTCGGGATCGCCCTCGAATTCCCACATCGTGCGCTGCATGGCGTTACGGCAGCGCCGCACCATGATATCCGAATAGGCGCCAGCCTTGGCGAACGGCTCTTCGTAGGCGAAAACCCGCGCCGCTTCGGCGTCGGGCAGGTCGACCATATGCATGCTTCCGGTGATCGCGGTGCCATCGTCGGTCAGGGTCGGGCCCCGGGCGATCATGGCGTCGTCGTAGCGGTCCATGAACGCCCAGTGGGCTTCGACGAGTTCCTGGCGGAGCGCAGCGCTACCGGTTTTATCGCGGCAATAGAAGAAATACTCCATCGCCTGTCCGGCGCCTATCCGGCGCTGACCTTGCCGCTGGCGCGCGCCGCTTTCTGCTGCTCGACGCCCTGCTTGCCTTCTTCGGTCTCGGCCTCCCAGGTATTCTCATGGGCCAGATGCTGACTCTCATCCCATTGGTGTTCCGTGCCCTCGCCCATGAATACGCAGAATACTTCGCAGCCATCGGGGTATTCGTACGGGCCGTGTGGAATATCGCCACCGAACACATAGTCGCCGGGCCGCAAATCCTTGCCGGCAACGCACATGCGCCCACCAAGCACGCAGATCGAGTGCCAGCTCTTGTGGCTGTGCTCGGGCTCGACATATCCCGGCGGGAACTTCACCTTCATGTCAATGCGTTTCATGGCCTTGTCGTAGTTCAAGACCTTGACCTTTACGCCCGGCGGCAGCGTGAGCAACTCATTGGCGCTGTCGCCTTCCTGCCATTCCACTTCGTGATCGTATAAAGCGACGAATTCGTGTGTGCCGCCGTCCGGCACCGTAGCTTGATCAGCCATTACCCAGTCTCCCCGTTGGTGTTTGTTTAAGGTCGAGCATAGCGCTCTGCCATTCGTTTTGCACATCCGGGTCGGTTTCGCCCGGCAACCGCGCCGCTTTCAGGCTCGCAAATTGATCGTGCGGCACCAGTCGCGAGAGCGCCCAAACCGCCGCGCCCCGCACCACCGGCGCGCCGTCATCGAGGCGCGATTCAACGGTGGAAACCGCCGACTTGTCGCCGGAATTGCCCAAAGCGATCAAAACATTGCGGACAAACCGGTCGCGCCCCGAGCGTTTGACCGCAGTTTTAGAGAACAGCCGGCGGAACTCGCTATCGTCGAGGGTAGCCAATTCGGCGAGGCGCGGCGCGGTCAGCGCCTCACGCGGTTCGAGTTCGGGGTCTGTCCCGGGGCACGCGAACTTGTTCCACGGGCAAACCGCCAGGCAATCGTCGCAGCCATAGATGCGGTTTCCCATCAAGGGCCGCAGTTCCCGGTCGATGGGCCCGGCTTGTTCGATGGTCAGATACGAAATACAACGCCTGGCATCAAGCTGGTACGGCGCCGGGAAAGCGTTGGTAGGACACACATCGAGGCAATTCCGGCATGTACCGCAATGGTCATCGAGCGGCGCATCGGCAGGCAAATCCAGGGTCGTATAAATCTCGCCAAGAAACAGCCAGGAACCGGTTTTGCGCGACACCAGATTGGTATGCTTGCCCTGCCATCCGAGCCCCGCTTGCTGAGCGAGCGGTTTTTCCATCACCGGCGCGGTATCGACGAATATTTTGATTCCGCACGAAAACTCCTCGCCGATCCAGCGCCCCAACGCCCGCAAACGTTTTTTGACCACCTCGTGATAGTCGCGGCCCCGCGCATAAACCGAGATGTTACCGGTCTCGGGCTGGGACAGATTGGCCAGCGGGTCATCGGCGGGGACGTAAGAAATTCCCAGGGCCACAACGCTCCGCGCCTCCGGCCACAATACGCACGGGTCGCCGCGCCGCTCAGCCTTTCCGACGAGCCAGCCCATATCGCCGTGATACCCGCGGCTGAGGTACTCGGCTAAATTTTGCCGGTTGGTCTCGGAAAGCTCGGCCGGCGCAAAGCCAACTGCATCGAATCCCGAGGCGAGCGCGCGCTCGCGGATTTGGCCGCGGGCATCGCCGGGCGAGGCAATTTCTGTCGCGGCAACGGCCAAACCGTCACCCCCGCCCCCGGTAGGGCGCGACCCCCTGGTCGGGCAGCCATAGGCCAGCCGGCGGTTCACCAGTTTGATAGAACACGTCAATCGGAATGCCGCCGCGCGGATACCAGTATCCGCCGATCCGCAGCCATGTAGGCGCCAGCGTATCCACCAAACGCTTGGCGATCGCCACCGTACAATCTTCATGGAAGGCGCCGTGATTGCGGAACGATCCGAGATAGAGCTTCAGCGACTTGCTCTCGACGATCCATTCCTCCGGCGCGTAGTCGATGACCAGATGGGCGAAATCGGGCTGGCCGGTAATCGGGCAGATCGAGGTGAATTCCGGCGCGGTGAAACGCACCAGATAGGTCTCGCCCTTCTGTGGATTGGCCACCCGCTCCAGCACCGCCTCGTCGGGCGATTGCGGCAGCTTGGCGTCGCCGCCCAGTTGGGTCAGGCCGGCATAGGTATCATCGGTCATTGCGCCCTCCATCGGCGCGTTGAAGCAACATCGCGTCCCCATAGGAATAGAAACGGTAGCGCTGCGCAATGGCGTGAGCGTAGGCCGTCCCCATATGGTTGGTCCCGGCGAACGCGCACACAAGCATATACAGGGTCGAGCGCGGCAAGTGAAAGTTGGTAAGTAGCAGGTCGACCGTCCCGAACCGGTAGCCGGGGGTGATGAAGATGTCGGTCTCGCCGGCAAACGGGCTCACTATGCCATCCATATTCACGGCACTTTCGAGTAGCCGCAGCGACGTTGTGCCGACCGCCAGCACCCGGTTTCCCCGTGCGTGGGCAGCGTTCACGGCATCCGCCGTCGAAGCTGAAATTTCACCGGTTTCGGCGTGCATTTTGTGATCTTCGACCGCTTCGGCGGTCACCGGCAGGAACGTGCCCGCCCCCACATGGAGCGTCAGCGGCGCCATCGAGACCCCCCGCGCCTCCAATGCACGCAACAGTTCGGGGGTGAAATGCAGCCCCGCAGTCGGCGCTGCAACCGCACCGTCATGGGCGGCAAACATCGTTTGGTAGTCCGCCCGGTCCTTGCCGTCGGGCTGGTCGGGCCGCTTGATATAGGGCGGCAGCGGCGTGTGTCCGTAGCGCCGCAGCGCCGCGCCAAAATCGGCCCCAACTGCATTAAATTGCAGCAAAATCTCTCCATTTTCCCGCTTTTCAGCAACTTCCGCCGAGAAACCATCGCCGAAAACGATGCGGTCGTCCGCGTCTAGACGCCGGGCCGGCTTGGCAAAGGCTTGCCACAGCCCCGCCCCATCCAGTTTGTGCAGAGTTACACTCACGGCGGTTTCGGCGGTCCCGCGTATCCGCGTTCCCGACAGTTGCGCGGGGATAACACGCGTGTCGTTGAACACCATGAGATCGCCGGGTTCCAAAAGCTCGGGCAGGTCACGCACCGTGCGGTCGGCCAGATCGCTCCGCGCATCGAGTAACCTAGCGCTGTCGCGCGGCGTGGCGGGACGCTGGGCGATCAGCTCACGCGGCAGCTCGAAATCGAAATCGGCGGTCTTCATCTCAGGCCCGCTCGCAATGGGGTTAATTGACAGCTCGGCCCCCACGCGGCACAACGCACGTCCCTTAGACTTCGATAACCGCCGGCCATGACCGATACGCAATCAACCTCTTCGAGCCAGATATCCAGCCGCTTTCTGATGATCGCGGTGGCCTTCGTGACCTGTCTCATCGTCTCCAATATCACGGCGGTTAAGCTGATTTCGGTGGCGGACTTTGTCTTGCCCGGCGCCATCGTCATTTTCCCGATTACCTACATTATCGGCGACGTTCTGACCGAAGTGTACGGCTATGCCAAGGCCCGGCGGGTGATTTGGATGGGTTTTGCGGCCAACTTGTTCGCCGTCGCGACCTTCGCGCTGGTCGGCGTACTGCCAGCAGCCGGCTTCTGGGACCAACAGACGGCCTATGACGCGATCTTGGGCGCCACGCCGCGGATCCTCGCCGCCTCGCTGATCGCCTATTTAGTCGGTGAGTTCGCCAACGCCTATGTGCTCGCGCGCCTTAAGGTGGCCACCGAAGGGCGCTTCCTGTGGCTGCGCACTATTTCCTCGACCGTGGTGGGCCAAAGTCTCGATTCGGCGATTTTCATCGTCGTCGCGTTCAGTGGCATCCTGCCGACGAGCGCGCTTATCGCAGCGATCTTAGTCCAGGCGCTGGTGAAGATCGCCTATGAAGCACTGGCAACGCCACTGACTTACATGGTCGTCGGCTGGCTTAAACGCGCCGAGGGCATCGACACTTACGACCGTGATGTGCGTTTCAATCCGTTTGCGATGACCGGATAGCGACGCCGATGACAACGCCGCGCCGGTTCGCGTTCTCCGCCCTACTGGCCGCAGCGTGGCTGGCGAGTGCTCCGCCCGCAACCGCGGATGGCAACTACAGCCTGCAATTTGAGAACGACCGGATCGCCGATACCGACCGGCACTACACAACAGGTA
Organism: Alphaproteobacteria bacterium; assembly: GCA_965267185.1. Classification (GTDB taxonomy): domain Bacteria; phylum Pseudomonadota; class Alphaproteobacteria; order UBA6615; family UBA6615. The sequence continues at coordinate 3,974,275 of OZ253937.1, read as the reverse complement.
TGCGGGCGAGTTGGGTATCCGACTCCAAAAGCCCTGGCGCATCGCCACAATGGGCACGCAACACCCTCAATTGGATTTACCGCCAGGTGAACGCACAGGCCGAGGGACGCATCGGGCTCGCCGTCGGCCAAAGCATTTTCACACCCGAAGATACGGCAGCCCGCGCGGTTGTAGCCGACGACCGGCCCTATGCCGGCTGGCTCTACGGCGGTATTTCGCTGCATGCCGAGACCACCGATACCGTTAGCGGTTTAGCGGTCGATGTCCTCGACACATTCGAGCTCGACGTCGGTGTGGTGGGACCGTTGGCGCTCGCCGAGGAAGTACAAAATAATTTCCACGAACTGATCGGCGTCAGCCGCTCGAACGGCTGGGACAATCAGCTCGAGAACGAACCCGGCGTGATGGTTATCTTCGAGCGGCGCTTGCGGCCCGCACCGCTGACCGCCGGAACGGTGGAAGCGGACGTAATTCCCCATATCGGGGTCGCGCTGGGTAATGTGATGACCCTCGCGAACGCCGGCGCCACGGTGCGGGTTGGCCAGGAGCTCAAGGCCGACTTCGGTCCGCCCCATGTGCGCCCTACCCTATCGGGCCTCGCCGCCGTTACCGGCGGTACCGACTTTGCCTGGTATCTCTTCGCCGGCGCCGAAGGGCGGGTCGTCGCGCGCAATATCTTCCTCGACGGCAACACTGTCGCCAGTAGCCACAGCGTCGACAAGATACCTCTGGTGGCCGACATTCAGGCGGGGCTCGCGATTATCGTCAACGACATCCGGCTGTCGTTCACCCATGTCTACCGGAGCCGCGAGTTCGAACGCCAGCGCCGCGCCGACCGTTACGGCGCGATCAGCCTTTCTGCGCGGTTCTAATCTATTCGGCTGCTTCCGCCGATAGCTTGCCGGCGTCGCGCCAACAGGCGATCACTTCTTCCGACTGGACCACCTGGCCGAACCAGCGGTCGATATTGACCAGTGTGGCGTTGTGCATCTCTTCGGTGACCGTGCCGGTGCAATCGTCGGTGAAGACGATGTAGTAGTCGTGGAAGAAGCCGTCGCGCGCCGTCGATTCGACACAGCCGTTGGTAATCGCGCCGGTCATGATCAACGAGCGGATGCCGTTGGATCGTAGCACCATGTCGAGATTGGTGCCGATGAATCCGCCATAGCGGTGCTTATGGATGATCGGCTCGCCGGGCAGGGGCTCTATACCTTCATAGAAGTCGCCGCCCCAACCGTCTTCCATGCACACGGGATATTCGATGAACCGTCCTTTCCACTGACGCAACGACTGCTCGAGCCAGACATCGGACATCAGGTTCATCTCGGCGTTGTAGATGGTCTGGATATAAACGATCAGGCAGCCGGCCTCGCGTGCCTTATCGATCAAGTTCACCAGGCGCGGCACCATGGTTTGGATCCGCGTGAGATCGAAGCCCTCTGTGTCGAGCATGCCGCCTTCGGCACAGAAGTCGTTCTGAACGTCGACGACGATCACCGCCGTATGGTTCGGCTCGGTCTTGGCCTCCAGCGTGGTGAGCGCCCGCGCCAGCGTCTTATCGATATTGGCGCGCATGACCGGCGTGATCCGGTCTGGATTGCGGTTTGAAAGCGTGGACCTATCGTCAGCCATGGCATCCTCCCCTTGTTACAACGAGCTTAGCAGTATTAGGCGGAATGGAAGAAGCGCGATTACTCGCGGCCGGACGCCGGGCGGCGCAGATAGATCACCCAGTACACCAGCGCCACGAAAACGCTACCGCCGACAATATTGCCCAGAGTCACGGGCACCAAATTGCCTAGAAAGCTGCCGACGGTGACCCCGTCGGCCCCGACCAGCCAGCCCAGCGGAATAAAATACATGTTGGCGATTGAATGCTCGAAGCCCAACGCGACGAACGCGGCGATCGGAAAAATAATCGCCAGAATTTTGCCGCTCACCGAATGGGCGGCAAAACACAGCCACACCGCCAGGCAAACCAGCGCATTGCACAAAACGCCGCGGAAAAACGCCTCACTGGCAGGTAATGCGACCTTTGCGGTGGCAATCTGCGCGGCGCTGGCGGCAAATGCGCCATCGTCGAGCTTTAGCACGCCGCTGAGATAGATCAGGGCGGCCGCGCCGACGGCGCCGACGAAATTCCCCGCCAAGACGAACGTCCAGTTCCGCAATAGTTGCCCTAGCGTAATTTTTCGGTCCGCCCAGGCCATCACGATGAGATTGTTGCCAGTAAACAGTTCGGCACCACCCACAACGACGAGGATGAGGCCCAACGAGAACGCGATACCGCCGATCAGCCGGTTGACGCCGAAACCGAGATCGTTGCCGGTCGTCACCAACGTGAAAAACATCGCTCCGAATGCGATAAAGGCTCCGGCAAGAACGGCAAGCGCCAAGGTGTCAAGCGCCGGCAGCCGGGCCTTTGCCACGCCTACTCCTTCGACCAGCGCGGCGATTTCGCGCGGCGAATAAGCATCGACGGGATTGCGGTTGATATCGTCCGGCATCGGCAAACAAACGGCGCTATGGCGTTGGCGATGCGTTAGTGTAGCCATAGATTCGCCGATGGCGAAACCGTAACAGCCGGCGTCACACAAAGGGCCAAATCTTCTGTATGGTAGTACATCGGCAAGCGGCATACGGACCGCACCTCCTTGAGGAACCGCTATGACATTTTATCGATGGGCTTTGGGCTTCGCCGTCGCCGCTATTTTCACCACCACCGCACCAACCGGTGCGCAGGCGCAACTCGACCTGCTCAAGCGCGGCAAAGAGGCTTTGCAGTCGATCCAGGGCGATGGCGGCACCGCAGGCGCGCTTACCGATCAAGATATCAGCAGCGGACTACGAGAAGCGCTGAAAGTGGGTGTCGGCACGGTGGTATCACAAGTCGGTACCGTGGACGGCTACAACACCGACCCGCGCATCCATGTGCCATTGCCGAAAAGCCTTGAGACAGTGCGGACCACGCTCGCCCGCATCGGCATGCCCGACTTGATGGCAGATCTGGAGCTGCGGCTTAATCGCGCCGCCGAGCAGGCCGCGCCCGAGGCTCGAGACGTGTTCTGGCAAGCCATTCAGGAGATGACTCTCGAAGATGTGCGGCAGATTTATCAGGGCCCAACCGATGCCGCGACACGCTACCTCGAACGCACGATGAGCGGCCCGCTGACCCAGCGCATGCGCCCGATCGTCGAAGCCAGCATCGCCGAGGTCGGCGCAGTGAGTGCTTACAACAACGCCATCGGCCAATACAAAGCGATCCCCTTCGTGCCCAATGCCCAGGCGGACCTGACCGAACACGTCCTCGACCGCGCGTTGCGCGGACTCTTTCTCTATCTCGCCGAAGAGGAAGCTGCGATTCGCCAAAACCCAGCCAAACGCACCACGAAACTGCTGCAAAAGGTGTTTGGCGCCAGCTAGACACATTTACTCCGGCGCCGATTCCGCTACCCTTTGGCTATGAGCAAAAGCTTGGGTTCGTTCGACTACGTTATCGTCGGCGCCGGCACCGCCGGCTGCGTACTGGCCAACCGGTTATCGGCCGATCCCACGGTGCGCGTATGCTTGCTGGAGGCTGGCGGCAAGGACAACTACATCTGGGTCCATATTCCGGTCGGTTACCTCTACTGCATGGGCAATCCGCGCACCGATTGGGGATTCAAAACCGAAGCCGAAGCCGGTCTTAACGGGCGCGCGCTCAACTATCCGCGCGGGCGCATTCTCGGCGGCTGTTCCGCCATCAACGGCATGATCTATATGCGCGGCCAGGCGCGTGATTACGACGGCTGGCGGCAACGGGGCAATACCGGTTGGGGTTGGGACGACGTATTGCCCTATTTCTTGCGCTCAGAAGACCAAGCAGCGCTCCCCACCGACGAGTTGCATGCCGATGGCGGCGAATGGCGGGTCGAGCGCCAGCGCCTCTCCTGGGAAGTGCTCGACGCTTTCCGCGAGGCGGCCGCCGAGGCAGGCATTCCCAAGACTGACGATTTCAACCGCGGCAACAACGAAGGCTGCGGCTATTTTCATGTCAATCAGCGCACGGGCGTGCGGGTCAGCACGGCCAAGGCATTCTTGAAACCGGCGATGAAGCGGCCCAACCTGACCGTGCTGACCCACGCGGAAGCCAAGCGCTTGTCCATCGCAGATGGCCGGGTCACCGGCGTCGATATCTGGCACAATGGCGAAGACACACACATCGCCGCCGATGGCGAAGTCGTATTGGCCACCGGTTCGGTCGGCACGCCACAACTACTCGAGCTATCGGGGATCGGCGGTGGCGATCTATTGCGGGCCAACGGGGTCGACGTCGTTCACGACCTGCCCGGTGTTGGGGAAAACCTGCAAGACCATCTGCAAATCCGCTGCGCCTACAAGGTGCACGGCGTAAAAACCCTGAACGAACGGGCCAACAGCCTGGCCGGGAAGGCAGGCATCGCGCTCGAATACGCCCTGCTGCGCCGTGGGCCCATGTCGATGGCGCCGAGCCAGCTGGGCGCGTTTGTGAAGTCCGACCCGGCGCTGGATACCCCCGATCTGCAATATCATGTGCAGCCGTTGAGCCTCGATAAGTTCGGCGAACCGCTGCACGATTTTCCTGCGGTTACCGCCAGCGTCTGCAACCTGCGTCCCGAATCGCGCGGCAGCATTCATATCGCCAGCCCCGACCCGCGCCAACAGCCCGCGATCAAGCCGAATTACCTGAACGCGCCAGCAGATCGGCGCGTGGCCGCTCAAGCGATCCGGGTAACCCGTAACATCGTCGCCCAACCCGCCTTCGCCAAATACCGTCCCGAGGAGTTCAAACCGGGCCCCGGCTATGGCGACGACGATGACAATCTTGCGCGCGCCGCTGGCGATGTCGGTACGACCATCTTTCACCCGGTGGGCACGGCGAAGATGGGCGGCGATGCCATGGCCGTCGTCGATGACCGGCTGCGGGTGCACGGCGTGGACGGTCTCCGCGTGGTCGACGCCTCGGTAATGCCGACGATTACCTCGGGCAACACCAATTCGCCGGTTATTATGATCGCGGAAAAGGCGTCTGATATGATGCGCGAAGACCGGCGTAGCTAATCCAAACAGGGACACCCCGACGATATGGCAAACTTCTACCAACCCGATCTGGGTGCCAACCCGGACGATCCCTTCGCCCGCGATGCCGACGGCAAGCTGGTGCGCCGGGCGTTCTGGCTCGATATGAGCGACCGCTCGCTGGTGTTAGCGATGACCCAAGGCATCGGCACCAACCTGACCAACGATCAAAAACGCGCCCATTTGGACGATATCGGCCGCAGCCACGTCGTCGACGAGGTCTGCATTCAGGAAATCATCCCGCCCGACGCATAAGGAGAGACCCCATGGCATCGGAGGCAGGCTATCAAATCGTTGAAAACGACTTCGCCGGCTTTGTCGATACCGATACACCGCCGGAACGCCTTTGTAGCGGCTTCATCTGGGCCGAGGGGCCAGTCTACTTCCCGGAAACTGACACGCTGCTGTTCAGCGATATTCCCAACAACCGCATGATGCAGTGGCGCCGCGGCGACGGCGCCAGCGAATATCTCAAGCCATCCGAGTTCGCCAACGGACACATCCGCGACCGCAACGGTCATTTGGTCTCCTGCGAGCATGGTGGGCGGCGGGTGATCCGGCGTTTTGCCGATGGCACGGTCGAGGTGGTTGCCGACAATTATCAGGGCAAGCGTCTCAACTCACCCAACGATCTGGTGGAAGCGTCGGACGGCGCGATTTGGTTTACCGATCCGCCCTATGGCATCTCCAGCAATGTCGAGGGTTATAAAGCCGACAGCGAACTAGGCGCCAACTACGTCTTCCGCGTCGACCCGCAAACCGGTGAGCCCACCATCGTGGCCGACGACTTTGACAAGCCTAACGGACTGGCCTTTTCTCCGGACGAGACGATCCTCTATATCGCCGACAGCGGCGCGATCAAGGGCGGCAACGATCCCAGCTTTAACGTCGACGCGCCGCACCATATCCGCGCCTTCGACGTGGTCGACGGACGCACGCTCGCGAATGGCCGCCTGTTCGTCGATATCGAGCCCGGCGTACCCGATGGCCTGCGCGTCGATACGGAAGGATTCGTGTGGACCAGCGCCGCCGACGGCGTGCACTGTTACGCCCCCGACGGCAGCCTCCATGGCAAAATTTTAGTGCCGGAGGTCGTGGCCAACCTCACCTTCGGTGGATCTGACGGTACTTACATGTTCATCGCCGCCACCACCTCGATCTACGGCGTCGCCACCGCCCGAAAGAGTGCTGCCGACCGTCGGTAGACGAAAACCTAGCTGCTAACGGCGACCTCATTAGCCCCGGGTACAGCTTCCCGCGCCGGTTTTTGTTCTTCGAGCGGTTCAAGCCGCTCGATCCGCACGCGCTGAACCCGCCGGCCCTTAATGTCGATGACCGTGAACCGGTAATTCTGGTCATCGAGCACGTCACCGGGCTCGGGAATGCGTTGCAGACTCCGCATCAATAACCCTGAGACCGTATTGGCTTTGTAGTTGTCCGGTACGGTAAAGCCGGTCAACCGTTCGATATCGGCGAGCGACGCCAAACCATGCGCAATCCAGTGATCATCCTCTTCCTCAACCGGAAACACCTGCTCGGAAAGGTCTGTTTCGTCGGCAATCTCACCGACAATCTCTTCGAGCAGGTCTTCGAGGGTAACGATTCCCACAAACGTGCCGTATTCGTCGATGATACAGGCCATATGAGCCCTCTCCTGGCGCATCAAGTCGAACAGCCGGGACACTTTCTGGGTCTCGGGAATCACCAGGGGCTCGCGCATAAAGCTGCGGAGGTTCGACCAGGGCGTTTCCTCACCGCCCACCAGGGCGCGCGTGAGATCGACCATTAAGACGATGCCAACCAAGTCGTCGTTTTTCCCCTCGACAACCGGATAGCGCGAATGGCCCTGTTCGCGCATGACCTGAAGATTGTACTCGACCGGCGCGTCGAGCCGCAGTACGTCGGCTTCGATGCGTGGGATCATGACGCGGGCGACCGAGCGTTCATCGAATTTGAACACGTTGTGGATCATCTCGGCTTTATCGATGTGCATATGACCGTGCTCGGTCGACACATCGACGAGATTGCGAATTTCGACATCCGATAGAACGTCAAGATGGGTACCATCCGCGACCTTGAAGAGCTTGAGGATTCCCCTCGACGCCTTGTTGAGCACCCATGTCAGTGGGAAGAAGAGCAAGTACGAAAACTGAAGTGGGTAGGCGATGAGTAGCGACATCGGTTCCGCTTTGCGGGTCGCCAAGGTTTTCGGGACCTGCTCCCCGACAACGATGTGGAGCGATGAAAAGACAAGGAAGCCGATAAGGAACGCGATGGTATGAACAGCCGCGTCGCTGAAGCCGAGGGGCACCAAATGCGGCTCGAGCAACGCGGCAACGGTCGGCTCACCGACCCATCCCAAACCCAAGGAGGCCATCGTGATTCCCAACTGACAAGCCGCGAGGTAGGGCTCGATATTTTTTTGAATGTGGACCGTAAGTTTCGCCGCGCGGCTGCCCGACTCGGCAGCGCTTTCGATGCGAAACGCCTTGGCCTTAACCAGAGCAAACTCTGCCGCAACATAAAATCCATTGGCTACAAGCAGCAGAAACGCCAACACGAGGTTGGCAACAGCGGTGTCCATAATTTAGACGCTCTCCTGACGTCGAATTACCTAACAATACCTCTGTAAGCGTTAACCATATGTCGCCAAAACACGCCTGCCGTACTGGGCTTGTTCAACGACGACGACCAGCGGGACCAACGATTCCCGTTTCGATACCCAATATGTGGTGCACCCCAAGTTTGCCCATTCTTTCACGATCAAAACGGGTTGCGAAGCCATACGGCCAAAAAATATCGATATTTTTTGGCCGACGCGAGCCGTCTTTTCACGGCTTCCTTGCGGACAGACTGGCTTCGCCAGCTTCTCGACTCAAAATTTATCTGGATCGAACTTCCAGTTCTGTATCAGATGGCGCGGATGCAGTTTGCCGTTCAAGCAACTCAAATGGCACCAGAACCCACGGTCGAGAACGTTGATCGCATCGATTTCCTGGTTGAGTTGAACTAGGACCAGCTCTTCCTCAGGAATTTCCTTATCGCAAAAGCCACAAGTCTGTAGGACCGTTTGCCGTTTTGCCTTTCGCTTTGCCTTGACTTTTAGGGCGGGGTTGAGCCGGTCGATCAACGACCCTACCGCGATGTTCCAAGGCGCCGGATCGTCCTCGGCCCAAAGATCCATCAGTTCGGAACCTGCTAGAACGCGCGACACGGTCTCCCGGGCCGCCTCAATGAGATCCGGCTCGATGTCGGCGAAAGCGGTGAGTTTTTCCGCGACGGCTTCCGGCAAGTCCTCTGCCGGACGCCCCATCATGGCGGCAACGCATTCCGCCGCAGCGATGATCGTTTGTGCCAGGTCGGCGTCGATCTCCTCCTGCGGATCTGCGGGCTTTTGCGAGAAAACCCCAGCGATCGCCGCCGCCGAGGATAAATCCCCGGCGAAGTCCAAAGCGGCATCGTTCTCAAAGCCCCCTGGGCCCCAAGTTCCCATAAGTCATTCCTATCGCGAATTGATACAGGTTGTACTTCGGCAGCCGATATCATATCGCTGCCGGAAGCGAGAATCGCGCCCGATTGCATCGAATTTGAGCAATTCCACGCGCCTCGTGCGAAGGCGCACTAGCCCCGATTTAGCGCTACCTTAGTCGCTAGGCCCATCAACCGATTGCGCAAAGAGGCCTTCCAACTCAGCTTGATCGAGGCCCCAGCCGATGAAAACGATGCGGGTCCGGGGGTCGTCACTCGGCCAATGATCGAGCCAGGTCATATCGTGGAGGACTTCCTGCGCGCCTTGCACCACCGCCGGCGTGTCAGGGCGCTCGGCAATATTCACGATGCCTTTGACCCGCAGCAGGTTCGGGCCCGCCTCTTCAGCCAGCGCTTGCCAGAAATCTTCAAGTGCCGCCAACGGCACCGGAGTTTCCCGCACGATGCAGAACGAGCGGATGTGCGCATCGTGGCGGCTCAGATCCAGCGGCAGCGCATGGTCGTTGTCATGCAGATGGACGTGATCGTGGCTTTCTGCAACATGCTCGCGTATCCAGGTTTCGGGATCGGCATATTTCTCAAGCGCTGCGTTGCCGGTATCGGCCAGCAGCGCGGTGACATCGACCTTGCCGTGATCGGCTTCGAGCACATCGGCCGCCGGGTTGAGTTGACCGAGCCGCGTCATCAGCTCGGTGAGTTGGCCTTCGCGCTCCGCGTCGGTGACAAGATCGCGCTTGGTCAGGACCAGCGCGTCGGCAACCGCAATCTGCTCCACAGACTCAGCATGCAGATTGAGCGAGGTCGTACCGTTCACCGCGTCGACGGTGGCGACAACTTGGTGTAGTGCAAACGCTCGGGCGACCCTCGGGTCGCCGAGGATCAACTCGACAATGGGCGCCGCATTGGCCAGTCCCGTGGTTTCGATGACCACCCGCTCGAAGTGAGAAATTTCACCGCGGGCACGGCGCTCCATCATCTCGTCCAGCGTCGTGCCGAGATCGTCTTTCATCGAGCAACACACGCAGCCGTTGGTGAGCTGCACCATGGTGTCGTCGCCGCTGGCGATCAGGTCGTCGTCGATGGCGACTTGACCGAACTCGTTGACCAGCACGGCGGTGTTATTCATCGCCGGGTCGACCAGCAGTTTGTTCAAAAGCGTTGTCTTGCCGCTGCCGAGAAAACCAGTCAGCACGGTGATCGGGAGGCGTTCAGTCGTTGCGGTAGAGGTATCCGACATGGTCAAAAATCCTGCTCAGCGCGCGATGCCGCCGGCGTCATTGTCGAGCAGCACGTCGATCTCGTCCTGGGTCGTGACCACCAAATCGCCATGCTGGCTCATAGCGAGCGCGGCCATCACCTGACCGTAGCGCAGGCCCTTGGCGAAATCGCCTTGCAGGGCGCCGTGAAGCACGCCCGCGACCATGGCGTCACCGGCACCGATGCGGTCGACGATATTGACGCGTTTCGCCGGCACATGGTGAAAGTCGCCGCCATCGCGTGCGATCATGCCATCCTCGGACAGCGAAACGACGATCCGGCTCGCCGACGTCAGATCGCCGAGTTGGGCAACGATCTCTTCCGGCGTCCCGGATAAGCCGAACACTTCCTCGGCGTCGCGCCGCCGGCACACCAAAATATCGAGGCTCTCGAAAATCCGGCTTAAGCCCTGGCGAGCTTCCTCCGGCGACCAAAGGAGGTGCCGGTAATTGACATCGAAACTTGTCGTCACGCCGTTCGCATGCGCCCGCTCAAGCGCAAGCGCCACCACTTCGCCGCAGGAGTCCGAAAGCGGTGCGGTGATTCCGCTCATATGGACATGGCGCGTATCGAGCAAATAGTCCCAGTCGATATCGTCGGGGGTCAGCAGCGCACAACAGGAGTTTTGACGATCGTAGGCAACCTGGATCGGCCGCGGCGGCTCGGCATATTCCACGTAGTAGACGCTGACGCGTCCCTCGTCTCGCCATACGACGGCGGAGAGGTCGAGGCCGGCGCCGCGATACTCGTTCGTCACCCGCCGTCCCGCCGGCGTATTCGGCAAGCCGCTCACCCAGCCGCAGTTCCATCCCAACCGGGCAAGAGCCCCGGCAACGTTGGCCTCAGCGCCGGCAATATTGACCTCGAACTGCGCGGCCGTCTCGATACGCTGGCCGGCGGGCACGCTAAGCCGCAAACCGCCTTCGCCAAATGTGGTTACATCGAACCTAGGCATGGCGCGCCACTCCTTCACCCGACTCGAGGAAACCGCCCTCGATCATCTTGGCGATAATCCAGTGCCGCGCCTGCGAAATCGTCGATACCGCGTCGGGGGCGTCGTCGTTCCACATTTCGATCAAAAACGTCCCGCTATAGCCCATATCGGACAAGGCCCGAAACGCTTCGTCGAACGGAACGACACCCTCACCGAAGGGCACGCGCCGGTATTCGCCGGGCCGGGCGTCTTTCAAGTGGACGCCCGCGAGATGACCGCGCGCGCGGCGAAGCTCGGCGGCAACGTCATGTCCATTCGCCGCCAGATTGCCGAGATCGGGATAGGTTTGAAGCCAGGGGCTGCCGATCAAATCGACGAAACTCATGGCCTTACTCACGGACGTAATGTCGTTTCCATCCATATTCTCGATTGCCAGCACAACGCCGGCCTGCCCCGCCCATTCGACACCCCGCCGGAGTCCGTCGGTGAACCGGTCTTGGGCATCGGCGTCGCTATCTTCGTAGAAGGAATAATAGCCCGATAGCTGAATCAGCCGAATGCCGGACTCGAGGGCGAAGTCGATGCCCTGCCGCAGAACGTCCAAACCTTTGGCGCGCGTCGCCGGGTCTGCGCTACCCAGCGGATATTTGCGATGGGCACTCAAGATCAGAGTCTGCACAAAGATACCTGCATCGACGGCGGCCCGGTGGAAATCGGCGCGTTGGGCAGTCGGCCAGTCGAGGCGCGCCATACGTTCTTCAGTTTCGTCGACAGCGATCTCGATGAAATCGAAGCCAGCGTCACGGGCAATAGCGAAACGGGCCGGCCAATCGCCGGAGTCCGGCAGCGCTTTCTCGTAGATGCCGATAACGGGGTCAACCATAGGTCTGCCCTATCGCATCTTGAAACCGCCGCGCTGCCGCCGCGGGATCATCGGCCTGACAAATCGCACGGCCCGCTATGAAGACGAACACCGGCGTGCCGGCAAAGGTTGCAATAGCGTCTTCGGTGATGCCGCCAGTGACGGTTACCCGAAACCCCTCACCGGCCATCCGAGAGACCGCCGACAATGCCTCTTGGGTCCAGGGCCCGCCGCCAACCGTGCCGACTTCCGAAGTCGCGTGGAAGATCACCTGTCCAATGCCGAGCTCGCGCCAGAGATCGACATCGTCGGCGGCGTTGTTTTCGTCCAGCTCGATCTGTAGTTCGCCGTCCCGCGTTTTTGCTACTTCGGCCGCTGCGGCGATTGTCTCGTACGGCGCTTCAGCAACGGCGCTAACCCAATCCGCGCCCGCATCGAACGTCATCTGCGCGATGTTCTTGCCTGCACGCGCAATGCGCACGTCGCCCACTATCGTCTTGGACGGGAACTCTTTGCGGATCGCCCGAACGGCGTGCATGCCTTCAGCCAAGCACAACAGCGTGCCGACTTCGATGACATCGATTGAATCGGCGACCAGCTGGGTGACCCGGAGCGCTTCCTCCAGGTCAGGCATATCCAGCGCAAGTTGCAGGCGCGGGCGCATCGCTATTGGGGATCGGCCATGGTGTAGATCGTCTGCGGATTCTCATGCATGAACTTGTGCACGGCCCGCTCCGGGAAACCTTCTTCGAGCAGCCGCGGCAGGAAACGTTCCTTGATCCAGGTGAGGCCGGGTCCGTAGCCGTAGACCTTGTGGTGGGTACGGCGGCCCATGTCGTTGCAGATCATGAGCTTGTCTTCGTACCCGTCTTCGACCAACTGGCGCAGCAGATCGATGCGGATGGTATCGGGATAGTATTTCGCTTTGCCTGGCCCGTCATAGATTAGGTAGACGCCGGTCTCGAGCATCTTGCGGTGGTACCAAAGGTCCGGGTTGCGGTCGACATGGGCGATGATCATGCGCTCCATGTTGTAGCCCTCGTCCTGCAGAATTTCGCAGATCTCGATGCCCATGGTGCCGTTGGTGGTGTGTGCGTGCAGCGGCACACCGGTCTGGGTGGCGGCCCGCGCCCCGGCCCGGATGAATTTCTCTTCGTTCGGAGTGATGTGCAGATAGGCGGTGCCCACCTTGATCCAGCCCGCCTTTCGGTCGGTGCCGTCCATCCCGACCGTGATGTCGTGGATCATCTCGTCGGCGATATCTTCGATCGTCATATCGGTCGTCGCCGGGTCCATGCCGTGCTCTTCACAGATCACGCCGCAACAGGCGATGACATGAACGCCGGTCTTCTCCGACGCGGTCACCATGCCCGGCGTGTTACGGCCCCACGTCTTGGGCGTCGCCTCGACGAGCGTGTCGCCGCCAGCCGCTTTGTATTCGGCGCACATCTCGATGGCCTTCTCGATGCTATCGAGCGCGTGGTCGGCGCCTTCATGGCCGATCGCCTTCGATCCCGCGCCGCCGGGATTGGTGAGAATGTGCTCGTGCGGCATCGTGAAGCCGAGCTCCGCACTGTCGATATCGCCGAGAATGGTTCGGACCTTCCCCATCGAGAGACTCTCCTCTGTGTGAAAATTTGTGCACTATCTTGCAATATTGTGCGAGACCGTATAAACAATCATACTTGATGTCAACGGCAATGTGCATTCGCATGCATACCAAAGGAACGGGTTCTCTTGGCTGACGAACTGAAGACCGCCCAGATGGCGCACGCCGCCGAGCTCTATTACGAGCAAAACCAAAGCCAGCAGAGCATCGCGAAAATTCTTGGCTGCTCCCACTCGACGGTGTCACGCCTGCTGGCCGATGCGCGCAAGACCGGTGTCGTTCAGATCACCATCCGCCGCGCTGTCGATCACCGGCCCGATTTGGCGAGCCAACTGCGCAATGCATTCGGCCTGCGCGAAGCCGTTGTCGTGCCCAACAGCGGCAGCGAAGAAGGCGATCTGCAAGCGGTCGGTACCGCGGCCGCCGAATATCTGCTGAGCATCATCGCCGACGATATGACCGTCGGCGTGACGTGGGGGAACACCCTGCACCACATGGTCGAAGCTCTACCCGCCGTGCCGCTCACCGGCGTCGAGGTCGTGCAGCTCTCCGGTGTTCTGGGTGAAGGCGACCCCGACGTGGATGGGCCCCGGCTCGCGGTGAAGCTGGCCGACGCTTTTGCCGGCACCTGCCGCATGGTCCCCGCCCCGGCAATCGTCACCAACGCGGCGATGCGCGAGAATTTGATGCGCCAGCCCCAGATAAAACAGGCGCTCGCCCGCGCGGCGACTGCCGATATTATGATTCAAGGCATCGGCGCGCTCGATCCATCGATGTCCAGCCTCGAGCGCGCCGGCTATATCCGCGAGGCCGACCGCAAGGCGGCGCGCCGGGCAGGCGCCGTCGGCCACGTACTCGCCCGTATGATCGACGCCGAGGGCGACGAGGTCGGCGATTACACCCAGCGTGCGATCAGCATACCGCTGTCCGCCTTGCGCGGCGCCACCTGGTCGGTCGCGATCAGCGCATCGGTCACAAAATCGCCGGCCCTTATCGCCGCGCTGCGCGGCGGATACTTCAACGTCGTCATCATCGAAGAAGCCACCGCGCATGAACTGTTGCGGTTACGCGAAGCCGCCGCGGCTTAGGCGGCTCTGGAAGGACAACAGGCATGGCCAATACTTGGCAAACGGAAGCGAAACGGGTTGCGCACGGCATAAGGCAGCGCGTTCTCGATCTCACGATCGAACGGAACGGCTGCTATTTGAGCCAGGCGTTGTCGTCGGCCGAGATACTGGCTGCCCTGTATACCAAGGTGCTCAATCTTGGACCCAGCGAAGGTGAGTTCGTCCCGCCGCCCTTTCCCGGCGTGCCGGGAAAGGGCGGCGTCGGCCACGGCCTCGGTGCAGCCTACAACGGCCCCCAAGGCGGCGAATATGACCGCCTGTTGATCTCGCCGGCGCACTATGCGGTGGCGATCTACGCCGCTCTGGTCGAAACGGGCCGCATGTCGCCGGAAGGGCTGCAGCAGTTCAACACCGACGGCAGCACCGTCGAGATGATCGGCGCCGAGCACTCGCCTGGGTTCGAGCTGACTACCGGCTCGTTCGGGCAGGCGATCAGCCAGGCCGGCGGCATTGCGTTGGCCCGGCGGCTGCGCGGCGAGCCGGGCCGGGTGTTCGTGTTCATGTCCGACGGCGAGTTCGAGGAGGGCCAGACCTGGGAAGCGGTTCAGGCGCTCGCCTTCTACAAACTCGACAATGTAATCGTGTACGCCGACGTCAATGGTCAGCAGGTCGACGGCTGGACGCGCGATGTCATGAACATCGAGCCAATCCATGGCCGCATCGAAGGGTTCGGCGGGCACCCGGTGCGGGTCGACGGTCACGATGTGGAGGCGCTGGCGAACGCGGCGAACGATATCGACCACACCGGTAAACCGCTGTTCGTGCTGGCGGATACCAACACCACCCAGGGTATTCCCAACCTGGACGAGCGAAAGCCACACCTGCATTTCGTCCGCTTCAAGGATGATGCGGAAATCGCTGTCTACCGGGACGTGCTGGCGGCAATGCAAACCGCGGAGATCCGATAGATGGAAGTCTTAAACCGCGTCCACGAAAACAATCTCGTCCAATGGGCCGAAGATAAGCCCGAAGTCATCGTGTTTTCGGGCGATCTCACCAACTCGGTCGAGCTGGGATTGTTCAAGGACACCTACCCCGACCGTTTCTTCTCGCTGGGCATGGCCGAACAGAACATGCTGAGTTGGGCCGGCGGCATGGCGCGCGAAGGTTTCACGCCGTTCCTGCATACGTTCGCGGTGTTCCTCTACCGGCGGCCGCTCGATCAGTTCTCTATGTCGGTCGCCTACCCTAACCTTCCGGTCCGATTGTTCGGATTCCTGCCGGGCATCACCACGCCCGGCGGGGTTACCCACCAAGCCGTCGACGACCTTGCCGTGCTGCGCGGCATCCCCAACGTCACTATCTTCGAAGTGGGCGATGCGACCGATGTGGAGAGCGTGCTTGACGCCGTCCACGCAGTCGATGGACCGGTCTATGTGCGCATGCTGCGCGGCCAACTTCCGCGGCTGTTTACCGCAAACGAGCCTTTGCAACACAACCGCGCACGCCTGATTCGAGCCGGTCGCGACATCACCCTGCTGACCAGCGGCATCTGCACCGAGGAAGCGATGCGCGCCACCGAACTTCTGGCCGACCAGGGCGTGTCGATCACCCATATGCACATATCGACGCTAAAGCCCTTTTCCGACCCGGCGGTTGTCGACGCGCTGCGCAGCGCCGAGCGGGGCGTCATCACGATGGAAAACCACAACATCCAGGGCGGGCTCGGCACGGCCACAGCGGAGATGATGGCCGAACACGGGATCGGCACGCCGCTGACGCGTATCGGACTCAACGACACTTACGCCCACGGCGCCTCGTTGCCCTACCTGATGAAGAAATACGAGCTCGACGCCATGTCGCTCGTCCGCCGCGTATCGGCGGTCGTCGACCGCGACCTGGCCATTACCGAGGACGACTTATCTGCGGTTCGGCTGCAGGAAGCGAGCTCGCTCAGCACCAGCCAGCTCGAGGCTCTCTAACGCATGACGTTCGCGTTCGCCACCGCCGACAATATCCGCTTCGGCCGGGGAACGGTTGAAGAGGCTGGCGGTTTTGCTGCAGAGCTTGGCGCCGTCGCGCTTGTTGTTACCGGTAGTCGGCCGGAGCGGCATAAAACGACGATTGCGGGCATCCGACAATCGGGCCTGAGCACCGAAACCTTCAAGGTCGGCTCCGAACCCACCGTCGAGATGATCAAGGAGGGCGTTACCGTAGCCCGCGATCTCGGGGCGAACATTGTGATTGGGATCGGCGGTGGCAGCGCGCTCGACGCTGGTAAGGCCATCAGCGCATTAGCGCCCAATGAGGGGCCGATCGTCGACTACCTTGAGGTGATCGGCTCGGGCGAACGTCTGAAAAACGATCCGTTGCCCTTTATCGCGATCCCCACGACGGCCGGCACGGGGGCGGAGGTTACCCGCAACGCGGTGGTCGGCGCGCCTGAGCAGCGGGTGAAAGTGAGCCTACGCGATCCTCGGATGCTGCCTTCGGTATCGATCGTCGATCCCGATCTCACCGCCGATCTACCCGCCGGCGTCACAGCGACCAGCGGCATGGACGCGCTGACCCACCTGATCGAGCCGTTCGTCTCCGCAATGGCGAACCCGCTGGTCGACGGCCTGTGCCGCGCCGGCATTCCGCGCGCCGCCAGGGCACTGGCGCGGCTCAATGGCGCACCCCCCGACCCGAAGGCCCGCGAAGACCTGATGTTCGCCAGCTTGCTGGGCGGCTTGGCTCTATCGAACGCCAAACTCGGTGCAATCCATGGCTTCGCCGGGGTTATCGGCGGGCGGACCGGCGCGCCCCATGGCGCAATCTGCGCTGCGCTCCTGCCGTCCGTGACACTCGCAAATATCGGTGCGCTTCTGGAGCAGAACGAGGATCACCCGATATCGGAGAAGTACGCGGAACTGGCGGATATGCTGACCGGCGACGGCGGTTGTGTACCGGCGGAAGCGGTCGACTGGGCGTGGCACGTCTGCAACCGCCTATCGATCCCGACTCTGTCGGAGATCGGGGTGGAAGCATCGGATCTGAACGCCATCGCCGAGGCCGCCGCGGTCTCTTCGTCGATGAAGGGAAATCCAGTGCAATTCACCAAGGCCGAGCTGGTTCGTATTCTCGAATCGGCGATGTGAGTAAGGAAAACCGATCATGCAACTGATGGAACTGCGCCAAGAAGTCTGCGAGGCCAATCACGCGTTGCCCGAAAGCGGGCTCGTAAAGTGGAGCAGCGGCAACGCGAGCGCACGCGATCCGGACAGCGGTTTGGTGGTCATCAAGCCGAGTGGATTTCGCTGCAACAAGCTCACCCCAGAAGATCTGGTGATCACCGACCTCGACGGCAACGTGGTTGAGGGATCGTTAAAGCCATCGGTCGATACCGCCTCACACCTGTACGTATACCGCCACCGCGAAGACGTACACGGCATCGTTCACACCCACTCGCCGTACGCGACCAGCTTCGCTATCCGCGGTGAATCCTTACCTATCTACACGACAACCGGCGCTGCTTATTTCGGCGGCCCCGTACCTATTTCCGATTTTGCCGTCATCGGCGAGGAGGAGATCGGCAAGGAGATCGTCGCCAAGATCGGCGATAATCTGGCCATCCTGATGCGCAACCACGGGGTATTTGCCATCGGGCCGACCGTGGAGAAAGCCCTAGTTACCGCGGTCTATCTAGAGGAAGAGGCGGAATGCGCCCACCTGGCCACGGTGCGAGGAGAGGTCCAGTCTCTGCCGGAAACGACCGTGCGGGCCAGCCGCGAGTGGTTCCTGACATCGTACGGCCAGGGTTAGGCGACAGTTGCGCCGCTCTACATTGCTGTGATCTGCGGTGGAATGCGCGCCAGATCGAGATCGAACAGCTCTTTGCTTTCCGGAATCCGCGCCGACTGGCGCACCACCAAGTACCCCTTCATAAACTCCCGATGGGGCGTGACATCGCCGCCAGTGATCTCGGCTTCGAGAATTTCAATCGCCCGTTTTGACATGGCCTCGGCGTCCGACGTGATCGAGGTTAACTGATAGCTCTGCCAAGCGGCCATATCGGCGTTATTGAACCCGATAACCGACACGTCTTCACCGACCCGCAGGCCGAGTTCGTAGCGCAACGCGTCCATAGCGCCCATCGCCATGATGTCGCTGGCACAAAAGAAAGCGTCGGGCGCCCGTTTCAACGCCATCAACTCCAGGGCCGCTTGATGGCCGCCTTCGTAGGTGAAGTTGCCTTCGCGGCGGAGCGGCTTCGGCGCGCCAAGTTCAGCGGCACGCTGAAAGAATCCCTGCTCCCGATCCCTGCTTGTCGATGTGTCGGCAAGGCCGGCGACGAAGGCGAGGCGGCGGTGCCCGGCGGAGATGAGAAACTCCGCAGCGATCCGGCCGGCGTGAACATTATCGGCCGCCACCGAGCTAAAGTTAGCGTCCTCGACATAGCGATTGACCAGAACCACTGGAATCCCGGCTTCCTTACAAAGGTCGGCGGCGTTCGATGAGAGGCGAGTCGAGGCGATTATCGCGCCATCGGCGCGGTAGGCGATAATGTCGGGAATGAATTTCTCGATGTCCTCGCTGTCGGGCGTCGAGATGAGCTGCACCTGGTAACCGGCCTCGCGCACCACGTCGCACAACCGATGCAGCAGGGTCACGTAGAAGGAATACTGCAGGTCGGCAACGATAATAGCGATGATCTGGGAGCGTTGCGTAATCAGACTGCGCGCGATCGCATTGGGGGCGAAGCCCAATTTCTGCGCCGCCGCAAGGACCCGCTTGCGGGTTTCTTCCGACGCATAACCGCCTTTCGAAAAGGTACGGGAAACCGCCGACTGCGACACGCCCGCAGCTTTGGCGACATCGTAGGACGTTACACGCTTTTGCCCGGACTCACCCTTGCTCCGCTTTCCGCTTTTTTTGCCCTTACTCGCCATTACCTACCCATTCGTTCAGGCTCGTTATGCGGTCAATGATCGGCGGATGCAACTCCATGCGGGCGGCGGTGACTGGCGTGTTCTTCAAGCGCCCTAGGCCCGCTCCAAAATCAGTCCATTGCGGTTTCGGAGTCGGCGGATGCTTCGGGGTACCATTCCATGGCAGCTTTGTCGGACAAGGGCGGCGGCGGCCATTGGTTGCCGCGTTGGGCATAAAGCGTCCGGTTGGCGCCAGGATGGAATTCCCGATCGGCTTCTCCAACCAACCGGCCTTGTGACAGCCACTTTTCGTCCGAGCCATACATTTCGCCGATCAAGACATCGGTCAAATGGCCAAGCAGATTCTTGTGGCTGGGGTCACCGGCCAAATCGTTCATTTCCTGCGGGTCTTCCTCGATATCGAAGAGCTGCCGCTTATCGCCAACCGGATAGTAGATGAGCTTGTGACGGCCATCGTGGATCATGCGCGACGAATGGCCGTTCTCACCGTCTTCGCCGTAAATGAACTCGTGCGTTTTGTCGGCAAACATGGAAATGCCGTCGACCGTATCCGGAACTTGGATGCCGCAGAGATCGAGTAGCGTGGGCATGACGTCTTGGTGGCCGATCAGACGGTCGCTCACCCGGTGATGACCCACCCGGGCGTCGCCCTTGGTACCCATGACGATCATCGGTACGCAGGTGGAGTTTTCATAGAACACGCGCTTGGCCCACATATTGTGGTTGCCCAGCATGTCTCCGTGATCGGAAGTGAACATGATGATGGTGTCGTCGAGGATGCTCTCCTCGCGCAGCGTCCCGAGAATCAGCCTGATCTGGTGATCGATATGCGTGCAGAGCGCGTAAAACGCGCGCCGCGCCGCTCTGACTTGCTGATCGTTGTGCTTGAACTTGCGGATCATATGGGCCTTCACGGTGTAGACCTGATCCTCGTAATTTTGCGCCCAATCGGCGACCCAGGGATCGTCGATCGGGATATCGCGATAGAGATCGAGATAGGTTTGCAGGGGCACCAGCGGCGGGTGTGGATGCCGGTAGCCGACATACCAAAAGCCAGGCTTTCGGTCGTCGCGGCGCTTAATCTGCCGGGTGATCTCGCGCGTTACCCAGTTGGTCACATGGGTTTCTTCCGGCAGATGCCAGGGCCGGTAGGCATATTCGTTATTGCTCATGCCATGCAGGTATCCCTGGCCTGGGAAACCAGCATCGCCAAGATAGGCCTCGTAGTCGTCGTGCACGCCGAACATCGGCCGGCCTTCATCGTCGAGGATGACGTCGTCGAAGCCGATCCGGTCGCGCTGGGGATAAACGTGAATCTTACCCGCGGCATGAGCTTGATAGCCGGCGTCTCTGAAGGTCTGTGCAAGCGTCGCTATGCCCTCGGGCATGGGCAGGGTCGGAATGAAGGTGCGGTCGCCATGGGTGCGCGGCGTCGTGCCGGTCATGATCGACCGCCGCGCGCCGAGGCAAACCGGGTTTTCGGAATAGGCGTTCGTGAACCGCACGCCGTTCCGCGCCAACTCGTCCAGCGTCGGCGTCTGAACGCTCGGGTGTCCGGCGACCCCCAGCAATGAGCCGAACCAATGGTCGGCGACAATAAGAACGACGTTCGGCTTTATGGACACCCTACTTCTCCATCCCTCTCATACGCCGTGACCCGCCGACCGTGCCGCATTTTTAACTACCTGCGCTCTCGACCAAACGGCGCTTGCGGACAAACGGCGCCACGATGACGACAGCGGTGACGGCCAAGATGCCCAACGCGATCGGGTCGCCAATGAATTCGAGGAAGTTGCCGTTCGCGCTTATGAGCCCTTGGCGGAGGCTCTCCTCGAAGATTGTGCCGAGCGCCATGCCGATAACAATGGGTGCCAACGGATATCCCGCGTAGCGCAAAACGAACCCAACGAGCCCGGCGACGACCGCAACCAGTATATCAATGGGGTTGCCGCGAACGACGAACGCACCGACCAGCGAGAACAGCAGGACACCGCCCATGAGCAGGGGTTCGGGCGCAGCAAGAATGCGCGCAAACACCCGCGCGCCCATGGCGCCGAAGGCGAACATCAGAATATTGGCGACGAGCACCAGCAGAAATGCGCCGGTGAGAATATGCGGATTGTTGTTGATCAGGTCGAAACCTGGAACCACGCCCTTGATCGTGAGCACTCCCAAAAGCACCACGGTGCCGCCATCCCCTGGGATACCCAGCGCGAGCGTCGGCACGAGCGCGCCTCCGGTAACGGCGTTATTGGACGCTTCCGATGCGATGAGGCCGTCGGGCTCGCCCTTCCCGAAGTTCGCCGACCGCGGCGAGGTCCGGCGCAACTCCGAATAGCTTACGAATGTCGCCGCGGTCGCGCCGGTGCCCGGCAAAATACCGATGAACGTGCCGATACCGCTGCTTTGCAGAAGCTGGGCCCAGCGAATCTTAATCTCGCGCCACGGCGGCAAGCGGAAGCCCACATTGGAGACGTCAGGGGCTTTGGTAGGATGGTATCCCGATGCACGGGTTAGCACCTCGGACAGTGCGAACAGGCCGATCAAGATCGGAATCAGGGACAGTCCGCCAGCGAGGACTTCGAGACCAAAATCGAATCGCACATAACCGGTCAAATCGTCGGGGCCGATCGTGGTCAGGAACAAACCGATCATGCCCGCCATCAAACCTTTGACGGTACTACCCCGCGACACCCAGGCGATACAGGTCAGCGCAAACAGGATGATCGCAAAGATCGCCGCCGGCCCGAAGGCAACGGAGACCTTCGCCAACGACGGTGCGGCGACAATTAGAACGATCAGGGAAAACACGCCGCCAAAGAAGGAAGCGAGGGTCGCCCACCCGACGGCCAAATCGGCTTTTCCCGCCTGAGCCATGGGATAACCGTCCATGACGGTCGCGGCAGACTGAGGCGTGCCAGGCGTGTTGATGAGAATCGCGGATATCGATCCGCCATAGACCGATGTCACATAGATACCGAGGAACAGCGCGACGGCGCCTTCGGTCGACATGCTGAAGGTAAAGGGTAGCGCGACGATAAGGGCGGCGACTGTTCCCATGCCGGGTAGCGCGCCGGCGAACGTGCCCCAGGCGCAGCCGATCACGAGCGCTATGAGAACGCTCACGGTGGAAAATTGATCGATGGCAAGCAGTACGTTTTCCATGGCGCCCTACAGGATGTTGAACCAGGGCGAACGCGGCAGAATCAGTTCGAACCCGAAGGTGAACAACGCCCACACAACCAGTGGCGCGATAACGCTCGTCAGGATTAGCGGCACCGGCTTGCGGTACCCGAACGCGAGGCAAAACAGGAAAAAGCCAGGAATGGCGGAAAACACGAAGCCGATGTTCATCATCGCTACCGCCGTGGCGAAAATCACAATCGCCGTGCCGAACAACTGCTTGGCGCTAAAGCCGTCTTCGTCGCTCGTCTCAGATAACGCCTGCGTTTTGTAGGCCATCGCGCAGGCCGATGCGGCCAAGATAATCCACACGACGAAGTAGGCGCGAGGTGCGAGCGTCGGCCCCACATCGCCGCCGAAGGTGGGGACATCGAACTGATCCGAGAAGGTGATCGCCATCAAGATGATGGGGATGATCAGCAGAACCGTCGATGCCGCCAGGTCGATCGTTCGTTTCATCGGTTGTCACGTCCCAAGAGAGGTGGTCCGCCCGCGAGAAGGCGGACCACCGGTATCGAGAGGGAGGATCAAACGAAAAGTTACTTAACCAGTCCAGCTTCGCGAAGCAGTTCGCCGTTGAGTTTGAACGCCTCTCTGAAGAAAGGCCCGAACTCGCTTGTCGGCTTATAGACAACCGCGCGCTTCGCTTTCGTCATGTTC
Organism: Alphaproteobacteria bacterium; assembly: GCA_965267185.1. Taxonomy (GTDB): domain Bacteria; phylum Pseudomonadota; class Alphaproteobacteria; order UBA6615; family UBA6615. The sequence continues at coordinate 3,951,186 of OZ253937.1, read as the reverse complement.
TCCTTGAAGGAAGCGGTCGCCACCGCTTGCCCGCAAGCGCTCGAAAGCTTGCCGACGACATCGTCCGGCGTGCCGGCAGGCGCGAAGAAACCGAACCAGACCGACACGTTCACGTCGAAGCCAAGTTCCTTGAGCGTCGGCACGTCGGGATGCTCGGCAGACCGCTGATCGTTCAAGATGGCCAGCGCCCGCCAGCCGAACTTGGTGTCGAAATCCGAGAACCAGGTTGTGGCATCGGCCCGCTTACCGTCGATTTCCGTCGCGATGGCGCCGCCGCCCTTGGTGGGAATGTAACGCGTGGTGATGCCCAGCTTCTTGTCGAGCGTTAGCTGGGATACGTGCGCCATCGATCCCGGCCCTGCACCGGCAAATTTCAAATCGCCCGACTTCGCCCGATTTACGTAGTCGTCGAGCGATTTCATTGGCGAATCTTTGTGGACGACCAGGTAGAACGGTCCCTGAGAGACCATGCAAATCGGCACCCATGAGCCGTCATTGTAGCTGGTTTTCTTCAAATGCGGTTGGGTCGTCGTCGTACCGACCGGCATGAAACCGAGGCTGTAACCGTCGGGCTTGGCTTTCGATAGTTGGGTCGCGCCAACGGTGCCCCCCGCACCGCTCACATTCGACACCACAATATTCTGGCCGAGGATTTTTTCCATCTCGGCAGCGAAGAAACGGCCCGGAACGTCAGTGCCGCCGCCAGCGCCGAACGGGATCATCATCTGAATGGTGCGCTCCGGATACTCCGCCAACGCGGACGTGGCGGCGACCATCAACCCGGCGGTAAGCCCAGCCAAGCCTACTAAACTCTTTCTCATAGCATTTGCCTCCCATGGCGTTTGTATATATGCATTCGAATGCACATTACGGGCAGGCTAATGCCAAAGAGCTATGCCGGTCAAACCATTTGTTGAAAACTGTTTATGGATCGCCGTCGCAAGCCGACGTAGCTAATCTAATTAAGCCACACGCAATCGCTCGTCAGGCTAGTCGAGCGCGAGGGCATATTTGGCGATTTTGCCGTCGTCCATCACCACACCGAGGCCGGGCTTGTCGGGCACCAGCGCGGTCTGCCCTTCCATGGGGAGCGGCTCCGCCACATAGTCATCGCCCAAATGCTGCGGCCCGTTGAGGTCCGCCGGATAATCGATGCCGTACGCCGCGAAAACATGGACCGATGCGGCGAAACCGATTGGCGCATCCATCAGCCCAGACCCGATGAGCTTAAGGCCCGCGTTGCGCGCAAGATCGCACAGCTGGCGCGCATAATGGATACCTCCCACTTTCTGCACTTTGCAGACCAGCCCCTCCACCGCATCGCGGCGCAGCAGCTCGATCACGTAGGGCAGGCCCATCGCCGCCTCATCGAGAGAGATATTCATCGACGTAGAAGCGAGCAGCTTGCGCATGCCGGCGACATCGGTCATTGGGATCGGCTGCTCGAACAGCTCGATGCCGAGATCCTCGAACGCGCGTGCGGCTCGCAACGCCCGGTCGAGGTCATAACCTTGGTTGGCATCGGGCCACACAACGCAACCTTCCGCTGCCGCCATGGCCGCGCGCACATTGTCGATGTCGACGCTGGGATCATGACCGACCTTCACCTTGAAGGCGCGGAACCCTTCGCTCAGCCCCTGCGCAACCACCTTGGCAATCGCATCTGGATCGGGCGCCGAGACCAGATAAGACAACTCCACCCGGTCGCTCCGCTTGGCGCCCAGCCACGTCTGCAGGTTGATGTTGAGCTTTTTGCAGATGAGATCGTGCGCCGCCATGTCGATCGCCGCCTTAGCAATCGGCTGGCCAGGATCGAGGCCCGGCGCGAGTTCGGTGTTCATAGCGTCGTGCAGGCCGGCAATGTCGAAGGGGTCGCGGCCGATGAGGACGGGGCTCAAATAGTGTTTGATCGACGTGTAGCAGGAATAGGTGGTCTCGGCCGACCAGCGCCGGCTCGGACCGGCCTCGCCCCAACCGACCGTGCCGTCATCGGCGGTCATCTTGACCAACACGATCTGCTTGCCTTCTGCAGGCGTGCGCGAGGCACCGCGCGGCAATGTCAACACCATCTCCAACGGCAAAGCGACGGGGAGTAGTTCGATGCGGTCTATTTTCATGGCGATCTCATTTCACGCAGCCGCTGCCAAGCGACACTAACGACGACAACCAGTGTCAACAGCAGGAAACCGGCACTGACCGGTTTGAGGAAAAAGTCGGCGACATTGTTGTCGGATAATATCATGGCTTGGCGCAGAGAAATCTCGACAAGTGGCGCCAGAATGAAACCAATCAACAATGGCGGAATCGGAAATCCGAATTTGACCATGAGATAGCCAATCACGCCGAACGCCAACATAACGTACACATCGAACACGTTGGCGGTGGCAACAAACGTACCCGTGACGCACAACACCACCACCAGCGGAAACAAGATGCCCGGCGGCACGCGCACGGCGCGAATGAATAGCGGCAACCCCAGGTAACCAATGATCAGATGCAGAAACGTCACGATAAGCATGCCAATAAACAGGGCGGTGACGAAATCACCCTGCTGCTGGAACAGAGTCGGTCCGGGGATCAAACCATGCACCGTGAGAGCCCCGAGCATAATCGCCGTGATCACGTCGCCGGGGATACCGAGCGTCAGTAGCGGAATCAGGGTCGAGCCGGTAACGCCGTTATTGGCGCTCTCCGCCGCCGCGACCCCTTCCAGGGCCCCTTCGCCGAACTGCTCCGGGGTCTTCGACAGCCGGCGGGCAACGCCGTAGCTGAGAAACGCAGCGATGGCGGCCCCGATGCCCGGCACCGCCCCGATAAACATGCCGATCCCGGCGCCGCGCGTCACCGTCGGCAGGAGCCCACGAATTTCACGCCACGACAGACGGTTGGCCGCCCGGTCTTTCGACACGTCGAGCACATGCGCTTTGGCCGCCCCTGATGCTTGAGCTTCCGCTTGGATCAACGCTTCGGAAATAGCGAAGGCGCCGATGATCAACGCAATCAGTTTCAATCCACCGGTGAGCTCATAGACACCGAACGCCAGGCGCACCTCGCCTTCGATCGGATCGAGCCCGACCGTCGCCAGCAAAATGCCGGCCGCCCCGGCGATGAGGCCGCGGGTCAGGCTCTTGCCCGACACCAACCCGATAATGGTGAGCGCGAACACCCCCAGCGCGAAGAATTCGTGGGGGCCGAAGGCGAGCGCGATGCGGGCGATTTGTACCGCCAGAACGATCAGCAGGAGATCGCTGGCAAACTCGCCAAATACCGAGCTGTAGAGCGATAATTTAAGAGCCCGGCCGGCCTGGCCGCGGCGCGCCAACTTGTTGCCGTCCATCGCGGTTGCCGCCGCCGCAGGCGTCCCGGGAACGTTGATCAGGATCGCCGAAATAGAGCCACCATAGGTACCGCCCTTGTAGATGCCGACCAGCATCGACAGGCCGGCCAGCGGCGGCAAGCTGAACGTAAACGGCAGCGCCAGCGCTACCGCCAGCGGCACGTTCAAGCCAGGGATCGCGCCGATCACGATGCCGACGACGAGACCCAAGATCATCAACGCGATGTTCTGAAACTCGAAGATAAGCGAAAGGCCGACGAGAAACTGATCCATCCCACCCGCGCCTATTCGAACCAACTGCCGGTGGGCAGCAAGACCAGCATCGTATAACGAAAGAACACTAAGATCGCCGGCGGCGCGAGTATCGCCAGGAGAGCGATTTGCCACCAGCTACGGTGCCCATAAAGAAACGCCAGCGCCGCCACGGCTATACCGGTCGCCCCCAAATAGCCGAGCCGGGTCAGCAGCGCAGTTTGTACCGCAACGATAAGAATGACGATGAATACGTTGAGAGCGCCGCGCGTCCGGTCCGGTGGCGACGCTACGGAGACGCCCTCAGACCGTACGGCAATCGCGCCTTGAACCAAAAGCACGGCGGCCAGCACGGCGATCGAAATCGCCATGACCTTGGGAACAAAGGCGGGGGTCAGGCTCGGCCCCTCTAGGGTCTCGACTTGGCCGGGAATCATCCACAGTAAGCCGAGGCTGGCCAAGAGCAGGACAGCACCTGAAACAACGTCCCGACCCCCACTAGACATGGTTCAGAACAAAATACTCAGTTGCTGACGACGGATTTGAACGCGTCGAACTCGCGCTTCCACTGCGCCTCGAACGCGTCGCCATCGGCATAGGAAATCGTCGTCTTCGACTGTTTGGCAAAGTTCTGGAAGGTCTTGTCCTGGACGACCTTTTGCAGTGCTGCGCGCAGCACCGCGATACGGTCTTCCGGCACGCCTTGTGCTACAGCGATACCCGTCCACGGGCTGGCGGTGACGTTGAAGCCCAGTTCGATGGCCGTCGGCACGTCGGGGATTTCCGGCAGACGCGTATCGGCAAACACAACGAGCGCGCGCAGCTTGCCCGCTTCGAGATGGGACGCAATCGAGTTCAAGCTCGAGGACGAAACCAGATTGGTGTGGCCACCGAGCGCCATCGGAACGGCGTCGGCATCGCCCTTCGCCGGAACATGTTTGAACGAAAGCCCTGCCTGTTTGGCAAGTGCTTCAGCCGCCAGCCACGGCAGAACGTTTTTAACGCCGGAATACGAAACCTGGCCCGGGTTCGACTTCGCGAAGTCGATCAGGGTCTTGGCGTCGCTAAACGGCTGATCGGTATTGGCGGCGAGAACCACCGAACCGGAAGCCACCCGGCCGATGCCACGGAAATCGCTCGGAACGAAACCGACATCCCGGTGGACGGGGCCGAGAATCTGATTACCTGGCGTGGTGACGAGCACGGTGTAACCGTCTTTCGGTGCGTCGAGCACAGATTTCGTACCGACCGCGCCGCGTCCGCCGGTGCGGTTTACGACAGCGACAGGTTGGCCCAATTCGCTGCCGATAACGGTGGCGACCATACGGCCGACAATGTCCGTGCGGCCGCCAGCCGGCCATGGCACGACAAAGGTGATTGGTTTCGACGGATAGGCCTGCGCGACCGCATCGCCGGCCACTGCCAGCATGGCGACACCCGCGACCGCCGCGAGCAATGAACGTCTTCCAATTTGGTCAAACATCTTCCCCTCTTCCTTTTCTGTTGGCTGTTAATGACAGGCACGGCTAAGGAGCGATGCCATGTTTCGGCGCTGCCATCGAATTTCAGCGAGTTATTTCCTTGATTGCTCTCCCGAGCTGCTCCAGTAGAGTAACCAACCGTTTAGTTAATAAGCGATTGAACGGCTGAACGGAGGCAGAGTCAACCGTCTCGGTGGATGTCATACCGCTAAGCTTTCAAATAGGCGTTCACAAAGTCGATAACGTGCTGGCGGCGGTGCGATACTTCCGAACGCTCCGAGAAGTTGCGGCTAAAAATCGCGGACAATGTGTGGATGTTCGAGTAGTAGAAGTAGCAGAGCGACGCGATTGAGATGTACAGCTCGACCGGGTCGATGCCGGCGCGAAAGACGCCATCCCGCTCGCCGCGGACGAGAATGCCGCCGATGGACTCCCGCAATCGCGCATGCACCTCTTGCAGTTCGCGCGACCCGCGCACGTGCCGCGCCTTGTGGAAATTTTCGTCGATCAACAACGCAACGAAATAGCGGTTGTCGGTAAGATAGTCGAAGGTGAATTCGATAAACCGGTTCATCGCCGCCACCGGCGGCAATTCCGCCAGATTAAGCTCGTCTTCGCGCGCGCGAATCTCTTCATATGCTCGCTTGAGCACGGCAGCGTAGAGGCTCTCCTTGTCGCCGAAATAGTAGTAGAGTAGCTGTTTGTTGACCCGCGCCCGTTCGGCGATGTCGTTGACGCGGGCGCCGCTCAGCCCCTTCTCGGAAAATTCCAAGCGCGCCGCATCGAGTAGCTGCGCCTTGGTCCACTCGGGATTGCGCTGCGCGTCACTGGGGCGGTTTTTGGCTCGCTGTGCCACCGTTATCCTCGGTTTTTCATGTCATCGCCGCCTAATCGTAATTGATAAATACCGGACTGGCCCAGGCCATCTGGCCGTTCTGTTGACGCACCCGCAGATAGACCGAGCTGCGCGTGTCGGGTAGATCCAGCGTGCATATATCGTCCAGCGCACTGGCCGCCTGCGGGATAAGCCGGTGCCATTGATAGGCTTCCTGGGGAAAGGGCCCGACAAACCGATTAAGCGAACCAGCGAAGAGCTCGGCAACGGTCGCAGTGGTGATTTGCGTAACCGGGCGTTTGCAGACGAGTTCGATCTCGGTGTCGGGGCCACCCATCAGCTCCAGCACTAAACTGTGGTTGGGGTTTTCGCGGAAGGCGCCACGGCGGGAGGTGTAGGAGACCGCGTGGAGGCCGCCAGCGGCGGTGGGTTGGAAACGATGCCGGCGGTCTTCGTCGAACGGTCCCGATTGCAGGCACGGGAACCAGCGCACCAAGTTGCCGTTGCCGACGCGAATTTCGAACTCCCAATCAGCAATTCGTTCCAGGGCAAGGTCGCCCCACGGCCCCCAGCCCCATTCGAGGCGTAGTTGGAACGGCGCCTGCGTGGCCTGGTCGAGCGGCACCACAGGCCGCGGATGGCTGCGGTGAACCACAGCACCGTCCTGGATAACTTCCACGACGTCGAGTTCGTCTCGGCCCTCTACGGCGTAGCTGACTTCCACCCGTTTATCCGCCGTAACACTGGCGCCCATCGGCGCACCATCGACGCTGAAGTCGATATAAATGCGGTCGCCCGTCAGCGCATAGGTACGGCGGGCATTGATCGCTTCGAGAATGGACGCCCGATCGTGGCCGCTAACCAGCGCGGCCATGATGCCCTCGCCATACGCCCCGGGGAAACCGCTGTGGCTGTCGCTCGATGCCACGAAACCGAACCGCAACCCGTTTTCCAAACCGGCCCGGACCGTGTTCGACGTTTGCCGTCCCCCCATCGAATGGCTGATAAACGGATAAGCGCCGCGGTCGTCTTCCGAATTGCCGTGCTCGGAGTAGATTTCCACCACCGGCGTGCAGCTATCGTTGAAAACCTCCCAGTTCACGCCCCGCCGCCCTGATGGATAGGCCAAGTGGTGGGGGATCATGAGAGCGCTTTCTTCCATGCAAAAGCGGCGCAACTCGTCGATGTGATCGGGAAACACCATCGGGCGGTTGTCTTCCGGAAACACCACGCATTGGTCGCCGAAAAAGCTCGAATGCCATTCGAATCCCAGAAATGCGGCGAATTCATCGGCCCGGTTGGCGTCGGCAATCAACGCCTGTACTTTTGGCCATCCTTCGCGCAGGCGCTCGAAACCTTTGATCCAGTGCTGCTCGCGGCCGCCCTCCATCGCCTCCATGTCGTGCCAGCTGGAATGACCGGTGAAGGCAAAGAAATCCAAATGAGTGCGGGCAATATCGATACTGCGCTCCAAAGAACCGATGCCGTAGCCCAGCGCGTTGTGGTTATGGATATCGCCGAAGAGAATTGAATAAGTATCGGACATGAGCACTCCGCCTTGCGTATCCTAACCCTACGTGCCTGGCTCGCAGATGTCTCGATTTTTATCAACCGTTTGGTTACAATTGGGCCGCGGCGCCAATTTTGCCGCTGCCGGCTAGCGATCGGAGGACAGTGATGGCAACGCCCGCGCTGGTTTCAAAACAGAATTCGCCCGTGCTCGACCCGTTGGACTTGCCGGACCGTTTTGACGACGTCGAGCATGTGGAGGCGTTTATGGCGACGCCTACCCAAGCGTTGATCGACGACTTGGCGGCGCTCGACGGCGATATCATGGTGCTTGGCGTCGGCGGCAAGATGGGACCGACCTTGGCGCGCCTCGCCCGCAATGCCGCACCGGACAAGGCAGTCTATGGCGTTGCCCGTTTCAGCGAGGCGGACCTCGAAGACAAGCTAAAATCCTGGAACATCGAGGCGATACGAGCCGATTTGCTCGACACCGACGCGATTGCCGGCCTGCCGAAAGCGAAGAACATTGTCTTCATGGCGGGGCGCAAATTCGGCTCCAGCGGCTCGGAAGAACTTACCTGGGCGATGAACGTCCACGTTCCCGCCCTGGTCGCCGACGCCTTTCGTGAGTCGCGCATCGTAGCGTTCTCGACCGGCTGCGTTTATCCGTTTGTACCGGTCACCTCCCAGGGCGCAACGGAAGATATAGCGCCCGACCCGCCCGGCGAGTACGCCCAGTCTTGCGTCGGCCGGGAGCGGATGTTCGAGTATTTCTCGCACCGCTACGGGACACCGGGCCGCCTGATGCGCCTCAACTATTCGATCGATATGCGCTACGGGGTGCTGTTCGATGTTGCGACCAAGGTGCTGCAAGACGAGCCCATCGACGTGACCATGGGCCACGTCAATGTCATGTGGCAGGGCGACGCCAACAGCCAGATGCTACGCGCGCTGAACCATTGCACGACACCGACGACACCGCTCAATGTTACCGGCCCGGAAACCATCGCCGTGCGGTGGCTGGCGAAAGCATTCGGCGAGCGGCTCGATAAAACACCCACGATTGTCGGCGAGGAAGCGCCAACGGGTTGGCTCAATAACCCAGCGAAAGCGCTTGGCCTGTTCGGCTATCCGGTCGTCTCGCTCGACCGGATGATCGACTGGATTGCCGATTGGGTGGTGCGCGATATGCCCAACATCGCCAAGCCCACCCACTACGATTCCCGCGATGGACAATATTGAGAACCTCCGCCGGATCGAGCTCGACCAGTCGCACATCGCCGACGGCGTTGCGCTTTCGAGCGAAGCACACTGGAACCAAAACGAGGCCGACTGGTCGCTGATGCTCAGCGCCGGTACGGCGATTGGCTACCAGGCGCCGGACGGACAAATCGTCGGGTCGGCCCTCATCCTGCCCTACGGCGACGCATTCGGGTGGATCAGCATGGTTCTCGTTACGGCGTCGTGGCAGCGCCGTGGCATCGCGACACGCCTGCTCCACGACTGCATGTCGATGCTCCAAGACCGCGGCTTGGCGCAGATTCTAGACGCGACACCAGCGGGCGCGCTGGTCTATGGCCCACTCGGGTTCACCGCGCAATTTGAAATGCAGCGGTGGGAAACCGACAAAGTTTCAATCGAAGTCCCACCGGCGGAGTTCTCGCGGCCCTATGAGGCGGCAGATCTACAAACCATTCTCGACTATGACTTCCCCGTTTTCGGCGGCGACCGCGCCACCATTCTGCGCGGCCTGATAACCCGAAGCGGCCCTTGTGCTTGGGTAGCCAACAGTAGAAACGGTTTCTTGCTGAGCCGTGACGGCCGCCGCGCCCGGCAGATCGGGCCGATCTGCGCCGACGATTCCGCCACCGCCATCGACATGTTGGCGCAAGCGCTGTCGGTATGCTCAGGCCCGGTTTTTATCGATGTGCCCGATATGCATGATGGGGTGGTGGCGTTTTTGAAGGAGCTTGGTTTCGTCTCGCAACGCCCGTTTACACGGATGTATCGGGGAGCCGCTGCGGGTTTCGGCGACCCGTCGCGTATGTACGCCGTCGCTGGACCGGAACTGGGATAGAGGAGTTGAAGATGGGGTTGCAGTGGTCCGATTTACCTGACGACGTGCTCGCGGCGGTGCGCCGCGGCGTCGCGATTCCGGCGAGCCCGCTAGCGCTCGATTCGGAACGCAACTTCGATCCCCGCCGGCAACGGGCACTCACCCGATACTATGTGGACGCGGGCGCCGGCGGCGTCGCCGTGGGCGTCCACACCACCCAGTTTGAAATCCGCGATGTCGGCCTCTACGAGCCTGTGCTGAAATTGGCGGCCGAAGCCGTGGACGATTGGACCAATCGCGCGGTCGTCCGGGTCGGCGGCCTGGTTGGCAAAACCGATCAAGCGGTACGGGAGGCGGCGATTGCGCGCGATCTCGGTTACCACGCGGGCTTGCTAAGCCTCGCTGCCTGGAAAGGCGCCTCGGAAGACGAAATTATCGAGCACTGCCGCCGCGTGGCCGGGGAAATACCGCTGGTCGGCTTTTATCTGCAACCGGCGGTCGGCGGCGTCCTTCTCGGCGCGTCGTTCTGGCGCCGGTTCGCCGAGATCGAAAACGTTATCGCCATCAAGATGGCGCCGTTCAACCGCTACCGGACGCTCGATGTTATCCGCGGCGTGGTGGAAGCCCGCGCCGAAGACCGCATTTCACTCTACACCGGCAACGACGATCATATTGTCGGCGACCTGATCACACCGTTTACCTTCATGCGCGACAGCGAGCCGGTAACCGCGCGGATCGTCGGCGGTTTACTCGGACACTGGTCGGTGTGGCTGAAAACGGCGGTCGAACTGCTCGAACGCTGCCAGGCGGCAGCGGCGGAAAGCTCTGTGCCCGCCGATTTGCTTGCCCTCGACAGTCAGGTGACCGATTGCAACTCGGCCTTCTTCGATGTCGCCAACGACTTCGCCGGCTGTATCGCCGGCTGCCACGAAGTGTTGCGGCGGCAGGGTTTACTCGAAGGCGTGTGGTGTCTTAATCCCGACGAAACGTTGAGCGCGGGCCAAAGTGCGGAGATCGATCGCGTCTACGCCGCCTACCCCCACCTCAACGACGATGCCTTTGTGGCCGAAAACCGCGAACGCTGGCTCGACGGATGAAGCTCGCGCTATGCAACGAAGTTCTTAGCGACTGGCCTCTCGCCAAACAAAGCAGCTACGCGGCGGCGCTCGGCTACCAGGGTTTGGAACTGGCCCCTTACACCCTCGATGAAGCGCCCCATGACATGCCCGCAGACAAACGCCGCGACATCCGCCGGACGGTCGAGGTGTGCGGCCTCGAAGTCTCGGGCCTGCATTGGCTGTTGACGACACCGGAAGGCCTATCGATCACCAGCGCCGACGCTGGCATCCGTACCAAAACGCGCGAAGTCATGCGCGGCTTGGTTTTACTATGCGCCGACCTGGGTGGCGAGGTGCTCGTGCACGGATCGCCGAAACAACGCTGGCTGCCGGACAACCCAGCCGAGGCCGCGACGGCGCGTGGCTGGGCGCTCGAAGCGTTCGCCGAAGCCGCTGCCGAGGCGCAAGCCTGTGGCGTGATCTATTGCATCGAAGCGCTGGCGCCGCCCCATGCCAATTTCATCACCACAGTGGCGGAGGCCGCTGCCATCGTCGATGAAATCGACAACCCGGCACTGCGCACCATGATCGACTTCGGCGCCGCGCGGGCCAATCCGGCAGAGGCACCCGTCGAGGAATTGATCGCCCAATGGCTACCGAGCGGCCATGTCGCCCATATTCAGTTGCGCGACCGGTCGCGCCGCGGCCCCGGCTTGGGCGATGACCTATTCGCCAGCCCACTCGCTGCCTTGGTTGCGCACAATTACAACCGCTGGCTGGCCGTGGAGCCTATCGAACTCGAGCCGGACGGGCCGGCCACCGCCGCGTTTTGCGCCGGTTATCTTAAAGGTCTGCTCGAACAACGCAGCAGCTAAACGGCGTTCCCCTCCGGCAAAAAAAAGGCCGCACCGGAAACCGATGCGGCCCTGAGGAGGGGAGGAAAGATTTAGTTCGTCGCTGTCGGCATTTTGATCGACATATCGAGGAAATCGTTGGTGTAAGCCGATTTCACGTCGTAAGCGTCGATCTCGAACGACGTCGCGACGGCGTCGTAGTCGTCGGTCATACGCTCGGGTGCGAAGTAGCCCAAGGCCGTTCCGGTGCTGGTTTTATGGGTCATCAGTTCGACGACCAGCCCCCAGTTCTTGGTGACGTCTTCAACCTTCTGGCTACCGACTTTCGCCAGCGTCTCAATGCACGGGCTCGAATTCTGCGCGCAGGTTGCGTAGGCACGCTGGGTCACCGACACGAATTTCTTCGCCAGTTCGGGATTGGACTTCAGCCACGCACCGTTGGCGATAATCGAGTTGCCATAGGGATTGAAGCCCAGGTCGCGCAGAGCAACGAAGCCCATGTCATCGCCGAAAATGCGCTGATAGATGTAATGAACGTTGTAGAAATTGGTCGTGGCGTCGATCGAACCCGACTCCATCGCCGCGACCTTGGCGTTCGGTTTCACGTTCACGAACTTGACCGATTCCGGCTCGATCTTGAGCACCTTGGCGATAGCCGGCCACATTTGCCGTGCCGCATCGAAGGGCGGATTGCCGATGGTGCGGCCCTTCAGATCGTCGAAGCTTTGGATGCCGCTCGACTTCTTCCAGTAAATGCCATAGGGCGAGTTGGCGTAAATATTCATGACCGCGACCAGATCGGCGCCCTTACCGCGCGCCTGCAGCATGGTCGGTAGATCGGCAATGCCGAGTTCGTTGCGCCCGACGCCAACCTTCTTAGCCGATGCACCGGAACCCGTGCCGTTCTCGATAACGAGGTCGATGCTGGCGTCTTTATACCAGCCCTGTTCGCGCGCCCAGTAGATCGGCGAATGGTCACCGCCGGGTACCCAGTTGAGAACAAAGTTGATCGTATCGGCGGCGTTCGCCTGCCCTGCCGACACCGTCGCGGCGATCGCAATCGACGCGCTGGCGAGCAGTGATTTTACGTATCCCTTCATTTACCTGATCTCCTCCATGATCCGCTCCCGTCGTTTCGAGAGGCTCAATTGATGTGTCATTATAACACCTATTGAGCATAAGTAACCAGTTAGTTATGTTGAGCTCAAGGGAGGCATATCGGATATGACTGGCGTGACATGGCGAAAAATTAGCATCGCAGTAGCGGCGCACGTGGCGTTCATCGCCGTCTGGTGGCTGGCCGTCGTGCTGGGCGATGTGCCGGAATTCATCTTGCCGACGCCGTTGCAGGCGCTGCAAACCCTCAGCGAAGAAAACTACAACTGGATGTTCCATTTCTCCGCCACCGCCCAGGAGATATTCGGCGGCTACATTTTGGCGGTTATCGTGGGCGTCGCCTTCGCGGTGTTTTTCACCTGGTCGTCACGCCTCGACGAAACCTTGATGCCCTTGCTGGTTACCTTGAACATGATCCCGAAGGTGGCCATGGCGCCGCTTTTCATCGTGTGGCTGCGCTTCGGCGTCGAGACCAACATCGTCATCACGTTTACGATCTGCTTCTTCCCGATCATCTTGAACACCGCGCGCGGCCTGCGCGAAGTCGAACCCGATCTGCTCGATCTCGTACGCGCGCTCAACGGCACGCGCTGGCAAATATTTATCAAGATACAGCTGCCTGGCGCGTTGCCTTACGTGTTCTCCGGCATGAAAGTGGCCACCGTGCTGGCGGTTGCCGGCGCCATTGTCGGTGAGTTCATCCAGTCCGACCGGGGTCTTGGCTGGTTCATGCTGGTCACTCAGGAAGCCTTGAACACCGATGCCATGGTGATGGCGCTGCTGCTGGTCACCCTGATCGGCGTCGTGCTTTACGGTATCGTCCTGCTGCTCGAGCGCGCTTTCGTGGTTCAAGACGCAAGGGTCGAGTAGCGCACACCATGGCCGAATCTTTTATTTCACTGCGCAATGTCCGCAAGGTTTACCGGACCCGCCGCGAAGAATTTGAAGCGATCCAAAGCATCTCGATCGAGGTGAACGCGGGCGAGCTGGTGAGCATCGTCGGCCCCTCGGGCTGCGGAAAAAGCACCTTGCTCAGAATTCTCGCGGGCTTGCACCCCCACGATGGCGGCGAGGTGCGGATCGGCTCGGCGGAGAATCCGTTCAACCCGTCGCGCGACGTCGGCATGGTCTTCCAGCAGCCATTGCTGCTGAAATGGCGGCGCATCCTGGAGAATGTCATGCTGCCGGCCGAGATTCTCGGTCTGCCGAAGAAACAAAGCCAAGAACGGGCCCGCGACCTGCTGGCGATGGTGGGGCTGGCGGGGTTCGAGTCCAACTATCCCTATGAACTGTCCGGCGGCATGCAACAGCGGGCGGCGATTGCCCGCGCGCTTATCCACGACCCGAAGCTCATTTTGATGGACGAACCGTTCGGGGCACTCGATGCATTGACCCGCGAAAAGATGAACCTGGAGCTGATGCGGATTTGGCACGAAAACCGCAAAACGATCCTGTTTGTTACCCACGGTATCCAGGAGGCGGTTTTTCTGGGTTCGCACGTCGCGGTTATGACAGCCGGCCCCGCACGGCTTGCCGAGTACATCGAGATCGATCTGCCCGAAGAGCGCGATCTCGGCACCAAAACCCACGAAAATTTCGGCGAATATACGCGCCGGATTTACAAGCTGCTCGATATGGAGTGACCGCCGGCGCGGCGTTTCCTACGCGACCCTTGGTGCCTCGGTGCGCCGGCCTTCGTAGAGATCGCGACCTTCCACAAGCGCGCGAATCTTCGCATCGGCAATCGGCCGCTTGAGCATCCAAAATCCGCAATCGGGGTTGATGTAGGTAACCCGCCCTTCGCCCAAAATCTCTTCAGCCCGTTCCAAGGCACCGGCAATATCGTCGGCCGTTTCGACCTCCGTTCGCTTGATGTCGACGACGCCCAACCCCAGTCCCAGATCCGGGCGCAGCTCGCGGAACGCCACCAACTCCTCGAGCGGCCGGTGCGCATTCTCCATCACGATGTGATCGGCATGCAGAGCGTTAAGATAAGCGATCAGCTTGTCCCAACCGCCGCTCTGCACCGACTGACCGCCATAATTGCCAAAGCAAAGATGGACAGCGGGCGTACCTTTCACGGCATCGAGGACTTTGTTGATCGCCACCGCCGCCCATTCCCATTCCTCGGGATGACCCGGCAAGTTGGCTTCGTCGAGCTGCACCACTTCCGCGTCGATGTAACTCACCTGTTCGGCCAGCACGTCGGCGATGGCGTTCGCCAGGTCGGCCGTATCGGCGTAATGCTCGTCTTTCAGGGTCTTTGCCAGCATATGCGGGCCGGTGATCGTGAACTTGAGCGGCTGCTTCGCTAATTTATGGGCGCGCAGCGCAGCATTCGGCAGGTCCAGCGTGCCGTGGCCCACCGGACCGTCGACGACGCCAGGGGGTTTCACCCGAAATCCCATACCGGCCTGACTTCGGTAAGCGATTATTTCTTCGAACGTAATTTCGGTTCGCACACCCGATAGCGGATGAACGAAGTATTCGATCATCCCGTTGGTCTCGGGGTGATTGATGTCGAAGCGGTAAAGTTCGCCATCGCACACGACATCCAAACCCGCATCTTCCTGGGTCGCAATGACCGTTCGGGTAGCATCGATGAGCGCTTGTTGGCTTGGTGCGGCGACCAGCCAATCGGGTATCGGGTAGGAGCCCACCACGGTGGTCTTGATTCGAGGTTGGGTATTCGTCATGTTTCCGGCGCTTTCCATCTTCTCAACAGCTTCTACCCGGTTGCCAAACCCGCTACGGTGGTAAGTAACCAGTTAGTGAATTAGGCTAGGCAAAGTGATTTGGTGTGTCAACGCGGCCAGGCCGGCACGGCGTAATTCGGAAAGGCTTTCTTGTGAGTGACCGTAAAGCGAAGGCAGGATCACCGGCGAGCCGCAAGCGCGACCCCGACGCGTCGCGCCGGCGCATTCTGGCGGCAGCGACCGCGGAATTCGCAACCAAAGGATTCGGCGATGCCCGGGTCGATGAAATCGCGCAGCGGGCGGGCATCAACAAGCGGATGCTCTACCACTATTTCGGCAACAAGGACGACCTCTTCCGGGCCGCCCTAGAAGAAATCTACGAAACGATCTGCGTATCCGGTCAGTCGCTCAATCTGGATGCCATGGCGCCGACCGATGGGCTGATCACGTTAGTCGATTTTGTTTGGGACTACTACCTGGCGAACCCGGAATCGATGACCCTGCTCAATACCGAAAATCTTCACGACGCGCGCCATCTGCGCGAATCCGACCGCGTCGGCGGTTTGCACCCGCCGTTCGAATCAGTGATCAGCAATCTGCTGCAACGCGGTGAGGCCGCCGGCGTGTTTCGGCCGGGTATCGACCCTGTGGAACTCTACATCACCATCGTCAGCATGGTTTACTACTACCTGTCGAACAACGCGACGCTTTCGGTTGCGTTCGCCCGCGATTTGCGCGCGCCCAAGCAGCTTAAGCATTGGCGTCAGCATGTCCGCGAGGTTATTGCGCGCTTTGTCCTGGTTTCGCCGGACGCAGCATCGAGCTCGATTGGGAATTGACATGAGGGCTAACACTCTCTATAAGTAACTAAATAGTTACTTATAGAGATCGCCATGCCGCTCGATCAGACCCAGCAGATGATTTACGCGACGTTCGGTCACCTGACCGTCCGAAGCGTCTTTACGTCTGCGCAAATGGATGCGGCGATCGAAGATATCGCCGATTGGTCGGCAGAAACGCTGGCGGCCCTCTCTGAAAAAGATCGCGCTTGGTACGTCGACGGCGGCGTTCAAGACCAGGTCGTACTTCGTAAACTCGACAACCCCCATCACCACCGGCCGTTTTTCGCCGAACTCGCTAAAGACCCGACCCTCGTCGGCCTGGTCGAAGATATTCTCGGGCCGGGGGTGTCGGTTTATTTCAGCCAAATATTCTTTAAGCCGCCGCACGGGGGCGGGCCGAAACCGGTGCATCAGGACAACTACTATTTCGGCCCAAGTGATCCGGAGGGGATCGTGACCGCATGGGTCGCCTTCGACGATGCCACCCTTGAGAATGGTTGCCTTTACTTCGGCGACGGCTCGAATCTCGGGCCGGTCTATGAGCATGAGGCGCCCGCGGACGAGCCCTTTAATCTGCAGGTTCCCGATGCGATCGCGGCGCTGCAGCCAATGACGCCAGCACCGGTCGCCAAGGGCAGCGTGTCTTTCCATCACGGCAACATCTTCCACCGGTCTTCCGACAATCAATCCGACCGTTGGCGGCGGGCGTGCGCGTTTCACTATGTGCGTAACGGAGTACGCTTCGCCACACCGGCGCTACCGTATGACGAAGCATTGGTGATGCAGATCACCTAGATACAACAGCATCGACTGCCCTTGCCTTTGAAGGTCGGGCGAATATAGTAACCATCTGGTTACCTGCAGGCGTTTAGACGGGAATTTACTTATGGCGACACAACGGCTCGGCATTATCATGCACGGCGTCACCGGCCGCATGGGAATGAACCAACACCTCATCCGGTCTATCGTCGCCATCCGCGAACAAGGCGGCGTCGAGCTTTCGAACGGCGACCGGGTCATGCCCGACCCGCTGCTAGCCGGCCGCAACGAAGAGAAACTGGCGGGCCTCGCGAAAACCTACGGCATCGACCGCTGGACTACCGACATCGACGCGGCGATCGCAGGTGAAGACCAGATTTTCTTCGACGCGGCGGCGACGAACTTGCGGGCCGGCCTGCTCACCCGTGCCATGGAAGCCGGAAAGCACGTCTACTGCGAAAAGCCGACAGCGGATACCCTCGACGATGCGCTCGAACTGGTGCGGACGGCCAACCGGGTTGGCATCAAATCCGGTGTCGTGCAGGACAAGCTGTTTTTGCCCGGCTTGATGAAGTTGAAGCGCTTAGTCGATGGCGGGTTCTTCGGCCGTATCCTCTCGATCCGCGGCGAGTTCGGTTACTGGGTTTTCGAGGGCGATTGGCAACCGGCACAACGGCCAAGCTGGAACTACCGCAAGGCCGACGGCGGCGGCATCATCCTCGATATGCTACCCCACTGGCGTTACGTTCTCGACAACACCTTCGGACCGGTCAAATCTGTATCGTGTCTCGGAGCAACGCACATTCCCGAGCGCTGGGACGAAACCGGCACCCGCTACGATGCCGACGCCGACGACGCCGCCTATGCGACCTTCGAACTCGAAGGCGGCACTATCGCACATATCAACAGTTCCTGGTGCACGAGGGTGCGCCGCGACGATCTGGTGACGTTTCACGTCGACGGCACGCTAGGCTCAGCGGTCGCCGGTCTGACGTCATGCCTGTGCCAGCCGCGCGCGGCGACTCCGAAGCCCGTTTGGAACCCCGACGAGCCGCAACCCATCGATTTCTTCGAGAACTGGATCGAAGCACCCGACAACAGCGATTTCGACAACGGGTTCAAAGCGGAGTGGGAGCTGTTTATTCGCCACGTCGTCGAAGACGCGCCCTTCCATTGGGACTTGAGCGAAGGCGCCAAGGGTGTCCAGCTTGCGGAAGCCGGCCTGCAAAGCTGGCGCGAACGGCGTTGGATCGATCTCGAGCCGCTGGCTCTGTGACCCCAGGATAGGGGGTAAAAGGAGAGTAACGTTATGGCGACATTGACGCTTCCCACGACAGACGGCCGGTTGGAAACCTTCTCGACATCCGATAGCCCGGCCCCGGCGCCGGCTACGGAGCCGTTCTGCCGCATCGCCCTTGCGGCGACTCATGTGGTGTCCGATCCCCTGGCCGACGGCGATCCCTGGCTCGATGCGGTGCTCGATTGGGACGCAACGATTGCCTACCGCCAATATATCTGGGGATTAGGCCTCGGCGTCGCCGAAGCGATGGATACAGCACAGCGGGGCATGGGTCTCGATTGGATCGGCGCTCAGGAGTTGATCCGGCGCTCGACCGATGCCGCACGCGATTTTCCTGGCGCCGTCTTGGCGTCCGGCGCGGGCACGGATCACCTCGAACCGGGACCCGATGTAACCGTCGACGACGCTATCGCCGCCTACGAAGAACAGTGCGATTTCGTCGAGGGCATCGGCGGCTCGATCGTGCTCATGGCGAGCCGCGCGCTGGCGGCCTGCGCCAAAGGCCCGGACGACTACGCCCGCGTCTATTCCCACATTCTCGAGCGCGTACGCGAGCCGGTGATCATCCATTGGCTGGGTGAGATGTTCGACCCGGCGCTCGCCGGCTATTGGGGCCACGCCGACCACGCAGCCGCGACAGACGTCTGCCTCGACGTAATCGCCGATAACGCCGCCAAGGTCGACGGCATCAAGGTATCGCTGCTCGATAAGGATAAGGAAATCGCCATGCGGCGGCGCTTACCCGATAGCGTGCGTATGTACACGGGCGACGATTTCAATTTCGCGGAACTGATCGCCGGTGACGATGAAGGCTATTCCGACGCGCTGCTCGGCATCTTCGATGTAATCGCCCCGGCGGCATCCTCGGCGTTGGGCGCACTCACCCGCGGCGAGACCGATCGCTTCAACGCTATTCTCGAACCGACCGTGGCGCTGTCGCGGCACATTTTCCAGGCACCGACGCGTTTCTACAAAACCGGCGTCGTGTTCATGGCGTACTTAAACGGCCACCAGGACCATTTCACCCTGGTCGGCGGCCAGCAAGGCGCCCGCTCCCTGCCCCACCTCGCTGAATTGTTCCGGCTCGCCGACCGCGCCGGCCTCCTCCGCGACCCCAATCTCGCAACGGCGCGCATGAAGACGGTGCTGGCGCTGCACGGCGTCGAAACTTAAGGCGGCAAGCAATATGCGCGACCTGTCAGCCGACGCCTCGCTGCTGTCGCTCAATACCATCACCGTGCGCGAGCAATGGTCGCTCGCCGAGTGCATCGACGGCTGTGTGCGCCATGGCATCGGCGGCATTTCGCCTTGGCGCGACAAACTTGCGGAAATGGGTGCCGACGAGGCCGCACACCGGATCGGCGACGCCGGCCTGACGGTGACCGGCCTGTGCCGCGGGGGCATGTTCCCCGCCGCCGACGCCGCCGGGCGGCAAGCGGCAATCGACGACAACCGCCGCGCCGTCGACGATGCGTGCACCATCGGGGCGCAATGCCTCGTTCTTGTGGTCGGCGGCCTGCCCCCCAACTCGCGCGACATCGCCGACGCGCGCAACCAAGTCCGCGATGGGATTGCGACGTTGTTAGAGCACAGCCGCGCGGCGGGCATGCCGTTAGCGATTGAGCCGCTGCATCCCATGTATGCCGCCGACCGGGCGTGCGTGAACACGCTGGCGCAGGCAAACGACCTGTGCGACGAGCTCGGTGATGACGGTCTCGGCATCGCCGTCGACCTTTACCATGTGTGGTGGGACCCCGACCTGGCCGTGCAGATCGCCCGCGCCGGCAAAAAGCGCATTCTCGCGTTTCACGTTTGCGACTGGCTGGTACCGACGACGGATTTGCTGCTCGACCGCGGTATGATGGGCGACGGCGTGATCGATATTCGCGGTATCCGCCAGCTCGTCGAAGCCCAAGGCTATAACGGCTTTTGCGAAGTCGAAATATTATCGCAGCGCTGGTGGAGCGAGGACGCCGACACGGTTCTTGCGCGTTGCGTCGAGCGCCACCGCGAGGTCGTATAGCGAACTACACCGCGACCGGCGGCTCGCCGATCGGCACGAGCGCTTGTACAGCATCCGCCAGCGCTAACAGTTTCATATCGTCGAAGCGCCGCCCGATGAGCTGTAGACCCGCCGGCATACCCGCCGGTGTCAGACCCGCAGGCACGGAAGCCGCAGGCAGTCCGAGGATCGATATCAGGAAGGTCGGCGCCACCCAATCGATGTAGGAACTCATCGGCTGGCCGTTGATCTCATCGGGATAATTTTGCGTCACCGGAAATGGCAACACGGGTGTGCAAGGCGTCAAGATGACATCGCAATCGTCGAGCAAATCGCTCGTCTTTTGCCAACACTCGGCGCGAATGGCCTCGGCTGCTGCAATATCGCGCGGTGATTGAGATAGGCCTTTCTCGATATTTCCGCTGAGGTTTTTACCCAGCTGGTCGCGCCGGTCGGTGAGCCGCAGATAACGGTTCACCATCCATTGCGCTCGAAGCGTCGTAAAGGCGTCGCGGCCATCCGATAGATCTAGCTCTCGCTGCAACACCGCATGACCGGCTTCCGCAAGCGCCGCCGCCGCTGCTTCGCAAGCCTGCAGGATATCGGCGTCGACGCCCACACCAGCGATATCGGAGACGAAAGCGATTCGCAGTTTAGCGGTACGCTGTGACTCAAACTGATCCAGCCCGAAAGCCTCACTCGGTGGCACCGATACCGGAGAATGCCCGTGGGGACGCGCCAAAACGCTTAGCGCTAGTGCCACGTCTTTGGCAACGCGCGCCATTCCCCCGGCCACCTGAAACGTGTCGAAAGGCGTGGCGTTGGGTAAATGCGGTAGAATTCCGGGCGTGGGCCGGAGGCCGACAACACCGCAAAACGCGGCTGGCACCCGCAGCGAGCCCCCCAAATCCGTCCCTTCCGCCAAGGCGAACAACCGGGAGGCCAAGCCGGCGGCGCCGCCGCCGGTCGACCCGCCAGCCGAACGCGTGGTGTCCCAAGGATTGAGGGTTGCGCCGAATATCTCGTTGTCTGTGTGGGCGCCGGCGGCAAACTCGGGCGTATTCGTCTTGCCCATGATAATCGCGTCGGCGCGCTTGAGGCGCTCGACGACAAGCGCGTCCTTGTCCGGCACATGGTCTTCGAACAGCTTCGATCCATAGGTCGTTCGAACGCCCGCCGTGTCGGTCACATCCTTGATGCCGACGGGAACGCCGGCCAGCGGACCCAGCTCCAGGCCTTTCGCCCGTTTCGCATCGAGCTGTTCGGCGGTTTGAAGTGCGCTGTCCTTGCAAAGGGTGACGAGCGCGTTTATGGCCGGATTGATCGTGCGGATGCGCTCAAAATAGGCCGCGACGGCGTCGACCGCCTTGAAGTCGCCGGCTTTCAGACCGGCGGCAAGGTCAGTGGCGGTGAGCGATGTAATGTCAGCGCTGAAGGGCGGCATGATCCAACCTTTTTGTGTTCGTTCGGCAGCCGCACTCCCCTTTCAGGCTAACGCAGTGGCGAGGTTGCAGTCAGGGCTCGGCGCTAGTGGCCGGACCAATGAACGAAGCGTTTCTCGATCAGCAGGAACAGCAGGTTGAAGCCATAGCCGAGCGCACCGGCGACGAAAATCGCGGCGTACATATCGGGCATCTCGAACAGCATCTGGCTATCGAGCACGCTGTAGCCGAGCCCATCGACCGAGCCGATAAACATCTCTGCCACGATAACGATAACCAGGGCCAACGAAACGCCGTTGCGCAGGCCGATAAAGGTCTGCGGCATCGACTCGAACAGCATGACATCGGTTAGCACGCGTATTTTCGACGCCCCCATGACCTTGGCGGCCAGCAGGCGGGTCTTGCGGGCATTCATCACGCCGTAAGCGACGTTGAACAGAATCACCAGGCTGGCGCCAAACGCCGCGACCAAAACCTTAGTGTTGTCGCCAACCCCGAAAATCACCAAGAACAGCGGGAACACCGCCGAGGCCGGGGTCGAGCGGAAGAAGTCGACGACGAACTCGACCGACCGGTAGACCTTGGTCGAAGATCCCAGAAGGGTGCCCAACGGTATTGCGATCGCCGCAGCGTAGGCAATCGACAAGGCCGTGCGCTCTACGGTGCGAAGGAAGTCGAAACCCAACCGTCCGCTGGTCATGCCGTGCCAAATCGCGGCGAAGGTCTCCAACGGCGGCGGCAGCAGGACCGGGTCGACCACTTTGAACAGCACCGCAAGTTGCCAAACGATAAGTAGCCCAACGACGCCAACCAGGGGCGTCCAATGGCCAAGCGATTGCCGTAAGCCGTTCATGATCCGCGCACCAGCTTCTGGAAAACCTCGAGACAATGGCCTTTGACCTCAACGAAATCGCTGTCCGAGAGAGTTTCGGCGCTGCGGGGCCTTGGGTTTCTCACAGTGACGTAGTCGGCGATCCGCGCCGGCCCACGCGACAGCAGCAATACGTCATCGGCCAGATAAATTGCCTCTTCCAAATCATGCGAGACGAACACCATCGTGGTGCCTGTCTCCAGGAACACCGACTGCAACTGATCGCGCATAAACAGCGTCATTTCGTAGTCCAACGCGGAAAACGGTTCGTCGAGGAACAACACCTCCGGCTCGATCACCAACGAGCGCATAATCGAGATTAGCTGCTGCTGTCCGCCCGATAGCTGGTAGGGATAGCGGTTGAGATCGATCTTGACGCCGAGATGTTCGACCAACCGGTCGACCCGGTCGCGCTGCTCCGCTTTCGACAAATCGAAGAACCGGAGCGGATATCGAATGTTGTCGATAGCCCGCAACCAGGGGAATAGCGCTTCCCGGTAGTTCTGGAAAACGTAGCCGAAATTGGTCTGGCGCAGCGTCTTGCCGTCAAACAGAATTTCACCTTCGTCGACCGGCAGCAGACCGGCGATCATATTGATCAGGGTCGACTTGCCGCAGCCATTGGGCCCGAACACCGAGACAAACCGGCCCCGCGGGATGTCGAGGTCGAACTTGTCGTAGATCACGGCATCACCGAACTTCTTCGACAACCCCCGCACGGTGATATGCGGGCGGGTCTCCGATGCTGCCGCGGCGGCGGACGGCAGCGGGGTTACGTTCCCCGCCACCGCCGTCGCTGCTTTCTTAGCTGTCACCAAACGCTCCCGGTGCCCTAAAAGGTTTTCAGGTACTTCGCTGTGTCGACCTTCTGCTTGAGAATGCCGTTATTCGACGCGAAGTCGATGAACGCCTGAAATTCCTTTTTGTCGTCGGCCGAAAGATCGCCGGCCATGACAAAATTCACCAGCGGCATCGTCGGCGCCAGGTTATCCGGCGTGAAGGTGTTTTTCACCAGATGCTTGCGCACCGTATCGTCGCTTGCGATGTCCTTGAGCGCCTTGCCCCACGCCGCGGTGAAACGCTTTGCCACATCGGGCCGGTCGGCGATGAACTTGCCGGTCAGCGCGCCGCCAGCGATGAACGCATCGGCGTCGTCGCTACCCAAGACATATTTCGCGATAACACCGGCCTCGAGCGTTTCCGCCGAGCCCTGCTGAGCCATTATCGAAGCCGCCGGTTCCAGCGTGTAGCCCGCATCATAGGTGCCGGCCTTCATCGCCGTCACATGCTGCGGCATCGCCAGTTGATCGAGCTGATAATCGCCTTCCTTCAGGCCGTTAGCAGCCAGCACCGCGCGCGCCATGGTAAGGTTGGCCGGCCCCGGGGCAGACATGATCTTCTTGCCCTTCAAGTCGGCGTAAGACTTGATGCCCGAGCTTTTGCTGACGACGAACTGCTCCATCTTGAACTTCTTGTTCTGGCTGTTGATGGAGATGTAGTTCACGACGCCGGGCTTCTTCAGATTGGCGTTCATGCCCTCGATGGTGACCAGGTTGGCTGCCGCGTCAATATCGTCCGTGATCATCGCACCAACCAAGGCCGGGCCGCCGATCAGACGAACCAATTCGACGTCGATATCGGCGTCTTTGAAGTAGCCGCGCTCGAGCGCCACGAAATACGGCAGCGCCGAGGCGACCGGGAAAACTCCGACCTTCACCTTGTCAGCCGCCTGAGCGGTCGAGCCGGCCGCCAACAGAGCGACCGCCGACAATGCGGCGATCGCGCCGCGTCTCGTCAATGATGGAAAATCGATCATGGTACTCGCCTCCTTTAGATGTCTCTCGTTGTCGTCCTTACCTCACCAAATCACGGCGTTATTTGTTATGTCCGCGCCCGCCGTTCAGCTTTCACCTGTAAACACTTGCATGCCCGGACCCCGGTCGATCATCGCCAGCGGCTCGGTGCGCGCTTCACGCAACTCGTCTCGCAGCGCCGTGGTCGCCGCCTGGTCGATCTCCGGTCCCAAGTCCGTCTCGTGCAACACCACGCCATAGTCGGACCGGGCCGCTTGGTAGGAAACTTTGCCCTGCAAAACGTCGGTTTGAACCTGCTCGGGCTCGCGTTCGAGCGGGTCACCCCAGCCGCCACCGCCGGTGGTGCGGATACGCACAAGCTGGCCCGCCTCAAGCGGCTCGCCATCGACCAGCCCCCCTAGTTTCTCATTGCGGCCCTCTGCGTCGACATAGACGCCGAACGGCTGGCCAGCCTTGCCGCCTTTGACACCGTAACAACCGAGCCGAACCCGGTCGGCGGTGACAATGGTGTGGCAATCGACGAGAACCCGGTATTCCTTTTCGTAGCCCAGACCGCCGCGGTAGCGGCCCGGTCCACCGGAATCGGTCCACAACGCCAATTTCTCGACCACAACCGGGAACCGTGTCTCTGAGAACTCCGCCGGCTGATTGCGCGAGTCCGGCACGATGTGAATAACGTCGCTGCCGTCGGCGTAATACCGTCCGCCGCTGCCGCCGCCCAAGACTTCGCGTGACAAGAATTCCTTGCCCTCGGAATCGCGGCCATAGAAACCGGTGTAGCGGATGGTTTCCTGATCCGCCGGCATGCGCCCGTCGACCGCTTGCGCCACCACGCCGGCAAGCAGGCCAAGCAAGCGCAACAGCGGAAACGAACGCGCGTTGGTGGCCGCCGGGCGGATCGGGGTGAGCAGAGTTCCCTTCGGCGGGAACACCACGTCGATGACTTCGCACACCCCTTCGTTGACCAGGATCTCGGCGGCCCGCTCGGGTGTTTCGGCGAGGTTGCGCAGAATGGGCGCGATCCATTTGATCAGGAACTTGCCGTCGGCATAGTCGCACGGCCAATTGATCGGGCCGAGGGCCTGGGGCGCCGTACCGTTGAAATCGAGGACGATCTTGTCGTCCGTTTTGGTCATGGTCAGCGCCAGCTTGTGCAGCTTGGGGTCGGTAACGCCGTCATGCTCGATAAAGTCTTCCCAGTAGTAGGTGCCGTTCTCGATCTTGGGTAACAGCTCTTCTCGGAAGACGTTCGTTGTCTTGTCGAGGATCGCCTGGAAGCAGGCTTCCGTGGTTTCCTTGCCGAACCGTTGGAACAGCTCGGCCATCCGCTCGGCGCCCATAATGCAGGCCTGGATCTCTGAATCGACATCGGCTTCGAGCATTTCGGGAACGCGGGTGTTGCGCCGAATGATCTTGAAGGCCTCGTCGTTGCGCACACCCTCGCTGAACAGCTTGATCGGCGGGATCATCAAGCCTTCTTCGAACACCGTAACCGCCGTGCCCGGCATCGAGCCTGGCACCTTGCCGCCGATATCGTCGTGATGGCCGAAGGCCTGGATATGAGCCACCACTTCGCCGTCGTGAAACACCGGCACCGTCGAGCACATGTCGGGCAAATGTCCGATCGCGCCCTCAGTGTCGTAGGTGTCGTTCATAAAAAAGACGTCGCCCGGCTTCATCTCCGACGCCGGATAATCGCGCACCACCGCATCGGGCATCGCCGAATAGGACCGGCCGGTGAGCTTGCGGCAGAACCGGTCGAACAGCCCGACCCGGTAGTCGTGGGCTTCGCGGATCATCGGGCTGCGCGCGGTGCGCTCGATGGCGTACTCGATTTCCGCCTCGATCGAGTTGAGGGTACCCTCGACGATCTGCAGCACGATCGGGTCGACGCTATCGGCGGACGCCTTAATAGCTTCGATTTCGTCGATCTGCGCGGCCGTGTCGGTCATGCGATGCGCTCCACTTGCGATTCGGTTTGCCGCACGATCAAGACGCCGTGGGGATCGACGGTCACGTTCTGGCCGGGGAAAACAACGGTGGTTGAGCCGAATTCTTCGATCACCGCGGGGCCTTCGATGCGAGTTCCCGCCGGCAGGCCGGACCGGTCGTAAACCGGTGTGTCACGGTGATCGCCCGCGAAGAAAACCGGACGCGTCTCTTTGCGTGCGGCCTCAGGGTCGGCGTCCGAGTCCGGCAGCTTCGGCAATTCCGGCCGCTCGGTGGCGCCAAAGCCCGACAAACAAAAATTGACGACTTCTATCTTCTGTTCGCCGCGGTACGCATATCCAAAGGTGCGCTCGTGGGCGGCGTGAAACGCTTCGGCAAACGCATCGAGACTTTCCGGTCCGAGCGCGCCGGCTGGTGCATTCACACGCACCTCCATGGACTGACCGACATAGCGAATATCGGCCTGGCGCACATAGCTCTGATGGACGAGATCGATGCCGTCACGGGTCAGCGTGTCCGCCGCCTCTTGTTCGAGCCGGTCGTAAATCACCGCCACGTCGCCAGCTTCCAGCGCGTCTTCGTGGGTCACGCGGGTCACGATATGGTCGGTCCGCCAATCGACCGCGAGCAAACCGAAAGCCGAGAGATTGCCCGGATTAGGTGGCACGATGCAGGCGCTCATGCCGAGCAGGTCCATCACCGCCGGCGATTGCGCCGGTCCCGAGCCGCCGAATGACAAGAGCGCAAACTCACGCGGATCGATGCCGCGTTGGATGGTCATCTGCCGGATCATATTCGCCTGGTTCCAATTGGCGATCTCGATGATCCCTTCGGCAAGCGCCTCGACCGAGAGATCGCTGCCCAGCTCGTCGGCGAGCTGCGCGATGCCCTGGCGCGCCCGCTCGACGTCGAGGCCGATACCGCCGCCGATAAGGGCCGCCGGTAACCGGCCCAACACCAGATTGGCGTCGGTGATCGTCGGCCGATCGCCGCCGTTGGGGTAGCACATCGGCCCTGGCACGGCGCCGGCGCTAATCGGCCCGACCTTGAGGTCGCCCTCGCGGCTGATCCAGGCGATCGACCCGCCACCGGTACCGACTGTGCGAATGTCGATCATCGGCAAACGCACCGGAAACGGCCCGACCGAAGCGGCGTTGGTGATATTGGGTTCACCGTCTTCGACCAGGCAGATGTCGGTCGACGTGCCGCCGGCGTCAAGCGTCACCACGTTGTCGAACCCGGCAATGTTGGCGATTACAGCAGCGCCCAAAGCGCCCGCCGCCGGTCCTGACAGCGCCGTCGTGATCGGCTTGCCGACGACTTGCTCGGCGCTGATGACGCCACCCGACGACTGCATGACCAGAAACGGCTTATCGCGCAGGCCCGGGCCAAGTTCTTCGTTAACATTGCCCAGGTAACGGCTCATATACGGCTTGACGAACGCATCGACGAGCGTGGTGATCGCGCGTTCATACTCGCGGTATTCCGGCAGCACGTCGGAGGACAACGACAGCACCGCTTCGGGATACTCCTCGGCGAAAATCTCGCGCACCCGGTGCTCGTGCTCAGCATTGGCGTAGGCATGCAACAGGCATACGCCGATCGCCGTGATGCCTTGCTGGCGAAGCGCCTGAGCCGCCTCGCGCACTGAACCTTCGTCGAGCGGCGTCAAAACCTCGCCTTTGAAGTTCAGGCGTTCGCCGACCTCGTGCACGCGGTGCAGCGGGACGATGCGCTCGGGTTTGACCCAAAAATAGGAATTGCCGTAACCGTCGGGGACCGCTTGGCGGGCGATTTCGAGAATATGGCGAAAACCGCCGGTGACGATCAGTCCAAGGTCGTCGATTTCGCCTTGCAACAGCGCGTTCGTCGCCACCGTCGTGCCGTGGCAGATCACCGAGATGTCATCATCTTGAGCGGAATCGAGTTCCAGAACTTCGCGGATACCGCGCACCAGCCCTACCGCCGGATTGTCCGGCGTGCTGGCAACTTTGGTGACGTTGATCGCGCCGTTCTCGGCATCCACCGAAACGATGTCGGTAAACGTGCCCCCGGTATCGATGCCGACCCGCAGCCGGCCTGCCTGTTGTTGTGCCGCCATTTCTTTCGATGGGCAAAAGGCATTCGCTCATGCGAGCCCATCGATCCCTGTCTTAAATTTTGGTATCAAAATATTAAGAACGGAAAATCCGATGAGTCAAAGCGCATAAATAGATAGTGTCATCGGAAAATCCGATATCACTATGCGCTGGCGGTATCCGAATGCTGGCTGATCAAAGCGTCGCGAAGGTAGGCATAATAGGCCTCGCGATTACGCGGCATCGGCTGCCGCCGTCGCACGATGTTCATCGTCACGGCGCGCCCGGGCATGATTTTCCGCACCGCCACATCGCCACGGGCCGCCGCGATTTGCGGCACGATGGCAACTCCCATATTGGCCGCCACCATGGTCCGCATCGTCTCGACATTGTCTGAAATGGCGCGGATATTGGGCCGAATTCCCAACGCGCTGAACATCGATTGAACGAGCTCGCCGTAGCCCACCGTCAATTCATTCATGATGATCGGCTCAGCAAGCAGTCGCGCGAGATCGACCGGCCCGTCACCGCTCGCCAGGGGGTGCTGCGGAGAGACAATCAGCACCATCTCCACCTCGGTTAGGCGTTCCCACGTTAGCCCGGACGGCAGCCGGTCGGGCTCGACTTCGATAGCAATTCCGACATCGAGGTGCTCCTGGTGCAACATGTCGTAGATACGCCGGGTCGTTGCCGTGCGAATTTCCAAACGAACGCCTGGAAATATATCGGCGAAACCACTCAGACTGCCGGGCACGATCATATCCGCCATCCCCGATCCCATGCCGACGATGAATTGGTCGAGTGCGGTGCCGCGTATCCGCGCCGCGGTATCGGACAGGCTTAATACTTCGCCGACCACGCGCTCGGCCTCGTAGAGGAAACTGCGGCCCCGGTCGGTCAGCTCGATACCGCGTCCGGTCCGGTCGAACAGAGGGAACCCAAGCCTATCTTCGAGCATGCGAACCTGCTCGCTGACGGCCGATTGGGAAATGTTCAAGCGCTGAGCCGCTTTGGTGAAACTGCGTTCTTTGGCGACCGCAACGGCGTACCGGATTTGCCGAAATTCCACGTCGCCCGCCCTGTTTCAACCTCGCAGAGCGGCCATCATGCCGCTTTAGATCGCGTCGAACAAGAAATCGCGGGCGCGAGAAGCAACGTCAGGCAAACGCTTACTCTATTCAGCGACGGTGTTTCGCGGTCACCGCCACATGAAGTCTTGCCGCCCTGATGATAGGATATTTATCACTAGTCTATTGGGATCGGATTTTCGAGGCATGGAGTTCGCACGTGAGTGAAATGGCGACCACACCAGGTCAGTGGCAGTTTTGGATAGACCGCGGCGGCACCTTCACCGATATCGTCGCGCAGTGTCCCGATGGCTCCCTTCTCACGCACAAATTGCTGTCCGAAAATCCCGAGCGCTACAAGGACGCGGCGATTCAGGGCATCCGGGATCTGCTCAAAAATGCGAAAGACGGCAGCTATGCGGAGACCGCGGTCGAGTCCGTGAAGATGGGCACCACGGTCGCCACCAACGCTCTGCTCGAACGCAAGGGCGAACGAACCCTACTACTTATCACCAAGGGGTTCGCAGACGCTTTGCGCATCGGTTACCAGGACCGCCCGCACCTGTTCGCCCAGCACATTGAGTTGCCGGAGCAGCTCTACGAACGTGTCATCGAGGTGGATGAACGCCTGTCGGCGGACGGTGAGGTATTGGTTCCCCTGAACTTGGAGGGCATACGGGCGGAACTGCAGAAAGCCTATGACGACGGCATCCGGTCGGCAGCTATCGTGCTGCTGCACGGCTACCGGTATCATGAGCATGAAAGCGCGGTGGCCGCGCTTGTGCGCGAGGTCGGGTTTCCGCAAGTTTCGGTCTCCCACGAGGTCAGCCCGTTGATGAAGCTAGTCGGGCGTGGCGACACCACCGTCGTGGACGCCTACCTCTCCCCCATTCTTCTACGTTATGTCGATCAGGTCGCCTCGCAACTTGGCGACACGCGATTGTTGTTCATGCAATCGAACGGCGGGCTCGCCGACGCCCGTTTCTTTCAAGGCAAGGACAGCATCCTTTCCGGGCCCGCGGGCGGTATCGTCGGGGCCGTGCGCACCGCCGGCATGGCCGGATTCGACGAGCTCATAACCTTCGACATGGGCGGCACATCGACCGATGTCGCCCACTACAACGGCGAATACGAGCGTGCCTTCGACACCCAGGTCGCCGGGGTACGCATTCGAGCTCCGATGATGCGCATCCACACGGTGGCGGCGGGCGGCGGCTCGATCTTGCATTTCGACGGCCAGCGCTACCGGGTGGGCCCGGATTCGGCGGGCGCCAATCCGGGGCCCGCTTGCTACCGCCGCGGCGGACCGCTCACTGTGACAGACGCCAACGTTATGGTCGGCAAGCTTCAGTCCGACTTCTTTCCCCGCGTTTTCGGACCGGATGGCGACCAGAGTCTCGACACTGATATCGTGCACGAGAAGTTCGCCGCGCTGGCAGCGGAAATAGAGCAAGCGACCGGCGACAAACGCACGGCGACCGAGGTCGCCGATGGCTTTCTGATGATTGCCGTCGACAACATGGCCAACGCGATCAAGCAGATATCCATTCAGCGTGGCCACGATGTTACCGAGTACACCCTGAACTGCTTCGGTGGCGCCGGCGGCCAGCATGCGTGCCTCGTCGCAGACGCGTTGGGTATCACCAACGTGTTCATTCATCCCTTCGCCGGCGTGCTGTCCGCCTATGGCATGGGATTGGCCGAGCAACGCGTGATACACGAACGCGCCGTCGAATCGATCCTCAGCGACGCGGTCGCCACCGATCTCGAGCCGGTTCTAGCCGAGATGCAGGGAGAGTGCGAAACCGAGATGGCACGCCAGGGCGTCGATCCGGCGGGCACGTATGCAGTCCGCAAAGTACATCTTCGCTACGAGGGAACCGATTCACCGCTCGAAATCGACTATGCCGACCGCGCGGCAATGGTCGCCGCCTTCGAAGAAGCCCATCGCATGCAGTACGGCTTCATCTCACCCGAGAAGAACCACATCATCGAGCAGGTCACGGTCGAAGTGATCGGCGGCAGCTCCGAAATCGAGGAGTCCGAACTTGCGATCGCAGACGACGCCGAGGCGCCCGAGCCCCTCGCCGAAGTCGAGGCCTACATGGAAGGCTCGCTGGTTCCGACAAAAGTGTTCGACCGTGATAAGCTAAACCCCGGCAACCGCGTCGAAGGGCCGGCCGTCATCATCGAGGCCAATGCGACCACTGTTGTCGAACCTGGCTGGGCGGCTGAAATCTCGCCGCGCAACCATCTCATGCTGCGCCGCTACTTGCCGCGCCCCGGCCAGGCCAAGGTCAGCACGGAGTTGGACCCCGTGATGCTCGAGCTGTTCAATAACCTATTCATGTCGGCGGCTGAGCAGATGGGCGAAACGCTCAAGAACACGTCCTACTCGGTCAATATTAAAGAGCGGCTCGATTTCTCCTGCGCCATCTTCGATCCGACAGGCGATCTGGTGGCGAACGCCCCGCACATACCGGTCCACCTCGGTTCCATGAGCGAAAGCGTGAAAACCGTTATCCGGGAACGCGCCGCCACGGTTAGGCCGGGCGACGTCTTCATGTTGAACACACCCTACAATGGCGGCACGCACCTGCCCGACGTTACGGTAATCACGCCGGTGTTCGACGACGCCGGTAAAGCTATCCTGTTTTACGTCGCCACCCGCGGCCATCACGCCGAGATTGGCGGCAAGACACCAGGCTCGGTGCCACCCGACAGCAGCCATATCGATGAGGAAGGCGTTTTGATCGATAACTTCCTGCTGGTCTCCGGCGGGCGGTTGCGGGAGACGGAAACCGAAGAACTATTCACCACGGCTTCTTACCCAACCCGGAATTTCCGCCACAATCTCGCCGACCTGCAGGCCCAGATTGCGGCCAATGAAAAGGGAGTGCAGGAACTCCGGAAGATGGTCGCGCATTTCGGCCTCGACGTGGTGCACGCCTATATGGGGCATGTGCAGGACAACGCCGAAAAATGCGTGCGCCGCATTCTCCATGTGCTCAAGGATGGCAGCTTCGTGCAGAAGACCGACTGGGGCGGGCAAATCTGCGTCAACATCAAGGTCGACAATGAGAAGCAGGAAGCGGTGATTGATTTCACCGGCACCTCGCCCCAGCAGCCGAATAATTACAATGCGCCATCGGCGGTGTGCATGGCGGTCGTGCTTTACGTATTTCGGATGCTGGTCGACGAAGACATCCCGCTCAATGCCGGGTGCCTAAAGCCCATCAAGATAGTTATTCCCGAAGGATGCTTGTTGGCGCCCGTCTACCCCGCCGCCGTTGTCGCCGGCAACGTCGAGACATCGCAGATTGTCACCAACACACTTCTGGGCGCGTTGGGCATTATGGGGGCGAGCCAAGGCACCATGAACAATTTCACGTTCGGCAACGAGGGTGCCTACCAGAACTACGAAACCATCTGCGGCGGCTCCGGCGCCGGGCCCGACTTCGACGGCACCGACGCCGTCCACACCCATATGACAAATACCCGCGCGACCGACGCCGAGATTCTCGAGTGGCGGTTCCCAGTGCTCGTCGAGAAAATTGCCATCAGACCGAACTCGGGCGGCAGGGGCAAACACCGGGGGGGCCATGGCACTATCCGGCGCGTCCGCTTTCGGGAACCGATGCTAGCAGCGATTTCCTCGTCGAGTCGCATAAACTGCCCCTATGGCATGGCCGGCGGCGAGCCGGGCAAGTGCGGCCGGAATTACGTGGAGCGCGCGGACGGGACGGTCGAGGAATTGGCTCCCGCTGACAGTAGAGACATGAACACCGGCGATGTTTTCGTTATCGAAACGCCGGGGGGTGGCGGATATGGGCCTCCGTCGTAGTTCCGGCCGACGCGCTCCTTAGGTGCTCCGCCGCCCCAATAGCTTTCTTTGAAACTTGGGGTAGGTTAAGCTTTTGCCGACAGCAAATGTGACTCCTGAATTGTCGGGCCATACCCGGTAAACAACAATGGGAGCACACGCTGTGATCGCGTGTGACTGAGATCTACAGGGGAGGAAACTCATGAATCAGATGGAATGGACGCGCCGTGCGTTCATGCTCTCGGCGTCGACCATCGGCGCCGCGGCAGTGATGGGCCGGATACCCGGCGCTTCGGCGGATGGACACCAAGCGCTGAAGATCTGGGCTAACCCGGGCGTGCACAAAGTTGGCGCCAAAGACTGGAGCGCGATGGAAGCGCAAGGCGGTATTAAGATCGCCGCAACGGCCAAGAGCGCGCGCGCCGACGAGGCGATTCAGAAGATGGTCGTTGGCGACGGCAACAAACTGTTCGATGCGGTCACCGACAATGGCGGCGGCATGGAAGATGCGCTGGCTTCGCAAGGCGCCATCGACCCCCTCGACACCAGCCGGATTCCTAACTGGAAGAACATTCTGCCCGTCTACAATGAGGGCGGACTGGCAGCGCACACCATCCGCTTCGAAGGCAAGGTGTATTCGACGCCGATGATCTCCAACGCCGATTCCATGGCGTACGACTTCAAGGCGTTGGGCTTCCACCCGGATAGCTGGGGCGTGATGTTCGATTCCCAGTTCAAGGGCCGGGTCGCGTTGCAGAACGATTTCGGGCCGACACTCACAAACATGGCGATCTATCTCAAGGAAAGCGGCAAGATCGACATCGAGAATCCGTCGGACATGAAGCCCAACGAGGTGAAAGCGGTATGCCAGTTCCTCATCGATTGGAAGAAAAAGGGCCAGTTCCGTACCTTCTGGGATGGTTTCCAGAACGGCGTGGGTATTCTTGCCAGCGGCGAGGTGCTGATGTCGTCGTGTTGGGAACCGATCCAGATCGTCGCCAACAACAAGGCCGGCGACACGGCCGATATTCGCTACGGCACCATGAAGGAAGGCCACCAGACCTGGAACAACATGATCATGCTGACCAAGGGTGCTGTCGAGCGTGGCGCGGATGCGCTGTACTACAAGCTCGCCAACGTTTACCTGTCACCGTGGTTCGGCTCGCGGACACTGGCTGGTCTAGGTTTTGCGCCACAGATGACAGGTGTCGACCAATATTTGAAGGACAATGCGGCGGATTTCCCGGAAGGTACGGAAGCACGTGTGCTGGATATTCTAAACCGCAAGAACGACCGCTTCGCCGTAAAGGGCAATGCGTGGCAGAACGTGTTCCCCACGCACATTCGTGATTACCAGGACTGGTGGGCACGCTTACAGGCAGCCTAACCAGCCGTGGATTCCGCTGCGTCAGATAGTTCGTTACCAGTGAGGAGAGGCCGGGACGTCCCGGCCTCTCCGACTTGGTGGCAGCGCCTCGCCGGCGAAAACGGCATCCAGAAGTGGGTGTTCTACGTGCCCGTTGTGTTTTTCGTGCTGTTCTTTGCGGCACCCGTGGCACTCACCGTGGTGTGGAGCGTTTTCGAACGCACCCAGTTCTGGATGGAGCCGGGGTTCACGCTTTTCGCCTACGAGAATTTCTTCACCTCGGCGCGGGCGGAAAACTATGTGCATTCGATGCTGCATTCCGCCGCCGCCGTCGTCATTTCGTTTGTTCTCGGCTTTCCCATCGCGGTGTTTATACGCCGGCGCGTCACCAAAGCGGCGCAGCACCGCGTAATCTTGTTGTTCATCCTGCCATTCATGATTTCCGAACTGGTGCGGGTGTTCGCCATGCGGCCGGTGCTCGGGCGCAACGGCGTGGTCAATTCTTTTCTGATGGATATCGGCATCATCTCCGAGCCGATCACGATCATCCTGTTCTCGCCGCTTGGCGTGATCATCGGCGACGTAATGTCGTTTCTACCGTTTATGATCTTTGCCGGCTTCTTGGCGCTCGAAGCCGTGCAAAACTACATCTTCGAAGTGTGCGACGATTTGGGTGCCAATCCGGTGCATCTGTTCGGCGACATCATCATTCCATTGGCCGCGCCTGGAATATTCGCCGGCTCGGTATTCATTTTCGTCAATTCCATGGGCGTGGCACTAGTGCCGACGTTGCTCGGCGGCCCGGGCGCGGTCAACGCCGGCCTGATCGCCAACCAGGCGGTTGTCGCGCTTGATTTCCCGCTGGCCATGGCGATCAGCACCATAATGATCTTCACGTTGGTGCTGCTGCTCTATATCGGCCACCGGCTGTTCGATCTCACCAAAGTTCTCGAGCCAATAAGCTAGCGCGGCTATGTACGATGATTTCGCCAATCCCTGGTCGTTGCGGCTAAAGTGGTTTTATCTGCTGGCGCTGGCGTTCGCGCTGCTGTCGCCGGTGTTCTACACCGTCTACATATCGTTCAACGAACACGGATTCGGCGCGCGAATCTACGAATTTACCTTCGATTGGTACCGGGTCGTGCTGGGCGACACGATCCTGGTCGCCTCGCTCAGTTGGACGATTTATCTGGCACTGGCGTCGGTGGCGGTGGTCATACCGATGGCGCTGTTGTCGGCCAAGTTTTACAAGCGCACGCGCCGCAAAGTCGCCTTTGTCGCGCTTCTGCTGTCGCCGCTGTTCGTACCGGCCGACATCATGGGGTCGAGCCTCTTGGTGTTCTTCAAGAACCTCGCCAACGGCTTTACCTGGCTGGGTAAGACCCTCGGCGTGAGCTGGTTCGATGGCTGGTTCGATCTAGGCTTTATGACCGCGCTGATCGGCCAGATTATCTATACCCATCCCTACGCGTTCATCGTCATATTGATCACCATGTCGCGCTACCGCGATCAACAGACCGAAGCGGCGCGGGCGTGCGGCGCTACCGCATGGCAGGCGTTCTGGCAGGTCGAATTTCCGCAAATCCGCGTCGGCGTGTTCTCGTCCTGCGCATTTGTCACCATTCTGTCGTTCAACGAGGCGGTGCGGACGGCGTTGCTGAAAGGCGGGTTTGATACGTTTTCCAATGTGCTAGTGGCGCAGATGCTGAACATCGGCATGTCGGGCGAGTCCTACGCCATGGCCGGCATCATGAGCATTGTCTCGATGGTGGTGATCGGTTCGGTGATTATTTTCACGCTCGTGCGCGCCGACCGGCTCGAGCGCAAAGCGCGCGCCATGGCCGAGCCGGTCATGTCGAGTTAGCCGGCCGCGATATTAGATACCTTTGAGGCCCTGAAGCATGACCAACCCATCCGATATTGCCGTCGAAGTCGTCGGCCTTGGCAAAGACTACGGTCCGGTGGTGGCACTGAACTCGGTCAGCTTTACGATTCAAAGCGGCCAATACTACACGCTGCTCGGGCCCAGCGGCGGCGGTAAGACGACGTTGCTTCGGTTGATCGGCGGATTCATCCGGCCGAGCCGAGGCCAGGTATTGCTGCACAACCAGGACGTAAGCGAGCTACCGCCAAATCAGCGGCCGACCTCGATGGTGTTCCAGAGCTATGCCTTGTTTCCGCACATGAATGTGGAGCGCAACGTCGCCTATGGGCTGAAGCTTCGTAAGGTGCCGCGGAACGAGATACGCGACAAGGTGGACCGGATGCTCGCCATGGTCGGGCTCGACGGCTACAACGAGCGCATGCCGCACGAGTTGTCCGGTGGCCAACAGCAGCGCGTGCAGCTGGCCCGCTCGCTGGTACTCGATGCCGATATCCTATTGCTCGACGAACCGTTGGCGGCGCTCGATGCCAAGCTGCGCAAAGACATGTGCTTGGAACTCAAGCGTTTGCAGGAAAAAGTCGGCATTACCTTCATCCACGTTACCCATAACCAGGAAGAAGCGCTGACGGTCGCCGACCGCATCGCCATCATCGCCGATGGCGATTTGGTCGAACAGGGAACCGCGCGCGATATCTACGAAACGCCGCAGAAGCGCTTCACCGCGGAATTCATCGGCGACAACAATGTGCTCAATGGGCTTGTCGCCGGCTTGTCGGGCGAGCGGACCACCGTCGATCTCGACTTTGCCAAGGTCGATATCCCCGCCGACGCCGTGGTGAAGGCCGGCGAGCCGGTATCGTTTTCCATTCGCTCGGAACTATTACAGCTAGTCGGCCCCGAGCAGACGGCAAATGGTTCCTGGCAGTCGGTGCCGGGGACGTATCTTGAGACTATCTATCTTGGGCTCACCACCTCGCATCTGGTGCGCCTGCCCGACGGAAGCGAAGTGGTCGCGCGGGTCATCTCCGGCGACGAAGACAATGGCGGTTTCGAAGCGGGACAGTCAGTAAACGTTGGCTGGCCGACCGAACGCGCCCGCCTCCACGTCGCTTAGAAAGTCCTTTGCCTACGCGGCCGCCACGCATTCAGCGAATTCGGCCGCATAATCGGCGACTAGTGTGCGCACGTCGCGGCCTTTTAAATCACCGGGAAATAGCTCGTACTCAAAGGTACCGCTGAAACCACCCACCATTAGGTCGCTGATCAAGCGAGTCATATCCAAATCGCCACCAGCTAATGTTTCGCGCCCAGCGGCGCGACCCTCCTCGAATTTCACATTACACATTTGGATCAGCACGACCGTCTCCGGCGCGTCCTTGAGCACGCGTGGAAAGTCAGGGTCCCACCAGGAAAGGTCGACATCGAGCAGCAACTTGGCATTGGCATGCGGCTTAATAAGCTCCAACCCATGGGCGATGGTATTCACGCAACCTAGGGACACAAAATAGTTTGGATGAAGCGGTTCGAGACCCAGGATCACACCCTTCGCCTCCGCCAACGCCGCCATTTCGGCCATACCGGATGCTATTTGTTCATAGGCCTCAGC
The DNA here is from genome assembly GCA_965267185.1 of Alphaproteobacteria bacterium. GTDB lineage: Bacteria > Pseudomonadota > Alphaproteobacteria > UBA6615 > UBA6615. Next base: position 3,913,187 of record OZ253937.1, on the reverse strand, counting down.
AGATGACTTGGATGGATCGCCAACACCACCGCTAATGACGGTGATGGCCTCAGCACCGAGTTCGGCCGCGATATCGATCATCTCATCGTCAGAAAAGTTCGCGTTGGAGTCCGGTTGCGTGCCGGAGAAATATCCGACGCTGGCGAGCGAAGACACGCCCAGGCCGTTGTCCTTCAGACATTGGGCCAGCGCTGGCACGCCCATTTCGAGTAGGGCCGCACGGGTAACGCCGACTTGCTCGATACCAGCCTCGCTGACCATCCCGGCAAATTCGGGAAATGCAAGATCGTCGTCACAGATGTAGTGGTTTACCGATAGGGTGTATTCCATGGCGTCCCTGAGTTTCTTATAGCGCTGCGCTAGCGGCCGGGCGTCGAGATGATCGCCGTGGTCATCGAGCGCGGATCGCGCATCTGCCAGCGGCCAGCCTCGACTTGGTTCATAAAGTCGCCGCAGAACTGGTTGTACAGCGCCGGTTCCTCCAGATTGCACAAATGCCCGGTGCGTGGCATCAGCACCAGCGCCGAGGAGACGATGGTGCGTTTCATGAATAGGCCGGCGTCGAGGCAAGGGTCGTCCTCGTCGCCGTTGACGATCAGCGTCGGCACGGTGAGCGCGCGCATCTGGTCTTCCAGGTCATACAGTGACGGCCGCCGGCGCTGCACCCCGCGCATAGTGTTGGCCGAGCCGAGGCTGGAATGCTCGCAGATCTGGTCCTCGAATTCCTGCCAGCCGCGCGGATCCTTGTTCTGGAACTGCACCCGAGTTGGCCCCAGGGCGTAGACCTTGCCGAACACCGCCATGGTCTCGTTTTCCATGCGGTCGGCGACTTCGGTGGTCTCGCGGACGAACTGCTCCTTGGCCTCGGCCTTGGCGCCGTAGCCGCAGCCGGCAACGACCAGTGACAAGCAGCGCTCGGGATAGGCAAGGCCCATATGCAGGCTGGCAAAACCGCCCATCGATAGCCCGTTGATATGGGCTTTATCGATGCCCAGCCCGTCCAGCACGGCGAGAACATCGTCGCGCGCGTTATCCTGGCTATACATCTCGGGATCTTCCGGCACGGCGGACGGCGGATAGCCGCGCGCATTGAAGGCAATACAGCGGTGGGTGCGCGCGAAATAGCGCATCTGCGGTTCCCAGTGCCGGAAATCGCCACCGAACTCGTGGACGAATACGATCGGCGTACCGGAACCGACCTCTTCGTAGTAAAGTTCGACGCCGTCTTTGGTTGTGACATGCGGCATGGTGTCCCTCCCCTAATTTTGCCCTTCGCTTGCACGCGCCGGCCCGGTGGAGTCAAGCAGTACGGCAATTATTGTTGCGCTTCCATAGGGCCGAACGTTGCATATATGGCCCAACACTGGATAGCATACCGGTTGCTAATCTCAGACATCCACAACGCGTTGTATTGTCGAAGCTATCGGCGCGCGTTGAGTTGACAGTTACCCAAAGGACACATGAGCGAAGTAAAAACCGAAGACGAACGCAAGCGCCGGCCGCGCTATCTGGCGGTTGCCGACGAACTGGCGGAAGACATAATCGCCGGCCGATATCCTATCGGCTCGATGCTGCCGAGCGAGACCGAGCTTTGCGAGCGCTATGAAATAAGCCGCTTTACGGTCCGCGAAGCCATTCGGCAGATTCAGTCGGTCGGATTGGTCTCGACACGCCAAGGTCTCGGCACCCGGGTCGAGCAAATCTACGAAACGCGGCATTTCAGCCTGTCGCTGAAATCGATCGACGAAGTCGAACAACACGGCCACTACACGCGGCTGGTCGATGTTGTTACCCGTGACGTCATCGCCGACGACAAGTTGGCCGAAACACTGAGTTGTCAGCCCGGGCAACGGTTTCTGTATGTCGAATCCTACCGGGTGCCCCGTGACAGTTCAGTGTCGCTGCCGGTCGCCTGGAACGAAAGCTACATTATCAGCGACTATGCCGGTATCCGCGATGAGATCGGCAAGCAGGAAGGCGCGGTGTACTCCCTGCTGGAGCGCCGCTTTAACGACCGCATTACGGAAATCCGACAGGACATCTCGGCGATCAACCTGGATGAAGCCGTCGCGCTACGCCTCCACGTACCTGCCGGCACGGCGGGCTTGCGCATCAAACGCTCGTATATCGGACGCAACGGCGAGCCCATTCTCTACGGCATCAACACCTATCCCGGTGAGCAATTCACGTTTTCGATGCTGTTAAACCACCGCCACGACTGATCGCTGCAGCACCGCCGGTGCGCCGCCCGGCTCAGCGCTTGGCCTTGGGCGCATAGCCATAGTCGGCCGCCGCGCCTTCCTCGGTAATATAGCCGTTTTTGAGATCATCTGCGATTGATGCGGGATCGCGCTCGCGCGGGTCGCCATAGCCGCCGCCGCCGGCAGATTGCACGCGTACCAGCGTTCCAGCCTCAAGATCGATGTACGGCGTTTTGCTGGGCAAAACCTCTTCGCGGTTGGAGCCAGGATCAAGGACATAACGCGAATTGGCGCCCGGCTGGCCGCCCGCTAGACCTGGCGGCGGCGTATCGTGGCGGTCGGCGCACAGACAGATCTGCGCCCGCTCGGCCTCGACACGGAAGGCGCGAACGAAGCCGTTGCCACCGCGGTAGCGGCCGGCGCCGCCGGTATCGGGGACGATTTCATAGGTCTCGAAGAACAGCGGATTTTCGATCTCATCGGCTTCAATGGGAATATGACCGGCGTTGCCGGGGCCATAGCGGATCGCGTTCATCCCGTCGCGCGTAGCGCGCGCACCGTACGCCCCTGACGACAATTCGATGGTGGTGAAATAATGATCGCCGTTGGCGCGCTGCTGACGGCCGGCGATAACCGCCGTGCCGGTTGAGCCCGAACCGCTGGCGATCGCCCGATCGCCGATGGCACCGGCGATCGCCGCCATGGTGGCGTCGAGAACACGGTAGCAAACATCGCCGAATCCGATCATCGAACCCGGTTTTTGCGCATCGACCAGCGAGCCAGGCCGAGTTTTCACGGTAATCGGCTTGTAGCTGCCGGCATTCGGGGGATTTTCCGGATCGGTGATCGACTTGATGGCATACTGCACGGCCGAGGCGGCAGCCGAATAGGAACAGTTCATGCCACCGGTTGACTGATCGCTGCTGTCACTCAGATCGACTGCGATATCGCTGCCGCGGATGGTGACTTTGACATCGACCCAGACTTTGTCTTCCGTCCGGCCATCGCCATCGAGACAATCGCGGGCGTGGTAGTCGCCGTCGGGAAATTCGGCGATGCTGGCCCGCGTCATCCGCTCCGCCCGGGCGATGATTTCAGTCATCGCCGACGTCAAGGTATCGAAGCCATAGCGTTCGATTAGTGCGGCAAGGCGGCGTTCGGCGGTTTCGCACGAGGCATATTGTGAGCGTAAGTCACCGAAACCGATCGAACGGTTGCGGATGTTCGACATGATCATCTCGAGCACACCCGGGTTGGGCTCGCCCGCCTCGAACAGTTTCACCGGCGGAATGAAAATACCTTCCTGGTGAATGTCCGACGTCGCCGGCGAGTAACTACCCGGCCCCATGCCGCCAATGTCAGCCCAGTGGCCACGGTTGCACGCGTAAGCATAGAGCTCACCGTTGTGAAACAGCGGCCGCGCAATCAAGACATCCGGCAGGTGAGTGCCGCCGATAAACGGATCGTTCGTGGCCAGCACGTCGCCCGGCTGCAGGTTCTCGCGGCCGAGTATCTCAACCGCGCCCTGAAGCTGCAGCGGCATGGTCGTAACATGGATGGGAAAACCGTTCGGGTCCTGGGCGATGATGTCGCCGTTACCGTCCATCAGGCAGCACGACAGATCGCCCTGCTCCTTCCACAGCTGGGTATAGGCGGTGCGCATGGTCATGATTTTCATGTCGCGCGCGATGGCGATCAGCGAGCTGTGGACCACGGCGAGGGTAAAGGCGTCGACACTCATGGCATTTGTCCCGAGGGCGGCAGGGCGATGATCATGTTTTCGTAAGCATCGATAGTGAGATTCATGTCGGCCAATATCAATGTCGTCGACGAGGGTTCTTCGATCAGCGCCGGCCCCGCGAGCATGGCGCTTGGTGCCAACTGATCACGCCGGTAAACCGGAACCGATTGAGCACCGGCGCTTTCGGGCAACAGAACCAGCCGTTCGCCAATCGGCGCAGGCGTTTTGCCAGCACTATCGGCGGGCGGTAGCGGTGGTTTGTCGACAGCTCCAACCGCCCGCAGACGCACGTTGACCAGTTCGACCGGTTCATCAGGCACGCTGTAGGTGTACAAACGCTCGTGCAATTGGTGGAACTGGCCGACCACCTCATCAAAGCCAACCGTCAGCGGAACGGTGATTTCTGTCGTCTGACCGACATAGCGCAGATCGAGCGCCGGCGCCATATCACGGCGGTTTTCAGCGACACCCTCGGCGTCGAGATCGGCCGCCGCTTGTTGCTCGAGCGCGGCAATGATTGTTTTGACGTCGCCGGCCGGCACGTCAGAAACCGGGCGAACGACGGACTGGATATAATCGTGGTTGAAATCTGCTGTTGCTATGCCGCGAGCCGAAAACAGCCCGGGATGGCGCGGCACGATAATTTGGCCGAGACCCAGTTCGCGCGCGACGGCGGCCGCGTGCAACGGTCCGCCTCCGCCAAAGGCAACCAACGCGTAGTCGCGCGGGTCACTGCCGCGCTCAACTGTCACCGTACGGATCGCTTCGGCGATTTGGTTGGTGGCGACTTGATAGACACCGACAGCAGCGGCATCGAGATCCACCCCAAGCGGTTCGGCGACCTGTTGACGGACAGCCGCCTCGGCGCGTGCACGGTCGAGCGGCACCTCGCCATTGGCAAAAGTCATCGGGTCAAGCAGCCCCATCAGCAAATTGATGTCGGTGAGCGTCGCCCGGTCGCCGCCCTGCCCGTAACAGGCGGGCCCCGGACGCGCACCCATACTGTCCGGCCCCACCTTGACCCGGCCGACATCGTCGACGCGTACGATACTGCCGCCACCCGCACCGATTGTGTGAACGTCGAGCATCGGGATTGCGACGGGAAACATATCGATCTCGCGCGTCGTCGTTGCCTCGGCCACCGAGCCACGGATAAGGCAGACATCGAGCGAGGTGCCACCGATATCCATGGTGATGAGATCGCGGTAGCCGGCCTGACCGCACAGCTGCGCCGCGCCAACGACCGCACCGGCCGGACCCGACAGCAACGTCAACGCCGGGTTGCGCATAATAATGTCGGGCTGCGCAACGCCGCCGTTCGATTGAAAAATATAGAGCGGACAGGTGATGTCACGCGCTTCCAGGCGGTTTAGCAGTCCGGAAACATAGGCCCGCAGTACCGGCGCCACATAGGCCGCAAACACAGTCGTAGCGGTGCGCGGGAACTCGCGAAATTCGCGCAAGATCTCGCTTGAGAGAACAATATCGACTCCAGGCAACTGCGCGCTGAAGCGCTCTCGAATCCGCTCCTCCTGCGCCGGATTGAGGAACGAGAAAAGGAAACACACCGCGACGGCCTCGACACCTTCGGCAGCGATCGTGGCAATCGCTTGGTCGAGCTCTTGGTCGTCGAGTTCGGTGACGATCACGCCGTGGCGGTCGACGCGGCACGTGACCCCCAGCCGCAAGTAACGGGGCACCAGTGGCGCCGGTTTGTCTTCGTGGACGCGGTAGATCAGGTCCGCAGGGCGCGCGAAGCGGCCGATTTCCAAAATGTCGCGGAAATTTTTGTTGGTAATCAGGGCGGTCTTGGCGCCCTTGCGTTCGATCACCGCGTTCGTCGTGATCGTCGTGCCGTGACTGATCCAATCGATCTCGGCGGGCGCCACGTTGGTTTCGTCAAGCAACCGCGCGATTCCCTCGACGACAGTTTCAGCGCGGTCGCCATGCCGGTTGAGGACTTTGGCGACTGCAACATCACCCGTTGCATTGTTGATGAGCACTACATCGGTAAACGTGCCGCCAACATCTATACCGATGCGATATCCAGGTGAGTCAGCCATCGGTATTCAATCCACAACAGGTGACAAAAAAGAAGAATGGCCGCCGCAACACATCATGGGTGCGCACGGCGGCCAAGGCACTAAACGAACTATTCCGCCGGCTGCTGTGCCGAAGCGCCGGCATCGCCCGAGCCGGTGCCGCGCAGCGCGTTACGGAATTGCGCCTGATGGTCGGACCGAACGGCCGGCGTAATCAGGCTGATAACTACAAAAACGACGATCGCGACGACCGGACCCCAAAGGTTCTGGTTGAAGCCCAAAAGACCCTTGATGTTGAATCCGAAGGTCTCGGTCCAATCGAACGCAAACGCGGCTACTGCCAGGGGGCCAATAATCACGGCCGCAACCGCGCCGCTGGTACTCGCCCGCTTCCACAGCAAGGGACCGATCAACGGCACCATCACGCAGCTGGCAAAGCCGACTTGCAGCAGCGCCAGATCGACCAGCGCCTTCGTGCTGGTCAACGACAGCAGAAAGGCAATTACCGCGACAATGACGATAAAGATACGGCCCATCATCACCGCCTGCTGCTGCGAGGGCTGGTAACCGAACAGCTTTTCGGCGTAGTCGACCGTCACCATCGACGATAGCGACACCAGTAGCGAGTCGACCGTCGACATGCCCGCTGCGACAACGCCGGCGATGAAAAACGCCGCCAACACCGGCGTAAACTGGCTAAGCATGGTCGGGAACAGCATATCGGGCTGTGGCGGCTCGACGAGCTGGATACCCGCCAACGTCATGTAAAGCAGCAAATAAATCAACGGCACGATGATGATGCCGTAGAGAACCGCCGACTGGCGGATCGTCTTGACCGATTTGGCCATGAAAAACCGCTGGAACACCGCCGGCTGACCGATATTGGCGATGCCGGTAAATACGACCAGCGACAGGAGGAGTCCCCAGGCAAAAACGCCGCGGCCACCGGGGAAGGTCAACATCTCGGCCTTGGTCTGCTCGATCCCGCCCCACACTGAATCGATATTGCCGGCTGGCACGATCACGAAAATGACCGCGAGGAACACGATCACCACCAAGCCGCCGAAATAAACGCCTTGGAAGACGTCGGTCCAAACCACAGCCCGAACGCCGCCGGCCAGCACGTAGGCGAGTGCCAGCAAAGTGAACAAGATGATGCCGGTGGTGGAGTTGAGGTTGCCATCGGTCAGCACCTCGAGCGACAAGCCAGCGCCGCGCATTTGCAAGATCATGAACGGAAATGCGCCGAGCAGAAAAATAATCGGTATGGCCGCGCGAACGATCTTGTTGTCCTCGTAGTAGTGGGACAGCAGGTCGGCCGGCGTGATGTAGTTAAAGGTCTTAGCGAGCTTCCACAGGCGCGTACCGATGTAGAGCATCGCTAGTACGGTGAAGAATTGCCACAAACCGACCGCCATGAACGGGATGCCATGGCCCGCCATGGCGCCGGCGACGCCGAGATAGAAGAATGCGCTGGCGATAGTGGCGAACAAAGTGACCGCCAATGCAAACGTGCCGACGCCACGCGATTGCAGGAAATAGTCCTCAACCGACGGCGTCGAGCGCTGATAAGCGTAGTAGCCGATGCCCGCAACGATGAGCAGGTAGACGGCCAGAACGATCCACATGAGTGTCATGATCTGTCTCCTTGTCTAGCGGTATTGCCCGGCCATCTATTCGTCCGATCCCGGCATTGCGGAATCGCGGAGAATCACCGGTAGGAGCGCAAACCACGCGATCGATAAGACCCAAATCCAAAGATAACTAAACGGCATATTGCCGAGGATCTTCGGTTCGATACTGTTAGGAAAAGTGCCCGCAGGTAACGCCGCGGTGCCGACCACAAGGATGGCCCACACAATCATACCAATAATAACAATCCAACGATCTCTGCTCATAACGTCATCCCCCTTCTTGTTACGTGGTTAGATGACAAAGATGTTCCGCCGCCGGGCGGTTCGATCATGCCATCGCAGATTCGCCTGAACGTAATTTGGCAAGACGATTTTCCAGGTTGGCGCGCCAGCCGCCGGCTTCGATGATGGCCTGAAGCTGTGCGTCCAACGGCTCAAACTGCCGCGTTACGCCGCGCGACAGGTTCTTAAACTCTCCTGTTGTGAAGTTGACCTCGAGGTCGTCGCCCGTATCGACATCGTTGGTTACGCCGTCACAACCCGATAAGAAGGGAAGACCCGCATTGATGGCGTTGCGAAAACTGCCGCGCGGGATGGACTCGGCGACCAACCCCAATTGATGCCCGATGATGCCGAGGAAACCTTGAATGTGCGGGTTGCCCTGGCCGAAACGCTTGCCCGCCACAATTATATCGCCCGGCGATACCTTGTTGGGGAAGTCGGGGTCGACACCGGCCATCAAATGAGGTTTCAGAACCTCGGGGTCGAGCTCGCGTTCAAGTGCGAAGCGCAACGGCATGACATCGCCATCGATGCCGAGATTATCGCCGAATTTCCAGCACTTACCCTTATAGATCCACTTCATGAATACCCCCTGACGCCCGCAGCTGTCAGTTTAAAAGCTCCCGCGGATCGGTGATCTTGCCCGTCACCGCCGATGCGGCGACGGTTGCCGCACTGCCGAGATAAATTTCCGCCGTCGCCGCCCCGAGGCGGCCATAGTCGTTGCGCGTCCCGGTATTGATCGACGTTTCGCCATCGGTGACGCCGCCAATGCGGCCACCGGCGCACGGGCCGCAACCGGGTTGAGTGATCATTGCGCCGGCTTCCGCGAACAGGCGCAGCAGCCCTGCGCTTTCCGCTGCAGCCATGATTTCCTGTGTTCCCGGCGTAATAATGAACCGTACGTCCGGATGGATTTTATGGCCATCCAGAACGTCGGCGGCGGCCTGAAGGTCGCTCAAATTGGCCGCCGCGCACGACCCGATAAACGCATGGTGGACTGCACGTCCCGCGACCTCTGAGATCCCGACGACACAGTCGGGCGTCGGTGGCACCGCGATCTGTGGTTCCAGGACATCGAGATCATAGTCGACGACCTCGCGGAAAGTGGCGTCAGCGTCGCTCGCAATCAGCTCGATCTCGCCATCGACACGTCCGGCCAAATAATCGAGCGTCGCCTGGTCGGGCTCGATCAATACCGACTTGGCGCCGATATCGATTGGCGTGTTGCACAATGTGTGGCGACCGGCGATATCGATAGACGCAAGCGCCGGGCCGCCATACTCGACCACCGCATAATCGACCCGGTCGGCACCGAGATCGCGGATCAGCTTTTGCGCCACGTCACGAATGCCGGTTCCCGGCGCTAGCTTACCCGTCAGGTTGACCCGCACCGTATCGGGAGTACGCAGCCATACCGAACCGCAAGCCAACACTTCGGTGATTTCGATCAGCACCGGAATTGCGAGCGCCCCGACAGCGCCGAAATTCGTAACATGAACATCGTAGGCCTCGACGAACATGCCCGGTTTCACATAGCCCATCTCGACCGGGAACACATGGCCATGACCGCCGCGGCCGGTGTCGTAAAAGTGTTTGATGCCGTATTTCTTGACGATCTCGCGAACTTTTTTCTGTCGTTCAGCCGCCTGGGGACTGACCGCAACCGGCTCATGGTCGGTACTGATAACCAGCTTGTCCGGGTCATAGAGCCGGTCGACACCCAGATCTTGGAGCGCGGTATCGAAGTTGACAACGTACCAGTCATGGACTGTCAGGAGTTCCGGCTCCGGGTAGATGATATCGCCCGCTGATACGTCGTTGCCGGTTACCCGCGAGAGGATTTTTTCCGATATCGTCTTACCCATCGACTATTGCTCCGCTGGGGCGAGGCCGATGATGCTGGCCAGTGATTCGCCATTGCGCACCCGCGCATCGCGCGCCTCTTCCTTTTCCCGCTGCTCTTGAGCGCGAGCGCACATCGCCGCACCTTCCGCAGCAGGCACCACGACCACGCCGTCGCGATCGCCGACGACGTAGTCGCCTGGCGACACCGACACGCCGCCCACCGATACCGGTATGCCACGCCATCCTTCGTGGTTTTTCAATGTGCCGCGCGGCGCGATGCCGGCGGCGTAGACGGCGACGCCTGCGTCCAGCAAATCGTCGACGTCACGCACACAGCCATTGGTCACACACCCGGCCAAGCCACGTATCGTGCAGACCAACGATGACGTGCCGCCCCAGACCGCTGCCCGCTCGGTACCGCCCGCATCGATCACGAGCACTGAGCCCGCCGGCGCATCATCGAGCGCACGAATCACCGCTGTGGTGTCGCTGGGGAATGTCCGCACCGTGTAGGCGATGCCGGCGAACGATATGCCGGGGACAATGGGGCGAATGTCGGGTGCCATATCACCGCTTTTTCCGGCCGCTTCGTAGAGCGTCGCGGTGGGATAGCGGCCTAGCGTTTCGGCGATTTCAAGCGGTGTCATCGTTTTTAACTGTGAACGGTTATTGTCGCTTGAGCGTTTCCCGTTCCGCGCTGCGACGCACATCACCGCGGATACGCCGAAAGCACGGTAGTGCTCATGGGTCAGAGGAGTCAATCATCTGGACAAGTTATCGGCGCAGCCAACACACGTATGGCTGAGTCCTTAACGCGAAAAATGATGCAACTCGGCTCTTTAAACACCGATACCGGCAACAAAACGAATATTTTTTCACACTCCTCCATCACTCGATGCAGCGCATCACCAGCTAATTTTGTAGCGTTTCTACACAGGAACGGCACTTGTCTGGATAAGTGATCCATTGATAGAGTTTTGGCGACATAAACGTGGCGCGTAAATCCCGCACGCGCTCCCGTGGCCGGTGCAAACGATGGACAACAATAAATGACAACGGCCTATCGTCTCGGTGTCGACATCGGCGGCACGTTCACCGACTTCGCCGTCGTCGACGAGGATACCGGCGCAATCCGGGTCGAGAAGATGCTGACGTCGGCCAAGGCGCCGGAAGAAACGGTTCTGCGGGGCGTCGATCGCCTCGCCGAGGCGGTTCCCAACATGTTGTCCCACACCAGCGAAGTGATCCACGCCACGACGCTGATCACCAATGTTATCCTCGAGCGCAAGGGCGCCAAGACCGGGCTGCTCACGACCGCTGGCTTTCGCGATATTCTCGAACTCGCGCGCGAAGTCCGCTACGACATCTTCGATATGTTCATCCGGTTGCCGGAGCCGATGGTGCCGCGGCGGCTGCGCTTGGGGGTGAGCGAACGTGTCTTAGCCGACGGCACGGTTTCACAGCCGCTGGATGAGACGCAAGTACGCGAAGCCGCGTCGGCATTTCGCGATGCGGGTGTCGGGGCCGTAGCCGTCGCGTTCCTGCATTCCTACCGCAACGGCGATCATGAACGGCGCGCAGCGGAAATCCTACGCGAAGAGCTGCCGGGTGTGACCGTGTCGCTCTCGCACGAAGTGCATCCCGAACCCAAAGAATACGAACGCACATCGACCACCGTTATCGACGCCTACGTTAAAGGTATCGCCGAAGGGTATCTCGATCAGCTGTCGGATGGGTTGCGGGACCGCGGCTATGCCAACCGCCTGTTCATCATGTTGTCGAACGGCGGCACCGCAACGGTGGAAACAGCCAAAAGCGTTCCGGTACAGATCGTCGAATCCGGGCCCGCCGCCGGGGTCGAGGCAGCGTCGTACTTCGGACGGCTGATGGGGCTCGACCATATGTTGTCGTTCGATATGGGCGGCACGACAGCAAAGTTGTGTATCATCGAAAATGGCCGTGCGGCGCGAACCCGCACTTTCGAGGTCGACCGGGTCCACCGGTTCAAGGCCGGCAGCGGCCTGCCCGCGGCGGTGCCGGTCTACGATCTGTTGGAGATCGGCGCCGGTGGCGGCAGCATCGCGCGGGTAAACGATCTGGGATTGCTGCAGGTCGGTCCCGACAGCGCCGGCTCCGATCCGGGCCCGGCGAGCTACGACCTGGGCGGTACGGCGCCAACCGTCACCGATGCCGACCTGCTGCTCGGCTATCTCAATCCGGACTATTTCCTCGGCGGCCAGATGCGCCTCGACATCGCAGCGGCGGAAGCGTCGGTGCGTACAAATCTGGCCGACGCGACCGGCCTTACGCCGGTCGAAGCCGCCGCCGGAGTACACGAACTGGTCAACGAGAACATGGCGTCAGCGGCGCGCATGTATGTGGCCGAAAAAGGCCAGGCGCCGTCACGGTTGTCGTTGGTCGCGTTTGGCGGCGCCGGCCCGGTTCACGCCATTGGATTGGCCCGCAAGCTGGGCTGCCCGCGGGTTATTGTGCCGCCCTTCTCCGGTGTCATGTCGTCGCTCGGCCTGCTAGCTGCGCCGGTCGCCTTCGAACGCAGCCGCGCGGTGCGTCAGATTGTCAGCGCGCTCGACCTCGACGAGGTCGAGGCCACGTTTCGCGAGCTCGAGAACGAAGCCGGTTCACTCATGCCCGACGGCGCCGAATTAATCGTCCAGCGCAGCATCGACTTGCGTTATTCGGGCCAGGACTACCCTTTGGAAATAGATATCGCGGGCCCATGCAGCGATCCCGCCGTGAAGTCCGACTGGGAGGCGCGGTTCGAGGCGGCCTACAACGAATTGTACGGCAAGGTCGACGACGACAATCCTGTGGAGTTAGCGAGCGTTCGCATCCATGTCAGCCAGCCGGCTCCGCAACTCGATATTGCCCGACCCAGCGCGAAAGCCGACGCGCCGCCCAAAGCATCGCGTGAAATTTACGTGTCTGCCCAGGCCGGCATGGAAGCGGTATCGGTCTATGAGCGCACGCAACTACGGATCGGACAGGAGATCGAAGGCCCGGCGATTGTCGAGGAGCGTGAATCGACAACCGTAATCGGTGCCGGCGACCGGCTAAGCGTCAATCAATTCGGCTGCCTGGTTGTCGACCTGGCAGCAACCACGAGCGTTAATGCCGACGATAGCGGCGATATTCCTGAGACCATCACCGTCGGGGGCGGATAGGCAATGCAGCTCGATCCGGTCACCATCCAGATCCTCTGGAACCGCCTCATCACCATTGTCGATGAGGCAGCGACCGGGCTGATGCGCACTGCCTACACGCCATCGGTCAAGGAATATCACGATTTTTGCTGCGCGCTGTTCGACACCAACGCGCAAATGCTGTCCCACTCGACGGTCACCACCGCCGGCTTCCTCGGAATCGTGCCCGAGGTGATGCGCAATTTCTTGAAAAAGCACCCGCCGGAAACCTTGCAGCCGGGCGACGCCATTATCACCAACGACCCTTGGATTGCCAGCGGCCATCTTATCGACATCTCGATCGCTTCACCGATATTCAACCGCGACCGGATTGTTGGCTACACGCTGTGTATCGTCCACCATTTGGATATGGGCGGACGCATGTCGACGCTCGAATCGAAGGATATGTACGAGGAGGGATTGAAAATCCCGATCCTCAAACTGTTCGAGGCCGGCAAGCTCAACGAGACCGTGTTCGAGTTCATGCGCGCCAACATCCGCGTGCCTGACAAGGTGCTCGGCGACCTGCGCGGTCAATTAGTCGCCAACAATGTCTGCACCCGCGGGCTCAAGGCGTTGCTCGACGAGTATGACTTGGACGGATTGGAAGAACTCGGCGCGGAAGTCATCGAACGGACGGAATCGAGCCTGCGCCGCAAGATCGCCGCTTTGCCCGATGGCGCCTACCGCAACGACGTGACCCTACCGAAAATTCCCGGCTGCGATGACGAGATTGAGGTCAAAACTCTTGTCACCGTAGCCGGTGATGAAGTGACGATCGATTACTCCGGTTCGTCGGGCGAGGTCGGCGCGGCGATCAACTGTTCTTACAACATGACCCGCTCTTACACCGCCTACCCCATCAAGCTGGCCCTCGATCCCTACGTGCCCAACAACGATGGCGGTTTGCGGCCGATCAAGGTGATCGCGCCGGAAGGCACTATCGTCAACTCGCGGCCGCCGGCGGCGACGTGGGGCCGCACCATGATCTCCCATCTGTTTCCTGAGATCGTTTTCGCGGCGATGGAAAACATCATGCCAGAGACTATCCTGGCGTCGAATGGCGGCTCGCCGGCCAACGAGGTCTATCTACACGGCCGCCACGCCGATGGGCGTTCGTTTATGGCGATCGCACAGCACAGCGGCGGGTTCGGCGCGAGCGCGCGCTACGACGGTTACTCGTGCCTGTGTTTCCCCAACAACACACGCAATATCCCGGTCGAAGTCACCGAGAACGAATCGCGCATGTACTACGTGCGCAAGGAGCTGCGGACCGATTCCGGCGGACCGGGCCGCAACCGCGGCGGGCTCGGTCAGGGGGTCGAGTTCTGTATCCTCGATGGCGGTACCGAGTTGGCGCGCGATGTCGAAAGTTCGGTGCGGCTCAGCGGGCGGACCGAGGACGGCACCTTCCCGGTCTTCGGGCGGCGCGGCGGCGAGAACGGCCGCGGTAGCGGCATGTGGCTCAACGAAAAGCCGGTCGATCACGGCGTCTACCGCCGGCTGGCGCCCGGCGACCGGGTGCGCTTCGTCTTGAGCGGCGGTGGCGGCTACGGCGATCCGCGCGAACGCGAACCCGAACGGGTGCTCGCGGATGTGGTGCAAGGCTACGTCTCGGTTGAGCAGGCCGAAGCCGATTATGCCGTTGTCATCGATGCAGACAGTATGGAAGTCGATATCGCTGCCACCCAGGCATTGCGGGGCGCGCCATCGTGACCGCGTTAACCGAACATCGCTTTTTCGCCGGGCGCAAGAAACGCGCCGTCATAAAGGACGGCGGGGTCAAGCCGATCGGCCGGCCGTTCTGGCTGCTCGGTCCCGGTGTGCTGTGGCTGCTGGTGTTCGGCCTGGCACCGCTTTTGTTCATGCTGATGATGTCGTTCTGGACCTCGACGATCTTCGGCACCAAACCCGATTTTTCGTTCGACAATTATGCCCGCGTTCTGGTCACCGAACTGTACCGCGATCAGCTCTTCAAGACCCTGCGGATCGCCTTGATGACGACAGCGATGACAGCGGTGATCTCCTACCCGGTTGCCTATCTGCTGTCGCGCCTAAAGGGCATGCAAAAGGCGCTCTTCGTACTGCTGATGTTCCTGCCGTTTTGGACAAGCTACGTCATCCGCGCCTTCGTCTGGCTGCCGATTCTCGGCCGCAATGGCGCGATCAACAATGCCCTGCAGGCGCTGGGCATTGTCGACGCGCCGGTCGACTGGCTGCTGTTCAACGAAGGCGCCGTGTTCCTGGGTCTGGTCTACGTCTACACGCTGTTCATGACGCTGCCGATTTATCTGTCGTTGGAAAAAATCGATCCCGCCCTCGTCGAGGCGGCAACCGACCTTGGCGCACGGCCTGCGGCGGTCTTCCGGCGTGTGATTCTGCCGCTGAGCTGGCCCGGCGTGCTGTCGGGCTGCATCATGGTGTTCCTGCTGTCGATCAGCGCGTTCGTCACACCGCAACTGCTCGGCGGCCCCTCCGGAATCATGTACGGCAACGTGATCGCCAGCCAGTTCCTGGCTAACAATAACTGGGCGTTCGGCTCGGCCTTGTCGATAACTTTGGTGGGCATCGTCCTGGTACTGCTACTGGTCAGCTCGCGCTGGATCGGCGTGCAGCACGTCTTCACCGGCGGGCGGAATAGCTAGGCCATGACCTCGATCGCCGCCGGACAGGCAAATATCGCCAAACCCCGCACCCGCAAACCGGCGCGCAACCACCGGCCCTATGGCGGCTACCGCACCGCGCTATGGATCTACGCCGGTGTCTTCTACACCTTCCTGTACGGCCCGCTCTTAATGATCGTGCTGCTGTCATTCAATAATTCAGAAATCGTCGGCTTCCCCTTTCAGGGGTTCACGATCCGCTGGTACGAAGTCGTGTTCGAAAGCCCGGCCCTGCTGAAAGCGCTGGGCAACAGCTTAGCAGTCGGCTTCTTGGCCGCTGCGATTGCGACAACGCTGGCGCTGTCGTTGGCGATGGGGTTCCGCCATCAGTTCCGCGGAAAACCCATCATCCTCTATCTTATTCTGGTGCCGATTATCATTCCCGGCATCATCGGCGGCATCGTTTTGTTGATTTTCTTCGGGTTTTCCGGTGTGCGGTCCTCGCTATGGACGACGGTTCTGGTTGCCCACGTCAACTGGGTGCTGCCGTTCGCATTTCTCACGCTGTTTCCGCGCCTGCATGGGTTCGACCGGGCGCTTGAGGAAGCGGCGATGGATCTCGGCGCACGGCCCTGGGAGATATTCACCCGCATCGTGTTTCCGATCATCCGGCCCGGCGTTATCGCCACGGCGCTGTTCTCGTTCAGCCTGTCGTTCGACGAGTTTATCCGCACGATATTCGTGTCCGGGTTTGACCGCACGATACCGGTCCAGTTCTGGGGGCTTATCGTCGACGAATTAGCTCCCCAGTTACCCGCGATGGCAGTGCTTATCATCGTGATTTCGATCTTTAGCTCGTTGATCGGATTTATCTTTATGCGGCGCGCTTCGCGGAGCGCCACAAATTAAATCTGAACGGCGGGATGAAGGAAGTTGTGTGCGTAGAAAACACAAGCAACCCAACAAAGGGAGGAACTAAGATGAAAAAGTCCATTTCTGACTTACCTAGTTTAAGTGCCGACCGCCGCACTTTTCTAAAGGGAGCCGGCGTCGCCGGCCTCAGCGGACTCGCCGCCAGTTCGTTGCCGTTCTCGTCGGCCTTCGCCCAGTCGAAGAAAGTCGTCGCCATCATGCCCGGTGTCTTCATTCCCGACCCGGCACGGCCGATTGTCGAACAACTGTCTGGGGTCACGGTGGAAAATGCGCCGTACGTATCGCCGACCGACACGCTTGCCAAATTGATGGCGCCCGGCGGCACCAAGAACTACGACATGATGGTCAGCTTGACCCAGTTCGTAAAAGGTCCGGCGTTGGGCGAGAAGGACGGCGACGAACGCCTGCACGCGCTCGATATGAGCAAAATTCCCAACGCCAATAACCTGATGCCGTTGTTCAAGAAAGACATCGTCACCCGGGCCGGCAAGACCTATATGATCCCGGTCGTTTGGGGTTATGACTCGGTCATCTATAACGCCGACAAGATCCCGACCGACGATCCGTTGACCCAGTCCTGGGGCGTTCTCTTCGACGATAAGTATAAGGGCCGTGTCGCCTGGCGCGACGATGCCCACGGCATGATCATGGCTGCCGCATTGCACCGCGGCCATCCTGATCCGGTCGCCATGGACGCCAGCGATCTTAAGGACATCACTGCCTATCTGATCGACCGCAAGAAGAACGTGCGCACCATGTGGACCAAGTTCGGCGAGGCGGTGAATCTGGTGTCCTCCGGCGAAGTCTGGGCGATGTATGGCTGGATCGCTATGCGGGCAGCTCTGCAAAAACAGAACCTGAACGTCACCAACAATTGGCCGACCGATGGTCTATTGACTTGGAACCAGTCCGGCTTCGTGCCGAAGGACTCGCCCAATGCGGCCAACGCTGAGGCTGTCATCAATGCGATGCTGTCCAAGGAATACGGCCAGAAGCTGACCGAGGTGACGAACTATCCGTCGACCTCGGCCGAGGTTGCGACATTGTTCAGCGCCGCAGACAAGCGCAAGCTGGGCTTCGATCTAGTCGACCGTGGGGTCAAGCTCTATGGGCTTAACTTCCCGGCCAATATCGACAAATGGGTCGAGTCTTGGAACACCATCAAGACGGCCTGACCGGTCTTATTGCTGTGGTGGCCGTGGCGTAAAGCCACGGCCACCGCGGCGCTCGAAATGTTGAGAACTAAAAGGACCGAGCGGTGACAGAACCCGCCTCCGAATTTGACACACCGTCAACCGATACGCCGCCTCAACGGTCGGCGAATGCCGAATCCGCGGTCGAGATTCGCGGCGTCTCCAAATGGTTCGGTGAGGTCACCGCACTCGATAGCGTTTCGCTCGAGATCCGCCGCGGCGAGTTTTTTTCACTGCTCGGACCGTCGGGCTGCGGCAAGACCACGCTGCTGCGCATGATCGGCGGGTTCGAGACGCCAAGCGACGGCCAAATTCTCATCGACGGGGCCGACACCTTCGGCGCCCCACCCTATGCGCGCAACACCAATATGATCTTCCAGCACCTGGCGTTGTTCCCGCACATGAATGTGCTCGACAATGTTGCGTTCGGCCTGAAGATGAAACGCCTCGACGATGGCGTGATTTCGCAAAAAGTACACCAGGCACTCGATCTGGTGCGCCTCGAAGGTTACGGCGAACGCAAGATCAACCAATTGAGCGGTGGTCAAAAGCAGCGGGTGGCGATGGCGCGGGCGCTGATCAACGACCCGTCCGTTCTGTTGCTCGACGAACCACTCGGCGCACTCGATCTGCAATTGCGCCTGCAGATGCAGGACGAATTGCGGCGTCTGCACAAATCGCTCGGCAATACGTTTATTTTCGTCACCCACGATCAGGGCGAAGCAATGGCGATGTCCGACCGCATCGCGGTGATGGACCAGGGCCATATCCTACAAGTTGGTACGCCGGAAGAAATTTACGAAACGCCGAGAACCCGCTTCGTCGCCGATTTTGTCGGCCATACCAACGTCTTCGATGGCCAAGTGACCGCCATCGAAGACAATGGCGAATGTCTGATTGCGTGCGGTGGCCTGCCGTTCCGCTGCATCGCTCCGGCCGGGCTGACCGTTGGCCAACCGGTATCGATCGCCCTGCGGTTCGAGGACGTTGCACTGGGGAGCGATCCGGGCTCGCTCAACGGCACCGGATGTTCGGCGACGGTGACGGAAAAAATGTACTTGGGCGGCATGTTCCGCTTCGAAACCCGGACCGAAGACGGCGTGCCGTTGACATCCGATGTCGCCAACTCCGATGCCGCGCGCCTGGTTAGCGAAGGCGATCGAGTCAATCTCGCCTGGCAACCGGCGAGCGTATCGGTATTGATGGAATAGAACGGCCGCGGGCCGGCAATGCATCGCGGGCCAAATCCACCGCGATCAAAAGGGGGAGCAATGTCGTTAAACGTCGAGTGGCAACGTAACGATTACTCCCGCGTTCCCTATTGGCTCTACCACGATGCCGATATTTATGCGCGCGAGCAGGAGTTGATCTTTCACGGACCGACATGGGCCTATCTGTGCCTGGAAGCGGAGATGCCCAACCCGGGCGATTTTCGCACTACCTGGCTCGGCGACACGCCGGTTCTGGTCAACCGCGACGGCGACGGCACGGTCCACGCCATGGTCAACCGGTGTGCCCATCGCGGCGCGGCGGTGTGCCGGCACGCTCGCGGCAACACTAAGGTGCACACCTGTATCTACCACCGCTGGAGCTACGATCTGGCCGGCAATCTGATTGGCATTCCGTTTCAGCGCGGCATCGGCGGCCAAGGCGGCATGGACGACGATTTCGACAAAGCCAGGCACGGGCTAAAGCCGCTGCGCGTGGCCTGTTACAAGGGCATCGTCTTCGGCACTTTTTCGCAAACGATAGAACCGATTGAAGACTATCTGGGGCCGATGATGTGCGGCCATATCAGCCGCCTGTTCGACAAGCCCGTCCGTGTTCTCGGCTACCAGCGCCAGCGCATTCACGGCAACTGGAAGCTCTACCTGGAGAATTTGCGCGACACCTACCACGCCAGCCTATTGCACGAATTCCTGGTGACCTTCGGGCTCGACAGGGCGACCCAGAAGGGCGGCGTCGAGATGGATGCGCGCCACCGCCATAACCTTACCTACGCCCACGCCCACTCCGACAGCGACGCCGACGCCAAGAATGCCTATGGCGGCCACCAGCTCAATAGCGACAAGCTGACCCTGCGTGACCCGCGCTTGCTCGAATTCCGCCAAGAGTATCTGGACGACCGCAACCTGGCGATCTCGACCATGTTCCCCAACGCCTCGTTCCAGCAGCTCAACAACTCGCTGGCGACCCGCCAGATTCAGACCAAAGGCATCGACGCGTTCGACCTGGTGTGGACTTATTTTGGCTACGCCGATGATGACGACGACATGACAGCGCACCGGCTGCGGCAATTGAACTTGTTCGGGCCCGGCGGCCTGGTATCGATGGAAGATGCTGAAGCCATCGAGATCGCCCACCGGGCGAGCCGCAACGAAGGGACCGACGCGACCACAGTGATCGAAGTCGGCGGCAAGGGTGAAATCTCTGACCGCGCCTACCGGGTCAACGATGTGCCGATCCGCGGCTTCTGGTCCTACTATGCCGAACTCATGGGCATCGAGCCCGACGGCGCCGTTCGATGATCCCGGTCGACACGCGGCTGGCCATCGACGATTTGTTCGCCGACTACGGCGCCTTGCTCGATGGCGACCGGCTGGAGGACTGGCTCGAACTGTTTGTCGAAGACTGCGTCTACGAGATCCTGCCACGGGAGAATGTCGAACTCGGCCTGCCGGTTTCGCTCATGCTTTGTGAGAACAAGAACATGCTGCGCGATCGCATTGTGTCGCTGCGGGAGGCCAACGAATACAGCATCCATACCGACAGGCATGTGATCAGCAACGTGCGTATCAAGGGAGCGGTCGAAGGCGGCTATGCGGTCGAGGCGAGCTACGCCATGTTTCAGGCCGACAATGAGGGCAATGGCAGCCTCTATAGCTTCGGCTCCTATGTCGACGAGGTCGTCCTCGACGGCGACGCGGCAAAGTTTCGCCGCAAGAGCGTCATCGTCGACAATTGGTCGATCCCGCATATGTTATCGACGCCCATTTGAACGGCGCGGCTTTATGAACGCTGGGCGGAACTTAACCGAAGGGTAGACCATGCCGGACGCCGTCAAGCATCGCGTGGGCCTTCTGATCCCCTCGTCGAACACCAACATCGAACCAGAATACTATGCGGTAATGCCGCCATCGGTGAGCGCGCATGTCGCCCGCCTCGGTATGACCTCGGTCGACGAAGAGGGATTGTCGGGACAAGACCAAGATGTAGCACGGCAAGCGGAATTGCTCGCGGCAGCCAATGTCGAAGTCATCTTGTTTTGTCTTACGGCAGCCAGTTTTCAACTGGGCCCCGACTATGATGCCGACCTGAAGCAGCGGATCGAAACGGCGAGCGGCAAGCCGGCACTGACCGCCGCCCGCACTATCGTCGACGCGCTCAACACCCTCGGCGTGAAGCGCATTGCCATGGCCACGCCGTTCGGCCCCGAAGTTAATGCGGTTAGCCAGGCTTTCATGACGGGCAGCGGTTTCGAGGTCGTATCGATAGCCGGGCTGGGCCTTGTCGACAATTTCTCAATCGCGCTCGTCACCTACGACACCGTGCGCGAACTCGTGCGCCAAACCGACCACGATGACGCCGAGGCCATCGTCATTCCCGGCGGCAACATGCCGTGCCTGCAGATCGCACCCGAATTGGAACGGGAACTGGGTAAACCGGTCGTGACCACCAACCAAGCCGGCATCTGGGCGCTGTTGCGCCATCTCGGCGGTATCGACCGACTCGACGGCCGCGGACAGCTATTGGAGAATCACCTGGCCAATTAGCCGGTGCGCGGGGCCTTTCAGACCAACTGAGCATAAGTTGGCCGATCAAAATCGCTCACGACACTCACACGGCGGAGCGATGCGATTGGTGAGGGTTGAGACCGCCCCTAGCCGGCTCAAACCGTTTTATTCTGACAATGCGATGCGAAAAAAGTGGTGGGCCCGGCAGGACTCGAACCTGCGACATGACCGTTATGAGCGGTCCGTTCTAACCAACTGAACTACGGGCCCCCACGGCGGGGCAGCGCTCCTACACTCGAAGGATGCACTGCACTCCATATATCACAGACGCTTCGACGGTACAGATGGCAAGGTGCCGACGGCGTGGGCCAGACGGACTAGCTCCAAACGGGCCAAATGAGAAGGGGCCGGCTCCGGGCCGGCCCTCTCCACACGTGATATCGGTGGTTACGGCCGGCAGACGTAGTACAGATTTTGGATGTCGTGCTCGAGTTCGTTCACCGCGACACTGCCGAAGCCAGCTTCGGTGAAAATCTCCACCGCCTTCTGATGTCCCCACATGGCGCCGAGGCCTTCGCCGTTCTCTTGCGCCAGCGATACGGTCATGCAGTGCATGCAGGAGATGGTGTAGAGCAGCGGCCCGATCGGGTGATCGCAGTTCTCGTGCACATGGCTCGAGCCGTTAATATCTTGCGCTAGATAGACCCCGCCAGGCTTCAACGTGCGCCGAATACCGCGAATCATAGCCCGCGGATCACCCTGGTCGTGCACCGCATCGAAGGTGGTGACGAAGTCGAACGCCGCTTCCTCGGCATCCCGATCGAACGTGCGCAGATCGCGCACCTCGAACGTTATGTTGCGCAGGCCTTTTTCCTTGGCATTCGCCGTCGCCCATGCCACCGCTTCGGCCGACAAGTCGTAGCCGGTAAACGTGCTGTTCGGATACCACTCAGCCAACTGGGTTAGCGCTTTGCCACGGCCACACCCCAGATCGAGGACGGCGATGCCGCTCTCCAATCGATCGATTATGCCCGGCACCAACGGCAGGATATGCTCGCGCAATGCGGGCAATACCGATTGGCCGCTATCTTCCGCCATGATCTCGTGGAAGCGGTTGAAGCGCTCGTACGGCACGCCGCCCCCGTTCTTGAAGCAGTCGACGATATGGTCTTCGACCGAGCCAAGTTCAGGAATGTACTGGGCGAACATTGCGAGATTGTTCGGCGTCGCCGCGCGGGTCAGGCAGGCCGCGTGCTCGGCAGGCAAACGGAATGTTCCCGCTGCGGCGTCGCATTCGACGAACCCGCTGGTGAGCATGGCGCCGAGCCATTCGCGCACATAGCGCTCGTTCAAGCCCGCGCTGGCGGCGACTTGGGCGCTCGTGCGGGGCGTACCATCAGCGATGGCGTCGAACAGCCCGGTGCGGTGCCCCACCGACGTCATGAGGCACACCGCGCCGCCATTGAGCACATCGACCAACCGCTCTTCAAACGCCGCCGCCTTGGCGGCAGAAAAGCCATCCTCCTCGGACGGCGCAACACTTTCTGCTGCAGACATCGTCTTCTCCTATTAATTTCGCCGGAAACATACCGACCGGTTGGTTTAATATGAGGATCGATTCGTTTCGTCAATCGAAAAATATCTAAGACTTTCGTATTATAGGGATAAATACGCCAGAAAACGGGGAGTTATGCCCACTAACCGGCTATTGATTTTATGCTTTTAACATACCAACTGGTTGGTATATGATAAGAATCTGAAATAAGGAACGGGCAAACCCAGACATGGCGCGCGACGGCACGGCAACACGCAACAAGATATTGGATACGGCGGAGGCGATGATCCTGGATCAGGGCTTCGCCGCAACGTCGATCGATAAGCTGGTTGCCCAGGCCGGCGTTACCAAGGGCTCGTTCTTCCATCACTTCGATAGTAAGTCCGCGCTCGCCTATACGCTGGTTGACCGGTTTGCACGAGCCGATTTGGAGTTCTTCGCCGAAAATCGGGAGCGGGTACAAAAGCTCACCCGCGACCCGCTGCAGCAGGTGCTGCTTCTCATCGGCCTCTACAAGGAAATGATGGAGGGGCTGGCCGAGCCTTATCCCGGTTGTTTGTTCGCGTCCTATATCTACGAGGCGAACCTGTTCGACGAGCACACGCTGGAAATCATCGTCGATGCTTATCGTCAGTGGCGTGCCAATCTAGGCAAGATGCTGCGAAACGCCGCCGAAGCCTATCCGCCACGGCGCGAGATCGATCTCGAACAGCTGGCCGATATGTTTACAGCCACGCTCGAAGGCGCCTTCATCATGTCGAAGACGTTGAAAGAGCCAGAGCTGGTCGCCAATCAACTCGGCCTGCTCCGCGAATTCGTGGAACTGCTGTTCGAGCAACCCGGCGGCAGCCAGAGTCTGCAATAGGACGGGCGGCGTACTGCCCTGTCACCTCGTCCGGCCCGCTGTTTGAATTGCATTTTCCAGCGCTTGCAGAAAACGCGAACGGTCCTGTTTCGTGAAGGATGCGTTGTAGTTGCCGCCTTGATCGGTCTCGCGCAGATGGCTCTTTAGCTCGCGCATCGCCAGCGCATTGCCGATGTTCTCCGGCGTAAAGGCGTTGCCGGTCGCGCCGAGCGCGTGGGCGCCTTTCTCGAGACAGCGGGCCGCGAGCGGAATATCGCTGGTGACCGCAATATCGCCCGCGCCGATATGCTCAGCGATCCAGTCGTCGGCGGCATCCGGGCTTTCGGGCACGACGACGCGGTGGATCAGCGGGTTATCGCCGCCGTGGCGCAACCAACTATTGCCGACCATATGCACGGTCACGCCGTGGCGGGTTGCGACGCGCAGCACCTCGTCTTTTACCGGACAGGCGTCACCGTCGACATAGATTTCCAAGAGTAGAAGGTCCGCCGCTAGTGATCGGACGGTTTCACGAAACGATCGCCCAAACCGGTTTCGTAGTTCAAGCCCTCGACCGTCAACACCACACCCATCGCCTCAGTGCGCGTCAGCCCCTTGCGTGCCAGCGCCACCCACACGGCGGGATTGGCGAAACCGCTGGCGTCGCGCGCCGACACCACGAACTCGCCCACATGCACGTGATCGCCATGGGGACGCGGCAGGTTGGTCAGAGTTACCTCGCCGCTCCCATCGTCGCGCCGGCCCGAATTGGGATCGTTAGCCAGCACCTGCGCCAACGCCAGCGTGCGCAGCTGCAGCTTGTTCAGCTTTAGCGGATTGATTTTCGGCGGCACGGGTATCCCTCAGCCGCAGCCTCTAAGCCCAGAGGCCCCTAGGCGCCTAGTGGTCGAGGAAGCTACGCAGTTTGCGCGAGCGCGACGGATGCTTCAGCTTGCGCAGGGCCTTGGCTTCGATCTGGCGGATACGTTCGCGCGTCACCGAGAATTGCTGGCCGACTTCTTCCAGCGTGTGGTCGGTGTTCATGCCGATACCGAAACGCATGCGCAACACGCGTTCTTCGCGCGGCGTAAGCGTGGCCAGCACCCGCGTCGTCGTCTCGCGCAGATTGGCTTGGATCGCCGCGTCGATGGGCAGAACCGCGTTCTTGTCCTCGATGAAGTCGCCGAGATGGGAGTCCTCTTCGTCGCCGATAGGTGTCTCGAGCGAGATCGGCTCCTTGGCGATCTTCAACACCTTGCGCACCTTCTCCAGCGGCATGTGCAGCTTGATCGCCAGCTCGTCCGGGGTCGGCTCGCGGCCGATCTCATGCAGCATCTGGCGCGATGTGCGGACCAGCTTGTTGATCGTCTCGATCATATGCACCGGGATACGGATGGTGCGCGCCTGGTCGGCGATCGAGCGGGTGATCGCCTGGCGGATCCACCAGGTGGCGTAGGTGGAGAACTTATAGCCGCGGCGGTATTCGAACTTATCGACCGCCTTCATCAGGCCGATATTGCCTTCCTGAATGAGATCGAGGAATTGCAGGCCGCGGTTGGTGTATTTCTTAGCGATCGAGATCACCAGGCGCAGGTTGGCCTCGACCATTTCTTTCTTGGCGCGGCTGGCTTCCTTCTCGCCCTGCTGCACCGTCTGCACGATGCGGCGGAATTCGGTGATCGGCAGGCCGACGCGGGCGGAGATTTCGATCACTTCCTTGCGGATCGCCTTAATTTCGTCCGGCTTGGACGTGGCGAACTTCTTCCAGCCCTTACCCTTCAGGCGGCCCACCCGGCTCAGCCAGCGCGGATCGAGCTCGTTTTCCATATACTGGTCGAGGAAATCGGTCCGGGTCACGCCGGCGTCGAGCGCCAGGCGCAACAGCTTGCCCTCGTAATTGGTGAGGCGGCGGTTGAGGCCGTAGAGTTCGTCGACCAGGGTTTCGATGCGGGCGTTGTTGAGCCGCACCTGCTCCATAAGCTGGACCAGCTCGTCCTGAAGCTTGCCGTAGCGCCGGTTCTGCGCGGTCGACAATTCTTCCGACTTCTTTTTCATGCCGGCAAGGCGCTGATCCTGCAGCTTGCGCAGCTTCTTGTAGGTCTTGGCAATTTCGTCGAAATTCTTGAGGACGTCTGGTTTCAGACGGGCTTCCATTGCCGCCAGCGACAGATTCGCCGCGTCGTCTTCATCCTCTTCGTCGGCATCCTCGCCTTCCGCAGCGCTGCCGTTCACATTCTCCGCCGCCACTTTGGCGCTGCCGTTCGCCGCCCCATTGGCAGCCGAGGCCGCGCCGTTGGTGGCGGCGCCGTTGGCCGCACCATTGGCGCCGACGGCGCTATTGTCGACCTGCGGCGTTTCGGCGCCATAGGTTGCATCCAGATCGATCACGTCGCGCAGCAAGATGCGCTCGTCCTGCAGCGCGTCGCGCCACTGAATGATGGCGCGGATGGTGAGCGGCGATTCGCAGATCGCGCCGATCATCTTTTCGCGGCCCGCCTCGATCCGTTTGGCGATGGCGATCTCGCCCTCGCGCGACAGCAGCTCGACCGAGCCCATCTCGCGCAGATACATACGCACCGGATCATCGGTACGGCCGATGTCTTCAGACGCCGTCGTGGCGGCTGGCGCCGCCGGTTCCTCGGCTTTTTCGGTGGTCTCGGGCTTACTGGCGGAGGCCGCAGCGTCGCCGTCTTCTTTCTCTTCGCCTTCGACGACGTTGATCCCCATCTCCGAAAGCTGAGCGAGGATATCTTCGATCTGTTCCGACGAAACCTGATCCTGTGGCAGGGTTTCGTTTATTTCGTCGTAGGTGATGTAACCGCGCTCTTTACCCTTCGCGATCATCTTCTTGACCGCCTGGACAGAGCTATCCATCAGCGGGCCGTCAGCCGACTCTTCGCGTTCGTCCGTCGCTTCTGCTGCTGCTTCTTGCTTACTCGCCATTATCACCCCATTACAGACAAACCCGCTGGCGCTTCATCAGCGCCGGTCAATCATGACACTAGAGTCTGCCCGTATTTGTTTGTTCACGGACGATTTCCAGCAGCCGTTCGCTGTTTTCAGAGGTCATGTCGTCCGCAAGATCCCGTTTCGCCGCCGCACGATCTACCGCTAGCCGGTCCCGCCTGTGCCACGCAACGATATCACCAAGCGCTTTCGCCGCATCATCCGCCGGGGCGTCAGGTGCCGCGAACAACGCTTGCCGGTAAGTTGTCGCATTCAGTACGGCGGCCAATGGCTTTTCGTATCCGCACTCAATGAGATGGCGTTTCAGGGCCGTACTGTCAAGCTCCGGTTGATCGACCGCGACGTTTAAAATCTCCCGCAATATCCTGTCAAGTTCCGTATTTGTGAGGGAGATATCCGCTAGTTCTTCGGTAGCGTTATGGACTAGCTCGCTATGGTTAATAATTATTGAAATTAGTACACGTTCCTGTTGTTCCCGCAACGCCTCCAGATCGCCGCGGGGCCGCAAATTTGCCGCCGCAACGGGCGCTTCGCCGCGGCCGCCGAACGGCGTTCGCGGGCCGGCGTTCCGCCGGAACAGCGCGCGCGAGCGCTCGCGAAGCTGCTGCTGATAGTGGTACTGCACACCTCGGTCCGCAATCTGGCTAACATGCTGGTTTAAGCGGCGATCCAGGGCGGCGCGTTGTTCGGGCGTGGTGAGCTTGCCGCTGCCCGCCTCGAGCGCCCAAATCACGTCGACCAGTGGCCGGGCCTTCTGCAGCAGCGCCTCGAAACCGTTGCGTCCGCGCGCGCGAACTAAGCTGTCCGGGTCCTCACCGGCAGGCAGCGCGACGAACCGCAATGACTTGCCGGGCTGGAGCAGCGGCAGCGCACGCTCCGCCGCGCGAAAGGCGGCCCGCTGGCCCGCATTGTCGCCGTCGAAACACAGCACCGGCTCATCGGCCATGCGCCAGAGCGCGAGTATCTGCTCTTCGGTCAACGCCGTGCCGAGCGGTGCCACCGCGTGGGGCAAGCCGGCCTGCGCAAGGGCAATTACATCCGTATAGCCTTCGACGACCACGACGGTGCCGGCCTCGCGCGCGGTTTCGCGGGCGCGGGCCCAGTTATAGAGGACCCGGCCCTTGTGGAATAAAGACGTCTCCGGCGAATTGAGGTATTTCGGCTGTCCGTCGCCGAGAATACGGCCGCCGAACGCGATCACCTGGCCGCGCCGGTCGGTGATCGGAAAGATCACCCGGTTGAAGAAGTAGTCGCGCGGCTCACCGCCGCCCTCGGGCAGTTTGACCAGCCCACCCTCGGTGATCTGTTCCAGCGTAATGCCGCGCCCTTCCAACGCCTGACGCAACCGGCCGCGTCCGTCCGGCGCATAGCCGAGGCGAAACTTGCCAATAGTTTCATCGGAAAACCCCCGTCCCCGAAGATACTCCAACGCCGCGCGCCCGCCCGGCTGCGCCAATTGGTTCTCGAACCAGCCGCAGGCCTGCTCCATGACCTGCTGGAGCGTCGCGCGGTCCTTGGCGCGTTCCCGGTCTTCAGGCGACTGGCGCGGTACCGCGAGTCCGGCCATCGCCGCCAGCTTCTCCACCGCCTCGGGAAAGCTCAACCCTTCGGTCTCCATGACGAAGCTGATGATGTCGCCATGGGCACCGCAGCCGAAGCAATGATAGAAGCCCTTATCGTCGTTGGCGGTGAACGACGGCGTTTTTTCGTTGTGGAACGGACACAGGCCGGTCGATTCCCGCCCGCGCCGGGTTAGCCGGACTTTCGGCGCGATGACTTCCGACACCGAAATGCGGGCGCGCAGCTCATCGAGGAATTGGGGCGGAAAGGCCATGGGCGGCGACCGGCAGTGAGCGTTTTATCGTTGGCTGTTCGTAGTTAGCCACACCGACCGGAGTCGAATCAGGCACGTGAGCCAACCATAATAGCCTGCGCAGCCTTTCCGGAGGTATCGGAAAGCCGGTCTAATTACACAGAGTTCGGGGATAACTTCGCCGCGCTAACCGGCGCCGAGCTTTTCCTTCACCAACGCGCTCGCCTTGCCGAAATCCATCTGTCCGGCGTAACGCTCGCGCAGGGCGCTCATCACCTTACCCATATCCTTGAGCCCCCCGGCCTCCACATCGGCGATCACCTGGTCGACCGCCGCGCCAATCTCGCTGTCGCCGAGTTGCTGGGGCAGAAAGCGTTCGATGATTTCAATCTCTTCCTGCTCCCGCTCGGCCAGTTCGAGACGGCCGCCCTTCTCATACATCTCTATGGAATCGCGGCGCTGCTTCACCATGGTTTGCAGCATCTGCAGAATTTCGTCGTCGCTCACACCTTCGGTGTTGCCCTTGCTGCGTGCCGCGATATCACGGTCCTTCAGGGCCGCCATGATCAGCCGCACGGTCGACACCGCACGCTTGTCCTGATCCTTGAGCGCGGCCTTCAATGCTTCTGGAATTGCGTTTCGCAGCATGCCAATCATCGATGTCGGGGAGAAGGCGCAGACGGTAGCCGATTTAGGAACCGATAGCAAATTCGGAATTTATATGTAACCCATTGTTATTTAATATTTTTTCTATTCATACGAAAGGTTGACGACTCGACCCAGCTAGCTTAAACAACGCGCAATTTGCGCGCCGGGAGGCGGCGCGCACGGCCCGATACAGGGCCTCCGCGGTAAAATAGGATACTGGCGGCGCTTGCGCCGCTAGCGAGAAGGAACCCACTTGCATGGCCGCTGACGCGCGGAACGACCGGAGCCAGCCCGGAGGGGCGACCGGCGCGTTAGTGCTGGCCGACGGAACGGTTTTTTGGGCGCGCGGCGTCGGCGCAACGGGCGCCGCCGTCGGCGAAGTTTGTTTCAATACATCGATGACCGGTTACCAGGAGATCATGACCGATCCCTCCTACGCCGGTCAGATCATCACCTTCACCTTTCCTCATATCGGCAATGTCGGCGCCAACGCCGAAGACATCGAAACCAACGTACCGGCAGCGCGCGGCTGTATCCTGCGCGCCGACATCAGCGATCCCGCCAACTGGCGCGCCACGCAACATCTCGACGAGTGGCTGCGTTCCATGAACCTGATCGGTATCGCCGGCGTCGACACACGGCGGCTCACTCGCGGGATCCGCGATGGCGGCGCCCCCAACGGCGCGATCGTTCATCAGCCCGACGGCGGCATCAACCCGGCGGCTTTAGAAGCTGCCGCCAACGATTGGCCGGGCCTGGAAGGCATGGATCTCGCCGCCGAAGTCTCCTGCACCCAGACTTATGACTGGACGCAGACCCAGTGGCGCCTCGGCGAGGGTTACGGCACGCTCGATGCGGCCAAACATCACGTGGTCGCTGTCGATTTCGGCGCCAAGCACAACATCCTGCGCTGCCTGGCCGATCTGGGCTGCAAGGTTACGGTCGTGCCCGCCGCATCGACCGCTGAAGAAGTCCTTCGCCACAACCCCGACGGCGTGTTTCTGTCCAACGGTCCGGGCGACCCCGCCGCCACCGGCGAGTATGCGGTGCCGATGATCCGCGAGGTGGTCGCCACCGGCCTGCCGGTGTTCGGCATCTGCCTGGGCCATCAAATGCTGGCGCTGGCGCTCGGCGCGCGCACTGAAAAGATGCATCACGGCCACCGCGGGGCCAACCATCCGGTCAAAGACTTGGAGACCGGCAAGGTTGAGATCACCAGCCAAAACCACGGGTTTGTTGTGGTCGATGACTCCCTGCCCGACAACGTCGTGACCACACACCGCTCGCTATTCGACCAGAGCGTCGAAGGCCTACGGGTCACCGACCGGCCAGTGTTCTCGGTTCAGTACCACCCCGAGGCCTCTCCCGGCCCCCACGACGCCCATTATCTGTTCGAGCGTTTTATCGGCATGATCGAGGAGGCGAGATAGATCATGCCCGCGCGCAAAGACATCTCCTCGAAAAATCAACTCCCTCCCCCCTTGAGGGGGAGGGTTGGGGTGGGGGGTCGCGCCGCGGCAGCGGCGCTGCGTACAATGGCTCCATGGCAAACGAGCGCGCCAAACAACTTAGGCGGCGACCGACGGAAGCCGAGGCGAAATTATGGATTCGGCTGCGTCGCAAACAACTGGACGGCTTCCGGTTTCGCCGCCAAACGCCCATTGGGTCTTATATCGTCGACTTCTTTTGTCCTGAGGCAAAGCTCATCGTCGAAATCGACGGCGGGCAGCATGCGGATCAGAAGGAATATGACGAACTGCGGACCCAATGGCTTGAGGAACGTGGCTACCGGGTCGTGCGGTTTTGGAACAACGATGTACTGGCAAATACGGACGGCGTTATCGCCGAAATTCAGCGGGCTGTGGGCACAGCCCCCCCTCCCTAGCCCTCCCCCTCGCTGGGGGGAGGGAATCTGCAGTGGAGCCGTATAGAGAATGCCCGCACGCAAAGACATCTCCTCGATCATGATCGTCGGTGCCGGACCGATCGTCATCGGCCAGGCGTGCGAGTTCGATTATTCGGGCACCCAGGCGGTCAAAGCACTGCGCGAAGAGGGCTACCGGGTCATCCTGGTGAACTCGAATCCGGCGACCATCATGACCGATCCGTCGATGGCCGACGCCACCTATATCGAGCCGATCACGCCGGAGTTTGTCGCCCGCATTCTTGAGCAAGAAAAGCCCGACGCCATCCTGCCAACCATGGGCGGCCAAACCGCGCTCAACACGTGCCTGACGCTGGAGCGTAACGGCACCTTGAAGGAGCATGGCGTCGAGATGATCGGCGCAAAAGCCGATGTGATCGACAAGGCGGAAGACCGGCTGCAGTTCCGCGAGGCGATGTCGCGGATCGGCCTGGAATCGCCGATCAGCACGCTCGTGCGAGACCGTGAAACGGCAGAAGCGGCGCTGGCCGAGGTGGGCCTGCCGGCGATTATCCGGCCGAGCTTCACCCTGGCGGGCACGGGCGGCGGCGTAGCCTACAACCGCGAGGAATATTTCGAGATCGTCGAAGGCGGCCTCGCGGCCTCGCCGGTCTCCGAGGTGCTGGTCGAGGAATCGGTTCTCGGCTGGAAAGAATACGAGATGGAGGTGGTGCGCGACAAAGCCGACAACTGCATCATCGTCTGCTCCATCGAGAACATCGATCCGATGGGCGTGCATACCGGCGATTCGATCACGGTGGCGCCGGCGCTGACCTTGACCGACAAAGAATACCAGATCATGCGCGATGCCTCGATCGCCTGTCTGCGCGAGATCGGCGTCGAAACCGGTGGTTCGAACGTTCAGTTCGCGATTCATCCGCGCACCGGCCGCATGGTGGTGATCGAGATGAACCCGCGGGTCAGCCGCTCATCGGCGCTGGCCTCGAAAGCGACCGGATTTCCCATCGCCAAGGTGGCGGCGAAACTGGCGGTCGGCTACACGCTCGACGAGTTGGACAACGACATTACCGGCGTCACGCCCGCCAGCTTCGAGCCGACGATCGATTATGTCGTCACCAAGATGCCGCGCTTCACCTTCGAGAAGTTTCCCGGCACGGAACCCCTTCTCACCACCTCCATGCGATCGGTCGGCGAAGCGATGGCGGTCGGCCGCACCTTTGCCGAAAGCGTGCAAAAAGCGCTCCGGTCGATGGAGACCGGCCTTACAGGTTTCAACGAGATCGAGATACCGGGGGCCCGCGCCCCGGACGCCGAAGAAGGCTACGAGCCCGACGCCGTACGCGCCGCCCTCGGCCAGCCCACCCCCGACCGCCTGCTGACCATCGCCCAAGCGCTGCGGCTCGGCGTCCCGCTTGCCGAAGTGCACCGGGTGACCCACTACGAGCCGTGGTTCCTGGAACAGATCGCCGCCATTATCGAGACGGAAGCAGGCATCAAAGCCAACGGGCTGCCGGCCGACTATGACGGGCTGCTGGCGTTGAAAAAAATGGGTTTCTCGGACGCCCGGCTGGCCGAACTCAGCCAGCAACCGGAAGCAGAGGTCACCGGGTTGCGGCATAGTTTGGCGGTCACGCCGGTGTACAAGCGGATCGATACCTGCGCCGCCGAGTTCCCCAGCCAAACGCCCTATATGTATTCCGCCTATGAGGGCGATTCCGCTCAGCCGGGCGAGTGCGAGGCCGAGCCGAGCGAGCGCGAGAAGGTGATCATTCTCGGCGGCGGCCCCAACCGCATCGGCCAGGGGATTGAATTCGACTACTGCTGCGTCCACGCCGTCTTCGCGCTGAACGAAGCCGGGTACGAGACCATCATGGTCAACTGCAACCCGGAAACGGTGTCCACCGACTACGACACGTCCGACCGGCTCTACTTCGAACCGCTGACCGCGGAAGACGTCATCGAGATTTGCCGCCTGGAGCAACAGACCGGTACGCTCAAAGGCGTAATCGTTCAGTTCGGCGGGCAAACCCCGCTTAAGCTCGCCCGCGGGCTTGAAGCCGCCCAAATCCCAATCCTCGGCACGTCACCGGATGCGATCGACCTGGCGGAGGACCGGCAGCGGTTCCAAAGAATGCTGCACGAGTTGAGCTTGCGGCAGCCGGAAAACGGGCTTGCGACCAGCGCCGAGGAAGCGCTCAAGGTGGCGGAAACGCTATCGTTTCCCCTGCTGATCCGGCCGTCTTACGTACTCGGCGGCCGCGCCATGGAAATCGTCCACGATATGGATGGGGTGGTTCGCTACATCAGCGAGGCCGTGAAGGTCTCCGGCGATAGCCCGGTGTTGCTCGACAGCTTCCTGCAGGACGCCACCGAGGTGGATGTCGACACCCTCTGCGACACCAGCGGGGACATCTACGTTGCCGGCATCATGGAACATATCGAGGAGGCCGGCATCCATAGCGGCGACAGCGCCTGCTCGTTGCCGCCGTTTTCGCTGAACAACGACGTGCTCGACGAGATCCGACGGCAGTCGGCGGCGTTAGCCCGCGCGCTGAAAGTGGTCGGCCTAATGAACGTGCAATTCGCGGTCAAGGACGACGAAGTCTTCATCATCGAGGTCAACCCGCGGGCAAGCCGTACCGTTCCGTTCGTCGCTAAGGCGACCGGCGTGCCGATTGCCAAGGTCGCGGCCCGGCTGATGGCGGGCGAGCTGCTCGACGACTTCGAGCTCGGCGAAAAAACAGCCGGCCCGCCACCGGAACGCGGACATATCGCGATCAAGGAATCGGTCTTTCCGTTCGCCCGGTTCCCCGGCGTCGACACGATTCTGGGGCCCGAGATGAAATCGACCGGCGAGGTGATGGGCCTCGACAAGGATTTCGGCCTCGCCTTCGCTAAGTCCCAGCTCGGCGGCGGCACCCAGGTGCCTCTTTCGGGGCGGGTTTTTATCTCCGTGCGCGAGCGCGACAAGGCGGACATGATCGATCTGGCGCGGCGCCTGTCCGAGCTCGGCTTCGAGATCGTCGCCACGCGGGGCACCGCGCGCGCGTTCGAGGATCAGGAGATCCCGGTCGAGACCATCAACAAGGTGCTAGAGGGCCGGCCCCACATCGTCGACGCTATGGCGAACAACAACATCGATCTCGTATTCAATACGACCGAAGGCGTTCAATCGATCGCCGACAGCTACAGTTTGCGGCGCACCGCGCTGACCCAACGCATCCCTTACTACACCACGGTCGCCGGGGCGCGAGCGGCGTTAATGGCGATCGAAGCGATGAATGTGGGCGGTCTTGAAGTCGCGCCGCTGCAGTCTTATTTTAAAACATCGTTTTAACCAACCTGTGGCATGGTTATGCTTAAATAGCTTAGCCGCATGCATTAGTATGTGCGTGGCTGTGGGCTTTCTGGCTCAAGAATAGCTAACTTTCAAACACTTAAGTCGTATTATGGAAAAAACCCCAATGACCGCAGAGGGTCACGCGATCCTCCAGGACGAACTCCGTAATTTGAAGACCATCGAGCGGCCCGCCGTGATCAAAGCGATCGCTGCCGCCCGCGAACATGGCGACCTCTCCGAGAATGCCGAGTATCACGCGGCGCGCGAACGGCAGAGCTTCATCGAAGGCCGTATCGGCGAGTTGGAGGACGCGACCAAGCGCGCCGAAATCATCGATACGTCCAAGTTGAAGGGCAAAACGGTGCGGTTTGGGGCCAAGGTTAAGCTCGCCGACGAGGAAACCGGCGATGAAATCACCTACCAGCTGGTCGGTGAGTTCGAGGCTGATCTGAAAAAGAAGAAAATCTCCATCGCCTCGCCCCTCGGCAAAGCTCTAATCGGCCGCGAAGCCGAAGACAGCGTTGAAGTGCAGACGCCGAACGGCATGCGCTATTACGAGATCGTCTCCGTCCGCTTCAAATAGGGTTTTTGCGCACCTATTTTTAAGATGGCGCTTAGCCCCTCTCCTATGGGGAGAGGGGTTGGGGTGAGGGGGTAATATATATCCAGGATATCCTCTAACCGTTCCTAACCCCTCACCCGGCTCGCTTACGCTCGCCACCCTCTCCCTGAGGGAGAGGGTAAGTTGCTTTGGCGGCACTTTTTGTAACTTACGGGATGAGACAAATACTCAAATACGGCGGGGCAGAACTTAGACTAGCTGGCCGGCTCGTCGACCGGCACGCCCGACTCGTGTTTGGACGTACGGATCACCTGAAACGTTTGCACCGTTGTTAC
The DNA here is from genome assembly GCA_965267185.1 of Alphaproteobacteria bacterium. GTDB lineage: Bacteria > Pseudomonadota > Alphaproteobacteria > UBA6615 > UBA6615. The sequence goes on along the minus strand of OZ253937.1, from coordinate 3,877,827 downwards.
GTGCGCCACGCTGGTCAGGCGGGTCGTTAACTCGTTTTCGTGCGCGGTGTTGCGCGCCACCATGCGCAGTAGAAAATCGCCACCGCCGCGAATCATGTCGCATCGCCGCACCTCCGGCCACGCGCCCACCTCCGCTTCGAATTGCGTCAGCACGTCGCCGGCCTGACTATCGAGGCCGACCAACGCATGAAACGAGACTTCATAGCCTAACAGTTCACCATCCAGCTCGGCGTGGTAGCCTTTGATGTAGCCCGCCGCCTCCAAAGCCCGCACCCGCCGGAGGCAGGGCGGCGCCGAAATACCCGACAAGCGGGCCAGTTCCACATTGGTCATGCGGCCGTCGTCGCGCAGGTTGCGCAAGATGCGGCGGTCGATAGCGTCCAGCTTGACCCGTTGGTTGCTCGGTTGATCGGTGGAATCGGAAGACATCGCCATGGACGCCATTTCTCCAAAAAAGCCGTGGAAGGCCGCGCGAACATAGGAATCAACGCGGCCGGTCGCCTATATTGACCCCCATGGGGTCGGCAGCCGGATGCTAACAAATTGAAATAATATTTCAATCGGCCTGAATTTGATTTTCTATCGTTGAGGTCCTCTTGGCCGATACCGCCAACTCTCTAAAAACCTGGATCGTCACCGATGGCCGCCTGGGCATGATTAACCAATGCCGCGGTTTGGCAGCCGTTTTGGGCGTCGAAGCGCTGGAGAAGAAAATCGAGTTGGCGGCACCCTGGTGCTGGTTGCCGCCCGCCATAACGCCAGCACGGCTGAGTGTCTTATCCAAATCCAGCGACGACTTATCGCCGCCTTGGCCCGACCTGCTGATCGGCACGGGGCGGAAATCGGTCGCGCCGGCGCTCGCCGTCAAACGCGCTAGCGGCGGACAAACATTCTGCGTCCAGATCCAAAACCCCGACGTCGCGTTGAACAAGTTCGATCTCGTTATCGCGCCCGGCCACGACCGGCTTAACGGCAGCAACGTTTTCAACACGCTGGGATCGTTGCATGGCGTTACCGCTGCGGCCCTCGGCGACGCACGGACACAGTTTGCCGACGCCCTCGCTTCGCTGCCGCGTCCGTTGGTCGCCGTATTGCTCGGCGGCAACAACGCGGTCTACCGCATGGACGAAGCAGTTGCCGCCCGGTTGGCCGATAACCTTGCAACTCTGGCCGATTCCCGCGGATGCGGGCTCGCAATCACCGCCTCGCCGCGCACACCCGACCACGCGGTAGCGAGAATCAAGGAGCGCCTCGCGGGTGAGCTCGCAAGCTCGAAGGCAGTGTTTTGGGACGGCACAGGCGCCAACCCCTATCTGGGTTATCTTGCTCACGCCGATGCAATCGTTGTCACCTGTGACTCGGTGAACATGGTCACCGAGGCGGCCGCGACGGGAAAGCCGGTCCATGTGCTCGAACTGGCCGGCGGCTCAGACAAGTTTCGGCAGTTTCATGTCGCCATGCGCGAAGCCGGCATCACTCGCCCGTTCAACGGCACGGTCGAACAGTGGTCCTATACCGCGCCTGACGATACTGCCAATGCCGCGGCGGAAATCCGGCACCGAATGAACTTGGTTCAAAGATGAGACATTATGCCCTTTGCAATACGTCAACTTGGGGTCTAAGAGACCGGCATGGCCGCGCTTGATCTAACTGCAATCGATTCGGCGGCGCCGAAGCACGATCCGTTCGATTACATGATCGTACCCGGCGTTATATCGGGCGATGTTTTGTCGGCGATTCACGAAGACTTCCCGAAGATCGATACGCCGGGCAGCCATCCACTATCGAAATTATCCTACGGTCCGCGTTTCGACGCGTTACTCGATGAATTGCGGTCGCCGGCTTTCGCCGAGCGAATTGGCGCGAAACTCGGTATCGAGCTCACGGGCCGGCCAACCATGATCACCGTGCGCGGCCAGTGCCGGTCGACCGACGGGCAGATCCACACCGACTCCACCGGCAAGCTGGTGACCGTGCTGATTTACCTCAACCCGTCTTGGGAGTCGCCCGGCGGCCAGTTGCGTTTGCTCCGCAACGACCACGACCTCGAAGACTATGTGGCCGAGGTGCCTCCCGAGGAAGGAACCATGGTCGCCTTTGCGTGCCAGCCCAACGCCTGGCACGGCCATCATCCTTTCGAGGGCCAACGCCGCACGATCCAACTAAACTGGGTGCGCAGCCGGAGCTACAAAATGCGCGAGCAGGTTCGCCACACCCTATCGGCCAGCCTCAAGAAACTGGCCAGCTAGGCCCCCGCGCGGGAGTCATCGCCATGGCGCTCAATATCGATACCTTCTCCAACACCAAGGGCGGTTTTACGTTCTTCAAGGCGGTCGGGCATCCCGCCGTCGCCCCGAAGGCCCGCGATCTGCTCGCCCGCTTGGCCGAAAACGGGCCGATTGCGGTCTACGATCCGACCGGCTTCGCCACAGCGTTTTCCGAAATCTATCCGCTAACCGCGCTCGATATCGCAAATGTTTATGTGCAGGACGTTGCGACTCTGGGCCAATCCGTTCTCGGACGCACCACCCAGCCGGTGACGGACCTGGCTTCGGCTGAGATCGCGCAGCTTCTGATCGTCGCGTTCGACGCCGAGAAGGTCGTCCGGGACATCGCGCATCTGGCGCCAGAGGGCACCGAGGTCGTCACGCTCGACGCGTTACGGCTCGACGAGAATAGGCTGACCAATCCGCGCCGCTATCTCGATCCGCTCAACTTCGCGACCAACTTCGCCTGGTTCCGCGACGCGCCGGATGGCCGCGGCGGACGCCTTCATACGCGCGTCGCTACGGCCAACTATTGGAACCGCTACGGGGCCGAGAATGTGGTTCTTTGGCTCATGCTGCTCGACGAGGACGGACAACCCATCGCCGAGTGGGATCAGCCGCTGCCCAACGCACCAGCGGGCGTCTCCATCGACAGCGCTCAGGTGCGTGAGCGGTTCGGCCTCGACGATTTCACCGGCCAGTTGTTCGTTCACGCCACCGGGATCGCCGGCCACGACATCATCAAGTACGCGCTCGACACCTTCGGCGACGACCCCAAGGACTTATCGTGCACCCACGATGCCAATGCGTGGCCCGCCGACTTTTACGCCGGTCTGCCGGCACCCAAGGCTGACGAGCGGGTGATTTTGTGGGTTCAAAATAGCCATCCCTGCCCCATCCCCGCGGGTGCCGTCGGGCTTAATCTCATGGGCGACGACGCCGGTGCGGCGTGGCTCGATCGCGAAATCCCGCCCTTCGCCACTTACGCGCTCGATGTTGCCGAATTGCTGCCGCAAGCAAGCTGGCCGCGCCAAATCGAAGTGCGGGCCGGCAAACATTTCGTTCGCCCGCGCTACGAAATCGAGCAGTCCCAGGATAACGAAATTGCGCGCCGCCGCATGGCACACGCCAATGTCGAACGGATCGACCTCGAACCCGATCCGCAGATCGCCGAGATCGGTAACTTGATGGGCAAGGGATTTCTGTTGCCGGCCCCCATACTGCCGCCGGAGCGCTTCCGTTCGACCGTGCTGCCGACGCCGATGTCGAGAACCCAGGACACCCTGCCGCTCGCCGCGTTGTTTTACGACGCGGACGGCCGCGAAGTCGCCCGCCACAATTTCGGCGAGCTTGCCCGTAGCGACAGTGTATCGCTCGATGCCGACGAACTCGGTAGCGGCCTCAATGGCGATGCCGGGCATATAGAACTGGTGTACGACTTTCCCGCTGCAACACGTGGCGTCGACGGCTGGCTGCATGCGCTGTTCCGCTACGAAGACCGGGAAACCGGACATGCCGCAGAATCGAGTTTCGGCGCGCATATCTTCAACACAGTCATGACCTGGAAGCGTGAACCCCAGTCCTACACCGGTGATCCGCCGGGCCTGTCGACCCGTTTGTTCTTGCGCACCGCCCCCGGCATGGCCGTTCCGGGTGCAGCCCCTCCCGGCGATGGCGCCGACTCGTTTTGCCACCTGATTTACCCTGCCTCGACGCCATGGCACACGACGTCAGAGACCGTGCTCACCCTGCACGCCGGCGATGGCAACGCGGTCGCAACACGCACAGTGAACATTCCCTGCGGCGGCTCCCTCCATTGGCGGTTGTCGGACATGTTCGACGAGGACGAGCGCCGGCACGCTGCCGAAGACGGGCCCTCAGGTGGCGGCTATGTACTGATCCGCGATACCACCTGCCGATTGTTCGGGTATCATGGCCTCATCGCCGCCAACGGCGCGGCATTTAGCCTGGACCACATGTTCGGCTTTTAAGGGGGAAACATGGGGGAGAAAGAGTCGACGATTACTACTGCCAACGGCGAGATGTACGCCTTTTCGGCCTGGCCCGAGGGGGATGGTCCTCACCCGGTGGTGGTCATGTATATGGATGCGCCCGGCATCCGCGAGGAGTTGCGTAACTTCGCCCGCCGCATCGCCGGTCAGGGCTATTACGCCTTGCTGCCCGATCTGTACTACCGGCTGGGCGATATCCGCTTCAATCTGAAGAACCGCAACGAGAAGATGGGCGAGATGATCTTCGCCGCCTGGCATAGCCTGAGCAATGCCGGCGTGGCCAGCGACACGGCGGGGATGCTCGATTTTCTCGGCTCCGAACCCATGGCGTCGGACGGCCCCATGGGATGCGTCGGCTACTGCATGAGCGGCGCTTTTATCGTCACGGTCGCCGGCACATATCCCGACCGTTTTGCAGCGAACGCCTCGCTCTACGGTGTGTGGATCGTCACCGAGCACGACGACTCGCCGCACCTGCTGGCCGATAAGATCGACGGCGAGATGTATTTTGCCTTCGCCGAGCACGACCAATGGGTGCCCGACAATGTGATCCCCGATCTCACCGCCGCGCTCGACGCCAACGGCGTAGCACACCACATCGAGACCTATCCCGGCACCGAGCACGGCTACGCGTTCCCTGAACGCGAGATGTATAACGAGGCGGCCGCCGAGGCGACCTGGGCGAAGATGTTCGAGCTCTACGAACGGCGGCTCGGTTAAGCTGAAACAATTGTGTCTTGCGCCCGCCCGTTCTGGCTGGGACAATTTTCCAAAGTAAGAAGTTCGAGGGAGAGATCGTCATGGACACCCGCGCCGCGGTCGCGCATGAAGCCGGCCAACCGCTCAGCATCGAAACCGTTCAGCTCGACGGCCCCAAGGCGGGCGAAGTACTGGTCGAAATCAAAGCGACCGGCATCTGTCATACCGATGAGTTCACGCTGTCGGGCGCCGATCCGGAAGGTCTATTCCCCGCCATTCTCGGCCATGAAGGCGCCGGCGTGGTGGTCGATGTGGGACCCGAGGTCACCAGCCTTAAGCCGGGCGACCATGTGATCCCGCTTTACACGCCGGAATGCCGTCAGTGCGAGTATTGCTTAAGCGGCAAGACCAACTTGTGCCAATCGATCCGCGAAACTCAGGGCCAGGGCGTCATGCCCGACGGTTCCTCGCGCTTCTCGCTGGGCAGCGACAAGCTGTTCCACTACATGGGCACTTCGACCTTTTCCAACTTCACCGTGCTGCCCGAGATCGCCGCCGCCAAGGTGCGCGAAGACGCGCCGTTCGACAAGATTTGCTACATCGGCTGCGGCGTCACCACGGGCATCGGGGCGGTGATGAATACTGCTAAGGTCGAGCCCGGCGACAATGTGGTCGTGTTCGGGCTCGGTGGAATCGGCCTCAATGTCATTCAAGGCGCCCGCCTGGTCGGTGCCGATATGATCGTCGGCGTCGATCTCAATCCGGGCCGCCGGGCGATCGCCGAAAAATTCGGCATGACCCATTTCGTCAATCCCAACGAGGTGGAGGGCGATCTGGTGCCTTACCTGGTCGACCTCACCAAGGGCGGCGCAGATCACTCGTTCGAGTGCATCGGCAATGTCGAGGTGATGCGCCAAGCGCTCGAGTGCTGTCACAAGGGTTGGGGAAAATCGACCATTATCGGCGTGGCGCCGGCGGGCGCGGAGATCGCCACCCGGCCCTTCCAACTGGTGACTGGGCGGGTTTGGCAGGGCACCGCTTTCGGCGGCGCCAAGGGGCGCACCGACGTGCCACGGATCGTCGATTGGTATATGGACGGTAAGATTAATATCGACGATTTAATCACGCATACAATGCCACTCGACGACATCAATAATGCCTTCGATTTGATGCATAAGGGCGAGTCGATCCGCAGCGTCGTGACGTTCTGATTTGGTCAAACACTTGTGACAGGTCAGGCTGACCTTGCCACACGGCGGCGGCCCGACTATCTAAATAGCTCCCAAAACACCCCGGTCTGATAGACTGGCGCCGCGGGGCGCACCTGAGCCGTCCGCAATTCCCCAGGAATCTTCGACATGCCCGATACCCACCACTCAAAAGTTCTGATCATCGGCTCCGGCGCCGCCGGCTGCACCGCCGCCGTTTACGCCGCCCGCGCCAACTTGAAGCCAACCATGATCCACGGCATGCAGCCCGGCGGCCAGCTGACAATCACCACCGACGTCGAGAACTATCCCGGTTTCGCCGAGGCGATCCAAGGACCGTGGCTGATGGAGCAGATGGAAGCGCAGGCCGAGAATGTGGGGACCGAAATCGTCAACGACGTAGTCACCAAGATCGATTTCAGCTCCCGCCCCTTCACGTGCGAGTGCGATTCCGGCGACATTTACACCGGCGACACCCTAATCATATCGACCGGCGCTTCGGCCCGCTGGCTGGGTTTGGAATCGGAGCAGAAATTCAGCGGCTTCGGCGTTTCCGCCTGCGCCACCTGCGACGGGTTCTTCTACCGTGATAAACCGGTGATGGTCGTCGGCGGCGGCAACACCGCGGTCGAGGAAGCGTTGTTCCTGACGAACTTTGCCTCCAAAGTGGTACTCATCCACCGGCGCGACGAATTCCGCGCCGAGAAAATCATGCAGGAGCGCCTGTTCCGCAACGACAAGGTCGAAGTGGTCTGGGACACCGTATTGGAGGAAGTCGTGGGCAACGACGATCCGCCGGGAGTTACCGCGGCGCGGGTGCGCAACGTGAAGACTGACGAAGTCACCGATATCCCCGTCGACGGTATTTTCATCGCCATCGGTCACGACCCCAATACCGCGCTGTTCAAGGGCCATCTGGATATGGACGACGAAGGGTATCTGATCACCGCACCCGACAGCACGGCAACCAACATTCCCGGCGTATTCGCCGCCGGCGATGTGAAAGACAAGGTCTTCCGCCAAGCGGTCACCGCCGCCGGTATGGGCTGCATGGCGGCACTCGAAGCCGAGAAATTCCTCGCGGCACACGAGGAAGACGATACGCGCGACGCTGCCGAGTAAGCTCGTGTCGTCCCACCGGCATGGCAGTGGAGCACCCGCCTGATGCCCATGGACTGGGATAAGCTACGGATATTCCATGCAGTGGCCGAAGCGGGCAGCTTCACGCACGCGGGCGATAGCCTGCATTTGAGCCAGTCGGCGATCAGCCGGCAAATCAGTTCACTCGAAGAGTCCTTATCCTGCCGGCTGTTCCACCGCCACGCGCGGGGGTTGCTGCTCACCGAGCAGGGCGAGTTGCTGTACCGCACGGTGCACGAGGTATTCGCCAAATTGACCATGGCCGAGGCCCAGCTCAACGATTCCCAGCAACGTCCTCAAGGGCCGCTCAAGATCGCGACGACAGTCGGCTTGGGGTCGCTGTGGCTAACCCCACGCATCCGCGAGTTTCTCGAGCTCTATCCCGATATCGAAGTTACGCTCATCACGTCGGACGAGGAGCTCGACGTGTCGATGCGCGAGGCCGACTGCGCGATCCGCCTGACGCCACCGACCCAGCCGGATCTAATCCAGCGCCGTCTCACCCGCGTTAATACCCACGTCTTCGCCTCGCCCGACTATTTGCAAGAGCATGGGATGCCCGACCGCGTGGCCGATCTCGGCGACCACAACCTGATCGTCTATAGCGAAGACAATATTATTCCGGTGCCCCACCTAAATTGGCTGCTTAACGCGGCCCGCGAAGCCGCTGGTAAGGAACCGCGAAAAATTCTCTCCCTCAACAACCCTTATGGCGTCGTCCGGGCGGCTGAAGCCGGCATCGGAATCGCCGGTTTGCCAGATTTCTTTGCCCGGGAATCGCGCAGCCTGGTGCGCGTTCTGCCGGAACTCGAAGGGCCTGGGCACGACGCGTACTTTGTTTACCCGGAAGAGTTGCGGTCGTCCCAGCGCATCGGCGTATTCCGCGATTTCCTCGTCGGGAAAGTGGCGGAAACACGCTTCTAGAACTCAAAAGAACACTAAATTATTGATTCTAAAGACTTAAATTAGGTATTACTAAATTGCATAGCTGATTGCCGGAATAAGAGCATCGAAATTCCGGACCGGCGCTCTATCTAATTTAATAGCTACGGTGCTCCCAAGCACCGGCCGCGTACCACGCCCACCCTCCCGGGCGTCTACGCCGAGGGTTGCGCGAGCAGCCCTTACGTCTCCCAAGACGTGAAACCTCCCTGTTCAACTTGGCCGGACCCCTTTCGGGGGCCCGGCCTTGTTTTTATGCAATCTGATGAGAAAGAGCGTCTTCGCTCGCCGTACTAACCGGCGTCTCGCGGCTTAGCGATAGAGCGGCTCATTCGCCAGGCCGTCATACAGGTGAGCGACGAACTCGGTGTATCCGTTGAATAGCTGCGTCGGTACCCGGTCGCGCTGACTGCCGCCGAGCAACCACTCGGTCGCCTGGCTCCAGCGCGGGTGATCGACCTCTGGGTTCACATTAGCCCAGAAGCCATATTCGTTTTCCTGGAGCGCTTCCCAGAAAGTCTTCGGCCGCTGATCGGTGAAGGTGAAGCTGACGATCGATTTGATTGACTTGAAACCGTACTTCCACGGCACAGCGAGGCGCAGGGGGGCGCCATTCTGCTTGGGCACCGGCTTGCCGTACATGCCAGTCACCAGGAAGGCCAGCTCGTTGGTCGCCTCAGCGATAGTGAGAGCTTCGGTGTAGGGCCAGGGGTACCAGAACTGGCGCAGGCCGGGCATCTCCGATTTGTTCTCGCCCGCTGTGCGCATCACCACATATTTTGCGCCCGACAGCGGCTTCGCCATTTCGACCAGTTGGCTCATCTGGAACCCCGACCAGGGTACGGCCATGGCCCATGCTTCGACACAACGGTGGCGATAAAGCCGCTCTTCGAGATCAACTTTCTTGAGCAGATCGTCGATGCCGATCTTGAATTCGTTCTCGACCATGCCATCGACCGACACTTCCCACGGGCGGATACTCAGCCGCTGCGCGCTCCGCGAAATCTGCTTGTGAGAACCGAACTCGTAGAAGTTGTTGTAGCTCGTCGCGTCCCTCTCCGGTGTGATGTCACGGTCGAGCACATACCTCGGGTTTCGCGTTACCGGATAAAGATCTGCCGTGGGGTCAACATCTTTCGCCGCCATCGCCTGCGTGGCCATCAGCATCGGCGCGGCACCGGCAATAACCGGACCGGCTGCCAGAGTTTTGGCAATCTGACGTCTATTCAGAAAGACATCTTCCGGGGTCGCCATATGCTCCGGCAACTCCCAGCCACGTTTCACTTTGACGAGCATCGTTCCTCCGATAGGTCTGTGGCGCAATACGTCACAGCTACGATGGGGACCTGCAAATTGAAATGCAAGTCACTCGCCGATCAATGTTTCGTAATGGAATAAATAAAGCCTTAAGGTGTTGTTCACATTTCTAGGCGGTTTGCGGGGCCACCAATCGCTCGATCGGCTGGTCGCGGATCGGCCAGTGCAGCAGGGCCGCGATCAGGCCGAGCACGATCGAGGCATACCACATTGACGTGTAGCTGCCGGTCGCGTCGAACGCCACGCCGCCCAGCCAAGCGCCGAAAAACGCGCCGATCTGGTGGCTGAAAAAGACGAACCCGAATAACATGCCCAGATGCTTGGCGCCGAAGATGCGGGCGACGACGCCGCTGGTCAGCGGCACTGTCGACAACCACAGCAGGCCGAAAACGGCGGCGAATGCGTAGATCGTCAGCTCGGTTTTCGGCAGCACCATAAGGGCGGCAATCAGCAGAGCACGCGCCAAATAGATAAAACTTAATACGTTTTTTTGGCGGTATTTCTTACTCGACTCACCGGCTAAATAGGTGCCGACGATATTGCCGAAACCGATCACGGTCAGTGCGACCGCGCCGACGGTCGCGCTCAGCCCGACTGTGTCGATGTAGCCGGGCAGATGGGTTCCGATGAACGTGACATGAAATCCGCAAACGAAAAACCCGGTCACCAGCAAGAGATATCCGGAGTTTTTACTCGCCGCCGATAGCACCTCGCGCAAGTTCATGTCCTGCTCGTCGCTCACTACGGTTTCGGCGTGCCGGAACATGCGGGCCAGCACGGCAATCAAAGCAACAATCGCCGCCGTTGCCAGCAGAGCGAAAAACCAGCCCGCGGCGCCGATCACCGCCTGGCTCACGGAAGGCAGCACCATGGGGCCCAAAGCTCCGATGGTGCTAACCAGCGCGACTGCATAGGTACGGTTTTCCGGTGCTACGGCCCGCGATACCGCACCGTAGACGACCGCGATTCCGGCACCCGCCATCCCTAAGCCGACCAACACGCCGCCGGTGATCACTAATTCGACGGGCGTGATGGCGTTGGCCATGGTGACCACACCGACGGCATAGACGATGCCGCCCGCCGCAATGACCCGGCCAGATCCGTACCGGTCGGCAATGCCGCCAACGAAGGGCTGCGCGGCACCCCACAGTAGGTTTTGCACCGCCATGGCGAGCCCGAACGCCCCTCTAGTCCAGTCGAGGTCGAGGGTCATCGGCACCAGGAACAGACCGAAGGTCTGACGCACGCCCAGCGTAATCGCGAGAACACCGGCGGCAGCGATGATCACCAGAATCTGCGGACGCGATAAAGCGCGGCTCATGATCGTTTCCAATGCGTGATGAGATCAGCCCAATTGAGCGCTACATGTAGCGTAAACGGTGTTCTGTCAACGTAGACTAAAGTGGCCGTCACGGCAGCACAGTCGCGACTAGCCAACATCGGAGCCTGATTTAAAGCGAATTACGCCCAAGACTACGGCGCAGGCGCTCAATGAGATCGCGGGTTCCCGGCAGATGGGGATGCACCTGCACCGCTGCTTCGAAGGCGGAAAGCGCCGCCTCGGGGTCGCCGCGCGCCAGTTCGATCTGTCCCAGCCCGCTCAACGCGCCAAAATGGCGCGGCTCCAAATCCAGTGTCACATCGACGTCGGCGATCGAGTCCGCCAAGTTGCCCAGCAGAAAATGCACCGTAGCGCGCTTGTTCCAGGCCTCAGCATAGTCCGGGGCGATATCGACAAGATCGTCGAACACCACCAGTGCTTCGCGCAAACGCCGGCTGTTCATCAAGCCAACGCCCTGCTGCATCAAAGCAAACAGCTCTTCGTCGTCATTGCTGATCCAGCGTTGCCAAATCTCGTCATGGGCGGTCGACAGCGCACCGGGATCGTTGCTGGTCTGTAGCACCGCGAACAGTTCGTCGAGGCGCGGATCGTTTTGGTCAGCGCTCGCGGAAACCGGCCATACCAGGCCGAACGCAATCATGGATCCAACGATGAGACGTCGCATAACGAATAATTATTGTCCTATTTCAGCGTGCCGCCAAGCGCTGGCCACGAAGAAGTGAGTCCGGGGCAATAAACGCCCGTTCCACCTGTCTGATTTGGATCAAACCCCGGCCTTCCGCCTTTGGCTATTTTGCTGGGACAAGCAATTATAGGGGAAGCCAAATGTCGCTCAGTTCTCTGGATCACTGCTCGATCCGAACGGTCAAACTCGCCGAAACCCTTGAATTCTATACCGATCTCCTCGGCATGACCGATGGCGACCGGCCCGACTTCGACTTTCCGGGGAATTGGCTCTATGTCGACGGTAAACCGGTCGTCCATCTGGTCGGCGTCGATCCCGACGACCCATCGGGATTGCTCGAATATCTCGATGGCCCCATCGATGCGGACTCGCTTAGCGGATCGGGCGCCTTCGACCACCTCGCGTTCCGCGCCAAAAACCCCGAACAGCTCATCGCCCGCATCAAGGCGAATGGCCACGCCTATCGCGAACGCAAAGTTCCCGACATGGACCTGTTCCAGGTTTTTGTCGAGGACCCCAACGGGATCACCGTCGAGCTGAACTACTGGGGTGAGGACCAGAAGGCCGCTTGATACCTCCACCGTAGGAAAACGCTGGAGACTAGAGAGCTGCAGAAATTGAAGTGCCGCAAACCCGCCGAACGAAGCTGGAGGAATAAGAGTGGATCAAACTGCCAAGAGAGGCCCCTCTGAAGGGGCGCGTGAAGCTATTCTGGAACGGTCGGCGGCGTTGCTGCCGGTGCTACGCGAGCGCGCCGAAGCCTGTGAAGCCGAGCGTCGCCTGCCGGAACAAACGGTAAAGGACTTCCACGACAACGGCATTTTCCGGATCTTGCAGCCGGCGCGCGTCGGCGGCCTCGAGCTCGACTACGGAATGCTCATCGACGTGGGAACGGTGCTTTCTCGCGCATGTGGTTCGAGCGGCTGGAACGCCACCAATCTCGCCTGTCATCACTGGATGCTCGCCATGTGGCCGAAGGAGGCCCAGGACGAGGTCTGGGGTAAAAACAACGAAACATCGGACAATCTTATTTGCGCGTCGGTCATTTTTCCGGCGGGCAAAGCGAAACGCGTCGATGGCGGTTATCTGCTAAGTGGACGTTGGCCGTTTTGCAGCGGCGTCGACCCGTGCACCTGGAACATGCTGGCCGGGATGGTCGAGCCCGATAGCGATCACGGCGAGCCCGAACCCCGCCTGTTTCTCGTACGCACCGCCGATCACGAAATCATCGATACCTGGTTCACGTCCGGACTTCAGGGTACCGGGTCCAAGGACGCCGCGTGCGAGGACATGTTCGTGCCCGAGCACATGACAGTGTCCGGCGACGACGTGAAGGGCGGACCGACACCCGGCTCCGCCGTCAATCCCGCTCCGCTATACATGGTGCCGGTGATCGCTCCGTTCTCTTATGTGCTTTCCGGGACACCGCTCGGCATCGCGCGCGGCGTGCTGGAGAACTATGTCGGCGCCATGCAACAGCGCGTCGCTCAATACACCGGTCAGAAAATCGCCGACCTGCCGAACATCCAGATAAAGGTGGCCGAGGCGGCGGCCGCGATCGACGCGGCGGAGATGATGATGCAGGCCGATTGCGCGGAATCGATGGCGATCGCCGCCACCGGCAAGGCCCCCGATCTCGAAACCAAGGCCAAATTCCGGCGCAATGGCGCGTTCACCGTGGGCCTGTGCGTCGATGCGGTAACCAAACTCTACCAGTCAAGCGGGGGTGGCGGCATCTACGAACGCAATCCCATCGCCCGGGCGTTTCGCGACATTTATGCCGCGCGGGCGCATATCGCGTTCAATATGGATGTTGCCGGTACGACCTACGGGCGCATCGTTTTCGGGCTCGGCTCCGACAACAGGGTCCTGTAGACCCGGTTATCACCCGCGATAAGGTAGTAGCGCGCTAAACGGGTGCGGCGGTCTTACGTCTACGGCGCGCGGCGATACCTAACCCCGCAAGACCCATAGCAAACAGGCCAAGCGTGGCAGGCTCGGGGATGGAGACGGCAGTCGCCGTCAGTTTGAAGTTATCATAGGCAAGGGTCGTTCCCTGCCCGCCGCTGTTGGCGATGTAGAAGCCGAATTCGATGGGCGAACCCGCAGCGGAAAAATCGGGGTTCATGGAAAAGTCGTCCAATGGAAACGGATTGATCAGATCGAGCAGGCCGAAGTCGGCTTCCATCATGTTGGCGACTTGTTGAGTCGTGAAACTAGCCGGGCAATTTGTAATCACCGTGCCCGAGCGATAGAGCGACCCGCCTTGGCGCGCGCTGATGCCAAGCGCCTGTCCCTGTCCGGCGCAACCGCCCACTCCAAATATACCGAGAGCTTCAATGTCGAGGTCGACCCTCATCAGCGGCCCATCTGTTGACGGCGTCCAAACCGCATTTTTGTTGATGAATACCTGCGAGGCGAAATTTCCGGGCGGATTACCGGTACCGTCCAAGATAGTTTGAACCCTCAAACGAGCGCCGGGGTTACCACCCGCCGCTTCCCGCGTCGCAACAACCGAAGCGTTCGCGCCGCCGCGATAGATATCGTCCCAAACTGACGGTGTGGCGAAAGTACCGTCATCGGTGAACATAACAGCGGAAGCATTCGATGCTGCCACCAGGGTCAATCCAGCGACGACGACTGATGCCGCGGTAAAGCGAAGTTTTTGCTCCAACATGGGCCCGCTCTCCTGGCTCTGTTTAGTTAAAAACGAGCAAGAATCGGGCCATGGAACTGTTTTTATTGGATTCCAATCGCTTAAAGCCAAATAAGGACCGGAACCAAAACCTCGACTGTAAATAACTGTGACATATTAGCGAGAAATATTTTGGTCAATACTCCTGACAGAACTCAATTTAGGGTCGTTACAGCAACAGCTTACTTAGTAGCTATAGCGATTCTGCATCTGTAAGAATTCTCTTACAGGTAATCAGAGAATTTCCACATATCCGACAAGCACAGGCACGCGGGATCAACTGCGCGCATACGACGCAGCTGGTTGGTTTGATGTGCTGCCGCGTGAGGATATCCAGTCGGCGGCGCCGAACCTTTCGCCACAAGACTGTGATGACTTAGCCAACTGGAAAAGGGGCGAATGTGTTCCCATTTGAGCGGATACCAACTATCGCGGTCGCGATAGGCACCAGCAACGAGGTACGTCGCTCCATGAAACTACCATTGGCAAACCCCAAACAAATTCTGATGTCGGCTGCCGCCTTGGCTACTCTGGCAGCCTGTGCCGGCGCCGTAACGGTAACGGGTCATAAAAACATCTCGTCCGGCTACCGGGCGACGGAGCTTTATGTAATCGCTACCGGCGACAACGAGCTGCGGACGGTTATCGTCGGCAATCCCTTCGGGCTGCCTCCGGAAGAGTTTGAGACCGCAGTGCTGGCGGCGATGGATGGCCGTAACTTCGGCCCGCGGTTAAACCTGTCGACCGATCCGCGGCAAGAGGATGCACGCAAGCGTCGGGTCATAATCGCGTTCAACCTTCCCGCTAACGTCGATGGTCACGATCTATGCTCTGACCCGGCAGGCACAGGAGAAACGCAGCAGCAGCTTCAAGGAACATTGACCGTCACCGGCGCCTACTGCGCCGACAACCTTCCGCTGACCCAGGCGCGAGCTAAAGTCAGCAACGTGAACGGGGCGGAGAGTGCGCAGTTCCGCGAGCTGATGGGACAGTTCACACTAGCGCTATTCCCCTCGCGAAATCGGCGCACCGAACGTAATCACGATTAGGGCCGCTCAGTTCGTCACCAACCCATAGATGAGGCCGGTATGGGCGCCGAAATAGACACCGTCCTTGGCGACCGTCGGCGACGTCCAAACGTTGGCGCCAATCCGCACGACCGAGCGCGGCGCGCCGGTCATCCGATCGAGCACATAGAAATTGCCGTCGCTGGAGCCGATGTAGATGCGATTTTCGGTCACCGCCGGCGAACCAAACACCGCGCCACGTAGGTTGCTGCGCCATTGCTCCATGCCGCTCCGCGCATTGAGGGCGTATAAAAAGCCCGTATGAGAACCGACATAGACGTTGCCATGGGCAACCGTGGGTGACGAAAAAATCTCACGACCAGCGCGAAACCGCCACTGCAGCGTCCCATCCCACGCCGCCAGCGCGTACAGGTGACCATCATCGGAGCCGATATAAACACGATCGTTGGCGACCGCAGGCGACGAAAAGACCGGCCCGCCCGTTTGCACCGACCAGCGTAAGGCGCCAGTGGCCGCGTTGAGCGCATAGACCTTGCCGTCAATCGAACCGATAAACACCCTCCCGCCGCTCACCGCAGGTGACGACAGGATCCCTGCCCCAGTCTCAAACCGCCACTTCTCCCGGCCGTTTTTGGCATTGAGCGCATAAACGTTCCGATCAAAGGCACCGAAATAAACCGTGCCGTCGACAACCGCGGGCGACGATTGCTCGCCGCCAGGGCCGAGGTCGAAAGCCCAGCGCAGCAGGCCGGTTTGGGCATTGACGGCATAGAAGCGGTTATCATCGGCGCCGAAATACACCATACCGTCGACTACCGCCGGAGAGGCACGCAGCAATCCACCAACCGGAAACCGCCACAATTGTCGGCCAGTCGAGGCATCGATGGCAAACAGTGCGCCATCGAATGTGCCCTGATAAAGCACGCCGTTGGCCACGGCCGGTGATGATTCGACGATGCCGCCGGTATCGAACCGCCACCGAAATTTCGGGCTTGGACCCACATCGCCCGGACCGGCGTCGCTGGAGACACCCGTGTTGGCGAGATTGCCGCGGAACATCGTCCAGTCCTGGGCCGCCGCTGGCGCTCCGGCGAGCAGCGCGACCGTAAGCACGAGCGGAAGACATCGGCAGCGGTTGCGGCTTATGTTCATGGCGCAATCATCCGGTCCCGGCCGCCGCCGGGCCAGTCACACTTATGTGTGGACCACACATCGTTTCTAGGCCAACGTCGAGGGTTTTGGTCCGCCGGTCGCCCAGTCGAGCAACTCCACCGTGTGTACGATGGGTGCGTCGAGCGCGTCGGCCAGCTGAGCCATACAACCGATGTTGCCGGTCGCCACAATATCGGGACTGGTCGCCGCGATGTTCTTCGCCTTGCGGTCGCGCAGTTGATCGGCAAGTTCGCTTTGCAGAATGTTGTAGGTGCCCGCCGACCCGCAGCACAAATGCCCTTCAGCGGGCTCGCTCACCTGAAAACCGGCGGCCGACAACAGCTCGCGAGGCTGCCGGCGCAGCCCCTGACCGTGCTGCATGGAGCACGCCGAATGATAGGTCACACGCCGATCAACAGCGCTGCTCATGGCCTCGAAATCGACATCGAGGTCGGCCAGAAATTCCGTCACGTCACGGGCGAGCGCCGAGATCCGCTCGGCCTTTTTGGCGTACTCGGGATCGTCGCGGAACATGAAACCGTAATCCTTGATCTGGGTGCCGCAGCCGCTGGTGTTGATGATCACGGCATCGAGCCCGCCATCGTCGGCTGCCCGTAGCCACGCATCGATATTCGCTTTCGCCTGGGCGTGGGATTCGTCCGTCTTGCCCAGATGGTGGACCAGCGAACCGCAGCAGCCGGCGCCGTTTGCGACCACGACCTCGACACCCAACCGGGTCAAAAGACGCACCGTCGCTTCGTTGATCTGCGGCGCCAGCACGGTTTGCGCACATCCGTTCAGCAAAGCGACCCGTTTACGGCGCGAACCCTCTGCGGCAATCACTTGCGGCGCATCGACCGGTGACCGTTTTGCCAGTCGCCGCGGCGCGAGTTTCAACATGTTGCGTACCGGCTTCGGCAGCAGCGGCGCCAACGGCCGCGCCAAGATCGCGGCGGCAAGGCTCAGCCGAAATCGCGATGGGTAGGGGATCGTCCGCGCCAGACTCCAGCGGATCAAGCGGTCCATCATCGGCCGCCGGTAGGTCTCTTCGATGTGCTTGCGCCCGTGGTCGACCAGGTGTTGATAGTGCACACCGGACGGGCAGGTGGTCATGCATGAAAGGCACGACAAGCAGCGGTCGATATGGGTCACCACTTCAGCACTGGCCGGTGCGTCCGCTTCGAACATCTGCTTCATCAAATAGATGCGGCCGCGCGGGCTGTCGAGTTCGTCGCCGAGTAGCACGTAGGTCGGGCAGGTGGCGGTACAGAAACCGCAATGCACGCACGAGCGCAAAATATCGTTGGCGACGGCCGTATCGGAATCGGCGAGCTGGGCGAGGGAGAAATGGGTCTGCATATGCCTAGACCCCCTGATACATGCGGCCAGGGTTCAAGATGCGGCGCGGATCGAAGCTGTCTTTAACCCGCGACGTTAGGGCCGCCAGCCCGCCGGCCTGCGGTTGAAACACCTCAACCTGCGCTCTCACGTCGTCAGCAGCCCTGACTAACGTGGCGTGTCCACCGCCGTGACGTTCAACCGCGGCCCGCACCGCCGCAGCGCCGCTGTCTTCATCTGGGCTATCCGGGTGATACCAGATCAACCCACCGCCCCAGTCGTAGAATGCGGCGCCGGGTTGCACGTCGGTAACATCGCGCACCACCGCCGCACCCGCATTCGGCGCAACCGAGACGCGCCACAACGGCTGATCGCCGGATTGAAACGGCGCCACATCGCGCACCTCTTGCCAGAACGCGACAGAGTTGGCGCTGTGCAGTTCTTCATTCGCGCCGAACGACCTTAACAAGTCTCGCAGCGCCGCCATACGAGCCTCCACCGACGGACCGAATCCCTCGAGCCGCAGCGCGGTCACCGCGCCGCCGGCACCGCTGATGTAGCTCACCACGGATTGCGCGGCGATTGCGGCCGGCAAGTGCGCCGCACCCGAGACCTCATGGCTGGAGTTGAGCGCCGCTCTCATCGCCTGCACCGCCGTCTCGTCGTCGAGCCCCAGCAGGAGGAGCGTGCGAATTTTTTCCGGTGCCGGGAGCACCTTGATGGTGATCTCCGTCAGCGCCGCCAGCGTGCCGTAGGATCCCGTCATCAATTTCGACAGATCGTAGCCCGTCACGTTCTTGACGACACGCCCGCCGCTCTTGAACGCCTCGCCGCGGCCGCTGACGCCTTGGACCCCGAGAACATGATCGCGTGCCGCGCCGGCCTTGATGCGCCGCGGACCAGCCAGATTACAGGCGACGGCGCCTCCCAGTGTGCCCCCTTCATTGCCATACAGCGGTGCCATATGCATCGGCTCGAACGCCAGCTGCTGGCCCTTTTCCGCAACCGCTGCCTCGATCTCGGCAAGCGGCGTGCCGGCACCGGCAGTCAACACCAGCTCTTCCGGTTCGTAGAGCGAGATGCCGCGTAGCTGCGACAGATCGAGAGTATGGCCGATGGTGCGGTTGCCCGCTTCGCCATGGAGGCCGAGGAGCGGCCGGCCCAGACCGCGCTTGGTGGCGGCTCCCGCAATCTCCAGCGGCACCTCCTCGCCGACCGCCCAGGCAATGGTCTCCTCGACCTGCGCCGCATCGGTCGGTTGTAAAACCTCGGTCACCGCCCTTAGAACCGCGGCAGGTCGGGAAACGGCATCTTGCCGCGATGGATGTGCATACGCCCCAGCTCGGCGCAGCGGTGCAGGGTCGGGAAGACCTTGCCCGGATTGAGCAGCTGCTGGGGATCGAAGGCGCATTTAACCCGCTGTTGCTGATTGAGATCGGCTTCGGAGAACATTTCGCCCATCAAGTCGCGCTTCTCGACGCCGACACCGTGTTCGCCGGTGAGAACGCCGCCGACCTCGACGCATAACCGCAAAATATCGGAGCCGAACTCTTCGGCCCGCTCCAGCTCACCCGGGTTATTCGCGTCGTACATGATGAGGGGGTGCAGATTGCCGTCACCGGCGTGAAACACGTTGGCAACGCCGAGCTCGTACTTCTCCGACATCTCCGCCATGCGCGCCAACACCTCCGGCAGCCGGTGGCGGGGGATGGTGCCATCCATGCAGTAATAATCGGGGGTGAGACGCCCGATCGCCGGAAACGCCGCCTTGCGGCCCGCCCAGAACTGTTCGCGTTCCGCTTCGCTTTCGCTGACACGCACGGAGACGGCGCCCAGCGCGTCGGCGATCTTGCGAACCCGGCCGATCAGATAATCGACCTCCGCCGGCGGCCCGTCGAGCTCAACCAGAAGCAGCGACCCGACATCGAGCGGGTAACCGACCTGCACGAAGGCCTCTGCCGCGGCAATCGCCGGTCCATCCATCATTTCCATACCGCCTGGGATAATACCGTCGCTGATTATATTGGCGACGCACTGGCCGCCCGCTTCAGACGAATCGAACCCGATCATCAGCGCCCGCGCTGTCGTCGGTTTCGGCAGAATACGAACCGTCACTTCGGTGATGATGCCGAGCAAACCTTCCGAGCCGGTCATAAGCCCCAGCAGATCGTAGCCTTCGCTGTCCATGTGCTTGCCGCCCAAGCGGAGTATCTCGCCGTCGGGCAGCACCATTTCGAGGCCGAGAATATTGTTCGTCGTCAGGCCGTATTTAAGACAATGCACGCCGCCGGAGTTTTCGGCTACGTTGCCGCCGATGGTGCACGCGATTTGGCTCGACGGATCGGGCGCGTAATAGAACCCCTCGCTGTCGACTGCCTGCGAAATGCCGAGATTGGTCACGCCCGGCTGCACCCGCGCGCACCGATTGTCGTAGTCGATCTCAAGGATCCGGTTGAACTTGCCCAACCCCAACGTGACACCATCGGCCAGCGGCAGCGCGCCGCCCGACAGTGAGGTGCCGGCCCCCCGGGGCACGATCTTCACGTTGTTCTGCTGACAATAGGCCAGGATCTGGCTGACCTGCGTCACCGTTTCCGGCAACACCACGATCATCGGCAGTTGGCGGTACGCCGTCAGCCCGTCGGATTCGTAAACGGCGAGTTGCTTTTCATCGGAGATCACGCACTCGTCCGCCACGATCGCCCGCAAGGCATCGACGATCTCGGCGCGCCGCGCCAATACTGCCTGATCGGGATCGGGCATTTTCATCGGTTCACATCCTGATCGCTAAACCACCCCAACTATAAGCGGCCTGCGCATAACAAAAAACCGCGCCAATCGCGCGGTTTTAAAGTGCGGTCGATCCGCAGAACGTCAACGCCGGAAATCAGCCCTGGCGCGCCTTAAAGCGCGGGTTCCGCTTGTTGATCACATAAACACGGCCGCGGCGGCGCACAACCTGGCAGTTGCGGTCCCGCTTTTTCAGCGTCTTCAAGGAACTGGCGACCTTCATGGATCCAACCTTCAGCTAACAAAGGCTGCCCCAGCGGCAGCGGCGCGGAACCTACAAAGCCGCCTGACGCATGTCAACCTCAGTAAAACGGCCAAATATCGCCGCTACTCCGCCGCCGCCGCGACTTCGGCCTCCCGGATCATGGTCCGCACCCGCCGCGGCGTTAGCGGCAACTCATCTACTTTGATCCCAAAGGGCCGCAGCGCGTCTTCGACCGCATGGGCAATCGCCATCGGCGCTCCCATCCGGCCGCCCTCGCCGCCGCCTTTGATACCGAATTCGGTGAACGGCGACGGCGTCTCGACATGGCCGACTTCCAGGATATCGGGCACTTCGTTGGCGCCGGGCATAATGTAGTCGGTGTACATCGCCGTCAGCAGCTGGCCCGCTTCGTCGTAGTAGAAGTGCTCGTAGATGGCCGTGCCGATGCCTTGCGCCGTACCGCCGCGGACATGGCCCGCTAGCGTCATCGGATTGACCATGGTGCCGCAATCGTGCACCGCGACATATTTCAGGAACTCAATACGCCCGGTTTCGACATCCACCTCGACAACGGGCATGTGACACATATGGCCCATGATCGGATAGAACACGCCCATATCGGCGCGGTCGTCCGACGGCATGGTCGTCGCCGGATGGTCATAGACGTAAGTGGCGTCCAAGCCGCTGGCGAATTCGGGCTCGTCGGGCAAGGATAGGCGGAAATAATGCGCTTGCAGGGCGATCTCAGCGATCGTCATCTGCTTGTCCGAGCCCTTGATCCCCACCGCGCTTTCGCGCAGCTCCAGATCCTGAACATCCGCTTCCATGAGATGGCCGGCGATGAGGAACAGCTTCTCGCGTAACTGGCTACTGGCGCCGACCAACGCGCCGGTGATCATCACCGTGAAGCGGCTGCCGCCCGGACCGGTCGAATTGAAACCGGCATCGGTGTCGGCATAGTTCACGATGATGTCGTCGGGCGACATCTGTAGCTGCTCAGCGAGAACCTGGGTTGCCACGGTCTCGGGACTATTGCCCCAGAACGGCGCGCCCAGCGTAACGAACGCCTTGCCGGTCGGGTCGATCTTCAACTGCACGCTCTCCGGCGAACTGGTCAGCGTGAAGCCCGGCTCTTCGTTGAGCATCCAGAATTCGGTGGCGCTGAACACGCTGCGTTCCTGACAGGTGGCCACGCCGATGCCGATGTAACGGCCTTCGGCGCGTGCCTCTTCCTGCTTCTTGCGCCAGCCATCGTAGTCGAGCATCTCCAGCGCCTTGTCCAACACGGCCGGATAGTTGCCGCTGTCGTACATGTTGCCGCTGGGAATAATGTAGGGAAAATCGTCCGGCTGGATGAAATTCTGCCGGCGGATCGAGATCGGATCGATATTGAGCTCATCCGCCGCCGCATCGACCATCCGTTCGATGACGAAGTTGGCAACCTCCGACCCGAATCCGCGATAGGCGCCCTGCTGGCACTTGTTGGTGAACACCGCCGTCAGGTTCATGTCCACGCTGCGGAATTTGTAGGGCCCGCAGATTTGCGATAGCGCATTGCCGTGGTGACCGACACCGAACTGGAAATACGCGCCATAGTCATCGATGCAGTCGAAGCGCAGACCCAGGATGGTGCCGTCGTTCTTAACCGCAAGCTCGGCGTCATACACCCGGTCGGAACCCATATTGTCCGACGCGGTGGTGTTATCGACGCGGTCTTCGAGGTATTTGACCGGCCGCTGGGTCGCGCGCGCCAGGGTCGCGGCGATCACCGGAACCTTGTGGAGGAACAGCTTGCTGCCGAAACTGCCGCCGGCAATGGTCGGCACGACGTTCAACTTATGTGGGTCGACCCCCAGCGTCACCGCCAGCAACCAGCCGACATAGTTGTACATCGAGCTGTTGACGTGGACGGTGAACTTGCCGGTACCGCCGTCATAGTCGGCCACGGCGCCGCAAGTCTCCAGCGGCTGCGCGCCCGAACGCGGCCAGCGCAACCGGCGTTTTACGATGGTATCGGCGGCGGCAAAATCCTCATCGATCGGACCGAAGGTGAACCGGCGCTTCATAGCGATATTGCCGTTGCCCCGATCGGGATGCAGAACCGCATCGCCGCTCGAATGAACCGCCTCTTCCGGGTCGACGACCGCGGGCAATTCCTCATACTCGACCGTGACGAGGTCGCACGCGTCTTCCGCAATGTAGCGGCTCTCGGCAGCGACGATGACCACCGGTTCGCCGACATGGCGCACCCGGTCGAGCGCGACGCAGCGCTGCTCGCAGGGCGGGCTGGCGAAGGTCGGCAACGGGCCGGTGGCTTCGGCAACGTCGGCGCCGGTCATGACGCAAAGAACGCCCGGCAGCGCCGCGGCTGCCGACGTATCGATAGAGACGATTTTGGCGTGCGCGTGCGGGCTACGCACCACTGCCGCATGCGCCATATTCGGCAGCGACACATCATCGGCGTACTTACCATGGCCGGTCAGCAGCCGCGGGTCCTCCACCCGCTTCATGCTCTTACCGATCCAGCTATATTCCGGTTTGGGCGGCTCGGTTTGCCGGCTCGGCGGAATGCGGTTGTCTGTATTGCTCATTCGGCGGCCTCCTGCTGGCGCATGCGTTCAGCGGCCAACTCAATCGATTCGATGATGGTTTGGTAACCGGTGCAGCGGCATAGGTTGCTCGACACGGCCTCGCGAATTTCTTCGCGCGTCGGCGCTGGGTTTTCGCGCAGCAATTCCACGGCAACCATCAGCATGGCCGGTGTGCAGAAACCGCACTGCAGGCCGTGTTTTTCCCAAAACGCCTCCTGCAGCGGATGCATGTTGTCGACGACACCGAGGGATTCGACCGTTTCGATTTCGCTGCCGTTCGCTTGCGCGGCGAAGCACAAACACGACCGGGCCGACTTACCGTCGACCAATATCGTGCACGTGCCGCAAACCCCGTGCTCGCAACCGACATGGGTACCGGTCAGACCGATATCTTCGCGCAGAAAATCGCTCAACAACTTACGCGGTTCGACATCGCGCTCGTAGGTCGTGCCGTTGACCGTAAGGGTGACGTTTACTTTATCCATTATCGTTCTCTCCCCCCGCTGCGATCAGCTTGCGCATCGGCTATGGGCGTCGGCGAGCGCACGGCGCACCAGCGACTGCACCAAATCACGGCGGTAGGCCGCGTCGGCGTGAAAATCTTCTTGCGGATCGATTGTCGCCACCACCGTTTCCGCTGCGGCGGCGAATGCCTCCTCGCTGGGTGCGGTGCCGGTCAGCAGTCCCTCAGCATCGGCGACCCGTTTTGCGCAAGGGCCAACCCCGGCACACGCGAGACGAACATTTTCGACCACACCGTCGGCGACGCTCATGACAGTAGCGACCGAAGCCAGCGCAAAATCGCCCTTGCGCGGGCTGAATTCGCGAAATCCCCAGCCCTGGCCTGCCGGTGCGAGCGGAATGCGGATCTCTGTGAGTAATTCGTCGGGCTGTGCTGCCGTTTCGAACGGCCCACGGAAAAAGTCCTCCGCGGGCAGGGTCCGCACGTTGTTGTGGCTGCGCAGTGTTATCGACGCATCGATGACCAGCATGACAGCCGGCATCTCGGAAGCCGGATCGGCATGGGACAGGTTGCCGGCGAGCGTACCGCGGTTGCGCACCGGTAGATGAGCGACATGCGGATAGACTTCGCTGATGAGCGGGCTAACTTCCCTGACGGTCGACGATTCCGCAACTTCACTGTGACGGACCAACGCCCCGATAACCAGCGCATCGTTTTCGATGGCCAGCGTATCCAGACCCGGTACTTGGCTGATGTCGACGACGACGCGCGGCTGTACTGCGCGCGTGTTCATCATTGCAATGAGGCTTTGTCCACCCGCGAGGACCTTACTATCCTCGCCGTACCGCTGGAGTACGGCTAACACACCCTCGACGGTCTCGGGGCACTCATATTGAAACGGCGCAGGCTTCACGGGCGCTCCTCCCCAGCAGTGTTTTGGTTTTTATTCTTCTGGTTTTTCTCTCCGCGCTTAGAGGCGCATTTTTCGATCTACTTATCGGCGTAAATCACGGGAATTAGCTTACCAACCGTTTTCATTGGCGATCAAGCACAACCTCGAACCGCTGTGCAGGTTTCGCCCCGACATCAATTCACCGCGACGCAAACCGCAACGGCGCGCTATTCAACAAGGCGTGCTATAATCACCTCGAATTCGTCGAATCGTCAGCATGAATAGTATCAACACGCAGGGGAATTGCGCGTGAGCGACCCATCGAACCCACAGTTTTGGAGCATGCGCCTGGGCAGCCATCCCCAGCGCGACGATGTGTCCTTCGATCTCGAGTCCGTCCTGTCGTCGGTGGTATCGCTGCGCGCGACGATTCCCGAAGACGCGTTCACGGCGCCGATTCTCGGCACCGAGCGCGAAGGGCAGGGCGTGGTCATCGATAATAGCGGCCGGGTGCTGACGATCGGCTATCTGGTGACGGAAGCCGAGGAAATCTGGCTGATCGGCAACAACAACGTAGCGCTGCCCGCCCATGTGGTGGCCTTCGACCAGGAGACCGGGTTCGGTCTTGTACAGGCGCTGGGCCAACTCGGCTTGCCGGCAGCCGACATCGGCGAATCCTTTACCGTCAATGTCGGCGAACCGGTCATCGTTGCCGGTCAGGGCGGCGCCGAAGAAGCCGTCAACGCACAGGTGGTGTCGGTACGCGAGTTCGCCGGGTCGTGGGAGTACGTGCTCGACGACGCCATATTCACCATCCCCGCCCATTCGAAATGGAGCGGCGCGGGCGTATTCAACCGCACCGGACAGCTCATCGGCATCGGTTCGCTCTATATCCAACAAGCAATTCCCGGCGAGGAGCAAATCGACGGCAACATGATCGTGCCGATCGACATCCTGAAACCGATCTACGACGATTTGCTCGAGATGGGCCGCGCCAACAGGCCGGTACGGCCGTGGCTGGGCATGACGACAGCAGAGGCCGATGACCGGTTGGTCGTCGCCGGGTTAGCCAACCAAGGCCCCGCCATGCGCGCCGGTGTCGAACTCGGCGATTTGGTCGTTGGCATCGCCGGTGAGCCGGTTTCGGGCCTGTCGACGATGTTTCGCAAGATTTGGGCGCTTGGCAGCGCCGGGGCGCCGGTGCCGCTGACGCTTCAGCGCGACGGCCGCACCTTGTCGCTCACCGTCGAGAGCGGCGCGCGCAGCGACTATCTGAAAAAGCCCAACGTCAACTAGCACCTCGGCAAGCAACGCAACCGATCGCAGCGATCTGAATCGCTCTGCGGGAAACACGAATTCGCTATCAGACTAAAGTCTGTTGTCTGGCGAGGCTTTTCGGGTGCAATATTACCTCGTGTAATAAAAACAACGTGGACGCCATCAACGGCGCACGCGATCAACAAATCAGGGAGTTTATTATGAAGTTTACAGCGATCACGAGCGCTGCCGTCATGGCGGCAGCCATGTGGGTTGCCGGCGCCACCACAGGCGCTCACGCCGCCACATTGGATGACGTGCGTGCGTCGGGCGAGTTGAAGTGCGGCATCAACACCGGTCTGCCGGGATTTGCCTTCACCGACGATAATGGCAACTGGACCGGCTTCGACGTCGCTTACTGCCGGGCCCTTGCCGGCGCTGTGTTCGGCGATCCGGACAAGGTCAAATATGTAAACCTGACCGGTAAGAACCGCTTCCCGGCCCTAGCATCCGGCGAAATCGACGTGCTGTCGCGCAATACCACCTGGACCTTCTCGCGCGATGTCGACCTAGGCTTCACCTTCATCGGTGTCAGCTACTATGACGGCCAGGGATTCATTGGCCGCACCGCGCTTGGCGCAAAAAGCGCCAAAGAGCTCGATGGTGCGTCAGTTTGCATCCAGACCGGTACGACGACGGAACTGAACCTGGCCGACTTCTTCCGGGTCAACAACATCAGCTACGAGCCGGTACCGATCGAGACCAACGAAGAAGCGCGCAAGGCTTATGAAGCCGAACGTTGTGACGTCTACACCACGGACGCTTCGGGCCTCGCGGCAACCAAATCGACCTTCCCGGACGCCTCCAATCACATGGTGTTTCCGGAAATCGTTTCGAAAGAGCCCCTCGGACCGCTGGTCCGCCAGGGCGACGACCAGTGGGCCGACGTGGCGCGCTGGACCCTCAACGTGCTGATCAATGCCGAAGAGCTCGGCGTCACCCAGGGCAATGTCGAGGAAATGGCTAAGGGTACCAACAATCCGGAGATCAACCGGATGCTGGGCTCCGAAGGAAGCTTAGGCGAAAAACTTGGCCTATCGAAGGATTGGGCGGTCGCCACGATCAAGGCTGAAGGTAACTACGCTGAAATCTTCGAGCGTTATCTCGGCCAGAACACCGCGCTCGGTCTCGCGCGCGGCCAAAACGCGCTCTACAAGGATGGTGGCATCCTCTACGCCCCGCCGATGCGTTAGTTGCAATAGGAAAGATGGTCCGCCTCCGTTGGAGGCGGGCCATTTCCTTTGTGTGCCAAACATTGCCTAGAGATAGTTAGTCGTGGCGATCACAACCGTAACCGGCGATAGCGGCGGGATCGAAGTTCGGCGTTTGTGGACGGACGAACGCTCGCGCGGCATTATTTTCCAGCTCCTGGTCGTTCTCGGCCTGGCCGCGTTTATCGCGTTCATCGTTTCGAACACGCTGACCAATCTGCAAAACGCCGGCCTAGCATCAGGTTACGGCTTTTTGTCCGAGCCGGCCTTCTTCGATATCAACCAGCGGCTGATCGAATACACCTCGCAGTCGACCTTCGGCCGCGCGCTGATCGTCGGCCTGCTAAACACTATTTTGGTGTCCGCGCTGGGCATCATCGCGGCGACCCTTATTGGCTTCGCGGCTGGGGTGATGCGCTTATCGCCCAACTGGATCTTGAGCCGGCTGGTGACGACCTATGTCGAATTCACCCGCAATGTGCCGGTCCTGCTGCAGATTATCTTCTGGTGGGCGATCCTCACCGAACTGCCGAAAGTGCGGGACAGCATTTCCATCGGCGGCTCTTTCTTCCTCAACAACCGCGGCCTCAGAATGCCGTCACCAATCCTGGAGTCGGGGTTCGGGTGGGTGTTCGCGGCGTTCATCGTCGGAATTATCGCGACCTTCTTCATCGCTAAATGGGCTAAGAAGCGGCAAGACGAAACCGGCCAGACTTTTCCCATGTTTTGGGTCGGCTTGGGCTTGATCATTGGCCTACCCGTCATCGTCCATCTCATCCTCGGCCAGCCGCTATCCTGGGACGTGCCCGAGCGCACGCGGTTCAACTTCCGCGGCGGCTTCAACGTTACGCCGGAATTGATCGCGCTATGGTTTGCGCTCTCGACCTACACCGGCGCGTTCATCTCCGAGATTGTGCGGTCCGGCATTCAGTCGGTCAGCAAGGGACAGAGTGAAGCCGCGTTCGCCTTGGGCCTGCGCCCCAATCAAACGATGCGGATGATCATCCTGCCGCAAGCGCTGCGCGTGATCATTCCGCCGCTGACCAGCCAATATCTCAACCTGACCAAGAATTCGTCGCTGGCCATCGCCATCGGCTATCAGGACCTGGTATCGATCGGCGGCACCATCCTGAACCAGAGCGGCCAGGCCCTCGAGGTCGTCGGCATCTGGATGGCGGTCTATCTGAGCCTGAGCTTGCTCACCTCGGCCTATATGAACTGGTACAATAAAAAGATCGCGTTGGTGGAACGATGAGCGACCAAGCCTTCCACCGTCAGCAAGCCGATCTCTTGCCGCAGCAGCCCGCGCCGGCGACAACCGTGGGCGTCGTCGGCTGGCTGCGGACCAACCTGTTTTCCAGCTGGTTCAACAGCATCGTCACGCTGATCGTTCTTTACATCGTTTGGCAGATCATAACCTCGTTCGTCGATTGGGCTTTCCTTAGCGCGCACGTTTCCGGCACCGACCGGTTCGCCTGCACCACCGACGGTGCCTGCTGGGCCTGGCTCGACCAACGCATCCAGCAATTCCTCTACGGCTTCTATCCGTCGGAAGAGATTTGGCGGGTAAACCTCGCGTTTGTGCTGCTGTTCCCCGCGTTGGCGCCCTGGTTGTTCGACAACGTGCCCGGCGCGCGCTATCTGCGCTGGTTCTCGGTGGTCTACCCGATCATCGCCGCTATCCTGCTGGCCGGTGGCCTCGGCCTTACCGTCGTGGGCACCGACAAGCTGGGCGGCTTCACACTGAACCTCACGGTGGGCCTAGCCGGTATCGTCCTGTCGCTGCCGTTCGGTATCGTTCTGGCGTTGGGTCGGCAATCGCGCTTGCCGATTATTCGCATATTGTCGATCGCCTTTATCGAAGCGGTGCGCGGCGTGCCTCTGATCACGCTGCTTTTCGTCTCCAACATCATTCTGCCGATCTTCCTGCCGCCCGACTTCTCGCTCAACGCGGTCATCCGGGTGATCGTTATGGTGACGGCGTTTGCGTCGGCTTATATGGCCGAGGTCATCCGCGGCGGCTTGCAGGCGATTCCCAAGGGACAGTACGAAGCAGCGCAAGCGATGGGGCTGGGCTACTGGCAAATGATGCGTCTGATCATCTTGCCGCAAGCGCTGAAAATATCGATCCCCGGCATCGTCAACACTTTCATCGGTCTGTTCAAAGACACCACCCTGGTCATCATCATTGGCCTGTTCGATATCCTCGGCATCGCCAATGCCATGGTCTCGAACCCCGATTGGCTCGGCTTGTCGTCGGAGACCTATGTGGTCGTGTCATTGTTCTTCTTTGCCGTGTGTTTCTCCATGTCACGGTATTCCATCCATCTCGAGCGTAAGCTCGATACGACAAAACGTTAGGCGAGGCGGTCATGTCGATTGCGGAAACAAATCCGAGCAGCGGAACCGGCGCTCCGATTATCGAAATCAACGGCTTGAACAAGTGGTTCGGCCCATTCCATGTGTTGCGCGACATCAACCTGACGGTGGCGCAACGCGAGCGCATCGTCATTTGCGGCCCCTCGGGTAGCGGCAAATCCACCCTGATCCGTTGCATCAACCGGCTCGAGGAGCATCAGGAAGGCCAGATCGTCGTCGATGGCACCGAGCTGACCCATGACCTGAAGAACATCGATGCGATCCGCCGCGAAGTCGGCATGGTGTTCCAGTCGTTCAACCTGTTCCCACACCTGACCGTGTTGGAGAACTGCACGCTGTCGCCAATTTGGGTGCGCAAAACGCCGAAAGCGGAAGCCGAGGCGATCGCCATGGAACTGCTCGAGCGGGTCAAAATCCCCGAGCAGGCGGGCAAGTATCCGGGTCAGCTATCGGGCGGACAGCAGCAGCGCGTGGCCATCGCCCGCTCGCTGTGTATGCGCCCCAACATCATGCTGTTCGACGAGCCGACTTCGGCGCTCGATCCCGAGATGATCAAGGAAGTGCTCGACGTGATGGTCGATTTGGCGGAATCGGGTATGACCATGCTAGTGGTCACCCACGAGATGGGCTTCGCCTCCCAGGTCGCCGACCGGGTGATTTTCATGGATGAGGGTCAGATCGTTGAGCAGAACACGCCGGATGCGTTCTTCAACAGCCCGCAATCCGACCGCACCAAGCTGTTCTTGAGCCAGATTCTAAGTCACTAGCCGTTCGTTGAGCACTTCGCTGTAGCCGAACAGCGCCGGCGTGCCGCCGGTGTGCAGGAAAACCACCTTCGATTCGGGTGAGATCGCGCCTTCCTTCGCCAAATGAACCAGCCCGGCGAGCGCCCGGCCAGCATAAACGGTGTCCAGCAGCAGCCCTTCGGTGCGAGCCGCCAGCAATACCGCCTCGTAGGTCGCATCGTTTAACCGGCCATAGCCCGGCGACAGCACCGCATCCATGGTGCGGACATCGTCACCGGATACGACCGCATCGATTCCCAACAGCTTTTCGATATTTTTGCAGTTGTTGGCGATACGCTCGGCTTGCACGTCGGCGGCACGGCGGACACAGATTCCGAACACCGGCGCGCTTACCCCCAGCGCGCGCAGCCCGACGAGAAATCCGCCGTGGGTCATGCCGCTGCCCGACGGCACGACAAACGCATCGGCATCGTCCGGTCCGTCCAATTGCTCGAAGAGTTCCAGAGCCCCTTTCACGTAGCCCAGCGCACCGATCGGCGGGTTTCCCGGGCCAAGGGGAATGACATAGGGATTGAAGCCGTTGCGCCGGTCTTCCTCGGCAATCTCGTAGAGCTGAGCGTCGGCGCCTTCTTCATCTTCGCCTTCGGGATAGGTGTGGACCGTCGCGCCGAGAAGCTTGTCGACCAACACGTTGCCGCTGTTGACGTAACTGTCGTCGTAGAGCGGCACGCGGTCTTCCAACTGCACATGGCACCGCAGACCTAACTTGGCCGCGGCCGCGGCGGCCGCTCTCACATAGTTGGATTGAACAGCGCCGGTAATCAGGATGGTATCGGCGTTCTGCGCGAGCGCTTTGCCCAGATAGAATTCGAGCTGGCGGATCTTGTTGCCGCCGAAAGCCAGCCCGGTGGCGTCGTCTCTTTTCACCCACAGATCCAGGCCGAGCTTATCGCCGAGCCGCGGCAACGGCTCCAGGGGCGTCGGGTAATGGCCGAGAGGCGTCGACGGAAACGCCTCCAGCAGACTGGAAACGTCGCGAGGCGTCATCATCGCGTCCTCACCCTAGCGCGTATTCGAGTTCGGCGAGCAGGTCGCGCGAGTCCTCAACGCCGACCGAGAACCGCACCAAGCTATCGCTGATGCCCAATTCGGCGCGTATCTCGGGCGGGATCGACGCATGGGTCATGATCGCTGGATGCTCGATCAAGCTTTCAACCCCGCCCAGGCTTTCCGCCAGGGCGAACAGTCGGCAGCGCTCAAGAAACGCGACGCTGTCTTTCAGCTCGCCGTTGAGAATGGCGGTCACCATGCCGCCGAAACCATTCATTTGCCGGCTCGCCAGCTCGTGCTGCGGGTGGCTCGCCAAGCCGGGATAGTAAACCCGCTCCACCGCCGGGTGGCCTTCGAGAAATTCCGCAACCAGTTGCGCGTTTTTCGAGTGCTGCGCCATGCGCAAATGCAGCGTCTTGAGTGCCCGCAGCGCCAAGAAGCTGTCGA
Organism: Alphaproteobacteria bacterium; assembly: GCA_965267185.1. Lineage (GTDB taxonomy): Bacteria > Pseudomonadota > Alphaproteobacteria > UBA6615 > UBA6615. Next base: position 3,845,911 of record OZ253937.1, on the reverse strand, counting down.
ACGGCCCAGCAACCGCACCGACGGCGTTCTGCAGATAGCCGAGGGTTTCGGCGAGGTCGTCACGCTCGACCACCACCACGCCATTGACCACGTCGGAATGGCCGTTGAGGTATTTGGTCGCCGAATGAACGACCACGTCGATGCCATGATCGAGCGGGCGCTGGATGTAGGGCGACGCAAACGTGTTGTCGCACACCGATATCAAGCCATGTTCCTTGGCGATCGCGGCGATGGCCGACAGATCGACGATACGCAGCAAGGGGTTGGTCGGCGATTCCACCCAAATCATCTTGGTGTTGGGCTTGATCGCCGCGGCGATCCGCTCCGGGTCGGTCATATCGACAAAGCTAAAGTCGAGATTGGAGGAGCGCCGGCGAACGTTCTCGAATATGCGGAACGTACCGCCATAAAGATCGTCCATCGACACCACATGGTCGCCGCTGTCGAGCAGTTCGAGCACGGTGCCAATCGCCGCCATGCCCGAGGCGAAAGCGAAACCGGCATTGCCGTTTTCCAGATCGGCGACACAGGCCTCGTAGGCGCCGCGCGTCGGGTTCTGGGTGCGCGCATACTCATAGCCCTTATGCTTGCCTGGGCTCTCTTGAACGAAGGTCGAGGTGGCGTAGATCGGCGTCATGATCGCGCCAGTCGTCGGATCGGGCTGCTGGCCGGCGTGAATAGCCCGCGTGGCAAACCGGGGCCGGTTGGTCTTGTCGCTCATAGTAAGGGCACGCTCCGCAGGAACTCGATGACGATCACAATAGGCGCGTTATATCAGTCGATGATCGCCACGGCGTCGATTTCAATGAGGCAGCGCGGATCGGTCGCCAACTGCACCACCTGCACCGTCGTCGTGGTCGGTTTGTTATCGCCGAAATACTCCGCCCACACCTTGTTCAGCGAATCCTGGTCCGACAGATCGGTGCAATAGCGGTTGGCGGTGACGATATCGGCGAAGGTCGCGCCCACCGATTCGAGGCCCTTCTTGATGTTTTCCAGCACCACGCGGGTCTGGCCTTCCATGTCGGGCGGAATGTCGTCGAACTCCTCCGGCACGTGCGGGTGGCTATGATAGACCGGCGTGGCCGTGCAGCCCGCCAGATAAACGGTGGTGCCGCCGGTCACCTTGATCGCCGGGGCGTAGGGCATCCACATATCCGGCGCATCGGGCCAGTGAACATGTTCGATTTGTTTCGCCATGGTAATCTCCCTCGAAAGGCTTGCAGGGCCGCAGTGTAGCGCCAATATGGTGGCTGAAACAGCAGTGCCCTGACAGTCTCCGGAAAAATATCACGATGACAGAACTGACCTTGCGGCCCGCCGCGAAGGAGGACAGCCCGACAATTGCCGAGTTGTTCACCATGTCCTCGGACGGTCTCTCCGAATACATCTGGGGCCAGCTCGCTGAGCCCGGCGAAGCATTGCTTGACGTTGGTACCCGCCGTTATGCCCGCGAAGGCATCGCATTTTCCTACGAGAACTGCTTGATGGCCGAGATCGACGGTGCCATCGTCGGCATGCTCCACAGCTTTCCCATGGAAGAAGATCCCGACGCGGAGCCGGAAACCGACCCGGTACTGCGGCCATACAGCGAGCTGGAAGACCCTGGCAGTTTGTATATCTCGAGCGTTGCCGTGTTCCCGGACTATCGTGGCCGGGGTATCGGCAACCGATTGCTAGCGGCAGCGAGGGAGCGGGCGAAAGAAATCGAGCTGCCGCGGCTTAGCCTGATCTGCTTCGAACGCAACGAAAGCGCACTGCGGCTCTATCTACGCCTGGGTTATACCGAGATCGACCGCCGGGCAATCGTGCCCCATCCGACGCTGCACTACAGCGACGGCGACGCCATTCTGCTCGCTTGCCAAGTCGCCTGACGGCCCCTCAAGCGTCATAGGGCGCGTGGTGCCCCTGCCCTAGCGGGTCGCGGTAGGCGTCGTCGCCGCTGAGCAGGCCGCGGTCGAGCAAATCCCGGAATGAGTCGATGGTCTGTGCGACCCCTGTCGCCAGGTCGATACGTGGCCAGTCGCCGACCAGGTTCCGCAAGCCGCTATCGTCGAGACCACTTACGAAAGGCAGCGGGTCGCCATCGACGCGAACCTGCGCGTCCGGCACCGCCTGCCGGATCGCCGTCACTACATCGTCGATGGTCGTGTCGGCGCCGCACAGATCGAACACATCTGCCCCCTCAACGCCGGCGCGCGCGGCCTGGATGAAAGCGTCTGCTACTTCAACCGTGTGCTGCAACATGATCGGTCCGCCGAACGGCACGGTAAATCGCTGACCCGCCGCGGCGGCGAGCATCGCCTTGGTCGGCGCGGCGGTGACACCTTGGTCGCGCCCCGGCCCGTACACCGTGTGGGGCCGAATTCCGACGCTCGGCACTTGCCAGGTCTTCCAATACACATCGGCAATCGCCTCGTCAGCCATTTTGAACGCGCCATAGAGCGTGCTCGGCCACTGTTCCCCCTCGGGCGGCAACGCAGCAACGGAGCTGGCGTAGGCGAAACCGCGAATGTTCAGCGCCCGCGCCGCTTCGAAAACGTTGACCTGGCCTACCACATTGACCTGCGCCCCGCGCACCGGATCGGCGTTGCAAAACGGTACTTGCAACGCCGCCAGGTGGACGATCGCCACGATCTCGTGCGCCGACATCACCTCCTGCAGAAGATCGGGCTCGCGGATATCGCCGGAGACCCAGGTCACCGCGTCGGCGGCGGCCGGATCCATCATCAGATGCAAGCGGCGGCGGTTCTCGGCGATATCGAATACCACCGGCGTACCGCCGTCCCGTACCAAATTGGCGACCACCTGGGCGCCGATACACCCCGCCGCGCCGATAACCAGGACCGGTCCTTCGGTTGAATTCATTTCACGCACCCCTTTTTTTGGCCACACGTTGGTGTCGAATAATCGCTTAAAACACAACGGGTTACCGCTACCTTAAACAATTTGTTGACCATAAGGCAGTTCAATTTCCGAAGTGATTCACTTTTAGATACTTTGTTTCACTTACGGATTTAATCGCTCGATGAAAACCGCAGCGTGCCCCGTCTGTTTAGGCAACCGGCTCGATCCGTATCTTCATGTACCGCGCCTCAACTTCACGCAGCGGATACGCAAGGGCGACATTTTGAAGTGTCTGTCCTGCGGCGCGTTCAGCCTGCACCCGTTTCCCACCTCGCACGACATAAAGGAACTCTACCAGGATCTCGGCGTGTTTTCAGACGTGCCCGCCAATCCATTTACCAACCGGCTCCTGTTCAAGCAGTTCGAGTATCTCTATCGCGAATTCGCCGACGGCACCCGGTTCGTCGCCAAGACCTGCCTGAGAATCGCAGATGCGGCGGCGCCGCGGGTGCTCGATGTCGGCTGCGGCCGCGGCATTCTGCTCGGCAAGTTCCAGCGCTACCGGCCCACTGCAGTCGTCACCGGCATCGACCTCGATCCCGGCGCGAAAGCGAATGCGCCGGCAGGGTTGCACGATAACGTTCTGACGGGCAGCGTCGACGACGTTCCGTCAGACCGTAGGTTCGACATCATCACAGCGCAGTTCGTCATCGAGCACGTGCTGGAGCCGGTGTCGTTTCTTAATCGCATCCATGCACTGTTGGCCGACGATGGCTGCGTCATGCTGTCGACGCCGGATATCGGGTCGTGCAAGGCGCGCGACCGCAAGGAAGCATGGGACCTCATCTCGCGCGAGTCGGTGAAGATTGGGCATTGCCTGTGGTACGACCACGTTTCTTTCAAACGCCTGGTCGAGGCGCGCGGTTTCCGCATCGTCAAACTGACCAACCGGGGCGAGGCGATTGACCATTTGCCGAAATTGATTCAGCGGCTGCTGTTCGCCATTCTGGGCACCGATCGCGCGTCGGGACGCTTCATTTGCAGCTACCATCTGCGCATTCTGTGGTCGGTTCTGATCGATGGTTATCTGTCCGAACGCCTCGGCCTCGGCGAAAATATGTACGTCTTCCTCAAGAAATCAGGTGTCCCGGCCGTCGATTGACAGACCCGCAAAGGGCGGTTAAACCTCGCCTATCGCGCCGATTTGAGCGGCCAGCTTGCGGGCGCGTAATAAATGCAGCTAAAAAGGCGACCGGCATACCGCCCAGCCTGGCTGCGGCGGTTTTTTATTGTTTTAGAGTAACTTAACAGGTTCGGATTGCTCCCCCAGCGGCACCGCCGCGAAACGGAGCCGCGGTAATTTGATGGGCAGCTTGCGACCGCGCACCAATCGCTAAAGCGCCGCGGGACAATACCCGTATCCGGGGTTCCGCGGGCCCGTATCTTGGCCTGGGGACCCGTTTGTCATGTCCGAAGAAACACGAAACTATCACCGCGACACCGCCCTCGTGCGCGGTGGTCTACGGCGCTCGCCATTCCGCGAAACCAGCGAGGCGCTGTTCCTCAATTCCGGCTATGTGTTCGATAACGCCGCCCAAGCCGAGGCTGCCTTCAAGGGCGAAAACGACAACTACATCTACTCGCGCTACGGCAACCCTACCGTCACCATGTTCGAGCAGCGGCTCGCCGAACTGGAAGGCGCCGAGGCGTGTTACGCCACCGCCACCGGCATGGCCGCCGTCTTCGCGTCCCTCGCCTGTCAGATCAATGCCGGCGACCGGGTCGTGGCCTCGCGTGCCTTGTTTGGCTCATGCCATTTCATCGTCGACAAGATCCTGCCGCGCTGGGGCATCGAAACCGTGTTCGTCGACGGCACCCAGTTGGACGAATGGGAAGCGGCGCTAGCGAAGCCCACCCATGCGGTATTCCTGGAGAGCCCCTCGAACCCGATGCTCGATCTGGTCGACATCGCCGCGGTGAGCGAGATGGCCCATGCCGCCGGGGCTTGCGTCATCGTCGACAATGTTTTCGCCACTCCGCTCTATCAGCGCCCCTTCGAACTGGGCGCCGATATCGTGGTCTATTCCGCCACCAAGCACATCGACGGCCAGGGACGCTGCCTCGGCGGCGCGGTGTTGGCCGATGCCGAGTTCATGGCCGAGACATTCATGCCGTATTACCGGCATACCGGCCCGTCGCTCAGCCCGTTCAACGCGTGGGTCATGCTCAAGGCGCTGGAGACCCTATCGGTGAGGGTCGAGCGCCAGTGCGAGGCATCGCTCGATCTTGCACGGTTCCTGCAGAAGCAGCCGAAGATAAAGCAGGTCTGCCACCCGGGCCTGGAAGATCATCCCCAAGCCGAACTGGCGCGGCGGCAAATGTCCGGTTTCGGCAATCTGGTGACCTTCGAGGTCGAGGGCGGCAAGGCGGGGGCGTTTGGTGTGGCCGATGCGCTATCGATCGTCGATATCTCCAACAATCTGGGCGACACCAAGAGCCTGGTCTGCCACCCGGCGACGACGACCCATTCGCGGCTCACCGACGAAGACCGCGCGATCCTCGGCATTACGCCGGGCATCTTGCGCATCTCGGTGGGGCTCGAACATCCCGACGATCTGAAGGAAGATCTCGAACGCGCGCTCAGCACGGTCTGAGCGGCGGCTTTGCCCCGCGCTCCAACCCGCTTATATAAGGGCGAAGGCTAACATCGGGGCTCGGCGAAGCCCCTGAAACCGGGGGATTTTGCCATGACGCAACTCGCAGGCCAGGAACCAGGGACCAGCTTCATCGAGGCCGATCTGGTCTACACGGTCGATACCGGCGTCAAACCGGTCAACGAAACCATGGCCGACGGTGACATGTCCCGCCGCATTATCGGCAAGGTCGAAAGCCACAAAATGGTGATCCGCGACGGGCGGCCGGTGCGCGACCAGTTCGCCCTCGACGTCACCGGGTTCGAGTTCATCAACCACGACACCGCCGTCAGCGATTTTTTCGACAAGGAACAGATTACGTCGGTCTACTATCCCGAGATCGAAACGCTGATTAAGGACCATACTGGCGCTTCGCGCGTCGTCATCTTCGACCACACCCTGCGTTCGGGCGACGAAGACGAGCGCAACGAGAAAAAGATCCGCGAGCCAGTGCTGTCGGTGCACAATGATTACACCGAATGGTCGGGGCCCCAGCGGGTGCGCGATATTCTGCCGGAAGACGAAGCCGAAGCGCTGCTCAAAAACCGGTTCGCCATCATCCAGGTGTGGCGGCCGATCCGTAATCCGATCCAGTCGAACCCGCTGGCGATCTGCGATGCGCGCTCCCTATCGGCCGATAAGCTAATCGCTAGCGAGCGCCGCTTTCCCCACCGGGTCGGCGAGACCTACCGGATCGCCTACGACCCGGACAATGTTTGGTACTACTTCCCGAACATGCGCCGCGACGAAGCGCTGATTTTCAAGGTGTTCGATTCCGAGACCGATGGCCGCGCCCGGTTTACACCGCACACCTCGTTCGAAGACCCGACGACGCCCGCCGACGCCCCGCCGCGCGAAAGCATCGAGATGCGCGCCTTGGTGTTCTTCTAGAGCGTATTTCCGCTACCCGATCCAGGCACCGCCGTTCACATCGAGCACTGCGCCGTTGGTGAATCCAGCGCCCGGTGTCGATAGATACAGAATAGCGTGCGCCAGGTCCTCCGGCGCGCCAAGACGGCGCACCGGTATCGCGGCGGCCCTTTGCGCCAGGTGCTCCTCGCTGTGCCGTTCGACGCGGGGCGTACGCACCAACCCTGGCGCCACCGCATTGACGGTAATGCCGAACGGACCCAGCTCGACAGCGAGACGCCGCGTGAACCCCACCACCGCTGCCTTGCCGGTTGAATAATCCAGCGAGGCATTCTTGGAGCCGCTGCGCCCGGCGACCGAGGAGATATTGACGATGCGGCCATAGCTGTTGCGCTTCATCATCGGCACCACCTCGCGGGTGATCAGGAACTTGGTATTGATGTTCCAGTCGAGCCCCGTGGTCCACATATCGTCGGTGATTTCCTCGATCGGCGGCGCATCGAGGAACCCGCCAGCGCAGTTGACGAGGATGTCGACCCGGCCCCAGGCATCGTCGACGGCCTGGGCGACGTCGCGCATATCGCCGGCATCGGCGCACTCACCGGGCAGGAACAACACCTCCGCGCCGCCCTCTTTGAGTTCGCCGGCGATCCGTCCACCCGCCTCGTGGTTGCGGCCGACGATGGCCACTTTCGCCCCCTCCGCCGCAAACCGCTCCACGCAGGCTTGGCCGATCCCCGCCGTGCCGCCGGTTACGATGGCAACCTGGCCTTCGATCGAGGCGATATCCGGTGACGTCATGATCCACTCTCTCTCGGCAATTCCGTATCATCGACATGCCGCCACTTTCGCCCGCCAATTGCAAGCACGGGAGCAAATTTCTGGCTTTTTCCCCTTTCGACTCCATGTAGGAGGCGGACAGGATTACCGCCCCCCAAATGCGCCTTCAGCGAGTAAGTAAAAATGAACAGCTTCCGACATTTGGTTAAATGGGACGTCTACACAGGCCGCTTCGAAACAACCGAACGCGTTGAGCTACGCGTGTGGGTTTCGGATTACCTGCAAGAGTCCCATTTCCATGACGGCCAGGAAGCCCCATGAAGCTCCGAACGCAACCGACGCGGCATAGGCACGCGCGGGCGGGGTCATGACGGACACCACGCCAGAGATCGAGGCAAGGTTTGCCGCAGCCGAGGCCGCGGGTCTGCGCCTCGCGCTTCTGGGGCGCTCGCTGGCGTTGTTGCCGGTCGCATTTTGGTTCATCAGTCTCGGCGCGGAGCGGACAGGCATCATCGTCGGCCTGATCCTGCTCGCTTTTTCCGGCCTCGGGTTTGCCTATCGCGCGATCGTCGGTACCCGGCACAACCGGGCAATTTACAAATATGCGTTCTTCACGATCGATATCGCCGCGATCGGCGCGGTTTTCGCCATCGTGCCCCTTAGCCAAGGCGACGATGTTCCGCAAATTTTGGTCTATCGCGGACTCGGCATCTATTACTTCTTTATCGTGTTGGGGGCGGCCGCACTGACCCTCTCGCCGCGCCTGCTTCTTTGGTGTGGGCTGGCAATCGCGGCGGTTTGGTGGGCCGCCTTCGGCTTTATCGTCTCCGGTATGGAGCGCACCGTCTCGTGGGGCGATCTGGCGCCGGCCTCTTCTGCAGAAGCCTATATGGCTGTCGTTCTCGACCCCGATTTTATCGCGCAGGGCAGCCGCTTCGAGGAATCGATCTCGATCATTATTGCCGCAGCGCTGCTGGCCATCGCCGCACATCGCGGCCGCCGTATGGTCCGCGATTGGGCGGCGGCCGACTGGGATCGCTCGCGCATTACCGAAATGTTCGGCCAGTTTGTGCCCGCTGCCGTGGTCGACCGGCTGATGGGAGACCAGCGCGTGCTAGCGCCGGCGCGCCAGGAAGCGACGGTTCTTTTCCTCGATATTGCCGGCTTTACCGAGATGTCGGAAAACCGGGCGCCCGAAGAGGTCATCGCCATCCTCAATCAGGTATTCGACGCCGCAGGCGAATGTATCGGCCGGCACGGCGGCGTCGTGACCAACTTACAAGGCGACGGCCTCCTCGCCGTTTTCAACGTACCCGCGCGCCTCGACGACCACGCCCAAGCGGCGCTCGATGCCGCTTCCGACATCGTTGAAAACATTTCGGGGCATGAATTCGGCGGCGTTCCTATCTCGGTCCGAATAGGAGTTCATACGGGGCCCGTCGCCGCCGGTATCGTCGGCAGCGGCCATCGGCAGGTCTATACGGTCTACGGGGACACGGTGAACGTCGCCTCACGGCTCGAACAGGCCAATAAGGTACACGGCACGATCATTCTGGCGACGGATGCAACGGTGTCATTCGCGCGCAGCACTACGCCGAACCTTCGCGAGATCGGCGAGATCGCGATACGGGGCCTTTCCACGCCCGTGCGCATTCATGGTGTCGAGTAAGGCTTAAAAAGCTAGTCGATCGCCACGAAAATACAGTGCCGAGCCTGGCCGTTGACCGATTTCGAGCGGTGCCCACGGCCGTGGGTATCCTCGGTGAGGAGAACCTCGCCGGCCCCGATGGTTCGCGTTTCGCCGTCGCTGGCGGTCACTTCGACACCGGCGTCGAGATTGATCACATATTGCCGCTGCGGCGCCGGATGCCAGTCGAAGTCGTAGTCGCCTTCGGTGCGGCGAAACTCGATCTTGCTGGCATTCACAGGTTCGGAGAACGAACTGCTCAACCGGTCGAAGGCCCATTCGACTTCGATATCGCGAAAGTGGGATTCGCCGTTTTCGTCGGCGTATATGTTGTGGATTCGCATCAAACTCTCTCTTGCCCGAACTAGCGCAGCGGTTGACTGCCTAATACCTATCCAACACCAGACGCCTGTCGTTGCAAAGTGGGCACCGCATATCGTCCGCCTTTGGCGCTAAAACCAGATCAGAATATGGACGGCAGTTATTGCAAACAATTCGCATTCGCACTATATTAGACATGTTCTAATTGGCGCCATGTATGCGCGGCCGAAACGAGCTTCAAGCGGCGCGGTAACCAGCTATTTAGGTTTATCGCCCTTGATTCCCCCTCTCGGCGCAAACATATACGCCGCGAACAATGGATCCATACGAGGCCGCAGATGTACGTCTGTTTGTGCAATGGCTACCGGGACACAGATCTGCGTCAGATGGCGCGGGAAGGCTTTACCAGTGCCCAAAAAGCCTATGCTGCCATGGGAGCAGGGCCGAATTGCGGCCAGTGCCTCGACCGCGCCCAGAAGATCATCGACGAAAGCCGCTATGGCTCTACCGGCGTAGCCGGCGTCACCGTCGCTGCGGAATAAAGAAGGCGGCGTCTCACTCTATCTGCGACTGGATGTAATTCTCCAAACCAACCTTTTCGATGAGATCGAGGTTGGTCTCCAGCCAATCGACGTGCTCTTCCTCTGACTCGAGAATTTCACTGAACAGTGCGCGGCTAACATAGTCGTTGACGTTTTCGCAATCGGTGATCGCCTTGCGGAGGTCCGGCAGCGCGTCTTCCTCGAGCTGAAGATCGCAGCGGAGAATTTCTTGCACGTTCTCGCCAATCCTCAATCCGCCCAGATCTTGCAGATTGGGAAGCCCCTCCAGAAATAGGATTCGCTGTATCAGGCTGTCCGCGTGCTTCATCTCGTCGACGGATTCCTCATATTCGTGCTGGGCGAGCTTCTCCATTCCCCAATCCTTGAGCATTCGGGAGTGCAGAAAATACTGGTTGATCGCCGTCAGCTCGTTCTTCAGGACGGTCTGGAGATGGCCGATGACTTCCTTATTGCCTTTCATGAAAAACCCTCGTTCGCGCTGCCGCAGTCACATCCGGGGATATCACCCGAGTACGTCAATATACGCGGTCCAGCCAGGAAAGCGAGCGGTAGCGCGCCACACAAAGCCACTTTGGGCCTCTTAAGACCTCTCAGACACCGACTCAAATGGAGCTTTAGGACTATTCCTTTAAATCAATCTTCGATCAGAAGATGACCGAAATAGGCAAAAACTCCGATCGCAACGCCGGTGATGAGCTGGGCATGGACGAAGTAAGACCAGCGTTTGAGATCACGTGGCGTTCGTCGCCAAGACAGAAAAAACCCGAAAGCCGCTTGCCAAAGTACCAACGCCAAGACCACGGGGAAAAACCAAATTTTCGCGTGCAAACCCATAAGGCCAATATGCATCAGTGCAAGCGCAACAGCGGCGATGCCTAAATAGACATGTGTTCTGTCCAGAAACGAGAGGAACCGCCGAACGTAGGTGCCGCCGGTTACCGGCGCCGTGTAATCCGGCAACAAGCGGCGAGAAATGGCCCCCTTGCCTAACGTGATTTTCAGGACGGTGCGAACGTAAATTGCGATAAACGCCCACAACGTGATTTCCCCAACGCCTTCACCAATTTCAGATAAGAAGGTTTCCCGTGTGGGAGAGGGCGGGTGCACATTTATTACGTAAAGATAGTAGCCGACCGCGAGGGCAAATATCGCACAGCTATACCCGACGAGTTTCCGAAGGGCTGGGCTCATAGAAGCAAACTCCTAAAACAGACGAAATGGAACCTAGAAAGCAGTCATGTGATCGCACGCCGAGTGACAATAATTACCCCGTTTTACGCGAAGGTGCGGGGCCACTAGGCTTGAGATCTATCTGATTTCGTTTGCAGGCCGTCATTCCACTCCTTCGCGCCGATGACGCTCAACGTCAGTAGCGGAACTATTCGCTGCCAAATTCCGTCTTATGGAAAGGATGGTGGTGGAAAGGGTGGTGGGCGCGGTAGGGATTGAACCTACGACCCCCTCGATGTCACCGAGGTGCTCTCCCGCTGAGCTACGCGCCCCACCGTTTCGGGCCGGATGCCACGGTAGGCTGGCACTAAATCACAGCAATGCAGCGACCCGGTCGCGGGTCTTACAACGCCATTAGGTTGAAGGCAAGCCGGGTGTCCCAGCCCAGGGTCGGGCGTTAAGGGCCGACCGAGAGGATGCGGTCGACATTGTCGACCAGTTCGCGCAAGTGAAACGGCTTCGACAGCACCTTGGTCTCGCCCATATCCTCGCGCGCGTTCATGGCAACGGCGGCAAACCCGGTGATGAACAGCACCTTCAAATCGGCGTTCACCCGGTTGGCCTGGTGCGACAGCTCGATACCATCCATCCCCGGCATGACGATGTCGGCGATCAGCAGTTCGAACGGGCGCTCGTTGACCTCGTGCAGCGCCGCCAACCCGTCGGGTACGGCAACCACCTGATGGCCATTGCGCTCAAGCGCACGCGCCAGAAACTCCCGCATGGATGTGTCGTCTTCAGCCAGCAGAATACGCGCCATGGCGTGGCGATCCTCTTAACAGGTTCTTAACTGCGGCGGCCGCGCGGCGCGGTGCCGAAATACCCCCATACGCTAATCGGCACTCCTTGCGAAACTATGAAGCCTCTCACAATGTCGATCTAATACGTACGATGATACCCGTTGGCCGGGAGTCAGCGCCATCAATTCGTGCGCCGGTGAATGTGCGCAAGCCGGGGATGACACGGCCTTAAGTTTTGGTTAATCAATAGGGCGATGGATCAAGAGACTCGAAACGACGCGGATCAAGCGATCGAAATACTGGCGCCGGCGCAACAAACGGCGCCGGTGGTTTTTTCGTCACCCCACAGCGGACGTGGGTACCCGAAGGAGTTTCTGGCCGCGGCGCGCCTAGACGAGCAAGCGATCCGGCGCTCCGAAGATAGCTTCGTTGACGAGATCTTCGGCACGGCGCCGCACCACGGCGCGCCGCTGCTCAGGGCGCTCTTTCCGCGCGCCTTCGTTGATCCCAACCGCGAGCCCTACGAGCTCGATCCCGCGATGTTCGATGGACCGCTCCCGGCGTTCGTCAATAAGCGCTCGCCGCGCGTTGCCGCCGGGCTGGGAACCATCGCACGGGTCGTTGCCAACGGTGCTGAAATATACGCCAACAAGCTCACCTTCGCCGAGGCGAGCGAACGGATCGACCGGTGCTACCACCCCTATCACGCGGCGCTGGAAGACCTGATCGGAACCACCCAGCGCACGTTCGACGAATGCATCTTGATCGACTGCCATTCCATGCCGTCGGTCGGCGGCCCGATGGAAAACGACGCCGGCCGCCGCCGGCAGGTCGACTTCGTGCTCGGCGACGCGCATGGACGCAGTTGCTCACGCGCGCTCACCGTGATGGTCGAAGAAACCTTGCGCGGCATGGGCTACACGGTGGTCCGCAACGCGCCTTACTCGGGTGGCTTCATCACCCGCAACTATGGCCGTCCAGCGAACGGCGTGCATGCCCTGCAGATCGAGATCAATCGCGGGCTCTACATGGACGAGCCCAGCTATAGCCGAGCGCCGGGCATGGCCGATGTGATCGAGAACATGTCCTTGCTCACCGAACGCCTGGTGAGCCTAGAGCCGCAAGCGCTCGCTGCATAACCGCGACGACCCGGCAGAGCGCCGTGCCCGCCGATAGCGTTTCAATCCGCGATGCGACCGACGACGATCTGGTGGCGGTCCAAGCAATCTACGCGCACCATGTAAATCACGGACTTGCCTCGTTCGAGGAGGTGCCGCCCGACGTCGAAGAAATCGCCCGGCGGCGCGACGTCGCGCGACAAAACCGCCTGCCCTACGTGGTGGCCGAAATCGACGGCGAGGTGCAGGGGTTCGCTTACGCCTCTCCGTTCCGCGACCGCCCGGCCTATCGCTACACGGTGGAAGATTCGGTCTATGTGGCACCGGATGCAGTCGGAGCCGGCATCGGCTCGGCGCTGCTTTCGGCCGTGATCGACCGCTGCGCCGAGCAAGGCTTCCGGCAAATGGTGGCGGTGATCGGCGATAGCGCCAACGACGCATCGATCGGATTGCACGCCAAGCACGGTTTCGAACAGGCCGGCATGATGCGCGCGGTGGGGTTCAAATTCGGCCGCTGGGTGGACAGTGTGCGCATGCAACGGGCGCTGGGGCCCGGCAACACCACCCTGCCCGAGTAGCCGCTACCCGGCTGCCTGGGACAGGGGCAGCGCGGTGGTGTACTTGATCTCCCGCAGCATGAACCGCGAATTCACCGACGCGATGCACGACAACGACAGAAGCTCGCGGTTGAGGAAACCCTCATATTCCTCGATGTCGCGCACAGCAATTTTTAGCTGATAGTCGCGGTCACCACTGACCGCGTGGGCTTCGAGAATTTCCGGCTGGCGGGACACGAAGCTGTCGAATTCCGCCACCGCCTCTTCGGTGTGCCGCGCCAAGGATACGCTGGCGAACACCATGACGGCGATGCCGGCCGCCTTGCGGTCCAGCAAAGTGACCCGCCGTTGGATGACGCCGGCCTCCTCCAGTTTACGAATCCGCCGCCAGCAGGGCGTCACCGACAGGCCGACCGCCTCGGCAACGGCGGCCACCGGTAACGAAGCATCGGCCTGCAGCACATCGAGAATTTTCGTATCGGTCTCGTCCATAGATAAAAATTATCATAATTCTCACTAACTGAGAATAATTTTCTCATTTAGGAGATATTAATAGAAATAAAGGTAATTTTTTCTCCGGTGCAGGACCTATATTCGTAGGCAGGAGACATAATGACCGTCGCAGAACTCAGCACCGGCGCCAGTGGCAGCGACTGCGTGATTGCGCAGGAGTGGGAGAGCTACAGCGCCCAGGATCACGCCACCTGGCGGCAACTCTTCGAGCGCCAGTCGAAACTGCTCGTCGGCCGGGCGTGCGAGGAATATCTCGCCGGGCTCGATCAGTTAGGCGTGGCTGCCGATGGCATTCCCGATTTCCGCCGGCTGAACGACGTTCTCGGCAAAACGACCGGCTGGCAGGTCGTCGCCGTCCCGGGCCTGATTTCCGAGGAAGTATTCTTTGCCCATATGGCCGAGCGCCGGTTCGTCGCCACGCGATGGATCCGCACACCGGAGCAGATGGATTATCTGCAGGAACCCGACATCTTCCACGATGTTTTCGGCCATGTGCCGCTGCTGACCAATCCGGCGTTTGCCGACTATCTGCAGGCCTATGGCCGCGGCGGCCTCAAGGCGCTGCGCCTCGGCGCGCTCGATATGCTGGCGCGGCTCTACTGGTATACCGTCGAGTTCGGCCTCCTGCGCACCCCGGATGGCCTCAGAATCTACGGAGCCGGCATCGTATCGTCGAAAGGCGAATCGATCTATTGCCTGGACGACCCCACACCCAACCGCGTTGCCTTCGATCTCAAACGCATCTTGCGGACGCGCTATCGCATCGACGACTTTCAGGAGACCTACTTCGTCATCGATAGTTTCGAACAGCTCATGGGCGAGACCGCGCCCGACTTCGCGCCGATCTACCGCGAACTGAGCGCGCTGCCGGAATTCGAGCCCGGCGATATCCAGCCCTCGGATACGCTGATAAGCACCCCCGAAACCGCCTGACCTCAAAAAAAAGGCCGTGGTTGAAGCCACGGCCCAAGTAAAGGGAGGAAACGCTAAATCGCGGCTCCGGCGTGTCGCCTTTGCCGCAATGCAATATATAATTAGCAGGCGCAGCATTGGCAATAGAAATGGTAAGTATCTGAAAATAAGAATTTTATTGATAATTTCGCCTTCGTGCCCGAAATATTATTTCAATCATATTTTGCAACGCACCATAAATTGCCTATTGTCCCATCAGTCGCTCAAAACGTGAGCAGCGTGGCACGAGATTTGCTCCGTTTAGGCCATGCAACGCATCTATCAGCTATGGGTCCTGACCGCGATAACGCTGGGCGTATACCTCTCGGTTTCCGTCGCCAATGCCGCGACCTCCTTGCCAGTGGCGGAATTCCGCCAGGTTTGCCAGAGCGCAACGCAGCATGCGGAAGCCAGCCGCGACCTGCCTAAGGACCTGCTAACCGCTATTTCGCAGGCCGAATCCGGCAAATGGGACAGCGTAAAACAGGCAATTATTGCCTGGCCGTGGACCGTCACCAGCGGGGGCAAGGGCCGGTATTTCCCCGATAAGGCCTCGGCGATCGCGCATGTGCGCGACTTGCAGGGCAAAGGGGTCCGGAATATCGATGTGGGATGCCTACAAGTGAACCTGCACTATCATCCCAAGGCCTTCGCGAACCTGGAGGAGGCGTTCGATCCGAAGACCAACGCTCTCTATGCCGCACGATTCCTCGCCAAACTACATCAAAGCAACAAGTCCTGGACGACAGCGATCGAGCGGTATCATTCGGCCACGCCGAGCCGCGGCGGACCTTACCGCGAGCGAGTATTGGGTTTCTGGAACAAGAGCCAGAAGCGGACTGCCGAGATCTACCGGCAAACGGTGATCGCTGCCTATAAGCAGCGGCGCGCCGAACGTCAGCGGGAGCGCAACCTGCAAATTACCACGCGCTCGCGCTAGACCGAGGCGCTTCCGTCATTTTCCGGAGCGGTGTGCCGCTCTACCCAGCCATGCAGCCTAAAGCAGTCCTTGCTTCCGTCTGGGCCGATAACCATGTCATCTTACTCATGTACCCAGTCTCGGAAGCCGAAGCGGCTTCGCAACTTTGCATGATGATGGTGGCAAAGCATGAGCATGGACGCCGGCACGGCGGAACAAGCAGGTACCGTCGAGAGCCGTCACGAAGGTGATCTGTGGCGTATCGTTCTCCGCGGCCGGTGGACCGTCGCGGCAGCCGCAGGCATAGATCGTGCCCTAAAGTCGATGCCGCCACCGGCGGACCGCCGCGCAGCCATCGACATGGCCGACGTCTCGGCCCTCGACACCGCGGGCGCGTGGCTGGTCTGGCGCACGATTTCGGCGCTCAAAGAGCAGGGGATCGAAACCGAGCTGATCTCGGCAAATCCCGACCACGCCACGCTGATCGACACCGTCGCACGCAACCAGCTCGATTGCCCAGACCCACCGCCGCGCGGTAACGCCTTCGTTGCCATGGTGGAACGAGTTGGGCGGGCAACCTTCACCGTCCTTTACGAGGCCCGCGATCTAGTCAATTTCCTCGGCCATGTGGTAATCGTCTTCGCCCAGTCGGTCGTTCGGCCGAGTCGCATCCGCTTTACGCCGCTCGTCTTTCACCTCGAGCAAAGCGGGCTGAACGCACTGCCGATTGTCGGCTTGATTTCGTTTTTGATCGGCGTGGTGTTGGCCTTCCAGGGCGCCGAACAACTCGCACGCTTCGGCGTGGAGATTTTCACCGTCGATATCGTCGCCAACGGCGTGCTACGCGAAATGGGTGTGTTGCTCACCGCGATCATGCTCGCGGGCCGTTCCGGCAGCGCATTTACCGCGCAGATCGGCACCATGAAGGTCAACGAAGAAATCGACGCCATGCGTACGATTGGCCTCGATCCCATGGAAGTCTTGGTATTGCCGCGGATGTGGGCGCTGGTGATCGCCCTGCCATTGCTCACCTTCTTCGCCAATGTGATGGGCATTGCCGGCGGCGCGATCATGGCAACCATCTCGCTCGATATCACGTTCTTCCAATTCGCCCGGCAATTGGCCGGCGCTACTACACTGTGGACGTTCTGGATCGGCATCATCAAGGCGCCGGTGTTCGGATTTATTATTGCGTTAGTGGGCTGCTACGAGGGGTTGCGCGTCTCCGGCAGTGCAGAATCGGTCGGCCGACTCACCACGCGCTCGGTCGTCGAATCGATCTTCCTGGTGATCGTCCTCGACGCCCTGTTTTCGATCTTCTTCGCCCAAGTGGGAATCTGATGGCGCGCTCCGCAATCAACGGCAAACCGGCGGAAACGATCCTGCAAGTTAAGGGTCTTCGCACGCAGTTCGGTGCCCAAGTGATCCATGACGGACTCGATCTGGCGGTAAATCGCGGCGAAATCCTCGGCATTGTCGGCGGGTCGGGCAGCGGTAAGTCGGTCCTGCTGCGCACCATGGTCGGCCTGATCCGCCCGGCCGCCGGCGAAGTGACGGTGCTCGGCAAGGACATCGCGCGGCTCGACGATACTTCGCGGGCGGCGTTGCAACAGCGAATGGGCGTCCTGTTTCAGGACGGCGCGCTGTTCAGCTCCCTGACGGTTGCGCAAAACATCACGCTTCCTCTCGTCGAACACACCAACGTGCCGCCGGCTCTACGCGTCGAAATCGCCGAAGTAAAAATCGGCATGGTGGGTCTGCCCGCGGACGCCGCCAACAAATACCCATCCGAGTTATCCGGAGGCATGCGTAAACGCGCGGGCCTGGCGCGCGCACTTGCGCTCGACCCCGAAATTCTGTTTCTCGACGAACCCACCGCGGGGCTGGATCCCATCGGCGCGGCCGCGTTCGACCGGCTGATCGGCGAGCTGCGCCAAGCTCTCGATTTGACCGTGGTGATGGTGACCCACGACCTCGACAGCCTGGGCGCGATCTGTGACCGCATCGCGGTACTACTCGACAAACGCGTCAAGGTCGGCACAATGGAAAGCCTGCGGCAAGATAGCGAGCCGTGGATTCACGAGTACTTTCACGGGCCGCGCGCACGCGCCGCCCTCGATCACCTGGCCGGCGACGCTCAACGATAATGGAAACTCGCGCGAACAATCTCCTCGTCGGCAGCTTTGTGCTGTTGATTCTGGCGGGCACGACCGTGTTCTTTCTGTGGCTGGCGAAGTTTCAATTCGACACCGAGTTTACGCGCTACGACATTCGCTTCCCCGGTTCCGTCAGCGGTCTCGCCGTCGGTAGCTCCGTTGAGTTGAATGGTATTCTGGTCGGCGAAGTCATCGATATACGGATCGACCCCGAGCAGGTTGAAAACGTCATCGTTACCATCGAAGTGCCCTCAGAAACGCCGGTGCGCGAAAACACCCTGGCGAGCCTTCAGATTAAGGGACTCACCGGCGGGGTCACGGTTCAGCTTGCCGGCGGCACACAAGACGCGCCACCGCTCGAACCTGAGCCCGGCGAGAAAAGAGCGGTCATCGCTTCCCAAGCTTCCTCGCTCGAACAGTTCCTGGAAGACGCCCCCGAACTCTTGCAGAGCCTGCAAGTGCTGGTGGGCCGCGCTTCGGCGCTGTTGAATGAAAACAATCAAGCGGCTTTTTCGGAATCTCTCCGTAATGTTTCCGCACTGACGGGAGCACTGGCGGCGCAGACCGATGACATCGAGGCCTTGTTCAGCAACGCATCGGCGACCATGCTCAACGTGCGCGAAGCCAGCGAGGCATTAAAGGCAACGGCCGATACGATCAATACCCTCGCGACGCGGAACGAACCCGAGGTGGCCGGTCTGATTTCCGATCTGAGAGCATCGGCACAATCAGTGTCGCGCGTCTCGGAGCAAATTGAGGCCTTGGTTGCCGAAAATCGCGCGCCGCTGAGCGACTTCACCGGCGAAGGGCTCTACGAGCTCACCAATTTCTTGAGCGAAGCGCGCACCTTGATCGATGGACTCAGCCGGGTCACCACCCAGGTTGAACGCGACCCCGCGCGCTTTCTCTTCGGCAACCAGCAAGAAGGCTACGAGACGCAACAGTGACATGAGCACGTACGACGAGATCAAATCTAAAGGAGCGAACGCGAACCGCCGGCGGGTGCTGAAAAGTATATCGCTGCTGGCGCTCGCGACGGCGGCAAGCGCTTGTTCGAACGTTCTGCCTGGCGCGGGACCGCCGCCGCGTCTTTTTCGCCTGTCGCCGAAAAGTACGTTTTCGGAAGGGTTAGAGGCCGTCGACTGGCAGCTTGTCATCGAACCGCCGCTGGCGCCCGCCGGCTTGGACACCACCCGCATCGCGCTCAACCGCTCCACAGCCGAACTGGAATTTTATGCCCGCGCGAATTGGACCGACCTGGCCCCCGCGATGGTGCAGACACTGGTTGTGGAATCGTTTGAAAATTCCGGAAAGATCGTTGCCGTCGGCCGCGAATCGCTGGGCTTGCGCGCCGATTTCGTTCTCAAGCTGGAACTCCGCGAGTTCCAAAGCGAATATCCCGTCAGCGGCGCTCCCAACGCCCATGTGCGGCTCAATGCCAAGTTGGTGAAAATGCCGCAACGGACAATTGTCGGATCGGAATCTTTCGAGGCGAAAGTTCCGGCAAATGTGGATCGTATCGAGGATATCGTCGAGGCCTTCGACGATGCGTTGGGCAAGTCGTTAAAAGGCCTCGTGGAGTGGACGCTTAAAACCGGACAATCGGCGCGGATCGCCTAGCGAGGCCGGCTAAACGCTGCCGTGTAGCGCCGATTGGATGTGGCGGACCAGCATTCGAAGCTCCAAAGGTTTGTCGATGACGGCGAAAATATCCAGCTCTTCCTCTTCCGCGCGCTTAATCTGATCGGCATAGCCAGACATCAGTATTATCTTGGCGGTGCTTTCAGGGCCCGACGTCAACTGGGCCGCTTTGATACCGTCGAGGCCGGGCATACGAACGTCCATGAGGACGACGGCGGGTTGGACTCGCCGGATCGTGTTGACCGCGGCAAATCCATTGTCTTCAAGAAGCACGGATATGCCGAACTTCGACAGAAACGTCCCGATCTGCTGCGCCTGTTCGCGATCATCATCGACAATCAAAACCGTGGGCCGGGTATCCACATCAATATCGGTAGACTGCATCGTCATCGTCAGCCCTTAGCTCACAGTTTTTGTCCGGTAGCGCGGCTGGGTGGCGCATGTGCCGGCGCCGGTTCACCGATGTCCGCATCGTTCACGATCGGCAACCAAACTTCGAAGCGAGCCCCCTCAAGGCCGTTTGATGCCACAATACGTCCTCCCATTCTATCGACGATATTGTATCCGATCGCCAATCCAAGGCCCGTACCCTGACCCGATCTTTTGGTTGTAAAGAATGGGTCAAACACACGGTCTAGTACATCTTCCGGTATACCGCCTCCATTGTCGTCAATGCAAATAACAATGTCGGTTTGTCTGCCGTCCAGACCGCCAGCTGTGTACGTTTCGAATCGCAATGATACCTCGATTCGTCCCGACTGAACCGATCTGAACGCGCGGCCTGATGACGGATCGACCCGCTCCAGAACGAGGGCATCATGAGCGTTGGTCAACAAGTTCAGAATGACCTGTTCAAGACGAATCGGACTGCCGTAGACCCGGCCAACATCAGGCGGCAGTTTGACATCGATATGCACATTGTCGGCAGCGTATTGCTCGCGCACCAGTGAAACGGCATCGGTCACGCTCTTCAGAGGATCGATTAATTCGCGCTCGCTATCGTCGTCTTCGCGGCGGCTGAAAGCGCGCATGTGGCTGATGATGTCGGCCATGCGCACCGCCTGGGCGGATATGCGCTCGAACTGCCGGCGTTCAAAGTCGGAGTCCGTCTTGCCGTCTTCCATTAAAATCAGACTGGAATCGGCGGCCATGCGCACGACGTTAAGCGGCTGATTGAGTTCGTGGGTTATCCCGGCCGCCAGCTCTCCCAGCGTTGCCAGTTTCGACACTTGCACCAGCTGAGCCTCCGCCAACTTACGCTCCGTGATGTCGCGCAGAATGCCGAGGATCGCGGGCTTGCCGCGATAGGTAAACTCCATGCTTACCCCTTCAGCATCGAATTCCGTACCGTCGGCACGCACGGCGCGAAATTCGTAAGAAGGTTCCCCCACGCCATCCACCTCAACGGTTGGTTTGGATAAGCGAAGATCGGCTTGATCATCGGGATGTACGAAATCGAGTATCCGGCGGCCGATCAGCTCGTCCGGCGAGGAGACGCCGGCCAAGCGCGCACCCGCTGGATTGACAAAGACGAACCGGCCATCTTGATGGATTGAAATCAGGTCCGGTGAGTTTTCGACGAGCTGACGGTATCGGTCTTCGCTTTCTTCCAACGCGGCAATTGCGGTGCGCTCCGCGGTAACATCGGTTAGCAATAGCACCCAACCGCCGTCGCTAAGCGGATTCGCCCGCAACAGGAGGCGTTTACCGGACGGGCTTTTATGTTCTCTTTGAAATGCCTCGCCTGCTGCCGTCAGATCGGCGATGGTCGGTCGGCGCAGTTGCCGGTCATCCGGAGAGGTGGGCTCGTCGTCGACTTCGAGCAGTTCAGCAATTCTGGCAAAAGATGCGCCGACACCAATCAGTTCAGGCGGTGGCTCGAGCAGCCGTTGCAGTTGTTTATTAACCAGCATCACACGTTGCGACCGGTCGAGAACAAGAATCCCCTCCCCCATCCCCTCCAACGTCGCATGAAGCAAAGCCGTTTTTTCTACCAACTCCTGCTGATCACGGCGCATCTCCGTAATATCGTTACCGGTTCCCCGATAACCCATGAACTCTCCGCTATCGGAAAAAATCGGTATGCCACTGGACAGGAAGTAGAACGGCTCTCCGTTAACGTCCGGACGGCTCACCCGGCAATTACGAAACGGTTTCCGTTCAGAAACCGCCTGAACGATCGCGCGCCAATCCGAATCCTGATCGAGCGACGGCTGGTCACTCGCCTTCTTTCCGATGAGATATTCCGGGCCGAACCCGGACACTTCGGTATGCCGCTCACTAACAAAAGAAAAACGCAGATCGGCATCGAGCTCCCAAACCCAATCGGACGCCGCCTCGGTATAATCACGAAATCGCCGTTCGCTGTTCGCTAACGCGGCCTCTCTGTTCTTCAACTGAGTAAGGTCTGAAAATACTGCGACAACCCCACCATCGCTCGTCGGCTGTTCGCTAACCCGTAACCAGACACCGTTGGCCAGGCCAATTTCGCGAGTTCCCTCAAGCGACCGGCGGCGTATAAACCACTCCGCCCAACTTTCGGCCCGCTCTTCGTCCGCGTCCGCCACGACTGCTTTCGCCAGTAACCGGACGAAATCCTCATAAGTGATGTTAGCGACGGCGTACTCGTTCAGCCCCGGAAGCAATTCTCGCAAACGTTCGTTGGCCAAAATCAACCGGTCGTCAGCATCGAACAATCCGAACGCTTCCGACATGCCGTCGACAGCGTCTTCCAGCCGTCGTTGCGCATGTCTCAGCCCGAGGGCCAAGTAGGCGTTCTCGAACTCCAACCGTACGTTCGACGCAAAGTTGCGATGGGCCACCGACCCAAGCAAAAGCAAAACGATGAGAAAAATGAGCCCAAATGTCCCCAGCGCAACGTGCATCAAGGTCTGTTGCGCCAGAAGAATGGCGGATATCGGAATGGTCAACGGCACGACATAGGCCGCCAGCGCCGGAAAATAAGGCCCAAAACCGGCCGTAGCACCGGCTCCGATGCCCAGAATCACGACGATCAGGAATGTTTGCAGTGTAAAATTCGTGTCGGAGAACAGGAACGGCATGCCACCGCCCCATGCCAGTCCACTGAGGAAAGCCGTTATCAGAAACGCCCATTGCGTCGACTGAGAAATCGACCTGCGCTGCGCAGAGGCTTGGTTAAACCGGTGGTAGACGATTGCGCGGGCGATGCTGGCGGCAACAACAAGCGCAAGCCAAACAAGAATTCGGACATTGCTGACCTCGTCCCATAAGACAACGCTGGTAATCGCCGCAACGGTGGGAGACGCTAAATTAGAAAGCCGGCTCTGTCTGTGGAGCGCGGTAAACTGGGCCACGCGAACGCGTTCGGCCATCGCCGCGAGCTCGCTCGCAGGTAGCATGCCAACATTGCCAATTGGATCAGATTTGTCCGACGCTACAGTCATTGCCGGAGAATACTCGGGTAGTCCACAGTATCCAAACCGTCATGCCCTTATAGGTCGAATCTAGCCCCATAGCGCAGGACTAGGTGGCTTCATTGAGCTGCCCTGCACCTCCAACGGTGGCTCGCGGTCTTCCGCCAGCAGCAAGGGACCGTCCAAATCGACAAGTTTCGCCCCTTGCGCGACGAGATGCGCCGGCGCCATCGCCAAACTGGTTCCCACCATGCAACCGACCATCGTTTCGAGCCCCACTGCCCTCGCCGCCGCAGCGGTCTTCAGGGCTTCGGTAAGTCCGCCGGTTTTATCGAGCTTGATGTTCACCATGTCGTAGCGGTCCGCGAGCCCGGCAACGCTGGAGCTGTCCCGGCAAGATTCGTCGGCGCAGATGGGCACCGGATGATCGACCTTCGCCAACGCAGCATCCGCGCCCGCGGGTAATGGTTGCTCGATCATCTCGACCCCAACACGGGCAAGCTCCGCCGCCAAAGCGCCGAAATCTTCCGCGTTCCAGGCTTCGTTGGCGTCGACGATAAGGCGGGCATCGGGCACGCCAGCGCGCACCGCCCGAACCCGGTCGAGATCGCCAGGACCGGTCAATTTCAACTTGAGCAGGGGCCGCGAGGCATTGGCACGCGCCGCAGCCGCCATCGCCTCGGGTGTATCGACGCTCAAGGTGAATGCCGTTTCAATCGGCGCGAGCTCGGCTAGACCTGCGAGGGTCCAAACCGGCTGCCCGCTCCGTTTAGCTTCCAAATCCCAGAAGGCACAATCGATGGCGTTGCGCGCCGCACCTGGCGGCATCGCCTGCTGCAGGCCAATGCGGTCGAGACCGTCAGCGACCGGTTGCGCCATGGCGCGGATGGCGTCGATAACGCTCTCCGGCGTTTCGTCGTAGCGGATATTCGGCCCGCATTCGCCACGGCCCCGATAGTCGCCATCGCGAAGCTCGGCGGTGACCACAATTGTCTCGGTCTTGCTGCCCCGCGATATCGTAAAGCGCTCGCGCAGCGGAAATGTCTCGATCCGCGCCTCTAGAGTCGCCACGATGAACCGCGCTAGTTCAGCCGGTCAACGAGCGCCGCCACGCCGTCGATCACCGGGTCGACCGCCGGCAACCCGGTCCGGTCTTCGATCTCCGATAGACAGCTCCGCCGCTCGGCCTCGTTCGAGACGTTTGATGTATTGACCGCAACCCCGATGCAAACCGCATCGGGGTTGGTGAGCTGCGCGGCGGTCACGTGGCCATCGATGCAGGCCTGAACATCGGGAAGCTGCTGGTGCGGGAGCCCGCGCATATGCTGCCGTGTCGGTTCGTGACAAAGCACCAACGCGTCCGGCTGCGCGCCGTGAACGAGCCCCATGGTGACGCCCGCATAAGACGGATGGAACAACGAGCCTTGGCCCTCGACGAGATCCCAATGATCGGAATCGTTGGCCGGCGATAGCCACTCGGTAGCGCCGGAAATAAAGTCGGAGACCACGGCATCGACGGAAACGCCCTCGCCGGCAATAAAGATTCCAGTCTGACCGGTGGCGCGAAAATCGGCCTTCACCTCGCGCGCCTGCAGCTCCTGCTCGATCGCCAATGCCGTATACATTTTGCCCACCGAGCAATCGGTGCCGACGGTGAGCAGGCGCTTGCCGGAACGCCGCGCGCCTGAGCCGACATCGAAGGTCTGCGTGGGGTGGCGCACATCGAATAGCTGGCGCTGGTTCGCGGCTGCCGCACTGGCGAGTTCTTCGATATCGGCGATCCGCTGGTGCAAGCCGGCGGCAATATCCATCCCGGCCTCTATCGCCTCAACGAGCGTGGGTATCCACGTGCCAGGAATGATCCCGCCGCGATTGGCGACGCCGATCACGAGCGTGCGGCAGCCAGCGGTGACCGCATCGGCAATGGTCATCTCCGGCAACCCCAAATCGGCATTGCATCCCGCAAGCTTGAGCTGGCCCAAGCACCAGTCGCGCCGCCAATGAACAATGCCGTTGGCGGTTTTAGCGGCCAACTGATCGGGCGCATCGCCCAGAAACATCAAATAGGGGTGGTCTATTCTCATCGCTTTCCCGCCTACCCGTCGCGGCCCCGGTTGCTGCAAACTGCCCGCCAAGGCTATGGTCGTCCGATGGCCTCGTCGCCTCGAAAGGCATCTTATGTTTACCACACGACCCGAAATTCGTGGCACATTTGGGATGGTCACGTCGACCCACTATCTAGCCACAATGGCCGGTTGGGCCATGCTCGAAAAGGGCGGCAACGCCTTCGACGCCGCCGTGGCGACCGGCCTGGCACTGCAGGTCGTGCACCCCTACCAGAACGGTCCCGGCGGCGACTTGCCGATCGTGTTGCACAACGCGGCGACCGGCAAAACCCAGGTTATTTGCGGCCAAGGGGTCTCGCCGCAGGCCGCCACCCTCGAACGGTTTGCGCAACTCGGCCTCGAGATGGTGCCCGGTACGGGCTTGCTGGCGCCGTGCGTCCCCGGCGCCTTCGGCGCCTGGATGCTGCTGTTGCGCGATTACGGCACCCTCCCCTTGGGCGACGTCATTCAGCCGGCAATAGACTACGCGCGCAACGGCTATGCGGTGGTGCCGATGATGCGCACGGTGATCGACAATGTCGCCGAGATGTTCCGCACCTCATGGCCGACCTCGGCTGCGACCTACTTGGTCAACGATGAACCGCCGGTGGTGGGCTCACTACACCGCAATCCAGTGCTCGCCGACACCTATGAGAGACTGCTGCGCGAGGCGGAAGCCCAAGGCGGCAGCCGCGAGGACATCGTCGAGGCGGGGCGGCGCGTGTTTTACGAAGGCTTCATTGCCGAGGAGATCGATCGTTTTTGCCGCGAAACCGAATGGCTCGACAGCTCTGACGAGGTCCATGGCGGCCTCTTGACCGGCGACGATATGGCGCGCTGGCAGCCCACCGTCGAGGACCCCGCCACTTACGACTATCACGGCTACACATTGTGCAAGCCGGGCCCCTGGAGCCAGGGACCCGTCTTCCTGCAGCAATTGGCCTTGTTGAAGGGCTTCGACCTTGCGGCAATGGACCCGTTGGGCCCGGACTTCATGCATACCCAGATCGAGTGCGCCAAGCTGGCGCTCGCCGACCGGGAAGCCTGGTACGGCGACCCGAACGTGCACGATGTCCCGCTGGCAACCCTGCTGTCGGAGTCCTATAACGACGCGCGCCGTAGCCTGATCGAAACGCAGGCCTCCTTAGAACTTCGCCCCGGTAGTCCCGATGGACGTGAGCCCCATTTGGCGGAGTTCGCGACCCTCGACGAGGACGACGCGGTGGCGCTCCCGGCGGGTGTAGGAGAGCCGAACGCAGCACGCAGCGACGCCAGCCACGGACCGGCCGATGGCGATACGGTGCATCTCGATGCTACCGACCGGTTCGGCAATATGGTGACCTGCATGCCGAGCGGCGGCTGGCTGCAGTCGTCGCCTGTAATTCCGGCGCTGGGGTTTTGCCTCGGCACCCGCGCGCAGATGTTTTGGCTCCAGCCCGGCTTCCCGACAACATTGCAACCCGGCATCCGGCCACGAACCACGCTGAGTCCAACTCTCGCCCTGCGCGACGGGCAGCCGGTACTCGGCTTCGGAACGCCCGGTGGCGACGCGCAGGACCAGTGGGCGTTGACTATGTTCCTGCGCCATATCCACCACGGCATGGACTTGCAGGCGGCAATCGACGCGCCGAACTTCCACACCGATCATCTGCCCTCGAGCTTCTACCCGCGCACATTCCAGCCCGCCAAAGTGAAAGCGGAGGCTCGCATTCCCAGCGAGACCCTCGACGCGTTGCGTAATCGCGGTCACCGCATTGAGACGGTCGGCGACTGGGATTTGGGCCGTCTGGCGGCGGTAGGCCGCGAGCGCACCGACACCGGTTGGCTGCTTAAAGGCGCCGCTCATCCGCGCTTCCAGGAGGCCTACGCGGTTGGCCGCTAACCTCATCGCAGGACTAGCGTCTCCGTGACGGCAACGGCGAACAAAGCTGGCAGCTGGGCCGAGAGCATCCGCGGCGGCCCCTACAGACGCATTTGGAGCCTATCCTGGCCCACCATATTATCGAACCTAACGGTGCCGATGCTCGGCGCCGTCGATACCGCAATGATGGGCCATTTGCCGGATGCGGCTTACGTCGGCGCGGTTGCCGTCGGCGCGATGATTTTCAGCTTCGTTTATTGGGGCTTCGGCTTTCTCAACATGGGCACTGTCGGTTTTGCCGCGCAGGCCAAAGGAAGCGGCGACACCGATGAAATCCGCGCCGTGATCGCCCGCGCCCTTATGGTGGGCCTGGGCCTCTCGCTGATAATTCTGGTCTTGCAGACGCCGGTGCGCCATGGCGCGTTGGCGATCATCGATGCCGCGCCCCTGGTCGAGCGGCTATCCGGCGCCTACTTCGATATCCGCGTATGGGACGCGCCGGCGACCCTGCTCAACTACGGCCTGCTGGGCTGGCTGCTGGGCATGCAATATGTACGCACGGCGCTGATGGTCCAGGTCTTCATCAACGGCCTGAACATCGTCCTCGATCTGTGGTTCGTCCTCGGCCTGGAATTGGGTATCGAAGGGGTTGCGCTGGCGACGGTGATCGCCCAATACGCCGGCGCACTCCTCGGATTGTTGTTGGTGATGCGTCATCTCGCCGCAATCGGCGGCCGTTGGCGGCGCGAGAAGATCCTCGATACGACAGCGCTCAGCAAAATGTTCCGCGTCAACCGCGACATTTTTCTGCGCACGTTGGCAATGATTTTCGCATGGTCGCTCCTTACCTGGACCGGCGCGCGGCTGGGCACCACCGTCTTGGCGGCCAACGCGATCCTAATGAACTTCCAAACGTTCCTGGCCCACGGTCTCGACGGTTTCGCGCACGCAACCTCGGCGCTCGTCGGCGAGGCGGTCGGCGCACGCGACCGGCGGTCGCTGCGCCGTTGCGTCGTCGCCGCCACAGCCATGGCAACAATTGTCGCGGTGGGATATACGCTAGTCTATCTCGGTGCGGGCCCCACGATCGTCCGGCTGTTCACCAATATCGCCGACCTGCGGGCTTTTACGTCCAACTATTTGGTCTGGATCGTGGTTTCGCCGGTATTATCAGTGTGGGCGTATCAGCTCGACGGCATTTTCATCGGCGCGACGCGATCGGCGGAGATGCGCAATGCGATGGTGGTGTCGGTGGCGATCTATGCCGCGGCAATCGCAATTCTACCGGGCCTGCTGGGAAATCATGGCCTCTGGCTGTCAGTCATGATCTTCATGGTGGTGCGGGCGCTAACCTTGGTAGTTCTCTATCCCAAAATTGAACAAACAATCGCCACAAGAAGCGACTAAACCTACGGGTTATTAACGGAATGTTACGCAAACCATTGGAATCATTGATTGACACTCGAATCGCCGTTGCGCATCTTCTGACGGTCCGGTTGTCAGTCATATCCACGAAAGAGCGCGCGTAGATGCGGCAAGAAATCAAGTTTAGTTGGCCGTTAAAACCCCGCACCCTCGCGATCGCCGCCACAATTGCTGTCGCAGTACCGGTCGCCGCTTTTTTTGGCGGTTTTCTTGCCGGACAAAGCTCCATGACGCCGCCCGGCGAAGTGGACGCACAAATCGATTCCCTTTCCTATGTCCGGTCTATCCTGCGCTGGGAAGCCGAGGAAGACCGCCAGCCTCCGGCGCAGATCACCCGTGTGGTTTCGGTCAAGAGCGGTGACAATTTGATGGGCGTACTGCTGCGCGCCGGTGCCGAGCGGAACGTTGCCCATGCGGCGATACAGTCGCTGAAGGGCAGCTACGACCCAAGGCGCGATCTCAATGTCGGCGATGAATTGCAGATAACCTTCGGGCCGGGTGAAGCCGATGTTGCGGGCGACTCCAAGGACGACGATTTAGCCGGTTACGTGCTTGCCCGGATTACCCTGCCGGTCTCCTACGACCGGCAAATCGATGTCACCCGCGGTGACGATGGCGGCTTTGTCGCCAGCGAGGTCGAGCGCGAACTCGAACGCGAGATCGTCGAAGCATCCGGCGGAATCGGCACCAGCCTCTTTGTCGACGCCAGTGCCGCCGGTATTCCGCCGCGCGTTCTTGCCGAGCTGATCCGGATCTACAGCTTCGACGTCGATTTTCAGCGCGACATTTGGCAAGGCGACAGCTTCGAACTGATGTACGAACAGTTTCGCGGCCGAAACGGCGACGTCGTCCACCATGGCGACATCCACTACGCCAAGCTCACCCTGCGCAACAGCGAATTGCCGCTCTACCGCTACACGACAACGGCGGGGAACCTCGACTACTTCAACGCCAAGGGCGAAAGCGTGCGCAAAACCTTGATGCGTACACCGATCGATGGCGCGCGGCTATCGTCGCGGTTCGGTAAGCGCCGTCATCCGATTCTTGGCTACACGCGGATGCATGCAGGGGTCGACTTCGCCGCGCCGAAGGGAACGCCGATCTATGCCGCCGGCGACGGCACCGTCGTGCAAGCGGGCCGCAACGGCGGCTATGGCAACTACGTCCGCATTCGCCACAACGGCACCTACCAAACCGCCTATGCCCATATGACGCGGTTCGCCAAGAAAACCCGCAAGGGCGCCCGCGTGAAGCAAGGCCAAATCATCGGTTATGTGGGCAGCACCGGCCGTTCGACCGGCCCTCACCTACACTATGAGGTGCTGAAAAACGGCCGCCAAATTAATCCCCGCACGGTTCGCATTCCCAGCGGCGAGAAGCTCAAAGGCGAAGAGCTTAAGAAGTTTACCGCGGTGCGCGACACGAGAGACGCCGAGTTCGCCGCCCTGCAGCAGGCCGCAGCGCGCCTTGCCAAAAACAACAAGAGCGAAGAGTAGGACGGCGCATCCCCTTAGCCTTAGGGGTTAATCTGACCGTAGGTGGTGCGCGCCAGACCCAGCAGCTGCTCGCGCCCGGCCCGCCCGATCAAGACATAGGCCAAAGGCCCGTCCTTCCAGTAAAACGCCGATACTTCATCCTCGGCCGCGAAACGGAAAGCCGTCTCGTCGCCGGTTCGGTTGCGCTCGACATAGAGCGTCAGCCGGTCGCCTTTGTCGTTTTCGTACATGAACTGAGCCGCCCGGCCGGTTTCCGCCGGCAACAGGCGCCCGCCGACCAGCTGGAATCCGCCCGTCGTCAGATCGGGCGCACGCAACGGCGCATCAAGCCGCTTGGACAGCCAGGCAATGAGATGCTTCTCCTCGTTCGCCGGAACTTCGACGGCGTGACGCACTTCGACTTCGTAAACACGGTGGGCCAGCATGGCGTCGCGCGCCAAGGTCAGCTCGGCGTTGGGACCGGCGCGGAGCAGCTCGTTGGCGCCCCAGCCACCACCCGCACCGATGATGAGCGCAAGAACGGCCGCTATTCGCCACAGCGGCGATATGCTCCGCTGCTGCTGCCGTTCGATCGTACGAAACCGTTGGGGTGTCGGGCGCGCCAGCAGCGGTTCAAAGGCATCGTGGAGCGCCTGATTCTGCGCCTGATAGTGGGCCAGCGTCGCGGCGTCCTCGGGGTTTTCCTCAAGCCATCGGTCGATTTGCGCCCGCCGCTCGTCATCGAGCTGCTTGTCAACATAGGCCTGAAGTTCTGCCTCGTCCG
Organism: Alphaproteobacteria bacterium; assembly: GCA_965267185.1. Taxonomy (GTDB): domain Bacteria; phylum Pseudomonadota; class Alphaproteobacteria; order UBA6615; family UBA6615. Next base: position 3,815,280 of record OZ253937.1, on the reverse strand, counting down.
GTTTTGGTCCAAAAGTACTCACGTTACATTCCGCTCGTTTAACTCGTCGCCTTCTTCCAGCATCACTCGGAGACGCCGCCGCGCGCGCGACAGACGCGACATCACGGTCCCCATGGGAATGCCGGCAATCTGCGCCGCCTCCTCGTAACTAAAGCCCTCCAGGCCAACCAAAAGGAGGATCTGCTTTTGCTCCTCCGGTAACCGTTGCAGCGAGTGCGCCACTTCGCGCAGCACAAGCCCGTCGGTTTGATCCGGCGGTACGGAAACACCAGGCAGATACTCCTGCAACTCGATCACATTTGGCCTCGCCGCCGCCTTCTGCACATCGTTCACGTAGATATTGTGCAAAATCGTGAACAGCCAAGCGCGCAAGTTTCCCGGCCGGCGCCACAGATGCCATCGTGACATCGCGCGCAACAGGCAATCTTGGACGAGATCGTCGGAACGATCTTCGTCGTACCGCAACAGAACCATCGCATACCGGCGAAGGCTCGGAATATGCGGTTCAACCAGGTCGAACTCACGCGACAAAGTCTTCCCCCTCCCCGACAGTATGGGGGGCGGCGCTGAGTTGGGGGGATCGGCGCCGCCCCGGCGGCATTAGGGCTGTGCCACCGTCCATACATTCTTGAACCTATGACCCGTCGTGTCACCAGGTTTTTCGTCTTTCACCCACCTATACAAAGGCAGACCGCGGTGGGCCCATTGCTTGCCGCCGTCACTGCGCACCACAATCGAGAAGTCGTCGACCGGTTTGGCGCTGGCGCCAGCCATTAGCGGCGGCCAATTTTCAGCGCATTTACCATTGCAGTTCGATGTGCCAGCGACGTCCTTGTCGAAATAATAAAGCGTCATGCCTTGGGAATCGGTCAGCACGGGTCCGAGCTTACTGTCGCCCGACTTGACCATCGCCGGCATGTCTCCCGCCAAGGCGGCGCCCGCTGACAGGATCACGGCGGCAATAGCGACCATCGCCATTTGAACTTTCATTCGCATCTCTGTCTCCCAGTCGCCGGCGGGCCGTCGCCCCGGGCCGGTGCGGTGTAAGGTCGATCGGCATCCAATGAGACGGCGGGACGTGCCCGCATGTCGATGCGGAACCTCGCCGCCCCGCCGACCCACCGTTTGGCTTGCCTAGGCATTTCACAAACAGGACAGCTGGAATTTTATTCCCGGCCAAAAGAAAACGCCGCTGAGGCCCAGCCCCAACGGCGTTTAACCTGTTGTATTTATTAACTTATTCAGCAGCTTCGGCGCGGATCGTCTCGCCGTTGATCACCAAACCATCGCCGCTGGCGCTGACATGTACCGTATCGCCCTCGTTGATCCGGCCCTCCAGCAGCAGACTGGCCAACTGGTTCTGAACACTGCGCTGAATAACCCGCTTCAAGGGCCGGGCGCCGTAGACCGGGTCGTAACCCGCATCGGCAAGCCATTCGCGGGCCGCGTCATCGAGTTCGAGTGTCACCTTGCGCTCGGCCAGAAGCTTACGCAGCTGGGCGAGCTGAATATCGACAATGCCGCCCATTTGCGCCCGGGTGAGACGGTGGAACAGCAGCGTTTCATCCAACCGGTTCAAGAACTCGGGCCGAAAGGCGCTGCGCACGACATCCATCACCTGGTCGCGGACCGCATCGCTATCCTCGCCTTCCGGCTGGTTGGCGAGAAATTCGCTGCCCAGGTTCGAGGTCATGACGATCAGGGTGTTCTTAAAATCGACCGTCCGGCCGTGGCCGTCGGTGAGCCGGCCATCGTCGAGAACCTGTAACAGGATATTGAACGCATCGGGATGGGCCTTTTCGACCTCATCGAACAGAACCACCTGGTAGGGGCGGCGGCGGACCGCTTCGGTGAGCGCACCGCCCTCTTCGTAGCCCACATAGCCTGGCGGGGCGCCGATCAGACGGGCCACGGCGTGTTTTTCCATGAACTCCGACATGTCGATGCGCACCATCGCCTGCTCGTCGTCGAACAGGAACTCGGCGAGCGCCTTGGTCAGCTCGGTCTTGCCGACACCGGTCGGCCCGAGAAACAGGAACGAGCCCATGGGCCGGTTGGGGTCCTGCAGCCCGGCGCGCGCGCGGCGTACGGCGTTTGAAATCGCAACGATCGCTTCTTCCTGCCCGATCACGCGGGCACCGAGCACCGCTTCCATTTGAAGCAGTTTCTCGCGCTCGCCCTCGAGCATCTTGTCGACCGGAATACCGGTCCAACGCGACACGATCGCGGCAATATCGTTTTCCTTAACTTCCTCGTTGAGCGCCTGCTCACCAGAGCTTTCTTCCGCTTCGCCGAGCTTTCGTTCGAGCTCGGGAACAACGCTGTACGCCAGCTCGCCCGCCCGCTCCAACTGGCCCTCGCGTTGGGCGATTTCGAGCTCTTGGCGCGCCTTGTCGAGCTCTTCCTTGATCTTCTGCGATCCCGCGAGCTTCTCCCGCTCGGCCTGCCAGACCGCAGTCATATCGGCAGACTTGCCTTCGAGCTCGCTTAATTCTTGCTCGAGCGTTTCGAGGCGGTCCTTGGAGGCCGCATCGGACTCTTTTTTCAGCGCCTCGCGCTCGATCTTCATCTGAATGATGCGGCGGTCGAGTTCGTCGATATCCTCTGGCTTGGAGTCGACTTCCATCCGCAGACGCGACGATGCCTCGTCGACGAGGTCGATCGCCTTATCCGGCAGGAACCGATCGGAGATGTAGCGGTTCGACATTGTCGCGGCGGCGACGAGCGCGCTATCGGTGATCCGGACACCGTGATGCAGCTCGTATTTTTCCTTCAACCCGCGCAGGATCGAGATGGTGTCCTCGACGGTTGGCTCGGTTACGAACACCGGCTGGAACCGGCGCGCCAGCGCGGCATCTTTTTCGACATGCTGACGATACTCATCGAGGGTCGTGGCACCCACGCAGTGCAACTCGCCGCGCGCCAGTGCCGGCTTCAGCATGTTCGAAGCGTCCATCGAGCCCTCGGCGGCGCCCGCGCCGACGATGGTGTGCATCTCGTCGATAAAAAGCACAACTTCACCGGCCGCTGCACCGATTTCCTGCAACACTGCCTTTAGGCGCTCCTCGAACTCGCCGCGGAACTTAGCCCCGGCAATGAGTGCCCCCATGTCGAGCGACAGGAGCCGCTTGTCGCGCAGGCTTTCGGGCACATCGCCATTGACGATACGGAGCGCCAGCCCCTCGATTATTGCGGTCTTGCCCACACCGGGCTCGCCGATCAGAACCGGGTTGTTCTTGGTTCGCCGCGATAGCACCTGAACCGTGCGGCGGATCTCTTCTTCGCGTCCAATGACCGGATCCAACCGGCCCTCGCGCGCCGCTTCCGTGAGATCGAGCGTGTATTTCTTCAGCGCCTCATAGGCGTTCTCCGCCGTCGGCGTGTCGGCCGTGCGGCCCTGACGCAGGGCTTCAATCGCCCGGTTTAAGTTCTGCGGCGTGACCCCCGCATCGGCGAGAATTTTCGCAACACCGGTGCCGGACGCCATGGCCAACGCCAGCAGCATCCGTTCGACCGTGACATATTCGTCGCCGGCTTTCTTGGCGATTTCCTGCGCCGCTTGCAGCGTTTTGGCAGCCTCCGGAGAGATATAGACACCGCTGGCGCCGTCGCCCTCTACCCGCGGCAACTTGCCAAGTGCGGCATCGACCGCCGCCTCCGCACCCGCCGGATCGCCGCCGGCATTGCGGATAAGATTGGCGCAGAGCCCCTCCTCGTCATCGAGCAGGACTTTTAAAAGATGTTCGGTGGTGAGTTGTTGATGCGCGCGGCCTTGGGCCGAGTCATGGGCTGCTTGGATAAAGCCCCGTGCGCGCTCGGTAAACGCTTCTAAATTCATTTCGCCCCTCTTCCGTCTTCCTCTTATGAGGCAAGACACAACGGCGGACCCAATAAGCGGCATCCACCCAAAGGAAACCCTATTTACGCCGGTCGACCGGCAGACCTTCTCTAACGTGCTTAAAGGCCCCCGTAGCCGCTTTGAGGCAGCTCAACCGGTGTCTCTAAATATGGTGTGGCTTTACCGCAACACAAGCCGTGCAAACGCGATTATGCGGCGAAAACCTTGCGGAAAGCCGAACATACACACGGCGCAAAACGGCCGTAAGGTGCGGGAATCAGGGTTTTGTGAGGGGTTTAGGCGCGTTAAGCGCTGGCGGGCTCGCTATCCTCGCCGCGCGCCTCTGCGCCATCGTCCGACGCCGTAGCCTCGGCGTCCTTGTCCGGTGCGCTCCGTCCATTCGCCGATCCATTGCCGCGGCGCCCGCCGGCCCGGCGGCCGGGCTTGGCGGGGTCCTTACCGTTTCCGCCGCTGCCACTGGCGCTGAGCGCTGCCTCGTCTTGGGACGCAGCACCATCATTGTCGGGCGCCTCTGCTGACGCAGCAGGTGCCTCCGCGGTGGCCGGTTCGGTCTCGGGCTTTGCGGTGGCTTCACCATTGCGGGCGTTGCCGTCTTTGTTGCGCTGTTGTGCATCGTCCTGCGCATTACCGTTTCGATTGAGGCCGGCAGCCTCCATCAAACGATAGTAGTGCTCGGCATGCTGATAAAAATTCTCCGCGGCAATCCGGTCGCCGCTCGACGATGCATCGCGCGCCAGCTGCTGGTATTTTTCATAGATCTGCGCAGAGTTGCCCCTGACGCGCGCGCCTGGGCCGTTGCTATCGAAGATCTGGTTCCGAGAATTTCCCGGTTTTCTTCCGCCACGGCCTCGTGACCGTCGTGAGTTCGGATTTTGTCGCATTGCTCCAATGGTCCGGATTGATACCGATTCCCGGTGGCCGCCCCCGCGGCCCGCCCGATTACACCCAACCTTCAGACCGGGCTAAAAGCCGCTCACCCCTGCGGCGGAGTGGAGTGCGGTCAGTCTTAATTCGGGGAGTTCACCCTCGACGCAAATGCTTAATAGATAGTGATCACGTAAGCATTTTTTGTCATATGAACCACCCCCACCCTAGGAAAGTCGGGCCTATATTCCAAGCCTTTTTTTATAAAAAGCAAAATCTAATCTACCCCTGACGCAAAATAGCAACACGGGGAATACCGGCAATATCGGCCCGTAAATCGGCCACATGTAAACCCGCTGCATCCGCCAGCGCAGGTATGGCCTCGTGCTGACCGGCACCGAGTTCGAAGAAAATTACACCACCCGGCGCGAGGACGCCTGCAGCAAGAGGCAGCAGGGCGCGGTAGGCGTTCAACCCGTCTACGCCACCATCCAGCGCACCGCGTGGCTCGTAGCGGGCAACCTCGGGCTCCAACGCTTCGATGTCGGCGGAAGGAATATAAGGCGGATTGCCGACGACGATATCGAAACTGTCGGCAATCGGCGCGGTCCAATCGCCAACGATGAACCCGGCACGCGCATCGATACCCAGCCTCTGCGCATTGCGGCGCGCCAAGGCAACCGCCGCCGGACTGATATCCACCCCGACGCCTGACGCCGCCGGGAGCTCGCTTAACAAGGCCAACAACAGGCACCCGCTGCCGGTGCCCAGATCGAGGATGCGAACCGGCTGGTCAGGCTCGGCAATATGCCGACAAACGGCCTCCACCAAGGTCTCGGAATCCGGGCGCGGCGTGAGCACGGCGGCCGAGACCTCGAAGTCGAGCGACCAAAATTCGCGGCGGCCGAGAATATGGGCGACGGGTTCGCGGGCGCAGCGGCGCGCCGCCATGGCGGAAAGTCTACCTCTCTCCACTGCCAGTACCGGGCGCTCCGGGTGCGCAATCAGCCCGGCCGTGCTTTCACCGGTCGCAGCGCAGACAAGCAAACGCGCGTCGAGCCGGGCGCTGGCAACACCGGCCTCTTCGAGGGAGCGGGCAATCGCCGCAACGGCGGCGCCGGTGGTGCGCCCAATATCCAGAATGTCCGCTTCAATGGTCATATTAGTTATCTTGCGCCAAGCGCGCGGCCTGGTCTTCGGTGGTCAACGCGTCGACAACTTCATCCAACCCCTCGCCGTTTAGGACCTTCTCGAGCTTGTGCAGCGTCAGCCCAATCCGGTGATCGGTCACCCGGCCTTGGGGAAAGTTGTAAGTGCGGATGCGTTCGGAGCGGTCGCCGGAGCCGATCTGGCTGCGCCGGTCGGCGGCGCGGGCATCCTGCTGCATCTGGCGTTCATGTTCGTACAAACGCGCGCGCAGCACCCGCATCGCTTTGGCTCTGTTCTTATGCTGCGACTTCTCGTCTTGCTGGGTGACGACGAGACCGGTCGGCAAATGGGTAATGCGCACCGCGCTGTCGGTCGTATTGACCGACTGCCCGCCCGGACCCGACGCCCGATAGGTGTCGATACGCAGATCGTTCTCCGCGATTTCGATGTCGACATCTTCGGCCTCGGGCAAAACCGCGACTGTCGCAGCAGAGGTATGAATACGGCCGCTACTCTCGGTTTCGGGCACGCGCTGGACACGGTGCACGCCGGATTCGAACTTCAACCGGGCAAACACATCGCGCCCGCTGATACTGGCGATGATTTCCTTGTAGCCGCCGATGCCGGTCGTGCTGGCGCTCATGACCTCGACCTTCCAGCCGCGCAGCTCGGCATAGCGCTGGTACATGCGGAACAGGTCAGCCGCAAACAGCCCCGCCTCATCTCCACCCGTACCGGCGCGGATTTCGAGAATAGCATTACGCGCATCGGCGGCGTCTTTGGGCAGCAACATGATCTGCAGCCGCTGTTCGATCTCCGGCTCACTTGCCTTCAGTTCCTGAAGCTCGGCCTCGGCCATTGCCCGCATCTCGTCGTCGGTCTCGCTGTCCTCAATCAGCGTTCCGAGGTCCTCACACTCGGCGCGCACGCCCCGCAACTCGGTGATGGTCTCCACGACCGGCGTTAGATCGGAATATTCCTTCGATAACTTCGCGTAGGACTGCGCATCGGACGCATCCGCTTCGGATAGCAGGCGCTCCAACTCTTTGTGCCGATCGACCACTCGATCGAATTTGGTGTCCAGACTCATGGGTTCGTGATCTCCGCCAGGAGGAAGCTTTGGGCTATTTGTCTCAAGGGCAATTCCCGCGCAATAGCGCTGCGGGGTGTCGGCGCCAGCCCGAACCTGCCCGAAAGCGGGGCTGGCTGGCTCGCCAGCTAGCGATACGCGGCCAAATGGTCTTTCAACGCGGCCAAGGACACCTCACTCTGCGAGCCGTCGTCCAGGTTACGTACCGTCGCTCCGTCGCGGGCCAGTTCATCATCACCGAGGAAAACCGCCGCGGCAGCGCCAATTTTGTCGGCCCGGCGAAGCCCGCGTTTCAAACCGCCACGATAGTTCAGCTCAACGGTCAGCCCCGCTTGCCGCAAATCGTGCGCCACTTTGGCCGCCGCTTTCTCGCCAGCTGCCCCCACGCCGATCACCGAAATCGGCCGAGGCCCCGCGGGTGCCGGTCCGGTCAGCATCGCCAACCGTTCGATGCCGGCGGCCCACCCGACCCCCGGGGTCGGCTGTCCGCCCATCATCTCCATCAACCCGTCGTAACGGCCGCCCGCCAGCACGGTGCCTTGCGCGCCGAGTTGGTCGGTCGTGAACTCGAACGCGGTATGGCAGTAATAATCGAGGCCGCGCACCAGGCGCGGGTTGATTTGGTAGGCGATCCCAAGATCTTCAAGACCGCCGCGGACCGCATCGAAAAACGCTTGCGCGTCCGGCGTCAAATAGTCGGCGAACGACGGCGCGCCTGCGACGATCTCCTTGTCGCCGCTATTCTTGGAATCGAGGATACGCAGCGGATTGCGGTCGAGGCGTTGCTGGCTATCCTCCGACAACCGGTCGCGGAAACCCTCTAGATAGGCGACCAGCGCATCGCGATAGGCCGTGCGGCTTTCTCCGTCGCCCAGCGTATTGAGCTCAAGCGTTGTCGACGAGAGCACACCCAGCGCATCCAACGTTGCGGCGGCGAGAGCGATCACTTCGACGTCGCCGACCGGCTCAGCAACCCCGATCAGTTCAACGCCGATCTGATGAAACTGTCGTAACCGGCCCTTCTGGGGCCGCTCGTGACGGAACATCGGTCCTGCGTAGCACCATTTCAGGGGCAACTCGTTCTGCAAGCCTCCCGACAAGACCGCGCGGGCGATCCCCGCTGTGCCTTCCGGGCGCAGGGTCAGGCTGTCGCCGCCCTTGTCCTGGAAGGTATACATCTCCTTGGTAACGATGTCCGATGTCTCGCCCAGCGTGCGTTGAAAAACATCGGTGAACTCGAATGCGGGCGTTTCGACATGCCCATAGCCATATCGGCCGGCCACTTCGCGTGCGTTGTCGATGACAAATAAATGGGCGCGAGATTCTTCGCCGATGAGGTCGCGCGTTCCGCGCACGGGCTGCAGTTTGGCCACGAGAGAATTCCCGGCGTGCTGGGTTATTCGGCCGCTGACGGTAGCGGGTCGGCGGGCTCAGCCAAATCGGCCTCGATCTGCGCCGCCTTTTCCTCCACCAACTCGACCAAGTGATCGACGATACCGGCGTCTTTCAGCCGGTGGTGCGGCTGGCCGGCGATGTAGACTTGGTGGGTACCCCGGCCGCCGCCGGTAAATCCGATATCGGTCATCACCGCTTCGCCCGGGCCGTTGACGACGCAACCGATCACCGAGACCGTCATGGGCGTGGTGATGTGCGCCAGCCGCTCCTCGAGTACTCGCACGGTTTCGATCACATCGAACTGCTGGCGGGCGCAGGACGGGCACGACACCAAATTCACGCCGCGGTGGCGCAGCCCCAGCGACTTGAGAAGGTCAAAGCCGACTTTGACCTCTTCTACCGGGTTCGCCGACAGCGAGACCCGGAGCGTGTCGCCGATACCGGCCCACAGGAGCATTCCCAGACCGATCGACGACTTCACCGTACCGGTGCGCAGCCCCCCGGCCTCCGTGATCCCAATATGAAGCGGATGGTCGCAGGCTTCCGCCAGCCCTTGGTAGGCAGCTACGGCCAAAAACACGTCGGACGCCTTCACCGAGATTTTGAACTCGTGAAAATCCTCGTCTTCGAGCAGCTTCGCCGAATTAAGGGCGCTCTCGATCAGTGCCTCGGGGCAGGGCTCGCCGTATTTGTCGAGCAGTTCGCGCTCGAGGCTCCCGGCGTTCACGCCCACCCGCATCGAGCAGTTGTTGTCGCGCGCGGCTTTCACGACCTCGCGTACCCTCTCGCGCGAGCCAATGTTTCCCGGATTGAGACGCAAGCAGGCAGCCCCGGCCTCGGCGGCCTCGATTGCCCGGCGATAGTGAAAATGGATGTCGGCGACGATAGGCACCGTGACTTCCGGCAAAATGTATTTGAGCGCCGCGGTGCTGTCCTCGTCAGGGCACGATACGCGAACGATGTCGGCCCCGGCGACTTCCAGCTCGCGAATCTGGGCAATCGTCGCCGCCGCATCCGATGTCAGCGTATTGGTCATCGACTGGACGCTAATCGGCGCATCGCCGCCAACGGCAACATCTCCCACCGAGATTTGGCGGCTTTTGCGGCGGTGGATATCCCGATAAGGACGCACGCTCATGGGTTTTTTCCTAGGCCAAAACGGCCAATCGAATGCAGGGGTGAACCGCCCCTAACATGCGCGCGGCGTTGTCAAATATCAAGCCGCCGCTGCGGCGCAGCAGCCGACCGTTCCAAAGGAATCAGGCTACTGAATGACCGCCCGGCCGCTCTTTAGCAGTTCAACGTCGAGGCGCACATTGTGCAAAATCGCGCCATCCGAGCCGATCCGCGGAACGGGCTCGCCATCGACGGAAATGATCAGCCCCCCGGCATTACCGGTGAGCATCACCAGATCGTCCCGGCTGGGCACGAGATAGCGGTCGCCCGGACGCAGCATCCGCGTCAGCAAAACATTCTGATTGCTATCGAGCACCTGCACCCAGCTATCGGCGCGTGCGCCGATGACCACCCGTGCTTCCTGATTTGCTACCCCATAGGTGCGGCCTTGGCCGGAAACCGTCGGTTCTCCGCTGCTGCTAGGAATATTCGGCAAACTTGCCACTTCTGGAATCTGCTCGGGAGCGGCCGCCGGCTGCTCGGTGCCGCTTGGTTCGGCGGCATTTGCGGAGACCGATACCGGTTCGTCTTCGTCGAGCACCGGCGCCTCTGCCACCTCAGCCGGTGCGGAGGCCGGCTCTTCAATCGCGGGAAGCGCGTCGGCGCGAACGATCACAGCCGGTTCCGCCGGTTGCGGGGCGGCCTCAGTCGACGCGGGTTCGGGCGTGGCGCGCGCGACATCCGAAACCGAAGATTCATCGGCTACATCTTCGACGTTCGAAGCGGTCTCGGTGGACACGGAAGCGTCGGGTTCGTCAGCTTCAACAATCGCTGCATCCGCAACAGTCACGGCTTCCTCGGACTCATCGACAACGTCTGCAACAGATTCATCCGCAACCGCCGAAGCCGGTTGCGGCGCTTCTACCACCACAACGTCTTGGGTGGTCTCCCCGATATCCGCGGCCTCTCCAACTGCTGACGCTAGTCCACTGGCAGATTCAAAGCCTGGCGGGCTCGGAATAGCCGCCACGTCTTGGGAATCCTCGTTCTGGATATAAAACCAGCCGGCGAAGACAGCCGCAGCGAGGATCGCACAGCTCGACACCACGGTGCCGGTGGGGAACCAGCCGACGGTCGGCGGGGTTGGAAATTCTAGATCGGGTTGCACCTCAACACTGGAGGCTTCCGACTTAAACTGATCGACGAGCGCTTCGGTATCGAGTTGCAGATAATCGGCATAGGTCCGGATGAAACCGACCGCGTAAGTAGGGCCAGGCAGGTCCGAATAGCGGCCGTCTTCAATGGCTTGAAGAAATCTCGCGCGGATACGCAGGGTCGCGGCAACGTCGGCCAGGCTGCGGCCCGTATTCTCACGCGCTTCGCGCAGAAACGCGCCGACTTGCTCGATATCCGCTTCGTTGGGGCCCACCACCGCGCCGCCGGATTCAATTACGCGGAAATTATGTGGCTTCTTATCAACCATTTTCCATCCCGATGCCTGCCGCCCGGACTACATCGGGCCGCAGCTATCTATGGCAGTTAATGAATATGATCATTTCCTCGTAAGGTGACCCTAGTGAAAAAGTGTTAAGTAAAAGAAAATAAACCATATTCGACGGTCGATAGCGCCATTTTCCCTCAAACCCTCTGGCGCAGCAACCGGTACTAAACGGTGACGCCATGATCGCGCGCGAAGGCTTTGAGGTGCGGACGTATGCTTGCCGCTGATGATGGAAATAATGTGTTCAAATAACTACTCACAGTAGATAAATCCAAGCTCAGGATCATTGCCTTAACCGGCCCGATATTGGCGGGTGACATCGACAACGCTCGAATGCCGATTCCCATAAGCGCCATCGCGGTGAGCGGATCCCCGGCGATCTCGCCACACACGGTAACCGGCGTATCGGCGGCGTCGCAGGCCTCTGTTATTTGGCGCATAAAAGCTAGAATCGCCGGTGATAGCGGGTCGTAGCGCCCTTCTAGCCGGGGGTTTGCCCGATCGGAGGCAAACAAGAACTGCACCAGATCGTTGCTTCCTATGGAAAGAAAGTCGATGCGCGGCAACAGCGTCGGCAGTTGCATCGCCAAAGCCGGTACTTCGAGCATGACCCCGACGCGAATATCGCGCGGCAATGGCAAACCCCGCTCGCGCTGCTGAGCAACCTCCATGTCGAGCAGCCTCCGGGCCGCGTCAAACTCTGCAACCTGGGCAATCATCGGAAACATCACCGAAAGCTCGCCACCGCCACTTGCCGTCAGTAACGCCCGCAATTGATGGCGCAATAGCGCCGGCCGATCGAGCGCAATGCGCGTCGCCCGCCACCCCATCGCCGGATTGTCTTCCTCGCCCGCCCGGACGTAGGGCAGGACCTTGTCACCGCCGATATCGAGGGTACGAAAAATGACCGGCCGGCCCTTCGCCTCTTCGACTACGCGCTCGTAAAACTCGGTCTGCGCCGGGACATCGGGATAGGTAGCCCGGGCCATAAACGGGATTTCTGTGCGGAAAAGCCCCACACCGGCAGCGCCGGTGTCGTGTAAGTGGTTCATCTCAGCGAGCAGGCCGGCGTTGAGTTGCAGAGATATCGCAACCCCATCTTTGGTCTCGGCCGGTGTGTCGCGGAGACCATGGTAAAGACGCAGGCGCTCGCTACGGGCCGCCATGGCGGCATCGAAATTGGTGCGTACCTCGTCTCCGGGGCGCAGGTAGATGAGTCCGTTTTCAGCATCCACCAGCACAGCGTCGCCATTCTCGACACCTGAGAGCAACCCTTCCACCCGGCCCACCATCGGCACATCGAGGGCGCGCGCAACGATCGCCGCGTGGGCATTCGCCGACCCCTCCGCGAGCACAATCGCGGACAAACGCGTTTGGTCGTAATTGAGCAGTTCCGCCGGCCCCAAAGAGCGTGCCACCAGGACGGTATCCTCGGGCAGTTGCAGGTTCGGGTCGAATTCGTCGTCGGTCAGATTTCTCAGCAGGCGATTGGTCAAGTCTTCGAAATCCAGCAGCCGCTCGCGCAGGTAGGCGTCGCTTACCTGGGTCATGCGCGCGCGTGTATCGTCCTGCACCCGCTGGACTGCCGCCTCGGCCGACAATCCGGTGCGTATCGCTTCCTCGATCCGCCGCAACCAGCCGCGGTCGTGGGCGAACATACGGTAGGCTTCCAGCACATCGCGATGGTCGCCCGCATCGGAGAGCTCGGGCCGATCCATGATTGCATCGAGCTGACCATGGACTGCCGCTATCGCGTCGTGCACCCGCGCTGACTCGCGCGCCGGATCATCGGACAACATACGGTCTATGGTCACCCGCTGGTGGTGGAGGATCGCCGTGCCATGCGCCAGGCCAGGGCTTAACGACACACCCTCCAGGCGCTGCGGCAACACGCTCAAGTCTTGCCCCACGCTGGCTTCTTCGGGACTTATCACGTCACCGCCAGCGACGAGTTCGGCAAGTACCATCGCGATGGTTTCGAGGACTTCCACTTCCTCGTCGGAGTAAGTCCGCTCGGTACGGTTTTGCACCGCCAAGACACCGATCACGCGGCCACCGCGCAAAATCGGTACACCCATCAGCGACGAGTAGATCTCTTCTCCGGTCTCCGGCCGGTAGGCAAACAGCGGGTGGGCTTGCGCATCGGCTAGCGCCACCGGCATCGCCTGCGCTGCGATCAGACCGATAAGGCCCTGGCCGACGATGAGACGGGTGCGATGCACCGCGTCCTGGTGCAGCCCTTCCGTTGCAAATAGTTCGAGTACATCGCCCGCGCGGCGGACGTAGATCGAACACACTTCGGCAACCACCTCGCGGGCAATCAGCGTGGCAATCTTATCCAATCGCTCTTGCGGCGATTCGGGACTCGCCATGACGTCGCGCAATCTGCGCAGCAGACGCCGGGATCCCGTCCATGGGACGATTTCAGCAGTCATGTCGTTGCCACCCGCCAGCATCGCCGCCAAGCGCGGGATGGCCCGGCCGGCGCGATGCGGAGTGACGGATCATCGCGCACTCAGGCGGCGTCGAGCCCGTATGCGCTGTGTAATGCGCGCAGCGCCAGCTCGGTGAATTCTTCGGCAATCAGCACACTGATCTTAATCTCCGATGTCGAAATCACCAGAATGTTGATGTTGTGCTCCGCCAGCGCCGAGAACATGCGATTGGCAACACCGGCGTGGCTGCGCATGCCAACCCCGACGACCGACACCTTAACCACGTTGGAGTCGGGCACCGACGCGGCAAACCCCAGGTCTTTCTTGCAGGCGTCCAGAACACCGAGCGCATGTTCCAAGTCACCGCGGGGAACCGTAAACGTCAGGTCGGTCGCGCTGCCGTCCTCGGAGATATTTTGCACGATCATGTCGACGTTGACGTTCGCGTCCGACAACGGACCGAAGATCGCGGCGGCGACGCCCGGACGGTCGGGAACCTGCAACAACGTTATTTTCGCCTCGTCACGGCTGTAGGTGACGCCACTTACGACTTCCTGTTCCACTATCTCTTCCTCGGCAACGACCAGCGTGCCGGGCAGATCGCTGCCCACCGCGCCGTCGAATGAAGACAATACCTGCAGCGGCACGCCATGGGTCATTGCCAGCTGAACCGAGCGCGTTTGCAGGACCTTGGCGCCCAGCGATGCCATTTCGAGCATCTCCTCATAGGTGATTTTATCGAGCTTGCGCGCGCGCGTCACGATCCGCGGATCCGACGTGTAGACCCCATCGACATCGGTATAAATATCGCAGCGTTCGGCGGCCAATGCGGCGGCAAGTGCGACCGCTGTCGTGTCCGACCCGCCTCGGCCCAAGGAGGTGATACGGTCGTCGGGCCCGATGCCTTGAAATCCAGCGACGACACAAACTTGATTGTCGTCGAGCCGCCGCTCCAATTCCTCGGTCTCAATGTCCAGAATACGCGCCTTGCCGTGAACGTCATCGGTGCGGATCGGGATTTGCCAGCCGAGCCATGAGCGCGCCGACACGCCAAGCTGCTGGAGACACAACGCCAGCAATCCGCTGGTCACCTGCTCGCCCGTCGCCACCACCGAATCGTACTCACGTGCATCGTGCATCGGGTTGGCTTCCCGGGTTAGCGCCACCAGATCATTGGTGACCCCGGCCATCGCCGACACGACGACAACAAGCTGATTTCCTCGCTCGACCTCCGCCTTGATCACAGCCGCCGCTGCGCGAATCCGGTCCAGATCCGCGACGGATGTTCCGCCAAACTTAGCGACTATTCGGCCCATAAAATCCCCGTTTACCGACTGTCTGTCCGCGCTCACCCGAGAGCGCAAGACTACCTGCCAGGACCCCGCGTCAATTAGCGACCTTGTCGGGCAGGGACGGCGTATCCATACTCAGTCGGTGATTCTATGACAAGTGGCGTTGACAGGACGAGCCATGGCGGCCACCGCAGAAAAACCGAAAGAGACCCCTTCGATCGACCCCGCCGAGTTGGACAAGTTTCGCGCGATGGCCGAGGAATGGTGGGACCCGGACGGCAAATTTCGCCCGCTGCATAAATTCAACCCGGTCCGCCTGCAGTATATCCGCGACACCGCTTGCGCCCATTTCGAGCGCGACACCACATCCCTGACGCCGCTATCGGGCCTAACGGTGCTCGATGTCGGCTGTGGCGGCGGCCTGCTTTGTGAGCCCCTGGCGCGCCTGGGCGCCGAGGTAACCGGCATCGATGCGGTGACCCGCAACATCGAAATTGCCCGCGTGCATGCCGAATCCACTGCCCTATCGGTCGATTATCAGACGGTAACCGTCGAGGAGTTGGCCGCCGATAATCGTGAGTTCGATATCGTTCTCAACATGGAAGTCGTCGAACACGTCGCCGATGTCAGCGCCTTTCTCAAAGCGTGCGGCGCGGTCGTGCGCGATGGCGGGTTAATGTTTTTCGCAACCCTAAACCGGACCCCCAAGGCCTTCGCGCTGGCGATTGTGGGCGGCGAGTACATTCTACGGTGGCTGCCGCGTGGCACGCACGACTGGCGCAAATTCGTGCGGCCTTCCGAACTCACCCGGGAATTGGCTGCCGCCGGTATCGAGGTGACAGACCTGACGGGCGTCACCTATAGCCCGCTGACCGGCCAGTGGTCGGCCAACCCGCGCGATCTCGATGTGAACTATATGGGAACCGGCGTCAAAACCGCGTAAGCGCCGCTTTTATGGCTTAGCTGTCGGGGCGTTTGGGCCAAGGCAGCCGGCCGACGGGTAATCCCTCTTCGACCATTTCTTCCGCCTCTTCGTCGGTCGCGTTGCCGTAGATGTCCCGCGCCTCGGTTTCACCGTAGTAGATACGCCGCGCTTCTTCGGGGAACTGGTCGCCAACATCGTCGAAGTTCTCTTCAACGTGATCGCGCAATTCGTTCAGCATCTTCCGCACTTTCGCGGCTTTGGTCTCACGCTCTTTTTTGACCTCGCTTTTCGCCGCAACCGCAGGCGCCATAATAGACTTCGACACCGCGGTGTCGCCGCAGGTTGGGCACGGTATCTGCTTTTTCTTTACCTGTTTTTCGAAACTGTCAGAGTTCGGGAACCAACCGCCAAACTCGTGTCCGTTCGAACAGGTCAGGTTGAAGCTGATCATCGCCGCTAACGTCCGCTACAAAACCAACGCGCCCCTATAAATGGCGCTTGGGTCCAGTAAAATGGCAATTTCACCACGAAAAACAAGCGATATTCCTGTTCTACGATGGCGCCACCGCATCAAAATCCGGTTAATCCGGCTCCCTCCCCCTGGATCGCCCGGTTTGCCCCCCTCGTTAAGGGTAACGTCCTCGATATCGCCTGTGGCGGCGGCCGGCACACGCGTTACTTCCTCTCCCGCGGCCATGCCGTAACAGCGCTCGACCGCGATGTCAGTAGGCTCTCCGATCTCGCAGATCTCGATGGGCTCAATATCATCGAGATCGACCTTGAAGCGTCCCAGCCTGGCCAGGGTGGCCGGCCGTTGCCCGCGGGCCAGTTCGGCGGCGTTGTCGTCACCAACTATCTCTGGCGGCCGCTGCTGCCGGCAATCGTTGCCGCCGTCGCCGATGGCGGAGTTCTACTGTACGAGACGTTCGCGGCCGGAAACGCCGCCTACGGAAAACCGAGCAACCCGGACTATTTGCTCCAAACTGGTGAACTATTGGACGCGGTCAGCGGACAGTTGGAAGTCGTTGCGTACGAGCACGGTGTAACTAACGATCCGCGCCCGGCGGTCGTTCAGCGGATTTGCGCCGTGCGCCGGAACGCCGCCGAGGTAGAACTAAATTAGTCTAAAGAGGCGGGCGGGTGTCGCCGTTAGCTCAACCCGAGTTTCGAATCGAGTTTACCCGCGGAGTCGAGCGCGTAGAGATCATCGCAGCCGCCGATATGTTCACCGTCGATAAATATCTGTGGCACCGAATGGCGGCCATTGGCCCGCTCCATCATCTCAGCCCGTTTGCCCGGTTTCCACGTAACGTCGGTTTCGGTGAACTCAACACCTTTCTTTGTCAGCAGGCGCTTGGCGGCTGAGCAGTAGCCACACATCATTCCAGTGTAGATTTCGACGTTTGCCATCGTCGGCGCCTCCGTTAATGCCATCGCAGAGGCAATGTAGGTCGACCTCCGGCCGATCGCCACCATATGCCCCCAATTTCACGGCCGCGCTGGTAGCATGACCAAGGCAAACCGTCATCTCCAGTGCCATCAAATTCGCGTGTTTATAGGGCTATCTCAAGGTTCTGCGTACGGTTTATCGACCCGCGTCAGGGTTAAGACATCGACCGCCGACGCCCCGCCCCGGATCAAGACGCGGGCGCATTCCGATACCGTCGCGCTCGTCGTGAAAACATCATCGATCAGCAATATCCGGCGGCCGGCGATCCGAGCGGCCCGGCGCGGACAAACCGCAAATGCATTGCGCACATTGAGCCGCCGTTGGCCGGCGTTGAGCCCCGCCTGGCTCGGGGTGTGCCGGCGGCGCAGCAGGAGATCGGGCGCAAACTCGACGCTGCGGCTGCCGGCCGCGCGGCAGACCGCTTGCGCCAACATGGCCGACTGATTGAAACGCCGGCGCAAGAGACGCAACCGGTGCAGCGGCACCGGCGCAACGAGATCGGCATCGGCGATCAGGTCGGCGCCGGCACGCGCCAACCATCGTCCAAATGTCGGGGCGCCATGGGTGCGGTCACTCAATTTGAACGCGACCACCAAACGGCGGCCTAAATCGTCATAGTGCAGCACCGCCCGGGCCCGGTCGAATACTGGGCGCGCCCTGCTACACGCGCCGCAAACCAGATCGGCGCCCGGATCGAAGGAATAAGGCAGCCCGCAAACGGTGCAGTGCGGCGCCGTAATGAACTTAGCGCTGGTCCAGCAGGGAGCGCACAAGCTACCGGGCGTTGCCACCAGCGCATCGCAGGCGAGGCACTGGGGCGGCAGCACCGTGTTGACCAGTCCGCGCACTGCGCTCGCAGCGCCGTGGCGCACGGCGTCCAACAGGGGCGATGGCTGGTTTAACTGCATAACCTATTGTCGCCGCAGACCGGGCGATTGAGTCAAACCCTTGTCGCCACTCGAATGTGAACAACTGCCCGGCTTTGCCCAATCGAACCAGCATGCCATATAGCGCGGTATGGCCGACCGTATCGATGTGTTCGACCGCCGTCTGCTTCGCCGGCACAGGGACCGGGCAGCGGCCACGCTGCCCGATCACGATTTCCTATTTCGGGAGATCGCCGCGCGGCTGGTCGATAGGCTGACCGACATTCGCCGCGATTTTGCCGTCGCACTCGATTTGGGATGCCGCAGCGGCTTGATCGCAGAAGCGGCGGTAAACCTACCAGCCGGGAAAGTCGGCCGGCTGATCCAAGCCGATCTATCGCCAAGTATGGCCGCGCGCGCGCGGGACAAAGCGGAAGCTCCCACCCTGGTTGCCGACGAAGAACAATTGCCATTCGGCGATGCCAGCTTCGATCTCGTCCTGAGTTGCGCCAACTTGCACCACGCAAACGATCTGCCCGGTGCGTTGATCCAGATCCAACGCGCGCTAAAGCCCGATGGCCTGTTCCTCGCCGCACTATTTGGCGGAACGACCCTGAGCGAACTGCGCCAGGCTTGGCTAACAGCGGAAACGACGTTGGAAGGGGGCGCTGGACCGCGCGTCGCGCCCTTTGCCGATTTGCGCGACGCCGCCGGGCTGCTCCAACGCGCCGGCTTCGCTCTGCCGGTCGCCGACACCGATTCTCTAACGGTGACCTACGACAGTCCGCTCAAACTGATGTCGGACCTTCGCGGCATGGGCGAGACCAATATTCTGCTAGACCGACGGCGGACGCCGACCCGCCGGTCGACACTGATGGCGGCGGCAGAGACCTACATGGCCCAGTTCGCCGGCGGCGATGGCCGCGCGCCAGCGACCTTCGAAATCCTCTATCTCACTGGGTGGGCGCCTGCTGCGAACCAACCGCAGGCCCTTCGGCCCGGCAGTGCCGCGTCACGGCTCGCCGAAGCACTCGACGCAGCGGAGCGTTCGGCAGGCGAAAAAGCCGGGCCCCGCTGACACGCGCCCGCTATAGTTTCTTCGAGGCAAGCGATAATGCAGTTACCGATTTCCGACATCATCACCGAGGCGTGCCGCGACACCTGGGACAAACGGCGCGACTTGTTGGCATTTGCATTCCTGCCCGTTCTCGCGGTGTCGATCGTCAGTACGGTGATGGCCGCCCTTTTTGGCGACGCGCAGATTACCGTTGACGATGGGGTGCAAGTCCCGTTCGAGCTCGTTGTCCGATCGATTATTAGCGCGCTGGTTAGCTTCGTGTTTTACACTTTGTTTGCGGTCGCGTGGCATCGGCGAATCTTGGTCGGCCCCGAAACCGGCTCGATCGGTGCGGCGTTTCGCTGGGGACCGCGGCAGTGGTTGTTTCTTCGCCACATCGTTTTGCTCTTCGTCTACCTGATGGCGTTCATATTTTTCATGTCGCTGTTGCTTGCGCGAGCTTTTCCCATTGCGTTTACGTTCAGCGCATTGTTCATCGCCGCCGGCTTGATCGGATCCCGCTTGGTACTCGTGTTGCCCGCTGCCGCGACCGACACACCGATGAAGTTTACAGAGTCGGCAAAGCTCACGAGCGGGAATAGCTGGCGGATACTTGTCGCCGTCATACTGCTTCCATTGTTGATCATATTCCTCGGCAGCCTGCCCGTTCTGATTATTCTCAACCCCCTGGCCGCGGTGATTGCTTCATCGATGACGGCGCAGTTTCTCGTATCGCTCGCTCTCGAGTCGGTCTTCTACATCGGCTACGCCGTTGGAATTACAGCGCTATCGATCTCCTACCGGCGGCTGACCGCTTAGCAGCCGATGCCCTCGCGCACTCGGCTACAGCACATCCCTGAGCATCGCCACCAGCGGCTTGTCCGCCGGTGGCATGGGGTAGGCGCCCATATCCTTAGGCCGCACCCAAGCTAATTCTTGGCCTTCGCGCGGCTGCGGCGTGCCCTCCCAGACGCGGCAGACGAATAGCGGCATCAGCAGGTGGAACGCCTCGTAGGTGTGACTGGCGAAGGCTATAGGCGCTAAGCAGCTTTCCACCGTGTCGATGGCCAGCTCCTCGCGCAACTCGCGAATGAGCGCCGCCTCCGGGGTTTCGCCCTCCTGCAGCTTGCCACCAGGAAACTCCCACAGGCCGGCCATCGGTTTGCCGGGCGGACGGCGCGCCAGCAGGATCCGGTCGTCGATGTCGACCAACGCCACGGCACTGACCAGAAGAAGCGGCGGCGCAGCCATGGCTCAGCTTCGATAGTCGGCGTTGATGGTGATGTAGCCGTGGGTGAGATCGCAGGTCCACACGGTTCCCCGGCCCCGCCCGACGCCGACATCGATACTGATATTGATCTCCGACTGTTTCATGTGGCGGGCAACCGGCGTTTCGTCGTAGTCCGGCACGAGCTGCCCATCGACAGTAATCGGGATACCGCCAATGGCGATCGACAAGCGGTCCCGGTCGGCTTTTTCGCCCGCCTTGCCGACCGCCATGACGATACGGCCCCAGTTGGCGTCTTCACCGGCGATCGCTGTCTTGACCAACGGCGAGTTCGCGATAGCAAGGCCGATCGTGCGCGCTGCGCGTTTCGATTCAGCGCCGGCGACATTGATGGTGACGAACTTTTGCGCGCCTTCGCCGTCGCGCACGATTTGCTGGGCAAGATCGATACATACCGCCTCCAGAGCGGCGCTAAACTCCGACAGTGCCGGATCGTTCGACCGGCTGATCCGCGGTTGCCGTTTCGTTTGACCGGTGGCGGCCAGAAGCACGGTATCCGAGGTCGAGGTATCGCTGTCGACAGTAATGGCATTGAACGAACGGTCGGTCGCACGGCGCAGCAGCCGCTGCAGCACCGGCGCCGGCAGACACGCATCGGTGAAAACGAACGCCAGCATCGTCGCCATGTCCGGCGCGATCATGCCCGACCCTTTGGCAAAACCGGAGATCGTGACCTCAGCGTTGCCAATCCGGGCCGTGCGCGAGGCCGCTTTGGGGAAAGTATCCGTGGTCATGATCGCCTCGGCGGCCGGCCGCCACGCCCTTACCCCCAAGCCGCGGCGCATGCCAGCCAGCTTGCCGGCGATGAAGTCCGGCGGCACCGGCTCGCCGATAACACCAGTCGACGCGATATAAATTTGATCACGCGGGCAACTGAAAAGCTGGGCGCCCGCCGCAACGGTGTCGGCGACCACGCGATCGCCAGCGGTACCGGTAAAGGCGTTGGCATTGCCCGAATTAACGATGATCGCCCGCGCCTTACCCTTGGGCAGGATCGACCGGCACCAGTCGACCGGCGCCGACGGGCAGCGTGACCGGGTCAGCACCCCGGCAATCGTCGTGCCCTTGGCCAGTTCCGCGACCATCAAGTCTTTTGCGCCGCTCGGTTTCAACCCGACGGCGCGGCCGGCAAGGCGCACGCCGGCAACCGGCCTAACGGATGGAAATCTCTTTGGCGCCAGCGGCGAGACCGCAGCGGAAACAGACTTGCTCATAACGACAAACGCCCCCGATTTTGGATCGGGGGCGCTGCCAGCTCAGTCGCAGCTACTGCGCTGCGCCGCCCCCGGTCGGCGTACCGTCGAGATTGAAGGTTTCAATCTCGGCGCCCGCCCGTAATTCCGCCATATGCGCGGTGATAAACTCACGCGTCAACAGGTCTTGGATTTCAGCCCGCGATTCTTCCAAGTTGGCCGGCGGCGCCTGGCGCTTATCGATCACTTTGATGACGTGCCAGCCGAACTGGGTTTGCACCGGATCGGGCCCGACAGCGCCAATTTCAAGCGAGAAAGCGGCAGAGGCGAACGGTTCGACCATGGCGTCACGGGTGAAATATCCCAAGTCGCCGCCGCTCGGACCGCTTGGACCGGTCGAATGCTCGCGTGCCAGCTCGGCGAAGTCGGCACCGTCGGCGAGCTGTTTCAGGAGCGCCATGCCTTCTTCCTCAGTGGCGACGAGAATATGGCTGGCGCGCACCTCCTCGGGACCTTCGGCATTACCGATGGTTTGCTCGTAGACCCGGGTGATCTCTTCCTCGGTCACCTGCTCGGCAATCTTGCGCTCTATATAAGCCTGCTGGATCGCGGCAGACTCAAACGCGCGAATTCGCGCCTTCACTGCTTCGTCGTTGTGAAGCTCGAGTTCACGTCCCGCGACCTCCATTAGATGGTTGGTCACGAGCTGCTCGACCAACTGGGGCAGCAGAACATTGAACGGTATCTGCTGATACTGTGCCGGGAGACGCTCAAACGCTTCCGCCACGTTGGACTGGCGGATTTCATGACCGTTAACGCTAGCAACCACAGGGTTGTCGAGATTTTGGTTATCTTGCGCCAAAACCGTCGCAGGTCCGCTCGACACAAAGGCCGCAAGCACGGCCGCAAAAGTTAGATGCTTCATCATAGGGGGCTCCGGTCGCTCCGGCCGGGCATCGGATGCGCGCGGACGGTCAAAAAAGATATTGAACCCATCGGCGGCAATATCCACGAACCACAGTGCCGGGATCAACGCGCAGGCTCAAGCGCCGTACGGCGGCCAAGACTATTGCACACGGTAATGTGATTGACCAAACCTGGCGGGCAGGCAGGGACACGCTACCGCCTCCACCGAGGCTTAACCAAGGCCGGATCGCCGTTGACAGCCGCCGATACGGCCCCTAGACAAGACACTAGAAATCCCCATCTTTCAGGGCGTAGACCACACGCCGCGCCGCCACGACGGCGCGATTTCACACCAGCGGACGAGTCGCCGCTGGGGCCACGCAGCAGAGGCCACATTGCAGAGGAACGAGCGCGCCGGATGGTAGTCAATCTTGTTAAGCGGGTCGTCGGAACGGCTAACGACAGATATCTCAAGCGGCTGCGCAAGGATGTCGAGGCAATCAACGCGCTCGAGCCGGCTTTGGAGGCCCTGAGCGACGACGAGTTGCGGGCACGCACCGAGGCGTTTCGTCAGCAATTGGCGGACGGCGCCTCACTCGACAGCCTGCTCGTCGAGGCCTTTGCAACGGTCCGCGAAGCGGCCAAGCGCACCCTCGGGCAGCGCCATTTCGATGTCCAACTGCTGGGCGGCATGGTGCTGCACAACGGCATGATCTCCGAAATGAAGACCGGCGAGGGTAAGACCCTGGTGGCCACACTGCCGGTCTATCTGAACGCGCTTGAAGGCAAAGGCGTCCACGTCGTCACCGTCAACGATTATTTGGCGCAGCGCGATGCCGGGTGGATGGGCCAGATCTACGAGTTTCTCGGCTTAAAAGTCGGCACCATCGTGCACGGACTGTCGGATGAACAACGCCGCGAGGCCTACGCCGCCGACGTCACCTACGCCACCAACAACGAGCTCGGCTTCGATTACCTGCGCGACAATATGAAATTCCATCTCGAAGAGATGGTTCAGCGCGATTTCAACTTCGCCATCGTCGACGAAGTCGACTCGATTCTGATCGACGAAGCGCGGACACCGCTCATTATTTCCGGCCCCGTCGAGGACTCCTCCGAAGCTTACCGTCAGGTCGACAAAATCATTCCGAAGCTCGTCGAACCCGATTACGAGATCGACGAAAAGGCCCGGGCCATCACGCTGACCGACGAGGGGGTCGAGCACGCCGAGCAGTTGCTAGCCGAAGCCGGGCTTATCGAGAGCGGTCTGAGCCTCTACGACATCACCAGCGTTAGCACGCTTCACCATGTCAATCAGGCGCTGCGGGCGCACAAGCTGTTCAGCCGCGACACTGATTACATCGTCAAAGACGACCGCGTCGTTATCATCGACGAATTCACCGGCCGCATGATGGAGGGCCGCCGCTATTCCGACGGGCTGCACCAAGCGCTCGAAGCGAAAGAAAAGGTTTCGGTCCAAAACGAAAACCAAACGCTGGCCTCGATCACCTTCCAGAATTATTTCCGCCTCTACCCCAAGCTTGCCGGCATGACCGGTACGGCGATGACCGAAGCGGGCGAGTTTGCGGAAATCTATGAGCTCGAAGTTATCGATATTCCGACCCACCGGCCGATGATCCGCGAGGACAAAAACGACGAGGTCTATCGGACGCTCGACGAGAAATACAAAGCGATCGTCGAACTCATCGTGGACTGTAACGAACGCCAACAGCCCGTCTTGGTTGGCACCGTTTCAATCGATAAATCGGAACAGGTTTCCGCCGTTTTGAAGAAGCGGAAGATCCGCCACAATGTGTTGAACGCCCGTTATCACGAGCAGGAAGCCAAAATCATCGCCCAAGCGGGCGAACCCGGCGCGGTGACCATTGCCACCAATATGGCGGGCCGCGGCACCGATATTCAGCTCGGTGGCAATGTCGAAATGCGCGTCGCCGAGGAACTCGCCGATATCGACGACCCCGAGACCCACGAACGCCGGCGCAAAGAGATCGAAGCCGACGTCGCCAAAAAACGCGAACTCGTGCTCGAAACCGGCGGGCTGCAGATTATCGGCACCGAACGCCATGAAAGCCGGCGCATCGACAATCAATTGCGCGGCCGCTCGGGCCGGCAAGGCGATCCGGGGCGGTCGCATTTCTTCCTGTCGCTGGAAGATGACCTAATGCGCATTTTCGGCTCCGAACGCATGGATACGATGCTGCAGAAGCTGGGCCTCGAAGAGGGCGAAGCGATCGTCCATTCCTGGATCGATAAGGCACTCGAGAAGGCGCAGCAGAAGGTCGAAGCGCGCAACTTCGAAATCCGCAAACAGTTGCTGCAGTACGACGACGTGATGAACGACCAGCGCAAGGTCATCTACGAGCAGCGCAAGGACCTGATGCGGGTAGACGACGTGTCGGAGACCGTCGAGGCGATGCGCGAAGAGACCCTCGAAGACACGGTCGCCCGCTGCATGCCCGAAAAGGCCTTTGCCGAGCAGTGGGATACCGACCTCCTGCACGAGGAAGTGCTGCGGCTATTCGGTATCGATGCGCCGGTGGCCGACTGGGCTGATGAAGAAGGCATCGCCAACGAAGAAATCCTCGACCGCCTGCGCAAAGAAATTAATGAAAAAGCCGCCGCAAAAACAGCGCAGTTCGGCCCCGAGCTCATGCGCATGGCGGAAAAGAATCTGCTTTTGCAGATCCTCGACCAATATTGGAAAGATCACCTGCTGCGCCTCGATCATCTGCGCCAAGGCATCGGTTTGCGGGCGTTCGGACAGAAGAACCCGCTGAACGAATATAAGCGTGAAGCGTTCGACATGTTCGACGACATGTTGAGCCGGCTGCGCGAGGGCGTTACGTCGCTGTTGAGCCACATCGAGATACAGGTGAACGTCCCCGAACCAGTGCCGGAGCCCGAAGCGCCGCAGCAAATGGAAGCGCAACACGCTTCTGTCGGACAGTTCGGCGGCGCCGGCGAAAGCCCCGACGCGGAAGGCGAGGTGTTGTCGAAGCCGCAGCCGGTGCGCCACGCGCGTGGCGACCAAATCGACCCGAACGATCCGTCGACCTGGGGTAAAGTCGCACGAAACGCCGCATGCCCCTGCGGTTCAGGGAAAAAATACAAGCATTGCCACGGCCGGCTTAACTAATCCCCCACGTTCTGTCGTGCACAGTATTGTGCCACGCGTGGTAGCGTTTTAGTTAGCGCTCCCCTGAACACCGGAACGGCAGGACCCGGCAATGGAATTTGGCGTTTTCGATCATCTCGACCAGCGGCCCGGCGCCGAGCTTGAGACCGTCTACCAAGACCGGCTGCGGTTGATTGCCGACTACGATGCGGCAGGGATCAGTAACTATCATCTGGCAGAACACCACGCGACGCCACTCGGAATGGCACCGTCGCCCAGCGTATTTCTCGCTGCCGTCGCCCAGCGCACAAAGCGCTTGCGGTTCGGTCCGATGGTCTACTGCTTGCCGCTGTACGACCCACTGCGCCTGATCGAGGAAATTTGCATGCTCGATCAGCTTAGCGGCGGCCGTTTCGAGTTCGGTGTCGGGCGCGGCATCTCGCCGTTTGAAGTGGCCTATTTCGGCGTCGATCCCGAGGCCACATCGGCGATCTACGTCGAAGCCTTCGAAGTCTTAATGAAAGGCCTCACCAATGCCGAACTGACCCACAGCGGTGAGCACTTTTCGTACGACTCAGTGCCGATGACGCTGACGACGAAACAGCGACCGCACCCGCCGATCTGGTACGGAGTGGCCGCGCCCCACGGCGCCAAGTGGCCGGCCGAGCAAGGCATCAACATCATCAGCAACGCCCCTTGCCCGATCGTCCGCGAAGCCACCGACCACTACCGTACCGCCTGGGGAGCGCAACATGGCGCCGACGCGGCGCTGCCGAAGATGGGCGCGGCACGGCATATCTACATCGCCGAGACCGATACCGAGGCAGAGACGATCGCCCGGCGCGCCTACGCGGCCTGGTACGACAGTTTCGCCAAGTTATGGCGCCATTTCGGACAGACCCCCTTGGCCTATTCCGCCGATTTCGACGAGGCGCGGGGCCTCGACGCGGTGATTGCCGGGTCTCCGGCGACGGTCGCAGCCGAAATCGCGCGGCAGGTCGAGGCCGGTGGCCTCAACTACTTCGTCTGCCGGTTCGCTTATGGCGATTTGAGCTACGAGGAATCGGCGCGCTCGCTGGCCTTGTTCAGCGAGGCGGTGGCCCCGCAATTCGCTTAGCCGATCAGGCGAGACCCGAACGTCCCATTTTGAGAAATTTCTCGCGGCGGTTCGCTTGCAACGTATCTCCGTCGAGGGGCCTTAACGCATCCAAGGCCTCGCCGATCGACTCGCCCAGCAGGCGTGCCGCTTCTTCCATATCCCGGTGAGCGCCGCCGAGCGGCTCGTCGATAACCCCATCGATCACCGATAGCTCCAAGAGGTCGTGAGAGGTGATGCGCAATGCTTCGGCGGCGTCGCGCGCCTTCTCGCTGTCGCGCCACAGAATCGAGGCACAGCCTTCTGGCGAGATCACCGAATATACCGCGTGTTCGAGCATCAGGACGGTATTGGCGACCGCCAGCGCTATGGCGCCGCCGGAGCCGCCCTCGCCGATCACAACGGAGACCAGCGGCACTCGCAAGCTCAGGCAGGAGCGGATGGTCTCGGCGATGGCTTCCGCCTGGCCGCGCTCCTCGGCACCGGCGCCCGGATGAGCGCCGGACGTGTCGACCAGGGTAATTACAGGCAGGCCAAACCGGTCGGCCAAGGCCATGAGGCGCTGGGCCTTGCGGTAGCCTTCCGGGCGCGCCATGCCGAAATTATGAGTGATACGGCCGTCCGTATCGCTACCCTTCTCATGACCGATCACGGCGACCGACCAGCCGCGAAAACGGCCCAACCCAGCAACAATGGCGCGGTCTTCAGAATAGGCGCGATCACCGGCCAGCGGCGTGAAATCGGTGATCAGCGCGTCGATATAATCGGACGTGTGGGGCCGGTTGGGATGCCGGGCGACCTGTACCCGCTGCCATGGCGACAGCTTGCCATAGGTCTGACGCAGCATTCTTTCGGCCTGCGCCTGCAGTTTCCCAACCTCGTCGGCAATATTGAGTTCCTCGCCATCGGATAAGTGGCGAAGCTCCTCGATTTTGCCTTCCAATTCGGCGATCGGCTTCTCGAAATCTAAGAAATGACGCATGGACGCTATCTAATGAGGGGTGGCTGCGTGAGCAAGCGGATGTCGTTCGTTGACCAACTGGCGCAGTCGTTCGTCTAGAACATGGGTGTATATCTGTGTGGTCGATATGTCGGCGTGGCCCAGCATTTTTTGTACGCTGCGCAAGTCGGCATCATGATTGAGGAGATGGGTCGCAAAAGCATGACGCAGCACGTGGGGGCTCACGCGCCGCGATTCAATGCCGGCCGCACCCGCGAGCTCCTTCAATAGTTGAAAGAAGCGCTGCCGCGTTATCGGCCGGCCCGCACGCCCCGGAAATAAATAGGAGTTCCCCTCGTCTTTACGCAGAAAGTTTTCACGCACCGCCAGGTAAGCCCGGATTGCCGCGCGTGCCGGCTCGTTCAACGGCACCATGCGCTCGCGCTCGCCTTTGCCGCGCACAATAATCACGCGCGGGTCGCGTTGTACCGCAGCCAAAGGCAGCCCAACCAATTCGCTCGCTCTCAGCCCGGTCGCGTAGCACAATTCAACCAGCGCTTTGAGGCGCAGTCCCTCAGGTCCCGGACGCTCGGAAGCGGTTGTGAGCAGCGCCGACACCTCGTTCTCGCTGAGAATCTTCGGCAACGCGCGGCCTTGCCGGGGGCTTTCGAGCACGCTGGTCGGATCGTCGGATCGCAATCCCTCGGCATGGAGAAAACGGTAAAACATACGCAACGCGGATATCCGCCGCGCAACCGTCCGCGGCGCCATGCCGCGCGCATCGAGCGATTTCAAATACCGCCTGAGGGAGCTGGTGCTCGCGCTATCCAACACCGCCTTCTGAGATCGTTTGGCGCCGATCAGCACAGAAGCGCAATCGGCGAGATCGCGTTTGTAAGACGCAACGGTGTTCGCCGCCGCACCACGCTCCGCAATGAGCATTTCGAGGAACGCCTCGAGATAACGGCTGACTGACTCGGAGGATAGCTGATCGGAACCACCCGCGGCGGCGCGGGCACGGCGCAGCGACGCGGTTTGGTTCATTGGGCTGTTGTTACGGCAAATTCGAGGGCAAACGCGCGCGCCGTATCCGACAGGCCGACCCGTTGCAACGCCCTGATAACGGTGTGAAGGACCGCCGGATGAAGCTGTGAGAGCTCGCCCTCACCCACGCTGCGCAGCGCATGTATCGCCGTTTCGGCCACTTTGCCAGCCTCCGCGGCACGCCGGAGTCCAATCCAGGCATCGAGCGGCGCCAGGTTCGCAGAAGCCAGTTCGGCCCCCTCGGCGCGCAACCAAAGGGCATCGGAGACCGGTTCTTCCAAAGCGTCGAATAAGGTCAGAAGAGATGCAACAGCGGTCGCACCTTGTGGTCCCTTGGTCTCTTGCGCGGCAATCCATTCCGCCAAACGGCGTTCGTCCCAAGGCACCGGATCGCTTTGGACTGGCGCAACCGACACCGCAGTGGAAACCGTCGCTATATCCGGCCCCTCGGTTGAGTCAAATGTTTGCACCTGGGCGATGTTTTCATCCGCTGCTGATTCCGGCGCCGTCGCGATCCGCAGCGACGGCCAGACGGCGATCAACGCGTCACCAACTGTTTCGTCGGCCACCCGCCGGCTTTCGGCGACTTCGAGCCAATCGAGAGCCAGATCGGTGTTACCAGCGGCCAAGCTCGCCGCCATCGCATCACCGGCGAACCATGCAAACGCAGTCTCCGGTTGGACCCGGCCCAACTGCGGCGCCGTCAGCCTCGCGGCAAGCCGCCAATCCTGCTGTTTGCCCGCTAGACGCCACATCTCGCGTAAAACCTCGGCCCGGGCGACAGGGATGTTTTGGCTTTCCGCGGCGAGATACATAACCGCCAGGAGCAGTCCCTCGGACGCCGTTTCCGGTTCCAGCAATATCGTCGCTACTTCTTCGGCGCCAATATTCAAAAGCGAATAAACGTCCGACAATTCCGCCGGCGATAGGGCACCCCACCGCGCAGCAGCACGCGCCGCCGTCAGGCGGACTTCACGATCGGCGTTGGGCGCACTGGCAATGGCCTTCAACAGGCTCGGCGACGCCGCCTCGACAAGCCAAGACGGCACGCTGCCATCCGCCAGACGGATAAGGGCGAGGTTCAAGGCGTTGGCTTGGCCCGGCACTCCGAGTTGCTCTTGGGTCGGTGGCGCGCCGGATATGATGGCGTTGGAAAGCTCGAAAAATATCGCGTCCTGCGCCAGGTTCTGCTCTCGCAGCAGCTCCAGCCCCAACACCGCCGTCGAGAACTCCTGGTTCAAGAGCTGACAGAATATGAGCGCCTTTTGCTTGAACTCGGATATGCGGCCAAGATTTGTGGAATTTACGGCCTCGCACGCACCCGCGAAGTCGGAGGTCAGTAAACGGGACTGCACCGCAACATCGACCAGTTCTGCAGGAACCGATCGTGACGATACCGCCCGCATCAGACGCGTCGCATCCTCGGCAGCGCCAAGCGCGATGAGCCGTTCAGCCCGCAGTTTGACCAGACTGACGTTGCCGCGGCCGCCGGCCGGCGGTTCGGCCGCGATGAGAAGCAGGCGGCGCGCTAAGTCGTGCGCCGCGTCGCTCGCCAACCGCTCGGGCAGGCTAGCGAGCAAACGTTCGGCAACGGCGCGCGACGTGCCGCGCCACATGTCGGTCTGCAAGTCGCCATTTTGCTGGCTTAGCCCGACCGCGTCCGTATCGACCGCATCGAGGCCGCGTATTTGAACGCTGCTATCGGTGGTGCCGGGGATCGAACGGACGATCTCAGGCGCCTCCGGCTCGACCTTAAGGACTTCCGGATCGGAACCGGGCCGATCCGCCGTCTTGGGAATCAAAGAGACCGGGGCCGTCGACTGTGCCAACCCGGTATCATGAGAGATTAGAAAAGCGGCAGCGGTAAAGGCGGTAATTATCGCCGCCCGCAGGCACTGGTCAGCGCGGGAACCGGTCATCCGGTATCACCTTTTCAACTTGTTGGTTCGGTGCCGGTATGTCCCAGGTTGCCAAGAAGACAGCGCCTCCGACCAGCACCACCACAATCAATACGACTAGCAGTTTCAGCACACCTAAAGCCTATTCCAATATCACTAACCGTTCGTCTACGGCGGCGGGTCGTGCTCGCCCCACCACGCGACAGATACCGCGCCGCTGTGGTACGTTGCAAACGTGGCGATACCACGGCAAGCGCTAAAGCCGCGTAGCGGTGATACAATAGCAGCGAATGATCGAGTCTGAGCAAATAACCGACGACAATAGCGGCCAAGATGGCCCCTCTGGCGCACCAAACGCTGCGAAAGACACCATCGTTATGGTCGGCCTGATGGGGGCCGGAAAAACATCGATTGGGCGCCGGGTCGCCGCGCGCCTGGGTTTGCCTTTCGTCGATGCCGACGATGAGATCGAAGCAGCGGCCGGATCGTCGATCGAAGATATTTTCGAGCGGCTGGGAGAGGCCAGTTTTCGCGATGGCGAGCGGCGCGTTATTGCTCGCCTGCTCGATGGCCCGCCGATCGTGCTGGCTACCGGGGGGGGTGCTTTTATGGACCCCGAAACGCGCGAGCGCATTGCAGCCACTGGCATATCCATCTGGCTGCGCGCCGATATCGACACATTGGTGCGCCGGACGTCGCGACGCCAAGACCGCCCCCTCTTAAAAGACGGCGATCCACGCGAAATACTGACCCGCCTCATGGAACAGCGTCATCCGATCTACCAACAGGCCGACATCGTCGTCGACAGCTTCGAGGCACCAGCGGAAGAAACCTTGCAGCACGTACTCGACGCGCTAGACGCATACCGCGCTCAGAGGGCGTCATGACAGCGCAAGCGGATAAGAGATCGGACGAGCGGATAGCCGTCGACCTCGGCCAACGCAGCTACGATATCTTGATCGGGCCCGATCTGATCGATAGCGCTGGTGCCGAGATAGCATCGCGGCTCGATACGCCGCACGCATTCGTCGTGACGGACACCAACGTGGCACCCTTGCTGAGCGACCGCTTGACCGCGAGCCTAGCCACTGCGGGCATCGGCAACGACACCATTGTCCTACCTGCCGGCGAGGCGACCAAATCCTACGGCCAGTTTGAGTCTTTGCTCGACGATCTCCTGCAGCGTGGCGTTGAGCGGGCGACCACGCTCGTCGCCCTTGGCGGCGGTGTTATCGGCGATCTCACCGGCTTCGCGGCAAGCACGCTGTTGCGCGGTATCAACTATGTACAAATACCGACGACGCTGCTCGCTCAGGTCGATAGCTCGGTTGGCGGTAAAACGGCAATCAACGCCCGTCAGGGGAAAAACCTGATCGGCCACTTCTATCAGCCGAGGCTCGTCGTTGCCGATACCAAGACCCTCGACACCCTGCCGAAGCGCGAGTTACTGGCCGGCTACGCCGAGGTTGTGAAATACGGATTACTTGGCAACGCCGAGTTCTTCACCTGGCTCGAGGCCAATGGCACCGCGCTGCTGGCCGGCGACCACCAAGCGCGCCGGCATGCGGTCGCCACAAGTTGCCGCATGAAGGCCGCCATCGTGGCCGAAGATGAACAAGAAAAGGGACAGCGCGCGTTGCTGAACCTTGGGCATACGTTTGCGCACGCGCTGGAAGCGGAAACCGGCTTCGGCGAAAAACTGCTTCATGGAGAAGCGGTCGCTATCGGCATGGTAATGGCGTTCGAGCTGTCGGCCCGGCTCAATTTGTGTCCGCCCGAGGACACCGCGAGGGTACGCCGGCATCTGCAAGCGACCGGTCTACCGACGGCCCCGCCCGGTCACCCATCGGGACAATGGGATGTTGAGCGCCTGATATCGTTGATGGGGTCCGACAAGAAAGTTGCAAAGGGACGGCCGGTCTTCATCCTCGCGCGTGCGATCGGCGACGCTTTCATCGCGCGCGATGTCGAACTTAGCGACGTGGAAGCTATCCTCGAGCAAACCCTCGCCGCGTGATTTCCGGAACCGATAATGTCAGCTAGCCATGAGTGACCCGTTCATCCTGATCGCGATTGCGATCATCGTTTTGCTGTTCTTTTCCGCCTTTTTTTCAGGCTCGGAGACCGCGCAAACCGGCGCTTCGCGCCCGCGCATGCACCAACTCGAAAACGACGGCAACTGGCGCGCCGGCGTCGTCAACAGGCTGCGCGAACGCCAGGAGCGGTTGATCGGCGCGATACTGGTCGGCAACAATCTGGT
The DNA here is from genome assembly GCA_965267185.1 of Alphaproteobacteria bacterium. Lineage (GTDB taxonomy): Bacteria > Pseudomonadota > Alphaproteobacteria > UBA6615 > UBA6615. The sequence continues at coordinate 3,782,520 of OZ253937.1, read as the reverse complement.
GAATATTCTGGCGTCGGCGCTGGCGACCGCCGTGTTTATCGAGCTATTCGGCGATGTCGGGGTCGTCTACGCGACATTTGTAATGACCTTGCTCGTGCTGATTTTCGCCGAGATTCTCCCGAAAACCTATGCAATCCGTCACGCCGACAAAGTTGCGCTGCTCACCGCCCCGGTGTTGCGACCGGTCGTCGCCCTGCTCTCGCCGGTGACCAGCTTAATCGAAGTGATTGTACGCGGTTTCCTGAAGCTCCTCGGCGATCATGATGCGGAAGAAAGCGAGGCTGCCCGTGAGCAGGAGATACGGGGGGCGGTCGGCCTGCATGCCGTCGGCGACCAGACGTCGGCGCACGAGGGGGTAATGCTGCGTGGCGTTCTCGATCTCGACGACGTCGAAGTCGGCGATATCATGACCCACCGTACCGATTTGGACATGGTCGACGCCGATCTGCCGCCGCAGCAGATCATCACGCAGCTCATGAACAGTCCCTACACGCGACTACCCCTCTACCGGGGCGACCCGGACAACGTTATCGGCGTGTTACACGCCAAGGCTTTGCTGAGCGAAGTGCAAACCCATGACGGCCATATTGATGAAATGGACGTCCCCGCCGTGGCGACGGAACCGTGGTTCGTGCCCGAATCCACCGATTGCCTGAGCCAGCTCCACGCCTTTCGCCAACGCCAGGAACATTTCGCCTTGGTCATCGATGAATACGGCACGCTGCAAGGTGTCGTGTCGTTAGAAGATATTATCGAAGAGATCGTCGGGGAAATCGCCGACGAGTACGATATCCCTGTCGCCGGCATCCACGAACAGCCGGACGGTTCCTACATTGTCGATGGCCGCGTCACCATTCGCGACCTCAACCGCGAGCTCGATTGGAATTTACCCGACGAGGAAGCCGCGACTGTGGCCGGGTTGGTGCTGAACGAAGCCCGGCTGATCCCCGACGAAGGCCAGAGCTTTGCGTTCTTCGGGTTCCGGTTCGACATCGTGAGTCGCAAGGCCAACCAGCTCCGCTCACTGCGGATCGCACCCTGGCGCAACAAGGACGACGGCACCCCCGCCAAGGCAGAAACATCGGCGACGGATCGCGGCTCGCCCCCGACCACAAAATCTTGACTGTTTGCCGTCAGAACAGAAATTCCCAGTGTTGCCCGATCATAGGAGTTTAGCGGATGCCTCTTTCGCCGCCCGAACCGCGCGAACATATACATACGCGAGATATCACTTGCACCGGCTACCGGCGCGAAGACGGACGGTGGGATATCGAAGGCCACCTGACGGATACCAAAACCTATCCATTCACCAACAACGAGCGGGGCGAGGTCCCACCGGGCGTGCCGGTTCACGAGATGTGGATCCGCCTCACCGTGACCGACGATATGAAAATCGAAGCCGTCGAAGCGGCGACCGATTTCAGCCCGTTCGCCGTGTGCCGCGAGGTAGCGCCGAACTTCGAGCGTTTGGTTGGCTTAAAAATCGGCCCGGGCTGGCGCAAGCGCGCGTTAGCGAAGGTTGGGGGAGTCGAAGGGTGCACCCATATCGTGGAATTGCTCGCGCCGGTCGCCACAACGGCATTCCAAACGATATTTCCGATCAAGAGCCGCGAACAGCCGAAATCCAATACACCGTCCGACAGACCGCCCCGTCTGCTGAACACCTGCCACGCGTTCCGCAGCGACGGTCAGAAGGCCAAAGAATTCTGGCCGAAATTTTATGACGGTCCCGACGCTTAGGGTCAGGTTCAGCCGGCGGCGCGAAGTCTCCGCGCGCTTGCCGAGTAGCCGCTAGATCCCGCAGCATCGACATAATCACTTTCCAGCGCCGACACGGGGGCCGATAGCTGGCTGGCGCTGTGCCGAGCCAACTGCGCGAGATAGGACGTGATGAACACCCGAACCGCAGCGGTACGCGATAGTTCACCAGCGCCGCGATCGACCTCGGTGCATATCTCGTCGATCGATACTTTCTCACGCTGTGCAATGTCGGCGAGCCCGGCCCAAAACTCTGGTTCGAGCCGAATACTGGTCCGGTGACCACCCACCGTGATGTTGCGATTAACCAACATCTCAAAATCTCCATCTGCGGCTATCGCCGGTGCCGCTCGGGCGGCACGGAACTTAAGAAGGAGGCACCGTAATGTGCGCCCCCCTGTTCTGCAACAATATATTTTGAATTGTTTCAATAGCCAAAAAGTTAACGGTTTGGCAAAAAAAGGTTAACGGCCCTCGGCCGGCGTCCGGGCCCTTATCGATAGGGCGTGCAGCCCATCGGCGAACTCGTCCGCGAGCAAGCTATGGATCATCCTCTCGCGCTCAACACGGCTTCGATCAACAAATTCAGCCGATACCAATTCAACCCTATAGTGTGTTTCGCCGCCTTCGCGGGCGCCGCTATGACCAGCGTGAAGGTCTGATTCATCAATAACCTCGAGCTCCAGCGGATTCAGCGCTTGGTCGAGAATGAGCCTAATTTTCTCAGAGCGTTTCATATGTGTCTCCGCCGCCGGCCAACATGCCCAGATCGCCTGTAATCGTCCAAAACTAAAGGTATGAGCCCAATGGGACAACTTGCGGGGTTTCTGCAATGACGCCATATTGCGCCGATGCGCGAGGGTTTCAACGGCTCCGTATCGGACGGCAAATCCGCATCTTCGCTGGACGAAGATCCGGCGGTTCGCGGCTGCGATTCGCCCGGTTGTAAGGAACGCGGCGAGCATCGGGCGCCCAAATCACGCGAGCAGCTTCGAGACTACTACTGGTTCTGTCTCGAACATGTGCGCGAATACAATAATGCCTGGAATTACTACGCCGGCATGAGCGACTCCGAAGTGGAGGATCAACGGCGCGCCGATACATACTGGCATCGCCCCACCTGGCCTTTCAGAGGCGAACGGGGGGCCGGCGACGCCATTAACGACGAATTTGGCCTGTTCGAGGAAGAACAAGCCGAGCGTGAGGAAAAAAGGGAACGTTTTTCGGCGACAGCGCCGGAATTGGCGGCCCTGGCGGTGTTGAATTTATCGCCTCCGGTGACTCCCCAAGAGGTAAAAAGTCGGTATAAAGAGCTGGTCAAACGCCACCACCCCGACGCCAACGGTGGTAGCAAAGATGCCGAGGAACGCTTAAAAGCGATCAATCGCGCGTATGAAACACTGACCCGCGCCGCCCACCTTTAAGCGCACTCAAAATTTAACCCTAATTGCAAAACTGGAAGTTTCGATGGATTCCACAGAACCAACGGTATCGACTGAGGCACTGGAGACCGCCGATATGCCCGCAAGCGGCGGGCCGGACATGACCGTGTCGGCCCGGCAACTATTCGGCGTCGATACCGATATGGAGATCCCAGCATTTTCCGAGCACACCATCCATGTGCCGGAGCTGGATGAAAGCTACCGTTTCGATCACGATACCACGCTGGCGATCCTGGCCGGCTTCGCCCACAATCGCCGCGTCCTGATCCAGGGCTATCACGGCACCGGCAAATCGACCCACATCGAACAGGTTGCCGCGCGGCTCAACTGGCCATGTATCCGCGTCAATCTCGACAGCCACATCAGCCGTATCGACTTGATCGGTAAGGATGCGATCGTGTTGCGCGACGGCCAGCAGGTAACCGAGTTCCGCGAAGGACTGCTGCCCTGGACCTTGCAGCACCCTTGCGCCCTGGTGTTCGACGAATACGACGCCGGACGCCCGGACGTCATGTTCGTGATCCAGCGCGTCCTCGAAGCCGACAGCAAGCTCACGCTGCTGGACCAGAACAAGGTGATCCGGCCGCACAAGAGCTTCCGGCTGTTTGCGACGGCAAATACCGTCGGCCTGGGCGACACGACCGGCCTCTACCACGGCACCCAGCAGATCAACCAAGCGCAGATGGACCGTTGGAACATCGTGACGACCCTCAACTATCTGCCGCACGAGCAGGAGGTCGATATCGTTCTGGCCAAGAGCCCTGAATACGATAGCGAGGAGGGCCGCAAGACCCTGGCCGCCATGGTGGCGACCGCGGAGCTAACGCGCGCCGGGTTCGTGGCGGGCGATATATCCACCGTGATGTCGCCGCGCACGGTTATCACCTGGGCCGAGAATGCGAAGATTTTCGATTCGGTTGCCCTGGGCTTCCGCGTCACCTTCTTGAACAAGTGCGACGAGGTCGAGCGGTCGGCGGTCGCCGAGTACTATCAACGGTGTTTCGGAACCGAGCTTGAGGACAGCGCCATAGCGCCGCCGAGCGAGCAGTAGCGGAACGAGAACGCGCTCAAACCATGAGCAAAGGCAACAACGACGGTCCGATCGAAGAATTTCGGCGCGTGACAGCCGCTGCCATGCGCGCGATTTCGCGTAACGCCGAGCTGTCGGTAACGTTCACGCCCGACCCCGCCAGCTTGCACGGGGACGAGGCACGGCTGCCGTTGCCGAGCCGCGACCTGCCTTACGATGAAGTCTGCGTCGTGCGCGGCGAATCCGATTCGCTCGCGCTGCGCCAGCGCTACCACAATGCCGCGCTCCACGCCGAACGCATGCCGGTGACCCCGGCCGCACAGGCGCTTTACGATACCGTCGAGCAAGTTCGCGTCGAGGCAATCGGCGGCGAGCATATGGCGGGGGTCGCCAGCAATCTGGAAGCGGCCCTCGAGGAGCGTTGCCGCACCAAAGGGTTCGCCCGCATTACCGAGCGCGAGCAGGCGCCCATTGCCGAAGCAGTTGCGATGCTGGCGCGGGAAGCCATTACCGGGCGCCCGCCACCGCCGTCAGCGCGCGACATGGTCGATCTCTGGCGGCCGTTTATCGAGTCCAAGATCGGCCCGGCGCTCGGCGATCTCGAAAAGAACCTGCACGATCAAACCCACTTCCAGGAAGTCGTGCGCCGCATGATCACCGACCTCGGCTTCGCCGATGACGAATTGAACGCCTCACCGGAGGCCGACGAATCGGATGGCGAGAACCAGGAATCGGCCGACGGCGAGCAATCCGGCGAAGGCGATACGGAAGGCGAAGCGGCGGCGGCTGACGGCACCGGCGAACAGCAGGAAGGCGAGGAACAGTTCGAAGACGCCGAAATGCCCACCGAAGAGGGCGATGGCGAGCTTCAACCCGGCGCGGGCGACGAAGATCCCGACGCCCCGGGCCGTCCCTGGCGTCCGCCCGATAGCACGCACAATCAGCCCAACCGGTTCGTCTATTCGGCATTCACCACGGAGTATGACGAGGTGATCGAGGCCGACGAACTGTGCGACCACGATGAGCTGAGCCGCCTGCGCCAACAACTCGACCAACAGATCGGACATCTGCAAAGCGTGATCTCGCGCTTGGCCAACCGCCTGCAACGGCGCCTGATGGCCAAGCAGACCCGCTCGTGGGATTTCGATCTGGAAGAAGGCCTACTCGATACCGGCCGATTGTCACGCGTTGTCACCAACCCGACGCATCCGCTGAGCTTCAAGCAGGAGAAGGACACCAATTTCCGCGATACCGTGGTGTCGCTCTTGATCGACAACTCCGGCTCGATGCGCGGACGGCCGATCTCGGTCGCGGCGATGAGCGCCGATATTCTCGCCCGCACGCTCGAGCGCTGCGGCGTGAAAGTGGAAATTCTCGGCTTCACCACCCGTGCGTGGAAGGGCGGCCAAGCCCGCGAAAAGTGGCTCGCCGCCGGCAAACCCGGTGGACCGGGACGGCTGAACGATCTGCGCCACATCGTCTACAAATCGGCCGATGCCCCCTGGCGGCGCGCGCGCAAGAACCTCGGCCTGATGCTGCGCGAGGGCTTGCTGAAGGAGAATATCGACGGCGAGGCGCTGATCTGGGCGCACGAGCGGTTGTTGGCACGCTCCGAGCAGCGGCGCATTCTAGTGATCATTTCCGACGGCGCGCCGGTCGACGATTCGACCCTGTCGGTCAACGCCGGAAACTATCTCGAGCGTCACCTGCGCCAGGTCATCGAGTGGATCGAGACCTATTCACCGGTCGAATTGCTGGCGATTGGTATCGGCCACGATGTGACCCGCTACTACCGCCGCGCCGTCACCATCGTTGACGCCGAACAGCTTGGTGGCACGGTGATGGATCAGCTCGCCGAGCTGTTCGAGGAAGAAGACGGTGCGCCGACGCGCGTACGCGGGCAAGCGCGCCGCGTCGCCTAAGACCAGTTTTACTAAGTTTCGAACCAGCGCGCCCGCGCGGCGGCGTAATCGTCCGCACGGATCGCCGCCCGCACGTCAGCCATCAGCCGGTTCATAAACGCAACATTGTGGATCGCCAGATACTGGGTCGCGGTGATTTCACCGGCCTTGATCAGGTGATGCAGATAGGCGCGGCTGAAGGTTCGGCAGGTGTAGCACCCGCACTCCGGATCGAGGGCTTCGTCGTCGTCGCGAAACCGGGCGTTCTTCAAGTTTACGTAGTCGCGGTCGTCGGCGTTCCCGGCATATAGCGGGCGCAGCAAGGCGCTGCCGTGCCGTGCCAGCCGTGTCGGGGTCACGCAGTCGAACGTATCGATCCCTTTCGCCACCCCATCCCAGATATCCCGGGCGCCGCCGATCCCAAGCAAATGGACCGGCCGCGGTACCGACGTGGCTGCATTGAGAGGTGCCATCGCCATGCCGACCACCGAATCCAGTTCAAAGGTGTCGCTTCCCAGGCAACCGCCAATCGCGTAACCGAAATAGGGCTGGTCGGCGGTAAACTCCGCGCTTTCCCGGCGCAAATCTTCGTACACCCCACCCTGCACGATGCCATAGAGCGCTTGCGGACCCGCTGAGCCTTCCGACGCCCGGCCAAACTCGGCCACGCTGCGCTCAGCCCAGCGGTGGGTGAGCGCCATCGAATTCGCCGTGTAGTCGCGCGCGACCTCGTAGGGCGAGCACTCGTCGAGCACCAAAATAATGTCGGCGCCGAGCTGCCGTTGCACCTGAATCGCGCCTTCGGGCGACAACTGATGGGTGCTGCCATCGATATAGGACCGGAAGACGGCGCCCTCCTCCTCGATGCTCAACAGCATGCGCGGCCGCTCCGTTTTGCGGTTTCCCTTTATCTCCGCTGAGGCCGAGCCACCACCGAGCGAAAAGATCTGAAAGCCCCCGGAGTCGGTCAGCATGGGACCGTCCCAGCCCATCATGGCGTGCAGGCCGCCGAGCCGCGCCACAGCCTCGCCACCCGGCTGCAACATCAGGTGATAGGTGTTCCCGAGAATGATCTGGGTCTGCTCGGCGCGCATCTGCTCCGGCGTGACACCACGGATAGCACCTCGGGTGGCGCAAAAGATAAAAGCGGGCGTTTCGATGACGCCATGGGGGGTCTGCAATTGACCAACACGCGCTGCCCCCGGCCACGCCGGATCGGCGGTGATCTGATGATCGACGGTGAAAGCGAAGCCGGGATAATCGGCCATCACGGACCTGCCCTTGGGTGAGCGCCGGAATTCAAATACCGGCTTAGAATATACCGTTCCGGCACCAAAAAAGCCCGCGTGACGCGGGCTTCCGGTACTTGTGATGTGAGACTGGCGCGTGCGCTATGCCTCGGCGGCGACTTTGCTCAACTGCTTTTTGATACGCCGCAGCTCCCGCGGCAAATCCGCTGCGGGAGTGCTTTTCACATAGGCGTCCAAGCCGCCCTTGTGCTCGATCGTGCGGGCCGCCGCCGTGGTAATGCGCATGCGAACCGACTGGTTGAGCGCTTCGCTGTACAGCGACATCGGCTGGAGGTTCGGCAGGAAACGCCGGCGCGATTTATTGTGCGCGTGGCTGACATTGTTGCCAGTCATCACACCCTTACCGCTCACACTGCATCGACGGGCCATAGAACTTCTCCAAATCCGCTCCGGGCCGGTTCGCCCGGCCAACGAGCGGCGGTCTTAGCCGACCGGGTAAAACCGGTCAAGCCCCGAGCGGCTCCTAGTCGCCCTGACGGAAGACGGTCAGCAAGGCCTGCGCGGCTGCCGTCGGCGTGACCGTTCCGGCCTCCACCTGGGCCTCGAGCTCCAGAATCCGGGCTTTCACCGCCGGATGGGCGCGAAACGACGCCAGCAGGCTCTCGTCGACCTCGCGCCACATCCAGGTACGTGCCTGCCGCGACCGCCGCTCCTCGAAGGCTCCGGCGCCCGTTACCGCGGTCCGGTATGCCTCAACCACCTGCCATATCTCGGCCACGCCCATGCCCTCCAGGGCCGAACAGGTGACCACGCGGGGTGTCCAGTGGGGCGAGGCCGGCCGCAACAAATGCAAGGCATTGGCGTACTCCGCGGCGACCCGCCCAGCGGCTTCTGCCAGATCCTGGTCGGCCTTGTTGACGATCAGCAGATCGGCCAATTCGACGATCCCGCGTTTCAGCCCCTGCAGCTCGTCGCCGCTGCCCGGCAAAAGCAGCAGCAGAAACATATCCACCATCTCAGCGACCGCCGTCTCCGACTGGCCGACGCCGACGGTCTCGACCAGCACGACATCGAAGCCGGCGGCTTCACATGTCAGGAGCGCCTCGCGCGTCCGGCGGGCGACGCCCCCTTGGGTTCCCGCTGTGGGGGTCGGCCGGATAAAGGCCTGGGGCGATTGGGCGAGGTTCTCCATACGGGTCTTGTCACCCAAGATGGACCCGCCGCTGATCTGCGACGACGGGTCGACCGCAAGCACCGCGACCTTATGTCCCTCAGCGATAAGATGCTGGCCGAGCGCCTCGATCAGGGTCGACTTACCGACGCCGGGCACCCCCGATATGCCAAGGCGAATGGAATTGCCAGTATGGGGCAAAAGCGCTTCCAGCAGGGCTTCCGCCTCGCGCCGATGATCGTCGCGCGTCGACTCGATGAGGGTGATCGCCTGGGCCAAGGCCCTGCGGTCACCGGCGCGCACCTGTTCCGCCAAACTCATGGCCTTATCCATAACGCTTTGAGCGCATCGCCGCTATGACCTCATCGTTGTGGCGCTACCGCCGGTTTGTCGGTAACCGGCGACGACAGAACCACCGACGTGTGGGCGGTTCCGAAGCGGCGAAAGCGTGCGATCACATCTTCTAGCTCGTTAACTGATGTGACCGCCAAGCGGATGAGAAAGCAGTCTTCGCCGGTAATGTGATGGCATTCGATCACCGCATCGAGCGACCCGCACAGCGCGATCACACGCTGGTAGCTGGTCGCCGATGTCGTGAGGCGCAGAAAGGCGCCAAGGGGCCGCCCCAGCCGCGCGCGGTCGACCTCCGCCCGGTAACCGGTGATTGTCCCGGCCTCCTCCAGCCGCCGGACCCGCTCCGCCACAGCGGGCGTCGACATGCCGACCCGCCGGGCCAGCGCGCTAAACGACAACCGTGCATCGGCCTGCAACTCGCGCAGCAGGCGCCAGGCCGTTTGATCGACGCTACTTTCCGTTTGATAAGCCTCTTCCGACATTGCTATCCGAACCTAAGGCAATTTTCTATTATGATTATATAATGTTAATATTATACGACCAATACTTAACACACGTAATGTGCAATTGTCCAATACCTACCGTTCCACAACAGCGGCTTCAATCGACCTAACGATCGACAAATCAAATTTTAAAGCTGCGGTAAGGCAGGACAGCCCGGCTCAGCGGCGCCGCGAAGCGCCGCCAAGGCTACCTGGCGGCGTACCGGTCGATGGCCCGCGACATCAGCATATAGGCTTTGCCGACATCGGCCGTCAGCAAGCTGGTGCTCAGCAGATCGTCGGGGTCGGCATCTCCGGCTTGCCCAAGCAATTGCTCGAACTCGCGCATATAGCGCATCGCCATGGTCCGAAATTCTTCGTCTTCCTCGAACAACTCGCGCACCCGGGCGAGCGCAACTGGATCTTTCGCACGGCCGGCGACCCGCCGAACCGCCACCATCGTGTCGCCCTTGCCATACCGTTTGATGATATCCGGGGAGAGCGAACCTTCGAACACCCGGTCCAAATCGACGCCGACCGAGCCCAGCGTATCGAGAACCCGGTTGATGGTCCGCATGAAGACGCCGCGCGCGCTCTCCAACTGAGCCAGGCGCAACTGCTCGGCCTTGTGGGTCGCCTCGTTAGACGCTTCGAGCAGAGCGTGTTCATGCATACGGAAGGTCGCCGCAACGCTCTCCGCCTTCTGCGTCACCTGATCGAGCGACGACTGCATATCGCGCGCCTGTTCGCGCAGAGAATCGCGCAAGCCGTCGACCCGGTGCTCCATGCGATCGGAGGCGACCGATAGCTCACCGGTATTGCGGTCCAACGCTTGCATGGTCGCTTCGACACGCGCCACTGCGCCTTCGCCGACCTCACGCAACGTTTCGGCCCTGGCAACGAGCGTATCGCCAAGCTCGCGCCACCGCGCGACCAGCCCATCGACGGTGTCGCGAACCTCGCGATTTTGTCCGGATAGGGTCTCGCTGGTCTCCGCCGCGGTCCGCCGCATCGCCGCGGTGCTGGAGGCGAGGTCTTCCCGGCGCCCGCGGAGCAACTCTGCAACTTCGTTCACCGCCTCGGTGGAAGCCTGGGTGGTATCCTCCAAGAGTTCGGACTCGCGCTGGATGGCATTTCGAACATCGGACAATTGATTAAACGCTTCCTCGGCCGCACCGCGCAGATTATCCGTGTGCAAGGTGAGCGCCTCGCCGATGGCACCGGCCCGAACGCTGGCGTTGTCGCTGATCCGGCCAAGCTCTTGCGCCTGCAACCGCAGCGCCTCCCGCGCCGCGTGAGCCGAGTTCGCCGCCGCCTGCGACGTCTCACGCACCATCTCCGCACTCGCCGCAAGCGCGGTCCGCGCTTCTTCCGACAGCGTCTCTGCTGTCGCCACGGTATCGGTGATCGCTTCGCGGTCTACCGCCAGATGATCGCGGAGGCGGCGCAATTGGACCGCGCCCCGTTCGGCCGCATCTTCGAGCGTCCGGCCGCCTTCATCGATCGTTTCCATCACTCCACGAAGGCGGCGCTCGGCCTCGTCAGCTACAGTTTCCAACCCGTCTTGCTGCGTCTTCAAGCCATCACGGGCTTGCTGGGCACGCTGCGCCGCCGCTTCCAAAGCCGTTTCGATCGCCCCGACATGCTCACGCATCGCCGTCCGTACGTCGTTGGTCGACGAGGCTGTACGTCCCGCCGCTGAGTCCAGATCCGTTGCCCCCTCGCGCAGGATATCCGCAACCTCCTTGGCGTCGGCCACAGCGGCGCGCGCCGCCGTCGTGAGCGTCGTTGCCTCCTGCTTGAACGCCGCCGCAATGGCCCCGCTCTTCTCTTCCGCGAGATCGCCGGCCGCCGTCAGGTTCGCGGCCATTTGATGCAATCGTTGACCGATCTCGGCGACCTGAGTGGCATTGGTTTGCGCGTTGCGGGTGAGTTCGTCCGCCTGATCCTGGAACGTGGTCGCAATTGCCTCGCCACGTTTTTGCGCCTCATCGACCGCCGTTTCCAATCTTTCAGCGGCAGCGCCTAGAATCTCGGCGACGGCTTCGGCGCTCGTGTTCGCCTTCTCGGACGCAAGCGCCGAAACTTGCGTGATCTGGCCAGACACACTATTGGCGACGGCTTCAAAAGCGGTCCCCGCATCGATAACTTTTTGCGAAAGCTCGGCGGTCAGCGTATCGGCGTGGGCGCTGGCGCCCGCCGTGATCCGCTCGATGCGCTCCGCCGCCCGATCTGCCGCCGCCGCGAAAACCTCGCCCGCCTCCGCGGCACGTTCGTCGAGTTGCGCCGTCAGCGCCTCCACACGCTGCAACGACTCGTCGGTGGCTTGCGCAATAGCGCCCGCCGCCTGGCTTCCCGCATCGCTGACGACGATGCCGGCATCGTTGGCCTGTCGTGCCAGCATGTCGGCAACTTCACTAGTACGCGCGACGATTTGAGCGGCGGACGTGCGGATACGTTTCGCAGCGCCATCGCTCGATTCCGTTACACCGGCAAGGGTCGATGAAATGGAGTCTTTGAACGTCGCGTCGATCGAATCGACCTGCTGTCGAATGAGCTCCATCAGCTCGCGCACATTATCGGCGGCCCGGAGCGACGCCGCATCGACCGCCGCGGCTTGATCGCCGCTTGTTGAGCGTATTTCCTCCAACCGGGCCAGCGCCGTGTCCAGCGTTACGGCGAGCGCTTCGGCGTGGGTTGAAATACTCTGACCCGCCGCGACCACCTTATCGACCGCCGCGTCGGCGGTGACCGATAGCTCCTTGGTCTGGTTGGTAAACTCCTTGCCCACCTGGCCCATCTGGGCCCGCGCATGCTCGACCGTCGTCTCGAGCGTTGCCGCGTAGCCCCGCATCTCCTCGCCAAGATTGACGAGTCCAGCTTCCGCCTCGGCCTGGGGGCGGGCCAACCGCGCCACTTGGGCCTCGAGACGAACGATGGTCTCGCGTGTCCGCAAGCTGTTGTTGAACATCGCCGCGAGGGCAAAAAAAGCGGCCGGCGGCGCAATGAAGCCGGCAACGATACCGCCGATTTCATGGGGAAGAAGCTGGGTAACGACCGGCCAACCGATCGACCGGCCAACGAACCACGCAAACAGCGCTGTCCACACCACGCTCAAGAGGAAGGGGATAGCGACCAGGCCGCGAATGCGCCCGCGCCGCTGGCTCGCGGGATTCCCGAGATCGTAAACCGCGCCACCCGTTCGTAGAAAATTCATGCGATTACGCCGCCTGCTGACGGCGCTGCCGAATAAGATCGATGATCTCACCGGCGGCGGCGGGGATGTTCGTCCCCGGCCCATAGATGGCCGAAACCCCCTTCTCGCGAAGGAAGTCATAGTCCTGAGACGGAATGACACCACCGCAGATAACGATGATATCGTCCGCCCCCTCGCTCTTCAAAGCTTCGATGAGCTGCGGTACGAGGGTCTTGTGGCCCGCCGCTTGGCTCGACACACCGACGACATGGACGTCGTTCTCGACCGCCTGCTGCGCAGCCTCCTCCGGCGTTGCGAACAACGGCCCAATATCCACGTCGAAGCCGATATCGGCGAATGCCGTGGCGATCACCTTGGCGCCCCGGTCGTGCCCGTCTTGCCCCATCTTGGCGACCAACATTCTCGGCCGGCGGCCTTCTTCGGCGGCGAACGCCTCTATCTCGCTGCGCACTTTTTGGAACATCTCGTCGTTCTCATAGGCTTTGCCGTAGACGCCCGAAATCGACCGCACCGTCGCCCGATGGCGGCCGAACACCGCTTCCATGGCATCGGAAATTTCACCGACTGTCGCGCGGGCGCGCGTCGCTTTGATGCACACATCCAGCAGGTTCCCCTCCCCGCTGCGAGCAACTTGGGTGACAGCCTCGAGCGCTGCCTGGCACTGCGCATCGTCGCGTTCGCGCCGGATTCGCTCCAAACGGCTTGTTTGCGCCGCGCGCACCTTGGAATTGTCGATATCAAGGATGTCGATGGGCTCTTGGTCATCGAGACGATACTTGTTGACCCCAACGATTACGTCTTCTCCACGGTCGACCCTGGCCTGCTGCCGCGCCGCCGATTCCTCGATCCGCAATTTCGGCATGCCCGATTCGACCGCCTTGGTCATGCCGCCCAACGCTTCGACTTCGTCGATCAGCTTTTTCGCCTCGATCGCCAAGCTCTTGGTCAAGCTTTCGACGTAGTAGGACCCCGCGAGCGGATCGGTAACGTGGGTAATGCGGGATTCGTGCTGCAGCACCAGCTGCGTGTTTCGCGCCACCCGGGCCGACGCCGGGGTCGGCAGCGCGACGGCTTCGTCAAACGAGTTGGTGTGGAGAGACTGCGTACCGCCCAGCGTCGCCGCCAGCGCTTCGATCGTCGTGCGAATGATGTTGTTGTACGGGTCCTGCTCGGTCAGCGACACACCGGACGTCTGACAATGGGTGCGTAGCATCAGCGAGCGCTCGTCGCGGGCGCCGAACATGTCGGTCATCAAGTTCGCCCACAGATAGCGGGCCGCGCGCAGCTTGGCGATCTCCATGAAAAAGTTCATGCCGATGCCGAAGAAAAACGACAGCCGCGGGGCGAACTTGTCCACATGAAGGCCGGTCGACTGCGCGGCCCGCACATACTCGATACCGTCGGCCAACGTGTAGGCGAGTTCCTGTACCGACGTCGCTCCGGCCTCTTCCATGTGGTAGCCGGAAATTGAGATCGAATTGAACCGCGGCATGTGCTCCGCCGTGTAGCCGATGATATCGGCGACGATGCGCATCGAGGGCTCGGGGGGATAGATGTAGGTGTTGCGCACCATGAACTCTTTGAGGATGTCGTTCTGGATGGTGCCCGATAGGTCAGACTGCGCCACGCCCTGTTCTTCGGCGGCCACGATGTAACCGGCCAAGACCGGCAGCACCGCTCCGTTCATGGTCATCGAAACGCTCATCTGATCGAGCGGAATACCGTCGAACAGAATTTTCATGTCCTCGACGGAGTCGATGGCCACACCGGCTTTGCCGACATCGCCGACGACACGCGGGTGATCGCTGTCGTAGCCGCGATGGGTCGCGAGATCGAACGCTACCGACAGACCCTTCTGACCCGCCGCCAGGTTCGCGCGGTAAAATGCGTTGGACTCTTCCGCAGTGGAAAACCCGGCATATTGGCGCACGGTCCATGGCCGGCCAGCATACATGGTAGCCCTGGGTCCGCCGACGAAGGGCGGGAATCCGGGCAGGCTGCCCAGCCACTCGATATCTTCCAAGTCGGCAGCCGTATAGACCGGCTTGACCGCAATTCCTTCCGGCGTCTGCCATACGAGATCGTCCGGCGATCCGCCCTTCAGCTCCTGCGCCGCACGCGTCCGCCAGTCGTCGAGCGATTTGCTCGAGAAATCAGCCATTCTACCCATCTTTCAGCCGGTCAACTCGGCGGCGGAAGTATAGTCTCTGTGGGGGAGTCGGTCTATCAACCCCAGCTTGAAACTAAGGCGCTACGGCGCTCGAACCCGCGATGCGTAAAAAGGGCACCGGCGCATCGAATCCTTTCAAATTTGCCGTCTCGCTCGAAACCGCCACGTCGCGCAGCCGGTCGGCGACCGCCAGATCTTCGGCGAATTCCGGTGAGAGAACAATATCGCCGCCGACGCTCTCCCCCTGCAGCCGGGCGGCGAGATTGACCATGGTGCCGAAATAGTCGAGCCGGTCGTTTAGCGTGACGGCGATACAAGGCCCGGTGTGGAGCCCCAGCTTGATGATGATCGGGCCTTCGCCGTCGCCATCGTTCAGGCTTGCGACGTCCCGTTGGATTTCGAGCGCGGCGTTGAGCGCGTCTCCCGGTAGATGAAAGGCAGCCATCACCGCGTCACCAATGGTCTTCACCACCGCCCCCTCATGGCGGCGTACGATGCCCGCGAGTAAGCTGAAATGGTCGCGCACGAGCCGGTAAGCCGCCGCGTCACCAACGGACTCGTAGAGCGCCGTCGAACCCCGTAAATCGGTGAACATCAACGCGATTCGCTGGACGGCGATCTCGTCACCCGGGCGCAGCACTTGGTCGGAGAAGAGATCGCGGAAGGCCTGGATCGAGGTCACCCGGTCGGCAGTTAGGGCATCCTGCACCCAGGCGCGTTCTTCGATCACGAACGTTCGTTCGAAGCCGGTCCCGTTCACCAGCACAACGGTACCGTGCGGCGCGGCGGCGCCGGGAGCGACATGATCTTCGCCCAACTCGACTGCCGGGAAGCCGCCACCTTCGTAGTCGATATCGACCTCGGGGCCCGCCTCCAGCGTGCGCAGCCGGTAAGGGCCCGGTTCGAGCCGGGCCTCCACGCTACTGCGTGAGTTCGCAGGCACCGTGATGTGTACGGCGATATGGGGCGTGCTCATGGGCCCGAACAAGCAGTACTCGCCATAGTCGACGACCCGGTTGCCCGGCGCGGGCTGAAAGCTGAGCTCGACGTTTTGTGAAAACTCGCGGCCATAGTCGATATTGCAGGTGCCGCAGTGCGCGCCGGTGGGCAGTTCGTCGAGACCACCGGCGACAGCCTTGGCGATACGGCAGCGCGGACAGAGGAGATCCCAGCGCAGGATCAACAGTCCCGCGCGGGTCGCTTCCAGGCAGAGTTCGATCGCTTCGCGCTCGCTAATTTGCCACTGGTCCGCCAAGGCCAAGGGGCGGATCTTCACCACATCGACCTCTTGTCCGTGCATCACTAAGTCGGCAAGGCGCGCCGCATGACCCCGGCCGTAGGGCGTTTCTTCGATCGCAGCGACGATCTGCGCCACCCGGGCAACGATCTGCGCCGATGGCTTTGCCGGCGCGTAGCCGAACGGAGTATCGCCCCCACCGTTGAGATGCGCGCGGACGGCAGCCGCCATACGCGTGAACTTGCGCCCCACCATCGGGAAGAACACCGTTCGCAGCGCCAACTCGCCAAGCCAATTAGCCGCCTCGACCTCGACCGTATAGATACCGGTCGTACCGGCCGCTTCGGGCACCACGCGAAACGTCGCGCAGAGCGACTTAAATGGTCCTTTGGTGAAGTAGCGGCAATGTTCGAACCATTGGTTGGCAACCCAGTTTACCGGCGCCTCGCGCCACGCGAGCTTCAGCGGCCCTTGCCGGGCGCTCGCCTCGTAGAGAACCGAGCCGCCGGGCTGCGGCGTTTCGACGATATCTTGCTTGGGAATACCAGCCGCTTCGTTGAAGCGTGCCGTGTCAGCGAGGATCGGCCACACCGTCTCCGGCGGCCCATCGAATTGCCATATCCATTCGCGCTTGTGACGTCCCACGCGCTACTTCCCGAATAACCAGTGTGGCCGACACAAGGTAGCGCAATTCGCCGCGCATTGCGCCTACAGGTCTCTAAACCGCGCGCTCAATCGGAAGCTGCCCGCCATTGGCCGCCGGTCAGCCAACCCCGCCACAGAGTGGGATGACGCCGGACATGAGCCTCGAGACGTTCGGCAAAACGCGCCGCCAGATGTTCGGGTTCGAGCGCGTCGCGATCGGAAATTTGGGTTTGCAGCGGCGGTTCAACCAAAACCTCAAACGCACCGTCCGGGTTCGAAGTCGTGAAAACCGGCAACACAGGGACTCGTTCCCGCGCTGCCAGAAATGCAGCGCCGATACCCAAACGAAGCCAGCCATCGAGAAACGGTAACTCCTGCGGATTGCCCGAGGCCTCCACTGCAGCAATGGAGACAACACCGTTTTCACGGAGATGCGCCCGCAGTTTCTGGAGGGCGCGAACCTCGTCTCCACCGCTGACCACCGCCCTGCCCACGAGGTACCGGTCCTCAACGCGCGTACGGACCCGATTAAGGACACGGTAGCCATATACCGTATCGGAATATGGATGCGTCAGATGGCTCAAGAAAACGGACGGGAAGCCCGACTCGCTCAATGCTTTTAGTCGGACCAAATCACCCGAAACATCTTGAGCGGCCCAAAGAATCGCGCCCCGTCCTTGCCTCAAGGCCTGATCAATGTGTTCGGTGCCGCTGATTGCGACGTTGGGACGCCATCCGCCGGGCAGATGCTCACGCAGCGTATAGATATAGTCTGCGTACACACCGGCGAGTAGCTGCTGCTTGAGCTCTGCCGGATCGAGACCGAAGTTGTCCGCAGCGGCATATCCAGAGAAACGGTCGGGCTGCAATCCACAAAGCTTGACGTGAAGTGTAGCGGCTGCGCTGGACAATTTTCGCCACAATCGCGGCGAGCCAAATATCGCAACGACAAGCAAAACCGCCAATACAGCGGTACGGGCCACGTCGCGGAAATCAATTAGTTGGCGCCGCCGATTTGCGGTCGCGGTGTCATCCGGTTGCGGCTCGTCGTCTCGGTCAAGCTCGACCTTCAACGTTGGCGAACCGTCAATCATCGCCGCCATTTTGGCCACCGTGTCGCCCTCGGCGAACAGGCACGCATTTGGCAGATCGACGCCGAACACGGCCCGAAGGGTGTCCGCCAACTCCGCCGCGGCTTGCTCGGTACCGCCAAGATCGGAGAAGCGGTCGTGCCGGTCGATGGAATCGGTCCCCAGCACCGATTTCCATAAAGCGATCAGCGGCACTTCCATAAGCGGAACCCGCATATCCATATCGTGGGTTGCTTTATCCGGTTCCGCCACCGGCGGTTCCGATGACGGCCGGGCAAACTGCTCGACGAGAACGTTGCGTTGCGGTTTCCCACCCGGCGTTCGGGGGATCGAGGATACCGGAAAGATCTGCCGCGGCACTTTGGAACGGGTTAGCCGGCCAAGCGCGAACTCTCGAAGTTCGTCTTGCGAGGTTTTTCCCTGGTCTTCGTTAAAAACGATAGCCGCGGCAACGTCTTCGCCTAAGGTCGTGTGAGGTACGGCGAAAATGGCTATATCGTCGACGTTGGGATGCTGAACGAGCACCTGTTCGATCTCAGCAGGGCTGATTTTCTCCGAGCCGCGATTAATCATCTCCTTGATGCGGCCGGTCAGCGTCAGAAAACCGTCGTTGTCGAAATGTCCCAGATCTCCCGTGCGAAACCAGCCATCGATGAACGCCTGGGCATTGGCTTCCGGATCGTCGATGTATCCCTTCATGACGCCGGGGCCGCGCACGACAACTTCGCCGGTTTGCCCAACATCGACGCTTTCCCCCTGCTCATCGATCAGTTTCACCTCATCGATTACCTGCAATCCGACCGCGCCGGCTTTTCGCGTTTTGGGCGGAAGCGGCTCGCTAGCGATCCAGCCAGTCTCCGTCATCCCATAAGCGCTCATAATCGGCGCTTTAAACAACGCTTCGATCTTTTCCGCGTCTTCCTGCGGAAAGCGCATGCCGCCGGCCTTCATAAACGAAAGCGACGCCTTCTCGATAACGCGGGTGTACTTCGGCGCTTGCGCTAGAATGTCCCGATAGAACGTATAAACCGCCGTGTACCAGGTGGGCCGGTACACTTCCAAACTGGTGAAAAACGCCTCCGTGTCGGAGCTTGAGGCGAGGATCGTGCTGCCACCCGTATAAAGCGGCGCCAACAAACCGTCATAGATGCCCTGCGACAGGTAGAGCGGCATCACGTTAAGACACCGGTCCTTCGGTCCAAGCCCCATCCATTTTGCACGTTGATCTACATTGACGGTCATTTCGCCATGGGTTTTCGGCACGCTCTTGCGTCCTGTCGTGCCTGAGGTCGAAAGCAGCAGAGCCCATTCAGACGGGTCTGCGATGCCGACCAGGCCCGCGGACGCCGGAAAATTATCGCTGAACTCAAAGCCGATTTCGTTCTCGCTGCGTTCAAGTTCCACAACCGTCAACCCGAGCTGCCCACCTGCAGCCTTGGCAACGGTATCCTCGCCCGCGATGCAAATAACGGCATCCGCTTGCACTTTCGTCAGGTAGGTATGAAATTCTTCCGCCGTCGTTGCCGGATTTACCGGAATGGCCGGTGCACCATGGAAAAGCAGGCCGATCAAGCATAGCGCCAAGCTCGGCCGATCCTGCACGCACACAGCGACGCGTTGCGGCGGCATAACCGTATTCGCTTCGAGGAAATGGCAAATCCGTTGTGCTTCCTCAGCCAGCTGGCCGTAAGCGATGGGGTCAAGACCGGCGCTCATAAGGGCAATGCGGTTTGGCGTTCGCTCGGCCCACGCGGTTATCGCTTCCGGAACGGTTTGAAAATCCAGTGCGGTGGATTTTGGGCTCTCGCCGACCCGCGCTAGCGCCGTATCTGGTCCCGCCTCAATCCGGATGTCTTGTTGGGGACTCTGGGCCAAATCAATTGCCGACGCGCCAACATATGTCTGTATCGAAGAAGAACGACCGGCATCGTCGGATCCGGCCATGGCATTTGCGCCGACTGGCCGACGAATGGCGTTGTTTCGGGCATTATCGATTTTGCGGGCCATGACCCTGATCGAATTCTCTTCGCTAAAATCCTCGGCGAGCGGGAGATCAACCCCGAAAATTTCTTCGACCGACATTACCAGCTGGGCAGCGTTCAAGGAATCGCCACCGAGCACGAAGAAGTCTTCGTCCAAGCCAATGTCCTTGGTTTTTAAGACCGTCTCCCAGAGTGCGGAGAGGGCAATTTCGGTTGGCGTGGCCAAGTTAACACTTCCCCCAAAACGAAAGTGAACGCCGGAACACGGCTATTCCACAAAACCCGTTCATCGCAGCAAAAACTGCGCCAGATATATTTTCTCACGTTTTCAAAAGCTTAGTTTTCCCGCGCGTGTAAATCTGTAAAATTTCCTGACATCCCGGTCGGGATTGTAAACAATCATGCCACTTCTGCGCCAAGGGATACCGGCTTTAGCCACGGCCATAGACGTTGTACTACTGTCTGAAAATTCAGGCCGAGCGCTAAAAACAACAAGGAACGCCGCGCATGAACCCCAAGCCCACAATGCTCGACTGGGCAGATTTTCCCGACGACTTTGCCAAATTCGAGCTCGATCCGACCGGCTGTGAACTCTCGACTGAGGAGCTCGGGCCCGGTGTCTACGCCCTGATGTCGAGCCTCTACAACGTCGACAATGCCGGTTTCATCGTCGGCGACGATGCGGTGCTGGTGATCGACGCTCACATCTGTGTCGCCATGGCCGAACAAATATTGGCCCGCGTGCGCGAGATCACCGACAAACCGATCCGCTACCTCGTGAACAGCAACTATCACGGCGACCACACATTCGGAAATTGTGCTTTCCCTGCTGAAACATTGATCATTCAGCATCGTGAGACGGCGATGCGCACACCCTGGATTGAAGAGGAAAAAGCGTTTCTCTTGCCGACTGTCGGCGACAATCCCGGCCTCTTTGACGACGTTCACTATCGCGCACCGAATATCGTGTTCGACGACCACCTCACCATCGATCTCGGCAACCAGTTGGTCGAGCTCTATTGGTTCGGGCCCGCCAACACGCCAGGCGATACCATCACCTACGCTCCGGCGGCGCGCGCCGCGTGGACCGGCAACATGACGACCGGGGCGTTCGGGCTGGCGCTGGAAGGCGATGCGCCAACCTATACGGCAACGCTCGCCAAATTTGTCGAAACTGTCCCGGTCGAGACTTTGATATCCGGCCATGCGCCGATCACAGATGCCGGCGTTCTTAGCCGCTACATGCTGTACTTCGGTGGGGTGACCAATGAAGTGAAGAAGGCTCTGGCTGACGGCCTGAGCCTCGAGGAAACCGAAGACCGGGCGACCCTGCCCGACGCGTTCGCCCCGCCGCCAACGCATGACCGGCCCGATATCGTCGCCGGCCGCCATCGCTACAATGTGCGCCGAACCTATCTCGCCTTAGCCGAAGAGGCGACCGCATAGAGGAGCGCAGCCACGTGCTCACATCGGCGATAAGGATCGGCCACACTCATACGGACACCGATCGCGACCGACGAATCAAGTCCATCTTCGTCATCGCTATGATCGGCATTATCCTTTTCCTGCTCCAACTAGTTCTGTTCGAAGACCGCACCACCTTCGAGCTTATTCTCGACTGGGCGGGCATTGTCGGGGTGGCTGGATCGGTAATCGTTCTTCAGTTCGGTAAACGGATAGATTGGGCCTACATGTTCGCCGCCAGTGTCGGGCTGCTTGTGATCGCAGGGTTGTTGGCACTGCTCGGAAATCGTAACGGCGATCTATTTTTCCTGCCTACGATACCCATCTTCGCGGTCGCATTGTTGGGCGCAAAACGGTCGCTGCCCTGGTTCGCCGCGACCCTGCTCATCGCCCTGAGCGCGCTGGCCGTCGACGCGCTGGCGCTCGAACTTGCGTCTCCCCTTCACCGCTCGGACATCAACCCCCAGGGGCTGCTGTTCCACGGTCCCGCGAAGGAAACGATTACAGCAAAACTGTTTCTCCCCTTCCTGACTGGCCTGACCCTTAGTTACCTCGTTGTATATTCAGCATACTCCGCGCTCCAGCAAGCGAGCGATCGCGTCGAGGGCCTTCTGCTCAACATTCTACCGACGAGTATTGCCGCACGGTTGACCGAAGAAACTCAGCAGAAGCTGCGCGATGAGGGCGCCGGTATCGCTGACGAATACGACTCCGTCACCATTCTTTTTGCAGACATCGTCGGGTTTACCGACCTCGCTGCCAAGACCAAGACCGCCGATCTGATGATGATCCTCGACCAGGTCTTCACCGAGTTCGATCACCTGGCGGAGAAATACCGGGTCGAAAAAATCAAAACGATCGGGGATGCCTATATGGCCGTTTGCGGCCTGCCGGAACCCAATCCCGAGCACGCACGCGTCGTCGCCGATATGGCTTTAGACATGCTGGAGGCGGTCCGGCGGTACCGCGCAAACTCTGGCGTCGATATCCGTCTCAGGGTGGGCATCAATAGTGGCCCAGTGATTGCCGGCATTATCGGCCGTAAGAAGTTCATCTACGACTTATGGGGCGACGCCGTGAACGTGGCCAGCCGCATGGAAAGCGAAGGCGAGCCCGATACCATCCAAGTGAGTTCCCGCATCCACGAAGCGCTAAAGGACCGCTACGACTTGGAGCCGCTGGGCGAAATTACAGTCAAAGGGAAAGGCGACATGCCGGCATGGCGGCTCATCGGCCGTAAAGCCGCCTGAAATCTAGCAGACGAACCGCGCACCTACGCCCAGCGCAACCGCGCGCTGGCATAGCGGGGCGACTGACGGTGTTCGGTTAGAAATTTTTCCAGCGCTTCCGCTTCGGGCGCATCGCCGGGCGTGATCCCTAGCGCCACGGCGTGAATACCGCCACACACCAGAAGCGCATCCATATCTGCCTGGGCCGCACCGGCGATATCGGTGTGGATGCCGTCGCCCACCATCAAGACGCGCTCGCGAGGAAGATCGCCGAGCATCCGTAACACTTCATCGAACACCGGCCGGAACGGCTTGCCGTGCCATGCCACGTCTCCGCCCAACGCTGCCTCGTAATGCTCGGCAATCGCACCGGCGCAGATCTCGCGGTTCTCGCCGCGCAGAACTTCACGGTCGGGGTTGGCGCAGACCATCGGCAAGTGACGCGCTGCCGCCGCTTTAAGTTCGGGCACATAGTCGTCGACCGTGTCGGCGGCTCGCCGCGGCCCGGTGCACATCACGAAGTCAGCCTCTGCGATATCCTCAACCGGATCGATATAGGGATTATCGAGCATCGAACGGTGGCGGTCGTTGCCGATAAACGCCGCCCGCCGGCCCAACGCGGCATGCCACGGATCGATACGTCCCGCGACGGCATGCCATGCCACCTCGCCCGACGACATTACGCAATCGTAGAGTTCGCGGGGCACGCCAATGCGGTCAATCACCTCGATGACAACGCTGGTGCGAAACGGTGCATTCGAAAGCAGCGCGATGGATTTGCCTTGTTTCCGCAGCTGCTCAAGGCAATCGAGCGCACCCGGCAACGGCTCGATCCCATTGTGCAATGTGCCCCAGAGATCGAGGATGAAGGCATCGTAGCGCGCCGCAAGCGGCGCCAATCCTGTTGTAATGTCGGTTTTCATGGAGACGAACGTTTGCCGGAGACAACCAATACCGGCGCCTTCATGACACGCCGGCGCAACCTTTTAAAGGTGGCTGTTAGGGCCCGCGCTAGTCGACTCGGCTCAACCTTGGCTCGCCGAACAAATAGCCCTGACCATAATCGACTTCAAAATCGAGCAACTCGATAAGATCTTCTTCGTTCTCGATTTTCTCAACGATCATGTTCAATCCGTAGCGGTCGAGCTGCGTCTTGATATCGTCCACAGCGATATCGCTCTTGATATCGGTCGCCGAGCCCAACAGGAACCGCGCGTCGACCTTAACGTAGCGGAAGCCCCGCGCTACCAAGCCGGAGAAGTTGAGGTTGAGATGGGTCACCTGATCGAGGGAGAACCGGAAGCCCAGTTCCGAGAGCCGGATCAAGTTGTCGATTGATTCCCGCGGCGCGTTGTCGAGCTCGGCCTGGCCGATCTCGAAATAGATGTTGGGAGCGAGCTCGGGGTTATCCGCAACGAAATCCACGAAGTCGCCGATAAACCGGGGATCGTCCAGGCTGTCGCCGGAAATATTGCAGAAGAACGAGACATCATAGTTGCGGCCGCGCGTGCGGCGGATCAATTGCACACAGCGGAACAGCATCATGTTGTCGATCGCGCTAACAAGCCCTTCGCGCTCAGCGAGCCCAATATAGCTACCGGGGCCGATCACCGTCCCGTCCTCGGACCGGATGCGGGTGTAACACTCGTAAAAACGGGTCTTACGCTGCGGCAGACTGACAATCGGCTGCAGGTAGACATCGACCCGGTCGGACCGCAGCGCCTGACGCAGGGTCTTGAGGAGTTTTTCGTCCTCCGCCATCTCCTCGACCGGCGGCATTGGCGGACGCTCAGCCGACTTGCCGCCTTCCACGGCAACCAGCTGAGGGCCGCTACCATTGCTCGCTGCTGCCGCCAACTTTGCTTGCTGATCGGCAAAAGTTTCGATCAGACCCTGTAGGACTTTGACCTCTGAAATCACCTTCGAAACGCGCTGCTCGCCGGCACGGCCCATCTGCTCGGCGGCTTGGCGCCAATGCAACGACTGGGTTTGGGTTTCCAGAAGATCCTCGGCCAGTTGCCGCGTTTGCCGACGAATGTCTTCGATCTGAAACGCGTGCTCGCGGCTCCGTCGCCGCAGGACTAGGCTAAATTGCAGAGCCACCCCGCCAAGCATCAAGACGATTGCGGCGACCGTGCCGTGAAGCTGGGTCACCGGCGGCAGCAGTTGCGGCAGCAGCAACGCGCTCGCGAGAGCAAGCACGGTGTAACAGGCGGCAATGATTGCGTGAATCAAGATCGACATGGCAGCTCGAAGTAACCGCCCTAAAGTGACGGCCAAGCCTTGCCATATGGTTAACGTAGATTAACCGTGTTTTCGAAATGCGCCGGATTCAGTGGTCTTCGGGCAAAATCTGTTCGACCAGGGTCGCCCAGTAGCTGGCGCCAACCGGGATAATCTCGTCGTTAAAATCGTAGCCCGGGTTGTGCAGCATGCAGCCTCCCTCCGCCATGCCATTACCGAGCCAGACATAGCAACCGGGCCGTTCGCGCAGCATGTAGGCGAAATCCTCCGCGCCCATGCTCGGGATCGGCCGGCGCTCGACTTTGTCGTCGCCGACGACAGCGGCCGCCGCCGCCGCGGCCAGCTCGGTCTCTTCTTCATGATTCACTGTCGACGGATAGCGCCGCTGGTAGTCGAGTTCCATCGTCGCACCCGCCGCGTTGCAAATGCCGGTCGCGATGCGCCGCATCGCCGGCTCCACGCTATCGCGCACGGAATCTTTGAACGTGCGAACCGTTCCCCTCAGATGGACCGATTCCGGCAGAATGTTGTAGGCCTCGCCGCCGTGAATCTGGGTGACCGACACCACGATGGCATCGAGTGGGTCGGTATTGCGGCTGGCAATCGTCTGGAGCGCGGTCACCACTTGCGACGCGGTTACAACCGTATCGACGCCCTGGTGTGGCATCGCCGCATGAGCCCCAGTTCCGACGATCTTGAGATCGAAACTGTCGAAAGCCGCCATCATCGGGCCAGCGGCAATGCCGAATTCGCCGGCTGGCATACCCGGCCAGTTGTGCATCCCAAACACCGCCTCGACCGGAAATTTTTCGAACAGGCCTTCCTTGATCATCACTTCGCCCCCGCCCAGGCCTTCCTCGGCCGGTTGGAAGATGAAGTAGACGGTGCCGTCAAAACCCTTGTTTTCGGCGAGATATTTCGCGGCGCCCAGCAGCATCGCCGTGTGCCCGTCGTGGCCGCACGCATGCATCATGCCCGGCACCTCAGACCGGTGGTCGAAGGTGTTCCCTTCTTCCAACGGAAGCGCATCCATGTCGGCG
Source organism: Alphaproteobacteria bacterium (assembly GCA_965267185.1). Lineage (GTDB taxonomy): Bacteria > Pseudomonadota > Alphaproteobacteria > UBA6615 > UBA6615. The sequence continues at coordinate 3,756,813 of OZ253937.1, read as the reverse complement.
CGCAACCCAATTGCCCGGTTGCCCGTGCCCGCCGAAAGCCGGCCGACGACACCGGTTTTCGCCAAACCGCGGTGCACTTCGACCCCGAAGCTCTCCAACCGTTCGGCAACGAAATCCGACGTCCGGTGTTCCTCGAAGGCGATTTCCGGATGGGCGTGAAGTTCGCGCCGCCACTGCGTGAACAGCTCTTGGTCTCGCACTATTTCTTGCTTTACCGACATGGCCACTTTCCGGTTTGTTGCGCCCCGACCGGCGACTATAGCCGGAGCGGACGCTGGCTCAAAAGACCCGATGGTCGCGCACCGGAATACGGGCGCGCACATTGCCGATATAATTGGTATCGAGCGTGGCACTGGCAAACCCCGGATTATCTGACGCCTGGGCGACGACATGACCCCAAGGGTCAACAATCATCGAATGCCCCCAGGTCGCACGCTCATCGTTGCCATCCATATAGGTGCCGGTTTGTGCGGCGGCGGCGACGTAAGTCTGCGTCTCAATGGCGCGGGCCCGCAGCAACACTTCCCAATGATCTTTACCGGTTTGCAGCGTGAACGCCGCCGGGACCATAATCACGTCTGCACCTTGCTCGGCGAGCAAACGATAGAGTTCGGCAAAGCGCAGATCGTAGCAAATCGAGCAACCGATCGTCAGGCCGTCGGCCTGGTAGGTCGCGACAGCATCGCCCGCACCGAAGGTGTCGGATTCACGGTACGATTTACCGTCCGGCGTCGTCACATCGAAAAGATGAACTTTGCGATAGCGCACCAACTCCTCGCCATCGCGGCCAAAAGCCACAGTCGTATTAAAGAACTTATCGCCGGCGCGTTCGATGAAGCTGCCGCCGTGCACAAACATACGGTTATCGCGGGCCATCGCCCTCAGGGTTTCGTATACTGGCCCGCCGTCGCCGCCGGGCTCGGGAAGTTCCTCCGCAGCCTCGCGCCGCTCAGCAACCGAGCCGCCGATATGCGCGAAGACTTCGGGCAGTATCGCCATATCCGGCGCATCGGCCTCTACAGCACGCGCCGTAAGCTCGCCGGCCTGCGCCAGGTTGGCGCTCTTGTCGGCACCGGAATTCATCTGAATGACGGAAATCTTCATCGCGCCCTACCCATACCATATTGGCATTGCCAGATGGTAAGTGCCTTCGTAGCCGCATGACGCTTGCTCGCGCGTTCCCACACGCCTAGGTTCTTCGCTAAAGAGCGAAAGGAACCAGCCATGGCCCCCTCAGACCGTACCCGCTTTGCGCCAAACTCCGCAGCAGCGCGCGATATCGCGTACTACCTCCACCCCTACACCAATCTAAAGGCCCACGAGGAAAACGGTCCGCTGATCATTAACAGCGGCAAGGGTGTTTTCGTCTACGACGATCAGGGCAAAGAATATATCGAGGGCATGGCGGGGCTCTGGTGCACCTCGCTCGGCTACGGCGAGGAACGGCTGGCCAAGGCGGCCTATGACCAGATTTTGCAGATGTCGTACACGCAAGGTTTCACCCACCGCTCCAACGAGACGGCAATCAATCTCGCCGAAAAGCTTATCTCGGTCGCGCCGGAAGGCATGAGCAAGGTGTTCTTCACCAACTCCGGCTCGGAAGCCAACGATACCCAGGTGAAGATCGTTTGGTACTACAACAACACGCTGGGCCGGCCGGAGAAGAAAAAGATCATTGGCCGCAGAAAGGCCTATCACGGCATCACGCTGGCGGCGTCGAGCCTCACCGGTGTTGAGTACGCGCAGAAAGGTTTCGACGTCCCGCTCGACCGGTTCCTGCACGTGTCGGAGGCGCACTACTGGCGCGGCGGCAAAGATGGCGAATCGGAAGAAGACTATGCGACCCGGCTCGCCGACGAGCTCGATCAGTTGATCATCGCCGAAGGGCCAGAGACGGTCGCCGCCTTCATCGCCGAACCGGTGATGGGCGCGGGCGGGGCCATTCCACCGCCCAAGACCTATTTCCAAAAGGTCCAGGAAGTTCTGAAAAAACACGACGTACTTTTCATCGCCGACGAAGTGATCACCGGCTTTGGGCGTACCGGTAACTTGTTCGCCTGTGAGACCTATGATCTGAAACCTGATCTGATTTCCGTCGCCAAGGCGTTGTCGTCAGCCTATCTGCCGATCGGCGGCGTGATGATGACAGAAGAGATCTATCAAGTGCTGCGCGATGGCGGCGACAAATACGGCATGTGGAACACCGGATATACCTACTCGGGTCATCCGGCCTCGGCGGCTGTCGCCTTGGAGACCCTCAAAATCTACGAGGAACGCGACACGGTCGGTCATGTGCGCAGCATTGCGCCAACCTTCCAGGCGGGATTGCAGCGTTTTGCCGATCATCCGTTAGTGGGCGAAGTCCGGGGTGTCGGTCTGGTCGGCGCCATCGAACTAACCCCCGACAAAGCGAACAAAGGCTTGTTCGATCCGGCAGCAAAAGTTGCACCCTATATGGTTGCTCGAGCGCTTGAGCACGGCGTGGTGTTGCGCGCTTTGCCGTCCGACTCGGTCGCGTTTTGCCCGCCGTTGATTATCTCGGAAGACGAAATCGAGATGGTAATGGAACGGGCTGGCAAGGCCCTCGACGATGTTTGGGCGCATGTCCAAAAAGAAGGACTTGTTTGACTCTCCCGTTGAACCCCTTGTTTGCTAGTTAACCTCGCATTAAGCGTGCTATTGCATGTTCATCTCTGATAGATGAGCCGTGCATTTGGGCCGTCGCGGGTGATCTCACACCTTTGTGTGCGTCACTCCGCCACCGTGGGCAAAATCGGCCCGGCTGGCTATAATTATTGGCAGATGAGCCGTACCGATAAGCGGCTATGGTAAGACGTCGATGCAGTACGATAAATTTTTCGCCGAAAACTTAGGTGAACTCCGCGCCGAGGGCCGCTACCGTGAGTTTGCCGACCTCGAGCGCGATGCCGGCCACTTTCCGCACGCGACTCGCTATGTAAACGGCGACCGTCAGGACATTACGGTCTGGTGCTCGAACGACTATCTGGGCTTTGGCCAGCACCCTGAAGTGCTGGAAGCTATGCACGCCGCCATCAATCGTTGCGGCGCCGGCGCCGGCGGCACGCGCAACATCTCGGGCACCAATCACTATCATGTGCTGCTGGAAAACGAGCTTGCAGATTTGCACGGCAAAGAAGCCGCACTGCTCTTTACGTCGGGCTATGTGGCGAACTGGACGGCGCTGAGCACATTGGCCAGCTATCTGCCCGAATGCTTGGTGATCTCTGATGCCCTCAACCACAATTCGATGATCGAAGGCATTCGCCACGGCCGGTCGGAAAAGACCGTTTTCCGCCACAACGATGTCGCGCACCTGGAAGAAATCTTGTCGCGCGAGGATCCGGCGCGGGCCAAGATCGTCGCCTTCGAATCGGTCTATTCGATGGATGGCGACATCTCACCGATCGCCGAGATCCTGGAACTGTGCGAGCGCTACAACGCTCTGTCCTATCTCGACGAAGTTCACGCTGTCGGTATGTACGGCGCACGCGGCGGCGGTGTCGCCGAACGCGAGGGGGTTATGGACCGCGTCGACATTGTCCAGGGCACCCTGGGTAAGGCTTTTGGCGTGATGGGCGGCTATATCGCGGCGTCGGAGAACCTGGTGGACTTTGTCCGCTCCAATGGCAACGGCTTTATTTTTACCACCTCCCTGCCGCCGGCTCTTGCGGCGGGCGCACAGGCGGCGATCCGTATCCTCAAAGAACGCAACGATATCCGCGAGCATCACCAAGAACGTGCGGCAACCCTAAAGCGGCGGCTGCGCGAAGCCGGTATCGAGGTCATGCCGTCGCAGTGCCACATCGTCCCGGTCTTGGTCGGCGACGCACGGCTATGTAAGATCGCCAGCGACGAGCTTCTCGACCGTCACGGCATCTATGTCCAGCCGATCAACTATCCGACGGTGCCGAAGGGAACCGAGCGTTTGCGTATCACCCCGACGCCCTTGCACGACGATGCCGCGATGGACCGGCTGATCGACGCGTTCCAGGACGTTTGGGCCCGGCTCGACCTGCGCACCGCCGCCTGACCGGCACCCGCAATCGATGAGGCGTAAGTGTACGCCGACCGAACGTTAGTCCCCACCGAAGTCATCCGGCTATGCGCGCTGGGCACCTTAACATTGGCGCCGATGACCTATGCCGAGCTGGCCCGCGAGGTCCGCACCTTTACCGCCCGTTTGTCGGGCCCCTCACTCGATATGATGGGGACGTCGATCGAGCTATTGCGGACCGAAGGACTAATCGAGGCGAGCAATCCCAACGCAGCGGGCGCCGAAGCGACCCTCCAACTCACCCAAGCGGGCGAAACGGAACTCCGCGACCTCTTAACCGCTAATCTGCGTAATACCCTAGATGATCTGTCACGGATTGTTTTCGCGCTGAAACTACGCTTCTTGCACGTGCTCGAGCCGGCGGTCGCGCGCGAGCAGATCGACCGCATGATCGAGATCAGCGAGTCTGACAAAGCGCGCCGTGTCGATACCAAGGAACGCTACGGCAAGGAACCGGGTCACTTCGGCGCCTGGCTCGACGCCGATATCGAGCGCGCCAGCGAGCGCGTCGCCTGGCTTTCGGCGCTTAAGGAGCAGCTCTAATAAAGGTGCTGACCGCCGGTGACGAACACCTCGGTGCCCGTCACGTACCCGAAATCCGGATTGCACAACTGGAACACCGTCGAGGCCACCTCTTCCGGCGTGCCCATGCGGTGCATGGGGATCCGGTTGATCAGGGGTTCATACTCATCCCCGATCATTTCGGTTTCGATCTCACCGGGCGCGACCGCATTCACCCGCACACCGAGTTCGGCGAACTCGACCGCCAATTCGCGGGTCAATGCCGACAAGGCCGCTTTCGACGTTGAATAGGCCGAGCCGGCGAACGGGTGGATCGCATGGCCGGCAATCGACGTGATGTTGACGATCGCCGCCCCAACACCTTTGCCGTTCGGTGCGGCAATGCCGGTGTCGAAATCGCTTTCGCTGTTGCCGTTCTCGCCATTCCCACCTGAGCCGGTTCCAGCAGCTTCCGGTTCACCCGCGCGGGCCGCCCGGGCAAGCGCAATGGAAAAGCCCCTTGCCAGCGCCAGCGGCGTAAAGAAATTAAGCTGGAAAACTTCGCGCCAATCGTCCAGCGAGCCATTGAGGCAACCGAGACGCTCTTGAAAATCGCTCTTCGGCGAAACCGCAGCGTTGTTGACCAAGGCATTCAGCGGCTGGTCGCCAAGAATCTCGCAAGCCTCGCCGATAAACCGTTCGACGTCCGCCGGGTCAGCGAGATCCATCGGAATGTGGGTCGTCCAGTTGGGGTCGCGCTTACAGTGCTCGGGCACCGGATCGCGCGAACAAGTAATGATCTGCCAGCCTTCATCGGAAAAGCGCTTAACGGCGGCATGACCGATGCCGCGGCTCGCGCCGGTGAGAATGAGGGAGCGCCGTTCTTGCGTCATACGCTAATAGGTAGGCCATTCGCGCGCCCAAAGAAAGCGGCGAGATGAACCGTACCGTTCACCTATAGGTCAAGAGGCAACGGCTTCCGCCGCCGTCATATCCGGCTTGATGCCATGGCGTTCGGCTTCCGCGGCATCGAAATTGAGCTCGACACGCATGCCATCAGGGCCAGTAACGAACAGCTGGTAGAGATCGCCGTCATTGGCCTGGCGCTGCAAAAACTCCACTCTGTTGCGCTCGAGCCGTTCGATCATCTGGGGCAAGCCGGTACAGCGAAACGCCACATGGTCGATGATACCAGTGCCGCTGGTCTGGTCCGACATCCGACCGCCGAGGTATCGGTCTTGGAAGCGCTTGGCCTTGCCTTCCGTCGGCACTTGAGCGATGTGCAACACGTCGCGCTCGCCAATATAGAGCCACGTGACCGGCACCTTGAAATCGGGCGTATGGCCACGTTCCATGCCAATATTTTCGACAAACCAGTCGGCCGTCGCATCGACGTCGTCCACCAATAGCAGCAAATGCTCAATATGGCTCAGGGGCATAACCGATCCTCCGTTACGGGCGATATTCCACCCTGCCCAATTCGGTATTTAACAATAATCGCATGCGCGGACGTCGGCAGTCTTGATATGCGTCAGCCCAGCCGCTTATGGGAATAACCAATGTTCCTGCCACGTACCGTCGCCATTGCGCCTAAAAAGCTGGCGGTCGTGCATCCGATTGTCCCGCTCGGTCCAGAACTCAATACTCTCGGGCACAACCCGGTAGCCCGACCAAAAGGGGGGGCGCGGCACATCCCCAGCGGCAAATTTAGCCTCGTATTCCTCTGCCTGAACCTCCAGGGTCTCCCGCGATTCTAACTCTCTGGACTGATCGGACGCCCAGGCGCCGATTTGGCTACCCCGGGCGCGGGTGGCGAAATAGGCATCCGCGCGATCGTCGGAAACCCGCTCGACCCGGCCTTCGATGCGCACCTGCCGCGCCAAGGACTTCCAGTAAAAACACAAGGCGGCATAAGGGTTTGCATCCAATTCCGCCGCTTTAGGGCTTTCCAGGTTGGTATAAAACTCGAATCCATCCGCACTATGCCCTTTGAGCAGCACCATCCGCGCCGAGGGGCGTCCCTCGGCCGTTGCCGTTGCCAGCGTCATGGCACTCGGATTCTTGGATTCCGACGCGTCGGCTTCGCGATACCAGCTATCGAACAGGGAAATCGGATCAATCGAGGGGTTTGACATGCCCTAATTCTGCCATCATAATTGCATGTAATTTGTTAGTCATATTGAAGTGATCGGAAACTAGCGCCATATGGCCCCATATAGCGTGTGTGACGAAAAAAATCCCGCGTTCGGCTGAGTTTTTCGGCCAAGGGGTTTGAACCGAGGATAAATCTTATGCAGATCAAAACTATCGCCCCCCTTCTCGCAGCCTCCCTGTTTCTCGCGGCCTGCACGTCCAATGCCGGCCAAAAAGAAACCGCGGGTACGGTTCTCGGTGGAATCGGCGGCGCGGTATTGGGATCGCAAATCGGCAGCGGTTCCGGGCAGATTATCGCCACAGCTATAGGAACTTTCGCCGGCGCGCTGATCGGCAACGAAGTCGGCAGGTCCCTCGACCGCGCCGACCAATTGGCGATGCATCGCGCCGAGCAACAGGCACACACCGCACCGGTGGGCGAAACCGTCGTGTGGAACAACCCCGATAGCGGCAACTACGGGTCGGTAACCCCGGTGCGTGATGGCCGAAACGCCCGGTCGGGCGCCTATTGCCGCGAATATCAGACGACAGTCACTGTCAACGGCGAAGAGCAGCGGGCTTTCGGAACTGCTTGCCAGCAACCTGATGGTAGCTGGGAAATCATCGGCTAATCGCCGCCAGATCCCTTAAGCAATAACTCCGGCGGCTACGATCCACCGTCGGTTGCGCTTGTCGCAACCAGACGCGGGCCGGTTGTAAGTAACTGCCGGACCGATCCGGACAACACATCGCGTCCGGCCTCTTCGGCCTTCGTGAGCAACGACGCGAGTTCGCGAACCCACGGCGTATCTGCAGTGCTTTCGGCATCGAAGGTATCGATGGCGAACCCAAGCGCCTGATACAGATCGTGGAGCGAGAAGTCGTCGATATCGCGAACAAGAACGGCGGTATCCGAATCTGTCCGCGCGATGTACCCGGCGGTGTGCAAACGCGTCATCACGGTGGCCAATCCGTCACCATCGCCCGACGCCGCCTCTAGCAGCATATCGTTATCGGCGGTGCGGCCTTCGCGGCCGGCAGCGTAGAGCAATTCGATCACCTGCAGCGCGCGCAACAGGCAACGGGCGGGCGTTAGTTCGCCGCCATGCGCTTCCGAAGACTTAGCGGCGAGCCACTCCGGCCGTGCCGCCGCGATCGCCGCACCGAATAGAACCACCGCCCAGCCAAGATACATCCAGATGAGGAATACCGGCAGGGCCGACAGCGAACCATAGACGCTCTGAAAGGTACCCACCTGGCTTACGTACAGACCGAACAACGCTTTCAGGCCTTCGAACAGAATGGCCGCGATTACCCCGCCGAGCAGCGCATGCCGCCACTCGATCCGTCGATGAGGCAGCGCGAGATAGAGGATCGTCAGCCCAACCACCGCGAGTACAAACGGCAACACCCACACGAAGCCGCCAACCGCGATCTCCGACTCAATGCCGATCCGCGATAAGTTATCCGCCGCAAACAAAACCGTGCTCATCGACAAGCCCACGCCCAGCAACAGCGGGCCCAGGGTCAGCGTGGTCCAGTAGGCAATCAGCCGCATCATCAAAGGCCGCGGTGAGTCGACCCGCCAGATCGCGTTGAACGCCGCCTCGATGGTCGACAACAGCATAATCGCGGTTACCGCCAACCAAACGATGCCCAGCGCCGTCAGGTCGCTGGTATTGGCAACAAACCGGTCGAGATAAGTCTGCACGTCGGCGCCGGCGTGGGGCGCGACATAGCTCAGCCCCTGCGCCACCAACCGGCCTTCAATGTCGTCGAAGACGGGAAAGGCCGACAACACCGAAAGGCTTATGGCGATCAACGGCACCAACGCGAGCAAGGAGGTGTAGCTCAGCGAGGCCGCGATAACGAAGCCGCGTTCTTCGCCGAATCTCGCCAGCGCCGCCCGGCTAAAATCGATCTCTGCAAAGAACAGATCGCGGCGGCGTGCGGGAGTGTCGTCAGAGCGTGTCATACAAGGCAGGCCAATACGGTTATCGTTTGCCGGGCAATAGTATATCTCTTTGAAGCTAAACGAAAATAACGATCTTGCGGCAGTTCTTCTTGCCGCGAGTCGGCTTTGGTGTAGGATGCCGCAACGTCGCTTGGGACGCGAATTGGCAGGATTTCGATGGGTAATGGCGCACAGTTAATGGCCGGTAAACGCGGCCTCGTCATGGGGGTCGCCAACGACCGCTCGATCGCATGGGGGATCGCGCGCGCCGTCGCCGACCAGGGCGGGGAACTGGCGTTTACCTATCAGGGCGACGCGCTTGAAAAGCGCGTGCGGCCGCTCGCCGAACAAATTGGCAGCGACATCGTCCTGCCCTGCGACGTCACCGATAGCGCCAGCATGGACACCCTCTTTGCCGAGCTTGAGAGCCGCTGGGGCAGCCTGGATTTTGTCGTACATGCCATCGCCTACGCCGATAAAGACGAGTTAAAGGGCCAGTATCTCGACACGACGCGCGACAATTTTCTGCGCTCGCTCGATATCTCTTGCTACTCGTTCACCGATGTGTGCCGCCGCGCCGCGCCTTTGATGACCGAGGGCGGCAGCTTGCTCACCCTCACCTACTACGGCGCTGAGCGGGTGATGCCCCACTACAATGTCATGGGCGTCGCCAAGGCGGCCCTCGAGGCCAGCGTGCGCTACCTCGCCGTCGATTTGGGGGGCAAAGGCGTGCGGGTGAACGCCATATCGGCCGGCCCTATCAAGACCCTGGCCGCCAGTGGCATCGGCGATTTTCGCTATATCTTAAAGTGGAACGAGTTGAATTCACCGATGAAGCGCAATGTGACCATCGACCAGGTCGGCGGCGCCGGTCTCTATCTGTTGAGCGACCTCGGCGCCGGCGTTTCCGGCGAAATCCACCACGTCGACAGCGGCTATAACGTCGTCGGCATGGTCGCCGTAGATGCGGCGCCGGATGTCGCCGAGTTGCTTTCCGGTCTGCGAACGACCGGAGACTAAGCCATAGCCTTGCCGAGGGCGAAGGAGACCTCCTATGGCCGCGAATAGTTTCGGCCAGCTTTTTCAGTTCACCACCTGGGGCGAAAGCCACGGGCCGGCTATCGGCTGCGTGGTCGACGGCGTGCCGCCCCGCATTCCCATTGCCGAAAGCGACATCCAGCATTGGCTCGATCGGCGGCGGCCCGGCCAGTCGCGCTTCACCACCCAGCGCAAAGAACCGGACCAGGTCGAGATCTTGTCCGGCGTCTTCGAAGGCGAGACCACCGGCGCGCCGGTCAGCATGATGATCCGCAACGTCGACGCGCGCTCGCGTGACTATAGCGAGATCGCGGCCAAGTACCGGCCCGGCCATGCCGACTACACCTACGACGCGAAATACGGCATCCGCGATTACCGGGGCGGCGGCCGCGCGTCGGCACGGGAAACCGCGTCGCGGGTCGCCGCGGGCGCCATCGCCCGCCAGGTATTGAACGCGATCATCCCCAGCGGCGTAAGCATTCGCGGGGCACTGGTGCAGATCGGCACCCAGACCATCGACCGGGCCAACTGGGATTGGCTCGAAGTCGAGAACAACCCGTTCTGGTGCCCGGATGCAGCGGCGGCGAAAAGCTGGGAATCCTATCTCGACGATGTGCGCAAGGCCGGCTCCAGCGTCGGCGCCGTTATCGAAGTCACCGCTTCGGGCGTTCCCGCAGGCCTCGGCGAACCGATCTACGGTAAGATCGACGCCGAACTGGCCTCGGCAATGATGAGCATCAACGCCGTCAAAGGCGTTGAGATTGGTAATGGCATCGCTGCCGCCGCGCTGACCGGCGAGGAAAACGCCGACGAAATGCGCAGCGAGGGCGACCGGGTCGTCTTCACGTCTAACAACGCCGGCGGCGTGCTTGGCGGTATATCGACCGGTCAGGATTTGGTCGTGCGCTTCGCCGTAAAACCGACCAGCTCGATCCTAACGCCGCGCCAAACGGTCGGCCGCGACGGCGCGGAAACCGAAATCGCTACCAAGGGCCGCCACGATCCCTGCGTCGGCATCCGGGCAGTGCCCGTCGGCGAAGCGATGATGGCGGTCGTGCTGGCCGACCAGTTGCTGCGCCACCGCGGACAGGTCGGTGTCATCGGCGCGCAAACACCGCGCCAGCGCCAAGACGACGCCGCGGAGTAGGCCAACGCTGCGATTAGCCCGCGGGCCGGCTACAAGCATTACATTTATTTGGCAACCGTACGGTGGCGATAGTCTACACCGATAGTCGAACTTGTGCAGCCTCTGCTCAACTGCAACAGTACCGCGCTAGCCGTAACGCCAGCGTCGGTAACCAACCGACAATAGCAGGCGAGACGGCGCGGGGAGGACAGCCAAACCAAATCTAACGGGCCGTTCCTCGTTCGCGCCATTCTTTCGCGCGGCTCACATATTCGACAGAGGAGATCCAGTAATGACATTAGCCACAATGACGCGACGCATGGCAATCGTCGGTGCAGCTGCTCTATCCGTAGCGGCGTTTACGGCCCCGGCATCGGCGGCCGAACTCGATTCGATTCACTTTCTGATTCCCGGCGGCGCCGGCGGCGGTTGGGACGGCACCGCGCGCGGCACCGGCGAAGCGTTAACCAAAGCCGGTATTGTCGGCACGGCGACATACGAAAACATGTCCGGCGGTGGCGGCGGCAAGGCCATCGGCTGGCTCATCGAGAATGCCGCGTCGAACCACGGCACGCTGATGGTCAACTCGACGCCCATCGTCATTCGCTCGCTGACCAAGGTCTTTCCGCAAAACTTCCGCGACCTCACCCTGGTTGCCGGAACGATTGGTGACTATGCCGCGCTGGTTGTCCGCAGCGACAGTAAGTTCAAGACGTTTGGCGACGTCGTCGCCGCCTACAACGCCGATCCGCGAAGCATCTCGGTCGGCGGCGGTTCGGTTCCGGGTGGCATGGACCATCTTGTTGCCGCGCTAGCCTTCAAGTCGGCCGGCGGCGACCCCACCACGGTCAAGTACATCCCGTTCGATACCGGCGGAAAACTAAACGCGGCGTTGTTGTCCGGCGAGGTCGATCTCGGCTCGACCGGCTTTTCCGAAGCGGTCGAATTGGCGCGCGCGGGCGAATTCCGCATCCTCGCTATGACCGCACCGGAGCGCAGCGCAGCCTTCCCCGAGGCCCCGACGCTGAAAGAGCAAGGCGTGAACGCCGAGTTCGTAAACTGGCGCGGCTTCTTCGCAGCGCCCGGCTTGCCCGACGAGAAGCGCAAAGCTTTCGTCGACGCACTTGCCAAAATGTACGACACACCGGAATGGGCCGCAGTGCGCGACCGCAACGGCTGGGTCGACATCTTCAATCCGGACCAGAAGTTCCTCGATTTCCTGGTCCAGCAGGAAGATCAGATTGGCGGTCTGATGAAGGAACTCGGCTTCCTATAGACCGATAGTCGCCACGAGGGCGCGGCTCGCCGCGCCCTCGTTTTAAAATTCTCTCGCTAAAATCGGGTGATCCCAATGAAACTCGATCGATGGGTGGCGCTTTTTTTCCTCTTGTTCTCGTGCGCTTACGGCTACGGCGCGCTGACGTATCGGATATTGCCGTTCGAACGCAATATGGTGTTCCTGCCCAATACGCTGCCGACCGGCCTGGCCGCGCTCGGCGTGCTACTGGCTCTCGTTCTACTGTTTGCGCCCCGACCGCAATCCGCGAGTGACGAAGACGGCGACGTGCTCGGCGAGATCGATCTGCGAAAGTTCCGCGAGTATGAATTCGGCCGAGCGCTAAGTCTGCTCGCCGCAATGGTTGTCTACGCCTTGGCAATTTTTCCCATCGGCTTCGTTATTTCGACGACCGCGTTTCTCATCGCCGGCGCCACGATTTTGGGCGAGCGGCGGTATCTAGTACTCGCACCCGTGTCGGTCGCCGGAGCTTTGATCGTCTGGTTCCTCGTCCAAGAAGTGTTGGGTGTGTTCCTGCGGCCCTGGCCATCGTTCCTGGTTTCGTAGGAGGAACCCGTCATGTTGGAAGGCTTATTGCTCGGCCTCGGTGCAGCGCTTTCTTTTCAGAATTTGCTGATGGTCGTTGCCGGAGTTCTAATCGGTACCTTTATCGGCATGCTGCCCGGGCTCGGCCCGATCTCGATCATCGCGATCATGATCCCGGTTGCGATCAAGATCGGCGATCCCTCCGCAGCTCTGATCATGCTCGCCGGGGTCTACTACGGCGCCATCTTCGGCGGCTCGACATCGTCGATCCTGATAAACGCACCAGGAGTCGCGGGCACGGTCGCAACCTCGTTCGACGGCTACCCCATGGCCCGCCAAGGCAAAGCCGGAAAAGCATTGACCATCGCCGCGATTTCTTCGTTTGCCGGCGGCACGATCGGCGCGATATTGCTCCTCGGCTTCGCCCCGGCGTTGTCATCGCTCGCGATTTTGTTCTGGTCGGCCGAGTACTTTGCGCTGATGGTCGTCGGGCTGACCGCGATCGCCGCTTTCGCCGGCACCGGCCAAGTCGCGAAAGCGCTGATGATGACGGTGTTTGGCATCATGCTCTCCACGGTCGGTGAATCCTCTCTATTTAACGCGCCGCGCTTTACCCTGGGCCTGCTCGATCTGCAAAGCGGATTGGGCTTCGTGACGTTGGCGATGGCGTTGTTCGCCCTACCCGAAGCGCTGTTCCTAGTGATCGACCGCAAGCGCGGCGGACAGCCGGGATCGGAGTCTCAGAAAATCAAGGGTCTGCGCATCAGCGGCAAAGAGGCGCGGACCATCGCGCCGGTGATCGGCCGCCAGTCGCTCCAGGGTTTCTTCATCGGGGTGCTGCCGGGTGCAGGCGCAACCATCGCCTCGTTCCTCGGCTATGCGGTCGAGCGCAATATTGCCAAGGCCGATGAACAAAAGGAGTTCGGACGCGGCTCGGTCAAAGGACTGGCGGCACCGGAAACGGCAAACAACGCCGCCTGTACCGGCTCGTTTGTGCCTTTGCTGACGCTGGGCATTCCGGGGTCGGGCACCACGGCCATACTGTTGGGAGCGCTGGTCGCGCTCAATGTCGACCCGGGCCCCCGGCTGATGATCGACCGTCCGGAAATTTTCTGGTCGGTGATCATCTCCATGTATATCGGCAATCTCATCCTGCTAGTCCTCAACCTGCCGCTGATCCCCTATATCGCGAAATTGCTGGCCGTGCCGCGCAACTACCTCATCCCGTTCATCATTTTTTTCGCCATGTCGGGCGTCTACATCGGACAGAACAACGCCACCGAGTTGCTGATCCTAATCGGCATCGGTGTGTTCGCGACGATCATGCGATTCGCCGATTACCCGCTGGCACCGCTGCTGATCGGTTTCATTCTCGGTCAGATGATGGAAGACAATTTTGGCCGCGCGATGCGCAATGCCGACGGCCTGAACTTCATCTGGGAACGGCCGATTACGCTCGCGCTGCTGCTACTTGCAGTGGTGCTCATTTTCTTGCCAGCATGGCGGGCGCGACGGGCAAGGCGACGCCCGGAGATGGTCGAGCAAGACTGAGCCGCCACTTAGTAAGCCTACCGATATTCCGGATTGGGAAAGTCGAACCGGCAGCCGGCATCCCATTCCGAGCGCTGATTGCCGTGCGCCGGGAAGCCGCCCGCGTCCTTCATCATCCGTGCCGCGTGGAGGAGGTTCCAGGTCATGAAGGTGGTGTTGCGGTTGGTGAAGTCGTTCTCCGGCCCGCCCGAGCCCTCGTCCATATAGGACGGCCCCGGGCCCGCCTCGCCGAGCCAGCCGGCATCGGCCTGCGGCGGCACCACATAGCCCAGATGTTGCAGTGAGTAGAGGATGTTCATGGCGCAGTGCTTGGCGCCGTCTTCGTTGCCGGTAACCAGGCACCCGCCGACCCGCCCGTAATAGGCATACTGGCCCTGATCGTTCAGGAGGTGGGAGTTACCGTACAGCCGCTCGATTACCTTGGTGCACACCGACGATTTCTCGCCGAGCCAGATCGGCGTGGTGAGGATCAAAATATCGGCCGCCATCACCCTTTCGAAGATGCCGGGCCATTCATCCTTATCCCAACCATGCTGGGTCATGTCGTCATAGACACCGTAGGCGATATCGTGATCGACCGCCCGCACCGTATCGACTTGAACGCCGTTCTTTTCCAGGATCGCGCGCGAAATTCGGATCAGCCCATCTGTATGGGACATCTCGGGCGATTTTTTCAGTGTGCAGTTTATGAACATCGCCTTGAGATCGGAGAAATCCCATTCGCTGTCCCGGCACATTGCTTCTTGCTGTTCATTAAGAACCATACTGACTCCTCCATCTGACCGTCTTCTGCGCGAAGATCACACAGCGTCTCCATACGCCCCTACCACATAAGCGGTTGTGCAAGGAATCCAACGGAAGGTGCCGTCGATCTCCAGCGATGCCACTATTTATTGGCGTCGACGATGTGCGCCATCGCGCCGCCAAGCAGCGTCAGCATGTCTGTGACCTTGCCCGGCGTGTGGGCAGTGATATGCAGATGACCGGCGGCGAACGCATCCATCGATAGTCGCCCGTCGGCCGCCGCCACCATCGGTTCGTACTCAGTCGCGACGCTCACATCGGGATCGGCGGCGGCGGCGTAGTGGACACCCACATTTCCACCACGGGCGGTGAGCGTGAAATGTTCGCCATCCACATCAAGGTCGGCGACGAAATCCATTTCTGTTGTCACCACCCGTTGGCACGCTGCTTCCAGGGTCACCGCCACAGTGCGGAGATTACCCGGCCGGCCGATATCTTCGTCCGGCGAAAAGTGTCCCCCGAAGAGCGCCAGCTCGAACAGCAGGTCACGAGTGCGCGTACCGAGTTCCGTTAGCTCATAGAGCGCGGCGCCGAACTCCCCCTCGCGGCGGACTATCAGCCCATCGTCGGTCAGTTGTTGTAGCCGGTTGGCCAGAAGGTTAGTGGCGATTCCGTCCAAGCCCGTCTTGAGATCTGAAAACCGCGCCGGGCCGGCATGGAGATCGCGCAAAATCAGCAGCGTCCAGCGGTCACCCACCCGGTCCAACGCCCGGGCGATGGGGCACAGCAGTTGATAGCGCCGCGGTCCAGCCATGTATTTCCCTCTGGAGTTCGTTCGTTAGGCCTTGAAGTTTAAAATATAAATTATTTACTTGATATTTTCAACTATACCCCTACCTACCGTCCGTCTCTGGCCGTGAGCCAGTGACAAGCTTTGTTACCCCAATCAATACACGCTGAAAGGAAACCGAAATGGCTGCTCTGATGATCGCGACGGTCACCGTCGAAAACCCGGAAAAATTCCAGGAATACTTCGCCGAAACCCAGAAAGTCGCCGCGCCGTACGGCGCCGAGCTGCTCTATCGCGGTAAAGCCGACAAGGCGCTGACCGGCGAAGAGACCGATCACGGCCTGACCGTTATCGTCAAATTCCCGAGTTTGGAGAAAATCGACGCCTGGCACAGCTCCGACGCCTATCAAGCGCTCGTGCCGCTTCGCGAAGCGGGCACGACGATGAAAATGGTCAGTTACGAGTTGATGGATTAGCGGCGGGTATCGAAGTACGGCCGATCACCACCGCAAAGAGAAAGCCCCGCCGAAGCGGGGCTTTCGGTGCTTGTAAATAAAGCTAAGGATGGCGCCTCAGGCGACTTTGATCTTGTCGAGAAAGGTCGAAACCGCTGCCTTCAGGTCGTGCGACTCCCGACCGAGTTGTTCGGCCGAGGACAGAACTTCCTGGGACAAAGTGCCAGTCTCCTGCGCGCCACGCGATAGCTCGACAATATTGGACGAGACATCCTGAGTACCCGTCACGGCCTGCTGCACGTTTTGCGAAATCGCTTGGGTCGCCGTCCCCTGCTCTTCGACCGCCGATGAGATGGCTTGGGCCATTTCACTGATCTCGGTTATCGCGCTGCCAATCTCGCGGATCGCATCCACCGCATCAGCAGTTTCGCCCTGAATCGACGTAATCTGGGTAGAGATATCTTCCGTCGCCTTGGCGGTCTGGGTTGCCAAAGATTTAACTTCTGAGGCAACGACGGCAAACCCTTTACCCGCCTCGCCAGCGCGCGACGCCTCAATGGTGGCATTTAACGCCAGAAGGTTGGTTTGCGCAGCGATATCGCTGATGAGCTCCACAACTTCACCGATCTTTTCGGCAGCCGCGGCTAAGCCTTCGACTTTCTCATTGGTCGAATTCGCGGTCTCGACTGCACCGTTGGCCGTCTGTGCGCTCTGCGCGACCTGACGCGAAATCTCCTGCACCGAAGCCGCCATCTCCTCCGACGCACTCGCCACTTTTTGCACGTTGGCTGTCGCCGTTTCCGAAGCGTCGGCAACCGTCGACGAACGTTTGCTCGCATCGTCCGCCGTCGCCGTCATGGTCGTAGCAGACGAACGCATCTCCTCCGCAGCTGCGCCAAGCGAGGCGATAACGCCACCGACGCTGCTCTCGAAGTTTTCAGCCAGCGTTTTCATCATTTCGCGCTTTTCTTGCTCAGCCTGCGCTGCCGACTGCGCCTGAGCTTCTTCGCCCTGCTTCTGCTCCTGCTCCAAGCGGGACTTCTCAATCGCGTTGTCCTTGAAGACCTGAACGGATTTCGCCATCGCGCCAATCTCGTCGCGGCGCGCCGAATCGGACAGCTCGACCTGCAGGTCGCCGCTGGAAAGCCGGCTCATAGCCTCCTGGAGACGCCCGAGAGGCCGCGTCAAACCGAGCGAAATGACAACCGCGATACCGATTCCGAGCGCCACCGTAAGGCCAAGCAGAACCATACCCAAGGTGACCAATGACTTGGTCTGACTCACGGTCTCGGTCTGCAGCACCTGAGCGCCAGCAATTGTTTGGCCGACCAGGTTATCGAGGCCGCCTGCGATACCCGCCTCCAATTGAGTCAAAACATGGGGAGCGACGATGCTCTGAGTAGCGGATGCGCCAAGTAGCTGTCGGGCGGCATCGCGCCACCGGCTGCTAAGCTCGCGAATCTGTGCGAGTTGCGCCTGTGCTTCATCGTTGGTCGTCCGCGCTTCTACGGTGTCGATACGCGCCACGAATTCGGCAAACCTGGCGTCAAACTCCGCGAGCGAAGCCTTACTATCGGTGGGCTCGACCATGCGAAGAACGCCGGAAAGGTGTTCCCGCGCGTCGCGGAACCGCGTCCATGCGGCGCGCGCGCTTTCAACCGCTTTGAGCGGTCCCTCGAATACGGTCTCGATGGTTTCCGACGTCGTCATCACGTTGCGCGTCAGGAACCCACCCTGTAGCGCCCCGATCAGAATCACCACAAAGAAGCCGGCAAAAATACGATTGCGAATGGACATAACTTAACCTCAGTTCGGCAAACGGGGCAGGGCGACGACAGTTGCCTCGCCGGTCAAGGACTCGAGAAAGGCGATGAGATCGGCAATTTCTTCCTCTGAGAGATCGAGCGAAAACATCTTTGGCGACAGCGAGGCGCGCTGAATGCCGCCACTAATGTAGTGGCGAATGACACCGTCGAGATCGTCGATCGACCCGTCATGCATAAACGGCATGCGCTGGGTCAGGTCGCGCAAATTGGGCGTCTTGAACGCTTGAATATTCTTGATGTCGCTGCTGTCGACGGCCGCGCGGCCGATATCTTCGGACGGCAGGCCGATGTCATGAAACTCATCGTCCGTGAAGTTCCAGCCCGAGTGACAGGCCGCACATTCAGCCTTGCCGTTGAATAACTCGAAGCCGCGTTTTGCCGATTCCGATATCGCCGACTCGTCGCCATCGATCCAGGCATCGAACGGGGCGTAGCTGGCGACAACGGTTCGCTCATAGGTCGCGATCGCCTGCACGATCGTATCCTCGGTGATGTTTTCCTCCGGAAACACACGTGCAAACCAGTCACGATACCCTTCGATTCCTTGCAACCGCTCGACCAACCGGTCGAGGGGCATGTTCATTTCAACATCGGCCTCGATGGGTCCCTTGGCCTGCTCTTCGAGCGTGCTGGCACGGCCATCCCAGAAGTAAAAATGGGTCGCAAAGGCCATGTTGAGCACGGTCGGCGCATGGCGGCCGAGCGGGGTGTTTTGGCTGCCAATCGCCCGGTCGAGCGGGGCTTCCCACCCGAAGGACGGATTGTGACAACTCGCGCAATTCATATTCTGACCGGCACTCACGCGCGGGTCGAAATAAAGCATCTTCCCTAACGCCGCTTTTTCCGGGGTGTAGGGGTTGTAGTCCGGAAACGGATTTGATCCGGCCGCTTATATTCCTGCTTTAGCGAATCGAGGCTCGCGCTGGCGATCTGTTCCGCACTGGCGCCCTCAAAGCCCAGTACGCCACTCCCAACCGCAAAAACGGCCAGGACGCTGGCGAACTTAAAGAAACCGATTCTATGATCGACCGACATGGAGCCCCCAATCGAAAATGATTCTCAACTGACGGCGGCAATTTGTATGCACAAATTTAAGGAACCGTAAAAAATCGATATTTTGGAGGCGGGCAAAATTAGCGGACAGAAATCGGGGGGCCGTGTGACGGAAGAGCCCAGATGACGATATTTAGCGGTTCTCGCCTTCGCCCTGCCCAGGGCGTCTCTGGACGGCTATACTCCGGCTAAACAGCAACAAACCGCCAGCGAGGAGCCCCGATCATGGCCAACAAGTCGGAAACACTGCCGCAATTGCAGGAGATATCGAAACTGCCGGTGCCCGATACCGACAGCCTCGACGAGGACATTCAGAAATACCTACGGGTGTGCGAGGAGAAGCTTGGCCTGGTCCCCAACGTTATTCGCGCCAAAGCACTGCGCCAGGACTCCCTCCGTACCTTCATCAGTAAATACAACCAGCTGATGCTCAGCGAAGATAGCGGCCTATCGCGCCTCGAGCGTGAGATGATCGCGGTCGTGGTGTCGTGCCACAATCATTGTGTCTACTGCATCACGTCGCACAGCCAGGCGGTGCGCGAGCTATCGGGCGATCCGGTGTTCGGCGACATTTTGATGACCAACTACCGCGAACTGAACTTGTCGGACCGCCACCGGGCGATGCTCGATTTCACCTGGACGATGACAGAGACCCCTTGGCTCATCGGCGATGAGGCCCGGCAGTCGCTCTACGATGTCGGGTTCAGCCCCGAGGACGTCTACGACATCGTCGATACGGTGGCCTACTTCAACTACACCAACCGGATGACCCACGGCCTCGGTATGCTGCCCAACGTGGATTATTTCGGCATGAACCGCCTACCGGACCCGCGGGAGGGAACTAAAGAAGCGGCGGAGTAAATCGTTGAGGCTGTTATCAACCTCACCCTGAGCTTGTCGACCTGCCTTCGCCGGAGCGAAGCCTCGGCTTCGCGCAGGCAGGAGGGCGAGGTTGATGGACCCTCATGCTTCGACAGGCTCAGCATGAGGGGTATTTCCTTCATCTTACAAAGCCGGCGACCAGCTCGACGTGGCCGGTATAGACGAACTGGTCGACCGGGGTCACGCGGACGAGGCGATAGCCGCCTTCGATAAGGGTTGCCGCGTCGCGGGCAAAGGTCGCCGGATTGCAGGACACGGCAACGACGGCTTTGACGTCTGAGTCCGCAAGCTGACGCACCACCGCCGCCGCTCCCGCACGCGGCGGGTCGAACACCACGGCATGAACGCCCGAGAGTTCGGCCGCCATCATCGGCCGTTCCGACAGATCGCGGGGCTCGACGGTCACCCGTCCGCCCAACCCAGCGGCGCCGGCCGCCGTGGCAAGGGCACTCAGCCCGTCGCCGGCACTGTCGATGGCGTGAACGTGCGCTCCCGTAGCGGCAATCGGCAGCGCGAAGGTGCCAAGCCCCGCGTAGAGATCCGCCACCCGCCCCACAGAGGGTAACGTTCCCAAGTTTTCGATAACCAACGCCGACAATGCGAGTTCCACCTCGGCGCTTGCCTGCAGAAACGCGCCCGGCGGCAGCCCTACCGCGACCCCACCGATCTCGACCGTTGGCTGCCGCCGTTGCGCCACCGGCTCGATCCCGCCGCGTGCCGACCGCCACGACACCCGCGCCAGATCGAGTTCCTCCGCGAACGCCGCCAGCGCGATCGTTTTCGAAAGCTCCGGCGAGGCCTTTGCGGCAATCAACAAGTCGGGACCCACTAGGGATTCGGTGAGCAACACATCGCAGCTTTGGCCCGGTCCCAGGACTTCCCCAAGAACATCGCGCAGAGGTTCGATTAAATCGCGCAGCGCGGGACGCAGCACTATACATTCCGCAATGTCGACAATCTTATTGCTGGCCCGGGCGTGGAAACCGACAAACGTCGCGCCATGGCGGCCGCGCAACCGGATGGCGGCAAGCTCGGCTCGCCGCCGGCCGCCAGCCGATGTCGGCGCCACCGGCTCAACGATCACGTCATCGATGCCCTGACGCGCCAGCGCCGCCACGACAAGTTCGCGCTTCCAGCCGAGATAGGCCTCCTCGGCCAGATGTTGGACGCTGCAGCCGCCGCAGTCGCCAAAATGCCGGCATGGGGGCGAAACCCGATCCGGGGCGGGGCCGACAATATCGACCAGTTTCGCTGCCCGGCCCTGTCCGCGCGGCGCTCCGGGCCGTACGCGAACGCGCTCTCCCGGCAACGCGAGCGGGACATACAACGGGCCATCCGGCGTGTCAGCGATACCATCGCCGCGCGCACCCAACCGGTCGATGACGACTTCGATTTCCGATCCCGCGTTAGCCATGAAGGGCGGCGATCACAATCACGTCGCCGCACCCGGTGACTCGGCATTCTCCGTGCCTTCACCCGGCGTGATGAACAACATACTCGTCGGCTTGTGGGGCCGGGCGGTGTGCCAAGTGTTCCGCGGCACAATGACATAGGAACCCGGCGTGTCGACGTGGACTTTTTTTTCCGCACCGTCGACCCAAAGGACGAAATCGATATCGCCGTCGAGCAGATAAACGATCTCGTCGCCTTTCGGATGAATCTCCCAGGTGCCCCAGGCCTCCGCGAACGCGTGTTGAGAGATCAATAGATGTCCGGCAAACCCGTCGAACTCGCAGTCGATCTCTGCATAGAAATCGGGCGTGACGGCTTTGGGCACCGCTTTACCTTCGGGGCAAAGAACAGGACGGACCGATTCAAGATCGAAGGGGCCTGGGTCTATAGTCATCGTGCTTCGTTCCCTAGTTGTTGGCGAGATACTAGCAGGCTCGGATTTGAATCCGATGACAGAACAGAGACCATTCCGCCGTCAATCGTGAACGGCGGCAATTAGAAATTCCTTGTTACCTTCCGGACCGGTGATCGGGCTTTCGATCACGTCCAGAACGGTCCAGTCCGGCAAATCGTCGAGCCAGCCGCGGATATGGGTGCACACCGCCTCGTGCAGCGCCGGATCACGGACAACGCCGCCCTTGCCGACCTGACCCTTGCCGACCTCGAACTGGGGCTTGATCAGGGCGATCACACATGCGGCGGGCGCGGCCAACGCCAGCGAGGCTGGCAGGACCGTCTCAAGACCGATAAAGCTGGCATCGCACACGATGATAGCAACCGGCTCCGGGACATCGTCAGCCGTCAAATGACGCGCGTTGGTGCGCTCGAGCACGACCACCCGCGCGTCGTTGCGCAGTTTCCAGGCGAACTGACCATGGCCGACATCGACGGCATAGACTTTCGCCGCGCCACGGGTAAGCAATACGTCGGTAAAGCCGCCGGTCGACGCGCCGATATCCAGGCACACCGCGCCGCTTACATCGATATCGAATTCGCTTAGAGCGTGATCGAGCTTGAGGCCACCACGGCTCACCCAGGGATGGTCCTGGCCGCGCACCTCCAGCGGCGTGTCGTCGCGCACCGTCTCGCCAGCCTTCTCGATGCGCCGCTCGCCGGAAAAGACCTTGCCCGCGAGGATCAGAGCCTGCGCTCGTGTCCGGCTCTCCACCAGGCCGCGGTCGACCAGCGCCACGTCGGCGCGCACCTTCGTCCGTTTGGGTTCACCGTGCCGTGCCATGTACCCGGCTTAGCACGGTTGGGCTTAACCGCGCAGGCGCTTTGTCTCGTCCCAGTCGATCTCGAAATCCGCGGAGAGCGCTACGCCATAGTCGGCGCGCGCCGCCTCGCGCGACACATAGCCGTCAACGACGTCTTCACGGACCCGCTCTGGATCACGCTCGAAAGGCGCGCCATAGCCGCCGCCGCCGTCGGCGAGGTAGGAAATGACGTCGCCGGAACCGAACTCGCCGCGGAACATGCCGCAGTGTTTTTGCAACGGGTTGGTGTTGCCCCACACATCGTCATTGTCGGCATAGACGATGACATCGCGCTGCCAGCGCTCCTGCCACCCGGGGTCGTCGGGGTTGGGCTTTAAGATGGTGACGTTTTTCGGCCCCGGTTTACCACCTTCGAGCCCCCATCCTTCCGTTCGCGACTTTTTGACGATGGTCAGCGCGCCGAACGGCGACAGGAAGCGGTAATCGCGCACCGAGCCCAAACCGCCACGGAACTTGCCGGGCCCACCGGAATCCTGGCGCAAACCGGCGCGGTCGACGAATACCGGCAGGCGCGCCTCGATCACCTCGACCGGCACGTTCTTCAGCGTGCCCATGGAGAAATGATGGAGCGTGTTGAGCCCATCGGAATCGCGGCGCGCGCCCCAACCTACCCCGGCGTTGGTTTGATGCCAGACCTGCCGCTTGGTGTAGGGCTCGATACCGTAGAAGCCGGGATCGCCCAAATCGCCGCCGGAGCCGGCGGGCATCAATTCGGGCAACGCCTCGGATAGCGCTTTGTAGATGGTCTCCATCCCGACCACGCTGGCCCAAATGGTGAATACCGGCGACGGGTAGACGGCATGAAATAGATTACCTTCCGGCGCGATAATTTTGAGCGGCCGGAACTGGCCGCTATTGGTCGGTTCATGGGGCGTCGTCAGCGATTTGAACGCGATACGGCATGTCGAGTGGGTCATACCGACCGCCAGGTTGATCGGCCCGCGCACGGCGTCGTCGGAGTCGGAAAAATCGATGGTGAGCGAATCGTCGTCGATGGTGACGCTAACGGCGACCCGTACCAGCCGGTCTTCGACGCCGTCGTTATCCATCCAGTTTTCCGCCGACCAGGTCCCTTTTGGCAATTTCGCAATCGCCTCCCGCGCCTGGCGCTCGCCGATATCGAGGAACCGCTCGATGGCGCTCTCCACCGTCGCTTCGCCATATTTGGCGTAAAGCTCCTCGACGCGCTGGCACCCGGCACGAAGTGCAGCGACCTCGGCATTAAGATCGCCCATGATGGTGACCGGCGCGCGCGAATTGGCGCGAAAGATGCGCAACACGTCTTCGTTGGGCTCGTCCCGGCGGAAAATCTTGATCCCCGGCATCATCAGGCCTTCCTGATGGATCGACGTGGAATCGAGGATGTAGCCGGGGTCCTTGCCGCCGACATCGGTCCAGTGGGCGCGCACGCAGGCGTAGGCGACGATCTCGCCGTCGAAGAAAGCCGGACGGATCAGAATGCCATCGTTGGTGTGCGCACCCGTGACGTAGGGCACACTCATCATCACAACGTCGCCCTCTTCCAGCTCGCCGAATCCGCCCAACTCGAAGGTCTTGCGCACGGCGTATTCGTTGGCGCCAAGGAACACCGGCAGGCCGGTGGAATCGGCCAGTACGTTCAAATTGCGGTCGAAAATCGACAGGCCGAAATCGTTGATCTCGTAGATGATCGTTGTGTAGGCGGTGCGCACCAGCGTGCGCTCCATCTCCGCCGCCGCCGACACCAAATAGTGCCGGATCACCTCGACCGTCGCCGCATCTACCGCAGCACCGTCACGGCGCGGACTACCGGCGGCTCCTTCGGGACCGCGGACGGTTGAATCTTTGATGCTCATGACGGGTCCTCCGCGCTGATAACGATCTGGCCGATGGCGTCGATAGTCGCCGTTTGATCGGAATAGAAAATAATGGTGGTTGTTGCCTCTTCGACGATGGCCGGCCCGGCAAGAACATCGCCGGCGCAGAGGTCATTACGGTCATAAACCGCGAATGCCGCTTGTCCACCGGTCGCAAAGCAGTAGGCGTTCCGCGTTCCTTTGGGTTCGAGGTTGGCCCCCTCCCGCTTGGCAATCTCGGGAAGCTCGGGTTTGTTCTCTCGGCCAATGCCACGCACCCTGATATTCACCAGTTGCACCGGATCGCCCATTTGATGGCCGTAGCGGCGGCTATGGGCTTCGTCGAAGCGGGCGCGCAGATCGTCCAGAGAGGCGACCCCGTCGATCGACACTTCGAGACTGTGTTCCTGGCCGAAGTAGCGCATCTCGGCCGACCGCTCGATAAAGCGCGCTTCGGGCGCGAAATCGCCTTCCGCCAGACCGGCCTCGGCTTGCGCCTCCAACTGCCGGGTTGCCTCGGCGAGGCTCGCCATATCCAGATCGTCGAGCAGGGTGAGGATCGTTTGGCTGTATTCCTGGACGATATCGGTCATCAGCATGCCCCACGCCGAAAACACCGACGGCGCCTGGGGCACGATCACTTCCTTCACGCCGATCTCGCGGCCGACCAGCGGCACGAACATTGGCCCCGCCCCGCCGAACGCCAGCATGGCAAACTCCCGGGGGTCGAGCCCCGCCTGCACGGTGATTTCACGTACCGCGCTGACGGTTTTTGCGAGCAATACCTCGAAGATGCCACGGCATGCCAACAAGACGTCCAGTCCCAACGGGTCGGCGACCTTCTCGCGCACTGCCGCCTCGGCGGCTTCGGCTGCCAGGGTCATTTCGCCGCCGAGAAATTGCGCGGGATCGAGATAACCCATGGTCAGCGCCGCATCGGTAAACGTGGGTTCGGTGCCACCGCGGCCATAGCAGACCGGCCCCGGCGACGCCCCCGCCGACTGAGGACCGACCCGCAGCAGGCCATCCTCGGCGCGGGCGATCGACCCGCCGCCGGCGCCGATGGTGCTGATGTCGTAGGTGGGGATCATCAGCGGCAAGCGCTCCAGCGCCGCTTCGTATTTCAACGCCGGCATGCCGCCGTGAACCACGCACGCGTCGGTCGACGTGCCGCCCATATCGACGGCAATCAAGTCGGGTCGGCCGGTCAACTCCGCAAGCGCGACAGTACCGATCAAACCGCCGGCGGGTCCGGAGAATATGGTGTGGACCGGCGCATCGCCGGAATCGCGCGCGGGCAACGCACCGCCACCGGAGCGGGTGATGTAAAACGAGCCATGGAAGCCGGCCCCTGCAAGGCTCTCTTCGAGCCCGTTGATATAGGTGCGAAAGATCGGCTTGACGTAGGCGTTCACCACCGTCGTGCTGGTGCGCTCATATTCGCGATACTCACGCACGATATCCGACGATATCGAGACCGGTACGTCGGGATACATATCCTCAATAATTTCCTTGGTGCGCAACTCGTGAACCGAATTGCGATAGGCGTGCAGGTAGCACACGGCGATCGACGTCCGGCCCATATCCTCGACCAGATGTTTGGCCGCGGTGCGTACCGCATCTTCATCGAGCGCGATCAACTCGTTGCCCTGGGCATCGAGACGGCAAGGCACGCCGACGCGATAGCGCTTTTTGATCAGAACCGGCGGTTCGTCATAGACCAGCGAGTACATCTTCTCGCGCGGCCGGTCGTAACGGCCCATCTCGAATATGTCTTCGAAGCCTTCATTGGTGATGATGCCGGTTGGCGCACCTTTGCGTTCCAACACCGTGTTGAGGCCGAGTGTCGTGCCATGGACGAAGGTCTCCACGCCGGCCAAACCGACTTCGAGGCGCTCGATCGCGCTCAACACGCCGCGCGACGCATCGTCGGGCGTGGTGAAGTCTTTCTCCAACCGCAACGCGCCGGTTTCCGGATTGAACACAATGGCGTCAACGAAGGTGCCGCCGATATCGACGGCGAGACGATGGGACATGACGGTTCCTCTCCCTATCCTACTCAGTCGTACAGCAACCAGTCGCGCAACAGCGCTGTCGCCGCTTGGGGCCGCTCTAGCGGCGGCATGTGTCCACAATCCTCGACAATCGAGAGCCGCCCCCGCGGCGCCAGATCAGCGATTTCCTGATGTTCTTCGACCGACGTCAGCGCGTCGGACCGGCCAACGATGGCGCGAACGGGGATGTCGGTCGCTGCCAGCAAGTCACGCGCATCGGTACGTGTCAGCATGGCCCGATGACGCCGGGCGAAAAGCTCCGGCCCAACCCGGTGACCCATCGCGCGAACCTGCGCAGCCAGCGGTTCCGCCATTCGGTCGGTATGCAGAAGCAGCGGGATGAACCGATCGAGCAGATCGTCGAAACGTCCTTCATCGCAATCGGCAATCGCGGCGTTCCGGCCCGCCGCTTTCTCCGGCGTGTCGGCCCGCGACGATGTATCCAGGAGCGCTAGCCGGGCAACCCGCTCCGGCGCTTGGCGCAACACTTCGAGCGCCACATAGCCACCCATCGAGAAACCGGCGATGGCAAAAGTTTCAGGTGCCGTATCGAGCACCGCTTTCGCCAAGCCCTGCATGGTGTCGGCTTCATCGGCGGGTACCGTTCGGCAATCGGCAATCTCCGACAAGTGGGTTCGGGCATAGGCCCAAACTTTATCGTCGCAAATCAATCCCGGGACCAGGATCAGGCTCTGATCGTTCAATTGCTTCGGTCCTCCCAATGCGGGCGCCCAAGCGAAACCTGCCACGGCGCTGAGAAAACTCTAGCGCACTATGTGATATCGCGAAAGAATATGATATCTATCGATTGAATCGAATTATTCAATATCACATACCCGCTATGGATACTCGTGTCCTCAACAACTTCCTGAAGGTCGCGGAAGCCGGCAAACTCAGTCAAGCTGCGGCGGCCCTAAATCTCGCGCAACCGGCGTTAAGCCGGCAAATCGCCTTGCTGGAAGACGATGTTGGAGCGCAGCTATTCGTCCGCCACCGCCGCGGCGTGACCCTCACTGAGGCCGGCATGCTCTTCCGCGAACGCGCCCAGGCAATTCTCGCCTCGGTCGAGCAAGCGCGTGCCGTCGTCGCATCAGCGGGCCGGGACCCGACGGGAACGGTTACCCTCGGCCTGCCAACCTCGATGATCTATGTATTGTCCGGCGACTTGGTCGAAACCTACCGCCAGCGTTTTTCCAAGGTGTTCCTGCGGATTCACGAAGCCGTCGGGCATGTCGTCGAGGCCCTGTTCAAAGAGGGCCGGCTCGACGCGGCCATTTTAATCGAGCCGCGCCCGATGCCGGGCGTCGCCCTGACGCCGCTGATCGAGGAAGACATCTATCTCGTGGGACCGGGGGATGCGGGCCTATCGCTCGACAAGCCGGTGGCGCCCGCCGATTTAGCAGACGTACCGATGATTATGCTGGCGCCCGAAAACCATGTGCGCGGCAAGGTCGAAACCGTCCTGTCACGCGCGGGTATATCGTTCAACGCGGCGCTCGAAGTCGAAGGGCAGCCGCTGACCTTCGATCTGGTGCGCCGGGGCCTCGGCTACACGTTGCTTCCCTATTGCGCGGTTCGCGCCGAGATGGCGGCCGGACGAATGAGCGGCGCGCCGATCGCCGGGCTCAGCCTGAGTTGGACGCTCGGTGTAAACCGGGCACGTGCCGGCGCACCCGCGGTAAGCGCTTTGGTCGACACAATCGTTTACTTAATCGGGGACCGCGCGACGGGAAACGAATGGCGTTTCCCAAGCGGTTAGGCGCGGGCTGGAACGACTTCGTCTTCGCGGCCGAGGGCATACAACGCGGTGGCCGCAATATCCGGCGCAGACAGACCGGCCTGAGCGTACTGATTGGCCGGCGTGTCGTGATCGATAAACAGATCGGGAATGGTCAGCGGCCGGAACTTAAGCCCCTTGTCGAGCAACCCGCCGTGGGCCAGGCTAGTCATCACCTGGGCGGCAAAACCGCCGATTGCTCCCTCCTCGACCGTGATCAGCACGTCGTGCTCGCTTGCCAGACGGTGCACCAAATCTTCGTCGAGCGGCTTAGCGAACCGCGCATCGGCAACGGTCGTCGAAAGACCGTGTGCAGCCAATTCATCGGCGGCTTTCAGGCACTCGGCCAACCGCCCGCCATAGGACAATAAGGCCACGGTGCTACCCTCGCGAAGCACCCTGCCCTTGCCAATATCCAGCGGCACGCCGGCGGCCGGAAGCTCGACGCCCTCGCCGTCACCGCGCGGATAGCGCAACGCAGACGGCCGGTCGTCGATGGCCACGGCGGTTGCCATCATATGCACGAGTTCCGCCTCATCGGCGGCGGCCATTAAGACGAAGCCGGGCAAACAGCCCAGATAGGTGATGTCGAACGAACCGTGATGGGTGGCCCCGTCCGCGCCGACAAGACCGGCGCGGTCGATGGCAAAACGTACCGGCAAATTCTGAATCGCCACATCGTGGACGATTTGATCGTAGGCGCGCTGCAGAAACGTCGAATAGATCGTCGCGAAAGGCCGGTAGCCTTCCGATGCCAAGCCGGCGGCAAACGTCACTGCGTGCTGTTCGGCGATCCCCACATCGAAGCAACGGTCGGGAAAGCGCTCACCGAACTTGTCGAGGCCGGTGCCCGACGGCATTGCAGCGGTCACCGCGACAATACGCTCGTCTTTCTCCGCTTCCGCAATAAGGCTATCGGCGAAAACACTGGTGTAGCTGGGTGCCTTAGCCTTCGGTTTCGCCTGCGCCCCGGTTACCAGATCGAACTTGGCGACGCTGTGATATTTCTCGCCCGCGCCCCGGTCTGATTCGAACCCTTTGCCCTTCTGGGTCACCACATGGACCAGCACCGGCCCGCTCTGCTTGCTGTCGCGAACATTGCGCAAGACCGGTAGCAGATGATCCAGATTGTGACCGTCGATCGGCCCGATATAGTAAAAGCCCATTTCCTCGAATAGCGTGCCGCCCGTCACGAAGCCGCGGGCATATTCTTCGGCCCGGCGGGCGACCTGTTCGAAGCTTTTGGGGAAATGCGTCGCCATCTCCTTGGCAACCTTGCGCAGGGAGCGGTAACCCTTTGAGGAGATCAGCCGCGATAGATAGGCGCTCATGGCGCCCACCGCCGGCGCGATCGACATGTCGTTGTCGTTCAGCACAACAATAAGCCGGCTGTCCATCGACCCGGCATTGTTCATCGCTTCGTAAGCCATGCCGGCACTCATCGCGCCATCGCCGATAACCGCAATCACGTCGTTGGCGTTCCCAGCCAAGTCACGCGCCACAGCCATGCCGAGCCCAGCCGATATGGACGTCGAACTATGCGCCGCCCCGAACGGGTCGTATTCGCTTTCGACACGGCGCGTGAAACCGGACAGTCCGCCACCTTGCCGCAAGGTGCGGATGCGGTCGCGGCGGCCGGTCAATATTTTATGCGGATAGGCCTGGTGGCTAACATCCCAGATCAGCCGGTCGTTGGGGGTGTCGAACACATGGTGGAGCGCGACAGTAAGCTCGACCACGCCAAGCCCAGCGCCAAGATGGCCGCCGGTGATCGAGACCGCATCGATGGTCTCTTGGCGCAACTCGTCGGCGAGCTGCTTCAGCTGCTCCGGCGCAAGCGCCCGGAGATCCGCGGGTACGTCCACACGGTCCAGTAACGGTGTTTTGGATTTATCGCTCAACACTCTTTCCCCTGTAACGGATGGGGTCGTACGCTCAGGCGCGCCGGCCGGCTACACGGCGGGTAACTTCGCGTAATAAATCTGCCTTATTCCCGAATAAATCAAGTGATTCCATGGCATTGTGGCAAAATTGCGCAGCGGCGCGGCGGGCCCCCTCGACGCCTTCCAAAGCGACCAAAGTGGCCTTCCCCTGGGCCGCATCCTTACCGACCGCCTTACCGGCTTCCTCGGCATTGCCTGTGGCATCCATCAGATCGTCGGTCGTCTGAAACGCGAGGCCGAAACTGGTTCCAAACGTGCGCAGGGCCTCCCGCGCCTCACTGGTCGCCTCACCTAGGATCGCGCCCGATTCACACGCAAAAGCAAACATCGCAGCGGTCTTCATGGACTGCAGTTGGCGGACTGAGGTGGCGTCCCAGTCTGTACCTGCCGCACTCAGATCGAGCATCTGACCGCCGGCCATGCCGGACGGCCCGCTCGTCCGGGCTAGCGCTGAGATAAGCTCGCAGCGCACTTCGGCCGATGGATGGGTTGCCGGATCCGAGAGCACCTCGAAAGCAACAGTTTGCAACGCATCGCCAGCAAGAATTGCGGTCGCCTCGTCGAACTGCCGGTGAACGGTCGGCTGGCCACGGCGGAGATCATCATCATCCATCGCCGGCAAATCGTCATGGGCCAGCGAATAGGCATGCACCATTTCGACCGCCGCCGCGGTGCGCAGCGCAGATTCGCCAACCACACCATGTAATTGCGCGGCCTGCACCACGAAAAACGGCCGTAGCCGTTTGCCCGGCGACAGCGCCGCGTAGCGCATCGCCTCCCAGAGCCGGGGCGCCGCAGGATCCGCCGGTGTTAACACTGCCGCCAACATCTCATCGACGGCGGCGGCGGCCGCGCCGAGCGCGTCGGTTAGAGGGTCTACCGGCAGCTGACTTTGATTGGTCAATCGACCTCTGCCGGGCCCGCTTGCGGCGTGCCGTCCGCCGCCAGGGTTATTTTTTCGACCCGCGACTGCGCGTGTTTCAACTTGGCTTCGCAATGTTGTTTTAAATGCGCACCGCGTTCATAGGCTTCGAGCGCCTGTTCCAAAGCGCTTTCGCCGCCTTCCAGGTCGCGCACGATGTTTTCGAGCTGCTCGAGCGCCTGCTCGAACGAAAGTTTCTGGATGTCGGCCGGAATCTCGGCGGTGTTTTTCTTGTCGGCCATCGTGGCCCTCCGGTTGGTCGCGGCGGAGTGTATCCGCGCGCGGTGTGGCGTCAACCGCCGCAAAAGCGCTTATTGCGCCATCAAAGTCCGTACGTGCGCGGCCACGGATTCGCCAAGGGCGGACAGGTCGTATCCACCCTCCAAAGCCGACACGACCCGACCTGCGCAGCTGTTCTTCGCGATATCGCACAGCTGCTGCGTCGCCCACACATAATCGTCGGTGGTAAATTTCAGTTCCGCCAGCGGGTCGCGGGAATGAGCATCGAAACCGGCGGAAATAAACAACAATTCGGGCTCAAATTGGCGAATAGCCGGCAATACGATTGCTTGCATGGACGCGCGGAACACTTCCGACCCCGCGCCCGGAGCCAACGGGGCGTTAAAAATATTGCCGCTTGAGCCCCGTTCCTTTGTTGCGCCGGTACCGGGATAGAGCGGCATTTGGTGCGTCGAGGCGTACAGCATATCGGGCTCATCCCAAAACAGCGCCTGGGTGCCATTGCCGTGATGGACGTCGAAATCCATCACCGCGATGCGGCGCAACCCATGGGCGTCACGGGCGTGGGCAGCGCCGATGGCGACGTTGTTGAACAAGCAAAACCCCATCGTGCGTTCCGCCTCGGCGTGGTGACCCGGCGGGCGAACCGCGCAAAAGGCGTTCGTCGCCTCGTCGGCCATAACAGCGTCGACGGCATCGACCAATGCGCCGGCGGCCCGCAACGCCGCCTCACCCGACCCCGGCGAGACGATGGTATCGGGGTCGATCTGGGCGTATCCCGACTGGGGAATCGCGGCTAGCACGCGCTCTATATGATCTTGCGGGTGCATTGCTGCGATCTGTTCCCGCGTGGCTTGCCCGGCCTCTCGCCATACCAGCGCGTCGAATTCCGGCGTGCCCAAAACCTTGAGAATTTGGCGCAGCCGATCGGGAGATTCGGGATGACGCGGCGAAGGGTCGTGCTCGATACAGGCGGGATGCGTGAATAAATGCGTTGTCATTTCCAGGCCCTGGCCAATGCGATCAGCATTCGACGGATTTTGTGCGTTCGACACGTGACAATGGAGGGTTCAAGCCAACTTAACAATGGCGAAATTGTGAGCACTCAAAGGGGGTTGATCGCTTTCATCGTCGTTGACACACGGGCCCGAGATAGGTTGTCTACTCCCCCTCGCGTCGGTGTGTGCGGCGATCGGCGAATAGCCCACCCGGCGGCGATACGAAACTGGAGAATTGTTTTGATACAGAGGTTGGAGCGCAGAATCCGGCTCAGCGGGAATATGGCGGCGCTCGTCGCAGCCGGCTTGATCGTTGCTTATGGCGTTCCCGCCAACGCGCAGCAAGGCCGGCCGTTGTCGCCGATCGCACAGCCCATGGACGCCAACGGAAATGGTGTCCTCGAGCGTAGCGAAGCCCGCGGCCCGGCGGCGGCCAATTTCGACACCATCGACGCCGACGACAGCGACACCCTCGATGGCGACGAGCTGTTCAACTTTTTCCAAGGTGGTGGGCAGACAAATGCCGCGCCATCATCCGGGGACAACAAGCCAGCGGGCGGCAAGCGGCCGCTATCGCAGATCGCGCAAAACCTCGATACCAACAAGAACGGGGTGCTTGAACGCACCGAGGCGCGCGGCCCGGTGGTCGCCAATTTCGACACCATCGACAAGGACAAGAGCGGTACTCTCGACGGCGACGAACTGTTCGAGTTTTTCCAGGGCGGTAACAGTGGCGGGAGCGGCGGCGGTCCGCCCGCAAATGTCGTTGTCGATGCCGTTATCGAGGAGCCGCTCTCCCAAACCGTGCCGGTACTCGGCCGTTTGGTGGCGAGCGAATTCGGCCCAGTGGCCGCGCGCATCAGCGGTCCAGTTAAGGAAATGCGCGTCGAAGTCGGCGATCGCGTGGAACAGGGCGCCGTTTTGGCGGTGCTCGATCGCGAGCGCCTGGCCCTGGAGCGCACGCGCTATGAAGCTTTGGTCAAACAACAGAGCGCGAAATTAGCCAGCGTTCGTGCCGATCTGGAAAAGCGCTCACTGGAATTGAAGCGGCTGGAAGGTATTCGTAACTCGGCGGCGTTTTCGCAGGCGCGTTATGACGACGCCATCCAGGACGTCGCCAAACAGCGCGGCGAGGTTGCGGAGACCCAGGCTCAGCTTGCCCAAGCGGAAGCGCAACTTAATCGCGCCGCTATCGACCTCGCAGACAGCGAGATCCTTGCGCCGTATCCGGGCGTTGTTAGCGCCAAACACACCGAGGTCGGCGCCTATCTGAGCGTCGGCAACCCGGTCGTAACGTTGATCAACGATCTGGATATCGAGGTCGAGGCGGATATCCCCAGCGCCCGAATGGGCGGCATGAAGCTTGGCACATCCGTTCGGCTCACCCTCGACGACAAGAGCGAGCACAAAGCGCTCGTGCGCGCGATTATTCCCGATGAGAACCCACGCACGCGCACCCGTCCGGTCAGGTTTGTGCCGAACTTCGGTGAGCTGGCGAAACCGCTGGCGACCAATCAAAGCGTTACGGTGCACGTCCCCATCGGCGCGCCGCGAACCGTCACCACCGTCTCGAAAGACGCGATCGTGCGGCGCGGCGACAGTGTATTGGTGTTCGTTGTGCGTAACGGCGCGGGGCAGCCGCAACCGGTCGGTCTCGGCGAATCCGTGGGTACCCGGTTTGTCGTCACGTCGGGGTTGAAGGCTGGCGATCGCGTCGTGGTGCGCGGTAACGAAAATCTGCGGCCCGGCCAGCGTCTGACAATTTCCGGCAGTAGTGGAACACCGGCAAACGGCGTGACAGGCGGAGGCTGACGCCGATGAATTTGATTTCGCTGGCCATTCATCGCCCGATTGCGGTTATCGCCGTGGTCTTCATGGTGCTGCTGTTTGGCTACGTGGCGCTGCAGCGCATCCCCATTCAGATGGCGCCCGATGTCCGCCAGCCGGTGATTATCGTCAACACGTCGTGGCCCGGCGCCGCACCGGCCGAGGTCGAGCGCGAAATCGTCAACCGCCAGGAAGATGTGTTGAAAGGCCTCGAGGGCGTGCGGTCGATGGAGAGCCGCAGCCGCACCGGCCGGGCCTCTGTAACGCTGGAATTCGGCGCCGGGCAAAATATGGACCGCGCGCTGCTTTTGGTCGCCAACCGGCTCGATCGCGTGACCGGTTATCCGCTCGAGGCGGATGAGCCGGTTCTTCGGACATCCGGCACCGATGACAACGCGATTGCTTGGTTCATTCTCACCCGCGAACCCGGCAACGACCGCGATCTGATCACCTACGGCGATTTCCTGGAAGATGTGGTTCAGGAGCGGATCGAGCGCATCGAGGGAATTTCCGGGGTCAATATTTTCGGCGAAACGGAGCGCGAGATGCGCATCGTTGTCGATGCGGAACGCCTCGCCCAATTCCGCCTGACCGTACCCGATGTCGTGGCCCGACTACGTGCGGAGAACGCTTCTATTTCCGGCGGCGATATCGACGAGGGCAAACGCAGCTACGTGGTGCGCACAGAAGGTGACTTCAACGCCCCGGAGCAAGTCCGCAATATCGTGCTGCGCTCCGAGGTCGATCTCGGCGACGGCCGGATCGGCCGCGTGACGGTGGGCGATATCGCCGAAGTCTACATGTCGTACAAAAAGGCGCGGGCGGTTGCCCACCAATTCGAAGAAAGGGCGATGGCATTCAACATGACGCGTGCGCAAGGCGCAAACGTCTTGGAGACCATGGCCCAGGTCCATGAAGCGGTCACGGAACTATCCAAAGGCGTTATGAAGGATGTCGGGTTGCGCGTGCAAAACGTGTTCGACGAGACGCTTTACATCAATTCAGCCATCCGATTGGTGCAGCAGAATATCGTCATCGGCGGTATTCTCGCCGCGGCCATTCTGTTGCTGTTCTTGCGCTCATGGCGTCCCACGCTGGTGATTTCACTGGCGATACCTGTCTCGGTAATCGGCTCTTTCGTCGCGATGGCGATGCTCGGACGCTCGCTCAACGTAATCAGCTTGGCGGGTATTGCCTTTGCCGTGGGCATGGTGGTCGATGCGGCAATCGTTGTTCTTGAAAATATTTACCGGCATCGCCAGCAAGGCATGTCGCGCGCCGACGCCGCCTATCGCGGCGCTGCCGAAGTGTGGCCTGCGGTGCTCGTTTCGTCGCTGACGACGGTGATGGTGTTTATTCCGATCCTGTTGATGGAACTGGAGGTCGGCCAGCTGTTCCGCGACATCGCGGTCGCGATTTCGGTCGCTGTTCTGTTGTCGTTGCTTGTGTCGATTACATTGATTCCAGCGCTCTCGAACCGTTTGCTGGTGGGCAACTTCGACAAGAATAAGATGCTTCGCATCCCGGTTATTGACGGGTTTGCACGCGGCTTTGTTAACTTCTGGATCGGCTTTACGCGCCAGGTTGTGCGCTCGAAACTAAACGCGCTCGGTGTCGTCGCGCTGATTACCACTCTTGCCGTCGTCACCACGTGGCAGTTCCTGCCCAAGCTGGATTACCTGCCGACAGGCAACCGCAATTTCGTCTTCGGCTTCGTGCAGCCGCCCGCTGGCTACAATTTAAACACGGTCAATGAACTCACCGAGCAAATAGCCGAACGCACGCGCCCGAACTGGGCCATCGAAACCGGCCCGGAATCGGCGCCAGGTGAGCCACCGAAGTTCCAAAGGTTCTTCCGGGTTGCATTTGGCGGGAGCGCGTTTATCGGCGGCACTTCGGTCGACCCCGATCGCGTGCGCGAGCTGATCCCCATGATGCAGGGTGCGGCATTCCAAGAGCCGGGGACATTCGCCTTCGTCTTCCAGCCATCGTTGTTCGGCCGCTCGGTTGGCGGCGGCCGCGCCATCGACGTTGATATATTTGGCCCCAATCTCGACCAAATCTTCGATGTGGGGCAACAGGCGTTCCAAAGAATGAGTTCGCTGCTGCCGTTCACCGAAGGCCACCGCACACGGCCCCTGCCGAGCCTGACCCTGGGCGCGCCGGAAGTGCGTATCGAGCCCGATCGGGTGGCACTAGCCGACAATGGACTGTCAGCGCGCGATCTCGGCCAATCGCTCGATGCCTTCAACGACGGGTTGCGGATTGCCGAAATAACAGTCGATGGTAAGCGGATCGACCTTATGTTGATGGGGCCGGTCGACAATATCGTCGCGACCCAAGGGGTCGGCGCGCTTCCAGTCGTCAACCGAGACGGTCGTGTCTTACCGGTCGACAGTCTGGCCGACGTGGTTGTAACCACCGGTCCGACCGAGATCCGCCGTTCAGAGCGCGTGCGCACGATGACTTTGCGGGTAACGCCCGCCGATTCGATGCCGTTGCAGGAAGCGATTGAGCTTATCGAAGGGCAAGTGATCGAACCGATGGAAGCGGCGGGCTTGCCTGATGGTGTTCGTTTCAGAATCAGCGGAACGGCCGACAAGCTGACGGAGACCTGGAACGAGATTTTACTCGATCTCCTGCTCGCCATCGTCATCGTCTATCTGGTGATGGCGATCCTGTTCGAGAGTTTCATTTATCCGTTGATCATCCTCCTGTCGGTGCCGATTGCTGCCGCCGGTGGGATCGCCGGTTTGGCGGTGCTCAACGAATCCACTTTCCAACCGCTCGACATGCTGACGATGCTCGGTTTCATCATTCTAATCGGCATTGTCGTCAACAACGCGATCTTATTGGTGCACCAGACCCTGCTGCACATACGTGTCGATGGTCTGCCACCAGACGAAGCCATAACGCAGGCGACGCGGAACCGGGTGCGGCCGATCTTCATGTCGACGCTCACCTCGGTCTTCGGCATGCTGCCACTGGTCCTATTCCCAGGCGCCGGCTCCGAGCTATACCGCGGCTTGGGCTCGGTGGTCGTTGGCGGTTTGGCGCTGTCTGCGGTTCTGACCCTTGCTGTGGTGCCACCGATGATGTCGATCACCGTCGGCTGGCGCGAAGGTCGCCGGGCCAAGTCAACGGCGGAAACCAGCCCCCAAGGCGCCGAATAAGCCGAATACAACTAAGGGGTGACGCCTCTCGCCCTTGACCGCCGCTGGCGTTACCATTATCCGCGATCCCCGTTATTTCAAAACATGCGGATCTGGCGGACCGAAGATGGTTGAGACAGCGCATACATTGAGCGGAATCCCCCTGCTGCGATCGCTTGACGACGCCGCCCGGCGGTCTCTCGAGCAGCGGTGCCGGTGGCAGCGCTACAACGCCCACGACGAAATCATCGGCCGCGAGAGCGATTCCCGCGATGTCTACTTCGTGATTTCCGGCCGGGTGCGGGTGGTAAACCACTCGCTATCGGGCCGCGAAATCGCTTTTCACGAGATGGATGCCGGCGACTATTTCGGCGAACTGGCCGCCATCGATGGACGGCCGCGGTCTGCCACCGTGGTTGCGGTAAACGCTTCTTTGCTCGCATCGGTGTCCCCCGATACGTTCATGAACTTGCTGCATGATCATTCCGAGATGGCAATCGAAGTGCTGCAAGAGCTAACGCAATTCGTGCGAGCCTCCACCGACCGGATCATGGAGTTGAGTACGCTGGGCGCACACAATCGTGTGCATTCGGAAATTCTTCGCGAAGCCCGCGGGCGAACCACCGAGGACGGCAACAGCGCCCGCATTTCCCCCATCCCGGTCCATGCCGATATTGCCTCGCGGGTCAGCACCACACGCGAGACCGTCGCCCGAGTTCTCAGCGATCTCGCCAAGCAAGGGCTGGTGAGCCGCGAAAAGAATGCGCTGGTAGTAACCGACCTCGCGCAACTCGAGAAAATCGTCAACGAAGTCCGCGACTTCTAACCCGTCACCCTCTTTGAGAAGAAATGTTCTGCGGTGTGACCGGTGTCACTGCCGATATCCCCGGTCGCCCTTATCTTGGGGATGTTAGCCAACGGTAAAGGGGCCAATAAGCCGGAAAGGAGCCGTCAGATGTCCCACCAGACCCGACTAAACCTTACCGCCCTTCTGGTCGCGCTACCGATGGTATTGATTGCAGTCACGATGATCCTACCGCACTTCTCCTAGCGGTGCCCTAACGCAACACCGCTGCAGTTCACGTAACGGTTTTGATTCTCCCTCCCCTCGGCCGGTCATACATTGACCGGCCATTTTTTTATCCGGCTTTGATGTCCGCCACCATGCGGGCCGAGCCTTCGGCGACGAGGCGGATGTCGGACGTGGGCGTAACCAGATCGAACCCTTCGGACAGCATTCGGATGGCGTATTTGGCGGTCGCCCCATGCAGTCCGGCAATCTTACCGGCCGCGTGAGCGGCTTCGCGAACACGCGCGATCAGCGGCACGATGGGTCCTTCAAAATGATCAAGCACCGGCGCCTCGCCATGGGCCATCGCCAAGTCCGATGGCCCGATGTAGAGCCCATCCAAACCGGGCGTCGCGGCAATTTCGTCCAAGTTGGCCATCGCTTCCTGGGTCTCGATCATGCCCAAGGTCACGATCTCGGTGTTGGCGTGGCTTTGATAATCGCTGCCGCCATACAGCAATCCCCGATAGGGACCGTTAGACCGAATACCGTCGGGCGGATAACGGCAGGCGGCGACGAATGCTTCGGCCTCGGCACGGTTATTCACCATAGGACAGATGACGCCATAGGCGCCGGCATCCAGCAGGCGCATGATCACTCCCGGCTCGTTCCACGGCGTGCGCACCATCGGCACCGTGTCGGTGGTTGAGATGGCTTGCAACATGGTTACCGCGTCCGCCTCGGTGACGGCGCTGTGCTGCAAATCGATGGTTACGGAATCCCAGCCTTGATGGGCCATCACTTCGGCTGATATCGAAGTCGGTAGCTGGCACCAGCCGTTGATAACCGGTTTGCCCGACTGCCAAAGCTCGCGGAGCCGATTGGGGCGCATATCACTTCCTTCAGAATTTATTTCAGGGCCAGCCACCGGTAGGCGGCACCCCTCATCATCGCATGGCGGGCCCGCTGGGGGCCAGAGCGCTCAAAAAACCGCGCGCTGCGCCGCAATTTCCCGTTGAATCTCCGCCTGCCGGTCTGCGGTTAACGGATAGCGCCACACGAATAGCAGCGCCAAGAGCTTAAACACGACGGGGCACAGACCGAACAGGATCGAGAGTGTCAACAGGGCGCCGGCGTCGTTGTACATGTCGGGAATGTATCCGGCCCAGTCGAGGATCGGAAAAGAGACGCCAACGGCCGCCGCCGCCGCGAGTTTCGCAGCCATCGCCCAAACGGCAAAGTAGATACCGGTTCGTTGGCGGCCGGTCGACAGAACGTCCTGATCGACAACATCGGCGAGCATCGCCGCGGGCATCGCCAGATCCGCGCCGAGCGTCACCCCGACAACGATAGCTATCGCCAAGAACCAGATGACATCGCCTGCGCCTAACAGCGGAACGAAAACGAGCGACGCCGCTGCCACGATGAGCGCGATACGCCATGCCACATGCTTGCCCAGCCGGTTGGCAAAGTGAAGCCATATGGGGGTGCCGCAAATGGCGGCTATGAAATAGGCGGCGAGGATAAACGGCGTCCACTCCGGGGCTTCGAGCACCGAGCGGACATAGAAAAACAACAGGGTGACCGGCAATGCATTGCCGATACCGTTAAACAGGTAACACCCGAGAATGCGCAGATAGGTTCGGTTGCCGAACATGATCCGCAGCCCTTCCCCCCACCGCACCCGGTCGCGCGTATATGTCTCTTCGATCGGTTTCTCAGGCGCTTTGAGAACCGTCGCGATCAGCGCGACGGGTAGCAACGCCAGCCCCACCCAAGCGATAAACACCAGCGCGTCGGCTTCCGGGTTGTAGACGCGGCGGCTGTTGGCAAACAAAAACAGCAACGCTGCGGTGAGCGTCCCCAACACCGAATAGACGTGGCGGACCGCAAAGACCCGGCTGCGTTCATGGTACGAGCTGCTGAGTTCCGCCCCCATCGCCGTATAGGGCATAAACAGCGACGTGCCGGAGAAAAACAGCAGGAAGCTCCAGAACGCCAGATAGCTGGCGCCAACAC
This sequence comes from Alphaproteobacteria bacterium, assembly GCA_965267185.1. Taxonomy (GTDB): domain Bacteria; phylum Pseudomonadota; class Alphaproteobacteria; order UBA6615; family UBA6615. The sequence continues at coordinate 3,716,358 of OZ253937.1, read as the reverse complement.
CCGGCGGCGGAATGAACAGTTTGTAGGTGGCAATACTGAGCGGTATCCAGGCCAGGGTCATCCACGGAATTCGCCGGCCGAACCGGGTGCGGGTTTTATCGCTCAGCCAGCCGACCAGCGGATCGGTGACGAAATCCCACAAACGCGTGGCGAAAATGATCAAGCCGACATCCTGCATCGAGATACCACTCGATGCTGCGTAGGCGGTCGGCAAAAACATGAACAAGCCAATCGCCAGTAGCGAAACGGGCATCGAGATCGAACCGAAGGAGAGCAGCGTCACCCACGATAGCTGATCGCCGCCGCCAGCATGCGCGCGCGCACCGGTTCCGGCCGTTAAGCCGTCGCCGCTATGTTCGCGTCCTACCACCCGGTCAATGAACCACGCTTGACTGAACCGGCGCCATATCCGCCGCCACCGGACCCGCCTGATGCAACACCAAGAACCAGCCGCCACCGGTGCGCCGAAAGGTATTGCTCGCCGCCAACATATGACCGCCGATCCGCTCCTGGCACAGCACCACAGCTACATCGCCCAGCAATTGAACCTGTGGGTCAGCACACACAATGTCGACCGAGGCGGCAGACGCCAAAATCTCGCGCCAGCTCTCGAGTACCGGTTCGCGTCCAACCACGGCCAGAGTGCCCGGATGGATCACCGCAACCGGCTCTTCATGTGCCCAAATATCCGCCATTGCCTTCATGTCGGCTGCCGCAAAAGCGGCATAGAATGCATCATTGGCTCTCAACACTGCGTCGGAGTCTGCCATGGCTATACATTCCCAAACTGTAATTCAGATAAGGCGTCGGCCAAAGACACGCACTTGTCACGTAATCGTCAACTTTCCCGCACCCTAGCTGGAAGGCCCGCCGACAGCGGCTTCGGGTGTTATAGTTAAAGGCTAAAAGTTTTGGAAATTCGATGACGAACACCGTCCCAATTGCGACCTCTCTCGCCGAGTTGGAAGCTCGGGTGGAGCACGATCTCGACCTGCTGAACCACCCGAAAACGCAGTGGGTGCCGCCCCGCCAGCATCCAACGGGAGCACCGGTATTCGATGTGCTGATTGTTGGCGGCGGCCAGAGCGGTCTAGCGCTGTCGTTCGCCTTGCGCCGCGACAACGTCACCAATGTGATTGCCGTCGACCGCAACCCGAGGGGCAACGAAGGTCCCTGGAACACCTATGCCCGCATGCGCGTGCTGCGCACCGCGCTCGACCTCACCGGCCCCGATCTCGGGATTCCGTCGCTGACCCCGCGCGCCTGGTTTACCGCTAAGCACGGAGAAGACGCTTGGAATAAGCTGCAACGATTCCCCACGGCGGAGTGGCACGATTATCTCGCCTGGTACCGCCAGGTTCTCAAAATCCCGGTTTGGAACGAAACCGAGGTGGGTCCTCTCACCGCCGAAAACCCCGCCTCCGCCGATAGCCTAATTTGCGTGCCTTTAACACCGACTGGAGTGAGCGGCCGCGACGGCGTGGTCTACGCCCGCGAGGTCGTGCTCGCCAACGGCCTCGAGGGGTGCGGCGAATGGCACGTGCCCGATCAAATCACCGAAGCCCTACCGCCGGACCGCTACGTGCAAGCCAACACGATGATCGACTTCGAGGCCCTAAAAGGCCGGCGCGTCGCCATCCTGGGCGCCAATGCCGGTGCTTTCGACAGCGCCGCCGTAGCGCTGGAGACAGGCGCTCGCGACGTTCGGCTGTTCGTCCGCCGGCCCGAGATTGCTAAGGTGAACGCCCACAAGCCGTTCGATAGCGCCGCCTACCTAAAGCACTTCGCGGATTTCGATGAATTGGACCGGTGGCGGATCGCGCGTCACGTGCTGCGCACTCACCAGCCCCCACCACAAGAAACGTTCGACCGGGCCGCCGCGCTCGACGGTTTTCACATGCATGAGGACGCCGAGTGGAAATCGGTGCAGATGGTAGGTGACGACATATGCATCGAGACCGTCCGCGGAGACCGGTTCATGATCGATTTCGTCATCGCCGCGACAGGACACATGAACGACTTTTCCCTGCGCGGCGAAACCGCCGCCCTTGCCGACGAAATCGCCCTATGGCGCGACCGGTTCACACCGCCGCCGGGCGAAGAGTATCCGCCGCTAGGCACTTATCCCTATCTCGGGCCAAACTTTGAATTCACCGAGAAGACGCCCGGAAACGCACCCTACCTGCACCATATTCACTGCTTCTCGTTGGGAACCTTGCCCAGCCTGGGGATGACGGGCAGCTCGGTCACGACGATGCGCTACGGCATCCCGCGCATTCTTGAAGGTGTTACGCGGCAGCTATTCCGAGACGATGTCGGACATCATTACCGCTATATAACCGAGCACGATGAAGTGGAACTCATCGTCCCCGAGGGCACGAACCCTCAGGTGAGTACGACTTAGCCGACCCGTTCGAGCACCGTCGCGATGCCCTGCCCGACACCGATGCACATGGTGCACAGCGCGTAGCGTTGCTCGCGCTCGTTGAGCTCGTAGGCCGCTGTCATCGCCAATCGCCCACCGCTGGCACCAAGCGGGTGACCCAGCGCGATAGCGCCGCCATTGGGATTCACGTGTTCGGCGTCGTCAGGCAAGCCGAGATCGCGGGTCACCGCCAACGCCTGCGCCGCAAACGCTTCGTTCAACTCGATCACATCGATTTCGCTCATTTTGATGCCGAGCCGCGCCAGCAGCTTATGAGTCGCCGGCGCCGGGCCGAAGCCCATGATCCGCGGCGGCACCCCGGCCGTCGCCGTTCCTGCTACCCGCGCCAGCGGATTCAGCCCGTATTTGTTGACCGCATCTTCCGACGCGATGATCATGGCGCACGCCCCGTCATTGACCCCCGACGCGTTCCCGGCGGTCACGCTGCCATCTTCGCGGAAGGGCGTCGGCAGAGTGGCGAGCACGTCCAACGAGGTGTCGGGGCGCGGATGCTCATCGGTGTCGACAGCAATCGGATCGCCTTTGCGCTGGGGCACCTCGACCGGGATGATCTCCTTTGCCAACCGGCCGTTTTCCTGAGCGCTCTTCGCCCGCTGCTGTGAACGATAGGCGAATGCGTCCTGATCGGCGCGGGCAATTTGAAACTCTATGGCGACGTTCTCAGCCGTCTCGGGCATCGAATCGATGCCGTACTGCTCTTTCATCTTCGGATTAACGAAACGCCAGCCGATCGTGGTGTCTTCGACCTTATTGCTACGCGAAAAGGCCGACTGGGCTTTCGGCATCACGAATGGCGCCCGCGACATGCTTTCCACCCCGCCGGCGATTACCATTTCGGCTTCGCCGGTGCGAATGGCCCGCGCCGCCGCGGTGAGCGCTTCGAGGCCCGATCCGCACAACCGGTTGACGGTTACGCCGGAAACCGTGGTCGGGATGCCCGACAACAGGAGCGCCATCCGGGCGACGTTGCGGTTGTCTTCGCCCGCTTGGTTAACGCAGCCGTAGATCACGTCGTCGACCGCCTCCCAATCGACATTCGCATTGCGGGCGATCAGCGCCTTGAGCGGCGTCGCCGCGAGATCGTCGGTCCGCACGCTGGAGAGGCTACCGCCATAGCGGCCGAACGGGGTGCGCACGGCATCGCAGATAAAGGCTTCGGTCATGGTGTTTCGGTCCCTGTGAGGCGCCCGGCCGGCGCGGAGAACATGAGTTATCGGGGCCTATTTTCATCCACCCCCGCCATGCAGACAAGCCCAGGCGCCAACGTGGCCGTAGATTTCACGGTTTGGTCACTAGAACGCCCACCGCCGCCCAAGAAGTTGTGAATAGTCTGATCGGGCCCGCTCGCTATGTTTAGCTGAGGATACCAAGGATAACGCTCATGTTCGCGCGTACGCTAGCCGCCACATTTCTGGCTCTCGCCGCATTCGGACTGCCCGTGCAGGCCCAAGACACGACACCTCCATCTGTCGCCCCGCCAGGGCCGACGACGCGCGCCCTCAGCGATATCGAAGAGCAGGCCCGGCAAATCCTCACCCTGGGAACACTTGAGCGGAACCAGGTCATGGCGCGGCTGGTCGATCGCGGGGAAACCGATGTCGTGCCGGCGTTGATCCAGTCGCTGCGCTTCATGCGCCAAGACCCCTGGACCATCACCAACGCGTTGCAGGTACTTACCGGAGAAAGTATCGGCACCAGCTGGAACGATTGGGTGCTCTGGCAGGAGGATCATCCGGAAGTCGAGCCGTTCCACGGTTTCGCCGAGTACAAGGCCTGGGTCTACAGCCAAATCGATCCCAACTTTCGCCTGTTTCTGTACGACGATATTGCCCACACCATTCGCCTCGAAGAGATCGTTTGGGGCGGCGTTGTCAAAGACGGCATTCCGGCATTGGTCAATCCTGAGTTGATTGCGGCGCAGGAGGCCGAATATTTGCTGCCGGAAGAACTGGTCTTCGGCGTCGAGATCAATGGCGACGTCCGCGCCTACCCGCTGCGCATCATGGACTGGCATGAGATGTTTAACGACGTGATCGGCGGCGTTCCGGTCGCGCTCGCCTATTGCACCCTCTGCGGCTCCGGCATTCTTTTCGAAACCACCGTCGACGGACGCGACCGGCCCTTCGAGTTCGGCTCCTCGGGCTTCCTTTACCGCTCCAACAAGCTGATGTACGACCGCGAGACCAACTCGCTGTGGAACCAGTTCACTGGCTCGCCGGTGGTCGGCGAGTTGACGGGCTCGGGTATCGAACTGCGCACCCGTCCCGTGGCGATCACCACATGGCAAAACTGGCTGTCGAAACATCCGGACACTAAAGTGCTATCGCTGGAGACCGGCTACACCCGCGACTATACGCCGGGCCGGCCCTACGCCGAGTACTTTGCCAGCCCCCACACCATGTTCCCGGCGCTGGTCAACGATACAAGGCTCGACACCAAGGACTATGTCTTCGCGCTACGCGAAGCAGCGTCGGAGAAGGCCTGGGCGCTCGAGCTATTCCGCGGCGGAGCGGTCGTCAACGACACGGCTGGCGACGTGCCGGTCGTACTGATCGGCGATTCAGAGACCCGCACGGTACGTGCCTACGCCTCCCACGGCCGCCATTTCACCACGGCTAGCGACAACAATACCGTCCGGGCGGACGGCCTCGACTGGAAAGTCACCGAAGACGCCTTGATACCGGCCGACGGTGAGCCGCTGCCGCGCCTCGCCGGGCATATCGCCTACTGGTTTGCTTGGCAGAACTTCAAGCCGGACGCCGAAGTCCGGGTCGAGTAGCCCCTCGCCACGTTCGAAAGTACCCGATTAAGTGGATAAGCATACGCAACTAGGTTTTGATAACCGATCCCGGTACGGATAAGCTCGGCAGTTACGATCCGTCGGATCGTACACGACCGCTTTCGTGTTGCGGATATCCATCTGAGAGTCTCTCCGATGCCATTTATTCTCGGGCTTCTCGCCGTATTGGTTGCGATTGGCGTGTTCGTTATTCGCGCCAATAGAGCCGCCCAAACGGCCCGCGATATCGGCGAGGCTGCCTCAGAGGCGCGCAAATTTTTACGGCGCAGCAGCTGGAACGCTCAGACCAATACCGATCAGATAAAATCGATTGAAGACCCCCGCTTGGCCGCGGCGGTCATGATGTGTGCGCTCGCCAAAAGCGACGCCGACCTCAGTGAGAGCGAAGCAAACGCCATTCTGAACCAGCTAAAAGGCCCATTAGCGCTTTCCCATACCGACGCGGAAGAGATGCTTGCCCAGGCCCGATGGATGACACGAGATATGAAGGATCTTGGTACTTTGCTGCATCGCGCCGCGCCGCCGATTCAAGCAAACTGCAACGCGCAGGAAAAGAACAAACTGCTCGATATGCTGCTAACCGTATCGGAAGCGGACGGACCGATGGATACGCTCCAACAGGATGCAGTAGATCGGCTATGCCATGAACTCGGTATTAGATCCCGCTAGTCGCGCCATTTTCTTTTTTTCTGGAAACGCTGGATCGATCCGCGCTCAAGCACCTTCCGCCTCATGGCAACAGTTGGCTGCCTTTAATTTACCCAGTGCTTAGCGCTCGTCACTATCGTTCTGCGTTTGGCCGCGTAGGGCCGTCGAATGGGTGAGGCAAAATCCGCGCTGGCTGGACCGAATAAATGCGATCATCTCATTGACCTCCGCGCACAATTCCTGCGCCTCAAGCGCGGAAAGCGTTTCCGCGACCGGCCGCGCGGAGTGAAAGATTTCGCGGAAGGCGTCTTTTATCTGCGTCTGGGTTTCGCGAGACAGGCCGGCCCGCCGCAATCCCACGACGTTCAGCCCGCGCACGGTGTTGGTCTGGTCAATCAGAGTGAACGGTACGACGTCCTTACCCACCGCTGTGAGGCCACGAAGCATACAGCGGCGGCCGAGCCGAACGAATTGATGGACCGCACAGTTACCTGAGATAAAGGCGTGATCGCCCACCTCCGCGTGCCCCGCCACTAAGGCGCCGTTGCAAATGACGACATGGTCGCCGATCACGCAATCATGGGCGACGTGCGCCGTGCCCATGATATAGCAATGATCGCCGATGCGCGTCGCGTCGCCAGCCGCCTTGGCACGGTGAATCGTCGCGAACTCGCGGATCGTATTGTGCGAGCCGATGACGACGCGGCTGTCAGCGTATTCCCAATCAACGATCTGTGGATCGCCGCCGATCTGCACCGAGAACCCGATATCGTTGTCGGTCCCGATCTCGACTAGCCGACCGATGTAGGAGTTCGCGCCGATCACCGTTCGATCGCCAATTTCGACGTCGTCCTCGATAACGACGTTCGGGCCGACCCTGACGCCGGTTCCAAGACTGACGCGCTCCCCGATAATCGCAGTCGGATGGATATCGCTCATAACCGTATACTCATTCCGGCAGTCTCGCCGTGCTATGCGCCTTCCGCCACATCGCGCGCCTCGACCTTTTCCTTCGGAATACCGTCGGGGTTTTCCGCCCAGAAGGTTTCGTTACAGTCGAGTGTTGCGTAGGGCATGATCATGCCCGGATTGAACGGCACCGGGGTGTCGCCGGCGGCGATCTTCTGCGGCCAGGTTTGATCGGCCAGCGCACCCTTGGCGATGGCTACGAAATCACCCTCGCCATCGACCAAAGCCTGCTCGGCTAAGGCCGGATCTTGCAATTTGCCGTTGGCCATGACCGGCAATCCGGAATATTTGCGGGCGAGCCCCGACAGGCTGTGCTCGGTGCCGAACACCGGAGTCACGCCGAGATGGGCGCTACAGTCGAAGAAATCGATCCCGGTTTTGGCAATCGATGAGAATACGACTTTGGCGTCGTCTTCACCGCCAGGCCAAGAATAATCGAAGTCGTTCACCTTGGTTTGCGAAATCCGCACGCCGACCGGCTTGTCGGGAACCGCGTCTCGGACCGCCTGCATGACCTCGCAGTGAAAGCGCACGCGGTTTTCTATTGGACCGCCGTATTCGTCGTCTCGCAGGTTTGTATGAACGGTAAGAAATTGGTCGGGCAGGTAACCATTAGCGCCATGAACTTCGACACCATCGAAACCGACTTCAATGGCCCGGCGCGCCGCGACGCCGAAACTTTCCACGACTTCGGCCATCTCATCGCGGGTGATTTCGCGCGGTGTCTGAAAGTTTTCGCCGCTGCCGCGATATCGCGGAATTTGCTTCCCTTTTGGCGTAACAACCGACGGTGCGATCGAGCCTTCGACCCAGGGATTACCCTGGTTGATCGCGCCACAGTGGAAGAGTTGCATGAATATGGGCACGCCCTCGGCGTGAACCGCGTCGACAACTTGGCGCCACGACTCTTGCTGACGCTCGTCCGCCATACCCGGCTGGTATAGGTAGCCCTGGCTGTACTTGAAATCGATGTAGGTGCCCTCGGTCATCACCAGGCCCCAGCCGCCGCGCGCGAACCGAGCATAGTATTCGGCCATCTGCGCGGTGACGATACCGTCCTCGGTCGCGCTGGTGCGTGTCATCGGCGACACGACCGCGCGGTTGCCCATCGCCACGTCTCGAAGCTGGCTCGGCGAAAACAGGGTCGGGTAAGCCTCGACCCCAGGTCCACTCAATGTCATCTCGTTCCCCACTATTTATTTTTCGATCGGCACGCCGACGATGCTACCCCATTCGGTCCATGAACCGTCATAGCTGCGTGCCCGCTCGTATCCTAATAATTCGGTCATTACAAAATAGGCCAACGTGGCGCGATGACTGAGCCGGCAATACGAGATGATGTCCTTATCGGCCGTCGCCCCACGGGTCTCTAGCAAGGCACGCAGCTCGCTCTCCGGCTTAAAGCTCGTATCGTCGGTGAGGAATTCAGCGAAATGCAGATGCTTGGCGCCGGGGATGCGGCCTGAACGCTCAGCGCCGACATCGGGGTTGTCGGGAACGTTGACCCGCTCGCCACTATATTCCTCGGGCGAACGGTGATCGAGCAACACGGTCTCGCCGCCGGCGGCGATATCGTCGAGCCGATCGAGCACATGCTTGCGGCGCGCACGCATGGCGTCGTTGCGGCCGGCGTTAGGGGTATATTTCGCTGTTTCAATCGACGGGATGTCGGTCGTCTTCGGGCGACCCTCTTTTTCCCAGCGCGTGCGGCTCCCGTTCAGAAGGCGCACGTCCGGGTGCCCCATATAGGTCATCACCCACCAACCATACGTGCCGAACTGGGGCGGATCGCCGTAGCAAACGACCGTGGTGTCGTTCGAAATGCCAGCGGCAGCGCAACGCTCCGCAAAGGCCTCGGGTGTCGGAAAGTCGCGAATCGTGTCGTCCCACAGCCAGTCTTTCCAAAACCAGCCCTGCGCACCCGGAATGTGCCAGACGTCGTAGGAATCGGTGCCATACCAGTTGAATTCAAGAATCCTGACGCCAGGATCGTCGAGATGTTCTTCCAGCCATTCGGGCTCAACGAGCTTATTCGAGGTCATCGTCCGGTTATTCCCCTCCTATCGCCGCAGCCATACCGCAAGCGTTATAGTTAGCCCCTAATAAACGTGGCGAGCGCCGCAAAAGCAATGCCGCGCGGCCGCTTATTGACGAGGTGAACAGTGCCATTCTCGACAATCGCCATTATGAGCCCGGGCGACATGGGTCATGCCGTCGGGCGAACCCTCCGAGAGTCGGGCTTTCGCGTGATCACGGCGCTCGACGGACGCAGCCCGCGCAGCCACCAACTTGCCGAGCAAGGCGGCTTAGAAGATGTCGGTAGTCTTACCGGTCTGGTGGGAGAAGCCGACCTTGTGCTTTCCATCATGCCACCCGGCGCCGCCCAAGCATTTGCGGGCGATACCGCCGACGCCATGCAAAAAACCAGCGCCACGCCGGTCTTCGCCGACTGTAACGCCATCGCCCCGGCAACGACCCAACGTATTGGCGGCATTGTTGGCGCGGCTGGTGCTGTGTTCATCGATGGCGGGATCATCGGCCTCGCGCCCGGCAAAGGCGTGCCAACGCGGCTCTATGTTAGCGGGCCTCAAGCAGATCAGTTGGTGCCGCTTGGCGGACCGGAGCTGACCGTCACGTCGCTGGGGCCCGAGGTCGGCCGCGCCTCGGCGTTGAAGATGTGCTACGCGGCGCTCACCAAGGGCACGATGACCCTGGACACTGCCGTGCTTCTCGCCGGCACCCGGCTGGGCGTTTACGACGAACTCAAAGCGGAGCTGACGAGCAGCCAAGCGGCGGCTTTCAAAAGAATGGAAAACCGGGTGCCCTGGCTGGCCGCCGACGCCGAACGTTGGACCGGCGAAATGGAGGAAATCGCAGCGACCTTCGATGCCGCCGGACTGCCGGCCAATTTTCACTTAGCAGCGGCGGATATATTCGGGCTGCTGGCGATAAGCCCCCTAGGCTCGGAAACCCGCGAGACCGCCGACCGCGACCGCACCCTGGACGATGCGGTGCGCGTGTTCGCCGAAGCTCTTAACGCGACCCGCCCCGCCGCGGAGTAGACCGGCCTGTGGGCCGCCCGCGCGAGCGCGCCTCACCGCCCCGGCCACTGATTTTGGCCAGCTTACGCAGCCGCCGGCCTAACGATTCAAGTTCGGTGCGCTCGAAGCGCAAATCGGTCACCCGGCGCGGATCGCCGGAAGCGGCCTTGATTTCGGTTTTGAGCTGATTGATCACGTTGTCGACCGTTCGGGTCAGTTCGTTGAGCTGGGCGCGGTTGCGGCACTGCAAGACCACTTCCTGCTCCATCATGAGGTCCGAGAAGCCGGCAGCGTCGGTCTTGCCCAGTTGCGTCAGGCGGCGGTCGACCTCCTGCCAGGCCGGCCGCCACGCGCCGTACAGCGACGGCGCGCTTTGCCGCCCGCGGGTGCGGCTCGCGGTTTCCAGTTGCACCATGACGCGCACGAACTGCCAGACCACCAGACGCAGTTCGATCGGTGCTTTGGCGCCGCGAGCCTCGGTACGGACGCTCATTTTTTCTTGCGGACGACGCGCAACAGGCCGATTTCGGGGCCGCAGGTCCGGCAGTAGCAACTGCTCGGGCGGCGCCGTGGGCGGCGGACAAAATGATACTCGTCACCGCAATTCTCGCAGCGCCAGGTGACCACCGCATGGGCGGCACGCGACAGATAAGAAAGATCGTGCCGCACCGCCGGTTTTTCGCCGAGCAGCTTCATCATCTCACGCCAGGCATCGCTATGCTTGCAGGGCCGCCCGTGAAACAGATCGGCCAGGATATGCGCGCACTCGTGTAAGAACGTGGCGTCCCGGTCGCTTTCGCGGCCTTTCTCCAGTAGCGCGACATTGAGCACGATTCGCCGCTCGTCGGTGTAGGCAGCCCCGGCAAGCGTTTTGGCCCGCCGGCTGATTTCAACCGCGCAGTCGAGCATTTCGCGAAAGGCCGGTCCCAACCCTGCCGCATGTTCCAAGCGCTCGGTCAGCCCCCAAGCCGCCGCCAGTTCGCGGACCGATCCCAAGACGCGGGGCGAGCGAACCGCCGTATTAGCGCGCAAGGGAAATCACCCGGCCCGCTTGGGCCGGCCTCGGTAAAGCGCTGTGGGCCGACGCCACCTGGTCGAGCCGCTCCATAACCGGTTGCGGCATCGGCGACGAGCGGCGCTCGGTCATGTCGACATGTAAGCTGATCAATTCGTTGGTCGAAGCCAAATACCCCTCCGTCGCGTGATACATCATGTGCATATAGTGTAACCGCTTCGCATCATGGTCGAGAAGCTGCGTTTCGAACCGCATCGGATCACCGGCGATCAATTCCCGGTCATACGTCACATGGCTCTCGAGCGCAAAAGTCGAGCAGTTGTGGCGCTTCAGATAATCTACGCCAAGACCGATATAGTCCAAGAATGCGTCGGTGGCGTGATCGAACGCCAGCACATAGTAAGCCAGGTTCATATGGCCGTTATAGTCGATCCAGGCGTGGTCGACTGTTTCGCTATGAAGCGTAAGCAGCCCTGCCGGCACCGCCTCGATCTGCGAATCGCCGTTGCTCATAGCGCGACAATAATCGGAACACGCCGGTGTGCAACCCGTCCGCTGCCACGCTACGACTCTTCAATATCAAACTGGCCAATTCGAGAAATTAGAATTTTTAGGAATCTGTTGGAAATAATCGAAATATTTCCGTAACGTTCTCCCAAGTCGTCCGTCAAGAGAGAGCCCCAGATCGGCGAATGGGAACAACAGCTGGTACCCGCCTTGGAATGGGCGCCAGTGTGGAGTCGATTAAGCTAACCAGATTCATTCGGGAGGTAGAAAAATGCCAAATCGTAACGCTATTGGCCGGCTGTTGGCCGCAGTCAGCGCCGCCGCCATCCTTGGCAGCACAGCGTTTGCAACACAAGCGAGCGCCGAAACAACGTTACTCTTCAACCGTTTCGTACCGGCGAAGCATCCGTTCAACGTTGGAATGTTCATTCCGTGGGCGAAAGATGTCGAACGGGTTACGAACGGAAGCGTAAAGGTAAAGTTCACCGACGCCTCTCTGGCGCCGCCGCCCAAGCAGTGGAACATGGTGTCCAAGGGCATCGCCGATGTCGCCATGCTGGCCAACAACTTCGAAGCCGGCCGTTTGAAATTGACGAATATCGCCCAGGTGCCTTTTGCGCACGGCAAGGCGGAACAGCGGGGAGTCGCCTTGTGGCGCACCCATGCGAAATATTTCGAGCCGGCCAACGAATACAAAGGCATCCAGTTAATGGGCTTGTGGACGGTGTCGGGCGCCAACTTCCTCACCGACAAGCCGATTACAAAGCTCGAAGATCTTAAGAACTACAAGATTTGGGCGATCAACGGCATCCCCAACCGGATGATGAAAGAGCTTGGCGCGGTGGTCGTATCGGTGCCGGGCGTGCAGATGTTTAACGTGGTCTCCAAGGGCGTGGTCAACGGCAGCGTGACCTCGCACTACCCACTGAACACCTTCAAGTTGATGCCTTACATCAAGCACATCACCGAGTTCCCAGGCGGCTTTAATGCGAACAACTTCTCGCTTCTGTTGAACGAGGAAAAGTGGAAGTCGCTGACAGACGCCGAGCGCGAAGCAATTTTAAGTGTCTCGGGCGAGACGGTGGCGAGGAACGCCGGCAAACAGGTCGACATACTTGACGCCAAAGCCAGGGAACAGGCAGCCGAGAAAGGTATCCAGTTCCACACAGCCAGTCAGGAGCTCGTTTCCCAGATGAGCGAACGGCTGCAATTCGTGACCGATGATTGGATGAAGGAGGCCGAAGCCAAGGGTGTCGATGGAAAGGCCGCCCTCGACTTCTATAAGTCGCAACTGTAGTCGCCTTCGACTGTGGACGAGCAAGATATGCCGGGCGCCGAGGATGGCGCCCGGCAATCCAACTGGCTTTTTTTTGCGCTTAAGCTTCTCGCCGCGGTGATGATCTTTGCCATGGCGGGGCTGACGTTTCTCGATGTCATCGGCCGCTATGTGTTCGCCGCGCCCATTCAAGGCACGTTCGAAATCGTTGGGTTGCTGCTGGGGGTAGTGACATTTGCCGCCCTACCCTTGGTCACCCAGGCGCGCTCGCACATCACGGTCGACCTATTCGACACCTTTTTTCGCGGCAAGGTGCGCTGGGTGCAACAGTTCCTGGTGCTAATCGCCAGTACAGCCGTCGTCGCCTTTTTCACTGAGCGCCTGATCGCCGCCGGTATCGACGAAGCCGCCGCCAACTATGTCACCGAAGATCTGGGCATCTCGCGCGCGCCGTTGCTCTATGGCTTGGCCGGCTTAAGCGGGATCACGGCAATTTTGCTTCTAGTCATGGTCTGGCAAATGGCAACCGGCAAGCTGGCGGTCAAACCGCCAGATGGTCATGGCGTCGACGGCCCGCCGGCCGAGCCGTCGTTCGAGTAAGAAGACGGGGCGTAGCGCATGACCGTTTCGCTTATCGGCATCGGTATCTTGTTCGTCATCGCCTTTCTGGGCTTTCCGCTTGGTTTCGCCATGTTCGCCGTCGGCGGCGTCGGCTTCGCCATGCTGCGCGGCACTGGACCGGCGATGGAAATGGTTGTCCAGCAAATCATGGACGTCGTGCTCAACACCAATTTCGCCGTGTTACCGATGTTTTTGCTTATGGGTGCCTTCGTCTACCGTGCCGCCTTGTCGGACGACCTCTACGAAGCGGCCGACGCCTGGCTCGGCCACCACAAGGGCGGTCTGGCCATGGCGACCATTGCGGCCAGTGGCGGTTTCGCCGCCGTTTCCGGCAGCTCGCTGGCGACGGTGGCGACCATGGCGAAAGTCGCCGTCCCGTCGATGCGCAAATACAATTATGCCGATAGTCTGGCCGCCGGCACCATCGCCGCTGGCGGCACTTTGGGTATTCTCATACCGCCCAGCGCGGCGCTGATTATTTACGGCATCCTCACCGAAGAAGGTATTGCCGAGCTATTCGCCGCCGGAATCATTCCCGGTCTGATCTCGATCGTGCTCTACATAACCGTCATTCGCATCGTCACATTTTACCGGCCCGAGATGGGACCGAGCGGCGAGCGCACCGACTGGGGCGAACGATTTAGGAAGCTGTGGCGAGTGTGGGGCATCGTGTTGCTATTCATTCTAATTTTGGGTGGCATCTCATTCGGTGTGTTCACGCCGAATGAGGCCGGCGGTATCGGCACCATCGGTGCGCTGGCCTTCGCGCTGCTGCGGCGGCGCATGACGTGGCGAATACTGTTCGAGTCACTCGTCGAGGCGGCGCAGACCACTGCGATGGTATTCATGATCGCCATCGGCGCATTGGTGCTTAATAACTTCGTCGCACTGGCCGGCCTGTCGTCCGCGGTCGTCGGCTGGCTCGATTCGCTGCAGTTAACACCGATGACCGTGCTGCTGATCATCCTGGCATTCTACATCGTGCTGGGCACGGTCATCGAAGGCCTGGCGATGATTTTCCTTACAGTGCCGATCTTCGTGCCAGTCGTCGAAGCGCTCGGCTTCGATTTGATCTGGTTCGGCATCGTTCTGGTGATGGTGGTCGAAATCAGTCTGATAACGCCGCCGATCGGGCTCAACGTGTTCGTTATGAAATCGATGATGCCCGACGTGCCCCTGAACACTATTTTCCGCGGCATCGCACCGTTTTTCGGCGCCGACCTCATCCGCCTGGCGGTCGTCGTAGCGTTTCCGCCGGTCGCTCTGTGGCTGCCAGGCGTCGCCTACGGGCATTTCTGAACCACCGGTCCAACGTTCTGCAGCCATCGCCGAAACCGGGCGTATGGCCAACGACATTGAGCGGTGCCAAACCACCGTTGAGCATACTCACCAGACCCTTGGCCGGTACCCGCTCTTGCTAGAACGCGCTTGCGTATTTCTTCGTCTCCGCGTCCGGCGCCGCTTGTTCTTGATAGCCGTCCATCCGTTCCCATTCGTCGACCGGCGAATATAGTGGCGCCAGGAAGCGGTAGAGGTCGCCGATCTTCGATGCCAAATCCACCACATCAAAATTTTTCGACGTCATGTTGTCCCATTGTTCGAGTGGATTGTCCCAGGCCAGCAACTCGTACCGCAGGTCATCGCGCACCTGCCGTATATGTTTGCAAACCGCTCGATGCTCGGATATCGCGGCATAAATATCGGCTATCTTCACATCGACGGTGGCCAGCTTCGCGTTGAACCCCTGCATCATGTGATTGAAAACCCGCAAAACCGCGGAAGCGTCTTGAGCGTTGTTAGCTTGGCCGCCGCCAGTGCGCCGGGCCTGCTCTAATACTTTGCCGATCTGTTTGATGCGCAAGACCTTCTCGCGCAGGGCTTCGATGTAGGACAGCTCTTCCGTAAGTCCGGCGAGGACCGTTTGAATATCCGAAGAACCGTCGCCCCCGGTTGCAATCGAACTTTCCAAGCGGTCGAGCGCCTGCGCGACTTTTTCCTTATCAATTTGACCGGTTAGAAATTGGCGCAGCTGGACGGTGTCGATTGTGTCGCCGTCATATTCTCCACTCCACTTCAGCATGGCTGCGACGACCCGCCGGTTGGCGAACGTGCGATGAATCTCTTCGGGCTCCCACGACGCCTCACCGTTCGTGATTTCGCTGGGAAGCGGGTCGCCAACGCGGAGCTTCTGAACGAATTTGAGCGACTCTGCGACCGTGTCGAGCATCGCCTCGTCGGCCGCAAAATCTCCCTGTCCAAACGCCTGCCGGATGGATTGGAACGGCACGACGGCCGTTTGCTCACCAAGTTCGATGACATACACCGGTCTTCGCCCGGTCTCATCCATACGGAAAAAACCGCCCGCGTTCGTGCTGAAAAACGAATGTTCGAACCGCACCGTGCCCGACGCGGGTACTTCGGATGACGTGCTCAAATTACAAAATCCCCGATAATTAGATCCAATACTTATCGGGTGGAATAGTAAGCTGTTTGAAATTTTGCAGTGAGTATTACTGCATTTTCACATTGTTTATCTGATTTGTTATAATAAAATTCGAAACGAATTTATTTGTATTCACCGGACAATATTACAACGGCGTGCGCCGGGCTTAATCGATTGCGAACAAGCCTTCGACCTCGATGGCCACATCGAACGGCATAACGGCAACCCCCATCGCCGTGCGGGTGTGCCGGCCCGCTTCGCCGAACAGATCGATCATCAATTCAGATGCGCCGTTCACCACCGCCGGGATATCGGTAAATTCCGGCATCGCCGCGACGTAGCCCTTGAGGTTGATGACCCGGACTATCCGGTCCAGATCTCCGTCAAGCGCGTGCTTGGCCTGAGCAAGAACGTTGAGGGCGCTCAGCCGCGCGGCCGCGCGGCCCTCCTCAAGGTCGAATTCGCGGCCCACCTTGCCGACATACCGCAGCTCGCCATTCCAAGTGGGAACCTGGCCAGATACGTAGAGCGCCCGGTCCACGATCATGGCCGGCAGAATTTTCGCCACTCGCGGCAACTGGGGTTCGGGTAGCTCGATGCCGAGCTCAGCCAGGCGTGCTTCGATCGCCGACATAGCTAGATCGACCGTGCGTAGCGGGCGAGCGCGTCTTCATCGACTTCGACACCCAAGCCCGCGCCCGCTGGTGCTTCCACGTGGCCGCTGCGGACCTCGATGGGGTTGCGTACCACGTCGACAGAGAGATAGGGCGCCGTCGGGCTCACGCCCCAATTCAGGTTGGGCGCCGCCGCCGCGATGTGCAGCACCGCCGCACTGGCGACGCTGCTTTCCGCGGTCTTGCCCGCCAGGTTTACATTCATACCCAACTCCTCGAATAGCTCGGTAGCTTGAAACGCCCGCGTCACGCCGCCCAGCTTGATCGTCTTCAAGCTCCCACCCTGGGCCGCGCCAGCCTCATGATGGCGGCGGATATCGTCGAAGCTATGCAGGCCTTCGTCGGCGCTGATCGGACAATCGGCTTCCGCGGCGACCATGGCCATACCTTCGACGTCGTGGCCCATGACCGGTTGCTCGAAAAAATCGAGCACGGCGCTGGCACCATGGACATATTCGATGGCGGCCTCCCGCCGCCAGCCTTGGTTCACGTCCGCCGAGAGCTGAACCGCGCCGTTGAGCGCTTTACCAATCGCCACCGTGCGCGCGATATCGTCAGCCAGCGGTTTGCCCCCGACCTTGATCTTCATCGCCGCGAAACCATCCTCGGCCCGGGTACGCGCATCGGCGAGGTCGGTTTCCAGATCGCCCGTCGCCAGCATCTGGACCACCGGCATGCGCCCGCGCTTGGCACCGCCGAGCAGGTCGGACACCGGCTTCTGCTGCGCCTTGCCGGCCAGGTCGTAGCAGGCCATCTCGAGCACCGTTTTGGCGCTGGTGTTGCCATACATGCGCCAATCCATCTCGTCCAAATTTTCCTCGAAAGCCGACGGATCGCGGCCTTCGAGGAACGGCGCCAGAAACCGAATTGCCGCGACCATGCTTTCCACGGTCTCGCCGGTCATCGACGGCGACGACGACGCCTCGCCCCATCCCACCAAACCGTCGTCGGTTTCGATCCGCGCAAAGACGTTTTCCGAGACCGCAATTTCGACCCCCGACATCTTAATCGGCCGTTTCAGGGGCAAATCGGCAATGATCGGCTCAATCTTGGTGATCTTCATCGGCTGGATTCCTCGGTAAAGGCCACTTCTGCGGCGGCCGCTTGCAGCACTTTAGCGCACCATACGGGTCGCGACACGCCCCACGGTCAGGCCCTGCACGACGATAGAGAAGATGACCACGCCATAGGTCATGGCGAGAACGAGGTCTTTATCGGCAAATGCCGGCAACGACAGCGCCAGCGCCACCGAGATACCGCCACGCAGGCCACCCCAAGTGAGCACCGGGATCGCTCCTTTGGTGAATTCCCGCATCGGGCTCAGCGCGGTGATCGGCACCGACACCGCAACAAACCGCGCCGCCAGCACAATCGGTATGGCGGCCACCATCGCCACACCGATCGACCCGGTGAAGGTCACCGCCAACACCTCGAAGCCGATGATCAGGAACAGGATCGAGTTCAACACTTCGTCGCCGAGCGACCAGAACTTGAACAGATGGTCGCGGGTCGTCTCGCTCATGGCAAGCCGCCGGCCGCGATTGCCGATCAACAGGCCGGCGACCACCACCGCGATGGGGCCCGAGATGTGCAAGGCCACCGCGATCGAATAGGTGAACGCCACCAGCGCCAGGGTGATTAGCACCTCCAGATTATGCTCGTCGATCGACGCGATGGCGCGGTAGGCGATGACGCCCGCCACCAGACCCAGCACCGCACCCCCCACCGCCTCGACCACAAACAGCTCGGCAATGCCGAGGGCGGTGATCGGGTGGCCGCCTTCCGTACCCACAGCGATGGCCACCAGGATGGTGAATACGACAATGCCGACGCCGTCGTTGAACAAGCTTTCGCCGGCGATCTTGGCTTCCAGCGAGGGCGGCACGTCGACCGATTTCAGAATTCCGAGAACGGCGATCGGGTCGGTCGGCGAGATCAGCGCGCCGAACACCAGACAGTAGGCGAGCGGAATGGCGAAGCCGAGCCAGCCGGCGATAAAGAACGTGGCGTAACCGACGATGAACGTCGAAACCAGCACGCCCACGGTGGCCATGACCCCGATGGCCCATTTGCGTTGCGCCATTTGCTGCAGGTCGACATGGAGCGCACCGGCGAACAGCAGGAAACTCAGCATCCCTTTCATCAACAGGTCGGGAAACTCGACGCTCTCGACCGCGCCGCGCACCGCCTCGCGAAAACCCAGCGCCGGCGCCACCACGTCGAGCGCCAGAACGCCGAGTGAGGCCAAGAGCGCGATCACCACGAGCCCGATCGTGTGGGGTAGCTTGAGCCAGCGGTGATTGAGATAGCCGAACAGGGCCGCCAGGGTGAGCAGAATGGCACCCAGATCGAACAGTGTTGTGTCCATACGCTTCGCTACGAAGTTCGCTGTCGTTCGCAGCGCAGTCTAAAACATCGACTGACGCGTTAGAATCGCTTTACGCAGGCGAACTGGCAGTGCGTTTTGGTTCGAAGTGCATGTCCATTGCCGCCACAAGGTCGCCGATGGTCGTCAAGTCGCGGAACTCGCCATCCGACAACCGCACATCGAACGCCTGCTCCAGTTCCAGCGCCATTTCCACATAGGCAAAAGAATCATTGAGAGCTTCGTTGATCGGCGTTGCTGGATCGAGCGCATCTAAAGGGCGGCTCAAATGTGCATTGATGATCGTCTTAACAGTCTCACTATCGGTCATGAGATTTCCACTCCCGCTGGTTCTGGTCCGAAAAGCCAGGTGAGGCGTTCGCTCGCATCGCTGATGGTGGTCTGGAACACCGCGCGGTCCGCTTCGCGACAGCGGGTGAGTGCGGCGCGCACGCTATCCTCGCCATAGTCGGCATACATTGACCGCAGGGCGGCGCGCACCCAAGTCAGGTGCCAACGCTCGTCGAGCATGATGGCGGAAAGCGTGTCACGCACGACCGGGTGCAAGTCCGGGCGCTTAAGATGGCGCGCATACTGGCCAATTACCCGCTGTTCGAACACCTGGGTTACGGCCAGCACTTCCATAATGTTGGCGGGCGCGCCGATGAAAGACGCGTATTGATCCTGGTACGCCCGGTCATGCGCTTGAGGTCGACAACCGAGCCGGCGCAGGCAATCTGCCCAAAGCCAGGCATGCTGAGCTTCGTCGGCGTAGTGCTTGGTCAACTCGCACACCAAAGGATGGTCGTTCAACGTGCGGGCAACCCGCCCGAAAAACAGCGATCCGGTGATCTCTGAAAGACGGTAGTAGCTCAGTACCCAATGTTCGTCGTTATTGATCATGTGGTTACTCCCCAGCGCGTAGCGGCAAGGTTGCGGCAGACCCGCGCGATCAGTTCACAGCGCGACACCGGATGTTCCAGCGGCAAAACGGTGCCCGCAGCACCCGTCGCTACTTGGTGATTGACGTAAAGCTGGCGGGCGAACGGCGCGATAGCGCGGTGGGCCTGCTGCACAAGATCCGTGCTGAATTGGCCAGCGGCGTCGGATAGTGCAGCGTACGATGTCTCATCACACCAAGGCGGCATCTCCCGCACGCGCGCGCGATAGCACTCCACTTCGCTAAACGCGACATGCGCCGCCCCCATTATCCGGCCGAGCGTCGCCGGCGTTTTGGCGTCCGGCACCAGGTTAGCGACGACGCGACGGGGTGCCGTTTGCACGAGCTGAACCATCGGCGCAACGATCTCTTCCGCCGTCGCTAGGTAGAGCGGTGTCTCGGCCCGGCCTGGCACAACCGGCAGGAGACCGTTGAACAACAGCCGCAACGCGTTGTGCACGGCGTTCACTTGACCCACGGCGCCACCAGCGTCGTCGGCAATCAACGTGGGCAGGCGGATTATCCGCCACGGCAGGTCGTTGAACGATTCGACCGTTAGATCTTCGGCAAGCCACTTCGATTCTTCATAAGTATTAGCAAACGTCGCGGGCCGCACCATAGGCGCGGCAGCCACCAGGCCCGGCCGTAGTCCCGCTACGTAGAGCGTGCTGGCAATGGTGACGCTTTCGAGCCGCCGGCATTGACGTGCGAACCTAAGCAATTTGGCGACACCTTCGATGTTGACCGCATGCGCCGCTACACGCGGCGCGCTGAATTGCGTGATTGCAGCGGTGTGCACAATGTGTGTCACCTCACTAGGATCGACGCCGGCGAAGGGGAACGGGTCGGCAAGGTCGCCCCATGCAACCACAGCATCTGTTGTGCGTTTAGCGAGCGGGCCGATGCTCTGTTCAGCCTTCCCTCTATCCCTCGCCCGCACCCACAGAACCAGACGAGTATCAGGATGGCCCACAAATTCTTCCGCTAGCTTCCGCCCGAGATAGCCCGTCGCTCCGGTAAGCAGGATGGTTGCGCCGGTCATTTCGCCATCTCCGACAAGTTGTCTGAAGATGGCAGCGACGGCCAGCCGGCCGCATCCGGCCCGTGACGATTCCGCATGGCGAATAACCATCGCTCAAGGCCGAACGCGACGCAGGCCGAGCGGGCGCAGTGGACTCCACGCCGAAGGTCGAACGCGTCGCCGAAGTAACGCCCATGGTTATTGAGCGACGCGAGCGCAAGATCATCGACAAGCAGTTCCAGTTTCGCTTCGGCGATGACCTGAAAGAGACGCTGCGCGGCCTGCTCACCAAAAAACGGGTCGCACGCCGGATGTAGCTCGGCGCCAAGACCAAGCGCGTCAGCAAGGCCCGTTACGCAATATCGCCAATCCGCCAGAAAGGCCCGCACCTCGTCATAGGCACCAATGCAAACGACCTCGCGCATGTTGAATACCCACTGGCGTCGCAGGGGTTCGAAAGTGGCTTCGCGACGCCAGCAGGTGTTGCGGGTCGTGACGATCATCGGCGCCGAGAACGCCGTACAGGCAAACTCGGCATAGACCGGCAGGCACGCCGCCGGCGTTAAAGCGTAACCGGCTCCGTCAGTATCCTGCTGGCAACACTCGCTTTCGCGCATCGTCGCAGGAACGGTCACGAGATGTGGGAACGATGCGCAGTAACCCGCATACTCCAGCGTCGTCATCGGCACCAATGGCGCAAACTGATATGCCACTGCACCGGTTGCCAACGCAGCACCAGCGATTGTGCGATCGAGCGCTTCCAGAAACGCCAGCTCGGGGCCAGCGATCGGCGCCTGGGTAGACGTGTGCTCGTGTTCGGAACTACCCATTGCGTTCTGCAACATCTGACGTTTCTCCCAAAAAATGACGCGATATCGTATCGATTGAACGAAAGGCATCGGGCCGAAGCAGAGCCACATCGACACAACACCCCGTGGTCTCTTGAAGGACCAAGATGAGTTCGACGAAATCGGTCGAATCGAGCAATCCATCGGCAAACAACGGTGTGCTGTCGTCGAAACTGTCCTGCGGGCGCCCAGCAGCATCGGCGATCCATTTGCGCAGCCAAGCGCGAGACGCGAGGGGTTCGCTCATGCCGAACCTTCCATCGCAAGATCGAGGCGCGCGAGCAGGCGCCGACATCCACGCAATGCCCAGTCCCGCCGCTGGTGGGCGGCATCGCTCGCCATGGCCACTCGGCGAAGGTCAAACGGATTCGATAAGCCAGCATCGGTATAGACCGCTGGGTTGAACAAAGACCGCCATGTGCGATCAGCGAAGCTAGCGAGCCGTTTAGCGACGTTCACCCGGTGCTGGCCTGTCCATGTGTCACGACGAGCTGCGACCAAATCCCGCAGCAGCTGGTGCCCAAAGGCCAGATGGCGTGCTTCATCGAGGTGATGGATACGGTTGATCGCCCGCGCGACCGGCGCAAGGTGCCGGTCGCGGGCCATTGCCCGATTAAATGTGTCGACGATCTCTTCGAACACGGCAATACGGGCGAAAAACAGCAGGTCGGTCTCTGCCTCCTCGTCACCAATCATTGCAGGGGCAAGATCGGGATACATCTTGCCGGCATAGCGGTGACAGAACTTCGCAAACATTGCCGCATGCCGGTTCTCTTCAGCGAGGAAATGATGGAGATAATCACTGTGCGGCTCGTATCCGGCCACGTGCAGACGAGCCGCGAGCCCAGCGATCAGGTGGCGCTCGCCGTGGACATTGATACTGAAAAAGTTCGCGGCTTCGTATAGCGATAGCCGTTGGCGCGTAGGCTCATCGAGTGATGCGTAGATATCGGTCCCGGCGATCGACATGAGATCGGGCGCGAAATAGAACGCGTGCGGTTCGCGCTCCTCCGGCCAGTCGATGGGATCGAAAATCTGGTTGGCGCATGAAAGTTGCAGCAGGCGTGCCTCTGCGGTGGATGGCATCGGCATCGCTACATCACCTCGAGCAGCGTGGCCTGCCAGTTCATGCCGTAGCCCGCCATGGTCAACAGCACCCGGTCAGCGGACCGGAGCCGCCCGCTATCCTGCAAATACCGAAGGTTGATAATATTATCGGCAGCAATGACGTGCCCGGTAGCGGCAAGCGAATCGCAAACAACCCGCTCTAGCTCGACACCAAGCAACCGCGCCATCACGGTCCAGGCCGTCCGGTTCATGTTCTGGGGAACGATCCAACCGATATCTGCGATCGCCAAGCCAGCCCGCTGCAAGGTCTCTTCAATCAGTCGGCACGTATAGGTGAAATAAGCGCCGACCGATTCGTCATCCGACGCCTGGCAGAGCGCACCGTTGGTGATTTGATGGCAGGCCAGAACGCGATATCTGCCGCCATTTCTGGAAACCCGAAAACCGGCAGCGCCATCGGAAATCAAATTGTAGGCCTGCTCATAGAACGCGCCCTCGGGAAAGCGGTCGGCACTGACACAAACGATCTCAGCGAGATCGGGTTCGGCTGCCAGCAACCCGCGCGCCACACGCAGAGCGCCAAGCGTCGCGGTGCAAGCTTGCTGGTTCAAACCGATGACCGCGCCATCGATGCACCCCAGCCGCTGTTGTAGGTGGCTCGCGGGAAAATCCATTAGGTGACGTACGTCGCCGGACACCGCAGAAGCATCTGCATTGCCTACATTGCCGTTGGGCGTCAGCGCGGTTGCAAAGATCAGAATATCCGCATTCGAGGGCGCCAGCGCCGAGTGTTCGAGACAGCGCTGGGCGAGGTCCACCACCGTGGTATCACGGTCACAGATATGGTGGCTTTGAAAACCGGCCTCCGCCAGCACGCACGGATCGGAAACAAGCCGGCCGGCCGCCGCGCTCTCATGGACCCCCATTTGGAGGTCGCCCAACGCGTAGACCGGATCGTCGAGGAAAATATCAGGCATGACGGCCGCTCCCGAGGCGCGGCAGAAAACGCCCGGTGTGCCCCATATAGGCGCGATAATCAGCGCCATAGCGCGACACTAGTAAGCGCCGCTCCTCGCGCCACGCGGTCAGCGATAGCGCCGCGACACCCCAAACGAAGCAACCGAGCGTCGCAACTGAGGGCGCCGCCAAGAGCGCAGCAGCCAATGCCAGCGCGAACGCCGAATAGAATGGATGACGAATGCGGGCGTAAGCGCCCCAGGTCACGATTTCGATTGGTCCATCGTTGGCCTGATGCCAAAGCGCGATGGGCCGCCGGTGCGTCCCCAGCGTATAGAACAAGAGCGCGATAGAGCCCGCAGCAGCGATCACGGCGGCAATCGCTACGGATACCGCGAGCGCGTAATGAAGCCGCCAAACCGGCACGAGACCGAGAAACGCCCCGGCTATCGCACCGGCGGCAATAAAGAACGGCATGGCGGTCAGCCACCACCGGATATTGAGTTCCCGGTCGCCGCGGAAGAACACGATGGGCAATGCGCCAATTGCCGCCAAGGCCAACGAAATCAGGACGAAAAGCTCAACGGTCATGACCTCTCCAAATCTAGCCGCATCAAAGCAGACACCAAAAATGAACGATGTTCATAATAATATAGGGGTATTATGAACATCGTTCAATAAAAAATTGCAGGCGAAACGAAGCAACGGATTTATTGAACTGCGGCTTAGGGTTTGTCTGCTATTTCGCGACGCACCGATCGAATGCCCGCGAGGCAGGAAAATAATTCAACTGGATGCACCTTTTCTCCGCCGCTGAGCGATTTTGCTCGGTCTGGTCCGCGAACTCCCGGGCGTGAGAAGATACTGCCGCGCCTTTCTCCAGAACGATACGGCCATGGCACGAGATTGGGCCCGCGTAATAGAGGTAGCCAACACCATAGTTGGATGAAAGAACCATCGTAATGTCCGCTTCGCCCCAGGTGCTGAACGCATGCGATTTGAGGTGATTCTGCTCGTCGAAGGTGTCGCTATATCGAAATCCGCCCCGCGGGTGATACAGATGGAACGACGTTTTTCCGTCGACGACATCTAAATGGCCGTCGACGATACGCCCGCATTCCTCGGCAGTCGCGGGACCCGCCTCGAACACGTAATGCCAGCGACCATCCGGTGAACCAGCAACTGCAGAGTTCGATTGAGCGAATACAAGCTGCGGTTCGAGCCAAACAGCAAATGCAGTCGCGGCGATTAAAGTTCGCATTCTTCGACTTTATACGAAAGCCGAGGGAACACCAAAAAGTAGACGACGCGATTTTCGAATACGAGCAGTAGCTGGATAAAGCAAGGCTCGCTCGAAAGCGAATATGTCGGACACATCGAACAAAGTGAGATTGGCGTCCCCTACGGGACTCGAACCCGTGTTTTCGGCGTGAGAGGCCGATGTCCTAGGCCGCTAGACGAAGGGGACGCTAGCCGCTGCGACATTCGCATATCGAACCCAGCGGTGCAATTCAACGAAAACGCCAGCCGTTTCGGTTTTCGCCTTTGCTATTGTTGAAATTGTTTATTATAATTATCTAATATAAAGAACCTTCCTGCTTCGTCCTTCAAGCCCAGACGAAAGGGACTATTTCGATGGAAAATTTCACCCCTATCTCAGCTCTTGTCGGTGGGGCGCTAATCGGCATCGCGTCGGCGCTTTTATTCGCATTGAACGGCCGCATCGCCGGCGTTGCCGGTATTCTCGGCGGCTTGTTGCCGGCCGCGAAGGACGACGCGGTATGGCGGATATTGTTTCTTGCCGGACTCATCGTCGGTGCGTTCGCATACGCCGCACTATCCGGCAACGCACCTTTGCAGATTGACGCAACCTTACCGGTGTTGATCGCCGGAGGCCTGATCACCGGCTTTGGCGCGCGGCTCGGCGGCGGGTGCACGAGCGGCCATGGCGTCTGCGGTCTCGGCCGGTTATCGGCGCGATCGCTTGTGGCAACGGCAGTGTTCATGGCGACGACGTTCGCCACCGTCTTCATCATCCGCCACATCATCGGAGGCTAAGACCATGATGCGCAATATCGCCGCCTTAGCCTGCGGGGTGATCTTCGGTGCGGGTCTCGGCGTCTCGCAGATGACTAATCCGGATAAAGTGCTCGACTTCTTCGACGTCTTCGGCGCTTGGGATCCAAGTCTAGCCTTTGTCATGGGCGGGGCGGTCGCCGTGACCCTGGTAGCATTCCGCTTCGTCCTCAAACGGCCGAACCCGCTGCTGGCCGATCGTTTTAGCCTACCGACGAAATCCGATATCGACGCCCGTCTGATCGGCGGCGCCGCAGTCTACGGCGTCGGATGGGGCCTTGTCGGTTTTTGCGCCGGCCCATCGATCGCCGCCCTCGCCTATGGCGACAGCCGGGTCGCGATCTTCGTCGTGGCCATGGTCGCTGGGGTATTGCTCGCCAATATTGTGGCTCGCGACAAACCGACACCATTGCTAGCCGACGGTTGAGCGGCGGCGGAAACACATCCGACATAACTTCCCGAGCTTCATTGGGGCTTTCGGCGCCGACCGTCAGAGGGCACAATTTTGCTCATGACGGATAGAGCGAGATTATGGTTGGCGGGCGGTCTGGCGCTGCTAGCGGCACTATCATTGGCGGCGGCAGCGGATAGTCAGGTCCAGACCCCCACCTTCCTGCCGGAGGCCGCTTCGGTCGACCACCGCTACGAGGGTGGGTTTCCGTTCATCGTCGGCGGTGGCGTGGCAGCTTTCGATTGCAACGGCGATGCGCTGCCCGAGTTGCTGTTCGCCGGCGGCGCGGCACCGGCGGCGCTCTATCGCAATACTAGCGCGCCGGGCGGCCCGCTTGCGTTCGAGCTAACGCCAACACCGGAAATAGCCCTAAGCGACGTTGTTGGCGCCTACCCGGTTGAGATCGATGGCGACGGCCAGACCGATCTCGTCCTGCTGCGCGTCGGCGAGAACGTACTGCTGCGCGGGCTCGGCGATTGCCGGTTCGCGCGGGCCAACGAGGCGTGGAGGTTCGCCGGCGGCGGCGCCTGGTCGACCGGGTTCAGCGCGACCTGGGAGCCCGGCGCGCGCTGGCCGACCTTCGCGATCGCCAACTATATCGACCGCATCGCACCGGACAGTTCCGAGGGGCCGTGCCACGATAACGTCTTGCTGCGCCCGAATGCGACAGGCGACGGCTTTGCTGAGCCCCTGGCACTCCGCCCCGGCCATTGTGCGTTGTCGCTCCTGTTTTCCGATTGGAACGCGTCGGGCGCCGCCGACCTGCGGATCAGCAACGACCGGCAATATTACCGCGACGGCGAGGAGCAACTCTGGCGCCTATCGCCCGGCACCCCGCCGCAACGCTATGGCCGCGACGATGGCTGGCAACAGCTCAATATTTGGGGGATGGGCATCGCCAGCCGCGACATCACCGGCGACGGCCGACCCGAATATTTCCTCACCAGCATGGCCGACAACAAGCTGCGCAGCCTGGCGGCGGATGCCGGCAAGGCGCCGAGCTACACGGACATCGCGTTCGCCCGCGGCGCCACCGCCCACCGGCCCACCTCGGGACCGGACCAATCGCTGCCGTCAACCGGTTGGCACGCCGCGTTCACCGACATCAATAACGACGGGCTCGATGATTTGTTCATCGTTAAGGGCAACGTCTCCGATATGGCCGACTTTGCGCGGCACGACCCCAACGTATTGCTGCTCGGCGCGGCGGATGGGCGCTTTACCGACGTGGCCGCCGCAGCTGGCATTGCCAGCCCCCATAGCGGGCGCGGCGGCGCCGTCATCGACCTCAACCGCGACGGCCGCTTGGATATCGTCGCGGTTAACCGCGAAGCGCCGGTCGAGATTTGGCGCAATACGGGACAGGCGGGCAACTGGCTGGCCGTCGAGCTTCGCCAGGAGGACGGGAATCGCCATGCGATCGGCGCCTGGATCGAAGTGGCGACCGGCCAACGCCGCCAGGTGCGCGAGGTGACGATCGGCGGCGGACACGCCGGCGGCATCTTGGCGCCGCAGCATTTCGGGGTGGCCGACGCTGAGGAGGCCCGGATACGCGTCCGCTGGCCCGGCGTGAACGCCTGGAGCGACTGGCGGACCAGCACGGTCAACAAGACCGTAACGCTCACGAAAACTCTCACCAAACCGGCGAACTGACGGTCTCAAGAAAGGGCGTACACGACCTGATGATTTGCTTTTTGGGCAAAATGAGGTTAATACATCAAAGTATGAGGTACGTACCTCAAATAAAGAGAGACAAGGGGAGAGATTCGGATGAAGTTGCTAAACGGGCTGGTCGCAGGCGCCAGCGCACTCATCGTGGCGTTTGCGGCGGCGACCGCAGGCGCGGAAGGTCTGACGATCGGCGTCAGCTGGTCCAACTTCCAGGAAGAGCGTTGGAAAACCGACGAAGCCGCTATGAAGGCCGCCATCGAAGCCAACGGCGACAAATACATCAGCGCCGACGCCCAAAGCTCCGCCGAGAAACAGCTCGCGGATGTCGAGAGCCTGATCGCACGCGGCGCCGATGCGCTGATCGTGCTGGCGCAAGATGCCGCGACCATCGTTCCGGCGATCGACCGCGCCAAGGCGGAAGGCATTCCGGTGGTCGGCTACGACCGCTTGATCGAGGTACCGGGTGTTTTCTACCTGACCTTCGACAACAAGGAAGTGGGCCGCATTCAGGCGCGCGAAGTGTTCAAACTGCAGCCGAAAGGCCGCTACGTGTTCATCAAGGGCTCGGCGGCCGATCCCAACGCTGATTTCTTGCATGCGGGCCAACTCGAAGTGCTCGACGCCGCCATCAAGAGCGGCGACATCAAGGTCGTCGGCGAGCAGTACACCGATGGCTGGCTGCCTGAGAACGCTCAAAAGAACATGGAGCAGATCCTCACCGCCAACGACAACAAGATCGACGCGGTCGTCGCCTCGAACGACGGCACCGCCGGTGGCGTGGTTGCCGCGTTGACGGCGCAGGGCCTGGAAGGCCTGCCGGTCAGCGGCCAGGACGGCGATCACGCCGCTCTCAACCGGGTCGCGCTCGGCCTGCAAACGGTAAGCGTATGGAAAGATGCCCGCGAGCTCGGCAAGGCTGCCGGTAATATCGCCAGCGTATTGGCCTCGGGCACGGCGCTCGACAAGGTCGACGGTTCGCAAAAATGGTCTGGCGGCCCCAAGGGCGTGACCATGGATGCGATCTTCCTCAAGCCGGTTCCGATCACCAAAGACAATCTGGACGTGGTGATCGGTGCTGGCTGGATCGGCAAGGACCGCGCCTGTCAGGGTGTTGGCTCTGACGGCCCCGCCGCTTGTAAGTAGGTTCCTCCCGCCTCACCCGCGCCGGCAGCTGCCGGCGCGGGTCCCTTGTGCATCACACGGATGCGCTACACTCCGGCCTTGGTAATCGGGAACCGGCAAGGAGCGAGGAATGACCACCAGTCAAGGCGTGGCACCGCCGCGCGAAAATACGATCGAGCGGTTTTTCCGAACCGCCGAGCTCGACACGCGCATGCTGGCGATGGTGGCGGCGCTTATCGTGATTTGGATCGCCTTCGACGTGATGACCGGGGGTATTTTTCTCACCGCGCGAAACCTCTTCAACCTGGCCGTCCAAACCAGCGTCGTCGGCATTATGGCGACCGGGATGGTGTTGGTGATCGTGGCGCGCCATATCGATCTCTCGGTAGGCTCGGTGCTCGGCGTTACCGGTATGGTGGTCGCTTTCCTGCAGGTCGAAGTCTTCCCTATCGGCACCGCTTGGGGGTGGCCGCTGGCGATCATCGCCGGCCTCGCGGTCGGCGCCGTAATCGGTATATGGCAGGGTTGGTGGGTCGCCTATGGTGGCGTACCGGCATTTGTCGTCACGCTGGGCGGATTACTGATGTTCCGCGGCGCGACCTGGCTGGTGACCGAGGGCCGCACAGTGGCGCCGCTCGACCCGACCTATCAGCTTCTCGGCGGCGGCATCGATGGCTCGATCGGGGCGACCTGGAGCTGGATCCTCGGCATTGCGGCGATCGCCGCCATGGTGTGGTGGTCGCTCGCGGCGCGGCGCAAGCGCGCGCGCTATGGGTTCACCGTCAAGCCGATTTGGATCGATTTGGCGATCCTCGTCGTGCTTGCCGCAATCGTCGTCGGTTTCGTCTCGGTGATGAATGCCTACACCAAGCCACGCACCGACATCCCCCGCGGCATTCCGGTGCCGGTGCTAATCCTCATCGCCACGGTGCTGGTGATGACCTTTGTCGCCAAGGCGACCAAGTTCGGCCGCTACGTGTTCGCCATGGGCGGCAACCCGGAAGCGGCCGAGCTATCGGGCGTCAACGTCAAGCGCACGACGATCTTGATCTTCATGGTCATGGGTATGCTGTGTGCCGTCGCCGCGGTGGTGCAAACGGCGCGCCTCAACGCCGGCACCAACTCGCTCGGAAATCTGGCCGAGCTCAGCGTCATCGCAGCGGCGGTTATCGGCGGCACGTCGCTTGCCGGCGGCATTGGCACCATCGCCGGCGCCATTCTCGGCGCGGTCATCATGCAAAGCCTCGACAACGGCATGGTGCTCATGAGCGTGTCGAGCGCCATGCGGCAGGTGATCATCGGCCTCGTGCTGATCGCCGCCGTCGGGCTCGATGTTTTCTACAACCGCCGCCGGCGCTGAGGAGGTCCGCAATGTCACAGACACCTCTCGTAGAAATGCGCAATATCTACAAGCGCTTCGGCGGTGTTCACGCTGTCGAGGATGTCTCGGTCGACCTCATGCCGGGCGAGGTCGTCGGCCTGCTAGGCCACAACGGGGCGGGGAAATCGACCTTGATGAAAATGCTATCGGGCGCTTACCCGGCGGACGGTGGCGAGATTTATATCGACGGCAAGCGGGCGGACATCGCGACGCCACGCGACGCCCAGGATTTGGGCATCGAGACGATCTACCAAACGCTCGCGTTGGCCGACAATCTCGATGCGCCAGCAAATATGTTTCTCGGCCGCGAGATCATGACGCCGTTCGGCACCCTGAACGACGACGCCATGGAGCATGATGCGCGCAAGGTAATCGAGCGGCTCAACCCCAACTTCAAAAACATCACCGACCCGGTGCGCACGATGTCGGGCGGCCAACGCCAATCGGTCGCCATCGCCCGGGCGATCCTGTTCAACGCACGCATCTTGATCATGGACGAGCCGACGGCGGCGCTGGGACCCCATGAAACGGCAATGGTTGCCGACTTGATCAAGCAATTAAAGGCCGAGGGAATCGGTATTTTCCTCATCAGCCATGACTTGCACGACGTTTTCGATTTGTCGGACCGCGTGAGCGTGATGAAAAACGGCCGCCTGGTCGACACACGTCACACCAGCGAAGTTTCCGAGGACGATGTGCTGGGCATGATCATTCTCGGCAAGCTCCCCGAAGACAACGGCAATCCCGCAACGGAGACGCCCTAAGCCGTGCGTGTAACACTCCAAAATGTGGCACGTGAAGCGGGGGTCAGCCTCGCCTCGGTCGACCGCGTCATGCATGGCAGAGGCGGCGTTCGCGCCGAAACGGTGGATCGGGTGCAGGCCGCTCTTGCCCGGCTGAACTACCGGCCCAACCGGCTCGCCGCCCGGCTGGCCCGTAACGAGGCCATCCGGCTGTGCTTCGTGCTACCCAAGGGCACCAACACGTTCATGGACTATATCGAAGAGCATGCGGTGGCCTATGGCGAGCAGCTTGCGCCGGACAAGATCGAGATGGAGGTTCGCCATGTCGATGTTTTCGATCCCGCCGCGCTGGCGGACCAGCTCGACGCGCTGCCGCGCGATCTACACGGGGTCGCCGTGGTGGCGCTCGATCATGTGCGCGTCCGCGAGGCCATTAATCGGCTAACCGATGACGGTGTTCATGTCGTGACCCTCGTATCCGACGTGCCCCGGTCGCATCGGGACCACCATGTCGGTATCGACAACGTCGCTGCCGGACGTACGGCGGCGAGCCTGATTGGCCGCTTCGTCCGGGCCGATACGGGCCATGTCGTGGTGATCGCCGGGTCGCTCGATTTGCGCGACCATGTGGAGCGCCGCTACGGGTTCGAACAAGTGTTGCGCGCCGAATATCCCCACCTCACCCCGCTGCCCGCGGTCGAGGGGCGCGACGATCACCGCGAAGTGGAGCGGCTGGTGCGCGACTTGCTGGCGGGCGACGACCAAATCGTTGCGCTCTACAATATCGGGGCCGGCAACCGCGGCATGATCGCGGCGCTCGAAGCGAGCGGCCGGGCACGAGACATTGTTTGTGTTTGCCACGACCTCACCCATTTCACCCGGCCCGCCTTGATCGACGGCACCGTCGACGCGGTGGTCAATCAAAATGCCGGCCACGAGGTGCGCAGCGCGGCCCGGGTGCTGACGGCGTTGTGCGAGGGCGTCGATGTCGTGTCGGATCAGGAACGCATCCGGATCGACGTGTTTTTCCGCGACAACTTGCCGGACCTCTAGGCCAACTCCGTTCGCTCAAGCCGGAGCGCCGGCATGGCGCCGGGCGGCGGCGAGAAACGCATCGACATCGCCATCCGCCGTATTGAACGATGCGACCAACCGAATCGCGCCGGCGCCACCCATACGGTAGAAGCCGAACCCGTCCCCCTCCAGCCCATCGATAACGGCCTCCGGTAGCGTTGCGAACACTTCGTTGGCCTCGACCGGATAAACCAAGCTTGCGCCCGCAATCGCGGACAGCCCTTCCGCCAAACGGGCCGCGGCACGGTTTGCCGCCCGCGCGTTGACAAGCCACAGATCGCCGCTCAGATACGCGTCGAGCTGGGCACTCACGAAGCGCTGCTTCGAGAGCAGGTGGCCACCGCGCTTGCGGCGCTCCTCGAACTCGTCCGCCAGTTCAGGCCGAAAAAAGACCACCGCCTCTGCCGCCAGAGCACCGTTCTTCGTGGCACCGAAGCTCAGCACATCGATGCCACTGCGCCAGGTCGCCGCGGCGGGGCTCACATTCAGGTGGATCAGCGCGTTGGCGAAACGGGCGCCGTCCATGTGGATCCCCATGCCGTGAGCACCGGCGACCTCGGACAACGCTGCCAGCTCATCCACGCTATAGGAGGTGCCCGCCTCCGTTGCCTGCGAGAGCGTCAGCGCAGCGGGTTTAACATTATGGATTCCGTGCGGGCGCGCATCGGCCAGCAACGCCGCCAAATCGCCGGCCTCAATCTTGCCATCGGCGCCATC
The DNA here is from genome assembly GCA_965267185.1 of Alphaproteobacteria bacterium. Lineage (GTDB taxonomy): Bacteria > Pseudomonadota > Alphaproteobacteria > UBA6615 > UBA6615. The sequence goes on along the minus strand of OZ253937.1, from coordinate 3,683,484 downwards.
AACCGTGACCATCTTGGCACCACCACTATAGAACTCCGGCGCGCCACATTCGTCGACGTAAGCGTGGCTGCCGGGATGGCAGTAGATCGCCCCGTGGGGCGGCGTCAGCGCGGCAAGCGCCAACGCGTTGGCTGCCGTTCCGGTGGCCACAGGAAAAACGGCGACCTCTGTCTCGAAAATGTCGGCAAGCTTGGCGTCGACCCGTGCCGTCCACTCATCGGCACCGTAAGGCATGGCGCTTGCGTCCGCCGCCGCAGCAAGTGCCGCAACGATTTCGGGCGATGCGCCGCTGACATTATCGCTGGCGAAATTGGCGGCCATCAACGGGTCACGATGCTAACAACCTCGCCGCGAGATAGATCGACGATGTAAACCCGGTCGCAATCGTCTCCGCCCGTGGAACCGGTGGTATGTATGGCCAACCTGCTCCGGTCGAGCTCAGCGCTCGCGATTTCACAGCCCGCCGGCAACTCGAGCGAAATTTCCTCTAGAGCCTCGGTCTCCGGTGGAAGAGTGGCAACCGGACGGCTGTCCTCAGGTCCAACCAGATTGAATATGGCCCACATGACGGCGACCATGGCGATGACAATCAACACCGCCAAGACAATGACCAGTCCCTTTAACGCGCGCACCTTCGCCCCGCCTCGTGCCTTTTACACAGCCGGCAGTCTAAAACCACGTGCGGCAAAGACAAAGCCGTCACCAAACAGGTGACGGCTTTATCCAATCATCCAAAGAAAGTTAAGGCACAAGCATCTAAGCAGCCTTGACGTTGTCGAGGAAACCGCTGATCGAGCTCTGCAAGTCTGCCGCCTGCTTCGACAGTTGCTCCGACGCCGCCAAAACCTGCGAAGCCGCCGAGCCGGTCTCCTGCACACCACGCGATACTTCGGCAATATTCGTCGTCACATCCTGCGTGCCTGTCGCGGCCTGCTGAATGTTGGTCGAGATTTCGCGCGTCGCCGCGTCTTGCTCCTCGACCGCCGACGCCACGGTCGTAGCGACTTCGCTGATTTCGCCGATGGTCTTGCTGATGTCCTGTATCGCCGACACTGCATCGGTCGTCGATCCCTGGATCGCCGTAATCTGACCGGCAATTTCCTCTGTCGCGGTTGCCGTCTGACTGGCCAATGACTTGACCTCGGAGGCGACGACGGCAAAGCCTTTTCCGGCCTCGCCGGCGCGGGCTGCCTCGATCGTGGCGTTGAGCGCTAGCAAGTTGGTCTGATCGGCAATATCGTTGATCAGGTTGACCACCTCACCGATCTTCTGAGCCGCCTCGACCAAACTTTCGACCTTCTGGTTGGCCTCCTTAGCCTGGGTGACCGCACCGTCCGCAATGTTCGCGCTATGGGATACCTGTTGCGAAATCTCCTTGATCGAGGACGTCATCTCCTCGGTCGCCGAGGCCACCGTTTGCACATTGGCCGACGCTTCCTCCGAGGCCGATGCCACGGTAGTCGAGCGCTGGCTCGCTTCATCGGCTGTCGAAGTCATCGAATTGGCCGAGGATTTGAGCTGCTCGGCCGCACCAGTCACGCTCGTCAGAGCTTCCTTGGCCGAGGCATCGAACTTCTCGATCATGTTGCTGACGTTTTCGGCGCGCTCGGCCTCGGCCCGTAGCCGCTTTTCTTCCGCCTCGCGCGCTTTTTCCTGCTCGGCCTCGAGCTTTTCGCGCTCGATGGCGTTCTGCTTGAAGACTTCAACAGCCTGCGCCATCTCGCCGATCTCGTCTTTCCGGTCGAGGGCCGGCACATCAGATGTGTTGTCGCCACCGGCGAGTTTAGTCATCGTTTCGGTTAACCCAGTTACCGGCGGCACAATCGAACGCGCCGTTACCACGGCGACAACACCCGCAATGACGACCCCGACGGCCAACAGAATCCATTCCAAGATCGTGAGAAAATGTATCTTGTCGGTTGCCAGATCTGCATCCTTTTGTAGCAGGGCCTTTTGGTTCACGACCATGCCGCCGATACGCGTACCGTCGGCCTGTTTTTCGCCCAGCAACGTGGTGAGAAGCTTGCCGGCGCGCGGCGCGGCTTCGGTAACCAGCAGGAAGTTAGCCATGTTCCATTTCCTGCTACCGCGGATTTCGAACATTTGCGGCGGGAGAGGCGCAAACACCTTGCGCGCCGCCTCAAACTTGTTGAAAGCGGCCCTCTGAGCCGGTGTCAGTAGCGAAACGTTCGCTTTCAGGTCACCAAAGCGTTTTTCGTTCTTGGCCCACAGTCCCGTGAAATTATCGTGGAACTTCTGATCGCCTGTCAGCAAAAAGGCCCGGATATTGGCCAAGCCAACCGCCGTGGTGCCGCGCACATCGGCCATTATGCCGAGTAAAGCTTTGCGATCCGGCGTCGCCGGCTGGGTCGCTTCGATGTCGATCATCTTGGTGATTTCAGCAACCAGAATTGCCGCCTGGGGTGCCGCCTGCTGGACAAGTATTTTGGTCGCTGGCTGCTCATCCACAGTCTTGGCAACATCTTCGACCTGTTGCTGCGCGACACGGAACTCGTCGAGGATAACCTTGAAGTCGACCCATTTCTGCACGTTTGCCGGGTTGGTCCAGTTTTTGGACAATTCGTCCATCTCGGCGCGGATTTGATCGATCTCGGTCCATGTCGCAGCGCGCTGGTCCTTGAACGTTTGATTGCCGGTGATCATGTAGCCGCGCAACCCCGCAAGGCTCGCATTAATGCCATTGACCATGCCCTGGCTGGCATTCGACGTGGGAACCCGCAATTCGACCACACGATCATTGATATTGGAGACCGACGACACTTGGAAAACTGTAATGCCGACCAGGGTTATGATGATCGCAACCATGGCGCCGAAGCCGAGGTTTAGTCGCGCTTTAATTTTCAAAGCTGTTAGTGCCGACTTAAGACCACCGGCCTTTGCCGAGAGTTGTTCTTTCGTTGTCATCGTATTCCCCACTCGAGTTACGGTTTCCAAGCTTCGCACCACCCACGCATTTTCAGCGCGTTGTAAAATTCAGCCTTGGGTTGAAGCTCAAATGTATGTAAGTATCTTAACTATAAAAATTAAAATACGATGAACCTCGGCCGGTTTTCTTCTCGCCATGAGATTCTCAAAAAGACAAAGCCGCCCCCCCCGTGGGAACGGCTCTGCCCGGAAACGTCCGAACTAGAAATAGGATTTTCGACTCTTACTAGTCGGTCATCATGGTCTCGATTTCTTCTTTCAGCTGTTTCGACCGGCTGGACAGATCTTTGACCGCACCCAAAACTTCTTCTGCAAGAGTCGCGGTTTTACCCACTCCCTCGCTAACGCCGGAGATGTTGCTCGACACGTCCTGGGTGCCTTGGGCGGCCTGTTGCGAGTTGCTGGCGATCTCACGCACCGCCGCCGTCTGCTCTTCGACCGCCGAGGCAATCGCCGTCGACACTTCGTCGATCGACCCGATCACTTCGCCGATCGACTTGATCGCGTCGACCGCGCCACCGATCTCGTTCTGGATCGTCGAAATCTGAACAGAAATTTCATCGGTCGCCTGGGCGGTCTGGCTGGCCAGTGACTTCACTTCCGATGCAACGACGGCGAAGCCCTTGCCAGCTTCGCCAGCGCGTGCCGCCTCGATGGTGGCGTTGAGCGCCAGCAAGTTGGTCTGGTCGGCGATGTCGCTGATCAGCGTGACAACCTCACCGATCTTGTCGGCCGCGGTAGCCAACGCCTCGACCTTGTCGTTGGTCTCATTGGCCTGAGACACCGCGTTCTTGGCAACCTCGGCAGCAGTCGCAGATTGACGGCCAACCTCGTCGAGCGACGATGACAACTCCTCGGTGGCTGCGGCAACCGTGTGCACATTGGTGGTTGCCTCCTCGGTCGCGGCGGAAACCGCCGCCGCCTGCTTACCCGCTTCCTGCACGTTCGAACTCATGCTTGTCGCCGCCGTCTCGAGTTGAACAGCCGCCGCGGAGATAGCATCAGTTCCACCAGACGCCGACTCGGCCAATTTCACTTGATCCGTGATAACCGACCAACTCACCATCGGACCAAGATAGTAGCCGGTGTCGTCGACGATCGCCGCGACATCCAGTGCCAACGTCTCGTCACCTAGCTTAATCTTCGCCTTGTGCGGCAGGTTGGCCGGATCGTTTAGGATCTGGCGCTGATGGGCCGGGTTTTTATGGAAAATGTCGATGCACGTTCCTAAAAGCTCCGTCGCCTTAATCGGCAGCAGGTGTTCAAGCGGCGTCAGGGTTTTGACGCTGGTCTCGTTGATATAGGTGATCTCGAGAGTTTCGGGGTCGGCCATCATCACGTTGATCGGCATGTTATCGACCATGCGGGCCAGCCGCTCACGCTGGGTGACAATGGTCCAGGATAGCATCAGCGTCGCGACCGAACCTTTTTCATCCGGAATTGCCGCGATGTTCAACTCGAGCAGTTCCGGGCCAAGTCGGATGGTTGCCTTATGGGGCAAATTTCGGTCCGGGTCCGAGAGAATACCGCGCTGCATTTGCGGGTTCTTATGGAACACATCGATGCACTGGCCGACGATATTGTCGGCCGTTACGCCGGACGGCAGCAGATGCTCCAACTCACGTAACGTGGCAAGACTGGTCTGATTAGCGAAGGTGATTTCGAACGTGTTCGGATCGCAGGCTAGAACGTTGACCGGCAGAGCATCCAACATGGCACCGTGAAGCTGGCCGCTCTCTCTGCCTGATGAACCAAAGAACTTAAAAACGTTGCCGGACTTCTTGCTGGACGCCGCAGACGGTGCCTGAATATCGACCGCAACTGACATGTTTTATTCCTTTCAGTGATCGCCTGGCTTCAAGACCGCAAGACCGATCGTCCCCACTCTGCGACAGCAAGCATCTCGTTCGCTCGGCTAGGTTGAGAACATTCCGGTGCCCCCATTCGGTGGCATTTTCAATCCGGACATTAGCGATTCCTCGAGAAACAAAATTAATTAAGATACTTAATTATATTTTTTAATATTCGATGAACGATAAATATCTATCGCCACATCTAGGTGCGCGATTAAGGCTACAAACCGCCATCAACTGAGAATGAGACGCCGAATTAACATTTTAGTTTGCTTAAAATATTTATTCAGGACTCTAAAGTAGATTTCCGAACTGAAACGTTTTTGTCTATAAAGGGTTCTACTTTGATTCATTAGGCTCACTCGAACAGATGCCCGTAAACACACTGTCACAACCAAAGTGAACGAGTTTTTGCGGGATGGGAGTGCCCTCGTTATGGCGAGACTCACACTTCAAAAGGGCAGGCGAACCATGAACATCGCGCAAAAGAACATTCTTGTTGTTGATGACTCCGACGATATCCGCGGCCTCTTAACCGACCTGCTGCAAGCAGCCGGCGCTAATGTCGTCGAATGTGAGGATGGAAGTGCCGCGTTGAACCGGCTCGATCAAGATCATTTCGACCTGGTCGTCACAGATATCCTGATGCCTAATAAAGATGGTACAGAAGTAATCCGCTGCATGAAAAATGAGGAGCGGCCAATCCCAATCTTGGCCATCTCCGGCGGCGGCCCGAAGCTCTCATCTCATTGGCTACTTAAGATCACCCAGGCGCTTGGCGTCGACGCCGTTCTCCATAAACCTTTCGAACCGAGGGAGTTTCTCGCAACGGTCTCTCGTTTGGTTCAAGGCAATGAATGCGCCGCTGGCAAAAGACTTCCGGTTTAGGGGCCGGGGAGGAACTCAGTCGGCATTGTCGGTCGAAGACCGCTGGGTCTGCATGACTAAATATATGTGATGCAATAAATCGGCGAGCTCGGTTTTTTGTTTAGCGCTCAAGTTATCGACCGCATCGACAAGCAGATTCAGCGGATCTTGGGCCAATAGCTCATATGCAGAATCCGTTAGATGCAGCTGGTGAGACCGTCCGTCCTCCTGAGATGGCGTTCTCTTAAGATAACCGCGACGCACCAAACTACTGGCGGTTTGAGATGCGCTCGAGTCCGTGATCAAGTTGTGGCGGGCAAAATTTCCAACAGTCCTGGCAGACGGCTCGACATCGGCAAAGTAGCGCAACGCCGCCCACTGAGCGGACCGCATTCCATCAGTTTTCGAGTCCGCGTACACGGTGGAAACGAATTGTTCGACAAGCTGGGCGATAGCCTTCGCAACAACCGTCATGATTCGATCTTTTTCTCTGCTGGAAAACTAGATTCGGTAAGGCGGGGCAACATCCAAGCCACATAATTGGTAGTACTGTATTCAATCAATATATGTATATTCGTCCTTCTTTGTAAAAGATTTCTTTCCTACAGAATCCCTGCCTCGGAACTGGAAACCGCTGTCAGCAGGCTGCCCAGAAGACTTCCGATTGTCCAGCCTAATCAGCGAATGTGTTTACGATTCATTCGTAGAATCAGACGTATCGGCGCATGCGGCGGGCAACAATAATCTGACGGCGGTACCCACACTCGGCTTACTCTCTATCTGAATATCGCCACCAGACTGCTCGACGAACCGATAGACCATGCTCAAGCCGAGGCCCGACCCTTCGTCAATACCCTTGGTTGTAAAAAAGGGCTCCACAGCTCGTTCAACTACATCCGGTGTCATACCCTGACCGTCATCCTCAACTTCCAGAACGACGACGTCGTATATATTGGACAAAACACTCGCCGATCGTTCCAACTCATCGCGGCTCGCGCGCCGAACGGTGAAGGTTAGGCTACCGGCTCCGGACATCGCATCGCGTGAGTTTATCGCGAGATTAATCAGCGCATTTTGTAGTTGAGCCGGATCGACTCTAATCTCGCCAATATCGCGCGCAATATTAGCGTGCAGCGCAATGCGTCGGCCTAATATGGGCGTGATCATTTCGATCACATCGTCGACGGCTGCCCCGGGGTTGACCAGTTTAGGTTCCCACGGTGTCCGGCGCGAGAAATCAAGCAAGCGCCTCGTGAGGTCGCCCGCCTGCTTGGTTGCACGCAGGGCCGCTGCAATCGATGTCGATGTCGCAGCCGGAAGACCGTCGGTATTTTCCAGGGCACGCAGATTCCCGAGGATGACGGTCAACAAATTGTTGAAATCATGAGCGATGCCGCCTGTTAGCTGCCCAATCGCTCTCATTTTTTCAGAATGGCGCAGCTGAGTTTCGATTTCTCTTGTCCTTGAAAGATCTCTGATCGTTCCAACGAACCGCACGTTGCGAGACGTTTCCATTTTTTCGATCGCCAACGCCATCGGAAACGTCTCGCCGCTCTTGCGGCGGCCGACAACTTCGCGGCCAATTCCAATAATGCGAGCCTCACCGGTTTCAAGGTACCGCCGGATATAATCGTCGTGAGCGACGGCGTCGGTTTCTGGCATCAACATACTGACATTGCGACCAATCACCTCGTCGGCTTGATAGCCAAAAATTCGCTTCGCCGCCGAATTGTAGGAATCGATGATACCCTGCTCGTCGATCCCGATGACGCCTTCCGATACTGTCTCCAACACTTTCCAGAGGTTTTCTTCCCCTGTGTCTAGAGCTAGGCGATATTCCTGCCGTTCCGTTACATCGGTACAAATCGCGATTGTGCCACCGTCCTCAGTTCGCGAATACGCAACCGAACACCTGCGGCCATCGTGGGTTATCCGCAGATGGGGCTGCCCACTCGCCGCCCGAAATTCTGCTAAATCCAAATCGAACCGGCGGTAGTCGGTGTACTCGGCTCTTAGTTCCGCGCGATTCGAAAGTAAGGCCGCCGAGGCTATTTCTTCTGCCGAAATACCGGGGGCCAGCTTGAGCTCTATCGGCCCGAAAAAGCCTGCGTATGTTTCGTTGCAAATGACGAGCCGTTCGTTCTCGTCATAACGGGCAACCCCGTTTTTCAAATGATTCAGTGTATCTTCTAGCAGCCGAAAGGACGCCCGCGGTCGTTTCCTCGCCATCTTCCGCTCCGCGTGTGGGTCTACCGGCCAGGCCCGCTTACGTAGGTATGTAAGGGAGGTATAGTGAGCCCTGAGCACTCGCCTTGCGTCAAATCAACGTTGGCCATACCGGTGTAACCATAGTCATTTTCGCAATCATCAAAAAAAGAGGCCGCAGATGATCAGTACGGATACATCTAACGGCCCAGTTCAACTTTATCAGAAGGAAGGGCTATATTATGGTTAAGAGTCTTAATGAACTATTTAAGTATCTAATATTTATGCATTTAGTTGTTTGGCGCCCCATCAGCATGCGACTGTTGCTGGAGGCTGGGTTAATCCATCGGACACCCCGCAACTGTTAGGCCCCCAAATTGACTTCAAAGACTAAGGAGATCACGGTCCGCGCGCCGGCGGCAGCCGCCGGACAACGGGTCGATTCGGTACTCGCCGAGGCGATCGGTGGGCTATCCCGCTCGCGCCTAAAATCCTTGATCGTCGACGGTCACCTCAGCTTAGACGGTGTGCCGCTGCGACAGCCTTCGCGCAAGGTCGCTGCGGGAGAGAATTTTGTTCTGGCCGTACCGGAAGCAGCGCCGGCGACCCCGGAAGGACAGGACATACCGCTGACGGTCCTGCACGAGGATGACGACTTAATCGTTATCGACAAACCTGCCGGACTGGTGGTTCATCCCGCCCCCGGCAATCCGGACCGCACCTTGGTCAACGCTCTCATTGCCCATTGCGGGCCCAGTCTAACTGGCATCGGTGGCGAACGAAGACCGGGCATCGTCCACCGTCTCGACAAAAATACCAGCGGCGTCATGGTTGCAGCCAAAACGGCAGCGGCGCACGCCTCGCTCACCGCGCAGTTCGCGGCGCGTTCAGTCGATCGGGCCTATCGCGCCGTCGCCTTGGGAGTTCCGCATCCGGCCTCCGGCGACATCGAGACTTTGATCGGCCGCAGCCCACGCAATCGAAAAAAAATGGCGGTCGTTGGCCGTAACGGCAAACCCGCGCTGACTCACTTTGAGACAGAGCGCACACTGGGACCGTCCGGGGCGCCGGTCGCAAGCCTGCTGAAGTGCAAGCTCGCGACGGGCCGGACCCATCAGATACGCGTCCACTTAGCTCATATCGGCCATCCACTCATCGGCGACCCGGTCTATGGCCGGGCGCCAAAACGGACTGGTAACCGCCGCGGCCGCACGGCTATTTCACCGGAAGCGCGCGCCGCCATGGCGGGGTTTCCCCGCCAAGCCCTACACGCCTTTCGCTTGGGATTGGATCATCCGAAAACCGGCAAAAGGCTATTTTTTGAAACTTTATTACCAAACGACATGTCATCGCTTATCGATGTTTTAGAATCTCTACAGTAACTTGAAACAAGCCATAGAAAAGCCATATTAAATTGTAAGAAATAACCTCGAACACATGAGCATCCGCCCAAAATAAGCTGGTGCGAGGTCATATTTGCGTGCAGCGATCTTGCTGTGTGCGGAGGGACACATTATGGCGACACCCAATCTTCCAAGCTTAACGCCGGAAGGGAATCTCTCGCGCTATCTGCAAGAGATCCGCAAATTTCCGATGCTGACGGTCGACGAGGAGTTCATGCTGGCGAAGCGCTGGCGCGAACACGACGATGTCGACGCCGCCCACAAGCTGGTAACGAGCCACCTACGCCTCGTCGCAAAAATCGCGATGGGATATCGCGGCTATGGCCTGCCGGTGGCGGAAATGATTTCCGAAGGCAATGTCGGCCTCATGCAGGCGGTCAAAAAATTCGACCCCGACAAAGGCTTCCGCCTCGCCACATATGCCATGTGGTGGATCCGGGCTGCCATGCAGGAGTACATCCTGCACTCGTGGAGCTTGGTGAAGATGGGAACAACGGCAGCGCAGAAGAAGTTGTTCTTCAATCTGCGCCGCATGAAAGGCCGGTTGAAGGCGCTCGAAGAAGGCGATTTGTCCCCCGAGCATGTCGAAAAGATTGCCACTGAGCTCAACGTCGCTGAATCCGATGTCGTGTCAATGAACCGGCGCCTTGCCGGACCCGACAGCTCGCTCAATGCGCCGCTTCGCGCCGATGGTGACGGCGACAGCGAGTGGATGGACTGGCTGGTCGACGAATCCGAATCGCAGGAGACCCTACTCGCCGAAGAGGACGAGCTGGAAAAACGCCGCGAGATGCTGGGCAACGCAATGTCGGCGCTCAACGAACGCGAGCGCCACATTCTAACCGAGCGGCGCCTCAAGGAAGATCCGGTAACGCTCGAAGATCTGTCGCAGGAATATGGCATTAGCCGCGAGCGGGTACGCCAGATCGAAGTTCGCGCCTTTGAAAAGCTGCAGAAGGCTATTCGCAACCTAGCGAAAGAGCAGCGCCTCGCGCAGCCCTAAGCTGCGATACAGCGGCCCCCTAACGATCTTTGGCCGGGTCAACGGTGGGTGACGCCGTCACCCCATTCTTCGATAAGCTTACGCTGCTCCTTACGGAGCGTTTGGATCTTGCTCTCGGACATGACCGCGAGAACGACCGCGATCATCGGCGGCAATATAATAATCAGCACCCAGCCAGCGGCGGCAGCGCCGAATATTACGACTAAAACAAAAACATCAGACACTAGCTCAAGGGCACGGCTGAACGACGCGTTGCCGAAGATGAATTGAGCGAGGTAGGGGCTGACGCCGGCGAAATTCATTGCTGCAACTGAAATTGCGGCGTTTTTTTGGGGGTCGCGGTCGATGAGTATTGCCACCGCGGTGGGCGTCATTCCAACGAAGTACACGACCAACGCAGACGGAGCGAACACTAGCAGGCCAATCGCCACAAAACTAAACGCCAATACCAGCATGTGCATACTGCCGCGGCGGCGCGTGCCCGGCCGAACCCTGCGCTTGAGTTTCTTTCCCTTCGCCATGGTTACCTAATGCCCCCTAAAAATACCATCAGCACGACTGTCGCCGCGATGCAGCTGGACACATAGGCGGCAGCCGTTCGCCCGAGCGCCAAGGAACGTTGATTTGTCCTGCTGCGCTCATCCTCCCGGCCGTAGATCCGTTTCCCGAGCGCACGATACTGACGCTGGGCTTGCTCGAAGCCCTTCTGATCCAAGCGCAAATACTTCGAATTGCGCACGGCCCCCAAAAGCTCCGGCAGTTTTCCCGTCGGTGCAACGTGCTCAGCCGCTTTGCGCAAGCGCTGCTTCAGCGCGACATTCTGGAAGGGCGACAGGAGCGTATCAACATGAGCAAGAAACAATGACGCAAGGTTCGGTAGCCGTGGCGGACCATGCTTGAATTGCACAGCGGCAAAAATCTTAAGCTGCGCAACCAGCGCGTCCTCGCCATTTCGGGCGTTGCCAAACTCCGTGAGTTCGGCATCGAGACTGCCGGAATAACGTGCCCCTAAAAACGCCGCGACGTGGCGATCAAGCTGTTGCTCTCCGCGCGTGGCGCCAGCGTCGAGCACCTCCATCAGATCCCGAATCTGGATAACGTTCGTCCCTTTAAGGCGCGGGCTTTGGCAGACAAGGCTCTTATTCAATTGGTAGGCGCACCTCTCGATCCCGAACCCCGGCCCCGTCTTACTGAGAATACCAAACATCTTGTCGGCATCGCGTTTGCTCGAAAGCGAAGCCTGGTTCGCCTTTTCTTGATTTGCGAACCAAACCTCCATCAACCGCGACAAAATCAATTCAGAAAACGCGGCGGCCGTATCGGTGCCCCCCGGCGTTAGAGCGGCCAAAGCGCCAAGCCCATCAGGCATCACGCATATGTCGCGAAACCGCAATGGTCCGTCGGGGTCCAGCGTTAAGATCGTACGCGACAGCAGCAGATCATCGCTAACCAGCCGAGGACCTTTGCCGGTACTCAGCCGGCAGGAGGCCAACGCATCGGTAAGATCGCGGCTCTTGATGCTACGCTCCGCCCAGCGTTCGACGGCATCGGTCTTAGCCACCTCACGCGCCGCCTGCCAGTTCTGACCGAACGCCAATGCCAGTTCGCGTCTCGTGTGATAACGGCCATCTTCGAATTCGAAACCACGATCCGACCGCGCAACGCTAACCGGGTTGGGTTGAACGGCAATGCCGGAATCCAACCAGCGCCTTAAATCATCCAGCTTCCAGCGGTCACCCGGGTCGTCATGCATGAGCGAGCGAATAACCGGTGCTATATCACTGGGTGGCTTACCGCTCATGGTCAACGCGGCATAGCTGCCCATCTCCGCCCGCTTGGCCAACAATTGACGTTCGTCGACGCCAGCGGCGGGATTTCTGCCGAGCGCTAGGCATAGCGCCGTTGCGCCCAACGCATAAAGGTCGTCGCCGATATCGCCGATGCCCCGCGCCGCCGGAGGGCACATTGCCCGCTCGATCGACTCGAATATGGAAGGCTGGTTGAAACCCGAAGGTGCACTGTAAAATTCGCCGGCGACGATCGGCCCTTCACTGCCTGCACGAAAGAGATTCGTCGGTCGAATATTGCGATGGGCCATCCGCTGGTCGGCGAGAGCGAACAGCAAGGTGGCTATCGGCTTCATCAGATATCGCGTAATTTCCGGCGCGTTCATCGGCGCGATCTGCGCATCCATCGAGGACATCAACGGTTCACCGGGAGGCCGCCGGAGCAAAAGCATGATCTCGCGCCGCGATGTTTTCGGCCAATCGATGCTGCTCCACAAAATGGGCTTCACAACCGCGACGTCGCCCAAATCGCGGCCGTATATGATCGCATCCCAGCGAAACGGTACTTGCGGGTCGGTGATGAGGGCATAGGACTGCTGTGCCCCATCCTTGTTGTCGACCGCATGAAAGGCTTGCGCCGTAGGCGTGGAAAGATTTGGGAGAGGCTGATTAGGGTGCACATTGCAGCGGCCCTCGAGCGAAGAAACGCTGCTGTCGGGCGCGCCACCAGCCTCGGCATCCAGTTCGGCCGGCTGCTCCTTAACGTCAGATTTAACGGCTAGGTCGGCCATCCACACGCCGCCCCTTCAATTTCGGCGCGCCGATAGGCCGCCCGATGCGCCGATTCTACTAATCTGGGACGTAAGGTTTGGTTAACACCAAGCGCCAAATTTGGCGCTGTTAGCCGCAATTTTCCTAAAGTTTTTTAGTCCGCAAAGGGATCACGCACCAAAATGGTATCATTGCGTTCGGGGCTGGTGGACAGCAATGCGACCGGCGCACCGATCAGCTCTTCGACCCGGCGAATATACTTGATCGCTGTTGCGGGCAAATCGATCCAGCTGCGGGCGCCGGCGGTGCTTTCGCTCCAACCTTCAAGCGTTTCGTAGACTGGTTCCACTTTGCTTTGGGCGGCCATGCCCGGCGGCAGAAAAGCGATATCTCTGCCCTCCAAGCGATAGCCGGTACATAGTTTGAGCTCATCCAACCCATCGAGCACATCGAGTTTGGTGAGGGCAATCCCGTCGATGCCGCCGACCGCCACGGCTTGGCGCACCATTACCGCGTCGAACCATCCGCACCGGCGCCGCCGGCCGGTGACGGTGCCGAACTCTCGGCCGCGCTGGCCCAGCAGCTCACCCACCTCATCTTCCAGCTCGCTGGGAAACGGTCCGCTGCCGACCCGCGTCGTATAAGCTTTGGTTATGCCCAAGACGTAACCGATGGTCGCCGGGCCCACCCCGGCGCCGGCAGCAGCCTGACCGGCGACCGTATTCGATGAGGTGACGAACGGGTATGTGCCATGGTCAACATCGAGCATGGCCCCTTGAGCCCCTTCGAACAGGATGCGTTTACCGGCGCGACGCACTTCATCGAGCCAATGCCAAACCGGCGCCGCAAACGGCAACAACCGATCGGCGACCTCGTGCAGCTGCGATAACAATTCGGCGGCGTCGACTTCGGCAGCGCCCAACCCGCGAAGCAAAGCGTTATGATGGAACAAGAGCTGGTCGACCCTCGCCGCTAAGGTCTCACGGTCCGCGAGATCGCAGAGACGGATCGCCCGCCGCCCCACCTTGTCTTCATAGGCCGGCCCGATGCCGCGGCCGGTGGTGCCAATCCGGCTCTTGCCCCGTGCCTCCTCGAGTGCGTTATCAAGATGCCGGTGAAGCGGCAGTATCAGCGAGACGTTGTCGGCAAGTTTTAAGTTCTCGGGTGTAATCGACACGCCCTGGCTCGACAAGGTGTCGATCTCATCCAAAAGCGCCCAGGGATCGACGACGACGCCGTTGCCGATAACACCGACCTTGCCCGGGCGCACGACGCCGGAAGGCAGCAAACTGAGCTTATAGACCCGTTCGCCGATCACCAGAGTATGGCCCGCATTATGTCCGCCTTGAAAACGCACCACCACATCGGCGCGCTCGGACAGCCAATCGACGATCTTGCCTTTGCCCTCATCGCCCCATTGGGACCCTACGACGGCTACATTCGCCATTTACGTCTCCACCGCCGCGTTGCCGCCAGATTCACTCAAAGACAGAACTTTCCCGCCATGCCAGCAATGGCTGCAGCCCAGGCGCACGGCTTCGGCACGCACATCGTTTTCCGGCGCCAAGCCGGCCACCGTAACCCAACCGTCGGCGCGCAACCGAACGGCATCGGCCGCCGGACTGTCGAACGGGACATAAAGCCGCTGCACTTCCGCCGGTTCCGGCAAAGCCCGCATAATCGAGTCGAGATAGAGCGAAAAGCCGGTCGCGGCCTCGCCCAGGGCCGTGATGTAGCGTCCGCCCCGCCCCAGTTCACCGCGCACGCCGGCGGCGAACACCGTAAAGCTCACCCCGGTGTGATATTCGAAGCCACGATATTCGACGGGATCCAGCGTTAAAGAAAGGTCTGCACGAGCCGCGCGAACCCCTGCGACAACCGCATCGAGCCGATCGACTTCCGCCGCCGCCGCCGCAGGAAGTTCGAGCGCCCGCAACTTCGGCAACACATCCTCCGGCGTTCCGGCTGCGCTCACCATTTCGTCGAGAATACGCGCAGCTGTGCCAAACGCGACCCCATGGGTCCGCGTCAGGTCACGAACGGCTGCTGCATCCTTGTGGTCCAAGGCAGCCCGGAGTTGGGCAACCACTTCATCATCGACCCCGATATCTTCCAGAAGGTGGGCGACCAACGCTGGCGAGTTCAGATCTATGGTCGGCGCCGAAACACCGGACGCGGCAAGGGCCTCAGCCGCCAGAACCACGACCTCGACATCGGCCGATACATCCGCCGAGCCGATCAACTCGACACCAGCTTGCGCGAACAACCGCTCTGGCCGCAACTGGCTGCCGCGCACCCGCAGCACCTCGCACGCATAAGACAGCCGCAGGGGGCGGGCGGCGCCGCGCAACCGCGTCTCCGCGATACGGGCAACCTGCAACGTAATATCCGCCCGTACGCCCATCATCCGCTGGCTCGCGGGGTCCATCAGCCGGAACATTTCGCCGGCCAGACTGCCCCCGCCATTCTCCGCAGAACCTATCAAAGTGGTCTCGAACTCGACCAACGGTGGCTTGACCTGTTCATAGCCGAAGGCGGCAAATGCATCGGTTAAAGCCCGTACCGAATCGGCCTCCTGCGCCGCCCGCGGCGGCAAGAGATCGTGCAAGCCAGATGGCAGCAGCGCTTTGTTTTCGGTATCGATCGACATGGCGAGCCGGATTTAGCGGGTTTGCCCCGCGACAGCAATGGCAATGGCGTTCTTTGGGGACGACACGGCCACAGCAATATCTGTGGCATTTACGCCATACGGTTAGCTATTCTCAAATCGACGTGGCAGTGATAGTTACCACGAATGCTCAGGTATGTTAGTTATAGTTAATACTTGGAAATTATGTTCCATCCACGGGTCGGTTTATGCAGGTCCGATAGGTTGGTCGAAAAGGTTTAGGTCATGACACACCGCACGAATATCCGTTCAGCCCTCACCGTCGCCGCAACGGCTATGGTGGCCATCACTCTGGGTGGCACCACCGCAGTCGCGCAAGGCTCTGACGGCAGCATGCGATTTCTTCAGGGCTTGTATTTGTCCGGCGCGCTAGGCGCGCATACAACGGATGACGCCGATATTTCGGGCGCCGGCATCAATGTAAGCAACGACACCGATGCCGATGTCGCCGGATTGGTCGGCATTGGTGTCGATCTTGGGGAACCGAATTTGAGGATCGAGCTGGAAGGCGGTTATCGCCCCTCCGACGTCGACTCGATTTCGGGTGCGTCCGGTAGCGGTGACGTCGATGCGTTGAGCTTCCTGGCGAATGTCTTCTACGATTTCGGGGTAAGTCCCGACATCGACCTTTATGTCGGCGGCGGTCTTGGCTTGGCGGAAGTCGACTATGATGGCGTTACGCCGGTCGGCGCAACCACCATGAACGACAGCGATACCGGTTTCGCTTGGCAACTCGGCGCTGGTGGCGCCTACGCCTTGAACGACCGGCTCAAGGTCACGCTCGACTATCGGTTCCTGAACGTCGAAGGCCTCGATATCGCAACCTCCCCGAGCGTCGGCGCGCTCGACACGGACTACCGCGACCACGCCATTTTTGTCGGCTTGCGTTTTGCGCTATCCGACCCAAGTCCACAGCCCATGGAGGCACCCTCCCCGGCGCCGGCACCGGCGGCTCAAGCGCCAGCGCCGCAGCCCGCACCAGCACCGGCACCTGCCGAACCGGCGGCGCCGCGCACGTTTATCGTCTTCTTCGACTGGGACCAATCCGCCATCACGGCTGAAGCAGAAGGCATTCTCCGCGAAGCCGCAGCGGTTGCCCAAAGCAGCGGCCCGGTTCGCATCGTCGCAACCGGCCACGCCGACCGCTCGGGCCCATCCGACTATAATTTGGGCTTGTCGGCGCGCCGCGCTGCAGCCGTGAGGACGCAGCTTCAGACGTTCGGTATCGATCCGTTTACGGTCGCCATATTCGCCCGCGGCGAAACCGACCCGCTGGTTCCGACACCCGATGGTGTCCGCGAGCCGCAGAACCGGCGCGTCGAACTGGTTCTCCAGTAGCCGAAACGACTAGAGCGGTTCCTGGTCAGATTGAACCATTCTGGCGGTGCGGATTTGGGTCAAGACCCCAATGCACCTATGGGGTTTCGGCGAAGAGCATAGCTGGAGCTTCGGTCGAGCCGAAACCCGCCGGAATTGGCGCAAAGCCGCCCGCCCCTTCGGGTTGGCGTTCGGCGGGCAGCCACTTTGTCAGATGGCTTGCCCGATGACACCGCATCGCGCTGCGCCGTCTTCCGCGTGGATCGCCGCCCCGATCGCCAACAGAATTGATTCTATCTGAAGAGGAACCGCTCTGGCCCCGGAGTGCGGATGCACTTCGGGGCTTGGTATCACCACCGCTATCGGGTGGGTGATCTATCCGAAAATTCAGCGCGCCTGGATCGGCAAGGCTGCTTCTTGAATCAGCCGCTTGGTCAACTGGTCGAAGCCACCGGAGCGCGATGCCAGAACATTGTCGAACAAAGATGCCGCCGTGCGGCAAAAGCCCAATCGGTCACGGTTGCTGCGCGCCGAGGCGTCGTTGGCAAGCCGCGTGATATATTTATCGAGCTGACGCTGCCCACCGGCACCGTGATTGCGCCGAAACATTTTGCGCAACACCTGGCCGTGACGAACCAGTTCTGTCTCGAAGGTACGAATTGCCGTGTTGTACTGGGGCCGTAGATCGCATGTGAGCGCAGCGACCATCATCTCGGTCTGCAACAGGCGTGCGTTCACGGCGGCCGCTTCGCTATCGCTTTTGGGTTCGATAGCACTGGCCGCCCCGGCGCTGACGATCGACACGAAGCCAGCGACCGCGATACCCAATGCGGCACGTTTAAGCGCAGGTGCGCCTATTCTGTTCCACGAGGTGCTCAGAACTTAATCCCCCAAGCTGAAGCGCCCTATTCGGGCGCCGGACCGTTGAAGAAAACCTTAACGGCAATCGCTGGCCGTTACGAGCGATATTGTCCCGGCATTTCCTAAATTTAGCGTCAATTACCCTTATTCGCCGATAGACGGCGAAATCGCCACCAGAGTGCCGTCGGAGAGCCCATAAACAACGGCCGGGCGATCCGAATCGTCGAATTTCACCGGCAGCACCGCGGTAACAATCCGCCCCGGATTGTCGATTCGGTCGAGTTCTTGGAATTTGCCGCCGGCAAACGTGACAATTCGCAGCGCTCTGCGCTGGGCGTCGGGCACCAGCAAATCGACGACCCCGTCACCGTTCCAATCGGCGATGGCGGCCTGATCCTGCTCACGCGAGCGGATGGCGTGGTTAGAAAAGCCGCGGGCAGCGCCATCGACGGTTAGGCGCCCGCCATCATACTCATACAGTTTCAAAGTGCCGCCGATATGGGGCGTCTCCACATACGCTACCTCGGTGCGGCCATCCCCATCGAAATCTCCCGCCCCCGCCGGATTGAGCCAGCGGTTGGAGAGGCCGATCGGGTCGACGGCGGCAGCCAATTCCAACGACTTGCCCGTCACCTCCAGAACCGCCAGCGCCGCGCCGGAATCAAGGAAGGCCTGAACGACGATGACCTCGTCGTCACCATCGCCATCGAAATCGTAGAGCCGCGCCCGCCGGTCTTCAAAGACAGAGTCGCGGCCTAGATCAAAATACAAGAACTCTCCACCAGCGGTTTCAACCGCCACACCCGAGGCTTCGATACTGTCACCCAGGATGCCATGAGCATAGCGATCCGTCGGGCCGGTTAGCCACGCGCGGCGTATATTGCCCTTCCCTTCGGTGATTTCCCCATCGGGCAACATATCGGGCCCGGGAGCGGTAACAATACGGTTGTCGGTGGGCCCCATAGTGAGTTCGCCACCGGCCCTCGACAGCCGTAGCCGCTTGCCATCGCGACGGACAATGACCACACGTCCAGCGGGTTGAGAAATGCCGCCTTGGATCCCCGACTCGCGCTCCAAAGCGGCGAGACCGCCAGGCACCTCGACGGTCAGGCGCTCACTGGCGCTCGCCCCCGGTACTAGGGCCAGAAATGAAGCTACGAGAAAAACACCGAACCGCATATCAGAACGACAACGCCTTCGCTTGAACTACATTGGGCAGGTTGGCGACGGCTTGGAGAACATCCGACGGCACTTCGTCATCCACCGCTACTAGGGCGATGGCATCGCCACCAGGCTCGGTGCGGCCCAGATGAAACGTGCCGATATTGACTCCGGCGTCGGCCAATACGGTGCCGAGGCGGCCGATCAATCCCGGCCGGTCATCATTGTTGACGTAAAGCATATGAGGGCCGAGCTCGGCCTCCATCGGCACACCTTTCACGTTGACCAGGCGCGGTTTGTCATCACCGAACAAGGTTCCGGCGAGACTGCGTGTTTGATTTTCAGTCGTGATCGTCAGCCTTATCAAGGTTTGATAGTCCGTCTGCCGGTCATGCCGGACATCGGACACCTCGATACCGCGTTGGCTCGCAATCACCGGTGCGCTCACCATATTCACGCCCTCCAGCAAGGGCGACAGAAGACCCTTCAACACCGCAGCATTCAAGGCCTTGGTGTTCAATTCTGCGGCATGACCTTCATATTCGATGCTGACGGCCTTGATACCCGACTCTGTCATCTGACCGGCAAAGCTGCCGAGTTGTTCGGCGAGCGTCATATAGGGCCGTAGACGCGGCGCTTCGTCCGCCGAAACCGACGGCATATTGAGCGCGTTGACCACCGCCCCGCTCAACAAATAGTCGGCCATCTGCTCTGCCACCTGGATGGCAACGTTGACCTGCGCCTCTGTCGTGGAAGCACCGAGATGCGGGGTGCAGACGAGGTTTTCGATACCGAAGAGTGCGTTTTCCTTCGCCGGTTCGGTTTCGAACACATCCAGCGCGGCGCCGGCGACGTGGCCGGACTCAAGGGCGGCCTGCAAATCCTTCTCGACGACCAAACCGCCGCGTGCGCAATTGATGATGCGCACGCCTTTTTTCATCTTGGCAATCGCGTCGGCATCGATAATGCCGCGGGTCTGATCAGTCAGCGGCGTGTGCAGACTGACGAAGTCGGCCCGCGCGAGCAGCGCATCCAGCTCGAGTTTTTCAACCCCGATGTCTTGCGCATGTTCCGCGGTCAGATAGGGGTCGTAAGCGATGACTTTCATTTTCAGCCCGAGCGCGCGCTCAGCGACGATCGAACCGATATTGCCACACCCGATGATCCCCAGCGTTTTGCCGGTGATCTCGACACCGACGAACCGTGACTTTTCCCACTTGCCGTCTTGGGTCGAACTATCTGCCATGGGGATCTGCCGCGCGAGCGCCATGATCATGGCAATGGCGTGCTCGGCCGTGGTGATGGCATTCCCGAAGGGCGTGTTCATCACCACAACACCGTTCGCTGTGGCGGCCGTAAGGTCGATATTGTCGACGCCGATACCCGCCCGGCCAACGACTTTCAAATTACTTGCCGCGGCAAAGATCTTTTCCGTCACCTTCGTTGCCGAGCGCACCGCGAGCCCATCGTAGTCGCCGATGCGAGCGATGAGCTCTTCCTCGGACAGGCCGACCTTGACGTCGACGTCGATGCCGCGATTGGAGAAAACTTCCTCGGCCCGCGGGCTCATGGAATCGGAAATCAATACCTTGACCATTTGATCTGCCCTCTAGTCGCTACAGCGCCAATACGTCGCTGAGCACGCTATATGTTTGTGGATTGCCCAGCGGCGCTATTGAGCGGCTGCCCGGATTTGCGATTTTACGGTGGCGTAGGCCCAGTCGAGCCACGGCGTCAGCGCTTCGACGTTTTCCTTGTCGATGGTAGCGCCAGTCCAAATCCGTAATCCCGGCGGCGCATCGCGATAGCCGTTGATGTCGTAGGCGACACCCTCCTGCTCCAGCAGAGAGGCAACGGCTTTCGACGTCGCCGCACGATCCGCATCGGCCAATTCGGTAAACCAGGGATCGACGATTTTCACGCAAACGCTGGTGCACGATCGGGTAGCCGGTTCTTCGGCCAAAAAGTCCGCCCAGTCGGTTGCCGAAATCCAATCGGCAATGACGCGATAATTCCCTTCGCTGCGTTCGATCAGCGCCGGCAAGCCGCCAATATCCCGCGCCCAAGCGAGCGCATCCAATTGATCCTCGACGCACAGCATCGAGGGGGTATTGATCGTGCTGCCGGTGAAAATCTCTTCGTTGAGCTTGCCGCCTTTGGTGAGGCGGAAAATCTTCGGCAGCGGCCAGGGCGGCGCATAGGATTCGAGCCGCTCGACCGCGCGCGGGCTCAATACCAGCATGCCGTGCTGCGCCTCGCCGCCCAGCACCTTCTGCCACGACCAGGTGACGACATCGAGCTTTTGCCACGGCAGGTCCATCGCGAACACCGCCGAGGTCGCGTCGCAAATCGTCAGCCCGGCGCGGTTGTCGGCGATCCAGTCACCATCGGCGACACGCACGCCGGATGTCGTGCCGTTCCAGGTAAAAACGCAGTCCCGAGCAGGATCGGTTTGCCCCAGGTCGACCAGCTGGCCATAGGGCGCCTCGAGGACCCTGACATCATCCAGCTTCAGCTGTTTGACGATATCGGTGACCCAGCCACTGCCAAAGCTCTCCCAGGCGAGAACATCGACGCCGCGTGGACCGAGCAACGACCACAAGGCCATTTCGACCGCGCCGGTGTCCGACGCCGGCACGATGCCGATACGGTAGTCATCGGGAATGCCGAGGATCTCCCGGCTTTCTTCGATCACCCGTACTAGTTTGGCCTTGGGGTCTTTCGCCCGGTGGGAGCGGCCCAGGGCGGCCTCGGACAGCACCGAAGGCGCCCAACCGGGACGTTTCGCGCAAGGTCCTGACGAAAATAGAGGATTAGCCGGACGGACGTCCGGCTTCGATAGTGTGCTTGTCATGTTAAGCGTCCCTTACAGAACGCCGCCCCTCGTTGGGGAGGGATGGCCCACCGCGGAAAGTAGGCATTTTCGCTGCCGCGTCAATAGACGCATTGTCGCGGGCCTCCTACGCCCAATCGGACCCTCGATTAAAGGCCGTAATACCAGGGCGCAACGAAGCTGAAGGCGAGCCAAACGATGATCAGCAACGGGCTGCCGACCCGCACAAAGTCGGCGAATCGGTAGTTCCCCGGCGCCATCACCAGAAGATTGGTCTGATATCCGATAGGCGACGCGAACGAGCAGTTGGCGGCGAACACCACGGCCACAACGAAAGCTTCGGGAGGCACATTCAGGCCCTGCGCGACACTGACGGCGATAGGGGTGAACAAGACCGCCGTCGCTTTCGTGCTGATGAGGTTCGCCAAGACCGCCACCAGGAGGAAAAAGGCCGATAACACAATAGCCGGCGCGGAGTCGCCAACGGCTGCCAGCATCGCGTCAGCCAAGAACTGCGCCCCGCCCGTCGCCTGTAACGCGGCTCCCAGAGCAAGCGCCGCCGCGATCATCATAACGATAGTACGGTCAATGGCCCGTCCGGCCTGGCGTATGTTCAGCACGCCTGTCGCCAACATCAAACCGGCACCGGTTAGCGAGGCCACCGAAATGGGGACGAGGCTGGTCGCCGCCGCGACGATTACACAAGCAAAGATCAACAACGTGCTTCGTGCGTGATGCACCGCGGGTACGTCGATGGTCGTCCATTCAACGAGGAGGATGTCCGGGTTGCCGCGTAGCGCGTCGATGTCTTCCTGGCGCCCTTGCAGCAACAGGACGTCCCCAGGCTCGAGCCGAATTTCGGTTACCCGGGTTCTGATCATTTGGGACCGGCGCTGGATACCCAGCACGACACAGTGATAACGATAACGAAACCCGATCTGATCGAGATTTTGGCCGGTCAGGCGCGAATCTGGCGTGACCATGGCCTCGGCGAGAACCTGGTTACCAACCTGCCAGCGTTGGTGGCCTTCTTCCGTCTCGTAGCGTTCCCAGTCCTGTCCCAATTGGGGATGAAACTGCGCCGGTTCCCCCTTCAAGGCTTCGGTCAACGCCGGGCGCGTCGCCGCGACCACGATGGTATCGCCCGGCATTATCTGAAAGCGGTCATCGAAAGGCGCCAGATACGACAAGCCATCGCGAATGATGACACGTAGCGTCATGTCTTTCAGTTCCGGAAAGAAACCGCCACGGGGCTTCATGCCGTCAAATTTGGACCCCTCCTGCACATGCAGTTCGGCCATGAACTGGCGGCCACCGCCGGCAACGGCGCTGGTCAGCAGGGCGCGTTCGGGGAGCAAATGATTGGCGATAAAAATAACGTACAGCAGGCCGATGACGGCCAGGATTACACCGGGAACAAAGAACTGGAAGAAAGTGAAACCGCTTTCGCCCAGCTCAACCAACATGCCCGACACCAAGAGGTTGGTGCTCGAACCGATGAGCGTGGTCATCCCGCCGAGGATGGCAGCGAAGGAGAGCGACATCAGGAGCTTGGAGGATGGCTGGCCGAGCCGGTCCGATAGCGCCTGCATGATCGGGATGAAAATCACCACAACCGGCGTATTGTTGAGAAACCCGCTCACCGCGAGCACGGCGATGAACGCTATCGCCGGCGCGATGGCTGCATGTCCTCGCCCGTAACGAAAGAGCAGCCCTGCTCCCGCCTCGAGTACGCCGGTTCGCGCCAAACCGGCGCCCATGACCAGGAGCGCCACAACCGTAAGAAGCGCCGGGTTGGCAAACCCGGCTAGGAGCGCGTCCGGCCCGAGAAGGTTCTGGCCGTCATCGCCGACGATCGGATTGAAATGAAACAGCAGAAGCAGCGCACAGATAACGCCGAGGGAGGTCACTTCCAGCGCCACGCGTTCTACGGCGTAGAGCACTAGCGCCACCACGATAACGGCAAAGGTGGCCCACATCCCAAATTCCGCCGGGCTCAGTCCGGCGCCGGTAAATGGCATCGCGCTATATTCGCCCGCGTATTGTGTAGACGGCGGATATTACCATGCAGCCCCGCGCCGCCGCCACGCTACCTTCGGTCATTGGTTACGCTCTTTCGGGCCGCCGCTTTACCAGGATGATGGCCGTGAAGGTCGCCACAATTTCGGCTTCGTTTCGTACGGTATAGGCGAAATGAACGATTCCGCGATCCGGTTTACTTTCGGACACGCGCGCAGCAGCGATTTCAACCGTCGTGCTGAGCATATCGCCCGGCCGCACTGGCGCTAGCCACCGTATATCGCGCAACCCCGGCCCCCCCATGCCGGTTCCCTCTTGAAGGCCGGTGCGAAGCCATTGGCCCGCGGCAATCGCGACCGTCTGGAAACCGCTGGCAATTAGGCCGCGATAGATCGACTTTTCCGCTGCTCCCGGATCGGTATGGAAAGGCTGTGGATCGTACTTCTGCGCGAATGCGATGACTTCGCTTTCGCCTAAGCGCACCGGTTCGGTCTCGAACTGCCGGCCGACATGGAAATCCTCGAAATACAGACCACTCATGGGACAAATCGCAGATTAGATGTTCGTTGCTGTTGTCGGTCGCCGCCGCAGAAACGTCGTGGTGCTGAAGCGGACGACCGGGTTGCCGGTCACCACCGTGTTGAACTGCAGACGAACGACGCCGCGGTCGGGCTTGGACTGAGACGGCCGCGCTTCGATTACTTGCGCTGTTGTGACCAGCTCGTTACCGGGCCGCACCGGCGCCAACCAATCGACGTCGTCGGTTGCCGGGCCGCCGAGAGAGCTCTCGGCGAAATAGCCCAATCGGATGAACTGGCCAAACGCGACCGCGATGGTCTGCAGACCGCTCGCGATCAGCCCGCCAAACGGGCTCTCCTTGGCCGCCTCGGGGTCGGTGTGAAATGTCTGCGGATCGTAAAGTTGGGCGAACTCGATAATTTCGTCAGCGCTCAACACCACCGGCGCCGTCTCCATTACCTCGCCAACCTCAAAATCCTCAAGATATCGCGTCGTCATCGCCGCACCGGTTTTCGTCAAACCGCGCGACAGTAACGATCTGCAAATGCCAAATAAAGGCGGAACGGCGTTTTGACGATCTACGCCGCCGTATCGGCCTCGGTCTGCGCGGCTTCCCACGCAAGCAAAGTGCGCTTTTGCTCCGGCGACCAGCGATAGCCTGTTATTGTGCCATCGCTCCGCAACACGCGATGGCACGGAATAATCCAGGAGACGGGATTGGCGGCGAGCGCGCTGGCGACGGCGCGCGCCGCGGTGGGTTTACCGATGCGCGCCGCCAAGTCGGTGTAGCTGGTGGTCGCGCCCATCGGGATCCGCAGTAGCGCCTCCCACACCTTGAGCTGAAACGGCGTGGCGCGGAGCAACAAGTGAATGTCACCATTCCCACCAAAAGCCTTGTCCGCATGTTCCGCTGTCGCTGGCGTGTCCCAGGTCAAGCGCGCCCCGCCAAAGCTGCGCGCCAAGTTCTCGAAGGCGCGCGTGCGGTCTTGCCAAACACCGAAGGCCAACCCGCACACGCCGCGCTCGGACGCCACGATCAGGCAGTCACCGAACGGGCTATCGTGCCAGCCATAGCGCAGGTCGAGACCATCCGCCTGGGACTTCCATTCACCAGGCGTCAGCGCTTCATGCGTGACGAACAGATCGTGCAAGCGCCCCGGTCCCGACAAGCCGGCATCGAAAGCGGCATCCAACACACTCGCTGAATTGGCGAGGCTTCGTTTGGCGTGCTCGAGGGTGAGAAATTGGATGTACTTCTTCGGACTCACCCCGACGTAGCGCGTGAATAGGCGCTGAAAATGGTGCGGACCGAGACCGATGATCGATGCGGTTTCTTCGAGCGAAGGTTGTTCAAGATAGTGTTCGCTCAGCCACCGTAGAACCCGCTGGATTCGCCGGTGGGTCCGCGCATCCACACCAGGTCCGAGATCTTCCGTTGTCGACATGTCGTGTTGGACTGTCATCGCTCTAACCTCGCCAGAACGGTTTGTTTATCTCACGTTTAGCGTCGACCCGCGATAGGCCGATGTCGCGCAATAAACGGTCGTCCATACGGGCTAAATGCCGGCGCATCCGTACGCGATCGTGCCACATTGCAATAGCGCGGAACGTACCGGCCATACCACCGACGACGGCAACCAACAGCCAATAAAAACCATCGCGCACCGCTTGCCCATGCAGTTCCCGCCCTCTCTGAACGCAAGACTGCGCCTGCGCCTCGGCCAACCACTGCACTCCATCGGGCCGTTCTGAGCGATTGTGCTCCCGGCTTTTCGAAAAATGTGTGGTGTATTTCATGCGAGGAAAAGTAAGAGCCAATCAAGCCCTCAACCACCCGCTTCTTGCGGTCTCAGAAAAACCGCCATGGGATTTTACGACGCTACTAAATAAGTAAAATCAATGACTTGTCAGGAACCCGAAAGGCAAACTTGCGGCTCGGCCGATAATTAGCGTTTCTGCACCAACACGACCCCAACAAGCGTTATCGCCGTCGCGAGCGCGAGTGTTAACGTCAAGGGCTCATTGAGAAACAAGGGCGCGACGCTGATCCCGATCACCGGTTGCAAAAGCTGCAAGGAGCCGATCCGAGCCACACCGCCATCCGCCATCGCGCGGTTCCATAAAACATAGGCCCCGATCGTGGTGCCCCACGCCAACGCCAGAATGGACCCCCAACCGGTGAGATCGATCGCCGCTAACGCGGGGGCGCTCGATTGCCAAACCAGGATTGGGATCAAAACCAGCGCCGCAACGACGACGCTCCACATGGTTACCGCGACCGCACCGGCTGTCCGGGTCAGTTTCGCGCCGGCGATGTAGCCGGTGACACCTGCAAACATGCCGGCAAATACCAAGGCGTCGCCCTGCCAAGTTACCCCCGACACTTCGAATCCAACGGCCTCCCAGATGAGCAGTAGCGCTCCACCGGAGCCCACGGCCGTGCCGGTCCACCAATTGAGAGAAGGCCAGCGCCGATTGAGGCAGGCGCTCAGCACACCCGCCATGACCGCGCCGGACGCCGTACCCGCCGCCGCATGACCTGCCGTGGTTAGCTGCACGCCCCAGCTAAATAAAATCGGAAAGGCGGCGAGGCCGCCCAAGCCTGATACAATCAGTAACCATTTGTCGTTGCCGTACCACGGCAACCGTAAATTCGCCGCAACAATGAAGGCCACCGCCAGCGGTGCGGCGACAATCGCCCGCAGGATTCCGACTGTAACGCCTTCGGCGGTCCCGACTGCGAGTTTGGTGAAGAGCGGCGTAAGGCCATACAGCAGCACAGCGATAAGCGCGATTGTATAGAGACGTACGGTTTTATTTTCGTACATGCGATTATCAGACAACCGACGCCCTTTGAGCCACAAGACCGTGACCGACCCCAGACAATGATACCGCCGCTCACATAACGCGTAACGCCCCGCCGGGTACAGAACAGATTCAGCCGCCGATGCGATGGGGATCGACGGTTACCGTGTGATCTATCGGCCCATGACCGCCGCCAAACCCCGGCGCGGCGGCAATCGCCGCTTGAACGTAATCGCGGGCGCGCGATACCGCTGACGGCAAATCCATCTTTTGCGCCAAGCCGGCAGCGATCGCCGAAGCGAGCGTGCAACCGGTGCCATGGGTGTGGGCCGTATCGATACGCGGACTCTCGAAACGAACAGTATCGGTTTCCGTAACCAGCAGATCGACGATGTGCACCCCCTCGATATGGCCGCCTTTGACCAAGACAGCGCCAGCCCCCATACCCCGCAAAGCTACGCCGGCCGCTTGCTGGCTATCTTCGTCGGTAACGTCGATACCGGTTAGAGCCGCCGCTTCGGGCGCATTGGGCGTGAGCACTGCCGCTAGCGGTACTATTTTATCGACCAGGGCGGAGTGCGCCGCCTCGTCGAGGAGACTTGCGCCGCCCTTCGCAACCATTACCGGGTCCGCGACCAACGGCAACCCCGCGGCCTTCTCGGTGATCATATCGGCGACCACGTTGATCACCTCGGCGTTGTGCAGCATCCCGGTTTTGAGACAGTCGGCGCCGATATCGTCGAGCACCACCGCCATCTGTTGGGCAACGAAGCCGGTATCCACGGGGTAGATCCCATGAACGCCGCGGGTGTTCTGCGCCGTCAACGCGGTGATCGCCGTCATGGCGAAACCGCCCAGAGCGCTCACCGACTTGATGTCTGCTTGAATTCCGGCGCCGCCGCCTGAATCGGAACCGGCGATGATTAACACCCGCCCGTTCATCGAATTGCGTCTTCTCGGCGCACAGCCCCGCGCTTAGTGCGCCGCACCGGCTTGCTCGATCGCGCCGACAATCGTGTCGACGACGGCACCGACCTGGGCCTCGTCGTTGCCTTCGGCCATAACCCGGATAACCGGCTCGGTTCCCGAAGGTCTGATCAGCACGCGCCCTTCTTCACCAAGGGTCGCTTCGCCGTTGGCGATCGCCTGCTTCACATCGTCGGTTTCCAGCGGTGCGCCATTGCCCACCCGCACGTTGCGCAAAACTTGCGGATAAGGGGTAAACGCGCGCCCGATCTCACTCATCGGAACGCCGCTGTCGACCCGCGCAGCTAACACTTGCAAGGCGGCGATCAGCCCGTCTCCGGTGGTCGTGTAGTCGCTCAAGATGATGTGGCCCGACTGTTCACCGCCAACGTTGTAACCGCATTTCCGCATATGTTCGAGAACGTAGCGGTCGCCAACCTTGGTTCGTACCAACTCGAGCCCGAGGTCACCCAGATAGCGTTCGAGTCCCAGATTCGACATGACGGTCGCGACAACACCGCCGCCCGTCAATCGCTGACGTTTCTGCCAGGTGCTGGCCACGAGCGCCATCACCTGATCGCCGTCCAGGACCATTCCCGACTCGTCCGCCACGATTACCCGATCAGCATCGCCATCCAACGCAATACCGATATCCGCACCATGGGCGATGACCTGTTCCTGCATCGCCGCCGGCGCCGTCGCGCCGCACTCCCGGTTGATATTGGTGCCATCCGGATCGACCGCCATGGGCACGACGTCGGCCCCGAGTTCGTGAAACACCTGGGGCGCCACTTTGTAGGCCGCGCCGTGGGCGCAATCGATAACGATCTTTAAACCCTCGAGGCTGAGCCCACGGGGAAAGGTGTGTTTGACGAATTCGATATAGCGGCCCGGCGCATCCTGCAGGCGCCACGCGCGGCCCAGATGATGCGAACCAGCGAGATGATTGCCGAGACCGTTTTGCATCAGATCTTCGATCTTTTTCTCGACATCGTCGGATAATTTGTAGCCGTCCGGACCAAACAGCTTGATGCCATTATCCTGGTACGGGTTGTGCGAAGCGGAAATCATCACCCCTACATCCGCACGCAGCGAGCGCGTGAGCATAGCGACACCCGGGGTCGGCATCGGCCCGACAAGCACGACGTCCATGCCCATGGAGATGAAACCCGACTGCATAGCAGGCTCGAGCATGTAGTTGCTCAGGCGCGTATCCTTGCCGATCACCGCCAAATGTCGATGGTCGCCCCGGGTGAAATGACGTCCTGCCGCCATCGCAACGCGCAGCGCCGTCTCCGCCGTCATGGGCTCGACGTTTGCTGTTCCCCGAATACCGTCGGTGCCAAAAAGCTTGCGCGTCATTCTACCTATCCGAACTACTCTGCCCGGTCCTTATAGCAAAGTGAGCCTAATTTTTCGTTATCCATGATTTGCATCGCTAGCTTGCGCGGGCTCGGTGCCACAGGGCAATCGCAGCAACCGTTTCGGCGACATCGTGCACCCGCACGATTTGTGCGCCTTGGTCGAGTGCGGTCAACATGGCGGCCAAAGATCCAGCCAAACGGTCCTTGGGCTCTGCGGGCCCAGATACTGCGTCGATGAAGCTCTTGCGAGATACGCCAATGGCAACCGCGCACCCGAGGCTGTGCAGCGCTCCCAGCGACGAAATCAGCGTCATATTGTGGTCGGCCGTTTTACCGAAACCGATTCCCGGGTCGACGCAGAGGCGAGACCGTTCGATGCCGGCGGCCTCGCACGCCGCCACGCGGCCAGACAGCATGTCGCAGACATCGAGCACCACGTCTTCGTAGCACGGGGCCGCCTGCATGGTGGCTGGCGTGCCCTGCATGTGCATCAAGATGACACCGGCATCGCTACGAGTGACGACACCAAGCGCATCGGGATCGTGGGTCAATGCAGACACATCGTTCACCACCTGGGCACCGGCGGCAATCGCTTCGCGCATGACAGGCGCGCGGCGCGTATCGATCGATACCGGGATACCCTCGCCTGCGAGTTCGGCGACCACCGGCATAACCCGCGCCAGCTCTTCTTCCACCGGCACCGGCGCGGCGCCAGGTCTGGTCGATTCGCCACCGACATCGATAAGGCCGGCGCCCGCGGCGTACAGTTCCCGGCCGCGTTTGATCGCGGCAGCCGTATCGGCGTAGTCGCCACCGTCCGAGAAACTATCGGGGGTAACGTTCACGATTCCCATTACGAGGGGACTGCCGTCCGAGCCGGAGATGCATGTTCCAGCGAATGGTTCCCGTCCTTGTGTAAGGTGCTCGAAACACGCGCGCGCTGCGCCTTCTGCGGTCCCATTTCTGAAATCATGAACCGGCCGCACGTACCGCTGCGGGTTCGCAGATTTATCGCGCGTAATTATCTCGCATTGCGTAAAGGCCAGGGGTCCGCCAGCCAGCGGCGCCGCCTGATCTTCATCGCGCATCGCCCGGGCCGCAGGTCCCGAAACAATAGCAAGCGGGCGGATACAAGTCATCGCACGGGATAAAGGAGTGGCGCGAGCGGGTGCCGGAACACACAGCGTCGCGCAGCCGACCGGCCGCACGTCACCGTTTTCCGGTGGGGCGTGTTAGCTCTGTGGTTGCGGTTCCGGCTCGAATCCACCGCTCGGCCGGTCTTTCTTACCGGCGGCACCGCTCGACGGAACAGACGAACGCGCACGGTCAGACGGCGCATCGTCATCCATATCTCCACGGTCGATCTCCCCGCCGCCAAGCAACTGCTGCACCTCATCGCCGGACAGGGTCTCGTACTCCAACAGTCCCTTGCCCAGAATGTGGAGCTCGTCGATGTGCTTTTCGAGAACACGGCGCGCTTCCGCTTCGCCGCCCTCAACCAGTTTTCGGATCTCTTCGTCGATCACCTTGGCGGTCGCGTCCGAAACGTTCTTATGCTGCGACACCGAATGGCCGAGGAAGACCTCTTCCTGGTTGTCTTCGTAGCGCAGCGGGCCCAGCTTTTCGCTGAAGCCATATTCGGTGATCATGCGGCGTGCCAGATTGGTCGCTTCCTTGATGTCGTTGGACGCACCGGTCGTGACCTTGTCTTTGCCGAAAATGAGTTCCTCGGCAATGCGGCCGCCAAACATCATGGCGATCTTGGCTTTCAGTTCGAACAGCGAATAGGTGTAACGGTCGCGCTCGGGCAGGGACATGGTCACACCCAAGGCCCGTCCGCGCGGAATGATCGTTACTTTGTGCAGAGGGTCGCACCCATCCACGTGCAGCCCAACAAGCGCATGACCTGCCTCGTGATAGGCGGTGAGGCGTTTTTCTTCCTCGCTCATGACCATCGAGCGCCGCTCGGAGCCCATCAGCACCTTGTCCTTGGCTTCCTCGAATTCCGCCATGGTCACCATACGGCGGCCTTTCCGAGCTGCCAGCAAGGCGGCTTCGTTGACCAAGTTGGCGAGATCAGCGCCTGAGAAACCGGGCGTGCCACGGGCGATTACTTTCGCCTCGACATCCGGCGCCAACGGCACTTTGCGCATATGCACTTTGAGGATCTTCTCACGGCCAATGATGTCGGGATTCGGCACCACGACCTGGCGGTCGAAGCGGCCGGGACGCAGTAACGCAGGATCGAGCACGTCAGGCCGGTTGGTCGCGGCAACCAAGATCACGCCTTCATTGCTCTCGAAGCCATCCATCTCGACCAGCAACTGGTTGAGGGTCTGCTCGCGCTCGTCGTTGCCGCCGCCAAGGCCGGCGCCGCGGTGGCGGCCGACCGCATCGAGCTCGTCGACAAAGATAATACACGGCGCGTTTTTCTTGCCCTGCTCGAACATGTCGCGCACACGGCTCGCACCGACGCCAACGAACATCTCGACAAAGTCGGACCCTGAAATCGTGAAGAAGGGAACGTTGGCTTCACCGGCGATCGCACGCGCCAGCAAGGTTTTACCTGTGCCTGGAGGTCCGACGAGCAGAACGCCTTTCGGGATCTTGCCGCCGAGCCGCTGGAACTTCTGCGGGTCGCGCAAGAACTCGACAACCTCTTCGACTTCTTGCTTCGCCTCTTCGACGCCGGCAACGTCTTCAAAGGTTACCCGCCCCGCATGTTCAGTGAGCAGTTTTGCGCGCGACTTGCCGAAGCCCATGGCGCCGCGCCCCGCACCGCCCTGCATCTGGCGCATAAAGATAATCCAGATGGCGACAATCACGATAAACGGCAACCATGACAAAAACATGCCGAGTACCGGATGCACCGATTCTTCGGGGGCGGCGGTGATGCGCACACCTTGATCGGTCAAACGCTGCACCAATTGCGGGTCATCGGGTGTGTAGGTGTTGAACGGTGTGCCGTTGCGCAGTGTGCCCGACACCTGATTGCCCTCGATGGTAACGTCGGCGACTTGACCGCTTTCGACCTGGGCAAGGAAATCGGAGAATGCCAGTTTCTGCTCGGCCCCGTTTCGGCCCGAATTTTGAAACAAGTTAATCAGCGCCACCACCAATAGGGCGATGATGACCCACAGGGCCAAATTTTTGCCGAAGTTATTCAACAGCCTACTCCGTTGATTGGACCGTTATATAATAGACCCGTCGCCGTACCAATGCACCTGCGTTGGCGTATCACGGCTCTCAAGGCACTCCCTAGTATGACATGGTGATCCATCCCCGCTGAGGCAATGGGACCGGCAAGTAATGGTATGTCGAATTCCATAATTAGACCTTACCGAACAGGGCTGGCGCAACGGCTTGCGGCGGCGACCACCGTAGCCGCAACCCCTGTGTAACTGCCTCATTTTCTTGGTTAACGAAACCAAGGTGCGGTACCGCCACAACGCAATTCCTTTGCCAGAGCGCCGGTAAACCCAATCGCGCCGCATAGGGCATGGAAGTGTTTTTCAGCCGGGAATCGGCGGCAACGATTTGCGCCCAGCCATGCCCCGTGAGCGCACCGAGTTCCGCCCCTTCGCCTAAACTCTTCGTGACCGAGACGCGGAAACGATTATCCCAAACGCCCTCAGCACCGTTAACCAACGGCAGGGCCGGGGCGATACGCGCGACCTCTCGACACACATAGACCAAATTCCGGTGTCCGATCAGGCGGCATCCGCCCAAAGTCCGGTCCGAGAATTCCGCTGTATTAGCGAGCGCTTCCCGCAGCCGGCGGGTGCGGTCGCGGCGCGGCGGATAGGCGCGGCCCGCAACCGCCATCGTCGTTCGCGCCAACACCCACTCCACGATATCAGAAGGCATTGACGTCAATACGAACCGATCGATTGCCACGAAACCGGCTGGGTGAAAACGCAGGGCTCGCGCCGCCAAGTTAGCGCCTGCGCCTTCGACCTGAATACGTTCGCGGGCCGATGCATGACCAAGTGCAAGAGCGTCCGCCGAAGATAGTGCATCAGCCCGGCGGCGCAAGCGACCACGGGCCGTCGCGAGATTGTCATTGCTCGGATCCTCGATCCAACTCTGTCTTGCGACCGCAAGCGTGGCGGCGAGGCGCTCGCGGGGCACATCCAAAAGCGGCCGCAGCAACCGGACATCGGCGCGCTCGCTGATCGCCGCCATTGCCGCCAGTCCGGCGCTGCCGCTCGAGCGCTCACGGCGGATCGAAACTGTCTCCGCCTGGTCTTCACGATGATGGCCGACCAGCAGATGTAAGATCGCTTTATCGCGGCAAAAGTCGGTCATGAGGCTGTACCGCGCTTCACGCGCGGCAGCCTGTATCCCGCTTACTGGATAGGGTCCCTGCCATCGCAGGACGTGATGGCGGATCCCATAGGCCGCCAACCAGTCACCTACCTGCTGCGCCTCGGCGGCCGATTCTGGGCGCAACCCGTGATCTACCGTGATGGCCATCAGATCACCGCCCTGCCGCGCCGCCCAACGCGACGCCAATAAGGTCAGGCTGAGGCTATCGCGCCCGCCCGATACCGCAACGGCGACCGTCGGCGAACGCTCGAATGGCGCCAAGCGTGCCATTCGAGCGTCAAACTCGTCATCCGACAGGGGCCTCGAACTTGGCGGAGACGGCGAATCCGTCGGTAACCCGGAAAGGGTGGGGAACGCGGGACCCGGCTGCGCCGCTACTCGCACTTCAGCCGCGTGCGTTCCCGCTCCGCACGCTGAATCAGATTAACGGGCGCTTTGGGATACTCGCTTTCCAATTTCGCCAGCGTGATGCAGGCGTCCTCGTTGCGGTCGAGCGCGGCGAGCGACATTCCCAGCTTCAACAAGTTATCCGGCGCTTTGCTGCTATCGGGATAGCGTTGGAAACCGTCGGCGAACATACGTGCCGCGGTGCCGAAATCGTCGCGCACGTAGAAGGTTTCGCCCAGCCAATACTGCGCGTTGCCGGCTAGCTCATTTTCAGGATAGGCCTCGACGAACGCACGCAGCGCCTGTTCGGCGCCGTCAAAGTCGCGCCGCATGAGAAAACCCCGTGCATACTCATAGCGCTCTTCCGGCGCGCCCGGCGGCAAGATGCCCGAATCGTCGTTCGCACTCACCGAAGCCTGTTGCGTAGCGCCTTGCGCGCCCCCGGAAACTTCATCGCTTCCGGGCGGCTTTATTCCCGCTGCACGTATCTGACTTTCGGTCAACGTTCCAAACACACGCGACGGACCCGGCGCATCGGAATTGATGATCACTTCGCCAACGGACGGCGCGGTGCGCGGCGGTACCGGCGGACCGGACGGGGTACGCACCGCCGGCGCGGTTGCACTGGCGGTCGGGCCCGCTTCACCCCCGGTTCCTTCCAACGCCCGGAGCCGGAAATCCACATCGGCGACCAACCGGTCGAGCCGGTCGGTGATCTGGTTCACCCTGAACCCTATTTCCTCGACCTGCCCAGTTAGCTGGCGCATCTGCTCTTCGAACTGGCTGGTCTTCAGTTGCAACTGCGATAACGCCGCCGGCGGCGGCGAGCCCCCCGTCGTTGCGCCAGGCGAGATGGCGGGCGGCTCCGCACCGCGGTAGACCGTACGCTCGAGCGCCCGCAACTGCCGTTCCAGCCGGTCGATTGTATTTACTAATGGTTGTACATCGCGCGACTGCGCCGCAGCGGGCACAGGCGCTATTGCTGCCACAATAATCGCAGCCGCAAGCACGGGCGCCAGCCAACGGCGGTTCCGCAGGGAGGTGAACTGGCAGTTAGGCGCAATCATGACACCGTCCTTAAGGTGGTTCGATTTTGAATTCCGGATTGGCGCAACAGCGTCTCCAACGTCAATCACGCAGGGACAGCCTGAACGGGCAATTCGGCGAAACTATGGCGCCCCAAACAACACAACCCCGATCCGCGAAAAACGGTCGGGGCTGCCATTGCACTTCCAGAGTTGCTCGCCCCGGGGTGAACCGGGGCGAAACAGCCAAAGCTAATTGGCGTCGATTACAACCACGCTGCGGCGGTTCTGCGAATAAGCGTTTTCGTTCGAACCCGGCACAGCTGGCCGTTCCTTACCGAAGCTAATCGTTTTAACCCGGTTCGGGTCGATACCCAGCGAGATAAGATACTCGCGTGATGCGTTCGCCCGACGCTCACCCAGTGCCAAGTTGTACTCGCGGGTACCGCGCTCGTCGGCGTGCCCTTCGATAACAACCTTATTAGCAGGATAGGTCTGCATCCAAGCTGCCCACCGCTCGATCGTCGTGCGCCCGGCTGCCCGTAGCGTCGATTTGTCAAAATCGAAGAACACCCGGTCCCCGACATTGATTTCCAAGTCGAGTTGAGTGCCCGGCTTCGGCCCAGACGGCGAAGTTGCCGCCTGTTGCGAGCCCGACGCGGAGTCACCCCCGCTACCCGAACCTGCCCCATTGTCCGATGCAGTCGAACACGCAGCTAGTAGAAACGCGGCCGCGACAACCACTGGTAGATTTAATTTCATCGCTGACTCCCTAAAGCCGTTGCCGTCCAAACCTTCCAAGCCCGGACGAATCCTTGAAGTTCATACGAAATAGCGCTGCTTAAAACCCGACAGCGCATAGCCCCGATTAACAGTCTTCGACCGCTTGATAGCGCGCGGACTATACTTAGAGGCCTGAGTCGAATCAAACAAAACATCCTTAACGAATTAAAAAAATCGCAGCATTTTCAGCACCTTTTTTTGATTCTTGGTTGTGTTTCAGCGTGAGCTTGCAGGCGACCATGCAGGATCCGAAGCCTCCACCGGTGTGATTATTTCGCGCTCGTTATGTCCGGTCAGGTCGATCGAATACAACCGGGAATTGCGTCCCCGCCCTTTCTCATCCGACTTTTCCTGTTTGAAGAACATCAACACACGTCCGTTGGGCGACCAAGTCGGGCTTTCGACCAAGAAACCTTTAGTCAGCAGGCGCTCCCCGGTACCGTCCGGGTGCATAACCCCAATATGGAACGCGCCCCCTTGAATTTTGGTAAACGCAATCAAATCGCCCCGCGGCGACCATACGGGCGTACCGTAACGCCCGCCCGATTTGAAACTAATCCTGTGCTGGTTGCTGCCGTCGGCGTTCATCACATACAACTGTTGGCTACCGCCGCGGTCCGACTCGAATACAATTTGACGGCCGTCGGGTGAATAACTCGGCGCGGTATCGATTGCCGGATGTGTGGTGAGCCGCCGCACTTGGCGCGTGCGCAAATCCATAACGTGGATGTCGGAGTTGCCGTTTTCAGCCAGGCTCATAATCACTTGATTGCCGTTCGGCGAGAAGCGTGGCGCGAACGTCATGCCGGGAAAGTCGCCCAACACTTCCTGCTCGCCGGTATCGATATTGAACAGATAAACCCGCGGCTGGTCGTTGTAATAGGCGAGGTAGGTGATCTCTTGCTGGGTGGGGGAGAAGCGCGGCGTCAACACCAAGGTGTCGCCGTCGGAAAGAAAACGATGGTTGGCGCCGTCCTGGTCCATGATCGACAAGCGTTTGATCCGCTGTTCGGCGGGGCCCGTCTCGGAGATGTAGACAATGCGTGTATCGAAGTATCCGCGCTCACCGGTGATGCGTTCATAGATCGCATCGGAGACGATGTGCGCTACCCGCCGCCAGTTGGACGGTGACGTCGACAAGCTTAGCCCTGTCATGGGCTGCTCGGCGAAGACATCCCACAAGCGAAAATCGGTACGCAATTGGCCGTCGGACAAGAGTTTCGCCTCGCCGATGATCAGCGCCTGGGCGTTGAGCGGTTTCCAGTTTACGAAGTTGGGTCGAACCGCCAGGCTCGACGGCCGGGACAAGAAAGCCCGTTTGTCGATCGGCGCAAACAACCCCGAACGCTCCAGATTGTTGGCGATCACCGTCGCGATGTCCGTAGCGACCTGCTGCACCTCCGATGAGTCGGAGAGGAAGTCGGGTACGGCGATTGGCAATGGCTCAACGGTGCCCGAGGTGACATCGATTGTCAGCTGCGCATATGTCGCCGTCGGCAGTGTTAAGGCCATAACGGCCGTGAGTATGATTGCCGCGCGGCGGCAGAGCCTCTCTACATGTGACAGCATGACTATCCCAACATCTCCCTTGGATCGAAGTTGAACCTTATTTCTTTCCATAAATCATAGCGTTTTTGTGGCAAATTAAACGGCTGGCACCGCGGATTGAGGACGGCGCGGCGCGCGGCGTCCGCCGCTGCTTGAACATAGTTGTTCAAAGCCATCGCCGGCGCATCTATCACCCGGGCTTCGCGTACGAAACCCTTCTGATCGACGCGGATAAAAATCGTGACCGCCAGATCGTCGGCGCCGGCGGCACCGACAGGCGGGCTCCAACACGGCTCGATTTGACGGCGGATCAATTGCTTCAGCCGCTCGATCTCCGTTATCGAAGCCTGCTGCGCGACTTGCTGCTGCGCGGGCGCAGGCTTGTCCTTTTTCTCCGGTTTCGACGTCTCGTCTTTCTTGACGACCGGCGGCGGTTTCTTCTCGGTCCGGCTAAGGTCCTTCAGCACCGAGGTGAAATCACGGCGCGGAGCCGGCGGCTTAGGCTTGGACTGAGGTTTCGCCTTAGCCAAAGTCGACGGTTTCGGTTTCTCCGGCGGCGGTTTCTTCTCCGGTGGCTTCGGTTTGACAACAGGCGGCGGAGGCGCTTCGACCACCTCCGGTTCGGCGGGCGGTTCCGGCGGCGCTTCGGGTGGTGGCGGTGGCGGCGGTGCGGCAGCTTCGGGTTTTGGTTCGGGTTCCGGCTCGGGCGTCGCGGGCGGTGGCGGCGCATCGATCGTATCGGCGGTGACAAGGTCGACCGGAATAATCTTCACCGAGACCGGTTGCGGTGTGAACAAATGGGGCAAACCGAACTGGGTCAGCACCACCAACAGCACGTGGGCACTGACGGACGCCACGACGGCGCTACGCATTTTGCCATAACCGGCCATTCTCGCGTCGTCCGTTCTCGCCTACTTGGTGATTTCGCCAGGCAACGGCGCTTCGGCTACGAGCGCAACCTTGGAGAATCCGGCCTGCGAGACCATCCCCATGACCTGCATGACCCGGCCGTAGTTAATCGCGCGGTCGCCGCGTACAAAGATGCGCAAGTCGTTATTGGCCTCCGATACCGCACGCAGACGCGGCACCAGCGCCTCCTCGGTGACTTCGGCTTCTTGGACGAAGATATTGCCGTCGCCGTCGACTGTAATAACCAGGGGATCTTGGCTTTCGTTGAGCGGCTTCACGGTCGCTTTCGGCAGATCGACCGGCACGCCGATGTTTAGGAGCGGTGCGGCGACCATGAAAATAATGACGAGTACCAACATGACATCGACAAACGGCGCAACGTTAATGTCGGTGACCGGGCCGCGGCTTGGCCGGCGCAGATTGGATCGTACGAACCGGCGCGCCATACCTATTTCGCCTCTTCGAGTTGACGCGACAGGATGGCGGTGAATTCGGCGGCAAACCCGTCGAGACGTTGGGCGTAGCGGCTCATATCGGTGCTGAACTTATTGTAGGCGGCAACGGCGGGTATCGCGACGATGAGCCCCATCGCTGTGGTGAACAGCGCTTCCGCCAAACCCGGCGCGATGACCGCAAGGCTGGTGTCCTTAGCCACCGCGATCGCCTGAAAACTGTT
Organism: Alphaproteobacteria bacterium; assembly: GCA_965267185.1. GTDB lineage: Bacteria > Pseudomonadota > Alphaproteobacteria > UBA6615 > UBA6615. Next base: position 3,644,479 of record OZ253937.1, on the reverse strand, counting down.
CATGATGCCCCACACGGTGCCGAATAGCCCGATGAACGGCGCCGTCGCTCCGGCCGACGCGAGGAACACCATGTAGCGTTCGATGCGCTCCATCTCGCGGCCCAAGGTAACGTCCATGACCCGTTCGATGCGTTCCTGCAAATTGTCGCGCAGTGCTGCCGTCGTCGACAATCCGCGCTCGGTAGAGCGCCGCCATTCCCCCATCGCGGCGGCAAATACCGCCGACATGGGGTCGACCGGGCTCGCACCGTAACTCTCGTAGAGTTCGTCGAGCGACCCTCCCGACCAGAAGTTTTCCTCAAAGCGGCGGGCTTCGCGCTCCAGACGGCGCACCCGCAGCCACTTATCGATGATGATCGTCCACGACCAGAACGATGCGACAAACAGCACCACCATCACCAACTTGATGACAATGTCGGATCGCAAGAACAACGACCACACCGAAAAATCGGTGATGTCCGCGCCGCCGGTTACGGCGACCGTTTCAATGATATTCGCTTCCATCCTGACAGTTTGCCCCTTGCTGAAGTAGTGCCAGCGATCCGTCCACAGCGTTGGATCAAGTCGCCATCAGCGCGGCAACAGCGCCGCGAATTTCAGCCGGCATACGGACCGGCCGCTGATTTTTATCAATACAAGCCAAACGAATCTTTAACTCTACTAAGTCGCTCTGAGCGCGACTTTCATCGATATTGACGACCCGCTGAGTTGCGCGAAGCGTGGCCCCGCCGACCGCGTCGATTCGCGTGCGGACGGCGATCTCATCATCGAGCCGCGCCGGTTGCATATACTCGATGGCGCAACTGCGCACGGCAAAAGCCAACCCGTCTTCGGCCATCAGATGCCGATGCTCCACGCCAAGACTGCGAATCATTTCGGTGCGCGCCCGCTCGGCGAACCTGAGGTAGTTGGCGTAGTAGACGATGCCTGCTGCATCGGTGTCTTCGTAGTAGACCCGTATCGGCAAGACATGCTCGCCACTATCGAACCACCCGCGGGGGCTATCCCACCGTGCTGCATGTTCGTCGTTGCCCACCAAATTCCGGCCGTCAGTCGGCGTCATCTTCGCCGACACCGAAATTATTCGACTCATTTGTGGCAACGTTGTGGCCGTCCAAAAGCTCTCCCTGACTTTTTGCCGGAGGTTCAAGGCCGAGATGTCGGTAGGCACCGGCCGTCACCAAACGGCCGCGCGGCGAGCGTTGCAGAAATCCCTGCTGCATCAAAAACGGTTCGACGACATCTTCGATCGTGTCGCGTTCTTCCGATAAAGCGGCGGCAATCGTCTCGATACCGACTGGACCGCCACCGTGGTGTTCGACGATATGACGCAAATAACGCCGGTCCATTGAATCGAGACCGCGCGCGTCGACATCGAGACGCGTCAACGCGCGGTCGGCGACCTCCGCATCCACCGGCAAGCTCGCTTCGACGACGGCGAAGTCGCGCACCCGCCGCAACAGCCGGCCCGCGACACGCGGCGTTCCGCGGGCGCGGTTGGCGATTTCGGCAGCGCCGGTATCGGTAATCGGCAGATCGAGCAGTGCCGCGTTGCGCTGAACGATCGCGACCAGTTCACCAGGCGCGTAAAACTCCAGCCGCATATTGATACCGAAACGCTCGCGCAGCGGCGTCGTCAGCAACCCCAGCCGGGTCGTTGCACCAACCAACGTGAACGGCTGCAACTCGATGCGCACCGAACGGGCCGCCGGCCCTTCACCGATCATGAGGTCGAGCTCGCCATCTTCCATGGCCGGATAGAGCACCTCTTCCACCGCCGGGTTGAGCCGGTGAATTTCATCGATAAACAGAACGTCGCGGGGTTGCAGGTTGGTGAGCACGGCGGCGAGGTCGCCCGCCTTGGTAATGATCGGTCCCGAGGTCGCCCGAAATCCGACACCGAGCTCTTGCGCAACGATGCGCGCCAGGGTCGTTTTTCCCAACCCCGGCGGCCCATGAAGCAATACATGATCGATCGGCTCACCGCGCTGGCGCGCCGCGGCAACGAACACCGCCAAGTTGTCACACAGCGAGCGTTGGCCGACGAACTCGGTTAGCGTTTGCGGACGAAGCGCGCTGTCGGCGCCGTCATCGGGCGCGGCACTGGGGTCGATCAACCGGGCCGGAGTGCCGTCAGCGGCTGCATCGGTCATCTACCAAGCTCCCGCAACGCCGCCGGAATTAGCGCTTCGAGCGAGTTGAACTCCTCCGGCGCGCTCGTGGCCCGCGACACGGCCCCAAAGGCTTCCGCCCGGCCGTAGCCCAGATTGACCAGCGCGGAGATCGCGTCTGCAGTAACGCCCTCTTGCCCCACTGAACCGGCTTCCGGCGCAGCTGCCGTTTCGGGCTGGCCGCCGGACACCACATGCAGACCGCCAGCAACGGTCAGGATCCGGTCTTTCAGCTCGGTCAGCAAACGCGCAGCGAGGCGTGGGCCCACGCCATCGGCACGCGACAACTGGGCCTTGTCTTGGGCAATAATCGCTTCGATTAACTGGTCGGGCGACAACGTGCCAAGGATTGCCAACGCGACCTTGGCGCCGACACCTTGCACCGTCGTGAGCAGGCGAAAGCATTCACGTTCACGGCTTTCCGCGAAACCGTAGAGGGAGATTTGGCTTTCCCGCACATGGGTTTCGATGTGCAGTTCAGCGGGCATACCCTGGCCCGGCAGGGCGCTGATCGTCCGCGCCGGGCAATGGACCAAGTAACCCACGCCGGATACGTCGATCACCAGCCAATCGAGCCCTACCTCATCGATCGTGCCTTTGAGCCGGGCAATCATTGGGCTGCCTGCAAGCGTTGCGATGTCGCCATATGATGCGCGTGGCAAACCGCGACGGCCAGTGCATCCGCGGCATCGGCGGTCGCCACGTCGGCGCCCGGCAGCAGCACGGAAATCATATGTCCGATCTGCGACTTGCCGGCATGGCCGTATCCCACGACGCTTTTTTTGATGGTGTTGGCCGGATACTCGGCAACCGCCACACCCGCTTGCGCCGGCACCAGCATGACGATGCCCCGCGCCTGACCCAGTTTCAGGGTGGCCTTGCCATCCATATTCATGAATGTCTCCTCGACCGCCGCCCCATCGAGCCGGTACGCGCCAACAACCTCGGTCAGTCCTTCATGCAACCGGAGCAAACGTTCGGCAAGCGTGCCAGCGCCGGGCCGCACCACGCCGTTGGCAACATGCCGCAACCTGTTGGCGTCGGCTTCGATCACGCCCCAGCCCGTATTGCGCAGTCCCGGGTCCAAACCCAGCAACAGCATTCATCCGCCTCCACGTGCTCACGCACCGTGTTCGCCGCCGACCCCTAGTCGGCGAGCTGGGCCATCACTTCGTCGCTCATCTCGAAGTTCGCCGACACGTTCTGCACATCGTCACCGTCTTCCAGCGCATCGATAAGCTTGACGAGCGTTTGTGCCGCATCGACGTCCACGTCTACCGTCGTTTGCGGCTGCCAGGTCAGACCGGCCGACTCGGGGGCGCCAAACTTCGCTTCGAGAGTCTCGACAACCTGGCCGAAATCATCCGGCTCACAACTTATCTCGTGACCGTTGGACGAGCTGTTCACATCCTGCGCACCTGCTTCCAGCGCCGCCTCGAACATCGTATCCGCGTCGGCAACATCCGGCCCGTAGGCGATCTGACCGACCCGGTCGAACAAGAAGGCCACGCTATTGGTCTCGCCGAGATTGCCGCCGAACTTCGAAAACGCCGAGCGCACTTCCGATGCCGTCCGGTTGCGATTGTCGGTCAACGCGTCGACGATCAGCGCAACGCCCGCCGGGCCATAACCCTCGTAGCGAATCTCTTCATAATTCGCGCCGTCATCGCCACCCGACGCTTTATTGATCGCGCGTTCGATGCGGTCCTTGGGCATGTTGGCGCTACGCGCCGCCGCGACGGAAGCACGCAAGCGGGGATTCTGCGTCGGGTCGGGCGCGCCCAACCGGGCCGCGACTTCGATTTCACGCGCCAGCTTGGCGAACAGCTTGGCCCGCTTCTTATCCTGCGCACCTTTGCGGTGCATGATGTTCTTAAATTGGGAATGGCCTGCCATGGCCTGGTTACTCTCTACTTCCTAAATTGTGCGGAATTCGCGAATCCTTATACCATATATAGTGGCCGGCGCGAGCGCTGAGCGGCTATTCCGCCGCGTCGTCGCGTTGGCCACCGGCTTCAGCGGGCCATGCCGGCGGCAGCCGTGCGCCCAGCCGCAGCGGTGCCACATAGCGCGCCAACCCGCTGCTGTCGTCGGTTTCGACATAAACGGCACAGAGATCGGCGTCACCCGCCGCGGGGCTCAATCGCTCGCCCGGCATTTTCCGGCGGAACCGTTCGATCGCAGGCTCCTTCTTCATACCGATGACCGAATCATAGTCGCCGCACATACCGGCATCGGTCTGGTACGCCGTACCGCCGGGAAGAAGTTGCGCGTCGGCGGTGGGCACATGGGTGTGCGTACCGACGACCAGGCTGGTGCGGCCGTCCAACGCATGACCCATAGCCATTTTTTCCGAAGATGCCTCGCCGTGCACGTCGACGACGATAGCGTCTACAGCGCTGCCCAGCGGATGCGCCTGGATCGCCTGCTCGACCGCCGGGAAGGGATCATCGAGCGGGTCCATGAACAGTCGGCACATGACGTTGACGACAAGAACGCGCCGGCCGCGTGTGGCCTCGAAAACGCCCGTCCCCCGTCCCGGTGTGCCAGGGGGATAGTTCACCGGCCGCAGCAAGCGCGGTTCCTTGTCGATATGGCCGATAATTTCGCGCTGATCCCAAACATGATTGCCCGTGGTGATCACATCGGCGCCAGCTTCGTATAGCGCGTCGCAAATCTTATCGGTGATGCCAAAACCGTGGGCCGCGTTCTCACCATTGACGATGACGAAGTCGAGCGCCAGCCGGCGCCGCAAATCCGGCAGCTGCTCGAGGACAATGTCGCGCCCTGCCCGGCCCACCACATCTCCGCAAAACAGAATATTCATTACGGGCTTTCCTAGTTCGGTTACCGGCCAGCGGATCCGCCGGCAACCAATGTCGCCCCAACCTCGGTCAAAACCCAGTCGAACGGCTCATCGGTCTCGGAAACAGGAAGCTTGTCGCGAAGCTGGCCGGCAAATGCAACCCCGATCGCAACGACGTCGCCGCCCGCCCGCAGCGCCCTCAACGTACGATCGTAGTACCCGCCGCCATATCCCAGCCGGTGGCCTTCCCGGTTGAACGCCAGCATCGGCACGAGCAGAGCCTGCGGCGATACTTCCGATGTACTATCGAGTGGCTCGGAAACGCCGAACGAACTCACGGCCAGCGGGTCGCCGGGCGTCCACCGACGAAACACCAACGGTTCGCCCCGCTCCGCCACCGCCGGCAGACAGAGCGGCGTGCCCTCCGCCGCCAACTTGTTCAATAGGGGCAAACAATCGATCTCGCTGCCCATCGGCATATAGCCGGCAATCACATTACTCGGCGAACTTAGGGCGCGAAGCGGCGGCGTGCTGAAAAAACGCGCCACCAGCCCCGTCGCCGCGGCCGCTCCCAGGCCCGACTGCAACGCATCCCGATCGGCGCGCGCCACGCGGCGTAGTTCCGCCTTTTCGTTTGGGCCATCGGGATGTGACTTAGCGGCGATGGTTGCCTGCGCTTTCCGCGAACTTAGGAATTGGGATCGAAAAGGCGGCCCCCGATTCAGCCGTCGGCGAAACGAGTCCACCGAGACCTGCTTCAAGCAGGTGGGCGCCGTGATGACCGAGACCTCGATCCCGGCAGGGACAGCTCCCTAGTGGATGATTAAGGTCCCCGGGACAAGATATGCCTAACGCACCGTCCAGAGACCGCCCGCCGTCAAAGTAGGTGCGCGCCACGCGCACCGCAAGTGGGACAAGCTGCGGCTTAATCTGCGTTCAATGAATCGGCGAGATTCTCGATTTGCTCGGCCAGCGCGCTAACCTTGTTGGCATACTCCGCCTCGTTGGCGCTGCGCACGTCGGCAAGCTCCTGATTGGCGTCCGACAACTCGTCGGCGATAAGCAGCCCCGCCATGACCATGAGGCTGGTGTCGCCGATTTGCCCAACTTCGCTGACCAGCGACGTCATCTTGCCATCGAAATAGTTCGCGAGATTGGTGAGGTGCGCTTCCTGGCCGTCTTCGCAGGCGACCCGATACTGGCGTCCGTTGATGGTGATTTCCACTTGCGACACTGAATTTCCTACTCGTTTGATTTGGTATCACGCAATCGGCGGCGGGCTACTCGGCAAGCACACCTTTTATCTGGCCGATCGCCGCATCGAGCCGTTGCGATACCATCGTGGACGTTTCCCGAAGGCTTGCGCATTCGTTGCGGACCGCTGTGATCTCTTGCTCGAGCCGTGCTTGTTCCGGACCCGCAGCGGCATTGCTTTGCGCATTCAGGCGTTCCTGCAACGCCACTTCGAGACGTACGAGCGCCGCGTCGAGTCGTCGATTCGAATCTTCTACTGCAGACATCGTCACCGTTCCTCCAACAAAAAATACCAATCAACACCGACCGTGCAGTGGGTGCTCTGCTTAGCCCGCACAGCTTGTCGCTGTTCGACGCAGCCATCGTACTTCCGCGTGACTCGAAGGGTCAACCGAGAGCCCCTGAAGGCCGCGAACGACAGCAAAAAGCGGCGTTAGAAAAATTGGTGACAAAGCGACGGACGAATCCGTTGACGGCGACCTATCGGAGGGGCATGTTGCCGGCGCTCACCAGTGACCGTGGCGCCAGCGCCAGGGGCGCTCTAAGTAATTGAAAGCCGTGTCGCCACCCCATGAATACCGAGTCACCAACGGCAGATGAAACCGTAAGCCATAACGATTTGGCGAACGCCATAAGGGCGCTCGCCATGGACGCGGTTCAGGCCGCCAACTCCGGCCACCCGGGAGCTCCCATGGGCATGGCCGACATCGCCACGGTGCTGTTTACCCGGCACCTGAAGTTCGATCCCGCGAACCCAAATTGGCCCGACCGCGACCGGTTCGTATTGTCCAACGGTCATGCCTCGATGTTGCTCTACGCCGTGCTGTATTTGACCGGCTATGGCGACATGACGATCGACGAGATCAAAAACTTCCGCCAACTCGGCAGCCGCACCGCCGGCCACCCGGAATACGGTCATGCCTCGGGCATCGAAACGACGACGGGGCCGCTGGGGCAAGGCTTGGCCAACGCGGTCGGCATGGCGCTGGCCGAGCGCATGATGAACGCGCGCTTCGGTGACTCCGTGGTCGACCATTTCACCTACGTCTTTGCCGGTGACGGCTGCCTGATGGAGGGAATCAGCCACGAAGCAATTTCGTTGGCGGGTCACTTGCGGCTGTCTCGTCTTATTGTTCTGTTCGATGACAACAGCATCTCGATCGACGGCAGCACCGATCTGACGGTGTCCGACGATCAAACCGCAAGGTTTGCGGCCAGCGGCTGGGATGTCAGCCATGTCGATGGTCACTATCCGGGCGCGATCGACAAGGCAATCGCCGAAGCGAAACAAAGCGACCGGCCGTCGCTTATCGCGTGCCGCACCGTGATCGGGTTCGGTGCCCCCAACAAGCAAGGTACCGCCGCAACCCACGGAGCCCCGCTCGGCGACGATGAAATCGCCGCGACGCGGGAGCAGCTCGGCTGGCCGCACCCGCCGTTCGAAGTACCCGACACAATCCTCGACACCTGGCGCGCCGCCGGACAGCGAGGCAACACAGCACGTGAAGAGTGGGAACAGAGACTAGGCGCGCTCGATAGCACCGCGCACGCCAGCTTCGAGCAAATGCAATCGGGCGATTTGCCGACCGACCTCGCGGCGACCATCAATGACTATAAGCGCCAACTGTCGGCAGACGCGCCGAAATGGGCAACGCGAAAATCCAGCCAAGAAGCGCTCAACGTGCTGACCGAACATGTTCCAGCGATGATCGGCGGCTCGGCCGATTTAACCGGATCGAACAATACGAAAACCGGATCGACTGACCCCATCTCAACTGACGATTTCAGTGGGCGTTACATCTATTACGGCGTGCGCGAACATGCGATGGCCGCGGTGATGAACGGTCTCGCGCTGCATGGCGAGTTCATTCCCTATGGCGGCACGTTCCTGACCTTCACCGACTACTGCCGCCCCTCGATCCGCTTGTCGGCGCTGATGGGTCTACGGGCGATCTACGTCATGACCCACGATTCGATCGGGCTCGGCGAAGATGGTCCGACCCATCAAGCGATCGAACATATCGCGTCTTTACGGGCCATTCCCAACCTCAACGTGTTCCGTCCCGCCGATGCGGTCGAAACAGCGGAATGCTGGCTCCTCGCGCTGGAGAACAGGTCCACCCCATCGGTGCTCGCGCTCACCCGCCAGGGTCTCCCGGCGGTGCGTACCGAGCACACCGACGAGAACCTCTGCGCCCGCGGCGCTTACGTTATGGCCGAAGCCGAGGGCGCAGACCGGCAGGCAACGATATTGGCAACCGGGTCGGAGGTTGAAATCGCGCTTGCTGCGCGCGATCTGCTTCAGGGTGACGGTATTGCGACGGCGGTTGTGACCATGCCGTGTTGGGAGCTTTTCGACCAACAGCCCGAGACCTACCGTGCCGAGGTATTGGGAAGCACCGGCGTCCGCGTGGCGGTGGAAGCGGCAGCGTGTTTCGGTTGGGCGCGCTATGGCGTAGATGAGGCCAAGGTCATCGGGATGCGCAGTTTCGGCGCCTCCGCACCGGCCGCCGACGTTTATGCTCATTTTGGTATTACACCGCAGGCGGTGGCTGACGCCGTTCGCGCGCAATTGCAGATGAACATACCGGGCCGCGGTCGAGGGCCCGAACGACCAAGACACTACGGAGAATAATCATGGCAGTACGTGTAGCAATCAACGGGTTTGGCCGGATTGGCCGCCTGGTCTTGCGGGCCGCATACGAACAGGGACGGCGCGACATTACGTTCGTCGCTATCAACGATCTCGGTTCGGTTGAAGCCAACGCACATCTGCTACGCCACGATTCGATTCACGGACAATTTCCGGCGACGGTCCGCAGCGGCAAAGATTGGATCGACCTCGGCGCCAAGTCCAAGATCGGACGCCGCCTCAAGGTTTTCGCCGAGCGCGACCCTGCCAACCTGCCCTGGGGTGATCTCAAGGTCGACGTGGTGTTGGAGTGCACCGGTATTTTCACTTCGAAAGAAGCGGCAGGTAAACATCTCGAAGCGGGCGCAAAGAAGGTGCTGATCTCCGCACCGGCGACCGGCGCAGATATAACCGTTGTCCAGGGCGTCAACGACAACAAGCTGCGCAAAACCCACAAAATCGTATCGAACGCTTCCTGCACCACCAATTGCCTGGCGCCCGTTGCCGCGGTGCTCAACAAATCTATCGGTATCAAGCACGGCTTCATGACGACGGTGCACAGCTACACGGGCGATCAGCCCGTGCTCGATACGCTGCACAAAGATCTTCACCGCGCGCGCGGCGCGGCAACATCGATGATCCCCACCTCGACGGGTGCGGCACGGGCGGTCGGGCTGGTGCTGCCGGAACTCGCCGGCAAGCTGGACGGAACATCGGTCCGCGTGCCGACGCCCAACGTGTCGATGATCGACCTGGTTATCGAAGCCAAGCGCAACACGTCGGCGGAAGAGGTCAATGCGGCCATTTCGAAGGCCGCGTCGGGCAAGCAACTCAAGGGTATCCTCGCAACCAACGATGAACCCCTAGTGTCCAGCGACTTCAACCACAATTCGGCCAGCTCGGTGTTCGACCTGACCCAAACTCAGGTTACCGACAAACGGCTCGTGCGTGTTCTTAGCTGGTACGACAATGAATGGGGCTTCTCATCGCGCATGAGCGATACCGCGGTGCAGATGGGCCGTTTGTCCTAACGGCGAGAAGCTCCTAGGCAGCTTCGATATCGGCCGGGTCGACGATACGCTGCGCCGGTAGGCGTACCGTTACAGTCGTGCCGGCGCCCACTTCGCTCTGCATGTCCAGCGTGCCGCCATGCTGTTCGACCAGCGACTTGGCCATCGGTAGGCCAAGCCCGGTTCCCGCGTGCCGGCGATTGAGCGCGCCATCGACCTGCTGAAACCGCGCAAGCGCCTTGGGTATATCCTTGGAAGCGATACCGATACCGGTATCGATCACCTGAAGTACGAAGCCGCTGGTAACGTTGTGCCACGCCTTGATCGTGACCGTCCCGCCTGGCTCGGTAAACTTGATCGCATTGGACAACAGGTTCAGCATCACCTGCTTAACCCGCGCTGCCTCGGCTCGCAGCCTTGGCAGGAACTCCTCGTCGACATCGAACTTTATATTGACGTTCCCCACCTTGGCCCGTTCGTCGACCATGGTGATACAAGCGCGAATCAACGTTGGTATATCAATGTCTTCTTCATTGTAGACGGCCGTACCGGCCTCAATTTTCGCGATGTCCAATATGTCGTCGATAAGCGCGAGCAGATGCTGACCAGAATCGTGAATCTGGACGGCATAATCGAGCGCCGTTGTGTCGCCCGAAGCATCCAGAGGCTGATCGATAAGCAAGTCCGAAAAGCCGATGATCGCGTTCAGCGGAGTGCGCAGTTCATGGCTCATATTCGCCAGAAACTCGGACTTTGCCCGGCTTGTCTGTTCGGCGCTCTCCTTGGCCGCAAGGAGCGTTTGCTCCGCCTCCATACGCTCCGTGATATCGCGCAGGGTGACGATCAACACGGTTTCAGTTGGCAAATCGAGCTTTGAAATCGACGCCTCGGCAGGAAACTCCGAACCGTCCCGCCGGCGCCCGTAAAGGGTGCCACGGGGATTAATGAGCCGGCTGACATCGGCCGATTGCGAAAACTCGGCAATGTGCATGGCTTGGTCGCTACGCAGGCGCTCGGGCAGCAATGTTTCGAACGGCTCGCCGACGATTTCCGGCCCTTCGTACCCGAAAATGGTTTCCGCCCCTTTGTTGAACAAGCGTATGAGGCCACCGGCGTCGATGGAAATTATCGCCTCCGAAGAGATGTCTACCATCCCGCCAAGACGTTTTTCATATGCTTCGCGGATATCCTTAATTCGCTGACGCTCCATAACCCGGCCGATCAAGACACCGACCTGGCTAGCGATATCGAGCAAATGCGGGTCCTGATCTAGTTCCCGATCTGTAAAGAACTCCAAGACCGCTGCAACCTGCTGACCGACCATGATCGGCACTGCGAAACCCGTTTCCAAACCGCAAGCGATTCGCGCTTTGGCTCTTGGATGGCTTAGATAGGGCGAGTCGGCTTCCATCCAACGTGGCGCGCCGGTGGTCACGACGTGGCCTGCCAAACCTATTCCGGGCGAAACTCGCGTTTTTTCAGTCGCTATACGAAACTCTGAAAAACGAGCCGAATCCTCCAGATGCCAAAGGTTCGCGGAAATCAGTTCCTCCGAATCATCGGGATTGAACAAATAAGCGTGGCCGACCGGAAAACCGCTGTAGCGGCACACGCGGTCCAGACAGGCCTGAATCGCACCTTCGAGATTTTCGGCGTGATTTGCAGCAACCGTGATCTTGCGTATCAGTTCCGCCGCCTCGGTGGTCTGCAGAAGTTTCTTCTCGGCGCGCTTGCGATCGGTGATATCGAGCGATACGGCGTAGTATCCGATTACCTGTTCGTGCTCATCGAAGTGGGGGAAGTAGTGGGTCTGATAAAAATTCTGCCTACCTTCAGATGCCGCTGTGTCCCACTCAAACGTCACTTCTTCGCCGCTTAGAGCCGCTTCGATATAGGGCGCTTTTATCTTGTAGACGTCCTCGGACATGACTTCAGCGGCACTTTTGCCGACGATCTTTTCGTGGCAATAGCCGAACATATCTTCCGCGCCCTTATTGACGAATAGATAGCGCTGGTCCCTGTCGAGGCAGACGACAGCGGCTGGAATATGTTCAGTAATTTTGTGAAGCCGTTCATCGGTTTCGCGCAGGGCATTGCGGGCGCGCCAGCGCTCGGTGAAATCGCGGTTAAGTCCAACATAACACTGCTCGCCGTCTTCGTTGTGATACCCGAAAACAATCGTGTCGGAGACACCGGTGCTGCCATCTTTGCGCTTGAACGCTATTTTATCCGCCCAGCAGCCGTTACGGGCAATGCTCTCGGTGATGTGGAAGCGTTGCTCGGCTGCGGACAATGATCGATGGAGCATTGCCGTGGGATTACCGATCGCCTCCTCACGGGAATAGCCGTACATCCGCTCTGCAGCGGCATTCCAATCGACGATGATGTTGTTGCTGTCGCTAATCAGGACCGCGTAGGTATCCTGTTCCTGAAATAGGACCCGATGGAGAGATATTGCGTTCGTCGTACTCGACGCTGTTTTGTCGATCATTGGTCTGTCCCGGATGTTTCGCGGTCACCTGGATCGATACATGTCAGGTTAATTTCCTAGACGTGTGTCAATTTTTCTCACCTAAGACATGAAACAATGTGAAACGAAGCCGACTTAAACGAAGATAATTTCGTTTCATTCCTCACAATGGTTGTGGATATCGTACGTATACTTAATTATCGGTAAATTCTGGTTTGATTTTCGATCTGCGGTGCCGGACGGTGACTCGCAACCAGTGGCCCAGAACCCAAGCTAGCCGGGGTGAACGAAGACATAGGTACCCATTGTCAGGTCCGGGATACGGCAACCTGGGGTTGTTTAAATAACTATTTAAATTATGGAAGGCCTAGTAAAGACAGTCGGTTACCGAATAATACCGGCTATTGTCGGCGACTCCAGTGATACAACCGAATCAGGCACACTGTGGAGTTTCCCAGGTTATGCCGCGGCGTCCATGGGGCGCTGCTTAAAATAATCCACCAGGTAATCGACAAAGGCACGCACCTTGGCCGATAGATGGCGGCCCGGAGGATAGATCGCATGCACCGCAGGCTCCGGCTTGCTGTAAGCCTGCAAAACTTCTTCAAGCCGGCCGTCGTATAAATCCTGACCGACCATCCAAGTCGGCAAGTTCACCACACCAACGCCCTCGACCGCGGCCTCCAGCAAGGCTTCGGCGTTGTTGGAGGCGATATTGCCGCTTGCGGGTACAATATGTTCCTTGCCGTCGGGGCCAATCATGCGCCAGGAGTTACCGGTCGAAAGATAGGCATAGGTGAGACAATTGTGAGCTTCCAGTTCGCGCGGTTCGCTCGGCCGGCCCGCACGGTCCCAATAGTCGGGCGTGGCGGCAATGACCCGTCTCGCATCGGCTAGTTTGCGCGAAATCAGGCTGGAATCCTTCAATTCGCCCACTCGGATCAACATGTCGGCGCCCTCGGCGATCGGATCGACAAACTGATCGGTCATCGAGACTTCGAGGTGAATTTGCGGATAGCGGGTCAAAAAGCCGCCTAGCGCCGGCACCACATGACGGCGGCCGAAAACAACGGGCATGTTCACCCGCAACACGCCGCGGGGCTCCGCATTCAACTGGGAAATGGCTGATTCAGCTTCGTCGATATCTGCAAGAATGCGCCGGCAGCGCTCGTAGTACGCGCGCCCTTCCTCGGTCGGCGCAAGACGGCGCGTCGTACGATTAAACAAACGTGCGCCCAACCTATCTTCTAGGCGCGAAATCTGTTTGCTCACCGCCGACGGCGTAAGGCTCATTTGGCGCGCGGTCGCCGAGAAACTGCCGGTGTCGACCGCTTTGACGAACAGATCCATTGAAGTCAGTGTGTCCATGACGTGCTCATTTATTCCTTATCGGAACATATTTCTTATATTTTTGCCCAATGATCAATAGCCATCGTTCACCGACGATTGAACAGTGCTGTCGATCATTGTTAGCTCTCGTTGGAAAGCTGGCCCTGACAGGCTGTTTCGAAGGGAATATCGGTTGGCATCGGACAAACTAAAACCCCAGATTGTCGTCTACGCGTTGGCAGACGCAATCGCCGCGCTCGAGGCAGCGGCCGAACAGGGTACCGAGATCACTCTAGTCAGCCCGCCGGGTGCAGCGTCCTATGGCGGGCCGGCATGGTTTCGCGAATTGATCGTTCAGGCGACCGGCGCGGTCCCTCAGGCGAGGTTCAACAGCGTACTCGACTGCGCGACCGAGGCCGGATACGCCTTGGCCGCGATCCGAGACGGCGTACCAGCGATCTGTTTCAACGGCTCAGACGATGTGAACCGCAAAATTTGCGATATCGCAGAGCAATCCGGTTGCGCCGTTGTCGCCATCGACTACGAGAACGCCCTGGATTTGAATGAATGCGCCGATGCAGCAGCCGCCTGCCGCAAATGGTTTGCATCGCAATCGGCCAAAGACGGCGCTGGCGTTGCATCTAGCATTGCCAAACCATAGTTCGTCGGCTAAGTCAGGCTACCGGCTGCGACTTGGCTCGCGAGGTGACAATAACCAGCCCTAAGCATCGGATTAAAAGCCATGAAAGTCTCCCAACGGGTCCGCAAAATCCTGTCTTGGTACGAGAGCGACAACCCTGGCAGCAAAACCAATTTGGCCCGCATCTTGATGACGGGGAAACTAGCGGGCACCGGCAAAATGGTGATCCTGCCGGTCGATCAAGGGTGGGAACATGGGCCGGCGCGCAGCTTCGCCCCCAACCCGCCTGCCTACGATCCGCACTATTTCTTCAAACTTGCGGTTGATGCCGGCCTGAATGCCTATGCCGCACCGCTCGGTCAGCTCGAAGCTGGCGCCGATTCTTTCGCGGGATCGGTACCAATGATCTTGAAGCTCAACAACTCGAATTCCCACGCAACGAGCAAGGACCAAGCGATTACAGCGTCGGTCGACGATGCATTGCGCCTGGGTTGCGCGGCCATCGGCTTCACCATGTACCCGGGCTCGCGCGACCAGTTCGAGATGATCGAGGAGATCCGCGAAATCGCACAGGAAGCAAAATCGTGCGGACTGGCGGTGGTCATCTGGTCTTATCCGCGCGGTGGAAACCTGTCGAAGGAAGGCGAGACAGCAATCGACGTCACCGCCTACGCTGCCCATATGGCGGCGCAATTGGGCGCGCACATTATCAAGGTCAAACCGCCGACCGCCCATATCGAGCAACCTGAGGCCCAAAGCGTCTACGATTCCCAGCACATAGACATCTCGACGTTAAGCGCCCGGATTGCCCACGTCATGCAGTCGGCGTTCGATGGACGCCGACTGGTGGTGTTTTCCGGCGGCGCGGCCAAGGGCACGGATGCGATATACGAGGAAATCCGCCAGCTACGTGACGGTGGCGCATCGGGCTCGATCATCGGTCGCAACAGCTTCCAACGCTCGCGCGAGGACGCGTTGAAATTGCTGGCCGACGTCATCAATATATACAAGGGTAAACTTTAGCCCCGGCAACCGAGCCTAACCCTTGGCCACGCAACCGAGCGCCAGCGGTCCCTCCTGCCGACTTTACTTAATTGCCCCGCCCAGCCTTGCCGGTGGCGCGCTGGCGGCGTTTACCGATGCGCTGACAGAAGCTCTTGATGCTGGCGACGCGGCATCTCTACAAATCCGTTTAAAAGGTCCGGACGATATCCCGGCGCCCGACGATGACATCAAACGAGTGACGGAAGCCTTACTGCCCATCGCTCACGCCCATGACGTTGCTGTTATCATGAACGACCGTCCCGATCTCGCCGCCGAACTCGGTTGCGACGGCGTTCATATCGGCCAGCAGGACGCCGCCTACGAGGACGCCCGCCGGATCGTCGGCGCCAACGCGATTGTCGGGGTCACCTGCCACGATTCGCGCCACCTGGCCGTCGTTGCCGCCGAAGCTGGCGCCGACTACGTCGCGTTCGGGGCGTTCTACCCGACCACCACGAAATCGCCGAAAGCGTCGGCCCGGCCGGAATTGCTACAATGGTGGAGCGACGTGATGGAAATACCCTGTGTGGCGATCGGGGGCATCACAGTCGAGAACTGCGCCCCTTTGGTGGCCGCGGGAGCAGACTTTCTTGCGGTATCCGCCGGGGTGTGGAACCATCCCGACGGTCCGGGTGCGGCTATGGCCGGATTTGCCACCGCGATAGACGAGGCTCGACCGGCATCCTAGCCACGACCGTTGCGTTACCCCCGGTCTCCTGTTAGATAGCCGCGCCGCAGACACCCTTGGCATAGGCACGAACTCATGAAGATCGACGGCAACGAAATCCGTCCTGGCAACGTTATCGAGCACCAAGACCGGCTTTGGCGGGCAGTGAAAATTCAGCACGTCAAACCCGGCAAAGGCGGTGCCTATCTGCAGGTCGAGCTCCGCGACGTGCGCGACGGCACCAAGCTCAACGAGCGGTTTCGCTCGGCGGAAACCGTGGAACGGGTGCGGTTGGACCAAAAAGAATACCAATACCTGTTCAATGACGGCGATCAGTACACTTTCATGGACCAGGAAACCTATGAGCAGGTGACCCTCGGCGGCGACATTCTGGGGACGGAACAAACCCAATTTCTCCAGGACGGAATGATCGTCACGATCGAGTCTTATGAGGACTCACCGATTGGTCTGGAACTGCCGGAGCGCGTGACGCTCACCGTCGAGGAGGCCGACGCGGTGGTGAAGGGCCAGACGGCGTCTTCGTCTTACAAACCGGCTGTGCTGGAAAATGGCATGAAAGTGCTGGTGCCGCCCCATGTCGAAGCCGGCACGCGCATCGTCGTTTCGACCGCCGACGCGTCCTACGTCGAACGCGCTAAAGACTGACGGCCACCCCACGCTCGCGCGCCGGCCGGCTCGCGAGAAAAGAGCCGGCGAGTAACAACAGCCATGCGTACCCCGATAATCAATGTAATGGACCGCGCGGCGCGCCGTGCCGGGCGGGGCTTGGCACGCGATTTCGGGGAAGTGCAGCAATTGCAGGTCTCGCGGAAAGGCGCCGGCGATTTCGTCGACGCAGCGGCGCGAAAAGCTTCACAGACCTTACGCTACGAGCTGGAAAAAGCGCGGCCTCAGTTTGCGTTTTTCGGCGGCCAACCCGGCGAGACGGAGTCAGATGGAGGTCATTGCTGGATTATCAATCCACTCGACGGTGCAACTAACTACATGCACGGGCAGCCCTTTTTTGCCGTGTCAATCGCGCATGAGGAAAACGGGAACCTCGTAGAGAGCATCGTCTACGATCCGTTACGCGACGAGCTGTTTTGGGCAGTAAGAAACACCGGCGCTTTCATGAACGACACGCGGTTGCGGGTGTCGGCGCGCCCGCATCTAAGCGACTGCATCATTGCCACCGGCATGCCCTCAGTCGCGCAGGGAGATCACCCGCGGTATCTCGCAACGCTGGCTCCTATCATGGCCGGCGCCGCCGGCATCCGCCATTTCGGAGCGCCGGCGCTCGATTTGGCCTACGTCGCGGCCGGGCGCTTCGATGGTTACTGGCACTACGATCTAGCGCCACAAGACATAGCTGCCGGTGTTTTGATGGTTCGCGAAGCGGGCGGTTTCGTTACCGATGCCGAAGGCCGCGACGTCATGATAAGCAGCGGCAGTAGTACGGTCGCGGCAAACGATCAGCTCCACGACGCTCTGTTGCGCACCATTCGTACCGCCGATCCCGGGCCTTCTCCGGAAAACAATTAGCCAATCGTCGGATACTCGAATCAGTTGTTCCTGAAGCGACGGCTAGGTTATGGTGAAGTTTAGTCGTGGGTTTACGCTCGCGGCTGCCGCGGGTATTAAGGCACCCATAGTTAAGAACGATACCGGGACACCGGGGGTCATGATCCGCACAAATCCGTCTAGTGCAAAAACGGCATCGCGGACACCAACTATTACGCTGACAATTGGCTATGCCGTCGCGTTAACAGTCGCTGTCACCGTATCGGCGGGCGATGCTTACGGCCAAGCCGGTTATCTTGCCAGCGATCCCAACGTTAGTGTCGACATGAGCGTGTTGGACTCGCTCGGCCCACCATCAACGGTGGCGCGGCAACAGCCGCAGAGCGACATCGTGATCACGCCGCCGCTGTTGTTTCCGCCTCCTGCTCCGCCCATCTCCAGATTAACCGGACCGCTTGCGAACCGGCGCTTGAGCCCGCCACCGGCGCCCCGCCGCCAAGTTGCCGCACCGCCACCGGTAACGCCACCGGCCCCTGTAGTCGCCGCGCCGCCCCCAGTGGTCGTCCAAACTCCGGTGCAGACACCGCCCGCACGGACCAATTTGCAAGTTCGGGCAGCACCGCCCGCGGCGCCAACCCCGGTACCGCCGACCCCGGTTATACCGCCAGCGCCCGCGGTTGCCGCTCCGCCGCCGGCCGCAACGGTCGATCAAGCGCCGGCGCCCGATGCCGCGCCTCAGGAAAGGGTGGCCGTCGCCACACCGCCGCCGCCGGCACCGGTCGTAGAAGCGTCGCCGGCGACGCCGACGCCGCAGGAAGAACCGGCCACACCTGAGCCTGTTACCGCAGCCGTTCCGGCGCCTGCCCTAACGCCGTCGCCGACCGGCCCCACGCCCCCGCCAAGCGGCGAAGGTGAAGCAACATTCCGGGTGCTCTTCGACGCGGCGTCGGCGAAGATATCGGAATCCTCCCGCGCACCGCTGGAAGAACTATCCAACACTCTGAAGGAAAGCGACGACCTGCGCGTGCAACTCCTGGCCTACGCCAGCGGCACCGCCGAAACCGCCAGCCAGGCGCGCCGTTTGTCGTTATCGCGTGCACTGGCCGTGCGCTCGTTCCTGATCGATCAAGGCGTCCGCAGCACCCGTATGGACGTGCGCGCCCTGGGCAACAAAGGCGAAGGCGGCCCGGAGGACCGGGTCGATGCGGTCCTGGTCGGACGGTGACCTCGTCAACCAATTCTGCCTTGGATTCGTCACAGTCCGATCGGACGATAGACCATAGCGGCTCTAACGGCCTCAACGCAGCCTACAAGACATCCGGCGTCGGTAGAACCGCCACGGTGATCCGTCTATGACCAGTCCCCAACGTTACCTGACCCGGATGGCGATATTCCTGCTTATCGCCGCTGCGGCTGTCGCCGCCTTGTACGACCAGTTGTTCCAGTCGTTCATGGCCAACCCGGCAATTAACGGCGTGATCGTCTTCGTGCTGGTGCTCGGTATTTTGTTCATCTTCCGCCAGGTCTGGATGCTTAACGTCGAGGTGAACTGGATCGAGACCTACCGCAGCGAACGCCCCGGTTTATCGATTGCCGCAAATCCCCGACTGCTGGCGCCAATGGCCAAGATGATTGGCGAGCGTAGCGGCCGCCTTAGCTTGTCGACGCTCTCCATGCGATCGATCCTGGATAGCATCAGCTCGCGCCTCGATGAATCGCGAGATCTCTCGCGCTATCTCATCGGCCTGCTGATTTTCCTCGGTCTGCTGGGCACGTTTTGGGGCCTCTTGCAGACCGTACGGTCGGTCGCCGACGTGATCGCGGGGCTGCAAGTCACCGGCGGTGACGTGAACCAGGTGTTCGATTCGCTGAAAAGCGGCCTCAACGCACCGCTAGCCGGCATGGGTACAGCGTTCAGCTCGTCGCTGTTCGGTCTCGCCGGGTCGCTGATATTAGGATTTCTCGACCTCCAGGCAGGCTCCGCTCAAAACCGGTTTTACAATGAACTGGAGGAGTGGTTGAGCGGCGTAACGCGAGTGTCGAGCGGCGGCGGCGCGGTCGCCGAGGGCGACCAAAGCGTCCCGGCCTATATTCAAGCCCTACTCGAAACCACAGCCGACTCGCTCGACAATCTGCAACGCACGATCGCCCAGGGCGAATCAACGCGCGGCAAGACCGACGCCGCGCTCTCGGTTCTCGCCGACAAGCTGACAACCTTGGCCGATCAGATGCGGACCGAACAGGACTTAATGCTGCGGCTCGCCCAGTCGCAAACCGATATGCAGCCGGTCTTGCAAAAACTCGCCGATGGCGCGAACGGCAGCATCGACGAAGCGACCCGCAGCCACATCCGCAACGTCGATATCTATATGGCCCGCTTGGTTGAAGAATCGGCAAGCGGCCGCTCGCAAATGGTCCAGGAATTGCGCTCGGAGATTCGTCTGCTCGCGCGCACTATCGCGGCGATCTCCGACGGCGGCGAAGACCGCCGCTGACGCGCGGGTTAAGCCATGCCTGGTGCCGCGTCCCGCCGATACAGTTCCGGTAGCTACTGGCCAGGTTTTGTCGACGCCCTTGCCGCCTTGCTGGTGGTGGTGGTGTTTCTGATCATGGTGTTTGCGCTTGCTCAGGTCTTTCTGTCCGAAGCGCTTTCGGGCCGCGATTCGGTGCTCGAGCAACTCACCCGCGATATCGACGAGCTGGCTCAATTGCTCGATCTGGAACGCGACGCCAATGCCGAGTTGCGCGTGTCGGTCGCACAACTGTCGTCACAATTGCAAACCTCGGTCTCCGAGCGCGACGCGCTGGTCACCAAACTATCGGCGATAGAGGAAAGCCTGGCGGCCGAAAAACGTGCGCGCGCGGAAGACGTCGCGAACCTTGAGCAGATCATCAATGCGGACAAGGAGGCGATCGAGCTGCAACTGCGCGATCTCGAGCGTCTGGGCCGGGATATCGCGGCCCTACGCAGCGTGCGCGACGAGCTGGAGCAACGCGTTGCCGGCCTGGCGTCGTCGCTAGAGGAAAGCGAGCAACAGGCCGGACAAGCCCGCGACCTTGCCAAAGAGCTGGAGGCGCGGCTCGCCGACGAGCAGGAACGCACGGTACTGGCGCAAAAAGAAGTTGAGGAGCGCGATATTCGTCTGGCGGAGCTGTTGCAGCGGGCGGAAACCGCGGAACAGTCGTTCACCGAAGAACGTACATTGTCGGAGCAGGCCCAGCAGCAGGTTGCCCTCCTCAGCCAGCAGCTTAGCGAAGTCCGCCGCCAGCTCGCGGCGTTGAACGAGGCTCTGCAAGCATCCGAAGCAAAAAACGCAGAGCAAAACGTTCAAATCGTCAATCTCGGTCAACGCCTCAACGCGGCCTTGGCGACGCGCGTACAAGAACTAGCGCGCTACCGCTCGGAGTTCTTCGGCCGCCTGCGCGAAGTGCTCGGCAATCGCTCTGACGTACGCATTGTCGGCGACCGCTTCGTTTTCCAATCGGAAGTCTTATTCGAATCGGGTGAAGCCGAACTCAACCAGGTGGGTGGCGAACAGCTCGTGCAATTGGCGGCAACATTGCGTCAGATCTCCGCCGACATTCCCGACGAAGTCGATTGGGTCTTAAGGGTCGACGGTCACACCGACGTGCGCCCCATCAGCACCGCCAAGTTCCCATCGAATTGGGAGTTGTCGTCGGCGCGAGCGACCTCAGTGGTGAAATTTCTCATCGAGCAGGGCCTGCCCCCGAACCGGCTGGTCGCCGCCGGCTTCGGTCAATATCAGCCCCTGGACGCCGGCAACGACGAGATCGCGTTTCGCCGCAACCGGCGTATCGAGTTCAAGCTGACCCAGCGATAGACGGGCGCTATTGCGCGGCGACCTCGCCGCCGCCATTTGCACCGAATTGGAGCTCCGCCAGACGTGCGTAAACGCCGCCTTGGCGAATCAGCTCCTCATGAGTGCCCGTGCCAACGTGCCGGCCCTGATCCAGAACCACGATCCGGTCGGCGGCGACGACGGTAGCGAGCCGATGCGCGATGACAATTGTCGTACGGTCCCTCATAAGGCCATCGAGCGCGCCCTGGACTAACTGCTCGCTTTCCGCATCGAGTGCGCTTGTCGCCTCATCGAGAAGCAACACTTTGGGATCGCGCAGAATGGCCCGCGCAATGGCGATGCGCTGACGTTGCCCGCCCGAAAGGCGCACGCCCTTTTCACCCAAAAATGTGCCGAAGCCCTCGGGCAGCCGGTCGAGGAACTCGGTTGCCGCGGCGGCCTCGGCAGCCGCGCGTACTTCATCGTCCGTCGCATCGGGCTTTCCGTAGCGGATATTTTCCCAGGCGTCGGCTGAAAAGATCACTGGCTCCTGGGGTACGACCCCGATTTGACTGCGTAAATCGGATGGGTCGAGATCGCGCAGATCGATATTGTCGAGTGTAAGTGTTCCGCTCTGCGGGTCGTAGTAACGCAACAGAAGCTGGAAAACGGTGGTCTTACCTGCGCCCGACGGGCCTACGACAGCGACCCGTTCGCCCGGCGCCACGCTCAAAGAGAACGCGTCGAGCGCCAATCTGTCCGGCCGCGACGGATAGCTGAACGACACGTTTTCCAAAGTCACACGGCCTTCGACGCGTGCCGGCAACGCAACCGGATTGGCGGGGACGGTTATATCGGTTGTCATGTCGAGCAGTTCGAACAACCGCTCGGTCGCGCCGGCAGCGCGTTGCAAGTCGCCGATGACCTCCGAAATCGCCCCCATGGAGCCGGCGACAACGATGGCATAGAAGATAAACGCTGAAAGCTGGCCGGCGCTCAAGCGGCCAGCGATAACGTCGTGGCCGCCATACCACATGATGATGCCGACGGCCCCAAAGACCAGCATAATTACGATCGCCGTCAATAAAGCCCGCGCGCGAATGCGGCGCACCGCCGTGGTAAACGCCCCTTCCACGCGGTCGGTAAAGCGCATCTTGTCGACCGGTTCGTGAACGAACGCCTGTACCGTTCGGATATGGGTGATACTTTCGTCGACATACGCGCTGACGTCGGCCACCCGGTCCTGGCTCGCTCGGCTCAGCCCGCGCACCCGGCGGCCAAAAAAGATGATCGGCACCAACACCAGCGGCACGACCAGCACAGCGAGGCCACTGAGCCGCGGGCTGGTAATCGCCAACATGACGGAACCGCCGAGGAACAGCAGCAGGTTGCGCAGCGCCATCGATGCCGACGAGCCGACAACGGTCTGCAATAGGGTTGTGTCCACCGTGAGACGCGACATCACCTCGGCGACCCGCGTCGTCTCGTAAAACCCGGGGCTGAGGGTAATAACGTGGTCGAACACCGCTTTGCGCATATCGGCGACCACACGCTCGCCGATCCACGACACGATGAAGAACCGGGCATAGGTCGCCCCGGCCAGGAAAATGATGAATACCAGTAGGACCAGCAGGGCGTCGTTCAGCAATTCAGTGTTGCCGGCAGCGAACCCGTCATCGACCAGCCGGCGAATGCCCTCGCCGACCGCCAGTACCGTCCCGGCAGCGACCGTCAACGCTACCAAGGCCGCCACGACATGGAGACGATAGGGCCGTAAAAACCGGCCGAGCCGCCGCAAAAGACGTATGTCGCGCCGCGGCGGCGCCCCTATTTCGGTATCGGACATTCCCGGAGATTCCGGCTTGTTGATAGCGAGACTGACATTGAGCCGGGACGTCCTTTATCAGCGCCAAGCGGCCACAACAAGGGACAACCGAACACGTTTGTGAGCCATACTAATGCTTGCAGGCAGGAAGTAGCTTGGCTATAACCCACGCCGCGCAGCGAAGGCACCGTGATGAAAAAAGAAATTCACCCCGATTACCACGAAATCACCGTCCAGATGACGGATGGCACCACTTTCAAGACCCGTTCGACCTGGGGGTCGGAAGGCGACACGCTGCGCCTCGATATCGATCCCAAAACGCATCCGGCCTGGACCGGGCAGCATCGTCTGGTCGATACCGGCGGCCAGGTGGCCAAATTCAACAAGCGGTTCGCGGGCATCGGCCTGAAATAGCCGGGTTAAGGTCTGCGGGGTTTAACGGGCGTGCCGAGCGGCGCGCCCGCTGTCGTTTGGCGCGCGCGAAACCTCAGTGGATTCCGCGGTGCATGAGTTCGTCCAATCGCTCGACGCGGATATAGAGGTTTAAGCTGCGATCGAGCATGTCGGACATGGCGGGCGGAATTGCCGGATGATGATGCTGGCTGCCATCGCGGCAGACGCTTCTGGCACCCAACCGGTGTTCGTCGCTTTCAGCCACTTCAGCAGCGCTTAGCTCACCCTCATGGACCGCCCGCTGGGTCAGCAGCCACGCCACCACCTGCATCAAGCGGGTGGTCAGCCGAAACGCCTCGCCACGGATACGCAAGTCGTCGACCGGCGTATCCGCATCGGGATCGTCTCGCTGGAATTCGGCGATGTAAGCGTACGCTTCTTCTGTTAGCGCAAGCGCTTCGTTGTACGTTTTGTCGAAAAACGCAGGGGCGTTACTACCTGAAGCCATGTGGACACCTCCTGTCTCCACCTTGGGTTGACCATTATACCTCAGAATCGAAAGAATCAGAACCGAAAATTTCCCTGCCGTTAACCATAACCCCTTGAAATACCACCCTACTATCCCCATTTGTGGAGTGTGCCGGGATGCCGATACGGGTCCCAAAAGGCACCTAATCCGGTGGGTTTCGACCATGGTGGTGAATACCGCACCGACGACTCTGTTGCTTCACTATGGAGGACAAGTGAAATGCGAAGCTATGACCTATCCCCCCTGTTTCGTTCGACTGTCGGTTTCGACCGTATGAACCGGTTGTTCGATACTGCGTTCAATACCGAAGTGCCGTCCTATCCGCCCTACAACATCGAGAAGTTGGGCGACGAAGACTACCGCATAACCATGGCGGTGGCCGGGTTCGGCAACGACGACTTGGAAATTACCCAGAAGAACAATGAATTGTTCATCAAGGGTAACGCCGCGCAAAACGGCGAGGACACCAAGTATCTCCATCGCGGGATTGCGACCCGCGCCTTCGAGCGCCGGTTCACGCTGGCCGACCACGTCAACGTGGTAACCGCCAACTTGGAGAACGGTATTCTGACGGTCGACCTCAAGCGCGAGGTTCCGGAAGCCCTCAAGCCGCGTAAGATCGCGATTGAAGGCGCTGGTGCGACCACGAAGACGATCGAACAGAAAGCCGCCTAACCTAGGCTAAGGTAGTATGTGGGATGGGCCCGCCGGTTTACCGGCGGGCCTTTTTCATGCGGTGCTGGCATTCCCGCGCGAGATATTTAAACTGCGCCAGCGTTTTTGGGGGACAGGAAAATGCAAACCAGCACCGACCGGATATTGACCACTCATGTGGGCAGCATGCCGCGGCCCGAGGCGCTCGCCGAGCTGTTGTACAAGGTCGAGTTCAGCGAACCCTACGACGAAAGCGAGTTCGAGCAGTCGGTACGCGAGGCCGTCGCCGATATCGTCGCCAAACAGCGCGAATGGGGCCTCGACATCATCAACGATGGCGAGATGGGGAAGACCGGCTACGCGACTTATATCCAACAGCGTCTCGATGGTTTCTCCGGTGAAAGCGCCTCGATCCGCTTCGACGACATGACAAATTTCCCGGAATACCGCCGCGAGCAAGCCAAGGCGGCGGGAACCAGGCGGCTCAACCGGCCCTGTTGCACCGGCGAGGTGACGATCCGTGACAGGGCGCCGCTGGCGCGCGACATCGAAAACCTGTCGTCCGCAGTAGCCGATGCCGGCGCCACCGAAGTGTTCATGAATGCCGCATCGCCGGGGGTCATCACGGTCTTTCAAGACAACCAGCACTACCCCTCCGACGACGCCTATTTGCAAGCCCTGGCCGACGTTATGCGCGAGGAATACGAAGCTATTGTCGAGGCCGGCTTCATCCTGCAGATAGATTGCCCGGATCTGGCGATGGGCCGCCATACGGCCTTCCGCGAACTAAGCGAAAAGGAGTTCCTTGGTCACGCGGCAATGCAGATCGAGGCACTGAACAGCGCGCTCGAAAACATTCCGGCCGACCGGGTCCGCATGCACATTTGCTGGGGCAACTATGAGGGACCCCACCATTGCGATATCCCCCTAGCGGCGATCTACGATGAGGTGATGAAGGCCAAGCCCGTGGGGTTACTCATCGAATCGTCGAACCCCCGCCACGCGCATGAGTGGGACGTTTTTGCTGAGCGCGGTCTGCCTGACGACAAGGTCCTGATCCCCGGCGTGATCGATAGCGTGACCAACTATATCGAGCACCCGGAACTGGTTGCCCAGCGGATTTGCCAATATGCCGACGTCGTCGGCCGGGAGCGGGTGATCGCTGGCGCCGACTGCGGCTTCGCGACCTTCGCCGGCATGGGCGCCGTCGACGCCAAGATCGCGGTCGAGAAATTCAAGTCACTGGCCGAAGGGGCGGAAATCGCCTCGAAGCGGTTGTGGAACGGCTAATCGTTCATCACTAGTTTTTCCAAAGCGGCACGCGCCTTGTCGGGGATCGGCACCGGCGTCATTTCGCCGTGGCGCACATAAACGTGGACGAAATGGCCGGTCGCAGCCGGCTCCTCATGCCCTTGGCGGAAAATCCCGATTTCGTAGGTCACCGACGATGTGCCGAGCCGGCGCACCCGGATACCGACATCGAGGGTGTCGGGGAACGCAATCTCGCCGTGGAAGCTGCACCCGGTCTCGGCGACCACGCCTACGGCATCCGAAGAGCGGTAGTCTAACCCCGCCTCTCGCATGAGAAACCCGTTCACCGCGGTATCGAAATAGGAGTAGTAGACCACGTTGTTCACGTGGCCGTAGACGTCGTTGTCCATCCACCGGGTTGGGATTTCAACGAGTTCCGGGTAGTTCTGGCGGCGCTCGCTCTTCCCCTCGCGGCTCATGCGGCAACCCGTTGCAAGAAACCGTCGATGGCGTCGATCGTTTCGTTCGGCCGCTCGACCATCACCATGTGGCCCGTCGCCGGCAGGATTTGCGTCTCGACCTGCGCCATGGCTTCGGCCAGCGCCTTGGTCATGCGCGGCGGGGTCATTCGATCGCCCGCACCGAGCAATAGCAGGACAGGACAAGTGATTTTCGCCGCCGCTTCGACCGCGCCGTGATAGGCGTCGCACGCGGCAAGATCGCATCCCAAGACACCCGGTTCGCTGGAACGCAGCAATGCCAGACCGCTGCCTTGCATCCACAGCCCGGGCGCCTGATGGCCGCCCAGGTGGGAGGGTTTGCCGAATCCCCAGTCGGTAATCATGTCGAACGCCCGGGGATCGTTGCGCTCCGCCGCGGCCAACAGATCTTCGTGGACAGCGATCTGTTCGGCGATGCCCACAAGAACCAGCGCGCTTGTGTTTTCCGGCTGCTTCGCCGCCGCGGAGAGCGCGACTAAAGAGCCCATCGAGTGGCCCGCCAGGGCGGCTTGTTTCGCGCCGACCGCATCAAGCACCTGCCATACCCAATCGGCGCATGCATCGATCGAGTCGAGCGCCGGCCCGTCCGACCGACCGTGACCGGGCAGGTCGATGGCCAGCACCGAGAACCCATGATGGGCGAAGTACCGGGTTTGCAATCCCCAAAATGTGTGGTCGGTCCCCGCACCGTGCACCAGCACCAAAACGGGTTGCGCCGGGTCGAAAGCCTTTCCGCCGGTGTGGGCGAAAACCGCCGCGCCATTTACATCGATATCCATGGAACGCGTCTCCTACTTCTGCGACGCGCGGAGCGCTTGGCGCAAGTCGGCGATCAGATCGCCTGGATCTTCCAAGCCGACCGAAAGCCGGATCATCTCCTCGCCGACACCCGCTGTCGCCAGCTCTTCGGCATCCATTTGCTGATGGGTCGTACTGGCCGGATGGATAACCAGCGATTTGGCGTCGCCCACATTGGCCAAATGGGAGAACAGCTCGAGGGCCTCGATAAATTTTGCTCCGGATTGGCGCGCGCCCGCGGGGCCGGCATTGATCCCGAACGTCACAATCGAACCGGCGCCATCGGGCAATAGCTTCTGTGCCAACGCCTGGTCCGGGTGGCTCTCAAGCTCCGGGTAGCGCACCCAAGCGACTTCTTTCGCCTCGCTCAGGTAACCGGCGATGGTCCGGGCATTGTCGACATGCCGCGCCATGCGCATCGGCAGGGTTTCCAACCCTTGCGTCAGATAAAATGCGTTCTGCGGCGACATGCAGGCGCCAAAATCGCGCAGCCCCTCGGCGCGCGCGCGCATGATGAAGGCGGCGGGTCCGAACTCTTCGGCGAAATCGAGCCCGTGATAGCCCGCATAGGGCTCCGTCATCGTTGGGTACTTGCCGGATGCTTCCCAATCGAACGCGCCGCTATCGACCAGCACGCCGCCGATCGCGACACCATGGCCGCCGATCCATTTGGTGGCCGAGTGCATAATGAGGTCAGCCCCGTGTTCGAACGGCCGCATCAGATAGGGCGTGGTGAAGGTCGAATCGACCATCAGGGGTATCCCGGCATCGTGGGCGATTTGCGAGACCGCCGGGATATCCAAAATCTCAAGCCCGGGATTACCGATCGTCTCGGCAAACACCAGCCGGGTCTCCGGCCGGATAGCATCGGCAAATTCCTGGGGATGGCGGGGATCGACCAAGGTGGCCGTGATCCCGAACCGGGGCAGCGTGTGGAGAAACATATTGTGGCTGCCGCCATATATATTGCGCGACGTGACGATATGGCCACCGGCACCCATCAGCGTGATTACCGCAAGCGTGAGGGCCGCTTGGCCGCTGGCAGTGGCGATCGCGCCGACCCCGCCCTCCAACGCGGCCACGCGCTCCTCGAATACCGCGACCGTGGGGTTGGAAATGCGCGAGTAGATGTGTCCAGCGCGTTCAAGATTGAACAGGCTGGCCGCGTGGTCCACATCGGGGAACACATATGACGTCGTCTGGTAGATCGGCGCCGCGCGGGCGCCCGTCACCGGATCGGGGTGCTGGCCCGCGTGCAAGCTCAGGGTGTCAAATTTGAGAAATTTTGCTTCGACCATCGTGCCGGTCCTGCCGAAAGAGGGATCGACGCACGAGCGGCTGTGTTAGCGCCCGAGCGGCGGTGCGGCGGACCATAGCCCATCTGCTGCGCGCCTTGAACCGGCCAGACGACGCATTGGCACAAAGAAAAAACCGCTCCGAAAGGGGAGCCTTCGGAGCGGCAGAGTCAACAGGGAGGCATCAAGAGAGGATCTAGGGGGGATCCAATCGATGGGTTCATACAAGAACCATCGGGATCTAATGTCGGCTAAATTAGTTAACGAACCGTTACCGAAACATACAAAAACGGGCCCGAACGCGCCGGACCCGTCTTGAAAATAGCGCCGAAATGGCGGTTTTAGGTGTCGTTTCCCCCAGAACCGCCGATCCGTACATCGGCCATCCAGTCGGGGATCCGGCTCGGCACCGCCGGCTCCTCCTGGGGGATCAGATCGGCGCTGATCGGCGCGGACTGGTTCTCCGCCGGCTTACGCCCCGCCTTACGGGCCTTTTCGATCGCCTCGTCCAGGTCCATCTGCCGGCACAACCCGATGGTCACCGGATCACGCGGCTGAATCTGCGACGAATTCCAATGGGTCCGGTCGCGGATCGCATTGATCGTCGGCTTCGTTGTGCCGATCAGCTTGGAAATCTGAGCATCGCTGAGTTCCGGGTAGTAGCGCAACAGATAGGCGATACCATCGGGCTTATCCTGACGCTTCGACAGCGGTACGTAGCGCGGGCCCTTGGTCCGCTTCACCGGCGCCGGGTTCTCGGTCGCCTTCAGCTTCAGGCGGGCCGAAGGATCGCCCGCACAGCGCTCGATCTCTTCCCAATCGAGCTGACCGTTGGCAACCGGATCGAGGCCGAGCATGCCAATACCCACCTCACCGTCCGCGATGCCCTGAATTTCGAGCTTATGCATGCCGCAAAATTCGGCGATCTGATCGAACGTCAAAGCGGTGTTCTCGACCAGCCAAATGGCGGTCCCTTTCGGCATCAATGGTTCTACCATCGAATCTCCTTGCTGCACCCCGGTGGTGTTCAACTGCGCCACGTCGACCGAAGTGCCGGTTATATTTCAAGGTATTATAGCTGAACCTTATATAGGCTTGGCGTATGGTAAATGCAAAGTTACTCGGCGACGCTCAGAATGATTTTACCGATATGGGCGCTCGATTCCATAAGCTCATGGGCGCTCGACGCCTCGCTGAGCGGGAATGTCTTGTGGATCACCGGGCTGATTTTTCCCGCTTCGAACAAGGGCCAGACTTGCTCGCGCAGCGATCCGGCGATGTCGCCTTTTACTTCCACCGGGCGCGGCCGCAAGGTCGACCCGGTCACCGTCAACCGACGGGTCATCAGCCGGCCAAGGTCCAACTCACCCTCGCGCCCCGCCATCAAGGCAATCTGCAAAAGCCGGCCATCTTCCTTCAGCGCGCGGATGTTGCGCGGCAAATAATCGCCGCCGACCATATCGAGAATAACGTCGACCCCGGCACCGCCGGTGAGCGATTTGATCTCGTCGACAAAATCCTGGTCGCGGTAGTTGATTGCTTTGGCCGCGCCGAGTTTCTCGCAAAATGCCGCTTTTTCGGAACTGCCGACGGTGACATAGACCGTCGCGCCGAACTCGCGCGCCAGCTGGATAGCGGTGGTACCGATGCCGCTCGAACCGCCATGGATTAAAATCGATTCCCCGGCCGCCAAGCGGCCGCGGTCGAAGACATTGGTCCAAACGGTGAAAAAGGTCTCGGGAACACCGGCTGCCTGAACCATATCGAGGCCACCCGGCACCGGCAGAACTTGGGGCGCCGGGGCGACCGCATACTCGGCATAGCCGCCCCCCGCGATCAACGCGCAGACGGCGTCGCCTTCGCTCCAGCCCGTCACCCCTTCACCCACGGTAGCAACCGTGCCTGCAACCTCCAGACCAGGCAGGTCCGACGCGCCGGGAGGCGGCGGATAAAGGCCGAGCCGCTGCACAACATCGGGCCGGTTGACCCCCGCCGCAGCGACGGCGATTAAAATCTCACTCGCCCCCGGCGCCGGTACGGGCCGTTCAACCGGCTGCAGCACTTCCGGCCCTCCGGACTCGGTAATCTCGACTGCAGTCATTGTCGCGGGCAGGCTCATCTCACATACTCCCGGAATTCCGATCGGCGGCCTCCAGAACAACATCTAGGGCCTTGCGGGCGCACTTTAGGCAGGTCAAACTTTAGGCACAACGGCAACGCTACTATCAGCTTTGGAGCGGCAAGGATGAGCTTTGAAGACGATCTCGAACCACAACACCCCGCGACCAAAAAAGGATTTGAGCCGCTAAACATCGAAGCCCTATCCATCGAGGAAATGAAGGAATATATCGAGCACGCAAAACAGGAAATCTTGCGCACCGAAGCCGAAATTCGAAACCGCGAAGCGATACGGGGCGATGCAGATTCACTGTTCAAAAAATAACCGTGTTCACCGGGCGTAGTGACCTAGAGGCGGGAAGAGGCAGATGACAAACCCCTATGAAACCAACCTGGATAAGAACGCGGCGAACTACACGCCGCTGTCGCCGCTCAGCTTCATCCGGCGAACCGCCGCGACTTATCCGAACCGCCCCGCGGTCATACACGGCAAGATCCGGCGCAATTGGGCCGAGACCTACGCCCGCACGAAACAGCTTGCCTCGGCACTGTCGCAGCGCGGTATCGGCATTGGCGACTGCGTGGCCGTCATGGCACCCAACATCCCCGAAATGCTGGAGGCCCATTTCGGCATCCCGATGACCGGCGGCGTCATCAACGCTCTCAACACCCGCTTGGACGCCGCAACCATCGCCTTCATTCTCGACCATGGCGAAGCCAAAATTTTGCTGACCGATACCGAGTTTGCACCGGTCATCAAGGAAGCTCTCGGTCTGGTGAAAAACAAACCGCTCGTCATCGACATCTGCGATTCCGAAGGACCAGGTGGCGAGCAGCTCGGCGAAACCGACTACGAGACCTTCATTGCCGGCGGCGACGCTGCGTTCGATTGGGAGCTGCCCGACGACGAGTGGCGGGCTATTGCCTTGAACTACACGTCCGGCACCACCGGCAACCCGAAGGGCGTCGTCTATCATCATCGCGGTGCCTACCTGAACGCCATGGGCAACGTTTTCACCTGGGGCGCCACCGGCCAACCGGTTTATCTGTGGACGCTGCCGATGTTCCACTGCAATGGCTGGTGCTTCACCTGGGGTACTGCCTTGGTGGCCGGCATCAATGTTTGCCTGCGGCGGGTAGAAGCGAAGACGATCTATGCCGCCTTTGCGGACCACGGCGTTACCCACCTGTGCGGCGCACCGATCGTCATGCAGATGATCGTCAACGCCGGCGAGGAAGACCGGCAAGCATTCGACCAAGACGTCGAATTCATGACGGCAGCCGCGCCGCCGCCGGCCGCCGTTCTCGCGCGGATGGCCGAACAGGGGATCCGGGTGACCCATGTTTACGGTCTGACCGAGATCTACGGCCCGGCAATTATCTGTGCCTGGCAAGACGAATGGGACGATCTGCCAGCCGACGAGCAGGCACAGCTACAATCGCGCCAGGGCGTGCCCTACGAAGTGCTCGAAGACGTCATGGTGGGCGATCCGCAAACATTGGCCCCGGTCCCGCGAGATGGCGAGACCATGGGCGAAGTGTTTACCCGCGGCAATGTCACGATGAAGGGCTACTTGAAAAACCCCCAGGCCACCGATGACGCCTTTGCCGGCGGCTGGTTCCATACCGGCGATCTCGGCGTATGGCACCCGGACAACTACATCGAGCTCAAGGACCGCTCGAAGGATATCATCATCTCGGGCGGGGAAAATATTTCGTCGATCGAGGTGGAAGACGCGTTGTACAAACACCCCGCCGTATCGGCCGCGGCGGTGGTCGCGCGGCCGGATGAAAAGTGGGGCGAAACGCCATGCGCATTCATCGAGCTGGCGCCCGATGCCAATGCGACCGAGGACGATCTAATCCAGCATTGCCGCGATCACTTGGCTCACTACAAATGCCCGCGTCACATCGTTTTCGGCGCTTTACCCAAAACGTCGACCGGCAAAATTCAGAAATTCGTACTGCGCGAGCAAGCCAACGAATTAGCGAACGCGGAGGCGGCAGCCGAATAACGCTTCGGCCGGTCTGGTAAAAACAAGAACCTAGAAACAAAAACGGGCGGCCTACTGGCCGCCCACTTTTTTTTATCGTCTAGAAAAAGCCATCGAGCTTACGCGCTTTCCAAGCTGGCGATCGCGTCTTTGACTTTTAGTTTTTCCCGTTTGAGATGCGAAATGATGAGTTGGTCTGGATGAGGGCGCTGTGTTTCCTCGCCGAGCTGAGTATCTAGATCTGCATGTTTACGCTTCAGATCCTCAACATTCGGTTCCATCGGTTCCATCGACACCAACATCGCCTCCTTTTCGATCAGCGGTAATAGACAAATCCTAATTCAGATTCGCCTGATTTGCAAAGAACCAACTGGCGTCCCGATGTCTCCCAGCATTGCGGCGCGCGTTTTAACGGATTTTCGCAAAAAGGCGAGAATGGAGCGAACTATTCGCGCCAGCTTTTGCTATAATGACCGCGGCTGTTGAGAATTGATCCTATCTAGCTGGATACTGCTCTTGCCGTGACGAGTGACAACACAATCGATAGAGAAGATCTGCGCCGGCGTCTGGAAGCCCTTCAGAGCGAGCACCGCGATCTCGACGACGTCATCGCACGAATTTCCAACGAAGTGCCGTTCGACCAACTGCAAATACAGCGGCTCAAGAAACGCAAGCTAGTATTGAAGGACGAAATTGCGCGGGTGGAGGATCTCTTGCTGCCCGACATTATCGCCTGACAGCCGGCCCGCCTGCCTACTGAGCGGCAGCCGCCGCACGAACCTGCTTCTGTTTGTACATCGCGTGATCGGCGCGCTGGAGCGCTTCACCGGCATTTTCCTTGCCCGAGAACGTATAGGCTCCGTAGGAGACACCCACTTTGAGGCCTTTGTTCTCCCAAACAAACGGGGTGGTTTCGATCGCCTGAGCGAGGATCGCGGCCTTCTCCGCTGCAGCGGCGGCGTCAGACTGGGCGAGAATAACGCCGAACTCATCGCCGCCGAGGCGGCCGACAACGTCGGATTCACGCACGTTGAGCATGAAAATCTCGGCGATGTGCTGCAGAGCGGCATCGCCGGCGGCATGACCGTACTGATCGTTGATTTCTTTGAAGCCGTCGATATCGAAATACAAAACGCTCGACACCGAGCTGTAGCGTTCGGAGTAAGCGGCCATACGGCTCAGCTCGCGCACGAACGCGCGCCGGTTGGCGACCGGCACCAAGGAATCTTCGTCGGCCAGTTTCTCGAGATAGGCGACCCGCTTTTCCGCCTGCTCCAACTCTTGGCGCATGCGCTGCACTTCGTGCATCAGAAGCTCGATGGCGTCGCGAACTTTGGGGGTCAGCTCGTCGCGTGGGATACCGGCAATCGTCGCGACATCCGCCGTCGGTGCCGCCGCCGTGGCATCTGCGGTCGCACGGGCCGCGTAGGCGCGGCCGGCTTCGCGAGCGGCACCTGTCGAAACAACTGGGCGGGGGCTTCCTGCCCGCGTTGAGCCAACTTTCATAGGGCCGTTCCTCGCTTCGAAAAGTCTAATAAATCGCGCCTTTTGAGTGATTTAAAAGGCAGATTTGGCCTTAAATATAGCAGAAAATTACTTAATAAATCGTTATACCAACAATTGTATGTAAAATACTTGGCGGTACTTAAAGACGCGCACAGCTTGCGCTTCGAGCCCGCAAACCTATAATCGCCGCCTTTTCCGCCGCCCCGAACGCCCCCGCTGGAGATATTAACCATGGCGAGCCCAACTGTCGGTATCATCATGGGCAGCCAGTCGGACTGGCAGACCATGCGTCATGCGGCCGAAACGCTGGAAGCGCTCGGAATCGAGCACGAAGTGCGTATCGTTTCCGCCCATCGGACCCCCGACAGACTGGCCGATTATGCCAAATCCGCCCGCTCGCGCGGCCTCAAGGCAATTATTGCCGGCGCCGGCGGCGCTGCTCATCTGCCCGGCATGACAGCCTCGATGACACCGGTCCCCGTCCTGGGCGTTCCTGTCGAAAGCAAGGCCCTCAGCGGCATGGATAGCCTCTTATCGATCGTCCAGATGCCGGCCGGCATCCCGGTTGGCACTCTGGCGATAGGCCGCGCTGGCGCCGTCAACGGCGCGCTGTTAGCCGCCGCGATTATTGCAAATGAGGACGCCTCGGTTGCACAAGCTCTCGACGACTGGCGCACGCAGCAAACCGACGGCGTCGCCGAAATCCCGTCCGACGACGCATGAGCGTTGCATCTGGTAGCGGCGCGCCGGCGATGCTCTCGCCCGGCTCAACCATCGGTATTTTGGGTGGCGGCCAGCTCGGCCGGATGATCGTGTTGGCAGCGGCCCGTCTCGGCTATCGCTGTCACGTTTTTTGCCAATCTTCCGATGAACCCGCAGCCCAAGTTGCCGACCGGTCCACCTTGGGAGCGTTCACCGATACCGCCGCGCTCGACCGCTTTGCCGCCGATATCGACATCGCAACACTGGAGTTCGAGAACATACCGCTAGAAGGCGTCGAGTATCTCGAGGCTCGCACCAGCGTTAGGCCCGGCTCAAAAGCACTGGCTGTGGCCCAGGACCGGATCAAGGAAAAGGATTTCGTGACAGCGGCCGGGGTCGCGACCGCGCCGTACCGCGCCGTCACCAGCCCAGCCGAGCTGACCGAGGCAGTCGGCGAACTCGGCGCTCCCGCCATCCTGAAAACCGCACGTTTGGGCTACGACGGCAAGGGTCAGGTGCGCATCGACCCGGAAACCGATCTGGGCGACGCCTGGACGCAATCCGGCGCGGGTCCGGCGACCGGCGGCGCAATTCTGGAGGGTTTTGTCGATTTCGAACGGGAAATCTCGGTGATTGCCGCGCGGGGTCAAGACGGCGCGGTGGTGACCTATGTGCCGGTCGAAAACCGGCACGCCAACTATATTCTCGATGAAACCATTGCGCCTGCTCCAGTGTCCGATGACGTCGCCGTGGCCGCAACCGACATCGCCAGAAAACTGGCAAGCGAACTCCAGATCGTCGGTCTTCTGGCAGTCGAAATGTTCGTGACCCTGGATGGCGGCGTCTTGGTCAACGAGATCGCGCCGCGGCCCCATAACTCCGGACACTGGACCCTTGACGCCTGCTCTGTCAGTCAATTCGAGCAGGCCGTGCGCATAGCGTGCGGCCTCCCGCTCGGCTCGACCGAGCGCTACGCCGACGCGACGATGAAAAATCTCATCGGCCACGACGCCGACGACTGGCAACGCTATATCGCCGACCCGGACGCGCGCCTACATCTCTACGGCAAGACAGAGACACGGCCTGGTCGAAAAATGGGCCACGTGACCTGGGTTAGACCGCGGGAACGCCCTTAGCTGCTTGCTTGCGCTACCGCGCGGCGGTTCGACGGCCGCTTGCGATGGCGGGACGCTGTCTGCGGCCGGCTTCGCTTGCGCCACGACCCACCGCGGGACTTCTTGGCCTTACCTGGCTTTTCGCGCGCTGGCGCCGACGGCTCGTCGCCGACCACCCTCAACCGGTTCCCGATCAAGCGTTCGATATCGCGCAAATAGGCGCGCTCCGCCGGATCGCAGAACGAAACCGCGACCCCGTAAGCACCCGCCCGAGCAGTACGCCCAATACGGTGGACATAGTTTTCCGGCTCATTGGGGAGCTCGTAATTGATGACGTGGGTCACGCCGTCAACATCGATACCCCGGGCGGCGATATCGGTTGCCACCAGGACACGCACGTTACCGGCCCGGAAACGCTTAAGTGCCGTCTGACGGGCGCTCTGGGACTTGTTGCCATGGATCGCATCGGCGGTGATGCCGCGTTTGCCAAGCTGATCGGCGACACGGTTGGCGCGATGCTTGGTGCGTGTAAACACGAGCACACGCGACAGTGCAGCATCGTCCAGAACGTCGCCAAGCAACGCTACTTTCTCAGCGGCGGCGGCGTGGTAGACGCTTTGCTCGATACGCTCGACCGGTGTCGCCTGGGGTGCGACCTCGACACGAATCGGGTCGGTCAGAATTTCGCCCGCAAGACGTGCGATGGTGCCCGGCATGGTGGCGGAAAACAGCAACGACTGACGTGCCTTTGGCAAAGCTGCGATGACTTTCCGGATGTCGCGGATGAAGCCCATATCGAGCATCCGGTCGGCCTCGTCGAGGACAAAAAACTCGATCGTATCGAGCCGCAGTTGCCGTTGGTTCATGAGGTCGAGTAGGCGGCCGGGGGTCGCGATGACAATATCGACACCGCGCGACAACGCATCGACCTGTGGCCTCTGGCCGACGCCGCCGAAAATTACAGTTTGGCGCAAATGTAGATGCTTGCTGTAAGCGCGAAACTCTTCGCCGATCTGTATCGCCAGCTCGCGGGTCGGCGCCAGAACGAGGGCGCGCGGGCTGCGCGGGCCTTTCTTGACGCGTCTGCGAGACAGCAGGTGGAGAATCGGCAGCGCAAAGGCTGCTGTCTTGCCGGTACCGGTCTGAGCGATGCCTAGCATATCTCTGCCGGTGAGAAGTTTGGGGATGGCCCGCGCCTGGATCGGCGTCGGGGTAACGTGGTTTCTGTTTTTCAACGCACGCTGGATCGGATCGGCCAGGCCGAGCTCCGAGAAGTTACTAATACTCACTTGGATATCCTTATGCGCCAGATATCGTAGCCGATGTACTGGACACCGCCCTACCCTGGCGTTTCGCCCTGCCTCGGGCGCGGCCGAGACGGGATGTTTTTTGATTGTTATTCCCAGGACGTGGCGCCGCCTATCGGCGGCGCTTCGCGCAATCGCGAGAAAAATCTATCGCCGACACATGGGCCTTCCCAGCCAATATGTCAAGTAAATCAATTCGTTAAACCCGCACCATCGCCTGAAACCGGCCATTCGATTGAGCCTAAGAGGCGCGTGCGGAGCCAAGACGAAATATTCAAAACATCCAATCCTTTAGTATTTGCTACAACACTGCGCTTTACAGTAGACGTGATTTGACATGTTGCGCGTTCGCACATAAGTCCTTGAATATATAGCCAATTGAGGCCCCGGATGATTTTTCGACCCAAGAGGCTACTGTCGGCGTTGGGTATTTTCGCGGCGATGGTGCTCATTAACCCGTCTGGACATGCGCACCCCCATGTTTGGATCGATATGCGCACCGCCGTTTTGTTCGACGACGCGGGCAATATCGAAGCCTTGCAAGTGCATTGGAAGTTCGACGAACTCTACAGCCTGTTCCTCATCGAGGAATTGGGGGGCGAGAGTGGCGAATTAACGCCAGCCCAACTGAGCTCACTGGCGCAGCAAAATATCGAAAACTTGAAGAGCCATTCTTACTTTACGTTCATCGAGGTCGCCGGTGAGCAGCCCGACTACGGCGATGTCACCCAGTTCGAGAGCACGGTCAAAAATGGCCGGATCACGCTCGACTTCATCGTCCCTCTGGAAAAATCCGTCGATCCACTCATGCAGGCTTTTTCCTACGCCGTCTACGACCCACAGTATTACATCTCATTTCTCCACGTAACGAACACACCGGTCGTGCTCGAACCTGACGCGAGACCCGACTGCCGCTACGCCATCAAAGAACCCAACCCGGACTTCGAAACCGTTTCACTCGCCAACTCTCTCGATAAGACCGAAAGCGCCGGCGACGGACTCGGTGTTCTATTCGCCGAACAAGTATCCGTAGTGTGCGAATAGCCAGCGACGATAAACGTTTCAGCTCGGGCGGCCGGTTACCCGCCGCAACAACGCTCGCCTTGCTTTTTGTGCTCGCTAGTTTTGCGCCAGCGGCTGGCCAAGAGTCGTCGGGCAACAGTTTCGCGGTTACCACGGCGCTGTCGCAGGGCTGGAGCGATGCCCTAACATACGTGCAAAGCCAGCAACGGGCGTTCACCAACGAATTGGCGGCGGCGGTGCGAACCCTACGCGCCGAAAACTCGCTCGCCGCCGCGTGGGGTCTGATCGTTGTGAGCTTCCTGTACGGCGTTTTTCACGCCGCCGGGCCCGGCCACGGCAAGGCCGTTATCGCCACCTACCTGCTGACCCACCCGAGCGACCTGCGACGCGGGCTTGGGCTCGCATGGCTGTCGTCGCTTGTTCAAGGCTTAACGGCGATCGTCCTTGTCTTGGGCCTGGTACATATCGTGGGATTTGCGATGCGGGAAACTCGTGACGCGGTGGGTCCATTGGAAAGCGCCAGTTTCGCGCTGGTGGCCCTCCTCGGCGCGTGGCTTGTTGTGCGCGCGATACTCTCCATTCGCCGGTCTATGCAGCCCGCTGGTAATGTCGAGTTCGCTTCTCACAGCCACACCGATGCGGCGTGCTGTAGCAGCCACGGTCCGAACGAAGAACAGCTTCGTGGAGTGAAATCGTGGCGCAACGCCGTGCCGATCGTGGCATCCATCGGGATCCGGCCCTGTAGCGGCGCGGTTCTTGTGCTCCTCATCGCCGAGGCGATGGGACTGCGGATGGCCGGAATAGGCGCCGTATTTGCCATCGCGATCGGAACAGCCTCGACCGTTTCAGTACTGGCCGCATCGACCCTCTACTTCCGGAAAGCCGCGCAAATGCTGGTGCGCTCGGACGGGCGTATCGTCCAAACCGCCGGTCAAGTGGTCGCGCTGGCCGGTGGCGGGCTTATCATGGCGCTCGGGACTACGCTGTTTCTCGGCTCGCTAGGCAGCGGCGCCGCGACGGTCTTCTAGGACAGCGCCAAACGCCCAGATTTACGAGTCAGGACGGCTCGATCGAGCGTGTCCGGAGGCGTCGCCGGCGGCGAAGCACGAACCCCGCAGGCGCCTTGAGGACCTCGTAAAGCAGCCATCCCGCCACCATGCCGGCGAAGCCGTAGATCACGCCCGAGAGGCTCAACGGCACCGCGGGTTCGAACGAGTGCAGGGTCGCCATGGCGATATCGACATCGAGCTCGCGCAGGAAGACAAGTGGCTGAAGCGTTCCACTGGCCCCGCTAATCGCCTGTTCGCCCGACTGGAGTTCAGTCACTCGTTGCTCGAGCGATACGGTCAAAACCTCGCGGGCGGGCGCATCGAGGGTGCGTAGAGACTCTCCCCCCGTCACCTGCAGCAGATGAAAATGCGCCTCGTCGATATGGCCGCCGACCCGCTGCAAATATTGCTGAATGAAGGCGGGAAGCTGAGCGAACGCTATACCGGCCAAGGCCGCCAAAACGGTGCCGAGTAGGGCGTCGAATTTTCGCAAAGTCCATCGCATGAAGGGGCTGCCAGGCTGCGTCAGCGAATTGACGGCCGCAATTGGGCCGGCGCGCACCCTAGGCGGATGACAAGGCGAAACTGTGGCAAATGGTTAACGGCGGCCTAGCCGCGCTCGCCCTCGCGCAAATGCTCGCGGACCCTGCGGACGAACCGGCCCGGCCGGGGGATGACCGAAGGGATCTTGCGCAAACGCCCGGTTATTTTGGGCACGCGCATGACATCGGCGATGCGCCGGTCAAGAAACGCCCAAGTGGCGGCGTGATCTTCCGAGTCGTCGTCGAACCAGAACAGAAGCGTGCTGGTGTAGACGCCAGCCAGAAGGCCGCGTTTGGTATAGAAATTATAGTCGGTCGCGGTATCGCCCGCCGCATGCCACATCTCGTCGACCGTGCGGTAAAGGCAACGAAGACCCAGCGCCGCGTGCTGCGGTTGCCCAAGATGGCTGAGCGCGCGCCGCGCCGCTTCGCGATGGGGCGCTTGCGTTTCCAGCCGCCATCGAACCGCCGCGGCGATGCGTTCGCGGATCTTGAGCGAACCAATGTCCTGCTCGGCGAGCGCGGCCGCCATTTCACGGTCAATTTCGGCGCTCCAAAATTCAATCGCCTCTGTCGCACCACCGGGGAAGGCGCGGCGCCACATCGTATCGTCGAAACCGGCATCGGCAGCGCCTTGCTGCAAAGTTCGCGCGGTCCAACCATCGAACGGCACATGATCGAGCGCCCTGTCTAAGATCGCCCGGCGCTCAGCTTGCAGGTGCTCAGCCACCGGTTTCTTACTCCGCCGCGGCATCGCTCACCCCCTGCTCGTCCGCTTCGGATTCCGCCGCCGCTGCTTTGTTCAGAGCGTCGACGAACCCGAATTGCGACATGTCTTCGATCCGCATGGGATAGAGAATGCCGTCCAGGTGATCGCACTCATGTTGAATCACGCGCGCATGAAACCCTTCCGCTTCGCGCTCCACGGTTTTCCCCTCCAAAGTTTGATAGGTCACGCGGACGCGGTTGAAGCGGCGCACCGGTCCGGCCATTTCGGGTACCGAGAGACACGCTTCGAAACCGACATTGGTTTCCTCGCCCAGCGGTTCGACGACCGGATTGATCATGGCCGTAGTCGGCACCCCCTCACCCAAACCGCCTTCATCGGACTCTGACTCGGCCCGGGCGCGTTCCGCCACCACCTTATAGACGACGATCCGCCACGGCATATGCACCTGCGGCGCGGCCAATCCGGTGCCATCGGCGTCTTCCATGGTTTCGATCATGGCGCCGACCAGCCGTGCCACATCGAGGGCGGTGGGGTCGCTCACTTCCTCAGCCCGCTGGCGTAGAACGGGGTGGCCCATGCGGGCAATTTTCAAAATAGGCATAGCCCCAATATGCGGTCGGTACCCGGATGCGTAAAGGGGTAGAGGAGTATGGTATCGGCAACGGACTTAACGCTATGCTCAACCTCGGATAACCGGCCCCGCGACCGAAGAGCATTCGCAAGACCATGAAGAGTGTCCGCAAGCCCAGGGTTTCACAGACTTACGTTGACGGCGATTGGGTGCACGGCAATGTGCCGCTGATCGGCGCCGACTCTCACGCGATCTGGTTGGGCTCGGTCGCCTTCGACGGCGCCCGCGCCTTCGAAGGGGTGACCCCCGATCTCGACCGCCATTGCCAGCGGGTCGTCGATTCGACCGCGGCGATGAACATGAAAGCCATGCTGAGCGCCGGCGAAATCGAAGAGATCGCGCTCGACGGGGTCAAGCGATTCGCGCCGGACGCCGCGCTTTATATCCGCCCGATGTTCTGGGCCGATGCCGCCCTCGACGTGCTGATCCCCGACCCCGACAGCACCAAATTTGCCCTGACGATCTTCGAGGCGGCGATGCCGACCGGCGCCGGGTTCACTTGTTGCCTGAGCAGCTACCGGCGGCCCGGCCCGGAAACAGCGCCGACCGACGCCAAGGCAGCGTGCCACTATCCCAACAGCTCCCGCGCCCTGGTCGAGGCACGCAAACGCGGTTTTCAAAACCCGGTCATGCGCGACGGGCTCGGCCATGTCGCCGAATTCGCAACATCCAACATTTGGATCGTCAAGGACGGCGTCGCCATTACGCCGATCCCGAATGGCTCGTTCCTCAACGGCATTACCCGTCAGCGGCTCATCGAACTGATGCGCAGCGACGGCATCACAGTCGTCGAACGGACAGTGCGCACCGAAGAACTGCTGGAAGCCGACGAGATTTTCAACACCGGCAACTACGGCAAGGTGCAGCCGGTGATCCGCTACG
Source organism: Alphaproteobacteria bacterium (assembly GCA_965267185.1). GTDB lineage: Bacteria > Pseudomonadota > Alphaproteobacteria > UBA6615 > UBA6615. The sequence continues at coordinate 3,602,291 of OZ253937.1, read as the reverse complement.
AGGATCGGGATTTACAGCCGGGACCGGTCTATCGGCGCGCCCGTGAGCTCTACTGGGACTTCGCCCATACCAAACGGTGACCAAGGACCACCGGCCGGCTCGAAGTGTGGGTCGGAGCGGGCTTACTCGGCAGCGAGATCCTCGCCCGCGAGCGCCCGGCGAATAAGGGCGACCGTCTCGCTCACGCCGTAAAGCGCGGCGAAGGAACCGAAGCGCGGACCTTGGCTTTCGCCAAACAGCACTTCGTAGAGCGCCTTGAACCAATCGCGCAGGGGCTCGAACTCGTGCGCTTTGCCCACGGCATAAACCTCGTTCTGGATGGTCTCGGCGTCGGCGTCGGGAGGGAGCGCTTCGATCCGGTCCGCCAGTTCGGTCATCGCCGCCCGCTCCCGGTCGTCCGCGGCGCGGTATTGCTTCGCCGGCTTCACGAAATCCCGGTAGAAGGCCATCGCGTGGGTGACTAGGCGGTCGAGCAACGGATCGCTGGCCGGGGTCGCGCCTGACGCATAACGGCCAATGAAGCCCCAGAGCACCGACGGGTCGTCGGTGTTGCAAGCGCTGGCGAGATTGAGCAGCACGGCAAACGAGATGTCGATTTCGATTTCCGGCACCGCGCCGCCATGGATGTGCCACACCGAATTCTGCAAACGGTCGGCGGGTTCCTGGCGGTGAAAACGCGCCACATTACCGAGATACTCATCGACCGATTTGGGGATGACGTCGAAGTACAGCCGCTTGGCGGTTTTCGGCTTGTTGAACATGAACTGCGAGAGGCTCTCCGGTGGACCGTAGGTGAGCCATTCGTCGATGGTCAGGCCGTTGCCGCGCGATTTCGAAATCTTCTCACCGTTCTCGTCGAGGAAAAGCTCGTAGGTCAGCCCTTCCGGTGGCCGCGCGCCCAAGATACGGCAGATCTTGCTCGAGAGCTTCACCGACTCGATCAGATCCTTGCCCGACATCTCGTAGTCGACCCCGAGTGCGGTCCAACGCATGGCCCAGTCGGCTTTCCACTGTAACTTGCAGTGCCCGCCGGTCACTGGCGTTTCGGTCAACGCATCGGTTTCAGGATCGCGGTAGACGACCGTACCCGCATCGGGTTTGATTTCCTCCATCGGCACCTGCAGAACCACGCCGGTGCGCGGGCAGATCGGCAGGAAGGGGCTGTACGTCGCCTGCCGTTCCTTACCCAGGGTCGGCAGGATGACATTCATCACCTCGTCGTAATGTGCCAGCATATTCAGCAGCGCATCGTCGAACCGGCCGTCGCGGTAGCACTCGGTCGAGCTGAAAAATTCATACTCGAACTCGAAACGATCGAGGAACGCTTGAAGCCGCGCATTGTTGTGCGCGCCGAAGCTGTCATGGGTGCCGAACGGATCGGGCACCGCGGTCAGCGGCTTGCCCAAATGCGGCTCGAGCTGTTCGCCGTTGGGAATGTTGTCCGGCACCTTGCGCAGGCCGTCCAGATCATCGGAAAAGGCGATCAGGCGCGTCGGAATGTCTGACAGAGTGGCGAAGGCATGGCGCACCATGGTGGTGCGCGCCACCTCGCCGAACGTGCCGATATGGGGCAACCCCGACGGCCCGTAGCCGGTTTCGAAGAGGACATACCCCTTTTCAGGCACCCGGTCGGGCTCCGCGCCGCCTAAGCGCTTGACCACCGCGCGCGCCTCCTCGAAGGGCCACGCGCGGGCGTCCGCTGCCAATTCACGTTCCACGGTCATCTGTACCGTTCCACAACAAGACTGAATTGCGGCGGACACTAGAGCAGAATTCGATCAGATGGAATCAATTCTCGCAGCGCCAGGCGGTCATAGCGAGGCGCAGAAACAAGTTCAACCGCACGCGCGGTGTGCCGCACGGCGGTTGGACAAGATTCGAAAGCCCGGTCAATCCCGGGCAGGCCGGTTAGACCGTTACGTCGACGAGACGTTCGCGCGGCGCTTCTTGCTCCGTACGGTTATCCGTCGACGGCGGGGTTACCGCCTGACTCGGGTTTTCCGTTTGCGTAGCTTGCGCCTCCGGCTGATCCGGCACAGGCGCGGTTGCGGGCCGCGGCTGCGCTGCTTCCGGAACGAGGCCCCCAACGGGACCGGCTGGTGATATAGCCACTGTAGTTCTCCTACCTGGACATAAATCGAAAGACCGCCCGGAACGGGTCGGGCAGACTTCACCGAAGCCCAGCATATCGATGCAAGGCCGCAAGTCACGCAGGATCGCTTAGACTTTTGCCGGTGATCGACCAAAACTCGAAGAAAAATTAGCGAAACTTTTAGCGACCGGAGGCCGCATCCTCGCTAATGTCGGCCCATGAGTCGGGGATTGTCAGCCACCGCGCCAGACACGCCGGTAACCCTGTTGCCGCTCGCGGCGCTATACGTGCAGCATGCCACGGCCCTGTGGTCGACACCGGACGGCGAGCTCGAAACCCTGCCGTTCGACGAGGCCGCCCGGCGCGTGGAGGCGTCGCCCCCGCTGCTGTGCCACGCACCTTCGGTGGCACGCCGGCTGAACCGAGATCAGCTGGCGGGGTACGACATATTGGAGCTGTTCGCCTTTGTGCGTCCGGCCCAGTTCACCCTGCCAACGCTATCAGGAGTGGCGCGCACGCTTGGCATTGCCACGACGCCCAGCGATTCGCCTCTGGGGCTGTTGCACTCGGTGACCGGCTATCTGCTGGCGGAACTGGCAAGCGACAAGGACGAGCGCGGCCAGGCAGCGGCCATCGCCCGCGATATGACTCGCGCCGGGTGGCTGTGGGGCCCCATCGTATTGCAGACACTAGGCGTAGACAGTCACCCCGATGCGGCGTCGGGCGGGCTTTCGGGTGCTCTAGCCGTTTGGCGCCACCTCCCCGAATGGCCGGAAATGGCACCGGAAACGCAGCCGGGCAACGATCCAGTCGAGCCCGACGAGGCGCGCCACCGGCTTGCCGAACTTCTCGGAGCGGACGCGGAGCCGCGCCCGATGCAAGCCGACTACGCATCGGCGGTGAGCGCCATGTTTCAGCCACGGCCCGCACCCGACGCCCCTAACTTCGTGCTGGCCGAGGCCGGGACAGGCACCGGCAAGACGCTAGGCTATATCGCGCCGGCGAGCCTATGGGCCGAGCGCAACGGTGGGCCCGTGTGGATCAGCACCTATACGCGCAATCTGCAGCGGCAGATCGATCAGGAACTCGACCACCTGTTTCCGGACCGCCAGCTAAAAGCTTCAAAGGTGGTGATCCGCAAAGGCCGCGAAAATTATCTGTGCTTGCTCAATATGGAGGAAGCAGTGGGGCGCTATCTCGCCCTGCGGCCGCGCGACGCGGTCGGCCTCGGCTTGCTGGCCCGCTGGGCGGCGGTGACCCGCGATGGCGATTTCGGCGGCGACTTCCCCGCTTGGTTGGTTGACCTAGTTGGGACGGCGACCACGCATGCCCTGTCCGACCGGCGCGGCGAATGTATCTATTCGGCCTGCCCGCATTATTCGAAATGCTACATCGAGCGCAGCGTTCGCCAAGCCCGCCGCGCCGATTTAGTGATCGCCAACCATGCCCTGGTGATGATCCAGGCCGCGCTCGGCGACGATGACGACCGCCTGCCCACTCGCTACGTGTTCGACGAGGGACATCACCTGTTCGACGCCGCCGATTCCGCGTTCGGCGGCCGTTTGTCGGGTCTGGAAACCGCGGAGCTACGGCGCTGGCTGCTCGGGCCGGAAGGTGGTCGCCGACGCCCCGGTGGCCGCGCCCGCGGCTTGCGCGAGCGTGCGGGTGACCTGATCGCCAACGACGACGACACTGCCCGAGAGGCGCTCACCGCCGCGCTCGCCGCCGCCCGCGCCCTTCCGTCGCCGGGCTGGATGGCCCGCCTCGGCGAGTCGCGGCCCGATGGCCCCACCGAGGCCTTTCTCGGAGCGGTGCGCCAGCAGGTCTATGCCCGCGCGACCACCCAGCACAGCTTCTACAGCCTGGAAACCGAGGTGCGTCCGCTGGACCCAGCGGTCAGCGACGCTGGCTACGCCCTGGCAGAGAGTTTGGCGCAGCTGGCGCGCCCCCTTCTACAATTGCGCGATAGACTACGCCGGCGCCTCGACGTGGATGCCGACGAATTGGAGAGCGCCACGCGCACGCGTATCGAAGCGGTTTGCCGGGCACTGGCGCGCCGCGGCGAAATGCTGATCGCCGGCTGGATCGATATGCTCGGCGCGCTGGAGACCGAAACACCGGAGATTTTTGTCGACTGGTTTGCCGTCGACCGGATCGATGGCCGGGATTTCGATGTCGGCATGTTTCGCCATTGGGTCGACCCGACAATCCCGTTTGCCGAATCGGTCGCCAGCCCGGCTCACGGCGTCCTCGTAACCTCCGCCACCCTGATGGGACGCAGCGGCGACGTCGAGGAAGATTGGCGCACCGCCGAACGCCGTACGGGGGCAGCGCACATGCCGGCCCCCGCGATCCGCAACCGGGTCAGCTCGCCGTTCGACTACGCGGAGCAAACGCGGGTAATGATCGTAACCGACGTCCAGCGCAACGAGCCCGATCAAGTCGCGGCGGCATTGCGCGAGCTGTTCCTGGCAGCGGGCGGCGGCGGCCTCGGCCTGTTTACATCGATCGCGCGGCTTCGCCAGGTTCACGCGCGGATCGCGGCGCCGCTCGATAAGGCCGGGTTACCGCTCTATGCCCAACATGTCGACGCGTTGAATATCGCGACCCTTATCGACATCTTCCGTGCCGAACCGGACGCCTGCCTGCTTGGTACAGACGCCGTGCGCGACGGGGTAGATGTGCCCGGCAAGTCGCTGCGCCTGCTAGCGTTCGATCGTGTCCCCTGGCCCCGGCCAACGATTCTTCACAAGGCGCGCCGCGAGGAATTCGGTGGCCGCGCCTATGACGATATGCAAGCCCGGCTCCGCATCTCGCAGGCCTATGGACGCCTTATCCGGCGCGACAGCGACCGCGGGGTCTTCGTTATCCTCGATAGCGCCATGCCGTCGCGCCTCCTCGGGGCCTTTCCGGAGGGTGTGGAGGCACACCGCATCGGTCTGGTCGAGGCAATCGAGAAAACGGCCGCGTTCTTGGGCGGCTAGGCCCGATACCGCCATCTTCGAGCGAACCCTGGAACGGGCGTAAATAATCCCTACATCGCTTGACGGGGGCGGCACGAGACGGCTTTATCCCTGGGCACTCCAGCATAGGAATTATTAGATGATCGATCATCAAGCGGCACTTATCTACGCCATGGTCATAGCGTCGGCAGCCGATAGCGACATGACGGACTCCGAGCTATCCCGGATTGGCGAAATCGTTCGCCATTTGCCGATTTTCAGATCCTTCGACACCGGGCGGTTGCCTGAAATCGCCAACGACTGTGCGGTTCTCCTATCGGATGAGGATGGCCTCGACGACGCGTTCGAAGCCATGCGCGATGCGCTGCCCGACCGCCTTCGCGAAACTGCATACGCGCTAGCCTGCGACGTGGTCGCCGCCGACGGAACCGCTGCGCAAGAAGAGCTGCGATTGCTGGAACTCATGCGCTACGCGCTCGATATCGACCGGTTGAATGCCGCGGCCATCGAACGGGGTGCGGCAGCACGCTACGCGGTTCCCTAAGACCCACACAGCGCCGGAAGGAGAGCGGCAATGGCAGATCTGGACGGCTGGAAAATTGGGCTGATCGGCCTCGGCCATATGGGAAAGCCGATGGCGCGCAATCTGCACAAGGCGGGCGCCACGGTCACGGTCAGCAGCCGCAGCCCTGGGCCGGTCGAGGAGCTGGCCAGCGAAGGTTTGACACCGGCCGAAACGCCCCGTGATGTCGCCGCCGCGAGCGACATCGTGATCATGATGGTCACCGATACCGCTGGAGTCGACAAAGTGCTGCACGGCCCGGACGGGGTGATCGCCGGCCTGAGTTCGGGCGGAATCGTCATCGATATGGGCACTACAAAGGTTCGCGAGACCCGCGAATGGGCCGAGGAAGTCTCCGCCGCCGGCAGCACCTATATCGACGCCCCGGTTTCGGGCGGTCAGGTGGGGGCAGAGCAAGCGTCGCTGTCGATCATGGCCGGCTGCAGCGCCGAGGCGCTCGAGCGCGTGCGGCCGGTCTTCGAAGTCCTGGGCCGCAACATCACCCATATCGGCGACGTTGGCGCCGGACAGGTGGCGAAAACCGCGAACCAGGCGATCGTAGCTGTAACCTTGGCAGCCGTCGCCGAAGGCCTGACGCTGGCCCAGCGTGCCGGGGTCGACCCCGGCAAGGTTCGAGAGGCGCTGCAGGGCGGCTTTGCCGAGTCGCGGGTTCTCGACTTGCACGGCGGGCGGATGGTCGAACGTATGTTCGAACCGGGCGGCCCGGCCCGAGTGCAGCTCAAGGATGTCGATCAGGCCCTCGAACTCGCCGGCCAGGTCGATCTGGACCTGCGCACGCTGAGCGGCAATCAAAAACTCTGGCAAAAAATGGTCGACCAGGGTTGGGGCGATCTCGACCAGGCCGGAATTATCCGGGTGATCGAAGAACTTTAGCGCTCTGCGCGGTTATCACGACCGGCGCGCCGCACCGAGGCGCGGCGGCAAACCGATCAGCACCTGCAACGCCGCTTTGAACATTTCAGCATTGTCGCCGAGAGCGCCGAAGAAGCGTTCATCGACCGCACCGACCTCCGGCGCAATATCGTCGATGGCGCGCCGCCCCTTCTCAGTTAGGTAGAGCGCCCGCGAACGCGCATCGGCGCCCGGTGCGCGGCGCAGATGACCCGATGTTTCGAGCTGACGAAGCACCTGCGACGCCATCGTCGTATCGACACCGCAATATTCGGCCAGCGCCCGCTGGGTCGTTGCCGTTGGCACCGCAACTGGCCGCTCCTCCAAATACCGAAGCCCCAGCAACAGCACGAACTGCGCCTGGGTCAGTTCCTGGGATTTCACGACGGCCCTAATATCGCGCTGCCAGGCATTCGCGGCCCGCCAGAGCAATATGCCGGGCGCATCATCGGGCCCACGCCGCCGAGTTGTCGCAATATCGTCTTGTTCAACGTCAGACATGGTTCGAGGACATCCGTTTCTTAGATATTACTATGTATACATATAATATGTATACATAGTACATGCGCAAATTGAGCTTCCAGGACAAAATCGGATTTCTAACGGATGGGGAAAAGAGTAAAGGCCGCGCCGATGTAACCGGCGCGGCCTTAGATAGTCAGCTATGAGAGGCTGGAGCTTACATGCCCATGCCACCCATGCCGCCCATGTCCGGCATTGCCGGGGCCGGGGCAGCAGGTTCCGGCTTCTCGGCAACCATCGCCTCCGTGGTAATTAGCAAGCCAGCCACGGACGAGGCGTCCTGCAGCGCGGCGCGAACCACCTTGGTCGGATCGATGATGCCGGCCTTCACCAAATCGGTGTATTCGCCCACTTGAGCGTTGTAGCCGTAGGTCGCGCTTTTCTGCTCGAGCAGCTTGCCGGCGACAACAGCGCCATCAGCACCCGAGTTTTCGACGATCTGACGCGCCGGCGCCTGGATCGCTTTACGAACGATGTTGATGCCGACCTGCTGGTCGTCATTCTCGCCCTTCAGCTTGTCGAGAACGCGGGTGGCGTACAACAGGGCCACACCGCCGCCTGGGACGATGCCTTCTTCGACCGCAGCACGGGTTGCGTGCATGGCGTCTTCGACACGATCCTTTTTCTCTTTCACTTCGATCTCGGTGGCACCGCCGACGCGAATAACCGCGATACCGCCCGCCAGCTTAGCGAGACGTTCCTGCAGCTTTTCACGGTCGTAATCGGACGAGGTCTCCTCGACCTGCGCGCGGATCTGGTTGCAACGGCCCAGAATGTCGTTCTTCTTGCCCGCGCCATCGACGATGGTGGTCTCTTCCTTGGTGATCGAGACCCGCTTCGACGTGCCGAGCATATCAAGCGTGACGTTCTCGAGCTTGATACCGAGATCTTCGGAAATCACCTGGCCGCCGGTGAGGATCGCGATGTCCTCGAGCATGGCCTTACGGCGGTCGCCGAAGCCCGGCGCCTTAACGGCAGAGATCTTCAGGCCGCCACGCAGCTTGTTGACCACGAGAGTGGCCAGCGCTTCGCCTTCGATGTCTTCAGCGATGATCAGCAACGGCCGGCTCGACTGAACGACGGCTTCGAGCACCGGCAACATCGACTGCAGGCTCGACAGCTTTTTCTCGTGCAGGAGAATGTAAGGATTCTCCATCTCGCAGATCATCTTGTCGGCGTTGGTGATGAAGTACGGCGACAGATAACCGCGGTCGAACTGCATTCCTTCGACCACTTCCAGCTCGGTCGCCAAGCTCTTGGCTTCCTCAACCGTGATGACACCCTCGTTGCCAACCTTCTGCATGGCATCGGAGATGATGGTGCCCACCTCGGTGTCGCCATTGGCGGAGATGGTGCCAACCTGCGAGATCTCTTCGCTGGTCTTGATCTTCTTGGCGCCCTTCTCGATCTCGGCAACCACGGCTTCGACAGCCATGTCGACGCCGCGCTTGAGATCCATCGGGTTCATCCCGGCAGCAACAGCACGCGAGCCTTCGCGCACGATCGCTTGCGCGAGAACCGTCGCGGTCGTTGTGCCGTCACCGGCCAGGTCGTTGGTCTTGGAAGCGACTTCCTTGACCATCTGGGCACCCATGTTCTCGAACTTGTCTTCAAGCTCGATTTCTTTGGCGACGGTAACGCCGTCCTTGGTGATACGCGGCGCGCCGAACGCTTTGTCGAGCACGACGTTACGGCCCTTCGGACCGAGCGTCACTTTTACGGCGTCGGCCAGCACGTCGACACCGTGCAGCAGCTTATCGCGTGCCGTGGTGCCAAACTGGACTTCTTTTGCAGCCATGTTTCGATATTCCCTAAGTTTGAATTACGTTAAGCGGCCTTTTTGGCGCGTTTTTTGGCTTCGATGACGCCCATGATGTCCGACTCCTTCATAATCAGGAGTTCTTCACCGTCGATCGTCACTTCGGTGCCCGACCATTTGCCAAACAGCACACGGTCACCTGCTTTTACGTCCATCGGCGTTACGCTGCCGTCTTCCGCACGGGCGCCAGACCCGACTGCGACAACTTCGCCTTCCGACGGTTTTTCTTGCGCCGTATCCGGAATGATGATTCCACCAGCCGTTTTCTCGTCTGAGCCAACGCGGCGGACCACAACCCGGTCGTGTAACGGGCGAAAACTCATGCTTTGATCCTCCATAAATTTAGTGCGATTCCGCGGTTTGCGCGGCGATTGTTAGCACTCCAGGAAAGTGAGTGCCAGACACTTAGTGATCGCTCTGGCGGCTGTCAACCGTTCGCCAGCAACGGTTTCAGCTTTTTGTCCGGACATCTGGCAGCACTCTCCCCAACAAGCTGCTAACTCATTGTCATTAAACAATTTTTTAATTGAACGTGAGAATCTTAAGGCTCAATATTCTTAAGTATCAGAGTGATTCCTTTTGCGAGGTATGTCGTTATGAGCAATGACGCGAAAGAACAATTGGCAGGCTACCGGCTGACCACGGCAGAGATCCTGTATCACATGCCCGACCATCCGAGCATCCTGCAGAGCTTTGTCTGGCAACGCCTTGACCGGGCACCGGACTTCCCGCGTCTGCAAAAGTTTCTCGACTTCTGGGCACAAAACCTCGACGGCAAACTACATTCCGTCAAAGTCGCCCACGCGGATGTCATCGCACCCAATCGGTATCGCCACGCCGCGGCAACCGCCCAGATTCACTAACCGCTAATCACGGCCCCTTTTGGCGGCCCCGCGCCGCTCCGAAACGCGATTCGGAGCGCGCTTTTGCTATGCATTAAGCACTGTAGATTTGATGCTCTGCCGGGATAGCAGACTGCAAATGCTTTGGTTATAGTCCCGCCCGAAATCGGGAGGACATATGACAATAAACGTTGCCATCATCGGCTCTGGGCCGAGTGGATTCTATACGGCAGACTCGTTGCTCAAGAGCGGCAGCGATGTGCGGATCGACATCATCGAGCGCCTGCCGACCCCATTTGGTTTGATCCGCGGCGGCGTCGCCCCCGATCACCAAACCACCAAGAAGGTCGCGCGCGCCTACGAGAAAACCGCGCTCAACGAGCATGTCGCTTATTTCGGCAATGTCGAGGTGGGCAAGGACGTCTCGATGGACGAGTTGCGCGAAACTTATGACGCTGTGGTCCTCGCCGTGGGTGCCCCGACCGACCGAAAGTTGTCAATTCCGGGGGCCGATAAGGCAGGCGTCTTTGGCTCCGCCGATTTCGTCGGCTGGTACAACGGCCATCCTGATTTCACCGATCTCAACCCCGACTTGAACGTCGGCGCCGCCGCCGTCGTTGGTGTCGGCAATGTCGCGATCGACGTTGCGCGTGTACTCGTCAAAACGCCGGCCGAAATGGCGGCCACCGATATCGCAGACCACGCAGCGAAAGCCGTGCAAGCCTCGCCGCTCACAGACGTCTATCTGCTCGGCCGGCGCGGCCCCATCGAAGCGAAGTTCACCAATGTCGAGCTCCGCGAGATGGGCAAGCTTGAAAACTGCATGCCTGTCATACGCCCAGACCAGCTACCGGAGGAAGTGACCGGCGATTGGTCCGACCGCGACCTTCGCCTGAAAGAACGAAACCTGGCGACATTGAAGGAATTTCCCGATGTCGATCCGGCTGACAAGGGGAAGAACGTTCATTTTGAGTTCTTTGCGAACCCGGTCGAAGTGCTGGGCGGCGACAAGGTCGAAGGCCTGCGCATTGAACGGACCAAGGTCGAAGGCGGTAGAGCGGTTGGTACCGGCGAGTTCTTCGACATCGAGTGCGGGCTGGTGATCGCCGCGATTGGTTACTACTCGATTCCCATTGAAGGCGTGCCATTCGATGACAAAAACGGTATCGTCGTGCATCAGGAGGGCCGGGTCGGCGACGGCGTTTACGCGGTCGGCTGGATCAAGCGCGGACCGACAGGCGTCATTGGCACGAACAAACCGGACGGCGAAACCGCGGCACAGCAGATCCTCGAGGATGTTGCCAACGGCACCAAACCGGGCCGCGAAGCGCTAACGGAAATGCTTACCGGGCGCGGCGTTCGCGTCGTTAACTACGCCGATTGGCAGAAACTCGATCAGGCGGAAATCGCCGCGGCAGCCGACGGCGCGCCCCGTCGCAAGTTTGTGACCGTACCGGAAATGCTGGCTGCACTTGATTAGGCGGCAAAACACTTAATTTCTGGCGAGAAAATACCAATTAAGGCTTGAAACAGGCGCGCCGGAGGAAGAAGTTACGCCCCGCAATCAAACGCCGGTCGAATGAGCCGGTGATTAACTATACCCACTAAGTACTTCGTTCGAGGAAGAACAAAATATGTCCGAGGCAACCGCCCTAGAGCGGCCGGAAGAAAGACGCGATGAAGTCGAATCGGCTGTGGTTCGATTTGCTGGAGATTCTGGCGACGGCATGCAGCTTACCGGCAGCCAATTCACACTAACCGCCGCGCTCGCCGGCAATGATCTTGCCACATTCCCCGATTTCCCGGCTGAGATTAGAGCGCCGGCAGGCACCACATTCGGCGTGTCAGCTTTTCAGATTAACTTCGGTGCACGCAAGATCATGACCTCGGGTGACGAGCTCGATGTTCTCGTCGCGATGAACCCGGCGGCGCTGATCACTAACCTGGCCGACGTTAAACCTGGCGGTATCGTTATCGCCGACACGGGCGCCTTCTCCGACCGCAACCTGGCGAAAGCGGGCTACGAAACAAATCCCTTGGAAGACGATAGCCTAGCCAAGTACCGCGTCATCAAGATCGATATGTCGCGCCTGACCGTCGAAGCGGTGAAGGATTTCGGCCTCTCCAACAAAGAAGCGATGCGCTCGAAAAATATGTGGGCGCTCGGCTTGATCTATTGGATGTACGGGCGGCCCCGGCAGGCCTCGGTCGATTGGCTAAATTCCAAATTCGCCAAGAAGCCCGAAATCGCTGAAGCTAATGTCGCCGCGCTGAACGCCGGCCATGCGTTCGGGGAAACGGCAGAAATGCCGGCCGAAATTGGTGGCTACAGCATCCCGCCAGCTGAAATCGAGCCAGGGCTCTACCGCACGGTTACGGGCACCGATTCGATTGCGCTGGGTCTGCTCGCTGGCACGCGGCTCGCCAATGTCGGACTCACCTTCTGCTCCTACCCGATCACCCCGGCGTCGGCGTTGCTACATCGGCTCGCCGCGATGAAAGAGTTTGGCGTGGTAACGTTCCAGGCGGAAGATGAGATCGCCGCAGTCGGCGCCGCAGTTGGCGCCTCGTACGGCGGCTCGCTCGGTATTACCTCAAGTTCGGGACCGGGCATCGCTTTGAAAATGGAAGCGATTGGCCTGGCCATCGGCGCGGAACTCCCCCTCGTCGTTGTTAATTCACAGCGCGCTGGTCCTTCGACCGGCCTGCCCACCAAGACAGAGCAATCGGACCTTTATCAGGCGGTGTTCGGGCGTAATGCCGACGCGCCGATGCCGGTCATATCGGTGAGTTCGTCAACCGACGGTTTTGACACGGCAATCGAGGCGGTTCGTTTAGCCACCAAATATATGACCCCGGTTATGCTGCTGACGGACGGTTATATCGCCAATGCGTCCGAACCCTGGCGCATTCCGGATATGTCGGAATACGAACCGTTCGAAGTGAACTTTCGAACGGACCCCGAGGACTTCAAACCCTTCGGCCGAGACGAAAAGACACTCGCGCGCCCATGGGTGAAACCGGGCACACCGAAGCTCGTCCACCGCATCGGTGGGATCGAACGGGCCGACGGCTCGGGCCATATTTCCTACGACCCCGACAACCACCAGAAAATGACCGACCTGCGCGCCGCCAAAATAGACGGGATCGCAAACGACATCCCCGAACAGGAGGTCGATCAGGGCGAACCCGGCGCCAGGCTTGCCGTTGTCGGCTGGGGCTCGACCTACGGACCGATCAACCGGGCGGTCAGCAATATGCGCGAGGAGGGCTTCGACGTTGCCCATATTCACTTGCGCTACATTTGGCCGCTGCCGCGCAACCTGGGCAAGCTGCTCAAAAGCTTTGGCCAGGTGCTGGTGCCGGAGATGAACAACGGCCAACTGGTAACCCTGCTTCGCGCGCAATATCTCGTTGATGCGCAGGGCTTTAACAAAGTGAACGGCAAACCGTTCCTGATTAACGAGCTGGAGCAGGCCATCCGTGGCCAGCTGGAGAACTAAGATGAATGTCCAAACGCCTCCCGAAAAGCTGACCGCAAAAGATTACGCGACCGATCAAGAGGTCCGTTGGTGCCCCGGTTGCGGCGACTACGCCATCTTGAAAGGTGTGCAACGGACGCTCGCCGACCTCCAGGCCGACCCCGAGCAAACGGTGTTCGTGTCCGGCATCGGCTGCGCCGCCCGGTTCCCCTACTACATGGAAACTTATGGGTTTCACACCATTCACGGCCGCGCGCCGACGATCGCCACCGGCGTCAAGCTCGCCAACCCTGAGCTCGATGTTTGGGTTGTTGGCGGCGACGGCGACATGCTGTCGATCGGCGGCAACCACACCTTGCATGTGTTGCGCCGCAACGTGGATTTGCAGATCCTGCTGTTCAACAATGAGATATACGGCCTGACCAAGGGGCAATATTCGCCGACGTCACAGACCGGTACCCAGTCCCCTTCGACCCCGTACGGTTCGGTCGACCGGCCGGTATCGGCGGCGCAATTTGCGCTCGGCGCCGGCGGCCGGTTCATCGCGCGTTCGGCCGATATCTTGCAGAAGCATCTGCCGGGCGTCCTCAAGCGCGCCTACGAACACAAGGGTGCGTCGTTCGTCGAAATTTTCCAGAACTGCATCGTCTACAATGACGGCGTCTTCAAGCATTTCACCGAAAAGAACGTCCAGGCCGACATGCAAATTCATGTCGAACATGGCAAGCCGCTGATCTTCGGCGCAGAGTCGAACAAAGGCCTTCGCATCCAGCAAGGGAAGATGTGGCTCGAAGTCGTCACGATCGGCGAAGACGGCATTACCGAAGACGACGTGCTGCTGCACGACGAAACGAACCGGCCTCTGGCAATGCTGTTGGCGAGTATGAAGCCGCCTGCGTTCCCCGTCGCGTTGGGGGTCCTCTATTGCGATCCGGCACCGACCTACGACGTCGCCGTTCACGACCAGGTCGCGGCGATCAAAGGCAGCAAAGGCGACGGCGATTTCGACAAGCTATTGCGCAGCGGACACACCTGGGAAGTCTAGCCTGCCACTAAGCCAGTCCTAGACCACGCGCGGAACACTGGCACAATTCGGCCGCTGCACGACAACGCAGATAATCGGTTGTGACACACCAAATCACCCCAGCTCAGCGCATGAGCTGGGGTGTCAAATTTAAGGCTTGTACTTCTTACGCGCCGGCGCGGCGCTAAAAATGCCGCCGTTATTTCGCCGCCTTCAAAAAAGCAATCACATTTTCCCGGTCGGCTGGCTTTTTTACCCTAAAGGACATTTTGCTCTTTGGAACCATCCCTTTGGGATTCGTCAGATAGGTGTCGAGAGTCGCATCGTCCCAAACAATGCCAGACTCTTTCAGCTGCTTGGAGTGCCGTTTCTCGAAGCTGGCAACGCGTTTGCCCGCTGTCGCACCGAAAACACCAAACAGATTAGGACCGGTCTTGTTCTTACCGCCTTCAGCGATCGTGTGACATGACGCACAACGGGATTTGAAGAATTTTTCGCCCGCCGCAGCGTCGCCTTCAGCGTGGGCAGTTGCCGCACCGCCGGCGAGAGCAAAAGTCAAAAAAGTGGTCGCCAATATGTATTTCACCAGTGTCTCCTCGAATGAAAACCGACAATTCCGAGCCGCGTCTATAGCAGCCCACCGCTACTGAATACAGCCCTTCACACAGAGCGAAAAAACCTAGCCCGATTGCGTTTCGAATCCCTTTACGGGGAAGACTCGAACTCTGTTAAACGGCAGAGATTTCTCGCGTACCACGGCAATAGGGCAGTAATACGGCCAAAATTCATCGCCTAGAATTTACTATCCTATGACGGAAGACCGGTGATGCGGGCGATGCGCGCTCCGGGGAAGGATCTTCCCGCCAACAGCACGCGACGATCCGACGCAGCGGCCTGGCAGCACACCTGCGACCGATAGGCGCGCCTGCTTGCACGATAGCCGCTTGTATTCGAAATCAACGCTGAGCAAACTCAGTGCACGCCGATAAGCCATAGCGCAATGGTTAGCCAGACCGCACAACAATTCGAGACAGCACAACGGCCAACGCCCGACGGCCGCGTGATTGCCACCTGGCTGTTCACCATGGCCGCTATGGTCCTGGTGATGGTCTCGATCGGTGGAATCACCCGCTTGACCGGCTCCGGCCTGTCGATCGTCGAGTGGCGGCCGATCATTGGTTTTCTGCCACCGCTATCGGAAGCGGAGTGGATGCGCGTGTTCGCGCTGTATCAGGCCAGCCCGCAATACCAGGAGGTCAACGCCGGAATGACGCTCGCCGGCTTCAAGACCATCTTCTGGTGGGAATATGTGCACCGGCTCTGGGGCCGGCTCATCGGTCTGGCGTTCTTCCTGCCATTCCTCTGGTTTCTACTGCGCCGGCAAATCGCCTGGTCGCTCGCGCCACGGCTAATCGTTCTGTTTATTCTCGGCGGCGCCCAAGGCGTTTTGGGCTGGTACATGGTGCAAAGCGGCCTGGTCGACATTCCCGAGGTGAGCCAGTATCGGCTAACAGCCCATCTGGTGCTGGCTTTGGTGCTCTATGCCGCACTCCTATGGACCGCTCTGCAGCTCAGGCACCCCGTGCCCGAAACGACGCCGGACCGGTATTTGGCGGGTGTGCGCACTCTAGCGATGACGACTTTGGTGCTCGTCTCGGTCACCATCGTGTCCGGGGCCTTCGTCGCCGGCACGGATGCCGGTTTCGCCTACAACACTTTTCCGCTGATGGATGACCGGCTGATACCCGAAGGCTACCTACCCTCACCCTGGTATGTCAGCGCGTTCGAGGATGTTGGAACAATTCAATTTCACCACCGAGTGTTAGCAATCGTCTCGCTCGGCTTCGCCATCGCCACATGGTGGCGCAGCCGCTGGATCGCCTTGGTGCCCCGCGCAAGGCATGTCGCCAACGGGCTTTTTCTCATGGCCTGCTTTCAGGTAGCACTCGGTATCTCGACCTTGGTGCTGATCGTGCCGATCCCGCTGGCGGCCGCGCACCAAGCCGGTGCGGTGTTGCTACTCACGCTGGCCTTTTGGCTGATCTACGAGCTGCGAACACCCTTTCGCGCCGCTGAGATCGCCAGATAAGCTTGCGCTAGCCGCGTTGCGGCTCGGGCACGAGTTGGTGGCGTTGGTAGGCAAATAGACGTTGTTTACCGATGACGAACACGCGAAACGCCGGACGCAGTAACGACGCCAACGCCGGATCGAGCACGTTCAGACCACCGGTGAACGCGCCGAACGCCGGTAAGATCAACCGGCGCCCGTCGGTGACGAAACAACGGCCGGAAATACGCCGTCCCCGTGTACGCACCGCCGCTTTCGGGTGGAAATGTCCCGATATCTCACCCGACGGCAACGCGCCGGCAGCTGCCTCGTGACACAGCGTCAGCGGCCCCACTGTCAACGATTCCGCCGCTACACCACCGAGATCGGGCGGTGGCGCGGGATCGTGATTGCCGGTAATCCAAATCCATTCATGGCGTTGAACCAACCGCCGCAACCGGGCTTGGTCGGCCTCCGCCATGCGGCCCGGCCCCTCCAAATCATGAAAGCTATCCCCCAGGCACACCACGCGATGCGGCCGGTATTGACGGCATACCCGTTCGAGCCGGTTCAGCGTCTCGCCGGTATCGTAGGGCGGCAACCAAGCATGACCGCGCGCCGCAAACGCGGACCCCTTTTCAAAGTGCAGGTCCGCAGCAACCAGCGTCCGGTCGTCGAGCAGCAAAATCGCACCGCTCTGGTCCGCCATCACCGGCGCGCCCGCCAAGGTGAAGTTGACGTGCGCCGTCGTCGCGCCAGACAAGGCTGTATCGTGTTGCGGCAGGCTCATGCGAGCGGCAGTTCTTTCACATTGCTGTCGGCCATCGCCTCGGCGACGAGCTCCTCGGCATTCTCGCCCAGTAATTCGTCGATCGCCGCGCCGTAGACGCTCTCGCGGCCGATCTCCAACAACACGGGTACCGCCAACGGCGACACCCGTTCGAGTTCGCGGTGGGTGATCCGCCCTTTCACCCGTGACAACATATCGGCAAGCCGGCGTATGTCGGTAAGTCCCGAGGCCGCATCGGCACGAGTTGCCCGCAGCAGGATGTGGTTCGGCTCATGGCTGCGCAAAACGTCATAGATCAGATCCGAATTAAACGTCACTTGCCGCCGCGACTTCTCCTCGCCGGGATGACGGCGTTGAATCAGCCCGGCGATCACCGCGACATTGCGGAAGGTTCGCTTGAGCATACTCGATTCGGCCATCCACGATTCAAGATCATCGCCCAGCATGTCTTCGCTGAAGAGCTCGTCGATGCGGTCCGCCGGCGCAAGGCTCCAGATCGCCATTACATAATCCGTGGCGACAAAGCCCAGGGGCTTCATGCCCATGCGCTCCATGCGGCGCGTTAACAGCATGCCCAGAGTTTGGTGCGCGTTTCGGCCCTCGAAGCAATAAGCCACGAGATATTGCTTGTTGCCGCGCGGAAAGGTCTCCACCAGCAGCCCATCAGCCGACGGCATGACCGAGCGCCACAGTTGCGCATCGAGCCATTCCCGCACTTGGCCGGAAAAACCCTGCCAGCTTTTCGGGTCGGACAGGGTGGCGCGCACCCGCGTCGCCAGATGAGTGGAGAGCGGCAACCGGCCGCCCATATAGGCGGGCACCGCCGGGGCGTCTCCCTTGCCCGGCCGGGTGATTACATCGGTCTCGCGCACTTCGACGAACTCCAGGAGACGTCCGGCGAAGGCAAAGGTGTCGCCTGCGCTCATATAGTTGACGAAATGCTCCTCGACCTCGCCGAGCACCCGGCTGCGGCCGAGGCGCACCTTGAGAGTGGGGGCTTCGACGATAGTACCCACATTCATGCGGTAGTCGCGCGCCACGGTGGCCGACGCGATTCCGTATGACCCGGTCGGCAACCGGTTCAGGCGCTGGAACCGTTTATAGTTGCCCAACGCATAGCCGCCGGTGGCGACAAAATCGAAGACGTCATCGAAGTCGCGCCGCGATAGGCCCGCGTAGGGCCCAGCCTTGCGCACCTCTTCGTAGAGCGCGGCCGGGTCGACCGGCCCCGAGCAAGCAATACCGAGCACGTGCTGCGCCAAAACATCCAAGCCACCCGGCCGTTCGGGTACACCGTCCAGCGTATGGTCTTGCACCGCATCGAGCGCCGCCCGGCACTCAAGCGTCTCGAACCTGTTGGCAGGCACAAGGACCGCACGGCTAGGTTGATCGAGTTGGTGGTTGGCCCGGCCGATACGCTGGAGCAGGCGGGTCGACCCTTTCGGCGCACCAACTTGGATAACCAGATCGACCGCCGCCCAATCGACTCCGAGATCGAGTGATGAGGTCGCCACCACTGCATCGAGCTCGCCGCGCGCCATCGCCGCCTCAACCTTGCGGCGCTGCTCCACCGCGAGGCTGCCATGGTGCAGCGCGATCGCCAGGTTATCGTCGTTGATACGCCACAGCTCTTGAAAGACGATCTCGGTTTGCGCGCGCGTATTGACGAAAACGATGGTCGTGCCCGCCTGCCGCAGCAGCGCGTAGACTTCGGGCAGCGCGTGAACACCCATATGCCCTGACCAGGGCAAGCGTGCGCTGGTCTCGAGGATCTCGATCTCAGGCTCGGCGCCGCTGTCGCCGGTCACCAGCCGAACGCCACCCCCCTTGCCATCCGGCGATAGCCAGCGGACGAGCCGCTCCGGCTCGGCAACGGTGGCGCTGAGGCCGACCCGGCGGCAATCGGGCGCCAGCGCCGACAACCGCGACAGGCCAAGCGACAGCAGGTCACCGCGCTTATTATCTTCCAGCGCGTGAAGCTCATCGACGATCACACAGCGCAAGCCAGCAAAAATCTCCGGCGCGTCCTCGTAGGACAAAAGTAACGCCAAACTCTCCGGGGTCGTCATCAGCAGGTGCGGCGGTTGCCGGCGTTGGCGCTGGCGCTTCGATGACGGCGTGTCGCCGGTCCGTGTTTCCGCCCGCAGTGGCAGCGCCATTTCGGCAATCGGCTGCTCGAGATTGCGTTGGATATCGACCGCCAGCGCCTTTAGCGGTGAGATGTAGAGCGTATGCAAGCCGTCGGCCGGGAGGTTTTCTTCGTCCGCCAATTCGACCAGGCTGGGCAGAAACCCCGCCAGCGTCTTACCGCCGCCCGTCGGCGCAATGAGCAGTGCCGAGTCGCCCTGCCGTGCAGCGTCGAGCATGTCGAGCTGATGGCGATGAGGCGCCCAGCCCCGCGCGGCAAACCAGTCGTCGAACTGGGGCGGCAATGGATTCGGCGCGGGCCGTTTACGGGCGGCGCGCCGGGCGGAGCTCGCAGTCGCCATAACGGATGCGGCAGCCTAGCCGGCGAAGGCGCTACGCAACGCCTCGATGCGCGCCGTCAGCTCGTCGTCGCCGTAAGGCTCGGCGGGCACGACGCCCCAAACCGGTTTCGGCCAAGCTGCATCGTTTTCGAAGCGGGCGATGATGTGAATGTGGAGCTGGGGGACCTGATTACCCAAGGCGGCGACGTTCATCTTGACCGGTTGGAACAGCCGCTCCATCGCCTGGCTGGCGCGGACGATTTCACCGGTAACCAGCGCCAGATCGTCGGCAGTTAAATCATGCAGCTCCCGCAGATCGGACCGCTGCGGGACCAGAATCAGCCACGGATAGGTGACATCGTTCATCAACAGCACGCGGCAGCAGGCCCACCGGTCGACCTCAAAGGTATCGGCTGCAAGCTGCGGGTGAAGTTCGAAACCGGACGATTCTGATGCCGATGCGCTCATGCTTGGACTCTAAACGAACCAAGCGGCTGAAATAAGACCATGGACTAGGGAATCAGCACCGCCGCGCCGATAATTCGGCCCTCACGCAGACGAGTCAGAGCGTCGTTCGCGTCGGCCAACGCAAAAGTTTCGACCTCGGTTTTGACCGGCACTTTGGGTGCCAGCGCCAAGAACTCGTCACCGTCACGGCGCGTGAGGTTGGCGACCGACCGGATCGTGCGTTCCTCCCATAGAATATCGTAGGGAAACGCTGGGATGTCGCTCATATGAATTCCGGCGCACACAACGGTGCCACCCTTGCGCACGGCCCTGAGCGCCGTGGGCACCAGGGCCCCCACCGGCGCGTAGAGGATCGCGGCATCGAGCGGTTGCGGCGGCGCGTCGTCGGAGCTACCGGCCCAAACGGCGCCGAGACGGCGGGCAAACTCCTGACCTTCGGCATCGCCCGGTTTGGTGAAGGCATAGACCTCATGGCCCTCGAACCGCGCCACTTGGGCGACGATATGGGCCGCTGCGCCGAAACCGTAGACGCCGAGGCGCGCGGCGTCGCCGGCCATGCGGAGCGACCGGTAACCAATCAGCCCCGCGCACAACAGCGGTGCTGCTTCGGCATCGCTATACTCGCCCGGCAGCGAAAAGACATAACGTTGGTCGGCAACCGTCATATCGGCATAGCCGCCATCGATGGTGTAGCCGGTGAAGCCGGGCGCATCGCAGAGATTTTCGTGGCCGGTGGTGCAGTAGTGGCATACACCGCAGGTGTACCCCAACCAGGGCACGCCAACCCTATCGCCGATTTGGAAACGCTCGACACGCTCGCCCAAAGGCGACGACTTCGCCGACAATCTCATGGCCGGGAATAATCGGCAGCTTGGGTTCGGTCAGCTCGCCATCGACGACGTGCAAATCGGTGCGGCAGACCCCGCAGGCGCGCACCGCAATAAGCACTTCACCGGAAGCCGGCGTTGGGTCGTCCCGGGTCCGCAAGGCCAAGGGCGTGTTCGCCCGGTCGAGAACCATTGCGCGCATTGGATACTCAGCCCCCGTCTTGAACGGACAAATCAGTCGACAACGTTATAGCCTAGGCAAACTATCCCGCGATTGGACGCAAGCGGTAAAGGGACCCACTGCGATGAAACTCAAACGATCGGAATGGGCGGCGCTGATCTTCACCATCGCCTATGTCGCTGTCTTCGGCAGCGTATTCCTGTCCGCCGGCAACAGCGAATTCGTCTGGTATGTCGTAACGCTGCTGGTCTTCTTGGCTCTGATCACCGCGACGCAACGGGTCGCCCAGTTTCCAGCGTTTATCCTATGGGGCCTGACGTTATGGGGCTTCGCCCACATGGCGGGGGGCGGCCTGATCGTGGGAAACGGGGTGCTCTACAATCACTTGCTGCTACCACTTACCGGCAGCGGCGAAATGGCCATTCTGAAATACGACCAAGTCGTCCATTTCTACGGATTCGGCGTCGCCACCTTGGTTCTCTGGCACGTGTTGCGGCGCAACTTCCCGGCGCTCGACGGCACCAAGACGATCTACGCGTTTGCGGTTCTCGGTGGCATGGGGCTCGGTGTTTTGAACGAACTCATCGAATTTACCGCGGTATTGGCTTTCCCGAACACTAACGTCGGCGGCTATTTCAACACCGCCCTCGACCTTGTGTTCAACACGCTGGGCGCGTTGACCGCGGCGTTTGTCGCATCGTTTCTCACGCGGTCGTCGCCAGCCACTTGATACCCTAAGATTCGTTATCTCACTCGATATCAAGCTCTTGTGCCACATCCTCGTAAGTCGGCGGCGAAGAACCTCGGGCTCGCGTTTAACGTGTCGTCGGACTAATGGTGTGTTTCAGCTTGTATCTCGACCCCGAGTAATCTGCGGAACTCGTTTGCTATTTCATCAAGAGCCGGTCCAATTTCACCAGTTACTCGCTCCGCTAGATCCACCCAAGTTTGAGCCATATCGTCACCAGGCATTATCTCCACCTTTAAGCGAAACTGATTGAAGACATTAATGAGTTCGGAATCGATCTCTTCTAGTTTTTTTGCAGTTCTCTCGGGAAAGAAAATAAGTTTTGATTGGTAGTAGGGTTGAAATCTCTTATGTGCTTCTACCGCTGCATTGCGCCTATCCTCTCGCGGGGTATCACCTGCCGGTTCAAAAATTTTTACGTAATCGCGAATCGTTCTATCGATTTCTCTCAAGTAACCATAAGTTTCCGCTAGCACTTCGGCACGTTTTTCGTGAAGGTTAGCAAGAAGAATTTCACGCTCTTTCGCTGCAACATTGAGCTGTGATCGCAGTTTTTCGATTTCGACATCTGATGCCGCCTTCAATTGTGCTTTATGGGTTTCAAGTTTTTGGTCGTATTCGTTTTTTATCGCGTTCTTAAGCCGTTCTGAAATCCAGCTTCTCATAAACCAGCCAACAAATCCCGTCACAAAAACCGCTACTCCACCTGAAGTTAGAATTTGGATAACTAAATCCATATCTTCTGCCTCCTAAACTCTACAAACGGGCTCACGTGACCGACCCCGAAACATTTGTTTGATCAATTGGACGTCGCAAAGAATCATTCTTTAGTTAATCGTCATGCGTCACCCGTCGCGTTTGCTTCAACTTGCTGCGCCGCGCCTTACTGTCGAGCCGGCGCTGCTTGGCCGCCCGGCTCGGCTTGGTCTTCACCCGCGGTTTCGGCGCAACCGTGGCGCGCTGCACGAGCTCGATCAGACGGGATCGCGCATCGGCGCGGTTCTGCTCTTGCGTGCGAAACCGTTCGGCGCGGATCACCAGCACACCCTGTTTGGTGAGGCGCTGGCCGGCGAGGCGTTCAAGCCGAGCACGCACAACATCGGGTAGGCTCGGCGAACGGCGCACGTCGAAGCGCAGTTCGACCGCGGTTGCCACCTTGTTGACGTTCTGGCCGCCCGGGCCCGAGGCGCGAATGAACTGCTCGCTCAGTTCATCCTCCGGGATGGCAATGGTCTCGTTGATCGTCAGCATGACCGCCTCAGCGCGTTCCACTGCCCCAAACGTAGCATCGTGCCAAACGCTTGAGTGCGCTAATATTTCCAGATCGGAACGTCGAAACGCGGACCCGTCATGCAGGTGGAATTCAATCCGAGCGACCCCGCGATGGCCGCCAACCCCTATCCGGTTCTGCAGCGTTTGCAGGACGAGGACCCCGTGCACTGGTCGGACGACCTCAACGCCTGGGTCATCACCCGCTATGACGATGTGCGCACCGCGTTGAACGATCCGCGCCTGTCGGCCGATCGCATCACGCCATTTCTCGACCATTTGCCACCCGACGAACGTGCCGCGGTCGCCGAGGTGGGGGCGATGCTGGGGCGCTGGGCGGTATTCGTCGACCCGCCGCTGCATACTCGTCTGCGCGCCTTGATGAATAAGGCGTTCACCAGCAGCGCCCTGGCGGCGCTGCGGCCACGCATTATCGACATTGTCGAGCGCCTGCTCGATGAGTTCGCAGCATCCGACGATCCCAACTTCATCTCGGGCTTCGCCTATCCCCTGCCGGCGACCGTGATCGCGGGCATGGTGGGCGTACCCGACAGCGACCTCGATTTGTTCAAATCCTGGTCCGACGATTTGGCGACCTTTGTCGGCAGCGCGCAGGCAACCCCCGACAAACGCGAACGGGCCGAGCGCAGCACCAAAGAGATGACCGCGTACTTCAGCGAGGTCATCGCCCATCGCCGCCGTCATCCCGTGGCCGATCAAACCATCATCGACCACATGATCGAGGCCCGAGAGGGAGAAGATGCACTATCGGAAGCCGAGCTTGTCTCCAATTGCGTGCTGTTGCTGTTCGCCGGTCATGAAACCACGACCAACCTGTTCGGCAACGGGTTGCTGGCGCTGCTGCGCCATCCCGACCAATTCGCCGAACTCGCCGACGACCCCACGCTGGCGGCAGGTGCCATCGAGGAAATCCTGCGCTACGACGGACCGATCGGCACGACGACGCGCGTCGCCGTGGAAGATCTAGAGCTCGGCGGGCGCACTATCGCGCGGGGCGATCGCGTGTTTTCGATGATCCACGCGGCCAACCGCGACCCGAGGCGTTTCGACAACCCGCACCGCTTCGACATCCACCGCACCGAAAACCGCCACATCGTATTCGGTTACGGCATCCATTTCTGTCTGGGAGCCCCGCTGGCCCGCTTGGAGGGTGAAATCGGCCTTTCGGCGTTGGTGCGCAAGCTACGGAATATCGAGCTGCTCGACCCCGATCCGCCATGGCACGATTCCCTGGTGCTGCGCGGCGTCAGCGAACTCCCCATCGCCTGCGACGCCGCGTCCTAACGCGCTCGCTAACGCCGGCGGCGGCCGACAACCATCCAGACCAGCGCGATGGCCTGCAAAATCAGCGCGGTCGTAAACGCTGCCTGATAGCCGGGCGCGGCATAGCCACCATCGGCCGTGGCAGGCCACAGGTTAATAATTTCGCCCATACCCCATTGCAGTGCGAATGCCATGCCGAAAACCATCATATTCACGCCCGTGCTGGCGCGGCCGGTCAAATGATCGGGAAACTCCTGCGATACGACTGCAAAGCTCAGCACGCCGATCGTGCCCAACATGCCGAAGACAAACCACAATACCGGCGGCGCGGCAGTCCAACCGCCGATCACCAGTAGCTGCACCAGCATGAACAGCGCCATCCCAACGCCCGTGACGACGATGGGAGCGACGCCGCGCTGACTCAGCCGCACCGCGACGGCGCCGATGACAATGTTGCCGATGACAAACCCAATCGCGCCGTAGAGCAGCGTGAAACTCACGGCGACCGAGTCGAGCCCGGCGATATCGCGCAACCAGGGACCCGCCCACAGGGTTTGTATGGCGAGAAAAGTGCCTTGCGACAGTGCGGTAATCGGGGCAATCCGCCAGAAGGCGCGGCTGCCGTAAATTTCTCTCAGACCGCCAATCCGCGCGGCGACGCTGTCGCCCCCGGTTTCCCGCGCGCGCTCAGGAACGATGCTCCACAAGATGAACGCGACCGCGAGCGTGGCAAGCGCGAGCGCAACGAAGCCGTAGCGCCAACCGACTTCGGAGACCAGAAACTCGGTCGGCGCTGTGGCCGCAATGGCGCCCAATCCGCCGCTCGCCATGATGAAACCGTTAGCAAGTGGCAGCTTGTCGCGCGGCAGCCATTCGACCATCGCTTTAAACGACGCCATCAGGCAGGCGGCGACGCCAAGTCCGATGAGGGCGCGGCCGAAGACCAAGCTCCACAAGCCATCACCGATGCTGAACACAAACGCACCGGCCGCCGCAACGACAAGCAGTGACGCATCGGTGCGCCGCGGCCCATGACTGTCGAGGAAAAACCCAACCGGCAACTGCGCGGCGGCAAAGGCAATGAAATAAGCGCTGGTGAGCAGCCCCAGTCCGCCGGCGCTCAACCCCAGCTCATCGACCAAGGTGGGGCCGATAACCGCGTTCACCGTGCGGTAGAGGTAGGACAGGAAGTAGCCGAGCGCGAACGGCAGGAAAATGCGAATCGCAAACCGGCTAAAGGTCGGTGCCGCAGCGCCAGCCGTGGGGATATTATTCGCCTGAACCATTGCCGCTATATCGCCCGTCGATCAGCCATCGGCAACCACCACCGTGCCGTCTTCGACGAAAGTGGCAATATCGTCGTCCCCATAGCCGAGTTCGTGCAGAACTTCGACAGTGTGCTCGCCCAGTAAAGGCGCGCCACGGCGTAGCTCGGTTGGCGTCCCGCTGAACTTGACCGGCGTTCCCAAGGTTTTGACACTGCCCAACCGGCTGTGGGGCACATCGATCAGCATGTCGCGCGCAAGGGCCTGCGGGTCTTGGTGCATCTCGCCGATGGAGTACACCGGACCGCCTGGCAACCCGACCTCTTCGAACTTGGTCAGCAATTCCTCGATAGTGAATTCCGCAAACAACGGCTCAAGCAACGCAATCAGTTCTTCGAGATTATTCATACGGTCGGCGACGGTGCGAAACCGCGCATCGTCGGCCAATTCCGGCACCTCGAGGACCTGGGCCAAACGCGGCCACATGGCCTGCGTGCCCGCGCCCACATTGAGCCAGCCATCGGCGGTCCGAAACGCTTGATACGGCGCCCCCAATGGATGGGCCGAGCCCATCGGCCCCGGCGAGACGCCGCTCGCCAATGTCATGGCGCTTTGATGAAACGTCGCGGCGATCCCGGCCTCGAACAGCGAGGTATCGATGAACTGCCCCTCGCCGGTCTGCAACCGGTGGGCATAAGCCGAAACTATACCGATTGTCGCCATCAGGCCCGCGCCCCAGTCGGTGATCGCGCCGCCGACCTTAACCGGCGGACGGCCCGGTCCTTCGCCGGTGATGCTCATAAGCCCGCTCATGCCCTGGGCGATCAAATCGTAACCGCCGCGCTCCGCGTAAGGCCCGCTGCGCCCGAAGCCCGAGATCGCACAATAGATCAGCCCCGGATTGTCCTTGCGCAGATCGTCATAGCCGATGCCGAGGCGATCCATAACGCCCTTACGGTAGTTCTCGACAATGACGTCGGTGTCGCGCGCCAGCCGGCGGAAAATATTCTGGCCGGCCGCCGTGCGGATGTCGATTACCACCCCCCGCTTGTTGCGGTTGAGCATGAGATAGGGCGGCGCCTCGCCGTTCTGCTCCGGCGGTACCATGTTGCGGCTGTCGTCGCCGGCGGGGTAGCGTTCCAGCTTGATCACGTCGGCCCCGAGATCGGCCAGCATCAGCGCGCAATAGGGCCCGGCCACGACGGCGGCCGATTCCAGCACTTTCATGCCGGCAAGGGGTCCGGGCCCGCGTTGTTCGCCCGCAACCATGGATCAGCGGCCCTTGAACACCGGCTTCTTGCCGTCGAGAAACGCTTGATAGCCCGCCTTGTAGTCGTCGCTGTCGGCATAGTCGAATTGGGCCTCCAGCTCCGCCGCGCTGTAGGGCCCGGGCCGGGAAATGCGCCGGACGGCGTCGCGGTGCCAGCGCGCAGACAAGGGCGCACCGTCGGCGATCCGCCGCGCCGCGCCCATGACCTCTTCTTCGAGGCCGTCATCGTCGACCACCCGTGTGATCAGATTCTTCGCCTGCGCCTCAAGCGCCGGCAACGCCCGGCCTTCGAGCAATATTTCCTTGGCAATCGCCTTGCCGCCCGCATCGATCAAAAGCTCCAGCAGGCTGTAGGAGAGGAACAACCCCACATTCTTGGCAGGGATGCCGAAGCGGCCCGACATGCCGGAGATTCTCAGGTCGCACCCCAGCGCCAACTCGAAGCCACCGCCGAGGCAAAAGCCATGTACCATGGCGATCACCGGATGCCGGCAAGTCTGCGCGGCGGCGAAGGCCCGCCCGGTGACCTCTTCATAGTTGCGCACTTTGTCGCGCGTGGATCGCTCGGCCTCGAAGCCGCTGATATCCGCGCCGGCGCAAAATGCTTCATTGCCCGCGCCACGCAAAACGACGCAACGCAACGCGTCGTCCTCGCCAAGCATGTCGAGGGTATCGGCAACGGCTGCCCAATCTTCCTGCCGCAGGGCGTTGCGTTTCTCCGGCCGGTTCAGCGTGACGACGGCGATATCGTCGCGCCGTTCGACCAAGATCGTGTCGGTCATAAACAAGCTACCTGTTGGGGTTCATCCGGGCTTCAGCGGCGGCCAGCTTATCCGCCCGGTCGGTAAAGGTTTTGAACGTGTCTTCCAGCATTTGGCGGTCAACGTCGCGGGTAATGAACACAATTCGCGTGCGCCGATCGTCCGACGGCCAAGCTTCGAGGACCGCGGGTGGGTGGAACACGTGCTGGACGCCGTGGATCACCACTGGTCCCTCGATGCCAAGGACATTGACGATGCCCTTCACGCGAAGCAGATCGGGCCCCTTCAACAGCATAACCAGATCGAACCATTGCTCCACCGCGTCGAGACGCACCGGCGCGTCATGGGTAAAGCAAAACGCGCGGATGCTGTCATCATGGCGGTTCACGTCATGGGCGTCGTGACTGTGCCCGTGATGGTCGTGCGCCGCCTGGTCGGTGTAAGCTTCCTCTTTGAGCCACTTTTCGACATCGGGAATTTTTGTCGCCGGGTCGTACAAGCCTGCGTTGAACAAATCGTCAGGCGCAACCGCGCCATCGACAACGCGCACGCGGGGAGCCGCCGGATTAATCTCCGCGAGGCGTTTTTCCAGCGCCGTGACAGCCGCCTCGTCGGCGAGATCGGTCTTGGTAATCAACAGCCGGTCGGCAACCGCCGCCTGCTTCACCGATTCGAACTGATCATCGAGGGTCGTGGCACCATTCACTGCATCGACGGTGGTGATAACCCCATCCAGCCGGTAATAGCGCGCTGTTAGATCGTCGCCCATCAACGTGTGCAGGATCGGCGCCGGGTCGGCCAAACCGGTCGTTTCGACCACTACCCGCTCGAAAGGCGGCACGTCGCCGCGCATCCGAACCATCATCAAGTCGCGCAACGTGTTCACCAGATCGCCACGGACGGTACAACACAGGCAGCCGCTGTTGAGCAGCACCATATCTTCTTTGCCGCCAACAACCAGCTCATGATCGAGCCCGATTTCGCCGAATTCGTTCATGATCACGGCGGTATTGGCCATCTCGGGCTGCTGCAGCAAATAATTCAGCACCGTCGTCTTGCCGCTGCCCAGAAATCCGGTGAGCAGCGAGACGGGAAGGGCCTCCTCAGGCGGTTTTTGGGCGGTTTCGGCCACCGGCGAGATCTCCTTAGCAGGGTCCACCGGCTTGACATCCGGCGCCCCGCGACCCTTATAACACGCCCAAACGGGCGCCGCAGGCAGGCAAGCACGGCGCTCTTGGAAGGACAACCGATATGGCGGATCAGCGCTCTCAAACGAACACCCCGGGCTCGGCCCTATTCGCGCCGCGCGAATCGATAGAGCAGGTCGAGGAAGGCAGCGAACTCGCGCCTAAATTCGACGAAAACGGCCTGCTTCCGGTCGTTACCACCGACGCCGAGAGCGGCGAGGTGCTTATGCACGGCTACATGAATGCCGAAGCGCTGGAAAAGACCATTCAGACCGGCGAGGCGCACTATTGGAGCCGCTCGCGCCAAGCCCTGTGGCACAAGGGTGCCACCAGCGGCCTGATCCAGAAAATCGTCGAGATCCGTATCGATGACGACCAGGACGCCGTGTGGCTGCGCGCCGACGTGCAAGGCGGCGCCAGCTGCCATGTCGGCTATCGTTCGTGCTTTTTCCGCTCGGTACCAGTGGGCGCGAAAGTAGATGCGCCCGCCACGCTCAACTTCGAAGAGACAGAGAAAGTCTTCGACCCCAAGGAAGTTTACGGCGACGCCCCCAACCCGACGAAGTTGTAGCCGGCGAACTAGTTCCCTAGCGTCTCCTGGAACCGCACCGGCACGCCAATAGGCGCGTCGGCAAGCTCACCATCGCGCATCACCACATTACCGCGGATGATCGTGCCCATCGGCCAACCGGTGATGCTCATGCCCTCGAACGGCGACCAGCCGCATTTCGCCGCGAGCCAGTCGGTAGTGATCTCGCGCGTCGCCTTTAAATCGACCAAGGTGAAGTCGGCATCAAAGCCCAAGGCAATGCGGCCCTTGCCCGCGATGCCGAAGATGCGGGCGGGCCCGGAGCACACCAGATCAATCAGCCGCGCCAGGGTAAGCCGGCCGGCGTTGACGTGGTTGAGCAAGAGCGGCAACTGCGTTTGCACGCCGGGCATGCCCGACGGCGAGGCGGGATAGGGCGCCGCCTTCTCCTCAGCCGTGTGCGGTGCGTGGTCAGAGCCAACCACATCGAACACGCCGGCGCGCACCCCGGCCCACAGGCCATCATTATGGTGCTGGCCGCGGATCGGCGGGTTCATTTGCGCATAGGTGCCGAGGCGCTCGTAGCAGTCGGGTGCGACCAAGGTCAGGTGCTGGGGTGTCACCTCGCAGGTGGCGATATCTTTGGCATCGGCCAACAGCGCCACTTCGTCCGCCGTCGTCACATGCAACACATGCACCCGCCGGCCGGTTTCTCGCGCTAGCTTGAGCAACCGCTTCGTCGAGGTGATCGCGGTTTCTTCGTCGCGCCACACGGGGTGGGAGGCAGGATCGCCCTCGACGCGTTCGTCCTGGCGCGCCAGCAAGCGCGGCTCGTCTTCCGAATGAACCGACATCCGGCGGCGGCCCGAGGCCAAGACACGGCGCACGTTTTCGTCGTCGGCGACCAGCAGGTTCCCGGTTGAGCTGCCCATGAACATCTTGACGCCGCAGCAGCCCGGCAGCACCTCCAACTCGCCCAGTTGCTCGGCGTTTTCCGGCGATGCGCCAACAAAAAAGGCGTGGTCGGTCCAGGCGCGCCCGGCAGCGCGGTCGAGCTTGTCCTGCAATGCCTCGGGCGTGGTCGTCGAGGGGTTGGTGTTGGGCATCTCGAACAACGCCGTCACTCCGCCGAGCGCGGCGGAGCGGGTGCCGCTCTCGAGATCTTCCTTGTGCTCGTTGCCCGGCTCACGGAAATGCACTTGGGTATCGACCACGCCGGGCAACACGACAAGGCCCGCCGCATCGACGACTTCGCCCGCCGCGCCGGCGTCGATCGCACCAATATCGGCGATGCGGCCGTCACGCACGCCAACATCCACCTCGGCCGGTCCACCGGTCGTCCAAACGGTACCGCCCTTCACAACAAGATCGTAGGTCTCGCTCATGCCTCTCCCCGCACATCATTGCCCAAAACCCAATGTGTCAGTTTCGAGCGAGCAATACCTAGAGATTTTTTACGAATGCGACGATTACGCGCAAGATTTGGACCGCCCGCCCGCTGTTGCCATCACCCGATTGACACCTAATTCCTATCGCTAGACCTCACCGGATTTTGGCGACAGGAGAGAGTGCGTTCATCGATGGCTAACCTAAATGACCTTCCCGCTTTACCTCTCGAAGGTTGGGCGGATACCAAAGAAACGCTACATCTTTGCTGCCAGATCGTCGGCAAAGTTCGCATGGCGCTGTACCCCAAGCAACATCACTGGTGGCACGTGCCGCTATATGTATCTCCGCGCGGACTGACCACCGGGACAATACCGTGGCGCGGCGGCAACATCGAGATCGCGTTCAACTTCCTCGACAATATCCTCACTGTAACGACCAGCGACGGCAGACTGAAATCGATCGAGCTCGGTGCCGGTCCTGTTTGTCATTTCAACGACGAGCTGTTCGCAGCTCTTACGCGGTGCGGCGTCGAAGTTGCCATCGTCGGTCGGCCGTACGACCACAAAAGCGCGGTTCCGTTCGCCGAGGACACCGAGCACGCCGCTTGGGACGCCGACGCCATTGAGCGCTACTGGCGTATCCTGTCGTGGGTCGACGGCATCATGAAGACCTTCGCTGGCCGGTTCATTGGCAAGCAAACACCGCCGCACCTTTTCTGGCATAGTTTCGATTTGGCACTGACGCGGTTTTCCGGCCGCGCTGCGCCGCCAATGACAAGCGGTACTCAAGCCGACCGCGAAGCATACTCGCACGAAGTCGTCAGCTTCGGCTTTTGGCCAGGCGACGATAAGCTGCCCGAAGCGGCCTTTTATTCCTACACGCACCCGGAGCCAGCCGGATTAGCTGAAGCGGACCTTGCTCCGGCGGCGGCATTTTGGAATGTCAGCAACGGCAATGCGATGGCGATCCTGAAGTATGCCGATTTGCGCGCCGCCGACGACCCGCGGCGCGATCTCCTCAGCTTTTTCGAATCGGCATACCAGGCCGGTGCCACTCGAGCGGGCTGGCCGGTGGCAGAGTTGCAGCACACTGCGCCGGGCGTCGACGCGGCTTAGAGGGTTTTCAAGAACGCAACGGTGGCATCGAGTGTGCGCGCCGGCTGATCGCGATGGGGCGAGTGACCGCACGCGGCCAGCATATGGATTTCGACCGGCCCGGTGACCTGATCACGAATTGCCGTGACCTGATCGGCGGTACCGTACTCGTCGTCCTCGCCTTGAATCACCAGGGTCGGGCAAGCGATCGCCGCTAGATAGTTCTCGATATTCCAAGTGCGGAAGGCAGGATCGAGCCAGATATCGTTCCAGCCGAAAAAGGTTTTATCCGCATCGGCGTGATGGCGCGCCAGCTTCTGCGGCAAGTCGGTCGTGTTGTAAGCCGTCTTGGCTGCCTCGATACTGCTGATACTTACATCCTCGACAAAAACATGCGCCGCCTCCAGCACTAGTGCACGTACCGGCCATCTGCCGGCGCCGGCATGGATCAACGCAATCGACGCCCCATCACTGTGGCCAACCAGCACAGGGTTCTCGATTCCCAGTTCGGCGCACAGAGTCGGTAGTACGTCGAGCGCTTCTCGATGCATATAGTCGACGCCTCGTGGAGCGCGGAGAACGTCCGATCCACCATATCCGTAGCGCGAATACACCAGCGCGGGATATCCGGTGTTATTCGCGACAGCGGCCGGGAAGTCCCGCCACAGCGAGGCCGAGCCCAGCCCCTCGTGCAAAAAGACCAGAACGGTCTCACCATCGGCCGGCGGCCGCGTCCAATAGTATTCAAGGTGACAGCCGTCTACCTCTATCTGTTGGTATGCGGGCGGCGCAGCCTTTGGGGTCGAGTCCATCGAAAGTCCTACAGCAATCGAGCCTAGGGTTTGCTATCGCGCTGCCACGAATATGTGTGCGGGCACACCCTTGATGAATTAGTACGTACAACCAATAATTAAGTCTACAAAGCGTCTCTGGTGAATTACACTGCCGCGGACGCCGGGATGAGATAAGCGCTGAAATGATAGAGTTTTCAACCCATCCGGACCACTACAAGCACTGGCGGCTGAGCGTCGACGGCCAGGTCGCGACGCTGGCGCTGGACGTTCAGGAAGAGGGCGGCATCGAGCCCGGCTACGATCTGAAGCTCAATTCCTATGACCTCGGGGTCGATATCGAGCTCTACGACGCCGTGCAACGGTTGCGCTTCGAACACCCGGAGGTGGGCGCGGTGGTTATCACCTCGGCCAAGGACCGGGTTTTCTGCGCCGGCGCGAATATCTCCATGCTCGGCCAGTCGAGCCATGGCGCGAAGGTGAATTTCTGCAAATTCACCAACGAGACCCGCAACGGCATCGAAGACGCCAGTGCCCATTCGGGCCAGCGCTATCTCTGCGTGATCAACGGCACCGCTGCCGGCGGCGGCTACGAGCTGGCGCTGGCCACCGACCACATCATCTTGATCGATGACGGTTCCAGCGCCGTGTCGTTGCCAGAGGTGCCCCTGCTCGCCGTGCTGCCGGGCACCGGCGGACTCACCCGTGTGGTCGATAAGCGCCATGTGCGCCGCGACCGCGCCGATTTCTTCTGCACCACCGGCGAAGGCATGCGCGGCAAGCGAGCCCTGGAATGGGATCTCATCGACGAGCTGGCGCCACGTTCCAAGCTCGGCGAGGCAGCAGCAGCGCGGGCGGAAGCGCTGGCGGCGCAAACCGACCGGCCCACCGATGCCAAGGGGATTGCCCTTACGCCGTTGCAGCGGGAGGTCGGCGATACGGAGATAGCCTACAGCCATGTCACCGTGACACTCGACCGTGAAGGCCGGACGGCGACCTTTCAAGTTCGCGGCCCCGACGCCCCGCCGCCGCAGGACACCGCCGCCATCCAGGCCGCGGGCTGCGAATTTTGGCCCCTCGCGCTGGCGCGCGAGCTCGACGACGCCATTCTGCACCTGCGCTTCAACGAGCCGGAGATCGGCACCTGGATACTGACAACCTCGGGCGATGCCGACCGTGTGGCCGCCGCCGATGCCGCTTTGCTCGCCAACAGCGACAACTGGCTGGTGCGCGAGATTTCGCTCTATCTCAAACGCACCCTGAAGCGCCTCGACGTGTCGTCGCGCAGCCTGATCGCCCTGATCGAGCCGGGTTCGTGCTTTACCGGCACACTGCTTGAGTTGGCGCTGGCCGCCGACCGCAGCTACATGCTCGATGGCACCTTCGAGGGCTCGAACCAGCCGCCGACGACGGTGCGGTTGACCGGGATAAATTTCGGCCCACTACCCATGTGCAACGATCTGACCCGCCTCGAAAGCCGCTTTCTCGATGGGAGCGGCGAGATCGCGGATATCGAGGCCGAAATCGGCACCGATCTCGATGCCGAAGCGGCGGAGGAACTTGGTCTGGTGACCTTCATCCCCGACGACATCGACTGGGAAGACGAAGTGCGGATCGCCATCGAGGAGCGCGCCAGCTTCTCGCCCGATGCGCTGACCGCGATGGAGGCAAATCTGCGCTTCGGCGGACCTGAGACTATTGAAAGCAAAATCTTCGCCCGGCTTACGGCATGGCAGAATTGGGTGTTCCAGCGGCCCAACGCTGTCGGCGCGGGTGGCGCGCTGGAGCTTTACGGCACGGGCAAGCAGCCGAATTTCGACCGCAAACGAGTCTGAACCCATGAATATCGACTACAACGAAACCATCCCCAACAACGTCAACCTGGCCGACGACCGCCGCCTGCTGCGCGCACTCGAACGCTGGCAGCCCGCCTATCTGCAATGGTGGAACGATTTGGGGCCGGATGACTCCAGCGACTTTGAGGTCTATCTGCGCACCGCGATAAGCGTCGATGCCAAGGGATGGGCGCATTACGACCATGTGCGGATGCCGGAGTATCGCTGGGGCATTTTCCTCACCCCGCCCGAGCAGGACCGTAAAATCGGTTTCGGTCAGCATAAGGGCGAGCCGGTATGGACCGACGTACCGGGCGAATACCGCACCGAGCTGCGACGCTTGATCGTCACCCAAGGCGACACCGAGCCTGCCTCGGTCGAGCAGCAACGGCATCTCGGCAAGACCTGCCCCTCGCTCTACGATCTGCGCAACCTGTTCCAGGTCAATGTCGAGGAAGGCCGCCACTTGTGGGCAATGGTCTACCTGCTGCACGCCCATTTCGGCCGCGACGGACGCGAGGAAGCGGAAGAGATGCTGGAGCGCCATGCCGGCGACCCCGACAAACCGCGTATCCTCGAAGCATTCAACGAACCGACGAACGATTGGCTATCGTTCTTCATGTTCACCTACTTCCAGGACCGGGACGGCAAGTTCCAGCTCGCCGCGCTCGCGGAATCGGGCTTCGACCCGCTATCGCGCACTTGCCGGTTCATGCTGACCGAGGAAGCGCACCACATGTTCGTCGGCGAATCCGGCATCATGCGGGTTGTCCGGCGCACCTGCGAGCTTATGCGGCAACACGATACTGACGATGTGCGCCCCTATGGCGGGATCGATTTAGCGACGATCCAGAAATGGATCAACTTCCATTACTCCATCTGCCTCGATCTCTTCGGTTCCGAGCGCTCGACCAATGCCGCGAACTACTACTCGATGGGCCTGAAGGGACGCTATCAGGAAGCCAAGATCGCCGACGATCACGTGTTAGCGGACGCTCATATGATGGTGCCGCGCGTCGAGGGCGACCATGTCACCACCGAGGAATCGGCGGCGCTGACGGCCATGAACCTGAAGCTGCGCGAGGATTACGCCAAGGATAGCCAGCGCGGCCTCAACCGGTTCAACAAGGTGATCCGCGAGGCGGGCGTCGACTTCACACTGACGTTGCCCGACCCGGCATTCAACCGGAACATTGGCATCTTTCGCGATATCAATGCGACCCCGGAAGGCCAACTCATCAGCGACGAGACGTGGGAGAAGCGTAAGGGCGAGTGGCTGCCCACTGCCGACGACTATGCATTCGTGCAATCGCTGATGGTACCGGTGCTCGAGCCCGGTAAGATGGCCGGCTGGATTTCTCAGCCCCAGCGCGGCATCCATGGCCGTCCGCTCGACTACGAGTACGTGCTGTTTCACTAGGCCGACGATGCAAGACAACACTGTAAACGTCGATACGTCCCAGTCGCCGGCGAAGCTCACCTTCGCGCCGACGTTCAACGTCGCCGTGCCGTTCATCGACCGGCATTTGGACGAAGGACGGAGCCGCAAGATCGCGATCCGGTCGGCCGAGGGAAATGTCACCTATAGCGCGCTCGCCGAAAACGTGAATCTCGCAGGCAACGCGCTGCGCGAGCTAGGCCTCGAAGCCGGTGACCGGGTGGTCATGGCGGTGAAAGATTGCCCGGCCTTCTTCTACATTTTCTGGGGCGCTATCAAAGCGGGCTATGTACCGGTCCCGGTCAACACGCTGCTGCGTGCCAGCGATTATCGTTTCATCCTGGAGAATTCCGGCTGCGCGGCGGCAATCTATTCGCCCGAGTTCGCCGCCGAGGTCGAACCGGCGCTCGCCGAGGCCGACCCGGGCCCCGAGCACAGGCTCGCCACCGAGGGCGACAACCACAGCTTCATTGGCTTGATGGGCACAGCGTCCGACGAACTCGAACCCGCCCCCGCCACAGCCGACGATGATTGCTTCTGGCTCTACACCTCGGGATCGACCGGCACACCCAAGGGCGGCGTGCACGCCCACAAGGACATGGTCGTGACCAGCCAGTATTACGGGATCGAAACCCTCGGCACGGTCGAAGACGACGTGCATTTCTCCGCTGCGAAACTGTTCTTCGCCTACGGCCTGGGCAACGCCATGACATTTCCGCTTTGGACCGGCGGTCAGGCCGTGTTGTTTGCCGGCAGGCCGTCACCGGACACCGTGGCCGAGACAATCGAAACGTTCCGCCCGACCATTTTCTATGGCGTGCCGACGCTCTACGCCGCCCAGCTTCACGCGATGGAAGACAAACCAGCGGATCTGTCGTCCCTACGCGCCTGCGTGTCGGCAGGGGAGCCGTTGCCGGCCAATATTTTCCAACGCTGGCACGACACAACCGGTCTCACCATTCTCGATGGCATCGGCACGACCGAGATTTTGCATATTTTCATCGCCAACAGCCCCGGCGCTCATAAGCCAGGCGCCAGCGGCAGGCTGGTGCCGGGCTACGAAGCCAAAATCGTCGATGACGACGATAACCCGGTCGCGGACGGCGATGTCGGCAACCTGCTCATCCGCGGCGAATCTATCATCTCGCGCTACTGGGAACTGCCCGACCGCACGGCGCAGGCGCTAACCGACGGCTGGATTCGTACCGGCGATTCCTACTACCGCGACGAAGACGGTTACTTCGTTTGCTGCGGGCGCAGCGACGATATGCTGAAGGTCGGCGGAATCTGGGTCTCGCCGGTAGAGATCGAAGCGCAATTGGTGGCCCACGACAAAGTTTTGGAGGCCGCCATCGTCGGCCGCCCGGACGATGACGAGATGATCAAACCGGAAGCGTTCGTGATCCTCAAAGACGCCGGCGACGCGTCCGACGCCCTGGCGGATGAATTGCGCGAGCATTGCAAGGAAAACCTCGCGCCCTACAAATACCCGCGCTGGTTCAACTTTGTGGAAGACCTGCCAAAAACCGCGACCGGCAAGATCCAGCGCTTTAAGCTGCGCGGATAGCCTAAGATAACCCCTGCCTCGATAATGTAAGCACGCCTTTTGGGCGCAGGAGTAGTGGGCGCTGCTCTAACAGCAGGGCGGGAGGGAATTATCATGGACTACAAGTTGCTTGGCCGTACCGGCGTGCTGGTCTCTAAATTCTGCTTCGGCACCATGTCGTTCGGCGGCGATGCCGATGCCGGCGAAGCGGCCCGCATGTACGCTGCCTGCCGCGACCGTGGGTTCAACTTCTTCGACTGCGCCGACGGCTATGGCAAAGGCCGCGCTGAGGAAATTTTGGGCGGCCTTATCGCCGGTCACCGCGACGAACTCGTCGTTGCATCGAAATGCTTCAACTCGACAAGCAACGACGTCAACGACCGCGGCGGCACCCGGCGCCACATCCCGCGCGCCGTGGAGGCCAGCCTCAAACGACTCGGCACCGACCGGCTCGATATCCTGTTCATGCACCGCTTCGAAAGCAACGCGCCGGTAGACGAAACGCTCCGCGTGCTCGAGGATTTGGTACGTGCGGGCAAGGTGCTGTACCTCGGCGCTAGCAATTATGCTGCCTGGCAAATCGCCAAATCGCTCGGCGTATCGGCGCAGCGGGGTTGGACACGCTTCGATGTGATTCAACCCATGTACAATCTGGTGAAGCGGCAAGCCGAAGTCGAAATCTTCCCGCTCGCGCTGGCTGAGCAACTCGGTGTCATCACCTACAGCCCGGTCGGCGGCGGTCTTCTCAGTGGCAAGTACCGGCCCGGCAACCGCCCCAATGAAGGCCGGTTGGTCGAGAACGAAAATTACGTTCGACGTTATGGCGACGACTGGATGCTCGAAACCGCCGGCGCGTTTAGCGAATTCGCCGACGCCAAAGGCGTCCATCCGGTGACGCTGGCTGTGGCCTGGGCCGCCGCACATCCGGCGGTGACCTGTCCGATCATCGGGGCGCGCAACCTGGAGCAGCTACAGCCATCGCTCGACGCGCTTGATTTTGACATGACGGCGGACTTGCGCGACGAAATCTCGGCGCTGTCACGCCGGCCACCGCCAGCGACCGACCGTACCGAAGCACAGGATTAGCGGGCGCGCTGTAGCGCCTACACCCCGAGATACTGCTGCTGGATCGCCTCGTCGGTGCGCAGATCGTCCGACGATCCGGCCCACACAACCGCGCCCTTCTCGACAATATAGTGACGGTCGGCGATACGCGTCAGCGCATCGACGTTTTTGTCGATCACCAGAACCGCCTGTGCCGCGGCCTTGAGGTTTTCCAAGCATTGCCAAATTTCTTTGCGAACCAGAGGCGCCAGGCCTTCGGTCGCTTCGTCGAGAACAAGCAGCCGCGGATTGGTCATCAGCGCCCGCCCGATTGC
The DNA here is from genome assembly GCA_965267185.1 of Alphaproteobacteria bacterium. Taxonomy (GTDB): domain Bacteria; phylum Pseudomonadota; class Alphaproteobacteria; order UBA6615; family UBA6615. The sequence goes on along the minus strand of OZ253937.1, from coordinate 3,563,507 downwards.
CAGCATCTGCTGCTCGCCGCCGGAGAGCTGGTTACCCATGCTGGTCAGCCGTGCCCCCAGCGAGGGGAATAGCTCGATAACCCGTTCGATCGTCCACCCTTCTTGGCCGGCGGGCGGCGGCGCCGCCGTGGCGATCAAATTCTCCCGAACCGTGAGATTAGGGAAGATCTGCCGCCCCTCGGGAACCAGACCGATACCAACCTTGGCGATGCGGTAGGAGGGCAGGTTATGGATCGATTGCGCTTCGAACAGGATTTCGCCGGCGCGGATCGGCAAAATGCCCATAATGGTGCGCACGGTCGTGGTTTTGCCCATGCCGTTGCGCCCCAGCAGCGTGACGAACTCGCCTGCGCCGATTTCGAAACTCATGCCGAACAAGACCTGGCTATCGCCATAGGCCGCATCCACGCCGCGCACCGACAACATCAGGCAGACTCCGATTCGCCGAGATACGCCTCGCGCACTTGCGCGTTCGCGCGAATATCGGCGGGCGCCCCGGTGGCGATATCGCGGCCATAGACCAACACCGTGATGCGGTCGGCCAGCGCGAACACGGCGTCCATGTCATGCTCTATTAGGAGCATGGTGTATTGCGTTTTGAGCTCGCGCAACAGCGCAACCATGCGCTGGCTTTCCTCGACGCCCATCCCGGCCATCGGTTCGTCGAGCAGCAGCATTTTGGGTCCGGTCGCCAGCACCATGGCGATCTCGAGCTGCCGCTGTTCGCCATGCGCCAGATTACCGGCAACGATATCGGCGCGGTCGGCCAAGCCAACCTGCCCGAGAATATCCGCCGCGGGGTTACGAAGGCTGGAGTCTTCGAGCGCCGGTTTCCAGAACCGGAAACTGTGACCCTGGCGCGCTTGAATGGCCAAGGCGACGTTGTCGGCGGCGGTGAACTCGCGCAGCACGGAGGTAATCTGGAAGGAGCGCGCCAAGCCACGCTTGACCCGTGACGCCACCGCGAGCCGGCCGATCGGCCGGCCGTCGAAGACGATCTCGCCGGCATCGGGTTTGAGCAATCCCGAGAGCAGGTTGACGAGTGTCGTCTTGCCGGCGCCGTTGGGGCCGATGATGGCGTGGATTTCCCCCGGCACCACGTCCAGCGACACCGCGTCGGTCGCTACCACGCCGCCGAAGCTTTTTTGCAGGCTGGCGGTGGACAGCAGGGGCTCACTCACGTGCCGCTCCCGGGGTCAGCAGACCCATGATGCCGCCACGCGCGAACAGCACGACAAGCACCAGGAACGGACCGAAGATGATGTGCCAATGCTCGGTGATGTCTTTCAGCACTTCCGACAGCAAAAGGAAAACCGCCGCACCGGCGACGGGGCCGATCAACGTCCCCATGCCACCGAGCACGACCATGAAAATCAACTCCCCGGAAACCGGCCAATTCATCATGTCGGGCGAAACGAACTTCTCGAAATTCGCTTGCAGGACGCCCGCGATGCCGCACATCACGCCGGCGATGACGAAGGCGGTAAGGCGATAGCGGTAGGTCGGGAAGCCGACCGCTTGCATGCGGGTATCGTTGGAGCGCGCGCCCCGCACCACCAGTCCGAAGCGCGAGTTGACGATACGCCAGGTAACGAAGAGAGAAAGCAGCAGGAACGCAAAGATCACGTAGTACATGGTCAGCGCGTCTTCGAGATCGAACCAAGAGACACCGAAGTCGCTGCGCTGCCAGATGTTCAGGCCGTCGTCGCTGCCATACCGCTCGGCGCTGACGCTCAAAAAAAAGATCATCTGCGCCAGCGCCAGCGTGATCATGATGAAATAAACACCGCGGGTGCGCAGGCTGATGAAGCCGAAGATCAGGCCGATCAGCGCGCACAGTCCAATCGCTAACGGCCACTGGATCCACGCGTTGTCGAGGCCATGGAACGAGGCGATGCCGATGGCATAGCCGCCGATGCCGAGAAACACGGCGTGGCCGAAGCTGATCATGCCGCCGTAACCCATGATCAGGTTGAGGCTCACCGCGGCAATCGACCAGATCATCACACGGGCGAATACTTTGACGTAGAACGGCTCGCCCAACGCCGGCGCCAGGAACGGCATCACCGCACATAGCGCCAGCACGACGAACGTCACCCAGTTGGCCGCCGACCGGAGGTTGAAGGTTCCGTTCATTTGCCGGTCATCCACCCTTGGGCGGGAACAGGCCTTGCGGCCGGAAGAACAGGATCGCCGCCATCAAAACGTAAATCATCATCGACGACAGTGCCGGCCCCGCCGATTCCGCCGCGTTCGGCGGCAAGAACAACAGGAGCAGCACATCGAGGAACGAGCGGCCCATGGTATCGATCAAGCCGGTCAATATCGCCGCCACGAATGCGCCGCGGATCGACCCGATACCGCCGATGACGATGACGACGAAGGCGAGAATGAGAACGTCTTCGCCCATGCCGACGAAGACGGTTTGGATCGGCGCGAAGATCAGCCCGGCGAGGCCCGCGAGCACGGCACCGATCCCGAACACGATGGTGAACAACATGGGAATATTGACGCCCAACGCGCTCGCCATGGTCCGGTTTGAAGCGCCGGCGCGGATCAACATGCCGATGCGCGTCCGCGATACCAGCAGCCAGAGACCGATGGCCACGGCGATGCCGACGACGATGATGGTGATGCGGAACACCGGGTAGACGATGCCGAAGGCAAGCTCGACCGAGCCGTTCAAGAAGTCGGGCAACGGTACGGTAAGTCCCTCCGGGCCCCAGATAATGCGAGTCAGCTCGTTGAAAAACAGGATGAGCCCGAACGTCGCCAACACCTGGTCGAGATGATCGCGGGCATAAAGCGTTCGAAGAGCGACAATTTCGATGACGATACCCGTCACCAGCATGGCCGGGATCATCAAAATCACGCCGAGGACGAACGAGTCGGTCCACAAGGCAAAGGTGGCGCCAAAAAAAGCGCCGATCATATACAGCGAACCGTGCGCCAGATTGACCATGTCCATGATGCCGAAGACCAGCGTCAGGCCGGCCGCCATCAGGAACAAAATGATGCCAAGCTGGAACCCGTTGAGAAACTGTTCAGCGAGGAGAACGGTATTCATGGAGTCGGTCGCAGGCGAACTCTAGAAGCGCCAGCGGGGATGCTCGCGCATCCCCGCCGACTCGACAATTCAGGGCGCTTGTTTAGCCCTTCATATTGCACTGTGCGGCGTAAACGTCCTGGTGGTCCTTCAGCGCCACGCCGGTGACCTTGGTCGTCCAGTTACCGTCGGCATCAGCCACGACTTCACGGCTATAAAAGTTTTGGATGGGGAAGTGGTTCGGCCCCATCTTGAACTCACCGCGGACCGACGGGAAGTCGGCCTTCCGGAGCGCGTCGCGCATACCATCGATATTGTCGATGTTGCCACCCACCGCTTCGACCGCCGACTTGATATAGAAAATCGAGTCGTACGACTGGGCCGCATAGAACGACGGATAACGGCCATATTTGGCACGGAAATCGGCGACGAACTTCTTGTTCTGGGCGTTGTCGAGATCGGGTGCCCAGAACTGGGTCATGGTTGTTCCCAACACGTCTATACCAGCCTTCTGGAACAGCGGCAGGCTGATCGAGTCGAGGGTGAACACCGAATAGAGCGGCACATCTTTTTCCAGACCGGCCTGCACATACTGCTTGATGAAAGCGGGACCGGCGCCACCCGGATAGAAAATGAACACACCATCCGGTTTCGCCGCCTTAACTTTCGTCAGCTCGGCCGACCAGTCGCGCTGCGACGGCCAGACGGTCATGTCTTTGCCGATAATGTTGCCCTTGAACGTGCGCTCCACGCCGGCGACCATGTTCTGGCCAGCCGCGTAGTTCGGCGCGATCAGGTAAAGCGATTTGACGCCCTGCTGGTTCAGCAGTTCGCCCATCGCCATCGGCGTCTGGTCGTTCTGCCAGGAAATGTTGAAGAAATTGGCATTGCACCGCTCACCTGCCAACGGCGACGGACCGGCATTGGCGCTGATCAGGATCTTGTTGGCATTGAGCACCACCGGTGCGGAGGCCAGCAAAACGTTCGACCAGATATAGCCGGTGACCAAATCGACATCGTCGCGCTCGACGAGCCGCTCGGTGGCTTGCTTACCTTTCTGGGCGTTGAACTCGTCGTCGGCATAGACGATTTCGACGTCGAGCGAGCCCATCTTGGCGCCGATGGTTTCAACGGCCAGATCGACCGCATCGCGCATATCCTTGCCGATCACCGCCGCCGGGGTCGTTAGGGTGGTCACGAAGCCGATCTTGATGGAGTCGGCAAGAGCGGGCGTCGACAACAGCGCAATAGCCGCTGTCGCGCCAAGGAGTTGTTTCATCATGGATTTAATCCTCCCAATCGAGATTTGCGCTATCCGACCACAACAGTCCGGCAATGAAAAGCGCCTAGCGTGTCCCCCTTTCGGCGGACGTTGGCTATAAAGATCACGAAAGTGGGAGAGGATTGATATGGCGGCAGACAAGTTCCAATCGCGGCGCAGCTTTATTTTCACGCCAGGCAACAAGCCAGAATATTTCGAAAAGGCACTAAGCTCGGGCGCCGACATTGTCTGCGTGGAGCTCGAAGACGGTGTGGCCCCCCACGACAAGGCCGATGCACGGGCGAAAATGCTGGAATTGTTTGCCGCCCCGCATCCCGACGACGGTATCGAGCGTATCGTCCGGATCAATTGCGGACGAACGACCGACGGCATGGCCGATTTCGAAGCGATCCTGAGCACCAACACGCCAGTGCCGGCGATTATGCTGCCCAAGGTGAAAGGCCCCGAGGAAGTGCGCGGAATCGCCGAAGCGCTCGACGAATACGGGCTAGCAACCCGCATCCAAGCGATTATCGAGACCAACCAGGGGCTCGAGGCAGCTTACGAGATCGCGCACGCGACCCCGCGCCTCGATGCGCTGCTATTCGGGGCGATCGATCTGGCCGCAGAACTGCGCTGCGCCACGACCTGGGAGGCAATGCTCTACGCCCGCTCGCGCACGGTGCATGCCGCCGCTGCTGCGGGGCTCGACGTCATCGACGTCCCCTGGCTCGATCTGGAGGACATGGACGGGATGCGCCGCGAAGCCGAAGCCGGCGCAGCCCTGGGCTTTTCCGGCAAAGGCGCCATTCACCCCAAGCAGATTGCCATGCTGAACGAAGTCTTCTCGCCGAAACCCGACGAGGTCGCCTATGCCCGCAAGGTGGTCGACGCGTTTACGGAAGCCAATACCGGTGTCGTGGTGGTTGACGGAAAATTGATCGAGCGGCCGGTTCTGCGGAGCATGCACCGTATCTTGGCACGCAGCGAGCGGGCGGCGGCACAGGCGGGGCGATAGGCCGATCCTGGTGCGCGCTACGCCTCCACGAGCACTTCGAATCCACCGAAGATTACGCGCTTACCGTCGAACGGCATTGGGTTGGCCTCCGGCTGCACCCGTGGATCGGCCATAACTTTCTCCATCCCTTGGTCACGCACCTCGCGGGATGGCCAGGTGACCCACGAAAAAATGACCGTCTCGTCTTCCTTGCACTTAACGGCCATGGGAAACGACGTGACGTCGCCGTCGGGCACATCGACGCCCCAGCATTCAGTTACATTGAGGGCACCATTTTCTTTGAATACGTCGGCGACAGTTCGCGCATGCTCTTCAAACGCTTGTTTATTAGCCGTTGGAACCGCCGCAACGAACCCATCGATGTAAGCCATGGCCCATGCTCCCTCGTGGCTGGCTTCTTGATAACACTGAATTATTACCGCAAGCGAATAGCGCTCACGAGAGCTGAACCTGGTTCAGCCGCCTTTATTCGGCACAACTGCCGTCGCTTCGATCTCGACAAGGGCACGATCTTCGACGAGTGAGTCGACACCGATTACCGCCATCGCCGGGAAGTGTCGCCCGATTATCGACCGGTACGCATCGCCTATCCCCTTAGGGTCGGCCAGATAGGCTTGCTTGTCGGTCACATACCAAGTTAGCCGCGTAAGATGCTCCGGCGCCCCGCCCGCTTCCGCCAATACGTCGCAAATGTTGGCGAGGACCTGGCGTACTTGGCCCGCCATATCATCGGTTTCGAACAAGCCCGTTTTCGGGTTCCAGCCGATCTGACCTCCGACAAAGACCAGCCGGCCTTCGGCGGCAACGCCATTGGCGTAACCCTTGGGCACAGCCCAGCCGGGCGGTTGCAAAATTTCCAGCGGCATCGCGGTTCGCCTTAATCTTCAGTTGATGTTTTAGATCTATATATTTTATACTTAAAGTATTCAAGATTGATTAAGCGCGGAGGTTGGTGTTTTCCATGGCGCAAGCCAGTAGCGGAACTCCACTGGCCGGCAGGCCTCTCGCCGGCCAACACGCCATCGTCACCGGCGGGTCGCGGGGCATCGGTGCGGCAATTGCCGATGAGCTCGCCCGTCTGGGCGCCGACCTGACGCTGATCGGACGCAATGCCGACACCCTCGCGCAAACTGCCGGCGGCCTCCAAACCCGGCACCAAGTGACGGCGACCCCTGCCGTTGCCGACGTGACGGACGAAACCACCATCGCCGCAGCATTCGATGCGATTCGCGCGCGCGTGCCCCAACCGGAAATCCTGATCAACAACGCCGGCGGCGCCACCAGCGCGCCGTTTACACGCCTCACCGAAGACCAGTGGCAGACCGCGCTCGCGCTTAATCTCACGAGCGCCTATCGGTGCACGCAGCAGATCGTGCCGGCCATGCTCGACGGCGGCTATGGCCGCATCGTCAATGTCGCGTCGACCGCGGGGCTCACCGGCTACCGGTACGTCGCTGCCTATTGCGCCGCGAAACACGGGGTGATCGGTCTGACCCGAGCGCTCGCGCTGGAGCTGGCGAGTAAGGGCGTCACCGTCAATGCCGTCTGCCCCGGCTTCACCGAGACCGACATGCTCGACCAATCGGTACAGAACATTGTCGACAAGACCGGGCGCAGCGCCGACGAAGCCCGCGCACAACTGGCGGCGGGCAACCCGCAGGGCCGTCTGATCCAGCCCGAAGAGGTGGCGACCACCGTCGGCTGGCTGTGTCTGCCGGCCTCTTCGGCGATCAACGGGCAAGCCGTCGCGGTAGACGGCGGAGAAGTGTTGTGATGCCCGAGGGTCCAACGTCTCCAGCGCCGAGCGGTGATTTCGAAACCGCCTTATCGAGCGACGATGGGCTCGACCTGCGCGTCTGGTTGCGCCTGCTCACCTGCAGCACGTTGATCGAGCGCGAGGTGCGCCAGCGCCTGCGCGAGGAATTCGATATCACGCTGCCGCGCTTCGACCTGCTCGCCCAGCTCGACCGTGCACCCGACGGCCTCACCATGGGCACCCTGTCGAGCCGGCTGATGGTCAGCAACGGCAATATCACCGGTCTGATCGACCGGTTGGTCACGGAAGGTCTGGTGGAACGGCAGCCGGCGCCGGGCGACCGGCGCGCCCAACTGGTCCGACTGACCCCGGAGGGCAAAGACGCGTTTGACCGAATGACCCCGGCCCATGCCGGCTGGATCCATAACCTGTTCGCCGGGCTCGACCGCACGGAGCTGACCGCGCTGTTCGACTCCCTGGCAAAGCTGAAAGCCTCCCTCTCCCGGGCCGAACAGGAATAGCGGCAATGTGGCGACCTCCCGAGCGCATACGCTGGCAACCGGAGCCCGGAGCTTGGCCGACGGCCGCCGCGGCCGCGGCAGCGCGGTTGTTCAGCCCGGTCGATGTCGGACCCGTACGCTTAGCCAACCGCACGTGGGTGCCCGCCATGGTGCCCTGGCGTGCGAGCGGCGACGGGCTGGTGACGCCGGAGGTACTCGGATGGTACCAGCGCTTCGCGGAGGGCCGACCCGGCGCCATTGTCGTCGAAGCCACCGGCATTCGCGATATTCCCAGCGGACCACTGCTGCGCATTGGCGACGACCGGTTCATCCCCGGCTTGACCGAGCTGGTCGAAACCGTGCGGACCGCGAGCGGCGGGGAAACCCGCCTGTTCATTCAACTAATCGACTTTCTCTCTATCCGCCGACGGCCGGAGGCCGAAAAGTATTTCCAGCGCTTCCTAGCGATCACCGACCAACTCCGCGCGGCGGTCGGCGGCGAGGACTGGCCGGAAGACGCTGTTCGCGATCATCTTGCAGCGTTGAGTGACGAGGATCTTGACGAGATATTATCGCCACGCGAACTGGAGTCCCTGCGGTTCGGCTACCGCGAGCGGGTTACCGATACCCATCTGCCCCACATCCGCGATCTCCCGGCTGTGTTGCCCGACCTGTTTGCCCAAGCGGCACGGCGCGCGGTCGAAGCCGGGTTCGACGGCGTCGAACTCCACTATGCGCACGCCTACACGATGGCGTCGTTCCTGTCGCGGCTGAACGACCGCGACGACGGCTATGGCGGCGTGCCCGAAAATCGCGTGCGGTTGGCGATCGAAGTCATCCAAGCGGTCCGGGAGACGGTCGGTAACGACTTCGTCGTTGGCTGCCGCTATCTGTCGGAAGACTGTATCGACGGCGGCAACACAGTGGACGATGCCGCGTTTTTCGGAAGCCAGTTCGCCCGCGCCGGACTCGACTTTCTCTCGCTGTCGCGCGGCGGCAAGTTCGAAGACGCCAAGCAACCCGCGGTTGGCGCCGCTGCTTATCCTTACACCGGGCCCAGCGGATACGAATGCATGCCGCAATACATTTCCGACGCGCGCGGCCCGTTCGGACGCAATATCGAGCCGGTCGCTCAGATCCGCCGGGCAGTCCGTGATGCCGGCCACGACACGCCGGTTGTGGTCACCGGCGGTATTCACGGCTTTCAACAGGCCGAAGACATATTATGTGGGGATCAGGCCGACATTATCGGCTTCGCCCGGCAAAGCTTGGCCGATCCCGACTGGTTCAGGAAAGTGAAATCGGGCCACGGCGATGCCGTACGCGTGTGCGAATACACCAACTATTGCGAGGCGTTAGACCAGAAGCACGTACCGGTCACGTGCAAATTGTGGGACCGGCTGGATCTCGATGCGCCGGGCGTGGCCAAGACCAAGGACGGCAAACGCCGCTTGACTGCGCCCGCTTGGGAGGCGAGCGATGGCTGAGCCCGGCGGCAAAAGCGCCCATATCGATACCTTCACGCGCGACAACCTGCCGCCGCGCGAGCTGTGGCCGAACCTAGAGTTCAGCACCCTGCCCGAACTTGCCGCCTATCCCAGCCGCATGAACGCCGCCGTTGAGCTCATTGAGCGGCACGTTGTCACCGGTAAAGGCGAGCGCACCGCTATTCTGTTCGGCGACACCGTATGGAGCTACGCCGAGCTCAACGACCGGGCTAATAGGATCGCCTGTGTCCTGACCGAAGATATGGGGTTAGTAACCGGCAACCGCGTGCTGCTGCGCGCGCCGAACAACCCGATGCTGGCGGCAGCGTGGCTCGGTGTCCTCAAGGCTGGCGGCGTCTGCGTTGCGACCATGCCGCTCCTGCGGGCCCGGGAGTTGGCAGCGATCATCGACAAGGCGCAGATTAGCCATGCTCTCTGCGATCAAGACCTAGCCGACGAACTATCGGCCGCGCAGAACGCGGCGCCAACGCTCCAGAACATTCGTCATTTCAGCGCGGCCGGCGATGGCGATGCCGAACTCGACAAGCAAATGGCAGCAACATCCAGCGGCTTTACCGCCGTCGATACCGCGGCCGACGATCCCGCGCTGATTGCGTTCACGTCGGGCACGACCGGCCAGCCCAAGGGAACCGTGCATTTCCACCGCGACGTGCTGGCGATGTGCGATTGCTTCCCCAAGCATGTGTTCGATGCCGCACCCGATGATATCTACACCGGAACGCCGCCGCTGGCCTTCACCTTCGGTCTCGGCGCATTGCTGGCGTTTCCGTTACGCTACGGCGCGGCGGTGGCGCTGATCGACAAACCATCGCCCGATGCCTTGCTGGAAACCATCGCCCGGCACAAGTGCACGGCTCTGTACACCGCACCGACCATGTACCGTGCGCTGACCGAACGCGCGGGCGACGCCGACTTGTCGAGCTTGACCAAATGCGTCTCGGCGGGCGAGCACTTACCGAAACCGGTTTTCGACGACTGGCAGAACGCGACCGGTTTGAAAATTATCGACGGCATCGGCGCGACCGAGATGATCCATATTTTCATCTCCGCATCCGGCGACGATATTCGGCCCGGTGCGACCGGCCGCGCCGTGCCCGGCTACGAAGCTTGTATCCTGGACGACGACGGCAACGCTCTACCGCCCGGCGAAGCCGGCCATTTGGCGGTACGCGGCCCGACCGGTTGCCGCTATCTTGACAATATCGAGCGGCAAAAGAGCTATGTGAAAGACGGCTGGAACCTGCCGGGCGACCTCTACCGACAAGATGAGGACGGCTACTTCTGGTACCAGGCGCGTGCCGACGACATGATTGTTTCCGCCGGCTACAACATCTCCGGCCCCGAGGTCGAAGCGGTGTTGCTCGATCATCCCAGCGTCGGCGAATGCGCGGTGGTTGGCGCGCCCGATCCCGAACGCGGCCAAATCGTCAAAGCGTTTATTGCGCTGCGCGATGACGTCAGCCCAAGCGGCAAACTCACCAAAGAACTTCAGGATTACGTCAAAGGCGAAATCGCACCGTACAAATATCCACGCGCGATCGAGTTCGTCGATGCGATACCGCGCACGCAAACCGGCAAGGTACAGCGGTTCAAACTGCGCAGCGGCGAAGGAGCGCCGAACGGATGAAAATAAACTGCCTCGGCGGCGGCCCGGCGGGCCTCTACTTCGCCATCCTGATGAAAAAGGCACGCCCTGACGCGGAGATCCGAGTCATCGAGCGTAACCGGGCGGACGATACCTTCGGGTTCGGGGTCGTGTTTTCCGACGCAACCCTAGAGAATTTCGCCGCTGCCGACCGGCCGACCTACGAGCGCATCACATCGAGCTTCGCCCACTGGGACGATATCGACATTCATTTCAAGGGTGAGGTTCTCACATCGACCGGCCACGGTTTTTCCGGCATGTCGCGCAAGCTCATGCTCAACATTCTGCAGGAGCGCTGCGCCGATCTCGGCGTGGCGCTTGAATATGAAACCGAGATCGGCAACCCCGACACACATCGCGACGCCGACTTAGTGTTCGCGGCCGACGGCGTTAACTCAGTGGTCCGCGCTCACTACGAAAATGAGTTCAAACCCAATATCGACTGGCGGCCGAATCACTTCTCGTGGCTCGGCACGACCCGGCCGTTCCCGGCTTTTACCTTCTACTTCAAGGAAAGCGACGAGGGCCTGTGGCGCATCCACGCTTACCAGTACATGGACGGCTACTCGACGTTTATTCCCGAATGCACAGCAGAGACGTTCGCGGCGACAGGCCTGTCGATCGACGATGAAGATGGCACCGTCGCCTATCTGGAAAACCTGTTCGCCGACGAACTCGACGGTCATCGGCTGATTAAGAACCGGTCGAACTGGCGCAATTTTCCCATCGTACAGTGCGGGCACTGGCACTTCGACAACGTCGTGTTAGTGGGCGACGCCGTTCATACGGCGCATTTTTCCATCGGTTCGGGTACCAAGTTGGCGATAGAGGACGCGATCGACCTGGCCGACGCCCTATCAAACAACGACGACGTACCGCAGGCGTTGGCTGCTTACGAGGCGCAACGGCGCCCAGTTGTCGAAAGCATTCAGCGGGCCGCACGAACTAGCCTGCGTTGGTTCGAGACGACGGAGCGCTACTACCACAAGCTGGAGCCGATCCAGTTCGGATTCAGTCTGCTGACCCGTTCCTTGCGTATCAGCCACGAAAACCTACGCCTGCGCGACCCCGACTATGTGGCGGGGATCGATCGTTGGGTGGCCGACGACGCGGCAAACCAGTCGGGCATCAACCTGCCGGGCACCCCACCGCCCCCGATGTTCACACCCTACAAACTACGCGATCTGGTGTTGGCCAACCGGGTTGTCGTCTCGCCGATGTGCCAATACATGGCCGAGGATGGCACTATAAACGACTGGCATCTGGTCCATCTGGGCAGCCGTGCGCTCGGCGGCGCGGGGTTGGTTATGACGGAAATGACCGACGTATCCGCCGAGGCGCGCATCTCACCGGGGTGCGCTGGGATGTACCGACCCGAGCACGTTGCCGCCTGGCGGCGGGTGACGGATTTTGTCCACACGCACAGCCCGGCAAAGATCGGACTGCAACTGGCCCATGCCGGCCGCAAAGCCTCGACGACACGCCCCTGGGAGGGCGGTTACGATCACCCTCTGGGCGAGGACGCCTGGGAAATCGTGGCGCCGTCGCCGCTACCCTACAAAGGCGATAACCAGGTGCCGCGGGAGATGACCCGGGCGGATATGGACGATGTGCGCGACGACTTCGTGCACGCCGCCGAAATGGCCGAAGAGTCCGGCTTCGACATGCTGGAGATCCACTTCGCCCACGGATATCTACTGTCGAGCTTCCTCTCGCCGCTCACCAACCGGCGCACCGACGACTATGGCGGCTCATTGGAAAACCGTCTGCGCTACCCGCTAGAGATATTCGATGCGGTTCGCGCGGCCTGGCCGGAAGACAAACCGATTTCGGTGCGTATTTCCGCCACCGACTGGAAAGACGGCGGCACAACCGCCGACGATGCGGTCGCCATCGCCGCCGCGCTCAAGACGCACGGCTGCGATATCGTCGACGTTTCGGCCGGTCAGGTGGTGGCAGACCAGGAGCCTGAATATGGCCGCCTGTTCCAGACGCCCTTCGCCGAGCAGGTACGGCTAGAGGCGGACATTCCGACAATGACCGTTGGCGCCATTTCCTCCTTCGAGGATGTGAATTCGATTCTGGCCGCCGGGCGGGCTGATCTCTGCGTTCTCGCCCGTGCCCATCTGTACGATCCCTACTGGACGCGTCACGCCGCGCAACTACAAGACTATGCAATGGCATGGCCTGCGCCGTATCAGGCCCTTGAGGGCTTCACGCCGCGTCAGTAAGCGTTAAATACCCAGCGGCGGCACACCGAGCCGCTGCCGGGCGGTTCCCAACACCTTTTCGAACGCCAGCGCCATCGCCAGCGCTTTTTCATCAGCGCCGAGCGGGCAGATGACGTGCAAGCCTACCGGCATGCTCGCCGCGTCGAGCGCCACCGGCATGGTCACCGCGCACAAATCGAGCATGTTGACCGTGCTGGTGTTGCGCGACGCCCCCATATTGGCGTGGTGGTAGCTTTTGGGATCGGCGACGTCGTCGACAATTGGTGGCGTGATGGCGATGGTCGGCCCGACAACGGCATCGAACCCAGCCATACTCTCGCGCACGCAAGCGGCGAGCTCGAGTCGCCGGCTGCAGCGCGCCATATATTCGCCGGCCTCCGTGCTTTCCATCTTTTCGAAACGGGCCGCGACATTGGGGTCGAGATCGTCGCGGAACGCCGCCATTTCGTTGTTGATGAACCCGGCGAACTCGGGCGCCGCCAACCCGCCGCCGCGAAACATCTCAACAGCATGCTCGATCTCGGGAACGTCAACGGAGGACACGCGCGCGCCCGCCGCCGCCAGCTCATCGAGAGCGGCTTTCACACCCTCGGCTACTCCCGGATCGCAATCGCTAAAGTACCAATCGCACACACCGATATGAAAATCTGCCGGGCTCGCCGTACCGAGGTGTCGAACAAACGCATCGGCCGGTTCGGTTGTCTCCGGATCGATCACCGCAAATGCCAGCGCAGCGTCGGCAACGGTGCGGGTCAGCGGTCCCGCAGTGTCGAGTGTCGTGCTCAAGGGCACGATCCCCGCGGTCGACCAGCGCCCCTTGCTGGTTTTGAGCCCAACGGTGCCGGTAAAGCTGGCCGGCATGCGCACCGACCCGGCCGTATCGGAGCCCAGCGCGACGAATGCCGAACCCTCCCACAAGCTCACGCCCGCGCCAGCGCTGGACCCGCCTGGCACCCGGTGATTTTCGGCGTCCCAAGGGTTGCGTGGCGTGCCCCAATGTACGTTGGTTCCCAGCGCGCCGAAGGCGAACTGAACCGTATGCGTCTTCCCGGGGACCGTTGCCAGCTGGTGACGCAAGGCACGCACGACGGGGCCTTCCGCTTGCCATTTTTCCGGCAGCTCACGCGAACAACCGGCGAAGGTCGGATAGCCGGCCAAGCCGTACAGGTCTTTTACCGAAACCGGGATACCTTGCAACGGGCCGAGATCGATCCCGGCAGCTAATACAGCATCAGCCGCAGCGGCCTCGGCACGGAACCGCTCAGGCTCCCAAGCCTTGTAAGCATACAGAGTTTCACCGCGCTCTTGGTGGTTGGTGATCGCCCACTCGGTCAGGGCATCAGCCGACGTCTCGCCATTGCGCATCGCGATGCCGAGGTCCGCAATAGAACTCGTAGCGATGTCCAGTTCCGTCATTTGTGGCCTCCTCCGCAGCTACGGCACCGATTATTGTTGTCTAACGATAGACACCGAAAGACTTTCTGGAAACAGGCACCGCCAGGCCCTCCCCGTAGCGGCTAAACCCAGGTATGTTGTCCGGTAGAAATATAAGCTGTGGAGAGGAGAGATCATGCCCGACGACGCCAAACCCATGCAGCGCTTCACGCGCGCGACCATCGAAGATTTCATGCAGCGCTGCTTCGTGGCCGCAGGCCTGCCGAGCGACGATGCCGGGATCGTTGCGCGCTTCATGGCCGAGTCCGACATTATGGGCAAGGACTCCCACGGTATCTTCCGGCTGCCTGGCTATATCGGCCGCCTGACATCGGGAGGCTTCAACAAGACGCCCAACATCCGCATCGAGCAGGAACGCACCGCGACGGCACTGGTCGACGGCGACAACGGCATGGGTCACCTGGTGATCAACTACTGCGCCGAAACCGCCATCCGGAAAGCCAAGGAAACCGGCGTTGCTTGGGTCGGTGTGCATCACTCCAACCACGCCGGCGCCGCCGGCGCGTACGCCATGTTACCGCTCGCCCACGATATGATCGGGCTCTACGTCGCCGTCGGCAGCGCTAATCATCTGCCGCCATGGGGCGGCACCGACATGCTGCTCTCCACCAACCCCATCGCCGTCGCTATCCCCGGCATGGACGAAAATCCCATTCTGCTCGACATGGCGACGACCGTGACGTCTTACGGCAAAGTGAAGGTACACGCCCAGCGCGGCATCCCGATGCCGGAGGGCTGGATGATCGATGGGGACGGCAATCCCCTGACCGACGCCTCGCTCGCCGACAGCGGCTACCTGCTGCCGATCGGTGGCGCCAAGGGATATGGCCTCGCACTAATCTTCGGAATCCTCGCCGGCACGCTCAATGGCGCGGCATTCGGAAAGGACGTGGTCGATATGAACGCCGACAAAACATCGGCGACCAACACGGGCCAGTTCATCATCGCCCTGGACATCGCAGCCTTTATGGACGTCGATGCGTTCAAGCGTCAGATCGATGAGGTCGTTCGGCAAATGCGCGGCTCGGCGACGCTCGCCGGGGTGGAACAAGTGCGTCTGCCCGGCGACGGGAGCCACGCCGCAATCGCCGACCGGGTCGCGAATGGTATTCCGCTGCCTGCGCCGTTGCTCGACGGCTTGCGTAAAGTCGCCGCCGACCTCGGCGTCGCGCCGCTCGACTGATGCGGCGTTGATCGGCCACGCATGGACCCTTCCTCGGCAGCCGCCGAACGCTCTTCGCCGATTCTGACTGCCGTCCTCTGGATGGTCGGCACGCTAATTTCGTTTACCCTGATGGCGATTTCGGTACGCGAGCTGGCAGGCGCTATTCACACATTCGAGATCCAATTTTTTCGCAGCGTCGGCGCACTGATTATTCTTGCGCCGTTCGCCTTCGCCAAAGGCTGGCAGTGCCTCAAAACGGAACAGCCGGGGCTGCAAATTTTCCGCAATCTCGTGCATTTCGCGGCCCAACTGGGCTGGATCGTCGGCCTAATTCTGCTGCCTCTATCGGAAGTGTTCGCCATCGAATTCACCACACCAGTTTGGGCGACGCTTCTGGCTGCCTTCGTATTAGGCGAGCGCCTCAATCGCGGCCGTATCATCGCGGTAATCTTTGGCTTCATCGGTATCCTCATCATCCTGCGCCCCGGCCTATCGGCGATCGGTCCGGGCACGCTCGCCGTTTTGGGCGCCGCTGTGGGATTCGCCATCACCATAACGGCGACCAAGGCGCTGACGCGGACAGATGCACCGCTGACCATCCTGCTCTACATGTCCCTGATCCAGCTCCCGATCGGCGCCGCCATGGCCTTCCCGGTTTGGACGACACCGAATTCACTACAGCTATTCTGGCTGCTCGCTATCGGCGCAACCGGTCTCAGCGCCCACTATTGCACGGCACGCGCCTTGGCACTGGCCGACGCCACCGTCGTCGTACCGATGGACTTTATGCGGCTGCCGTTGATTGTGCTGGTCGGGTTCGCGCTCTATGCCGAAGCGGCAGATCCGCTGGTGCTGTTGGGTGCATTGATGATTTTTGCCGGCAACTATTACAGCATCCGACGCGAACACCGGCTACGCGCCGCCAAGGTCGGTTAGCGGACGTAGGCGACCCGGAATGTCCGCAAGACGCCGTCATGCTCCATAACCGAGAGATACTCCCCGGGGATGATGGTATGGCGGTCGAGCTTAAACAGCGGCTCATCGGGATCGGCGTCGACATCTTCGTAATGAAAGGCCCAGCCGCTGCCCCGGTGGATAAGATGGCCGCGTTCATCGCCCTCGCCGAGCCAGAACCGATGGACCGTGCATTGATCGGAGCAGGTGTGCCATTCCTCGCGGTCGAGATGGCCTTCGGCGTTTAACGGCGCATAGAACTCATACCCGCGTTCAACGCTACCCTCGGGAAAATCCGAGTCCCGGGCCAGCTCCAATCTCACCTTACGCAATGTCATGTCACGCCTCACAGTCACCGTTGGTTATGTTTGCAAGATGCGTGGAAAAATGCCCGCAAACGTTGACGCAAATCAATGTGAAACGGCCGGTGATCGGTAGTTTTGTCTAAAAGAAAAACCTCGTATCGCATGATGGAGGACGAAGATATGGCCTTACGAGATTTGACGCCGTGGCGCAGCCACGTGCTTAAGGAGAAGCTGTCGGAAGAAAATCCTTTTGCTGCCATGCACCAGGAAATGGATCGCATGCTGGCTAGTTTTTTCGATGAAGACCGTTGGCCGGCGCTGAGCAGTGGCAACCGCATGGTCGTTCGCTGGGATGTCGCTGAGACCGACGACGCAGTAAAAATTTCTGCAGACCTGCCGGGCCTGACGGAAAAAGATATCGACGTGACGATCGCCGACGGCGTGCTGACCATTAAAGGCGAACGTAAGACAGAAGAAGAGTCCGACGACAAGGACAAACACTACCATCGTGTCGAACGATCCTATGGCTCATTCGAACGCGCGATGTCGCTACCGACGAATGTCGATGAAACGAGGATCGCCGCCGGTTTCAAAAACGGTGTCTTGAAACTCACGTTGCCTAAGAAACCGGAAGCCAAGAAAAAGACTAAGAAAATCCAAGTTAAAGCAGCCTAGCAGACTCCCCAACTTGTGGTCGCTAGCGCGGTGACCAGTTCTAATCGGCGTTAGCGGCCGCTTCCACTGCCTCGAGATCGGGCAAGACCACATGTTGGGCTGACGGTAAGTCGATCAGCCCTTCATCCTTGAGCGTCGTAAAGGTACGGCTAACCGTTTCGATGGTTAGCCCGAGATAATCGGCAATATCGCCGCGCGACATCGGCAAATCGAGCTCCGTGGACACCGCATCATCGGGCGTATCGGGATCGCGTGCGCGCATCAGCAGAAACGACAGCACTTTTTCGCGTGCCGACTTGCGGCCGAGCAGCAGCATTTGCTCTTGCGCCGCAGCCAATTCGTCGCGGCTCATATCGAGTAGCCGGTCGCGCACTGGAGGCATTTCCCGCAGCAGCCGTTCGAGGTCGACGATGCGCATGCAGCAGAGCTCTACCGAGTCAATTGCCTCGGCCCCATACGCATACGTGTCCTGCTTCACCAGGCCGAGAAAGTCTCCGGGGCGCAAAAACCCGGTAATCTGCCGCCGGCCATCTGCAAGCAACTTATAAAGGCGCACATCGCCGTTGGAGATGTTGTAGACATACTCGGCCGGCTCTGCCTCCTCAAAGATCGCCTGACCAGGTGCATAACTCCGATGGCTGACGATCTGCTCGAGTTCCGCAAGTTGGTTGAACTCGACCGCTGCGCACATCGCTCGATGGCGCACGCTGCACTGCTCGCAATGGTGCCACAAAGAACCGGAGCGGCCCCCCTGCGCATCAGTCATCTGGCTTCTCCCCAACTCCCGCACCACATCGTGAAGTATATATGAGGTCTACGTAATATATAAGTGCTGCTTGAGGCAGATCAATGTTTTTGGATTCTTGACCAATAATCTAACAACTATGTCGCGTAGTGGAAACATTTCGGAAATTCGTACCGGCCCGTTGAGCGCCGACAGAGTTGATCTAGCCTATCCGCTCGTCCGTGAATTGAAAGAAACGCTCACCCTCGAAGCTTGGCGGGACTACGCCGCGGCCTATGTGGGGCCAGCAGAAATCGAGACGGAACAACGGGGCATTGTCGTTGCCGAGCATCGCAGCTGTATTCGGGGACTGCTTTGCTACGATATTCTGACCGATTTGGTTGATTTAACGACCGTCGCGGTTCGCGATGTTGTCGTTCTCGGCATGCCGGCTGGGCAACCAGCGGCGCGCAGCCTACTACAATACCTGTTTGCGATTGCCGGGGCGCACGGGTCGGACGCCATCCGGATCGACCTGACCGAGCCTATGAAATGGTTGGCGCGCGAGTGGTCCGACCCGGCGGGGGAGCTATATCGCTTTCCCGTCATTTGTTTTTTACCTAACTCCAGCGAACCGGTACCATCCGGTACGAGCTGGCAAACGCAGACGCCAACTAGTCACGCATAACGGTTGTTCGTTTCCGGCAGCGTCAGGAAAGCCGCAGAACGAACTCCGCCGCCTGAAACAGAACGAAGGCCGCGCTGACGAAAAATCCGGTAAGCGGGATCCACATGGGAAATGTGATCGCCTCGGTTGGCGCCGGCTGACGCAGCTTCAGAACGACAAGCGCCAGATTCGCCAGCGTAAATACCGTCAGCACCACCAACGAGGTGAGCCGCGCCAAGTTCTCCAGTGGGAATGCTAACGCGAAGACGAGAACTGTGCCGCTTACCACTACCGTCGCCGCGATCGGTGTACGGGTATATCGATTCACCACCGCGAACACGCTGAAGAACTCCCCCTGCTGCGCCAAACCGTAGAGCACACGCGAACCCATAATAATTTGGATCAACGCGCCATTGACCACGGCAACCAGTCCGACGAGAGAAATAAACACCGGTGGACGTCCGGTCGCGGTTGTATAGATCAGCGCCAGCGGCGCCTCCGATGCCGCAACCTGCTCCACCGGCAAACTGAATGTCGCTACGAGCGCCACCACAAGATAAATCAGCGTTGTAATGACTAATGTCAGGATAATAGCTCGCGGCAGCGTACGGCGCACGTCGCGAACTTCCTCCGCTACGTTGACCATGTCTTCGAAACCGATGAATGCGAAAAACGCGAGGACAATCCCCGACGCGACGCCGACCAAGACCGTGACATCAATGGCCGGCAATTGTACGGATAAAGTTTCAGGAATGGTGGCAAAAGCATCTCGTCCTACCCAAACAACGAACAGTAAGCCCGCGATCTCGAAAAGAGTAAGCACGGCGGCAACCGTAACCGCCTCACGAATTCCCCATACGGCAATCGCTCCGAGTAGAAATACAGTCCCAGCAATGACGAACGCATTCGGAACCGTAACGAGTGTGTTGACATAACCGGCGGCACCGATCGAGATCGTCGCCGATGAGACGATACCGGACAGGACGACCAGAAGCCCGACTATCGTACCCAAGCGGCGCGCGCGAAGCCCCTCTGTCACATAGATGGCTTCACCCGCGCTGCGCGGAAACCGCGATGACAACTCGGCGAAACTCAACGCACTGAACGCCGCCAAAACGGCAGCAAGCACAAAACTCAACGGCGCCAGTAAACCGGCCGCCCCGGCGACCTTGCCGACCAGCACATAGATGCCGGCGCCGATGGTCGTACCGACGCCGTAGAGGGTCATCATCGGCAGCGACAACGCGCGCCGTAGCGGAACCGCAGGTTGTGGCGATGGCGTCATCCCGCGATCCTAACATCGGGAGACGCTCGCGCGCGCCTCCCGAACAGCGGTCACGGTGAGTTGCAGCCGCTAGTGCGCAAACAGCGTCGGCACCGTCATGTGGCGTAGAATATCGCGGGTGACTCCACCGAAGGCGAATTCCCGCACTCTCGAATGGCCGTAGGCGCCCATGGCAATGAAGTCACAGCCTTCGTCTGAAACGGTGTTGAGAATGGCATCGGCGACCGAGATATCCTTCACCACCAAGTCCTTGACGTCGACCTTAACGTTGTGACGAGCCAAATAGGTGCCAATTTCTGTTTCGCGGCCGTCATCGGGTGGATTAGCCCGTAACACCAGAACCCGGTCGGCACGCTCCAAAAACGGCAGAGATTCGCGCAACGCTCTCGTGCTCTCGCGCCGGTTTGTCCAGGCGACCAAAACATTCTTGCCAATACCGCTGTACTCGCCAATCCGGGGTATCGCAAGAACCGGCAGACCGGCAGACAGGGCGATGTCGCCAATCAACGAGTCGGTCGCTGGGTCGTAACCGTCTTCGTGCGGCTGACCGAGAACAATGAGGTCGGCGAATGGGGCATTATCCTGTAGCGCATCGAGCGGCAATGTCCGGCTGGTACGGAATTCGCCCGTTACCTCGCCCTGCGCCTTCCGTGCTGTCTCGAACGCTTCGATGACGGCCTCTGCCTTTGCCTCCTCGTCCGCGTAGTACTGATCGGCAATATCGGAAGGTATCGGCACTGCTGCATAGACGGGAATATTGAACGGCGGGATCATGTAGAGAGCCATGACATGCGCGCCGTGTGACGCCGCGAGATCCATGGTCGTACGAACTCTAACTTCGTTTCGATCGTCGCCTGCAACCAACCCAAGCAGTATCGTTTTGTAGCTCATCTTAATCTCCTGACGTCCAACTAGCAGTGGTAATATGGCCTTTTCCGCTAACCTCTCATTGATCCTGGTCAACGGATAACCCCAGCATTTTGTTACCGTTAGACGGTCAATAGCGGTCGCCAAAGCGGTACCAGGAGAACACTGAGATGGCCGATATTCTCGCAATTCTGCGTCAGGATCACATAAACATGACTCGGTTGCTAGACGCTCTCGAACGTCAAATCGACAAATACGCGGCCGGCGAACATCCCGATTTCGATATCCTCTCAGCAATCGCCCAGTATGTATTGGAGTATCCCGACCGCTTTCATCATCCTGTCGAGGACATGGTGCTTAACGAGCTACGTCAACGCGACCCTGCCGCGGCTCAGCCTTCGGAGGGTCTAGAACGCGAGCACGAACGCATCGGACAACTCGCACGCGATTTTCATGCTGCCGTCGAGACCTGGGTGTCGGACGAGCCATCACGGCGCGAGGATTTCCTCGAGACGACGCGCGCCTTCATCGCCGCGATGCGAACTCATATCGAGCACGAAGACCACGAGTTTTTTCCAGCCGCCGAAGCGGCGTTGACGCGGGACGATTTGGAACGGCTGGCGAGCCGACTGCCAAAGCTCGACGACCCTCTATTCGGCGCGGCCAACCGCGAGAGCTATTTGCATCTGCGTCAAAATATTCTCGACTGGAGCGACAGCGACACTGCCGACTGACGTTGGCCGGCTACGCAGCCGCGTCTTTGCCGGCTGTGAACGTGAAACCGCGATCCTCGAACTGCTGTCGAACGTTGCTGCCGTAAGTTTCGAGTTGCTCGCCGATCGATTCCGGAAAATCGATATCGTCCATATCGTGCACACCGCCGGTGATCACCACCTGAAGGATGCCTTCTTCGTCACTGATGTTGCGAAAGGCCCGGCAAACCCCTGGCGGAACCGAAATCGTGTCGTACAGGCCAAGCTCGGCCCGGCATCCGCCGTCATCGTTCCAGGTAATTTCAAAACGTCCTTTCAGCACGGTGAATGTTTCATAGGTCTGCTGATGCGAATGGAGCGACGGGCCGTTTCCCGGCGGGCACACTGCCATGGTCATCGTCATGCCACCAGCGCCCGAAATCGGCGCCCCCATGCTGACCGGCGTATTGGAATCTTCACCCAGGCCAATCACCGAAAGCAATTTGCGGGCGTAAATGACGTCCTTCGCCTCCTGCGACATATCGAGGCTTTCCGACAGCGGCAGCGGCTTCAGATCGGCAAACCGCGAGACCCGCTTTTCCATATCCTGTTCTGTAATCGAGATCGTTTTCATCGTGGTCTCCTCCCACCATTTTGCAGACATTATACAGAAATCGCTGTCAGCGGGCGACTAGCGGAAGGATGAGACGTTTCTTGGAGGGAATGGAGCGGGTGATGGGGATCGAACCCACGACATTCAGCTTGGGAAGCTGACGTTCTACCACTGAACTACACCCGCACCGGGCCCTACAGGGGGCCTCGGATAGTAGCGCCGGCACCGGTCAGTCGACAATATCGCCGGTTGGGTTAACCATCCCGGGATACGGCTCTGGACAATCTGGCTCCGAAATTGCCATAAGGTGCGCGCAGGGTAGCCGCTGGCCGGAGACCTCTGCAAAATAGGCGTCTGTGTGGGAGCTCGGCGGCATGTACATCTCGACCAGTAACGACATCACGGTCACCGTGACACCGATCTTTCTCGAGGATCAATCGGACCCCGAAGACGACCACTTTGTCTGGGCCTATCAGGTCCGCATCGAGAATAACGGACCGGAAACCGTCCAATTGCGGGCGCGGTGCTGGCACATCACAGACGCCAACGGCCTGGTTCAGGAGGTGCGCGGATCGGGTGTGGTCGGCGAGCAGCCGATATTGGAGCCGGGCGAATCGTTCGAATACACCAGCGGCACCCCCTTGGCGACGCCGTCGGGGATCATGGTCGGGTCGTATCAAATGCAAACCGATCACGGCGACCAGTTCGACGTGGCGATCCCGGCCTTCTCGCTCGACAGCCCTCATCAGGTGGTAAATCTGAATTAGCGTGGCGTCTTGCCAGCGGAGGGTGGGGGACTAAGTAATTCGAACCGCCCGAGCCCTGGCCCGGGCGTCGCTCTGTAAACCGCATATGCAAGCCCGATGGCCGATACACCCACCAAATCCAGCAACATCACTCTGCATCCTAAGGCCGCCGAGCAGGCGGCCGACCGTCCCTCCAGGACGGAAGCCGAAGAGGCCGTACGGACGCTTCTGCGCTGGGCCGGCGACGACCCTGGCCGCGAAGGCCTGAGCGATACGCCGAAACGGGTGGCGCGCGCCTATGAGGAGTTTTTTGCCGGCTACGGCCAAGATCCGGTGGATTATCTGCAGCGCACCTTCGAAGAAGTAGAGGGCTACGACGAACTCGTGCTGCTGCGCGACATTCGGCTCGAATCGTTTTGCGAGCACCATCTGGCGCCGATCCTCGGGAAAATCCATATCGGCTACCTGCCCGACCACCGGGTGGTCGGAATCAGCAAGCTGGCGCGCGTTGCCGAAACTTATGCCAAGCGGCTCCAGATTCAGGAAAAACTCACGGCCCAAATTGCCAACTGCATCGAAGAAGTCCTGCAGCCGAAAGGCGTTGCGGTAGTCATCGAGGCAGAGCACCAATGCATGACTACCCGTGGCGTTCACAAACCGGGCGTTTCGATGGTCACCAGCCGGATGCTGGGCGCCTTTCGTGAAAACCCCGACACACGGCGCGAATTCCTCTCGCTCATCGGCCAACCGAGCGTAACCTCATCCGGCTAGACAGCGCACAATACAGTCTCTAGACAGCGGTCGCGAAACCCCCGATCATCGCCCCCGCTGAATCCGGCCGCCACAATTTCGTGACGGGTTGAGATCAGTTAAAGATATCAACTGCGTGCTCGATTTCCGTCCCATCCTTTTCATCTTGGGTTTACTGCTGACCACGCTGGCTATCGCCATGTCGTTGCCGGCGTTAGTCGACGTCACGACCGGACATGCCGACTGGCAGGTGTTTCTCGCCTCGGCCGGGCTCACTCTATTCATCGGCGTTTCGTTGATCTTGACCATGCGCGGCGGCGACATGGCTATCGGCATCCGCGAGGCCTTCATTCTGACCCTCGCGAGTTGGCTGGGAGTTACGCTGTTCGCTTCGCTGCCTTTCGCCTTCGCGGGGCTCAATCTGAGCTTCGCCGACGCGTTCTTCGAAGCGATGTCGGGCATTACGACAACCGGAGCGACGGTCATTATCGGCCTGGACAACGCACCGCCCGGCATTCTGCTGTGGCGTGCGCTCCTGCAATGGCTTGGCGGGATCGGCATCATCGTTACCGCGGTTGCCGTGCTGCCGATGCTGAAGGTCGGCGGCATGCAACTATTCCGTATGGAGAGCTCCGACACCACGGAAAAAGTGTTGCCGCGCGCGGCACAGATCTCGACGGCGATCGGCGCCATCTATTTTGTCTTAACGTCGCTTTGCGCCCTGGCTTATTGGGCGGCGGGCATGCCCGGGTTCGACGCCATTGCCCACGCCATGACGACAATCGCGACCGGCGGGTTCTCGACATCCGACTCCAGTTTGGGCGCCTTCGGCGATCCGAAAGTCGAATGGGTCGCCGTGACCTTCATGATTGTCGGCTCACTGCCATTCGTTTTGTATCTGCAGGTCGTACGCGGCCGGCCGATGTCGCTGTTTCGCGACTCCCAGGTTCGGTGGTTCCTCGCCATCGTGTTGGTGCTCGTGGTGATCGTCGTGCTGATATTGTCGACCACGCTCAACCTGTCCTTTGGCCGCTCGCTGCGTCTGGCGGCGTTCAACACAGTATCGATTCTGACCGGGACCGGTTACAGCACCGCAGCATTCGACAATTGGGGACCGCTAGCACTGACGATCTTCTTTCTCATTATGTTCGTCGGCGGATGCGCGGGATCGACCACCTGCGGCATTAAAGTGTTCCGCTTCCAGATATTGTACGAGACAGCGGCGGCGCAAATACGCCGGCTAGTGCAGCCGCACGGGGTTTTCATCCCCTACTACAACCGCAACCCGATTACCGACGAAGTTACCATGTCGGTGATGAGCTTCTTTTTCTTCTACGTCTTGGTGTTCATCATCCTGGCGCTCGGACTGAGCGCGCTCGGTCTCGATTTCCTGACCGCATTGTCCGGCGCCGCAACCGCGATCTCGAACGTCGGCCCCGGACTCGGCCCCGAGATTGGACCCAGCGGCACGTTTACCGCCCTACCCGATGCCGCTAAATGGCTGTTGTCTGCCGGCATGCTGCTGGGCCGCCTTGAGCTGTTCACGATTTTAGTGCTGCTCGCGCCGGCGTTCTGGAAGCCCTAGACCGATGGCGCCGCCACGCCAAACCACCGAAGAAATTCTCGCCGATCTGATCGCGTTTAACACGGTTTCGGCGCTGTCGAACCTCGAACTGATCGAGCATGTCGAAAACTATTTAGACAGTTGGGGCGTCCAAAGCGTTCGCGTCTCCAACGACGATGGCACCAAATCGAATCTTTACGCGACGATCGGCTCTGCCGACCGCGCCGGGGTCGTGCTGTCGGGCCATACCGACGTCGTGCCTGTGGCAAATCAGCCTTGGGACAGCGATCCGTTCGAGCTTGTCCAGCGAACCGTCGAGGGCGAAGCCCGCCTCTACGGCCGCGGGTCGGCCGACATGAAGGGTTTCGCGGCAGCGGTATTGGCGATGGTGCCGGATTTCGTGGATGCCGACCTGAAAACACCGATCCACATTGCATTGTCCTATGACGAAGAAATCGGCTGCCTCGGCGTGGGCCGTATGATCACCAGCATGTGCGAACAACTGACACGGCCGCAGTTGGTTATCATCGGCGAGCCCACCAGCATGCAGATCGTCACGGCGCATAAGGGAATTGCGGGCTTCCGGACCGAGATCACCGGCGTCGCTGCACATTCGAGCGCACCCCATCTGGGCGTCAACGCGATCACCTATGCCGCTGAGATCATCCGGTTCCTGTCCGAATTGGCGGCGGAAAAGCAAGCCCAGGGCGATCCGGCGAACGGCTTCCACCCACCATGGACAACCTTCAATGTCGGTCAAATCCAAGGCGGCGAAGCCTTGAACATCATTCCCGAACACTGCGCGTTCAATTGGGAATTTCGGCCCCTGCCCGACGAAGATACGGCAGCCATTAAAGCGCGTTTCGACGCGTTCATCGCCGACCAGATCGAGCCGCGCCTGCGCGCCGAAAACCCGGCAGCGCAAATCGTGACGCGGCCCCTCGCCGCTGTGCCACCGCTCCACCGCGACGATAACTCACCGGCAGAGCGGCTTGCGCGGTACCTCACCGGCGCCAATACGACCCACACCGCGGCCTACGTCGCTGAAGCCAGCCACTTTCAAGCCAGCGGCATTCCGGCCGTCATCTGCGGCCCTGGCAACATCGACCAAGCGCATCAGGCCAATGAATGGATCGCACTCGATCAGCTCGCCCAGTGCACGGCCTTTCTGCAGCGCCTGCTGGATTGGGCCAAAAGCGGCGCTTCCGTACCGTAAGCGCTCTGCTTCCTAGCGGAGATAGGCGCCAAGGAACTGCGGGACCGCCTGCTCCATCTCGGCGTTCAACGCCTCGCCTAGGGTTTCGGTCATCGAAAACCAAACCTTCTCGCGCGCATCCAGCGTGATGTTCTCCGGCACCGACCGGTTGCGCCGCGCCTCGGCCTCGGCAACGCCAAGCTGGCGGCCCCCAGTGCCCAGTATCTGAAGCCGAACCGATAGGGTGGCGTCATAGCGCTCCGATTGGTCGTTCGTCAGCGCGCCGCGGATTCCCGTCTGGCGCTGCAGGGCGGTCTCCGTAACGGCCCCGTTTTCGATGACGAACACCGCGCGCCGCGATGAAGAACCTGTCGACCGCAAACGGTCTTCCGCCCAACGCCGTGCCGCCGCGGCTGGGGACACTGGCATGAGGTGGTCGACGTTCGGTGACTGCAACGTCGGCTTATAGGCGTCGACGATTTCGATGTTAGCGACATCGAGAACGAACGCGCCATGGTGGGCATACGTCAATTTGGGGAACTGAGTTTGCGGCGGCGCATTGGTGCACGCTGTCAGCAGAACCAAGACAGCGGCCACAATTGAAAATCGACGCGTTAAAGCGGTCACCGATACCCTCCATTCATTCTTGCTTGTTTCAGCCCCGCCCTGCGGGAGCGTCAGGATTTCAAGGGCTAATTACGGCAATTCGATGATGCGTTCGAAGAGCGCGGTTCCAGGGTCTCCGGGTCGAATAGATAAAGTGCATTACAAAATTCACAGGTAACCTCGACGGATCCATCGATCGAGAGGTCCACCAATTCCTCCTGAGGCAATTGGTTGAGAACGTTCAAAATACGCTCTTCGGAACACCGGCAGCCGCGTTCCAAGCGCCGCGGCGGCGTGACCCGTAAGCCCTCTTCGTGGAACAGCCGGTACAAATACCGCCGGGGAGCAAGATCCGGGTCGAGCATTTCAGCGTCGGTGCCGGTCGCCATGAGCATCATCGTGCGCCGCCACGGATCGTCGCCATCGTCGGAGGGCAATATCTCCAACTGCTGATCGGCGACCCGCTGCAACATTATACCCGCCGCACGCCACTTCCCGGCGTCGCCCTCGCGGCCCGCCGACACCATGACGGCCGCATCCATCTGCTGGGATTGCCTGAAATAGTGCTGCGCAAATTCGGCGAGGGAATCGCCCACCAACTCGACCAACCCTTGGTAACGCTCCGTGTTGGGCCCCTGGTCGACGGTGAGCGCGAGATACCCCTTGCCGACCAAATCGCGCGCGCTGGGCCCCTCCAAGTTCGCCAACTGATCGGTGTCGAACTTGGCATAGCCGCGTAGCGTAAAGGTCGCTCCCTCGTCGGCGGTGGTTATATCGACCACCACCAGCGATACCGGGCCGTCGCCCTGGATTTGCAGCGTGAAAACGCCGTTGAACTTGAGGGCCCCAGCCAAGGTGGCACCCAGCGCCAAAGCCTCCGCCACCAACAAAGCGACTGGCTCGGGATAATCGTGCCGGCTGAGAACATCGTCTGCCAGCGGGCCCAACCGCGTCATCCGCCCGACCAAGGCCGGACCGCTCGCGCGGCCCGCCTGCAGGTTAAACGGTTGGATCAAATCGTCGAGCGGGGTCGACTCATCGCCAAACGGAACCTCGCCGCCGTCAGGCATTGCCGCTGCTATGCCCTAGGCACCACAAAAGAATGCTCTGTTGCGCCGGGAGACGGTTACCCGCCTCGACCCAAACAACGGATTGCGGGCCATCGATCACATTAGCATCCACCTCGTCGCCCCGATGCGCCGGCAGACAATGCATGAATATCGCGTCATCCTTGGCGCGCGCCATCAGCGCGGTATCGATGCGGTAGGGCGCCAGCAGGGCACGGCGCTCTTGCGCCCGGTCGGCGCCCATGGACACCCAGGTATCGGTGACCACACAATCGGCGTCCTCGACAGCCGCGTTGGGGTCGTCGCTGTAGCTTACCTGGCCCCCATTGGCATGGGCCCAATCGATCAACTCCGCCGAGGGCTGTAGCGCCTCGGGGCTGGCGAGCCGCAGCTCGAACTCAAACTTGACCGCCGCATGGATCCAGGAGTTGGCGACATTGTTGCTGTCGCCGCTCCAGGCCACGACCTTGCCGGCGATGGGTCCCTTATATTCCTCGAACGTCATCACATCGGCCATGATCTGGCAGGGGTGCGAGGTGTTCGTGAGACCATTGATAACCGGGACGCTAGCAGCGTCGGCCATTTCGATCAGGTTCTCAGGCGCCGAGGTGCGCAACATTATCGCGTCGACATACTGCGACAGGACCCGCGCCGTATCGGCGACGGTTTCGCCCCGGCCCATTTGGGACCCGGTCTGATCAAGCACAACCGCGTGACCCCCGAGCTGTTGAATGGCGACCTCGAAGGATACCCGGGTACGCGTGCTGGGCTTTTCAAACACCATTGCCAGCGTGCAACCCGGCAACTGCGCAGGATCTGACGCGCCCGATTTTATGGCGACGGCATGGTCGAGAATGCCGCGGAGTGTCGTGGCATCTAGACTATCCAAATCCAGAAAATGCCGAGGTTCAGTCATTGCCGCCCGACTGCAGATCAGCGCAGGCCTTGTCCAACGCGGCCAGCGCATCCTCAACCTCGGGCTCGCGGATTGTCAGGGGCGGCAGCAACCGTAAGACGTTTTCACCGGCAACCACCGTCAGCAGCCCATGCTCGCGGGCGCGGTCGCCCAGCGCCCCATTGGTATGGGGCGCCTGTACGACCATACCCAGCATCAAGCCGCGTCCGCGTACCGATTGGATGACATCGGGATAGCGTTCGGCCAACGCAATCAGGCCGTCGCCTAGCAAGGCGCCGATCCGCTCCACTTCAGCCAAAAACCCGTCTTCGAGAAGGATATCGAGGGTCGCATTCGCCGCCGCCATCGCCAGCGGATTGCCACCGAAGGTGCTGCCGTGGGTGCCCGGTGTCATTGCCGCGGCAACTTTTTCGGTTGCGAGAATCGCCCCACACGGAAAACCGCTGGCGATCCCTTTGGCGCACGCCATGACGTCCGGCGTGATACCGGCCCATTCATGGGCAAAAAGCTTGCCGGTGCGGCCAAACCCGGTTTGCACTTCGTCGAGCACCAGCAGCACGCCGAATTCGTCAGCCGTGGCCCGCAACGCCTGCAAATAGTCGGTGTCGAGCGGACGGATACCCCCCTCGCCTTGTACCGGCTCGGCAATAATCGCCGCCGTCTGCGGGCCGATAGCAGCGCGCAGTTCGTTCAAATTGTTCGGCGGAACGATATCGAAGCCTTCAGCCGGCGGACCGAAACCTTCCAAATGCTTTGGATTGTGCGCTGCGCCGAGGGTGGCCAATGTGCGGCCGTGGAACGATCCTTCCAGGGTCACTGCGCGGTAGCGCTCGCCGTCGCCGTTAACGGCGTGGTACTTGCGCGCGATCTTAATCGCGCCCTCCATCGCCTCGGCGCCCGAATTACAGAAGAACACCGCATCCGCGAAACAAGCGGCGGTCAAACGCTCGGCGTAGCGGCTTTGCCCCGGGATCTCGTACAGGTTGGAGACATGCCAGAGGCGCTCCACCTGCTCGGTCAGCGCCGCCACCAGTTTGGGATGGCTGTGCCCCATCGAGACGACAGCGATACCGCCCGCACCGTCGAGGTAGCGCTTCCCGTCGGTAGAAATCAGGTACGCGCCTTCACCCCGCTCGAACGCGATGGGAATACGCCCATAAGTCTGCATGACAGCGGTCATGTGTCTCGGTCCATGTGGTTTGGCACCGCCGATCCCGTTTTCGGTGGCGCTAAAAGGCGCTGAATATCGGGAAAGGCCGCGTTGAAGTCAACGCCAGCCTAGGTTTGGCCGCAACCCCAGAGCCAGTTCTATCCATCGCGAAGACGCTGCAGTAGCCCTACAACCAGCCGCCTGCATCCTGCCATCTACCGCCGCCACACCACCAGAATACCGATCGCAGCAGCAATGGCGAGAACGATAAGCATATGATCAACACCCAGGATGGGATGGAACGGCCCGGCGTCGTGCTCGACACCGGTAACATGGCCATAAACCGGTCCGCCGATTACCATCGACGCTAGAAAAACCCCTATCAACCGTAACTTTGTCATACTTTGAACTCCCTGAGATTGACCAGCGGCCCGGCGCAGGTGGCGCCGAGTGCATCCTTGCGCGGTGAAAGCACCGGCTAGGTCTTGAAGCGATACCCGATCGAGAAAAGGCGATAGGCCACTGCCGATAGGGCTGCGATACTCACCAGGGTCACGGCGACCCCGGTCATCAGCTCCGCTTCCGCGCGGCCGGTGATGCCAAACCGGATACCGTCAACAATATAGAACACCGGATTAAGCCGTGCCCAGGGCTGCAAGGCTTCGGGCAACTGGCCGAGTGAGAAAAAAACGCCGGAGAGAAAAATAAACGGCATAAAGATGAAAGTCTGCACGCCGGCAAGATAATCCCATTTTGGCGCCCACAAGCCGGCGATCTGGCTGAATAACCCAATGATAAGCGAGCCTGAGATGGCGAAATAGATCAGGGCAAAAGGTTCGGCGGGTACCTGTCCGCCCAGCGGCAGCAATGCTGCCCACACAACCACACCGCCGATCAAACCGGCTGTCACGGCAGCGCCCGCATAGGCGAGAACCAACTCGCCTGGGGTCAACGGCAGCATCGCCATATCGCTGAAGATCCCCTCGGTTTTATCGTAGACCATCGAGAAGGCGGACGTCTCGAACGCCCGCTCGAGTATCGCCACCGCGACGAGTCCGGGGATCAGAAACTCCAAAAAAGGCATGCCCAGTACGATTTGGCTGGAATCGCCGATAACCAGCGCGAAAACGCCGGCGAACAACAGCGCACGAATAGCCGGCGCCGCCAAGGTGATGCCCCAAATCTTGAAGCCCCGATGAACCTCGCGCCAGTAGAATGTCACCAGCCCCCGGCTGTTGACAGCTCCGAAGCGGCGCGCCCGCGGCTGTCCCCGCCACATCGCCTCAGACATTCGTGTCTCGCCCGAAGTACATCAGCTCTTCAGCTTGTAGCCGGTTGCGAACAACCGATAGACCAATAGAAACAGCGCCGCGTTGATGACGATCATCACCGCTGCACTTACCCAGAGCGCGCTGTCCGAATTACCGATAAACCCATAGCGGAACCCGTCGATTGCGTGGAAGAACGGATTAAAGCGCGCGACGTCCTGCCATACTTCCGGCAGGCGCTCGATCGAATAAAACGTCCCCGACAGAAACGATAGCGGCACCACGACAAAGTTGGTCATCGCGGCAATATGGTCGAACTTTTCGGCCCATATCCCGCCAATCAACCCGAGCAGCGACATCATTGCCGACGCCCCGACGGCGTAAAAGACGATCGCGACCGGGTCGTGAATTTTCACGTCGACGAACACCCACAAAGCCAGTCCGGTGACGAGCCCGACCAACAGCCCCCGGGTAATACCGCCAGCGTTAAAAGCGATGGTCAACTCGGCCGGGCTCATCGGCGGCATCAGCACATCGACAATGTTGCCCTGCACCTTCGACACCAGGATGGACGACGATGTGTTGGCAAACGCGTTTTGCAAGATCGACATCATGATCAGGCCGGGCGCGAGAAAAACCGCAAAGGAAAGGGTGCCCACGGTGCGCGCATCGCCGTCGAGGGCGACATTGAAAATCGCGAAAAACAACAACGACGTCACAACCGGCGCCGCTACGGTCTGGGTGCCGACTTTGTAGAACCGTTTGACCTCGCGAACGTACAGCGTCCACAAGCCGCGCCAATTGACCAGGCCAATCGGGCGCGCCACCGGCGGGCCGGACAACCCGCGTTTCTCTTCGCCGCGTTCCCCGTTGGGATCGCGAGTCGGCGGCATACTTCCTCGGGTCAGGTCGGTCATGCTTTAGTGTTGCTGGCTTTGGGCTCAGAACCTATGGAGCCCGACGATCTCACGCAACCCAGGTAAAAGTTTTAGATGGAAAATCAACCGGCCAGCGGCGATCAGCCAGACCCGCCGCACGGCTCGCAGCAGAAGAAGCGGCGAAAGCCCAAGCCGGCAACGGCGGCACGGTTGGAAAAAGCCGCGCTCGCTCACATCGACCGCTATGCCACCTCGGCGGCCAATCTGCGCGCTGTCTTGATGCGACGGGTCGAGCGCTCCGTCCGCCTGCATGGTACCGAGCGCGCCGAAGCGACAGGTTGGGTCGATGCCATCATTACAAAATTGCTTGATCGCCGGTTGTTGGACGACACCGCCTATGCGCAAGGGCGCGCAGTCAGTCTGCATCGCTCCGGCGCGTCGCGGCGAAAAATTGCCGGCATGCTGCTGCAAAAAGGCGTTGGCAGGAGCGATATCGAGGCGGCGCTGGCGGCCCTCGACGCCGAGTACGACAATAGCGAGATGGTGGCTGCCTACAATTATGCGCGGCGGCGACGGCTCGGCCCCTATCGCTCTGAGGAAGCTCGCGAGGAACGCCGCGAGCGCGACTTGGCATCGCTTGCCCGTGCCGGGTTCGGCTTCGACACCGCGCGGCGCGTCGTCGATGCCCAATCGGCCGAGGACCTCGAGGCCGAGGCATTCGCAACGCGCTGACCCCACAATCGGGTCGCTGAAACAAATCGGACCAACGGCTTCTAGCCGCCGTCCCCATCTTCCGCCATGTCCGCAGTCGAGCCGGTTGTTTCGGCGATCGCAACGCTGGGGGTTTGAGGCCTGTCCACGGGCGGTTGAAAAACCTCCGGCTCGTCGCCTGGCATGCTTTCCACATAGAGCGAAGAGCTGGGAAAGGCGAAGTCGCTACCGGCTTCGGCAACGATTTCCTTTATTCGATAGGCAAGTTGTTCCTTCACGGCCAGCCATTCGCCCCACACCGTGGTCTTGGTGAAACAATAAAGCATGATATCGATGGAGCTTGCGCCGAAACTGTCGATGCGGACGAAGGTCGACACTTCAGGCGGCTTTGCGAAGTCGTCCGAGCCCAGAATGTAGGCCTCAATGCTATCGCGGACGTAGCGCAGCTGATCGATTGTGGTGCCGTAAACAACCCCGATCTTCCAGTAGATACGCCGGTGGGTCATTTCCGAAAAATTGATCACGGCGTTGTCGGCCAGCTTGGAGTTCGGGACTTGCACCAAGGCTTTATCGAACTGGCGCACTGCCGTTGAACGGAACCCGATGGTCTCGACCGTTCCCTCGACAACGCCATCTACCTTGATCCAGTCCCCCACGTGATAGCGCCGCTCGGCGAGCACCAACACACCCGACAAGAGGTTCTTCAACAAGTCCTGGGCGGCCAAGGCGCCCGCCAAACCGAACAAACCAAGCCCGGCGAGGATGGGGCCGATTTCGATGCCCCAGATGTCGAGAATGGCTGCCGCGCCGATAAAGATAAACAAGATCCGGATCGCCTTTACGAACCACGAGACCATGGTTTCGGAGAACAAGTCCTTGAGACGGCCCAGCAAGAAGCTCAACGGTTCCACCAAGGAGATGACGCCCCAGAACAGCGTCAGCGTAACCAGCGAGCGAGTGATTTTGCCGGCAATGTCGTCGAACGTTCCCTCAAGCTGCAGTATCTCGGTGGCAATGAAAAACCCGAATACCAACGGCACGAACCGCAGTGGTTTTTCCAACGCGTCGATGGTCCGGTCATCGATATCCGTCGTCGTTCGCGATGACAGCCGCTTGAGCCAGGAGATCACAAAGCGGGCGAACAAACGGCGGATCACCAAGAACAGAGCAAAGACGAGAACGCCGATGACGACGCGGCCCAGATTGGTGCCGAACGCCGCGTTGTTCCACGCATCGACAACGATTGCCCAAAATTCGATCAGCGATTCCATACTGCTATCAATTCAATGCTTGCGGCGTCTTGCTCAACAGGGATGTACCGGCCTGCACGGGTGCACACCTTTATCAAACAGCGCCTGGTTGTAAAAGCACCGCCAGCGACGCGAACCGGTCAGGGACTTCTCTAACCAAATGTTCAGCTAGCCGCTCGGCCACACCCGGTGATGAAGATCGATGACGTAGGCGTGCTTGTGTTTCACCGACGTGTGCCGATGGGGATGGCGGTGAGGCTCCGGCCCCTCCCACCCCTCATGTTCGTGCTGGTGGTGCTCATCATGAAAATGCAGGTGCTCGTGATCGAAGGCTTCGTGCCAATGCTCCACTTCGACCGGATCGTGCGCCGGCCATAGAACAAACCCCACAACCGTCGAAGCTAGCGTAACAGCGGCGAGGACGGCGAACGCTACCGTCAAACCGAAAGCCGCACCGATCCAGCCGGCCAGCGGGTAGGCGATCAGCCAGCATGCGTGCGATAGGGCGAACTGCGCAGCGAAAAGAGCGGGCCGGTCGCCCTCGCGCGCGGAGCGGCGAATCAACCGCCCTGCCGATGTCAGGATGAACGAGGCTCCGGCACCGAGGACGAACCAGATCGGCAGGAGGGCAAACAACCCCGGTCCGGTCAGACCGAGGAGCAGGCCAGTGGTCAGGAGCAACCCGCCCCCCAGCATAAAGGGGCGGTCGGGCTGGTGTTCCAACAACCGCGGCAGCAGTAGGGCGACGACCATCGAGCCCGCCCCGGCGGCCGCGAACGCCAGCGCCGTGTCGCTTTCCGTGCCGCCGAGCCGGTCGCGCACATAGACCACCGTATTGACGATCACCATCGCGCCGGCGGTCGCCACGGCCAGCGACAACGCCAACAAACCTCGCAGTCTCGGTGTCTTGAGATAGGTGCGAATGCCAAAGCTGGTGTTGTGCCAAACGCCATGCTCGCGCTCCTGCGGCTGTGGCGACGGCAGCTGCACGGAAAAGATCAACGCAGCTGAGATCAGAAAAGCTAGGGCGTTAGCGGCGAATAAGGCATCGAAAGTAACGATGACAAGCGCCGCGGCTGCAATGGTCGGGCTCAACAGATTCTCGAGATCGTAGGCCAGCCGCGATAGCGACAGCGCCCTTGTGTACTGTGCTTCGTCCGGCAGGATATCCGGTATGGTGGCCTGAAACGTCGGCGTAAAGCCGGCGGAGAACGCGTTGAGCAGGAAGATCAGGACATAGATCTGCCAGATCTCGGTAACGAACGGCAGAAACGCGATCGATACCGCACGCGCGATATCGAGCCCGATCAGGAGTTGGCGGCGCGGCAACTTATGGGCAAATCCGCCGATGATCGGGGCGATGCCGACATAGGCGACCATCTTCAAGGCCAGCGCCGTTCCAAGTACCAGGCCAGCCTGGCCGCCTGCGAGCTCGAATGCCAGTAACGCCAGCGCGACCGTAGAAAGACCGGTACCGCCAAGTGCGATAACCTGGGCAGTGAAAAGCCGGCGATATGTCCGGTCTTTAAGGGGCGATGTCACGCCTAAAGACTAGCGGATTTGCTGACCCAGCGACACCTCTCCCGAAACGGTTCGAGCGTGTTAGCGCAACGAGCGTATGCAGCGCAGCGCCGCGTTCTTAGTCTCCACGAGCGTGTCGACGGGAAGACCGCCCTTGGCCAACACGCGCAAACCGAAATACACGGAAAGAAGATGATGCGCTTCCGCCTCGCGCTTAGCCTTATTTGCTACCAACGCCGAGAGCGCTTCCGCCAGTGCGCCCACGAGGCGCCCAAGGCTTCGCTTGACAGCACGCGCCGACCGGCGATCCAACACGGCTTGGTCAACCGAAGCGTTACACAGAAAACAGCCGCGCCGATCCCTACCGATTGCGACCGCATCGATCGCGAACTGAAGAAACGCAGCGATGCGCTTGTCCGGCGCCCCTCCCCCCGTCAACGTTTCGACCGCGCCATCGACCGCTGTTCTGTCATAGAGCGCCAGCGCCTCCAAATACATGGCGCGCTTATCACCGAAAGCGGCGTAGAGGCTTCCCTTCTTTAAACCGGTGGCAGCGACAAGATCGGCAAGGGATGTGCCCTCAAAGCCCTTTGCCCAAAACACATCCATGATCTCGGCCAGCGCGGCCTCTGCATCGAATTCGCGGGGCCGGCCCGTTCTCACCGGTTCACGCATCTGTGACACCTTATATTCTTGACCGATTGGTCATGAATCCCCATTTGCCAATCAACAGCGGCAAGAGCCGCCTTTCATTCGACTATATAATGACCGATCGGTCAAGAATAAAGGCCGGTCCGAACAGAATCAGGAGATTCAACGATGACCACCGAAGTTAATGTGGCGGCCAAGTACAGCGTCGCGCGGGCCGACAAATCCGACCAACTTGCTCAGGTCGGCGCGCATCTTTCAGGTTTTGGCAAAGGTGCCGTGCGCTTCACCGTCGCCGGGGTGCTCGGCTGGATCGGTGCCATGAAATTCACCGCCTACGAAGCCGGCGCAATTGAAGGGCTCGTTGCGTCTAATCCACTGACGAGCTGGCTCTATGAGGTGTTTAGCCTGCAAGGGGCGGCCAATCTAATCGGCGGCATCGAGATCGCGACAGCGCTGCTGCTCATCGCCGGCGCCCGGTTCCCGCAAGCTGCAATCGCAGGTGCCCTCGGCGCGATTGCAACCTTTCTTGTCACCCTCAGTTTCCTGTTCACCGTGCCGGGCTGGGAAGCCAGTCTCGGCGGTTTCCCCGCACTGTCGGTAGTGCCCGGTCAGTTCCTGCTGAAAGACACCGTGTTGCTCGCCGCGGCCATTTGGCTGCTGGGCGACGCTCTGAAGACAGTTCGTATTCGAAGGTAACTCTGCTCGCCGTGGCTCCTCCGTATTGGGGAGCCACGGCTGACCCTTCTGTGAACCAAACCTCTTCGTTTCGCGTAGGATCTGAGGGGTTCCTAAGATTCGAAGGGTCTAATCAATGTTGAAGTCTTACGCAGCAGCGTCGCTGGCCACGTTCGTCATTTTTGTCGTGATAGATTTCATTTGGCTCAGCAACGCGGCCCGGCTGATCTATCGCCCGCAACTCGGTTCGCTATTCCTAGAGAAACCGGTTATCCCGCCCGCGGTCGCGTTTTATCTGTTGTATGGGGCCGGCCTCGCCCTACTCGTTGTCCGGCCGTCGATCGATGCCAGTTCGGTTGTCACGGCGTTGTGGATGGGCGCGCTCTTCGGCCTCGTTGCATATGGCACCTATGACCTTACAAATGCCGCAACCCTCAAAGGATGGACACTACCAGTTACGTTGGTCGATATGGCGTGGGGCGCGTTCCTTACCGGCATCGCCGCCGCTGGTGGCGTGTGGCTCGGTCTGAAGTTCGCCTGAGCCAGCAACCCACTACTCAAGGGATCACCGGACCGAGCGGTGGGGGAGTGGCAAAAACCTACGCCCGGTCCGGATCGTTGCGGCCAGTTCAAAAGAACCTTCTGACCACAATTAGTTGGGGAGGATTACGGTATCGATGACGTGAATGACGCCATTGTCCGTTTCGATGTCGGCAGAGATGACCCGCGCCTCGTCGACCTTGACGCCGTCGGTGGCATCGATATCGACGGAACTGCCCTGCACCGTGGCGGCGCTGAGTTCCTTACCGGCGAGGTCGCCCGACATTACTTTGCCCGGCACCACGTGATAGGTCAGCACGGCAACGAGCTGGTCCTTGTTTTCCGGCTTCAGCAAAGATTCGACAGTTCCCTCTGGAAGTTTCGCGAAGGCTTCGTTGGTCGGCGCAAACACCGTGAACGGGCCGTCGCCCTTCAGAGTGTCAACCAGACCCGCGGCCTTAACGGCTGCCACCAGAGTCGAAAACTGCTCATTTGCAGCAGCCGTATCGACGATGTCTTTGGCCAGCGCGGCAGTGGAAGACAGGGCGAGGCCGCCAGCGACGGCGGTGATCGAGAGTGCACGCATAAACGGTTTCATGAGAGGCTCCTTGGTTGTCGGTTTGTATGCCGCCGTATACGCAGCACGTGGAGCCTTGGATCACCCATCTTGGAAGAGATCCGGCCAAGCGCGTCGATTTAGAGGTGCTTTAGATCACGGCCACTGGTCATATCGCCTGAAATTATTGTCGTCCGCCGACCAATCCGACGGCCCTAAAGCGACGTAAAAAGTCCATGAGTTTGAATCAGGACAATGATACGAGCGAAGGGTGGTTCGAGAGGGTACCAGTGCTTGACCAATTCTCTCAGGTCGCCGACTCATCACTCTACGTGCCCCTGCCGGACGACTGGTATATCGGCGTTTCCGACGTGGTCGATTCTCGGGGGGCGATAGAGTCCGGCCACTACAAGGCCGTAAATTTGGCCGGCGCCGGCACCATCAGCGCGGTCGCCAATGAACTGGGCGGCGAACTGCCCCTGTTTGTCTTTGGCGGCGACGGGGCCCGCTTCGCGGTTCCCGCGGCTCTTGCACCGACGGCCGCAGCGGCCCTCTCACGCGTGGCGATGTGGGCGCAGCGCGATCTTGACTTGGAACTGCGCGTGGGAATGACACGTGTGGCCGATATCCGCGCTGCCGGTGTCGACGTCCGCGCCGCTTTTTGGCAAGCCTCCAGCTTTGTGCGGTACGCCATGTTCTCAGGTGGTGGGCTCGAGTGGGCCGACGCAGAGTTGAAGAAAGGGTCGATCTACCTGCCGCCCGCCGATATCGACGACGAACCGAATCTCTCCGGGCTCTCCTGTCAGTGGGGCCCTATTGTGCCGAAGCGGGGAAAAATTCTGTCCCTGATCGTTAAACCCGGTAGCGGCGCTTCACCGAAACACTTCGCCGACGCCGTGTCTCGAATAATCGGATTGCTCGACCAGGCCGCCAGCCTCAATCCTGTTCCTTCGAACGGACCCGATGTGCGATGGCCCGCTAAGTCGATCGATCTGCAATCGCGCGTAACCTACAGCCGACACCCCCAGTGGCGACGGCGGATACAGACGCTGGCGACGACGGCATTGATCTGGTTTGTGTTTAAGCTTGGCGTACGGGTTGGCCAGTTTGAGCCGGGCCGATACCGGCGCGAAATAACCGTGAATACGGATTTCCGGAAGTTCGATGATGGGTTGATGATGACTGTGGACTGCCCGCCGGATGTCGAAACGCATTTGCGCGATGTGCTGGACCACGCGGTCGACGAGGGGACCATCCGTTATGGAATGCATATGCAAGACGAGGCTCTCATGACATGCGTCGTGCCGTCGGTGCTGACATCGAGCCACATGCACTTCGTCGATGGCGCCGGTGGCGGTTACGCATCGGCCGCGCAACAACTCAGCGCCTGAGGTTCGGCCACGTGGCTACACAGAAACGATTTGACGATGGCTGAAGTTCAAACCGGCGCAGATTCCGGCGCTCGCCTCGCTTGGATTACCGGCGCCAGCAAGGGCATTGGCCGGGCCGTCACGCTTGCGCTCGTCGCCGACGGTTGGCGGGTCGCCGCCAGCGCTCGTGATGGGGCTGCACTGGAGACGTTGGTTATTCAAGCGCGCAACCTCCCCGGTGCCGTACATATTTATCCGCTCGACATTACAACCGAAACGGCGGCCCACGATGTTGTGGAACGCATCGAGCGAAATCACGGCACGATCGATACAGCGATTCTGAACGCCGGCACCCATGAGCCGGTCGACGGCAGCGCGTTCGCAGCGGCCCCGCTGCGCCGGCTCGTCGAGGTCAATTTGATGGGTACCGCACATTGCCTGGAGCCGGTCATCAAACGCTTTGTCGCACGCGGCGTGGGCCGTATCGCGGTCGTAGCTTCTCTCGCTGGATACCGGGGCCTGCCAACCGCGAGTGCCTACGGTGCCACGAAGGCAGCGCTGATCAATATGTGCGAAGCGCTGCACACCGAGTTAAAACCCGCTGGCGTCATTCTGTCCGTGGTGACGCCAGGTTTCGTCCGCACACCGCTGACCGACCGCAACACCTTCTCCATGCCCTTTATGATGGAACCCGACGAAGCAGCGCGGCGCATTGTTCGCGGGCTCGATAGCGAGCGTTTCGAGATCACGTTTCCGCGGCGCTTCGCTATTGTTATGAAGCTGCTACGGCTGCTTCCCTACCCACTATTTTTTGCCGCAACCCGCCGCCTTATCCCGTAGGCAATCGCATTCCGCGTTCAGCCGGCTTCCAGACGATAGTGCGCAACGGAAACGGTGCCCATGTCGAAGCCCGCCTCGCAATAACACAGGTAGTAACGCCATAAACGGCGGAACGATTCATCGAATCCGAGCGGCTCGATGTCCGGCCATGCCGCCTCGAATCGGTTCCGCCAATGGCGCAACGTTTGCGCATAAGATGCGCCGAAGGCGAAGGAGTCAGTGACCGCCAGGCCGCCCACATTCGCCGCCGTTTCGAATGCGCGCGGCGACGGCAACATGCCGCCGGGAAACACCCGTAACTGAATAAAGTCGGGCCGGCGGCGATACTGGGCGAAGCGCGCATCGTCGATGGTGATCACTTGTATCCCCGCCGTGCCGCCCGGCCGCAGGCCACGCCGGAGCGTCGCGAAGTATTCCGGCCAATAGGCCTCACCAACGGCCTCGAACATCTCGATCGAGACAATCCGGTCGAACGTTCCCTCGACATCCCGGTAGTCCTGCAGCCGAACCTCCACAAGCTCGGAGAGGCCGGCGGCGGCAACCGCACGGCGCGCCCACTCTGCTTGGGCGTGTGACACCGTTAGTGCCACGACATGGCAGCCGAATTGGCGCGCCGCATAGATGGCGAACCCGCCCCACCCACAACCGATTTCAAGCACCCGGTCGCCGCGCTGCAAACCGGCAATAGCTGCAATCCGTGCGTATTTTGCGTCCTGCGCCGCGCTGAGTGTCGTTTGTGAGTCTGCGAAAAGACCCGACGAGTAGGTCATCGAGTTGTCGAGCCATGCGCTGTAGAACGCATTACCGAGATCGTAATGCGCCGCGATATTGCGCCGGCTGCCCGCCCGTGTGTTTGCGTTCAACCGGTGGCGTAGCCTCCCGGCAACAGCAACCGGCAGTCGCCGCCATAGCTTCGATGCAAGTTCGGGCTCGTTTTGAATCCCAAGCTCGAAGAGTGCCGTCAGATCGGGGCTGTCCCAATCACCGTCAACATAGGAGTCGGCGAACCCGACGCTGCCCCCCAACGCAGCGCGCCTCACGACATGGAAATTGTTGAAATGAATTTGAGCTGCGGGACCTGGCTGACCGCCCGCATGATGCCATGCCGTACCGTCGGGCCAGACCAGATCGAGAGAACCCTTGTTGAAACGTTGCGTCCAGCGGCACAGGGCCAGCCGCATCAACCGTTCCGTTGGGCCAGCGGCGCCGCTCGGAACCGGCAGTTCAGGCCGCAGGGAGGCTTGTGTCAGATCGACCATGAGGAACTCGGGCAGGAGAGGTGACAATTGTTACGGCGTGCTTAGGCGCCGGTGGATGACGAAACACGGGCGTGCGCTTGTGCGAAAGCTTCAGCGCTTCCCAGTGAATACCGGCGATGACTTTGATCGTCATCAGCGGATACCGCACCAAAGAAGCCACCAAGAAACCATCGGTTAGCGCTTTCGCGCCGCCGCTAAAGGCCGCGGTCAGGATCGGACCATCGGTATCGGCTTCCGCAATGGTAACGCTAACCCGCTCGCTGGGCGGCAAGGTCGCCATGTCATAGGTGCAATCCATTGGCAAAAAAGGCGACACGTAAAACGCTTTGTCGAAATGGTGCCGGTGAATTGCGCGGCCGTCTTCATCGACCGGAACGACGTAGGTATGCGATTCGCCGAAGGTGTTGCGAACTTCGTAGAGAATGGCTCTCAAGTCGTCCGATGCATCGTAGCAAAAATATATGCTCAAGGGATTGAACACGTAGCCAAACATACGCGGCATACAGAGCAACAACACACGCCCGCCAAATATTTCGATACCGGCCTTAGCGAGCTGCGCGACAGCCCAGGCACGCGGCGAAGTGCCATCGCACGCGCCATGATCGACATCATAGAACGCAAACGGCGCCGCCCGGTTATGCCCAAATAGCGAGAGCTGCGCATCGAGCGCCGGCAGCTCATCAAGATCGAGGAGCAGGTAAAAAACCTTATACTTCAGTCGATGGGATTTCGGGCGCCGGCGCACATGGGTGACGAACCCGGTGTAGGCCCGCGATGACCGCATCACGCCGCCTCTCGCGGTATTGCACGTAGGGCATTGTCATTGGGCCGGAGGAACGGCGACGGCAGGCGGCCGGACTCGTCAGCTACGGTCCAAGGCCGCCGGACACCGCCCAGCGCTTCCGCGACAGCTAGACCTGACTGCAGCGCGTCCTCGTGGAAACCGAAGCCGAAATAGCTACCGCAGAACCAGGTATTGCGTTGGCCTTGCAAGCGCCAAAGCCCGCGTTGCGCCGCAAGCGCCGCGGAATCATAGACCGGATGGTGGTAGTTGAATGACGCAAAGGTTTGTTTTGTCGCTGGTCGTCTGTGCGGGTTCAACGTAACGAAAAGAGGATGAGGCGTTTTCAAGCCCTGAAGCCGGTTCAGCCAATAACTCACCTGCGGCGCTGCCGCCGATGAGCTCGGCCCTGCCATGTAGTTCCAACTCGCCCACACCCGGCGACGGGGCATGAGGCCGGTGTCGCTATGCAAGTAAGTCGCGTTCGATGAGTAGCGAATTGCCCCTAGCAGGTCGCGCTCTGCCGTTGTTGCGTCCCCGAGCATCGCGAGCGCCTCATCAGCGTGAACCCCAAGCACGACATCGTCGAATGTCTGGCGTTGCCCGGTAACGTCGATCACTTCGACGCCATGGGGGCCGCGCTCTACCCGTCGAATGTCGGAATTGCAACGGATGCTGCCGTTAAAGGAAGCCGTCAACCGGTCCAGATAGACCCGGCTGCCGCCGGTGACCGTCCGCCAGCGCGGCCGGTTTGACAGTTTGAGCAAGCCATGGCTGTCAAAAAAACGCACAAAAGATTCTGCCGGATAGCGCTGCATATCGTCAGCGGACGCTGACCAGATCGCGGCGCCCATCGGCAGCAGGTGGTCGTCAACGAAATGCGACGAATACAAGCCGGCGGACAAATACTCGCCGAGCGAAAGCCCGCTTAAGCGGCCGGCGCGCCAATCGGCCGGGGCGGTACGATAGAACCGCCGAATGTCGGCCAGCATGCGCCAAAACGCCGGTTGCACGACATTGCGGCGCTGACCAAATAGCCCGTTTGGCAGATCGCTGGAGTACTCCAACCTGCCACCGCGCGCCGAAACCGAGAACGACATGTCGCTGGGCTGGGTCGGCGCACCCAGGCAGTCGAACAGCGCAACGAGGTTAGGGTAGTTCAGCTCGTTGTAGACCATGAAGCCGGTATCGACGGGGTAGCGC
Source organism: Alphaproteobacteria bacterium (assembly GCA_965267185.1). GTDB lineage: Bacteria > Pseudomonadota > Alphaproteobacteria > UBA6615 > UBA6615. The sequence goes on along the minus strand of OZ253937.1, from coordinate 3,519,643 downwards.
TGCCCTTTCATCGGCACAAATACCGTATTGGCATGACCGCCGATGCGGCTGGAGCGCTCGAATACGGTAACCCGATGGCGCCGGTGCAATAACCAGGCGGCGGACAGGCCGGCAATACCGGAGCCGATGACGGCGATACTACGAGTATTCTGCGACACGCGGATTCGCTCACGGTGAGAAAAACGAGAGAACATTCATTAACTACGCTAATACGGCCGGATCGGATCAACGCTAGTTCAAAATTTATGAAATAAAGCGCGTATCATGCTGATCCGATCCGCAGACGCTTGCGTACAGGGTCATGAGGTGCGATCCATGACCCTTGCGGACACAGCTATTGATACCAACTTTCGATATTCGCATGCCCGGTTGGCGCGAGGCGAATGGACCCAACTGGCCGTGAAGAACCCGATATCGACTTCCCAAGTAACTCAAACACCGGACTGGGCGCGGGTTATTCAGGACATAGCGGCATCTGGCGACCGCCAGGCGTTCGCACGCTTGTTCGAACATTTTGCCCCCCGGGTTAAGGCTTACATGATGCGCCTCGGAAGCGATGGCGCGAGTGCAGAAGAGCTATCTCAAGAAGCACTTGCGGCCGTTTGGCGAAAAGCGGACCAGTACGACCCCGCCAAGGCAGGGGCATCGACCTGGATATTTACGATCGCCCGTAACCTGCGGATCGACGCCTATCGAAAAGAAAACCGGCCGGAATTGGACCCCAACGACCCGGCATTGGTGCCGGAACCCGATGCGGCGGCCGACGACGTCGTATTTGCCACCCAGCGCGCACAGCAAATTCAAATCGCCTTGGGCGATTTGCCTGAAGAGCAGCGCCGGGTCGTACACCTCTCTTTCTACGAGGACCGCACCCATGCCGATATTGCAGCACAGCTTGATTTGCCACTCGGCACGGTGAAATCGCGCATACGGCTAGCGTTTCAACGAATCAGAAATTCGCTTGGAGAAGACCTGTGACTATCAATCACCACCCGTCCGAGGATTTGCTGCTCGCTTATGCAGCTGGTGACCTCAGCGAACCCTGGTCGTTGTTGATCGCAACCCACACGGCCCTGTGCCCGGTGTGCCGCGGCGCGGTGCGTGATGGCGAGACGATCGGCGGCGCACTCATCGATGCGCTAACGCCGGAGACGCTGGCGGAGGATGCGCTGGCGAAAACGCTGGCACGGGCAACGGCATCAGAGGGGACTAAGTCTGCGCCCCTGGCCATAGAAAACTCATCAGGAGCCATACTGCCGCAGCCGCTGCGCGATTATGCAGGCGGCGATGTGGAGACGCTGCACTGGCGCCGGCTGGGCCGCGGCGCACACCACATCCCTCTCATCAGCAACACCAGTGGAGAAGTTGCTCGATTGCTGAAAATACCGGCCGGACAACCGGTTCCCGAGCACGGCCATAATGGCCTCGAGCTGACGATGGTGCTGTGCGGCTGCTTCTCCGATGAAAGCGGCCGGTTCGCCCGTGGCGATGTCGAGACCGCCGACGCTGAGCTTACCCATCAGCCGATTGCCGAGGCGGGCGAGGATTGTATCTGCCTGGCCGTGACGGACGCGCCGCTGCGTTTCCGTTCGCCGATGGCGCGGCTAATTCAACCCTTTATCGGAATATAGGCAGCGCCGCCCCTCTCGCCATCATTCGATGACGACCAGCGTCCGTACCTCGATGCTTTCACGCGGCGGCGCATCATCGCGCGTCTCCGGCAGAATGAAGGCGCTGTGGGGAGTAAAACGGGCGCGGCCATCGTCGAGACTGTCCCAGCCCTTGATGAGAAGCACTTCGTCTTTTGTCATCCGCGGCGCGTAGTACCACTGCTGCTTGGGGTCGTGCGCCACATTGTAGATTTCACCCACGCGGTCCGGGAATATCTGATCCGTCGCGATAAGATCCTCAGGCTCGACGCTGGACGCATCGGCGAGCGCCAGCGGCGAGCGCTCCACCGGGCCGCTGATGGGACGCCAGACATTTATCTGGATGATCCGGGCACCCGCCGCCGCAAGACGCGCTGCTTCATCCTCACCGAGGATATCTTTCACCCGCTGCGGCCCGCTCTTTTCCGTATAGTCGACATGCAGCCGCGTGGCTGGCCCCCGCAGTCCATCCGGGTTTGCCGCGCCCGTGCCATTGTCGGAGCGCCGCGTCGCATCGAAGATCACTACCTCGCTGGCGCCGAACCGGCGGCGCAGAAGCGTTTCGATTTCCGGATAGTACGCCTGCGCGATGGCTTCGTCGTCATAGAGGTCATCGACCGCGGTCGGTTCGTCCAGAAGCTCAAACCCCTCTCGATCGACCGAGAGCGTATCGGCGACCTCGCGCATGTCCGCAATAGACACCGTATGATCTTCTGTCTCGAAGAAGTACTTCATCTCGCCGCCGGTTAGGGCGGCGCTATGGAATACCGGCTTGGCTTCTTGAGGTCGAATAAACTTCAGCGGCGCTTCGACTTCCGAAGCGAGCCGGGGTGCCTCCGTCGGCACGGAAACGGCGGGATCGATCTGGCTCATGACATCCTTCCTTATGTGTTACCTGACCGCCTTGCGGCGTTGGCCCGTTACTTGGGCAAGGAAGGGGGCTAAATCCATGTAGTTCGCTTCAGGGCAACTTGAATGAAATTCAAGTTAGATACCTACACTCCGGTGACGTGCTTGCCGCGCCATTCGGCCGCCGCTTCGGCAAGCCAGCGCTCCAAGTGACGGCCGGCGGCGGTTGGGCTGACCCCGGACGGCAGGCATAGATAGTAAGCGGCGCCCGTTGGGTCACCGCTGCCGAACGGAGCGACGAGACGTCCGCTTTCCAGCCACCCGTCCACCACCGGCCGCCGCCCCATGGCAAGGCCATGCCCCGACTCAGCGACTTGCAGTGCCTGCTCCATCGCGTCCAATGTGACTAAGTCGCCCGGGGCAGGCGGATCGACGCCATGCGCGCGCGCCCATTCCTCCCATTCATCGGGGAAGTTGGCGCTGACAATAATCCGCAGATCTTGGAGCATCTCAACCGACAGTTCCGCCGGCAAACGCTCGACATAACTCGGCGCACATACCGGCATCGCCGATTCTTCGAGCAGGAAAACCGCATCGACATCGGGCCATTCGCCCTTCCCGTGGCGGATCGCCAGATCGACTTGGTCGCGGGCTAAATCAACCACGCGCGTGGTTGCAATCAACTGTAGATCGATCTCGGGAAACTCTCGCTCGAACGCGCCGAGCATTGGAATAAGCCACATGGTGGCCAGCGACGGCGGCAGTGTGATGCGCACCGTGCGACGGCCGGTCGCCGGCAACAGAGCTTCGGTAGCTATATGGATCTGCCGCATCGCCGGCTCGATCTGCTCCAAATAACGGCGTCCCGTATCGGTCAATTTGGGCCGCTTGCCCGAACGATCGATCAGCGGCGTGCGCAGAAACTCTTCAAGCCGCCGCACTTGATGGCTTATCGCGGACTCGGTGAGGCCTAGGCTTTCCGCCGCATCGCGATACCGGTCGTGCGTTGCCGCGGCATGAAACGCCCGCAAAGCGGCGAAGGGCGGCAACATCATCTTGGGTGTCGGCATAGCCCAAACGTGTGCAGAAATTGAACAGAATTCAAGGCTCGCGAGGCGAACCTATTTCTTCTTCTTCGCCTTCCCCTTCGCCGGAATCACCGGCAACAGCAAATGCGATTTGTGCTTCGGACCCGTGTGCAACGTAACCTGCTTGCCGAAAACCGATTCCGGCCGGTCCTGAGGGTCGGTATGGATGAAGACGCCGCAGCCGTTAAAGGGCGGATAGCCCGGCAACACGATCGCATCGGTGGCGTTCGAGTAGACATAGTCTTTGCCGCGCACCGACAGCGCCAGCCGGTACCCTGCGGGGATGACGATACAGGTCGGCCAAATCTCGATATCGAGTTCGTAGATCTTACCCGGCTTGAGCGGCTGTTTTTCATCGTGTGTATGCCAGGGTTGCCAGCGCTTGGACTTTTTCCGGTCGAGCTTACGATGCGAAGCCCGCAACCACCCTTGCGCAATTGGAGTATGCGGATCGAGCGTGCCTTTGAAGGTCACCTCCTTCATGTCGGGTGTGAACAAACGTACGACGAGGAATAGATCGGCGTCCGCTGTTTCCGACGAAACGAATAGCTTGGCCGCCAGCGGCCCGGTAATCTCGACATCCTTATCCGACGGCGGCAGAAAAAACGTCACGCCATCGCCCATGCCCGCATAGCTCAGCTTCGCCGCTTTTTCCGGCGATTTGACGGCCAAGCTCATATGCTTGGGATCGAGGTAAGCCTTGGTCCATTTGGTACGCTTGAGGGGCCATTCTTTTTCCGCCCGCTCGACGAACTTTTCGCCGACATGGCGCACTTTCAGCAAGACCGGCGGCCGCTTGTTCCAACCGTTCTTCTCACCCTTCAAAAAGTGGCCGAAGAACTGCTTTTGCAACTCGACACCGTAGGGCGTGTAGTACTCGGTCCAATGTTCGAGCCCATGGCATTCCAACCACTTATGCTTCGAGGCCGCGTGCTCGAAGCCCATATAATTGCCACGCGGGTGTAAGCCTTGGCCGCCCCAACTCGCTGCCGACAAAAACGGCACCTTAACCTTCGACCAATCGGCCGACCGCGCCCGATGGAAGTCATCGTCGAGCGGATGCTTGGCAATTTCACCGCCGAAATCGGTCCGGTTTTTCTGTAGCTCTTCTTCCGGCAGCGTAACGGGTCCGGCAACGAATTCGCCGTGAACACGGCTGCGGGCGCCGTTTGCCCCGACCCCGTGCTGCACCGACTTGACCTGGTTGGTGTACCAAATCCCCAGCCACGGCGTGAGGATGCCACCATGGTAGCCCATATCCCGGTAGAAATCGGCGGCCCCCTCCCACACGCACATGGCCGCGAGGTGCTTCGGCTGCAGGCCGGCGACGTGCCACTGGTTGATGGCGTAGTAGGAAATTCCCGATAGGCCGACCTTACCGTTCGACCAGTTTTGAGTGCCTGCCCAGTCAATACACGCGGCATAGTCCTGGGCTTCGCGGGGCGAAAAACAGTCGATTACACCGGGTGAACGGCCGGCACCGCGAGAATCGACGCGCACGCACGCATAACCATCGGGCACCCATTTCTCCGGGTCCGCGGCCTCCCAAACTTGATGGATGTTGGTCGAGCCCGCGATCGCCTCGGGATGCTCTTTCGAAAACAGTTGCCAGGCCGACGCGTAGCCTTCCTGCCATGCCAGGTCTTTCGAGTAAGGACCGTAATTCATGATCGCCGGGTAGGCGCCGTCGTCGTCGGGCCGGTACACATTGGCGCGCAACACAACGCCGTCATCCATTGCAATCGGCACGTCCCAGTCGATGCGCATCCCGTCGCGCACTTCCGAACGGGCCATCGGATCGTTGTTTGTCCGAACATCGTCCATGATCTCTTCCCCGGTTCTATTTATCAGGCTCGCACGAACGCCTTTGTTATGCCCACGAGCATAGCAAGCCGGGTATCCGGGCCGAAGGAGTTTCTAGAGTTGCGCTGGCGCTAGCGACGCGGAAACCAATGCTAGCATTGGTATCACCGGCTAGCGATGAATCCGGATGACGATGCGGCGGTTCTTGGCTTGATTCTCGGTCAGCGCGTTGCCGACGCCGTCTCGGTTGGGCAGTTTGGGCACCGTATCGGCAAACGCGACCGCACGCAGCCGCCGGGTCGGCAGCTCGTTATCGGCAAACAATCGGACGATATTGGCCGCGCGCGCGCCGGAAAGCTCCCAATTGGTGGGGTAACGGGCGATCGTCGGCGGTGTATCGTCGGTGTGACCCTCCACCGAAATCTTGAACTTGCTGTACCGCGGCGCGACAAGAGCCTCCGATATGCTTACCAAAATGGTTCGCGACTCCGGGCGTATTTCAGCCGAGCTGGTGCGGAAAAAAGTGCTCGCCGCGAGTTCGAGCGTGATACCGCGGTCGAACGTATCGACACGGACCGCGTCGGCGACCCCGAGCGAATCAACCATCGCTTCGAGTTGCGCGCGTAGCTGTGCCGCCGGGCGGGCGACGGTGCGTTGCCCCAAATCTTGAGCGATCCCCGCCGACACCTGTTCAAATGTGACCAAATCGACTTTGGAAAAACTCACCAGCATAATGAAAAACGCCAGCAACAATGTCACAGCATCGGCAAATGTAACGAGCCATTCGTGCCCGCTGTCTTCCTCGACCGGCCGGCGTTGGTAGAACGTTTTCATCGAAGAATCGCCAAAGAGGCTTAAGCGCGGGCCGGAGCCGGCTTATTCTTAGTGGGCCTCGATTTTGCCTTCGCTTGGTCCTTGGCCTCTTTGGATTTCAGCTGGCGGTCGATGTCGTAGCGTATGGTGGGATCGAGATAGCCGTTCATATGGTCTTGAATACGGCGCGGGCTCGCCTCATCGGCCAACATGGCTAAGCCTTCGGCAATCATGTAGTTGCGGAAGCGGAATATCTCTTCACGCTGCTGCACCTTGCTCGCCGCGGGCGCGAAAACGAGACGTGCCAGCATGACTCCGTAAAGAGTGGTGACCAACGCGACCGCAAGGCCGACACCGAGGGCGCTGGGATCACCTCCCATTTTATCGAGCATGATGATAAGGCCGATCAACGTACCGACCATCCCGAAAGCCGGGGCAGCGGCGGCCATGCTGCGCAATATCGAAGCGCTGACCATGTTGCGATCGAACGTCGACTCGATAACGTTGGCCAAGATCTCCTTGACCTCGTCGCCGCTATACTCAGTGGTAATAAGCTCGACGCCGAAGCGGAGAAACCCTCCATCCCAGCCGGGAGTCTTTTTGACCTCCGCATCGAGGCTTACGATCCCCTCGCGTTGCACCAGATAGGCCCAACGGATCACGCGGCCGACTTCGGCATTGAGCCGTGTACGACCCATGCGGTCGATCGCGAAGGTGCCGGCAATCGCCCCAAGCGCGCTTAAGACATAGCGGAATTCGTAGCTAATGAAGGTCGCCGCCAGCGTGCCGCCAACCACCAAGATGAAGCCGGCACCGCTTAGAAACACCAAGAAGTTGTCGGTACTCAGCGCGATCGCGGCGATAAACAGCCCGAATCCCATCAACGCGGCAACCAGGGTATTTAACGACATGTGAGCCTCTCGATATGCGCCGGTCTTCCCGGGGCGGCGAAAATACTCTGGCGCTATCGTAGGCTCTGTGACCTTGAAAAATGGTTAAGGGGTTACTACTCGTCCGAGCAATACTAGGCGATTACTGGGAATGCATCGATACCGCAAAATAGTATATTAGTAGATTGTGATTAATTGTCGGTGCCGTGGGAGTAGCCGCGAAATGTCCACGCCACAACGGCTCCACACGCGATAACATAGGCCAGACAAAACAGCGATATGGTCTCGATCGAAACGCCGGCGTCGAGGGCCACACCGAAAATCGCCGGGGACATGGCTGACGACAATGCAGTCAATGCAGCCATCATGGCGCGAATCGATCCGAGGTGAACAACGCCATAGAGCTCAGGCCACAACGAGCCCATGACCGGCATAAGAACGCCGACGCTAATCCCCAACAGGCCCAGGTAGACAAACGGCACGATGGCGGCGTTCGAAACCGCGACAGCGACAAGTGTCGCCGCTAATGGCATCAACATCACGAGCAACATCCGTACGCTGCCGAACCGGTCGATCAGGGATCCGACGCCCAATGCCGTCACGACCTTGAGCGCGGCGAAGAAACCAAATGCGCTTGCCAGTAGCTCCAATGGCCAACCTTTCACGTTGGCGATATGCACCTGATGAAAGAACAGGCCGGTACCAATGAACGAAAACGCCAAAATCGCGGCGGCGGCAACATAAAACCGGGGGTCGCGTAAAACCTCTCCGCGGGTCCAATGCGCTCTTGAGTCCTGTGATCGACCGGCTCGCCGAGCCGCCCGATCGAGGTAGGCCTGGTGCCGCGCGCTATGGCCACGCAATAGCCAAGGTATCAGTAGCGCCAACGCGACCGCGGCGACACCGGCGATCGCAAACCAGGTTCCTCGCCAGCCGATTTGGAAGATCGAAACGACGACGACCGCCGGCAAAATAGCCTCTCCCGTCGACAGTCCCATGGCGGCGATGCTCACCGCCTTTCCGCGGTCGATGTCGAAATAGCGCCCCATACTGGTGTTAGAGATGTGGATCATCAGGCCCTGGCCAGTGAGCCGGGCGAGGAACAAACCGACGGCCAAAATGGCGATTGTCGGCGCCGCCGCGATCACCAGCATCGATGCAACCAAACCGCAGCACGCGGCGGCGGTATAGAGGCGAAGATCGACCCGGTCGATCATCCGGCCCAGCCATATCAACGTCGCGCCACTGCAAATCGTGGCGATGGCGAACCACGACCCGAACTCCCCATGGCTCAAGCCGAACTCGGCGCGAATGTCAGCCCCCGAGAGCGCAATATAGAAGGTTTGGCCGAAGCTCGACGCCAGCGACAAGGTGAAGCCGAAGCCGACGAAACGCCAGTTATCCCGCAGAAACCACAGATAGCTCATCAAAGGGTCCGGTGAAGGGCCGCCGAGGACGCGAGCGACCGCGCGACATACCATAAAAGCGCGCCAAGCGCTTTCTTGGGCAATCGGTGTGCTATAAGCCCGGCCAACAAGCCGCAAGGGAGAGATACAAATGAGTAAGCATATCGGCGTCATCGGTCTGGGCATCATGGGGTCCGCCATTTCCGGCAATTTTCTGAAGTCCGGATACGAGGTGACAGGCTTCGATATTTCAGCTGAACGTTGCGACGAGCTGGCCGGCAAGGGCGGCAATGTTGCGAAGTCGCCCGGCGAGGTAGCGTCGAACGCTGACGTCGTGTTGACGTCGTTGCCGAGCAGTGCCGCCCTCGACGCAGTGGTGACCGGCGACGATGGCATCGCAGCGGCCGCAAACACAGCCGCTCCGGTGATGGAATGCAGTACGCTGCCCATCGAGGACAAGTTGCGCAACCACGAGGCCCTGGCGGCCGCTGGCGTGACGCTACTTGATGCGCCGCTCAGCGGCACCGGCGCGCAAGCGCTTAATAAGGATCTTGCGGTTTATCTCAGCGGCGACGAGAGCGCGGCTAATACGTGCGCCGAGATCATCGAAGGATTCGCCCGCGCCCACTACTATGTCGGCGAGTTCGGCAACGGCAGCAAGATGAAGTACGTCGCCAACCATCTCGTCGCCATTCACAACATCGCCGCCGCCGAAGCGTTGGTTCTTGGAATGAAATCGGGACTGGACGCGCAAACGATTTACGATGTGATCGCCGACAGCGCCGGCACGTCACGCATGTTCGAAATTCGCGGACCGATGATGGTCGCCGACGACTACGACGCCGCCACGATGAAAATCGAAGTGTGGCAAAAGGATATGAGCATCATCGGCGCATTCGCCAAGGCACTCGAATGTCCGACGCCGCTCTTCACGACCTGCTCCGATATCTACCTCGCCGGAATGGCACAGGGCCGGGAAAAACAAGACACCGCCGCCGTGTGCGCGGTATTGGCGGAGATGGCGCGGCTCGAACGCTGACGACCATCGCTTCAAGACACTAATCGCAATGAAAAGGGCCGCCGGTTTGCCGCCGGCGGCCCTGTGATTTTCAACGCTGTATCGAGCGTTATTTAAATACAAGCTCGGGCAGAATCGTCACGATTCCCGGGAAGTTGTAGAGCAGGATAATCAACGCCAAGAGCAGGATCCAATAGGGTGTCGAGCCCTTGAAGATGTCCATCAGCGTTACGTTATCACCGTCCCCCTGATCGGGTATCGACGCCTTCACCGTATAGACTAAAAGGCCGAAGGGCGGCGTTAAAATGCCCGCCTCGATGGCAAGGATACCGATCAGTGCGTAAGCCAGCGGGTCCATGCCGATGGCCGCTGCGATCGGCGCGAAGATCGGCACGGTCAGCAGCATGATCGAAACCGAGTCGACGATCATGCCGAGGATGAACCAAACGAGCACCATCACCATAATGATCTGCCAAGGTTCCAGACCGGCATCGGCGAAGAAGCCTTGGATCGCCGTCACAACGCCGGTCATCGTCAGCGTACGCGAATAGAGTTGTGCTGCGATTAGCAGGATCAGCAGCGGCGCAGCTGTGCGGCCCACCGCGAGGATGCCTTCGTAGATGTCGGGCCAGCGCATTCCTTTAACGATTCCGAGCGTCAACGCGATCAGCGCGCCGATCCCGGCCGCTTCGGTCGGCGTAAACCAGCCGGCCCAGATACCGCCGAGAACGGTGACGATCAGCCCCAGCAAGCCGAGACCGCTAATCCACATCGAGGTGGCGTCCACATCGTCATCGTCGCTCACGACCAAGGTGCTATCGGGCGTCACTTCGGCACCGGCAGGCTGAGGCCGCACGGCCTCGGCATGACCCACCAGATCGGGTTTGAGGATCGCCGCACCCAAAATGTACACCGCGAAAAACGAGACCAAGATTAACCCGGGCAGCACACCGGCAAGGAACAACTGGCCGATCGACTGCTCGGTAAGAATGCCCCAGACGATCATCAGCACGCTTGGCGGGATCAACATGCCGAGGCAACCACTGCCGGCGATCGATCCTAGAGCGAAGCTCTTGTTGTAGCCGTGGCGCTTCATTTCCGGATAAGCAATCCGCGTAAATGTTGCCGCGGACGCGATGCTGACGCCGGTTACGAATGAGAACACCGCATTGCCAAACAAGGTCGCCAACGCCAAACGCCCTGGGACGCGGCGGAAGGTTCGCTGCAAGCCGATATAAAGGTCGGTTGTCGCCCCCGATCTGCCGATGAACTCGCCCATAAGCATGAACAGCGGGATCACGGCGAAAATATAATCGCGAATAGCGTCATAGAAGGTGTTTTGGATCAGCGCCAGAACGACCGATTCGCGGCCCGTGACGAGGAAAATCCCGACCGCACTGGTGACACCTAGAGCAATCGCTACGTGGATGCCCGAGAAGACCAGGATCAGCAGCAGAACCAGGACGACGGCAGCAATACCAGCATCAAACATGTTCGTCTCTCCCCGCTCGCCTAATCAGCCGCGGCTGGTTGGGAATTTTCGACGCGCGATTGCAGAATTTCCTTGAGCGCAAGCATCGTATAATTGATCACCAACAACGCGCTGGTCAGCAACACCACAACCCGCGCCGGCCAGGTCGGCACCCGCAACGCGCCTTCGCCTTCGAACTCACCGGTAACGATGGCATGGACGGCCGGGTCCTTGGTTCCCCAAAACAGCGCCGCAAAGAATACGGCGCCCAGAATGTAGCCTGCGCTGTTGATAATCCGCTCGGGCATTCCGCCGATCAAATGCAGAAGAAAATCGGCGCGCAGCATCGACCGCGACAGCACGCAATAGGCCGCCTGCATGAACGCGATCATGACGATCGAATTCTTCACAACTTCGTGGGTACCGCGAAGCGGAAAACCGAAAAATCGGCCGATCACGTCAACCAGGATGTAGAACGCGAGGAGGAAAGCCCACATAGCGGCGATAACCATCAGCCACCTGCTTAATCGGTCGGACCATCTATCGATGTGGCCGATAACCGGGATATTCAAGTGGGACACAGCGCCCGTTCCCTTCGTTTATTATTCCAGTGCCTATTGAAAAAGGTCTTGGCACACCATGGTGTGCTGCCTCAATCGCCGGGCCGCAACCCTGACACATATATTAGAGCAAAACTATAGAAACGGCGCCGTCGCTTGTCACGCCACATAAACGTGAGTAACAATTGCGTCATGGCGAAGTCGGTGGGCCTGTATCGTCTCCCATTCTGGTTTGGCTGCGGTCCAAACCGCATCAAATCCGGCACGGAGAAGAACTGATCCCACGCCTCCGGATCGTGCCGCGGGCATACGGTCTGGCAACGCAAATCAAACTGGGATACCGCGATCCCGACACAGGGATACAGGAGGAAACATTGTCAAAATCGATAGGAATTCTGTCAGCTAGCGCGCTAGCGATCGGCGTCATGGCCGGTGTTAGCACTCCGGCTGTTGCAGACAACTTTAATTTCCGTATGGCCTCGGGTCATGCGCCGCAGACCGGATACGTTCGGATGATGTCCGAGCAGTTCGTACCGCGGGTAAAGGCAAAGCTTGAAGCGATGGGCCATACGGCAAGCTTCAACGAAGCCTATGGCGGTTCGATTGTGAAGGTCGCCGAAACGCTCGAAGGCGTTAAGGACGGTATCGTCGATCTCGGCGGATATTGCTTCTGTTTCGAGCCTTCGAACCTGTTCCTCAACGTTTATCCGTTGTGGATGCCGTTCGATGCCCAAAACGCCGATCTGGGAACCAAAGTGGCGCGCGAGATCTACGACAAAGTGCCGCACATGTCAGGGGTATTTGAGGACAAGTACAATCAGAAGCTCCTCGGCCTGTTCGGTTTCGACAACTATGGTCTCTACACCACGTTCCCGTGGGAAAACGTCGATCAGCTTAAAGGCCGTAAGATGTCTGGTGCGGGCCCGAACCTACCGTGGGTCGAAGCGGCTGGAATGGTACCGGTCGGTACGACGCTGCCCGACGTCTATCCGTCGCTGCAGACCGGCGTTTACGACGGCGTGATCTTGTTCCCGTCCGTAGGCTGGAGCCACAAGCTGTTTGAGCCGGCGCCGTACTACACGATCGTTGGGTTCGGTTCGAAGACGTTCCACGGTATCACCATCAATAAGGACACCTGGAACAGCCTGCCAGCCGACGTGCAGAAGGCCATGGCCGAAGCCGGCGCGGAAACCGAAGCGTTTACGGGCCCGTGGGTTGACGAGCTCGAAGCGACCAACCTCGGACGCATGGTAATGAATGGCGCCATCGTCCGGCGTGTGAGCGCCGAGACGCGGCTCGCATGGGCCAAGACTCTGGCTGATTTCCCGAACGAAAAGGCGAAGGAAGCCGATTCCAAGGGTCTGCCGGGCTCCGAGGTCGTGCGCATGGCTGTCGATATTCATGAGCAGATGGGCCACAAATGGCCGGTCCGCTATGAGATCAAATAGCTAGACCGCATTCATACAAGTCCACATTGGGCCGGCCTTCGGGCCGGCCCTTTGCTTATGGGCCACGCCCAGTTGCGCTACAATTGGGTGCGCCCACCCGGGCGCCTACTGGAAAGGCGGACAGACCATGAGCGGCGAATTCGAAAAAATGACATTCGAGGTCGACAACGGCGTTGCCATCGTCACCCTCAACCGGCCCGAAGCACGCAACGCCCTCGACGATGCGCTGCGCCGCGATCTCAGCCGCGCGATCGCCCGGATCGAAGACGGCGCCGGTGACACAATCCACGCGGCTGTCCTAACCGGCGCGGGCGATGCGTTTTGCGCGGGCGGCGACATCAATGCGCTCAAGGAGTTCTCCGGCAGACCGGCGGCCGACATGCGCCAGCGGCTGCGCGATTCCCATCCTCGCATGGCCGGCTGGTTCAATCTCGAAGTGCCGACCGTCGCCGCCGTCGACGGCGCCGCCGCCGGCGCCGGTTTCAGCCTGGCGCTGGCGTGCGACTTCGTCTTCGCGAGCCCCCGCACCCGGTTTGTCCTTTCGTTTGGCCGTCTCGGCCTGGTGCCGGATTGGGGCGCGCTTTACCTCTTGCCGCGGATCGTCGGCCTGCAAAAAGCGAAAGAGCTGGCGTACTCCGCCCGCATCGTCAAACCGGACGAAGCGCGCGAGCTGGGTTTCGTCTACGAGGTCACAAATGAGGGTGAGACCCTGGCCCGGGCGATCCAGTTCGCGAACCGTTTCCGCGACGCCTCAACGATGGCGATTGGCCTTACAAAGAACTTGCTGAACCAATCCTTCGAAAACGACTTCCAGGGCCTTCTAGACTTGGAGGCGTCGGCGCAAGCTATCGCCAACAACAGCGAATACCACCGCGCCGCCGCGACGCGCTTTCTCGACAAAGAACCCACTCTGTTCGATTGGGAAAAACATGAAGGCTAGAAAACTACGCGCCGCTGCTGTTCCGGCGCGCCACGACGTGAAAAACGTGCCAGTGCTTTTCCTCGCCGCGCACGGTCGTTGAATCGTCTTCTTCCTCGCGCAGCATCTCAACGTCCAGTCCTTCAAGCAGCGCATCGACGGCGCCGCGATCGTGAAAAGTCATGCCTGAGCGCCCGGCCCAACTATCGTTTGTGCCAAAGAGGTGGCAAGCGATACGGCCGCCGGGCTTGAGGGAGCCGGTTATGCGCGGCCAAACGATGGCAAATTCATCCGGCGGCATGAGGGGCAAGGCGAAACTGCTGTTGACCAAATCACAGCGCGGCCACTCGGCCTCCTCGAACCGGGCCACCCGCCCGGTGAGGTCGGCATCAGCCGGTATATCTTCGCGGGCATTGAGTTTCTCGATAGCGGCCGATTGAGCATCAATCGCCAAAACCCGCCAGCCGCGGCGCAATAACTCGACGGTATCGCGTCCGCCGCCGCATCCAAGGTCGACGGCGAATCTCGGTCCCTCCGCCGGCTCGGAATCGAAGCGGTCGAGGGCGAACAACAAGGTCTCGCGCGGGGGGCGTGTATCTGTCTTGTCGTAATAAGCCGCCCAGCCTCGTGGACGGTCGGCTTCCTTGGTCAAACGGGCGCTCCTGAAACCTTATAGCTTGATCGATCGGCGGCCGAACGCTGCGGGCCATTTTTCCGGTACCGGCAGATCGAAGACCAGCGTTTCATCGGCATCGACCACCGCCCAATCGCCCCGCTCGAGTTCCGCGTCAAGCTGGTCCGGCGCCCAACCGGCATAGCCAACGGCAACGATAGCCTTCTCGGGCCCCTTATCCTCCGACATGGCACGCAGTACCTGACGTATGCCGCTCACGGCATAGCCATCTTGAATCATCACCGTGCCTTCATCGGCAGTGAAATCGCGCGAATGCAGTACGAAGACCAATTCACGCTGCACCGGCCCCCCGAAATAGAGATCGACCTCAGCATCCGGTTCGGCGCCCTCGAGATCGAGCTCACTCAACATATCGGCAAGGGGCAGCTTCACCACCGGCTTGTTGATTATCAAGCCAAACGCGCCGTCCTCATCGTGCCGCACCAAATAGATCACCGATTCTGCAAAGCGCGGATCCGACATCGATGTATCGGCAACCAGCAGCTTGCCAGCGAAACTTTCGCCACGCGTCTCCTGGGCGGCAGCACCTGCGATGCCGATCCATAGCAACGCAAACGGGATCACAACATGAAGGAGCGCGCGCATCTACCTTATCTCTCGGCGGGCGCGAGCCGACCGGCCTTTCCGAGTTGCACCGGTGTTTCCGGTTTACCGGCGATTTCGAGCACCAATTTCTTGATCACCGCGTCGGCGAAACTCAGGGTCTCATCGACGGTGACGACGAAGGCGCCCGGTCCCCCGATAACTTCTTGAGCGAAATGCGCTTCCAACGCGATACCACGCAAGGGCCGCGTGCTGCCCGGCCGGCTGATCGCCAAACCGTTTATCGTAATACCCGCGCCCACCGCCCGCTCACGCGCCAGTGGCAAGGGAATGCCACCGATATTCCCCGCATCCGCGGAAACATCGATGATGCGGCGCAAACCGGCATAATCGTTGCTCTCTATCAAGTTTTGGGAATAGGCGATGGCGTTGCTGATTGAGTTATAACCGAACGCCGCGCGGGGTGCTGCCATCAGCTTCTTACCGAAAGCCGCTGCCGATTCCGGCCCATCAACGATCGTCCAATCGACGATCGTGTGCTGCGACTCCGCGCTGCCCCACTCGACGAAGGCAATGGCGATTTTGCCCAAAAAGCCAGACTCGATTGCCGCCTGCACCCGCGGGTGGGCGACGGCGCGGGCGTACCCTTCGCGCTGCAGGCGAAGCTCCTCATCATCGATCGAACCGGACCCGTCGGCGGCGAGCACCAATTCCAAATCCACTTCCTCAGCCGCCGATGACGGGTGAGTCCCAAGGCTCGTAACAGCCAGCACAACCGCAAACAGGAAAATCAAACGATTCAAAAAACGCCTCCACCGCAATATCACCCCGCGAGCTTACAACGCCGAAAGCCGGATAGCCCAGCGAATTGCCACCTTGGACCTCCATTCGTTTTCACCGCTCGGTTGCTAGAATCAGTTATGGTGCAACGGTCTTATCCATGACCACCGACGCTGACATTGCCGCTCTCGATGCCGCCGACCCTTTGGCAGCATTCCACGATGCCTTCAACTTGCCCGAAGGGGTCATCTACCTCTGCGGCAATTCGCTGGGCCCCCCACCCCGCGGCGCGGGCGAACGGTTGGCCGAGGTCGCCGCCGAGCAATGGGGCGCTCACCTCATTCGCGGGTGGACTGAAGACGATTGGATTTCGCTGCCAATCCGGGTGGGCGACAAGGTCGCGCGGCTCATCGGCGCCAAACCAGGCGAAGTGGCGATTGCCGATTCCACGTCCGTGAACTTGTTCAAGCTGCTTGCTGCTGCGTGCGGGTTGCGCCCTGGCCGTACGACAATCCTGTCGCAAGCAGACAACTTTCCCACCGATCTCTATATCGCCCAGGGCCTCGCCGGTTTAGCCGGCAGAGACTTGCAGCTCCGCACAGCGCCAGTCGACGCGATCGCCGATTCCATCGACGACGATACCGCAGTCGTGATGTTGTCCCACGTCGATTACCGCACCGGCGAACTGCTCGATATGGCGGCGCTCACCGCCGCAGCACACGCGAAGGGCGCCTTAGCGCTCTGGGATGTCGCACACTCGGCGGGCGCTCTGCCGGTCGACTTGAACGCCGCAAACGCAGATCTTGCCGTCGGCTGTGGCTACAAATACCTCAATGGCGGACCCGGCGCGCCGGCGTTTCTATTTGTCGCGGAGCGGCACCAAAACAGTGCGCAATCTCCCCTGTCGGGTTGGATGGGTCATGCCGCACCGTTCGAGTTCTCACCCGACTACCGCCCCGCCGAAGGCATCGGCCGTTTCCTGTGCGGAACCCCGGTGGTTCTCGGTATCACCGCTTTGGAGGCCGGACTCGACGTGATGTTAAAAGCGGACCGCGATGCGCTGCGTCAAAAGTCGCAAGCGCTGGGCGACCTATTCATATCCCGCGTCGAAACGTTATGCGCCGACACCGAATTGACGCTGGAGTCGCCCCGTTCCGCAGAGACACGCGGCAGCCAAGTGTGCCTTGCCCATCCCAACGGTTACCCGGTGATTCAAGCGCTCATCGACCGGGGTGTAATCGGCGATTTTCGCGCACCCGACATTATGCGGTTCGGGTTCGCGCCGCTCTATCTGCGCTACGCCGATATTGCCCAAGCGGCTCAAATACTGGCCGACGTGTTGGCCAGCGGCGCCTGGGACCAGCCGAAATATCATCAGCGCGCGACCGTTACCTGATGCTGGCGTCACCTGACACCGGAGGAACCACATGACCGGCCCGAACGACTCGTCCGACGCACCCGAGACCGGCGCTCATACAGATTTCAGCGGCGCCGAAACCTACGGCGATTACCTACACCTCGACGGCTTACTCGCGTGCCAGCAGCCCAAGAGCGATCACCACGATGAGATGATGTTCGTCATCATCCACCAGGCGACCGAGCTATGGATGAAATTGATCCTCCACGAGCTGACGGCAGCCACCGCGCAGGTCGCCGCCGATCAGCTCGACCAAGCGCAAAAAATGCTGGCGCGGGTCTCCCGCATCGAGTCGCAGCTCATCCAATCGTGGGACGTGCTGTCGACATTGACGCCGACGGAGTATCTCGGCTTCCGGGACAAGTTGGGTCACGCGTCCGGGTTTCAGTCCTGGCAGTACCGGATGATCGAGTTCGCCTTGGGCAACAAGAACGCGCGCCTACTTGCCGCGCATGCCGACCGCCCGGAAATTCACACCCGCTTGCAGACCGCACTCGCAAACCCGAGCCTGTACGACGAGGCGCTGCGTCTTCTCGCCCGCCGGGGTTTCACGATCCCGGAAACGCACACCGAACGTGACTGGACCCAGCCCTATAAGCCCGACGACAGCGTCCGCGCGGCGTGGCTGACGATCTACGGCGACCCTGAGAAACATTGGGAGCTCTATGAGTTCGCCGAAAAACTGATCGACGTTGAGGATTGGTTCCAGCAGTGGCGCTTCCGTCACATGAAGACCGTCGAACGTATCATCGGCTTCAAACGGGGCACTGGCGGCACCGCCGGCGTTGGCTATTTGCGCCACGCTCTCGACATCTACTTCTTTCCCGAGCTATGGCACGTGCCCACTGAGCTCTAGTGATCGTCTCAACTGCAAGCATTACGTCTCTTTCAACCAGATTCCCGTCACCGCGTTTGTTCGAATAACCAGTCTCCAGGAGTGGCTGTGGAACTATTGCCACCCGAAATTTCCGCACTGTCTGCGCTCGTTCTAATCGCCGTCGCTTTCCTGGGCTCCGCGATCACGGCGGGATTGGGTATCGGGGGCGGCCTCACCGTCATCACCGTATTGGCGTCGCTTGCACCACCCGCCGCCGTCATTCCGATCCATGGCGTTGTGCAATGGGGCTCCAACGTCGGCCGCGCCGCGGTCCAGCGCGCCCATATCGATTGGCCGATCGTTGTCTACTTCGTTTTGGGTAGCTTGATCGGTGCGGCGGTTGGTGGCGCCGTGGTCATACAACTTCCCGAGCCTGTCCTCAAAGCCGTCATCGGCCTGTTCATTCTCTACGCTATCTGGGGGCCGATGAAGTTCCGCTTGGCGCGCCTCGGTCCAGTGATGATGTCGATCGCCGGCGCCTTCTCGACGTTTCTCACCATGTTCATCGGTGCCACCGGTCCGTTCGTTCTCTCCGTACTGGCCCCTCGCCTGGACGAGCGCCATCAACTGATCGGCACTCATGCCGCGTGCATGACCACACAGCACACGCTCAAGATATTGGTGTTCGGTCTGCTGGGCTTTTCATTCGCCGCCTGGGTACCCCTGCTGGCCGCCATGATCGGCGCAGGGTTTCTCGGCACCTTGTTAGGGTCGCGCCTGCTTCATTGGGCGCCCGAAGATGTTTTTCGGAAAGTCCTTAAAACCATTCTAACGGTCCTGGCGGTCAACCTGTTACTCAGCGCCGCTGGCGTTTATGCCTGACGGAGCAATTACAGGCTGCGGCAAATCGATCGAGAGCCCCGCGCCGGTGGCCGCGATCAGACCGCAACTTCTATCGGGCACTTTCCGCAAGCCGGCCCATCGCACAGACGGCAGATTCGCAGCTTGTGCGTGTCGTCGCGCGACACGGTCTGGAGCATTTTGCCGAGCAATATCGCCAGGGTTTTTTGCTCTCCCGCATTCAGCCGTGCCAATACAGGCTGCATGGCCGCCTCGCGCGCTTTGAGAATCTCCTCCCGCAACGCCTTGCCTTTGGAAGTTAGATAGAGCGCCACGCCGCGCTTGTCGTGAGCGGCTGGCCGCCGCTCCATCAATCGGTCGGCAACGAGCCGGTCGATAAGGCGCACGGTACCGGTGTGGGTGAGCCCTAGAAGCTGGCTCAACCGGTCGTTGGACAAGCCGGGCTGGTGGCCGACAGCGACAATCGCCGATGGTGTTTCCCCAGAGTGTCCGGAGCTTTGCTCAACGGCGGCCCGCAGTTCGTCATGCAGACCTAAAACGGCGGCGCCGAGCAAATTGGAGGTGCGCAGGGTTCGATTCGTCATCTGAAAAATATGTGACTCACACACTTGAAATGCAAGAACCAGCCTTTATGTGTGTGACACACATAATTTCCAGCCGGAGTCTGAAATGGAAACCGTTAGTCCCCTCGACGTGTCTACACATAACGCCGCAACGCAGTCTTTTACCAAAGACGAGAACGCTAGCGATGTAATCCCCGCTATCGCAGATGGCGAAACCTTCGGGGGCACTTGGCCATTCGCGGCCCGCTATTCCGCAGCGTCGGGCTTTCAGCAGCATTACGTCGACGAAGGTGCCGGCCCCGAGACTCTTTTGCTGCTCCACGGGGAGCCGACCTGGGGCTATCTATATCGTCACCAGATTCCGGTATGGGCCCACCATGGCCGGGTGATCGCGATTGACCATATGGGCTTCGGAAAAAGCGCGGCGCCGCTGAGTCGGACCTATTGGCTGCAGGACCATATTGAAAACCTCGAGCGTTTCGTACTCGACGAAGATTTACGGGATCTCACTCTGGTCATGCACGATTTCGGTGGCCCTGTCGGCATGGGACTGGCAATCCGCCACCCGGACCGCATTAAGCGCATTGTCTCCATCAACGGCCCAATCCCACTCGGGCAGCCCGACTTGATGGACCGGCTGGTTGCCAACGCCGGCGACGCCCCTTGGTTTCAATGGATATTGAATGCGGACCAGGATGGCGTTCTCGAGGACGTGTTAGGTCAGCTCGACTACAACATTCTCTCGACGCTCAAGCTGAACGGCTTCGAGCGCAATGACATCATCACCGAGGATTGGTTGAACGCCTACCGAGCGCCTTTTCCAACGCCCGCACACGCCGCCGGCGCGATCGGTTGGGCCAAGGGTTTTGCCACCGGCGCCCACGCGTTCGAAACGCCGGATACAGCGGCCAAAACTGCGCTCGCCGCCAAACCGGCGCTGGCGCTTTGGGGCGCAGAGGACCGAACTCTTCACGCCAAGCACTTCTTGCCCTTGTTCGAACAGGTGTTTCCCAACGGGACGATCCACCGTCTCGTCGATGCCGGTCACTACAGTCCGGAGGATGCACCGCACGAGGTCGCGCAACGCGTTGCGCAATTTATATCGGCTTGACTACTCGGCCACCCGCGCCATCGCGGCGTCCGTGAAAACCGCGCGTAGCCGCGCGCAGGCCAAGCGCTGGGCCGCTTTGCCTTCATCGAGGAACGGCGCGAAGGAAAAGAAACCGTGGATCATGCCCGGCCAGTCGACATGTTCGACCGGGGTGCCCGCTGCCGCCATCGCATCGGCGAGCGCCACCCCTTCGTCGTGCAGCACATCGCACTCGGCGGTGATCAAAAATGTGGGCGGCAGGCCCGACAGGTCCGGCGCTTTGACCGGTGACGCGCGCCAGTCGTCGATATCTTCCGGCCCACGCAGATAGTGACGCTGAAACCACCGCATTCCAGCCTCGGTGACGGGGCCGTGACCAACCCCGTACGCCTTGTAGGACGGCGCTTCGCACGCGTAGTCGGCGACCGGATAGACGAGATGTTGCGCCACCAAGGCCGGCCCACCGGCGTCGCGCGCCATCAGCGCGACCACGGCAGCGACGTTAGCCCCCGCGCTATCGCCCCCAACCGCTAGAAGCTCTGGGTTGGCACCAAACGACGCGGCATTGTCAGCCAGCCATTGGGTCGCGGCAAAACCATCGTCGACCGCAGCCGGGAACTTATGCTCCGGCGCGAGGCGGTAGTCGACCGAGGCGACCAGGCAACCGGCACCCGTACATAGCGACCGGGCAACTTCGTCATGGCTGTCGAGGCTGCCGATGACATGGCCGCCGCCGTGGAAGAACACCAGTAGGGGTTGGCCGCCGCCGTCCACGCCCGCCGGCCGGTAGAGGCGAACGGCGATATCCCCCGCGGGTCCTGGTACCGAGAGTTCCTCGATTGCGCCGACCGGTGTGCGGTTGCTATCGCGCGCCGCTGCCATGGTGTCGAACTGTTCGCGCGCTTCGGCTGGCGTCAACTCGACGATCGGCCTTAAATCGGCCGCCGCCATCCGCTCCAGCAGTGTAACGACTTGTGGATGCAGGGCCATTATGGCACCCCCCTGTTGTGTTCGACGGGCAACAAATACTGCACGCAGGAGGGGGAGGTACGCAACGTGGTCGACATCAATATTCCGGAAGTCGTGGCGGAGGTCACAGCGGCTCATGACCGCTACGAAAAAGCGCTGGGCGAGAACGACATCCCGGTTCTCAACGAGCTGTTTTGGAACAGTTCCCACACAATTCGTTTCGGCATCGGTGAAAATCTGTACGGCCATGATCAAGTCGCGGCTTTTCGTGCAGCCCGGCCGACCGATAATCTTGCGCGCGAAACACGCAACGTGACCATAACCACCTATGGCCGCGACTATGCGACAGCAAATCTTGAATTCACGCGGGCAACGATGGACCGAACCGGCCGCCAAAGCCAGACTTGGCTACGTACCGAAGAAGGCTGGCGGATCGTTTCCGCTCATGTCAGTGTGATGGCCCCGCCGGCCGGGTAATCCGGCGCCAGCGACGGCAAACCATATCAACCTGTTTTGCTCTGGCGGACACGCCAGGCGGTCAGCAGCGGGAAATCGCAATCGCCCCAGCCATCATCGATCGCCGACTGATAGGACTGGCGCACACTGGCGATCGAAGGCACGTCGATGCCGGCGCCGGCAGCGAAATCGAGCATCAGGTCGAGATCTTTGAGGGCGCCACTGATTTCGAACGCAGTCGCTGGCGGCGGATCGCTATCCAGTGCGTCGAGAATTCCAGGCAGGAACAAAGGCGCGACACGCGCGGCGCCCGACGACTCACCAAGCAACTCGGCCGCCAGCCTACGGTCGATCCCCGCATGCTCGGCAAACGCTAGCGCCTCACCCAGGCCTTCCCAATAGACGACGACCGGCAAGTTGATTGCCAGCTTCATCGCCGCACCGGCGCCTACGGGTCCGACAAGGTCTACCCGCCGGCACAAATGCTCGAGCACCGGCCTCGCTCGCGTAAAATCGTCGGCTGCGCCGCCAACCATACCGAGCAATTGCCCCTGCCGCGCGGGCATTACCGTGCCGCCAACCGGGCATTCGACAAAAGCGCCGCCGGCAGTCCGCACCGTTTCAGCCAATTCTTGCGTCGTTTTCGGTAGTAAGGTGCTCATCTCGATGATCAGGGTATTGCCCAGATCAGCCGATAACAGGCCGTTAGCGTCTTGGTAGACGGCCTGCACCGCCGTGTCGTTGATAAGCATGACGATAACGGTCTCGCAGGCGGCGATGAGTTCAGCGGGGCTCGCCGCAAGTTCCGCGCCCTGGTCAACAAGCGGCTGCGCCCGGCTCTCCGTGCGGTTCCACACTGCCACGCTTTCACCGACTTCAATCAGCCGCGCCGCCATGGCCGCGCCCATCTTTCCGGTGCCGCAAATTCCGATCGTCATTGCTACTCTCCATCCGTTCCAGAGCTTCGTGGCGAATCCACCTCTATGTTGAGTGTATTCGCAAAACAGCCGAGCACCCACCGCCCGAAACAATCATAGCGACGCCTTGCGAACAGCGTTCGTAAAGGAACCTAGCTCGGGGTGCAGCCCAATATTTGGCTTCGAATTACCCCAAGCCCCGATAAATCAGTTTCAGCAGTACAGCGTCGATAGATCGCTACGCCCACGGCGGGGATAACATTTTAATTCTACTAAGAGTTACTTGCGACTACCCACAGTCAGTAGAATTCTCAGATTTGGTCGCCCAGAGCGATAAATCCAAACTAATACGTAGCTAAGATGGCCAAGCGCCTACATAGCTAGGTTTGACCGCCCATAGATCTCGCGGTCATAATATTTAAGATACTTAATAAATACCGCTCTAACGAGCTTATAAACGAGACTACATACAAGTGTAGGCAACTATTCTTTAATCAGTACAAGATATGCTTTTAATCGATATTCTATTTTTTGGCGAAGCACGTTCTGGCTCTTGATTCGGAGACCACGAACATGAGTGACAAAAATCAAGACCCCCTGCGGGTTCTTTTGGTCGAAGACAGTTTCGACTCCATGAACCTGACGAAAGCGATGCTGCACGATTTGGGCGTTACCCAAATCTATACGGCTAAGAACGGTGCCGACGGCCTCGATCTGCTAGGCACGTTCGACGGTGAAGATTTCGTCGACCTTGTACTTTGCGACTGGAACATGCCGGTGATGAACGGCATAGAGTTGCTACGGCAGGTCCGCACGGTCGATCCGGAACTGCTGTTCATCATGATCACCGGCCGGGCCGGCTACTCGGAGGTTGCCGAGGCCCGGGCCTACAATGTCAGCGGATACATCAAGAAGCCATTCTCGGCGAACGAACTCGGCAAGAAGCTCAAAGTCGCGTCCCGCATCATCGCCCACCGGAAGCTCGCCACAGCGTCATAAACCAACGCCGCGTTTGCCGCAGGCTCTCAACGGGCCTGAACGGTTCTATTTCTTTGAAGCGATGGCGCGCCCGGGAAGACTCGAACTCCCAACCTCCTGATCCGTAGTCAGACGCTCTATCCAATTGAGCTACGGGCGCTTACACGAGATCGCAGACGGTCGGTATAACGGTGGCGAAGAGCGACCACGCCGTCAGCGCGCGCGAAGTTAATGAAAAGCCCGATTCATAGCAAGCACCCGCAAATCGGCTTGATTGGTGTTGGCGAAAAACAGCCGATTCACCGAAAATGCGGAGTAAAGCATCTTGCCGCGAGTCCTGGACATGGTTAACATCGCCCGCAAATATCTGGGGTTGCTTGAAAATTTGCGCGGCGGCCTGTCGTGGCTGAAAATAGAAGCAAGTTCCGTTAGCAAGGGGCAAGAGAGTTGATGACTGGCAAACGATCGTGGGCCACCATCGCTGGTGCGGCAGTTTTGTTGGCCGGTTGCGAATTTGTTGATGACGCATTGATTCCGACGCTGACCGGAGAAGATCCGGCCGGCGGGCCGCCGGCCAACGAACAGATCGCCATTCCAGCCAGCGCTGCAGAAAGTAATCCCCAGCCGACACTTTCCGGCGCACCGCCGCAGCTTGGCGAGACGCGGTTCGAGCCGCCGGGCGTCACGCCTGGCGAGGTTACGGGCACCGCGATCGGACGCCGGGTCGAGCGTTTGCGGAACGACTTGATCGAGATGCAGGAGAGCGTCAGCAACGACAATATCGAGCTGCAAAGGTTACGCCGCGAATCGATTTCTAACGCCAACCAGTATCAGCAACTGGTTGCCGGCATCCAAGCCAAGCTCCAGGTCGGCACCACACCAGGCAACCCCAACTTGGTTCGCGCCTGGAATGGCGCGCAGGCGACGCTAGACCAGATCTCGAACGCGATCGGCCAGATGAACAATCTGGCCAACAAGGTCGCCAATGACAGTTCGCTGGCATCGTTCATCTTGGAATCCGTCCAAGCGACCTTCGGATTGTCGGGCGCAGTCGATGCCGACCATGCGCAACTCACCATCCTCGAGGATGACACCAACCGCACGGTCGTGCTGATCGACCGGCTGCTCAACGAATTGAACGAAGATATCTCGCGGCAAACCAATTATGTGGGCCGCGAACGGGCCAACCTGACGGTACTGAGCCTGGCCGTGAAGAACGGCGAGTTGTTCGGCACCAGCCTTGCCAATCGTGCTTTCTCGTCGGCTAGCGGCGTGGCGAGCCAGCCAACGCCACGGGTCGGCAATTTGGCAAACCGGCGCCCGCTCGTCGTCATTCGCTTCGACCGCGACGACGTGCCCTACGAGGAACCCCTGTTCACGGCTGTCAGCGAAGCCTTAAACAGGCGGCCTACGGCATCGTTCGACCTGGTTTCCGTCGTACCGCAACGCGGCACGCCGGCACAGGTCGCATTGAGTGCGAACTCCGCGCGGCGCAACGCCGAACGGGTGCTTCGTAACCTCACCGCGATGGGGCTACCGAGCGACCGGATTTCGCTGAGCGCGACGACCAGCACCGAGGCGTCGTCGAGCGAGGTTCACGTCTACGTCCGCTAACCCACAGGCTTTACCGCCTATTGACGTTAAACGCCGTCTCGAGGATCGGACCGATCCTCGAGAATATGATCGTACTCGACCAGCCGCGCAGCAATTCGTCCATAGATCGATTCCGGCGGATAGTCACCGTTCGCGTCTGCTATCCCGGCGGTCTCTCCGGTAAATAGCTCAAGCGCTTCATCGACCGTCTTGATCGACCACACGTGGAATTGCCCCGCGGCCACCGCCTCGTTGATTTCCTCGTCGAGAACCAAACTCGATTCGTTCGACGCCGGAAACACCACACCTTGGGTCCCCGACAATCCACGCGTCTCTACACAGGTCCGGTAAAAACCCTCGGCCTTATGGGTCAAACCGCCGATCGCTTGAACTTCACCGTGCTGGTTCACCGATCCGGTGACCGCGAGGTCTTGCCGCAACGGTACGTCGGCCAGATCGGATAGAATCGCCAGCGCCTCGGCGAGCGAAGCGCTATCGCCCTCGACGCCGCCATAACTCTGCTCGAAAGTGATCGACGCGTTGAACGACATCGGTACCCGCTGGGCGAACAAACCCGCCAGGAAACCCTGTATCACCATGGCGCCCTTTTGCTGAATCGGGCCACCGAGCAGCGTTTCGCGCTCGATATTGGTGACGCCGCGCCGGCCGATCGATGTGCGAGCGGTGACCCGCGCCGGGGCGCCGAAGGCATGATCGCCCAAATCGCGCACGGTCAGCCCGTTAACTTGGCCGATGACCGCACCTTCGGTGTCGATCATCACCGTCCCGCGGCGAATACTCTCGTGGATGCGGTCTTCGATGCGGGCGTTCCGGGTGCGCCGGTTGTTGCGCGCCGCCACCACCGCGCTACGCGTAATCGGTTTACCTCGCCCGCCCTCGGTCAAGTAGGCGGCTTCGTTGACGATATCTTCGATCAGCTCGAACCGCGCCGATAGCTTGGTGCGGTCGAACGCCAGCCGTGACGCATACCCCAACAGATATTGCAGCGCATCCGGCTCGCACGACGCCCCTCCATGGCGTGCCGCAAACCCTTGGATCAACGTTGCGTAGCAGGACACGCTCTGCTCGGTCGTTTCCAGGTCCGGGTTGATCTCCGCCTTTACCTTGAAATAGGCCTGAAACTCGGGATCGACGGAGAAGAAGGTGTAGTACCAGTTTGGCGCGCCGACGATGACGACCTTAACGTCGAGGGGTATCGGCTGCGGTTTCGGCGCACCGGCAATCGGCACACCGCCGGCCCGGTGCATTTCTTCGACCCGGATCTGGCCATCGCGCAGCGCGCCCTTCAGGTGAAGCCAGCTATCGCCGTTCGCGGCAAGTGCTTCGGCGCGCAGCACCAACACACCGCCGTTCGCCTGGTGGAGGGCGCCAGGTCTGATGAGGGCAAAATCGGTTTGCAGCATGCCGCCGATCTGGCGGTACTCGATACGGCCGAACAAGTTTGTGTAGGTCGGATTGGATTCGAGGACGACCGGAGGGCTGGTCGCCGAACTGTTATCGACGAACAGATTTACGACATAGCGATCTTCGGGCTTCTCGGGGTGCAACCCTTGCGGTAGGCCACCAGCGTTCGCGCCTTCGCCGGACGGTCCGAGGAACATCATGTAGTGGTCGAGAATATCGACCCGGAAGGCGACGATCCAACGGTTCAGAGACTGGTATTCCCCGAACTGTGATGCGAACTCGTCGAGCAATCCGTCGGTGGCGGCTTCCGCTACCTGCCGATTGAATTCGCGCATGCGCTCGGCAAATTGCGCCTGTTCGCGCGCCGCCCCTCGATTAATTTCCGCTAGTTTGCTGCTGATCTGCTGCGCCGCCGCCTCGATGCGCTGACGTTCTTCGTCAGGTAGTTGGCTCACATCGCGTGGCTTATTGTCGGGACCGAGCGCAACAACCATCAACCCCTGAGGCGACTGAACGATGGATAAGCCTTGCTGCTGCGCTTCGCCACGGACTCCTTCGATCGCCGTACCGACCGCGCCGCGCATTTGCTCGGATTCCTCCTTAACCCGGTTTTGATACTCCTCGCGCGTAAAAGCCTGGGTTAAAGCGTCGCGAAGCTGGGGAATGAGCGCCGCCATCGAATCGCGTAGCGAGCGACCGACCCCAGCAGGGAGTTGCGCGGCAATCGGTTCGTTGGAAAGCCGAAAATTATTCAGATAAACCCAGTCGCCAGGTTTGTTGCCGCCCGACACGGCCTCGCGCAGGAACGATAAAGTCGTCGACATGCGGCCAGTGCGGTCTTCTCCGACAACGAAAATATTGAACCCGGGATCGCTTGCAATCAGGCCGAACTCCATCGCTTCGCGCGCGCGTGCATGGCTCGACAACGAGAAAACATCGACCTCGCTGCCGGTGCTTGCCTGCGATATGGCATGCACCGGCATTCCGGCGACGTCAGCATCAAGTTTCTTAGCGGGCATAGAGCTCCTCCCGGCGGCAACAGTATATAGTGCTTGTGCAGTTTGCCATGTCTGATGGCACTGGGTTTAATGCGACAATAAGTCTCTAAGAACAGACGAAGACGGGTGGGGAAATACATATGGCAGTGCAACCGCAACACGACTTCCCGGTTTCCTGGGAACAGCTTCACCGGGACGCAAAGGCGCTCGCCTGGCGGCTCTCGGAAAAAGGACCGTGGGAGCAGATCGTTGCGATCACTCGCGGCGGCTTGGTGCCAGCCGCCATCGTGGCGCGCGAGCTGGAATTGCGGCTGGTCGACACATTCTGCGTCTCGTCCTACGACCATCAAAGCCAGGGCGATATCACCGTGCTCAAAGAGGTGCCGGGGGACGGCACCAATACGTTGATCGTGGACGACCTTGTCGATACCGGACGAACCGCCAAGCTGGTGCGTGACATGTTGCCGAAGGCCCATTTCGCCACGGTTTACGCCAAACCGGCAGGCCGCCCCATGGTCGACACGTTTATCACCGAAGTGAGTCAGGACACCTGGATCCACTTTCCCTGGGACCTCGGCCTGCAGTTCGTGCGGCCCATCGCAGCGGCGGATTAGTCTTTGCCGTTGTTACTAGACCGCACGCCAATCGCGTAGCCGCGGATCGAGTGCATCGCGCAGCCCGTCACCGAGCAAGTTGAGCCCCAAGACCGCTAGTGCAATCGCCACACCAGGGAAAATCGCCAGCCGCGGTTCGATTGTCATCAGGGTTTGGGCGTCGAATAGCATACGGCCCCAACTGGGGGCGGGCGGTTGGGTGCCCAATCCCAAATAGGCCAACGCCGCCTCCGCCAGGATGGCAATCGCGAACTGAATGGTCGCCTGCACAATCAGCACCGGCGCCACGTTGGGCAACACATGATCACGGGTCACGGCGAGTGGCCCTTTGCCGATCGCGAGGCCCGCGCGGGTGTATTCGAAGCCCCAAATCTGGCGTGCTGCCCCGCGGGTGACCCGCGCAAATACCGGAACGTTGAAAATGCCGATGGCGATGATGGCGTTGACGGCGCCGGGCCCCAGGAGCGCTGTAATCAAGAGCGCAGAGATGATTGCGGGGAACGCAAAGACGACATCGGAGCCGCGCATAATGATCTCATCGATCCAGCCGCCGCGCGCCGCCGCGACCGCGCCCAACAGAACCCCGAAAACCAACCCTATTCCCACCGCCACGAAACCGACCACGATCGAGTTGCGGGCGCCAACCATCAAGCGGGACAGCACGTCGCGGCCGAACTGGTCGGTGCCAAGCCAATGCGCCGCACTGGGCGCCTGCAGCCGGTCGGTGATGGCGATGGCATCGAAAGCGTAAGGCGTCCAAACCAGCGAAAGAGCCGCGGTAGCGACCAGCACTGCGGTCAGAAACGCGCCGAGCAGGAAATTGGGCTGACGCCACAGCGCCCCCCAGCGGCCAGGCCGCGCAAACGAGATATCGCCGCTATCGACGCTCATGTCTGCTGCCGCGGGCGGGGGTCGATGAGCCCGTAGGCGATATCGACGATGAAATTCACGAAGACGACGAGGGCAACCAGCAGCATTACGACATCGCGCACAACCACGATGTCGCGCTGGCTGACTGCTTGGAAAATTAGTCGCCCGAGCCCCGGCAAGGCGAACACGTTCTCGACGACAATCGAGCCCGCCAGCAAGAAGGCGAACTGCAGACCGAGAATTGTGGTCATCGGGATCAACGCGTTGCGCAGCACGTGACGCCACAGAACGCGCCGTTCGACGAGGCCTTTGGCCCGCGCTGTGCGGACATAGTCGGCACCCAGTGTCTCCAAGACGGCAGAGCGGGTCACGCGCGCGAGGATGGCGGCCTCGGGCAACGCCAGGGCCATCGCCGGTAGCACCAACGCCCACAGACCGGCGGCCAGACCCGCCTGCCACCCCGGAAACCCGGCAGCGGGGAACCAGCCAAGCCCGACCGCGAAGAACAAAATCAGCATGATGGCGAACCAGAAGTTGGGAATCGCCATGCCGACCTGACTGAAGGTCATCACGCCGTAGTCCCCGGGCCGGTTTCGCCGCGTGGCGGCGAACATCCCCAGCGGGATCGCCAGCAGCGACGAGGCGGCAAAAGCGAGCAGCGCGAGCGGGATCGTGACTTCCAGCCGTGCCGCAATCAATTCGCCGACCGGCACAGCGTAGGTGTGGCTAACGCCGGTCTGACCGGCCGCCATCCCGCCAATCCAAGCGAGATAGCGTTCCAACGGTGGACGGTCGAGGCCCATCTGCGCGCGCAGTGCGGCCAACGTGTCCTCTTGCGCTTCGAGGCCGAGGATCAGCAGGGCCGGATCGCCCGGCAACACTTCGAGGACGATAAAGATCGCCGCGCTGGCGACGATCAGCGTCGCCACAAGAACCAGCGCACGGCGGATCACAAAGGTCAGCATGCTAAAATCATACGGCGCGCAAACCTTTGCCGCCGGTTACTCCCAGCGCGCGCCCGTCACGTCGTTGGCTTGCACCGGGCTGTTACGCCATAAGCCCTTGAGGCCTTTGCGCCATACCCCGAGTTTCGCCAACTGGAAAATGTAACCGTTCACCGCATCGCCGGCGAGGATACGCTGGGCCTCGCCCAAAAGCGCGTTACGCTCGGCTGGATCGCTCGACTTGGTCAGATCGTCGATCACCGCGTTGAACTTCGGGGACGCATAGTTGAAGTAGTACTTCTCGCGCGCGTATATGCCGATATCCTGCGGCTCGGTGTGCGACACGATGGTTAGATCGAAGTCGTTGCCGCGAAACACTTGTTCCAGCCATTGCGCCCACTCGACCGGGATGATCTCGGCCTCGATGCCCGCGTCCTTCAACTGAGCAGCAACGATCTCGCCGCCCCGCCGCGCATAGGCCGGCGGCGGCAGTTTCAGAGTCACTTTTAGGTTTTCGACGCCGGCTTCCTGCAACAACGCACGGGCTTTTGCCGGGTCGTGGGGATAGGTGCCAGTCAAATCCACGTAAGCGGGATGGTGGGGCGCAAAGTGACTGCCGATCGGCGTGCCGAAACCGAACATGGCGCCGTCGATGATCGCCTGACGGTCGATCGCATGGGCAACGGCGCGGCGCACCCGCACATCGTCGAATGGCGGCTTGGTGTTGTTGATCGACAGAATTGTTTCGCCTTCGGTCGAACCGACAGCGACTTCAAAATTGGCATCGGCCTTAAATGCGAGCACGGCTTCCGGCGCGTTTAGCTGGGGCACCGCATCGACATCGCCGGCTTTCAACGCCGCGACCTGGGCCGACGGGTCGGGAATAACCTTGAAGGTGACTTTCTTAATAGCCGCGCCAGCGTCGACCGCCGACAGTTCGACCCGGTCTCCTTTGACCCAACGGTCAAACTTGAAGGGGCCGCTCCCGATCGGCTTCGACTTGTTGCTGTCCGCCGATTCCGGTCCGACGATCACGGCGTCACCCCATCCAAGATTGAACAACAACGCGCCTTCGGGCCGGCTAAGGGTGATGCGCACCGTTTGCGGATCGACCGCTTCGACAGTGTCGATCGCCGCGAACAGCGGTTTCTGCGCATTGACGGAGTCCGGGCCGCGCGCCCGGTCGAGCGAGAACACGACATCACTGGCATCGAGCGCGGTGCCATCGTGGAAGCGCGCATTCGGCCGCAGCTTAAAGGTATAGACGGTGCCGTCGCCGGATACCGACCATTCGGTCGCCAACTGCGGCTGCACCGCGCCGTTTTGATCGATCCGGGTCAAGCCCTCGAACACATTGGCGTAGACGATCTCATCGATTGCTGCCGCTGCGCCGGCCGTAGGGTCCAAGTGCGGCGGCTCAAGCGTGACACCGATTGTGAGCGAATCCTTGGTCTGCGCCAGCGCCCCGCCGCTCAAAGCGGCGACGCCAAGGGCGACCGACAGCACAACGCGAAAGAAGTACTGGCTCATCATTCCTACCCCTTATTTCGACCCGTTGTTTATGCAGCGCACGATAACGAGGCTCGTTCGCCGCAGCAATCGGCGTCGCTAGCCATAGGTGTCCCGATAGCTACGCGAGTCGCCCAGCGTGTCAGCCTCGTAAACACCGCGCGCCACCGCCCGTGCCAGGCAATCCGCCGCAATCGTGCCCAGTTGCGCGATCTCAGCCACAGGGTTTTCCAAATCGCGGCGGTCTGTCGACAACACGAAAACAATATCTCCGTCGAGGGGCGTATGCACCGGCCGCAACGACCGGGCGAGCCCGTTTTGCGCCATGATGGCGACGCGTCGTGCCTGCGCCTTGGTCAACGATACATCGGTGGCGATGACGGCAAGCGATGTATTAGCGCCCGGTTGCCCCTTAGACCTCGACATACGCGGATTGGAAAATTCATAGCTCAAGTCGTCAGGCATTCCGCCGGGCGGCCCTTTGCCGCCGAATTCACGCCCCTGTTCGAACGGCCAGGCCCAGAACCGGTCGGACCCCGGCATCACCGCAGATCCTGCCGAGTTGACCGCCGCCAGCGCACCGACACACGCGCCGTCATCGAGCATAAATGACGCCGTACCGAGCCCACCCTTGAGTGGCCCGGCGGTCGCTCCCAAACCCGCGCCGACGTTGCCTAGGGAAAAGTCGCCGCCCGCCGCTTCCGCAGCGGCACGGCCCAGACCGCGGTAGGGAAGATTGTCGCCGCTCGCCTCCGTGAACGCTGTTTTGTCACCACCATTGGATAGATCGAACAAGATCGCCGCCGGCACAATAGGCACCACCGCACTGCCAACCGTGAACCCGTGTCCCTGTGCAGCAAGGCACGACATCACACCCGACGCCGCATCGAGACCGAACGCCGAGCCGCCGCTCAGCACCAGCGCATGAACATGCTCGACGACGCCCTCTGGCTCCAGCAGCGCGAGCTCCCGCGTACCGGTGCCGCCGCCGCGCACATCGACCGCCGCGGCGGCTGGCCGATCCGGCACGACAACGGTGACGCCGCTGCGCACCGCCACGTCTTCCGCATTGCCGACCGCAATCCCCGGCACATCGGTAATGCTATTGCGCGGTCCCGGTTTCATTGGGCC
The DNA here is from genome assembly GCA_965267185.1 of Alphaproteobacteria bacterium. Classification (GTDB taxonomy): domain Bacteria; phylum Pseudomonadota; class Alphaproteobacteria; order UBA6615; family UBA6615. Next base: position 3,486,560 of record OZ253937.1, on the reverse strand, counting down.
GATCCGTCAAGCAAATCCAGCGCCGCCGCTGCCATAATCTTGGCGCTAGCGACCATATCGTCGATGTCGATGTACTCGTCAGGTTGGTGGGCGAGCTCGAGAATACCGGGCCCATACGCGACGCAGTCTTTCAGATGCCCGATCCGCGCGACATGTTTTTGATCATAGGTGCCGGGGGACGCAACATGGCGCGCGGGCGCGCCGAGCACGGCCTCGATGTTCCGGTCGAGCGCCCGCACAACCGGCGCTTCCGGCTCGGTCATGGTCGGCGGCACCGACCATAGATCGCGCAACGTGTAGTCGAACTCGGGCTGCTCGGCCTTGAGCGCTTCGAGCAGGTCGACCACTTCTTGTTTTACATCGTCCTCCAATTCCTCCAGCAGGTACCGCCGGTCCATCACCAGCCGGCAACGGTCGGCAACCAGCGCCGACGGAAACCCATCATCGTCGGTTTGCTCCGGCAGTCCGCCGTGGAGCGAGTTGAAATTCAATGTCGATTGACGGGCAAGGTCCGGGATGACCGGCATGCGCGTGCGCCGTTGTGCCAAACGCGGATAGAGCTCGTTTTCGATCTTGGCCAGCAGCGCGCCCATGCCGCGAATCGCCGAAACGCCTAAGAAGGGCATCGAGCCGTGGGCGATGCGGCCCCGCACCTCCACTTCGGACCACCAGACTCCCCGGTGCCCCAGGCATACGGCATCCTTATAGAGCGGTTCTGGGATGATCACATGGTCGACCCGCGGCGGTGAGAAATAGCCTTGTTCGGCCAGCCAAGCGACACCGGCGTAGCCACCCGTTTCTTCATCGACGGACCCGGAAATTTCGATGGCGCCAGGAAACCGGATGCCTTCCTCCAAGATCGATTCCACCGCAACGATGCTTGCCGCCAGGCCGCCCTTCATGTCGCACGCGCCGCGGCCATAGACGCGGCCATCGCGAACCACGCCGGCGAAGGGGTCTATCGTCCACCCCTCACCGGGCGCGACAACATCGATATGGCTATTGAAGTGAACACAAGGCCCCGCGCCGTCGCCTTCGATACGCGCGACAACGTTGAGACGCGGGTAACGGTCATTGTCGCCGACAGCGCCCTCGGCGCGCAGATATTCGACCGTAAACCCCCGCGCCGCGAGCCGCTCGCCGACGAACCGCGCGCAAGGCTCGTAAGCGTCGCCTGGCGGGTTGACGGTTGGAATGCGGATCAACGATGCGGTGAGGTCGGCCACCTCATCGCGGCGGCTTTCGATGCGTTGGAACAATGCGCGGCGCGCGGCGCCATTTTGGGTACCACCTTCCATAAAGGGAGGTTAGTGCCAATTCCGGTAACTTGAAACAGGGGGAAGGATCGGTCGCTAGCGTGCGTTCAAATCGTTGATCGACCAGTCGTAGTGATCGTCACCGATAAAGCTGGTATTGGCGAGCTTCGTCGCTAAATCGGGACCGGCATATTGCCGCAAGTGCCGTAAGACACCGGCATCCCCGCCTCCGAAATCGGCGACGAACCAGCGATAAATACTCGACACGATCAACTCGCCGTTCTCCACCCGCACGCCGCGTGGATGATTAACGTGCGCAAATGCGTTGGCTTCCAACAGGCCTTCCACATTCTCCGCCGTGTAGGCCTGCAGCGCGAGGTTTGGACAACCCAGCGACGCACAGTTAACCGCATAGTGAATGCGCGGATCGCGCCAAATCGGCCTTAAAATGCGGTGTTCGATATCGTTAAGCGACAGCTCTTCACCTTCAACGGTTGTGAGTTTCTTGTCCCACGGACCGATCGAGAAAAAGCCCGGCGAGATATTGATCCTCAGGATGCTGCTGACCGGATAGTGATCGAGCACCAGATCGACGGTGAGCGTATTGTACAGGTTAATCCAGAACGCCAGCTGCTCCGAGCGGTTGAGGGAACTCACGGCCGTCGAAGTCAAACGATCGATATAGTTTTTCAGCGTCGGCCGGTCGGCGCCGCCAAGCCGGCGATAGTCGAGGCGGACGATACCGTCCTCGCCTTCCACGCCATAGGCTCTTAAAAGCCGTGTCCACTCGGTGTGATCGATTGTTACGGTCGACGCTTCGTCATGCGCCTGCCAACGCGGCCATAGATCGGCGCTTGGCGCCGCCGACGCACCTGATAACCCCACAGCCGTTACTGTAACGATCGCTATGATCGCTAAGAACAGGTGCTTCAGGAGGGGGGCGATCAAAAATCGCGAATAGGAAACGTGGACCATCGTGCACCGTCATGGGCGAGAGTTCGCGACTACACGTTGGGCCGATGCGCCGGCACCGGAAGGGTATCTCACACAAATTTGACGGCCCGCGCGCGAGTTTGATCGCGTGCGGTTTAGCTTGGGCGCGGCAGCGAAAGGCGAAAGGTCGTGCCGGTGTCGTCGGACGACAGGAGCTCGATATCGCCACCATGGGCGCGCAAAACGTCCCGAACGATCACCAAGCCCAGCCCCGTGCCCCCTTTGCGCGCGGAGCCGGCGAAGGCTTTGAACAGCCCGTCCCGCGCCGACTTCACCATGCCGGGACCGTCGTCAGACACATCGATCACCAACTGCTTATCGGCGCGCGCATCGGCGGCAAGCTCTATCTTCACCGAATGAGCGCCCACCTGTGAGGCGTTGCGGGTGAGATTAGCGAATACCCGATACAGCTGATCGCGATCCGCCTCGACGACGACCTCGCTGGGAATGTGGTTCACGAATGTCGGAGCGACATTGTTGACCGCTCCGGGCCCTTCATCGAGCACCGATATATCAGCAGCCACTTCGTCGATGAGCTCGCTCAACCGGAAGCGGCCGCGGTGCAGCTCGGGGCCTTCGTCGCGCACAAAATTAAGGGTTCGCGTACAGAGATTGATGGCGCGGTCGATCGATTGAATGAGCGGGCCGGAGATGCGCTTGACCTCCGGGCTATCGAGCGTCGACAACCGGTCCGACATCAGAACCGCCGTCGACAAAATGCCGCGCAGGTCGTGATTGATCTTACTGACCGCCGACCCTAGTGCGGCGAGCCGCTCCTGCTGCTGGAGCGACGCCCGCAGATCGTTTTGCATCTCGACAAGAACCGACTGTGCAACACCGATTTCGTCGTCGCGCTCGCTCGGTTTTACGCCCGCTGCCTTATTTTGCGGATCGCGGGAAAACTCGGTCACCCCCTCGGTGATCCGCCGCATTGGCCGCACCATCAGCCATTGCAGGGCCAAATACAACAAGGTGGCGGTGATCAGGGATATGACGATCGACAGCAGTAAGATGTTGCGCGAATAGGAAAACATTTCCGCGCGCAACTGAGCTTCGTTAAGGACAACCTCGACCACCATAGTGGCGTTCTGCGGCGACGGGCCGATCACCCGCATGACTTCATCGCCGCTGCGCGCCAGCGCGGCAAAAGCGTCGCCGATCTCTTTGAACAAAGATCTTTCGCGCAAATCCACGGTGACTTCCACGGGCGGCGGCGCCTGGTTGTAAAGCAGCAGACGGCTATCGGGGCGGGTGAGGACAATGGCAAAGGCGTCGACACGGCCCAACAGCTCAGATTTCAAGTCGACGCTGAGACTATCTTCCGGGGCCGCTTCCAACGCCAGAATTGCCAGATCGGCCGAGGCCAGGCGATCATTGAGCCAAGTGATGCGGAAATTCGCCACCGACGGTGCATAAATCAAAACCTCGGCCAGCATGACAAAAAAGATCGTCAGCAGCAGCAGCCGGGCGGATAGCGACCGGCGGAGCGGCGGTAGCGAAAATTTCTGCGGGCGAAACATCCGCTACGTTCATTAGCAGACTTTGCGGCTCAAAGTTAGTCTCCGCCGCATCGCGGCCACGCCGCCGCTATCCGAAATTCGCCAAAAACCGCACAATTCTGCGGGTCCGGTCGGAAAACAGCGACGGCGTATAATAGTTGCCGGCTGCGCGTTTGTTGATTTCGCCCATAGTCGGATAAGGGGCAATTATGCCCGCCATCGCACCGATCTTCATCTTCTGGCTAATCGCCAGAATCCACGGCTGCAATAGCTCGCCGGCATGGTACCCGACGATGCCGGCGCCCAAAATACGGCCGCCGCGCCCGATGACGACCTTGATGAACCCGTCGGTACGGTGCTCCGCGCGCGCCCGGTCGTTCTCTTCGAAGGACGCCGTTACCACGCGAACCCCATCGCCGAACTGCTCGCGGGCCTTGGCTTCGGTCAGGCCGACATTTGCCAACTCAGGATCGGTATAGGTCACCCACGGCACGGCGTTGTAGTTAACCTTGGCGGGTAGGCGAAATAGCGCGTTGCGAATGACGATCCCCGCGTGATAGCCGGCAACGTGCGTAAACTGGTAGCTGCCCGCCACATCCCCGATCGCAAAAACTCGCTTGTTCGAGGTTCGCAACCGGGCATCGACATCGATGCCCTTGCGCGAATGGACGATCCCGGCAGCATCGAGGTCGAGGCCATCGAGATTGGGACGGCGGCCGACGGCGACCAGGATGTGGCTTCCCGTCACGCGTTCCTCCGCCCCATCGCGTTCGACAATCGCCGTCACACCATGCTCAGCCTTTTCGACACGCTTAACGGCAGTGCCTTCTTGGACGTCCACGCCCTCTTTAATCAAGTGAGCGCGCACGACGGCGGCGAGCTCGCGGTCGTCGGGCCCCAAAACCTCGAGCGCTTCCAGCACAGTAACCTGGGCGCCGAGCCGGCGATGGGCTTGCGCCATCTCGAGACCAATCGGACCCCCGCCAACGACAATGAGGTGCTCGGGGCAATCGCGCAGATCGAACACCGTCTCATTGGTCAGGTAGTCGACGGTATCGAGGCCGGGAATGGGCGGTACCGCCGGCGACGATCCGGTGGCAACGACGAACCGGCGAGCGCGTACGCGCGTGCCATCCGAGCCGGTGACTTCGCGCGCACCGGTGAACCGCGCCGTCTCCTGAACCACGTTAACGCCTAGCCCTTCGAAGCGATCGACGCTGTCATGGGGCGCGATTGCGGCGATAACTCCATGCACGTGATCGTTCACCTTGTCGAAGGCCACGCGGGCCGGGCCGCCCTCGACACCGAACGTTCCCGAATGCCCATAATGGGCGGCGGCATGTCCGGCGGCGAGCAGCGCTTTCGAGGGCACACACCCGTAGTTGAGGCAATCTCCACCCATCTTGCCGCGTTCGAACAGCGCCGTCTTGGCCCCCATTTGTGAGGCACCCGCGGCCACCGAAAGGCCGCCGGAACCACCGCCAATCACACACACATCGACTTCGAGCGTTTCAGCCATAACGTGAGATTCCTGAAAGGGAGAAGTTTGGAGAGGTCAAGCCGAAGGCGCTTGTTTGCGCCGGCCTTGGTATTTTTTGTAGAGAACGGGGAGGATCGCCAGAACGGCCAGACCAACGAGCGGCGCGAAGAATTGCGGCTCAAAGATGATCCCCAGATCGGGGTCATTGCCGGCATCGAATAAGGCTCCCAATCCGTTGCCTACCGAGGCATAGACGAATGTGCCGGGAATGATGCCAAAGAACGTGGCAAAGACGTAGGTCGTGGTCGATACTCCCAGCAACGCCGGAACAAGGTTAACCAACCAAAATGGGAATAGAGGGATCAGCCGCAATACCAGCAAATAACTGAGCGCATTCTTGCGAAACCCATCCTCCATCTTGCGCACGAACGGGCCGGCTTTGGCTTCCAGAAACCCGCCAATCGCGGTCCGGGCGATGAGAAATAGCGCGGTTGCACCGATGGTTGCCCCCACGACCACGATCAAGCCACCGCCCAGCCAGCCGAACAAAAAGCCGCCGGTTATGGTCATCACAGCGCCACCGGGTAGCGAAAACGCAACGACAACGGCGTAGATCGCGCCGAACAAAAGAGCGGCCCAGAAGCCGTTTTCCTCAACAAACGCGCTTAAAGCCTCCCGGTTGCTCCGTAGACTGTCCAGCGAGATATAGGTGCCCAGATCGAACCAGAAAAAGGCGCCAAAACCGGCTAACAGCGCCGCTACAAGGATAATTCGGAGGAAAAGGGGCGAAGAGGTCTTGGCGGCGCCATTGGCCGGCGCCTCGGGAACATTACTCATCGTGCGAAACCATCGATCATTATTGCTTTACGTTAGGTCGCTAGGTGGGGCGCTGTCCCGCTCCGGGCTATTCACCTATGCGTGACCGCCCGTTGGCCGATATGACATACCCGCTGCGTTGACTTCGATCCATCAAATCCTTATACAGCGCCAGTTCAAAGCCCGCGAACGAATGGAGCGGCGGCAGTGAAACGGACCTTTCAGCCCAGTAACTTAGTGCGCAAGCGGCGGCACGGCTTTCGCTCGCGTATGAAAACGGTCGGCGGTCGCCGAATCCTATCGCGCCGGCGTGCAAAGGGCCGCAAGAAGCTATCGGCATAGACGCCGCGCCTGCGCTGTTTGCCCGGCCGGCCGGGCGCAATCTGGACCGACGAGACATGAGCCAAATGTCCGGGACCGCCACTTCCAAAAGCGGAACCCAGGAAATGCCGCTTATCGGACGATTGAAGGTACGGTCGGACTTCCTGCGCGTCGCGGCAACGCGGCGGCGGTGGGCGACTCCGGGCCTCGTTCTGCAGGTCGCGGAGACCCCCAAAGAGCAACTCGAGAGCGACACCGTTCGCGTCGGTTTTACCGCGTCACGAAAGGTCGGCGATGCAGTCGCTCGCAATCGCGCGCGGCGCCGGCTGCGTGAGGCCGTGCGTCAGGTGATACCCGCCCATGCCACCCCGGGCCGCGATATTGTGGTCATCGCCCGCGCCAATACGGTCCGCCGCGCGTTTGCCGACCTCGTGTCCGATCTTGAAACGGCGCTCCGGAAACTCGATGTCTGGAACAACGAAAGTTCACCGCCGGAAAAAACGGGCACCGCGCAATGAGATATATCGCAAAGCTGATCTCATGGGTTCTGTGGGCTATTATCGTTGCCTACCGCTACGGTCTATCGCCGGTACTCGGTGCTAACTGCCGCTACGAACCCACCTGCTCCGCCTACGCCCAGGAAGCGATCCGCATGCGCGGCCCGCTGATGGGGAGCTGGCTGGCGCTCCGCCGAATCTTGCGGTGTCATCCTTGGGGCGGCGCGGGTTACGACCCGGTGCCCGACGCACCGCCATGTGAACACAATCATCGCTCGGCACCCACACCGGGCTTGGCCAAGTTAACCAAGAACTAGGCACGGCAATGGATCAAAAGAATCTCTTTTTGGCGATTGCCCTGTCTCTCGGCATTTTGTTTACGTGGCAAGTCCTTTTTGAAGGTCCTCGCCGTGAAGCGCTTCTGGAGGAGCAGCAACGCCAGGCCGAGCTTACGCAACCAGCGGCCCCCGGCGAGCAAACGGTGCAGGGCGCAACAGGGATACCACTGTCGTCAGCGGCGGGTGGCGGTGCCGCCGGCGTGCAGCCGCGCGAAGCCGTCATCGCCGCCGGCCGCCGAGTCCCACTTCAGTCAGAGAGCTTGACCGGATCGATCAATCTCGAAAACGGCCGTATCGACGATATCGTGTTGCGCAACTTTCGCGAAACTGTCGAACCGGAGAGCCGCAACATCCAGTTCTTGTCGCCAACGGGATCGCCTGACCCGTATTTTGCAGAGTTCGGCTGGGTCGGCGGGCAAGGTACCTTTGGCGGCAGCGGCACCAACTGGCAAACGAATAGCCAAACATTCACGCCCGAGTCGCCGCTGGTCCTGACCGCGCAGACCGATCAAGGATTGAAGCTGACGCGCACCTATACGGTCGACGACAAGTTCATGTTCACCATCACCGACCGCGTCGAAAATACCGGGAACGCGCCGGTCACCTTGCAGGCCTTTGCCCGACTGACGCGGATCAATACGCCCGATACGCTCGGCTTCTTCATCCTCCACGAGGGCCCCATCGGCATCCTCGACGGCACACTGCGGGAAATCGATTACGACGACCTCGAAGACGAGCCACCAACTTCATTTGCCACAACGGGCGGCTGGCTGGGCATAACCGACAAGTATTGGCTGGCGGCGCTGATCCCCGATCAGACGAAGCCGGTGAACACCAACTTCTCGTTCGGGCGCACGGCGCGCGGCGCGGATCGTTATCAGACCGATTTTTTGGATGCCAACGTTCATACCGTGTCGCCCGGCGGGTCGGTCGAAGTGTCCAGCCGCCTGTTCGCCGGTGCGAAGGTGTTCGAAACGCTCGTCGAATACCGCGACACGCAAAACGTTCCGCGCTTCGAAATGGCGATCGATTTTGGCTGGTTCTTTTTCATCACCAAGCCGCTGCTCCAAGTCTTGATTTGGATGGCCGAACACATCGCCGATCTAGGCATCGCCGCTAACTTCGGCATCTCGATTTTATTGATAACCGTCATCATCAAGCTGATCTTCTTCCCGCTCGCGAACAAATCGTACAAATCGATGAGCAAGATGAAGGCGCTGCAGCCCAAAATGACCGAAATTCGAGAGAAATTCGGCGAAGACAAACAAAAAATGCAGCAAGAGCTGATGGCGATGTACAAGCGCGAGAAGGTCAATCCGGTGGCGGGCTGCCTGCCGATCGCGTTGCAAATCCCCGTATTCTTCGCGCTGTACAAAGTGCTGTTCACATCGATCGAGATGCGCCAGTCGCCCTTCTATGGCTGGATCAGCGATCTCTCGGAGCGCGATCCCACAAACCTCTTCAACCTGTTCGGTCTCATCCCCTGGGAACTGCCGGCCATTCTCGCCGCGCCGAGTATTATCGCCATCGGCGCGTGGCCCATATTCATGGGCGTCTCGATGTTCCTGCAGATGAAGTTGAACCCAGCACCCGCCGATCCGATACAAGCACGCATGTTCATGCTGATGCCGCTGATCTTCATGTTCTTCTTGGCGAGCTTCCCGGTTGGCCTGGTGATCTATTGGACCTGGAACAATCTGCTCTCGATCGCCCAGCAGTACATCATCATGCGCCGCATGGGCGTCGCTGTCGGCGGCGGTACGATCGGCGGCGCAAAAACCACCTAACCCATGTCCGCGACCGGCCAGCCACCGGCCGGCGCCTCACCAGCGGCGGCGGCTCCCGAAGACAGCGAACGGGACGACTTCGGCCGCTGGCTGTTCGCCCAGCCTTGCACGTTCTTTATGGGTGTCGCGCGGCTCGATGGGTTGCCCGAACCCAGCCTGCCGGAAGTCGCTTTTGCCGGCCGCTCTAATTGCGGCAAGTCGAGCTTGCTCAACGCGCTCACCGGGCGGCGGTCACTGGCGCGCACCAGCAACACGCCCGGCCGAACACAGCAGCTGAATTTCTTCGATCTCGCCGAGAAATTATGGCTCGTCGATATGCCAGGGTATGGCTATGCGCGAGCTTCGAAAACCGATATCGCGGCCTGGACTCGGACAGTGCGTGACTATCTGCGCGGACGGGCGACCCTGCGCCGTCTCTGTCTCCTCGTCGATGGCCGCCATGGGATCAAGGCCAACGACGATGAGATGATGCAAATGTTGGACACGGCAGCGGTCAGCTACCTCGTGGTCCTCACCAAGGTCGACAAACTGTCCGCAGGTGCGCTCGCTGCGCGTATCGAGGCCACCACGCAACTGCTCAAAACCCATCCCGCCGCCTTGCCCGACCCGATTGCGACAAGTGCGCGAGACGGTACGGGGATCGCTGCGCTACGCGCCGAAATTGCGACGCTGGCAGCCGATGGTTCCCATGCGTTAGACTCTCGCCTCGATTAAGCCGGTTACGAGATAAAAGCACGATGGCAAAAGAAACGGGAATGCCAACGTCCGAGGTGTTGGCAAAGGCGGGGGTGCTTTCCGAAGCGCTGCCATTCATGCGGCGGCACTCGGGAAATACTTTCGTCATCAAATATGGCGGTCACGCCATGGGCGACGACAAGCTGGCAGCCTCGTTCGCCCGCGATGTGGTCTTGCTAAAGCAGGTCGGTATCAATCCGATCGTCGTGCACGGCGGGGGGCCACAAATCGGCGCCATGCTCGAGCGGCTCCGGATCAAGAGCGAATTCGTCGACGGCTTGCGCGTAACCGACCGCGAAACCGTCGAAATCGTCGAAATGGTGTTGTCGGGTTCGATCAACAAAGCCATCGCCTCGGCCATCAACGCGGCGGGCGGCCGTGCGGTGGGTATCTCGGGACGCGACGGCAACCTGATACAAGCGCGCAAGGTGCGGCGCACGCGCTCGGAATCTGATTCGAATATCGAAAAGATACTCGACCTCGGCTTCGTCGGCGAACCGACCGAGGTCGACCCCCGGCTTCTCGAAGACCTAACTCACTCCGATCTGATTCCGGTGATCGCACCGTTGGGAACGGGGAACGACGGAGAGACCTACAACATTAATGCGGACACTGCGGCGGGCGCCATTGCCGGAGCGATCGAAGCGGCGCGCTTGCTCATGCTGACCGACGTTTCCGGCGTCCTCGATAAGGAGGGACGGCTTATACACAATATGAACGTCGACGAGGCTCAGGCGTATATCCGCGACGGCACAATAACCGGCGGCATGATCCCCAAGGTAGAGACCTGCATCGGTGCGGTACAGGCCGAGGTCGACGCCGCCGTCATTCTCGACGGGCGCGCCGATCACGCATTGTTGCTTGAAGTGTTTACCGAGCACGGCGTAGGGACCGCGATCTGGCCCGAATAAAATACAGCTTGTAAAGCGCTATCCGGTGGTCGCGAGCCCGGAAATGAACTCGAGCTGCCACCGCATTTCATCCTTCGACAAAGGATAATCATCTGATGCTGTCGCGCGTAGCACATCGCTCGGCGGAATATTAGCTAAGTGCATCTGAATTCGCGTCGCCAAACGCATCGAAAGATCGGCCTTCCAACACAAAGCGACGATAGCCTTGGCGTTGCGCATCGAGATCGCATGCGAGACCACGTCCATATGCGTCTTGGAGCGTAGCGCGATCGCGTAGCTCACAAATTCTAGTCCCCCGCTCGCCAGCGCGCTCGAAATCTCGTGTTCGGTGAGATCATCGTCGAGGTACATCTGGCGCACACGTTTTGTCACAATGCTTTCAGCCGTGTCCTGAGTAGATGTTTCGGGCGCCTTCGCCGGCGGTGTCTCTTTCGTAGGCTGCGGGGCTTTATCGGCAGATGATGGCTTCTGCGCACCGGATTGCTCGACACCCTTTGCTTCGCTTGCTTTGGGCTGGGCCCGCGGAACGAGATCGTCTGAATCGAGCCGCTTCAGAACGACACTCTTGATCGCCGAAATCGTTTCTTTATCGAGATCGCCGCGCTGGCCGAGCTCAGCCAGCACCGGCGCGGCAACGATCTCAGCCAAGCGTATGGCCGCCTCCGCGTGCAAGTTGGGCCGATGCACCAGCGGCTTGTGCCAGGTAGGCTCACCGGAAGCCTGGTCGACTATTCGATCGAGGGTTTCTTCGCGAATCTGCGCGCTTTCATTGCCGAGAAGTTCGGCAATTGCCTCAGCATCTCCATTGTGAACGATCGCATCGGCAACATTTTCACCGAGCGCGACGCGGCGCGCGATTGCGCTCAGGGCGCCCTGCACGGGCTCACTGGCGATAACACGCAGTAAGAACTCGTCACTGAGAACGGGTGAGTTCTCGAGAACCGGACGGGCAACCGTAATTTCATCGTCGAGCGCCAAACGTTCCATAACGCCAACCGGCGCTGTTTCGGAATCCTTTAAGGTCTCTGCCAATATCTCCCGCACCCGCAACAGCTGATCGCGCGCTAATATTTCCAGCGCTTCCAGCGTCATGCGGTAGACGTTGTCCTGCTGGCCGTCCGTTAGCTCAATCGTCATTTCGGCGATTTTGCCCGCGACGTCTGCCCGGACTTCCGGTTTGTCGTCCTTGGCAAGCAGCAAATCGGCGTGACGCGGTGTCTTATGATTGCGGGCAATGTTCCGGCGAATTTCGGTGTCCGGGTCGCTCGCCAGGTAATAAAGGATCTCCGGGCGAACATCGCTGCGCCCAGCGAGTTCCCGGCGTTCCTCGAAATTGCCGTCTACGGCTACGCGTTTTTGATCTTCGTAGGCCATCGAATCGGTCTTTGGTTTCCGCGTTTCATCATCGCTCATTACGGCGCCTCATCGCGGATATTATCCAAGTCGGACAGCGGCACGACATCGTCGCTTCCAGACGCTCGCGTGTCGGCCGGGACAGCGCCAATCGCCACCTCCCCATTCTGCTTGTTATGGGCCTTCACGTCGTACATTGCCCGGTCGGCCCGAGCGACGAGCTGCCGGGTATCTTCATCGCGGCCGGGATCGAACTCAACAAGACCGACCGACGCTCCGAGCGGCGGCAGACCTTCGCCGGAATAGCGGGACAACTCGGATAGCACCATCGCGAGTTCCCCCGCCCGGCGCTTGGCGACGTTAAAATCAACACCGTCGAGCCAGAGAACGAACTCATCGCCGCCGATACGGGCCACCAAGTCGTACCCGCGACTATGCGATGTCAGCAACTCGGTGACTTCGCAAAGAACCCGGTCGCCCGCCTCGTGCCCGTAATTGTCGTTGATCGCCTTAAAGTTATCCAAATCGACGTAAATCAGAGCGCCGGAGGTGGCATTTCGACGGGCGCGTTCGATCGCTGCATCAAGCGATTCCTGGAAGGCGCGGCGGTTCATCAATCCGGTCAAACCATCGGTGCTCGACAGCCGTTCGAGTTCGCGCTGATCGGCGATCTGACGAAGCGCGATTGCCAGCTGCGCGGTAACCGCGTCGAGCATCGCCTCGTCGTCGCCGCTCCACGGTTTCTTGCTATCGAGCCGCGCCAATACAACGGCGCCATTCGGAACACCGCGGTAGTGGGTGACCGATGCCAAGGTACGGTGACCAGCGGCCGAGCTACGGAACGGTGCCGTGAGACTACCCGATTCCGGCAATATCGAAGCGATATCCAGACCGGCGGGCCAATCATCGTGAGTCGCAGCGAGTTCGTAGTCGCCGTTTGCCGCACGGCTGTAGACTGCCGCCGCCGCCGATTGGGCGCGGCCCAGCATGGCCACGGCGGCTTCCAACATCGCGACCGGCTGCGCCTGTTCGCGTATCTGATTGACGATATAGGCAACGACTTGCTCACGCACCTTCGCTTGCGCCAAAGCGCTGTCGCGCAGACGCTCTTCGGTCACATCGCGGCACAATCCGCGCGCCCCGCGCCACTTACCCTCGTGGTCGACAACGGGCACCGCGGAGGCGTCTAGACAAGCCGCTTCGCCGGCGTTGTCGCGCATCCAAATTTGCGCGCTGGTCATCGGTGTGCGCGTGGAGAAAGGCAGTTCGGACATATCGACTTCGGTGTCGATGACGAACTCGATGGGACGATGGCCGACCAGATCTTCCGCGGAATAACCCATGGCGCCATGGGGCGAGACAAATACAAAGACACCGTCGGCATCGGTTTCCCAGGCAAAATCGCTCGAAATGACGACAAGGTCACGATACCGCTGACGGGACTCGAATAGCGCCTGACGGATGTTCAAATTGTACGTTTCGTCGCGTGCCAGAATGAGCGCACGCTCCGCGTCGACCGGTATGAGAACGCATTCGTAGTGGCTCGTCTTGCCGTCTTTCACGACCTCGATCCGGTCGGAAACGCTGCCGCCCGCCTCAAACGCCAGCGAGATTAGTCCCAGCAGGGCAGAGCCCTCACCTGCCAGCGACAACGACGCCAGCTCGCGGCCAAGCGTATTTGCCTGTGTGACGGTACCATCGCGTTTAGCTTCAATTACAGCGCCGGGCCAGGACCCGAACGTTCCCGCAATACCGGTCATTGGGGGATCGACGCTATCCGCCAAAATGGTATTAACGTCTGCAACAGCTGCCATCGAATCGCTACCGTGACATAAATAAACTGGGGATATTAGGCATAGAAAATTGAGATATATTCCGGCCGTCCGGCAACATCTCAGCGAATCGGGCGTGCTCGACACCCAGAACATCATGGTTAATCGGAAATTTGCCCGCAATCGCGATTGCTGGGGATTGGCCTAACCCCATGATATTATTTCCGTTTCTGTTGCCTTTTGCGGACGTATTACGACGCAGCGCACACCCGTGGCCGACGCCTTATGTTAAGGTTGGTGCGGTTAACGAAGTCTTAGTTCGAATTGTCTGTAATTTCGGCCAAGACCCGCGGCAATCCTGGTTTTCGAGCGCATGAATCAATCGGTCCCCCTACGTGATTCAGAGTGCTGGGTGTTCGACCTGGATAACACTCTCTACCCTGCCTCGAGCGGGCTGATGGCGGACGTGTCAGCTCGCATGACCCAGTTTGTTGCCGGTGTGCTTGGGGTCGCTGCGAGCGAAGCGCTGATCGTTCAAAAACAGCTTTTCAAGAACCACGGAACGACACTGCGCGGCCTGATGGAAAAATACGCCGTAGACCCGGGCTCCTTTTTGGACTTCGTCCATGAAGTCGATTACAGCCAAGTCGAACCGAGCCCACGGCTCGCCGACGCGCTGGACGCCTTGCCGGGCCGTAAAGTCGTCTACACCAACGCGTCGACCAAGCACGCGGAACGGGTGCTCGGCCGGCTTGGTATCGATCACCAATTCGACGGCGTGTTCGACGTGGCGGCTGCCTCCTGGCAACCCAAGCCCAATCCGGAACCCTATCAGACGCTGATCGAGCGGCATCGCATCACGCCCAATCGCGCCGTTATGGTTGAGGACATGGCCCACAATCTGGAGCCGGCAGCAGCACTGGGCATGACGACGGTGTGGATCCATGACGAGGACACACCCGCGCCGTCCTGGTCGATGCCGAGCAACGCCAGCGACTATGTGCACCACAAGATAAGCAACTTGGTCGACTGGCTGGAATCGCTAACGGCCGCATAGCTATAGCCGCCAACCGTTGACAGCGGCCCCTCCCGAGCGCCATTTTCCGAACCAGCATGTGGCTGTGCCACAAACCTAGCGCGACCCGGCGAGGACAACATGACGACAAGTGATTTACAGGCAGCGGTCGAGGCCGCGTGGGAAGACCGTGAAGCAATCGGTCTGGGCACAACGGGTGCGGCGCGCGACGCCGTCGAAAGTGCCCTCGACCTGCTCGACCGGGGCGAAGCCCGGGTTGCCGAAAAAACAGGCAGCGAATGGGTCGTCAACGAATGGCTCAAAAAAGCAGTTCTGCTGTCGTTCCGGCTCAACGATATGACGACCATCGGCGGTGGTCCGGGCCAAAACACAGCCTGGTGGGACAAGGTGCCGTCCAAGTTCGCGGGCTGGGGCGACGCGGAATTCCGCGACGCCGGATTTCGTGCCGTACCCAACTGCGTGGTGCGCCGGTCGGCCTACGTCGCACCCGGCGTCGTTTTGATGCCCAGCTTCGTCAACCTCGGCGCTTACGTCGATAGCGGCACCATGGTCGACACCTGGGCGACGGTCGGCAGCTGTGCGCAAATCGGCAAGAACGTTCACTTGTCCGGCGGCGCGGGGATCGGTGGCGTCCTCGAACCCCTCCAGGCCGGTCCGGTGATCATCGAGGACGATTGTTTTATCGGCGCCCGTTCAGAAGTCGCCGAAGGCGTTGTCGTCGAGCAGGGCGCGGTGCTGTCGATGGGCGTTTACATTGGCGCGTCGACCAAGATCGTCGACCGTGAAAGCGGCGAGGTAACGATGGGCCGCGTACCGGCCTATTCGGTGGTTGTGCCGGGAACGCTCCCGGGCCGGCCGCTGCCGGATGGTTCACCGGGGCCAAACCTATACTGCGCGGTGATCGTTAAACGGGTCGACGAGCAAACCCGGTCCAAAACATCGATTAACGAGCTCTTGCGCGACTAACCGTGCCCAGCGGACCGCCCGTATGACCGCCCAACAACAGACGCCTGCCGTCGAGCCTGTCGCACTCGCGCAAGCATTAATCCGGTGCGCCAGCGTCACCCCCGTCGACGCCGGCGCGCTCACGGTGTTGCGTGAGGCACTCGAGCCGTTGGGCTTCGAGTGTCATGTCATGACGTTCTCCGAGCCGGGCGCCGACGACGTCACCAATCTCTATGCGCGGCTGGGCACCAAAGCACCCAATTTTTGCTTCGCCGGGCACACCGACGTGGTGCCCACCGGCGATACCGGGAATTGGGATCGCGACCCGTTCGCGGGCGACATCGTCGATGGCGCGCTGTTCGGCCGCGGTGCGGCCGACATGAAAAGCGCGATCGCTGCATTCGTCGGTGCTGTCGCACGCTATTGCGAAGCCCATGGCGCTCCGTCCAACTGGACACACCCGGGCTCGATCAGTTTGCTGATTACCGGCGACGAAGAGGGACCGGCGATCAACGGCACCCGCAAGGTTCTCGATTGGCTTGCCGAACGCAACGAAACCATCGACGCCTGCGTGGTCGGCGAGCCGACCAACCCTGCCGAACTGGGCGACATGATCAAGATCGGCCGGCGCGGCAGCATGGTTGGCACGCTGACAGTGCACGGAACCCAAGGCCACACCGCCTACCCCCATCTGGCCGACAATCCGGTCCACCGGCTGCTCGACATGCTGCGGGCCTTGACGGCGAAACCGCTCGATAAGGGCTCCGACCACTTTCAACCATCGACGCTACAAATATCCACCGTCGACGTGGGCAACCCGGCGACCAACGTAATCCCCGCCTCGGCGACGGCGCGTTTCAACATCCGCTTCAACGACCATCACACGTCCACCAGCCTGACCGAGTGGTTGCACACGACATTTTCGTCGGCGCTGGGCGACGGAACCGCGCGCTACGATCTCGACATTCACGTCACCGGCGAGAGTTTCTTAACGCCGCCGGGTCCGCTGAGCGACCTTCTGGTGTCCGCCGTCGAGGAGGTGACCGGACGCACCCCGGAGCTGAGTACAACCGGCGGCACATCTGATGCCCGTTTCATCAAAAACCACTGTCCCGTGGCGGAGTTCGGCCTGGTGGGGCAAACCATGCATCAGGCAAACGAGAACGTGGCCTGTGCCGATATCGAAACGTTGAGCGAGATCTACCGGGTGATCTTGGAGAAGTATTTTGCCGCCGCCTGAGCGTTGCCAGCTTTGTTGCCTGCTGTGATCAGCGGCCGCGAACTCGCGATTGGAATTTATAGCGCCTGGCGACTCTTGCTGTTCGACCGCGACGCTGTTCAGTATCTCGATTCAACAGTCAACGGTTTCTGGAAATCGTTTTACGCCGCGCTGGTGGCACTTCCCGGCCTTATTGTTTTGCGGGCGCTCTTTCTGACCGAGAACCCCGACCTCGTCGCCTCGGCCGGCGGGGGCCGTATCGCTGCCGTGTTTGCCATCGATTATGTCTATCAGTGGGTGGTTTTCCCGCTTTTCATGATCTACTTCGCCGACGGTATGGGACGTAGCGGTCAGTACACAGCGTTCATCGTCGCGCGCAACTGGTCGCAAGTTATCCAGGTCGCGATCATTTTGCCTGCCACCGCTTTTTTTGTGTCGAGCGGGGCCGAAGATCCGGGCTTGGAGACGGTGTTTCTCATCGCCGCCCATATCGCAACTTTGGTCTACTCCTGGTTTATCGCGCGCACAGCGCTCGAGGTGTCGGGTCCTGCTGCAGCTTTCGTCGTCGCCATCGAACTTGTCATCAGCGTGGTAATTTCGATCTTCAGCCAAATGCTCATCGGAAACGCCTAATGCGGTTCCGCACCGCCAGTCGCTAAGCCTGAGGCCGGGAGTCGCCCGAGCCGGCAGCCAAAAAAGCCAACAAAATCAGCACACTGCTTCCTGCCATCGTGCCAACCAGCGGCCAGGCGGAAGCATCGGGCACTATGCCAACGGCAAGTGCGCCCAGCGCCGCACCGCCCATTTCCAAGGAACCGATCATCGCCGCGCTCACGCCGCCGCCGATTTCGCGCGCCGCCCCCATCGCCAACACCGGCCCCGCCGCGAACAAGGGTCCCAGCCCTGCCGCGAACAGCGCCGCGCCGGCGGTTATGGACCAGGGGGTTTCAGTAATGGCGACGGCCCCGACCAACGCCGCACCGCCCACCAAAGTGAGAACCACGCCTAAAACGCAAATACGCCGCGCATCGATCCGGCCGACGGCTTGGTTTGCAATCATGGCGCCGATAAAAAACGCAGCG
This sequence comes from Alphaproteobacteria bacterium, assembly GCA_965267185.1. GTDB lineage: Bacteria > Pseudomonadota > Alphaproteobacteria > UBA6615 > UBA6615. The sequence goes on along the minus strand of OZ253937.1, from coordinate 3,468,520 downwards.
ACGATCGCCATCTGGAAAAATCCGTAATACTGCGTAGGAATGTTGTGGCGATCGATCATCACGAACGGCGCAGCGGTGACAAAGGCAAATATGCCCATCAGGCCGAACGCCAAAGCGAGTGAAAAGCCCATAAACGTGCGGTTGGCGAGCAACGCGCCATATCCTCTAGCGATGCGGCTTACGTTGAGGGCGCCATAGTCGATCTGTTCGGCGGTCTCAGGCAGCCATCGCGACGCCATCAAGAACACCAACGCAATGACGGCAGCCAACAGGTAAAAGTTAGCCCGCCATCCGGCCCATACGAAAACAAACCCGCCGATGACGGGACCGACGGCAGGCGCGATGGCGATCACCATGCCATAGATCGCCAGAATGCGTACCGCGCCCATTTCGTCGTAAAGGTCGCGGATCACCGCAAGCGCGATCACCGCTTCGACGCTCGCCGCTACTCCCATCAGGATGCGCGCAAAAATAAGCTGCTCGATCGATTGCGCCGACGCCGCGGCCACGGCCGTTACCAGAAACGCAACCATGCCCCACAAGAACAGAGGCCGCCGGCCGAACCGGTCCGCGAGCGGTCCGTGGATCAATTGAGCGATCGCGAACGACGCCAGATTGAGGCTCATGGTGAGCGTTACCGTCGAGGCATCGGTCGACAGCAATGCCGGCAGGTGCGGCAGGCTCGGCGCGTACAAATCGGTCGACAACACGCTGGCCGAACTCGCAGCGATAAGCATCGCCGGGATCAGCGGCGAGACCCGAGGGCGAGCAGTTTCGCTCATGGATAGTCGACTTGCGTGAGGTAGAGGCCCTCGGGCGGCGCCGTCGGACCGGCAGCGGAGCGATCGCGCGCGGCAAGCGCGGCTCGCACATCCGCAGCCGTCCATTTACCCGAGCCGACCCATGACAAGGTACCCACCATGTTGCGCACTTGGTGATGCAAGAACGATCGCGCAACAGCCGTGATGCGTATCTCGGCACCGATGCGTTCCACATCGAGCCGGTCGAGGGTTTTTTCCGGCGATTTCGCCTGGCACATCGCCGCCCGGAACGATGAAAAATCGTGATGTCCGACCAATGTTTGCGCGGCTGTGTGCATCGCCTCGGCCTCGAGCGCGGACGGCACCCACCATACCTTGTTGCGGTCGAGCGCCGGCGGCGGCCGTTGATTGAGGATCCGGTAAAGATAGTGCCGCCGGACCGCCGAGAACCGGGCGTGATAATCATCGTCCACCGGCTCGGCGCTTAGGATCGAGACCGGTACCTTGCGGAGATAGTGATTGAGCGCGTCGCGCACCGTGTCGGCATCGGTCTCGCGCGCGATATCGCAATGCGCGACCTGTCCCGTGGCGTGCACGCCAGCGTCCGTGCGGCCGGCGCCGTATACGGCTACGGGCGCACCGCAAAAGGCCTCAGCCGCCGCCTCTATTTCGGCTTGCACGGACGGACCGTTGTCCTGGCGCTGCCAGCCGACAAACGGGGTGCCGTCATACTCGAGGGTTAGCTTGTAACGGGTCACGCGAGAGTAGCACCCGGCGCGAGAGGGTAACCGCGCAACAAAGCCGCCGCCTCCGTCGGCGCCCGGCCTTCGCGCTGCACAACCGAGAGCCGCAACGCGCCGCTACCGCAAGCGACGGTCAACCGGTCGTCGAGCACGGTGCCCGGCGTCCCCGAGCCCGCAGCGACTTCGGCAGCCATAACCTTGAGCCGGTCGTTTCCATGATTGAACCAGGCGCCCGGCCACGGTGAGAACGCGCGCACCTGACGTTCCAGCTCCACCGCGCTTCGGCGCCAATCGAGTTGCCCCTCTTCCCGGGTGAGTTTGGCCGCATAAGTCGCACCCTCTTCGGGCTGCGCCGCCGGGGAGAGCTGGCCAGCCTCCAGACCGTCCAAGGCTTCGACAATAAGACGTGCGCCCAGCGCCGAGAGTTGGTCGTGCAGTGTTTCGGCTGTCGTCGACGCTTCGATCGGCACCGCTTCGTCGAGCAACATGGGGCCTGTATCGAGGCCTTCATCCATCAACATAATGGTAACGCCGGTTTCGCGGTCGCCGGCCAGGATCGCGCGCTGGATCGGCGCCGCGCCGCGCCACCGGGGCAGCAGAGAGGCGTGGATATTGAGGCAACCTCGGCGCGGGGCGTCGAGGATCGGCTTCGGCAATATGAGACCGTAGGCAACCACCACCGCGGCATCGAGGTCCAGCGCGGCGAACGCCGCTTGAATGCCGTCGTCCTTTAAGGTCTGCGGGGTGCGCACTTCGATCCCCAGCTGTTCCGCTGCGTCGTGCACCGGCGCGCGCCGCTCCTTCGCGCCACGCCCCGCCGCCCGCGGTGGCTGGGTATACACGCAAACGATCTCGTGCCCCGCTTCGGCGAGCGCTTGCAGAGCCGGAACCGAGAACTCCGGGGTACCGAAGAATGCGAGACGCATAGGTTTTGCCGCCAGACAGGAACGGCTTGGCCGTTCAGGCGGCCTCTTTCTGCCGCTTCAACTTTTTCATCTTGCGCAGAATAATATTGCGCTTCAGCGGCGACAGGTAGTCGACAAACAAAATTCCGTCGAGATGGTCCATCTCGTGCTGCACGCAAGCTGACAGAAGCCCATCCGCTTCCATCTCCTGCGTCTCGCCGTTTTCATCGAGATAGCGGATCCGAACCACGCTCGGCCGATCGACCTCGGCAAAATGTTCGGGCAGGCTGAGACAACCTTCTTCGGCAGTGCGGATTTCATCCGACGAAGAGATAATTTCCGGATTGACCAGCTGAATCGGCTGCGGATCTTCGTCCTCGCGGGCCACATCGCACACGATTATGCGGCGGTCGTCGCCCACCTGGGGCGCCGACAGGCCGATGCCCGGCGCGGCATACATGGTCTCGAGCATATCGCGCATGAAATCACGTACCGACTGGTCGACTGTTTCGACGGGCCGGCATTTGATCTTAAGGCGCGGGTCGGGCGCATAGATGATGGGTAGCAGTGCCATCGGCAGCGCAGTCTTTCAAATAAGCGGTGTAAGGCGTTGAGTTGACGCAATTACCTATGTTCTCACCGCTCTCGCGTCAAGATATCCGGCGACTCGGCACGACCGTTGCTAGAATGTTCCAAAGAAAGGGCTTTGTCATGGATCCGTTGTTACTCGCCGTGATCGTCGCTGCGGCTGCCGCTCTCTTGGTAATCGCCGCGATAACTATGCTGCGCCGCGATAAGAGTTCCGACGTCGCAGCGCTGACCGAGCGATTGACGCAGCTGACGGAGCTCCATGCCGCATCCCAGGCGCAGATGGCGCAGCAACTGCAGGCCCAGGAACGCGCCCTCGCCAAATCCCTCGACGAACGGCTCGCCCAAACCACCAGCCGAGTCAGCGAGACCCTGGAAAAAAACAGCAACACCCAGAAGACAACGCTCGACGAACTGAAGGAACGGCTGGTGCGTATCGACGCGGCGCAGCAGAACATTACCGAGTTGTCGTCGCAGATGGTGGGACTGCAAGACATCCTGTCGAACAAGCAGGCGCGCGGCGCCTTCGGCGAAGTGCAGTTGCACGATCTTGTCACCGCCGTGCTGCCGCCCAACGGCTATCAGTTTCAGGCAACCCTCGGGAACGGCCGGCGCGCCGACTGCCTACTCGATTTACCGTCACCGCCGGGCCCGATCGTTATCGACGCCAAGTTCCCGCTCGAATCGTACCGGGCGTTGCAGGATGCGGCGAGCGAGGAGGCCCGCAAAGCGGCGACGCGCGCGTTTGCCACCGACGTGATGAAGCACGTAACCGACATCGCCCAGCGATACATTTTGCCCGGCGAAACTGCCGAGGCGGCGTTGATGTTTCTGCCGTCGGAAGCCGTCTACGCCGAGCTTCACGCCAATTTCGCCAGTGTGGTCGACGACTCCTACCGGGCAAAAGTGTTCATTGTCTCCCCAACCACCTTGTGGGCCACCCTCAACACTGTACGCGCGGTTTTGAAAGACGTGCGCATGAAAGAAGCGGCGGGCCTGATCCAGCGCGAAGTGATGACCCTAATGACCGACGTGCAGCGGCTCGACAAGCGGGTCGGCAACCTCCAGCGCCACTTCGATCAAGCCGGCGAAGACATGCGCGAAGTGCGCATCTCGACGGAGAAAATTACCAAGCGAGGCGAGCGCATTCAGGATCTTGAGATCGAGGGGCCTACAACTGACGAAGCCCCGCTCCTAGGTGCTGCGGCGCCACTTTCGACTACCCCGAAGCTGCGCGAAACCGGTTAGCGCTGATTGATCTGTGCCCGGTATTCCACGATGGCCTCGCCGCCAGCCGGTACGGTGACCCGCCACGTCGCCTGAAAGGCCGATACCTGCTCATGGCGCGCCGTCTCCCGGATGATCTGCCACTCGCCGCGAAACGCTTCGACGATTTCAACTTGGGCAGGCCGGTCGCCGCTGTTTCTGAGTTTTAATTGCTGAGTGGTGTCGACGGTTTCTCCACGAGATCCCCGCCGATCGAAGGCCAACACTGTCCGCTCGAACGTCATATCGAAGGCCTGGCCGATGTCGACGGCCATCTCACCGCCGACCGGTACTGCGCCAACTGTTGCACCACCTTGGAATATTTCACGCCCATCGGCTTCCGCGAATGCCGAGAACAGCCCGGCCGGCATCGGCACACCGAGACCATTTCTCGCCTCGTTGGCAAGTGTCAGCCGTACCGTTACCGGCTGCGAACGCGCGGCCGGTCCGGCCGAATAGATTGGCGCCCCCTCGGTACGCAACAACCGGACGACCGGCACGGCATCACCGCGAAACAATTCCACTTGGGTCTGCTGGCGGGGCTGAATGTCGAAGGTTCGCGGCAACGCATATTGGTAATAGGGGCCGGCGGCACTAAGCGAGACCCCGTCTGCGACGGCTTCCGCCTGCAGGGCACGTGCGGAAAACTCGCGGGGAACCGGTTGCACCACCGCGCGATTCACCTGACCGGCGATCAAGGACAACTTCGCTGCAGGATAGGCTGTATTGGTTTGGTTATCGACCAGAGCCCACGCTACCAGCTCCATACGGTCTCCACCTGCGGTCAGCCGCCCGACATAGCTGGTTTTCCAACCTACACCGTCGGTCAGGTAACTCAATGACAGCGCGCGCTCACCAGCCGACGGTGCGGCCAGGTTGGCGACAATCCCTGGCGCCGTTCGTAAATCTGCCGGCACCGCGTCGAACACGATGCGGCCGGGGAAAGCCGTTTCAATGCGGTCGCCGATACGCAGAACGAGTTCAGGCGCCACCGCCAGCACCTCGGCATCCTCGAACGTTTCGGCGCCAGTCACCGGGTTCACGCGTACCACGCGGACCGTCTCGCCCACCGAGCGGCGTAGCAGCGCATCCGATGACAACACATCGCGGTCAAACGTAAAGCTGTTGATTTGGATGTCTTCACCCGCCACGCGGACCGTGCCGATGTCCAGGCGGTCGCTCAGATCGGACAGCACCACCGTTCCCGATCCTTCCAGCAAGTTCGCCCGTCGAACATCGTGAACCAATGCGAAACCGCCCTGATAGATGGTCAACGCCAGTTCGGAGCGCTGATCGGCGCCGACAACGGCCGGCTGCGCATATGCCGCCGTGGCAAAAAACGCCACAGTAAGGAACGATGCGGCAACGACGGCTGATGGAAATAAGCGAAGCATTTCACTGAACCTTCTTGATGTTGGGCCGCTCCATAGTCCGCAACAAAATGGCGCGATAGCGGCAACAATTCGGCGAATCTACAACGGCCGGCGGCTTTTCATCGCAGCGGTCAGGGTGCCGTCGTCCAGATAGTCGAGCTCCCCGCCAACCGGCACGCCATGTGCAAGCCGCGACACTTTAACGCCCGCGCCTGCCAACCGCTCCACGATGTAGTGGGCCGTCGTCTGCCCCGCGACGGTCGCATTGGTCGCAAGAATGACCTCAGTGACTTCCGGTTCGCTGGCGCGCCCCACCAACTTACCGATATTGAGATCCTCCGGGTTCACCCCATCGAGCGCCGACAGGGTTCCGCCGAGAACATGGTAGCGGCCGCGAAACACCGCGGTGCGCTCAAGCGCCCACAAATCGGCGACATCTTCTACGACGCAAATCACCGAAGGGTCGCGCTCATAGTCGGCGCAGATGCGGCACGGGTCCGACGTGTCGACATTGCCGCATATGCCGCAGACGGTGATCGCATCCGCAGCGGACGACAAAGCATTGGCCAACGGCCTCATCAACTGGGTTGGGCGCTTGATCAAATGCAGCGCGACCCGGCGCGCCGAGCGCGGCCCCAGTCCAGGTAGCTTTGCAAGCAATTCAATTAAATGGTCGATTTCGCGCGCGGACATCTAAAACCACTGCAACGGTTGGCTATGTGCTTTTAGCTATTGAGCGCAGCCGTGGGTAGCGAAGAAAACGACCGGTAAGGCCGCACAACTAACCGAACGGCAGGTTAAATCCAGGCGGCAGCTCGAGACCGCCGGTGAGTTCCTTCATCGCCTCAGCGGTTTTCGCCTCGGCTTTTGCCTTAGCATCGGCGTGGGCCGCAACAACAAGATCTTCCAGTATTTCAGCCTCACCGGGTTTCATCAGCGACGGATCGACCTTGAGGCCCCGCATCTCGCCTTTACCATTCAGGGTCACGGTCACCAAGCCCGCGCCGGAACTGCCCTCGACGGTCATATCGGCCAACCGCTCCTGCATTTCCGCCATTTTCGATTGCATCTGCTGCGCCTGCTTCAGCATCTGGCCGATGTTTTTCATTCGTCGTCGTCCTCGCCGTCTAAGTCGGGGTCAACCGGGGCCTCGAGGCTGTCATCGGCGCCGTCACGGCTCGTGACGCGCTCAATCCGCGCCCCGGCAAATGTTTCAAGCGCCGCGCGGACGACGGGATCTTCCGCCGCCGCCGCGCGCTCAGCCTGCTCATGGGCCGTGTCCTGCTCCGCCAAGGTCGGCTCGCCGCCCTCGCTCGCGACGCTGACTGACCAATGAGCACCCCGCCAGTCGCGCAAATAGTTCAGTACCTCGCCTGCCAAGTTGCCCGGCGCCAGCTCGTTGGGCCGGAACTCGAGACGGCCCGGCTCGTAGGCAATCAAATGAACGTTCCGGTAGAGATGGTTGCGCAGCGCGATCTCACGTTTCTCGGCAAACAGCGCGACCAGATCGCGAAAGCTTTTCGGGTCTGCCTCGCCGTCGCCGGCTGCCGCCGGTAGCGGCTCGACCTCAGGCGCTACCGCGGCCATGGTCGTTTGCGGCGCGCCAGTTGGCGGTGCAAGCCCTTGCGGTACGGATTCCGTGCTGCCGCCGGAGGAAGCAGGTGTACTAGAAGCCGAGGCGGCACCACCGCCATTCTCTGCACCCGCACTGGAGGACGGCGCCGCTGAAGATTTGCTGCTGTCTTTGTCCAAGCGCGCGACGATATCGGCAGGTGCCGGCAAGTCAGCAGCATAGGCGAGCCTGACCAAAACCATCTCGACGGCGGGCATCGCCGCCGGCGCCCGTTGCGCTTCGCCCAAACCTTTCAGCAGAATCTGCCACGCCCGAGACAACACCGAAACGGGCAGTTGCTCCGCCAGCGCTCTGCCGCGCGTACGCTCTACCTCCGAAACAGCCGGATCATCTGCGGTTTTCGGCACCAGCTTTACCCGGGTCAGCCAGTGGCTAAGCGCGAGCAAATCCTGCAAAACGGCGATCGGATCGGTGCCCGTGTCGTATAGGGTACGCAGGCCGGTCAAAGCGTCGTCGGCACGCCCCGCCAGAACAGCTTCGAGCAAATCGAAGACATCGCTCGCATCCGCGATACCCAGCATATCGCGCACTTCGGCTTCGCTGGCGGTTGCCTCGCCCGAACCATAGGCAGCGATAGCCTGGTCGAGCAGAGACAAGCCATCGCGAACCGACCCGTCGGCAGCCCGGGCGATCAACCGCAAGGCATCCTCATCGATCGCCGCCGATTCCTTGGCGACAATGGCGGAAAAATGCGTCAGCAGTTCATCGGCGCCGACCCGCCGCAAGTCGAAGCGCTGACAACGGGACAGAACGGTAACCGGGACCTTGCGGATTTCCGTCGTGGCGAAAATAAACTTCACATGCTCCGGCGGCTCTTCCAGCGTTTTGAGCAGCGCATTGAAGGCATTGCGCGACAGCATATGCACTTCGTCGATGATGTAGACCTTGTAGCGGCCGAACACCGGGCGATAGCGCACGCCATCGAGGATCTCACGAATATCGTCGACGCCAGTGCGGCTCGCCGCATCGACTTCGATAACATCGGGATGGCGGTCTTCGGCGATCGCCAAACACTGCTCATCGTTGGGGTCAGGCGTAATTGTCGGCCCGTCGGTCGCGTTGAGACATTTGGCGATAATGCGCGCGGTCGTCGTTTTGCCGACACCGCGTACCCCGGTCAGAATAAACGCGTGCGCGACCCGGTCGAGCTTGAACGCGTTAGTGAGGGTTTGCACCAGCGCTTCTTGGCCGATGAGTTCGTCGAAATTCTGCGGCCGGTACTTCCGCGCCAGCACCACGTAGTCGCCGGCGACATCATTTTCGGCATTGCCGTCCGGTGCGTCCGGGCTGGGGCCGTCGAGGAAACTGCTCTGATTGACGTCGTCGGTCGTTGGGCTACCGTCGGCGGAATCAACGTTCTCCAGCGTATCGTCGGGGGCGTCGTCGGGCGTTAGATCGTTACCCAAGTCGTCGGAATCGGCATGCATCTGTCGTTGCGCGCCCCATCAGCGGGAGTGTGGGTTCGAAGTGGAAGGCCGGTTTGAGTACGACCCGGGCTAAACTCGTTACGGCTGCTTCCTTCCGGACCTGACCGGGTTGGCGAGACGCCCGTCCGCCCGACCTTCCGGGTGCATTATATCAGATCGTAGGGCAGGCGGAACCAGTGGCTGGGGATCAATTGATGTCGCTGTTCCCCCAAGTTGCGGCGCGCAAGCCGTTATGACAGGTTCATCGCTCGCATACGGTATTCCTATGATCCGCAAGAACTTCTACGCCAACATCAATCTCGACCGCGCCGCCAACCAGCGACAGGACCGCGAATGGCTGACCGAGCGGCTACGGGCGCCGGAAAGCCGCATCCTTCCGGTCTGGCGCAGCCAGAATCTTATCGTTGCCGGCGATCGGGTATCGATGATCGAACTCGATATCGCCCATATCGAAACGCTGTCGAACGGCCAAAACGAGCCGATCCTGCTGGGGATGGTGAACGAAACCGCCTATTTCAGCATCGATGTCAGCCATGTCGAAAACCCGGTCGATCACGATATCTTGGGCCAGCACGGCGAGTTCGCCGATCTACGCCAGGTCGGGCCCGTCATGGCGCGCGAGGAAGGCAACCTCCTGGCCTATGCCCGAGGCATTAACTACTGGCATCAGCGGCATCGTTATTGCGGGGTTTGCGGGGCGCCGACACGCAGTGAATCTGCCGGCCATCAGCGGCGCTGTACCGATGAGACCTGCAACACGGTGCAGTTTCCACGCACCGACACCGCCTGCATCATGCTCGTCTACCATGAGGATAAGATCATCCTCGCCCGCGCCGAGCGGTTCCCCCCGCGAATGCAATCGGTCCTCGCCGGCTTTCTGGAACCCGGCGAAAGCTTGGAAGACTGCGTCGCCCGCGAGGTGTTCGAAGAAGTCGGCGTAAAGCTAGCGGACATCACCTACGAGCATTCGCAGCCCTGGCCCTTCCCGTCATCGCTGATGGTCGGCTTTCGCGCCCGCGCCCTCAACACCGACCTGCACCCGGACACCTCAGAGATCGTTTCCGCCGGCTGGCACAGCCGGGACGAGTTGAAGGCGATAACGCCGGACTCCGATCTGCAACTGCCGCGAGCCGATTCAATCGCCCGCCAACTCATCGAAGACTGGCTGGCCGAAGGTTAGACAGGCCGAAATCCAAATGGATACCGAAAGCTTCCTCGTTATCGCCGCTGGGCTCGTCGCCTTCGCGCTGGTATCGGGGAAATTGCGCAGCACGGTGGTCACACCACCGATGATATTCAGCGCTTTCGGACTGGTGATCGGCGGCGCCGTGCTGGGGGTAGCCGAAGTCGACTTCGATAACGACATCATCCACACCCTCGCCGAGCTCACACTTGTATTCGTGCTCTTCACCGACGCCGCGAGAATCGATTTGCGGTTGTTGCGCCGCGACCACAACCTGCCGGTGCGCTTGCTCGTCGTCGGCATGCCGCTCACGATCATTGCCGGGGCCCTGGTCGCACTGGCGCTCCTGCCCGGCTTTACCTTGTGGCAAGCCGCGCTGCTCGCCGCTGTTTTGGCACCAACGGATGCGGCCCTTGGGCAGGCGGTGGTCTCGAGTTCGCTGGTGCCGGCTCGAATCAGGCAGGCGATTAACGTCGAAAGCGGCCTCAACGACGGGGTCGCCCTGCCGTTGGTGCTGCTATTCGCAAGCCTGGCCAGCGCAGCGCACGCCGCCATCGATGCAAGCGACTGGATCCGTTTCGGTCTAATGCAAGTCGTCCTCGGTCCCCTCGTCGGCATTGTGATTGGCTGGCTCGGCGCCAAGGCCGTCGATTGGGCGGCGGGGAACGGCTGGATGGCGACGGCGTTGGAAGGCCCAGCTGCCCTCGGCATCGCCCTAATCGCCTTCGCCGTGGCTGAACTCGTCGGCGGTAACGGCTTTATCAGCGCATTCGTTGCCGGCCTGGTGCTTGGCAATACGGTGCGGGGGCAGTGCACGGCGCTTTTCGAATTCGCTGAGAGCGAAGGCCAGCTCCTGACCTTGCTGACTTTCCTTATATTCGGCGCAGTGCTGCTGCCGACTGTCCTTGGTGGTGTCGATTGGCAGGTGATCGTCTATGCAGTCCTCAGCTTGACCGTCATTCGCATGGTGCCCGCGGCATTGGCGTTGATCGGTACCGGCGTTCGCCCCCCAACAACGTTATTCCTCGGCTGGTTCGGGCCGCGTGGACTAGCCTCGATCCTGTTCGCATTGCTGGTGCTCGAAGAAAGCGACGTGCCGCTCAACGCCGACATTCTAGAAATCACGGTGGTGACCGTGGCCTTGAGCATTCTCGCACATGGCTTTACCGCCGCCCCGGCGTCACGTTGGTATGCTGGCCTGGTGCGCCGTATCGGCGAGTGTGAGGAAGCTAAACCGGTCAAAGAAATGCCAAGCCGGTTCGGGCCTATGCCCGCCAACGAAATGGGTGCAGACAAATAGATGCTAGATGCGCCCCGAGCGCCATCGATTTGGCTTCGCGGACAACCGGCCTATATGTCTCCTGAAACGCGGCTTACTGACGATGGAGGAGCCAATGACGAAACAAGGCAGTGGCGCGGCTAAAGCCCGTGCGCTTGGGATCAATCATGTGGTGCTCGAAGTCGGCAATGTGGACGAAGCGCTCGAATTTTATGGCGCAATCTTCGATTTCACCCTGCGCGGCAAGCGCGAAGGCCGGGCTTTCATCGATCTGGGCGACCAGTTCATCCAGTTAAGCGAAAACCGCACTCAAGAGCCCGATGGGCAGCGGCATTTCGGCCTCGTTGTCGACAACCGCGAGCCGGTTCGCGAAGCACTCGACAAACTCGGCGTCGAGCTTATTGGCAACCGGCTCAACTTCCGAGACCCGTGGGGAAACCGCGTCGAGGTCATCGACTACGACCACATTCAGTTCACCAAAGCGCCCCATATTCTGCGCGGCATGGGTGCCGAAAATCTGGAGAAAACGCCCGAGGCGATCGCCGAACTTGCCAAAAAGGGCATGGCGCCAGACATCCCGGCGGACGCGGCGGCCGAGTAATCGGTGGCTAGTGCCGGCGGAAGTCGTCGGCCGGGAAGGCGCCGAGAAGACGTACTTGCGATGAGAAGTAGTCGAGCTCTTCGAGCGCCCGCGCAACGGGTGCGTCGGCGGGATGGCCCTCGATCTCGGCGTAGAAGCGAGCGACGCTGAAACGCTCACCGGTAATATAGCTCTCGAGCTTGGTGATGTTCACACCGTTGGTGGCGAAGCCGCCCAGCCCCTTGTAAAGCGCCGCCGGTACCGAGCGCACTTGGAAGATCAGCGCTGTCATGCACGGCCCCGCATGGGGGTCCGGATCGCGGCGCGCGCGCGATAACACGACGAAGCGCGTGGTGTTGCCGATGCGGTCTTCGAACCGGTCGCGCAAGGCTTTCAATTTATAGATTTCGCCCGCCAGAGCGGGGGCGACGGCGCCCACTGTGGGATCGCCCAACTCGGCCACCTCCTTGGCCGAACCGGCAGTATCGGCCCGCGCGACGGTGTGCACACCAAGCTGATTGAGCTGGTCGCGGCACTGCGCCAGGGCTTGGGTGTGGCTGCGCACTTCCTTGAGCCCCTCCAAGGTCGCGCCTTCGGGCGCCAGCAACTGGTACTTCACCGGCAGATAGTGCTCGCGAATGATATAGAGCTTCGATTCCGGCAACAGGTGATGGATATCGGCGACCCGCCCGCCCAGGGAATTCTCGATGGGAATCATTGCCAAAGTGGCGCGCCCATCGCTTTCGACAGCAGCGAACGCATCTTCGAAGGTGGCGCACGCAAGGGGCGTCATATCCGGAAACGCTTCCAGGCATGCAATGTGGGAGTTCGCGCCTGGCACGCCCTGATAGGCAATTGTATTCGCCGGATCGGCGGTCTGGTCGGTGCTGTCGGTCATCAGTCGGCTCTTACGAATAACGCGCGCCTAGCCAAGGAGGGCCCGCGCGCGCTCAAGATCGGCGGGAGTATCGACACCGAGCGGAACCGTGTCAACGAGGGCTGCATCGATGCGCATGCCGTCCTCCAAGGCCCGCAGCTGCTCGAGCCGCTCGCGCCGTTCCAGCCCGCTTACCGGCAGGCCAACGAAGCGGGTGAGCGCCTCCCGGCGATAAGCATAGAGGCCGATATGATGATAGTGATCGCCGTCGCCAGCCGGCACCGTCGCACGGCTGAAATAAAGCGCGCGGCCCTGTGCGGCACCCGGTTGCAGCGAAATAACGGCTTTCACGACATTGGGATTGTCGCGCTCAGCCTCCTCAACGATCGGACACGCCAAGGTGGCGATATCGACTTCCGGCGTCTCCTCCAGGACCGCGAAGGCCGCGCGTACCGCCGCCGGGTCCAGGGTCGGTAAATCGCCTTGGAGGTTGACCACCGAATCATACGTCTCATCCGGATCGACGGTGGCCAGCGCGGCGGCCGCGCGGTCTGAACCCGACGGCAGCTCAGGTGCGGTCAGCACAGCAGTCCCCCCTTCCGCCTCAATCGCCGCGGCGATTTCAGGCTCGGCGCAAGCAACGATTACGGGCCCCACCTCCGCCTCGATGGCGCGGCGCCAGCAATGGATAATCATCGGTTTTCCCGCGATATCCGCCAGCGGCTTGCCCGGCAAGCGGGTCGACGCCATACGCGCCGGAATGACGACAACCGGATTCATAGGCCGATTTCGTGCCGTTTGTGGCGCCTGTGGGTCGATTTCGGACAGGAGAGCCTCTCACTTCTGCGGTGCTGCGACCTAATGCCACGAGCGGCGCATACGGGGTGGCCGTTCGATGCGAAGGAAGATATACCTCGGCTCGCGCGAACGGAACCGTCCGCCTGTCGCACACTATGGTAAAGCAGCCATAGACACGATTCGGACAGTCTGGCTAAATTCGCCGCTGCTCCCTCGCGGAGATGCTTCCACAAATCGTCCTGTCGAGGGCCAATGAAAATGTCGGGTGCAGATATAAACAAGGTATTGCTAGCGGTCTTCTCAGCACTGCTGGTCGTCCTGTTGATTGGCAATGTCGTGAACGAGGTGACGCACAAGCACCCGCTCGAGGCGAACGCCTATGTCGTCGAGGTTTCAAGCGGAGGGGAGGCCGAGAGAGAAGTCGAAGCCGCGCCCGTGCTCGAATCGGTTACGCCACTGCTGGCGTCCGTCGACCCTTCTGCTGGCGAAACACTTGCGAAACGACGCTGCGCCACCTGTCACACATTCAACGCAGGGGGCAATAACAAACAGGGGCCGAACTTGTGGGCTGTGGTCGGTAAAGAAAAGGCTGCGGTGGACGGGTTCAGATATTCCGACGCCATGAGCGAGAAGGGCGGCGTGTGGAGCTACGACAACTTGAACGCCTTTCTGGCCGACCCGGACGGTTTCATCGACGGTACGAAGATGAACTTCGCCGGCTTCAGGAAAGTCGAAGATCGTGCCGCCGTCATCGCCTATATGCGCCAGCAAGCGGATAGCCCCGCACCGCTTCCCGCCCAATAGATAAATACCGGCACGCTTTCGGCGTGATAGACTGCTTCGCGGCGCAGATCCTGCGCGGCGTTCGCTTGCGGAGCCTATCATGACCGGAGCCATCGCTTCAGAGTTTGTCGACCTTTCCCTGAAACTGGCCGACGCCAGCGGGCCGGTTATCCTTGACTACTTCCGCACCAGCCTCGCGGTCGAGCGCAAAGACGACGCTAGCCCAGTCACTCAAGCCGACCGGGAAGCCGAAATGGCATTGCGCCAGCTTCTGACCGCCGAAGTACCGGACCACGGTATCCTCGGCGAGGAGCATGGCGGCGAACGCCTCGACGCCGAATATGTCTGGGTGCTCGACCCGATCGACGGCACCCGCGCGTTCATCAACGGCATCCCGTTGTTCGGCACGCTCATCGCGCTGACCCGCAATGGTGTCCCGGTCTTGGGGGTCATCGATCACCCTGCCCTCGGCGAACGCTGGCTCGGAGTCGCCGGTGCGCCGACCCTCCATTGGGGCCGCGGCAATGAGGGGACCGCTGTCCGCGCACGCGCCTGCAACGCCCTCGATCAAGCCCTGCTCTGCGCAACATCGCCGCACATGTTTTCGAGCGACGAGCTGGCCCAGTTCGAAAAAGTATCGGGCGCAGTGCGCGATACCCGCTTCGGTACAGACTGCTACGCCTATGCGATGATCGCCAGCGGCGAGACCGATCTAGCTGTCGAGGCCGGCATGCAGCCCTACGACTATCTCGCCCACGCCATCGTCGTCAGCGGCGCGGGCGGCACGATTACGGACTGGACTGGCGCCCCGCTGACGCTGGAGTCGCCGGGCTCGGTTCTTGCCGCTGGCGACGCGAGAGTACACGCCGCCGCATTGCAACTTCTAACCGCCTCCTAGTTCGGGAGCTCCATCATGGCCCACGATGTCCGTATCGCCATCTCCTGCCCCGACCGCACCGGGTTGCTCGCTGCGATCACCGGGCGCCTGTTCGATCTGGGTGCCAGTTTGGGTGACACCGCGTTCAGTGTCCTCGGCGAGGCCGCCGAATTCGCCTGCGTCGCCGAACTGCCAGACACGGCGGGACCCGATGAGATCGAGTCGGAACTTGCCAAATTGCCCGATCTCGGTGGGGCAAGCATTACGGTCACGCCGTTCACTCTAGGTACCGTGCATACCGAGCGGAGCCAGATAACCCACCGCGTCGAGGTGCGCGGCACCGACGCGCCCGGGCTGGTCGCCCGGCTTGCAGAAGTGTTCGCCGAGTTCGACGCCAACATCGTGCGCATGGATAGCGAACACATTCCCGGGGGCGGTGAGGGCGAATATCTGATCCGTTTCGAGGTTTGGCTGCCCGACGACCGCGCCGCAAGCTGCCTTGCCGCAGCGGCGAATACGGCTGGCAGCCTCGGCCTGTCATGCAACAGTGTTGCGGTTTGAGCGCGATTGGGACTGCAATACGGCGGTATTACGGCAAACCCTAACAACCCCGTGAAAACCCGCTCCTAGAGCTTGATCGAACGGGGGCTCTAACCCCATCTTGTATCGAGGTACACACAGGGCTACGGAGGCAGAAATATGGGACGGACGAGTGCACTCGCCGCATTGAGCGCGGTGGCGTTTCTAACGACAGCCACAATGGCGTCCGCCGCTGGCACTGGCGGACCGGCTCATGCCTTGGCCATGCACGGCAAGCCCAAATTCGGGCCCGATTTCAAATACTTCGATTTCGTCAATCCGAACGCGCCGAAAGGCGGTACGCGCGTCACCTCCACGACCGGTACTTTCGATAGCCTCAACCCGTTCATTTTGCAGGGCAACCCTGCCGGCGTTGGGATTATCTACGATTCACTGATGGCGCAGTCGGTCGACGAAGCTTTCACGTTGTATTGCCTGCTTTGCGAAACGGTCGAAACGCCGGACGACCGCTCGTGGGTGGAATTTACCCTACGCGACGACGCGCGCTGGCATGATGGCAAACCGATTACCGTCGACGATGTGATTTTTTCGTTCCACGCGTTGCGCGACCAGGGACGGCCCTTCTTCCGATTCTACTACGGCAGCGTCGCCGATGTGGCGCAAACCGGCGAGCGCAAGGTGAAGTTTACGTTCTCCGGAGACCCAAATCCGGAGCTGCCGCTGATCATCGGCGATCTGACCATTCTACCGAAGCATTATTGGGAAACACGGGACTTCTCGAAGACCACCCTCGAGCCGCCTCTCGGCAGCAGCGCCTATCGAATTTCCGACGTTAAGCCGGGCCGGTCGATAACGTTCGAGCGGGTGCCCGACTATTGGGCCAAGGACCATCCCACGCAGGTCGGGTTCAACAACATCGATACGATCCGCACCGAATATTTCCGCGACCGTACGATTTCACGCGAAGCCTTCAAGGGCGGCAACCTGGACCTTTGGCTGGAAAACTCGGCCAAGGAATGGGCCACCGCGTTCGACATACCCGCGGTTCGAAACGGCCAGATCGTCAAAGCCGAATTTCCCCATAGCCGGACAGCGGGCATGCAGGGCTTCGTGTTCAATATCCGCAAACCGCTGTTCCAGGATCGTGACGTACGCAAGGCGCTAATCCTTGCGTGGGATTTCGAGTGGTACAATAAGAACCTCGCCTACGGCGCGTACACGCGCTCAGACAGTTATTTCGACAACTCGGAACTCGGCAGCAGAGGCCTGCTCGCAGATGCCGGCCAAGAGGAGCGGGAGATTCTCGAACGCTATCGCGGCCGCCTGCCGGATGAGCTCTACACGCAAGCGTTCACATTACCGACGACGGATGGCTCAGGTGCCCGCGGCGTTCGGGGAAACTTGCGCGAAGCCCGCAAGCTTCTCGAGGGCGCCGGGTGGGCGATCCAGGACGGCAAGCTGGTGAACGGCGAAACCGGGCAACCGTTCAGCTTTGAAATTCTGCTCGTTCAGCCGACGTTCGAAAAAATGGCTCTGCCCTACGCGCGCAACCTCGAGCGGCTCGGCATCGCGGCGAACGTGCGCGTCGTAGATACCTCTCAGTATCAAAACCGGATCGACAACCGCGATTTCGACATCGTGATCGGATCGTGGGGCCAGTCGCTATCACCCGGCAATGAGCAGCGCGACTTTTGGAGCAGCGACGCCGCCACCGCCACAGGTTCGCGCAACCTTATCGGCATCAACGATCCGGTCATCGATGAATTGATCGAGCTCGTTATTTCTGCGCCGAGCCGCGACAGCCTTGTCCAACGAAGCCGGGCGCTCGATCGGGCGCTGTTGTGGGGCCACTACGTCATCCCCCACTTCCACTTGCCCACCGACCGCATCGCGTTCTGGGATAAGTTCGGCCGGCCCGATAAGATTCCGATGCGCGGCGAAGCCACCAACATCGCCGCCTGGTGGATTGATCCGGCCAAAGAAGCCGCGTTGAGACAACGCCGTAGCTCTGCAAACGGCGGCTAGCCTCGATTCACGTGCACCGCTAGGTTAGCCCCATGCTTGCCTACATTATTCGTCGGCTGTTGCTGATCATCCCGACACTGTTCGGGATCATGATCATCAACTTCGCGTTCGTCCAGACAGCGCCCGGGGGCCCGGTCGAGCAGATAATCGCGCAAATCCAGGGTACTGCTGTCGATGCAACGGCCCGCGTTACCGGCGGTGGTGGCGAGTTGAGCCAAGACAGCGTCGACAACCAGCAGAACTTAGATCAATCGGGCGGGTTCGAATCCAAATATCGCGGCGCCCGCGGCCTGCCACCGGAACTGATTGCCGAGATCGAGCAAATGGTCGGTTTCGATAAGCCGATTCACGAACGTTTCATCATCATGATGGGCAACTACGTCACTTTTGATTTCGGTAACAGTTTTTTCCAAGACCGTTCTGTCGTCGACCTGGTGCTCGACAAGATGCCAGTGTCGATTAGCCTGGGTATCTGGACAACCTTGCTCACCTATCTGATTTCGATCCCGCTAGGCATTCGTAAAGCAGTCAAGGACGGCACCAAATTCGACGCTTGGACCAGCGCGCTCGTCATCGGTGGCAATGCTGTGCCAAGTTTTCTGTTCGCTATATTGCTGATTGTTCTATTCGCAGGCGGAAGCTTTGTAGATTGGTTTCCACTACGTGGCCTAGTCTCGGAAAATTGGTCGGAACTTAGTCTCTTCGGAAAGGTGACCGACTATCTCTGGCACATCACACTACCGGTTTTGGCATTGACTATCGGCGCCTTCACCGGATTGACCATGTTGACCAAAAACTCGTTCCTCGACCAGATAAACCAGCAATATGTCGTCACCGCCCGCGCCAAAGGGCTGGCCGAGAAACGGGTGCTCTACGGCCATGTGTTCCGCAACGCCATGCTGATCGTCATCGCGGGGTTCCCAGCAGCTTTTATCGGTATTCTCTTCACCGGCTCGTTGCTCATCGAAGTTATTTTTTCACTCGACGGTCTTGGCTTGCTGGGATTCGAAGCGGCGCTTAACCGCGACTTCCCCGTCTTGTTCGGAACCTTGTTCTTTTTCTCGTTGCTCGGTCTGTTGCTTAACTTGATTGGCGACTTGATGTACGTCGTTATTGATCCGCGCATCGACTTCGAAAGCCGCGAGGTTTGAGATGGCGACGGCTGCGGTTGACACTGCCCCAAGTCCCGCCATAGAGACGCCAGAACCCCGTTGGTTCGGAAGGCGTATCTCGCCGCTTACCGAACGGCGGCTGACGAACTTTCGCGCTAATCGGCGTGGCTACTGGTCGCTCTGGATTTTTCTCGCGCTGTTTTTCTTCACTCTGTTCGCCGAGTTTGTCGCCAACGATAAACCGCTCCTAGTGCGCTTCGATGGCGCCTTCTATTACCCGGTGTTCGTCAGCTATCCCGAAACTGCGTTCGGCGGTGACTTCGAGACCGAGGCCGATTACGCCGACCCCTTCGTCATCGAGCTGATCGAGGAACAAGGCTGGGTCGTGTGGCCCCTCATTCCCTATAGCTTCGACACGCCGGTAACCGACCTGCCAACCCCCGCACCATCGGCACCATCTGCGCAGAATTGGCTCGGCACCGACGATCAAGCGCGCGACGTGGTTGCCCGGCTGATCTACGGCTTTCGCATATCAGTCCTCTTCGGATTTACCTTGACTATCTTGTCGAGCATCATCGGTGTGATTTCCGGCGCTGTGCAAGGCTACTTTGGCGGCTGGGTAGATTTAATATTCCAACGCTTCATTGAGGTCTGGTCGTCACTGCCAACATTGTTCTTGCTGATTATCCTCGCCTCCGTGGTCGAGCCTAACTTCTGGTGGCTTCTGGGATTACTGCTCTTGTTTAGCTGGATGTCGCTGGTTGGCGTGGTGCGCGCGGAGTTCCTGCGTGCCCGCAACTTCGATTATGTGCGCGCCGCCCGGGCGCTCGGGATGGGCAACCGGCTCATCATGTTTCGCCATGTGATGCCGAACGCCATGGTCGCCACACTCACGTTTCTGCCTCTCATTACAGCCAGTTCGGTGACGGTGCTAACTGCACTTGATTTCCTCGGCTTCGGGTTGCCGCCAGGTTCGCCCTCGCTTGGCGAAATGCTGAAACAGGGCAAAGACAACTTTCAAGCTCCCTGGCTTGGCTTAACGTCTGCTTTTGTCATCGGCACAATGCTTACGTTGATGATTTTCATCGGCGAGGCAGTGCGCGACGCCTTCGATCCACGTAAGCAGATTACCGGAGACCACGGATAATGGCGGAGCCGCTTCTTTCGATCCGCGATTTGTCGGTCGACTTCTCGACGCCGGGCGGCTTGGTTCACGCGGTCAAGCAAGTCAGCTTCGATGTCAAAAAGGGCGAGACGGTTGCGCTCGTCGGCGAGTCCGGCTCCGGCAAGTCGGTGTCGGCGCTCTCCGTCCTACAACTGTTGCCCTATCCGGTGGCGCGCCACCCCGGCGGCTCGGTCAAGTTCGAGGGCGACGAATTGATGGGCGCGCCGCAAGAAAAGCTGCGTGCCATTCGTGGCAACGACATCGCGATCATCTTCCAGGAGCCGATGACGTCGCTCAACCCACTGCACACGGTTGAGAAGCAAATCAACGAAGTGTTGTTCATCCATAAGGGTCTAAGTCGTGACGCCGCACGGGCTCGTACTCTAGAACTACTGAAACTGGTTGGTGTCGACGACGCGGAACGACGTCTCACCGCCTATCCCCACGAACTCTCGGGCGGCCAGCGTCAACGCGTGATGATCGCGATGGCGCTGGCCAACGAGCCAAAGCTTTTGATCGCCGACGAGCCGACGACGGCGCTCGACGTTACGATTCAAGCGCAAATCCTCGAGCTGCTGCGCGACCTGCAGGCCAAATTCGGCATGTCCATGCTCTTCATCACCCACGATCTCGGCATCGTGCAGAAGATGGCCCAGCGGGTCTGTGTGATGAACGAGGGCGAGATCGTCGAGACCGGTCCCACGCAACAGATGTTCGAGTCACCCCAGCATTCCTATACGCAACATTTGTTGGCTGCCGAACCGTCGGGCCAAGCGTTGGAGCCAGCCTCGAATGCGCCGAGGGTGATGCACACCGAGGATTTGAAGGTCTGGTTTCCGATCAAGACCGGCGTTTTGCGGCGCACGACCGATTACATCCGCGCCGTCGATGGCATTACCGTCGATGTGCGCGAAGGCCAGACGGTTGGTGTCGTCGGCGAATCCGGCTCAGGCAAGACGACGTTGGGCCTCGCCCTGCTGCGCCTCATCAGCTCCGACGGTGCGATCGAGTTCGACGGGCGCCATCTCGACACTCTGCAATCGAAAGCCCTGCGCCCACTGCGCCGCGAAATGCAAATCGTCTTCCAAGACCCCTACGGCAGCTTGAGCCCACGCATGTCGATCGCGCAAATCATCGAGGAAGGGCTCAAGGTTCATAAAATCGGCGACACCGCTGCCGAGCGCGACACCTTGATCGCCCAAGCGATGGAAGAAGTGGGCCTCGACCCGGCCAGCCGCCACCGCTACCCGCATGAGTTCTCCGGCGGCCAACGCCAACGCGTGGCGATCGCACGTGCCATCGTGCTTAAACCGAAGTTCATCGTGCTCGACGAGCCCACTTCGGCGCTCGACCGGTCGGTACAGGCGCAAATCATCGACTTGCTGCGCGACCTGCAAAGCAAACACAAACTGGCTTATCTATTCATCAGCCACGACTTGAAAGTGGTCCGGGCGATTTCCGATCAGGTGATCGTCATGCGCAACGGCAAGGTGGTGGAACAGGGCGCGGCGGCCCAGATTTTCGACCGGCCGAAGGAAGCCTACACCAAGGCGTTGATGGCCGCGGCGTTCGACCTTGAGGCGGTCGGCACCGGCAGCGTTATCGCCACTTAAACACTCCATGTCCTTGCTGATCATCGCGCCCGGCGAACGCCCCGACTGGTGGCAACAGGAATTCGCCCGGATAGCGCCCGGTCTCGAGGTGCGAAACTGGCCCGATGCCGGCGACCCGTCCGAGATCGCCTATGCGCTGGCATGGAAACCGCCCGCAGGCGAGCTCGCCAAATTCCATAACTTGAAAGCCGTGTTGTCGATGGGCGCCGGGGTCGACCATATATTTGTCGATCCGGCGCTACCCGACGTACCCGTCACACGCGTCGTCGACCCTTATCTCACCTCGGGCATGACGGAATATGTGGTGCTGCATGTGCTGCGCTACCACCGCAATCAGCCGGTTTTCGAAGCCCAACAGCGCGACCATGTGTGGGACGACCGGGTGCGCGAGCTGCGGCAAGCCGATGAACGCGCGGTCGGCGTCATGGGCTTGGGCGAGCTGGGCCGCGATGCTGTGTCAAAGCTTAGCGTATTGGGTTTCGATCTCGCCGGCTGGAGCCGTACGCCGAAAGATATTCCCGGCGTTCTCTGCTTCGATGGGCCCGGCGGGCTAGCGCCGTTTCTGGCGAGAACAGAGATCCTGATTTGCCTATTACCTCTCACCAAAGAAACGGCCGGTATCCTGAACCGCAATACATTCTCGCAGCTGCCGAAAGGCGCTTATCTGATCAACGCCGCGCGCGGCGACCATGTGGTCGAGACCGATTTGCTCGATGCCCTCGGCTCAGGCCGCCTGACCCACGCCACACTCGACGTGTTTGGCGAAGAACCGTTGCCCGACAATCATCCCTTTTGGGACCATCCGCAAATCACCGTCACACCGCACAATGCGAGCATCACCGATCCGCGCAGCGTCGTGCGACAGGTCGTTGAAAACATCCGCCGCATCGAAGCAGGCGAGCCCCCGCTTCACCTCGTCGACCGTAACGCTGGCTACTAACCGGCGTCCCCAAAGAAAAAAGGGGTCGCGTCAGACGCGACCCCCGCAGAGTAGCCTTTTTTCCAGGCTTTTATTCCGCCGCCTCGGCAAGGTCATGGCCTGCCGCCGCGGTAATCTCATCGAGTGCCGGTTTCACCACCTCGTTGAACTCTTTGATGTTCTGGATGACATTTTCCTTCGGCATCTGCGCATAGTGATAGATCAGCGTGATGTACTCCGCCGGCATCGCCTCCCACTGCGCTACCAACTGGTCGCGTACCGATTCCGCGGTGCCGATAGCATAGAGTCCGGAGCTCAGCATCGAGCCGATCACGTCGGACTCGTCGAGCTTGCGCCGGCCCATCGCGGCGTAGAAGTTCTTCCAGATGTCATAGTCATGCGCCATCACCGCATCCATCGCAGCTTGCTCGCTCTCCGCAATCTGTAGCCAGCGCACGATGTTTTGGTTCTGCCCCGGCAGCCAATCGAAGCCGGCCGCTTTGGCGGTCTCGGCATACTGAATGCCAAGGGGTGCTGCGGTGTTAATGTCGGTGAAGTAGGTCGGGATGAAACCCATCCGCGCGTTGTAGTCGATGGTTTCGGGACTGCCGCTGCCCGACACAAAGACCGGCGGATGCGGGTCCTGATAGGGCGCTGGGCAAACCGACACGTTGACCACGTTGTTGTTCTCGTCGACCTCGTCGTAGGCCCCGAGCCGCTGGGTGACGCCCACTTGCGCCAGCTGCCAGTCGTCGACACCGGTGTCTCCTGGATAGGGAATCTGCCAAGCGTTACCCTTATGGTTCATCGAGTCCTGGGTCCAGGCCTTGAGCACGATCTCGATATTCTCTTCGAACACATCGCGGTTGTGCTTGTCGTTGGCGACATCCTTGTCCGAGATCGTGAACTTGCTCTGGGCGAAGCCGGCACCGACCGCCGTCTTGTTGTTCTTTGCCGCGGTCGGCGACTTGGTGGAGGTCGTGCCGTAGTGCTGGCCGAACACGTTGGTCCACCGGCTCTGATAGCCGCGCGCAAAGCCGACGAAGCTGCGGCCCTGGGTGAGGTGATCGATGATCGCCGTTTCCTCAGCCACCCGGATCGGGTTCTGGATGCTCATCACATAGCCGAGCTGCCCCACCCGCACATTCTTGGTGATCGCCGCCCAGTAGGCATCCATGATCGCCGGCGCCGGGCCAACCTCATAACCTTCCGACCAGAAGTGATGCTCGATCGTGGCCACGCCCCAAAAACCCTGTTCGTCGGCGGCGCGAATGACGTCGTGCCAGCCCAGCAGCGTTTCCTGATAACGCTCCTTATTACGGCCAATCGGACGAAGCTTCTCGCGCTCCTCCTCGCTCTCGGCGTGGATCACCGGATAGGTTTGTAAAATCGGCTTGACCATTAGGAGCGCTCCCTGTCGCTGCGGTGTGGGGTTGTTGTAGAGATTGACCCATTGCTAGCGGGTCTCTTACCTAATTACCAATTATGATTATTAATAATATCCATAGTTTATAGTTATATCTATCCGACCGCCGCTGTTAACGCCCAAAACGGTCGGAAATCAGCGCAAAGGCGGCGCGCATGGCTTGCGCCTCGCCACCCTCGGGCCGCCCCGGCCGCGTTGCGGTGTTCCAGGCCATGATATCGAAATGGGCCCACGGAATCTCGTCGTCGACGAACTCCTGCAGGAACAAGGCCGCCGTGATGCCACCGGCAAATCCACCCTCGCTGGCGCTGGAGATGTCCGCCACCTTGCTGTCGAGCATTCGGCGGTAGGGCTTGTACAAGGGGAGCCGCCATACGGGATCGGCGGTCGCCGCGGCATGTTTCTCGAAGTCCTTCGCGAGGCTATCGTCGTTGCAGTAGAGCGCCGCCAGTTCGATGCCGACGGCAACGCGCGACGCGCCCGTTAGGGTCGCATAATCCAGCAACAGATCAGGCTTCTCGCTCGACGCTTCGGTTAGACAATCGCCGATCACCAGCCGGCCCTCGGCATCGGTGTTGGCGTTTTCCACCGTGATCCCCTTGCGCGTATTGAGCACGTCCCAGGGCCGGTAGGCGTTACCTGCCACCGCGTTCTCCACCGCGCCGATCAACACCCGCAATCGCACCGGCAGCTTGGCCGCCATGATCATCGACGCCAGACCGAGCACATGAGCCGCCCCGCCCATGTCCTTCTTCATACGCAACATGCCCGCCGCGGGTTTGAGATCGAGGCCGCCGGTGTCGAAACAAACGCCTTTGCCGACCAGCGTGACCCGCGGCCCGCGTGTACCCCAGCGCATATCGATCAGGCGCGGCGCATCGTCCGACGCGCGGCCCACCATGTGGATCATCGGGTAATTCGCCTTAAGCAGTGCATCGCCGGTGGTCACCCGGCTGCGCGCCCCGAAGCGCCGGCCCAGCGCGCGGGCGGCGCTCGCCAGCTCCGAGGGCCCCATATCTTCAGCCGGCGTATTAATCAGGTCGCGCACTAGCGCCGTGGCGTCGAGGGTACGCCCGATGCTCGCGCGGTCGGCGTTGGTCGGCCACACCAAATCAGGCCGGTCCAGTTTGGCCTTGCGGTACTTGGTAAATTCGTACGCCGCCAATCCCCACCCGAGCGCCGCGTCGTTGGCGGCCTCTTTGGACAGGCGGCCCTCCAAGCGATAGCTGCCTTTCGGCAGAGCCGCCGCAAGCCCGCTCCACGACCACAGGTCGGAGTCTTTGGAAGTAACGAAGACCGCCCGCTCCACGCCGCCTTGCGCATCCGGCAACAGAGCACGAGAATCTTTCTTGCCCGAGAAACCGCTTTGCGTGAGCCAGTCGCGCTGCGCCTTCGGCAGCTTGCGCAACCACGCCGCGACGTTAGCGGTCGTAACGACGGAGACCGGAACCGTATCACGGCGGGCACGGGCGATGAGATTGTGGGGCACGGGAGTTCCTCGCAACTAGAGATCTGGAGCGCCGCTATAGGCCGCGGCTGGCTTTAAGCTTTTTCCATATGATGGGAAGGAGCGCCAGCGCGGCGAGCGAGACGAGCGCGATAATCATTTCCGGCGTGATGGCACTGGCCAACGTCGGCTCCATCATCATCTCGAACACGCTGCCAAGACCGGCGCCGACGGAGGCGAACACGAAAGACCCTGGGATGATCCCGAGAATGGTGGCCAGCACAAACGTACGCAACGGGACGCCGACGAACGCGGGCACAATGTTGACGACAAAGAAAGGAAAAATCGGCAAGAGGCGCAGGGACAACAGATAACTGAACGCATTGGCCCCGAAGCCTGCCTCGATTTTTGCCAGCATCGGTCCCGCCCGCGCGCGTAACGTCTGGCCCAAGGCGGTGCGAGCGGCGAGGAACAACAACGATGCGCCCGCCGTCGCCCCGATCACGACCCAGACTGTGCCCCACCACGTGCCGAACAGAAAGCCCCCGGCAATCGTCAGCACCAGAGAGCCGGGAATCGCGAGCGCAGTCGCAGCGGTATAGATACCTAGGAAAACAACAACCGCCAGCACGCCATAGTCATGGACGAAGGCAACCAGATCCATCCGGTTATCATGCAACGTCTGCAGCATGAGATAATGATCGGCGCCGCTACCGAAAAAAGCGATGATCCCGAGCGCCAATATCGCAACCGGCCACCATCGCGACAATTGACGTACAAACCCCGGCCGGGCGGTCTCGGAATCCTGTTTATTTTGATCGGCGCCCGTCGTCATCCCTATAGTCTAGCGCATCAAAGCGCATCCGCGTATCGTGCCGCGCAGCATACAATAGTCCTGGAGTATATTGATGGCCCTTAGCAAGGACGATCTACTCGGCGCCTGGGTACTCGACGAATGGTACGTCGAGGATGAAGACGGTGCGCGCAGCCATCCGATGGGCCGCGATGCTCAGGGCGCCATCATTTACACCGAGGATGGCTATATGTCGGCAATCGTGCGCGCCAAAGACCGGTTTCTGCCCGCCGACCGGCCAACTGACGAAGACCGCGTCGACGCCTTCGGTAGCTATATGAATTACGCCGGCACCTGGGATATCGACGAAGACAAAGTGGTGCATACGGTAGAACACGCCCTCGACCCCAATATACAAGGGGTTTCAATCGCCCGCACGGTCGACCATGAGGGCGCGAGCATGACATTTTCCGGAACGGCGCCGGGCGGCACGGCCTCCCATATCATCATCTGGAAGCGCCGCTAGCCCGCTAACGCGCCCGCACAGAACTTTTGCCTGCTCATTCGATTGACCGCTCGCCGGGCGCCAAATAGGGTGCGCCAAATTCGCCAGCGCGCCGCCATGGCAGCGCGAGATACCCCAATCTGAGGAGAGTGCAGTCGATGATCGACTTCTACACCTGGTACACGCCGAACGGCCGGAAGGTCGCGCTTTTGCTCGAAGAGACCGGGATTGAGTACAAGACCATCCCGATCAATATCGGCAAAGACGAGCAGTTCGCGCCCGATTTCCTAAAGATTGCGCCGAACAACCGGATCCCGGCGATCGTCGATCACGACAACAACGATTTCCCATTGATGGAAACGGGCGCGATCATGATGTACCTGGCGGAAAAGACCGGCCAGTTCCTCGAAACCGCCGACCGCGACAAGTACTGGCGCACGGTCGAATGGCTGATGTGGCAGATGGGCGGTGTCGGCCCGATGTTCGGCCAGGTCCATCACTTTACTAAGTACAACCCCGGCAAGTCGCAGTACGCGCAGGAGCGCTACGAGAAAGAAGCGCGGCGGCTCTACGGCGTGCTCGACCGGCGGCTCGAAGGCCGCGAATTCATCGTCGACGATTATTCAATTGCCGACATGGCCGTGTGGCCATGGACGGCGCGCCATAACTGGCAGGAGATCGACCTGAACGATTTCCCCAATGTACGGCGTTGGTACATGACCATCCTGGAGCGCCCGGCAACCAAGCGTGCCTGGAACATTCCGGAAAACGACCAGCCCCTGCCGGTGCCGGAGTAACGCCGTAAAGTCTTCGGCTGGCTAGCCCGCCATGTCACGTGTGAGGCGCATGGAAAACGAGTAGCGGTTCTCAGGGTTAATGCTGACCGTGTATTCGAACACCTTGCCGTCATCGCCGATATACCAGCGCTCGACCCGCAGCGCCGGACTGTTCGCTGGCGCTTGAATCCGGGGCGCAAGCGCCTCGCCGATTGTCGTTGCGTTTATTTCCTGCTGAATTTCCATGATGCGCACGCCATAGCGCTGCTCGATATGCCAGCCCACCGCCCCCTCGCGCGTACCGACATCATCGCGGATACCCGCATAGGCGTCGATGACATAAAGCTCGGTCCAGGCAAGCGGCGGTGCATCGGGGTTGTCGCTGGGGACGCGTAGCGCTTCGAAGCGAAGGAGTTTTTGTCCTGGCTGGAACTGTCCCGCCGCCGCCAACTGGGTATCGGCCACGACTTCTTCCGAAGTAACGTCAACCAAGCGCGTCCCGGTGGCGAATTGCAGCAGGTCCTCGACCGACGTCAGCATATGGCTGTGCCCGCGCGACGGCGTCTGCGACACGACGCGGGTGCCAACGCCTTGCCGGCGGGCAACCAGCCCCAGCGCTTGGACCTCTCTAATCGCCTCGCGCACCGTGTGCCGGCTCACCCCATATTGGGTACACAACGTGGCCTCTGTCGGCAGCAAGCTGCCGACCGGATGATGCCCCGACGTGATTTCCTCGACCAGCCGTTGCGCCATCAGGATATAGCGCGGCTGGGTCTTGCCGATCAGCGCGGCATCGCTCATCCGACACCGCTCTCCCGCAACCGCGCCCGTGTATCGGCGTCATAGCCGAGCTCTTCCAGCAGGGCTTCGGTATCGCCGCCCAGCACCGGTGCCGGTTTCAAATCATACGTTTCACCGGGAAGCTGGATCGGTGGTGCCAGTACACGAAACGCCTGACCGCCGGGCTTTGACAGCTCACGAAGCCGTCCCCGCTCGGTCACAAACGGATTTTCCAACGCTTGGGCCACGTCGTTCAGGGGCGCTGCCGGCACCGCGCCGGCGAACAGCGTCATCCATTCATCGGTGGTCTTTTCCGACAGCGCCTCGTCGAGCATCTCGGTCAGCAGATCGCGATGTTTCAACCGGTCAGGGAAACGGGTGAACCGGCTATCCTCGGCCCATTCCGGGCGGTCGATCTTGCCGCACAGCACGGTCCAGAACTTCTCTTTGTTGCACATCAGATAGATCCACCCATCCTGGGTCGCATAAAGCTGACACGGGGTGAGTGACGGATGTGCAGAACGCTTTTCGCGGCCTTGATTGTGGCCGGTGCCAAGATACCAAGTCGCGAGATAGTTCAAATTGTACAGTGCGGTGTCGAACAGCGTGACGTCGATATCGCGTCCTTGCCCGGTCTCGCGCGCATTCAAAACGCCGGCGACGATCGCGAACGCCATGTTGGAGCCCGCCATGAAATCGACAATCGATAAGCCCATCCGGGCTGGCGGACCGCCTGGCTCGCCGGTGACCGAAAAATAGCCGGTCTCTGCCTGCATCAAATAGTCGTAGCCGGGCCAACTGGCGCGCTCGCCGTCGCGGCCATACCCGGTTAGATGCGCACACACGATTTCCGGCTTGATCTTACCGAGCGTCGCATAGGTCAGGCCGAGCTTCTCTTGAACGTCACCCCGGTTGTTGCCGGCAACGGCGTCGGCGGTGCGCACCAAATCGTGGAACACTTGACGCCCGCCCTCGCTGGCAAGGTCGAGCGCGATGCTGCGCTTGTTGCGGTTGAGCCCCTGAAACAACAGGCTCGCCGCCGTGCTGTCATCGCCTTCGATGAAGTAGGGCCCGACCGAGCGCGAGACATCGCCGCCGAGCGCGGGGTCTTCGACCTTGATGACCTCGGCGCCGAAATCGGCCAGGTGCTGGGTGCCGAACGGCCCCGCCCCGTATTGCTCGACAGCGATTACTCTCAGTCCGGTGAGTGGTAACATGCGATTGGCTCCACACCTAGGCGGGATTACGCGCGATAAGCTGGCGGGCGATGACAATCCGCTGCAGTTCGTTGGTACCCTCGCCGATGGCCAGCAGCGGCGCGTCGCGGTACAGCCGCTCGACGTCGAATTCCTTGGAATAGCCGTAGCCGCCGTGAATACGCATCGACTCCATCGAGTTCTCCACTGCCGCCTCGGTAGCAAATAGCTTGGCCATACCGGCTTCCATATCGCTGCGTTCGCCGGTGTCGTAGGCCATCGCCGCCCGGTAGGTCAGCAGACGTCCCGCCTCGACGCGGGTTGCCATGTCGGCCAGCTTGAGCTGGATCGCCTGATGCTGGCAGATCGGTTTGCCGAATGTCTGCCGCTCCTGGGAGTAGCGCACCGCCTCGTCAAGCGCCGCCTGCGCGACGCCAACGCCGCGCGCCGCCACATTGATCCGGCCGAGCTCCAGGCCCGCCATGATCTGCTTGAAGCCCTGGCCTTCCACTTCGCCGATCAGATTTTCCGCCGGCACGACGCAATTTTCGAAGATTGGCTCGCCGGTATCGACTCCGCGATAGCCGAGCTTGCGCAGTTTCTTGGGTTGGGGAAAACCGGGCGTGCCCTGCTCGATCAGCAATAGGCTGATGCCGGCATGGCGTGGCTCCGCTTCAGGATCGGTCTTCACCAGCACCGCAAGAATGCCGCCATGATGGCTGTTGGTCGCCCACATTTTGGCGCCGTTGACGACATAGGTATCGCCGTCGCGCACCGCGCGCGTAGTAATCGCCTGCAGATCGGTGCCGGCATCAGGCTCGGTCAGCGAAATACCGCCGCGCAACTCGCCACTCGCGAATTTGGGCAGCCACTTCTCACGCTGCGCATCTGTGCCGAAACGGCGCACAGCCTCCGCCATGATCAAATGCGAGCTGAAGACGCCGCTCAACGACATCCAGGTCCGGCTCACCGTCTCGGTGATGCGGGCATAGGTGAGGCACGACAAGCCCAGGCCGCCATATTCGCTGGGTATGGTGAGGCCGAACAGACCCAGCTCGGCCATCGTGTCGACCATGTCCTGCGGATAGATGTCCGGGTCTTCGAAGTCGCGCACCCTCGGTTTTACATCGCGTTCGAGAAACCGCTCGAGCGAATCGAGGATCAATCGGTCTTGTTCCGGCAGGGCGTAGATGTCCATCGCACGCAGTCCGTTTAGTAGTTCGCCGCGTCGTCGACCGCGTGGCCGCGCTTGGGAATGAGGAACGAACGCACCATCGACAAGAACTGAGTACCGTCCGATTTAACGCCCCGCGTTTCGACCGTGACGATCCCGGCGTTGGGCCGCGATTTCGATTCACGCATCTCCAACACTTCGCTCTCGCCGTAAATGGTGTCGCCGGCAAACACTGGGGCAGTGAGCTTGATTTCCTTCCAGCCCAGATTGGCGATGGTTTTCTGGCTGGTGTCGCTCACACTCATGCCACCAATCACCGCAAGCGTGAACGTGCTGTTGACCAGCGGTCGGCCGAATTCACTTTTAGCAGCGTATTCCGCATCGAAATGGAGCGGGTGGGTGTTCATCGTCAGCAAGGTGAACCACGTATTGTCGACCTCGGTTATCGTGCGCCCCGGCCGGTGCTCGTAGACATCGCCGACATTAAAGTCCTCATAGTAACGGCCGATATCTTCGCGGTAACGGTTCGGACCGACCTCTTTATGACCGTATGTCATCGTCAAACTCTCCCTGTTCAATGCTTGTTATGTTGCTGTCGCCCTAGCCACATGAGCCGCGATGGCAACGATCCGCCGCGCCCCTTGAACCACCGGTTCATCGATCATTTGCCCATCGAGGGTGGTCACGCCGCCACCCGCCTCGGCTGCGGCGGTAACAATGCGTTGCGCCCGCGCCACGGACTCCTCACTGGGGGTGAGGACCTCGTTGATGACCGGAACCTGCCGCGGATGAATCGCTATTTTGCCGCTGAACCCCATCGCGGCAACGCGCGCCGTTTCGCCGCGCAAGCCATCATCGTCGTTGTAGTCGAGCCACACACCATCGATCGCCGCAACGCCATGCCGGCCGGTCCCCGCTGCAATACGGCCCCGCGCATAGGCGAGTGCATCCCACCCCATATCCGACCCGATCTCCGCCGAATAGTCGGCCGAGCCGAAGCCGATTGCGGAGACCCGCGGGCTCGCACCGGCAATCGCCGCGACGTTGTCCAACCCCTTCACGGATTCGACGATCGGCAAAACTTCCATATCCGGATGAAGATCACCCAACAGGCTGTCGACCCAGCGAACTTCTTCAGCGCTGTCGCATTTGGGCAGAAACAACCCGTTTGGCGCCGCCGGGCTTTCGATCAGCGCGACCATGTCGTGCAAGCCCTCACGGCTCGTCAGAGCATTGATTCTGAGAATACTTGGAACGCCCAGCGAGCGTAGAACCTCAAGCTGCTCCCAGACGGCGGCACGCGCGGCCGGCTTATCAGACGGCGCAACGGCGTCTTCCAGATCGACGCAAACGGCGTCCGCGCCCGTGGCGGCCGCTTTGGGCACGCGCTCGGGGCGGGTTGCTGGGACGAACAAAATACTACGATAGTATGCAGCGGATTCAGACATTTGACCGGGATCTATTATGTTATTGACTTGTCCGGTTGTCCGTACAACTATAGTTGCATGTGACGTAGGGTCAACTTGTTTTAGGTTTGCAGTCGACCAATGCGTCAAAAAAGAAAATTGGGAGGAAAATCATGAAAAAACTGCTCGCGGCAGCCTTGGGGCTCGCGGTCCTGGCGGGTATGCCGGCCACGGGGCAGGCAGAGCCGACAAAATTCAAACTCGCTCTGTCGACGGGACCTAATCACGTCCGCAACATTTCGCTCGAAGGATTCATCAGCAAGCTGAAAGAGCGCACCCAAGGGCAACTGGAAGTCGAGGTCTTCCCCGCCAACCAGCTTTTTAAAGGACCCGATATTCCCAAAGCATTGGCGCAAGGCACTCTGGAAATGGGCGTCCCCGGCTTGTGGCAAATGGGCAAGTTCGAGCCCAACGCGCTGATCCCCGATCTGCCGATGTTCTATGGCGCAACGCGCGAACAGATCTATGCCGTTTGGGACGGACCGCTGGGTGACGAACTCAAAGACCGGCTGGAAAAGAAACTGCGGGTTAAGATCGTCGGCAATTTCATGGACCTGGGTTACGGCTCGATCTTCTCGACCGGCAAGGAGATCACTTCTCATGCCGACATGAAAGGCATGAAATTTCGCACGCCTCCGGGCGCGGCAACCGTTGCGCGCTTCAAGGTGTTCGAAACCAACCCTGTCTCGATTCCCTTTGGCGATGTGCCGCTGGCGCTCACCCAAGGCACCGTCGATGGCTTAATGACCACCCACGAATCATCGCGTAGCGCGAAGCTGTGGGACTCCGGCGTGAAATTCGCTTTCAACGACCGGCAGGCATTTCTGCAGTATGTGCCGATGGTCAGCCGCGTTCAGTGGGACAAGCTAACTCCGGAAGTCCGCGACATCATCACGAACACCTGGGCAGAGACCGTTGGACCGGCGCGCAAGTTCGCCGAGAAACGGCAGGCTGAAGCCCAGGCCGAGGGCGCCAAGAACGGCGTTAAAACGGTCGAGGCCTCATCGGCCGATCTGGCCGCCATGCGGGCCAAACTTTTGGGCCAACAGAACGCCATCGTGAAACAACTCTCGATGGATCCGGAATTCGTCAAACGCGTGGCTGCTGCTCTGAACTAGCAGACGCAACGAAAGCACAGTGACGGGCGGATTGGTGTGTTGACCGGTCCGCCCGGCATTTCCCGTCCTCATTAAACCGTACTGGCGCCGCCATGGTGATCCACTTCTGGAACCGTGCCGAACAGTTGCTCGTTGCCTTGGTGGCAATCGCTGCACTGGCCGTATTCATGTACGGCATGCTGGCGCGCTTTTTGTTCCCCCAACTAGCGCCGGACTGGGCCGGCGAAGTGACGATATTCCTGGTGATCTGGGCGGTCATGCTGGCCGCCAGCGCACTCGCGGGCGAGCATCGCCATGTGCGTGCGGATTTAATAGTTCGTCTGCTACCGCGGCCAACACGCATCGCCGCAGAAACCTTCAATCTCGTTATGAGCATAGCGTTCTGCGTGGCCATGACTTGGTCGGGATATCTCGTTCTCGACTTCGCCATACTGCTCGATGAGCGCAGCGCGAGCACGCTGCGCATTCCCATCATCTACTACTACGCTTGCCTGCCGGTTGCGATGGCGCTGATGACCGTGCGCTATGCGCTCCGGCTCATCGAGTTGGTGCGCACCAAAGGCGCCTCCGAACTTACTGAGGGCGGCGGCCATGCAATCGATTGAACCGATGATTTTCTTACTCAACGGACGGCGTAAATGAGCCCGGTTGCGGTTATTGCGGTCCTCTTGGGATTCCTGGCAAGCGGCATGGGCATCTTTGTCGCGCTGGGAACGATTTCGCTCATTCTGTTCTGGATCGACGGAACGCCGTTTGTCGGCGCTGCACAAGTCGTCCTCGACCGCCTCAATTCCGATGCCCTAATCGCGGTGCCGTTCTTTGTGATCGCAGCAACGTTCATGCAGAGCGGTGGCATTGCCAAGGCGCTGATCGATGCCGCGAACGCCTGGGTCGGCCGTTTGCGGGGCGGGCTAGCCTTGGTCTGCGTGGTGGCGACGACAGTGTTCGCCGCAATCTCCGGATCGTCTGTCGCGACCGCGCTGGCGATGGGCACGATTTTGATCCCGGCCATGATCCAGCAGAAATACGAGCGTAAATTTGCACTCGGAGTGGTCGGCGGTTCGGGCACGCTGGGTATTTTGATTCCGCCGAGCCTCTCGCTGATTGTCTACGCCATCGTTGCCGAAGAGTCGGTGCCACGGCTGTTTCTGGCAGGAGTCATACCGGGGCTCTTGCAAGCAGGCTTATTCGGCGCGTTCATCTTCTGGTATGCACGCCGCAACAACTACCCGAAGGGCGATCCCATATCGTTGAATGAGTTTTTGCGGGTCAACCTCCGGGCTGCGCCGGCGATGGCGATTCCACTGGTGATTTTCGTCGGGATCTATGGCGGCATCGTAACGGTCTCGGAAGCAGCGGCGCTGTCAGCGGTGATCGCCATTGCCGCGGGAATCCACATATACCGCGAGGTCGTCTACAAAGACGTGTTCCGCCTGTTGGCGGAATCGTTCAAGATTTCCGGCTCGATCATCGTGATCGTTGCATCGGCCCTGATGTTCGGGCACTGGATCACCGAGAGCGGCGTGCCCGCGCGGCTGGTCGAGTTTGTCACCGCGCTGGATCTCAAGGCCTGGCAGTTCTTGCTGTTCATGAACATCGTGATGCTGGTGCTCGGCATGTTCCTCGAAGTGATCGCGGTCATCTTGATCACCCTGCCGCTCGTGCTGCCGCTTCTGGTCGCCTTCAACATCAGCCCGATCCATTACGCCATTGTGGTCACGGTCAACATGGAGCTCGCCCTGTTGACGCCGCCCATCGGGCTCAACCTCTATGTATTGTCGAGCATATCGAAGGCGCCACTTGCCGAAGTGATTCGCGGCGTGAACCCCTTTATCGTCTTGCTCTTGGGCTTGCTAATCCTCGTGACCTACGTGCCGGAGATTTCAACCTGGCTACCTAACCTGGTGTTCGAATAAGCCGGAACCGATCTCACGGACGCGCGGAAATGTTATTGAACACCTCGCGCGTCGATCCCATCTCAAAAGCCGAGACTCCATATGGGTAGGACATCGTGCCAAAGAAATTCATCGTGATGTTGCTGGCGATGTTTGCACTGGCCGCCTGCGAACCGTCGGGCGACATCGACCAAGAACAATTGGATCGCGAGAACCGGCAGATCTTGCGCCAACTGGGCGGCGACTAGCCCCGCGACTATCGAACGGTTATTTCGACACGCCGATTTTGTGGCTCGGCGACGCCATCGGGCGTAGCCACGATGGGATTTTTTTCACCCTGTGCCGATACGCGCAGAGTACGGATAGCGCTTTCTTGGCCGGCTAGCCGTTGCCGGATCTCGTTGGCCCGCCGCAACGACAGCGCGTCATTGTACTGATCGGTGCCGGATCTGTCGGCGTGGCCGACAATCTCGACCTCGGCAGCAGGGTGCCGGGCAATGGCTGCAAGGATTTGCGGTATCTGGGCGGCCGACGCTTCGGTTAGCTCAGCCGATCGAAGCTCAAAGAAAATAATAAAGCTCTCCGGTGGCAGCGGCTGCGCCTCGATCGCTGCGCTGAAGGTCTGCTCGAGCGGCTCCTGTCCGATCTCGAACGCAGGCGACGGTGTCGCATCGTCCGCGAGATCGACAGTCGTCGCCGCGCGCGCTTCGGTCAACACGCGCGTGCCCGATGCCGTGATAAACTCGACTTGTCCCACCCGGCCATCCAAATCGGGAAGCAGCACGACCAAGGTCTGCGGCTTCTTACTTTCCAGCTTGTCCATCGTGGCCAGAAAATCGGCGCGACAGCCAGAAATGTCGTTGGCTTGGAAGTTTTCCTCACGCTCTTGCATCCAGCAGTCAAACGACGCTTGTGCCCTTGCCGCCTCGGTAGGTTGATCCTGGCGGCGGCTACTCGACAAGACACTCATCAAACGCGCCCGGCCGCTGGTAAGCTCTGCCAGCGAACTTGCCGGGATGTCGCGCTGCTCGAAGTTCGTGGGTTCTCTGTAGTCGCCTCGCGACAACGCGCGCGCCCGGCGCAGAAAGAAAGTGGTGTCGCCCCAGTCCGCTTCGGCGCTTTCCTCGGCGCCGAGACGGACATATTCCTCGAACAAAGCGCGCTCGAACGCATCCTCGGGCCTGGGGAGGCTCCTGATTTCTTCGATGTCCCAGTCGCCGATTAGAGTCCGAAGCGGCTCCGGCACGGGTGAGTCAATCGGCACGCTCTCTTGCGGTGCGCACGCCGCCAGCAACAGAGCAAAAGGCAGATACCGGGAAGCGCGATTAATTTTCAGCACGAGTCGCAACGCCCATATACGCAGACAGTCATTGACCGCTCGTTCGCCGGATCACTTTTCCGGCTGCTCCACCTCGACGAGGAACCGCGTGCCACGAACCGCGATCGTACCCGTGGGTGTGTTCACCTTTACGGCGTCCGGTGACAGTTTCGCGATTTCTCCCGAGATGAACTGCAGCGTGCCCCGCGCCATGCTCGCGGTGAACGACGAGTCGCTGGCATTGGGATTGTAAACGTAGGTGTCGATGATAATTTCCGTGTTGGGCCCCACCGACAGCAAGGTGCCGTCGGTAAAGGTTATGCCAAGCGCG
This sequence comes from Alphaproteobacteria bacterium, assembly GCA_965267185.1. GTDB lineage: Bacteria > Pseudomonadota > Alphaproteobacteria > UBA6615 > UBA6615. Next base: position 3,431,848 of record OZ253937.1, on the reverse strand, counting down.
CCATCGGCTCCGGTGATAACTACATCATTTTGATGCACCGGGTTACCGACCGTGGCCGCGCTGGACGACCCGGAACGGGTGATTTGCGCCTCACCGCTCGACGTTTTGACCGTACCGATGGGATCCGCCGCCATCGCCGCCTGTAAGGGCAATGCCAGATAGGCAAAGAGTAGTACCGCCGCTGCTCTAAACACCACCTTGCGTCGCATAACCAATTCCTCGCTGGCCGGGTTTCGAAATTACCGCTCTCGGCGAGCGTCAAGATACATGAAAAGCCGACGCTGGACAGGCATTTGAGCACCACCAGCGCCGTTTGCGGGCGCGCCTTTAAACATAACGTTACCTTTAATCGTCACGGTATGCCCTCAGAAAGCGCCAGTTCCCACCGACGGAACACCGGCCATGGCGTACATAATTACCGCTGCCAGATGGTGCGCCTTTGCCGGCGGAATGAGGGTTTTGCGATTTGGACTCGATAGACGTTCATAATCCTAGCCAATCGTCCGAAGCGACATATCGCCGCCCGACACGCAGCGCTGGCGCCGTCGCGCGCGGCTATCTGGGCTCGAAATACTACTATCTGCTGCTGCTGCCGCTCGCGCTCCTGATGTTTCCAAACCGGGGCATCATCCACGATACGCGGCTATATGTGTTCGACATCCTAAACATTGTCGATGCAAACATTTTCGCGAATGACCTGCTCGCCACCGCAGGTACGCAAAACCAGTACACGCTATACGCCTATATCGTCGCCCCGCTATACAAAATTCTAAGTCCGTGGGCAGCGACGACGCTGATATTCATCGCCGGCCAACTGATTTGGTTTTCCGGTCTAGCCGCGCTTGTCGTGAAAATCGCGGGCGACGAGAAAACCACTTTCTATGGCCTGCTCTCCGCATTCCTTCTGCCAACCGCGTATTTCGGATTTTCCGTTCTTTCCTATGGCGAGAACTTCGCCACGCCACGCCTGTTCGTCGAAGGGCTGACATTCTGGTCGCTATGGAGCTTCTTTAGCCGCGCTTACCTCATGTCGGCGTTGTTGGTACTAGCCGCGTTATCGCTACACCCGATAATGGGGCTTATCGCCGCCGCCCTGATCGTCGCAGTGTTGCTCTTGGAGGCGCGCCGCTGGTGGTGGATTTTCGGTGCGGGCTCCCTGGCGGGCATGGCTCTTGTGTTGGTCAGCGGGATCGTCCCGCTCGAGCGGCTTACCGCCGCGCTGGAAGGCGACTGGCTTCACGTGGTGCAAACGCGGGCCAAATATTTGTACGTCTCGGAATGGCCGGTCAAAGACTGGGCCCGCATCCTGCTGGCAACGTCGATCGCCATACCCCTGGCGGCGCTTTATTCCGGCTGGCAACGCCGGCTCATCCTCGCAGCGCTAATCGTCGCGGCCGCAGGGTTACTGGTATCGTTCATCGGCACCGACCTGCTGCACAACGTATTGCTGTCGCAAGTTCAGACGAGCCGTACAGTCTGGTTTGTATTCTTACTGGGCAATGTCGGCCTCGGTGTCGTCGTCGCCAGCCTCTACAAAAAAAGCGAGGCCGACGGCGATGCCCTCCTTTTTCTTTATCTCCTGGCATGGATCGTCACCCACTTGCTGTGGCCGCTACCGGGACTGGCGCTCGGTCTCGTCGCCTCCGGCCTGGCCTACCTGCGGATCACCGGAAAAATCGCCGGTATCCCGTCGCTGTTGCGACGGCTGATCTATCTAACCTCGATGATCCTCATTTTCTGGATGTTCTATTTCCGCATCCGATTCTGGCTCGATGCCGACAACCATGGTGCAATTTTCCAGCAGGGCGATTCCTACGTTGGGATCACCGGGTTTTCGCAGATGGAAGTCGTGTTCATCGCGTTCGCAATCTTCGGCGTCGTGCGTCTACGGCTCAACGTTCCCGCGCTTCTTATCAAAGGCTTGCTCATCCTATTGATGGCTTGGTCGGTGTTCGTCTGGGACCGGCGCAGCGCCGATAATCGTGGACTGGACGGCGATTACATCGTCGATACCCTCGTCGAGCAGATCCCCGAAGGCGCACAGGTCTACTGGGAAGGAAACGCTAAGGGTGCCTGGTTTCTCCTCCGCCGGCCGGGCTACTTCGCCAGTATTCAAGGCGCCGGCGGTGTGTTCTCCGAGCCCCTGGCGGTCGAGTTCTGGAGGCGGAGCCGGGTTGTGAACAGCCTCGACGGCGTCGACTATGTCGATATCTGGCAACCCTATAAGAATCGGAAGGAACAGGAAGCGCACCTTGAAGTCCGCACCGGACTCACCCGGAACGATCTCGTTAGCGCCTGTACGGGCGCACCTAATCTCGATTACCTGGTACTCACGCGCCAAGTCACCGGTGCGTATCTGACGGTCTGGCACCCGCAAACGCACGATCAAGTGGCGGACGCCACACCGGCGAAATCCGGGTCGCCGCAGGTGAGCTCCCGGTATCTGTATAGGTGTGCGGATTTTCGGTGATCGGTAGGAACACCGCCAGCGGACGCGCTCAGTAAGCTTCCTTGTCGGCGAAAACAATCGCAACCGAGCGCAAAATAATCAAAAGATCAAACCAGACCGACCAGTGATCGATATAGTAAAGGTCGTGGTCGACGCGCCGCCGCAGCTTTTCGGTGTTGAACTCGCCGCGCAAGCCGTTGACTTGTGCCCAGCCCGTAATCCCCGGTTTGACCCGGTGACGGGCGGCGTACCTCTCGACGACCTCCTCTAAGGGGTCGCCCTCAACGCTGGCCTCAGCGGCATGGGGCCGCGGACCGACGACCGACATTTCGCCTCGAAGCACGTTAATCAGCTGCGGCAGTTCGTCGAGACTGGTGCGGCGGATGAAGCGGCCGACCCGCGTTATCCTCGGATCATGCCGTCGCGCCTGTTCGAGCTCGGCCGATCCCGCATCGGCATCCGCCTTCATGCTGCGAAACTTGAAGACCTCGATCGGCGTATTGTTGAAGCCATAGCGAGTTTGGCGAAACAGAACCGGCCCCGGCGAATCGAGCTTGATCGCCAGCGCGATAAGCCCCAATAGCGGGGAGAGACCGGCCAACAAGCAAGCAGCCACGATCCGGTCTTCGGCCCCTTTAACGACCCGGGTCCAGCCGGAAAATGGCGGGTTGTACAGTTGCAGCATAGGGACGCCGGCGATCTCTTGATACCGCCGTCCGGGAAAGTCGAAGCTGGAGAGCCCTGGAGCCAAGCACACCGTCACCGGATGGAGCGCCAGCCGGTAGGCGGCGGCGCGAAGCCGCTCGGAGTCTTGCCAGGGTAAGGCCATGATCACCTGATCCACCTCGCCGTCGCGGATCATCGCGGTAAGCGTGTCGAAATCGCCGAGATAATCGGTGCACATCTGCGCCCGCCCGGCATCGGCGGGCTGATCGTCGATGAGGCCAAGAACACGAGCCTGCAAGGAATCGGCCTGTGTTAGACGCCGCGCTAGCGCCTCGGCTGCCGAGCCCGTTCCGACGATGACGGTTCGGTTGGCGAAATACCCGGCCCGCATCTGGTGTTCGATCCAGGCGGTCAGGGCCATGCGCGACAATCCCAGCGCCGACGTTCCTAAAAGGAACCACGAGAACGCCCAAACCCGCGAATAGGTGTCGGATATTTTGAGCGCAAAGGCGACCGCGAACATGATGGCGAATACAAGCGCCCAAGCCCCAAGGGCCCGGCCCAACCGTATCCGCCGCCGGAAAATGACACTCGAGCGGTACAGGCCCGCACCTTCGCCAACAACGCCGACCAACAGAACAGCAAACGCGATCGCCGCTAGATATTCGCCGAACCGCTGCGGCTCTAGGGGATGGATCCGTATGAAATACGTGGTCATGCCGATGATGCCGACCATCACCAAGTCGAGCACGCGAACGAGATCGCGTAACAAATCCGGCGTGAGCAAAACGCCGCGATCGGCGCCCGAGCCCAGCATCGAGATAGCAGCAGTCCTAATGGACATCCCGGTACTCCCAATATCCGCGGTGCAGGCTGAGATATTTGCGCAACGCGCGCGGCATGAGCTGATGGCGTAACCCCAGATGGTAGCCGACAGCCTTCATCCCGGTACGGACAAGCGCAGAGACGATTTGCAGCGGCGCGTGCCTCGCCAGGTAACGCAGTTCGGATGCGACAAACCGGCGTCCCTCACCGCTCGCGCCGCCGAACGCTTCGTGCAACCACGGCACGCTGCTGTGGAATGCGCCGATATCGAAAGCGCGCCGCATTTCGACAATCTCGGAAAATCCGTGCGAATGGAAAACCTCAGCGTCGGCGACATAGGCCTTGGTCCAGCCCTCCCGAAGCATCATCGCCGTCACCAAAACATCTTCGCCCACCGGTGCGCCATCGGGAAACCCGCCCACTTCGTCGAGAGCCGTATGCCGGTAAGCGGCAAAAGAGTCGGAGCAAAAACAGGTTTTGATCCCCAGCGCGTGACGGTGCTCGAAGGTTACCGCCTGAGAGGCGGAGGGATAGTTGAACAGCCGGCCATGGGCGCTAATCGGTGTCGCATCTCTATGGGGTAGCTGCCGACCGTAGGCCACACCGACTTCTGCATCGTCGAAGGCGGCGACCAGCCGCGCAAAGCTCTTGCTCGAAGCGGGAATAGCATCTTGCGTGAGATAGATGAGAATATCGCAATCGGAGAGAATTTCCGCCGCACGTTGCCGGGTGCGTCCATGATCGAATTCGTGACGTTTAACGGTGACGACTTCGGCCCCGGCGGCGCGAAATTGCGCGGCGCTGGCGTCGTCCGATTCCGAATCCATCACCAGAAACCGGTCGGGCGACAGGCTTTGCCGCTGCAACGCCGGAAGTAACGCGTCGAGATGCCCCTCGGCGTTCAACACGGGGATCACCAGCCCAATACTCATTGACGTCACAGATGCCATAGCGTGATGGGGGTTCAATCGCGATTGTTTAAGGCCCCCTTAATAGCGCTGGCGTGTTTATCAAACGGTAAAAGGTTTGAAAGGTTTTACTCGATATTTTCCCAAAACTTGGCGCTATTTAGCCCCGTTTGGGCTAGGAAGAGACGTGCAAATAACACCACTAGCCATCGCCGATGTTCGCCTCATAACGCCCCGGCGGTTTGAAGACGCGCGGGGGTATTTCAGCGAGACTTACCGGCGCGACATCTTCGCCGACGCCGGAATCGAGCAGGATTTCGTTCAGGACAACGAATCTCTATCGGTCTCGGCGGGAACCGTCAGAGGCTTGCACTTCCAGGCGCCTCCCCATGCCCAAGCCAAGCTGGTACGCGTGCTGGCAGGTGAAGTGTGGGACGTGGCTGTCGACATCAGAACCGGCTCGCCCACCTACGGAAAGTTCGTCACCGCGACTTTGAGCGCCCAGACAGGCGAACAGCTCTTTATCCCGGAGGGCTTCGCCCATGGCTTTTGCAGCCTGTCCGACAATACGGTGCTAACCTACAAGGTCTCTGCGAACTATTCGCCCGACCACGATAGGGGCATTTTATGGAATGACCCGGACCTAGGCATCCCCTGGCCCATCGCGGCAACCGACGCGGTGCTTTCCGAGAAAGATGCCGCCTTACCCCGATTAACCGATACTTCATCGCCCTTTGAATATGCTTCACCGCACTAACGCGCCGCGGTCCACCTAGGCCAGAGCCCAGGAATCCGCCGCAAAACGGGAGCAACGCTGTTGAAAGTGCTGATCACCGGAGGCGCAGGTTTCATCGGATCGGCTCTTATCCGCTACCTGCTGCAAGAGACAGCGTGCTCGGTCATCAATATCGACTGCCTGACCTATGCGGCGGCGCCCGGCGCCTTGGCCGAGGTCGAACAATCCAACCGTTACCGGTTCTATCAAACCAACATTTGCGACGGCGCGGCCGTGCACAAAATCTTCGAAGCCGAGCAGCCCGATCTGGTGCTGCATCTGGCGGCCGAATCCCATGTCGACCGGTCGATCGACAATCCCTCGGCCTTCATGCAGACCAACATCCTGGGCACCTATACGTTGCTCGAAATTGCACTGCAGTACTGGCAGCAACAAAATGGAACAAGGTCGGAGAACTTCCGCTTTCATCACGTGTCGACCGACGAGGTCTATGGCAGCCTCGGCGCCGAGGGAGTCTTCACCGAAACGACGCCCTATCAGCCCAACTCCCCCTATTCGGCAAGTAAGGCGGCCTCCGATCACCTGGTCCGTGCCTGGCACCACACTTACGGATTACCCGCCCTTGTGAGCAATTGCTCCAACAATTACGGGCCGTTCCAGTTTCCCGAAAAGCTCATCCCGCTGACCATCATCAATGCGGTGCGCGGCCAACCGCTACCGGTCTACGGCAAGGGGGAGAACGTTCGCGACTGGCTCCATGTGGACGACCACGCACGCGCGCTGTGGACCATCGCCACCCAAGGCCGCGTCGGCGAAACCTACAATGTCGGCGGCGCCAGCGAGCGGCGCAACATCGATGTCGTGGAAGCGATCTGCGACGCGGTCGACCGTGCTGCGCCCAGCGATACCGGCGCGCGGCGGCGCGATCTCATCACGTTTGTCGAAGACCGGCCCGGACACGATCTGCGTTACGCCATCGATTTTTCCAAGCTCGAGCGCGAACTCGGCTGGACCCCGCAAGAGAGCTTCGAGAGCGGGCTCGAAAAAACTGTCGATTGGTACCTGTCGCATCGCGATTGGTGGGAAGCGATTCTCGATCAGCGCTACGATGGCGGCCGTCTCGGGCAGGGGAGGCAAAGCATTGCGCAATAGCTCCCCCAAACCCTCAATAGAACGGGGACCGCGATGAAAGGCATCATCCTCGCCGGCGGCGCCGGTACCCGCCTCTATCCGTCGACCCACGTCGTCAGCAAGCAGTTGCTGCCGATCTACGACAAACCGATGATCTACTACCCGCTATCGGTTCTGATGATGGCGGGTATCCGCGATATCCTGATCATCTCCACGCCCCACGACGAGCCCCTGTTCCGGGAGTTGCTCGGTCAGGGCGAACAATGGGGCATACGCCTGAGCTACGCGGTTCAACCGGAACCGAAGGGATTGGCCGAAGCGTTCATCATCGGCGAGGACTTCATTGGCAGCGACCATTGCTGCCTCATCCTCGGCGACAACATTTTCTACGGCCAAGGTTTCCAGGGGATGCTCATTCGAGCCGCGGGCCTGGGCAAAGGCGCGATTGCGTTCGCCTATCCGGTGGGCGATCCGCAGCGGTTCGGCGTTGTCGAAGTCAACGAGACCGGGCGCGCCGTCAGCCTCGAGGAAAAGCCTACAAACCCGAAATCGAACCTGGCCGTCACGGGCCTCTATTTCTACGACAACCAGGTGGTCGGCTTCGCTAAGTCGCTCAAGCCGTCGGCGCGCGGTGAGCTCGAGATCACCGACCTCAACCGCTGCTACCTCGACCGGGGCGAACTTTCGGTCGAGCATTTGGGACGCGGCCATGCCTGGCTCGATACGGGAACCCACGACTCGCTGATCGAAGCCTCGCAGTTCGTCCAAACCATCGAGCGACGGCAGGGTTTCAAGATCGCCTGTGTCGAAGAGATTGCCTTCCGCAAAGGCTTCATTACCGACAAGCAATTGCGCGCCCTCGCCAAACCGCTGATGAAAAGCGACTACGGCACCTATCTGGTGCGCGTCGCAGAGGAAGGCCAGTAGGCTACTTCGTGCAGACCCAGAGTCCGCCGGTTACGATGCCGTTTTCCGGCCGCGATATTTGCTCGAACTTCACATCCGAGAATCCGACCGCCTTGAGATCGGCGAGTAGCTGGCGCCCGAATATGCGGTAGACCAACACACCGTCCTTACTCAACGGATCGCCGTGATATTCCTTCTCCATGAGGAATATGTCGGTGTCGCCCGTCGTATCGACACGGACTTGTGTCTCCGCCCAACCGGGAACGTAGGGAACCGTGAAGATGTATTTGCCGCCCGGTTTTAGGCAGCGCAGAATTTCCTCGTGTGCGACGGTGTCCCGGCGCACGTGTTCCATAACGTCAGAGGTGACGATAACGTCGTAAGTCTCGTCATCGAACGGAATATCCATCAGGTCGACGTTCCACGCCCCCTTGCCGATCTGCTGCCCGTTTTTCTTGTCAGGCAGATAAGCAGACGTAGCGTAGAAGCTGCGCCCTTTGAGGAATTTCCGGATCGAACTGAAGTTGTCCGTATCCAAAATACGTAGATCCAAATCAGTATCGCTGAGGTCGCGGATGGTTTTGGCGGGCAACTCTTTCGCCACTTCGCGCAGCAATCCTTCCGCCAAGCATCGGATCCGCGAACTGGCGCCGCATTCGGGACAGCGCAGGCTTTCGCGGAAATTATCCGATTCTATTTCGAACGAAACTTCGCTGCCGCAAACGTTGCAATCGCCGTGGAACGGCGGGGCGCCGATTTCAGCGAGCATGCGGCCGAAATTGACCAAGCCGGCCGCCAGCGAGTAGCGGCTTTCGACGTAATCTAGACCGTTGTCGGAAAGTTTTTGCCAAAGCGCTTCGTCGCTATAGAGGTTTATCACCGCTTGCGCGAACGCCGCGGGGTCTTCGCCAACCAATACGTTTTCGTCGAGTTCGACTTCCATGCCCTCGACCGCAATCGGCGACGCGACGCAAGGCAGGCCATGGGCAAGGCTCGACACCACCTTACCTTTGATCCCGGCGCCGTAACGCAACGGCGCAACCGAAATCCGGTGCCGCTCCATCCGCTCGCCTAAATCTTCGACATAGCCGACGACAATCACGTCCTCGGACTCGAGCCGGTAGATATCTCCGGTCGGATTACTCCCGATAATATGGAGTTTGACGTCCGGCAATTTTTCTTTGATCAGCGGAAAGATGTCGCGAACGAAATACTGGACCGCATCGACATTGGGCTGGTGCTTGAAGCCACCGACGAACATGAGATCGCGCCGCTCGCTAAACCCAAGCGACCGGCCAACGGCCTCGCGGACGAAGGGGATAAGAAACAGCTTGTGGCGCGGCACCTCGTTCACAAGGGCTTCGTACTCCGCCGAACTCAGGACGACCGTTGCATCCGCGTCTGCCATCAACTGGAGTTCGGTCTCACGAGCTTGTGCGGCCTGGCGGCGCAGTATTGACGAACCCTCAATCTCCGCCTGCCGTTCAACCCTGATGTATTGGACGTCGACCGTGTCGAAAACGACCTTTGCGTTGGGACAATGCTTGCGCGCCAACTTCATATAGAGCGAAGCGTTTTCGATGCGCTTCAGAACGAGGAGGTCGTACTTCTTGCCGAATTTCTTGAGGTGAGTATCGACCGAGCCGATGTAGGGCGCACACAAACACTGCACGCCGATGCGCTGCAAATCTTCGGTGTAGGAACCGAGATACTGCAGGTCGTTTGGAATAAACGTCGTTTGGTAGGACAGGTTGTCCAGCATTCGAAACAGCTGAACCGTATCGTTCGATCCGGAGTCCTTATCCGGTGTCGGCGTGAAGGAATCGATGACCAGAGCCCGCCGGCGTTGCCCGCGATCGCGCACCTGTTCAGTCATGTTCCCGGGTTCACCCTGGAATCCAAGTTCCCCCTGCCAGCGCTGGTAGAATTTTTTAGCGTTTTCGACCTGATACGCCTTAACACCCGAATTTATGTCCGTCCCCGACGTGATCCCTTCATAGTGAATCACACGGGATAGCGGCTGATAGAGAACCCGTAGTCCGTACTGCCGAATCTTGAAGGCGAGATCGGTATCCTCATAGTAGGCGGGCGCATAGTGATCATCGAACCCGCCGATCTGAACGAACAAAGACTTCGGCACCATAATGCTGGCGCCGGAGATGTAATCTACTTCGCGCAAGTAGTTGTATTCCGGCTTGTCCGGATCGTCGCCCTTGCCGAAATTGGCGCCCGATCCATCGTTCCAGACGATGCCACCCGCCTCCTGCAGCTTGCCGTCCGGATAGACCAGCTTAGATCCGACCAATCCTGCATGTTTGACGTTGCGGAAGGTCCACAGCAGTTCGTCAGCCCAGCCGGGGACAATTTGAGTGTCGTTGTTCAGGAATAAAAGGTACTCGCCGCTTGCCGCTGCTGCGCCCTTGTTACACGTCTTGATGAACCCGCCGTTTTGATCCTGCCGGATGTAAATAATGTCGCTGCGGGCCGACAAAACCGAAGGTGTTTCGTCCTGCGACGCGTCATCGACGACGATCACCTCGAAGCTCGAAGCGGGTGGCGCGGCAAAAATCGATTCCAAGCACTGCAGAGTGTAGTCGAGCTGGTTGTAGACCGGAATGATGACCGATATGGCAGGCCCATCCGCGTTAGCACCCGACGACGGCGCCGCGGGGGCTTTCGCGCGTGGCGAGTTGGTTCTTGGGGTTTTCGGAACGGTATAGGTCGCCGGTTTCGACCAGTCGTTCGACCGCCCAGTCAGGCTACGCCCAAGACCTGCGACAGCTCGATGGTAGATTCCGAGACAACGATAAACGAAATTCTTGAGACGACGCTTGTGCGTGTATTTAAGCGGCAAGTGATGATAGACGGCACGCGAGAACGTGAAAACGAACATGCCGCGACGCCGTGAAGAAAAAGAATCTAACAAGATCTTCCCTACCCAATTGTGCGGCGAAGCGCCGTTGGATGGCAGGCGGACACCAAGCGTCTGTCCGATCATCCACTTCCGCTTCAGGTATTCGACCCGACCATTTGTTACGCTGTACTTCCCGAACGCGCCCATGGCGTGCACGTCGAGGGCGCCATCACCCTGGTCACCACTCTAGGAACCGCTTAGTTAAGAAGCTCTTCACAAACGAATGGCGGAAGCTCGGAATTGTCCGAAAATATGGTCTTTTTGGGTATCGCTACCGGTGTTCCTCAAGGAAAAACCTGAATGCGTAAAATTTGATCGACAGGTAAAGCTGAGGCAGCGGTCCACGTCAGTCAGCGAGTTCCGCGATATTGGCTCGCGATGCGCTATAGCCAAAGGTCGCATTCAGGCGATGGAACTCATCGTCAAAGCAATCGATTTCCACCGCCGTCAGATACTGCGAAAAACCTTCGATAGCTCCTTTACCGCGAACTTCAGGGAAGGGCAGGTTTTGATCGTCGTTGGCAAATTCGATTTGGCCGTCAATATGGTCACCGGAAACGCCAAGAAAGTTGCACAACTCTGCACAGTGCGATCTCTGGTCAGCCATCAAGTCTTCGTAGCGAATGAAGAGTACATCCTCGCGATCCTTTAGCTTCGATATGGCGCGCGCGTAATCCTGGTAAACGTCGATAGCGGCTTCCATGGTCGGCGGTGCATCACGCCACCAATTTTTCGGATTTCGGGATGCCCTCAGCATACTCGCCACCACGTCCCGCCCGTCGCGCACGATGATTACGAATTGCGGCTTGCCAAATATCCTGACCGCACGATCGTACGCGAACACATGAGCGGGCGTTTTCTCCACGATGGGCCGCCCTTCTGCCAAATACCTTCGGGCAACGATGTAGAAAATCCCCAGATCGTCAATGAGCGACTCGCGGCCAATCAGGATTCCCGTCTCCAGACTTTGCGCCTCGGCTAGCGAGAAAGCTGAAGAAGACTTGCGTCCGCGCAGGTGCGACATTTCCGGGTGGCCGCGCAGCAAATTCAGCGTCAGTGTTGTACCCGAGCGCGGAAATCCGGCAACGAAACAAATCCGGCTCTTTAGTTGTTCATGGGCTTTCCGACGCCAGAAAACGAAGAGCAGTAGCAGCCAAATCAGTCTTAGCGACATTCGATCCGTCATCAACTATTCGGCGGGGCTGCCAAAGGGTGCGGGTCTGCGGGGAGGAAACCGAAATGCCCGGCAGACAGCCCGGAGGGTGCGAAAGAACCAACCGAAGCGGCTGCTGTTGTAGAGCGCAGACCGCCAGAGCCCCATGAAGTGAAAGAACAGGACCTGGTGGCGCGCGTGGAAAAGCTTGAGCAACCCGATTCGTTCAATACGGCTCAACAATCGAGCCGGCTCACGATCCCGACGGCAAAGCATTGCGCCGAATTGTCCCATTTGGGATTCGATAGCGTATCTTTGAGCTAAATCGTTTCGTGCGTAGCGGGCAAACTCGACCGCTTGCGGGTACCCGTTCACGATCGTGTCCGCTAAGTCTTCACCCGATCGAATTTCCCGATGGGACCGGCCGGAAAAATTAAAATCCTCATGCCGCTGGAAGCTTGCCGCATCGAGGTAGCCCGGCCCGCCGAAATGGTCGTAAACGAAAACCGGTACCCCTTGGACCAAGGCGAACTGAACGGTTTTCCCGATCGTGACCACGGCGTCGTAATCGAGCAACGTACGGTGATCGACGAGCCGGTGGTCATCGTCGATCCCAATAATATCGACTTTGGCGCCGCGCCGACCGAGCGCAGATGCCGCGAGGCGCAGTTCGGGCGGAACATGGTTTGAAACGATCACAACTTTCCGAACGGCCTCGCCGTAGTCGGTTTTTCGATGTGCGAAAAACTCGTCGGGAACCACGTTCAGGAATACATCGACAGCCTGTTCTGACCGCACTTGTTGTCTAACGACATCTCTCGTCTCGACGCTGTTGGCGAGAATCTTCAACCGCGCCGAAAGGTCGAAGTTCTCGGAAATCGGAACATTTTCGAGATCCAAAAAAGGCGACAGACATCCGTGGACGTGATGGCGGGCGGCGACGGTATTGACGACATGCGCAAAAAAGAACGTCGTCAGATGGTGCGTCCAAACGACATCGTACTCTCTGCCAAAGAGAGAATTGTCGGTGGCAATATCGAAAACATCGATGCCCTTACGTGCAGCCGCAGAGACGAATGGATCTCCAACGTCCCAGGCGGCGAGTGTCACATCGTAACCGAGTTTCCGAAAATATTCGGCGATATGCAGAGAGTGAAGTTCACTGCCGTAGAACAGCCGTAGCTGATTATTCAGAATGAGTATGGTTCGATTTTCCGTCACCCAACGGTCTCCGGCTCACGACAGTTCAAACGCGTTCGGCGGCATAGCCTTGAACGTCAGAGACCACGGGCTCACCTCCATTCTCAGAGGCCATGGCTCGAAATAACTCACTGCTCTTGAGGAGTTCGTTATAGGAGCCCCGGGCAATGACCCGCCCCTTGTCCAACAGGTAAATATTATCGCATTGCCTGATCGTTGAGATGCGATGGGCGATCACAACCGTCGTGACCTTGCCTGCCAATCTACGAACCGCCTGATTGATGAGCGCTTCGTGGACCGTATCCAGAGCGCTGGTCGCCTCGTCGAGGATGAGCATTAGCGGCCCGGCATACAGCGCCCGCGCGATGCCAATACGCTGAACCTGGCCGCCGCTGAGCCCGATGCCGCGCTCTCCCACCGTCGATTCGTAGCCGTCCGGGAGATCCTCACGGATGAATTCATCGATACAAGCGAGTTGCGCGGCTTCTTCCACACGCGCACGATCGATCTCGTCGTCCGCTACGCCGAAGGCGATGTTTCGGGCGATAGTGTCATCAGCCAGGTAGATGTCTTGCGGAACGTAGCCGAGAGACCGTTGCCATCGGCCGAGGTCTTGCGGCCCGAGTGTCTGGCCGTCGATATCGACGCTGCCGCTCTGCGGCTGCAAGAGGCCGAGCAGAATTTCCACCGCGGTGGATTTACCAGCCCCCGTTGCACCCACGATCCCGATCGAACTGCCGCAGGGTATGTCGATCGTCACATCGCGCAACGCATCTTCCTTGGCGTCCGGATAACGGTAGGTCACGTGTCGAAGCGCAACGCTCTCATCTACCGCAAGCGGTTCTGTAGCATCGCCGGTCTCACGCTGGTCCGATTTTAGCCAGCGATATTCTTCCTCGAGATGAACGAACGAGTTCCAATGGCCGCGCAACAGCAACGCATCGCGCGTTACAGAATTTAGCGCCGGCATCATTCGCAAACCCGCAGCGGCAAATAGCGCGACGTTGGCAATGATGTCGCCAGCCGGTTTGCCAGTCGAGTGATAGTACAGGATCAAGATAACCGCGCTGCTGATCGCCAGAAACTGAACGCCAAACGCCGGCGCGGCCGGCAGGGTTCGTATTCGGTTCTCCTGGCTTATGTACCCCTGGTCCGCGCGCGCGAAGCGTTGCAGAAAATGAGACTCCCGCCCCGAGACGATGATCTCGCGCAATCCATTGACGAACTCAATTGCAGAGCGGGACCGTTGACGCAGGAAACCCACACGCTGCTTACCGGCTCGTCCGATAAGCGGATTGATAAGCACGAACATCGATCCATAACCGAGCCCGAAGAAAAGGATCGCACCTGCCGTCGCTGTTGGGTCGATCAAAAACAGAAAGCCGACAATCATGATGATGAAGGTGGCTTCCGCTGCTATTCCAACCAACGGCGCCAGAACACTGGTGCCCAGAACCGCGCTCTCGGAAAGCAAGTTCTTCGCGAAGTCGGAGCTGTGTAGTTGCAGAAGCTTCTCGTAGGGCTGGCGCGCGTAGAGCGCCATCAATTCGCGGGCGAAAGAAGCGGTAAGCCGTCCGGCATAGCGAACCCGCAGCGCGACCGCACCGAAACCGACAACGCTCTTAAACAGGAACAACGCCACGATGGCAGCGCCGACAAAAACGAAAGCTGCATTAGTGCTTGCGAAGGCAATGTTCTCGGCGACCCACTCACCGCCCGGTAATTGGCTGATGCCGGTGGGATCGAAAATCAGCTTGGCGAAGCCGAATATGAGACCAACACCGAGGATTTCGAACGCCGACGCCAGAACCGTCAAGGCAAAGACCGCGAGCAGCTGGCCCGGCCCTAACCGAAGTAGAAGCGAAACCAATGGTTTAGCGTGGTTCATCGGCCGAATGTAGTTACAACAAAGTTAATTTCCGCTTTATTCAGCCAACAATCCGGCACGATCCCCGTTAATCGCGCTTAAAGGCTATAGCGCTTAACGTTGCGTCAACGGATAGCCAGCCGGATCCCCCATGACGCGCTCCATACAGGCCGGTCTCGGCTGCTCCCTCGTATTTCTCCTTCTATGGGCTGCCGGAACCTCTTTATTCCGGCTGATCGATCCGGAGTTCTTCGCCGCTGCGCCGCAATGGCATCCCTGGCTGCCGTTCTATATCGCGCGCGTGCAGGACGTTCCGATGTTTCTGGTCATCGCGCTGTCTTTGGTGGCCTTGTTGCCGTTATCTCGGTTCGGCAGCACTTTCGAATTCACCGAACGCCATAGCTACATCACGATTACTGTGCTCGCCGGGGTCGCCTTTGCTGTCGTTCTGTGGGGCAGTCATGGGATCTATCTCGGTTACCCGCTGTCGATGGACGAGTATTTCGCCGACTACCAGGCGCTCGTTTATGCCAACGGAGATGCAGCAGTCGCCGTTCCGGAAGAGTGGTCGCCATTGCGTCCGGCCCTATTCCATCAGTTCATGCGGCTTCTCGATGGTGGTGCGTACTGGTTCGGCGCCTATCTGCCGGTCCACTCGATGTTTCGCGCGCCGTTCCAGTTACTAGGAGCGCCGGAACTCCTAAACGCCTTCGCCGTTGCCGGAAGCATCGGTCTCACCGCCCATATCGCCCGCCGCCTGTTTCCTGGCGAGCTATGGGCGCCGATCGCCGCTGCTCTGCTGATGGCAGGCTCGGCACAAATCCTCATCGTCGGCATGACGGCCTATGCCCACACGATGCACCTGTTTCTAAACCTAGTGTGGCTCGCACTCTTTCTGTCGGACCGCCGCTGGGCATTTGTCTTCCTGCCCTGGGTCGGCGCGCTCGCGATTGGTTTACATCAGGTGCACTACCACCTGCTGTTCGCCTTCCCCTTCTTCGCCTACATGGCGCTCTACCAGCGCTGGCGATGGCTGTTTTATATGTGCCCGGTTTACGCTGTAGCTTTTGTAGGTTTTTCCAACTGGTTCCAATTCGCCGATATTTTGGTCGCCGGTACCGGCACCGTCGGCGCCGCCGATTTGGCGACCGCGCACCTCAAAACAACGGCTGATATCGCCACGTCATCGAGTAGCTGGGTCTACAGCAGCCTCGCGGCCGGCGCGAACATCGTTCGACTCGTCACGTGGCAGCATGTTTTGCTGTTGCCACTTGCCGCCATTGCCTTGTTCAACTGGAACCGCCTGCCGCCGGTAGTCAAACTCCTTGTCATCGGCTGCGCCATCACACTGATGGCGCGGTTACTAATTACGCCCAACCCCGGCCATCAATGGGGCTACCGCTACTTCCACAACATGCTCGGCAATCTGGTGCTTCTCGCAGTCGCCGGGCTGATCTATCTGCGCCAAGGGCTGCCGTCCCACTGGCGGCCCCGTCTGGTGCGCCTCGTTGTGTGGTCGAGCGCGGTGAGCCTGCTCGTGCTGCTGCCGGTCCGGGCCGTTCAGGTCCACGACTTCGTCCGCCCTTTCGCCGCGGCCAGTGCCTACCTGGAAAGCCTCCCCCATGACGCCGTGATCCTCGACACAACCTCGATTTGGATCGGCGCCGATTTGATCCGCAACGACCCGTGGCTGCGCAATCGCCCCGTGCTCCTCGATAAAAATAAGATAACGCCGACTCAGCGGGCAGCGCTAACCAAGGAGATGTCAGTTGTCGAAGTTGGGTTTCGCGATCTCCAACGGTTTGGCCTGAAACCCTATCGGATTGAACCGAATTAGCGTGGCATTTTAAGAAATGCAGGTCCCGGAAACGATCTCCGCACCCTCCGGTTATTCAATTGGAAATCATTTCGCCGCAGTCTCTCTGCAAACTAAACGCAGGTAGAGTTTGCAATGGATGGTGCAACGGTTGTCGTTATTGGTGCCGGTCCGGGGGGTCTAACGGCCGCCTATGAGCTGGTCGGCAATTCGCGGGCCCGGGTCATCGTGCTCGAAGCGAGCGACGATCTCGGCGGAATTTCAAAAACCGTTAACTATAAAGGCAACCGGATCGACATCGGCGGTCACCGGTTCTTCTCTAAATCCGACTGGGTGATGGATTGGTGGCAAAACATTCTGCCGATCAGCGCATCGGACGACACACCGGTTGAAATCGCCTATCAGAACAAACACCGCATGGTCGCGCCTAACGGCGCCGGCGTGGACGACGACAACGTCATGCTGGTGCGCAGCCGGCTGTCGCGCATCTTCTACGAGGGCAAGTTCTACTCCTATCCGGTTAAGGCTGACGTCTCGACAGCACTGAAGCTAGGACCGGGCCGCGTCGCCAAGATGATGGCAAGCTACATGCGCGCCCGCACCGCCCCCATTCGCCCCGAAAGCTCGCTTGAAGATTTTATGATCAACCGCTTCGGCCGCGAACTCTACGAGACTTTCTTCCGCGATTACACGGAGAAGGTTTGGGGCGTGCCGTGCACTGAAATCGGCCAGGAGTGGGGAGCCCAGCGGATTAAAGGGCTGAACGTCTCGCGCGCGGTGGCGCATGCCTTATCCGCCCCGCTACGCCGGCTCAGTACCGGCCACGAAACCAAAAACACCAGTTTGATCGAAAGCTTTCTGTACCCCAAATACGGGCCCGGTCAGATGTGGGAAACGGTTGCCGATAAAGTCGAGGCGACCGGCGGCGAGATACGAATGAAACAGCGCGCCGTTGGTATCGAAGTAGAGGGCTCGCGCATTCGCGCGGTGGTCGCCCAAGACATGCAGACCCAGGCCACCACGCGCATCGACGCCGATTATGTGATCTCCACCATGCCGGTGCGTGAGCTAACTTCGGCCATGGGCGCGACGGTTCCCGACCAAGTGCGCCGGATTTCCGACGGCCTGCAGTACCGCGACTTCGTGACCGTCGGTCTGCTGTTGCGAAAGCTCAAACCGACCAGCGGCTCGCTTGCCGACTCGCCGGTCAACATTGTGCCCGACAACTGGATCTACGTTCAGGATAGAGGGGTGACGGTCGGCCGGCTCCAGATTTTCAACAACTGGAGCCCGTGGATGGTCGCCGATCCGAATACGGTCTGGATCGGTATGGAGTATTTCTGCGCCGAAGGCGACGATGTCTGGTCGCTGAGCGAAGAGAATATGAAACTCATGGCAGTCGGCGAGTTGGAGAAACTGGGTCTTGCCGACCCGGCCGACCTGTTGGATGGCGTGGTGCTGCGCGTACCCAAGGCCTATCCGGGCTACTACGGCACTTACAGCGAGTTCCCGGTCGTTCGCGAATATATGGACTCGATCTCCAACCTATTCCTGGTCGGCCGCAACGGTATGCACCGGTATAACAACCAAGACCATTCCATGCTCACCGCCCGCTACGCCGCCGAGGCGATCCTCGAGAACTCGGCCGATAAGACCACCCTCTGGGACATCAACGTCGATGACGAGTATCACGAGGAAAAGGCTGAAAGCCGCCCGACGTAAACGGGCGGATCGCTTTTCAGCGTTCGGTTGAGCGCGCCGTCCGCAACAGCGGACGGTACTACCCTAAATCTCCGAGTTAGCCCGAATGGGCAGGCTGGACGCCAGGCGTTTTCACCGACGCTTCCAGCGTGGCCGGCTTCGCTTTGACGAACACGGAAAGTCCTTGCTCGTTCACGGCGTAGATTGGCTGATAGAAGGGCACTTCGCTCGGCCGGACCAGGTGTGACGCGCGGTTGTCCAAATAGTACCACTCGCCATCCAATCGTGCGGCGAGCGCCGCGTGATTAACTTTAAACTTATGGTCGCGGATCACGACGATCCTTAAATCGTCGGCGCTCCATCCCATGGCACGCAAAGCCGTGTATTTGGCGATCGAGTAGTCTTCGCAATCACCCGCATTACGGCGAACGAACTCCCGGGGGGTCGCCCAATGATCCTTCACGCCGTAGATGTCGGTGTCTTCGGCGTAGGGAATCCGGTTGAAATAGCGGTTCACGGCATCGAGCTGGCGTAAGCGATGCTCGCCGGCAACGCCGGTGATCAATGCCTGCCAAGGCGCGGCATCTGCCGCTACTCTATCGGGGGCCGAGGCCATGATCCGCTTCCACTGCGGCTGCGCCTCGAAACTGGCCTTAATGGCGGTATACCCGGGCGCAAACGCCGGAGCGCCTGCTGCGTTGGGAATACTTAACACCATGAATAGAAAGATTGAGAGAAGGGTGACGATACTCGTGCGTGCGATAGGCCTGAAACTGCCAAACATGCGGTCGAATTCTCCCGGTTTCACGAAGAACCTTTTGGTTCCGGACGACGTTTTCGTGACGGGAATGTTGCAGTAGTAGGCCTAACAAAACGCTAATAAGTGCTTATAATAGCGTGAATTTTTATTTGTATTTTATGTTATTATTTACTTTTTATTATGGTTAATTAAATATTACTTAAAATTGTGTATTTCTGCTTGCAAAAAATGCCGAGGCGGTCTCGAAACGCGCGCAGCGGATCCGCTAAGGAGACCCATTTCGTTAAAATGCCCGTCGTCCTTAGGAAAACCGTAGGGTGGCTTCGCTATAAGGTCGTGCACGCACCCCAGGGCCCCGGCGTATCGTGCTTGGGCGAACGAGGAGCATCGATCCGTGAGCCAGCCAATAGTTGCCGCGTTACTCCTGTACGGCGCCATATTTGTGTTACTCGCAGCGGCGGCGTGGGACGCCACGACGCTCACAATTCCCAACTTCCTGGTCGTGGCCGTGCTGGGCCTCTATGTCGCCAGCCGGGCGGTCAGCTTCGACCTCTCGGACATTCTGTTCGATCTGCTCGCCGGCGCGATCGTCTTTGCCGCCGGTTTCGCCTTCTTCGCGCTGGGCTGGCTGGGCGGCGGCGATGCCAAATTGGCGCCAGGCGCCGTTCTGTGGGCCGGCTTCGACGGATTGCTGCCGTTCGTCATCGCCATGACGCTGGCCGGCGGAATCCTTGCGGTCGTGCTTCTCGTTTTACGGGGTGGCTTACGCGCGGCCGCAACCCAGGAGCGGCTACCGGTCGCTCTGCAATGGGATAGCCCGGTTCCCTACGGCATCGCCATTAGCGCCGGGGCAATCTTGGTTATCTGGCTACAAAACGGCGCAAGCCTGACCCTCTAGTACCCACTGCAACAATTCAGCAATTGCACCCGCCATACGACGTTAACCATATTATTGGGGGGATCTAGGCGACGCGGTTGGCAACCAAAACTGACAAAGAAGGCAAACAATAATTACGCCGCTTTGGCGTAGCCGATGAAAAATTCTTAACGCACACTTAGCAAATATTTGGATGGTGCATTATCCGTGACTTCTAATACTGTTTATAATTCCGCAATCGATTTCCGGTAACCATACTGGCAGCACGGTCGAAAAAGCAGGCAAACCAGAACCCACAACGCCGACAAGGGGTATTGCAACAGGTGTGGGAAAAATGTCTCACCGTATCAGAATAACAACACCAAATAATATTACAGTTGCCGCCCTCACGAGAGAAAGTTATACGATGAATGGTAAAATTAAATTGGCTATGTCTACGTCGAGGGGGACATGCGGCTTTTAGGACTAGCAGGCGCGACTATCGCGGCAGCGGTAACGTGGACAAGTGCAGCCGGCGCGGCGAGCCTTCAGGAGGCGGTCGATAAAGCTGTCGCCTCGATTCCCGCGGTCGGCGCTGCCCAGGCACGTCGGCAATCTTCGGAAGAGCGGGTGCGCGTAGAACGTGGCGCTCTGTTCCCGACGGTTAATATCCGGGGCGAAACCGGTCTCCAGTATAGCGACTCGCCATCGACGCGCGGTCGTGCGACCCGCGGCCCCACCGACGCCGGCGACACTACCTTGTGGCGCAGCGAGGGCCGCATCGTCGTCAACCAACTGCTGTACGACGGTGGCACCACTTTCAATCTGGTGGACGAAGCACAAGGCAATTTGGTCGCTGCGACGTTCCGCGTCGACGATGCCAAACGCTCCGTCGCGCTACAGGCGATCGCCGCCTATATCGACGTGATGCGTAACCGCGATTTCGTGTCGATTGCCGAAGACAATATCGACGCCCACGAGCGGCTGCTCAGCAATGTTCGCCAATTGGTGAACTCCGGCCGCGCCTCCGATTCTGATGTGGCGCAGGCCGAGGCCCGGCTCGCTCTCGCAGAAGCCAACCTGGAAAATCGCAAGGGTGAGTTGCGCGACGCCGAAACCCGCTATTTCCGGTCGGTCGGCGAAGCTCCCGGCGATCTCGACCCGCTTGACCCGGCGCCCGATCCGGGGAACGTCAGCCTGGAAGCTCAGATCGACCAGGCGATTCTTCTGAACCCGGAACTCGCTGTCGCAAGGGCGTTGATCGATGCGCGTCAAAGCGCAGCCGATGCGACGAGGGGCCTGTTCCTGCCACGCGTGGAACTGGAACTTTCCGCCAGCAAAGGCGACGACCTCGATGGCACACAAGGCACCGACACCGACGCACGTGCCTTGGTCGTGCTGACTTGGAACCTTTACCGCGGTGGCGCCGATAGCGCCCGCCAGCGCGAAGCTCAGGCCAACCTTACGGCAATCAAGTTCGATGAAGCCGACACACTGCGGTTTGTCCGCGAGCGCGTTGAAGCAGCATTCAAATCGTTCGAGAAAAATGGCGCGCGTGTTGGCCCCTTATCGCGCCGTGTCGACCGCAACAGCAATCTGATCATCGCTTATGAACGTCAGTTCGAGTTGGGCCAACGCACCTTGCTGGACCTGCTCGACGTGCAGAACGAGCTGTTCGTTTCGCGCGCAGAGCTAACAGATGCGCGGCATAGCGGCCTGTTCGACTATTACGACATGCTGACCGCTTCCGGTGAGCTTGGCGTGTTGTTTGGCATCGCCAACGAAAGCCAAGTGACGGTAAGCCTGTTCGAGTAACAGATTTTCATATCCCTTAACGAAAAGGAGTGTGGCACTGCCACACTCCTTTTTTTATTTCTGAATATTTAGGACGAAATTTCCAACTTTTTCGCTGATGGGCACGTCTTCCGGCACCCGCAGACGGTCCCTCTTGCCCGAATTCCGCCTCGCCGACCCCCCTTACGACGCCATTTACGGGGCAGCGGGAAACAGCCACCAAATATCAAGTGCTACATACGGCCGCCTATTCACCCAGCGACGTGGCGCCACATCAACAACCGATATTCGCCTTTTAAATTAGGACGTTAGAGACCGGAACGCCCAAACAGAGCGGTGGCGGACTTTCACCGAATCTGCTGGTGTCAGCATCGACGCCCAAATCTCAAATATCGGTATTATTGCATTCCGTCCGCATACCGGCGCATGCATCCAGACGCATCGCACGGACCGCCTCACCGCCTCCGGGGCCACCAAATCCGCTCTTTCTTGAAATTACTAAAATCCAACTGTTTTCGGGATTCGCCAAATAGCGGGAAATAAACGTCGGTGTCTACCGCCACGTTTCGGCTGGAACGAAGTTAATAGGCAAAATTTTATGGGAATCTTCTTTGAATTTGAGTCGAAATTCCCTAATAATTCGTGAATTGTTTAATAAGAGGTTAACGGGCACCCGAAGGCGCAGGAAGCGCTTCGGCATAAAGCAAAGCCCCCTCGCCCATTTTGCGCGCCCAGGCGCATAGAGGAGAAAAAAGATGGCTCAGGTACGGATCACGCATGCAGACGGCACTGTTGATACTCTCACCACAACCGGTGCAAGCCAGCAAATCAGCGTCCAGCAAGGCGACAGGATCGAGGTCCTCGGCGCTGAACTGACGTCGGCGGCCGTCGACGGCAACGATTATGTTGTGACCTTGGCCGATCCGGCCGCGGGCTCTATCGAGATCACCTTTACCGACCTGTTCCTGCTGCTCGCCCAGGCGGGTCCGGCAACGCCGGTACCGACGACCCTGGTCATCGGCGAGGAAAGCATCGCCAACCTCGGCGAAGCGCTGGCAGCGGCGGCACCGGCGGCTGGGGGCCCGCTGGGTGCGGGAACGCGCAGCGGCGGTTCGCGCGATATCCCTGAGGAATTTCAAGCGTCCGATCTGGGAACGGACGAAGCCCCCAAGGGGCCGTTGCTGCAGGACTTCCCGTCCGACGCGTTTCCGGTCACCGAAGAAGTTATCCCCGATCCGGAAGTAGACGGTGACAACAATCCGCCGGTCGCGCACGAATTCATGAAATTCGCCAGCCTCGGCGAATCGCCGGAATTTGGCGGTGGCGTCTTTGACGGTGATCCCACGAATGGCTCGGCACTTAAGACGACTGTTGAAGTCGCCGCAGGTGATCAAATCACGTTTGACTTCAACTTCCTCGATGGCGAATCCAATGGCGAAAACTTCTACATTGATTTCGCGTTCGTGGTGTTTGGCGATCAGGTCGTAAGGCTCGCGGACGTTTTGTCGGCCGACGGTGCCACCACTAGCACCAGTATCGGATCCTTCGTTCAAACCGGCTACGAACAGTTCACCATTACCTTCACCCAAGGCGGCGAATTTATGGTCGGCTTTGGGGTGATGAATGTAAACGATGAGTCCGTCGATTCTGCTCTGCTGATCGACGACGTTATGCTCAACGGTTCTCCTCTAACCGGCTTCGATTTCGGGATCCCCGAAGGCTGGTCGGAGATCGGAAACGTTTTCACAAGCAACGCCGGGTTCGGCATCACACCAGCTGACGGCGAAGGCCAGGCTGTGCTGTACACCTCCGGAGGCGCCGATCAAGCCGATATCGAGGACTTCTTCGGACTGCCGGTAGGAGCTCTCGACGGCATCGCTTCACCTTCCGTTGATGACGACACTCAGACGGCCGAGGGCTTTTTCGCCCTATTCGATCTTGGCGGCGACAACGATGCCATGAGCCTTGGCGGCACCGACGTCGAAGACGGGCTAACCACTAGCTATACCATTACCAGCTTGCCGGAGTTCGGCACGCTGTGGGCCGATCTGGACGGGGACGGCATCTTCGAGACCGAGCTTGAAGTCGGCGACGTGTTGACCGCCGACGACGACGAGCTACCCGACAATGTGCTCTACGTTGCCGATTTCGAGCCCGGCGAGCAGGACGGCGAAGGCAGCGGGCCATCCTCGGATTCCTTCACCTACACGACCACCGACAGCGACGGGCTCACCAGCGCACCGGCCGAGGTGCTCATTAAGTTCAACCTGCCGCCGGAGGCCTTCAGCTTCATGAAGGACGCCCAGTTCGGCGAAGTCACGGTTGGCGAGACCGACGGCGAGGGCGGCTCCGGCGAAATCGGCGACCAGACGCTCTATATCGTGAATGAGGACCATGTTGACGAGATCACCCAAATCTTCGCGATCGACCCCGACGGCAATGCGGCCCTCGCGGTTGCCGAGGCCGAAGTAACGGCCGCAATAGGGCACGAAAACTGGGGTTTCAATGAGCGCGATGTCGGGGTCGATGCCGACGGCAATATTTTCTTCACGATCCAGGCGGGCGATCCAGACGCAGTAATCAATCCGGGCGAAGGTAATGTCGATGTGATCGATCCGGGCGAGGACTTTGTCATGGTCAAAACGGCCGAAGGCGCGGTCCAGGTCGTCGCTTCGGCAAGCGAAATAAATACAGTTATTGACACCGAGCTAGGTCTCGGCGGCGACGTATTCGCGACCGGCATTGAAGTTGGACCAGACGGTTCGCTCTATGTGCTTGAAGACAATCATAATTTAGTCCTTAAGATCACAGATCCGACCGGAACGCCCACGATCAGCGTACTGGCAGTTGGTACAACGCTGGAAGGGGCCGCACTTGCCGACTTCGGCATCACCGATAGTTTCAACCCGGAAACGGGCGTTGCCATCAGCGCCGATGGTGAGACTCTATACGTTGTTTCCAACCCGGATACCGTCTACGCCATCGATACGACTACTGGAGCGCTCGAGTGGGTCGTCCAAGGCAACAACCAATTCGGCTCGTTGCAGTACATCACTGTCGCCCCGGACGGCGCGATAATTGTCACCGATGAAGGTGGCCAGGGATCCGACGGAATCGCAGGTATCTTCCGCATCGAGTCCGATGGATCGGATTTCGATATTTTTATTACAGAAGCGCAACTTGAGAGCGCCAACGACGATAATGGCGTAAATCTCGAGGCTGGCATTGCGTTCGACGCCAACGGCAACTTCTACGTCGCCGATGAAGACGAAGACACCATCCTCAAGTTCCCAGTGGACGGTGCCCCTGGCAATATCGACCCCGACGCTGGCTTTGTCTTCGCCAATGAAGACCTCATCGCAGATCAGACAAATCTGCCCGACCTTATAGATAACGTCGATTTCGAAGGTGGTATGACGTTTGGTCCCTTCACTCTCAGTGACGGCGAAGGCAACGGTGGCGAAACCATCGAAGGCTTCCATGCTTTCTTCGATCTCGGCGGTGTCAACGACTCCATGAGCCTCGGCGGCTCGGATTTCGAGGACGGACTTACCGTCAAGTACACGATCACCAGCCTACCGAGTGACGGTACCCTGTGGGCCGACCTCGACCAGGACGGCGACTTCGAAACCCAGCTCCAGGTGGGTGACATGCTCGAAGCCGACGGCGACGAGCTGCCCGACAACGTGCTCTACGTGTCGGAAACGCTGGGCTCGGGCGAAACCGACGAGTTCACTTACACAACGACCGACAGCCAGGGCTTGGAGAGCGAGCCGGCCACGGTGTTGATCAAAGTCCCGAACGAGCCCCCCAAGGCGGTCGACGACGTCGACATGGTGCAAGCCGGCATGGTCGCCTATGGCGACGGTGAAGGCGAGCAGGCGGCGATGGACTTCCCCGACGATCTCACCGGTAACGTGATCGAGGGCATCGTCACCGACGGCACGGGCGGCGAAGACACCGATGGCGATGGCGATGACCTGACTGTTGTCGAGGTCAACGGCGACAGCGGCAATGTGGGCGCTGAAATCGTCGGCATCTACGGATCCGTCATCATCAACTCTGACGGTTCCTACGTCTACGATCTGGCGGACACCGACCCGGATACGGTTGGCCTGGCGGCCGGTGAAGAGGCGCAAGACGTCTTCTCCTACACCATCTCCGACGGCAAGGGCGGCACCGACACGGCGACCCTGACGATCGTCGTGAAGGGCGCCAACGATGGCCCGACCGCGCAGGACGACACCGACGCGATCACCGCCGGCATGGTGGCCTATGGCGACGGCGAGGGCGAGCAAGCCGCGATGCCGGCCGAGGACGACCCGCTTACCGGTAACTTGATCACTGGCGAGTCGACCAACGGCGTTGGCGGAGAGGACACCGATCCGGACATCGGCGACGATCTCGACGTCATCGATGTGCGCTCCAACAACGTGCCGGCAGAGACCGAAGACACCGGCGATGAGCTGATCATCACCGGCGAATGGGGCACGCTCACCATCAACAAAGAGACCGGCGAGTACAGCTACGATCTCGATGACGATGCGGCGGCTGAAATCCCCGCCGGCGAAACCGAAATCGATCGCTTCACCTACACCGTCAGCGATGGCGAGAAGGAAGACGAAGCCACCCTGACCATCACCATCACGGGCGCCAACGACGGCCCAACGGCACGCGACGACGAAGACGCGGTGCAGGCGGGCATGGTCGCCTACGGTGAGGAAGGCGAACATCCGGCGATGGATATCCCCGACGATCTGACGGGTAACGTGATCGACGGATCGGCCGGCGGCCAGGACACCGACCCCGACGGCGATACGCTCACCGTCACCGAGGTCGACGGCGACAGCGGCAATGTCGGTGCTACCGTGCAAGGCACCTACGGCTCGGTGGTCATCGAGGCCGACGGTACCTATACCTACGACCTGAACGACACCGCCGAGAACGTGACCGGTTTGGCCGAGGGTCAGGAGGTTACCGACGTGTTCACCTATCAGGTGAGCGACGGCAACGGCAAGTTCGACACCGCCACCCTGACCATCACCATCACGGGCGCCAACGACGGCCCGACGGCACGCGACGACGAAGACGCGGTGCAGGCGGGCATGGTCGCCTACGGTGAGGAAGGCGAACATCCGGCGATGGACATCCCCGACGATCTGACGGGCAACGTGATCGACGGATCGGCCGGCGGCCAGGACACCGACCCCGACGGCGATACGCTCACCGTCACCGAGGTCGACGGCGACAGCGGCAATGTCGGTGCTACCGTGCAAGGCACCTACGGCTCGGTGGTCATCGAGGCCGACGGTACCTATACCTACGACCTGAACGACACCGCCGAGAACGTGACCGGTTTGGCCGAGGGTCAGGAGGTTACCGACGTGTTCACCTATCAGGTGAGCGACGGCAACGGCAAGTTCGACACCGCCACCCTGACCATCACCATCACGGGCGCCAACGACGGCCCGACGGCACGCGACGACGAAGACGCGGTGCAGGCGGGCATGGTCGCCTACGGTGAGGAAGGCGAACATCCGGCGATGGATATCCCCGACGATCTGACGGGTAACGTGATCGACGGATCGGCCGGCGGCCAGGACACCGACCCCGACGGCGATACGCTCACCGTCACCGAGGTCGACGGCGACAGCGGCAATGTCGGTGCTACCGTGCAAGGCACCTACGGCTCGGTGGTCATCGAGGCCGACGGTACCTATACCTACGACCTGAACGACACCGCCGAGAACGTGACCGGTTTGGCCGAGGGTCAGGAGGTTACCGACGTGTTCACCTATCAGGTGAGCGACGGCAACGGCAAGTTCGACACCGCCACCCTGACCATCACCATCACGGGCGCCAACGACGGCCCGACGGCACGCGACGACGAAGACGCGGTGCAGGCGGGCATGGTCGCCTACGGTGAGGAAGGCGAACATCCGGCGATGGACATCCCCGACGATCTGACGGGCAACGTGATCGACGGATCGGCCGGCGGCCAGGACACCGACCCCGACGGCGATACGCTCACCGTCACCGAGGTCGACGGCGACAGCGGCAATGTCGGTGCTACCGTGCAAGGCACCTACGGCTCGGTGGTCATCGAGGCCGACGGTACCTATACCTACGACCTGAACGACACCGCCGAGAACGTGACCGGTTTGGCCGAGGGTCAGGAGGTTACCGACGTGTTCACCTATCAGGTGAGCGACGGCAACGGCAAGTTCGACACCGCCACCCTGACCATCACCATCACGGGCGCCAACGACGGCCCGACGGCAACTAACGACACCGGTCAGGTGTTGGAGGCTGCGGTGTTCTCGTCAACCGTTGATTTGCTTAACGGCGGTGCGGATAACGATGTGCTCGACAACGACAGCGATCCCGATGGCGATCCGCTGACCATCGAATCGATCACGGTCGGCGGAACCACGTTTGGCGATGGCGACGCTGAGGATCTCGACGGTGATGACTCGAACGGCTCGATTACGTTCACGACCGAAGAGGGCGGCGAAGCAACCATCGATCTGGCAACGGGTGAATTCACCTATAACCAGAACGGCGTGTTCGACGCGCTCGATACCGGCGAAACCGATACCGACTCGTTTGTCTATACCGTCACCGACGGTAACGGGAAGAGCGACGACGCGACCGTAACTATCACGGTCAACGGCGTCACGGACGAGCCCGATCCCTCGATCTTGGTGGTCGGCAGCAACGCCAACGACCAGGGCGTCAGTGGCGATGAACACACGGTCGCGAGCCCACTCGCCGGTGCGCTCGACCAGGGTGCCATCGTTGGCGGTTCCGGCGATGATGCACTGCTCGGCGACGCTGGCGGCGTGACGGAAATCGATCTCGATATCGTTCTGGTCGTCGACACGTCGGGCAGCATGGACGACTTCGACACGATTGTCCCTGACGCCGGGGTCGGCGACCTGGACGGTGATGGGCGGTTCAACACCGCCATGGATATCACCATTCAAGCGCTGCTGGACTTGGTCAACACCTACAACGAGGCCGGGCTGGTTCGCGTCAATCTGATATCGTTCAATAATGACGCGGCAGATCTAGGTACGTTCGAAATCGGCCAAGATGGCGCGCCCGGCCAATTTGCCGCCTTGATTACGGCGATCGAAGGGCTGTCAGTCAATCCGTTTGGCAACACCAGCTACACGGATGCTCTCAACGCGGCAACGACAGCGCTGGATGACTTCACGGCTCCCGCCGGCGACGAGACCTTGGTGTACTTCCTGTCCGACGGCGAACCGACCGTGGACCTGAGCGGTCAAGATGACGCCATCACCAACTTCAACAACAAGGTGAACGAGCAAAACGCCGTTGTCCATGCAATCGGGTTCGGTAGCGCCAGTGCGGTCGTGCTCGACGAGTTCGACAACACACCAGGGAGCGCGACCGTCCTCGCGGACACCAGCGAACTCTCGCAAGCTTTGCTGGATACGGTGGCTCTGATCCCAGTTGGCGAAGACACCCTGTCCGGTGGCGATGGCAACGATCTCCTCTTCGGCGACGTGCCTAACACCGACGCCCTTGCGGACGAGGCCGGATTGTTGGCCCTCGACGGCAGCGGTTGGGATGTGTTTGCCGCTCTGGAGGCCGGAGAAGGCACGCCGCCAGATCCCGCTGGCGACGGTGCGGCATGGACCCGGGACGACACGATCGCCTACCTCACGGATGAGAATAACTTCGACGATCTCTCCGCGGGCGACCGTGGCGAGGCCGATACGATCAACGGTGGTGCCGGCAACGACATCATCTTCGGTCAAGGCGGCGATGACATCATCAACGGTGGTGCCGACGATGACACCATCAACGGTGGTGCCGGCAACGACACCATCGATGGCGGTGCCGGACTGGACTCCTTCGTCTACGACGCCAATTCAGAAGCCGGCACGTTCGTCGATACCATCCTCAACTTCAACGCGGCGGAAGATACGTTCGATTTCTCCGCGCTGACAAACGATGCCGATGTGCTCGCCGATGTGACGCTCAGCAGCAGTTTAGATGGCGATGTTGTCGTCAACATCAACGGCAATGCCGCCGCTGAACTTGACGGTGTTGCCTTCGGCTCGGTGGTTGTCGATGCCGGCAGCACCGCGGCGGAAGTTGCTCTGACCGTCGTCTAAGCAACCACATAAACCTAATATCAAGGGCGGGCAGCGAAAGCTGTCCGCCTTTTTTGCTCAACCCCACGCCTACGCTCATATATTCCGCGGGTTAGGCCAGACTTCTAACCATTGGTTAATACCTATCGGTCACAGTCATGACGGCAAAGATAGGGCGGGCGACTCCCCGGAGGTGCCCGTTTTGTCGTTTTGCGTTAAAGTATTGCTGTTATTACGAGAATTGGGTTAGACGGGTATCCATGGACGAGAAGGTTACGCCAATTTCGCCCGATACGACCGTACCGAAGGACGCTAAGTCGGCCTCTCCCCCTCTCGACGCCGCAGCGCTGGCCAAAGCGCTTGCCGAAAAATCGGCCGCCAGCGACGATCCTGGCGATCAGCCGGCCGCCCGCCGGCCGCACGGCCCCGATGAGCCGCTCATTCGCTGCCTAGCCTATATGACGCGCCACTATGGCAATCCTCAGCCCGCCGAAGCGCTGGTCGCAGGCTTGCCGGTGAGCGAACAAGGCCTGAGCTGGGAGACTTTCGAACGCGCCTCCGACCGGGCCGGCATGACCATCGAGCGTACATCGCGCAAACTCGAGCGCCTGGGCGAACAAGAATTGCCGGCTATCCTCGTCATGAATGGCGGTAACGCCGTGGTGCTAACCGGCATCAATAAGGTCGGCGGCAAGAAAGCGACCTACTGGGCCCAGATTATCGATTTGTCGGACGAGGCTGGCGGTAACGACGCGCCAATTGAACGCACTTTCGACGAACTGGGCCGCGACTATTCCGGCACCGTGCTGCTGGTGCGTCCCGATACCGAGGCCGACGATATTATCGACGGCGTTACGGGAAAATCGCCCAACGCTTGGTTCTGGAGCGCTTTCCTGCCCAACATGTGGATCTACCGCCAGGTCGTGCTGGGCACCGTATTTATCAATCTGTTCGCGCTCGCGCTGCCTCTGTTCATCATGAACGTTTACGACCGCGTGGTGCCCAACAACGCCGTCGAAACCCTATGGGCGCTGGCCATCGGGGTTGCCGTGGCCGGACTGCTCGACTTCGCGTTGCGCGGTCTGCGCGCCTATTTCGTCGATATCGCGAGCCGGCGGGCCGACGTAACCTTGGCCAACCGTATATTTGACCGTGTGCTCGGCGCCGGCCTGGTTTCGAAAGGTGCGTCTTCGGGCGCGAGGGCCAATGTGTTGCGCGAATACGAAACCCTGCGCGATTTCTTCAACTCTGCGACCCTCAGCACCTTCGGCGACATCCCCTTTATCTTTCTGTTCGTCGCGGTGATCTGGTTGGTCGCTGGCAGTGTCGCACTGGTGCCTCTGCTTACAGTACCGATTGTCATCGGCGTCGTGCTCCTGACCCAGATTCCGCTCAACCGGATCGTGGCCCAGTCGTTCGCGACGGCGGCCGAGAAAAACAGTGTGCTGTTCGAAACCTTGAACGGCCTCGAAACCCTCAAAAGCCTCGGTGCGGAAAGCTGGGCTGCCGACAAGTGGGAACGCTCGGTCGCTGAATCCATCCGCACCAGCGTCAAAAGCCGGCTGATCTCGCAGATCAGCCTCAACATTGTCGTCGTCGCCCAGGTTATTTCTTCGGTAGCGATAATGGTTATCGGCGTCGCAGCGATCCACGAGGGCAATGTCACCGCTGGTGGACTGATCGCCGCGGTGATTTTGAGCGCCCGCACCATCGCGCCACTCGGTCAAGTCGCCGGCGTGCTCTCCCAGCTCTACCGCGCACGGCTCGCGTATCAGGCGCTACGCATGGTCATGAGCGCCCCGCAGGAGCGCCCCGCCAAGGCCCGGTTTGTGTTCAAACCGTCACTCGACGGCGATGTCGCATTCCGCGACCTCACCTTCACGTACCCGGATGAGAAGAGCCCGGCGATCAAAGATATTTCGTTCAGCATCAAGGCCGGTGAGAAGGTCGCGATTCTCGGGCCGATCGGCTCGGGCAAGAGCACCGTGCTACGCCTCATCCTCAAGCTCTACGAGCCGGATAGCGGTTCGGTGATGCTCGACGATATCGACGCCACCCATATCGACCCGGCGATGATCCGCGCCAACATGGGCTACATGCCCCAGAACGCGCAGCTGTTCAGCGGTACTATTCGCACCAATATCGCGTTGCACGCCCCTCATGTCAGCGACGAGGAGCTGGTCCGCGCCGCCCGCCAATCGGGCGCCCTCGAGTGGATCAACCAGCGCGCGTCCGGCTTTGATTCGCCGGTCGGCGAACGCGGCGACGGGCTGTCGGGCGGTCAACGGCAATCGGTGGCGCTGGCACGCGCGTTCTTACGCGACCCGCCGGTGCTCCTGCTCGACGAGCCGACCAGCGATATGGACGCGATGAGCGAGAAGGTGTTCATCGAGCAGATGAAAGTGCAAGCCGCCAAGAAGACAGTGATCATTGTGACGCACCGGCCGGCGTTGCTCGATCTGGTGGATCGCATCATCGTACTCGACCGGACCGGGATTCACTCCGACGGGCCGAAGGATAAAGTGATGGCGGGGCTGACCCGCCGCAACGACCCGAAAGCAGGCCAGCCGGCACCACTGCCGACAGATGACGCCGTGTCCACATCCGGCGATGCACCGGCGCGTGCCGCTTCGGGCCAGAACGACTAACGGACGATAAGCCATGAACATCGTCAACAATGGTGGCAATCCGACCGGTATCAGTTCCGATCTCCTGCGCCCGCCACGGCGTTGGACCAACGGCCTGTTGCTGTTCATCGTTGTTACAGTCGCCGCCATTATCGTTTGGGCCTGGTGGGCCGAATTGGAGGAAGTCACCTCCGGCTCCGGTCAGGTTATTCCCGCCAGTAAGATCAAGGTCGTTCAGAACCTCGAGGGCGGTATCGTGTCCGCGATCCTCGTGAATGACGGCGCCCAAGTAAAAGAGGGACAAGTGATCCTGCGGATCGACCCTACCGGCTTCGGCGCCCGCCTCAATGAAAGCCTGGGCCGGCAAGCCGGTATGGAGGCCACTCTGACCCGGCTACGCGCCGAGGCCAACGGCACGGAACCTGAATTCAGCGACGAGCTCATCGAGAAATGGCCCGACCTGGTGTCGCGCGAGTTGACGCTGTTCCAAACGCGCCGGGAAGGGCTGCAAGCCTCGCTTAGCGCCCTCAACCAGTTAGTGCGCCAGCGCTCACAGGAAATCACCGAGCTGCGCAATCAGATCCGCGTGTTCGATCGCAGTCTCGCGTTGGCGAGGGAAGAACTAGAGCTCATGCGCCCCGCGGTGCGCGACGGCATCGTCTCGCGGGTCGAGTTATTTCGCACGGAAACTCGAGTGAACGACCTCGACGGTCAGTTGTCCTCCGCGAAGCTGTCCCTGCCCCGCGTGGAGGCCACTCTGGCGGAAGCGCAACAGCGCAAAGCGGAACGGGAAAAGCTTTTCCGCTCCGAAGCGCTTCTCGAACGCAACACTATCGAAGTCGAGCTCGCCGCCCTGACCGAAACCATCAGCGCGGAACAGGATAGAGTCGCGCGAACCGACGTGCGCTCGCCGGTCGACGGCATTGTCAAAGAAGTGAAGGTGACGACGATCGGGCAAGTGGTTCAACCCGGCCTGGATCTGATCGAAATCGTTCCCCTCGACGACTCACTGCTTATCGAAGCCGAAGTGAGGCCCGCCGATATCGCCTTTTTGCGCCCCGGACAGCCGGCGATCGTCAAACTCACGGCGTACGATTTCACCCTCTACGGCACGCTGGAAGGCGAACTCGAACGCATCAGCGCCGACACCATCGAGGACGAGCAAGGCGAGCGGTTCTTCAAGATTCTGGTCCGAACACAACGCAACTTCTTGGGCGAAGAAGACGCCGGCAACTCGATTTTGCCCGGCATGGTCGCCCAGGTCGACGTCATCACCGGTAAGAAAACGGTGCTGCAGTACATTACCAGCCCGCTTCTACGCGTTCAGGGACAAGCTCTGCGCGAGCGTTGAGCGCAAGGCTGGACGACGGGGCACTCTCATCATCGTGTCAATGAATGAGAAAGTAAGTTGCGGCAATACTGATCCGGTACCGACGGCCTAGACAGCACCCTACGGAGGGTTTGTTGCGATTTCCGTACACCAGATGGATAAAAATGGGCCAGCTGAGCGGAATGGTGGTCGCATTTCTCTATTTCATGGCGGCCGCCACACCGGGATTCTTAACGGCTAATCCGGCACACGCGCTCAGTTGGGCGCTGTACTATGAGGTCGGCCGGACGTTTTCGATCCTCAATGTCTATGGCCAGGAGCAAACCGTCGTTTGGCCCTGGCTCGCTGTGTTCTCCCTATCAATCGCCATCTGCTTTCTCGATATCCGGCGCAAACGTTTCTTCGGGAGCAGTCTCGTATTGTTGCTGCTGCTCGTGCTTACGCTAACCGTTGTCTATGTCGACTATATCCATGAGATCAAGAACAGCAGCCGTATCGGCCTTTTGTCGCCTTGGGTGAAGATCGCGTTCCTGCTGGTGTGTAGCTATTTCATGTATGTCGCGCTGCGGTCGCGGCTCCTTCAGTATCGTCGCCAGCGGCTGGCTCGACGATGAAACTCAAAGCCCGCCGCGCCACCGTTGGCCTGCGCAAACAGGTTGTTCTAGAGACCGAGAATCTAATCGTTCGCGCGCTGGCGCCCCAAGATATTGGCCCCGAATTCGTCGCCTGGCATGCGGATCCGGACGTTATGAAACATCTGGCGCACCTGCCCCTAAACGCGTCGCGAGAGCTGATCGCGGCGGCGGCGAAAACCGCAATCCGGTTCGGGGGGTTCTATTTCGGAATTTTCGACCGCGAGTCGAACTCACCAATCGGCTTCATCCTAATCAACCGAGACCGGGTCAACAAACGTGTCAGCTCATCTTTGGCGCTCGGCGACAAGAGCTATTGGGGAACGGGGGTGATGAACGAGGCAAGAAGGGCGGTGATAGAATTTTTGTTCACGAAGACCGATACCCAAAAAATCGTCAGCGCTGTCTTTAGCCGTAATTTTGCAGCCATTGCCAACAATAAGGCACTGGGGTTCCGTCTTGAGGGAATTCTCAAGGAACACAATCGCACCGATCCAGCCGGACCGCGCGATGTGTGCATGTTCGCTCTGCTGAAGCAGGAATGGCTGGAGCAACAACAAGCTGGTGCGTCATGACGAATCTTGAACAGGAAGCAAAGCGGCTTTTGGCCGAAGCGTTGGAGATCGGAATTGACGACGTTCCCGCTGACGCACAAATCGGCCAGACCGTTGGCTGGGACAGCGTCGCTCACCTGGAGTTGATTACCGCCATCGAAGACTACCTCGACACGGAAATTCCCACCGAGGATGCGCTGGAGATTTCCAATCTCAACGATGTTGTAGAGGTGCTCGGCAAATTCACGTGAGTGTCCGCGCCACGGTCGTCAGCCACCGGCTTTTGCGGAATAACTGCCCTCGCTCGGTGTTAGCTACAAGGTGAAGAGTTTGACAGCCATAAACAGCGTTCAAGCTGGCGGAGGGAGTGGGATTCGAACCCACGATACGGTTCCCCGTATACACGCTTTCCAAGCGTGCGCCTTAAGCCACTCGGCCACCCCTCCATACCAGAACCACCGCGGCCGACAGGGCCGTAGCCACGCAAACGGCGAGGACTATAAGCAGCGGCCAGCCGATTGCAACCATCGGGGCATGGCATGCTGTAGAACACCTTGTTTTTACGTGCGCCCACTGTGTCCGTCTGATAAGTCGTTTAGGCAGCGAAACCACCTCGGCGATAAAATACCGAAGAATACGCGCGCGAAAGTGAGCTGAACCGGCAAAAACTCGATAAAATCATAGGGAGTAGTACTTGTGTGTGCGGCACCTTCTGAGTTCGAATATGAATCGACGGATGAGAAAAGGGGAGGTGCGCCCGCCCCACGCCGGGCCCGGAAGAGAATGATTATCGGCCGTGTAATTGGTTGGATTCTCGTTATCGCCGGCATCGGCATCCTGGCGAGGGACATCGTCGTCTGGACCCAGGTTGGCTCGCTTATTTTTGTCACGACAGGTGAACTTTGGTTCGCCCTCCACAACGGTAGCTTGAACCTCGTTCAAGCGATTACCCAGCGCTACATATTCCCGCAACTGTGGGATCCGATCTTTGTCACCGTCTTGCTGTGGCCGGCCTTCTTGGTGATTGGCGTGCCAGGACTTGTTCTAAGCTACGCCTTCCGCCGACGGCCGCGAATACGCCGCAAAGCCGCATAGACATACGCTGACCTACGAAACGTCAAAGCTAGCCATCGTCCATTCTGAGCGCGGCAATGAATGCCGATTGCGGAATTTCGACATTGCCGTATTGCCGCATCCGCTTCTTGCCCGCCTTCTGCTTATCGAGCAGCTTGCGTTTGCGGGTGATGTCGCCGCCATAGCATTTCGACGTCACGTCCTTGCGCATCGCGCTCACGGTCTCGCGCGCGATGACCTTGCCGCCAATCACCGCTTGCAGCGCTACCTTAAATAGCTGGCGTGGGATCAAATCCTTTAACCGCACGCACAGCGCGCGACCGCGGGTCTCGGCCTGGGCCCGGTGAACGATCATCGACAGCGCGTCGACCGAATCGCCGTTGATCAGAATATCGACCTTGACCAAATCGCCTTCACGGTAGCTCTCGAGCTCATAGTCGAAACTGGCATAACCGCGGCTCACCGACTTGAGGCGGTCGTAGAAGTCGAACACCACCTCATTCAACGGCAGGCGATAGGTCGCCATCGCCCGGCCGCCTACATAGGTCAGGTCGAGCTGCTCGCCGCGCCGGTCGGTACAGAGTTGCAGGATCGCGCCGAGATATTCATCGGGAACGATAATGTTCGCCTTGATCCAAGGCTCATCGATGCTCTTGATCTTAGTGACATCGGGGTAGTCGGACGGATTGTGAAGATCGATCGATGTCCCGTCGGTGAGATGGATTTTGTAGATCACCGAGGGTGCGGTTGCGATAAGTTCGAGATCGAACTCACGCTCGAGGCGCTCCTGCACGATTTCCATGTGCAGCAGCCCGAGGAATCCACAACGGAAACCGACGCCAAGCGCGGCGCTGGTTTCCGGATCGAAGTGGAAGCTGGCGTCGTTCAAATGCAATTTACCCAGGCTCTCGCGCAAATCGTCGTAGGCCGCCGCGTCGGCGGGGAATAGCGAGCAGAACACCACCGGAACAGACGGCTTGAAGCCGGAAAGAGGTTCCGCCACCGGGTCGCGGTCGTCGGTTACCGTGTCGCCCACCTGGCAGTCGGCGACTGCCTTGATCGAAGCGGTAATGAAACCTATTTCACCGGGCCCCAGTTCGCCGATTTCGGTTCGCGCTGGGGTAAACACGCCAACCCGATCGACTTGGTAGGCCTTGCCGGTCGCCATCATGCGAACTTTCTGGCCTTTGACGAGCCGGCCGTTTCGGATGCGTACGAGAGCGACAACGCCGAGATAGGGGTCGTACCAACTATCGACCAATAGCGCTTCGAGCAGCGCATCGGCGTCGCCCTCGGGCGGCGGCAATCGTTCGACCAAGGCCTCCAAAACGTCTTCGATGCCCTGGCCGGTCTTCGCCGATACTTCGACGGCATCAGAGGCGTCGAGGCCGATCACCTCCTCGATTTGCTCACGTATCTGCTGCGGTTCGGCCGCCGGAAGATCGATTTTGTTGAGCACCGGAACAATCTCATGACCTGCATCGATAGCCAGATAGGCATTCGCCAGTGTCTGCGCTTCCACTCCCTGGCTTGCATCGACAATGAGCAGGGAGCCCTCGCACGCCGCCAACGAGCGCGACACTTCGTAGGAGAAATCGACGTGACCCGGCGTGTCCATCAAATTGAGCGCGTAGGTCACACCATCGCGCGCGCTATAGGTCAGGCGAACGGTCTGCGCCTTAATCGTGATGCCGCGCTCGCGCTCCAGCTCCATCGAATCGAGCACTTGCTCCTGCATTTCGCGCTCGGTCAAGCCGCCGCACTGTTGGATCAGCCGGTCCGCCAGCGTCGACTTGCCATGATCGATATGGGCGATGATGGCGAAGTTACGAATGTGCGAAAGGTCGGTCATGAACGGCAGCGGTTATACTTTTCGAAGAAAGCGGAACATTTTAAGAACCTCATGGCGATAACTCTGGGGAAAACATCTTAGATATTGTCGTAGAGGTTCGCCTCAAACAGCCGTAGCCGAGTTGCCTCACCCGACTTTTCCCAAGAATTATTCACACCCTGTGGACGAATCGTTGTTAAATAACAAAGCGTTACGCGAATCGGCAATAGAAATTGCAGATTTCCAGCGCGTTACCATCCGACACAACCCCGAAAAGATACTTGTCCACAAGAGCATGTAGCCAACAAACAGCTACCGTTGCGTAAAGCTAGCCGCGCAATACGCCGCCTGTCTGTTTCTCGACGGCCGTTACAATACGCTGTGCGACCTGATCGATTTGCTCATCGGTCAGCGTCGTCTCGACCGGCTGCAGCGTAACTTCAACGGCGAGCGATTTCTTACCGTCCTCGATTCCCTTGCCGACATAGATATCGAACAATCGAGTGTCGGCGATAAGATCGCGGTCGGCCGCACCCGCCGCGCGCAACACATCGGCTGCCGCGACGGTGTCGTCGACGATAAACGCAAAATCTCTGTGCACCGCTTGCAACGGTGACAGGTGCAGCGGCGCCCGCGCGGGGCCGCGATCTTTACGTGCCGGCACCCGGTCGAGGAACACTTCGCAACCGACCATGGGCCCGCGCACATCGAGCCGATGCAGCACACCGGGATGCAGTTCACCAAACCATGCGAGCACATTCTTACCCAGCCGCAACCCCGCCGAACGGCCCGGGTGATAGTGTGCTGGCGCATCGGTGGAAACTTGCAGGTTCGTAACCGGCGCATTAACGGCTTCCAGAGCAGCTATTGCGTCGGCCTTTGCATCGATCGCATCGACCGGCCGAGACGCCGCCGACCAGTGGCGCGCCGACATATCGCCCTGGCGTAGCGCCGCCGCCACCAGAAGCTGTCCGTCGGCGGTATCGTCCTGGTAAGCCGGGCCAAGCTCGAACAGGCCAAAATTCGTCAGACCACGGTCGACGTTGCGGCCCGCGGCCAGCACTAGGTTCGCCAGAACCGACGGCCTGAGCACATCGAGATCGGCGCTGATTGGGTTTGCCAAATGCAGCGATTCCGGCACATCGCCAAACTGCGCGGCGTGACGCGAGGCCATAAACGACCATGTGACCGCCTCATCGAGTCCTTGCGCGGCCAGTGCACGGCGGGCCGCGGCGGCACGGCGCTGCGCGACGGTGAACGCCACGTCCGGCAGGGCCGCCTCGCGAGCAAGCGACACCGGCTCGATCTCATCGAACCCGATAATGCGGGTGATTTCCTCGACTAGATCTGCTTCGCCATGAACATCGGAACGCCAGCTAGGCGGTGATACCGATAGCGGCTCGTCATCATCGACCGAGAAGCCGAGCCGTTCGAGGATCGACTTCTGCTCAGCGACGGAGACGTCGATGCCACCGAGTGTACGCACGCGCTCGCTTCGCAGCGCAATAGTGCGCGCCGTATCTGGCATCGCACCGGCACGGACCGGCTTACTGGTCTCGCCGCCGCAAAAGTCGAGGATCATCCGCGCGGCAACTTCCGCCCCCCAATCGGCCGACTGGGGATCGACGCCGCGCTCGAAACGATATCGCGCATCGGATTCGATCTGCAGCGCCCGCCCGGTCGTGGCGACTTGAATCGGATCGAACAGCGCTACTTCGAGAAACACTTCAGTGGTCTCCGGCAGACAACTCGACTCCATTCCGCCCATGACACCGCCGAGCCCTTCGGCCTTGTCCCCATCACCGATAACGGTCTTTGCCGGATCGAGCGTGTAGTGCTTATCGACCAGCGCGTAGAAGGGCTCATCGGCGCGCGCGCGGCGCATCGTCAGCGTGTCGCCCTTGAGTTTCCCAGCGTCGAACACATGAAGAGGGCGGCCTAAGTCGATCGATACATAGTTGGTGACATCGACCAAAGCCGAGATCGGCCGCAAGCCGATAGCACGGAGCCTATCTTGCGCCCATTTCGGGCTCGGCCCGTTGGTAACGCCGCGGAAATGACGGCCGACAACGTAGGGGCAGGCGTTGCCGTCATCGGCGATTGCCCATGAAATCGGACTATCATAAGTCCCTTCGACAGGCTCGCCCGCCGTAAAGGGCTTCAAGGTACCGAGCCCCGCCGCCGCCAGATCGCGGGCAATGCCGCGCACACCGGTGCAGTCGGGACGGTTAGGGGTCAATTCGATATCGATAACCGGGTCATCGAGACCCAGGACACGCGCAAACGGCTCGCCAAGTGGCGCATCCTCGGGCAGATCGATGATGCCCTCATGCTCATCGGATAGCCCCATCTCGCGTTCGGAAACCAACATGCCGTTCGACTCGACACCGCGAATCTTCGCCGCCTTAAGCTCCAATTCGAGCCCAGGAATCCAGCTTCCCGTCGGCGCGAAGACACCCTTCATGCCGGTGCGCGCGTTCGGCGCGCCGCACACTACCTGAACCTGGCCGTCGCCGGTATCGACCGTACAAACCTGTAGACGGTCAGCATCGGGGTGCTTTTCGGCGGCGACGACATGGGCAACCGTGAACGCAGCAAACTTCGCGCCGGGGTCGTCGACCGAATCGACTTCGAGGCCAATCTTGATCAACGTTTCGACGATCTCGTCGAGGCTTGCGTCGGTCTCAAGATGATCTTTAAGCCAGCCTAGGGTGAATTTCATGGCGCGCCCCTACAGCCCCCGCACCATCGACGGTATGGCGAGCGGTACAAAGCCGTAATGGGAAAGCCACCGCAAATCGGCGTCGAAGAACGTCCGCAGATCGGGAATGCCATATTTCAGCATGGCGATACGGTCGATACCCATGCCGAACGCGAAGCCCTGATACTTTGCCGGGTCGATGCCGCCATACTCCAAGACTTTGGGGTGCACCATGCCCGACCCCATGATCTCGAGCCAGTTGTCGGCGCCGTCGCCGAAATTACCGATTTTGAGCTCCCCGCCCGCGCGCGAGCAGCCGATATCGACTTCCATCGACGGCTCGGTGAATGGAAAGTGGCTCGGCCGGAATCGAACCGGCAAATCAGGAATGCCAAAAAAAGCGCGACAGAAGTCGATAATACAGCCCTTGAGATGGCCCATATGGGTCGTCTCGTCGACCACCAGCGCCTCGATCTGATGGAACATCGGCGTGTGAGTCGCATCGGAGTCGCTTCGGTAGGTACGCCCCGGCGCGATCACCCGGATCGGCGGCTTGCTGGTTTCCATGGTGCGGATTTGCACCGGTGACGTATGCGTCCGTAGAACCAGCCGTGACCCGTCGCCGCGCTCGGGCAGATAGAAGGTATCGTGCATCTGGCGCGCGGGATGTTCGGGCGGGATATTGAGGGCCGTGAAGTTGTGAAAATCATCCTCGATGTCAGGCCCTTCGGCGACGGCGAAGCCCATTTCACCGAAGATCGCGATGCACTCCTCCATCGCCTGACTGACCGGGTGAATGCGCCCGTCTGGCCGCGGACGGACGGGCAACGTCACATCGACGGTTTCACCGGCGAGCCGGGCTTCAAGTTCAAGGGCTTCTAGGTCTAGCTGGCGGGCGGAGATTGCCGCCGCTACCGCATCCTTGACCTGATTGAGCGCCTGACCAGCCGCCTTACGCGCATCACCGTCGAGACCGCCGAGCCCCTTCATCTGTGCAGTGATGCGGCCCTTACGGCCGAGCGCCGATACCCGCACGGCCTCAAGCGCTTCGAGGCTGTCAGCCGCGGTTATTTCGGCTAAAAGCGTCGACTCGAGCTCCGCTACGTCGGGCGTCGTCATCGCAGTATCCAAGAGGCCCGCCGGGCCGATGCTAAGTGGACGCGTTCAAAGCGTCCTGCGCCTGATCGACCAGCG
The DNA here is from genome assembly GCA_965267185.1 of Alphaproteobacteria bacterium. Classification (GTDB taxonomy): domain Bacteria; phylum Pseudomonadota; class Alphaproteobacteria; order UBA6615; family UBA6615. The sequence continues at coordinate 3,390,097 of OZ253937.1, read as the reverse complement.
CTTTGAACGCTTCGGGTTCCTTGACGGCGAGATCGGCCAAAATTTTGCGGTCGAGTTCCACGCCGGCTTGTTTGACGCCATTCATAAACTGCGAGTAGGTCAAGCCATGCTCGCGCGCTCCCGCGTTGATCCGCTGAATCCATAAGGAACGGAAGTTACGCTTCTTTACGCGCCGGTCGCGGTAGGCATACTGCAGACCCTTCTCAACCTTTTCCAACGCAATACGGTAGTTGGTCGAGTTGCGTCCGCGATATCCCTTGGCAAGCTTTAAGACCTTCTTGCGCTTGGCATGACGATGGACGGTGCCGGTTGCACGAGACATGGCTCAGCCCTTCTTCGCGTAAGGCATGGTCGGCGCAACGATGCGGGCGTCAGCCGGCGCCATAACGCCAATCTTACGCGCTTTGCGTTTCATCGATTGCGACCGCTTGCGCATACCATGGCGCATACCGGAAGGTTTCATTCGGATTTTGCCGGTTGCCGTTAAGCGGAATCGCTTTTTGGCAGACGATTTCGTCTTCATCTTGGGCATTTTGTCCTCGCATGTGTTTGAGGTCTTGGCTCGATGGCTGGGCATGCCCTGGGACTTGTCGCCCTAGCCTCACCATCGCTTTGAAATCGCGCGGTTTATAACGGTCTGGGGCCACAAACGCAAGCGCCCGAAGACCGAGACCAAAGCCTTCGATTCCGCTAAGTTTCACCCGTTAACCAACACCAAAAGAAGGGAAAATCCCATGGATCTGGAACTCGCGGGCAAAACGACGCTGATCACCGGCGCCAGCAAGGGTATCGGACGGGCCGTTGCGGAGATATTGGCAGCCGAGGGCTGCAACCTCCACCTGGCGGCACGGACGGAGGCGGATCTAGCCGCGCTACGCGACGATCTGAATAGCCGCACCGACGCCCAGGTCACGATCCATCCGGTCGATCTGTCGACCGATGCGGGCGTTCAAGCTCTCGTGGAGAGCGCTGGCAATATCGACATCCTGGTCAACAATGCCGGCGCCATCCCAGCCGGCGATCTCGCCCGCCTGGATGTCGGCACCATCAAGGATGCGTGGGATTTGAAAGTATTCGGCTTTGTCGGGCTGACCAAAGCGATTTACCCGCAGATGTGCGAACGCGGCTCCGGCGTCATCGTCAACATTATCGGCATGGCCGGAGAGAGGCCCCGGTCCGGCTATATCGCCGGCGCCATGGGCAATGCGGCCCTGATGGCCCTGACACGCGCCCTCGGCTCGGAAAGCGTCGACCATGGCGTGCGCGTCGTCGGCATCAATCCCGGCCCGATCGAGACCGAGCGGCTCGTGACCCAGGCGAAAACCACCGCCGATATGAATTGGGGCGATGAATCGCGCTGGCGTGAAACCATGAAAGGTTTACCGGGCGACCGCGCCGGCACGGCTGACGAAATCGGCTGGATCGCTGCCTTTCTGGCCAGCCCTCGCGCCTCATGGTTGTCGGGGACGGTGATTATGGCCGACGGCGGTCAGCACTCGCGGCCCCCAGCCTAGCGAAGGCCGCTGTCTCTAACGGTTAAAAGCGAAAAACGGGATTAGCGCGGCGTCATTACCATGGTCAGCTGACGGCCTTCGAATTTCGGCATCTGCTCGACCTTGGCGACTTCGTCCAGTTCATCGCGAACTCTCTGGAGCACCTGGGCGCCGAGTTCTTGGTGCGCCATTTCGCGGCCACGAAAGCGCAGGGTCACCTTGACCTTATCGCCATCGTCGATGAACCGGCGCGCATTGCGCATCTTCACTTCGTAATCGTGGGTATCGATGTTGGGCCGTAGCTTGATTTCTTTGACATCGATCGTCTTTTGCCGCTTGCGGGCAACGTTGGCTTTCTTCTGCTCTTCGTACTTGAGCTTACCAAAATCGATGATTTTGCAGACCGGCGGGTCAGCGTTCGGAGACACTTCGACAAGGTCGAGGCCCACGCTGTAGGCCCTTTCGATGGCCGTTTCGGTGGCAACGATACCAACTTGCTCACCATTTTCATCGACAAGCCGAACTTCCGCGTTGTCGATGTCTTCATTTACCCGTGGTCCGGAGCGTTTCGGCGGGGTTACGTCTACTGGTCGTCTAGCGATCTATCTATCTCCTTGTTATTAAGCCGTTAACCATGGTGATACCGGTTACTTAGCCGCCGGGCTGGCCGCTTCCGCTATAAGTTGGCCGACCGCGGCATCCAAGGCAAGTACTTCCTGATCCTTCGACCCCAAGCGGCGCACGGCAACGGTACCGTCATCGGCCTCGCGCCGGCCGACAACCAGAATAGCCGGCACGTGGGCCAGGCTATGTTCGCGCACCTTGTAGTTGATCTTCTCGTTGCGAAGATCGGTTTCGACCCTCAGCCCGGCGTCACGGCACGCCGCCGCCACCTTTTCCGCGTAATCGTCTGCGTCGTTGGTGATGGTCGCAACGACGGCCTGCACCGGCGCCAGCCACAGCGGGAACCGGCCGGCATAATGTTCGATCAGAATACCGAGAAAACGCTCGAACGAGCCCAGAATCGCACGATGGAGCATCACCGGGCGGTGCTTACTGCCGTCCTCACCGACATAGGACGCATCGAGGCGTTCGGGGAGCACGAAATCGACCTGCAGCGTGCCGCATTGCCAATCACGGCCGATAGCGTCGCGCAGCACAAATTCGAGCTTCGGCCCATAGAATGCGCCTTCGCCGGGGTTGAGCGAGTACTCGAGCCCGGCCGCATCGGTCGCTTCGATCAGCGCTTGCTCGGCGCGGTCCCACGTCGCGTCGTCGCCCGCGCGCACCGGCGGACGGTCGGCAAACTTCACCAGCACGTCGGAAAAACCAAAGTCTCGATAGACGCTGGAGAGCAGCTCACAGAACGCCTTCGTCTCGGAAACGATTTGATCTTCAGTGCAGAAAATATGGGCGTCATCCTGGGTAAAGGCGCGGACCCGCATAATGCCGTGCAGAGCGCCGGAGGGCTCGTAGCGGTGGCACGAGCCAAACTCGGCCATGCGCAGAGGCAAATCCCGATAGCTGGTCGTGCCCTGCTTGTAGATTTGCACATGACAGGGGCAGTTCATCGGCTTCACCGCCAGGACGCGGTCATCATCGTCATCGATGGTGAACATGTTCTCGCGGAATTTCTCCCAATGACCCGACCGCTCCCACAGCGTGCGGTCGACCAGTTGCGGCGTTTTCACCTCGACGTAACCGGCATCGTCGAGGCGCGAACGCATATACTCCTCGCACACCCGATAGAGCGTCCAGCCATTGGCATGCCAGAACACCGACCCGACCGCTTCCTCTTGGATATGGAACAGACCCATCTCGCGCCCGAGCCGGCGATGATCGCGCTTTTCCGCCTCCTCCAATTGGGTGAGGTAGAATTTCAGCTCCTTGGCGTCGCGCCAGGCCGTACCATAGATGCGCTGAAGTTGCTGGTTGCGGGCATCGCCACGCCAATAGGCGCCCGACACCTTCATCAACTTGAACGCGGTGCCCAATTTTTTCGTCGATGGCAGGTGCGGCCCGGTACATAGATCGAGCCACTCGCCCTGGCGGTAGATCGAGATTTCCTCGTCCTGCGGCAAGGTCTCGATATGCTCGGCTTTGTACTTCTCACCAGCGTCGCTGAAGAAGCGGATGGCGTCTTCCCGGCTCCAAATTTCACGCGCAATCGACTCATCGCGGGCGACGATTTCCTTCATCCGCGCTTCGATTTTCTCAAGATCGGTCGGCGTGAACGGATCGTCGCGCACGAAGTCGTAATAAAACCCGTTCTCGATTGCCGGGCCGAAGGTGATCTGGGTGCCGGGATAAAGCTCCTGCACCGCCTCGGCCATGACATGCGCCGCATCGTGGCGCAAGAGGTCGTAGACCGTCTCGTCGTCGCTCTTTAGCGTTACGATTTCGACCGCCGCATCCGTGTCGACGAGATAGGACAAGTCGACGAGCCGCCCATCGACCTTAATGGCCAACGCCGCTTTCGCCAGCCCAGGGCCAATGTCAGCCGCGATCTCCGCGCCGGTAACAGGTTCGGCAAAAGAGCGCGTGCTGCCGTCGGGCAGGGTGATCGTTACGTCGGAACTCTCGGCGGCCTTAGCCATCATGTCACCGTTATGGGCGCGTTTGTATGAACGGGTTGTTAAAGCAGAACTTAGGGGGGCGGATTTAGCGCAAGCGCAAGGCCGCTTCAACCTCATCGACGGGCAATGCCTCTAGCGGCTGACGCCGTAGGATCGTCACATCTGCCCCCCGTTGCGCGCACAACTCGGGGTCGGAGGCATGGGAGAACAACACGACCGAGGGCGTTCCTGCCGCCGCAATCAAGTGCATCGGTCCGGTGTCGTTTCCGATAGCACCCGCCGCACCCCGCGACAGCTCAACAATATCTGCCATCGTCGTCTCGTTCGTCAGATCGCGCGCACCGGCGCAAAACGTCTCGATTGCCGTGGCAACCTGGCTTTCCGCCGGACCACCGATTATCACCGGCGTGACGCCCTTTTCAATCAAGCGGCGCGCAAGGTCAGCGTAATGGCGCGCCGGCCAGCGTTTATCAAGCCGGTGCGGAGAGCCGCCCGGTACCATCAGTATGTAGGGTGCCGATAGGCCAAAACGGCCAATCTCCGATGAAATAGCGTCTAGATTAGGCGGCGGTACATCCGCGATGCCGGCAACACGAAGCTGATCGGCCTGTCGCTCGATCGTGTGCATGGAATCGCGCTGGGGATTGGTATGACGATGGGAGCTACCGCGAACGATTCCCGACCATTCGGGCTTGCGCATGATGCCGAGCAGGTGAAACAGGATTGCCGTACGGTCGGAGGTCTGCAGGTCGTACACCCGGCTGAACTGGGCTTGCCGCAATTTCTTTCGCAACCCCTTCCAGGCGCGAAGTTCGCGCCAGGAGGGCCGGCCACCGACCCAGACTTCGTCGAACCAGCCGCCCGCCACGGCAAAATCCTTGAAAGGCGCTGTCGTCAGCAATGTGATATGGGCGTTGCGATGGTGACAGCGGATCGCGGCGAACGGACCCGTGGCCAGCACGATGTCGCCCATCGCGCCCAGTTTTATGACCAGAATGCGCTCTGACGATTGTCCGGTGGTCATTACTCTAGGCGGGGCACTGCTAGCGGAGTTCGGCATAGATATCGAGCGTCGCCGAACACATGCCCGTCTTGGAGTAGAACTGATGCACCCGCTTAATCGCCGTGTCTGCCAGCTGCGCCCGCGCATCGGTGTCGAGTTCGAGCGCGGTTGCAAGCGCGCCCGCCAGCCCCGCAGCATCGCCAGGCGGGAACAGCCACCCGGTTTCATTCGCGATAATTTGTTCAGCAGCGCCGCCATGGTTGGCGACGACGACGGGCCGTCCCATTGCTTGCCCTTCGGCGACCACCCGCCCGAACGCTTCCGGGTCCGTCGAGGCGGAAACCACGACATCGGTCAACATGTAAGCGGCGGCCATATCGGGACAGTGGCCTTTGATTTGAACCTGACCGGCTAACCCGCGCGCTTTGATTTGATTCTCCAGCTCAGCGCGGTAGGCGTTGCGGCCTTGATCGGAGCCCACCAATAGACCGACGACCTTGAAGTTCTCCGCCCCCATGCGTTCCTTTAGCAAGGACAACGCCTCAACAAATAGCGCTTGCCCTTTCCAGCGGGTCAGGCGGCCTGGCAGCATGACGACGGACGCCCCATCCGGGAGATTCCACCGGCCCGCCAGATCGACCATACGGGCAACGGTCGCCTTCTGAGGGTCGAAGACATTCAAGTCGATGCCCCGCGGCACAACGCGAATACGCTGCTCCGGCACGCTGTATCGGGTTCTCAAATGGTCGGCGATGAATTCGGAATTGGCGATAACGATATCGCCATCGGCCATCACCGAGTTGTAGCGCTTCTTCCAGGCACCGCCGATGCCCTTGCCGTAGTTGTACGCGCCATGAAACGTAGTGATGAAACTGCATCCGGTTTGCCGTGCCGCCACACGGGCGCTCCAAGCCGGCGCCCGACTGCGCGCGTGAACGATGTTGACGCCGTGCAGTTCGATAACCTCAATCAGGCGCTGAATATTCCGGCGCATAACAAGCGGATTTTTTGACGCGAGAGGCAGGATGATGTGCTTGGCACCGCAACGGTCGAGCTCGTTCACCAGATGGCCGCCAGAGGACGCCACGAACGCTGGCGCACCGGTAGCCATAATGGCCGCCGCAATATCGATCGTCGTGCGCTCGACACCGCCCCCACCGGTTTCCAGCGAAGGGAGCACCTGCAGGACGACGGGAGCTAAGCGCTGCCGTGACGGAGCGCCCGCTTCACCGGCATCATTAGACTGAACGGTGGTCTTCATGTCATCGTAGGGTGAATGACTACACCTTCCCATATCGCGGCCGCCGACGGCACCAAACTGGCCTTTTACGCGACACCGGCCCGCGAAGATAGAACCGGCGTTGGTATCGTTTTTCTCGGCGGCTTTATGTCGGACATGACGGGCGAGAAGGCAACTACTTTAGAGGCCTGGGCACAAGCCGCCGGCTACGCCTTTCTGCGGCTGGACTATTCCGGACACGGCGCATCGGAGGGCGCGTTCCGCGACGGCACCGTGGGCCGCTGGGCAGAGGACGCGCTCACCGTCATAGACCATGCCGGCCGCACAGTACCGGGCCTCGGCGGCCCACTTGTTTTGGTCGGCTCGTCGATGGGTGGGTGGATCATGGTGCGCGTGGCACTTGCGCTGCAAAAAGCGGGTGGCGCGCAGCAAGCCGCCGGCCTGGTCGGCATCGCGGCGGCCCCTGATTTCACCCACGATCTATTGCCTGCTCGGTTGGGGCCTGACGTCATGGCGCACATCGCCGAGCGTGGTTTCTACAGCGCGCCGTCGGAATATTCGGACGAGCCCTACATCGTTACGCGCGACTTGGTGGAAGACGGGAACCGCCAGCTTGTTCTCAACGCACCGCTCAAACTCGACTTGCCGGTGCGTCTCATCCACGGGACCGCCGACCCGGACGTGCCGTGGACACAATCGCAGAAGCTGATGGAGGCTCTCACCTCGGACGATGTCGAGCTGATCCTGATAAAAGACGGCGATCATCGGCTGTCGTCGGAGACCGACCTCGCCCGGCTGCGCCTGACCGTCGAGCAACTCGCTACTAAGATCGCTCCAGAATAATCAGCCTTGTTCGGCCGCTAGGAGGGCCCGCAGACCTGCGCGGTAATCCGGATGGGCTAAAGTAACGCCCAGCTCCTGCTTGATGCGGTCATTCGCAACCCGTTTGTTTTCGGCATAGAAGCTGCGCGCCATCTCCGATAACTCCGCCTCGGCGAAGGGAATTTCCGGCGGTGGCTCGGTGCCCAGCAGCTCGCACGCATAAGAAATCACATCCTGCGGCGGCGCGGCCTCATCGTCGCACAGGTTGTATGCCGCTCCAGGTTTGGGTTTCGATATCGACGCTTCCAGCACCGCGCAAATGTCGTCGACATGGATCCGGCTAAACACCTGACCCGGCTTTACGATGCGCCGCGCTTGGCCGCGCTTGACGGTCGCCAACGCATTCCGGCCCGGCCCATAGATGCCCGCGAGGCGAAACAGATGCGTGGGGACATCATGGTCACGCCACAACCCGCACCAGCCGGCCTCCGCCGCGACCCGGCGGGCGCCGCGCTCCGTCGATGGTTTGAGATCGGCTGTCTCGTCTACCACGCCACCGTCGCGGTCCCCGTAGACGCCGGTCGTCGACAAATAACCAACCCACTGCAGTTGCGATGACACCGAGGCGATATCGGCGCCGTGGTGATCGAGTACGGCGTCACCTGCTGCGTCCGGCGGCACGGAGCTCAGAACATGGGTGACGCCATCGAAGGCCGTGGCGAAATCGGCCAGCGGTCGGTTCCGGTCGAACGGCCACGCCGCAATGCCTTGGGCCTGCAGTTCAGCGCATTTGTCGTCACTGCGGCTGCTGCCCCTCACAGACCAGCCTTGCGCCAGCAAACGCCGTATCAACGCGCCGGCGGTGTAACCAAGGCCAAAACAGAACAGAGTAGGGGTATCGGACATCGTGATATCGGGCAGCGGCGATTGCGACTATGCTTCACCTACCATGCCCTTTCGCAAATGATAGAACCACTGTTTCATGCGCGATGACATTTAAGGTTCGAATAATTTTCCTTGCGGCAACACTTACCGCTGCAGCGGGGACGCCGGCCCTTGCGCAAGCGCGGTTTTCTGACATGCCGGCTGCCCGGGCCTATCAAAGCTGCATGGCACTGGCCCGCGCCAAACCTTCAGAGGGTTTCGAGGCAGCCATCACTTGGCGCGACGAAGGCGGTGGCCCGCCCGCGCGCCACTGCACGGCGGTCGCGCTCGCCGGTCTGGGGCAGCTCGAAGAGGCAGCGCAACGGCTAGAGGCACTAGCGCAGAATATGAACGGTTTCGGCGCCCGAGAACGGGCGGCGGTGCTCGATCAAGCCGGCCAGATATGGCTACGGCTGAATGACGGCACACGCGCCTTTGCCGTGCTTTCCGCCGCTCTCAAACTGGATGATCGCAATCCGAACCTTTGGATACGGCGCGGCGAGGTGCTGGCGCGCGCGGGCGAGTATTGGGAGGCGATCGATAACTTCAGCGCCGCCCTCGACCGTAACGAGAGTTCACTGGATGCGCTGGTGTTTCGTGCAGCGGCGTATCGCCTGCTGGAAATCGTCGACCTGGCCGATGACGACCTAACGCGCGCCTTGACGCTCGATCCCAACAATCCGGACGCCCTAACCGAGTTGGGCATGGTACGCCAACAAAAGGGAGACAATGATGGGGCTCGGCAAGCCTGGCTCGCCGCGATTAACGCCGCCCCCGGCTCACCGGCGGCCAATGCGGCACGTGCGGCACTGCAGCGCATGGATCTGCCGGCTCAGTAGCAGCGGCCCCGCACCACTCCAGCCGCTTTCGCTCGAGCTGGCGCTAAAAATCCAAATTCGCGTAATGTCGTGGCGGCGGCACACCCGGAATATGGTCCGCCAGCAAAGGGCGCACGCTCGGGCGCGACTTGAGGCGCGCATACCATTCTTTCGCTTCGGGAAAATCTTCCCACGGCACGTCGCCGACATAGTCGATACAGGACAGTTGCGCACCGGCGGTGATGTCGGCGAGCGAGAAATTACTACCCGCCAGCCAGTTGTGACGCGCCATCAGATACTCGATGTAAGCCAGATGGGTCAAAATATTCGCATGACCGGCGCGGATTGCGACGGACGACGGCGCCCCTAATCCCAGAAACCGTTTGTTGATTTTTTCGTCGACGAGGTTCTGGGTTACTTCGCGTTGAAACTTTAAGTCGAACCACGCGACCAACCGGCGAATTTCGGCGCGCGTAAACGCGTCGCCCCCCATCAGCGGCGGATCGGGATAGGTTTCCTCGAGGTACTCACAGATCGCATTGGAGTCGACGATTACCGCACCAGCGCCATCGTCCGAGCGCTCGATAAGGACGGGCACCTCACCGGCCGGGTTCAGCGTCAGGAACTCTTCGTGGCGTTCCCAAACTTTCTCGATCTCCAATTCAAAATCGAGCTTCTTTTCGCCAAGCGCGATGCGAACCTTGCGCGCAAATGGGCAGAGCCACAGGTGATAAAGCGTCCGCATGACAGACTAGGCGGCGGCGGCTGTCTCACGCAGGAAATCGGCGATGTCGCCAATACAGGTCTTCGCCTGATCGATCACGTTGGAGTGGACAAAGAATGTGTGCATGACACCTGGATAGACCGTCAGACGATGCGGGTGGCCTGCAGCGGTCATTCGTTCCGCGAGCAACAACGAGTCGTCGCGAATGGGATCGAGTTCGGCTACCGCAATGAACGCAGGCGGCAATCCAGCGAAATCTCCCTTAGCGGCAAAGGCCCGCGGATCGTTACGATCGGCGTCACCGATGTAATCGTCATAGATTTGACCCACCGCATCGCGCTGCAACATGAAATCCCCGCCGCCAAGTTCGCGCATCGAGCTTGAGTCCAGATTGTCGTCGAGCACGCCGTAAATGGAAACGATCCCCTTTATCAGGTCCGGCCGCCGGTCCCTTAGCTCGAAGGCAGTACCGAACGCCACACTTGCGCCCGCCGAGGCACCACCTATAACAATCGAATCGCCGTCGAGACCCCAATCCCCGCCATTCTCCGCCAACCATTCGACCATGGCGGCAGTTTCGGTTACCGGATCGGGAAATGTGTGCTCCGGCACATGAACATAATCGGCGCTGATAACGGCGCCACCCCAAGTTTGCGCCAACTCGCGCATTTGACGGTCGTTCGATAGCTGGCTTCCAAGCTTGAACCCCCCACCATGCAGGTACACGAACACCGGCATTCCGGCGTCATCAGAGGGCTTGTAGAGCCGCATCGGTACTTCGCGAAACGGGCCCGGTGCCGTCACATCGCGCTGGACTGCCATCGCCGGTCCGCCTTCATTCCAAACGAGGCGCGCGGCATCGGCGCGTTCGCGAATCTCCGCAATCGTCTCGCCGGGCCCGCCCAAGCCTTCGACGATTTCGGCGTTGCGTTTTAGCGCCTCAGCTTGCTGGGGATCGATTTTCGCGTGCCAATCCGTTGCCGCGGCAGCAGCTTGGTTCGTCATGGGTCCCTCTCTCTGCGCACTCTGTTTCAAATGGTTGTGCGTAATTTATTCGGCGGCCGGCTGTCCTTCGCTCACCGAGCCTAGTTCAGCCGCACGTGCCGGATGGTCGAGTTTACTCACCATGTCCTTCGGCACAATCTGCCAAAATTTTGCACGCTCACGATCCCAATTGTTGAGAATTCGCGCGGCATATGACGATTGGGTGGCTTCGATATGGGCGGAGATCAGTTCGCGAACGCGATCATCCCAGTAGTCCGTTTCGATCCGCTGCCAAGTAATCGACTCCGGGTTCAACAACGATTCGAAGACACCATGACGGTCGTACACAAACGCCATCCCGCCAGTCATGCCGGCGCCAAAATTCTCACCCACAGGACCTAGGATCACCGCTGTGCCACCGGTCATATATTCACACCCGTTCGAGCCACAGCCTTCCACAACGGCGGTTGCGCCGGAATTTCGAACGCAGAATCGGTCGCCCGCCAAGCCCGCCGCATACAGATGGCCTGCTGTTGCGCCGTACAGGGCGACGTTGCCGATAATCGAATTTTCGTTGGTCGTCAGTGGGCTCGATGTCGGCGGACGCAGCATAATGGTACCGCCGGACAATCCCTTCCCGCAGTAATCGTTGGCGTCACCGAGCACCTCCAAGCGCACCCCTTGCACGGCGAACGCTCCCAACGACTGGCCGGCGGAACCGCGCAGCCTCGCCGTGAGGTGGCCCGGCGCCAGACCCGTCATACCGAACTGCCGGGTTATCTTTGAGCTTATCTTGGCGCCGATGGCCCGCTGGGTATTTCGAATACCGTAGGCAAGCTGCATTTTTTCGCCGTCGCGGAACAACGATTCGGCGTCCTGGATCATTTGCGCATCCAGGGTCTCCGGCACTTCGTTGTAGTCGACCGTGCACCGCGCAACGTAGTCACCGGCGTCGGCCCGCACCAAGATAGGATTGAGATCGAGATCGTCGAGATAGGGGTTACCGCGGCTCACTTGATGCAGCAGGTCCGAGCGGCCCACGACTTCTTCGATGCTACGGAAACCGAGCGACGCGAGAATTTCGCGCACTTCCTCGGCGATAAAAGTGAACAGGTTGACCACTTTCTCCGGCGTACCAGTGAACTTGTCACGCAGGCTCTCATCCTGCGTACAAACCCCGACGGGGCAGGTGTTCGAATGGCACTGGCGCACCATGATGCAGCCCATCGCGATCAGCGATGTGGTGCCGATGCCGAATTCTTCGGCGCCGAGCATGGCGGCAATAACCACATCCCGGCCTGTCTTGATGCCGCCATCGGTGCGCAACCGCACCCGATGGCGCAACCGGTTGAGCGTCAATACCTGGTGAACCTCCGACAGTCCCATTTCCCACGGCAAACCACCGAACTTGATCGACGATTGCGGGCTGGCGCCGGTGCCGCCGCTATGGCCGGAGATGAGGATCGCATCGGCATGCGCCTTGGCAACGCCGGCAGCGATGGTGCCGATGCCCGATTGCGCGACCAGCTTCACACACACCAACGCTTCGGGGTTGATCTGCTTGAGGTCGTAGATGAGCTGCGCCAAGTCCTCGATCGAATAAATGTCGTGGTGGGGCGGCGGGCTGATCAGCGTCACACCGGGCGTCGAATGACGCAACTTGGCAATCATCTCCGAGACCTTGAAGCCCGGCAGCTGACCGCCCTCGCCAGGCTTGGCTCCCTGCGCGATCTTGATCTCAATCTCGCGGCAATTGTTGAGATACTCGGCGGTGACCCCGAAACGGCCCGATGCCACCTGTTTGATCGCGCTCGACGGATTGTCGCCATTGGGCTTGGGCGTGTAGCGCGCCGGATCCTCACCGCCCTCGCCCGAGTCCGACTTGGCGCCGATCCGGTTCATGGCGATCGACAGGGTCTCGTGCGCCTCCGGCGATAGCGCCCCCAACGAAATACCCGGCGCGACCAGGCGCTTGCGAATCTCCGTGATCGACTCGACCTCTTCGACCCCGATCGATTGGATCGCCGGTGCAAAATCGAGCAGGTCGCGCAGGTTGATCGGCGGCTGCGCGGCGATTTGCTGGGTATATTTCTTATAAGTGCCGAAGCTATCGGTGGCGACGGCAGCTTGCAGCATATGGATGCCATCGGCCATGAAGCCGTGTGCTTCGCCGCCACGCCGGTAGCGATAGAAACCGCCAACCGGCAAGCTCAGGACATCCTCATCCCAGGCCTTTTCATGGGTCTGCAGCACCTTGTGCTGGATACCCGAGAGTCCGATACCGGAAATACGGCTCGACATGCCGGGGAAAAACTCATTCACCAGCGTGCGCGACAAGCCGATGGCTTCAAAGTTGTAGCCACCGCGATAGGAACTCAGTACCGAAATGCCCATCTTCGACATGACCTTTAGAAGCCCAGCATTGATCGCCTCTTTGTAGCGCTGGAGGCACGCGTTCAACGATTTCTCGGTGAACAAGCCCCGCGCATGGCGGTCGGCAATGGTCTCTTGCGCCAAGTAAGCATTTACGGTCGTCGCGCCAACCCCGATCAACACCGCGAAATAGTGCACATCGAGACATTCGCCCGATCGCACATGCAACGCCGAGAAGGTGCGCAATGACTGGCGCACCAGATGGGTGTGCACGCCGCCGGCGGCCAGCACCATCGGCACGGCTGCCCGCTCCGGGCCGCAGTCGTAGTCGGACAGAACCAGGTGCGCCGCGCCGCCGCGCACCGCGTCTTCGGCCTGTTGGCGGATGCGGTCTAGCGCCTGCGAGAGCGCATTTTCACCGGCGCTTGGGTCGAACGTACAGTCGATTTCAACGACCGAATCGCCAAGAAACTTGCGCAACGCATGAAACTCGGCGTTGGTCAGGACCGGGCTATCGAGCTGCAGAAAATCACACTGGCTTTCGTCTTCGCTCAAGATATTGTCGGCATTGCCCAAACGCGTCGTCAGGGTCATGACCGCCGTTTCGCGCAGACTGTCGATCGGCGGGTTGGTCACTTGAGCAAAATTCTGCCGGAAGAAATGGTGCGGACCGCGATACTTATCCGACAGGACCGCCAGGGGCGTATCGTCACCCATCGAACCGGTCGGTTCCTTGGCATCTTCGACCATTGGCTGCAGGATCAGCTCCAGCTCTTCCATCGACCAGGCATATTGAACTTGGCGGCAGCGTAGCTCGTCGCGCGTCAATTCAACCGGTTCGTCATGCTCGGGAGCGATGATGTCATCGAGGACGCGGATGTTCTCGACCCATTCGCCGAACGGCTTCGACTCCGAGAGGACGTCACGCAGCTCACCATTGTGATACAGCCGGCCAACGCGTAAATCGACGGCGATGCTTTCACCGGGCCCGACCCGGCCTTTTTCCACGACCGAACCTTCGTCGACCCGCACCAGCCCGCTTTCCGACCCGACAATCAGCAGCCCATCGCCGGTAATTGTATACCGCAAGGGCCGCAGTCCGTTGCGGTCCATGCCAGCAACGACCCAGCGGCCGCCGAAGCCGCATATGGCCGCCGGGCCATCCCACGGCTCCATCACGGCATTGCAATAACTGAACAGCGCCCGATGGGCTTCCGGCATGGCGCCACGGTGTTCCCAAGAATCGGGCACCAACAAAGACTGCACCATCGGCAGATTGCGGTCGGAGGCGCGCACCATCAACTCGAATGCAGCATCCAAGGCCGCGCTGTCCGAGGAGCCGCGCTGAATCACCGGCAAAACATCGCTAATCAGATCGCCGAGCTTTTCCGATTCCATGCGCGGTTCGTGCGCGCTCATCCAATTGCGGTTTCCGCGCAGCGTGTTGATTTCGCCATTGTGTGCGATCACGCGGAAGGGCTGCGCCAGTGACCAGGTCGGGAACGTGTTGGTCGAGTAACGCTGGTGATAAACCGCGAAGCTCGAAACATAACGCTCGTCGAGCAGATCGGGATAAAACGCCGTCAACTGCTCGGCGAGGAACAGGCCCTTGTAGATGATCGAGCGGCACGACAGCGAACAGATATAGAAATCCTTGATGCCTTCGGCCTCGATCTGCTTTTCGATCCGCCGGCGAATAATGTAGAGGTCGAGCTCGAAGTGCGGGTCCGGCACCTGGCGGTTGTTGGCGATCATCACCTGTTCGATCTCAGGCCGCGTCGCGTTCGCTTTGTCGCCGATCACCCGGTTGTTGGTTGGCACTTGCCGCCAGCCATAGAGGGCGTGTCCGTAGTTTAGAATTTCCGATTCGACGATCGAGCGGCAGCGCTCTTGCGCTTCGTAATCGGTGCGCGGCAGAAACACCATGCCGACCGCGAGCCGCCGTTGGCCGGGCTCATGGCCGGTGTTGCGGATGTGCTCCTTAAAAAAGTCCTGCGGAATCTGAACGTGGATACCGGCACCGTCGCCGGTCTTGCCGTCGGCGTCGACGGCACCGCGGTGCCAAAGCGCCTTGAGCGCCTCGATACCGGCTTCGACGACCTGCCGCCGTGGCTTGCCATCGATCGCAGCCACCATGCCGACGCCGCACGCGTCGTGTTCCTGCGCCGGATCGTAGGCGTGGCTGGTCTCAAGATACGTCGCCGTATCTCGCCATTGCTGAACAAAATCTTCGGCCATGATCTTATCTTTCAACTTAACTATCTCGCCCATCCAACGGCCGTCTTGCCCTGTAAAACGACCGCCTAACTATTGAAGATCGCAACAACGAAAATTCCTGGAAACACCGCGTACAGTATGACAGCCGAAACTCGGAGCTCTTTGCTCCAGCTTCGAGTTACCTTCCACCCAACAACAGCATTGCCGACCAATGTTACGTAAACAAAAATCGGCGAAATGGCGTTGGGGCCGGTTGCCGCGAGCGATACCAGGGCAACTACAAGCAGTGAAACGAATATTAACCCTCCGTTCCCAATCCACCGATTGCCAATAAGTTTCGGATCAACCGCAGTGTTTTCTTGAGCCGTCTCGTGAGTATTGGCCATCTGGCTAAACGCCTCATCGGGTGAATCTTTGATGATCTCGGCAAGGTGCTCGAGAATCAATTCCATTTCACCCTTTTCCGGAGCCGTTTCACGATTAGCTGAGACCTCACTTCCAGTTGGTTTGAGGGTCTCCGAAATCTCCTCTAGAAGTTGGTCACGCTCGGTTTTTTTGTGGGTCGCCACATGATTTTCTGGATTCGGACTATCCAACTCGTCGGGTGAACGCTTTAAGAACTCGGCAAGTTGCTCGCGAAATTGTTTCCACCATGGGGAGAAACCCGCCCTTTCAATCGTACTGTTCAAGCGTCGCGCCAATTTCGCTACTCCGCTGCCACGGCGCTCGTATCCGCGGTCACTCGCGCTTGCACATATTTGTGCATGGCTTCTGCCGCATCACGGCCATCTCGGATCGCCCACACGACGAGGCTCGCGCCGCGGACGATATCGCCGGCGGCAAACACGCCTTCCATCGCGGTCATGCCGGTATGAAAATCGGCTTTGAGAGTGCCCCAACGGGTCACCGTCAAATCGGGCTCGCCGAACATGGCCGGTAGATCTTCCGGATCGAACCCGAGCGCGGTGATGACCAAGTCAGCATCGACGGTGAACGTCGAGTCCGGCACGGGTTCAGGCGACTGCCGGCCCGAGGGATCGGCGGGCCCCAACCGCATTCGATAGCCGCGCACGGCCGAGACGCCTTCTCCAGGCTCGCCGGTATAGGCTTCCGGCGCCGACAGCCAAACGAACTCGACGCCCTCTTCCTCGGCATGAGTGACTTCGCGCTGCGAGCCCGGCATGTTGGCGCGGTCGCGCCGGTAAAGGCATTTGACAGACGCCGCTCCCTGACGAACCGCCGTGCGCACGCAGTCCATAGCGGTGTCGCCGCCGCCGATAACGACCACATGCTTGCCCTCTGCGTTGAGCGAACCATCCTCGAACTCGGGCACCGTGTCGCCGAGGCCTTTGCGGTTCGAGGCGGTCAAATAGCGCATTGCCGGTACGATATTCTCTAGCCCGGCGCCGGGCAGTTCGAGGTCGCGGGCCTTGTAGACGCCGGTGGCGATCAAGATCGCCTCATGTTTTTCGCGCAGTTGCGCAAACGTTATGTCACGGCCGATCTCGACATTGAGATGGAACTGAACACCGCCATCGGCGAGGAGCTTCGCGCGCCGCTGGACGACGTCTTTTTCCAGTTTGAAGTTGGGAATGCCGTAGATCAGCAATCCGCCGACCCTGTCATAACGGTCGTATACGTGAATCTGATAGCCGCGGCGGCGCAACATATCGGCAGCGGCGAGACCACCGGGGCCGGCACCGATGATTCCAATCGACTCTTGCCGTTCACGGCGCGGCACGATCGGCTTGATCCAATCGTTTTCGAACGCCGTCATCGTCAAATAATTTTCAATCGTGCCGATGGTCACCGTGCCATGGCCCGACTGCTCGATAACGCAGTTGCCCTCGCACAAGCGATCCTGCGGGCAGATGCGGCCGCATATTTCGGGAAAATTGTTGGTCGCCGCGGAAACTTCGTAGGCTTCCTGCAACCGGCCTTCCGCCGTCAGCATGAGCCAATCGGGAATATTATTATGCAGCGGGCAATGAACCTGGCAGAACGGCACACCGCACTGCGAGCACCGCGCTGCCTGCTCCGCCGCTTTGTCGCGGGCGAAGCGGGCGTATAGCTCATGCCAGTCGTCACGGCGCTCCTCGGGCGCCAATTTCTCCGGCATCTGCCGGTCCCGTTGGACGAATTTGAGCATTTTGTCGCTCATAAAAACCTTCCACTCCACACAAGCCGCACTGATTTTCTTGGGACTGCATCGCTAGTCCCTTGAGTTCGCGTCCGCGGCTTACAGCAGCCAATGTGGCTACCATTTGATATCCATCCGCGACGTTGGTTTGTTCGCCGCGGCAGACCTCGCCGATTTTGTTGATTATCCCCGGCAGCTGGTCTCACGGGGGTTCGGCTACTTGTTTAGCCTTGCCAGTTGGCGAATTCCGATAACGTCCCCCCACCCATGGTTAATCCTTATAAGTCAAAAAACGTTACAAAACCAGCACAAACCGACAGATAGGTCATATATGATGACCTTTCAAAACGGCAAGTATTGATGAAATATTTCACGATATGCTTAGCAAAAGATGAAGAAACTAATTTTAGGTCCGTTTCGAGACTAAATGAGTCTCGACCGCCTTCTAAACATGATTGGGTTCGACTCCCGGGCCGGTGATAGAAGCGCCCCGCGCGGTGCCCGACGCTAGTCTTACGCTAACGAAAAAGGGGGATACTGCCGCGTTCGCATAATGGATACCGGTGCCAATGGGCCTCACGGAAATCATACTTCTTGCTGTCGTCCAAGGCATCACAGAGTTCTTGCCGATCAGCTCGTCCGGCCATCTGCGCGCGGCGGCCGAGATACTGGGCATCACCGGAAGCACCTTAGCGATCGATGTCGCCGTCCATGTCGGCACCCTTGGCGCCGTCATTATCTATTTCTGGCGCGATATCATGCGCATCATTGTTGGGGTTCTTAGCTTCGCCGCCGGCAAACGTACCGACGCCGGATTCCTCGGGCTGTACATCGTAGCGGCAAGCATTCCGATATTCGTTGCTGGCTTTTTGGGCCGCGATTTCATCGACAACGAGTTGCGCACGCTCGAGATTATTGGTTGGACATCGATCGGCTTCGGTCTCTTGCTGTGGTGGGCGGACCGGACGGGCATGACCGTTTTGAACCTTCAACACCTGAACGCACGCAACGCCATCCTTATCGGGCTTGCACAAGTGCTGTCACTGGTACCCGGCACCAGCCGGGCCGGCGTGACGATTACCGCCGCTCGTCTGCTCGGCTATGAACGCTCGGAGGCCGCCCGGTTTTCCATGCTGCTGTCGATACCAGCGATTGCCGGCGCGGGGTTGCTGATTACACTCGAGCTTATCGCGAGCGGTGATACGACCGTCACCAGAGGGGCGGTCATCTCGGGCATCCTTGCCTTCATCACCGCGTTGGCCGCAATCGCGCTGTTGATGCGCTGGTTGAAGTTCGCGGGCTTCACCCCTTTCGTGATCTACCGCGTTCTGATGGGCGGTGCGATCCTCTACTGGGTCTATAGCGTCTAGCCCTCGCGCCCGAAGTCGGGGTTGGCGTTGCCGGGAGTAACGGCACCCGCGCCCGCGTCGAGGGCAAAAAGCGGCACGGGCTGGCGCCGCCCCTTGACTTCGATCGGCGGTATTTCCCTTACCGGGTAGTGATCGCTGAGTTGGGCGCGCACGGCGGCCGAGATCAGCAAGTCTTCATGCGTTTCCTTACAGTGATCGGCGACCAGCGCGGCGACGTTCACCGTATCGCCCATCACCGTGTACTCGAGCCGGTCTTCGGTTCCCACATTGCCGACGACCGCCGGCCCGCAATGGATACCGATGCCGTGTTGGATTGCCGACTTTCCAGCCGCCGCACGCTCCTCGTTCAAATCGGCCAACGCCGTTCGCATGGCGATGGCTGCATCGACCGCCTGGCGAGGCGCGTCGGGCCGTGAGATCGGCGTTCCGAACGTCGCCATTACGGCATCGCCGATAAACTTGTCGAGTGTACCGCCATTGGCAAACACGGCCTCGACCATCCGTGACTGATACTCCGAAACGAAGGTCATCAACTGTTCCGGCTGCAAGCTTTCAGAGAGCTGAGTGAAATCGCGTATGTCGCAAAACAACACCGCGACGTCTTGAACCCGCCCGCCGGGCTTTAAGAAATCGTCGCCGGCCGCGCTGATCTGGTCCCTCACCATCGGCGAGAAGTAACGCCCGAGCTGCGCGTTCGTACGTTCCAGATTGATCCCATCGAGGGTCAACCGACGCGCAACAAGAGTCATCGACACCACCAAGCCGCCCACAAACAATAAGATCGCGAACTCGCCAGCCATCTGCGGCACCGAAACCGCCGGTCCGATAAAAGCAGTGAGATAGTCGCTGGTCCAAAGGGTCTGCGGGTCATCGAACGCAACGGCGAGGAGAGCAGCATAGATCAGCGCCATACCGAGAGTTACCAGCAGCGGATAGAGCGGTCGCAGGGTTAGCGCATTCAAGGCAATGAAGACTGCCATCAGCCCGCCCATGGCAGACTTGAACAAGAGCGCCGGCGGCGTTCCGAGCCACCAATACTATCCCACCAACCCGCCAGGACCGCAGCCATTAATGCGATATCGACAAGCACTGCCACCAAGCCGACCGGCACAACATGACGGGTGCGCCGCAAGACAACGAGCAACAGCGCCACAATGACAAACCCAGCAGACAAAGTGATTAATGAATTGATCTGACCCGTCTGCGAGGCCACTGCGAGCGTCTGGTCAATCGGCAACGCGATGACAATTACGATCAGCCGCGCGATCAGCGCTATTTGGATACCGCGAAATTCGCGCTCGCGCAGCAGATCGGCGGCAGCGGCCATCTGCTACACCCAGCTCAGACGACCGGTGCCCGGCCCAGGCGTCCCCCTCGGCGATGCCGGCGCAGGTAGGTCGGTACGATCGCTTCCAACGCCGTCGGCTGCACCCCCAGATCCGAAAGCGCCAACGTGTCGGGGCTCACGACGCTATCCGTTTTGAGCGAAATTATCTGGTCGCGGGTGAGGGGTGGTTTAGGCAATAGTCCCAAAAACATCGCTTGTATTTCGCCGACCGCAAACGGCACTGGCACAAGTAAGCGTCTGCGTCCCGTTTGCTCCAACACAATCTCCAAGAGTTCCGCGAAGGTGTAGACTGCCGGTCCCCCGAGTTCATAAGTTTTCCCGGCCGTCGACAGATCCCCTATCGCATTAACGATCGCCGCGGCCACGTCGCCGACATAGACGGGCTGAAACCGGGTTTTGCCACCGCCATAGAGCGGCAACGCTGGGAGGACCCGTGCAAGCATCCCGAACAGATTGAAAAATCCGTCCTCCGGGCCAAAAACAACGGAAGGCCGAAGGATCGTTGCCTCGGGGAAATGTTCGCACACCGCTTCTTCCCCGGCCCCTTTCGAACGATGATATTCCGACAGAGCGGATGTTTTCGCGCCGGTTGCCGACACATGAACCAGCCGCGGTACACCTGCCTTGGTCGCCGCACGCGCTATGGCACCGGCCGCATCGACATGGAGAGATTTGAAATTCTGACGGCCGCGTTCGTACAAAATACCGACCAGATTGATGACCGCGTCGGCGTTTTCGACGGCGCGGGCGACTGCAGCCGCATCGCGAACGTTCACCGCCATGGGCGTCACCTGACCAACCTGTCCGAGCGGCCGCAGGAACTTGGCTTTCTCCGGATCGCGCACCGCCACGGTCACGACCGTGTCTTGATCGGCCAACCGCTCCACGACATAGCGTCCAATGAAGCCCGAACCGCCGAAAACGGTCACCCGCTGCTGATCCATTCGTCTGGGCTCCTCATCACCAATTCGATCCGAAAAGCGGCGTGCCGCCGCATGCTCCTGTGTATAACGTCACACCGGTGAACGTGCCAAGCACACAACCGCCCGCTGGCGTTAGGATATTGACAAGATTCACAAGCGCAGAGTAGCAACCAACTCACACCATAAGCTTGGTGTGGCCTTGGCTCATTTAATGATTGCGCGGCCCTTGGACATAACACTCCATCAAAACGACCTACCCGACGGGCTCGACCTCGGCCCGGTGATCGCCGTGGATACCGAAACCCTCGGTCTCAACCTGGTGCGCGACCGTCTTTGTCTCGTGCAACTGTCGGCCGGTGACGGTACCGCCCATCTCGTTCAATGGACATCCGGCGGCGCTTATGACGCCCCCAACCTGAAATCCATACTCGCCGACCCGGCGCGGCTGAAGCTATTTCATTTCGGCCGGTTCGATCTAGCGGTCTTGCGTCGCGACCTCGGCATCGTCGCAGCACCTGTCTACTGCACCAAAATCGCGTCCAAACTGGTGCGAACGTTTACCGACCGCCACGGCTTGAAGGACTTGTGCCGCGATCTGCTCGGCATCGAAATGTCGAAGCAACAGCAAACGTCGGATTGGGGCGCGGCACAGTTAAGCGAACAGCAGCTGGAATATGCGGCCAGCGATGTTTTGTACCTGCACGATTTGAAAGCGCGTTTGGATGCGATGCTCGAACGCCAAAACCGGACAAATTTTGCGGAGAAATGTTTTGAATTTTTACCGACCCGCGCCGAACTGGATTTAGCGGGTTGGGCTGAAGAGGATATTTTCGCCCACAGCTAATCAAATCAAACAACTCAATGGGTGTCGCGTTGACCTTTGAATGGCGCCCCCGCATACTCAAATTGCTTGATTCGCGAGTAATTCTCGACCCCAGAGGGCCATTATGGGAACCGAGTTGGCGAACCCCAAAACCCGAAAACGAAGATCGTCGCCTGAATGACACGTTCGACAAAAGCCGAAACTATGGACGCCGGCACGGGTAAAAGTGAGACTGAATCTTCTAGTGATTTGGCCGCCGCTCGCCGTGTGCTCAGGCTCGAAGCGGAGGCCCTGCGCGCCATGTCAGACGCCCTGGGTGACAGCTTCACCGAAGCGATCGAGATTCTGTTCGCAGTAGAGGGACGGGTCGTCGTTACCGGCATGGGCAAAAGCGGGCACATTGCACGCAAGATATCGGCAACGCTCGCGAGTACGGGCACGCCATCTCACTACGTTCACCCGGCAGAAGCGAGCCACGGCGATATGGGTATGATCACCCGCTCGGATGCCGTGCTGGCACTATCCAATTCTGGTGAAACACCCGAGCTGAGCGATCTGGTGGACTACTGCCGGCGGTTCGACATTCCGCTCATCGCGATTACCGGCAAATCGGGCAGCACGCTTGCCGACAACAGCAATTGCGCCCTCATCCTACCCGCCGTTGCGGAAGCCTGCCCGATGGGTCTGGCGCCGACCACCTCGACCACCGCCATGCTGGCGATGGGCGACGCACTCGCCGTCGCCCTGTTGGAACGGCGCGGTTTCACCACCGAAGATTTTCAGGTGCTGCATCCCGGCGGTAAATTGGGCCAAGGGCTGTTACGGGTCGACGACCTCATGCATGCCGGCGACGAGTTGCCGTTGATCGCGCCCGATGCCGCCATGTCGGATGTCATCTTGACCATGACCAACAAGAGGTTCGGGTGCGTCGGTGTCATCGACGCGGGCGGCCAGCTCACCGGCATCGTTACCGATGGCGACCTACGCCGGCACATGTCCGACAATTTGCTCGACAGTACAGCCGGTAGGGTGATGACGCCGTCGCCCAAAACAATCCGCTCCGGCGCGCTGGCGTCCGAGGCACTGGGCACCATGAACAACAACGCGATTACGGCCTTGTTTGTGGTCGATGGCGGGGTACCGGTCGGCATCGTGCATATCCATGATTGCCTACGCGCAGGGATCGCCTGACGCCGATGGCAGAAACCCCTCCAACGGCGTCTCTCGAAGACACAACCGCGACACCCGCGAAGCTGTCGCAACGTTTAGCCGATTTAGGCCCGCTGACTCGCCGCGGCGGATTCGGGCGGTCCCGCTTTGTTGCAACGATGAAGTACATCCTGCCGGGCTTGGCGATGCTGCTGCTTATTATGGTGGTGGCCTGGCCCGAATTTGCCTCCGATGAGGACCGCTTTCGTATCCCCGAAGCGGTTGGGCCCATCGGTACATCGCGCCCCCAGGTGCTCAACGCCCGCGTCTTGGGTGTCGACTCGAAATCCCGGCCATTTCAAATCACCGCCGAGACCAGTGCTCTCAAAAACAAGGATGGGCGAGAGTACTATCAACTGGAAGCGCCGAAAGCCGATATGGTGCTCGAGGACGGGTCATGGGTCGCTCTCACGGCCGTCGATGGCGAATACGAAGAAGACACCAAGTTCCTCTATCTGGTCGGCGATGTGAACGTGTTTCACGACGCCGGGCATGAGTTTCGCACGCCGAAAGCGCGCTTCAATCTCGACGACCGGTCCGCGGCCGGTGACGACCCCGTCCACGGGCAGGGTCCCCTTGGAACCCTGAAGTCGGAAGGCTTTCGCATTTACGACGGTGGCGACCGGGTGATTTTTACCCGCAAGGCGAAGATGCTTGTCTTCCGAACGGCGCGAGAGGTTAAATGACCCCGATGAAGCCTTTCGCGACTGCGCTTATCGCCACGCTTGCCAGCCTGCTGGCCGTTACCGCCGGCAACGCCCAGTCGCTCGGCTTTGGCCGCGATAACTCGGACCCCATTCAAATCGAAGCCAACGATGGGATCGAATGGCAACGGACCAACCAGCTATACATCGCTCGCGGCGACGCCCGGGCCATCCAAGGCGGCGTTACGGTCGAGGCCGATGAACTTATCGCCTACTATCGATCGACCGACACCGGCTCCGATGAGATCTTCCGAATCGACGCCAACGGCAATGTTCGCATCCTGTCGGAAAACGAGGTCGCGAGTTCCGACAACGCCGTCTACGACGTCATCAAAGGGGTTCTCGTCATGACCGGCGAACAAGTCCGCCTGGTCACGCCCCAGGATACGATAACGGCGCGCGACAGCTTGGAGTACCATGAAGACAAGCAGCTCGCTGTTGCCCGCGGAAACGCATCGGCTGTACGCGAAGACCGCCGGGTTCGCGCCGATATATTGGTGGCTCACTTCAATTCCGACGAGGGCAACGCGCGCTCATCAGACATGGAGCGTATCGAAGCAATCGGCAACGTCCATCTGTCGACCGAAACCGATATCGTGACCGCCAAGCGGGGTGACTATAACTTGGATACCGGGTTAGCGACGGTCACCGGCGACGTTCGGATCACCCGCGGCAAGACACAGCTAAACGGCGACCAGGCGGAAGTCGACTTGAACACCGGCAAAAGCCGCCTTCTGACGAAAGCACCCGGCTCGCGCCAACCGGGCGAGCGTGTGCGGGCTATTTTTATACCGACAACGCCGAGCGAGGCCCGAGGCGAGGAAAAGACCGGTCAATGACCAATCCCTCCGACCAGTCACAGCCAGACGACCCCACCACACCCCGGTTGGTAGCGGAGAACGAGGGTCTGGACGCGGCCAATATCGGTAAGCGCTTTCGCAAACGTCCGGTCGTTCGAGATGTGAGCATCCGGGTACAACGCGGCGAGGCCGTGGGACTTCTCGGGCCGAACGGCGCCGGCAAGACGACATGCTTTTATATGATCACCGGCTTGCTTTCGCCCGACACCGGAACGATCTCGCTGGACGGTCACGACATAACCGATTTGCCCATGTATCGCCGCGCTCGGCTGGGTATTGGTTACCTGCCCCAGGAAGCGTCGATATTCCGCGGGCTGACGGTCGAACAAAACATCCGGGCTGTCATCGAAGTCATCGAACCCGAGGTAGAACGCCGCGAAGTGCTGCTCGAAGACTTGATGGCCGAGTTCTCGATCAGCCATCTGCGCCGCACCCCGTCGCTGGCGCTCTCTGGAGGCGAACGGCGGCGTGTCGAGATTGCGCGTGCGCTGGCCTGCCGGCCCCATTTTATGCTGCTCGACGAGCCCCTGGCGGGTATCGATCCGATCGCCGTTTCCGACATCCGTGACTTGGTGAGTCACCTAAAGGATCGCGGTATCGGTGTATTAATTACAGACCATAATGTGCGCGAAACGCTCGATATTGTCGATCGGGCATATATATTGCATGATGGTGCCGTTCTAATGGGTGGCGAACCCGCTGAAATCGTTGCTCACAGCGACGTTCGGCGTGTTTACCTGGGCGAAAGGTTCACCTTGTAGACCATACCATCATGGCACTTACCCAGCGCCTCAAACTGCGGCAGACGCAAGCACCCGTTATGACGCCGCAGTTGCAGCAGGCGATTAAGCTTTTGCAACTATCCAATTTGGAGCTCTCCACCTT
Organism: Alphaproteobacteria bacterium; assembly: GCA_965267185.1. Taxonomy (GTDB): domain Bacteria; phylum Pseudomonadota; class Alphaproteobacteria; order UBA6615; family UBA6615. The sequence continues at coordinate 3,364,661 of OZ253937.1, read as the reverse complement.
CGTTGAAGGCGAACTCGAGCAAAACCCCCTGCTCGAGCGCGAAGACGCATTGGCCGAAGGCGATTCGACGGATGGCGACGCCTCCCCGCAGGAGACTAGCCCGGACGATCTAGCCGACAGCCCCGACCCCCCCGATGTGAGCGAATTGACCCAGCGAGAGGCCGCGTCGGAGAGCGACCCTCCGCTCGATACGGACTATGAGAATGTTTGGGCCGACGACTACCAGCCGGAGGCCGCCAGCGCTGATACGCTCAGCCCAGCCAGCGAAAGCGCCTTCAGCAACTCAGGTTCCGGTGCCTACAGCTTCGACTTGGCGGAACCGGGCGATCTCGCCGCCGATCAAACGCCAAGCCTGCGCGAGCATCTCACCGCCCAACTGAACGTCGATATCACCGATTACCGGGAACGTTTGATCGGCCGTGCCTTGATCGAGTCCTTAAACGACGACGGCTATCTCACAGCAACGATGGAAGCGATCGCGGATCAGCTTGGCTGCTCCGCTACGGAGATCGAAGCGGTCCTGGAAAAATTGCGGCGCTTCGACCCTATCGGCGTTTTCGCCCGTGATCTCGCCGATTGCTTCGCTCTTCAGTTAGCTGAGCGCGACCGCCTCGACCCGATCATGCAAGCCTTCCTTGAAAACCTGGATTTGATGGCAAAACACGACACCGCAGCCCTTCAGGCAGCCTGCGGCGTCGACCGGGAAGACCTCGCCGAAATAATCGCTGAGCTCAAAACGCTGGACCCCAAACCGGGTGCGGCTTTCGACCACGAAGTAACCCAATGGGTGTCGCCCGATGTCTTCATGCGCGCCAATCCCAAGGGCGGTTGGATCATCGAACTCAACAGCGACACGCTCCCGCGGGTCTTGGTCAACCGGCATTACTATGCGGAAATATCGGCCAGCAAATTGTCGAGCGACGACAAACGCTACCTGCAGGAAAACCTGCAGTCAGCCCAATGGCTGGTTAAGGCGCTCGACCAACGCGCCAATACAATCTTGAAAGTAGCCACCGAAATTGTGCGCCAGCAGGATGCTTTTTTTCAAAAGGGCGTCGCGCATCTGGTGCCGCTGGTTTTGAACGACGTTGCGCAAGCCGTCGAGATGCACGAAAGCACGGTGAGCCGGGTCACCGCGAACAAATACATCACGACACCACGGGGCCTGTTCGAGCTCAAATATTTCTTCACAACCGCGATCAATGCTACGGAAAACGGCCAAGCCCACTCCGCCGAATCGGTACGCCATCAAATAAAAGAATTGATCGAAGCCGAGACGGCAAAGAATGTCCTGTCTGACGACCGAATCGTTGAGATTCTGCGCTCTGACGGGGTTGAAATTGCCCGTCGAACGGTAGCTAAATACCGCGACGCGCTGCATATTCCCTCCTCTGTGGAACGGCGGCGGATGAAGCGTGCACAGGCTGAATTGTAGTTAAATTTCAAAGACTTATATTGAATTCAAGCTTCAAGCGGTACAAGCGAATGTGTCCGGCAGCGCTATTGACAGCCTCCTGAGCCGTCACTATGTTCCGGCCGCCGACATACCGGCGCTTTGCAATAATTTGATGCTCTGATCATGGGGACCGGCCGACCCAAAGCGAGGGCCAGTTTCCAATGTATATGCCATGAAGGGCAGCGCCATTTTTACAGTAACGCGGTTACGGTTGAGACAACTTCTCGGCTCTAACCTCAGTGTCAGGTCTCGATGCAGATAAAGATATCCGGTCATCAACTCGACGTCGGTGATGCGTTACGCACCCACGTCACGGAGTCGTTGCAGGCGACAGTTGAGAAGTATTTTGGACAAGCGATCGACGCGTCGGTCGTGCTGTCGCGCGAGCGATTCACGATACGCGCCGACGTGGCCATTCATATTGGCCGCGATATTTACGTGCGCGCGCACGAGTCGGCGGACGACGCCTATGCAGCTTTCGATGTCGCCTCGGCTCACCTCGGCAAGCGGCTGCGGCGCCATAAGCGGCGGCTGCGCGATCATCATGCCGCGCGCGAATCCGCTGAAACTATCCGCGCGCAACAATATGTGTTGGCCCCATACGAACCCGTCTCCGAAGACATCGAAGAGCCGGACGAAGGGGGCGATCACCCGGTCATCGTCGCCGAAGATCAAACAGTTATCGAAAATCTAACCGTCTCAGAAGCGGTGATGCGCATGGACCTTGCCGATGTTCCGGCAATGGTATTTCGCAACGCCGGCAACGGCGGATTGAATGTCGTCTATCGGCGGTCCGACGGTAACGTCGGCTGGATCGATCCCGGCAACAAATAAACCGACCGTGCCGGCCGAACGGTCGGCGCAGGATTTGTGGAGAGAGAGCTTTAATGGAAGTTTCCGATCTTCTGATGGTTGAAAATGTGGTCGCGGATCTGCGCGTGACCAGCAAGAAGCAGGCGTTGCAGGAATTGTCGAAGCATGCCGCCCAGATCACGGGGCAGGAGGAGCGCGCCATTTTTGATGTATTGCTGGAGCGCGAGCGCCTCGGCACAACCGGCGTGGGCGACGGCCTGGCTATTCCGCACGGCCGGTTGTCCGGGTTGGACCGTATCTATGGATTCTTCGCCAGAATTGAAAAACCGATCGACTTCGACAGTATCGACGACCGGCCGGTGGACTTGATATTCCTGCTGCTCGCTCCCGAGGGTGCAGGCGCCGACCATCTCAAAGCTCTGGCGCGAATCTCGCGCCTGTTGCGGGGCCCATCTTTTTGCGAAAAACTTCGCGGCGCGAATAGCCGCGACGCCCTCTACGCCCTACTGGCACAATCCCCGGAGGGAAACTCCCATCTCCGGGTTGCCAGCTAAAACACTCTCCTAATGGACGCTGAGCGGCTCCAGATCGTTCTGGGTTATCGTCGCGAAGGCGAGCTCACGGCCCTCGACAACGGCGATCTCGCTGCCGTCCGCCGTGTGGATGGCATACACTTGGCGCCCTTTGACTCGCTTCGGTTTGACGTAGGCTAGATCTCCCAGCCACAACGCCGCAAATTGCTCGGGCGGCAGCTCTTGCCAAACATTGCTTTGGTTATGATCCATGTTCATGACCTCTCGTAGACCCGGCCTAGACTTGCTTCGCCGGAACGTCGATCGTTGCCCCTTCCGAAGCACCGTTCGCCGATGAAATCTTGATCGTCCGCGCGTTGCGTTGCGGTTTTGGCTGCTGCAGGTCGATATGCAGAAGACCGTTATCGAGCGTAGCGGACGTCACCTCGACACCTTCAGCGATGACGAAGCTGCGTTTGAACTGCCGGGTCGCTATGCCCCGGTGGAGATAAACGCGTTGATCGTCATCGGTTTGGCGTCCGCCTATGGTGAGCTGATTGTCTTCAAGCAGAATCTCGAGGTCGTCGAGCGTGAAACCAGCCACCGCGAGGGTAATTCGCAAGCGGTCTTCGCCGGTACGCTCAATATTGTAGGGCGGATAGCCTTCGGCCGGCGCCTTCGAAATGCGCTCAAGGGTGCGTTCGAATTGATCGAACCCCAGCAACAAGGGACTGTTGAGAAGGGAAACACGGGACATGCCGTTACTCCTCTTAGTTACGAGCGAGTACGGGCCGCCTACGCTATTAAGGGGCGTAAACGGAACGCTCCGGGCCCAAAATTGGCACCCTGTACACAGACCTGGAAAGGCCCTGCTTGAGCCTATAAATGGGCCCTAATGCGTAAATTTCAAGGGGTTAGCGCTAGGGTGCCGGGGGTACATAGGGGCTGGGTATTCCGAACAGGGTCATGAAAACCTCCGTGTCGCGGTTGGCATTAACCAAACCAGCCGTTCCGGCGCCGCGCGGCAGCGGGATAGCGCTTTCACCCTCCAAGGTCCCCGGAACAATGTGGGCTAAGTCATTATGACCGACCGCGGCAACACGGCTTTGCCGTTCTTGTTGTGCTTGCGGCTGCGCTCGTATTGCGGCGGCCGGTCCGCTCCCCTCCCCAGGAGCGATCGGTTTGAGCGGCGCGCCGTCGGTTAGCAATACGGTTAAGAGGAATGCGGCGGTTGGCAGCGCGCCAATGGTCGTAGCGAAGAATTGCAAGGGTTGCATGACCTACCTTCCCGGTTTCCCGAGAAGGTTGGACTTGAAAACAGGCGGCTTTGCGGAGCAATCGAGGCAATTGCCCGGCGAATTATGGCAATCGCTGGTCAGCCCGGGAATTCAGCCTCCGGCAACCCACAGACGCCTACATCGAGGGCTAAAAGGGCGCCGGCGTGGGGCTCTGCCGCTAATTCAGCGGCGTTGAGCATGATTTTGGCCGAGGTCACGAAAAGCGTCGCCAATCCATCGCCGCCGAAGGCGCACGAAGTGGGGCGGCTCACCGGCAAATCGATCGTCTGTTCGACCGCTCCGTCGGGTCGGTAGCGGACCAGCCGGCTACCGCGAAACTCCGCGCTCCAATAGCACCCTTCCGCATCGACGGTGGCGCCATCGCCGGTCCCACGGCCGGGCTCCTTGGGTATCTCGGCGAAGATTCGCCGATCGCCGAGATCGCCAGTCGCCGTGTCGTAATCGTAGGCCCAGATCGTGCGGCGAGGTGAGTCGGTGAAATACATCACGGTGCCATCTGGCGACCAAGCCAAGCCGTTGGACACCAGAATGCCGTCAGCCATCGCGTGGCAGCTATGATCCCCATCGAGCCGGTAGAGCACGCCCACCGGTTCGCGCTCGAAATAGCTTTCCGGCGGTCCGTGCGGATCGTGCATGGTGCCCGACCAAAACCTTCCCTGGCGGTCGCACTTTCCGTCGTTGAACCGGTTCAGCGGCTTATCCAGTTCCGGGTCGGTGATCCATTCAAGGGTCGTCATATTGGCGCCGATATTGGCGAACCCGTCGCGTAACGCCGCCGCGAGACCGCCCTCTTGGCGCAGAACGATGCTGCCGATTTCCTGCGCCACCGGCCACATATCGTTGGATCCGCTCACAGGGTCGAAACGGCGGATCGCCGGCGCCTTGATGTCGACCCAGTACAGAGCGGCATCGCGCATCGACCAAACCGGACTCTCGCCCAAGATCGCACCCGTTTCGATGACATCGAGAATTTTTGCCACGATAGGTCACCCCTGCTTTTCACCGACTACCGGCCTCTCTACGATACACGATCGATAAGACGCCAACGACGCGGTTACGCACGAAATCGGGGGGACAATAATGATCGTCGACGCACGGACCTACACCGTCGCCGCCGGCAAGATGCCGGATTTCTTAGAAAATTATGGTAGCAACGGCCTACCGCTGCAGCGCAAACACGGCTTCGATCTGGCCGGGTATTTTACTGTGGAGACCGGCCCGCTCAATCAGGTCGTTCATTATTGGAAGTGGGAGAGCGCGGCCCACCGTCAGGAGTGCCGGCGCGCCTTGTACCAAGACCCGGAGTGGACCGAATACCGCAAGACCAACAGCACCGGGGTGATCGTCAAACAATTCAATCGCCTGCTGGCCGCCACCGATGTCGTGGAACCGTTCGCGTTTATGGGCAACGGCAGCGAATTGGCGTTTGTCGACGAGCGCACGTACACGATCAGCTATCCCCAGGTGCCGCAGTTCATCGAAATCACTAAGAAGATGGCCTATCCGATCACAAAAAGCGCGGGCTGGCAGCTCATCGGTTATTTCACGTCGATCACCGGAACCGTCAATCAAGTGGTTCATTTGTGGTATTGGGACAGCCACGCCCAGCGGGAGGAACTGCTCACGGCGACTCAAAACAACCCTGATTGGCCGGTCTATCAGGCGGCGAACGGGCCCCGTATCGAGCGCCAGGAAAGCCGCCTTCTGGTACCCACCGCGTTTTCCCCCCTCAAGTAGTTTTAGGAGTTCGAGTTGGCCGGAAAAACGCTACGTCCCAGGGACGCTGCGACGCTGTTGCTGTACAGCGGCGGCGGCGACGATTTGCGCGTGCTCTTGGGCCAGCGCCATCACGGTCACATCTTCATGCCCAACGCCTATGTCTTTCCCGGTGGCCGCGTGAATCCGACAGATAGCCGGGTGTCTCCCGAGACACCGCTGCGCGCCGACGTCGCCGCCCGCCTCGAGCGCGCCGCCACCCCGGCACGCGCGCGGGGTTTGGCGATTGCCGCCATCCGCGAAACCTTCGAAGAAACCGGTTTGCTGATCGCCGCGGGAACGGGCAACGGCGACGCATGGCACAGCAAGATCGGCCCGAAGCTCGGCGCGCTGGACTATTTCTTCCGCGCCATTACACCGCCAAACCGGGTGCGCCGGTTCGACGCCCGGTTCTTTTTCGCCGACGCGTCAGAAGCCCAAGGGAAGCTGGCGGGCGACGGCGAATTGCAGAACCTGGCCTGGTTCTCGCTCGACGAAATTCGCGATCTGGACATGGCTGGCATTACGCGTATCGCGCTCGCGGAATTCCGCCGCGCCCTCGCCGACCCCGCATCGCATGATCCCAGCCGCCCGATCCCGGTGTCGCGCTTTATTCGCGGACGCTATCACGTTTCGCTGGAGTAGCCGCTACTTCGCCGGCCGAAACACGCTGTCCGGGCCGGGCTTGCCGTTACTCGCAGCGCGCCCCGTCTCGACCATATGGATCAAGTGCGACAACACCGAGCGGCCAGCGGCACGGTGGAGACCCGGATCGACGTCGGCATACATCCGCGCCACCATATCCGGAATCGCGCCAATACCCTCGGCAAGGCAAGCGACAATCTGCTCTTCGCGCTCGTGACGGTGGGCAAGTAGCGCCGCCACGTAGGGCGCGGGATCGGCGATCGGCGCGCCGTGAGTTGGATAGTAGAGAGCCTCCGAACGCGCCGTCAGCTTTTCCAACGACCTCATGTAAGCATTCATGTCGCCATCGGGCGGCGACACGATGGTGGTCGACCACCCCATCACATGGTCGCCGGGAAACAGCGCGTTTTCTTCCTTTAGCGCGAAACACATATGGTTCGACGTATGGCCCGGCGTGTGAACTCCCTCCACGGTCCAGCCATCGCCCTCGACCGTGTCGCCGTCGGCGAGCCGTTGATCGGGCTCGAAATCGAAATCGGCGCCCTCCTCGACCTGCTCGCCGTCACCGCCGCGGCCGTGGGGGCCGAACGCGTAGGACGGTGCACCGGTTGCCGCCTTGACCGCAACGGTTGCCGGCGAATGGTCGAGATGGGTGTGAGTGACCAGAATATGGCTCACGGTCTCGCCACGCACCGCCGCGAGAACCGCGTCGATGTGCTCAGGCAAATCGGGGCCCGGATCGACAATTGCCACCGAGCCGGAACCGGAGCCAATAATGTAAGTACCGGTACCGTGGAACGTAAAAGCGCTGGGGTTTCGCGCAATGACCCGGCGCACCAGCGGAGATAATTGCTGCGACGCGCCATACTCGAACTCCAACTCCCGGTTATAGGGGATCACGGTTGCCATCGGCGTTTTATTCCCTACCCGTTAGCCGTCGCGGCGGCCGATCGCGGCGGCGTCTTTAAGCGCGCCGATTTCCTCAGACGTAAACCCCCACTCGGCCAGCGCGGTCTCGGTGTGCGCGCCGGGTACCGGCGGTGGCGAGTGCACACGGCCCGGTGTGCGGCTGAACCGCGGCGCGGGGGCGGGTTGCGTGATGCCCGCGACCTCGACGAAGTTCTCGCGCGCCCGATTGTGCGCGTGGTGCGGCGCTTCCGTCAGCGACAACACCGGAGCGAAGCAAACGTCCGTTCCCTCCATGATCTCCACCCACTCGTCGCGCGACTTGGTTTTGATCGTCTCGGCGATCGTCGCTTTGAGCTCCGGCCAGCTATCGCGATCCATCTGCGCCGGCAGGGCATCGGGATCGAGCCCCAGTTTCTCAAGTAGAATGGCGTAGAACTTTTTCTCGATGGAGCCGATCGACACAAACTTACCGTCGGCGGTCTCGAAGGCACCGTAGAACGGCGCGGCACCGTCGAGGATATTTTCACCGCGCGCATCGTGCCAGTAGCCCGACGCATTCAAGCCATAAATCGGGGTCATCAGCGAGATCGCGCCATCGACCATCCCGATATCAACAACTTGGCCCGCGCCGCTGCGTTGCGCTTCATAAACGGCAGCCATGACGCCAAACGCGAGAAACATGCCGCCGCCGCCGAAATCACCGATCATGTTGAGCGGCGGAACCGGCCCTTCCTTCGGACCGATGGCGTGCAGCGCACCCGACAACGCGATGTAGTTGATGTCATGCCCAGCAGCTTTCGCCAGCGGCCCGTGATTACCGAAACCGGTCATGCGGGCGTATATCAGCCGCGGATTGCGCGCGATTACTTCGTCGGGGCCAAGGCCCAATTTCTCGGTCACGCCGGGCCGGAACGGATCGATCAGCACGTCGGCCTGTTCTACGAGTTTAAGGACAGCCTCGACGCCTTGTGGATTCTTGAGGTCGACGGCGATGGAGCGGCGGCTGCGGCTCATCAGATCGTATTCCGCACCGCGCGGCACACCCAAGCCGGGGTCGGCCTGTCGGTCGACGCGAATGATGTCGGCGCCCAAGTCAGCCAATAGCATCGCAGCAAACGGCGCCGGCCCGATTCCGGCGAGTTCGACAACCTTGAGACCGACCAGCGGCCCCGACCGCTGCTCTATTGTGCCCTCCGGTGCAGTATCTGGCATGGTTTCGTTCTCCCCCGAGCCGCTTTTATGGTTCAGTATAACAACCCTACGTGCACAGAGCAGTATCCAGCCAAAGGAAACGCCACCATGAACGACACGTCGCCCTACGCCCGCAATCACTTCAAACATCTGGTGCTCGACGGTAAGCGGTGCTCGGTGATCAGCTTTCGTCTGGCACGGACGGTCGATGCGGTCAAAATTACTAAAGCCACCGGCCACGACGCGTTTTACGTCGACACTCAGCACTCCCCGATCGACGGTGATTCGACCGCCCAGATCCTCAGCGCAGCGCTCGAGATGGGGATTACACCGATGGTGCGTGTCCGCGGCCACAACCAGCACGAAATTGCGCGAGCGCTCGATTGCGGCGCGCTGGGCATCATCGTGCCCGACGTCGAAACCGGTGACCAGGCGGTCGAGCTGGCACGCAACGTCCGGTTCCCGCCGCTGGGCCGGCGCTCGATCTCCGGCCTGACCACCCATACGGGCTACGTTCCCATGCCCTTGGCCGACATGGTCTCGGCCGCAAACAGCGAAACCATGCTGATCGCGATGATCGAGTCCCGGCGCGGCGTCGAGAATGCCGACGCCATCGCCTCGGTCTCCGGCATCGATGCGCTGCTGATCGGCACCAACGACTTGACCATCGATCTGGGGGTCGCGGGTCAGCACGATCATCCGCAGACGATGGAGGCATATGCAACCGTCATCGCCGCAGGGCAAAAGCACAATACGCCTATTCTGATGGCCGGCGTCGGCGACCTCGATATCGTGGCGCGCTATATCAAAATGGGCGTGGCCCCCTGCTACTTCGGCGGCATGGATACCAAGTTTGTGCTCGACGGCGCGCGCCGGGAAGCCGAGGCTTTCCGGGCGCTGACCCTCGATTAGAGCGGTTCCTGGTCAGATGGAACCGCTCTAGGGCGTTGGCAAATTGGCGGCGTCGATGCCTTCATCCCAATAGGGCGTAATACCGAAGCATGACACCAGGTGGTCGATAAAAGCGCGCACCTTCGCTGCGACGGGGCGACCGGCAGCATAGACCGCGCTGATGGGGTGTGGCGCCGGCTCGAAATCGCACAACACCGCACGCAACCGTCCGTCCGCAAGGTCGGGGCCGACAATAAACGTCGGCAGAAGCGCCAAACCCGTTCCCGCCAGCGCGGCGAGCCGCAGCATATCGCCATTGTTAACGGTGAGCGTGCCGGAGGTGCGCACCAACACCTCGCCGCAGTCTCCCACGAAAGGCCATTCCTCTGCACCTCGCTGCGACACATGGCCGAGACAATTATGGTCCCGTAACTCTTGCGGCGTACGCGGCACGCCATGGCGCTCCAGGTAGGCCGGCGCAGCACAAACAACCCGGCGCGACGAGGCCAGGGTACGGGCAACCAGGCTAGAGTCCGGCAGCGGCCCGATGCGGATAGCGATATCGTAGCCTTCTTCGACGATATCAATGCGCCGGTCTGTCATCGTCATGTCCACATGCACACCGGGATAGCGATCGAGAAAGTCGGACAGCACCGGCCCCAGATGCAGCTGTCCGAACGACATCGGCGCATTCACCCGCAAAACGCCGCGCGGCTCTGCTTGCAGGCTCGCGACCGATTGTTCCGCTTCCGCAACATCGGCGGCGATGCGCTCGCACCATTCGCGAAAATCCTGCCCGGCTTCAGTGAGACTAAGCCGCCGCGTCGTCCGATTGAGCAGACGCACCCCGAGCCGATCTTCCAGCGCGATTACGTATTTGCTGACCGCCGAAGTGGAGACCCCGAGGTGACGAGCAGCAGCGGTAAAGCTGCCTTGCTCCGCCACCGCGGCGAAAACTTCCATTTCTCCCAATCGATCCATGTGAAACCTTATTATCCACAATTCGTGGATAATATTATTCATTATGCGCGAATTATAAACCGAAAAACCCCACTTACATATTTGCCGCGCCCAAGAGAGGGCCCGGAATGAACATTTATTTGCTGGAGATTCTGTAATGAACGACACCGCCCAACCGATGATTCCTGCCCTCGGCGCCGTCCACGAACGTCTGAACGCCTATGGCGAACCCTTGATCCGCGGAGCCGCCGGCCTGTTTCTCATGCCCCATGGCGCGCAGAAGCTATTCGGCGTGTTCGGCGGCGGTGGCCTCTCCGGCACCGCTAATTTTCTCGCTCAGATCGGTATCGAACCAGCGCTTCCGGCAGCGGTCCTGCTCGGTCTCACCGAATTTGTCGGTGGTCTATTCCTGGCGCTCGGTCTTTTGACGCGGCCAGCGGCCTTAGCGATCGTTGTTCTGATGGCCGTCGCGACCTTTCACGTTCACTTGAGCAACGGGTTTTTCTGGACCAACGGCGGCTATGAGTATCCGCTGTTGTGGGGGCTTATCGCACTGGGGTTCGTTCTGCGCGGCGGCGGGCACTATTCGCTCGACGCCCGCATCGGCCGCGAGTTTTAACGCCACAGCATAGTTAGGTAGGAGGTAATATCATGATCACCGTACGACACAGCGCAGATCGCGGCTTGGCCGAGTTGGATTGGCTCAAGAGCCGCCACAGCTTCTCGTTCGCCGAATATTATGATCCCGATCAAATGGGTTTCGGCGATTTGCGGGTCATCAACGAGGATACAATCGCACCATCGCGTGGCTTCGATACCCACGGCCATCAGGATATGGAGATCATCTCCTATGTCCTTGAAGGTGCGCTCAAGCACCGCGACACGCTTGGCAACCACATGGTCATCGGCGAAGGCGAAGTGCAACGCATGAGCGCCGGTACCGGGGTCATGCACAGCGAGTACAACGCCTCGGACGAGGCGCCCGCGCATTTCTTCCAGATCTGGGTTATCCCGGAGCACGCTGGCATCGAGCCGGGATACGAGCAGCAACTATTCTCCGATTCCGATAAACGCAACCAACTGCGGCTCATCGTTTCACCCGATGGCCGAGACGGTTCGCTACGTATCCATCAGGACGCCGCGCTCTACGCATCGATATTGGCCAGCGGTGAAACCGTTCGTCATGAACTGGCTGCCGGCCGGCGGGCGTGGGTCCAAGTGGCGCGGGGTGCTGTAACGGTCAACGGAGCAGCGCTCCGAGCCGGCGATGGCGCCGCTGTCACCGAAGAAACCTCCGTTGAGATCACGGCAACGGGCGACGATGATGCCGAATTCGTTCTGTTCGACTTACGCTAGCCTGTGCGCGCGCTGTTGGGTCTTATTCCTCGGGAGCGTCGGCACCGACAGCAGCGAGCGCCGCGCGGCCGATAATTTCGTCCTCCTCGCCCGTGCCCGACCCGCAACCGATGCCGCCGACGCAATGGCCATCGAAGACAATCGGCAATCCGCCGCGTAGGGGGATGACCTTGCCCTGGGTGGTTACCGAAAGGCCCATGCCTACGTCATAAGGAATTTTATGGGTCGGCATGCGGTGGCTCGCCGCCGTCATTGCCTTGGCGGACGCCGATTCCTGAGCCAGCGGGCGGGCGCCATCCATCAGGATATAGCCGACGATGCGCGCGCCGTCGCCCGCAATGGCGATACCCACAGGCACATCCATCTCGGTGGCTTTGGCGATGGCGGCATCCATCAGTTTGCGAATGCCGTCATGGGTGAGTTTGCGCGACGGAACCGTCAGATCGCTCATTTCATGTCTTCCGGAAAGTCTGGCTGCGCCTGGGGGCGGGCATCGAAAAACGCCGGGACCTGCATGCACGCTTCGAAGATGCGCTTGTTGGTCGGGTATGCGTCGATATCGATTCCGAACAGGCGCGACGCGCCGACCTGGGGCACCACACACAAGTCGGCCATGGTAACGCTGTCACCATGGCAGTAAGTGCCGGTGGCCGGATTGTCAGCGAGTTGTTCTTCGATAGCGGCCAGGCCCTTTGTCATCCAATTGTGGATCCACGCCGTTAGCTCTTCCTCGCTATGGCCCAGATCCTGGGTGATGTATTTGCGGATGCGCGGCACCACCAACGGATGAGTATCGGCTGCCGAGATCAGACAGATCGAGCGCACCCGCGCCCGCTCGGCGGGATCGGTTGGCAGGAGCGGCGGTTCGGGATGGGTTTCGTCGAGATATTCGAGGATCGCCATGGATTGGGTGAGCACGGTGTCGCCGTCGACCAGCGCCGGCACCACCATTTGCGGATTGATCTTGCGGTAGGCGTCGCTGAATTGATCGCCCTTCACCAGGTCCATCGATTCGACATCGAAGGGAATACCTTTGAGGTTGAGAGCGATGCGCACGCGAAAAGCGGCGAGCGAGCGCCAGTAACCGTACAGTTTCATTTAGGGTCTCTCCCGGGAGTTTCGGTGTTGTCGTTGCGCGCAGTTGGCCAGCGGCCCGCAGCGCCTGTCAAGCGGCGGCAAGTTAGTGTGTTACCCGCAGCCCGCGTCGGTGGCGGAACATCCAGGCCGGCACCGCCGCCGCCAGGGCGAAAGCAAGGAACGGCAATAGCATTTGCATGAGCGCGTAGGCGCCGATCACCCGCCGGTTGCCACTCGCAGCCAAGCTCACGGCTTCGGTCGTTAAGGTGTCGAAGCGGCCTGCACCGGCGAACAGGGTCGGCAAGTAAAGGCCCACGCTGACCGCAAACCCGACGGCGACGGCGACCAGGATCGGGCGCAGCAGCATCGGTAGCTTGACGCAGCGCAACACCCGCCAGGGCCGCGAGCCCAGACACAGCGCCGTACGCGCATAGCGATCATCCCACGCGCGGTAGGGATCGGCCAGCGACAGAAACACGTAGGGCAGAACGAACACGAGATGGCTCCAGGCAACAGCCAGCCACCGTCCGTCGATATCGAGCACGATGAGCAAGACTTGGGCGCCGAACAAAAACGCGACCTGGGGCACGAGCAACGGCAGGTAGAGCAGTAGAAGCGCGCGGTTGGTGGCCCTCCGGCCGAAGCGGGCCTCGTTCTCCAAACACCCGATGGCGAAGACCAAGGCAACTGCGGCGGCGGCGAGTCCGACGCTTAGAGTATTCCAACCAGCAGCAGTTAGACGATCTGCGTTGCCCATCCAGGTGGCGAGGCTCAATCCCTCGGGCAGGGCTTGCGGAAATCGCCAGCGCCCCGCTACCGACCATAAGGCCATGCTGAGTAAGCTGAAGAACGCCGTGGCGAAACCGCCGATCAGGGCAATAGCGGCGGCGCGGCGTAGCCAAGCATCGCGCCGCCACCGCCAGCCGGTGCGAATCCACATTCGGCCGAGACAAATCGCGGCCCGCTCACCCAGCCACCATGCCACCATGGCCCCCGCGACGATGGCGAGTTGCAGGATGGCGCCCGCCGAGGCAACGAAACGCATCGCCAACTCGGGATCGTTGAACCAGCGCACCAGCTGCACCGCCAGCGGCGGCGGGGTTGTCGGCGCCAGCACAATCGCGACGTCCACGACCGACACGGCGTATGCCAGAACGGCAAACACCGGTAGCCGGATCTGCGGATAGACCTGCGGAAACACTGCCTTGAGCCAGGCCGCGACGGGCCCATAGCCGAGCGTCCGCGCCATAGTGCGCGTGCGGGCGGCATCCACTTGGCCGATTGCCGCCAAGGTCATGAGAAACAGAAATGGAATTTCCTTGATTACCAAGCCTGCGATCAAAGTCAGTCCCGCCGGATCTTGGGCGATAATCACATCGGGGGGGCGCGTCAGATCGGTGGCCCACGGCGACACCAGGCGCAAAATCCATCCGCTTGGCGCGAGCACAAAGGCCAGTCCGAAAGCGACGGTGACATGGGGTACCGACAGCAACGGAGACAGCAAGCGCTGCACGCGACTAAACCCGCTTGTGCCATGCCAACCGGCGCAGAACAGGATCACCACGGCAAGCGAGATCGCGGTCGTCGCCAGACCCGTGGTGAACGATAGACGCACCGAATCGGCGAGACCTGGGGCGTCGAACAGCGCTCGCCAAGGCGCCCAGGAGAGCGTGTCACCGCCAAGCGCCGGGAGATACCCGAACGCGGGTAACAGCGTCCCGATTAACCCCGCCGCGACCGGCCCCAGGAATAGCAGCAATGTGATCAGCGGAATCGCCCGTAACGCCGAGGTCCGCCGGCGGCGTGGCGGCGTCTCTTCGGCTGCGATTTGCGCAACGCTCATGTTCCGAAACGCTCCATCGGATCAAAACACCAACGCGCGCGCGGCGATGTAGACGCCGAGCAACAGGAGGGCGACGAACATGAACAGGCGGAACCGCTCCTCCGACAGCCGACGCCGAATGCCCGCGCCGAAAACCATGCCGAGCAAAGCAGGCAATGTCGCCAACGCCGATATAATGCCGACCTCGGTTTCCAACCGGCCATGACCGGCCAGCGCGACCGCCAGCGCCACGGTAGAGACCAGGAACAGCACGCCCATCGCCTGAACCATGGCATCGCGCGCGAACCCGAGCGCCTGGAGATACGGCACCCCGGGCATGAAAAACGTTCCCGTCAGTCCGGTCAGTGTTCCGTTGATCACGCCCAGAAAAGGCGACAGCCAACGCTCGCGCCGGCCCGGCGCCGGCAAGGCAGGCGATATGAGGCCGTATATCGCGAAGGCACAGAGCAACACGCCCAGCAACGCCGTCAAAACCGCGGCATCGCTGCGCCCAAAAATATTCACACCAACCCAGGCGCCGGCAAATATCATCAGCAGGTAAATCCAAAGCCGGCGCAATATCGCCGGTAACGCCGCCCCGGCCACCGCCTGCCAGATGTTGGTCACGATGGAGGGAACCACCATCAGCACGATGCCGTCGGAAAGCCCGATGAGCGCCGTCAGCAGACCGATGGCGACGGTAGGCAGGCCCAACCCGACGACGCCTTTGACGGCACCGGCAAACAAGAAAACGGCGGCGATTACCGCAAGGTCGGTCGCTCCGTAAGCCGAGCCCAGCATGGTCGAGCGCGGGACGCGGGCGGCTTATCTACCAGCGGCGTAACGTTTCGCCCATTCCTCTTCGAGGGCGGCCACCCATGATGTGTGAGGCTCCAATAATGTCTTGCCAAGCTTGTCGGGGGGCAGTGTCGCGACGCCGAGCTTCAGATCGGCAAAGCGATTTTGCTCCGGCTCCGGCAGCTTATCGATCGCAAGGACTGTACCGCTGCCCCAGAATTCCGGGTTCTGCTTACGCGCCTGGGCTTCGGGCGACATCAGGAAATCCGCCAGCACCATCGCGCCTTCGCGGGCCTTCGCATTGAATGGTACGGCCAAGAAACTCGTGTTGCCGACAGTGCCGCCGTCCAACACAAAGGTGCGCACCGTGTCGGGCAACGCGCCGCGCGCAATCAAGCTCGAAGCTTCTGACGGCTGGAACGACAGGGCGATATCGACCTCGCCATCGTCGAGCAAGCGATGCTGCGCCGGGCCGTTTTGCGGAAACACCTTGCCCGACCGCCACAGGTTCGGATGCAACGTATCGAGATACGCCCAGAGCGGGGCGGACACGGCTTCGAATCGTTCAGGGTCGACCGGCCGCTGCAGGATCGCAGGATCATCGACCAGCCCGATCAGCGCCTGCTTTAGAAATGTCGTGCCCAGGAAATTGGGCGGTTGTGGGTAGCTGAAGCGCCCGGGGTTCCGTACCGCCCAGTCGAGCAACCCTGTTATCGATGTCGGCGGTGTCGGCAACGACGCGCTATCGTACATAAACACGAACTGCGCCATGCCCCAGGGCGCTTCCAAACCGTCAACCGGAATAGTGAAATCGACCGTTGTCGTTTTCTTGCCAACAGTATCGACGAAACGATAGTTCGGTGCACTCTCGGTCCACGGACCGTGCAACAAATTGTTGCGCTTCATCGCAGCGAAGTTCTCACCGTTGATCCAAATGAGATCGACCGAACCGCCCGAGGTTCGCCCCGCTGCCTTTTCCGCCACCACCCGCGATACGGCCTCGGCCGTATCTGACAGTTTTACGTGTTGTACCGTGACGCCGTAGCGCTTCTCGACTTCCGCGCCCGCCCAGGCGATGTAGGCGTTGATGCGTTCGTCACCTGCCCAGGCGTTCCAAAACACCGTCTGACCCCTGGCCTTACTGACGACGTCGTCCCATGTTTCGGTCTGCGCCGCCGCGCCACCGACCCCAAAGACAGTGGCAACAAGCATCGTCAGGAACCCAAGCACTTTCATCTTTTCTCTCCTTAGAAACGTCCCACTGCCCTAAATGACGACAGCGATGATCGTTTCACACCAATCCGCCGGTGTCTAACGCGCCTTGTGGCCGAGCAAATCGGTCAGTTCATTGTCGGAGCGCCAATCCAGACGCACCCGTTCGATAATTGCCGGATCGAGATAGTGCTCCACCCGGCCGGCCACATGGGCCACCAGCGCCGGGTCGGACAACTCCGCTGACCAGTCTTCCGTCGACCGGTCTGCGCGATCGCCGGTCTTCGCCGCTTCTTGGGATTTCACGCGCCATTTTGCGCACCACGTTACCGACCACAGCCACATCATGCGGCGCAGATCGAGCAACCAAGGTGCTATCGAGTCCGCCAGTCCCACCGGCATCGCGGCAAGCCATGCGGCATAGAAACAAGCGACTTGGTCGGGCGTCAGTTCGGCGTAGGTCGCAACGTCCCAGGTCGTCGACGTATAGAGGGTCGCGTGCGCCAAATCGAACGCCGGTACCCCGTAGCGCGCCTTTTCGAGATCGACGAGGATCGCCCGCCCGTCGGGCGTCAATAAGAAATTTCCCGGATGGGCATCGAACGCAATTAAGGTGATCGGCGGCCGGTCACTGCGTGCCAACAGCATACCCGCGGCGACTAACTCCTCGCGAATTTGCGCCTCGGCCTCATAGGCAAGGTCCGCCGAGGCGATGTAGGCCGACTGTGCCATGACTTCGGTGAAGGTATCGGCGAGCGCATCGACGGGGTTTTTCAATGGCCGCCGGATGGTATCGGCGGGCATAGGCAGCCGGTGAATCGCCGCCAGCGCCTGCGCCATAGCCTCAATGCCGTCGGGTAGGGGGAGGGCCGAACCGTCAATCTCATCGACGATAAGCGCCCCCATCGGTAACTCGTCCGACGGTGGCAACACCGCATGAAGGCGCGGCGTGTGGCCGCTCCCACCGGCTCGCATGAAGCACGATGCCTGATAATCGAGGTTCGATTGCGCATCCAGCGCCAACTGACTTTGCTTGGGCACCCGGGCAAGCAGATTGCGGCCGTTGAGGCGAACGTGATCGTGAGCCAGGCCGGTCGTCGGCAACGGCTTCAAATCGTCTGTGGCGATGTCGCCGAAGTCGCCCAGTGTGGTCAGGCGATGGGCGAGCCCCTCTATCAGCCCGTTGGTTTCCACGGATTGGCTAGGCGGCGACCTGCCGCGCCAAGCGCTGCTGTCGAAGTTCCTCGATCACCGGGCCCAACACCTTTTCGTGGAAACGGTCGCAGCCAATGCAAAGGTTGCGGTACGGTTTGCCGGACGGGGTTTCGGTCGCCGATTCCGCGAGGAACCGCGCGATATCCCAGCCATAGGTCAAACCCATGCGTTCCGGATGCCCGCCATTGATCGCCTCGAACACCGGATGGCCAGCCAAACTATCGAGGATGTCAGTCAATTTTTCCTCGGCCAAACTGCCCAGCGGTGCCTTGGTTTTGAGACAGCACGGATAGACATTGCCGTTCGGTTCGATCGACACTTCCGAGCCCGAATAGCCATGGTTCAGGAAGTTGTGCCCGCCGGACCAGCGGCTGCAGAAATTGTCGTTGATGTCGGCGGTCGATAGCTCGTTGGCCCAGGCCCGCCCGCGCGGCCACAGCTCGCCGATCCAGGAGTCCGGCTCAGCTCCCATAATCGAATAAATCTGGCCCTCCTCCTCAGTCCATTCGGTGTCGTCGGCGCGGCGCCCGGACGGCTTCATGCCCGCCGCTGCAAACATCGCCTCCAGCTTCTCGATCACCGGCATGCGCTTTTCGCCTTCATGGCCGACATGAAAATCGTCCATGCCCGACACCACGACCCGCCAGATACCGCGGCTGAGCAGCTCGTCGAGGATCTTCTCGGTCAAGCGGTCCCCCGTGGTCTGCACAACCACACGCACCCCGCCAACGTCGCGATATTTATCGACGATCTGTTCGATGGCGGGATAGAGCACCGCTTCGCGGATCGGATCGAGCAACACCTCGCCGCCAGCTAAAATGATGCGGCCCGGCCGTTCGGGGTAACTCCCATCCGGCTGGGGTTTCTCCAGATCGCGGTAGGTCATGCGGTCCGGCAAATTGGCGATGATCCGCGATGCATTGGTGGCGGACTCGTCAACTACCTTGTCCAACGCGCCGCGAACATAGGGCCGGAACCGGTCATCGTAGCAATGGGTGCACCGGCGATGGCAAAGCCACGTCATGACATAGTAAATCGATTCCATAGTGCCCTTTCGCGGTAACAGCCCTTATCGGGCCGGCGATTGTAACGGCTTGGTCCGGTCAGCATACCACCCTGCCGCACCGTCACAGCATTGTTATCCCTACCGGGCTATCTTTGCCGCAAGCTCACGAATACGCCAGCGCCGCCACGCCGCACCGTCGTCGATATCGGAACGTTCGGCGAGCATCGCCACGCGGCAATCGCGCGGCAAGTTGGCGAGCGTGTCGGCGAGCGCATGCTCGCTCGACCAGCGCACACCCGCAAAGAGATTGCCGGGCACCACCGGACGCCGCCGCGCGCCAACCAGCCAGTAACCGCCATCAGCCGCGGGCCCGAACACGAGATCGTTGCTTCCCAGGGCGCGAAACGCGGCTTCGATATCAGCGGTCTCGATATCGGGAATGTCGCTGCCGACAATCACCACCGGTCCCGGCGGAAACATCTGCAGCGGCCGCATCATGCGGGCGCCGAGATCACCGTCGCCTTGTCCGATGAGTCGAATCCCAGAGGGAACCGGCCACAGGGCTCGCTCATGGACGGCGTTATCGGGCGTTGCGGCAAGCCAGGTTTTCCAGCGCGGGTCGCGCCCGAGCCGCCAGGCAACGTCGCGCAGAGTACGGCGGTAGAATCCGTGCGCGCCGACGGCGCCGATGTCCGCCGCCAGCCGGCGTTTGACCGCCCCCAATTGCGGGCGGCGGGCGAATAAAACGACATGCCGGGTTAACACCGGACTATCCGTAAATGCGCCGGATCGTGCGCGGCGGCACACCCAAAAAAAACAACGCCAAACACAATAGGTTGCGCATCGAGCGCAATAGGTAGCCGCTGCGCCGATAGCGCTCCGCCGAGGTTCGCGCGGTGGCGTTCAATGCGACCAGCCGGCGCCGGCCGATCCGGCGCACCAAATCGACATCCTCCATAAGCTCCAATGGCCGGAACCCGCCGAGCGCATCGTAGAGCTGTCGCGCAATCAGCAGGCCCTGGTCCCCATAGGGAAGCCCCAACAGGCGCGCGCGCCAGGCGACGATCCGCTCGAGCCACCGCGCCGGCGACGCCGTGTCATCGAAGGTCAGGCGAAAGTAACCGGCCCGCTCCGCATTCTCCGGCGCTTGCACAAAATCGGCCACGGCGGAGACCCAATCGTCTTCGAGCAAGGTATCGGCGTGAACAAAAAGCAGCCATTTGCCGGTTACAGCAGCCGCGCCGGCGGTGAGCTGCCCGCCGCGGCCCGGTGGCGCCGTGATTGTGCGCGCGCCATGGCGTTCCGCAACCGAAAGCGTATCGTCATGGGAACCGCCGTCGATAACGACAACGTCGAGCGGGAGTTTTTCGCGCAGCGCCGATACTCCGTCGAGCGTTGCGCCAATCGACAAGCCAGCATTTAACGCAGGAACGACGACGCCGATGGCTGGCGATCCGCTATCCAAACCGCTCGCTCCCCTTCAACGCGCCGCCGCCGCACCGGCCACGGGGCGCGACTGCACAAATCGCAACAAGCCCAGCACGCCGATCGCCAGCGCCGAGCACACCGCGCCCACGATCATCGGCGCCGCGGTACTGCCAGTGAGGTCGAGCGACCAGCCGGCAATCACCGGTATGGTTGTCAGCCCCAGATAGTGACAAGAGAAGTACAAACCAACGCCCATGTTGCGGTTTTCGGCGCGGACGGTCTCGACCGTCAACGCCATTACATTACCGGTCGGGATACCGACAAAAATCCCCGCGAGCGCAAATAGAACGACGGCCGGTTCGACGAACGGCACCGCCGCGACGACCAGGGCGGCGAGCAGAAAACAACCGACCATGGTTAGGGTGGGGCGTTGCCAGCGTTCCGACAGCCAGCCCCCGATCGGGATTGCAAACATATACACCCAGGTGCCGATGCTGATCAGAACACCCGCCTCGGCAATATCGAAACCGCGCTCCACCAGCATGGCTGGCGCGAAGCTGACGATCATGATGAACCCGCTGTTGTAGAGAATCCAGATAACGCCGGCGAGGGACGCCAACACCGCTTCGCGCCGCGATATAGCCCAGCTCCACGCCCCAGACCGATTGCTCTCAGGGGGCGTTTCGGCCGCGCCCGGCCGGATTCGCGCTGCCAAGATCACCAACCCCATGCCGCCCAGGCAGGCGAGGCCGGTGGACAGGAACACGGCCTGCCAACCCCACGCCTCAGCGATCGCACCTTGCGAGACGAGGCCGACGGCAATCCCCACCGGCCAACTGTTCATGAGGATGGCCAGCGCGGTGACGATTTCTCGCCCCGAGAACCAATCGGCGACGATCTTCGTCATGAGGACGGTGATAAAAACGCCGCCCGCACCGGACACAAAGCGACCGAGCGACGCAATACCGTAGGTGTCGCCGAGCGCCATCACAAACCCGCCACCCGCCATCATGGCCACACCGAGCAGGACGATGCGCGTGTCGCCGAAGCGCCGGCCGAGTAGCCCCGCCGGCAACGCGCTCACGATACCGAGCAGACTATAGAAACCGATCAGCGCGCCTACTTGGGCGAAATTGATGCCCAAATCGTCGACCAAGAGCGGCGAAACCGAGGCCACCGACTGGTACTGATAGCCGAGCGTGCTCCGCGCCAGAAATAGCGCGGCCAGGACAAGCCAGCGGTTCGCGGTCATGATTTGAACAAACCGTCAGCGCTCCGGCACGGCTATTCCGCAGCCGCTTCAAACACGCCGGCCTGGTCCAAAATACGGCGGCCCGAGGTTTCGAGCTGAGACAGTTTTTCGCGCAACGCGCTCTCGGAATAGACCAGCTTGCCGGCCTTTTTCTTGATCTCGCCAGCGATGAAGACCGTGTCGACATTGAAGGGCGTCGCCATGTAGATCAGTGTTTGCACCGGGTCGTGCACCGGACATGTGTTGATGTCATCGGTACGGGTCAGAATTATATCGGCCTGCTTGCCGGGGGTCAGTGAGCCGAGCCGGTCATCCATCCCCAGCGCCTTCGCGTTGCCGATGGTGCCCCATTCCAGCGCGTCGCGCGTATGGAGCGTGAGCGTCTTGGTCGGCCGTGATTGAGCTTCGGCGACGAGCGCACGTTCGAACTGCAGGCCGTATCGCAGCACCGAGAACATATCGCCCGAGATGTTCGACTCGACATCGACGCCGAACGACGGCGTGCCCCCCAGCGCCAACACGCGCCCCGTCACGGGATGACCGTGGCCGAAATTACACTCGCATTCGGGGGCGACCGTGATCGACCCGCCGCTATCGACGATCCGACCGAGTTCCTCGTCGGTGAAGTTGTTGGCGTGCACGAAGTCGGCATCCGGCCCAAGCAAACCCAGCTCATCGAGTTTGCGCACCGCATCGGGCGCGAACAAAGGGGTGCCCTGCGCGCCGGTATGGCAGCTCCAGCGCAACCCCAGATCGCGTGCCAGCCGCACATCGTGCTCGGTGCACTCCCAGACGGAGAA
The DNA here is from genome assembly GCA_965267185.1 of Alphaproteobacteria bacterium. Lineage (GTDB taxonomy): Bacteria > Pseudomonadota > Alphaproteobacteria > UBA6615 > UBA6615. The sequence goes on along the minus strand of OZ253937.1, from coordinate 3,342,265 downwards.
TCCCGGCCCCTGAATGCACATCGCCAACGTTATCAAGCTGTCGTCGGACGAAAGACGCCCGTTGCGCAGCCGCTCCACCCGCTCGCGCGGATGGGGTATCTCGATAAACGGCGGCTCGCCCGGCTTCGGCGCGGTCTTGGTTTGCCCGTGACCGTAAACCGCACGAATGCCTGCCTCCGCCAACGCGTCGAGCGCCGCATCCGTGTGGTCCACCGTCGCGTTGCAATGGTGCCAGTCGAACAAGGTCGTCGTGCCGGCATGGATCTGGCCCAGCGCGCCCACCAGGTTCGCAATTCGGATATCGTCGGGCGTGAAGTGGGGCACCGACGTGGCGTGCATCAGCTGGCCGTACTCGACCATGGTCCAGTCAGCGATCACCCCGCGCAGCCCGGTCTGCCAGGTATGCATATGCATGTTGATCATGCCGGGGCTGACGATCATGTTGGCGGCATCGATGACCTCAGCATCGCCTGCCTCGAGACCATGCCCCACTTCGACAATCCGGTCGTCCTCGATCAGAACATCGCCGCCCTTGATGTCGCCGATGGCAGGGTCCATCGACACTACCCAGCCGCCTTTAATTAGCGTTCGGGACATACAATTCTCCGGTGCGTACAGTAGCTAATTCCGCGGCTTCGCCCCAATCAGCGCGAACAGCATGACCGCCGGCTCGCCGGAGCGGTTCGACCAGGCATGGTTGGTGCCGCGCTGGATCAAGACATCGCCGGCTTGGAGCTTGGTTTCACCTTCCTCCATCACTGCCCACATTTCGCCTTCTAAAACGATCGCGTAGTCGGTGGTTTGGGTTTCATGCATGCCCGGGGTTTCGGCCCCGGCGTCATGCGCGCCGCTGCTACCCATCTGGTCGAATGCCTCGCCAACGTCGGCGTCTTTCCACATTTCGTCGGGTGGAAACTCGACATAGCGGAACACCGTTCCGGCGGGATCGTGCGGTTCGATCCGGTTCTCGCGGATCGCCGGGTCGCCCTCCATCGTGTTGTCGGCCGGCGCGGTCGTTTCCCAAACTTCGTGCAGAAAAAGATGGGGCAGCGGCTCCAATACGAGCGGCGGCGGCCCATCGCTTACGATACATGACTTCCCTTCGGCATTGTGCCCCGTGACGACGCGGCGGAACGTTCTCGCCATGACATTCTCCCCAATTCATTGGTGGCGCTTAGACACGCCGTTATCGATTAGCTTAGCTGGCCTATCGGGGCGCGCCTAGCCTGGGTAAACTTAGGGGCGCAGTGACACTGGCGAGCGCCAGATGAACCCAACCGGCCGCCCAACAAAGAGAGACGCAACATGTCCGACCCAAACAACCCTTCCGGCGCCCTGCCGGGCGACCCCCGCTACGGCCTCAGCGAGGCGGAGCTCAAAGAATACTATATGACCAAGTCGCCGAGCTGGTGCATCGTCGGACGGCTGCGCGCCGAAGGCGGTGCCGAAGCGCGTGCATCGGCCTCCGAGCCTCACTTGGCCTATTTGCGCGACCACCGCGATCAAATCCGTTTCGCCGGACCGCTGTTGAGCGACGACGGCGAGGCGACCGGCAGTATGACGTTGCTGGACGCCCCGGACCGCGCCGCCGCCGAGGCCTGGATTGCCAACGAGCCCTATAATCTGGCCGGCGCGTTCGGTGAGGTGAGCGTCGTTCGCTGGTCGTCGAGCATGGAAATTCGGCAGCTCGACTACCCGCGCACCGAAGGCTGGCAACAGTTCGCCATCACCGCGCTCGACGGACCCGAGGCAGACGCGCGCCGGGCTGCCGTCGCCGAGGACCATCACAAGTATCAGGCCTCGGTGATGGACCGTTACGTCGCGCGCGGCCCGTTTCAGAACGACGACGGCTCCGGGTTGATCGGCAGTTTCATGATCATGGAATATCCCGACCGCACCGCCTGCGAGGACTTTTGGGCCAAGGAACCGCTGAACTACGGCGGCGTGTTCAGCGACGTGACCATCGAGCGCTGGCGCTACGGAAAGGCGATCGGCTGAACCAGCTTCTACGGCGGCCACACGAGAAGTTGAGCACAAGTTGGCCGCATCAGCCTTTATCTCCCGCTAGAACGGCACCAGCTCGTAGGGGCGTTTTTTAGCGGGGACAGTATGTGGAAGTTAGGAACAACGTCGAGCCACGGCGTGCCGATGACGCTTGCCGGTTTGTGGCGCAGATTTCGGCACCCGGTTGAACCAGAGGCTCGGCAAACACTGGCCGCGATTTGGGACAGCGTTGCACCGGAGTACCGGACCGAAAATCAGATGTTAGGCCGCCATGAGGAGGGCTGCGGCGCCACGATCGGCGTTATGCCGCGCTGCGATTTCGCCTGCCGGGGCTGCTATCTCGCCGCCGACGCCAACCGCGTTCCGGCCATGGAGTTGGAGACAGTGAAGGCGCAAATGCGGGCGTTGCGCAAACGTCTCGGCCCCTCAGGCAATCTGCAGCTCACCGATGGCGAAGTGACCCTGCGGCCCTTCGACGAGGTGGTCGAACTGCTTCGTTACGCACGCACTATCGGGCTTATTCCGATGCTGATGACCCATGGCGACAGCTTCCGGCGCCGCCCCAGACTGCTCGAACGGCTGATGACCGAAGGCGGCCTCGAAGAGGTTAGCCTGCATATCGACACAACGCAGCGGGGCCGGCGCGGCGACGCTTACAAATACGCTACCCGCGAAGCCGAGCTGATGCCGTTGCGCGCCGAGTTCGCCAAGATTGTCCGCCGCGCTAGGCGAACCACCGGACTGAACCTGCGGGTGGCGACCACCGTTACGGTTGCCCCGCAAAACATCGGCGAAGTGGCCGATATCGTCGGTTGGGTTCAAGAAAACGCCGATGTTTTTCGAATGATCGGATTCATGCCGGTGGCCAACGTGGGCCGTACGGAATCGGGTATTGGCCGCGTCGACGTCGATACCCTTTGGCGCGAAATCGCCAAAGGCCTGAACGTCGAGGAGAGCAACCGTGGCCGGCTCGCCGACAATCAGTGGTGGATGGGTCATCCCGGCTGCAGCCGGTTCGTGATCGGCGCGTCGGTTCGCCAGCCAGGCACGACTCCGCAATACTTGCCGCTCAGCGCCAACAGCAGCGCGCGGGACCGGCGACTCCTTCAGACCGCGTTCGCGCGCTGGGCCGGTGTCACATTCCGCGCCGACGGGCGCACCGAGGCGTTGGCCCGCCTCGCCGGTATGATGTTCCAGGCCCCCGGTTTTTTCGCCTGGACCCTGCCGCGCAGCGTGTTGCACTGGCTGCACCGCATCGACCGGGAGAACCCGCTGGGCCTCGCGTGGCGCATTCTGAACGGCACGGCGCAGATCGACCGGCTGATGATCGCGTCGCACCATTTCATGAGCGCCGCGGAACTCGAGACCGACGAGGGCCGCGCGCGGCTGCACCATTGCGCCTTCATGGTCGCCATCGATGGCGAGTTGAAATCGATGTGCGAAGTCAATGCCACCGGTTGGCGCGACCGTGTCTATGCCGGCATCGTGAACGACGCCAACGATGGGCTTGATACGGCCGCCTGACGAATGGCGGATCTTAATCCGCTTGTTCGGACCCCCGAGGGTCGTCATGACCGAGGCCTATGGCGACGATACGACCGGCGCACGGTTCGACCATAGCGCGTTCGACACCCTTCTACGCCGTCACGTCCGCTCCAACGGGCGCGTGAACTATGACGCGCTATCCGACGACGTGGCGATTCTCGACGCGTATGTCGAGACGATTGGCACGGTGGACTTCGGCGCGCTGTCACGCGACGAAAAACTGGCTCTTCTGATCAACGCCTATAATGCATTCACCCTGCGGCTGATCGCCGACTACCGGCCTCTCCGATCGATCCGCAACATTCCCAACCGGGAACGCTGGAAGGGCCGGCGGTGGCGCATTGGCGATCACACATTGAGTCTTCACGACATCGAGAACGACTGGCTGCGCGGCCGGTTTATCGAGCCGCGAATTCACTTCGCGATTAACTGCGCGAGTATCGGCTGCCCCCCGTTGCGCGCGGGCGCTTATACCGGGGCAGCAATCGACCGCGAACTGTCTTCACACACCCAGGCGGTACATCAGGACCCGCGATGGGCGCGCTTCGATGGCGCGACCCTTTGGCTAACCAAAGTCTATCTGTGGTATGCCGGCGACTATATTCAGGCCGCCGATGGCGCCCTGGACTTTGCGGCCCGCTATATGCCGGACGTCGCCAGTGCTCTTTCCGAAGGCAGGCAACCGAAATTGCGGTGGCTGCCCTACGACTGGACACTCAACGCGCTCAGCTAGTCTCGAAAACGTTATTTGGGCCCAAATCGCAGCATTAAGTGCCATAAACAGCTAGAATCATGAATTCTTGGCAAAAATCCGCCCCTTGCCAGGCCAGGGAACGGATGGACATGCCCTGACTAAGAGTGATAATGGCGGTACATACAAATCCGGATTGAATACCGGAGACCGAGGGGAATACGTTGACCCAAGAATGTGCCATCGTCATCGCCGACGATCACCCGCTGGTGCGCAGCGCAATCCGGCAAGCTATTGCCGATGATATCGCCGACGCCTCGTTCTCGGAGGCATCATCGCTGGAAGAAGCGAAAGAGCTACTGGCAGACGACAGCGATATCGATCTTCTATTACTCGATCTCCATATGCCGGGCATGCATGGCCTGACGGGCCTTTGTTTTATGCGCGCGGAGTTTCCTTCGGTACCGGTCGTAATGATCTCGGCTACCACAGATCCCCGTTTGATGCGCCAAGCCATCGACTATGGCGCTGCCGGGTTCATTCCCAAGTCGGCGCCCATGGCTGACATCCGCGATGCGGTACATTCGGTGCTGGCGGGCGATCACTGGCTGCCTGACATGAACGAGTTGCCGGAAACCGCCAACGAAGATGCAGCGCTTGCCGCACGCCTCTCCAATCTGACACCCCAGCAACTTCGTGTCCTCACCATGGTGAGCGAAGGAAAGCTGAACAAGCAGATCGCCTATGACCTCGATATTTCCGAGGCGACCGTTAAATCCCACGTATCCGCGATATTGCAGAAACTAGGTGTCAACAGCCGCACGCAAGCGGTCATCCTGGCGAACCGGCTGTCGGTCCATGACTCGACTCGCAACGCCGCGGAACTCGAACCGACGGCCTAAGCAACAAACCTAAGACACGTTTCGTTGGGTGAGCGCGGCGCGCTGCGTCAAGAGGCGCGTCATCAACGCACGCAAGGCCGCCGGTTTGACGGGCTTCGCCAGGACCGCATGACCACGCCGCGCCGCTTCCTCGCGCAACGCCTCGCTTCGGTCAGCGGAGATCACGATGGCCGGGATGATGCAGCCAAGCTCGCCGCAGATTTCGGCGATCAGATCGAGACCGTCCTTTTCATCGTCCAGGTGATAATCGGCGACGATGAGATTCGGCGTTTCCCCGTGCAGGGCGTCGCGCCACTCCGCACCCGACGCGACCACACGGACATCGCATTGCCAGCCGGACAGCAACGCTGCCATGCCGTCCAAAATATCGGCGCTATCGTCGATGCAAAGCACAATGGCGTCTTTGAGTTCACGGACCCGCCGATCGGGCAAGTTGGTTACCGTTGGACGAACGGGCACGCGCACGCCGACCGGCACGGTGACGGCAAAGACCGACCCCTTGCCCTCTTGCGAGCGCAGCGTGACTTCGTGGTTGAGCATGCGGGCCACCCGTTCGACGATAGCCAAGCCAAGACCAAGGCCTTGTGGCGACCCTGACGGCCCCGCAATCCGCTGAAATTCGCGAAAAACAGCATCGTGCATGTCGTCAGGGATACCCGGCCCGGTATCCCGAACCTCGAGCCGCAAATCGTCGCCGGCCGCGCGGGCACCAAGCAAAACCCGGCCCCCGGCCGGCGTATAGCGAATTGCGTTCGATAGTAGGTTTTGCAAGATACGCCGCAGCAGCCGGCGGTCACTGCGCACGACACGGTGCGACGATACGAACCGCAACTCCACACCGCTTTCCTCGGCGAGTGCGGCGAACTGAACCGCCAACTCATCCAATAACTCGTCGAGGGCGAAGTCCTCGACCTGCGGCACGACACCGCCCGCATCCAGCTTCGAGATATCGAGCAGTTCCTCGAGCAAATCTTCGACCGACTTCAAGGACGTCTCGACCCGGTCGATTAACGCCGCGTTTTCCGACTGCTGCGGCCGCTCGGCAAGCGACGACAGGAACAGACGCGCGGCGTTCAGTGGCTGTAACAGATCGTGACTGGCAGCCGCCAAAAAGCGAGTTTTGCCTAGGTTCGCATCTTGTGCGGCGAGCGTGGCTTCGCGCAGCTGCTCGTTCAGTTGAGTTAGAGCCTGGGTTCGCTCGGCGACACGTAATTCCAGGCTTTCCTTCGCGTCAGCCAATTCGACCGCGGCCTGAACGCGGTCGGTGACGTCGCTCAGGGTTGCGACCACATTGCCACCAGGCGTCGCACTTGTGCCGACCTCCAGAACCGTGCCATCCGCCAGCCGCCGCTCGTAGGTAATCGGTGTACGCGACCGGTATTGCGCCATTAGTTCATCGACGATTGAGTCGACATCGCCGGGACCGTATTCGCCATGCTCTGCCGAGTAGCGGATGATCTCCTCGGCGGAAACCCCGATACGCGCAAAGGCCTCTGGCAGGTTCAGGTAATCGCTAAATTGGCGGTTCCACCACACCAACCGCAGATCCTTGTCATAGACGGCGATGCCCTGGCGAACGTTCTCCATTGTCGACTGGAGCAGCTCGCGATTGTAGCGGATCGCCGCAGACGCATCGTCGAGCAACGCCATAGCGCTGGGCATATCCATGTCGCCGCGTTCGAGTGAAAGGGCAATCACCAGCCGGGCTGACGAAGCGCCGATGGCGCTCGCGAGCAGACGTTCGGTGTAACGTAGCAGATCGACATCGACCGCAGACTTAGGCGACAAATCGTCGCCGTGCATCGCCATGTAGTCATTAAACGCCCGCTCCACGGCATCCGAACCGAGATAACCCGCTGCGATGTCTCGCAGATCCCCGACCTTCAGCTTACCCTTGAGCGCCCGTGCCTGACTGTCACGCGACGTCGCGTCTACACGCACGAAGGCGCGAGCCTGGGTGCGTTCGATTGCCTTAGGTTGGGTGAGCAGGGACAGTACGATGAACACCAGAACATTTGTGCCCACGCTCCAAACCACCCCATGGGTGAGCGGATCCGACAATTGCAGGCCGAACAGCGAATGCGGTGCCAGCGCGCTTATCGCCCAAGGCCCTTCGGTCATGAAGGCGGCCGGCAACCAGGCGCTTTCCGAAAAGGTCGGCAGCAGCAGCGTATACGCCCATATAACGAAGCCGACGATAACCCCGCTGAGCGCGCCGACCCGCGACGCCCGTTCCCAAAAGATCGCCCCGAAAATAGACGGCGCGAACTGCGCGACCGCGGCGAACGATATCAAGCCGATTGACGCCAGCGCCTGGCCTTCCCCGGCAACGCGGTAATACGCAAACGCCAGCATCAGGATGGCGAACATCGCCGCGCGGCGAACCGTCAGCAATATCTGGCCGGCGTCTCGGCGGCGCTCGGTGCCGGGAGCACCGTACCGCAACAAGAGCGGCATGATGACGTCGTTCGACACCATGGTGCTGAGCGCTACCGTGGCAACGATCACCATCCCGGTTGCCGCCGACAAGCCACCGATGAAGACAAACAGCGCCAAGGCATCTTGCTGGGCAACCATCGGCAGGGCCAAAACAAAGGTGTCGGCATCCACATCCGAGCCGCCAAACGCCAGTAAACCGGCCAGGGCGATCGGAATGACAAACAGGTTGATGGCAACGAGGTAGGCAGGGAACAGCCAGGCGGCTTTCTTGAGTTCCGACTCGTCGGCGTTCTCGACCACCGCGACATGGAACTGCCGCGGCAAACAAATGATCGCGGCCATCGAGAGCAGCGCGATTGTTACCCATTTCGTGCCGTCGATCCCGCCAGTAAAGCGCTCGACGATCATGGGCGATGCCGATGCGTTGGAAATCAGATCACCAACGCCGCCAAACATCACAAAGGTGACGAATAGGCCGGCGGCGAGAAACGCCACGAGCTTGACCACGGACTCGAAGGCAATCGCGAGCATCATACCATGGTGATGCTCTGTCGCATCGATGTTGCGCGTGCCGAACATAATGGAGAACACCGCCATCAGCGCGGCGATCACCAGCGCCGTATCCGACCACCAGGGGCCCACGCCAACTGTCTCCGACACTACGACGGCGGGGTAGCTAGTAAGAACACTGAAGCTCGCGGAGACCGCTTTCAACTGCAGCGCGATGTACGGCAGAATACCGATGACCACGATTATGGTCACAACGGCAGCGACCGCCTGGCTCTTACCGAACCGCGCCGCGATAAAGTCGGCGATCGTCGATATATTTTCTGCCTTGGCGATCCGGATCACTTTGCGCAGCACCGGGTAGCCCAGCGTGAACAAAAGAATCGGACCAAGATAGACCGGCACGAAGTCGTAGCCGCTCGACGCCGCCAAGCCAACGCTGCCGTAAAACGTCCACGAGGTGCAATACACCGCTAGCGTTAGCGCGTAGATCAGCGGCTTGGCATGGGCGCGCCCGCCAGCCGGCCGCTTTGCCGCCAGCCGGTCACCATAGGTGGCAATCGCAAATAACACGCCGATATAGGCGAGCGACGCGACGATAATCAGCCAATTATTCAGCATTTACGGCTCCCGGCCTTACTAAACCAGTCTTGGCCGGGGCAGGGCAAGTCATGAGCCCGGTGATGGTAAATAACCGCCTTGCGTGTAACCGGAGCCGGGCAAAAAAAGGATGTGCAGAACGACGAGCGTGCCGCACATCCAAGCAACCCCTGGAATCAGGGATCGGGGGAACACGGGGAAAACATCGCACCAGTGCGCCGCCGATGAGCGGCAACACGGCACGCACAAATACACAATATTTCCCTGAACGAGGCGCCACATGACACACCGTTCAGCGCACATTCAAGATAATCGGCCTGGCGGCGTAAATTAGACCATGGTCTATCAATCAAAAGTCTAAGGGTTCACGCCGCCGCAGCACCGGCCGCGACCAGCATACTTGTTGGCCCAGCACTACCGGTTGATCTAACATTCGGGTCGCATTTTTCGTCTTTTGGGGGAGACAAATGGGCAATCGAGTCTCGGTGGCGCTTGCCGCCGTTTTTCTTACGATCGTGTCGAGCACGGCCATCGCGGAAACACCGCTCGAACGCGGTACTTATCTGATGCAGTCGATCGTCGCGTGCGGCAATTGTCATACGCCCAAGGGGCCCAACGGCGAAATTCCCGGTATGGAGCTGGCGGGCGGTCTAAAATTCGACGAGCCACCATTTACCGCCTACGCCACGAACCTTACGCCGGACCCAGAGACCGGTATCGGCAACTGGACCGACGAACAACTCATCAAAGCCATTCGCGAAGGTGTCCGGCCCGACGGCTCGATCATTGGCCCGCCCATGCCCATCGTTTTCTATCGCGGTTTGTCGGACAACGACGCCAAAGCTATCGTTGCCTATCTCCGCAGCCTGCCGCCGGTCAAAAACCAAGTTCCAAAGTCGGAATACCGCATTCCGCTGCCGCCGAACTATGGACCACCGGTCGGCAATGTGGCCGATGTTTCCAGATCCGATACGCTCGCCTACGGCGCATATCTCGCAGGGCCTGCCGGCCACTGCCTCGATTGCCACACGCCCCTGGGCGAGCGCGGCGGCGATTTTGCAAATAGGCTCGGCGCCGGTGGATTCGAGTTTCACGGACCGTGGGGCACCAGCGTTTCGAGCAACATAACCCCGACCGGCCTAAAAAAATGGTCGGATAACGAGGTCAAACAGATGGTCACCACCGGCACCCGGCCCGATGGCACGCGGATGCTGCCGCCGATGGCCTACCCCTACTACGCCAATATCAGCGCCAACGACCTCGACGCGCTGGTCGCCTATCTGCGGACGCTGCCACCGAAATAGACCGGTGTTCGGTTAGGGCGCTAGATGTGGACGCCCTTCATGCCGCCCGCGGGATAACGGGTACCCGCGGCCGCGCCGACCGGCACGGCATCGGAAATTCGCGCCAGATCATCGGCTGACAGCGAAACGTCGAGCGCACCCATATTCTCGTCGAGGCGCTCCTTACGCTTGGTCCCTGGGATGGTTACCATGTCGTCGCCCTGCGCCAGCAGCCAGGCAATGCACAGCTGCGCGGGCGTGCAGCCCTTCTCTTCGGCGATTTCGGCGATCCGCCGCGCCAGCCCGATATTCTGGGCGAAGTTCTCGCCGGCAAAGCGCGGATGACGATAGTGGGGATCATCCTCCGGTAGCGTATCCAGAGACAGAAACGCGTCGGTCAGCAGCCCGCGTCCGAGCGGCGCATAGGCCATATAGGAGATACCCAGATCGAGCGTCACCGTCCGCGCCTCGTCGCCTTGTTCACGATAGAGCAGTGAGTACTCGCTTTGCACTGCCGCCAACGGTTGGGTTGCATGCGCGCGGCGAATAGTCTCCGGCTTGGCCTCGCAAATACCGGCGGCGCGGACCTTGCCCTGTTCGATCAGCTGCGCCACCGCGCCGAAGGTCTCCTCGACCGGCACCTTGGGGTCGACGCGATGCTGGAAATACAGATCGATGACATCGGTGTTGAGCCGCTTGAGGCTGGCCTCGCAGCAACTGATAACATATTCGGGCCGGCCATCGACCAGATTGCCGCCGCCATCGGGATTCTTTACCTGACCGAATTTGGTGATCAGCACAATTTTGTCGCGACGCCCCTCCAGCGCCCGACCGAGCAGCTCTTCGTTGTGGCCCCAACCGTACATGTCCGAGCTGTCCAACGCATCGATACCGTTATCGATCGCGTAGTGGATGAGGTCGATTGCCGCATCGTCGTCACTGGCGCCGTAGACGCCGGAGAAAGACATGCATCCCAAGCCGATCGGTGTCATTTCGAGCGCGCTCGAGCCCAGTCTGCGTTTCGGATGGTTCTTAAAGTCGGACATGTTTGATCTCGCTATCTTTGGGCTGAATTACGTTTTGCGGTCGTTGGTAAAACTATCTCTCCAGCGCGGGTCAGTCGCCGCCGAGATGAGCTTCGCGCCGCTGGTAGAGTTCATCATCGGCATAGCCCATCGCTTCGGGCTTGCCGCGGCCAAGCATCACCTGAAACCATACCGGCTCCAAGCTATTATTATCGTAGCCGTGTATCACCCCCGGCGGGCAGGTAATACACTCCCACGGGCCGAGCCTTGTCTCGCGCCGGTCACCGGCCTCGTCCTCGACGAACACGTCGAGTAACCCTTGTAAAACAAAGAAGGTTTCCTCGACCTCGTGGGTATGGGGCGCATTTCCTTGGCCAGGCTCGACGTACATGATGCTCAGCGTATGGGCCCGCGCTGGAATGGCGTTGGGATCGCCATGCTTGCCCGAACCGCCCGCACCGATAAACCGGTGTTGGGCGCGTTTATATCCCTCGATCTTGGCGTCCTCAAACGCTTCCCAATCGGGTACCCGGTCGCGGAACCGGGCGACATAGCGATCCATAATCTCGTCCAGCGAAGCATCTTCCAATTCGGGCGGTCGTGGGTGACGGGCTACATTCATGTGTCGCTCCAGTTGGCACTGAGGTGTGCCACAATACCTAGTTTAAACGATTATGCCGGCTGGTTGGGCTATCGGCAAAATCGAACATAGCAGTTCAGTCGTCATTGTCGGTCGCCGCCTTCTTGGCGTTCCGCCGGTCTTCATAACGTTGAATCTCGGTCTTAATAGCGTCGTCAACCGCACCGACGTAGAGCTCCCGGTTGGCCGCCGTGTGAGTATAGGCGTCGCGACGCAGTTCCATCGAGCCTTGAAAATGGGGCACGACATAGCGCGCCATGAGTTCGTAACTCCGCTGGGTCGCCTCCCAGTTGGCCCACTCATGGGCTAACTGCAGCAGGCCGCCGAACCCGCCGGAGCCCTGCCAAAGGCGCTCGATATGCTCGATGGCATCATCCGGGGTGCCGACGACGGCCATGCGCGTTTCGCGTAAATAGGCGAGCGGGTCGTCGACACCGGGAGGGACGATCGGCGTTGGCGCGATATTGCGGAAATAGTCGGCAAACCTATCCAGTCCGAACGTCACATCGGCCTCGGCCTGTTCGCGTGTTTCAGCGAGGTGGATGAAAGTGGTGATCCGCCAGTTCTTGCGGTCGACCGTCTTGCCGTGCTCCGCCGCGGCTTCTTCGCAGCGCCGCCAGTTCTCGGCATGGGCCGCCAACGCTTCATCGTTCGTACCGCCGAGCGACAACAAGCCAATGCCATGCTTACCCGCCGCCAAGGCGCCCGCCGGCGAACGCAGCGACGCCACCGCCATCTCAATCATCGGTTTGGTATAGCTGGCAAGCTGTAAGCGCGCGTCGTTGAGCGTGAACCAATCGGTTTCGGCGGTCACGCGTTCGCCGCTTAGCAAAGGCACAAGCACATCGAGGGCCTCATTCATCCGCCGCCGCTGCTCTTTGGGGTGGAAGCCCATAGCAAACGCGTCCGACGGCAGCGAGCCCGGGCCGACCCCGAACATCACCCGGCCCCGGGTCATATGGTCGAGCTGGTTCATCCGATCGGCGTTGATTAGAGGATGATGGTAGGAGAGCGACGACACCCCGGTCCCCAGGCGGATTCGCCGGGTGCGTTCGGCGGCGAAAGCAATGAATATTTCGGGCGAGGCGATAATTTCGAAGCCGCCCGAATGATGCTCACCGATCCAGGCTTCGTCGTAGCCGAGCTTATCGAGATGGACCACCAAATCCAGATCGCGCTCCAGCGCCAGGGTCGGGTTTTCATCCGGATTATGAAATGGCGCTAAGAAAATACCGAAGCGCAGATGTCGGTCGGCCATGGGACGGCTACTCGGTCGCCAGGAGTGGGATTTAGGGCCAGCGTTTTCCGCCTTGTTCAACAGAGTGCAGAATAAATCGGCTCTTGTTAAGCCCATGGACTGATTGGGGCGTTGATCCCACACCACAAAATAAGGGCCTGACTTTTTTTAGCCAGGCCCTTTATGCAACCACGCCGTCGCGAGGGGTAGGAGGCTGCTCGCACGTTCACATGGTCTGCAATATCGCCAGGATCAGGACGGCGAAGAAGATCGTGAAAATCGACACGTCTTTGACGAAGCGGTCCCAAAAACCGGCCGAAGGCCCGCCGCGCAGGCCCCAACGCTCGGCGGAGGCGCGGGTTGCCTCGAACTCGGTGCGTTGGAGAGGCGGCGTCATTTCAGCCAATTTCGACCGTCCGCTGGAGGGTTTGACCGGCGCTGGCGGCGCCACAACAGCCTGTTCTAATTCGGGTTCGGGCTCTGGCTCAGCAAAGGCTTCTTCTAGAACGGCTTGCTGGGCCCGCGCGCCGGTCGGGCCGCTGGGTTCGTCTGCCGGCTCCGGTTGAGGAAGTGGATCCGATTGAGGAAGTGGATCTGGCGCTACATCGCGCTGCGCGCCTTGGCATTGCTCATCTTGGTGCTGTTCGTCTTGCTGACCGTCGCGTTGGCCGCGCAGGATCAGGTCCGCCGTCAACGAGGCTGCGGGCGCATGGCCGTTATCCCCAGAGGCAGTTCGAGCGCGGCCGTCCGACGCTCGTTCGTCAGCCAAATCGTCTCTCTTTTCCGCGAGTCTCATGGTTATTGAGCTCCTTTGCGGCTGGTCCGATTGCTATGCGCGCGACGTCGTGCCGCCGGTAACGCCCAGACAAGCACAGTCGCTCCGCAACACCTCGGGTCCGATCTGTTCGATGTACCGGTCGAGCGCCTCGGTGATGACGTCTTGCAGCGACCGCTCAAGATGGGCCGCCGTGAGCTTAAGCTTGAAATGGCGATCGCGATCGAGCCGCACCGATACCCGCGAGCGCGCGTCGGCCGTCTCGGAAGGACCGCCAGTCGCGGCAGACGTAAGCACTGGCGTCGGCCGCGGCTTGCTGGTTTTCACATTGGCGTTGCCGGCAGGCTTGATATCCTGCGGGCGTATCGGCGTGTAGCCGGTCGGCGATGCCGCGCCTTTGCGCGCCAGCAGCGCGCCGGACAAAACCGCTGGTCCACTCATGCTCATATCACGCCGTCCCCGACCGCGCGCAGGTGTTCGGTCTCAAGGGCAACCGGCGCGGCTGGCTCCGCAACCGTGGCCGGCGCCGCTTCCAGGCGCTCGAGGCGCTTTTCCAGATACTCCCAGAGCATTTCGATTTCGCCGGACGAGCGTTGCGCGCGCGGTAATTCCATTACCGTGCGGCCATCGATCATGGCCGCGGCGAAATCGGTGCGGTGATGAATGAGGCTGGGCGCCACCGTGCCATGCTGCGACAGCGCAACGGCTGCCTCGCCGGTGATCCGCGCCCGTTGGCTGGCGCTGTTGACAACAAACACCATGGGCTTGCCGAATCCGTCGATGAGGTCGACCGTCGAACCGGTTGCCGCCAAATCGTGGGGGCTGGGCCGTACCGGGATAACCACCAGATCCGCCACCTTAATAACGTTGACAATGGTCCAGGTGATCGCCGGCGGCGTATCGATGATGACGAGCTGCACCCCGGTATCGCGTAAGGCTTCGAGATCCTCGGCAAGCTGCGGCAAGCTGGTTTGGACCAGCACCGGCGTCTCGCTCTGGCGCAGATTCCACCAGTTCGTCAGGCTTCCCTGGGGGTCGCAATCGACCAGCACCACGGGTCCCTTGCCCGTGCGCTCCGCCTGCACCGCGAGGTGCCCGGAGAGCGTGGTTTTCCCGGTGCCGCCCTTCTGCGACGTCACAGCAATCACTTTCATGGCCTTCGTTCCTTTAATAGGACGTGCGCCCGCGGCAATATACCCGGGCGCAACACTCGAAAACGGCCGTAATTGTATAATAGAAATTTTTAGGCGAAAGCGTTATTGTAAATAATTATCTTTTTGTTACGCTGATTTCTGCCGAATACATACCATGAATATATGAGTAAACTAGATATAATGTGTCATTTATTTATTTCGTACTCGAAGACAGATGCAATTCCTGGGTTTTGACAGTTAACCATCGGAAAGCAAAACCCAGCCTGACATGAATGGAACCTTCAATCGCTTGAATCTCGGCCTGTACTGCCGACATCGATAGGGTAGCTAGCGACAGCGTAATCGGGATTTCTTGGGAGTTGTCGCTAGATAGCGACGGCGGCGAGAGGCGGAAACCCAACGAGGAGCAAGATCGCTGTGATCGATCGCGGA
Source organism: Alphaproteobacteria bacterium (assembly GCA_965267185.1). GTDB lineage: Bacteria > Pseudomonadota > Alphaproteobacteria > UBA6615 > UBA6615. The sequence goes on along the minus strand of OZ253937.1, from coordinate 3,327,031 downwards.
AAAACAAATAGCGATGAAAAGCGCGGCGAACAGTCACTCGATCCAATGGTGGAAGCCTTTGGCAAACCATACGACGAAGTCGTAGAACGAGAATTCCGCAACGTCTTTGGGAAACGAGCCGGCATCGCTATGAGTATCGTCGGGCTCGCTGCCGCTGCGTTCTGGGCGTTTGCGATCTACAGGCTAATGTTCGGAAGCTCAACCGAAGAGCAGCATATTTGGCTTGCGATCATATTAGTTCTTTTCCCGCTCGGGATTGGGGTCCTCATCGTTAAAATGTTCAAGAAAACAGCACCATCGAGCAAGGACGACAGCCCGAAATAGAAAAGAATGTAGGTGTTAGAGTACGGCACCACGTACCACTCAATCAGCGTGTGAGGCTTCACATTCACCGCAACTTCGGCTGCAAAAACAAAACCCCAGCCAAACCTGGCAGGTCTGACTGGGGTGGATTGGTGGAGCCGGACGGAATCGAACCGACGACCTCTACAATGCCATTGTAGCGCTCTCCCAACTGAGCTACGGCCCCTTCAACTGTTGACTGTTTATCGGTCGCGGCCGGGACGATACAAGCTTGCGCCTTGAAGGCAAGCGGTTTCTCTGGCCGCGGAATATTCTATCTATGTGCTCTCGTCGTTGATGTCTTTGGGCACGACGGGTACATCGCTGTCATCGTCGGCCAGATCCGAGGTGTCTTCGATAGCGGCATCATCGTCATCATCGTCGTCATCGACCAGGGTGTCATCGGCCAACGCCGCCAACTCGCTATCGACATCCTCACCGTTCGCGGCAGCGGGCTCTTTCGGGGCCGCTGCAGCTGCTGGAGCCTCTTCGGCCGCCGCCCGTGTGCGCCGGGGCCGGAAAATACTCTCGACGTCGAACTTAGCACCACAGCTCGGACACACGATCGGGTCCTTGCGCATATCATAGAACCGAGTTGCGCAGGCCAAGCAAGCCCGCTTAATACCCCATTCTGGTTTGGCCACTTTCTATCCTCCGCCGATTAAGCGCTGCCGTGTGCCATGGATTACCGCCGTCTGTCAAAAGCAAAACGCATACGATTCATCTCGCGAATGTACTCGACTGACACTATTCGCCGCCGCGTAGCCGCCCCGCAACGTTTGTGCTATGGCACCGGCCACCAGGAATACCGATGACTCAACGAGAAAACACAGCTAACCGCGGGCTCACCGCGCGCCACGGCGGCGCGCTACACGGCACGCTAACGGCACCGGGGGATAAGTCGATTTCCCACCGCGCGCTGATGCTGGCGGCTCTCGCGGTGGGCGAAACCGCAATCACCGGCCTCCTCGAAGGCGAAGACGTACACCGTACCGCTGAAGCTCTGCGGTCTCTGGGAGTCGCGGTCCACCAAGATGGCCCCGGTACGTGGCGGGTGAACGGCATCGGTGTTGGTGGTCTATTGGCGCCGGACGATGTCATCGACCTGGGCAACTCGGGCACGGCGGCACGGCTCATATGCGGCCTGCTCGCCGGCCATGGGTTTTCCACCGTGCTCACCGGCGATGCCTCCCTCCGCAGCCGGCCGATGGCGCGCGTCATGGCGCCGCTGACGGCGATGGGGGCAACTTTTCAGGCCCGTGACGGCGACAGGATGCCGCTGACCGTAACGGGCAGCGACAATCTGCGGCCTACGGCCTACACCCTGCCGGTCGCGTCGGCCCAGGTGAAGTCGGCGATCCTGCTGGCCGGGTTGCACGCACCCGGCGAAACCAGTGTTGTTGAGCCGACGCCGACACGCGACCACACCGAACGCATGCTCAGCCACTTCGGCGCTGAGATCCGCGTTGACAAGGAAGGCGAGGGGCGCCGCATAACCGTTATCGGGCAGCCCGAGTTGACGCCGGGAGATGTTGCCGTCCCCGCCGATCCGAGCTCGGCGGCGTTCCCCACTGTCGCAGCGCTGCTGGTCGAGGGATCTGAGATTACCCTGCCGGGCATCGGTACCAACCCTACGCGAACCGGCCTGTACACGACCCTTGCCGAGATGGGGGCGAACCTCACCTGGCGCAACGAACGCACAGAAGGCGGCGAACCTGTCGCTGATCTGCGCGTCCAAGCGGGCCCACTCACCGGCGTCACCGTACCGCCGGAGCGCGCCCCTTCCATGATCGACGAATACCCGGTCCTGGCCATGGCGGCGGCCTGCGCGCAAGGCACCACCGTCTTTCAGGGTGTCGAAGAATTGCGCCACAAGGAAAGCGACCGTCTCGCCGCTGTAGCGACAGGGTTATCGGCCTGCGGCGTCACGGTCGAGGAAGGCGCCGATAGCCTCACCATTCAGGGCGCCGGGGGCGATCCGGCGGGAGGTGCCACCATCGATGCTTCCCTCGACCACCGAATTGCCATGAGCTTTCTCGTGCTCGGCCTGGCAAGCGAAAAGCCGGTGACGATCGACGACGCCAGCACGATCGACACCAGTTTTCCCGATTTCGCTGGCGCAATGGCGGCGCTTGGCGCCGATATCGGTCCGGACGCTTAGGAGGCGGGGTTTGATTATCGCGATCGACGGTCCCGCCGCGGCGGGCAAGGGCACGCTGGCGAAACGCTTGGCGGCGCACTTCGATTTGGCCTTTCTCGATACGGGGCGGCTCTACCGCGCCGTCGGCTACGCGGTGGTGCAGGCCGGCGAAGACCCCCATGATCCGGCTGCCGCAGTCGCCGCAGCCCGCGCACTCGATCCTGAAACTGTCGATACCGGCGACTTGTATACCGAGCAGGTTGCCGAAGCAGCGTCCGTCGTGGCGGCGATCCCCGAGGTTCGCACGGAACTGGTGGCCTTCCAGCGAAGCTTTGCCAACAACCCCCCTGGCGGCAAATCCGGCGCCGTTCTCGATGGCCGCGATATCGGCAGCGTCGTATGCCCGGACGCCACCTACAAATTGTTCGTCAGCGCCAACCCAAAAGTCCGCGCCCAGCGGCGTTTTAAAGAGTTGCAGGAAAACGGCGTGAAGAGTACATATGCCGCCGTCCTGGCCGATATTGAGCAGCGGGATCATAGAGACCGAACGCGGAAGATTTCACCGCTGAAGTCGGTCGATGCCCGTGTGATTGACACTTCCGGTAAAACGCCCGACGCCGTCTTCCAAGAAGCGTTGGCCTACATCGAAGGTGAGCAATCTAAATAGCGTTGGCCGTGACGATAGCGTTTTGGGTGCTGGTATGTCCGGATAGGCCGGGCAGGCACCGGGAACGGCAAGACCGCCGGAGCCAACCGGCTGGCAAGAGTAGATACAGACTTAAAGGACCCACATACAAATGACCGATACCGCCGCCACACCTGAAGGTATGCCCGCAACCGAAGACTTCGCCGCGTTGCTCGAAGAGAGCTTGGGAGAACACCGTTCGCTCGAACGCACCGTCGTCAAAGGCACCGTCATCGCCATCGAAAACGATTCTGCCTTGATCGATGTCGGATTGAAGTCGGAAGGCCGTGTTTCGCTAAAGGAATTCGCACCACCAGGGCAAGCTGCTGATATCAGCGTTGGCGATCAGGTCGAAGTTTTTGTCGAACGATTCGAAGATTCGAACGGCGAGGCGGTGCTGAGCCGCGAAAAAGCGCGCCGCGAAGAAGCCTGGGAGATTTTAGAGAAGGCCTTCGAAAACTCCGAACGCGTCTCCGGCATGATCTTCGGCCGCGTGAAAGGCGGGTTTACGGTCGATCTCTCCGGCGCCGTGGCGTTCCTGCCCGGCAGCCAGGTTGATATCCGCCCGGTACGCGACGTGACCCCGCTGATGGGCACGCCGCAGCCCTTCATGATCCTCAAAATGGACCGGGGGCGCGGCAACATCGTCGTTTCGCGCCGCGCCGTGCTGGAAGAAACCCGCGCCGCCGAGCGCACCGAGCTGGTGGCCAACCTCCAGGAAGGCCAAGTGCTGCAGGGTGTGGTCAAAAACATCACCGACTACGGCGCCTTCGTCGATCTCGGCGGTGTCGACGGTTTGCTCCATGTCACCGATATCTCGTGGCGGCGCATCAACCACCCATCGGAAGCGCTGCAAGTGGGCCAGACCGTTCAGGTACAGGTCATCCGGTTCAACCCCGAAACCCAGCGTATCAGCCTGGGCATGAAGCAACTCGAGGCGGACCCGTGGGATGCCGTCGAGGCGAAATACCCGGTCAGCAGCAAGTTCACTGGCCGCGTCACCAACATCACCGACTACGGCGCCTTCGTCGAGCTGGAGCCCGGCATCGAGGGCTTGGTCCACGTGTCGGAAATGAGCTGGACGAAAAAGAACGTGCATCCCGGCAAGATCGTTTCGACCTCGCAGGAAGTTGAAGTGGTGGTGCTCGATGTCGACCCGAACAAGCGGCGCATCAGCCTTGGGCTTAAGCAGACCATGGAAAATCCGTGGGATCACTTCGCCGAGACCTTCCAAGCCGGCAACGAGGTGGAAGGCGAAATCCGCAATATCACCGAGTTTGGCCTGTTCGTCGGATTGCCCGGCGATATCGACGGCATGGTCCATCTATCGGATATCGCTTGGGACCAGCAGGGCGAACAGGCTCTGGCGGGCTTCAACAAAGGTGACACCGTTAAGGTCAAGGTGCTCGACGTCGATGTTGAGAAAGAGCGCATCTCCTTGGGCATCAAACAGCTCACCGAAGACCCCTTCGCCGCCGCCGGTGGCTCAGTGAAGAAGGGCGACGTGATTACCTGCACGGTATCGGAAGTGAACGATGGCGGCATCGAGGTAACTACCAGCGGCGGTCTCACCACCTTTATTCGCCGCTCCGATCTGTCGCGCGACCGTTCCGAACAGCGCCCCGATCGGTTTGCGGTCGGCGAGAAGGTCGATGCCAAGGTGACCAACTTCGACTCGGCCTCCCGCCGTATCTCACTGTCGATCAAAGCGAAAGAGATCGACGAAGAGAAAGCGGCAATGAAACAATACGGTTCGTCGGATAGCGGCGCGTCGCTCGGCGACATCTTGGGTGCCGCCCTGCGGGAGAAGGAGCAGCAGTCGGCAGAGAACGGCAACGATACGCCGGCCGAAGCCGAACCCGCTGCCGAGGCTGCAGCCGAAGAAACCACCAACGAGGCCGCCGAAAACGGAGATGACGCGCCGGACAAGTCCTAGCCGGTCACTGACCAAGCGGAGTTGGGATGTCGCTTGATCCCGATGCCCTGATCGACCGTCGCCGCCTCAAACGAAAATTGCGGTGGTGGCAAGCCGCCACGTTGGCCGCGGTCGCGCTCGCGGTTGTTGCGGGCCTACAAGCAAATGATCTTCTGTTCGAGCGTGACACGGTCGCGCGACTGCGCGTGACCGGTCTCATCGTCGAAGACCCGCAACGCGACGCTCTACTGGCAAATGTCGCGCAAAACGCCTCGGTGCGCGCGTTGATCGTGCATGTCGACAGCCCTGGCGGGACGGTCGTTGGCGGCGAAGACCTCTATCGATCGTTGCGTGCGGTGGCTGAGAAAAAACCGGTAGTGACCGTAATGGGAACGGTCGCCGCGTCGGCGGGCTACATGACTGCCGTTGCCGGCGAGCGCGTTTTCGCCCGCGAGGGAACCGTTACGGGGTCGATCGGTGTGCTGTTCCAATCCGCCGATATTACCGGCCTGCTCGATAAGGTTGGCATTAAACCGGAGGCCCTGAAGTCCGGACCGCTCAAGGCAGTACCATCGCCGACCGAGCCGTTGACCGAAGAAGGCCGCGCAGCAACACAAGAACTAGTGCTTGATTTATTTGACTTTTTTGTCGATCTGGTAACCGAACGGCGGCCGCTGGACCGAGCGCAAGTTCTGCAGCTCGCCGACGGGCGCGTCTATACCGGGCGGCAGGCGGTCGCCAACGGCCTTATCGACGCCATCGGCGGTGAGACGGCGGCGCGAAACTGGCTCGCCGAAGCGAAAGATGTTCCTCACAGCGTTCCCACGGTCACGGTGACGCCCAAACGAAAGCGCCCAGGCCTCTCCGATGCGCTTTCGGGTCTGACGGGAAAATCGTTGTTTTCCAACGCACTAACACTTGACGGCCTGGTATCTGTTTGGCACCCTGACTTGTGATCTGCGGACCTGGCTGTAACGTCCAGGATCACTCGTAGCGCAATCTAGGGGGCGTAGATCGCGTGCGGTATTTGGAGAGTGCACTGGTTCTGGACCATTCATCCTGGGGACAACGATGACAAAGTCGGAGCTGATTCAGCGGCTGGCAGAGCAAAACCCGCATTTATATCAGCGGGACGTAGAACGCATTGTGGCGACTATTTTGGATGAAATTACGGCTGCTTTATCGCGTGGCGATCGTGTCGAACTGCGCGGATTCGGGGCGTTTTCGGTCAAGCACCGGGGCGCGCGTATCGGGCGCAACCCGCGCACGGGTGAATCGGTCTCGGTGGCAGAAAAGGTGGTGCCTTATTTCAAAACCGGCAAGGAACTGCGCGAACGGCTCAACGCCGACTCCTAAGCCGCACGTTCAGGGCTATCTCTTATTTCAGAGTGACCCGTTGCAATCGCGACCGGCGCATTGGCTTGAGCCCATAACCGCGATGATCAGACCGTGAAACGACTACGTTGGCTCATCACCGTTCCGCTGGCGCTAATCCTCGTCGTCTTAGCGATTAACAACCGTCATATCGTTGAATTGAGCTTATGGCCGCTCGATTTCATCGTACGGTGGCCATTATTCGTTTTCATTTATATCGGGATTGTCGCCGGGTTTTTTGCCGGTGCAGCCATCGCTTGGATCTCGTCGGCACAGCGGCATCGCCGTAGCCGCCAACGGCGCGCCAGCAAAGAGGCACAGACCGTCACAAAAGCGGCGACCGAGCGCACCGCTCAGCCGCGCGACGACGCCACCGTAAAATCCCCCGCCGTGATCGATTGAACCCGCCCGTGCGGATCATCAATGCCAGCGAAGTCGATGCTGTCCTCGTCTATGCCGACCTTATCGAAGCCTTACGCGCTGCATTCCGGCGCGACACGACCGTGCCGTTGAGACACCACCACACGATCCCGACCGGCGGCCGCGAAGCCACCCTCTTGTTAATGCCCGCCTGGAACACCGCCGATCCGGCCCCCGCCCATGTGGGCGTCAAGGTCGTCACGGTCTATCCCGATAACGGCGCCCGCGGCCTTCCCTCAGTGGCCGGTGCCTATCTGCTTCTCGACGGTTCAACCGGCGTACCGGTCGCCTCGATCGACGGGCCCACGCTAACGGCCCGCCGAACCGCCGCCGCATCGGTGCTCGCCGCCGACTATCTGGCACGGCCCGACGCGGAAAATCTGCTCATCGTCGGCACAGGGAAGCTCGCCGGCAACCTGATCGAAGCACATACTGCCCGGGGCCAAATTCGCCGAACGATTGTCTGGGGCCGCGACCCGGACAAAGCCGCCCGGCTCGCCCGCCGCTTCGACACCGCCGATCACCCCGTCTCTGCAACCCAAGATTTAGAAGCCGCCGTGCGCCGCGCGGACATCATTAGTTGCGCCACCACGTCGCACGATCCTTTGATTCGAGGCGACTGGCTAGCCGAGGGCTCTCATCTCGATCTGGTCGGCGGCTTCCGCCCCAACATGCGCGAGGCGGACGACAGAGTAATTCAGCGAGCCCGGATCTTTGTCGACACCCGGACCGGTGCGCTATCGGAGGCCGGCGATATCGTGCAACCGATCAACACCGGTATCCTCGCCGCCGACGATATTGCCGGCGATTTGTTCGAGCTGTGCCGGGGAGAACGGCCTGGCCGCCAGTCGCCCAGCGAGATTACAGTGTTCAAATCGGTCGGCAGCGCTCTTGAAGACCTCGCGGCGGCAGAGCTTTTGATTGACCGGACCAAGCCATGACGATCACCGCGGACCGGATCAAAGCCTGGCTCACCGAAGGTGTGCTGCCCCTGTGGAGCGGCGCCGGGTTGGACGACCAAGCTGGCGGATTTTTCGACAATCTCAGCCTCGACGGAGCGCCGCTCGAAGACGCCCCCAAGCGCCTTCGGGTACAAGCGCGGCAGGTATACGTCTTCAGCCATGCCCACCTACTCGGATGGCTACCCGCCGCAGGGAAAATATCGCCGCTCGACGCCGCAGCTAGCGGCTTCGACTTCATGACGGCTCACTACTGGCGCGATGACCCCGGCGGATTCGTTTACTCGGTGAATCGCGACGGCGGCTCGGTGACCGACTCGCGCATTGAGCTCTACGAGCAGGCGTTCGCGCTGTTCGCCTGCACCTGGTATTTCCGCGCAAGTGGCGATCCCAAAGCGAAAATTTGGGCCGAGCGTATTCTCGCCTTCATAGACGCCCACATGGCCGACAGCACCGGTGGAGGATTTTTCGAAAATCTCTCCCACGACCTGCCGCGCCGCCAAAACCCTCATATGCATCTGCTCGAAGCATTGCTGGCGCTCCACGAGGCCACCGGCAGCGAAGATGCGCTGGCGCGGGCGCGCGGGCTTGTCGATCTGTTTCGCCAAAAGTTCTTCCATAACGACAGCGGAACCTTAGGCGAATTCTTCGACGCCACCTGGCAACCCGCGGAAGGAACCGCCGGCGAGATTGTCGAACCGGGCCACCACTACGAATGGACCTGGCTGCTGTACCATTATCGCGCCGCGGCGAGTGACGATTGCGAACCGCAAGCGGAGCAGCTCTATCGGTTCGCCGAGCGACATGGTGTCGACCGGGAGCCCGGTGCGACGGAAGGCCTGATCTTCGATTCCCTGCTACGCCGGGGCGTCGATCTCGACGACAACAAGCGTATCTGGGGACTGGCAGAGGCCATCAAGGCGCAAACCGCACGGCTCGAATTTGCCGGTGATAGCGCCGCCCGCGCCCGCCTGGACACTCTCCTCGAGCGGCTATTCAATTGCCATCAGCTGGAAGACACGGGCTTGTGGCGCGAGCATTTGCAGCGCGATGGCGAATCGCTCCGCGACACCGTTCCGGCGACATCACTCTACCACTTGTTTCTCGCCCTAACCGAGGCCTTGCGCGTGCGCGACGGGGTGACGGCGCTCTAGCCGTAGCGCCACGGCTTTGCTAGAACCGCGCCGCCCGTACCCGACGGGAAAACCGAGAAAGACAGCTCAGATGTTGCCCGAGAACCCTGTTTTCGTTGCCCTCGATACGGCTGATGCCGATCAGGCGGTCGCGTGGGCCAATGCCGTTCGCCCCCATGTGGGAGGCGTCAAGCTGGGGCTCGAGTTTTTCAACGCCAACGGCCCCGGCGGCGTACAACGGCTCATTGAACTCGGTCTACCGGTGTTTCTCGACCTGAAGTTTCACGACATTCCCAATACGGTTGCCGGTGCCGTTCGGGCGGTGGCCGGCCTGGGCGCCGCCATCGTAAACGTACACGCCAGCGGCGGCCGTGCCATGCTCACCGCCGCCGCCGAAGCGGCCGCCAGTCACGGCACTAACCGTCCCATCGTCATCGCCGTTACCGTGCTAACCAGCCTCGATGAGGACGATCTCACAAGCGTCGGCCAAGCGACACCAGCTGCCGCGCAGGTCGAACGGTTGGCCCAGCTGACTCAATCGTGCGGTCTCGATGGCGTGGTGTGTTCGCCCGCCGAGATAGCTCCGCTGCGGAAGGCCTGCGGCGACGGTTTTCGTTTGATCGTTCCCGGCATCCGGCCCGAATGGGCCGCCGCCGGCGATCAGAAACGGATCATGACGCCGCGCGAAGCCCGCGATCTGGGCGCCGATGTTCTGGTTATCGGGCGGCCCATCACGCGCGCCGACGATCCCGCAGCCGCAGCAGCGCGCATTGCCGATGAGTTGGCGGCCAACTGATGGCGGTCACGGCGAAAATATGCGGCATCAACGATGCCGCGGCGATGCGCTCAGCGGTCGCTGGCGGCGCGGGTTTTGTCGGGCTGGTCTTCTACCCGCCAAGCCCGCGTTCCCTGACCCCCGAGGCGGCCGCCGAACTGGCGGCCCTGGTCCCTGACGGAATTACCAAAGTCGGTCTGTTCGTCGATCCCGACGACGCGCTTCTAACCCAAGTGCTCGACCACGTACCGCTCGATCTGCTGCAGCTTCACGGCAGCGAAACACCCGAACGTTGCGCCGATATCCGCAAGCGGTTCGGCCGGCCGGTTATGAAGGCGATCAAAGTGGCGACGGCTGACGATGTGAGCGCGGCCAATGACTATTGCGATACCGTCGATTGGCTGATGTTCGACGCCAAAGCCCCCGCCTCGATGACCGACGCGCTGCCCGGCGGCAACGCACTGCCGTTCGATTGGACATTGCTGGCCGGCCGGTCTTGGCCCGTCCCCTGGATGCTTGCTGGCGGCCTCGACCCGGATAACATTGCAACAGCCGTTATGGAATCTGGCGCTATCGTGGTCGACGTGTCTTCCGGGGTCGAATCGAAGCCAGGCAAGAAAGATCCCGCCGAGATCGAACGATTTCTTAACGCCACGGCCCGCTTATAGGCGAGATTCGGCCAATTGGTTTATGTCCTAGCAGCAATTGCTGATGTATAACGCGGCGCAATATGACAGCTGAACGTCCCAACAGTTTCCGTTCGGGCCCGGACGAGAAAGGCCATTTCGGCATTTTTGGCGGCCGCTATGTCGCCGAAACGCTGATGCCTTTGATTCTTGAGGTCGAACGCGCCTATGAGGCGGCGAAGGCCGATCCGTCCTTCCAGGCGGAACTTGACGACTATCTCAAACACTATGTCGGCCGGCCGAGCCCGCTCTACCATGCCGCCCGCCTGACCGAGCATCTCGGCGGCGCCAAGATCTATTTCAAGCGCGACGAACTCAATCACACCGGCGCTCACAAGATCAACAATTGCATGGGCCAGATATTGTTGGCGCGGCGAATGGGCAAGCGCCGCATCATCGCCGAGACCGGCGCGGGTCAGCACGGCGTGGCAACCGCTACCGTGTGCGCGCTGTTCGGCCTCGATTGTATCGTCTACATGGGCGCCACCGACATCGAACGCCAAGCGCCCAACGTCTTCCGCATGAAGTTGCTAGGCGCCGAAGTGCGCCCCGTAACCAGCGGCACCGCCACGTTGAAGGACGCCATGAACGAGGCGCTGCGCGACTGGGTCGCCAACGTCGACGACACCTACTATCTGATCGGAACCGTCGCGGGGCCGCACCCTTACCCTGAGATGGTGCGCAACTTCCAATCGGTGATCGGCGCGGAGGTGCGCGCACAGATGATGGAAGCGGAAGGGCGGGCGCCGGATACACTTATCGCCTGCATCGGCGGCGGTTCGAATGCGATTGGGCTATTCCACGAGTTTGTCGACGACACCGACGTTACCATCATCGGGGTTGAAGCCGCCGGCCATGGCATCGAGACCGGCGAACATGCCGCGTCACTGACCGGGGGGCGGCCCGGCGTGCTGCATGGCAACCGGACCTATCTGCTGCAAGACGATGACGGCCAGATTTACGACGCGCACTCAATCTCTGCCGGTCTCGACTATCCAGGCATCGGGCCGGAACATTCCTGGCTCCACGACATTGGCCGCGTGGAATACGTAGCGGTAACCGACCAAGACGCGCTCGCCGCCTTTCAGCTATGTAGCCGTCTCGAAGGGATCGTGCCGGCGCTGGAACCGGCCCACGCGCTTTCTCATGTCACCCGCATCGCCCCGGACCTGCCGCCGGATCATCTGCTGGTCATGAACATGTGCGGGCGCGGCGACAAGGACGTGTTTACCGTTGCCGAAGCTCTCGGTGTGGAGCTGTGAATATGACCGCATCCAACGGCGCCACCAGCGGCCGCATCGAGGCACGGTTCGCAGAACTCGAGACAGAGGGTCGGGCAGCGTTCATCCCTTTCATCATGGCCGCCGATCCGACGGTCGATGCCAGCCTCGAAATTCTCAAAGGTCTGCCCGCCGCCGGGGCGGACATCATCGAGCTGGGCGTGATTTTTTCCGATCCCATGGCAGATGGGCCAGCAATCCAAGCGGCCGGTCTGCGGGCCAAAGCGGGCGGCGCGAACGTGCGGCAAACATTGGCCATGGTGCGCGAGTTCCGCGCCGACGACGACGCGACGCCGATCATCCTGATGGGCTACTACAACCCGATCTACATATATGGGGTCGATGCGTTCTTGAAGGACGCCAAGGCAGCTGGCGTCGACGGCTTGATCGTCGTCGACCTGCCCCCCGAAGAAGACGAGGAGCTCTGCATCCCGGCGCTCGCCGCGGGCATGCACTTTGTCCGCCTCGCCACGCCGACAACCGACGATCAACGCCTACCGGTGGTCCTCGAGCATACATCTGGCTTTCTCTACTACGTGTCGATTGCCGGCATCACCGGAACCGCATCGGCGGCGGCGGATACCATCCATGCGGCTGTCGCCCGCTTGAAAAACCACACCGATTTGCCGGTCGCGGTTGGATTCGGCATCAAAACGCCTGAGCAGGCCGCCGAGGTCGCCCAAGTCGCCGACGCCGCCGTCGTCGGCTCGGCAATCGTCCAGCTAATCGCCGACAATTTGGACGAGGACGGGCAACCCGCCGCTAACCTCGTCGATACGGTGCTCGAATTCACCCGCTCCCTTGCCGACGGCGTGCATAACGCCCGGCAACAGTCCGCCGGATAAACGCCCTCATGAGCTGGCTTACCAACTTCGTTCGCCCCAAGATCCGCGCTCTGGTCGGCAAGAAAGATGTGCCGGAGAACCTGTGGCATCGCTGCCCCTCCTGCGACCAGATGCTGTTTCACCGCGAACTCGAGGAAAACTTGCACGTCTGCAGTCATTGCGGATGCCACATGCGGATTTCCGCTGCCGAGCGGTTGGGCATGCTGTTCGACGACGGCGAATACGAGCGGACCGAGCTGCCTGCGACAACCGTCGATCCGCTGAAGTTCCGCGACACCAAACGCTATACCGACCGGCTTCGCGACGCCGAAAACAAGGCCAGCGAATCGGAAGCCATCGTCGTCGCAAGCGGCCGCATTGGCGGTGTGCCGACGGTCATTGCAGCGTTCGACTTCGGCTTCATGGGCGGTTCAATGGGCCAAGCGGTCGGCGAGGGGCTGATTGTTGCCGCGGAGCTTGCCTGCGAACAAAAGGCAACATTGATCGCTATTCCGGCTTCGGGTGGCGCGCGCATGCAGGAAGGCATGCTGAGCCTGATCCAGATGCCGCGCACCGTCATCGCTGTAGAGCAGGTGCGCGAAGCTGGACTGCCCTATATCGTGATCCTGAGCGACCCGACAACCGGCGGCGTATCGGCATCGTTCGCGATGTTGGGCGACATCCATATCGCCGAGCCCGGCGCTACGATCGGGTTCGCCGGGCGGCGCGTCATTGAAGATACGATTCGCGAAGAACTGCCGGACGGGTTTCAGCAGGCCGAGCGTATGCTCGACCATGGCTTGATCGATATGGTGGTACCGCGCCGCGAACTCCGCGAAACCCTGGTGCGGCTAATTTCGCTGCTGAGGCAGAAAACCCCATCCGACACCACGCGGGCGGTCGCGGTTGTCGAAAAGGCGGCCCCAAAAGCCGAACCCCAAGCCGATGCCACCGCCGGCAACTGAGCGGGTGGACGCAGCAAATTCCCTGCAAGACATCCTCGCGCGCTTCGACCGCTATCACCCCGCGCGGATCGACTTAACTCTCGATCGTATCTTCCGGCTTCTGACCGAACTCGGCGAGCCGCAAAACAAGTTGCCGCCGGTGATTCACGTCGCCGGCACCAATGGCAAGGGATCCACGATCGCATTTCTACGCGCTATCTGCGAGGCGGTCGGCCGAACCGTCAGTACCTATACGTCGCCGCATTTGATCGACTTCACCGAGCGCTTCGTATTGGCGGGAAAGCCGATATCCACCAACGCGTTGTGCGACTTGCTCAATGAAGTGGACGCGGCCAACGGGGGGCAGCCGATCACCGAGTTCGAGATCATTACCGCGGCGGCATTTCTGGCCATGTCGCGCACGCCGGCGGATATCGTTCTGCTGGAGACCGGCCTCGGGGGCCGCTACGACGCCACGAACGTGGTCGACGCCCCCCTGGCGACGGTGATCACCCCGGTCTCCAGGGATCACGAAGCGTTCCTGGGATCGGATATCGCCGGTATCGCGGGCGAGAAAGCGGCCATACAAAAAAAGGGCGTCGACTCGATTATCGCGCCGCAGCCGGCAGTGGCTGCCCAAGCTATCGATCGCATTGGCGCGGAAATTGGCGCTATCCCCTTTCGCGCAGGCACGGAATGGTCGGTCGAGCCAACCGCGGCGGGTTTCGTCTACCGGTCGCAGGAAAAAACCTTGGAACTCCCGCTACCCGCGCTCGGCGGCGGCCATCAGCTGATCAATGCGGCAACCGCAATTGCCTGTATCGAGCGATGCGAACGGCTCGCGATCAGCGACGAAAACGTCGCTACCGGTGTTTCCCTGGCACGCTGGCCAGGCCGTTTCGAGCGCTTGCCCGACGGAGCCCTGCGCCGGCGTTTGCCCCCCGGCTGGGAGGTCTGGCTCGACGCCGGACACAATGCGGCGGCAGGCGAGGCACTGGCGGCCTCGTTGCGCCAGATCAACGCAGAGCGGCGCCTGCCGCTCCATATTGTTTTTGGCATGTTGGATGACAAAACACCCGCTGCGTTTCTAGCGCCGCTCGCCAGCACGGCCGACTCTGTCACAGTCGTACCGCTGCCTGACGAACCGCGCAGCCACGACCCCCAAACAACGGCCGAGTCTCTCACGGGCGCCGGCATCACCGCTGGGTATTCGACGTCACTCGATGCCGCGCTGGACGCGCTCGCGAGCACATCAGGCGATGCGCGTGTTCTGATCTGTGGCTCGCACGTCCTCGTCGGAGCGGCGCTGCGCGGCAACGCCCGGCCTTTGTAGCGGCTAGCGGTTGGATCACCGGTACAACCGGCCTATGGTGCGCTAGAGCGAGATTGCGATGGCGACCACGACCAAAACACGGCAGCAGCTGACACCGGGCGACCGGATGCCGAACCTTTTTCTGACCGATCAGCGCGACGTTATCATCAGTCTGAACGATAAATCGCGCGGCGGGCCGATCTTCGTTCTATTGTATCCGACGCAAAAGGACCCCGGCTGCGCGGCGGAGTTGGAAAGCCTTTTTTCTCTCGCACCGCAAATGCTTGGCGAGGGCGCGCATATTTTCGCCATCGGCGGGGACCCGGTACCGCTGGTGCAAAAACTCGCGGCACAACACGAGCCCGAGTTTTTCATGCTCGCCGACGACGACCACAAAGCGGCGGACGCATTCGGCGCGAGAGGTAAGCTCGTCGGCTTCGTGCTCGACCCTGGGCAGAAAGTCCAAAGTGTTATTACACCCGGCTATACGCCGATCGCGGAGCGCGCCGCAGCGGAGCTCAAATCCCTAAAACCATTCGAGCCGTTCGATCCCGGCTACCATCCGCCAATCTTGATTATTCCGCAGGCCCTACCGCGCGACTTTTGTGAATATCTAATCGAACAATTCGAAACACGCGGCAACGAAGCCAGCGGAACGTTTCGCATGACCGAAGGGAAAATGGTCAAGGCGAACGATTCCGAGATCAAGCAGCGGCGCGACCATCATGTCGCCGATCAGGACTTACTCCAACAAATCGCGGACTATATGGAGCGCCGGGTGCTACCGGAAATCCACCGGGCATTTCACTGCCCGATCAAGTATGTCGAGGAATTCAAGATCGTGCGTTACGACGCCGATCCCGGCGGCTATTTCCGACCTCACCGCGACAACACTACTGTGGGGACCGCTCACCGGCGCTTCGCGATGACCCTCAACCTCAACGCCGAAGACTATGAAGGCGGCGAGTTGCGCTTCCCCGAGTTTAACAACGCGACCTACAAACCGGCGACCGGAGAAGCCGCCATTTTTTCGTGCGACCTGCTGCATGAAGCCACCGATGTGATCGACGGGCAAAGATATGTGCTGCTGTCGTTCATGTACGACGACTCGGGCCGCCAGATGATGGAGAAGTACCGGCAAAAGATGGCGAACGCCGGACCGACAGCGTAGACTTCCCGCTGGAAAACAAAAAAACCCCGCCAAATGGCGGGGTTTTATAAACGTTGCTGAGTCCGGTGAGGCGCTTAGAGGACCGAATCGACCCAGTCGTAAATCTGGCTCTTCGGCAAGCTGCCGACTTTCATCGACGCGACCTGTCCGTCCTTGAACAGCAACAAGGTGGGGATACCACGCACACCGTATTTCGACGGCGTCATCGGATTGTCGTCGATATTGAGTTTAGCAACCACCAAGTCGCCGTCCTTATCGTCCGACAACTCCTCCAAAGTGGGGCCAATCTGCTTACAGGGACCGCACCATTCCGCCCAGAAATCGACAAGCACCGGCTTATCGGACTGCAGAACGTCGGCTTCGAAAGAATCGTCAGAAATGGGCTTACTGGGCATATTATTGTCCTCGCATACCTGCCACCGATTCGGTAGCGGCTTCGGTTCGCAGGGAAAGTAAGGACCCCCCTTCGGCGGGTCAAGCAACCACAGCCGGAAATCCATTCACACCGGCGTGCTTGTGGTATTTGCGTATTCATTCAGTAACGCATCGGGCAACGCCATGAGGCGCGGACCGTCGGTCCATAGCAGGCAGCACTCGATGACAAATCCAGGATAGGCGTCAGCCAGCAACGCCCGGTATGCCGCCATCTGCCGCAAATAAACCGGATGAACGGCATCGGGCGTTTCGGGCGGCGGACGGTTTGTCTTGTAGTCCACGACCGTGATCTGGCTATCGGCGATCAACAATCGGTCGACCTGGCCCGACACGACCTGAGCCTGCCCGTCTTTCGTGCGGACAACGCCTGAAATAGGCACCTCAGCCAGGCTCGCGGAAGAGAATAGGCACGAGAATGCTTGGTCCTCAAGCACCGCTAGAGCTTCCGCCGCCAGTTGGTCTTGCGTCTCCACCGGCAGTTCCAGGGCGGGCCGCGCGAGATAGACCCGTGCGGCTTCCCCACGCTGCTCGCCCGGCAACTCCGGTAACCACTGCATCAGGTAGTGAATAATCGTACCCCGTTTGAAGCGGCTAAGATCGTCCGCGGCTCCAACCGGCGAACGCACGGCAGGCTCGGTCTCAGCACGCGACGGCGCCAAGGGCCGCGAGGGCTGAGGTTCCGGCGGTGCCGGTTCGTGTATCCACTCGGGAAGCGGCGGGGCCTCACCTTGGCGCTGCGGCGCCTCATCCGCCCGCGGCGGATCGTACTGCGCCGACTCCAATCGAAGAATTGTTCCATCGACCGGCTCGGGATCGCTGGTCAAGAAAGCGCTTTCAACGGGCTGGGCGACATCCGCCAACGCTTCTTGAACGAGCCGGTACCAGCAATCGTCCGGCGCGCCGCGCGCAGTCTCCCAACCACAGATATAGAGCCGGTCGGCGGCCCGCGTCATCGCGACGTAGAGCAGGCGGTGGTATTCCTCGGCTTGCAGTTGGCGCGCCCGTTCATGCGCCGCGCGCGCTTGCGCGTCCCGGTCTTCCGCACGCGGCGCCCAAAGCACGATGTCGTCGGTCTCGGGCCACAATAAATGTGGGGATGCCGACGGTATCTGCATCGTGTCGGGCAGAATGACAATCGGCGCCTGCAGCCCTTTCGCGCCATGCACCGTCATCACCCGAACCGCACCGCCCGCCTGTTCAAGATCGCGCTTAACCTCAGTCCGCCCCACCGCGATCCAATGGAGGAATCCCTGCAGCGATGGCGTATTGGTGCGCTCATAGGTCAACGCGAGCGACAAAAATTCGTCGAGCGGGTCAGCGGCGTCGGGCCCTAGACGCGCAAGGATTGCCGCCCGCCCGCCGCGGTTGAGCAACTGCGCATAAAGCTCATAGGGCCGCTTGAAATCGACGTCCGCTAGCAGATGCGACAGAAAATCGAAAGCGTGGGCGAAGCGCGAATCATCACCGGCGCGCGCGCGCAGCGCCTGCCAAAGGCTGCCGCTGCGCCGATGGGCTATCTCGAACAGATCGTCATCGTTCAGCCCAAGCAAAGGTCCCTTCAACACCGTCGCCAACGTCAGATCGTCTTCCGGCAACAACAGGAACTCGCCCAGCGCGATCAAATCCATCACCGCGAGTTGTTCGTTCAACACCATGCGGTCGACGCCGGCGACGGCGACATCTAAGTCCTTCAGCGCTCGAACCAGCGCTTCGACGAACGGGCCGCGGCGGCGCACCAGAACCATTATGTCGGATGGTTCGACAGCCCGGCCGAGGCTCTCAAGGATCTCTCCGTCATGGACCCAGGACGCGATCCGTCGCGCCACCAACCCGGCGAGGCGCTCGCGCGCACCGGCGACGGAAACCCTTTCCACCGGCGGCTTCCAGGGTTCCGGTTCCGGCGACCCGATCGGCTTCAGCGGCGGCCAGACTTCAACCCGGCCGCCGGCACCGGCGCGAATCGGCAGGTGCTGCAACGGCTCTCCACCATCGACCACCCCAACCCGCGCCGGCGCATGCGCAAACACTGTGTCGACGGCCTGCAATACTGGGCCGGTCGAGCGGAACGACACATCGAGACGCACATCCTGCCAGCCGCGCTCGGCATCTAGAGCCCGCTGGTTGAAGTAGCGCCGCATCGCCTCGAATGCCCGCGGTTCCGCCCCTTGAAAACTATAAATCGACTGTTTGACATCGCCGACCGCAAAGACGCTGCGGGCCGGCAGACCGGCGTCCTCCAGCGCCTCGTCGCGCCGGCCGTAGCCGGTAAAAAATTCCTCCGCCAAAGCGGCCACGACCCGCCATTGATCCGGATTAGTGTCTTGCGCCTCGTCGATCAGAATATGGTCGATGCCCCCGTCAAGCTTGAACAACACCCAAGCAGCGCGGCCTTCCGCTTCGAGCAGCTGGCGCGTTCGAACGATTAAATCGTCGTAGTCGAGCAACGCCCGCGCCGATTTGTGGCGCGTATAGGAATCGATAAGGGCGGCGGCGACATGGATCAGCACCGAGGTCGCATGCGCAACATTGGCGCTGCGCAATCGGCCAATAGCCGCTTGAAGTCGCTCCGCTTCAGCGGCCAGGATATCGCCAACCGCTGGATCGTTCACCAGCGCCGATTTCGTAATGAGCGTTTTACGAACGGCCCGTTCGCGCGTCAGAAACGCATCGTTATAGGAATCGACGAGCTGTAGGCGATTCCCCGGCTCGGTCAGCCAACGATCAATCGTTGCCGCGCGGCCCTGATCGGTGGAACTGCCGCCCGACAACGCGGTGACCGCGCGGTGGAGACCCGAACCGTCGAACGACTCCTCATCGCACACAGCGCCGACAATCGTCTCGGGCGTTTCGCCGGGATCGAGCCCGACGGCTTGATATATGGCATCGACCAGAGGCTCGACGCCGCCATGCCGCGCAATCAGATCGGCGATACGGCCCCGCGCCGCCGCCAGCTCCGCCATGAGTTCGGGAAACCGCGTCTCATGAATAAGGTTGGCAATATGGGCGATGGACGCGGCCAGCGTGCCATCGCCGGTTTGCGCCTGCCCCATAAGCTCGAGCTGGACAGCATCGAGTAGCTCGCTCGAATCGCGCTCATCCATCACCGCAAAATGCGGCACCACATCGGCTTCAATGGGGAAGCGCCGCAACACCGATTGGCAAAATGCGTGGATGGTCATGATCTTCATGCCGTCGGGCACATCGAGCACTTGCGCAAACAAGCGGCGCGCCCGTCGTAACCTGTCGGGTTCGACCTCTTCGCCCGTCAGCGCCAACAGTTTCGCCGCTAAAACAGCCTCTTCTGCAATCGCCCAGTCCCCCAACTCGGCATTGATTCGCTGGGCCATTTCGGCAGCGGCCGCCTTGGTGAAGGTAAGGCAGAGAATGCGCTCCGGTGCGATGCCCACCAGCAGCAGACTGAGCACTCTGTCGGTGAGTACTTTCGTTTTTCCCGAACCGGCCGACGCTGCCACCCAAGCGCTGGCACCGGGACTAGCGGCGCGGCGCTGATTGGCTTCCGTGAGTTCGTAGAGTTGCGCCGGAACGGCGGAAACGGTCATGCGCCACCTCCACCATCGGCGCCTGCAGCCGACCATTCTTTGACACGCGCCAAGTGCTCATAGTCGGAATATCGCGGCGCCCAATCGGCGCGGGGCCTGCTTTCATAAGGGGTATCGGGATCGTCGAAAATCTCGATGAGCTTCAGCAAACCGGACCGGGACCGCGCCGCCAAATCATCCGGGTTGTCGCCCCCGACCGAAGACACCGCGCCCGCAATCCGCCCCCCACTAAGCCGCCAATACTCCAAAGCGCCGACGGAAGCCGAAGGCACGTCTTTGAAGCCGCCGGTGCCGGCTATCACCGCCTCGAGCGGCAACTGGGGCGCAAAACCGGCGCCTACTTCGGCCAAACCAGGAACCGCGCCGGTCTTGAAATCGATGATTGCCAACCTGCCATCGGCAAGACGATCGACCCGATCTGCGCGGGCGATCAGCTCGAACGGTCCGTTCGGACCGGGGACAACGAGTGTACCCGCCACTTCCGTAAACGTTTCGGCAACGGTGGCGCGGCGGGCCACTTCGGTTGCGATGAACCATTCGGCGATGCGCTCAAAACGGGGCCACCAAAATGTCCACACCGCCGGTAGCGCGCGGATCGGTGCCAACATCTCCGCTCCGGTGTCCAAGAGCTTGGCGAGAGCATCATCGGGCAGTGGCCCGGTCGGATAGAGGCTGAGAAAATGATCGAGCACACGATGAATGCGCGACCCATAATCCGCCGCATCGGGCCTTTGGTCGAGCGGCGGGAGCGCGCGCAGTTCGAGGATGTGCCGCGCAAAAATGGCGTAGGGATCGCGCATCCAGGTTTCGATCTCAGTGACCGAGAGACGCCGCGGCCGCGCCACAACCGGCGGCGTTGGCCGGGGCCGCCCGCGGTCGGCCAATGTGGGCGCCACCGCACCATTGGGCCCAACCGACGCAAGATCGCGGTGCCAGGCCAACCACTTGTCACCCCGCGCCGCCATTTCTTTGGGCTCGAGGCCGAGCGCTTGCGCTGCAAATTCGAGCCGGGTCAGCCACCGCGCCGGCACCGCGGGCGAACCATCAACCCGGATCGCACGAGTGAGATATACGTCTTCGGCGCCCATCGCCTGGCTGAAGTCATGGGCGCTCAAGCCGGTTCGCCGCTCCGGCTGCGGCAAACCGAAATCGGCCCGCATCGGGCGGCTCATCCAGGGGTCCGCAGCGGTCTCCGGCGGCCACGTGCCTTCGTTCAATCCGCCGAGAATCATCACGTCGTAGCGCTGCAACCGCGCTTCCAATGGACCCAGAATCGCCAGGCGCGGGTGGCCACCATGACGGGGGCGTACCGTTCGTCCCGCAAACAAAGCTTCGAGTAGTGCGGGGTATCGTCCCGGCGCGACCAGGCCCAGAATATGGCCGGCATCCATCATGTCAGACACAAACGCAGCGAGGCTTTCTCCTGCGTCACCAGCCCACAAACGCTCCTCTCCCGTCGCTGTATCGCTCGTCGCTAGGCACTCAGCGAACCGCGCGTGCTCCGCAACGATCTCACCGACCGGTTTCGGCCCGCCTGCAAGCATATTCGCCAGCGGCTCTGCTGAATCGACCAATGCCTCCAGCATCTCGACGACCGGAGCGAGCTCCTCGCCGTTGCTGTCGGCGGCGCGGCGTGCCGCAGCGGCGAGCGCGGGCAAACCCGGCGCCAGCCGTGGACCGCGCAGGAGACCAATCTCCAACGTGCGAACAAGGCTCCGAAACGCGCCAGGCGGCAGCCCGCCCGCAGCCAGCGGATGCTTCAGCGCCGACAACAGAGGGATCGGCGGCGCCGACTGCCCGATCATCTCAATGATCAGCCGAAAGAAAGCACCCGGCGGCGTGTCCGCCAAGGGCACGCCACCGCTGTCATCGACATCGATATCCCAGCGCGCCAGCGCGCCAGCGACCCGGCGGGCCAAGCCCCGGTCCGGCGTCACCAGGGCCGCCGTGCGTCCCCGCTCCCGGTCGTTGAGAACGTCGCGCATGACGAGCGCGATGGCGCCGGCCTCCTCATCGGGGCCGGCGCAGTCGATACGCGTCATTCCGGCCAACGCCGTCGCATCCGTCGTTTCAGCCGCGCTCCAACGATCGGTGGCCAACGCCGGCCGGAGCGCCGTGCTCAGGAGGCGGGTCCGTGCGCGCTGACCGGCATCAGCCGGTGGGATCTTTGGCCAATCATCGACGTCTTCGCGCGACACATCGAGGCGGGCCAAGAGCTGGCGCAGCCCGAATTGCGGATGGGTGGGTTCGATCATATCCCACGCCGTGCTGTCGAGATCACGATCCAGGCCGGGCAGCACGACCGTTCCCATCGGCAACCGGGCTATCACCGCCAGTAGGTCCGCAGTGGCCGGTATGCTGCCGGTACTGCCTGCGGCAATAACCGGGGTCGGCGGCGGATTATCGCGCCAGATAGCGGCGCGGGCCGCGAGCAGCAGGTTACGGCGCTCCGCTGCGTCGATGACGCCTTCCGATGCCAGTAGGCGGGGCCACGCCTCGGTTAGAACACCAAGAAATTGCAAAGTGAGCTGCCAGTGAACGGCATATTCGTCCGGCACCAGTTCCGAGAGCCGATCGAAACCGAGGCGCTCGGTTTGTACCTGGTCCAGCAAGCTCGACAACTCGCTAGCTAAATGAACTGCCTGATCGATCGGCAATTCACCATCGCTGGTTTGAGCGGCGCTTTCCTGAACCAGCCGTGCCAACAGCAAGCGCCGGCGCATGTCTCCGACGGCCGGCGGTATTTCGCTGTTCATTTCGGGCGTCTGCATCGCCAGCGACTCGAACTGCAACGCGTCCTCGTCGACGTCGCCTACCGGAATCATTTGCGGCAACAACAGTGCGCGGCCACCGCTGTGACGCAAAAATGCCTCTTGCAAGGCGCGGCAAGCCCGCCGTGTCGGCAGCAGGATCAGCACTCGTGCCAACGCTAAGGGGTCGTCGGCAGTCGAATAACTCTCGGCGATACCCGCCGCCAGTGCATCCACGAACGGCGCGTGGGAGGGGATGTTAAATACCGACGGGCGAGATGAGGCGCTGCTAGAGACCATCGTTCGCCTCCGCCAACCGATCGCGCCAACTTCCATGGCCTACCAGCACCGCGCGGCGGCTCTCGCCGTCTCCGAGATAAGTCAAAACAACATCCAACCGGTCGGGCGGCAACAGCGCTTCCATTCGCTCGGGCCATTCGATCAAAGAAATCGCGTCGGCGAACGCCTCCTCGACACCAAGCTCGATAACCTCGGCCGAATCGTCGATCCGGTAAAGATCGAAATGCCAGACGGCCACCGGCGCGAGATCATAGATTTGCACGAGCGTGAATGTGGGGCTTGGCACGTCGCCCTCGTAACCGCGCTTGGTGATGAGGGCACGTGCAAACGTAGTCTTGCCAGCGCCAAGCTCGCCGTAAAGCGCGATGACATCGCCCGCGCGCAGCAGCGGCGCGATTACCGCTCCCAGCGCCTGGGTCGCCGCATCGTCAGGTAAATCGCGCGTTACCGACACCGGCGCTGCGCCAGCTGGCGACGTCATTCTGCGCTGGCCGCGGCGACGATCGGTTCCTGTGACTCGCTGGGCAGGCGGCAGAACACCGATGTCCCTTCATCAGGCGACGATTCCAGCTTCACATCGCCACCGTGCAGCTCGACCAGGCTCTTGACCAAGCTCAAGCCCAACCCGGCCCCGACCCCGCTTTGCGGCCCCGCCGCCCCGCTACCGCGCTCGAACTTCTCGAATATGCGGTCCTGATCATCCTGAGGAATTCCGCGTCCAGTATCGCTGACATAAAAAACGATATCCGAGTCGTTGCGCCGCGCGCCCAATGTGACCGTGCCCCCGGCTGGGGTGAACTTGATCGCATTGCTGACCAGGTTGAACAGGACTTGCTTCAGCCTGCGCTCATCGGCGTAGACATGACCGATATCATCCGGGCAATCGATGACCAGCTTCAGATTGGCCTGACGTGCCCGTTCGCGGTACAGCGCGGCAACGCTCGCGACCATCGCGCGGCTTTCGAACTCCGACTGCTCGAGCTCCATGTAGCCCGCTTCGATCGTCGCCAGATCGAGGAGGTCGTTGATGAGTTCGAGCAGAGAGCCGCTCGCCTCCAGAATATCGTCGACATAGCCCGACTGCCGTTCGTTGAGCGACCCGAACATATCGCCGCGCAGGACTTCGGAGAAACCGATGATCGAATTAAGCGGTGTCCGGAGTTCGTAAGAAATATTGGCCACGAACTCGGATTTCATCCTGTCGGCCTGTTCGAGCGCCTCGTTGCGTTCGCGCAGCGCGCGCTCCACCCGGTTCCGGTCGCTGACATCGAGATAGGTCATCAGCTTCATGCCGTCGGGCAACGGGACACCGGTATATTCGAGCACCACGCCATCCGACCGCTCGAGCGTTCCACTCACGGGTTCGCGCGACATCATTTCGTTGACGATGTCGCGGCGCTGCCCCTCCCAATCGGCCTCCTCTAGGTACAAATGGCGGCTCTTACCCACCAGATCGTGCATTTGAGGTTCGCCGTTAAGTTCGCCGGCAGAGAATTGCCAGAGCCGGCCATAAGCCGAATTGCACAGCTTCAATCGCCCATCCGCGCCTACCAGTGCGACACCTTCGTAGAGATTGTCCAGCGTGCTGCGCTGGACCTCGATTAAGGTGTTGTACTGCCGCTCGAGCGACAATCGGTCGGTTACGTCCTCATAGGTGAACATCAATCCACCGAACGGATGCGGCGAGATGCGCTTAAACAGGGTCTTTCCGTCGGGCAGATGGACCAGCGTTTCGGTCGGCGCGATCAGCGACGTAAACAGCTTGAGCTGTTCGGTTTTGAATGCCCGAAAGTCCACCTCCTCGGTCACCATTCGGCGGTCACGTAGCGTATCCAGCTCTTCGCCCAGCGTCGGCTCGGTGTCGAGCCAATCCGTGTCGGCGTCCCACAGCCGGCCATAGGCGGTGTTATAGAATTTAAGCCGCGTGTCGGGCCCGTAGATCGCAATCGCGACGGCGACATTCTCCAACACGTCGCTGTGCGCGGAGATATGGCTGGCAAGCTCCTCCTGAATATCCTCGAGCTGGGTAAAGTCGGTGGCATAACCGACGATTCCCATGTTCTCGCTCGGAACCTCGTTGAACTCCATGAGGCGGCGCTTGCCGCCAATAACGGTGTGCCGGCTCTCCGACTGCGGCATTCCGGTCGCGAGCGCCAAACTCGCCAACTGGCCCTCCGGGCCGCTCTCAATTTCGGCGAGTTCCGTCTGGTTCCCCTCGGGGTCGTCAGTCTCCGACCGTACCGCATCCACATAGGCGCGGTTAGCCTGCGCCAACACCAGGTCCTTGCCCCGGCGCCACACCGGAAACGGCAGCGCATTGAGCATGGCACGGATGCCATCGCGTTCCACTTCCGCCGCGCTCAACTGAATGCTGGTATCCGACTGGATCGCCGTTTCGCTCGTCACGTCGCTAACCCACAGGACATCCAGCGGCGCGGTGCGCGCGCGGCGACCGCTCAATTGCAGCGCCCGACCGGCATCGATCGTCACTAGGGTGATCGAGAACTCTTCGCCGCGCCGTCGCAGATTGTCGACCATACGATCCAACGTCTCGCTGTCGCTATCGGCGAAGATTTTGCGCAAACCTTCGTAGCCGGCAGCTTGGTCAGAACCGAGCAACGCCTCCAGCTCGGCCGATACGGTCTCCTTCTCGCCGTCAAACCATGAGATATAGCCGGACGGCACGCTGGCCAGCGTCGCCGCCAAACGGTCACGTTCCGCTGACGCCGCGCGCGCCGCTACAAGCTGCCGCCATAAAATTACCGCCGCCACAAGCCAACCCACGACGAGAGCAAGCAGCAGGACTGTGTCCAGAATCGTCACGATCAGAGACTTTAACCCAGTTTCGAGTCGCTCGGCAGCAGCACCGCTGTGATCAAGCGAATCGGCCCCGAGCCCGGGAAAGTCTAGGCAGGCGCCCTCAGCGCCGCAAGCGGTCTAGGAGCCTAATAGCGATAGCTGTCAGCCTTGAACGGTCCGGCTTCCGGCACGCCGATATACTCGGCCTGTTTCTGCGAAAGCTTGGTCAACTTCGCACCAACTTTTTTCAGGTGCAGCATCGCGACTTTCTCATCGAGATGTTTGGGCAGAACGTAGACCTGATTTTCATAAGCGCCCGAATTGCTCCACAGCTCGATCTGTGCCAGCACCTGGTTGGTAAACGAGGCGCTCATCACAAAACTCGGGTGCCCCGTGGCGCATCCCAGGTTCACCAGCCGGCCCTCGGCCAGGAGAATAATACGCTTACCGTCGGGAAATTCGATTTCATCGACCTGCGGCTTAACGTTGTGCCACGGATAATTGCGGAGTGCGGATACCTGGATCTCGGTGTCGAAGTGACCGATGTTGCAGACAATCGCCCGGTCTTTCATCTCTCGCATATGGTCGATCGTGATGACGTCCAAGTTGCCCGTTGTGGTTACAAAGATGTCGCCTTGCGACGCCACATCCTCGGTGGTCACCACTTCGTAGCCTTCCATCGCCGCCTGCAACGCGCAGATCGGGTCGATCTCCGTCACCATGACCCGGCAACCGGCATTGCGTAAGCTCGCCGCCGACCCTTTGCCGACGTCTCCGAACCCGCAGACCACAGCGACCTTGCCCGACATCATGACGTCGGTCGCCCGGCGGATGCCATCGACCAGGCTTTCGCGGCAACCATAAAGGTTGTCGAACTTCGATTTGGTAACGCTGTCGTTGACATTAATGGCCGGCACTTTCAGCGATCCGTCGCGCGCCATTTCATGTAACCGGAGCACGCCGGTCGTGGTTTCTTCGCTCAGGCCGCGAACATCGTCCAGCAGTTCCGGGAACTTCTCGTGCATCACCGCGGTTAGATCGCCGCCATCGTCGAGGATCATATTGGGCCGCCAACCGTTCGGGCCCTCGATGGTTTGATCGATACACCACCAAAACTCCTCGTCGGTCTCCCCCTTCCATGCAAAGACCGGCACGCCAACGGCGGCGACAGCGGCGGCGGCTTGATCTTGGGTGGAAAAGATGTTGCACGACGACCAGCGGACCTCGGCGCCCAATTCGATCAAGGTCTCGATGAGTACTGCCGTCTGGATGGTCATGTGCAAACAGCCCGCGATGCGCGTGCCCGCAAGAGGTTTGGATTCGCCGTACTCTTCGCGCAGCGCCATCAGGCCAGGCATCTCGGTTTCCGCAATGGCGATCTCTTTCCGACCCCATTCGGCAAGACTGATGTCGGCAACCTTGTAATCGCCATCCGCGGCGGTATCGGCAACTGCGCTCATCGATAGACTCCTGAGGCGGTTCGGCGACACCGGTTTGGGTGATGGGTCGCACGAGCCCGCATTAATGTTGAGGGTTCAGCTTCGCGCGTCTT
Source organism: Alphaproteobacteria bacterium (assembly GCA_965267185.1). Classification (GTDB taxonomy): domain Bacteria; phylum Pseudomonadota; class Alphaproteobacteria; order UBA6615; family UBA6615. The sequence goes on along the minus strand of OZ253937.1, from coordinate 3,299,675 downwards.
ACCAGACGAACCGCGTAGCGACAATAACGGTATTATTGTCATCAATCGTTTATAAACCGTATCGGTGCTCTCGCGAGGTAATCGCGACCGTATCTGATCTAGTCTTCATCGAAGCCAGCGGCAACAAGCTTCGCGAGGCCTGATATTGCCGCTTCGGCCTCGCGCCCGCTCGCCCGCAACTCGATTTCGCAACCCTTTGCGGCAGCCAGCATCAGTAAACCCATGATCGAGGTGCCGGGCACTTCCACGTCGTCCTTGATGACGGCAATGTCGGCATCGAACTGCTCCGCTAACTTCACAAACTTCGCAGCAGCCCGCGCATGAAGGCCGCGCTCGTTGACAATGGCAACACGCCGCCGGCCCCCATTACCCGCCGCGTGCGTCATCAATCGTCTTTTTGCAGTAGCGTCGAGGCGACATTGATGTATTTCCGGCCCGCCTCCTGACCGCCGGCGACGACGTCGCCGAGAGATTTTTCCGATCGGATGCTCGCCAGCTTTATCAACATTGGCAGGTTCGCCCCCGCAATCACCTCGATGCCACCAATACCTTTATTACCGGCCGCTGTTTCCATGACAGAAATGGCCAAGTTCGACGGCGTACCGCCAAACATATCTGTCAGAATAATAACACCCGCCCCCTCACCAACCGTCGTCACGGCGTCGAGAATATCCTGGCGGCGCGCCTCCATATCGTCATCCGGCCCAATGGAAATGGCGACAGCGTTTGTTTGCGGCCCAACGACATGTTCGAGCGCGGCGAGAAACTCGTTTGCCAAGCGGCCATGGGTTACCAGCACCAGTCCGATCATGGACCATTCTCTCCACTGGCTCCCGCCGTTTCCGTCCCGCCGGCAGGATCGTCCTGCAATTCCCGGTGACGCACGTCCACTCGCGAGGCCCGCTCATCAAGCCACGCCCCAAGCCTTTCGGCGACAAAAACCGAGCGGTGGCGTCCTCCCGTGCACCCCACCGCTATCGTGAGATAACTTTTGCCTTCTTCCTGAAAGCGCGGCAGCAGCAGCGCCAGCAAGTCGGTCAGCCGGTCGAAGAACGCCGCAAAGTCGCTATCGCCTTCGATGTAAGCACCAACGGACGAGTCACGACCCGTCAAAGGGCGCAGGTCGGGTTCGTAATGCGGATTGCGCAAGAACCGCGCATCGAACACCAAGTCGGCGTCGAGCGGCACGCCGTTCCGGTACGCGAATGACGTAACCTGCACATGCGGCGCAACGGTCGCCACACTGGCGAGCTGGCTACGCAGGATGCGGCCAAACTCGTGAATATTGGTGTGGCTGGTGTCGACCACGATATCCGCCACCTCGCGCAACGGCGCCAACAAACGCCGCTCGGCGGCAATGCCATCGGCCAACGGCCGGTCGCTCGCCATCGGATGAACGCGCCGGGTTTCGGTATAGCGGCGCTGCAAGACATCTGTGCTGCAATCGAGGAACAACACATCGATCGGCGCCGAGGTTTGCCGGCGCAACTGATCCACGGTCTTGGTAAAAGCGCCGGCATCGAAGTCGCGCGTGCGAATATCGATCCCCACCGCTAGTCCCCGGCCAGCCGCCGGTCCGTGGCCCACCAAGGTCGCCACCAAACGAAGCGGTAGATTATCGACCGCTTCGCTGCCGAGATCCTCCAACACCTTCAGTGCCGCCGTACGGCCCGCTCCCGACATGCCGGTCACCAAGATCACCCGGCCGGCCAAGCTCGCGTTTTCCGTTGAGGGATCGCCGGTAGGGGGAGGGTTGGTCATGACACGGCCATTCCGTCGAGCGCGCCGATAGCGCCAGCCACCGCTGCTTGCGCGGCGAGTCTTAGCTTGGCGGTCACCGAGGCCTCGAACGGCGCTAAGCGCACCGCCGCCACACTCGTTCCGGCCAAGTTGACGAAACGGGGCAGGGGCAACCGGTCGATCTCGGCAGGCGGTACGAGATCAGCAATGAGAACGAGAGGCACCCGCTCGACCGCCGGTACTGGAATAAGCCCGAGGCCGCGGACCTCGATGCGTCCGGTAAGACGCGCCGGCGCGCTTATCGTCAGCCCATCCGTGCCTTGGCTCAACTCGGTCTGGTCGTCGGCGACCAAACGGGCACCCTGGTCTATCATGCGCAACGCGAGATCCGATTTACCGCTGCCCGACGGACCGCGCAGCAAAACGCCGGCCCAATCTCCCGCGACAGGCAGTGCGACCGCCGTTGCGTGAATGAGAATTGGCCGATGGTTTTGCATGTTCGCGCTATTCGGCCGCCGCGGGCGTTTCCAAGCCCAGAATGCGCGCCGCATTCAAACCGATAATGCCGGCCTTCTCATCGTCAGTCAGCCAATCGTAGCTGAGCACATTTTGCACCGGCTTTTCGTGGCCCATGTCGAAACAGTAGTCGCTGCCGAGCAGCACGCGGTCTGGCCCCACAAGGTCGGTCAGATACTTCATTACGTAATTAGCGTGACCGATCGTATCGTAGGTAAAGCGGCGCAAGTAGGTGGATGGCGCATTGGCCAAATGCTTGCATTCCTCGCGCACCGTCCATCCGTGATCGATCCGGCCAATGAGGATCGGGAATGTCCCACCCGCATGGGGCAGGCAGACTTCCAGCTGGGGGTGCCGGTCGAGAATGCCGCCGAAGATCAGAAAGGTTGCCGCCACGGCGGTGTCGGACGGGTTTCCGATGGTGTTGATGGTGTGATAGTCGGTGAGCCGGTCGGCGCCCAACACGTTTCCGGGGTGCAAAAATACCGGCAGGTTTAGCTCGGCGATTTTGTCGAAAATCGGCTCGAACCGCGGATCGGACAGATTGTGGCCCGCCACGTTGGTGCCCATGTAGACCCCCCGCATGCCGGGCAGTTTCGCCGCCCGCTCCACCTCGGCAACGGCGTCGGCGGCGTTGAGCATAGGCAGGGTCATAAAGCCGACAAAACGGTCGGGCCGGGCCACATGGAACTCTGACGTCTCGTTATTGTAAGCCTGGGCCAAATCAAGATTGAGGCTGTCGTCGGGGAAATGGCACATCGGGTTGGTCAGCGACAGCGCATGGACATCGGTTTCCTGGCGGTCGGCACCCGCGACCCGAGCCTCGATATCATAGTAGCTGGGGTCGATGGGACCGGCCTTTCGCCTGCCGCCCACCGCGATCCAAACCACGCCGTCCGATCCCCGCTCGACCACGCAATCTACTGTGTGCCCGTGCTTTTCAAGCACATCTATATAACTGCGGGTGAAGAAGTGGGCGTGGATATCAACTGAATACATTGTGCTGTTCTCCCCGGACTGTCGCCCCTGCTTAATCGAGGCTTTTGACGATGGGGCGACCCCTGCTGCCGCCCCGCGCTATTTGGTGCATCCTAGCGAAAATACCGCCCGGCCAACACCTATCGATGCCGGGTGCCCAAACCCCCAGCCAAGAGGTTCGTCAGACGCACGTTTCTTGCAGACTTATATAAGACTAGATACGATCCGGCCACGCATGTAGAGCTAGATCTGCCGGTAAACGGCGGACTAGAAACGACAAGCCTCGGGAGCAGGGTGAGAACGATGAACGGCGAACGTAAAGAGATCGGCCTGGCGATAATTGGGTGCGGCACCATCGGGCGGATACGCGCCGAGATCGCCCGCGACTACCCCGGCATCGGCTGGCTCGGCCTGTGCGATATCAAGGAAGATCTCGGCAAAAAACTCGCTGAGGATACCGGTGCCGACTTCTTCACGACCAACTATGAAGAGCTGGTCAAACGGCCCGAGGTCAACGCGGTCATCATATCAACCGATGAGAACCATCATATGATGCCGACCCTCGCAGCGGTCGAGCAGGGCCATCGGTTGTTCATCGAAAAGCCCCTGGCGACCGACGTGAAAGAATCTCAGCGGGTGCTCGACGCCATCGAGGCCGCCGGGATCGACGCCGTTATCGGCTACACCAACCGTTTCCGCCGCCGCTTCCTGGCCATCAAGGAACGCCTGGTGACCGGGCAGATCGGCGAGGTCACCGGCGTGGTTACAAGGGCAATCATGAATCGCATGGTGCCGATCGCGACGGTGCAACGGACCAATCAGCGGGAAAATTTGACCCCCATGGTGGTGTCGGGAACCCACGCTCTAGATATGTCGATGTGGCTGATGGAGGGCAAAACTCCCGTTTCAATCTATGCCCGCTCCAACGACCTGGCGCTATCCCAATACGGTACTAAGGACTCGACGTTCGGTGTCTTCGTGATGGACGACGGCACCATGTTCTCGATGAACATAAGCTGGGCCGCACCGGTCGTTTGGCCCGGCGCGGTTTACGGCCTGGAAATCGGCATTATCGGCAACAAGGGCGTGATCGACATCGAAGACACCCATCGCGATCTCATCCTCGCCACCGAAGTCCCCCAGGGCGGCGGCTACGTGCCTGACGGATTTACCCCAGATTACCAACGCCATGTCGATTTTCTGACCAGTTATCCGGCGGGCGATATTCACGCCGGTCAGTTTTGGGGGCCCATGCGCGAGGAAACCAACTCATGGTATCAGCGCCTCTACACGGGAATGGAAACGCCCCACGCTACGGCGGCCGATGGCCATCGAAACTTGCTGCTGACCATGGCGATGGATCTATCTTCCGCCCGCTGCAAGGAGCTTGAACTGCCTCTCGATCTTGACGATTACTATCGATAGGCCTCAGGGTGCGGTAACTCCGAGCAAGCGCACGATGGCAAAAACAAAAACAACAAGAACGGCCGGTAAGAAACGTCCCGGCACCCGGCGCCGTGCGCAAGCGGCGACAAAGCCTCTATATGCCCAGGTCGAAGAGATCATTCGCCTGCGGCTCATCGATAACTACTGGAAGCCCGGGGAAGCATTACCCAGCGAGTTTCAGCTGGCAGAAGAACTCGGCGTCAGCCAGGGCACCGTGCGCAAAGCGCTCAACGACATGGTAGCGGAGAATCTGCTTGTGCGCCGCCAAGGGCGCGGCACCTTCGTATCCGAGCACACCGAAAGGCGCGCTCTTTTCTTGTATTTCAACCTCGTCGGGGCCGACGGCGCCCGCACCATGCCGGTCAGCAAGGTCTTGTCCTGCGAGCATCGCCGGGCGACGGCCGAAGAACGCGCCCGCCTCGAACTCGCGGCAGGCTCAAAAATTGTCACCGTCCGGCGCGTACGGTCGTTGCTTGGCGAGCCGGCAATCGTCGATCAGGTGACCGTGCCGCAAGCGCTGTTTCCGAGCCTGGGCGGCGATGTAAAACTGCCGGAAAACCTGTACCGGTTCTATCAAGGCGAATTCGGTATCACGATCGCCAAGGCTGACGAGCGCGTGCGCGCCGTCTCTGCGACACCGGAAGAGGCCAGCTTGCTCGGTCTCGAACCCGGTGCCCCCTTATTGGAAATCGACCGAATCGCCCTGACGCTCGATAAACGCCCCGTGGAATGGCGTCTAAGCCGCTGTAATACAGCCGATTTCACCTACGTCGCCGAGCGCGGCTAAGCCTAACCCCATAATGCGAGAACTGCGTCCTATCGACGGGAACGGTTGCTATGAGTAATTTATCTGACTATAGTCAGATAATGAGCGACAATAAAATAGGCCAAATCCGTAGTTTCAACCGCACGGTCAGTAAGCGGATTGGCGCGCTCAACGACAGTTTTCTGGATCGTGGGCGGCCGTTGGGCGAAGCGCGGCTTCTCTTTGAGATCGGCCATCATGGCGCCGAAGTCCGCGAGCTCCGCTCGAGATTAGAACTCGACTCCGGATACGTCAGCCGGCTCTTACGCTCACTGGAACGGCAAGGAATGGTGGAAGGGCACGCCGCATCGAATGATGGCCGGGTCCGTTGGGTGAAACTAACCCGCAAGGGACAGCGCGAGGTGGCCGAACTCGACCGCCGGTCGGATGATTTTGCACGAACGGTGCTGGAGCCGCTGAGCCCCGCTCAGCAAGCCCGCCTCACCGCAGCGATGGAAGAAGTCGAACGGCTAATGCAGGCGTCTGCGGTTCTGATAAACATCGAACGACCCAACAGCTCTGATGCGCGCCGGTGTCTCGACGCCTATTTCGCAGAGATGGCCGAGCGCTTCGATACGGGGTTCGACCCAGCGAAAAGTCATACCGTACGAGCGGAAGAACTCGTCCCGCCGGCGGGCGCAATGGTTATTGCCCGCCTCGACGGCCGGCCCGTGGGCTGCGGCGCACTTAGACGGAAAGAGGGAGATTTCGGGGAGATAAAGCATCTATGGGTCGACACTACAGTGCGCGGGATGGGGGTCGGCCGGCGCATCCTCGAAAAGCTGGAAGTGCTCAGCGGTGAGTTCGGGCTACACACTGTGCGGCTCGATACCAACCGGACCTTGACCGAAGCGCATGCGTTGTATCGCGCGTGCGGCTATCGAGAAGTCGAGCCATTTAACGACGAACCTTATGCCCATCATTGGTTCGAGAAGGCGCTGCCGTAGCGCAACCTTTGCGACACAACCCCGACAGGGTTGCCGCATCCCGGGCGCCGGTGTAGGCAAAGAGACATCGCTATTCATCGGGGGAGTGCCATGAGCAAAGTAGAAGCCGGCGTCATCGGCCTGGGAAATATGGGCGGCGGCGTCGCACGGAATCTGTGCGCAGCCGGTTACAGTACCGGCGTTTGGGATGTCTCCGACGACGCGCTTACGCCCTTCCGGGACCTCGAGAACGCCACGATCATGTCCCCCGGCGACATGGCCGCCGACGGCGCGACACTGTTCTATGTCGTGCCTGCGACACCCGAGATCGAAGAAACCCTCGACGGCACCGATGGCGTGCTCGCCAAGGCCGCAGTTGGCACGGTGATCTACGACCTCACGACCTCCTTCCCCGACGATACGAGGCGGGTCGCGGCGCGGGCGGCCGAATCAGACGTGATCTATCTCGACGCCGCGATGAGCGGCGGTGCGACCGGTGCCGATGCGGGCACGCTCACACTGATGATCGGCGGCGATAAGAGCGCCTTCGAAAAGACCAAGCCAATGCTCGATGCAGTGGCAAAGAGCATTTTTTATCTGGGCGATAGCGGCGCCGGCCACGCCATGAAGCTGATCCACAACATGGTCGTGCACACGATTTTCCTGACCAATTGCGAGGCGGGCCGGATGGCCGAGAACGCCGGCATTTCGCTGGCCGACATGGTCGAGGTCTTTAACCATTCCAACGCGCGCAGCTACTCCAGCGAGTTTCGATTCCCCAAGCACATCCTGTCGGAGAAGTGGGATGCCCGGTCGCGGGTTTACAACCTCAACAAGGACCTCGGCATGGCGGTGCGGTTTGCCGATTCGATGGGCATCGACGCGCGCTACGCCAAGGAAACGCTGACGTTCCTCAACAAAGCCATCGACCGCGGCATGGCGGAACAGGACTATAGCCTGCTCTACCCGGAATTCGATGCGATCCGCGGCTCTGAGTAGAATTCGGCTAGACGCTTTAAGCCGCGCCGGTCGGCAAAAACTCGAATAAGTCGTCGCGGAACCGGCTGACCGTCGCTTCGACCACCGGCTGAACCGCCGCCACGAACTCGGCTCGCTCGTCTTCGCTCAAGGTAATCACTTCGTTCTGCGAGGGGTCGAACTTCTTTATAACCGCCTCTTCCTCAGCCGCTGCGAATTCGCGCTGGGTCGCCGTGGCTGACATGAGGGCAGCGTCGACGGCGGCACGGACATCTGCGGGCCAGCCGTCGTAGGTCTCCTTGTGGCAGAGCACGACCGCCGGTCCGAAGAAATGGCCGCTCAAGGTTATCCAGCGGTGATGCTCGTGCATGCCCATATTGTAGGTGTTGGTAATGGCGTTTTCCTGCGCATCCACCAAGCCTGACGCCACTGCGGGCACCATCTCTTTCACGTCGTAGAACACCGGCTCGAAGCCCATCGCGGCGAAGGACTGCATGTACAAGTCGCTCTTTAGCGTGCGGATTTTTAGCCCCGCGCAGTCGGCCGGACGGCGGATCGGCCGTACCCCGTTGGTGAGATGCCGAAACGCATTGTCCCACCAGGAAACAACGCGAAATCCGGCGACCTCGTCGATCTTGTCGCTCAGAAAACGGCACAACGGCCCATCAAGCAGCGCATAGGCCTGTTCACGATCGCGGATCGCGAAGGGCAGATCGAGCAAGGCAAATTCGGGCACCCGGTCGGCGAGGTAGCTCGACGCGAAATAACAGAACGTCATTTCTCCCGTCGTTACCATGTTGAGCAATTCGACGGCATCGTGGCCCTGCTCGATCACACTGGGAATTTGTGTGAAGGAGAGATCGGCTCCGAGCGACCGCGCCAGCGTGTCCCCGAACACCTTGACCGCCCGGTTGTGAACCGATTGCGCCCCCTGATAACCGCCGAAGCGAATGTCGATCGTGGCCAAAGGCCAAGCCTCCCCTATGCCTCAACTGGCGGCCAAATGCGCCGCCCCACCGTCGGCGATCCCGGCGTATGCATAGTGTAGCGAATGACCTTGCCGGTCCATTCCTTCTCATCGAGCGCGAGCGCCTCGTGAGGCTCTTCAAAATTCTGCAAACGTGCTTCGAGCGAGGTGAACTCGTAGAGCACCGAATATTTCGCCCAGCCGGCAACCGAGAGCATGACCCGGGCGGCGATACAGCCCGGCATCCGCGCCATCGCCGGCAGCCGGTATTGGGCATACCAGGCACCGACGTCGAATTCGTTTTCTAGTTTAGCGGTGCGAAAGCTGCCCATCTGGATCGCCGGGCCCGGTGTGGTACCGGCAGGCCGCTGATCCATCTCGGGTCCGTCGATGCGCGCAAACACCGAAAAAATACACGGCCGCACGCCTTGGCGCAGATCCAGCATGTGGCGCGCCGTACCGGTAAGCGCTCGCTCTTCATCAACGATGCTGGGATCGAGCAAGGTCCACGGCTCAGCCGCACCGGCCAACATAAGAAATTGCGTACCGTCGCCAACGCCTTCCATACCCTCCGATTCGGGAAAGGTATCGCGAACCTTTTGCATGTCGGCGCCGCCGCCCTGATTTTCGTAGTGCGCCGCCCAGGCAATGCCCGGCCTCGACTGCAACTCCGGCAAATATTCTCCATGCAGCCAATCGAGGTACTCGCTACGCCCCTCGTCCGGCAAGTCGTACCAGGTCGCCCAAATCGCCCGATCCATCTATTTCTCTCCCCGTTGCCCGTAGCGCTCCAACAAAAAAGATAGGCGGCGACCTCGATAGAGGTCACCGCCCATGAACTTAACAAACCTACGGCAGCTAGCCTTGAGTCATACTATCGACTAACGCTTTGTAGGCTTCGCTCTGAACCGGGCGAAGTTTCTCGTATTCCTCACCGCTCATCAGATTGGTGTCTTCACCGAGACGGCCCATCATGCGCTTGTAGGTCCTGTCTTCCTGCATTTTGACAAAGGCCTCGCGCAGGATTGCCAAACGGTCTGCCGGGATACCGCGCGGCGCCATGATGATGCGATGCATCTCACCGATTTCACCGGGGAAGCCCAGAGACGCGAAGGTCGGCGGGCTGCCGACGAGCGGCTCGTCGTTCACACACGCCAGCGTGCGCACCTTGTCGCCCTGCCCAGCGATCGTCGAGGGGAACTGCAAGGTGAAGTCGGCGTCGCCAGCGAGCAGCGCGCGCAGCGAGGGGCCACCGCCGCGATACGGCGTCATGTTGGCGTTAACCTTGGCCCACTGGAGCAAACGTGCACCGGGAACCATACCCGCGCCCCACTGGCCGGAATGGGCGAACTCGAGCTTGCCCGGGTTGCCCCGGCCAAAGTCGAGAAGTTCTTCGATCGACTGGAACTTGGAGTCCGACCGCACGATCAGGCACATCCGCGCCGAATTGAGGCGTGCGACGGTGACGAAATCTTTCGTCGGATCGTAAGGCAGATCTCCAACATGCTGTTGCAGCTGGTCAAAGAAGTTATGGCTGAATAGCAGCGTATAACCGTCGGCCGGCGCCGTTGCCGCCGCCGCCGTGCCGGTCTGGCCGCTGGCGCCCGGCATCAATTTCACGATCATCGCCTGATTGAGATATTGCGGGATGATCGAGGTAAATACGCGTGAATTCAGGTCATGAGACCCACCCGCACCCAACGGCAAGATCAAAGTGATGGGCTTGTTCGGGTAATCTTGTGCAACTGCGCCACCGATGCTCACACCGAGCATCAGCGCGACGGCTGATAAAATCTTCATAAGGGATATGCGCATGTTTTCCTCCCGTTAGAGTGCGTCATATAACGACAAAGCGACCGACCTCTGGCTTCTCACTGTCGCAGCTCCGGCCGGTCTCAACTCTTCTATAAGACTTCCGCAACGACACCATTGGACCCATGCTCTTGTCAAGGAACACCGGTGAAACGTGATTACTCCTCCTGGGTCACCATCTGCATGCTTTCGCGCTTCAACCGGGTCGAACGCCGCCACAAATACCAGGCAATAACCGGCGTAAGAACGAGGATAACAACCGTAATTGGTCGATCAAAAACGATGTAACTGGCGACATCGCCTTTCGACAGGCTGATCGTTTGACTGATCGCGCGCTCGATTTCCGGCCCCAAGATAAACGCCATCGCCAAGGGAGCGATATCGAAATGGAACTTGCGTAGGAGGTAGCCGATCACGCCGAACGTCGCGAGGACATACAAGTCGGTGACGTTGTTTCGCACTGCGAAGACGCCGGCGAACGCAAACATGATGGTCAGGGGCATCAGAAGCGATTTGGGAATACGAACAACCCGCGCAAAGATCGGGATCGACAAGTAGCCAACGATCAAGAACAGAACATTCGCCAGCACCATCGCCAGCAAAATCGCAAACACCTGCGGACCCTGTTCGGCCATCAATTCCGGACCCGGCCGCATGCCGACGGCAATGAAAGCGCCCAGCAAGATCGCGGTGATGTTGTCGCCAGGAATACCGAATGTCAGCATCGGCACCAGAGTGGGGCCATTGACCGCATTGTTGGCAGCTTCTGCCGCCGCAACGCCCTCGAGCTCGCCCTTGCCAAAGTTTTCCGGGTTCTTCGAGGCGTTTTTAGCCGCCGCGTAGCCGACAAAGGCGGCAACCACCTGACCGACGCCAGGAATAATGCCGATCGAGGTACCGATCAACGTCGATCGCATAATGGTGCGCCCACACGCGCGAAGCTCGCTCAATTTGAGACGTTCACCCTCACGGACACTCAATTTGGAATCGATATAGGCCGAAGCCTTCTTCTCGATATTGAGCAGCAGCTCCGACAAGGCGAACAAGCCGATCAGCATGGGCAGCAGGCTAATGCCCGAACGAAGCTCGAAAATCCCGAAGGTGAAGCGCGAGAGCGCACCGATCGGGTCTTGGCCGATCATGGCGATAAACAGGCCCAGCACCATGACCAAGAGGCCTTTCACGAAGGCGCCCGAGCCGGTCGCCGAAATAACGATCAGGCTGAGAAACAAAACCGCACCGAGCTCCGGCGGTCCGATTTTCAGAGCAATCAGAGCGATCGGAACGATGGCGAAAATTGTGAAGATATCGCTGGTGAGATCGCCGGCAACGGACGAGAACAAAGCGATCTCCAGCGCTTTGCGCCCTTTGCCTTTGCGGGTCAGCGCCGGGCCATCGAATGTCGTCGCAACCGCCGCTCCGGTTCCCGGCATGGAGACCAGGATGGCCGGTATGCTGCCGCCGTAAATGCCGCCCTTGTAAATGCCGAGTAGAAAGGGGATGCCGAAAATCGGCGGCAGGAAGAAGACGATCGGCAAGAGAATTGCCATCGCCGTTAGCGTGGTGAGCCCGGGCAAGGCGCCGACGAACATACCGAGCAACAAGCCACCGATCATGTAGAGAATGGTTACGAAGATGGTGTCGGGGTTGAACAAAATCCCGACGCCCTGGCCCATCGCGATAAATAGTTCTTCCATTGCCTACCTGCCTCTACACCGGCGCGTGCGGGAGCGTCCTAAAACCACAGGATGTTCTCGAAGAAGGGATTTTTCGGCAGCACGACCTGCAACCAAACCCGCAGAATATTGTAAAAGAGCAGTGGGACCCCAATGCTGATGGCAACGCCAGCAATAAGGCTGCGGTTGCCGTAGAAGGTCGACAGCACGCCCAGCAGCAATATCGAAGAGATTACAAAGCCCAGCCGGGGCATTAGGAGGGCGAGAACCAGCAGCGACACGACCGTCACCAAAACGTTGGTCACGGCCTCACCGTCTAATTTGAGAACGGCGTTCTCTTCAACCAGCGATCGGGCCCGCCAGATCAGCCACACACCCGCAACAATGAAAAGTACGGAAACCAGACGGGGAAAAAAGTCGGGATCGAGGCCGGACGGTTTCTGGCCGAATAACAGCCGCGGCCGCTCGACCTGATCGGGCGTGATGATGAAGAGAACGATACCGATTATGATACCGAGCACGCCGAAAACGGTATTGAAATTCAACACGCTGCGCGGTGCCGGATCGTGGCCGGTATCAGACATTCCCTATAACCTCCCTCTGCAACGCCGCCTCAGCGCCGCTTGGTACGGCTAAAGCCGACCTTGTTCTTTACTTCGCCGCGATTGCCGCCGAAGGATCGTTGCGCGGCAGCGTCACCGGTTCACCCAGCTCGTCCGACAAATCGGCAGCCGTGTAGACGTCCATGACCAACCGGGCTTCATCGCCCTTCACCATCACCGGCCGGTCGAAAACAACGGCCTCGACAAAATGCAGGGTTTCGTCGGCCATCGGGCCGGCAAACACATGGTCGACCGGCTCGCCGGGCATCGACGACATCGGATAGCGAATACCGTGCTCGGTCGTGTTGAACTGCACTTCCTTGTGGGTGTCATCGATGGTGAGCGCGCCATCGGTACCGACCACTTCGATCCAGCACTGCGAATAGTTGGGATAGCCGATCGGCAGGATCCAACCCGCGCCGACGGTGATGGTCGTGCCGTCGTCCATGGTGACCATGATCCACTGATGATCGGGCGTATCGCTCTTTTGGCTAAACAGCTTGCCCGACGTTTGCGAATAAACGCGGATCGGCTTGCGCGGCTGCAGGCACCACAGCAAGAAGTCGAGATCGTGGGTCGCTTCCATCGCGGCAGGCGACAGTTTGGAGCGGCCGGTAATCTTGTTCCCGAGCTCCCGCGTAACGTTGCGACTAACTAGGCAAGTTACCGGCTCGCCAATCAAACCCTCTTTCAAAGCCTTATTCACATAGGCAAACTTCGGTTTGAAGCGCTGCGAATAGCCGACTGTAAACTTCAGATTCTTAGCCTGCGCGAGTGCGATGACTTCGTCGGCTTCCTCGATCGTCGTCGAGATCGGTTTTTCGACAAACACATGCTTGCCCGCTTCCAGCGACGCTTTGATCATCGGGTAATGGGTCGACTCCGGCGTGGCCGACACGACGATGGCATGGATCTCGTCGTTCTTCAGAAGCTCTTCCCAATCGGTCGTGGCGAATTTGGGATCGGTCTCGTTTTTGACTTCGGCCAAACGGTCGGGGTTGATCTCGGCGATATGCAGTTCATCGATCAGCGGGCTGCGCGCGCACGCATTGGCTCGAATGCCGCCGGTCCAGCCGGTACCGATCACCCCAACATTGATTTGCTTCATTTATCCGTCCCCGTTCAACGCCACCCTTAAGACCTTCGACAAACCTTTGACGAGTCGACGGGTGCGCTTGTTGTTAATTTGAACTTAGCGAGTCTTATATAAGACTGCAAGCGACAACCATAACTGGTCCGCGCGAGGCTATCCAAGGTCTGTCCCCCCTGGCAAGGGCGTAGCCATCAACTATACGCGCCGGTCTAAAACCCTTGGCGGTTGCGCCACATGATCTCGCCGATGTTGCAAGGCGGCGCAATGCGCGCCTGCCCGTTGGCTTGCGCCAGAATCGGCCCGGTAACCGGCGCAGCAATCGGCGGCGTGATGCCGGCGATTTCGAGCACCAGCTTGCGGCGGACCGCCCGTCCGAAATCGTTGAAGTCCGCCGCGACTTCTAGAAAAGCGCCGGTGCCGCCGATGACACAGTCACGATAGTAGAGATCGAGATTTTCGATGTTGAACCGCGAATAAGGTCCATCGCCTGTATCGAGGATCGGCAATCCGTTTATGGTCACGCCCGCCGCCACGGCGCGGTCGCGTGCGACCGTAACCAACTCTCCCCAGTTGTTTGGGCCATCGCCCGATATATCGACAACCCTACGAGTACCCTCGAAACCGTTGTTGTCGAACCACGGTTGGGCAAATTCGATGGCACCGCTGATCGACGTCATGCTGGCGGAAAAAGGGTGCTGCCGTTCGAGCGCGTCAGCGAATGCTTTGGCGCTCGCCGCACTGTCGATAAGCGTCCAGTCGACGATGATATCGGCATGGCCGAAACCCGCCCACTCGAAGTAGCCGACGGCGATTCGGCCGAGCATGCCGGTTTCGATAACGTTGATCACCTCTGGATTACGGAACGCGTTGACGTAGCCCTGCCGCTGAAGCTGCGCCTCGCTGGAATTAATGCTTCGCGATACGTCGACGGCCAGCGCGAGTTCTAAATCGACGGGAATTTCATCAGCCTGCACCTCGAGGGGCAGAACACCCGCCAGAACAAACGCCAACCAAGTATACCGCCGCCGGCCCTTTTTGCCGCGTTTACCCAGTATCTGCCGGCGCGCTCCCACTGCTAGATGAGGGGCGTTGCCGGATCGAGGCCGAACGCGACCCGCCCGAAGGTGGTTCCAGCGATATCCCAGTTCAGCGCCAGATGGCCGCTGATCGCGTGGATATCGCGGAACTTTCGTTGCATCTCGTTGTCGAGAAAAATGCCGCCGCCACCGGCGGCGGCAAACAGCCGGTCCACAGCTCGGCGGCAGAGCATCACCATATAAGCCTGGTCGCGCCGTCCGCGGGCACGCTCCGCGATGGAAAGCGCACGGCCCTCGCGCATCGCCGCCATGGCCTCGCGGCAATCGCGCAGCATCAACAACCGGGCGCTATCGATCTCGGCCGCCGCCTCGGCAACGTGCATTTGCATGGTCGCCAACTCGCCGACCGTACCGCCACGGGTGGCGCGCGGACCGAGCTGTTCCACATGGAGTTCCAACAAGCTTTCCGCGACGCCCAGCGACGGCGCCGCCAGCATGAACGGCACCGCGGCGGTACGGGGCAAGCAAAACAGAGGCGCGCGTCCTTCGCGTAACCGTTCGGCGGAGCCCTGGCTGGTAACGCTCAACGAAAACGTACGGTGATCGGGAACGAACGCATTCTCGATAACAAGATTCTTCGAACCGGTACCAGCCAGACCCATGACCTGCCAGTTATCGTCGATACGCACCGCATCCCGAGGCACCAGGCAGAACGATGCCTCCGGCGCCGCCTCATCGGCCGCCGGCAACAGCGTCACCACCATGAGCCAATCGGCATGGTCGCAACCGCTCGACCAACCCCATGTACCGCTTAATTGCCAGCCGCCGTCGGTCCGCTCGGCCTGCCCGGACGGCGTAAACCCTGCCGAAACGAGCGCATCGGGATTGTCGCCCCAAACATCTTCCGCCGCTTGCGGGTCGAACATGCCGATCGTGATGGCATGGTCGTTGTAAACGCCGCATACCCAGGCGGTCGAAGCGCAGCCGCGCGCCAGCCGCGATACCGCTTCGACAGATTCGTCGAGAGGCAATTCGCTGCCACCAAGATCGCGGGGCTGGCCCATGCGGAGCAATCCGGCGCTGCGGAGTTCGGCAATCGTCTCGTCAGGAATGCGCCGCGCCGCTTCGGTTTCGCCCGCACGTGCCTGCAACGTGGGCACCAGCGCCTCCGCCGCGGCGATGGCGTCGATAGCAGGCCGCTCGAGGGGAACCGTCGTCAACGCTCTGCCCTCACGCCAGCGGGATCATCAAGACGTGCCCGCCGCCGGCGCCGATTGCGGGGTGTCGGGGTCGTCGATCGACCAAAGCGCGAAACCGGGGCTGGTCTCCCAGATACGCGGTTCCCAGTCGTCATCCATGCAATCCATGTCCGCAAAGTACTCGGTATTGCCGCCGCACGGATTGCGGAAATACCAATAGAGGTTCGAGCCCAATATATGCCGGCCGGGCGTCGTGTCGGGCTCCCACCCATGGCTTTTCATGAAGGCGCCGCCCATCATGATCTCGTCGAAGTCGCGCACTTCGAAGGCGGCATGATTGAACGCCGCCTCGTCAGCCCGGCTGAGCAAAAACAAATTGTGATGGTCGCGCGATCCGGCGCAGCGCATGAAATCGCCGCCGGTGAGCGTGCGGTCGGACAAGCGGAACCCCAAGCGGTCGATATAGAAAGACACTGCCTTGTCGGCACCGGCCTTGGGGATGTTGAAAACCACATGACCGAGGCGCAGCGGCGTTGCCTGCGGCACCGCTTTGACCACGTCGTTCAGACGCTGAGAGTTCTCGTTCAAATTCACCTGCGGCGGGTCGATCTGAACCTCGGCGGGCTGGCTCAATGCAAGACCGATCGAGTAACCCGTCTCATCGACCGCGCTCAAAGCACCGTCGGTCGACCTTGCAACGTCGCGGTCCTTGGATAGCTCGGCCCCCAGTGCTTCGAGGTCGTCTGCCGAATCAACGCCCCAAACCGTATGACGCACCGTCGACCGGTCGCCATCGGGGGCCGCCGGCAATGAAGCATCATCGATCGGCAGCAGGCGAATGATCTGGCCGGCAAGTGTACTGAACACAGCACCGCGGTCACCGCGCTCGACGGGCGTGAGCCCCCAATTCTCGAAATAGCGAATGCCGGCCGCCATATCGGCGACGCCGTAAACCAAGGATTCAACGCGTGTAATTGGCATGGCGCCCGTCCATCTCAGCAGTGCTCGGTTATCGCCGACGCAGCGGCGCACTGCCAATTATGGCAAATCAGACCGCGACAGACACCCGCTAATCCTGGACGGGCAGGTTAGTCCGCCGCTGGCAATTCGACGATAAATCGGGCGCCACAAATTTCGCCGTCGGCGCGCCGGCGGTTTTCGGCCCAGATGCGCCCGTCGGCTGCCTCGACGATCTGCCGTGAAATACTCAAGCCCAAGCCCGAATGCGTGCCAAACTTCTCCCCCGTGCCGTCGGGGCCTTCGACCGGACGGTCAGAGTAAAAGCGCTCGAAAATTGATTCGAGATTCTCCTCCGGGATGCCCGGCCCGTCATCCTCGACCGACACGACAACAACGTCGCCATCGGCGCCTTTGGTGCGTTCTGCGCGCACGACAATCCGGCCGTCTGCCGGACTAAACGACATGGCGTTGGTGATAACGTTGCGGAACACTTGGCCTAAGCGCCCCTCCGAGGCGCAAACCCCCAGATCGGCTTGTGCCGCTAGGCTGAGCTCGATCTTTGGGCGATCGTCAGAAGCCGCGGCGCGTTCGATATCGGTGAGCGCCACCAAGACTTCATGCACATCGACGCGAGTCGGCATATCGCGGCTTAGCTCGGCGTCCAGCCGGGAGGCGTCGGAGATATCGCTGATCAGCCGGTCGAGCCGGTGCACATCGTCAACGATAATCGACATCAATTTCTTCTGCTGATCGGCATCATCGATCCGCGCGACCGTTTCGACGGCACTGCGCAGCGAGGTCAGCGGGTTCTTGATTTCATGGGCAACATCGGCGGCGAACCGCTCGATCCCGTCCATGCGCTCCCATAGCGCATCGGTCATAGCGCGCAAGTCGCGGCTCAGCTCGCCAATTTCATCGCGCCGTCCCGTGAAATCGGGGATCGCCGCGTGACGTCCCCGGCCTGCGCGCACCCGCTCGGCCGCCGCCGCCAGGCGATTGATCGGGCGAGCGATCGTGCCCGCGAGGTAGAGCGACAAAAGGACGGTCACAGCCAACGCGACGGCGAACACCTGCAAAATATCGAGACGAATCGCCCGCATGGCGTTTTCGACCTCTTTGCCGTCGGTCGAAAGCATCAGAGCGCCGACAACCTGGCGGTACCGTTGCACCGGGACCGCGACAGAAATCACCATTCCATCCGATTGGTGCCGCCGGACGGCAGCGCTGTGGTCACCAAATAGCGCACGCTGGACTTCGACATAGTCGTTGGCGTCCGAGGGGCTCGATTCGCGGTAGAGGGGAAGTTCGCTTTGCCCGGGGATCCAATTAAGTACCCTATCAACGCTCTGATCGACCCACCGGCCAAACCCAAGCGCCGTTTCCGGCGGCGGTAACTCCTCAACCTGCACAAAGCCGCGCGAGAGGGTCAGGAACTGCGTGTCGGCGACGAGCACGCCGGTGGGTACAAACATTCGGGCCCGCGTGTTCGTCGGTTCGGTCAGCCGCCGCAACATCAGGTTTGCCCGCACCGGTTCGATCCTCTGACCGACCCCTGGCGACACGCCAACAGCACCCGCACCAACGGCACCAGCGAATACCTCGGCTTGGGTGCGCAGCGCAGCGATCTCGGCTTCGATCAGGCTTTCTTGATACTGGTCGAGAAAGAAAAAGCTGCCGATGGGAACGATCAGAACCAACAGGTTGATCGCCAGAATGCGGCGCGTCAGCGACGTCGATGCACGCCGTTGCGCAAGCCAAATCACAAGCCGGCGCAACGAGCGCCTGCGGGCTCCTGCGGCTCGGGAACGGCGCGACCGCGGCTGTTCAGTGGCCTCTTCGACCTCGTGATCGTATCTGGTTCGGGCGTCCAGTGTTATCGACTCCCCCAAAATCGGCGTTGGCCGCCACCGCTTGCCTAACCTTCCTTGTAGCGGTAGCCGATGCCGTACAAAGTTTCGATTTGAGCAAACTCAGTATCCGCTTCCTTAAATTTCTTACGCAATCTCTTTATGTGACTGTCGATAGTGCGGTCGTCCACGTAGATGCTATCGCCATATGCCGCGTCCATCAGCTGGTCGCGGCTTTTGACATGACCGGGCCGCTGCGCCAACGCTTGCAGGATCAAAAACTCGGTGACCGTCAGCGCAACCTCGCGCTCGCGCCACGTGCACCGATGGCGGTTGGGGTCGAGCACCAACCCGGTCCGCCGAATGATCTTGCTGTCGCCTTCTTCGACGACGTCGTCGTCGGCCTCCGACCGCCGCAAGACCGCGCGAATGCGTTCGATCAACAAGCGCTGCGAGAACGGCTTAGTGATGTAGTCGTCTGCGCCCATGCGCAGCCCGATTACCTCGTCGATTTCATCGTCTTTGGAGGTGAGAAAAATCACCGGCACGCCGTTGTCCTTACGCAACCGGCCGAGCAGTTCCATGCCGTCCATGCGCGGCATCTTGATGTCGAGCACCGCAAGGTCCACCGGCTGGGCCGTCAGTCCGCGCAGCGCTTCATCGCCGTCGGCGTAGGTGTCGACCTTGAACCCTTCGGCTTCGAGGGCCATCGATACCGAAGTCAAAATATTACGGTCGTCATCGACCAACGCTATTGTCTGCGCCATCAAGCCTTCCTTGATCAAACAGTGACCGCGTATCCATGTCTGCGGACCGGTATCACCATGCTGCCTTATTATGGCGGATTTACGACTGGATTTGGGCCATGATTGACCAAAATTCAATGTATCTGGGCCCTTGCCAGCCCGTCAGCCGCGCGATTCCGCCGGTTCGGCCCACGAAAAAGTGAGAAACCTGCGACCGAGAGACACATTGCCGGTCGGCGGTTGCGGGCGTTATTTCTCGGCCTATGAAGAAATCGACACGCATCGGCATCCTCCTCGCCGTCGTCCTTGTTGCGGCTGTTGCCGCATTCCTCGAATGGCAGGTGATTAGGTCCCCCGACGTCACCAAGGCGCCTACGGGTATGATTGCCAATGTAGAGCTCGGCGGACCGTTCACGCTCACCGACCACACCGGGCGGCAGGTCACCGAGAAGGACTATCTCGGTAACTTCACACTGGTGTTCTTCGGCTACACCTTTTGCCCTGACGTTTGCCCCACCGAACTCGGCGATATCGCGCTAGCGCTCGACGAGCTGGGCGACGACTCCGTGGCGATCACGCCGCTGTTGATTTCCATCGATCCCGAGCGAGATACACCGGCCGTGCTCGCCGAATACGTGACGCTGTTCCACGAACGGCTGATCGGGCTGACCGGAACACCTGCGCAGGTCAAGGAAGTTGCCGACGCCTATCGGGTCTTCTACCAGCGGGTCGAAGACCCGAACTACAGCTACTACCTGATGGACCACTCCTCCTTCGTCTACCTGCTCGACCCGGAGGGCAATGTTGCCTCCTTGCTACGCTATGGCACGCCACCGGAGGAGATGGCCGACATAATCCGCCAACACATGCGCAGCTAAGTGCTGGGAGATAATAATGCGATTGATCAAAAGCCTCGCCGTTCTAGCTCTTATTATCCTCGCGGCGGGAGATACAGCCTTGGCGCAATCTCACAGCCATGGCCATGGCGCGAAATCGATAACCGTCGTTAAGCCGTGGTCGCGGGCGACCGCGCCGTCACAAAAAGCCGGCGGCGTGTTTCTAACCATCGAAAATAAAAGCGATAAAGCCGACCGGCTGGTCAGCGCGGAATCGGATATGGCAGACGTCGTATCATTGCATACGACGATCAAGGATGGCGACGTCATGAAAATGCGGCCTGTCGAGGGCGGCATCGTGATCCCGGCGAACGGCAGCGTGGAGCTCAAGCCCGGCGGCAATCATGTGATGCTTATCGGACTGCGCGGGCAGCTGGTAAAAGACTCAACCATCCCTCTCACCCTCGTCTTCGAGCACGCCGGGCGCGTCGACGTTAGTGCGGTAATTGGAGCAGCCGGGGCTCACGGCGCAGCGGCCGGACATGGTGGACACGGCCAACACGGAATGCCTACAGGCATGAAGAAGTAGCTCGGCAAATCGGCGCTTCCCTAGAGGCACGCAGCCAAACGGCAAACTATCTATCTCCGGCGGTTCAATCGGGCGGGATACTGCTCTAGTCTCTGCGCCGCGATGACGATTGACGACCGTGAAAAAGATCCAGGCCATGTCGTCCGGCGGCTGATCCGCACCGGACGCCAGGCAACTCTTGCGACCCTCGACACCGAGACCGGCGGCAGCCCTTACGCCAGCCTCACCCTGACGGCGTGCGGCCACGACGCCGCGCCGCTATTGATGTTGTCCGACCTGGCACGGCACAGCCGCAACATCGCCGCCGATGCCCGGGTATCGCTTCTGTTCGCCAAGTCGAGCCGCGACGCGATCGCGCTCGGACGAGCCTCGGTGATCGGCCGCGCGGAGAGCTGCGACGATTCGCTGCTGAAGAAGCGCTTTCTGGAGCGCCACGCATCGGCCCAATCGTTTGCCGACTTCACCGACTTCCGCCTCTATCGCGTGGCTGTCGAGAGCGTCCACTTCGTCGGCGGGTTCGGCAACATCCAAACCCTCGACCGGGCGCAAGTCATGTTCGATACCACCGCTTCCGCCGCCTTAGCCGAGGGCGAGCCTGGCATCATCGAACATATGAATAGCGACCATTCGGATTCGGTGAACCTCTACGCCCACAACCTGGTGGGCCGGCCGGGCATGGATTGGCGGCTCACCGGCATCGACCCGGAAGGAGTCGACTTGGGCCGTAACGACGCCGATGCGCGCTTCGACTTCGGTGGCGTCATCAACAATCCCGAAGAAGCGCGCGCCGAGCTGGTGAAGCTCGCACACGCCGCTCGCGGCGACGCCTAGCGCCGCCCCGGCGGCCCCAATCAGACCATGAATTTGATATCCGACGCGAAGGTCGGATAGGCATACACCATATCGGTCAGGGCTTCGGTGCCCAGACCGTATTTCATGCTCATGGCAAACAGATGGATGATCTCTTCCGCACCGTGACCAACGATATGGGCCCCTAGGATCGCGTTGGTGCCGTCCTCGACCAATACTTTGGAAAAGGACACGGTCTCGGCGTGGGTCATCGACGACCGCCATCCCGACATGTCGCCGCCTTTGACCTGATAGGAGCGGCCGGACGCCTTGGCTTCCTCCTCGGTCATGCCGATCGTCGCCAGCGCCGGCACCGTGTAAACGTTGGCGGGAACGTAATCGTAGCTCGGCGTCTGCCCGCCGCCGTTGAGGATATTATTCCCCACCAGACGGCCTTCATATGAGGCGACGGGCGAAAGTTGGCCCGAACCGCTGACCGCATCGCCAGCGACCCAGACCCGGCTGTTCGACGTACTGCGTAACTCGTCGGTAACCGACAGCGCGAGCCCGTCATGTTTAACGTTACCCGCGTCGAGATTGAGATCGGCGACATCGGGTACGCGGCCAGCGCCGTTAGCGACCCGGTCGGCCTCGATGGTCTGCGGCTTGCCGTCATGGGTGAAGTTCACCTGCAGCGCATTGCCCGCCGCGACAACCTCATCGACCGTGACGCCGGTGAGAATGTTGATGCCGATCCGCTCACTCTCCTTGTGAACCTGCGCCACCGCGTCGGCCTCCATACGCGGCAACAACCGATCCATCACTTCGAGGATGGTCACCTCAGTGCCGGCGCGCGCAAAAACGTGGCCGAACTCCAACGCAATGACACCGCCGCCGATAAAAACCAGGCGGTCGGGCAGGGTGGCCAGCTCGAGAATCTCGTCGCTTGTGATCATCAGCTCGGCACCCTTGATGGGCAACGTGCGCGGGGTCGATCCGGTCGCGATGACAATGTTTTCGGCTTCCAGAGTACGGCCATCGACGGCGATCGCGTTCTCGCCCGCAAATTTAGCTTTGCCTTCGATAAGCTCGATCTCGCGGTTTTCGAGACTCTTGCGAAAATCGTTGGGCACACCATCGACGAAAGTCCGTTCGCGCGCGATCAGCGCCGGCCAATCCAGCTTCGGCTCGCCCACGGAAATATGATGCTGGGGCGCCAGATCGATCTGGTGCAACACCTGCGCAGCGGCGACCAAAACTTTTTTCGGCACGCAACCGCGGATGGGGCAAGTGCCGCCGACGTCGCGGGACTCGATCATGGCGACCGACTTGCCCGCGGCCCGCGTTACGCCCGCAGCTCCCATCCCGGCGTTGCCCGTGCCGAGGATCACGACATCGAAATTATCCCCCATCTTCTTCTCCTCTAAATTACCGGTCCCCTGCGGGATCCGTCTTGCCGGTAGGACCGGCGTTTGACCTAGCGTGCGCCAGATCGGCCCGCAAATCCATCAGTTCGGCCTCCAGAGCGGCGATCTTCTTGTTCAACTCTTTGACAACAGGCGCCACCTGGCCGGCGCTATAGCGCGGCGTGATATGCTGTGGGCAGTTCATGTCCCACTGTTCAAGATGGAAAACGATGACCCGCTCGGCCGTTGCTTTAACGTCCGCCGCATAGCTGGCATCAACAAGTTCCGCCACGAGGTTAGCGTCATCTTCGACGACTTCAGCGCGGCCCCACAGCTTTATCCGCCGCTGATTGGCGTAGTCCATTAGAAAAATAAACGCACGGTCGTTCTCCGCCAGGTTGCCCAGCGTGATGTATTGCTTGTTGCCGCCGAAGTCGGCGAAGGCCAGAGTCGACGCGTCGATCACCTTGAGAAACCCGGGCGGCCCACCACGATGCTGAATGTACGGATTGCCCTCGGCGTTGGCTGTCGACAGATAGAGCGAGTCGCGCTCGGCGATGAAGGCGGCGAGATCGTTGGTTATCTCGCGCTTCCACGCGTCCTTTTCGTCCATGCGCGCGTAAGATTTTCGCGATCCACGCTTTTCCTGCTCAGCGCGAACGGCGTCGGTGAAGGCCACGTGGCCGGTGTTATCAGTCATGCCGCATATCCCGTCGGTGGAAGCGCTGCCAAACCGCTCTCGGTTCGGCAGCAACCATCCAATCAGTCCGCTTACGAAATTTGACCTTTTGCTTCGCGCAGCAGCTCGATCCACGCCTCGCCGCTAGCAACGACGCAACTATTGCCGTCCGGCATCGTCAGCATGATCGTCCACGTGCTGCCATCGTTGGAGGCAAGTACTTCGACGACGCCGCCACTATTGGCCAAACCGACGGCAACGGTCGTTTCGTCGTACTGATTGCCCAGCAGTTCGAGGACGGCTTCACGCGGGCCACAACTGTTCTGCGCCGCAGCAGGTGCGCTCAGGAGCGCAATGCCTACCAACATCAAAAGGGTGAATGCGGCGGCCGTGAGACCGCGCCAGATGCGGCTATTCGATGATGCGATGTACCACATGACGCCTCGCTTTCTCGGGGCCTATCGCCGGCCCCATTTGTCCAGCGCCAACGCTTCGTCGGCGCCACAATTGGTTAATATATAGACAGACCAGTCTGTATAATCAAGAGGCGATGCAAAAATAATTTTGGGCCCGCGTTCATTTAGAAAAACCCTGTAAACCAGGTCCCTTTCCACATGTATTCCAGCGTGACCCCCTAAGGCTGAAATTTGTGAATTGCCAATCTCGAGTTAATCGCTATATCTAATACGACAGAATTGTCTGTTTAGATGCAGAGAGGATGCATGCCCGAATCACGACGCGAACAACTCGTCGAAACCGCACTGGCGGTGTTCAACCGCGAGGGCTTTCACGCCGCCGGTATCGATCGGATTTTGGCGGAGGCCGGCGTCGCCAAAATGACGCTTTACAATCATTTTCGATCCAAGGATGACCTCATCCTGGCGGCGCTGCGGCGCAGAGACGAGGAGTTTCGCCATTGGTTTTCGCGCGAAGTCGAATCGCGGACACAAGATCCGGTCGAACGGCTTCACATCATGTTCGACGTTCTCGGCGAGTGGTTCGACGACGACGACTTCAGGGGCTGTACCTTTATCAATGCCGCCGGGGAGTACAGCGACCGGACTGACCCGATCCATGTCGCGGTTGCCGAACACAAACGCGTTGTCGAAGCGTATATCGCAAACCTCGCGGCGGCTGCCGGCATGCAAACACCCGATAGCTTGGCGCGCGCGCTTGCGTTGTTGATGGAAGGAGCAATCGTCGTCGCGCATGCCAGCGGCGACGGCGCAAAGGTCGCTGCCGACGCCAAGCGCGCCGCCGCGTGTCAGATCGAAGCGGCGACCTCGATGCCTGAATCAGAGGCCGACTAGGCCTAGGCTAGTTCAATCCGTACGGCGAGCGGGCCTTTGTCCCCCTGCTGCGTACCAACCCGCACCCGGGACTCCGGTTCCAACATTCGTAAACCGCTACTGGCAACAACGCGGCCGGAGATGAAAATGTCCGGTCCGCCGTCATCGGGTACGACAAAACCGTAACCTTTGTTGGCGTCGAAGAATTTCACCGTCCCGTCGATCATCGGCCCTTCATGCTCGGCTTCAGCAGCGACGCTGGCCTCACCCTCCGGTGCCGAAACGCTGAAAATAGCAGTTACGGTCGGCCCTTTGGCCCCTTGAGTGATCTCACATTCGACGGCGGCGCCGTCGGGAAGATCACGGTGGCCGGCAGCTTCAAGCACGGAGACATGTACAAACGCATCTCCGCTGCCATCATCCGGCTGAACGAACCCGTACCCTTTAATTGGATTAAACCACTTAACAACCGCTGACGTTTTCACACCATCGCCAGCGTCGGATAGACTAGAATCACTCATTGGTAACGATCCTTACCCCCAGACGGCACCAACCAACCGGCGTCGCTACCTGCATAAGCCCGCAGCTTTCGGTACTCGACTTATTATTTTTCTATTGTCGAGCTTATTGCCTCATTAGCAATAAGCATAGCACAAATATTAACTGTAGGTCGCGCCCGACGGTTCTGTTCAAATATGCCCGGTGCTGCGTTGAGTCAGCGGCAAAACATATATTCTAGAAAGCAGGGAAGATATTGATTCTAAACGCACTCGGCACCGCTATACCTTCGATTTGAGCAACCAATAATGAGTTTTTGTTAGTCGCCCACGAGAATTAGTCCAGACAAGTAAGGCGAACGAGATCGCCCAAAGATTACCGGAAGATGATATGTCAACCGGCCTCGCCGTCGCGCGACACACATAACTACCCGGAACGGCAGCGATCACTTAGAGGCTCTTGGTTTAAACGAAGATGGCAAGGTAGCGAGGAGAAACTGGCCGCGAATAAATGCGGCAATACTCTGCGCCTTACGTGAAGAATCAAGTAAAAGACATTGATTCATATACATTCTTGTTTTCATTAATCACGCGTTAGGTTATGGTCGCGCCCAACATGAACAATAAAACGTAAATCCGTTCGGGCTACTTTCCCCTCAGCCCAGCGCGATTTGGGGTCAGCAGAAAGCATCGTTCATGACCGAAGTCTTCAAGCAACGCACGGCAGGTGAACAGGGACGGGTCTACTCGCCACGGTCGAAAACCGAACCTGTCGGCACCGCGTCGGCGGCCACCGGCTCCGTTGAGGCGCAGGTATTCGACGGCCCCGACGTCGGCGGACTTCTGCTGGAACAGTTCGGCCCGGTCTATGTGGCCGACGCCAATTTCGATTTGGTCTACGTCACCGATGGCTTCGTCGAACTGTCGCGCGACGCTTGGGGTTTCGCCGTCGATCTGTCCGACAACGCCGCCGCACCGACCCCGCTGCGCAATGTCCTCGAGGGCCTCGCCGATACCGGTCACTTCGAACCGATCCATACCGAAGTTCGCCGCGCCGGGATGACCCGGCTGTATCTGGGCCGCCATTTTGTCAGCGAGCGTGAGGGCGGGCGTCTGTTTTACGGCTACTTCGAAGACGTCACCCGCAACACGACGTTGGAGAAAAAACTGGCCGAGACGGTCGAAAAACTCAACGACACGATCCGCGCGACGTCGGACTGGGTGTGGGAGACCGACGCCGACCTACAGCTTACCGAGGTATCGCCGCGCATCGCCGCAATTACCGGTGTGCCGCCGCACATGCATCTCGGCAAACATGTGCTCTCCCTCGGTGAGCTGCCCGAAGCCTCCGCCGGCACCCCCGATCTCGAAAGTCTGTTCGCCAGCCACCGCTCATTCCGCAACCGCCTGTTCATCATGCGTGACGAAGTTGGCCAGCCACGGCGGATCCACTTGAGCGGCATGCCGTTCTTCGACAAGTCCAGCGGACGGTTTTTAGGATTTCGCGGCACGGGAACCGACATCACCCGGACCTTGGAAGCCGAACGGGCGATGGTGAGCGCCCGCCGGGATCTCGAACAAGCCCTCAAGACGCTTGAAGAACGTAACGAGCAACTCAACGATGCGCTTGCCAAAGCCGAGGCGGCGTCGGCCGCAAAAAGCGAGTTTCTGGCGCTCACCAGCCACGAGCTGCGCACCCCGCTCAACGCGATTATCGGTTTCAGCGAGCTCTGCCGCCGGCAGGTCGCCGGCCCAATCACCGAGCGGATGGGCGACTATCTCGACAATGTACTCTCCGCGTCCGGTCACCTGGTGCAGATCATCGACAATCTTCTCGATACGGTCCGCATCGAAAACGAGACCACCGATCTAAATCCGGAGCGCTTGAGCGTTGCCGATCTGCTGCGCGACACCCTGTCGATGATCGAGGTGCGGGCACAAAACGCTGGCCTGGCGGTTCACGTTCCGGAAGTGGACGACGGTATCCAAGTCCGCGCTGACGTGACAGCGGCCCGCCAGATCTTGATCAACCTGCTGACCAACGCCGTCAAATTCACACCGGAAGGCGGCACCATCGGCATTGACGTTGCGCCGGTCCAGGAGGGCGAGGTGCAGATCACGGTGTGGGATACCGGCATCGGTATCCCCGAGGACCGTACCGAGTCTGTGTTCGAGCGCTTCCACCGGGTCCGCTCCGATGCGTTCACCACCAACACCGAAGGGGTCGGCATCGGACTGCACGTCGCGCGTAAGCTGGCGCAGCTGATGGGCGGCGATATTACGCTGGTCAGCGAACTCGAAAAGGGATCGCGGTTTACCTTGGCGCTGCCGTCTTGGGACGGCGCGACTTAGACCCTAAACAGAAACGCGTTTGCGCCCGATAATTTCGGCGCCTTCCGGCGTCAGAAGACCGTTGCGCACCCAGCCCTTCTCCTCCATCTGCTGCCATTCTTCTGGCGGCACCGACAGAAAACCACGGACGTGTTGCGGCCTCACCTGGACGGTGTCGTCGAGCAACGCTGTACCTTCCGCTTCCGCACCGTCGGCGAGCCACGCTAACGCGAGCGCTTGCACCCGCGACATCAACTCGCCGGGGGTCTGCGTGTTCGACTGAACGAAGGGAACGGCCGACAGCCAAAACTTATCATCGGAAACGCTTTGGACGAGTTCGAGGTCGGCGCGCGCGCGCGCTTCATCGTCGAAAGAACGCAAGCTTTCAAAGCTTCCGTCACCCCGCTGACGACACAACACCCAGACGATCGGCGCAGATGCATCAGCACCCATCGGCGGTAAATCATCTTTCGGTGTTGCTTCTGTATCGCGTACCGAAACCACGTTATCTGCGCTCATCATCATGTTTAAGGAGCTAGCATTCTGCCGTCGACCGTGCCACGTCATTTGACTTAGCGTCCGACGTTTCTCAGTAAAAAGCGTCGGAAAAGAGGCCCGCATCTCCTGCAATGAACGTTAGCGCATCGGCCAACCACTGTCAGCCACCGCTCCCGGCTTTTTGTCCGAGAACATGGTTAATACCAACAGTTTTTCGTGCGAAATCGACAAAGTTGCGGCCGCTGAACACCAGCGCGGTAACGGGCTGATCTGGATCAAGGCCGCGCGCCGCTTGTTAACCAAAATGGCATCGGCGCTGCATTAGGCGTAAGAGAGAGGTCCGCTATGAACGCACCGGCACCGATGGTCTTGAAACCGGAGATCGCGGCTTTTTTTGACGAGGCTACTCATACCGTTACCTACGTCGTCCACGAAGAGGGTGGCAGAAGTTGCGCAATCATCGATCCGGTCCTCGACTACGACCCCAGTTCGGGCCGCACCGCGACCCATAGCGCCGACGAAGTGATCGCCCACGTTCGAGGCAACGATCTGCAGGTGGAGTGGATTTTGGAAACCCACGCCCATGCCGATCACTTGTCGGGCGCCGCCTATCTCAAAGAACATCTCGGCGGGCGCACCGCCATCGGTGAACATATCGTCGCCGCCCAAAAAACCTTCAAGCGCATTTTCAATCTGGGCGACGATTTCGCGGCCGACGGAAGCCAGTTCGACCGGCTGCTTGCCGACGGCGATACGTTTCGCCTCGGCGCGCTGGAAGGACAGGTGATGCATACGCCGGGGCACACACCGGCCTGCGTTTCCTATGTCATCGGCGATTGCGTGTTTGTCGGCGACACCATTTTCATGCCCGACTTCGGCACAGCGCGAACCGACTTTCCCGGCGGTGACGCGGCGACGCTTTACCGGTCGGTCCGCAAGATCCTCTCGCTGCCGGAAGAAACGCGGCTGTTCATGTGCCACGACTACGGCCCCGGCGGGCGCGATTTCGCCTGGGAGAGTTCGGTGGTAGCCGAACGCACGGACAATATTCACATCAACGACGGCGTGAGCGAAGACCAGTTCATCGCCATGCGCACGGAACGCGACGCCAGCTTGAGCATGCCGTCGCTGATTCTGCCGGCCATCCAGGTCAACATCCGCGCCGGCGCGCTGCCGCCGCCCGACGACAACGGCGTCAGCTATCTAAAGATTCCACTGAACGCGCTGTAGCATAACCAGCGAAAGTGTCCTCATCCTGAGCCTGTCGAAGAATGAGGACGCCGAGCCTCACGCTTCGACAAGCGAACCATGAGGTGCTTATGATTAAGCCGCCGCCGCTTTTTCGGCCCGGCGGTTGATCGCCTCGAAGTCCTGCAGCCAATTGTCAGCCAACCAATGTAGGTAATCGCTCATCTTCTGGGGATCGAGCACCAGCGAGCCCTGGATCTTATCGATCTCCGGCTGCTCCTCGATGGTGATATCGAGCGCGTCGTTGACCCGGTTGATCATATTGAACATGGCGCAGATGAGCGTTAGCTCGACGATCTCGGCGTCGCTGAACTGCGCCTTCACCTGCTCGTAGACATCGTCGCGCTTCTGCGCGGTGTTGCGGGTAACATGCTCGGCCCACAATACGGCCGCCCGCTCGCGTTCGGTGAAATTCGCCGAGCTGAGATAATCGTCGGACGACATATCGATGATTTGCTCATGGGTGATGCCCGCCGCTTGCCCGAGCGACGTGTTATGGGCGTAGCAATAGTCGCAGCCGTTCACATGGCTGGTCTTGATCACCACGAGCTCTTTGATCCGGCCCGACAGGCGAGCGCCCGGCCATTCGCGCTGGTTGGCAGCGTTGATCGGTAGAAACAGCATGGCCAACAGCGGCGCTTGAGAGATCGTGCGATAGAAATGCGGCACACGGCCGAGCAGGGCCGTCACCGCTCCGTAAAATTCTTCGAGTTCGCCGTCGACGGCCTCGGGTTCGACTAGGGGTATACGCGCCATCGGGCTGCTCCTTCGCTGGACTATCGATTTTGCGAGATCATACAGTGCCACTGCGGCGCGGCAACTCATCCCTCCCCGTTGCGGGGAGGGATAAGTCTTTTTCCGGGCCTAGTTGCCCCGCCGGTGCGTGGAAAAGTGGCGGTACATGCCGGCGATATTGAGTGGCAGCCACTCGTTGTAGCGGAACCAGCTTTCGTATTTCGGCAGCTTAATCTCGGCCTGCGCTTGCTCGAGTGTCTTGCCTTCGCGCACCGCCGCGGTCACGGCCGCCCACAGATCGTCCATATATTCGCGGAAAGCGGTGACATCGGCCTTGGTGCCGTTGCGGCCATGGCCCGGCACCAGAATATCGAAGTCCATGGTCTCGACCACGCGGAGCGACTCCTGCCAGTCAGGCAACCAGGCATCGGGGAGGTCGCGGAAGGCGACGCCGCCCACCGGAATAAAGTCAACCGCGAACAGCACCCGCTGCGCCGGGAAGCGCATGACGACCGAATTGTCGGAATGATTGCGCCCCACATAGCGCAGCTCGACCGTCTGACCGCCCAGCTCGATATTCATGCGGTCGCTGAACGTGAGGTCGGGCACCGCGGTCGGCCGCTTCTCGCCGATGATCACGTCGCGCGCATTGACATGGGAGATCACGGTGGCGGTGTCGGCCCATACTTCGCCGCCCGAGCTATGGTCGCGGTGATCGTGGCTCAGCACCACATACTTGATTTCCTGGTTGAAGCGCGAGCGGATCTCGTTTTCGAGCCACGCCGCGGCGTCGGCGTTGATCGGGTCGGTGGCGATCACGCCCTCGTCGGTGACCAGAAATACCGAAACATGGAAATTGTTCTGGAACCGGTAAAGCCCAGGCGCCACCTCGGTGATCGAGCGTTTCGGCTCGTTTTGCGCCAGCTGGTCCGCACCGCCGTGATTGTGGGCATCGTGGCTTTGGGCGTGGGCATTCGGCGCCGCCGCGAACGCCACGGCCGCGGTAAAGGACACCGCCGCAAACGCGACGGCGATTCGTGACAATTTCATCGTGAAGTCTCCCTGAATAAGCAGTGTTTAGGTGTGGTCCAAACGGCAACCCAAACTTACGGTGTGCATACACGGAGACGCTAGCGCCGCCGCGTTACAGACCGTTCACGAATTCGGGAGTAACAAACTGGGCCGCTAATGCGCCTCGTCCCAGGTGTCGCCGACGCCGGCTTCGGCGACCAGCGGCACCGCCAAGTTGACCACCGGCGCGGCGGCGCAACTAGAACTCGATCGGCGTGTTGTACAAGAGTTCGCCAGATCGCTCGCGCTTGAGAATATTTCTGATTGGACGGGTCATATAAACGGCGGACTTCATTTTTTCATCGGATGCGGTCTCATATTTCCGAACCGTCGCATCGATTATTGGATATAGCTCAGGCAACTCCATATCGATTCCATCCTTACGTTGGAGATAGTCGACAAAGTCTGGTCCATTCACAGATAGCACTAGCTTGTTTTTGCGATTTGCAACCTTCAGATTCTCTAGATTTTTTTTCAGCTTTGATATGTGCAGATCTACGTAATAAGGACCGTCTTTTTGTCGAACTAAGTATGAGCCTGTCGGCCTCGTATTGTACTTTTTGAAGTATTCGTATTCGACCAGATAAAACATTTTGTGCAACGCAAAGTAAGTTAAAGAAGGAATACGACTAAGGATTTCGCCGGCTATCCAAATCGCAGTCTGATCCGATCGAGAGAATTTTTGCTGCGCACGTTTCCCGATCTTACCTAGCTGCTCTGAAATGTACTGATAATCCGACAGCTGGTTCGCGAAACTCCTGTGAATCATTGCGCGCTGACCCGGATGATATGCCGGGATAAGGATTCGGTCGTACCAATCGTGCTTCGTTCGAACGTGTTGTCTCAATGAAAGCTCATGACGTTCAATGAAGGAAAGTGCTTGCAGGGGTTTCGAGCCAAGCGTGACAACTAGTTTTGGATCAATTAAATCGATCTGGGCAATCAAGTGTCTGGAACAGTTGTTTATTTCGCCAATCTTCGGTGGCGCATTGTTCCCTTTTTCATCCTTGGGGTTACACAGCACGCTATTCGTCACGAAGATCTCGTAACGCGATATTCCAACTTGATTCAACAATCTCTCGAAGTTGTCACCCGACTTATCGCCATGAAAAGGTATTTCGGATAGGTCCGCCCCAAGACGGCCTGGCGCCTCTCCAATAAACATTATCTTCGCGTTTAGATCTCCGTTCGCCCATCCCAAGACGCGCGCACTGCATTCCATCCTTTCGCATTGTCGACATTCGTGAACTCTCGAGACTAGTTCGGAGTACTCACGGCTCTTGAAAAGGTCCAGCGTCTGGGACGTATTAGTTGGGCGATCGTCCATTATCTCAACAGTCGGCGAGTTGTCTTAAGGCGGATCGAGATGGCCCATAGCTCGTTGCCCGGACCGAATGACAGATCAACTTACCAGAGGTTTTCTGACTTTCGTCTGCGACAAATTTGAGCAACTGCCCTAGTGCGATGAAATTTCCGAATGCTTTGCTGTAATAGTCGTGATTACGATAGACAGCGACCAAATCAAGCGAATCATCTTGGTTCCACACAATTTCACCGAACTGCCAGCAGGGGCCATTGCGTGGACGCAAGTTGTCCAAATGAGGTGAAGACAAATGAAAAACTATGCTTCCCTTAGGGCGGGTCTGCCAAGTTGATAATTTATGGATGGCATTCTCTAACTGGTTGATGGTCACGGGATCGTTCTTTGCCCCAAACTTCGTCAAACGCTCGAAATAAGTACCCCATGACCCTGCGCGTCTCTTTTGTCGGCGCAGACGGTTGGCAGCACGATAATAGCTTTCGTAGAACGCTGCTCGGTTGGGAGCGTTTCTAAGAACTTTGTATGGGAAAACCGTGTTAATTACACCAGCAAGTTTGTCTCCATCCCCCAGCCGATGGTAAGGGCTGTGCCTAGTCATCCATCCCGGATCAAAGAATGCCGGGTTAGCAATTTCCACCAGCAGATTTGTAACATCCAAATTATTTGCAAGTAGATGCCTTACGCAGGCTTTCCACGCCTCTAAGCAATTGTTGCCCTGTACTATTTCCAAGTGGCGTCCTAAGAGCTTCGGTATGACAATTGGCGCCTATCCATATCCACTCTTACAGTCCCTCCCTTGTTTTTTCGTAGTTGGGTAAATGCCCTACTTCCCTGCTTGATCGCTTTAATCCACTCCCATGATTTAACATCGGAGACTTCCAGGTTCTCTGTAAGGTCGTTTATGTGCTTCAGAAGATCGATGCTCACGTTCCCGCCCGTCACGTAGAAATCTCTCTTACGCGCATCGTCGTAGATAAGCCCCGTTATCGCCTCTTCTAAAAGAGCCGCGCGCGCTCCGTCTTCATTCTCGTCAATCTTAGGGTCATAACGCCGCTTTCTCTTAAGCAATGATCTGATAACAGGGGACCAGCCAAGTACGGCCACGTAAGCGAGATGGTAGGCATCATGAAACCGGTAACCATCGTCTCGATGGGAATTGTCGGTCAACTGATCCCCGATATTCATGCCATTGACTTGTAGAAGCACTCTTTTGTTCTTGTCCTTAAATAGGACAGAGAACTTTCGCGGGAATTTTTCATCTTCAGGTGCACGTTGATCAAAAAATTTGGTCGGTTTCGGAGCTTTACTTGGCCAAATCTCGTGTGTCTTTTGAATGTTATTTTTGGCGCACGCTTCAAGTTCAATATTTTGTTGATTGGCAATGTCAGAGAGGAACCAGATAACGTCCCCTAGTCCATGCGCAACTACGCTTTTGTACTCTGCATGTGTTTTCTGATCGGTGTCGTAGTTCTTGAACCTATTCAAGAGCTTTGCGGTGTTACCCAATACACCCAAAACCGAGACAAAGCGCAGCTCGCTTTCTTCGGAGTATATCTTCGTTCTCTGAACAAACTTTTGGTAATCGGAGAAAGTTACCGGCGGTTTTTTTAAATATCTTTCCAGCGTTGATAGTATTTTTTTCTTATCTTTTGGCTTAAGGTCTCTGTAGGAATTAAGGTTCACACCTCGTTTTATTTTTTTTATGTTCTCAACTACAACTTCAGAGAGTCTAACGTCAAATCGGTGAGAGATGTTAGCGACATACCAAAGAATGTCACCGATATCATCGGAAACAACTTCTTTAAAATCCTTATAGGTGTCTCCGTCGCGTAGTTGCTTTTTATGAGCCGTTATGAGGCTCCCTGTTTCGCCCACCAGTCCGAACAGCGGCATAATTAGAGCGGCCCGACCAGTTGTTTTGTTTTGGTCAGTGCGCTGGGCGTTCCTCTGATATGTGTCCAACCTCACGAACTACTCGCTTTGGTTAGTATATTACAAATCCAATTCTACTATTAATCACTTGAGTCTGCGAAGTCCTTTTAATGCGCTTCGTCCCAGGTGTCGCCGACGCCGGCTTCGGCGACCAGCGGCACGGCCAGGTTGACCACCGGCGCGGCGGCGCCTTCCATCACCTCGCGGGCGACATCGATGAGTGCATCGACTTCGCTGTTGGGCACTTCGAACAACAACTCATCGTGCACTTGCAGCAGCATCTTGGCGCTGAGTTTCTTACGGGCCAATGCCGGCAGAATGCGGATCATGGCGCGCTTGATGATGTCGGCGGCCGCACCCTGGATCGGCGCGTTGATGGCCTGGCGCTCGGCGCCGCCGCGCGCGGCGAAGTTCTTGTCGTTGATTCCTGACAGATGGATACGCCGGCCGAATAGCGTCTCCACATAGCCGGTCTTTTGGGCGAACGCGATAGTCTCGTCCATATAAGTGCGGATGGCGGGGAAGCGCTCGAAATAAGCGTCGATATAGGCCTGGGCGTCGGCGCGCGGGATGCCCAGATTGCGCGCCAGGCCGAAGCCGGAAATGCCATAGATGATGCCGAAATTGATCGCCTTAGCGCGGCGGCGCAAATCGGGACCGAGCTCATCGATCGGCACGTCGAACACCTGGCTTGCGGTCATTGCGTGAATGTCCTGGCCCTGCTCGAACGCCTCGATCAGCGCCTCGATGCCGGCGACGTGGGCGACCACCCGCAACTCGATCTGGGAATAGTCGAGCGACACCAGCTTATGGCCCTTCTCGGCGACGAACGCGGCGCGGATCTTGCGCCCCTCCTCGGTGCGTATGGGAATGTTCTGCAGGTTGGGCTCGTTCGACGACAGGCGGCCGGTCTGGGCAATCGCCATGCCGTAGGAGGTGTGGATGCGTCCGGTGTCGGCGTTGATCTCGCCGACCAACGCATCGGTATAGGTGGACTTGAGTTTAGCGAGCTGACGCCAATCGAGCACCGTGCGCGGCAAGTCGTGACCTTGCGCGGCCAGATCTTCGAGCACATCGGCGCTGGTCGAATAGGCGCCGGTCTTGCCCTTCTTGCCGCCCTCGATGCCGAGCTTGCCGAACAGAATCTCGCCGAGCTGCTTGGGCGAGCCGATGTTGAACTCCTCACCGGCGAGCTTGTGGGCTTGTTCCTCCAGTTTGGCGGCGCGTTTGCCGAAATCCTTCGATAACGCATTAAGCGCCGTGGCGTCGGCCTTGATGCCGGCGCGCTCCATGGCGACGATCACCGGCACCAAAGGCCGTTCGATGGTCTCGTAGACCGTGGTCACACGGTCGGCGGCGAGGCGCGGTTTCAACTCCTTGTGCAGGCGATAGGTGATGTCGGCGTCTTCGGCGGCGTAATCGCGCGCCGCATCGAGGGGCACCTCGGCGAAGGTCACCTGTTTCTTGCCGCTGCCGGCGACATCGGAAAATTTGATCGTTTCGTGGCCGAGCAGGCGAAAGGCGAGGTCGTCCAGATTATGCTTCGTGCGGCCCGCATCGAGCACATAGGACAGCAGCATCGTGTCGTCGATCGCGGCAGGCTGGAACCCCGGCGCCCCGTTCTTCTTGGCCGGCAGGTGCTTTTCTATCGCGCGGGTGAGCACCAACAAATCGTACTTGGCGTTGTGAGCCACTTTGAGGACTGACGGGTCTTCAAGCAGTTCCTTTAAAGGCTTCAGCGCCTTGGCGATGGGAATCTGTTTGATCTCGCCATTGCCTTTGTTGCCGCCACTGCCGTCGAGATCGAGTTCCGTGGGCGCGCCGTCGACATGACCCACCGGCACGTAGCAGCCATTGCCCGACGCGGTGCTGAGCGAAAAGCCGACCAGCTCAGCCTGCATGGCGTTGAGCGACGTCGTTTCCGTATCGAACGCGACGATGCCCGCCGCATGCGCCGCCTCGATCCACGCCGTCAGCGCTTTCTCGTCCTGCACCAGTTCGTAGCCGGTATCCTCGGGAGCGCCGGCGGCATCGGCCAGCTCGGATTCATCGAGCAAACCTTCGGCGACAAAGCGGCTTTCGACCCGCGCCGTCAGCGTGCGGAACTCCATCTCCTTCAAGAACGCGATCACTGTCGCCGGGTCGGGGTCGGCGAGCGCAAATTCATCCACGCTGTGTTCGGTCGCCACATCGTCTTTCAAGGTGACCAGCTCGCGGCTGATGCGCGCCATCTCGGCGTTCTCGATCAAATTCTCGCGGCGTTTCGGCTGCTTGATCTCTTCGGCGCGGTCGAGCAGCGTATCGAGGTCGCCGTACTCCTCGATGAGTTGCGCCGCCGTCTTGACGCCGATACCGGGCACGCCGGGCACATTGTCGGTGCTGTCACCGGCCAGCGACTGCACATCGATCACCTTGTCCGGCGCAACCCCGAACTTTTCGACCACTTGCTCGGCGCCAATCACCACATCCTTCATGGGATCGAGCATGATGACCCCGGGACGGACGAGCTGCATCAGGTCCTTGTCCGACGACACCACCACCACGTCGATGCCCCGCGCCACGGCGTCGCGCGCATAGGTGGCGATCAGATCGTCGGCCTCGTAGCCCTCCATCTGGATCGCCGGGAGATTGAAGGCACGGGTCGCCTCGCGCACCAGCCCGAACTGGGGCACCAGCTCTTCCGGCGGCGCGTCGCGGTTGGCCTTGTAGTCGGGGTAGATGTCGTTGCGGAAATTCTTCCGCGCAGCGTCGAATATCACCGCCATATAGTCGAAAGCGCCATCCGCGCGCGCCCGGTCAATGAGCTTGAGCAGCATGCCGCAGTAACCGTTGACCGCGTTGGTGTAGACGCCGTCGGACCGGCGGAACGCATCGAGGGGCGAGGCGTGGAAAGCGCGGAAGATAAATCCCGATCCGTCGATCAGGTAGAGCTTCTCCGCAACGTCCTTGGGTTTCGATTTCGCCGCTTTTGCCATAGACAAGACTTAGCGCACTCGGCGCGCGCGGGCGAGACCCGCAAACGGCGCTTCGGTGGATTAATCAATCCGCCGCGCGGTATTGCGCACGCCAAACGGCAACCCGCTGCAACACGGCGGCGATCTCGGATTCGGTCAGGATTGCGGCCAGTTCGGTGCGTTTTACCGCAGCCGCCCGCCCATAACCCTGCATGTCGTCGGGATCGTCGGCCTCGAGGATGGCGTTCCAGAAATAGACCGTCGGGAAATCAGCGTCCCGGCCTTCGCTAACACTCGCGCCGCTAAAGTGCCGGGCCAAGTCATGCGCCGCGGCCAGGCTGCCCTGTTGCGCGGCAACCTCATAGAACACCAGAGCACTGCGGACATCCGCGACGGTGAGGTCACCGAACCCGCCATGCAAATTCTTGGCGAAGGCGTAGGAAACCTCTGGATCGCCCAGCTTCACGCCGCGCTCGTACCAGGCAATCGCGGCGACGATTTCGGCGCGGGCGCTGTCCCGGTCGCCCGCTTCGGCGGCGCGCCTGGCTCCGGCGAGGTAGAGCTCCACAACATCGTGGGTCGCCGGGCTGTAGCCGTCCTCGACGGCATTCTCATACCATTCCAGTGCCAGGCCCTCGCTGACATTGATGCCGCCCAAACCAAAACGGTAGGCGTTGCCGAGGTGGAACATGGCCTCGGGCACCCCGCCGCCGACCGCGCGGCGAAACCAGACCAGCGCACCGGACTCGCTACGGCCGACCCCGCGGCCGTTCAGGAAAGAAAGGCCGACTTGGTATTCGGCCCGGTGATGACCTTGATCGGCGGCGAGCCGGTACCAATCCATGGCTTGCGCGTGGGCACCCACATCGGTGAACAAGGTTCCCAGTTCAAAACGTGCTTGGCTGTCGCCGCCATGGGCGAGATCGATCCGTTGGCGAACTTCGTCGAGGTCGCCATGCTTGTCCGGCGTCTCATCGGCACCCAACCGATACAGCCGGGCGGCGCCAATGGCGCTGCCGCCGCGCGCCGCTTTGCCGTACCAAATGATCGCCTCGCGGTGGTTTTGCGGCGCGCCATCGCCGGTTTCATAACGCACCCCAAGCTCGGCTTGCGCAAACGGTAAACCGGCTTCGCCGGCGCGCGTAAGCCACTCGAATGCTTTCTGGGTTTCGCCACGTTCCTTGAAGGCATCGGCCAGAGCCGACATGGCAGCGGCTTCACCTCTATCCGCGGCGCGTTCGAACAACGCCATGCCGCGCGCCTCGTCGGCGGCGACCCCTTCACCGCGAAAATACATCCGGCCGAGATAGAACAGGGCGCGGGAATCGATTTCGCTCAACGGCTCAAACAGAGCCCGCGCCGTGTCGAAATCGCCTTGGCTATAGGCGGCGATCCCTTGATCGAAATCCGCGCGGGCAATCCCGGCGAAGGCCAAGAGCAGGATCGAGATGGCAAGTACACGCATCGCTACGCGATGCTGCATGCCGGGGTGTGATGCTGTCAAACGTCATCCGCGCTAGCGGCGGCGGCTAACGTCATTGTGACTTGTTGGTCAGGCCGGCGGCCAATTTTCGATTGGCATTAAATCGAGCTGCCAGGCAAAACCCGGCAGCGCCTGGAACCGTTCTTTCCAGGCCGCAACGGCGGGGAAGTCGGCCGGCTGGTACTCGGCGTCGGCGAGAAAGCTCATCACCGGAAAACAGGCGATATCGGCGATGGTCGGGCGGCCACAAGCTAGCCACTCGTTGGCCACCAGGTGCGGTTCGATGATGCCGAGGCCCCGGTCGGCGGTGACCTTGAAATAATCGAACACCGGGCCGGGGCCGGCGCCAAAGAGAAGTTCGAAGCGTAACCGCGCCAACCCATACCCCAGAAAATCGACGGCGAAACCGATCCAGTCGCCGATGCGCGATTCCTCTTCCCACCCGTCGGGACCGAATTGGCCGGTCTGCTCGGCGAGATAGCGCAACGTGTCGTGGCTCTGGCGCAACAGCACATCGCCGTGGCGCAGCACTGGCACTTTGCCGAGGGGATTGATCTCGAGATATTCAGGGTCGAGGTTGCCGCGGCTCATTAGATCGACCGCCCGGAACTCGTAAGGCGTATCGGTCATCGATAGCATCAGCGCGGTCTTGTAGGCGTTACCCGACCGCGGATGGCCGTAAAAAATATAGGACTCGTCGGTCATATCTCTCTCCCGTCCGCCGTCGTCCGGCATGCGAAAGGTAATTATAGCGCTTATCCGGACGCGTCTAAACGCGCGGGGGCCAATCGGTGCGCACGAGCTGCCAATCGAGGCGGTCGCCCCGCGTTCCTACAAGGCTGAATCCGAGTTTCTCCAACGTGCGAACCGAGGCAGCGTTGTCGGCAGCGCAGTCGGCGACGATCCGCCGCGCGCGCGAATCGGTGAATGCCCAGTCGATCAGCGCCGTACAACCCTCCACCGTCAAACCGCGGCGGCGGTGCGCCGGGACGACCTGGTAACCGAGCTCGACCGCGCCGTCACCGGCCGGCGGCCCGTTGAACGACGCCGCCCCAACGACCAAACGTTCGGGCTTATAGACGAACAGCCATAACCCCCAACCGCCAGTATCGGCGGGCGCCGTCGCGCCCAAAGCGGGATTGGCCGCGTCGTCGAGACGTTGGGCAAAAGCCGGCAGCTTGGCGGCAAGATCGGCATCGGGAAAGTCACGGTGCAGTAGCCCGGCCGCCAGTTCGCCGGCCTGCTTGCGGTCGCCGATCAATGCCCGGGCCAGCGCGCGGTCGACCGGCTGTAAAATCAAGCGCCTGGTGTCGAGGGGCGCGGGAAAGACCGGCGTGGTCAGCGTCCGACCGCTCGACGGTTAGTGCGCGGCAGACGCCACAGCGCCGGCCTTGAGCACATATTGGCGCCCGCAATAGGGACAATCGATTTTCGTCTTGTCGCCCATGTTGAGGAACACCCGGGGGTGCCCCAACGCGCCACCACCGCCATCGCAGGCAACAGTGGGGCTATCGACTTCGATAATTTCGGGCGGTTCCATCGATGGCGCGCTCCTTGGCGTCTTTGGCCGGCGCGGCGATAGCGGTTGCCACGCCCGGTAAGGGTCCATACATAGGCGAACAACTGATTTGCCTCAACCGCCGGAATCGCGCCAAGCGACGATGAACGACAGCAGCGCCATGCCCGCCCGCGAGACGGCCGAAGGCCGCGCCGATTTACCGGCGCTGGCAATCAGCGCGCGCGGGCTCGATAAGGTCTACCGCGGTGACGGTGGTGAAGCGGTGCATGCGCTCAAAGCGGTCGACATGGATGTGCCGCGCGGCGGCATTTTCGGCCTGCTCGGCCCCAACGGCGCCGGCAAGTCGACTTTCATCAATATTCTCGCCGGCCTGGTGATCAAGACCAGCGGCACGGCCAAGGTCTGGGATATCGATATCGACCGCAACGCCCGCGCTGCGCGCGCCGCGATCGGTGTGGTGCCCCAGGAACTCAACCTCGACGCCTTTTTCACGCCGCGCGAGCTGCTGGAACTCCAGGCCGGTCTGTACGGGGTACCACCCGACGAACGGCGCACCGATGAAATCCTCGACCGGGTTGGCCTCGCCGACCGGTCGGAAGCCTTCACGCGCTCGCTGTCGGGCGGTATGCGCCGCCGCCTCCTGGTCGCCAAAGCGCTGGTCCATAACCCCCCAGTCTTAGTGCTCGACGAACC
This sequence comes from Alphaproteobacteria bacterium, assembly GCA_965267185.1. Taxonomy (GTDB): domain Bacteria; phylum Pseudomonadota; class Alphaproteobacteria; order UBA6615; family UBA6615. The sequence continues at coordinate 3,258,477 of OZ253937.1, read as the reverse complement.
GACAGCTGGCGTCGACATCGAGCTGCGCCAGTCCTTGTGGTCGTTCGTGCGCGAACTCAACGCGAACGGTACAACGGTGGTCCTGACCACCCACTATCTGGAGGAGGCTGAGGAGCTCTGCGACCGGGTGGCGATCATCAATCATGGCCAGCTGATCGCCTGCGAGGATACGCGCGCCCTGGTCGCCCGCCTCGACAACAAAGAAGTGCGCCTGTCGGTCGCCGAAGACATCGCCGCGCTACCGGGTACCCTGAGCAATTTCCACGTCGACCTGCCCGGCAACAACGAACTCGTCTTCCGCTACCGCACCAGCGAAACCGAGATCAGCGCCATCCTCAGCGCGGTGGCGGAAGCCGGCCTGACCGTGACCGATCTTTCGACCGAGGAGCCCGATCTGGAAGATGTTTTCCTCGAACTCACCCGCGCCAATCCTTAAAAGCCACGGGACTGCGCACCGCATGGGCATGCGACCCTATTCTCTCATCCTGCTGATCGTGCTCACGCTCGCCGCGTGCGCGCCGCGTTTACAAGAGCCTGGCCCCGACCCATCTCGATCGATGACCCCGCAACTGACCGCCGATAGCTTTTCGACCCGCGACGGCCTGACCCTGCCGCTCAAACGCTGGCAGCCCGACAGCGCCCCCAAAGCGGTCGTCATCGCGCTCCATGGCTTCAACGACTACAGCAACGCGTTCGCCGACATCGGCGCGTTTCTCGCCGAAAACGGAATCGCGGTGCTAGCCTATGACCAGCGCGGCTTTGGCGCCGCGCCGGAGCCCGGCATTTGGGCCGGCACGGAGACCCTGACGGCCGACTTCCGCGATATCCTTACGACCGTCCGAAGAGACTATCCGGGTTTGCCCGTCCACGCGCTGGGCGAAAGCATGGGCGGCGGCGTGTTGATGGCGGCGTGGGCGGAAGCGCCCTATCCCGCCGACGGGATTATTCTGGTGGCGCCGGCGGTCTGGGGCCGCCCCACCATGCCGTTCTATCAGACCGCTGCGTTGTGGATTTCCACCTACACAACGCCCTGGCTGCGCGTCAGCGGCCGCGGCCTGGGCCGTCAACCCTCCGACAATATCGAAATGCTACGCGCGCTCGGCCGCGACCCGCTGGTGATCAAAGAGACACGGGTCGACGCGCTATGGGGTATCACAAATTTAATGGACGCCGCGCTCGCCGGTGCGGCGGAATTCGATGCCCGGTCGCTCATTCTCTACGGCGCCAACGACGACATCATTCCGGCGGACGCCACTCTCGATATGTTGGCCAGCTTGCCATCGCAAAGTGAGCGCAAGGTCGCGATCTACAATGCCGGTTTTCATATGCTACTGCGTGATTTAAAGGCCGAAACGGCGTGGCAGGACATACTGACTTGGCTGGTTGCGCCCGATGCAGGCTTGCCGTCGGGCGCCGATGCCATAGATCCATTTAACGCCTTGGCGCAGCGTTAGTCCGCGTCGTTCTTTTCCAGATTGAGTGCCAGTGAGTTCATACAATAGCGTAGTCCGGTCGGCGGCGGGCCGTCCGGAAATACATGTCCCAAATGGGCGTCGCACTTGGCACACACAATCTCGGTTCGTACCATGAAAAAGCTGCGGTCCTTTCGGTCGTCGACCGCGTCCCGCGTGATGGTGTCGTAGAAACTCGGCCAGCCGGTGCCCGAATCGAATTTTTGGGCCGAGTCGAACAGCGGATTGCCGCAGCATATACACTTGTAGATGCCTTGATCCTTGCACTGATCGTAGGCGCCGCTGAACGGCGGCTCCGTGCCGTGTTGGCGGGTGACATGGTATTGCTCGGGCGTTAGCTGCGCGCGCCATTCCGCGTCGCTCTTGACGACCTTACCGCCGCTTTCGCCGGCATCGCCTTTTACGTTTACCTCGCTATCAGCCATGGCGCGCAATCCCTGTCGTTGATCAGCCATCCCGGTGTCGCGGGGCGAAGACGTAATATGGGCGCATCTCCGATGACGATCAACGCACGGCCGGGAAGCCTCACCAAGCAGTGATGTCCGCGACGCGCTTGACCGAGTCGAACAAAAGCGTAATGTCATCGCAACGCGCGCCCGTAGCTCAGCTGGATAGAGTGTCGGCCTCCGAAGCCGAAGGTCACAGGTTCGAATCCTGTCGGGCGCGCCAAATCCCTAACTGTTCACTAAGCGTAATGAGGCGTCCGCGCCGGATGGGCCTTTGTCCGGCGTTAGCGCCGCCGATGGTGCTCCATTGCACAACTCGTCGAAATCGAGATCGCCGACCGCCAACTTCAGGTGAACCCCGAAGCGGTCCGGGAGCGCGCGCAACATGGCGCGCCCCTTCGCATCGACGAGCAGAACGGGCGCATTGACCGCAAGCGCGGCGACACCAAACGCGAGAGCGCGCGCCAACGACAATCGAGCCTGCCAGCCTTCCGTAACCGGCGTGTCCTCAGGCAACAAGCGGGTATCGAGGCCATCGGGCGCTATATGCGGCTCTAACAGACCGCAAAATTCCGCAATCTCACAAAGCCCATCATCGTTCCCGCGGAACTTGCCTGCGATATCGATATTCCGCCGCAGCGAGCGCCGGAATAACGGCGCCGATGCCGTCACGGTCATGCCTTCGGCGGCAATTTTCTCCCAAACCTCATCAACCGGACCCTGCAAAACTTGAAGGCCGGGCGCCGGACGCGCCGGCTTGGCCTTTGGCGCAGGATCGCTCTCGGATTTTACGCCGAGCCCTTTGGCAAGACGGTCGCGCGCAATCAAAAACGTGCAGCGATATTCGATGGCCCGTAAAATCTGGCGAACCGGCGTTATCGCTAATCCCGCCAGGAGCAACAGGCTTACCGAATCGGCCCGCAGCGGCAGCCCGAAGAGAATAGCCGACGCCGCCGTACAAGGTAGAATCGCCTCAGGAAAAGCCCGCAACGAGCCAGCCATACGCATGCGCCGGCCGAGCGCTGCATTGAGCGCGCGACTGGTTTTTCGTATCCGCCTTCGACTCCGCGGCGCGAGCTCGAAAGCACGAAGGACGCCCAGCGAGAGAAGCGTCTCTCCGAGTTGGCCTGCCAGTTTTCCACGGACGCGCCTGACTTCGGCGACTCGCCGCAAAAGCGGAACCACCAGCATCGATGCCGCGAGCGCAACCAGCAAAACCGGTGCGGCGATAACCGCCGCGTGGGGCATCGATATGGAGGCGGCAGCAACCAAACAGCCCGAGAAAGCCAGTACGGCGACGATACTGCGGGCCACGCCGAGGCCGACCCAATTTTTCAACGCCGAGAGGTCGTTCATCAGGCGGCTCATGGCCACGCCGTGGGATGTGCTCGCCGTTCCGTTCGCCAAGCCGTCGAACAGAGCCATCCGGACTTGCGCGACATAATCGAGCCCCAACTGTTCGGCGTCGATCAGCTCGCGAATCCGCAGAATGACGAGCGTTCCGGCGAGGAGCCCCAGCAAGACCGCCGCCTCCACAGCCGCCAATTTCTCGCTGGCAAAAACGACGAACGGCAGACCCAGAGCGACCGTCGCTTGCAGAAAGCCGTTGCAGAGAAGCCGGGCGAATATGGCCCGCCGCCTACCTGCCAAAATCCTTGGGAGCGTGCCGCGCTGCGACATGGAAACTCGCCTTAGGCGGCGGTGGGAACATGTGCGGTGAAAGTGTCTCCCGCCAACCAAGCAACGGTTTCCTCGCGCAGAAGATCAGCCGGTGCGAGACAGGGCAGATCGACGACGTTGGCGAGTTCCCGCATGGCCAGCGGCGATTGTGTGAGGCGGCCCGAGATCGCTCGCAGCTCATGGCCAGCGCGCAGCAGCCAGGCTGCTCCTGCTTCCGCTCCCATCGCATCGCCCGCCGCAAAAACGACACCCGTTAGGAGCTGTCGAAAGGCCTCGAGCTGCAAAAGCCCGGCTGTTTCAGCTTGGAAGAGACCGTCAGCGAGTTCTAAGACAATAATATCTGCGCCGGCGGCGGCGGCCTCCGCGATAAGCCGCTGCGCGCCCGTAAAAATATCGGCAACGTCGGTGCCATAGGTCGTCGCGAATCCGGCATCGGTGAAATCGCGCACGAGATGAGCACCCGAATCTCTGAAATGCCAGCAGTCGCCACCGGCGCCGGTGCCAGTCACCTTAATCGCCGCCACCTTTTTCCCATGCAATGCAAAGCCGCGGACAATAGACGCCATGGTGTGCGTTTTGCCGGCGTTCATGGATGTCCCGCAGACGGCGAACACGGGCGCATCGATCGGCCGAAACTCTACGGCCACACCGTAGCGCCGCAGGTTGATGCGGTGACCGTCACGATCACAAACGCCACCGAGTATCGAAATGAGTGTCGCCGGCTTCATGCGATCATGGCCCGTTCGAACGATGCCGGCGATGCCACCCGCCGCTGCAAGATGAGCGGGGCCGGTTGCTGTGGGACAATCGGCTTCAAATTGATCGGGCGCGTAACGTGCACCACACGCGAGCAAAACTTCGTCGCCGGGAAATAGCCGGGCACGGCGCCCGTCCGGCCGCTCGATCCGCTCATGCTGACCGAGCACTTCGACCCGAGCCAAAACGAGGTCCCCGGATACGAGGTTAGAGGCACTCGGGTCCAGCCCGTCAATATGATTGTGGTTTACGCGACGCGTAACGAAAGAAGGTTTGACGCGGGTGAGGTCTATCTGCTCGGTGGTACGCATGCTCAATTTCTCCTAACCAACTCGATGCAGCCACGAAGCGGCTGTGTGGGGAGAACGAGCAAACGACCTCATTATTCCAGTGGTTTGAAATATTTGTTTCGGCGGGCTTCCCGTACCATCGATTAAGGCCGCCCAAACGGCTACCAGCAACGCGCAGCGGGCACCTGAAGAAGACCGTATCCGTAGACCTCGTCACGGCCCGGAGGACCGAGATCCATCGCCATCCTATTCAAGAGAGTGCGCGCCTTCATGGCATCGCCGCGAGTTTCGGCCCTTGCCCGCAGCAAAGCCGCCGCAACGTAGGGAACGGCGAAGCTGCTGCCGGTCCACTCTTTAGCTGTGCCGTCCGGCCCCGCCGATAGGATTCCGACGCCCGGCGCGGCGATCTCAACGTAGGTGCCTCGCGTGCCGCTCCGGTACGGCCGCATACGTTTATCTACGGCGGCGACCGCGATGACCTCGGGATAAGCTGCCGGGTAGGCCGCGGCCCCGTGAGGCCCGCTGTTTCCCGCCGCCGCCACCAGGTTGGCGCGGCGAGACCCGGTCTGGACAGCAAAAGCAAGCAAAGTGTTGGAGGCGCCCTCGAAACTCATTGCGATCACGCGCGCTCTTCGCGAAACCGCCCAATCGATGCTGCGCACGATCGAGACGACATCCGCTTGCGTACGTCCGTCAATAATGCGCAAAGCTCCAGCCGCCAATAAACGGGCGCCAGGCGCAAGCGGTTTCGATCCGGACGTGCCCTCACCGACCAGCAAGGCCGCAATTGCCGTTCCATGGTCGGAGGTCGCGCTGAACACACCGTCGGGTAAAAAACTGCGCGTCTCGACATTAGCGCCGCGAAGCGCCGGATGATCGGTTTCGATCGGCGAATCGATAATGGCGATGGGCGCCCCGCGCCGGCACGCCGTCGGCTCCAGATTGGCCATCCCGGTGAGGTATCGGCTCCAGCAATTACCGGACGAGCAACTCTCGCCAGTTGGCCCGTAAAGGTGATTTAGATCGAAACTGGCGTTTGGGGCGAGGCCTCGCGCCACCGCTAGCGCCTCCTCGGCATCGACGCCCGACGGGACAGACAATCGAACGACAACTGCGCCAAGCGAGGTTAGCCGATCTTGCGAAATGACGGCGAAACCAGCCGCACGAAGACCGGATATTTCCTGTGGTGCCAGACCGCTAGTGCCGATCGCAACGATCTCGTTATCGACAAAGTCGGCGCCGGAATCGCCGCCGAAAATACTTTCGATCAAACCGACTAAACCGCCGGAGCCCGAGCTCCCGGACGCGGCGCCATGTTCCTCTTCTTCTTCGTCGTCATCATCTTCGTCATTTTCCTCGCCGTCATCATCGCCGCCGCTGCCAGAGTCTTCACCTCCGTCGTCGCCGTCGTCACCGCCATCGCCAGCATCATCACCATCATCCCCCCCGTCACCATCGTCGTCATCGTCAGCCGCGGCGACCTTAAAGGGGACGACATCGCCGCCTCCGGTGAGGTGCGGCTGAGTACCGAAACCCATGGCAAAAACGAGTATGAACAAGAAGATACGCACCACAGGAGCCCTTTCGAGGTGGTGGAGACCTTCGATAACGTTGCATTGGAAAGAATATTCCGAAATTTTTGGGAATAAATCGAGAGACGGCACGTTTTAGACGAGGTTGTTGAATTGGTGAGCCGGTTATGAGCGACGCCTTGAAGGCCGATATCGCGGCTTTGGTTCCGAACCTGCGGCGCTTCGCTTATGCGATCTGTGGCAACCGGGACGATGGAGACGATCTCGTGCAAACAGCATGTGCCAAGGCGATAAGCCGCCTCAATCAATTCGAACCCGGCACGCGGCTCGATAGCTGGATGTTTCGGATCGTCCAGACAACGCATATCGATGCCGTGCGCCGCAGCAAGCGCTCGGTTACCGACTCGGATCAAGAAACGCTCGACCGCCTCTCCGACCAGGGCAGGCACGCCGATCAGACCGAGCACCGGATGCTCCTGGCGCGGGTGCAGTCGGCAATCGCCGAACTGCCCAACGATCAACGCGCCGTAATGGCGCTCGTCGCGATCGAGGGCTATTCCTATAAGGAAGCAGCCGCAATCCTCGATACGCCCATCGGCACCGTGATGAGCCGGCTTGCCCGAGCGCGCGCCAAACTACTGCCCCTAATCGAGGATTCCGCGTCATGACGAGCGAATGGTCGGAAGAGAAAATCGCAGCGCTGGTCGACGGCGCCATCGAAGACGATCGCGAGGCCGACGCGCTGCGGCAGACGATCGAAGACAATGCCGATGCGCGCACCTATGCAGAGAAAATCGAACGGTCCAACCGGCTGCTTCAGGAAGCTTTCGCAGTATCCGACGAAGAACCGGTTCCGGCACCGATCGAAGGAGCGATCTTCGGCGAGCCCGGCAAGGTTAGCGTTCTGCGCCCCGAACATCTGCTCAATAGGTGGGCTCCAGCAGCGATTGCAGCCGGCGTCGCGCTCGTCATCGGTTTCAATGCAGGCACATTTTTCGACCGCACATCGGAGCAAAAGTTGGCAACACTCGGCGACACGCCGATCGATGGCCCCCTTCATGCGGCGCTCGAAAACCTGCCGAGCGGAACGACTTCCGACGATGGGGTCGTGCCGATGCTTTCTTTCCGGGACGCCCGGGGACGGTCGTGCCGGGAGTTCGAGATCCCGAGCGCATCGCTCACTGAGCTCGAAATCGGCATTGCATGCCGTGGATCGACCGGCCGATGGCATGTCGAGATCGTCGTTGCCACCCCGGCAACTGGAGAAATCGTCGACGGCTACACGCCGGCTTCCGGCCCGGCGGCCGACGCACTCGACGCTATGCTCGACGCGCTGGGTGCGGGACCGCCGCTATCGCCGCAGGAAGAAGCGGCGGCGTTGCGCGATGGCTGGCGCAGCGCGCCCTAGATCTCGATAAGCGTCGTCAGATGAGCCCCGGAAGGTAGAGCGCCAGCGCCGGGAAAAAGATTAGCAGCATCAGACGGAAAATATCGGCGGTGAAGAAGGGCATGATGCCGGCGAAGATGGTCGATAGCTCAACATCCTTGAGCATGGTTTTGAGTACAAACACGTTGATGCCGACCGGAGGCGTGATCAGGCTTATCTCTGTCGCGACCACCAGAAATACACCAAACCAAATCAGGTCAATGCCCATGGCATCCACGATGGGCACGAAGATCGGCACCACTAACAGGATCATCGCCAGGCCCTCGATAAACATGCCAAGAACGATGAGAATGCCGAGGATAGCGAAGAGCGAGATCGTCGGGCCCGCATTGAGGCCGGTCACAAATTCAGACAATTGGTTACCGACACCTGACAACTGAATGAATTGATTGAGCGCCAGCGCTCCAAAAATCACGGTGAATAGCATCGCCGTGGTCTTGCCGGCATCGAACAGCGACAAATAAAGGCCGTGCCAGGACATCCGTTTTCGGCCGACGGAAAACAGCAGGGCTCCCAACGCACCAGCTGCACCGGCTTCCGTCGGCGTAAAAACGCCGAACGTGATGCCCAACATGATCATCAGAAATAGGGCGACGACCCCCCACACCCGTAGAAGCAACCGGAACCGGATCGACCAGACGGTGCGATCACCCGTCGGGCCCTGATCCGGCCGGAAAGCCACAATCACTCGGATCACACCGATGTACAGTGCGATGGTCAGCAGTCCTGGGATGATTCCGGCCAAAAACAGTAGGCCGACATCGGATTCGGTCAGCAGCCCGTAGACGATCAGCGCGTTACTCGGCGGAATCAAAATTCCAAGCGTGCCGCCCGCCGCGATGGTGCCGGCTGCCAGGCTATCGCCATAACCGTAGCGTCGCATGGAGGGCAGAGCGACTTTCGCCATCGTTACCACTGTCGCAACCGAATTGCCGGACACGGCCGCAAAACCACCGCTGGCCGCAACCGTCGACATGGCCAGCCCACCCTTGAAATGGCCAAGCCAGGCATGAGCGGCATCGTAAAGGTCATCCGACAGCCGCGCTTGGGAGACGAAGGCGCCCATGAGCAAGAATAACGGCAACACGACGAAAGACGGCGAGATCGCTATATCGAAGATCGTCGCACTGATGCCGGCCAGAGCTGCATTTGGGCTACGCACCACGGCCGTGCCGACAAATCCCACAATCAACATGCCGAAACCCAGCGGCACGCGGGCCAACAAGAGCAAGATCAGCGCGAACAGTCCTATGGCGGTTTCAAGCACGAGGGCTTCCCGAAAGCTCGGCGCCTCCATTGCGGTCCCGCAGTAGACGGAAGAGGTTCCGTAAAACGAGAAGCGCGGAAAGCAAACTTAAGACTGCAAAAATCAAAGAAAACGGCCAGAACAAGATGTCGATCATCATGTGCAGGTTCTGGTTTTGAAAGTGACGGAGGCTCAAGGACAACATCCGCTCCGAGATGAACAAGATTGAAATCAGGCTCACGATATGCACCGCAATCACCTGAACTTTTCTTCCACGACCGACGACCCAACGGTCGAGCAACCCCACGGTTATATGTTCGTCTTCGCCGGTGACGACGATCATGCCGCTGAAGATCGTCAGACCGAGCATCAGACCGACAACGGGCAGGCCCCAACTGAGCGGTGCGTCAAATACATAACGCATCATCACGTCGGTACTTCCAATCAACAGCATCAAACCGATGAAGGTAGCGACCAGCAAATGCATTGGCCGCCACCTCACATCAGTCGATTCCGTCGATTCTGATTCCGGATCGGAATCCACGGATTGGAACTCCGTTTTCCCTATTGCAGCTCTTTTAGTTGCTGCTCGTAGTAGGCCAGCGCGGCCTTGCCGTCGACGCCGCGTTTGGCAGCACGCTCGAGCCACTCGTCGGTGAACTTCGCAGTCTTTTGCTGAACTGCCGCAACGAAGGCCGGACTTGCGTCTTGGATTTTCACTCCGGCTTCGGCCATCTTCTTCAGCGACGACGCATTGCGGCGGTCCCACTCACCGGCGACGCTGCGCGCCATGGCTTCACCGAGATATTTTTCCATGATTGCCTGGTCGTCGGCGGAAATTGAGTCCCATTTGTCCTGGTTCAGGATTGGCGTCCACATCAACGTGGTGAAGGCACCTGGATAGCGGAGACCGTATTTCATGAACTGATCCACTTTGAGCACCGTGACCAAAGCAGCGGGCCCGGCCATGCCGTCCACCACGCCCTTTGAGACCATGGGGAAAATTTCTGCGGCAAGTGACGGCACCGGCGCAATGTCGAGCGCCTTAAAAATGTTGGCTGCCAATCCGGCACCGGAACGCAGCTTCATGCCCTTCAGATCGCTAAGCTCATTGATCGGCTTTTTCATGGTCCAGATATTTTCACCGGTGAAGCTGTAAAGCGTCAAAAGCTTCGCGCCCTTAAATTCATCCGCGCTCTCAAAGAACTTTTTGTAAGTCCGCCAGCTGGCAACCGACATGGCCGTTGCTGTCGGAGTTTTGCCAGGCAGCCGGCCCACCTCCGTCAACCACAACCGGTTTCGTTCGAAGCCCGTATGCAGATAGGCAGCATCGACCACGCCATTCGTCACGTGGTCCCAGTTCCGGTTCGGTGGAGCAACCTTGCCAGGGGTGAATTCAAAAACGACCCGGCCTTGCGTATCCCGCTCGACGTTTTCCTTAAGATAGACCCAGCCATGACTGTTGTTGGGATAATTGGGCGGCGCGAAAACATGAACTAAGATTTTGGTCTGCGCCAAAACCGGCGCGGCCGTCCCGGCCCAAGCAACGAGTCCGGCACTAACCGCCAACACCATCGAAAACGTTTTAAGTACGTTTTTCATTGAACAGTTCCTCCCCCGTTTTGATTTTTCACCCGGGCGTTCTTAGCGGCGCCCGCACCTAATCAAAAATACAATCGTAAGTCTGGCACGAAGCTAGGGGCGCGGCAAAACTTTTAGTCTGCCGCAAACCGGCTAGGCTTTCCCGTCATGCGACGAGACAAACAGCTCGCACAGCGTATCGGAGCGGTTGCTCCACGCGTGGCTTCCACCCAGTTGGACAACCGTGTCGCCCGCTTTCAGATGCACCTCCTCGGTGTCCAAAACCAGCGTCACTTCGCCCGACATCACCAACACATAGTCGAGTGTTCGTGTCTGCTGCATGTAGGGGTGCGGCACACCGCTACCGAGCTTCGAGGCGCCGGGCGATCCCATGGCAGAGAAATGGTCGGACACTTTCTCGTCGGTCAGGTCGGCCATATACCAATCGTCCGGCGGGATAGTCAGGAATCGACACACCGATCCGCCGGGCGGCGGCTCCAGCGTGTGCGGCAGGTCCAAGGTTTCGCGCACACCGGCAACGGGCGCCGGCGTTCCCTCGGTAACCCAGACCCGCGCCGAGGCGAAGCCCGGACGCGCCGGATCGGTGCGCACCTCGGCGTCGGGGCCATCGGAAAGAATGACGGCGTTTTCATCGGCATCGTTAGCAGCGACGATGCGGCGGATCTCTCTCGGTTCTCTATCTTCCATCTCCGCCTCCCTAAACGTACTTGTCGCCGCCGATCATGACGAACAGCATGTTGTTGGGGCCGCGCGAGCTATCCCAGGAATGAAAGTGGCCGAGCTGCACAATCACATCGCCTGTGTACATGACGAACTCGCCGTCGGGTAGAACGTGCACGCGCTCGCCCTTGGTCACCACGCCGTAATCGACAGTGCGGGTGCGATGCATGTTCCAGTGACGGTCGCTTTCCATTTTTTCCGATAGGCCGGTCACGTTCATTGCCGCGAACTGATCATCCGCCGCCGACTGGTCGATCACGTTGGTTTCCTCCGTGTCCGACTGGATCACCCGGAAATGTGCGCCATTGGGTGGCGGCGAATGGCTCATCGCCCGATCGCCTCCATCGCGGTGATCCGATAGGTCGACCGGACAGTTATCGAACGTCCATATTTCGTTGAAGAATACCGTCGAGCCACCACCGCGTGCGTGCTGGTGAGGGTTACGGCTGTCGAAAATAACTTTGGATTTGCCGTCCTCGCCGTTGCCGACGACCACCCGGCGCGGTGGCACCTTGTCAAACGCCATTGTCTCCCCCTGTCCGGCCCCCGTAAACTTGCACCGCTCTTAAGAGGCTGGCGGCGTTGGTTCGAGGACCTTTTTTGCTCTTGCTGACTATCAAGCTTGAGCGGTTCTGTCACTCGCCAACCGATACAACAAATCGGATAGGAGAGAGAATACCATGGCTTACGAAGGTTTGATCGCGGAATCGGTTCGTGTCCATGGGCACGATAACCTCCTGATCGACGCCTACACAGCACGGCCCTTGGGGCCGGGCCCGCACCCCGGCGTTTTGGTCGTCCATCATATGCCAGGATGGGATGAATGGACCCGAGGCGTCGTCCACAAGATCGCGCACCACGGGTTCAACGTTATCTCTCCCGACTTGCACTTTCGCCAGGGTGCTGGAACGGCCCAGGAGAAATCGCAGCGGGTTCGCGAGTCCGGCGGTCAGGTCGATGAACTGGTCTTGGGTGATCTTGCTGGCGGTGAACGCTATTTGCGCGATCTCCCCACCAGCAACGGCAAGGTGGGCCTGATCGGCTTTTGCTCCGGCGGACGGGTCGCTTACATGGCAGCGGCAAAGATGCCGAGTTTGGATTGTGCGGTAGATTGCTGGGGCGGCAACGTGACCTCGCCCCCAGCCACGCTCAACGAAAACCAACCGGTCGCGCCGATCGATATGACGGCGGACATCACCGTGCCGTTGCTCGGCCTGTTCGGCAACGACGACCCCAATCCCGATCGTGAACAAGTCGACACGATCGAGGCGACGCTGACCGAATACAACAAAGACTACGAATTCCACCGTTACGACGGCGCCGGCCACGCTTTTTTCAACTGGCACAATGAGCGCTACAGGCCCGACCAGGCGCTGGACGGTTGGGATAAAGTCTTCACTTTCTACGAAAAGCACTTGGGCGGCTGATTGGAGAGCCGCCGACTTCGCGCCACAAAGAGATGTAGAGAGAGGGGAAAATGGGGACCAACGACGACTGGCTCGAGCTCACTTCGGAGGAAGCACTGGAGCCGGATCTGCCGATCTGCGACCCGCACCACCACCTGTGGGAGTTTCGCGACGACCAGCCGGAACCGCGCTATTTGCTCGACGACATCCTCGCCGACACCAACAGCGGCCACAATATCGTCTCTACGGTCTTCATCGAATGCGGCGCCATGTACAAAGCCGATGGTCCAGAGGCATTACGGCCGGTTGGCGAAACCGAGTTCGTCAATGGCATCGCCGCGATGAGTGCTTCTGGTCGCTATGGTTCGACCCGCGTCGCCGCCGGCATCGTCGGCCATGCGAACCTGTTACTGGGCGACAACGTGGCGCCCGTGCTGGAAGCGCAGATCGCCAGCGGCGGCGGGCGCTTTCGTGGCATTCGCCATAGCGTGCCGTGGGACGCCAGCGACGATGTACCGGTAATTCGCGGGAAACGGCCGCCGCATCTCCTCATCGATAGCACCTACCGTACTGGGTTCACGCATCTGTCGCGCTATCAGCTCACCTACGAAGCCTGGCTCTACCATCCGCAGCTTCCCGAGCTTATCGATCTCGCGCGAGCCTTTCCCGACACCACGATCATCCTCAATCACTTCGGCGGGCCGCTGGGGATCGGGCCCTACGCGGGCAAGAGGGAAGAAATTTTCAAGACATGGCAGGCCGATATCACCGAATTGGCCGCTTGTCCCAACGCGGTGGCAAAGCTCGGTGGCCTTAATATGGAGATCAACGGGTTCGGCTGGCACGAAAAAGCGCAACCTCCCACCAGTGAAGAACTGCTGGCGGCGACCCGTCCCTATTACGAGTATGCGATCGAGAAATTCGGTGTCGACCGCTGCATGTTCGAATCGAACTTCCCGGTCGACAAATTGAGCTGCAGCTATGGCGTGCTGTGGAACGCGTTCAAACGGTTGGCCAGCGGCTATTCAGACGACGAGAAAGCGATGCTGTTTCACGACACCGCGTCGCGAATCTACCGCCTGGACACGCCCGCGGGAGAAACCTAAACAGCGGCAATGCAGCTGAGGATGATCAACCAAACGGCAAAAGCGGCGGCGCTCACATACAAGGTCGCCGGCCAGTTTTCTTTGTAAAATTCGTCGGTCGTCTTAAACATGGGTTTGATCTCCATGGGTCACACCCGAAGATGCAACCTGGAGGTGGGAATGACAGGGGAGGGCCGAAGTGACGACGATCACAACCGACGCGAAAATCGGGGATTAAGCATGACGCGCCTGTTATTCACTGTGGCCGCCGGGTTTATGGCCATCGCCGCGGCAACCACCGGCGCGGCCGCGCAGGGGCACGATGCAACGGCGGGCTGCAACGAGTCCGGCCCTCTGCCTAACCAAATACAATGCTATCTCGAAGCGGCGGAGTCCGAACACGACGTCACCCTTTGCGAAGGCGCCTACGATTTCGCGGTACGATTCGATTGTGTGTCGCGCTTCGCCGAACATAGCGGCGACCCGGCTGCCTGCGAGCGTATTCCCATTCGCAACAACCGGTTGCTGCTGATACGCGATTCGTGCATCAGCGGCGTCGCCGCGGCGACCCGGTCGGCGCAGTTATGCGGTGACGTACAGCTCGATGTGGTGCGCGATGCTTGTTTCTTCACGCAGGTTGTCGAGCTCAACGCATCCCCTGAACTGTGCGAACGTATTACCAAAACAGCGCTGAAGGCGAGCTGTCTGGAACCCTAGGTAAACGGAGACGATTTCGATGTTGCTCTTGGCGAACCTGCTCAAAGGGTTTGTGCAGCGCGGCCAGCTCAAGCTTATCGACGCTCACGGCAAGCTTCACGAGTTCGGCGACGGCAGCGATGCGGCGCGGGTCACCCTTCGGCTTAGCGACCGCGCGCTCCATTGGAAACTCTTCCTCAACCCCGAATTGACGGCGGCTGAGGCCTATATGGACGGCACGCTTATCTTCGAAGACGGGACGGAGGTCTACGATCTCCTCTACTTATTCTCGATCAATCGTCCCGCGCTGGGAGCCCATCCGGTGCAAAGCCTCCAGCGCCGGCTGTGGCGGGCGGCGCGGCGGCGCCACCAAGCCAACGATGTAGACCGAGCGAAACGCCAGGCGCGCCATCACTACGATCTATCGACCGATCTCTACCGTCTCTTTCTCGACGAAGATTTGAACTATAGTTGCGCCTTCTTTCACTCGCCCGATGACAGTCTGGAGGACGCGCAAAAAGCGAAACTGACGCGGGCCACCGCCAAGCTTGAGCTCGAGCCTGGCATGCGCGTCTGCGAGATTGGCGGCGGTTGGGGTGCTTTCGCGATCCATCTGGCCAAGGCCGGTGCCGACGTGACCTCGATTAACGTGTCCCCGGAGCAGGTAAAGATCGCCGAGCAGCGGGTCGCGGACGCCGGGGTCAGTGACCGGGTACAGTTCGTGTTGAAGGATTACCGCGAGGTTGATGGTAGCTTCGATCGGGTGGTCTCGATCGGCATGATGGAGCATGTCGGTATCGGCCATATCGACGAGTATTTCGCAAAAATTCGCAGCCTTCTGACCCCGGAAGGCTTCGCTTTCGTTCATTCCATCGGCCGCATAAGCCAACCGGGAACAACCAGCCCGTTTATCCGCAAATACATCTTCCCAGGCGGCTACGTACCGGCGCTCTCCGAGGTCTTTGCCGCGGCCGAACGGCAAGGCATTTGGGTCGCCGATATGGAAGTGTTGCGCCTTCATTACTACTACACGATCCGGCACTGGCGTCAGCGCTTCGCCGCCCGCCGCGACGAAGCCGCCGCGCTTTATGACGAGCGCTTTTGCCGCATGTGGGAATTCTATTTAGCCGCCGTCGAGCTGGGATTTCTCAACGGTTCCAACATGGTGTTCCAACTGCTGCTGTCGACCCAGCGCGACGCCGTCCCCATTGTGCGCGACTATATGGTGGAGGCGGACCAGAGGCTCCTTGCATCGGCGGGCTGATGCGTAACGGGTTCCTTTTTCCGCTGCTCGCCACATTGATGCCACGAGATCGTGTCAACAAGCGCGGATGAGCTTCATTCCGGCGATGAAATATCCCCACCCTTGGCATTGTCCATCGTTGAGCTAGAATGGCGCTCAATAAACGCGGCCCGGGGTCCCCGGGAACAGCGTCGGAAAATTTGGTGGCGCCAGAACGCCGCCCGCACAGGAGTGGAAAAAACATGTCTATGAGTGACAGCGAGAACACCACAGTTCCTCTGCCCTCCCGCAAACCGCCGGAGATTCCACCGTTGCGGCGCGAAGGCGAAGGCGTTTCGTCATCGATCTCAAAGGGAAGCCGGATGAGTGTCGGCCCCGGCATCCAGCTCAAGGGGGAAATCAGCAATTGCGCCGCCTTGGTCGTGGAGGGCGATGTCGATGCGACGCTCGACGGCGAGGCCCTGGAAATATCCCAGCGCGGCGTGTTCAACGGAACGGCACGGGTCGAAACCGCCGATATCCAAGGGCAATTTGAAGGCGATTTGACGGTTTCGGGGCTATTGCGGATTGAGAATGGCGGATCGGTCTCCGGCAAGGTTCGCTACGGCCGCATCGAGGTCGTCGCAGGCGGCGAATTGTCCGGTGAAATCAGCAAGACCGACGCCGAAGACTCCAAGAAAACCGCCGAAAACGCGCCGAAAACCAAGACCGAGAGCGTCGAAATTACCGCCGAAGCAGGCTAAGTTACCGCGTTTGCGGCGAATGCGCGCAGGGCACTCTGGCTTGATTGACAGGTCAGGAGTGCTTACTTACATTCCGGTCACCAAAGACATTCCCAACCGGTGAAAACGGTCGCGCGACGCGCGACCGTTGATGACAGCGGCCCGTCGAAGCGATGGCGCCGCGGCGCAATAACTTACGCCGGTGGCTGCAACATAGAGGAGTCCATCATGTCCGAAACTGCCCTTCCAATCGCTATTGTCGCGGCCGCTGGGTTCATCGAACAGAGCTTAACCAATACCCAGAAAACCTTGATCGCCGCGAACCTTCCCTGTCACGTGATTACGCCGGAAGGAGCATTGGTACAGGGTTGGCATGAGGATGCTTGGGGCCATCATTTCATGGCCGACGAAAAGTTGGCTGACGTAATCTCGGCCGACTATAGCGGGTTGATCCTGCTCGACGGCGCGAACTCCGCCGACAGCTTGACGGAAAACGCCCACGCGAAACGGCTGGTCAAAGCCTTTATGGATGGCGGCAAGCCGGTGCTCGCCATCGACGACGCGATCCGTATTTTGATTGCCGCCGAAGTGGCGGCAGGACGGCGTGTTGCCGCGCCGGAAGCACTGCGCAGCGATTTGACCCGCGACGGCGCGGAACCGGCCGACGCCGAATCGCTGGTCACCGACGGCACCCTGGTTACCGCAACGGCGGAAGCTTCCGAGGCCGACCGCCTCGAAGCGTTTCTCGCACTACTCGCTTCGGGTTCGGTGCCGCAAGCCGCCTAATCCATCGCGACTCCACAGTTACGTCCATAAGGGTTATTCCCGCCGCGCGCCCGCATTTGTAAAATGCGGGCGATGGGCGATTCTTCCGATACATCGGTGCCGACACCGGAGCTGACGCGCCAAGTCACCCGCGGCGTGTGCCGTTACCTGGCGACCCTCGGCTATGCCGTGCTGACCGAATTCACCCTAAAGAACGGCCGGCGGGCTGACGTGATCGGTCTGGGCGATGATGGCAGCGTGATCATCGTCGAAGTAAAAACCAGTGTTGCCGACCTGAAATCCGATCAAAAATGGCCGGAATACCGCGATTTCTGCGACAGGCTGTTCTTCGCGGCGCCGCAAGACTTCCCTCTCGAGCTGTTGCCGTCGTCGTGCGGCATTCTGGTGGCGGACGGGTGGGGCGCAGATGAGATACGGCCCGCGGAACACGAACCGCTTCACGCCAGCCGCCGCCGCGTTCTCACCCTGAAGCTGGCCCGCAAAGCGGCCCAACGGCTGCATGAATTCACGGACCCGCGCCTAGGCTAGAGCGAGATCCGTTCTCTCGCTATGGCCCGCCTAGCGCGCGAGGCGGGCAATTGTATCGGTGGTCGAAAATCCATCGACCAGGTCCGCCAAAACCACCCGGCCACCATAGGATTGAACGATATCGCCACCGACAACTTCATCGAGCGTGTAGTCCGCGCCCTTCACCAGAACGTCCGGCCGGATTTCGCCGATCAAGTCGAGTGGCGTGTCGCTATCGAAGATGACAACCGCGTCGACCGCCGATACCGAGGCTAGCACACGGCCCCGCGCATCGGCATCCTGAACCGGGCGGCCCGCGCCTTTCAAACGGGCAACCGACGCGTCGCTGTTCAGCCCGACAATGAGCCGGTCGCAAACCGCCTCGGCTTGTTCGAGCAAAGAAATATGGCCCGGGTGCACCAGATCAAAGCAGCCGTTGGTAAATCCGATCGACAGCCCGCGCGCGCGCCATTGGGCGATCTGATCGGTAAGCTGGTTTAGATCGACGACTTTTTTGACGACGCTCCCCGCAGCCTCTACCGCGTCGGCAAGTTCAGCATTCCGCACCACCGCTGTACCAACCTTGGCGACAACCAGACCCGCAGCAACGTTGGCGAGCTGCGCCGCCTCGGCGATTTCCATGCCCGCCGCCAGGCCAGTCGCCAGCACGGCGACGACCGTGTCGCCGGCACCTGACACGTCAAATATTTCGCGCGCCAGCGCCGGCAGATGGGCGGGCGAGCCTTCCGCCGACACCAGGGACATACCCTCGGCGCCGCGGGTCACGAGGACGTGACGCACGCCGCAGCTCGCAATCAACTGGCGGGCCGCCGCAACAATCTCGTCCGAACTGCCGGTCGCCATTCGCGTAGCGTCGCTCAGCTCCTTGCGGTTGGGGGTCAGAACATCGACCCCGGCATACTTGGTGTAGTCGGTACCCTTGGGGTCGACAACGACCGGAATACCGGCGGCCTGCGACGCTGAGACCAGCTGCCCGATCACCTCATCCGCCAGCACACCCTTGCCATAATCGGACAGGATCAGGGCACCCGCGCCGGCTGCGCCAAGGTTGGCGGCTGCGGTATCTCCTATTTGATTCAGCAGGCTGGCGGCAATGCCGCCAACAGATTCGTCGTCCGCCCGCAATAGCTGCTGGCTGCCGGCTATAAAGCGGGTTTTCACCGTGGTGGGGTGTCCCGCATCAACCAGCACCTGCGGATTTACGGCTCCCACATCGGCAAGGAGTTCGAGGACTTGGCGTCCCGATAGATCGTCGCCAACCACCGCAACGAGCTGCGCCGTCGCGCCAAGTGCGGCGATATTGCAGGCAACGTTCCCGACCCCGCCGATCGCCTGCGTCCGGCGGTTCACATTCAATACGGGTATCGGCGCTTCCGGCGAGACCCGATCGACGTCGCCGTAAACGTATTGATCGAGCATCACGTCGCCGACACACAGGACCGTTGCCCCAGCCAGCTTGGGCAACCACTCGCGTAGGTTTTGATTTGTCGTCATCTGTTTTCTAATAGCAGGTGCGCCGGGCGGGCGTCACGTCCTGCGCGCCGTCAAGTATGCCGCGTCAGGTACTCAAGAAACGCCGCTGATCTTCCCATAAAACCACGCAAGTGAGCCGGTCTGTCGCGTAGGCGCCGGTGTCGACACCGATTCGGTTGGCGAGGTTCTCGGGTTCCGACCGGACCGAGTGCCCATGAACCACGACAGCGCCGAAATCGCTCTTGTCGGTGAGAAACTCATCGCGGATCCACATCAAATCATGGGGGTCTTGTTCATCGAGCGGAACACCCGGCCGCACTCCGGCATGTACGAACAGATAGTCGCCTTCACGATGACTGACCGCGAGCGAGCGCAAAAATGCCTCGTGCGGCTGCGGAAGGTGAGCGCGGAGGTCTGCCTGCATCTTTCCGGCCGATCTATTCATATCGGTCCATACCGGCGGCGTGACGCCATAACTAAGCAGGGTCTCGTGCCCGCCATTGGCCAACCAGGACGGCCCCACACTGCTGTCGTCGAAAAATCGTAGAAGGTAGGATTCATGATTGCCGATGAGGCACACGCGCTCGAACGATGCCGGAGCACCCTGCAATAGGTGCTCTATAACCTCGCGGGAATGGTCGCCCCGGTCGATATAGTCGCCGAGACAGATGATGAGCCGGCGGTCGGCGTCGACGTCCCCCGCATCGCGCCTAATTTCATCTTCTAAGCGCTGCAATAAGTCGAGCCGGCCGTGAATATCGCCGATAGCGTAGACAACCGTTCCCGCTGGCACCGACGCGGATGCTTCATCCGGGCGGCTTCTGCCCCATTTGGAAAACCAACTCCGCATCGTCCGGCGACGGCACCCCTATACGACTCTATTCGCGCGGCGCGTGTTTCGCCAGAATGCGCTGCAAGGTGCGCCGGTGCATGTTCAACCGGCGCGCGGTTTCCGACACATTGCGGTTGCACTGTTCGTAGACCCGCTGGATGTGTTCCCAACGCACCCGGTCGGCCGACATCGGCCGTTCCGGCGGCGGCGGTAACGCCTGTTCATCGCACATCAGCGCAGCTGCCACTTGATCGGCGTCCGCCGGCTTGGGCAGATAATCGATGGCGCCGGCCTTAACCGCAGCGACCGCGGTCGCAATGTTTCCGTAGCCCGTCAGAACGATGACGCGGACGTCGCCGCGCGCCTGCCGCAAAACCTCCACCACCTCGAGCCCGCTACCGTCGCCTAAGCGCAGATCGACGACCGCATACTTCGGGCGGTCAGTGAGCGCAAGGTGTTTACCCTCCGCCACGCTTTCGGCCGCAGCGACGGTAAAGCCACGGCGCTCCATTGCCTTGGCGAGCTGATTGCGCAGATTCTGTTCGTCATCGACGATCAGCAGCGACATATCGGCGGCGGGCGACGCCGTCTCGTGTACTGGGGACTGAAGTTCTTGTGTCATGGTGTCTCGATTACCTCTCAACAGCGCTAACATCAAGGCTGGCGCGCGGCCATATGATCTCTACTTCCCCCCCATCGACACGCCCAATGGCGCCTCGAATATTGCGGGCCGTCATTCGACCCCCGGTTCGTTGCAGCAATGATTGGGCGATAAATACGCCAAGTCCGAGATGCCCATCACCCCTGCTTGAAATATAGGGTTCCCCGAGCCGGTCGAGTACCGCCGGGGCAAATCCGGGACCATCGTCGCGAACGGTTACGGAAATCGTTTCCTGGCTCCAACCAACGCGTATCGCAACGCTGTCATGGGCGAATTGTACCGCGTTTTGGATGATATTGCCTAACCCGTGATTGAATTCTGGGCTATTCACCACAACCGGCTCCGCGCTATCGTCATTTCCGCGAGCATCTATGGTCAGCGAGACATCGCCACCCTGGTGACGGTCGGCGGCAGCTTGCACCATCGCCGACAGCAGGGTCCGCGCAAACGGGTCTTCCCCATCGTCAGTTGCCGGTTGCACCGCCAACTCGGCCAAAATCTCCCGGCACCGAAGGGCTTCCGCCCGCAGTAGGCTGATATCGCTGGCATAGGGACTATCCTGCGGCATCTCCCGGTTTAACTCCGTCGCCGTGACCAGAATGGTCGACAGCGGACTGCCGAGTTCATGCGCGGCAGCAGCGGCCAGCCCCCCGAGGGCAGAGAGTTGTTGCTCACGGGCGAGCGCCAGCTGGGTCGCCGACAGCGCATTCGACATCCGCCGGCTTTCCGCCGCCAGGCTGCCCGCGTAAACGGCGATGAACAATGTCCCGATCACTACCGCCGTCCAAAGACCCCATACATATATGCCCGGAAGCTCCAGACCGATCGCCGACCACGGCAGCGGCAGATGATCGAACACCAACCCCGTCGCGCAAACGATAACCAGACCACACAAAATAGCGGTTGCCCGGCGCGTCAGTACGGTTGCCGATACGGTCACTGGGCCGAGAAACAAAAGCGCAAACGGATTGGTAAGACCGCCGGTGAGATACAGCAAAAGCGCTAATTGCAGCGTATCGAACGCCAAATACGAAGCTGCTTCCCATTCCTTTAACCGCCCTTGTTCCGGACGCCGGAATGTCATCGCTATGTTCAAGACGACCGACGCGCCGACGACGGCGAGCGCCTCATCCATCGGTAAGGGCCAATCCAGCCCGAATCGCACCAAAAATAGCGCTGCCAGTTGGCCGGCGATCGCGACCCACCGAATGCTGGTCAGGGTGCGTAGACGAACCGGGCCGCGTGCACCCGGCAGCGGTTCGGAGACACCCACCGGTGCGACAGGCAGCGGTATATGGGTTGTCGCTTCAGCTTCGTTCATCTCGCCCGACGCGCCGGTTCAATCCGATATTTGTCGCCCCTAAATTGGGTCTATTACGCCTCAAAGTCGAGGATCAAGGCTCGGAGCGGTTGCTCACCGCCGCTTCTTCAAACGTCGCCATGCCCGTGTGGCACGCCACCGCAGCGCGCACAATATTGATCGCCAGCGCCGCACCTGACGCTTCACCCAGGCGCATATCGAGTTCGAGCAGAGGCCGCTTGCCCAACAGCTCCGCCAGATTGCGATGGGCGGGCTCCGCTGACAGATGCGCGACCAGGCAATGATCGAGCAGCGCTGGGTCGATGGCGTGCAGCACGGCGGCCGCCGCCGTACAGGTATAGCCGTCGAGCAGCACCGGCGTGCGCGCCATGCGGGCCGCGATCACCGCGCCGGTAATTGCGGCAACCTCCTGTCCCCCAAGACAGCGTAGAACATGCAGAGGATCGGACATCGCTTCTTGGTTGGCTGCCACACCGGCGTGAACCGCGCTAATCTTGGCGTCGAGCGCGGCTCCTTCCACGCCCGTTCCGGGGCCCGTCCAATCCACGGCGTCGCCGCCGTAGAGCGCATGGCAGATCGCCGCGGCCGCCGTCGTATTGGCGATCCCCATTTCACCCAAGGCCAGTAGCTCAATCCCGTCTTCCACGGCGGTCATACCATAGGCGATGGCGCGCGCGCAGTCGGTCTCGCTCATCGCCGGGCCTTGCGTGAAATCCGCCGTCGGCTGCTCCAGTGCCATCTCGTAGACACGCAAATCGGCATCGGCGAAGGCCGCCAGTTGGTTTACAGCAGCTCCTCCCGAAATAAAATTCTGCACCATCTGGGCCGTCACGTCGGCCGGAAAGGCCGAAACCCCCCGCGCCGCTACGCCGTGGTTGCCGGCGAAGACGCAAACACGCGCGTGGTCGACCCGCGGCGGATGACGGCCTTGCCATTGGCAAACCCACCGCGTGATCTCTTCCAATCGACCGAGGGCGCCGGCGGGTTTAGTTAGTTGGCCTTCCCGCGCCTCAGCCGCCGCCGCCGCTTCCAAGTCGGGCAACGGCAAGTCAGCGAGCAACCCACGTATTTCGTCGAAATTCGCCGTACTGGGTTCCGCTGAAGGCATGGGTTCGCTGGGGATGTCGGTCATTAGGAGACTTACCGTTGGGGCGAGTTGTTGCCCGTTCCGAAAGGCAGGCAGTTGTCCTATAAGAGAGCCATGAACGCAAATCCCGAGTCGTCAGGCCACGAGTCCGCCTCCTCGGACATCTGGGCGCAACTGCGTCTGGCAGCGACGTTCTTAACCCGGCTTCCTGTCGAGCGACCCCACAATACCGACGAAACCGAACCGGCCGATGCCGCGCAAACCGACCTCTCAGCGGCAATGTGGCTGTTTCCGCTCGTCGGTTTCGGGATCGGCGGCGTAGGGGCTATTGCCCTCGCCGTGCTTTCCATACTCGGCGTACCGCCGGCGGTCGCGGCGACGCTGGCCGTCGGCGTCGTGCTCTGGTTCACCGGCGCTCTTCACGAAGATGGGCTCGCCGATCTGGCCGACGGTTTCGGCGGTGGCGGCACACGCACGGAGAAACTCGACATCATGCGCGACAGCCGGCTCGGTGCGTATGGCGTGTTGACGCTGGCGGTGATCGTGGTCGCCAAGATCGCCGCCCTGGCGGCTATCGCTGCGGTCGATATCGGCGCCGCCGCCGGGGCGCTCATCGCGGCGGCCAGTTGGAGCCGGGCGATGTTCGCGCCGACCATGCGCTGGTTGCCGCCGGCGCGCGACGACGGCCTCGGCGCGCTGGCCGGCACGCCGAGCGAAGGCAGCACCTGGAAAGGCCTCGCGCTTGGCGCGCTATTAACGCTGCTGGTGCTGATCACACCGGCAGGCGGCGGCGTGTTTATAATCCTAATCGCTGGCGGCCTCGGCGCTTTCGCCATCGGCTGGCTGGCGCTACGGCAAATCGACGGTTATACCGGCGACGTCTTGGGAGGCGTTCAACAAGCGGCGGAGACAGCGGTCCTGATCGTTGCCAGCGCCGTGATCTTGGGAAATATCGCATGAGTACACGTACCCGTTGGTGGTGGGTCCGCCACGCGCCTGTCACGTCCACCGGCGGACGCATTTACGGCAATACCGACCCGCCGGCCAATGTCGACGATCCGCCAACCTATGCGGCGCTCGCCCGGATGCTGCCGGACAAGGGCACGTTGGTGACCAGTCATCTGCAACGCACCCACCAAACCGCCGAAGCCATTCGAGTTGCCGGTTTGGACATGCCCGAGCCGATCGTCGAAGAAGACCTTGCCGAGCAGAACTTCGGCGAATGGCAAGGCCGCAAGCGCGAAGACGTTTACGCCGAGCTCGATCCCAAGCATTTGTTTTGGCTGGCGCCCGCCAGCACACGGGCACCCGGCGGCGAAAGCTTCGTCGATTTGATGGGCCGGGTCGGCGCTGTGATTGAACGGCTGACCGCGCAGCACGCGGGAGGCGATATCATTTCCGTAAGCCACGGCGGCGCCATCCGCGCGGCAATCGGCCACGCGCTAGGGCTGGATCCGGAAATCGCTTTGGCCTGCCAGATCGACAATTGCTCGATTACCCGGCTCGATCATTTCGGCCCCACCGAGAGCCATCCCGAGGGCGCGTGGGCGCTTTTCCACGTCAATCAACTCGCCACCTCGGAAAGCGTACTGGCGCCCGATCACACTGCCATGCTAGCGTTGCTCCAGCGCTGAAACAGGGAAGTCCGGTGCGGTGATCGTCCACGTTGGGTGACACTAATTCCGGCGCTGCCCCCGCAACTGTAACGGCGAGGCCGGGCGTAACACCACTGGCGGCAACTGCCCGCTGGGAAGGACGCCCCAGCCCGAGACCCGGAGCCAGGAGACCTCTTTAGCGCGCACTGAATGAACACCGGATCCTCGGGTGGAGGGATGGCGGTCGATGGATAGTAGTTCTGCGCAGCCCGCCGAAACGGGCCTTCTCCCAGCACTCACGCTGGTGCTTGGCGGCGCCCGGTCGGGCAAGAGCCGCCATGCCGAAGCGCTGGTCCTCGATCACGCTGATATCGTGGGCGCACAGCCGGTCTACATCGCCACTGCGGAGGCCGGCGACGGTGAGATGGCCGACCGTATCGCCGAACATCGGGCGCGCCGGGGCAATCGTTGGCGAACCGAGGAAGCGCCAATGGCGCTCAGCGACACTATCGCGGCGTGCGCAACCGAAGACAGCCCGATTCTCGTCGACTGCCTGACCTTATGGCTTAGCAATCTTCTGCTGGCGGAGAGGGATATCGTCACGGAGACCGACACTCTCCTCGATAAATTCGCGGAATCGGCAGGACCCGTCGTCTGTGTCGCCAACGAGGTCGGGCTGGGGATCGTGCCGGATAACGCCCTCGGCCGCACGTTCCGCGACCATGCCGGGCGTCTCAACCAGCAAGTGGCCCAACAGGCCGGCCGGGTCGATTTCGTCGCCGCCGGCCTGCCGATCACGCTTAAACACTCTAACCGGACAGGATCGAGTTGAATGCGAAGAATTCCCGCAACTGTCATCACCGGCTTTCTCGGTGCCGGCAAGACCAGCCTCATTCGACACCTTCTCGAACAGGCGAACGGCCGGCGCCTGGCCTTGGTCATCAACGAGTTCGGCGATCTTGGAATCGACCGGGAAATCGTAACCGGCTGCGGTATCGAGGGGTGTGACGACAACGATGTCATCGAACTGTCTAACGGCTGCATATGCTGCACCGTCGCCGACGATTTCGTGCCGACGATCACGGCTTTGCTCGACCGCCCCGACCCGCCCGATCACATTATTATCGAAACGTCCGGTCTGGCGTTGCCGAAACCGTTGGTGAAAGCATTCGCCTGGCCTGAGGTGAAAGCGCGCACGACGGTCGACGGCGTGGTCACCGTGATCGACGCTGCCGCCGTCGCCAACGGCCGTTTCGCCGACGACCCCGAAGCTGTCGCCGCGGCGCGGGCCGCCGACCCGTCGCTCGATCACGACAACCCGTTGGAAGAACTGTTCGTCGATCAGATTGCCTGCGCCGACCTTATCATCGCCAACAAGGCCGACTTGCTGAACGGCGATGCGGAGGGAGTCGATGCCGCCATCGCCGAGCACCGGCGCGCCGGTGTGAAGACAGTCAACGCGACCCATGGGCAGCTCGATCCCGCGCTCGTTCTTGGTCTCGATGCCGGCGCGGAAGACGATCTCGCCGCGCGGCCCAGCGTCCACGACGGTGAGGACGACCATGATCACGACGATTTCGACAGTTTCATCGTCTCGCTTGGGTCCGTCGACGACCCCACCGAGCTGGAAACCCGCCTCACCGCCGCAGTAACGGCACACGATATTTTTCGCATCAAAGGATTTGTCGATGTTCCCGGCAAGGCGCGCCGCTTGGTATTGCAAGGCGTCGGCACGCGGTTTCAGCAATATTTCGACAGAGACTGGCGCGACGGCGAAGCCCGCGGCAGCGAATTGGTGGTAATCGGCCGCGCCGGGATGGACCGCGCCGCCATCACCTCGGCAATCACCGGATAATGGCACAATCAACAAAATCACCCCCCACCCCATCCCTCCCCCTCAAGGGGGGAGGGAGGAGCCAAGCCGTGCCTCGTTGTCATTCCCTCCCCCCAGCGAGGGGGAGGGTTAGGGAGGGGGGGCTTGTTGTTACCTCCCTTGCGGCACAACAAACCCTCATCCTGAGCCTGTCGAAGGATGAGGTAGTGCGGGGACGGTGATGCACCTGCTGGCGGCAACACCCGGCGCCGTCGACGACGGCAGCGAAGCGGTCGACCTCGGTCAAACGCCGGGGGATATCGTCGTCCTCAGCGCCGCCGACACGGAGATCGCCTGCCTCGCGGCGGCTCAGACCGCACGCCAACGCACAGACGAGACAACACCGAGCGTACGGCTCGCCAATTATCTGCGCTTGGGTCACAACCTGTCCGTCGATTTGCATGTCGATCAGGTCATCAGCCGCGCCAAGCTGGTTATCGTCAGGCTCCTCGGCGGACGTGGCTATTGGGCCTACGGTGTTGATGAAATCGCCGCCGCGTGCAAGGCGGCCAGCATCCCGGTCGCGTTCCTGCCAGGCGACGATCAGCCAGATGCGGAGCTCACGCAACTGACGACCCTCGACACGGGAGCGGCCCACCGCCTGTGGCAGTATCTGGTCCATGGCGGCACCAGCAACGCCGAAAACCTTCTGGCCTATGCGGCAACTCTGTGCGGCCATGACGCCGAATGGAGCGAACCGGCGCCGCTGTTGCGCGCCGGCCTTTATTGGCCCGGCGCAACGGCACCCGACTTGACCGAGGTGGAGGATCATTGGCGCGATGGCGCGACGGTAACCGGGATCGTCTTTTACCGGGCGCTCGTCCAAGCGGCGAACCTCGCGGTTGTCGATGATTTGATCGCCGAGCTGCAGGAATGCGGGCTCAACCCGTTGCCGGTCTTCGTCAGCAGCCTCAAGGACCCGGTGGCCGCGGCGACCCTCGCAGAGCTTCTGGCAGCGGCGCGCCCCAGCGTGATCCTCAACACCACCGGTTTCGCCGTGGCTGCGCCCGGCGGCGATGCCGACCGGGGGCCGTTCGCCGACACCGACGCGCCGGTTCTCCAAGTGGTGTTTGCCGGCTCGGACGAAGCGGGATGGCGTGGCGGCACCAACGGCCTCACGGCGCGCGATATCGCCATGAACGTCGCGCTACCCGAAGTCGATGGACGCGTGCTGGCGCGCGCCGTCTCGTTCAAGGGCGGCGCGCGCCGTGACCCAGCAACCGAAACCGACGTGACCGTTTACCAGCCGGTCACCGACCGGTTGGAATTTACCGCCAAGCTCGCCGCCTCCTGGGCAAAGCTGCGCCAAACGGCGGCCGATCAACGCCGGGTCGCGCTGGTTTTGGCCAACTATCCTAATCGGGACGGCCGGATCGGCAACGGTGTGGGGCTCGACACGCCAGCCGCGACGGTCACGGTGCTGAACGCACTCGCAGACGCCGGCTATGGGGTCGACGGCCTGCCGAACGACGGCGGTACCCTCATCGACGCGCTCGCCGCCGGCCCCACCAACGCCACCGTTGTTGGCCGCGACATCATCGAAACGTTGCCGCTGCCGGACTACGAACTGTTTTTTGCAAACCTCCCGCCGGAGGTCCGCCGGCAAGTGAATGAGTGCTGGGGACCACCCGAGGCCGATCCATTTTTTCGTACCGGCAATGTCGAGTGCGGTGCGTTCGCCATTCCCGCGGTGCGCTATGGCAACGTGACCGTCGGCATGCAACCGGCGCGCGGCTACAACATCGACCCGGTATCGAGCTATCACGATCCCGCCCTGGTGCCGCCCCACGGCTATTTCGCCTTCTACGCCTGGCTGCGCAATGCCTTTAGCGCCCACGCCATCGTTCATATGGGCAAGCATGGCAATCTGGAATGGTTGCCCGGCAAGGCGGTCGCCTTGAGTAACGAGTGTTTCCCCGAAGCCGCCCTGGGACCGATCCCCCATCTATATCCGTTTATCGTCAACGATCCCGGCGAGGGCACCCAGGCCAAACGCCGCGCCGCCGCCGTTATTATCGATCATCTCACACCGCCGCTCACGAGGGCGGAAACCTATGGGCCCTTGCGCGATCTAGAATCGCTGGTCGATGAGTACTACGAAGCGGCCAACGTCGACCCCCGCCGGCTGCTGGTTTTGCGCACCCAGATTCTTGAACTCGCGCGCGACACCGGGCTCGACCGCGATCTCGGGTTCGATGGAGAAATCGATAGCGATGACGCGCTGGCGCGTCTCGACGGCTATCTCTGCGAGTTAAAAGAACTGCAAATCCGCGACGGTCTGCATGTGTTTGGACAGTCGCCCGAGGGCGACCAACAAACCGATCTGCTTGCTGCGCTAGTGCGCTCGCCACGAGGCGATGGGGCGGATGGCGACGCGTCGCTGTTGCGCGCGCTGGCCAACGATCTCGGTCTCGGCTTCGATCCGCTCGATTGTGATTTCAGCTCAGCCTGGCAGGGACCAACGCCAGAACCGCTTAGCGACACCCAATCCTGGCGCACCGCGGGCGATACCGTGGAACGGCTGGAAACGCTGACGCGCGCACTGATCGGCGGCGGTCGCCGACCGGACCCCGAATGGACGCGAACTATTGCGGTGCTCAAAGCGTTGGAGACGACCCTTCGCCCGGCGGTTGCGGCAAGCGGGGATGCCGAACTCACCGGACTGCTCACCGGCCTGGACGGCCGGTTTGTCGAGCCCGGCCCCTCGGGGGCGCCGTCGCGCGGCCGGCCCGACGTGCTGCCCACTGGGCGAAATTTCTACTCCGTCGACACCCGCACGGTGCCAACCCAAGCGGCGTGGCAACTCGGCTGGGCCTCGGCGCAATTGCTGGTCGAGACGTACGCGCAAGAGCATGGCGACTGGCCGCGCGCCATAGCGCTTTCCGCCTGGGGCACCAGCAACATGCGCACCGGCGGCGATGATATTGCCCAAGCGCTGGCGCTCATCGGCGTCCAGCCGACTTGGGACACCGCGTCGCGGCGGGTCACCGGGTTCGAGGTGATGCCGATCGCAGTGCTCGACCGCCCGCGGGTCGACGTGACGCTGCGCGTCTCCGGATTTTTCCGCGACGCTTTCCCCGGATTGATCGACTTGTTCGATAGCGCTGTGCAAGCTGTCGCCAGCCAGTCTGACGAAAGCGCGCGCGACAACCCGATTGCGGCCCGGGTTGCCGCCGAAGCCGAGGCTCTGGTTGCCCAGGGCGTGCCGCCTAGCGATGCCCAACGCCAGGCTGGCTGGCGCGTCTTCGGGTCCAAGCCTGGTGCCTACGGCGCGGGATTGCAGGCGCTGATCGACGAACGCGGCTGGCACGACCGCGCCGATCTGGCCCGCGCCTATGTGGCCTGGGGCGGTTATGCCTATGGCGTGGGCACCGGCGGCGGCAACGCGGAGACTTACGGTGTCGCCGCCCACGGCACGTTTTCGCGCCGCCTGGGCCAGATCGAAGCCGTTGTCCATAACCAGGACAACCGGGAGCACGACCTGCTCGACAGCGACGACTATTACCAGTTCGAAGGCGGCCTCGCGGCAGCGGTCGCCGACGAAGCGGGCCGCATGCCAACGGTCTACCACAACGATCACTCACGACCCTTTGCCCCCAAAGTGCGCACCTTGGAAGCGGAGATCGCCCGCACCATCCGCGCCCGGGTCATCAATCCCAAATGGATCGCCGGGGTGATGCGC
Source organism: Alphaproteobacteria bacterium (assembly GCA_965267185.1). Classification (GTDB taxonomy): domain Bacteria; phylum Pseudomonadota; class Alphaproteobacteria; order UBA6615; family UBA6615. The sequence goes on along the minus strand of OZ253937.1, from coordinate 3,228,296 downwards.
CACGGCTATAAGGGCGCCTTCGAAATCGCTGCGACGGTCGACTATCTGTTCGCCTTCGCCGCCACAACCAACGCGGTGCGCGACGATCAGTTCGACCGGGTTTACGCCGCTTTTCTCGGCGATGAAGAGGTTCTGTCTTTCCTGGAGGACAACAACTCCGCCGCACTCAAGGAAATCGCCGAACGGCTGCGCGAAGCGATCGACCGCGGCCTATGGCAGGCCCGCTCCAATTCCGCCTATGCGCACCTCTCGGTGCTCGCAGGCCAACCTTTGGAGCATTCGGCATTGGAGCAAACCGCATGACCACGCAAGACGATGACGCCCGCTGGGCGGAGAAAAAACGTAAGCAAAAGGTCGCCCGCGACAAGATTCTCGCCCGCAAGACCAAAGAAAAGGGCCTGCTGATGGTCCACACCGGCAAGGGGAAGGGCAAGACCACAGCGGCTATGGGTCTGGTCATGCGCGCGCTTGGTCACGGTAAACGGGTGGGCATCGTCCAATTCGTCAAAGGCAAGTGGGAGACTGGCGAACGAGTGGTTTTGGAGAAATTCGCCGACCAGATCACCGTCGCGGTGATGGGCGAGGGCTTTTCCTGGGACAGCCAGGACCGTCAGCGCGACATCGCCGCCGCCAAGGCGGCCTGGGCGAAGGCCCAGGAGATGATGGCCGATCCCGCCCTCGATCTTATTCTGCTCGACGAGCTCAACATCGTCCTGCGCTACGACCATCTGCCGATCGAAGAAGTTGTCGCCGCCCTGACGGCGCGGCGGCCCGACCTGCATGTCATCGTCACCGGGCGGAACGCGAAACCGGAATTGATCGAGGCCGCCGACATGGTGACCGACATGACCATGGTGAAGCACCACTTCCGCGACGATGTGAAAGCGCAAGTGGGAATTGAGTTTTAGGGATGGCGAAGGGGAAATGACCGCCGCACTAATGCTGCAAGGAACCGGGTCCGATGTCGGCAAGTCGCTGCTCGTCGCGGGGCTGGCGCGTGCCTATACGCATCGTGGCCTCTCGGTGCGGCCGTTTAAACCGCAAAACATGTCGAACAACGCCGCACCGGCGGCCTGTCGCAACGGCACGACCGGCGAGATCGGCCGCGCCCAGGCGCTGCAGGCGCGCGCCTGCGGTGTCGTCCCGTCGGTCGACATGAACCCCATATTGCTCAAACCGCAATCGGATGTCGGCGCGCAAGTCGTCGTCCAAGGCTGCGTCAAAGGCAATGCCGACGCGCGCGCTTATCATAACCTGAAACCGAAGCTGCTACCCGCGGTACTTGAAAGCTTCGAGCGGTTGCAGACCGATGCCGACTTGATACTGGTCGAAGGCGCAGGCAGTCCGGCCGAGACCAATCTGCGGTCGGGCGACATCGCCAACATGGGCTTCGCCGAGGCAGCCGACATTCCGGTCGTACTCGTCGGCGACATCGAGCGTGGCGGCGTTATCGCCAGCCTGGTCGGCACCTGGTCGCTGCTCAGCGCCGATGAGAAGGCGCGCATCCGTGGCTACATCGTCAACAAGTTTCGCGGCGATCCGTCGCTGTTCGACGACGCCCATGCAGACATCGAGACCCATACCGGCCTCACCTCCTTCGGCGTGGTGCCCTGGTTTGAAGCCTCTCACCGTCTGCCGGCGGAGGATTCGGCCTCGCTAAAAAGCCAAGTCGAATCACGCGCAACCGATGGCGCGATTCGCATCGCTGTCCCCCGGCTGCCGCGCATCGCCAATTTCGACGACCTCGACCCGCTGCGCGCCGAACCCGACGTGGCGGTCACGTTGGTGCCGCCGGGAGAACCGTTACCGGCCAACGCGGATCTCATTATCCTACCGGGCTCGAAATCGACCCTGGCCGACCTTGCCGAATTGCGCCGGCAAGGTTGGGACATCGATATCTTAGCGGCGGCGCGGCGGGGCGCGCGGATACTCGGTATTTGCGGCGGCTATCAGATGCTTGGCCGCACGATCGCCGACCCCAACGGAATCGAAGGGCCTGCGGGTACCGCTGAAGGTCTTGGCCTGCTCGATATCGAAACGACCATCGGCGGCGACAAATCTCTAGCACCGGTGACCGGGCGCTCGGTGAACGGCAACGTCGAGCTCACCGGATACGAAATGCATATGGGGCGAACCAGCGGGCCGGATACCGAACGCCCGGTTTTGATGCTCGATGGCGGGGAGCGAGCCCACCCCGATGGGGCGATATCGCCAGATGGCGCCGTGTCTGGAACCTATGTGCACGGCCTATTTACCACCGATGCGTATCGCCACCATTTTCTGTCGTCATTCCACGGAGACCGCCGGAGCGGCCTCTCCTACGACACCCTCGTCGAAGAGACTCTGGACGCTTTGGCAGAGCATCTAGAGGCCAGCTTGGATCTCGATGCTCTTTTCGCGGCGGCGGCGCGTTGAATGGTCCCTCTACGCGATAACAAAAGCAATGATCGCAGCGATCACGGCAGCGTTAATCAGGCACGCCACGGCGAACAGATAGAGCGCGCGGCGAATCTCCCCAACGCCGATGCGGGCGGGAAACTCTCCGCCCAACCAGGGCTCATCGACGGTTTTGCCGTCGTACTGGCGCGGGCCCGACAGCGCCACGGACAGGGCACCGGCCATCGCCGCTTCGGGCCAACCGGCGTTGGGCGAGCGGTGCTTGCTTCCGTCGCGCAGCATCACCTTGAGCGCCCGCGACGGTCCGCCCTTGGGCGTGAAGATGGCCGCCACAACGACAAACACGCCGGCAATGCGCGCCGGAATGTAATTGAGGGCATCGTCCAACCGCGCAGTGGCCATGCCGAACGCCGCATGCCGCTCGGTGCGGTACCCGATCATCGAGTCCATCGTGTTGATCGTTTTGTAAACCAGCAGACCGGGCAAACCGAGCAGCAGATACCAAAAAGCCGGCGCGACAACGCCATCGGAAAAACTCTCGGCCAGGCTCTCGATCGACGCCCGGGCGACACCATGGGCATCGAGCTGCTCGGGATCGCGGCCGACGATATGGGCCACCGCCGCCCGGCCACCGGCGAGCCCGTCCCGGTCGAGAGCACGTGCGACCGCGAGAACGTGATCGAACAGGCTGCGCTGGGCCAGCAGAAGAACGACCAAGATCAATTCGATAATCCAGCCAAAGGGGATCGACCGGCTGAGATCGGCCAGCCCCCAGCCAATCGCCGCCATGACCGCAGCGAAGCCGACAACGATAACAGCGCCGCGAAACGCGCGGGTGGCCGCCACGCGGCGTTCGCGGTTGAGCCGCTGGTCGAGCCACCCGGTAACCTTGCCGATCACCGCCACCGGGTGCGGCAGGATGCGGAACAACGGGCCGAACTCGCCAACGACGGCGTCGATCAGCAACGCCGCCAGCAACACGATGGGCGGCAGCAAACCGCTGGTGCTGAATTCGCCAATAAGCATTGCCGGCATCCTGCGGTTCGCCACCGCGCCGGGTCAATTGCGGCAGCGCTTGGCGGTGAACGGAGCGCGTGGTCTATTGCCTTTAACGGGAGCAGAGAGAATGAGTGAAAACTTCGGCATCATGGTGTGCGGACACGGCAGCCGCGACGAGAATGCGGTCACCGAGTTCGCCGTCGTGGCGGAGGCGATGCGCGAACGCTTCGCCGAGCGCGAAGTCGAGTACGGCTTCCTCGAGTTCGCCCAACCGATCATTCGCGACGGCCTCGACAAGCTCGCGGAGCGCGGCGTCAAGCGGGTGTTGGCGGTACCGGGCATGTTGTTCGCCGCCGGTCACGCCAAGAACGATATCCCGTCGGTGCTGAATACTTATATGGCGCAAAATCCCGGCCTCGATATCGCTTATGGCCGTGAACTCGGCATCGATCTCAAGATGATCCGCGCCGCGGGCGACCGGGTGAACGCCGCCCTTGTCGAAGCGGATGCCGAACAGGGCGCTGTGCCGCGCCACGAAACCCTGCTGATGGTAGTCGGCCGGGGCGCATCCGACCCGGACGCCAACTCGAACGTCGCCAAGGTCGGCCGCATGCTGTGGGAAGGCCTCGGCTTCGGGTGGGCCGAAACGGCCTATTCCGGCGTCACGTTCCCGTTGGTTAAACCGGCGCTGGAACATGCGGTGAAGCTGGGCTACCGGCGTATAGTCGTCTTCCCCTATTTCCTGTTCACCGGCATTCTGGTGCGCCGTATCTACGACCATGCCGACGAAGTCGCCGCGGCGCACCCCGACATTCAGTTCGTCAAAGCGTCCTATCTCAACGACCATCCGCTGGTGCTCGACACGTTTGCCGATCGGGTCGACGAGATTATCCACGGCACCAATGTGATGAACTGCCAGATGTGCAAATACCGCGAACAGGTGCTTGGTTTCGAAGACGAGGTGGGCCTGGCCCAGCAGAGCCATCACCACCATGTCGAAGGCGTCGGCACCGGGCACGATCACGGCCACAGCCATGACCATGGCCACCATCATCACGGAGACGAGGGCGGCCATGACCACGGCCATCACCACCCCTACCCCCACGCCGATCATCCGTTGGGGCCGCGCAGCTTGCGCAACGGCTCCGGCGAATAAGCCAGCGCAAAACCCGAGGCGCGAGCCATGACCGCGATGCCATTCGACTATCAACGCGATCCCGACTCGATCTATCGCGAGTCGTTTGCCGCCATAAGCGACGAGACGGACCTCAGCCCGCTACCCGGCGACTTACATCGGGTGGCGTTGCGCATCGCTCACGCGTGTGGCGATGCAACGGCGATCGAAGATTTGCGCTGGTCTAACGGTGCGGCACGCGCCGGGGAACAGGCGCTGGCAGCGGGGGCACCGATCCTCACCGATTCCCGCATGGTAGCCGATGGCATAATCCGGCGCACCCTGCCAGCCGACAATCCGGTGCTATGCACCCTGGGGCTCGGCAGCGTTCGTGGATTGGCAGCACGCAGCGACACCACCCGCTCGGCCGCCGCCGTCGAGCTTTGGGCGCCGTGGCTCGAGGGTGCCGTCGTCGCCATCGGCAACGCGCCGACCGCGTTGTTCCGGCTGTTGGAGGGCTTAGCCGCCGGATGGCCGCCTCCAGCGCTCATCATTGGCATGCCGGTAGGCTATGTCGGCGCCCGTGAATCCAAGGACGCCCTTATCGGCAGCGGGGCCGCGCCGTTTATCACACTGACCGGCCGGCGCGGCGGCAGCGCCGTCGCCGCAGCAACGGTCAATGCCCTGGCGATCGAGCAAGGCACCGCCTCATGAGCGCTTGGCTGAACGTTATCGGCCTGGGCGCTGACGGACCCGAAGGATTGCCGCCGGCCTCGCGCGCCTTGATCGAAAATGCCGAGCTTCTGGTAGGTGGCGAACGGCACTTGGCGCTCGTCGCCAACGGCCATTGCGAAAAGGTCGCCTGGAGTTTCCCCCTCGACACGACGATGGAGGCCATCGCCGCCCATCGCGGGCGGCGAGTCGTGGTGCTCGCGACCGGCGACCCCATGGCCTACGGCATCGGCAGCACGTTGGCGCGGGAGTTCGACCCCGAAGATTTGGCGGTTGTCCCCGCACCCGGCGCTTTCAGCCTCGCCGCCGCCCGGCTCGCCTGGCCGCTCGACCGCTGCACCTGCCTCACATTGCATGGCCGGCCCCTCGACCTGTTGGCCTACCACGCCCAACCGGAGGCAAAGCTTTTAATCCTTAGTCACGACGGATCGACTCCCGCCAAGGTCGCGGCCCGGCTGACCGAACTGGGCTACGGACCCAGCCGGATTTCGGTTCTGCAAAATATGGGTGCCGCCGACGAGGCCCGCCACGACGGCGAGGCCGGCGCATGGCCGGCCGTCGACATCGCCGATCTCAATACTGTCGCCGTCGACTGCATCGCCGAGCCCAGCGCGCAGATCTACTCTCACGCGCCAGGCCTGCCCGACGACGCCTTTCTGCACGACGGGCAATTGACCAAACGCGCCGTGCGCGCGGCCACGCTCGCCGCCTTGGCGCCGCTGCCGGACCAGCATTTGTGGGATCTCGGCGCCGGCAGCGGTGCGGTCGCTATCGAATGGCTGCGCGCGGCGCAAAACGCGCAAGGGCGTGGCGCGTCGGCGGTCGCGGTGGAACGCGACCCCGCCCGCAGCGCGCGCATTGCCGAGAACGCGAGCCGCCTGGGCACGCCCTTCCTGGAGATCGTCACCGCCGATATCGCTTCCACACTACCTAACCTGAACCCGCCCGATGCGGTGTTCATGGGCGGGGGACTATCGACCGATGGCTTGGTCGAGACCGTCTGGCGCGTGCTTAAGCCCGGCGGACGCTTGGTCGCGAATGCCGTCACCCTCGAAGGCGAGCAAGTGCTGGCAGCAGCGCATGCTAACCTCGGCGGTAACCTGTCTCGTCTCGCTATCACGCACGCCGAACCGGTCGGCGGCCGGACCGGCTGGCGGCCAGCCATGCCGGTCACCCAATGGACCACAGTCAAGCCATGAGCGGTACGGTCTACGGTATCGGTGTGGGGCCGGGCGATCCGGAACTGATGACGCTCAAGGGCGCACGGCTACTCGCGGCTTGCCCGGTTATCGCCTACCCGGCACCCGAGACCGGCGATAGCCTGGCCCGGCGGATCGCCGCACCGCACATGCCCGACGACGCCATGGAAATCGTCATCCGAACGCCGATGTCGGCCGACCGATTCCCCGCTCAAGAAGTTTACGACCGTGCCGCTGACGACATCGGTGAACACCTCGCTGCTGGCCGCGATGTCGGCGTATTATGCGAGGGTGACCCCTTCTTCTATGGCTCGTTCATGTACCTGTTCGCGCGCCTGGCCGAGCGATGGCCGGTCGAAGTGGTACCCGGCATATCGTCGCTGATGGCCTGTGCAACCACCCTCGGGGCGCCGCTCGCCGCGCGCAACGATGTGCTGGCGGTTCTGCCGGCACCGTTGGACGACACCACTCTGAGCGACCGGTTAGCTGCCTGCGATGCCGCCGCGATCATCAAGGTCGGCCGGCATTTCGAACGCGTTCGGGCGCTGCTCGACAATCTCGGCCTCGCCGACAACGCCCGCTACATCGAACGCGCCACCATGGCAGAGCAGCGCGTGGTTGCATTGCATGACGTGGACAGCGAAAGCGCGCCTTACTTCTCTATGATCTTGGTCCACACCCGCGGGGCGGCATGGGCATAAACGGAATAGCCCTCGTAGCCCTCACCGCTGAGGGCGCGGACCTGGCGCGCCGGCTGCAGCCTCATTTATCGGGTGCGCAGGTGCATGGCCTTGCGGGCCGGGTCGGCCAACCAGATATCTCGTTCGAAAACGTAGGCGATCATTTGGTGCGCCTGTTTGCCGCAGACACCGCCATTGTCGGTGTCTGCGCCAGCGGCATCTTGATCCGCGCATTAGCGCCTCACCTCTCAGACAAACGCAGCGAGCCGCCGGTTGTTGCCGTCGCTGCAGACGGCTCGACGGCGGTCCCGTTGCTGGGGGGACATAAAGGCGCCAACGCGCTCGCCCGCCAAATCGCGGACGCGCTCGGCTGCAGCGCTGCGATCACGACGGCCAGCGATCTCGCCGGTGGCAGCGCGCTCGACGAGCCGCCGCCGGGTTGGACGGTGGCCAACCCCGAGATGGCCAAATCGATTGCGGCGGCCCTGCTTGCCGGTGAACCGGTGGTACTCCGTTGCGAGGCGGGCGACTCTTCGTGGCTTGAACGCGATGACCACACCTTTACCGAAAGCGCACCGGTCTCGATCCGCGTTACCGACCGGGCGACGACACCCGGCACAACTGAGTTATTGCTTCACCCGCCGAGCCTGGCGCTGGGAGTGGGCTGTGAGCGCGATACCGATCCAGACGAGTTGATTGCGTTGGTCGATCAAACGCTGGCAGAGGCCGGCTTGGCTTCCGCATCGGTCGCCGTGGTGACATCGCTCGATGTAAAAATGGATGAACCGGCAGTCCATGCTGTCGCGGCGCATCTGGGGGCGCCGCTACGGTTTTTCGACGCGCCAACGCTGGAAGCGGAAACGCCGCGGCTCGCCACACCCTCCGATCTGGTGTTCCGCGCGGTCGGCTGTCACGGCGTAGCGGAGGGTGCGGCGCTGGCCGCCGCAGGTCCGGCGGGTGCGTTGATTGTCCCCAAAAACCGGGGTAACCGTGCCACCTGCGCTATCGCCCGGGCAACGGCAATCGACCCGACAAGCGTTGGTGTGCGCCGCGGGAGCCTATCAATCATCGGGACAGGACCCGGCGCGGCTGACTATCGCGCGCCCGCCGCAGACAACGCGCTTGCCCATGCCGATCATATCGTGGGTTACGGCCCCTATATCGACCTGCTCGGGAGCGTCGCTACTGGTAAACAGCGTCACGATTATGCGTTGGGCGAGGAAGAGAGACGATGCCGCGCCGCGCTCGATCTAGCCGCAACCGGCGAACAAGTCGTATTGGTGTCGAGCGGCGATCCGGGGGTCTACGCCATGGCAGCGCTGGTTTTCGAGCTGCTCGACCGCGAAGACAACACCGTATGGAACAGGATAGCGGTCGATGTTGTGCCCGGGGTCTCGGCGATGCAGCTGGCGGCCGCGCGGGCCGGCGCGCCGTTGGGTCATGATTTCTGCGCCATTTCCCTATCCGATCTGTTAACCCCATGGCCGGTCATCGAGCAGCGCCTAGAAGCCGCCGCTGAGGCCGATTTCATCGTCGCGCTCTATAATCCGGTGAGCAAAAAACGGCGCCATCAGTTCGCCACGGCATGCGACATTCTGTTAGCTCACCGTCCTTCCGATACGCCAGTCATCGTCGCCCGAAATCTCGCCCGCGACGGCGAGAGCGTTCGCGTCGTGCCGCTCGCGGAACTCACTGCCGATACGATCGACATGCTGAGCCTGATCATCGTCGGAAATTCGACGAGCCGCACCGTGCGCCGCGGCACCGATACCTGGGTCTACGCGCCACGCGGGTACGCCCCCTTGCCGGCAAACACCGCCACGTCGAAGGCTGTTTAGGACCCGGCGTGGCGGCTGTGGCGCATTGGCTTGCAAAATTTGCCGGTTTCGACCGGCCCCTCGCGGCCGCGATCGAGCGCGGCCGGGACAATAATTTTGACCTGTTGCGTCTTGTCGCAGCGCTCTCGGTTCTATTCGGCCATAGCTTTGTAATCACGACCGGCATCCAAAGCCTCGACACCGTCGATCCGATCAGCCGGTTTCTCATGCAATATGCCGGTTTCAACGAAGCCATTCACGATCTCGCCGTCGATGTATTCTTCGTCATCAGCGGCTTTTTGGTGGCGCGTTCGTTCCTCACCCAGAAAACCATCTTCGGGTTCATCGAAGCACGGATGCTCCGTGTTTTCCCGGCAGCAATCTTGTGCTCCTTGCTCACTGTCGGCGGCTTGGCGTGGCTCGGTACGATTCCTATAGCGGATTATTTCGCCGATCCGGAAACCCTGCAGTTCCTGATCAAAAATTCTCTGCTTTGGAACGTGGAGTATGATTTACCCGGTGTATTCGCCGACAATGCCTATGTCGGCGCCGTTAACGGTTCGCTCTGGACGCTGCCAATCGAACTACGGGCCTATGTCTTTCTGACATTGATCGGTGTCGTCGGACTGTTGCGGTTTCGCCACGGAATCAATCTGTTGGTGGCCGTCTTTATCGTTCTTTTCCTGGTGCCCGAATGGTCGTCGATCGTCAGCCGCAACGAGGATAAGTGGCGCCTGTACCTGTTTTTCTTGTCCGGCGTCGCGTTCTACGTGAACCGCCGATACATTCCCCTTGGCGTCTTGCCGCCGGTCATCCTGCTCGCGGTCTATGTGGGCACGGCGGCATTGCCCAAGGTGCACGCGCTGATCTTCGTCGTGCTGGTGAGCTATATCACGCTGGCGCTGGCGCTCACCCGCTACTATCCCGCCCTCGATCCGGGCAAGGTCGGCGACTTTTCTTACGGCGTCTACCTCTACGCCTTTCCCGTACAGCAGGCCCTGGTTCAATTGCTCGGGCCTGGACTTACCGGTTGGTCTCTGACGCTCTGGGCGAGCCTCGTTACACTGTTGTTCGCGGCGGTTTCCTGGTTTCTGGTCGAGCGGCGCGCCTTGCAGAGAAAGGGCTCCATGACCAACCTCCTCGCGACGTATCGAAGATGACTGTTTATTTCATCGGCGCCGGACCGGGCGCACCCGATCTGATAACGGTGCGCGGGCAAAGGCTGATCGAGCGCTGCCCGGTATGCCTCTATGCCGGCTCATTGGTGCCACCGGAAATCGTCGCTTCAGCTCCGCCGGACGCCACCGTGCTCGACACGGCTCCGATGACCCTCGATCAGATCATCGCGCACATGGTGGAAGCCGATCAACGCGGCGCCGACGTTGCCCGCGTCCATTCCGGCGATCCCTCGATCTACGGCGCAATCGGCGAACAGATGCGGCAGCTGGTGGCGCGGGACATCGCCTATGAAGTTGTGCCGGGGGTTCCAGCGTTTGCCGCCGCCGCGGCAGCGTTACGGCGCGAACTGACGCTGCCCGATGTCAGCCAGACGGTTATCCTGACCCGCACGGCGGTGCGCGCATCCGACATGCCGCCGGGCGAGGAGTTGGCAACCTTGGCGCGGAGCCACGCCACCCTGGCGATCCATCTTTCGATCAACAATCTCGTCCCCGTGGTGCGCGAGCTCACTCCCCACTACGGGCCCGACTGTCCCGCCGTCATCGCGTACCGAGTCAGCTGGCCGGATCAGCAGATCGTTCAGGGCACACTCGCCGACATCCGCGACAAGGTGAAGCCGCTCGGTATTACGCGGACCGCTTTAATTCTGGTCGGCCGGGCGCTTGCCGCCGATCTCGATGCCGCCGACGCGTTTGCCAATAGCCAGCTCTATAGCCCCGGACATCACCATGTTCTGCGTCCAAGGTCGGGAGAATAGGGGAGGTTTTAGCGGGCGCCGGCCGCTTCGAGGGTTTTGACAAGACTGCGCGAACGGCTGTTGCGCGCCAGATCGAGGACCGAACGGCCGGTGAAATCGGCATGGTTTACGTCGGCGCCGCGCTCCAACAGCAACTTCGCGACCTCGTCTTGTCCTTTCTCGGCCGCGTGCATGAGCGGCGTCCGGCCATCGAGGTTCTCCCGGTCGATCAGTTTATCGGCATCGAGCAACAGTTCGACGACCTCGAAGTGTCCATTGCCCGCCGCATAGTACAGCGCGCTATTGCCCAGTTTATCGACGATATCGGTTCTGGTTTGGAACTCAAGCAGCACTTCGAGGGCGTCGTACGATCCTTGAATCGCCCCCCAGATCAAGGCGGTTCTGCCATCGCTATCGGCGCGGGTGGTCGACGCGCGGCGCACCAACAGCTCGCGCACGGCGTCAGGCCGGTTTTCGTAGGCCGCGACGATGACCGGATCGTCGGCGAACAGCTGAATCTGCGCCGCAGCTGGACCGGCAAGGCCCATTGCCAAGACCACAATTGCTAATGTTCGTAACCACATAGCCCAAGTTTTCCCGGCCAGACGCGCCGGGTCAAGCCCCCCACCGGCTTGTGATCCATTCTACCGCCGCGGGTGCCCCGTCGACCGCCGGTCCGGGCGGTGCCGGCGGGCGCCGTACCATAATGACCGGCAGATCCAGGTACCGCGCCGCCTCCAGTTTTGCCGCTGTACTGCTGCCCCCCGAGGCCTTGGTCACCAACATGTCGATCTGATGCATCTCCATCAGGGCGCGCTCCTCCTCGATAGAAAAGGGCCCGCGGCCGGTAACGATCTGGCAGTCGCCGAGCGGCAACGGGTCTGTTGGCCTGTCGATTACCCGAACGAGGAACCAGATGTCGGCGAGGGCGCTAAACGCCGTAAGCTCCTGTACACCAATGGTTAAAAACGCGCGCCGGCCAAAACGGGGTAAACTCTCCGACGCCGCATTGATGGTATCGAAAAAAAACCAATTATCGCCGGGCTGCGGCGACCACTCCGGACGTAACAAGACGAGACGCGGCACATTGGCAGCTTCGCAGGCCGCCACGGCGTTCGCGGATATCTGCGCCGCGAAAGGATGCGTCGCATCGACCACAGCATCGATCTGTTGGTCCTTCAGATAGTTCGCCAGCGCCTTGGCCCCGCCGAAACCGCCACTCCGCACGGTCCCCGGCACGGCCGAGGGGGTTTGTGTGCGCCCAGCCAACGATGTCGTTACGTCCAATCGCTCGCCACAGCGTTCAGTCAACAGCCGGGCCAAAGCAGCCGCGTCCGCGGTGCCTCCCAAAATCAGAACATGCGGTTTGCTAGAACCCGGCACGGCCGACGATCGTGCCGTCGCGCTCGACGACGATAACTTCTACATCGGCGGCACCCGCCAATGTGGCACGCGCGACTTCGCGGGCACCGGCAGCAACGGCGTCGGCCAAGCCGCCAGCACACCCCTTGTCATGCGCCAAGGCCATAATTGCGCCGGCACTCGGCGCCGACCGGGCCACCTCGACCGTGCTTTCGTCCGCGCCGATTGCCTCAAGGCGTTCCGCCAAACGCGAAACATCGACCTTGGATTGGCCGGAATGCAAATCCAGATGACCGTCGGCGAGCTTGGACAGTTTGCCGAAACCGCCCGCCACTGTAAGACGCGCCACCGGATGATCGCGTAAATATTTCAACAGCCCACCGGCGAAATCGCCCATATCGATCAGAGCCTGTTCCGACAAACCGTAGAGATCACGCACAGCGGCCTCCGACGTGCGCCCGGTGGCCGCGGCGATATGGGTCAGGCCGGTCGCCCGGGCGACGTCGACGCCGCGATGGATCGAATGAATCCACGACGCACAAGAATACGGGATAACCACCCCGGTCGTTCCCAATACGCTCAGCCCACCGACGATGCCGAGGCGTGCGTTACTGGTACGCGCGGCTAGTTCGGCCCCGCCGGGAATCGAAACCGTGACCGTAACATCGGGTTCTGCTCCATATTCCGCCGCAACCTCGCCGATGGCCGCCGCGATCATGGCGCGTGGCTTGGGATTGATTGCCGGTTCGCCCACCGCCAAAGGCAGTCCGGGCAACGTTACGGTCCCAACACCTTCACCGGCGGCGAACAACACGCCAGCCCCGGGGGGAGCCGGGACCACCGATGTCTTGATCAACGCCCCGTGGGTAACATCGGGATCGTCGCCGGCGTCCTTGATGACGCCGGCCGTCGCCGTGCCATTTTCAAGGTGTTTTTCGGCGAGGGCGAACGGCGCCCGCTGCCCTCGCGGCAAGCGAATAACCACGGGGTCGGGAAACGCTCCGGTCAATAAGGCTTCATACGCGGCGCGTGCCGCCGCCGCCGCACATGCGCCTGTCGTCCAGCCGCGCCGTAGCGGCCCACTTGGCTTACGGCCCGGCGATTCCGGTGCTGCATCGGATAAATCAGCCATCGGCGATACTTTAGCGCGCCCAGCGGTTGTCCGGCCAGGAGCGGAGCGGTAGCTTCTTTCAGATGGAGTTGCCCGCAAACGATTTACCCGAGTTCGCACCCGGCTGGGTGTGGCTGGTCGGCGCCGGACCCGGCGATCCCGCGCTGCTCACGCTCGCTGCGGCGCACGCGCTGCAGTCCGCCGACGTGGTTGTCTACGACGCACTCGTCGACCCGCGTATTCTCGCATTGGCGAACGAACGCGCGGAACGAGTCTATGCCGGCAAGCGCGGTGGAAGGCCCTCACCGAAACAACCCGATATCTCGGCGCGGTTGGTGCAACTGGCCCGGGCCGGCCATCGGGTGTTGCGCTTAAAGGGGGGCGACCCGTTCGTGTTCGGCCGTGGCGGCGAAGAAGCGCTTGCGCTGGTTGCCGCCGGTGTTCCGTTCAGGGTCGTGCCCGGGGTTACCGCAGCCACAGGCGGGTTGGCGTATGCTGGCATTCCGGTCACCCACCGCGACGTCAACACCGCGGTCACTTTCGTTACAGGCCACAACGTTCGCGGTGACGTGCCAGACAATCTCGACTGGCATGCGCTAGCCCACGGAGCGCCGGTGCTGGTGTTCTACATGGCCCTTAAACACCTCGATGAAATCGCTATGCGCCTCATCGACGGTGGCCGGGATACCGGCGAACCCGCTGCCATCGTTGCCTCGGCGACGGTCGGCGAACAGCGAGTGATCGAAACCACCTTAGGAGACGCGCCGGCGCACGCCGCCGAAGTTGATCCGCCCGCGCTGTTTGTCGTCGGCGAGGTTGTGCGCCTGCGGGCCGGGCTCGATTGGCTCGGTGCTTTGTCGGGCCGGGTCCTCGAAGCAGATCCGCTCGGCCTCCATACAGCGCGTGATGCGGGCTGAGGCACATACCTTTTACGCCCGGCGGCAAGGTAGATGACCGTTTCCAACCAAGGTGTCATCGTCGCCGCCCCCGCTTCGGGCAGTGGCAAAACAGTGGTGACCCTAGCCCTGCTACGGGCATTTCGAAACGCCGGTGTTAACACGGTCTCCGCCAAAGCCGGACCGGACTATATCGATCCAGCCTTCCACCGCGCCGCGACCGGCCGGCCCTGCATCAACCTCGATCCCTGGGCCATGCGCGAGGCGACCCTGTCGCGGCTGATCGCGCAACATTCGGATGGCAGGGAGTTGCTATTGGCCGAAGGAGTGATGGGTCTATTCGATGGCGTGAACCTGCCCGGCCGGCCCGGTGCAGGCTCGACGGCAGATCTGGCTGCGCTGACCGGCTGGCCCGTTGTCCTGGTCGTCGATGCGGCGCGTCAAGCCGCGAGCGTGAGCGCACTGGTCGCCGGGTTTGCCAAACACCGGGACGATGTCGATGTCGCCGGGGTGATCTTCAACCGGGTTGCCAGCGAGGCCCACACCGCAGTTTTGACTGCTGCCGTCGAACAAACGACACCAGAGATCGCCATACTGGGGACGATGCCGCGCGACCCGGCGCTGGCGTTGCCAGAGCGTCATTTAGGACTAGTGCCCGCCGGCGAGCATGGCGCGCTCGAACCTTTTTTGGAAACCGCAGCGGATATCGCCACCGAGCACATCGACCTCGCCAACTTGCAGCGACTATCACGGCCAGCTCGGCTCGGCGATGCCACGGGCAGCTACGCTCCGCCGGTACCGCCGCTGGGCCAGCGTATCGCCGTGGCGCAAGATGTGGCATTCGGCTTCGCCTACAGCTCCTTGCTCGACGCGTGGCGGCACGAGGGTGCGGAAATCTTGCCTTTCTCGCCGCTCGCCGATGAGGCGCCGGCTGATGACGCAGACGCGGTTTATCTGCCGGGCGGCTATCCCGAGCTGCACGCCGGCAAGTTAGCCGCGGCAACGGCATTCCAAGACGGGCTGCGTGCGGTCGCCGCCCGTTCCGCAGCAATCCTAGGCGAATGCGGCGGCTATATGGTGCTCGGCGAAAGCCTAACCGACGCCGACGGCGTGCCTCACCGGATGGTTGGCCTGTTGCCGGTCGAAACCAGTTTCGCCGAACGGCGCCTGCATCTCGGCTACCGGGTCGCCACCCTTGCCGACACGGGCCCGTTGGGGAATCGCGGTATGGCGTTCCGCGGCCACGAATTTCACTACGCTTCGGTAGTGCGCGAAGGCGAGGGCCCGCCGCTATTCGAAACCGCAAGCGCCGCCGGTGCCGATCTCGGCTTCTACGGTCGAGTCAACGGAACAGTTTGCGGTTCGTTCATCCACTTGATCGACAGAGCCGCCTGATGAACGCGCGATGACCCAGGAACCATTCTGGAAAACCAAACGGCTCGACGAGATGGACGACCAAGAGTGGGAATCCCTCTGCGATGGCTGTGGCCAGTGTTGCTTGCATAAACTCGAAGACGTCGATACCGACGACATCGCGCTAACCAATGTGGCATGCCGCTACCTCGATCTTGGCGCGTGCCGCTGCACCGACTATCCCAACCGGTCCATCAACGTGCCCGATTGCGTACAGCTAACGCCCGAGAATGCCGGCGCGCTGCGGTGGATGCCGCAAACCTGCGCGTACCGCTTGCTTGCCGAGGGAAAAACTCTCCACTGGTGGCACCCGTTGGTCTCGGGTGACCCCGACACGGTGCACAAGGCCGGTATTTCGGTACGCGGCAAGGCAATCAGCGAGGACCGGGTCGACGATTTAGAAGATCACGTCGTCGACTGGCTCAATACCCAAATGCGACGGGGGGCGCCGCCGCTCAAGGGACCGCACCGGCGGCGCAGCAAGCGTTGACAGTCCCCGTCGAATGATAGCGCCGGCTAGGTCCTGCTTCGGATCTCCGCACTTAGCCGGCGGCTTTCGTGAAGCCTCAACTCTTCGGAGAGCGCCTCTTCGAGCTCTTTCACGTCTTTTTCACACTGCCGCCGCGAATCCGGCAGACAGTCCTCACGAATGCTCGCAATCCGCCGTTCGTTCTCGGAAACGAGGAACTCACGCCGCATCTTGAAAAACTCGTCGCGATCGGTTTCGGATTCGAAGGAGGTCGGGCTCAACAAAACGGTGATCGATTCTGGGTATTTATTCATTGCACCCGAAGCGGCATCAACACCTACGCCGATAATGCCACCGAAAATAATGTTCCCGAACGTCATCCCCTGAAACGAGGAATCAAGCACCGCGCTCTGGTCGAAAAATCCATCCTTGGAACACTCGATGAACACGGCGTTCTTACTTTTCTCCAGCTTGACCGAATGCGGTGTCGGGTTGAGAACCGCAATAACCGTTCCATCTCGGGTGAGCGTACAAGAAGCTTGTGTCGGCTCGGTGTTTACCAATACCGATTGGGTAGTTCCCGAAACAATGGAAGCACAGGCAGAGAGCCCTAACAGTCCGAATAGCAAAACATGCTTGATATAACCAACGTAATTAAACATTCCCCCATCCCCTCCTTCTGTAAGAAACCACGTCACTTTGGAAGCAGATCACATACATTAGTATGCAATTAACGCGTGTAATTCATTCCAATTTGTCTAACGATGGCAGAACCGTAAGGCAATTCCTCACCGGTGCAAAGTCACGGTATCGTTCGGTCGAAATCGATGGCGCACCGACGCTGCTGCATAGACCGCAGCCACAGTGTAAAATACCGAGCGTAAAAGAAGGCTGAACCATGACCGACAACAAACTGCCAACCGGCGTCTTCGCCGCATCGCTCACACCGATGACCGCCGATCTCGTTCCCGATCTCGAGCGTGTGGTTGCGCACAACCGGTGGCTGCTCGCCAATGGCTGCGATGGGGTGGCGCCGCTCGGCACGACCGGTGAAGCCAACTCGCTCACCGTCGATGAACGGCTGGAGATTCTTGACGCGCTCGCCGAAGCCGGCATTACCGGCAACCAGCTCATCGCGGGGGTCGGCTGCTCGGCGTTCCCCGACACAGTTATGCTCACCAAACGCGCGCTGGCCAACGGCGCCAGCGGTGTGTTGATGCTACCGCCCTTTTATTACAAGGGGCCGAGCGAAGATGGTTTGTTTGCCGCCTATGCCAACATCGTCGAACGGGTGGGCGATCCGGCCTTGCAAATATATCTCTATAACTTCCCGCAGCAGGTCGGCTTCGAGCTGCCGATATCGCTTATCGCGCGGCTCCACGAAGCCTTTCCTGACACCATCGTCGGCATGAAGGACAGTTCCGGCGATTGGCCGCGCATGGAACGGATTCTTTCAGAAATCCCTACATTCCGCCTGTTCCCGGGGTCGGAAGAGTTCCTCGTTCCCGCCCTGCGTCTTGGCGGTGTCGGTTGCATTTCCGCAACGGTGAACGTCAACGCGCCCTATGCCGGTGAGACCTACCGGCACTGGCAGGATGCCGATGCCGACGAGCGTCAAGCTCATCTCACCCAGCTACGCCAGGCGTTTGCCGGCATGCCGGCAATCCCTGCGATGAAAGCCTATTTCGCAAAAACCTGGGGCGACGCTGGCTGGGCCAACGTACGTCCGCCCTTCCAACCGGCCAGCGCTGAAGATCTCGCGCTCGCCAGCGAGCGGCTCGCGCAAGCAGATTTCGCGCTCGCGGCTTAAATTCGATAGAATGCCGCGGCCGTGTCGTGGAAGAAGGCGCGCTGCTCTTGGGGGGAACGGTTCGCAACCGCATCCTTACAGACCGCGATCAGTGCGTCATAGCCGATCTTCAGCTTCTCGACCGGGAAGTTGCTACCGAAAAAGCAGCGCTCGGCGCCAAATAGATCCAATAGCGTATTATACTGCAGTCCCAACTGCCGCACCGTGCGGGGAGCGCCGCGGCTGAACAAATTGGCGCCCGAGCATTTCACGAAAACATTGTCGAACGGCACCAGAGCGGTGAGCGCGCGACGCCACTCGTTGAACGAGGCATCGTCGTCCGCTGTTAGCAGTCCGCCGTGCACCAAACAAAACTTTACCCCCGGATTATCCCCGACAAGCTCGGCGAAATAACCGAACTGATTGGGAAACCCCTGCAGTTCCAAGCTCAATTGGTATTTTTCCAACAAGGCAACACCGCGGCGAAACTCATCGCTGAGGCAATAATCCGGCCGATCGACAACCTGCCGGGAGGGATCGCCATCCTGCCAATAGACAACGTCGCGAATGGCGCGAAAGTTGGGGAAGGCGCAGTGCGCCGACAACATCTGCTCTACATCCGGATCGGACAAATTGGCGTAACCGGCGATAGCGTGAGGAAAACCCCATTGGTCGGCGACTGACTGCAACCATTCGCTCTCGCCGACCGGATTGCTCGGGTCATAGTGGGCCTGTACATGGACTGACTTGACGACGTTGTGATCGCCAAAATCCGATTTCAGATCGTCGATCAGATAATCGTGGCGCAGCGGCTCGTAGGAATCGCCGAAAATCTTTGGCGACATCGGCGCCAACAGCCACGGATAGTTGCGCACTTCCCAAAGGTGATGATGGGTATCTATGACAGGACCGTCATACATCGTCCGGCACCCGGTCTTTGGCCGGTGCTTTCCGCTTGCCCAGATTGACCAGGGCGAGGCCGGAAAATACCAGCACGACGGCCAGCCAAACCCATGCGTTCGGCTCCTCGCCGAAGAACAGCGCCCCCCAGCCCAGCCCCATCAAGGTGGTGATGTAACCGACCTGCGCCAAATACACCGCTCCCGACATGGATACCACGGTGAAATACAAGGAGAACGTGCCAACCGTGACAAAACCGTAAGCGATGAGAGCTTGATTACCGATCTCGAAATTTTGCCAGATCGGGTGGAACGAGCCCGTCGCCAGGGACGCGATCAGCGCCGTTATCGATGCCGCGTACATCGTTCCCATGGCCAAGACCATGGCGTCGGCTCCGCGCGGGCGCGCGACTTCGGCATAGACATTGGTCGTCGCCCAGGCAAACGGCGTCAGGAATGCGAGCAGCGCAAACGGCAGCATCTCGGGCGACGGTAGACTGCCGCTCGGCAAGACCAGTACAGCAGCCCCGACAAACCCCAGCAAAACGCCGCTCATCCGCCGTATATCGATCAACTCGAGCCGGATTGCGACTGCGACCACATAGGTGATTACCGGCGCGGTGACGATGATCACCGACATCAAACCGGCGGGTATATGGCCGACCACAAACACCATGTTCGAATTCGGCAAGGCGATCCCCAGCGCCCCCATAACCGCAAAGTATATTAGATACGAACGGTCCAACCCGATCGGCACCCGGCGAATACGGCACATGACGAACAGGCCCGTACCGGCAATGAGCGTCTGCCAGAAGACGACACTGATCGGCGGGATGCCCTCCAAAGCCAGAAACTTGGTGAACGCCGGGCTGAGGCCCCACAATGTGCCCAACATCAACAGCAGAAACAGCGGGAACAAGGGCGCCGCGGGGCGGGCCGTTTCCGGTGTCGTCGCCATTGTCAGTTGGCCTTACGCCTGCACATCGCCGTCGCCGGTACTTATCGGTTTCGGTTTACCCATGTTGACCAGCGCGACCCCCGCGGCGACCAGGACGACCGCGAGCCACAACCAAGCGCTCGGTTCCTCACCGAAGAAGAGAACGCCCCAGAGAACACCAAACAGGGTAGCGAGATAACCCACTTGTCCCAGATAGACGGCGCCAGCCAACATGATAATGATGTAGAAAATCAGGAACGCAACGGCCGTCGTGAGGGCGAAAAAGGTCAAAACGGTTTCGATATGGCCGAAACTCTCCCATGCGGGATAGAAACTGCCGTCGATGACGCCGGCGATCAACGCGCCGAGCGCCGCGGCAAACATCGTTCCCATGGCCAGCACAACGTTATCGGTATCGGCCGGACGGCCAAACTCGGCGAAGACGTTGGCGGCGGCGTAGCCAAGCGGGGTAATGAAGGCAAGCAATGCGATCGGCAACAGGTCGGGCGCCGGCAAGCTGCCTGCCGGAATTACAAGAACGCCCGCCCCAGCCAAGCCAACGACGATTCCCACCGCGCGAATCATGACCATTTTTTCCATGCGCAGCAGCAACGCGATGACATAGGTGAGCATCGGCGAGAACAGAATCAAAACCGAGACGTAACTCGCTGAGAGGCGCTCGACCGTGAATACCAACACCACATAAGACACATCGATGCCGACGACACCCATAAAAACAAAATAAACCAGATGTTTGGTCCCGAATTTCATCGGCGTACGGCGAATCAAACAAACCAACAAAAGCAGCACGCCGGCGCCGAACGCCTGCCAGAACACGACCGAAAAAGGCGAAAGCCCGGCGATCGCCAACGCTTTCGAAAAGGACGGATTGCCGCCCCACAAGGCTCCCAGCACGAGTAACAGAAGTAGGGGCAGCCAACGGAGAGTCGGCTTCGCTGCGGTGACATCGACCATTCAGGTACGTTTCCTCAGACTGCGTACGACGGATGTTGTCGTCTTCTCTTAATCGAGGGTTCGACTGCGCGTAAAGCGCCGACAGACAATGCAGACACACGGCAGCCATGACAGGGTGGCATAAGCACGGGTAATGTGCCATCCGCTAAACTGGTTATTCGCGCGTTTAGAATTCCCAATATTGTGTACGTACTGGCCATCCAATGACTGAAAACGACAGAAACGCCGGGCCCGCCGGCTTGCTTGAGCTTTGCGGCGTGTCGTTGGCGCTGGACGGCTCGCAACTGTTCGGCGCGTTAGATGTGGCAGTCCCGGCGGGTGAAGTCGTCACCGTCATGGGGCCGAGCGGCTGTGGCAAGTCGTCACTTCTCGCATTTATCTGCGGTACTCTGCCGCCCGTCTTCGGCGTATCGGGCGAGGTGCGTCTCGACGGCGAGACCCTCGACGGCCTGCCGCCGGAACAGCGGCATGTGGGCATCCTGTTTCAAGACGATTTACTGTTTCCCCACATGTCGGTGGGTGAAAATCTCTCGTTCGGTTTGCCGCCGGCGATCAGCGGGCGTAGCGAACGCCGTGCGCGGGTCGAGGCAGCGCTTGCCGAGGCTGACTTAACAGGAATGGCGGATCGCGACCCCGATACGTTATCGGGGGGGCAACGCGGCCGGGTAGCTGTCATGCGCACGCTGCTCTCGGAACCGCGAGCCCTGTTGCTCGACGAACCGTTCTCCAAGCTCGATGTCGATCTGCGTGCCCGCTTTCGCACTTTCGTGTTTGCCCATGCGCGCGACAATCGGATCCCAACCTTGCTGGTCACCCACGACCCCAGTGATGCCGAAGCGGCTGCGGGTCCTGTTATCGAGCTACTGTAAAAATGGACGCGATCAACAGTTTGATACCCCCAGAGTTGTGGGGCACGGATCTGGCGTTTGCCGCCGCCACCGTCTTGTTGGCCGGCCTTATCCGCGGCTTTTCGGGCTTCGGCTCTGCCATGATCAACGCGCCGGTGTTGAGCCTCCTATGGGGACCTACCGTCGGCGTTCCAGTGGCCGCCTTGGTCGAATTCGTACCGGCGGTTCAGCTCACACCGCGCGCCCTGCCTGTTGCGCAGTGGCGTCTGGTGTGGCTGTTGGGAATTCCCGCGTTGATACTGATCCCCGCCGGATCGTGGCTGCTTGTCACCCTCCCCACTGAGGCATTGCGGCGCGGCTTGGCCGCCGTTGTATTGCTGTTGGTCATCATTCTGTGGTCTGGTTGGCGCTACCGGGGGCGGCAAACGGCCCCCCTCAGCGCCGGTGTCGGCGCGCTTAGCGGATTATTGTCGGGGACCACCGGCATGGGTGGCCCTCCCGTTATCCTCTATTTAATGGCAGGAACGGACGGCGCCGCGGTGTTGCGCGCCAACATGATCGGCTATTTCACCATAATTTTGATCGGGCTTGCCGCGACCTACGCCCTACTCGGTCTGTTTGGTTCCATTGTTTTGTGGCGCACCGGCATCCTGATCGTGCCTTTCATTGTCGGTATATTCGTTGGTGCGCGGCTGTTTCCGCTGGCGTCGGAGCGGACATTTCGGAATATCGCGCTGGCGGTTCTCGCAATCAGTTCGAGCTACGTGCTGCTCGTCTAAGCGCGCGGCGGCCTACCGGCAGCCGCGCCTGGAAGACTCGTGGGCCGCACGCATGAATTCGCGCCAGATTTCAGCCGGCAGTCCACTGCCGGTTACCGATCTGCCATCGACCGGTGCCATCGGACTGGCACTATCGTTGCCGACCCAGACCCCGGTGACCAACTTCGCCGTGTATCCGATGAACCAAGCATCGCGCGATTCCTGGCTGGTTCCCGACTTACCCGCCGCCGAGCGTCCGAACGCCGCAGCGCGCCCGGTGCCCCAATCGACCACGGCGTGCAGGAGATGATCCATCGCCGCCGCATGTTCCCGCGCAACCACACGATTGGCGGTTCGGTGGCTCTGGCGAAACAACACGCTATTGTCGGCCCGCACCTCAGCGATGCCATACGGCGTAACCGCCCTGCCGCCGTTTGCGAATACGGCATAAGCTGCCGTCAGCTCCAGCAGCGTGACCTCGCCGGCGCCCAGCGACACCGAAGGATGGGCAGTTAGTTCCGAGGTGATGCCCAGGCGGCGGGCCGCCTGCAGTACTTTGTCGCGCCCGATATCCTCGGCGACCCGCACGGCAGTAGTGTTGACCGACCGCGCAACCGCCTCTCTCAGCGTGATTTCACCGCGAAACCCGCCGGAAAAGTTGCGCGGGGTCCAACCATCGACCGTGATCGCCGCATCGAGCACCGGAGTATCGGGGGTCATCCCGGCTTCGAGCGCCGGCAGGTACACAATCGGTTTGAACGCTGACCCCGGCTGACGCAGCGCTTGAGTTGCCCGGTTGAACTGACTGCTCGCGTGGCTGCGGCCCCCCACCATCGCGCACACCGCGCCTGAGGGTGTCATCGATACTAGCGCAACCTGCGCCCCACCCGTGTTAGCCGTGCCGATAACTTGCGACGCCAGCCGCTGCAATCGCGGCGAGACCGTTGTTTCGACCACCAGATCGCGGCCGCCTTGGCCGGCGATACCGGCGGCCCTACCAAGCACCCAGTCGGCAAAGTAATGGCGGTTGCCGTCCGAACCGGTATCGCTTCCGGTCGGCACCGTGGCCGACGCGCGCGATTTCACCAGCCCGCCCCGTTTGAGCGCATTCGCTTCGCTGATGGATAAGAAACCGGCCTCAGCCATGGCGTTCAGCACCACGTCGGTACGTTCTCGTGCGGCGGCGGCATCATGTCGGGGATTGAGGCGGGAGGGCGCACGCAGCAACCCCGCCAGTAGAGCCGCTTGATAGACATCGATATCGCGTGCGGAAACGCCAAAATACCGTTGCGCCGCCGCTTCGACGCCGTAGGCGCCGGATCCGAAATAAACCCGGTTGAGATAAATCGACAGCAGATCGTCTTTCTCAAAACGCCGCTCGAGCCACAATGCCAGCATGAGCTCCTTGATCTTGCGTTCGATGGAGCGCTCGGGCGTCAGAAACAGGTTTTTCGCCAGTTGCTGGGTTAGGGTCGATCCTCCCTGCGCGATACGGCCTTCGCGCAAATTCACGGCCATCGCGCGCAACAATCCCCGCCCATCGACGCCGGCGTGCTCGAAAAAACGGCGATCCTCGATCGCAACGACGGCTTGAATGAGATGGGGCGGCAACTCACGCGCACTCAGTCGTCGGCCGTAAAGGTCACCATAAGTGGCTAGACGGCCGCCATCGCCGTCGATGAGAACAACGGCAGGCCGCCGGGTCTGTACCGCCGTTGGATTGAGGCCGTCGGTCGATGGCAAGCTCCAGGCAAACCAGGCGAGCACGACCCCGCCGATAACGGTGCCCCAAATCACCAACACCAAACTCCACTTGAGCAGCCACCAAATCGGCGAGCGGACTTTCTTGGGGGCGCGCGCCGGTTTCTTGCCGCCCCGCTTCGACTTTGCTTTGCTCGATTTAGATTGTGCGCGTTTGGCCATCGGAAGGCGCCCTTGGTGCCTCGCCTCGCGAGTCGAAGAAGGCTTTAAGGGCTATCAGTGGTCAAAATATGGCGGCTAGACGTCGAGATTGGCGACTTTCAGTGCGTTCTGTTGGATAAAATCGCGGCGCGGCTCAACATCATCGCCCATCAGCGTTTCGAATATAGAGCCCGCTTCGTCCGCCTGCGAAACCCGCACTTGTAGAAGCGAACGCGCTTCCACATCGAGGGTCGTCTCCCACAGTTGCTCGGGATTCATTTCTCCGAGCCCTTTGTAGCGCGCGATCGTCAATCCCTTGCGGCCGATTTCAATGATGGCATCGAGCAGAGACGTTGGACCGGTAATGGTGTATTCCTTCTCTTTCGCCACCAACGTCGAGTGACGCACATAGTCGCTCTGCAATTCGTCGCGCAACGCATTCAGGCCGCGCGCCTCCGCCGAGTTGATGATCCGCTGGTCGATGACCAAGCGCTCGGGCACACCACGCAGCGTGCGGGTAAACGCTAGCGCGCCGGCCTCGTCGACGGTGCCCTGCCAGCCCCGTTCGAGCGGCGGCGCCAACGCATCGAGGCGGCGGGAAATGTATTCCGCCGCACCGGCAGCATTTTCCGGATTGGCGAGAATTTCCGGGTCGAGCGCTCCGGCAATCGCCGCTTGTTCGACCACCGTCGCATTGGGCAAATGCTGGGTTAATGGTGTCATCAGCCGGCGCACTTCCTGCGCCGTCTCTAACATTTTACGCACGTCGTCACCGGCCCGCTGATCACCGTCAGGCACGTTGAGTACGACCTCGCTAACGCCGGAATCGATCAAATACTCCTCTAACGCCGGTTCATCCTTCAGATAGACCGCCGAACTTCCCCGCGCGACGCGGAAAAGCGGCGGTTGGGCGATGTAGAGATAACCGTTCTCGATGAGCTCGGGCATCTGCCGATAGAAAAAGGTCAGCAGCAACGTGCGGATGTGCGATCCGTCGACGTCGGCGTCGGTCATTATAATGATCTTGTGGTACCGCAATTTCGACAGGTTGAAATCATCGCGAATACCGGTTCCCAAAGCGGTAATCAGCGTACCAATCTCCACCGACGACAACATTTTGTCGAAACGTGCCCGCTCGACGTTGAGGATTTTACCTTTGAGCGGCAGGATCGCTTGGAACTGACGGTCGCGGCCCTGCTTGGCCGACCCGCCGGCACTATCACCCTCGACCAGGAACAGTTCGGCCTTTTCCGGATCGCGCTCCTGGCAGTCCGCCAGTTTGCCCGGCAGCGACGCCACGTCGAGAGCGCCTTTGCGGCGCGTCAATTCGCGCGCCTTACGGGCCGCTTCGCGCGCCGCCGCGGCTTCGACGATTTTGTCGATGACCGCCCGCGCCTCGTTGGGGTGCTCTTCGAACCACTGGCCGAGCTTGTCGCTGACGATGGATTCGACGATCGGACGCACCTCCGACGACACCAGCTTGTCTTTGGTTTGCGACGAGAATTTCGGGTCGGGCACCTTGGCCGAAAGCACACATGTCAGCCCTTCCCGGGCATCATCGCCGGTGAGCGCCAGTTTCGCGCGTTTTGCCTGACCGCTCGATTGGGCGTAATTGTTGATCGTTCGCGTCAGCGCCGCCCGAAATCCCGCCAAATGGGTGCCGCCGTCGCGCTGGGGAATGTTGTTGGTAAAGCACAGCACCGTTTCGTGGTAGCTGTCGTTCCATTGCATCGCCACTTCGATGACAACATCGTCACGTTCGCTGACCAAATGGACGATATCGCCGCTGAGGGCGTTCTTGTTGCGGTCGAGATACTCGACATAAGCCTTCAGCCCGCCCTCATAGTGCATCTCGATGCGCTTGGGCTCGACACCGCGGTTATCGGTCAGGATCAGCGTCACGCCGGAGTTAAGAAAAGCGAGCTCGCGCAGGCGATGCTCCAGCGTATCCAGATCGAAGTCCGTGCTGGAGAACGTCTCGGGCGACGGCAAGAAGGTGATCTCCGTACCGGTACGCGGGCCCTCGGATCCATCGGCGAGGGTTACCTCCGGCGCCGGCCCGGTGATTTCTAGATCGCCGTCGGGTTCACCATGGTGAAAGGTCATATGGTGTTCGTGGCCATCGCGCCATATGCGCAGCTCGAGCGTGCTAGACAGCGCATTGACCACCGACACGCCAACACCATGCAGACCGCCGGAAACCTTGTAGGAGTTTTGGTCGAATTTCCCGCCGGCATGCAGCTGCGTCATGATGACTTGCGCTGCCGAAACCCCCTCTTCGTCGTGAATATCCGTGGGGATGCCGCGGCCATTGTCGACGATTGTCACCGAACCATCGGGATTGAGCGTCGCTTCGATGGTGTCGCAGTGGCCGGCCAAGGCTTCGTCGATCGAGTTGTCGACGACCTCGTAGACCATGTGATGCAAGCCAGAGCCGTCATCGGTGTCGCCGATATACATGCCAGGCCGTTTGCGCACGGCGTCGAGCCCGCGCAAAACCTTAATCGAATCAGCGCCGTAATCCTCTTCGGTGAGGGCGATATCGGCAATTTCTTCAGATGTATCCGTCATCTCATTCATTTCCCCATGGGGGTAAAGTCATATGCATCGTCGGTCATCGGGCTAATCGTGGCGTCAGCCACGCGCAGAAACTGCGCGGCGCCGCGAAAACCGTCGAAAAGGCTATCGTCCGTTCCGGTCAGCCAAGCTTGCGCCCCCAAATCGAGGATGCGGGCGGCCAATGCTTCGCGACGGCCGTCATCGAGATGGGCGGCAACTTCGTCGAGCAACAGCACTGGTGCCGCCCCCCGATCGAGGGTCAGTAAATGCGCGTGGGCAAGAACCACCGCGATCAGCAGGGCTTTTTGCTCGCCGGTCGAACAGCGCGCCGCTGGCATGCCCTTATCGATGTGGTTTACCCGCAAATCGCTGCGGTGGGGGCCGTGTTCGGTGCGTCCCGAGGCTCCGTCGCGCCCACGCGCTGTGGCCAACGCTTCACGCAACCGATCTTCGGCCTCCAGCGCCGGTCCGTCCGCCAGCCAGGTTTCGACGTCACCGGCCAGTTCAAGACCAACCCGTGGGAACGGCAGGCTGGCTGCGGCATCACCCGATTTGAGGGCGGCATCCAGCCGTGCCACCGTTTCGCGCCGTGCCGCCGCGAGCGCAACCCCCGAGGCGGCCATGGTCTCTTCGAGAACCGTTAGCCACGCAGCATCGTCTACATTGTCGCGCAACAGACGCTGACGCCCCCGCAAGGCCTGTTCGTAGGCATTCAATTGGTTAGCGTGCTCGGGGTCGAAGCCAAACACCATGCGATCGATGAACCGGCGGCGGCCCGACGCACCGTCCTGAAACAGGCGGTCCATCTCCGGCGTCAGCCAAACAATACTCACATGCTCCGCCAAGGCCGCTTGTCCGCGAACCGATTCACCGTCGATGCGCACGACACGGCGGCTACGGCCATTTTCAGTGCTGGACGTCTCGGCGCCCGATCCTAATGTGACAGTGCCCTCTTTCGTGTCGACACGCGCCGCCACCGCCCAAGCCGGTGCGACGCTATTACCGTCGGCGCGCGCAATTTCGCTTAACGCCGCGCGCCGCAAACCTCTGCCCGGCGCCAGAAACGACAGCGCTTCCAATAAGTTCGTTTTGCCCGCGCCGTTGGCGCCAGCCAGCACCACGGGCGCCGGCTCAATCTCAAGGCGTAGCGACCGGTAGTTGCGAAAATCTGTAAGATCGAGACGCCGTACCGCCGCGCTAGCCGACAACGCATCGGCCGCCAGCGAGGGCGTTCCCTGCAGGGTCTCGCTTACTTGTCTGAGCGCCGCGCCGCTCACACGCGCATCGGCATAAGGACATACAACGCGCTATCGTCACCGGTATCGCGCACAATCGTCGGCGAAGCCGGATCGGCCAGGATAAATTGCGCCTCATCGCCTTCGATTTGAGCGGTGATGTCGAGCAAGTATCGGGAATTAAAACCGATTTCCAGACCGCCATCGGTGTAGCCGACCTCAAGCTCTTCGGTGGCGCTGCCATTCTCGGTGCTGGTCGCCGACAGGGTGAGCGATCCGGGATTGACGGCCAGCTTAATCGACCGGCTCTTTTCCGATGAGATTGTCGACACCCGGTCGACGGCGGCAGCGAACACGCCGCTATCGACGACCATGACCTTGTCGTTCTCGGTGGGAATAACGCGTTCGTAGTCGGGAAATGTACCGTCGATCAGCTTCGAGGTGAGGACGATACCGTCGAACTCCAAACGGACGCGCGTATCGCTCAAGCCGATTTCGACCGGATTAGCGGTCTCGTCGATCAGCTTACGCACCTCCGTAATCGCCTTACGTGGCGCAATAACCCCCGGCATGGTCTCCGCACCCGCTGGCAAGGCAATCTCGACCCGCGCCAGCCGGTGTCCATCCGTGGCGACAGCGCGCATAAAATGCACACCGTTCGATTCCACCGCATGAAGGTAGATACCGTTCAAATAGTAACGCGTTTCCTCGGTCGAGATCGCAAACCGGGTGCGATCGATCACCGCGCGGAGCTCCTCAGCCGGCAACGAGAAAGAGACCGGCAGATCGCCGCCGCTCAACACCGGAAAATCCTCGATCGGTAGCGTGCTTAGGCTAAAGCGCGAGCGGCCCGCTTGCAGTAGCAATTGGCCCGCCGCCGCATCGGTTTCCACCTCAACCTGGGCGCCATCGGGGAGTTTGCGCACGATGTCGTAGAATGTGTGCGCGGGCGCCGTGCTGGCACCGGCCTGGCTCACATCGGCCGATACTTTCTCGGTGATCGCCAAGTCCATATCGGTGGCGGTTAACGTCAGGGTGCCGTCGCTCGCATCGAGCAAAACGTTAGCCAATATCGGTATCGTGTTGCGCCGCTCGACAACGCTTTGCACATGGGCCAAAGCCTTCAACAAGGTAGACCGTTCGATCGTCAGCTTCATCGTCACTCTCAAGCTCTCGTGGCTGCCGATTTCCTTATCGGCTTCAGCCGCCTTACCGGCCAATATATCCATGAATGGAAACGGGATTGCCTCCCGATACGTTGGCCGCCACCCACTAAACCATTGTAATTATTCGCTCATACGCCCGTGTGCCGACATCATCACGGCCAGTATCAAGGGTTGCATGTACCCGTATCTACGAGCCGCAACCACGCGATTTCAAACGGCAAATAAGTATAGCAGAATCCGAATGATTCGACACGCAATTTAGCCCAAAAAGCGAGCCAAGGGAACCCGGATTAACCGTTTTATTTCAACTAGTTATGAGGAGGGCGGCGGGGTGTATGCAGCTAAATTTCGAGCATCCGTTTCAGAAGCTCGACATCCTCGTTGAAACTGTTGTCCGTGGCCCGCAACTCTTCGACTTTGCGGACCGCATGCATCACCGTCGTATGATCGCGCCCGCCGAACTTGCGGCCGATTTCGGGCAGCGAGCGAGCGGTCAATTGCTTCGCCAAATACATTGCCACCTGACGCGGCCGGGCAACGGCGCGCGCGCGCCGCGCGGAGTGCATGTCGGCGAGCCGTATATTGAAATGTTCGGCGACCCTTTTTTGAATCTCTTCGATAGTGACACGCCGGTCGTTGGCGCGCAGCAGGTCGCGCAAAACATCCTGCGTGGTCTCCAGCGTAACCGGGCGGCCCACCAGCGTTGCCTGAGCAACGATCCGATTGAGGGCGCCTTCCAACTCGCGCACATTCGATGTGATCTTGTGCGCTAAGAATTCCAAAACTTTGTCGGGCATCTGAGCGCCCAACTGCTCGGCCTTGTCTTGCAGGATACCCAACCGCAGCTCGTAGTCGGTGGGATGGATATCGGCGACCAATCCACAGCCGAGGCGCGAGCGCAAACGTTCTTCCATATCGTCCAAATCGGACGGGGACTTATCGGCGGACACAACGATCTGCCGGTTCTGATCGACCAACGCGTTGAAGGTGTGGAAGAACTCTTCCTGAGTCGATTCCTTACCGCAGATGAATTGGATGTCGTCGATCATCAAGACATGGACCGAGCGGAACTGCTCTTTGAAGTCCATCGTCGTGCGAAACCGCAGCGCGCGGATGAACTGATACATGAACTTCTCGGCCGACATATAGAGCACGCGGCGTGACGGATCGCGTTCGATAATGTGCCAGGCAATGGCGTGCATGAGATGGGTTTTGCCCAGTCCGACGCCGCCGAACAAAAACAACGGATTAAACGGCACGCCGTCGGACTCTGCGACACGCCGCGCTGCGGCGTGGGCAAGCTCGTTGGTTCGGCCGACGACGAAATTCTTGAACACGAATCGCTGATCAAGCAGCGCGCGAACATCGTCGGTGGGCCGCACCACCGCGTCCGCCTCACCGGCCTCTGCTGCCTCGGCGGGCATCGCCGCAGGTTCGCTCTCATCGCGGCGGCCGATCGGCGCGCGCGGCGGCCCGCCTGGCGCCTGCACGACCGTGCGGGTGGGTTCAACGATGATCTCAACCTGCGACACCCCGGCGTTCTCTTCCTGCCAATATTCGCCGAGCTGGTCGCCGTAATTTTGTTCGATCCAGTCGCGCATGAACCGCGTCGGCACGGCAATACGCAAACGGTCCCCCAGCATCTCGCCCAAAGTCAGCGGCTTCAACCAACTGTTAAATGCAGCATCGCCAACGTCAGCCCGCAACCGCGCCCGAATACGCGTCCATTGCTCGACCAAGGTCGTGTCGGGATGCTCCCACTGCTCTGTCATTTGACGATACACTCCGTCGTGCGTTTAGACTGTCGCCAGATTTCAGAGAGAGCGTTCGTCCGCGCATCGTGCGCCGTCAACTTGGCAAGCCCGGCACAACCGAACCACGCAAGACAATGCTGCTTGCAACTCAATTGACACTCTCCCAACATAAAGCCCTACCTGCGAAGGACCGACAAATGGTCTGCTGCCACCTTTAAGTCGGCGAACCACCGATTGAAGACTCGGTGGGAGCCAGGACCCGAACCCCCTAAATTCACCACCCAATTATTACTTGGATATACTCCAATTTCTTCCGTTTTTACTTACTTTAGGCACGACTTTCCCTCTGGCGGGCTTGCTTATTCTTTCTAAGCTTTGCCGCCACTAGTCCCCTCAATTAATAGCTCGAGTGTCCGACCCTTGAATATTATTTTATTATTATATTTCTGGGCCGAAAAGCGAAGGCCACCATACATGCCACGATGTCGGCCCGCAACAACTCTGACGCAATTATGGTTAAAAAAATTGCCGCTGTGGCTTCAGCGACAATAAAAAAGCCGCGTCGTTCGGACGCGGCTTACGACAAAATCTAAATTCACTAAGCAGTTACGACATGGCCTTGATGCGCGCCGACAACCGCGACAGTCGACGGTTCACAGTGTTGCGTTGGAGCACACCTTTGCTCACACCGCGATGCAACTCCGGCTGGGCGGCGCGAAACTCGAGCATCGCGGCTTCGCGGTCGCCGCTTTCAATCGCCGCCTCGACTTTTTTGACGAAGGTGCGAATGCGGCTAATGCGCCGCCGGTTGATTTCAGTGCGGCGGGCGTTGCGCCGAATGCGCTGCTTCGCCGATGCGTGATGGGCCATGGCAATCTTGTTTCTGTTAGCTGTTCGCTGCGGCGCGGCTTATAGCTGCGCCTTGGCACGCCGTCAAGGCCACCCCCGGCTAACAATATCTAACTGTTACTGAAATTGGGTTGCCGCTTCTCGATGAATGCCGCCATCCCTTCTTTCTGGTCGTCGGAAGCAAACGTCGCATGGAACACCCGGCGCTCGAACCGCACGCCCTCGGAGAGGGTCGTCTCGAAAGCACGGTTGACCGACTCTTTTGCCATGTAGGCAATCGGCCGCGACATTCCGGCGATCGTGTCCGCCGTTTTGACGGCGTCTTCCACCAGCTCGCCAAGCGGCACGACCCGGCTCACCAAACCCGACCGTTCGGCTTCATCGGCATCCATCATGCGGCCCGTCAGGATCATCTCCATGGCCTTGGCCTTGCCGACAAAGCGCGGGAGCCGCTGGGTGCCACCCGCACCCGGGATCGTCCCCAACGTAATCTCGGGCTGGCCAAACTTCGCGTTGTCGGCGGCAATGATGAAGTCGCACATCATCGCCAGTTCGCATCCACCGCCCAGAGCATAACCGGCTACCGCAGCGATAACGGGTTTGCGGCAAACCGTGACGCGCTCCCAGCCGACGGTAATGAAGTCTTCCATGTAAGCGCCGATAGAGGTCTTCTCGGCCATTTCCTTGATATCCGCGCCCGCGGCAAACGCCTTATCGGAGCCGGTCAACACGATACATCCGATGTTGTCGTCGGCTTCGAAATCGTCGAGCGCCAACCCAAGCTCCTCGACCAACGCCGCACAAAGCGCGTTCATCGCCTTGGGACGGTTGAGGCGCACGATCCCGACATGGCCTTGGGTTTCAACTTCGATATTCTCATAGGCCATGGCTCGGCCCTCCTTGCGATATCTCGCTCTTCAGGGAGCGATGGCTATTTGTGAGGTCTAATTGGGCGCGATGGAAAATCGCACGATCAGCGGATTTCCGTTATCGACGATATCGACGTCTAGGCGTTCATCGCCACGCTGCCAGCTGGAGCCAGACGCATCGTCGGTCAGTTTTCGCCACCCCAGCTCCGGCAGCGACGCCCGGTAAAATATCGTCACATCGGCTTTCGTCACCGCACCGCGCGCCAGTGCTTCGACGATACGGCCCTCCGGCTTGTCGAAGCTGATGCCGGCCCCGAGGTCCTCGACCATTCCCGGTGGCAAAGGCAGATCTGCGACAGCAGAGAGATAGTCGGGATCGTCGGCTAGCACGGACGTAGAAATCAGGGCCGTTAAGCCGAAAATGGCGACCGCGCGGTGCAAAATTTTAGTCAGGTACAATTGCATGAGCGGTTTGCTGTTTACTCAACGCTGCCAACGAGAGCAATAGAAAGTCGACCGGCCGCTTTGCACGATGCGGCGAATGCAGCCTGCTGCTTCGCCGGCCTCGGCGCAACGCGGACAGCGTTCATGCTCACGTCCATACACGGCGAACTGTTTTTGAAAATAGCCGAGCTCGCCATCGGCATGACGAAAATCGCGCAAGCTGGAACCACCAGCGGCGATTGCGTCACGCAACACCGCTTGAATCGCACGTGCAAGCCTTTCCGCGCGCGCGCCTTGCACGGTATGCGCACTGCGCCGCGGCGACAGGTTGGCATGATAAAGCGCTTCGCAGACGTAGATATTGCCAAGCCCGGCCACCGTTTTCTGATCGAGCAGGGCCGCTTTGATCGGTGTTTTCCGGTCTTTTAGATTTGCCGCCAAAGCAGGGCCGTTGAACGCGTTGCCGAGCGGCTCGGGACCCAAGTTACGCAACAGCGGATGACCGGCAACATCGTCGGCGGTCATCAGATCTATTGCGCCGAACCGGCGGGCATCATTAAACCGGACTTCCGACCCATCGCCCGTGTGCAGCACGACATGATCGTGCTTTTCCAGCGGCGGCCGGTCGTGACCGGACGAAAACACGCGCATCCGCCCGCTCATACCCAGATGGACCAGCAAAACCTGGCCGTCATCGAGCGTCACCAGGAGATATTTCGCCCGGCGCTCGATGCCGGTTACGGTGCGTCCCGTAAGCTGCGGCGCCAACCCCGGCGGAAGCGGGAACCGCAAAGCCGGTACGCGCGCTTCAACGGCTTGCAAAACCTGCCCTTCAAGAGCGACCAATAGGCCCTGGCGGGTGGTTTCGACTTCGGGCAACTCAGGCATCGGATATCCCGTAAACGTGTCTCTGCACTGCATAGCATAGTTGGGCAGCTGTCCACGCAAACATGTGGTGTTCCAATGCGTGGTTACGGCGCGCGGCTATTTGCCACTTTTCTCGGGTTTTCTTTTGCCGCCGGGGGACCGTCTCCGATATGGTCGCGCCCATGGATGACCCTGGTCGAAATAGCGATCAACCGACGACTCACTTCGGATTTTCCGAAGTTCCGGTAGCGGAAAAAACCGCGCGCGTACGCTCGGTATTCGATTCCGTGGCGCAGCGCTACGACCTCATGAACGATTTGATGAGCGGCGGCGTTCATCGGTTGTGGAAGTCGGCATTCGTCGACCGTCTCAATCCGCAACCCGGCATGGACATCGTCGATGTCGCCGGCGGCACGGGCGACATCGCACACCGCATTCTCGCCCGTTGCGACGACCAGGCCAATGTCACGATTTGCGACATCAACGCGAATATGCTGACCGCCGGGCGCGACCGCGCCATCGATCAAGGCCGGTTGGCAGGACAGGGGGCACCCCATCTGGCATGCGGCAATGCCGAGCAATTGCCGTTTGCCGACAACACTTTCGATGCCTACACGATCGCGTTCGGTCTGCGTAACGTGACCCATATCGACAAGGCACTGGCGGAGGCCCGCCGGGTGCTAAAACCCGGTGGCCATTTCTTGTGCTTGGAGTTCAGCCGCGTTGTCGTGCCGTTTCTGGCGCCAATTTATGACCGGTATTCCTTCTCCATCTTGCCGCAGATCGGCGCTCTAGTGGCCCGCGACCGCGACGCTTACGTTTATCTCGCTGAAAGTATTCGGAAATTCCCGCCGCAGGAGGAGTTGTCGGCCATGTTGCGCGATGCCGACTTCGACCAGGTAACGCATCAGAACCTATCCGGGGGGATCGCCGCCATCCACTCGGCGTGGCGCCTCTAATCTGACGACGCCCCATGTTACGCGCTCTGAGAAATGTTCTGCGGATGGTCGGGATCGCCCGCACGTTGGCGCGCCACGACGCCTTGTTCCCGCTCGACTGGGTGCCCGCAACCGGCGGGCTTGTTCTGGCCGCCCGACTCCTGTCCGGATTCCAGACTAAACGCAGCGTCCGCGCGTTGCGCCCTGGCGAACGGCTAGCCATTGCGTTGCAAGAACTCGGGCCAAGCTTCATCAAATTCGGGCAGATGCTAAGCACGCGGCCGGATCTCGCCGGCGAGACAATCGCCGACGACTTGTCCACCCTCCAGGACGACTTACCGCCGTTTTCGTCTGCTGAAGCGCGCCAAGCTATCGAGGCCGAGCTCGAAGGCACAATCGACGAGTTATTCGAAACGTTCGAGGACGAACCCGTGGCAGCGGCATCGATCGCCCAGGTTCATTTCGCCGTGACCAAGCCAACGCCCCACGAAATAGCGGAAGTGGAAAAGGCCGGCGGGTCGCCCGCGGGCCGTCTCGTCGCGGTCAAGGTATTGCGGCCCGGCATCGAGCAGGCGTTCGAGCGCGATCTCGATCTGTTTCGCTGGATTGCCGGCGTCGTCGAACGCACCCAGCCACGGCTACGCCGGCTCAAGCCTATCGCCGCGATCGAAACATTCGCCGCTGCCGTGCACTGGGAGATGGATCTGCGCATGGAATCGGCCGCCGCGGTCGAACTCCGCGAGAATTTCGCCGACGATCCCAACTATGTGGTCCCCGCCGTCGACTGGGAACGCACCGGCCGCCGCGTCCTCACCACCGAACGGATCGACGGTATACCGATCCACGATGTCGACGCGTTGCGCAAAGCCGGACACGATCTGGAAGCGGTCGTGCGGCGCGCCTCGGAGAATTTTTTCCGCCAAGTGTTTCGAGACGGTTTTTTCCACGCCGACATGCACCCCGGAAACGCCTTCGTTCAAGAAGATGGCGCGCTCGCAGTCGTCGATTTCGGCATCGTGGGGCGGATCGACCGGCGCACGCGGTATTATTTGGCCGACATGCTGTTGGGCTTCGTCACCGGCGACTATGACCGCGTTGCCGACGTTCATTTTCGCGCCGGCTACGTGCCGGCCGACAAAGACCGCGAAACCTTCAAGCAGGCGGTTCGGGCGATCGGGGAGCCGATCTTCGACCGCCCGTCGGCGGAAATCTCCATCGCACGGCTGCTGGCACAGCTGTTTAAAGTGACCGAGCGGTTCGACATGGAAACCCAGCCCCAGCTGTTGTTGCTGCAAAAAACCATGTTGCTGGCCGAAGGCGTCGGGCGCCAATTAGCCCCCAACGCCAATATGTGGCAACTGGCGCAACCACTTATCGAAGAATGGATGACCGAACACAGGGGCCCGGAAGCCCGGCTAGCCGAGCTCGCCGCCGACGCCATTCGCGCCGCCGAACGCCTGCCCCATGCCGTGGGGGAGCTCGAGCGCGCTGCCCGCGCCGTCGCAGACGGTAATATACGCATCGACCTCGCCGGCGAGACCAAACAGACGCCCCAATGGCCGCTCTGGCTGGCTATCGCGGTATTAACCATTCTGCTGCTAGTAACCTAGGGTGGGGCCGACGTGACTTGCTCTGGCGACCTCAGACGACTATCTAAGTACATAGAAGAGTCGTAAAACTGAACTAAACCACGCAAAGGATGTTCTACTAACGGACAACCTTTGGAAAACGGCGGTCGCAATGCTCTACGGCAAACGCGTACTCCTTATTATCAGTGGCGGTATCGCGGCGTATAAGAGCCTCGAACTGATCCGCAATTTGCGTAAAAGCGGCTTGGCCGTGCGGTGCATTTTGACCCGCGGCGGCGCACAGTTCGTCACCCCGCTGTCAGTCGCCGCGCTGTCGGAAGACAAGGTGTATACCGACTTGTTCTCGCTCACCGACGAAGCGGAGATGGGGCATATCCGCCTGTCGCGCGAAGCCGACCTGGTGGTGGTCGCACCGGCGAGCGCCGATATTATGGCCAAGATGGTGCAGGGATTGGCCGACGATCTGGCCTCGACGGCACTATTGGCGACCGACAAACCGGTCATGGTCGCGCCCGCCATGAATGTGCGCATGTGGGAACACCCCGCGACACAACAGAATCTCGCCGAGCTGGCCAAACGGGGCGTTCGCATTGTCGGCCCCAACGAGGGTGACATGGCCTGCGGCGAATTCGGCCCGGGCCGGCTGGCCGAGCCCGATGAGATAGCGGCCGCAATTACCGCCTATTTCGCCGATAGTTCGCCGCTTACCGGACGCCGCGCGCTGGTTACCAGCGGCCCGACCCATGAGCCGATTGATCCGGTGCGCTATATCGCCAATCGCTCGTCGGGACGCCAGGGACACGCGATCGCCGCCGCTTTGGCGCGCCAGGGCGCCGAAACGACCCTGGTATCGGGCCCGACCAACCTGCCGGACCCCGCCGGTGTCGACGTGGTACGCATTGAAACCGCTCAGCAGATGCTCGAGGCGTGCCAGTCGGCGCTGCCCGCCGACGTCGCGGTGTGCGCCGCCGCTGTCGCCGACTGGCGCGTCGCTGAATCGGCCAGCGAAAAAGTCAAAAAAACCAAAGGCAAAGTGCCGACGCTGGCGATGGCGGAAAACCCGGACATACTGGCCGCCCTCAGCACCGCCGGCAACACGCGCCCCCGATTGGTAATCGGTTTCGCCGCTGAAACCGAGAATGTCGTCGCTAATGCCCAAGCAAAACGCTCGCGTAAGGGCTGCGACTGGTTGTTAGCAAACGACGTTTCGCCGGAATCGGGAACGTTCGGCGGCGCCGACAACACAATCCACGTTGTTAGCGCCGATGGCGTCGAGGATTGGCCGCGCATGTCGAAGGAAGACGTCGCAGACCGGCTGGCCGACCGCGTCGCGGCCGCTCTCGGGGCAGCGGCATGAGCGAGACAATCGCTGAAATCGCACCAGCTCAGGTCCAGGTCGACGTCACCCGGCTTTCCCACGGCGCCGATCTCGCGCTGCCCGCATACGAATCGACGCTTGCCGCCGGAATGGATCTGATGGCCGCCGTCGAGGACGCGCTGGTTATTGCACCCGGCGAACGTGCCCTAGTGCCGACCGGGCTCGCCATCGCGCTGCCGCACGGGTTCGAGGCGCAAGTCCGCCCGCGCTCAGGCTTGGCGCTAAAACAGGGCATAACGGTCGTGAACACGCCGGGCACCATCGACGCCGACTACCGGGGCGAGGTCGGTGTTATCCTGATCAATCACGGCGATACCCCGTTTACGGTCGACCGCGGCATGCGCATCGCCCAAATGGTGGTCGCCCCGGTGACCCAGGCGGTATGGAACGAAGTCGACGCGTTGACCGACAGCGCGCGCGGTACGGGCGGTTTCGGCTCCACCGGTACCGCCGGTGCATCGGCCTCCGGTTAGCGGACAGGAAACGACAGCTTATGTTTCGCTTGTCCCGCAAAACACTGTTCGCCATCGAGGCCGTTCTCGATATCGCCTACAATGCCGGAGCCGTGCCGGTGCAAAGCCGTGAAATCACCCGGCGCCAGGGCATTCCGCGGCGCTATCTCGAGCAGGTGTTGCAGAACTTGGTCCGGGCCGGCGTTTTGAGCGGCGTTCGCGGGCCGCGCGGCGGCTACCGGCTGGCGCGTGAGCGGCGGCGAATTACGGTCGGCGACGTGGTGCGCGTCATTTTGGACATGGAGACCCGCGCCGATCCCACCGAAGAGGTCGATACCTCGACGCTGGGCGAAGCCGTTGTCGGGCCTATGTGGGAAAACATTTCGCAGCAGTGCATGGAACATCTGGACGGCATTACCATCCAGGATCTGTGCAACCAAGCGCGCGAAGCGGGGATCGAGAGCGAGGGTGCAAAACGCCTCGACTACACGATCTGAACGGCCTCGCGCCGCTTGGCGCGTTGAAAAACAAAGGAAACGAGACCCATGGCGACAGCCGAATCGTTGGCCGACCGACAGGCCGAGTTCCGCGGCCGGATTTACGAATCGATCGTCGACACCATCGGTGCGACACCCTTGGTTCGGGTCGGCCGGCTTAGTGAAGCGGAAGGCTGCCATGCCGACATCGTTGCCAAGCTCGAGTTTTTCAACCCGCTAGCCTCGGTCAAAGACCGTATCGGCCTGGCGATGATCTCGGCGGCCGAAGCCGAGGGCAAAGTGGGTCCCGGCAGCGTCATCGTCGAACCAACATCGGGCAATACCGGTATCGCCTTGGCCTTCGTCGCCGCCGCGCGCGGTTACCGGTGTATCCTGGTGATGCCCGATTCGATGTCCCACGAGCGCCGTAAGATGCTGCTCCTGTTGGGGGCGGAGCTGGTGCTCACACCCGCCGCCGACGGTATCAACGGCTCGATCGCGCGCGCCGAGCAGATCGTCGCCGACACGCCAAACGCCTTTATGCCGCAACAGTTCGAGAACCCGGCCAATCCGGAAATCCATCGGCGAACTTCGGCAGAAGAAATTTGGGCCGATACGGATGGTAAAGTCGACGCTGTCGTTGCCGGGGTCGGCACCGGCGGTACGCTGACCGGCGTCGGCGAGGTCCTGAAAGCGCGCAAACCCGACGTGAAGATGATCGCCGTCGAGCCAGAGGACAGCTCGGTTCTGTCGGGCGGCCCGCCGGGACCCCACAAGATCCAGGGCATCGGCGCCGGTTTCATACCGGATATTCTCGATACCGGCCTGATCGACGAAATCCTGCCGATTGCCAACGAAACCGCCATCGCGATGGCCCGCAAAGCCGCTCAGGTCGAAGGCCTGCCCTGCGGTATTTCTTCCGGAGCGGCCTTGGCGG
This sequence comes from Alphaproteobacteria bacterium, assembly GCA_965267185.1. Taxonomy (GTDB): domain Bacteria; phylum Pseudomonadota; class Alphaproteobacteria; order UBA6615; family UBA6615. The sequence continues at coordinate 3,188,571 of OZ253937.1, read as the reverse complement.
CGGCGCTCGAGGTAGGCGCGCGTCCCGAAATGACTGGTAAGCTCATCGTCACCGTGCTGCCATCGTTTGCCGAGCGCTATCTCTCAACCACTTTGTTCGAGGGGCTCTAAAGCCGATCCAATGGAACTTTCGGAAGAACAGTTTCACCGCTACGCCCGCCACTTGATCCTCGACGAGGTCGGTGATGAGGGCCAGGAAAGGCTGTTGCAATCGAAGGTTCTGGTCGTCGGCGCTGGCGGCCTGGGCGCGCCGTTGTTGATGTACTTAGCCGCCGCCGGGGTTGGCACGCTCGGCGTTGTGGACGACGACGAAGTCGACCTCACCAATCTGCAGCGCCAAGTCATCCACATGACCGACCGGGTGGGCGACCAAAAAGTCGCCAGCGCCGCCGATACGGTCGCCGCGATCAACCCCGGTATTGCCATCGTTCCCTACGACACCCGGCTCACGGCTGAAAACGCTGCCGATATCATCGCGGGCTACGACTTGGTCGTCGACGGGTCGGACAATTTCGACACACGGTACCTGTTGAACGACGCGTGTTATTTGTTGAACAAACCGCTGATCAGCGCGGCAATGCTACGGTTCGAAGGCCAACTCTACACCTTCCGCCGCAACGATGGCGCACCGACCGCCTGTTATCGCTGCCTGTTCGCCGAACCGCCTCCCGACGACCTGGTGCCCCGCTGCGACGAAGCGGGCATTCTGGGGGCCCTGGCGGGCGTTATGGGGTCGCTGCAGGCGACCGAAGTGCTGAAGGAACTGCTCGGCCTGGGCGACAGTCTGGCCGGCCGCATGTTGATCTACGACTCACTCGGACCAGCCTTCCACACCATCAAGATCCCCCACGATCCCAACTGCGCGCTGTGTGGCGACAGGCCGACGATTACTGAAATCGCCTAGGGCTACCTTCGAGCATATACGGAAGCTGGTTTGCAGTTAGATCGCGCCAGGGCTTTAGTACATCGCCTCCAGGACCCGGTCGGGCGGGGTGTGACCATCAACGAAGGCCTTTATGTTGATGGCGACTTTCTCGCCCATTTCATGCCGCCCCTCCACGGTGGCAGAACCGAGATGGGGCAACAGCACAACGTTATCGGCGGCCGTTAACCGCGGGTCGACCGCGGGCTCGTGCTCGAACACATCGAGGCCCGCGCCGGCGATCTTTCCCGCCGCGATGAGGTCGCCCAGGGCGCGCTCGTCGATCACCTCGCCACGCGACGTGTTGACGATGTAGCTGTGGGGCTGCAACAGCCCAAGCCGGCGGCGCGACAAGAGATGATAGGTCGCCGGCGTATGGGGGCAGTTCACGGAGACGATATCGACCCGCGCCAGCATCTGATCGAGAGAGTCCCAGTAGGTCGCTTCGAGTTCCGCCTCCAAGTCGGGATGAACCGGCCGGCGGTTATGGTAGTGGATTTTCAAACCGAATCCGCGGGCCCGGCGCGCCACCGCGGTGCCGATGTGACCCATGCCGATAATGCCCAGGCGCTTCCCCCAGATACGATGCCCCGGCATAAACGTCGGCGACCAGCCCGACCATTCGCCGGAGCGGATCACCTGGGCACCTTCGTACAACCGGCGGGGCACGGCGAGGATCAGCGCCATGGTCATGTCGGCGGTGTCTTCGGTCAGAACGCCCGGCGTATTGGTGACGGTAATACCTTTCTCGCGCGCGGAGCGGAGATCGATATTGTCGACGCCGTTGCCATAGTTGGCGATGAGCTTCAGCCGCTCGCCCGCCGCAGCGATTATCTCGGCGGTTATGCGGTCGGTTACCGTCGGCACCAACACATCGGCTGTCGCAACGGCAGCGGCGAGCTCGTCGGCGCTCATCGGCGTATCGGCATCGTTTAGTTGCGCGTCGAACAGCTCCTTGAGGCGCATTTCAGTCGCCTCGGGTAGCTTCCGCGTCACGATGACCAATGGTTTGGTGGCTGCCATATCCCCCCGTTATCCGCCGGCGCTTTTGTATTGTGCGGCCCCAAAAAGCCGTTCAGCGCCAAGCCCCTCCATTTATCCGGGTTCGGTGTCTCGACGCAAGGCGCGCGCGCCGCCAGCCGATTAGACCGCTTGACCTGCTAACGGCTGATTTTGTACAGGGACGGGGCCTGATACGGCGAGTGGGCACTTATGCAGTTGTTTTATATGAAAATATCCCACCGGTTTTTGACCGGGCTTGCGATCGCGCTGCTCTTTTCCAGCGGCCCGGTAGCCGCACAATCGGAGACGGGCCTGCCGTTGCCGCGCTTCGTTAGCCTGCGGGCCGATGCCGTCAATCTGCGCACCGGACCCGGCGTGCGATACCCCATCGACTGGGTGTTCACCCGCGCCAATCTGCCGATCAAGATTGTCGGCGAATTTGAAACCTGGCGGCAGGTGCGCGCGCAGGACGGTACGTCCGGCTGGGTTCACAAATCGCTGCTGTCGGGCAAGCGCACCGTTTCGGTCGCGGATGGCGAAGACCGGATTTACCGCAAACCCAACAAGGAGGCCCCCGTCGCGGCGTTCGTGGAGCCTGGCGTGATCGCCAGCTTGGATAGCTGCGAAGAAGGGTGGTGCCGCATTACCGTCGAATCTCACCGTATCACCGGCTGGATGCCGCAGGGTGCTCTCTGGGGCGTGCTGCCAGACGAATTCCAGAATTAGGCGCCCGCGCTTAGTCGAAGTCTTCTGAAAGCGCCGCGCGTACCGGTTCCGGCATCACCGCCATATGGCTGTACTGCGGATGATCAAAGCCGATGATCACCTCGGCACCGGACGCGCGGAATTTTTCAACCTGGGCATCGGAAAATGGAAAGTGGATAAACTGAACGGCGCTCGCCTTACCGTCGGCAGTCGTGCGGTCGACATCGGCTTCAGGTGCGCCTTGGATCGTTTCGCCCCCGAAACGTAAAAACGCAGTTTCCTCGATGCCGCCCAGACGGGCGAGAAACGTGCGCCGGCGCGCTTCATCGTCGATCTCGAACATGACCGTCGCAACAAGCTCTCTGCCTTTTGGAATCAACGGGTTATAGGCTTCCAGTTCATCGGCAATCTGGGCTTCGCCGCCACGCTCGATATGCAGCATTTCGTGAACTTGATGCCACATGGTGGCGTAGTTCTCGAAGTAGAACACCGCAACCGGGCCGACCTCCATGCGCCGGTTGCGCTTAAGCGCAACCGCTTCGGTGCGCCGTTCGCGGCGCACCTTGGCATAGTCGTCCATTGCCATGACATCGGCGCGGGTGATTTCGTGTTTCACGTTCATCTGTCGGCCTCGACGGACAGCCCGTAGGCCATCGCGAATAACTCCATCGGATGATAGGTGCGGGCCGGAACCGCCGGGCTCTCGCTCTCTCCATCACCCGACTTTGCCGCCGCCTGCAGTTCGACGCCTTGCAGGATATGATCGGCCGCCAGCGGGCACTCGGACGCGATGAACGGCTGATCGGCAGCCTGGCGCGCTACCGGGCGCCCCACCTTGATGGCGGTGTCGAAGTTCTCCTTGAAAATGCCCCACGATCCACCGTGACCCGAGCAGCGCTCGATCACTTTAAGATCGCCATCGGGGATAAGACGCAGGAGTTCCGCCGCTTTTTGTCCCATATTCTGCGCGCGCGAATGGCAGGCAAGATGCAATGCCACGCCACCGGGCAGGGCCCCCAGCCCCTCGACCAAACCTTCTTTGCGCGAGATGTCGACGATGTATTCCGCAATATCGCGGGTGGCGGCACTGAGCTTGCGGACCTCTTCGTCATCGGGAACGATAAGCGGCCATTCGAACTTGAGCATCAGGGCGCAACTGGGCGTTAGCGCGATGATGTCGTACCCGTCATCGATCCACGATCGCATTTCACTGGCAACCTTGCGCGCATTGCCGGCCACCTTCTCGAGATCGCCTTGCTCCAACTGTGGCATGCCGCAACAGCTGGGATAGACCACTTCGGTTTCAACGCCATTGCGCGCCAGCACTTCGCGCGTCAGCTCACCCATTCGCGGATTGTTGTAATTGACGAAACATGTTGCATAGAGCACCGCTTTGCGCCCGTAGGCGGGCGCCGCGGTGTTGACCTCCGGCACGCCCGACTTCGACCGCGCCGAAAACGTTTTGCCGTAGAATTTTGGCAGCGCCGCCCGCCGGTCGATACCGGCGGCCGCTTCCAGCACCGGCCGGGTCACCTTGTTGTCCAAGTCCGACGCCCAATTTGCGATACCGGCGGTTTTACCCGCCAAGCGCCCATTTCGGTCGGTCTTGGTGAGCTGCCGGTGGGCGAACGGAACCTGCTTTTTGCGATTTTCGACCGCGCGGTAACGCAGCATCAAATGAGGGAAATCAAGGTCGAACTCGTGGGGTGGCACATAGGGGCACTTGGTCATGAAACACATGTCGCACAACGTGCAGGCGTCGACGACCGGCTTGAAGTCCGCGCTGTCGACGGTATCGAGTTCACCCGATTCCGACTCATCGATAAGATCGAACAGCCGCGGGAAACTGTCACACAAATTGAAACAGCGGCGGCACCCGTGACAGATATCGAAAACCCGGCGCAGCTCGGCGTCCAACTTCTCGTCGTCGTAGAAATCGGGATCGTGCCAAGGAATCGGGTGACGGGTGGGCGCCTCGAGACTGCCTTCCGTAGGAGCAGCGGCTTGGCCGGTGTCGTCGCCGTTGGTAGGCATGGCGCACTTCCTCTGTTTGCTGCCGACGATTACGCCCGACAGCTCGAATAGACCGGTAACAACGGTGCGGGCAAACCGCTGCGGAGTTCAGGCTCTACGTGTAGCTCGGCCCGAATCCCCGCGCGATTTGTTGTTAGGCGGGCTCTAGTCGAGCTCGTCGAGCGCCTTCTGGAACCGCCCGGCATGGCTTTTTTCAGCCTTGGCCAGGGTCTCGAACCAGTCAGCAATCTCTTCGAACCCTTCTTCGCGCGCCGTCCGCGCCATACCCGGGTACATGTCGGTGTATTCGTGCGTCTCACCGGCAATGGCCGCGCCCAAGTTCTGCGACGTGGTTCCGATCGGCTCGCCCGTCGCCGGATCGCCGACCTCTTCGAGAAATTCGAGATGGCCGTGTGCATGTCCAGTCTCGCCTTCGGCAGTCGACCGGAAAACAGCGGCAACGTCGTTATATCCTTCAACGTCGGCCTTCTGCGCGAAGTAAAGGTAGCGACGGTTGGCCTGACTTTCGCCGGCGAATGCGTCTTTCAAATTTCCTTCTGTCTTGCTGCCTTTGAGCGACATCGCACTCTCCTTTTCCTGATCTAGTACTCTGAACTCAAGCCCGCTGTGGCAAACGCCGCACAGCAGCTCCCCTAGCTATGAGCGCAATATGGCGCACCACAATACGGCTGTCAACAGTTTAGATGAATTCTAAACCGCATCGTACGATGTTTATTTTAGGATTCTATTTTCAGTAAGCGTTAGCCGGTAACGGCTTCGTCGCGCCGCAGCCGCACGACCACATCAACGCGCTTTACCTCCGCGCCCGCCGGTGGTTCGGGCAACGTCGCCAAGGTAATCGCATCGCCAGGGATATCTTCCAGCGTCCCATCATCTTCATAGAAGAAATGATGATGATCGGAAATGTTGGTATCGAAATAGGACCGACCGGGCGCAACGACAACTTCGCGCAACAGTCCCGCCGCGGTGAATTGGTTGAGCGTGTTGTAGACCGTCGCCAGTGACACACGTATGCCTTGACGCGTCGCTTCATCGTGCAGGTGTTCGGCCGTGACATGTCTGTCGCCACCGTCGAACAACATTTTACCCAACGCTAAGCGCTGGCGCGTCGGTCTCAGTTCAGCTTTTTTGAGTCTCCGAAGCGCGTCCGCGAAGGGCCGCTCCGGCCGTCCGGATGAAGTCTCTGCCATGTCGGAACATATGTACCATTACCAAACGATGTAAAGAGGAATTTTTCGAAACAATTGGTTAACACTATAATATGATGCATATTTTTCCATAGAATCGTGCTCTTGGGTGAGAATACCACGAAGCTGGCGGCGAACACGCGGCGAGCCAGATAGGAAATCGCTATCGAAGGTGTGAAAGTCTGGTTTTGACAATAGGCGTTCTGCGTTACAGTGCGCCGCAAATCGCCCCGTGGCGCACTCCGGTACCCTAGTGTCGAGCTGACGAGTATGGACGAAATTATTTCCAAATCCAGTTTCACCTACGACGATCTGATCAAATGCGCTCATGGTGAACTGTTCGGGCCCGGTAATGCCAAGTTACCGCTGCCGCCCATGCTCATGTTCGACCGAATTGTCAAAATCAGCGACGAGGGCGGCGAGCACGGCCAAGGCGAGATCATCGCGGAAATGGATGTCACCGACGATTTGTGGTTCTACAAATGCCATTTTGAGGGCGACCCGGTGATGCCCGGCTGCCTCGGGCTCGATGCGTTGTGGCAAATGCTGGGCTTTTTTCTCGGTTGGCTGAAACGCCCCGGTCCCGGCCGCGCGCTTTCGGTCGGCGAGGTCAAGTTCTCCGGCGAGGTGAAACCGGGCGGCAAGCTGTTGCGCTACCACATCAATGTACGAAAAGTAATCAAGCGCGCGTTTACGCTCGCGATTGCCGATGGCTACGCCGAGCTCGATGGCGAGCGCGTCTATGAAGCGACCAACTTACGGGTCGGCTTGTTCCCCGAAGGCGAGGAGGCAAGCGCCTGATGGCCGAGCTGCGTCGCGTCGCCGTCACGGGCTTAGGAATCGTCTCGCCCATCGGCAATAATACCGAGGAGGTCGTGGCGAGCCTTCGCGACGGCCGTTCGGGCATCGTTTTTTGCGAGGATTATGCCGAACGCGGGTTCCGCAGCCATATCCACGGCGCACCAGACATCGACCTCGACTCGCATATCGACCGCAAGCTGCGCCGCTTTATGGGTGACGGGTCGGCTTATAACTACGTCGCCATGAACGAGGCGATCGCCAGCGCCGGGCTGACCGAGGATGAGATTACCGACGAACGGACCGGCTTGGTCATGGGCTCCGGCGGTCCTTCGACGTCGGCACTGGTCGCCGCCGCCGACACGGCCCGGGAGAAAGGGGCCAAACGGGTGGGGCCCTACGCGGTTCCCAAATCGATGTGCTCGACCAACTCGGCCAACATATCCACCGCCTTCCACATGCGCGGTTTGAGCTACTCCATAAGCTCGGCCTGCTCGACGAGCGCCCATTGCATCGGCAACGGCGCCGAACTGATCCAGTGGGGTAAGCAGGACGTCGTGTTCGCTGGCGGCGGCGAGGAACTGGATTGGACCCTTACCGTGTTGTTCGACGCTATGGGGGCGCTTTCATCGAAATACAACGACACGCCGGAGAAGGCGTCACGCCCGTTCGATGCCAACCGTGACGGCTTCGTCATCGCCGGCGGCGCCGGTGTTGTGGTGCTCGAGGAACTGGAGCGCGCGAAGGCGCGCGGCGCCAAGATCTACGCCGAAGTAGCCGGTTACGGCGCCACATCCGACGGCGTCGATATGGTGGCGCCATCGGGTGAGGGCGCCGTGCGGTGCATGCGTATGGCGACGCAAGGTCTGGGCAATACCGCGGTCGACTATATCAACGCCCACGGCACCTCGACCCCCGCCGGTGACATGACCGAGATAAAAGCGATTGGCGAGGTGTTCGGCGCCCATCGGCCCCGCATTTCTTCGACAAAATCGCTCACCGGCCATAGCCAAGGGGCGACGGGCGCCCACGAGGCAATTTACTCGCTGCTCATGCTCGATAACGACTTCGTCGCTGCGTCGGCCAATATCGACGAATTGGATCCGGAAGCCGGCGATGCCGAAATCGTCACCGAGCGGATCGACGACGCCGGTCTCAACTGCGTTATTTCGAACAGTTTCGGATTCGGTGGCACCAACGCAACTCTCGCATTCAAACGCTACGATGGCTGACAAGCTCGCGCCCACACTGCCGGTAACGCCGGCCAGCAAGCCCCAAAGCGGCAGCGCTACGCTTCTGCCCGCCACCGGCACCCTAATGCAGGGTAAGCGGGGCCTTATCATGGGCGTGGCCAACGACCATTCGATCGCCTGGGGTATCGCACGAGCCGCGGCTTCCCAGGGCGCCGAATTGGCCTTCACCTATCAGTCGGATTCGTTTGCCAAGCGGGTCGCGCCGCTTGCTGAATCGGTAAACGCGGCTGCACTCGTAGAGTGTGACGTCTCGGATATGGACAGTCTCGACCGCGCCTTTGGCGCCGTCTCGGATGCCTGGGGCGGCCTCGACTTTGTCGTCCACGCCATCGCTTACTCCGACAAAGAGGAATTGAAAGGGCGCTACGTCGATACCACCCAGGACAATTTCCTGCACACCATGAACATCTCCTGCTACTCCTTCACCGCGGTGGCACAGCATGCCGCCAAGCTGATGGACAATGGCGGCGCCATGGTGACGCTGAGCTATCACGGCGCCCAGCAGGTGATGCCAAATTATAACGTTATGGGCGTCGCCAAGGCGGCCCTCGAAGCGTCGGTGCGTTATCTCGCCTCCGATTTGGGCCCCGAGGGCATTCGCGTCAATGCCATTTCCGCCGGACCGATGCGCACCCTGGCGGGCTCCGCCGTGGGCTCGGCCCGGCAGGTGTACAACTACAATCGGGACGTGGCACCGCTGCGCCGCAACGTGGTGCTCGACGATGTCGGAGGCGCCGGCCTGTACCTGCTATCCGATCTGTCGGGCGCGGTCACCGGCGAGGTGCACTACGTGGATTGCGGCTTCAACGCCATCGGCATGCCGACCCCGCCGGAAAATGGCGGCGCCGCCAAGTAACCGGTCCCCCTCGTCGTGACCTACACCATCCGCTCGGCGCGCGCGGATGACATACACGCACTCCCCAAAATCGAACAGGCGGCCGATGCGGCACATTTCGCCGGCATTCTCGAAAACGCCCTCCGCCTGCCCGTCGATACACCCGAACAACTCGAAGCGGCACGCCAAGCCGGCCGTCTGTGGGTCGCAGCCGACGAAACAGACAGCCCAGTCGGCTACTGCTTTGTGCGCTCGATCGGAATCACGCCCCACATCGAAGAGGTTTCTGTACACCCCGATCATGGACGGCGCGGGGTTGGACGGCGGCTGGTCGAAACCGCTCTCGCCGGAGCGCGCGACGCGGGTCACAGCCAGGTGACCCTCACCACATTCCGCGAACTCCCTTGGAACGGGCCGTTTTATGCCTCGATGGGTTTTACCGAGATGCCGCGCGCGCAAGTATCTGCCGCCTACCGGGCGTTACTCGAGGAGGAAGAGGCCGAGATGCACCGGGACCCTGCCTATTCGGAGCCACTCACCCGGGTGCTGATGATGTGTGATCTGACTCCCGTTAAATAACAACGGCCCCGGATCGCTCCGGGGCCGTCGGTCCTAAAAACAATCGGTTGAACGAACGCCGTTCGTCTACTCCGCAGCGTCGCGGCGCGGCCGGCGCCGACGCGGGCGGCGCCCCCCATCGTCACCATCGCCGTCGCCGGAGCGGTCGCGAGGCTCGCGCGGCGGGCGCGTATCCTCCAGCTCCTCGCCGGTCTCCTGATCGACCACGCGCATCGACAGTTTTACCTTGCCGCGGTCGTCGAGGCCGATGACCTTGACCTTCACCTCGTCGCCCTCATTGACCACGTCGGTCACTTGACCGACCCGCTCGTTCTTGAGCTCGGAGATGTGGACCAGACCGTCCTTGGCGCCGAGGAAGTTCACGAAGGCGCCGAAGTCCATCACCTTGACCACCTTGCCCGAGTAAATAACTCCGACCTCCGGCTCGGCGACGATGCCCTTGATCCACTCCATCGCGCGAACCGCGGCATCGCCGTCGGTCGATGCGATCTTGATCAGGCCCTCGTCGTCGATGTCGATCTTGCAGCCAGTCTCTTCGCAGATTTCGCGAATGACCTTGCCGCCGGTGCCGATGACGTCGCGGATCTTGTCGGTGGGCACGTTCATCGTGGTGATGCGCGGGGCATGCTGCGACAGCTCCTCGCGCGACTGGGTCAGGGCTTTCGCCATCTCGCCGAGAATATGCAGCCGGCCATCGCGCGCCTGACCGAGGGCGATCTGCATGATCTCCTCGGTAATCGACGTGATCTTGATGTCCATTTGCAAAGACGTGATGCCGGTCTCGGTGCCCGCCACCTTGAAGTCCATATCACCCAGATGGTCCTCGTCACCGAGGATATCGGAGAGCACGGCATAGCCGTCATCTTCCTTGATGAGGCCCATGGCGATACCGGCAACCGGCGCCTTGAGCGGCACCCCGGCATCCATCATCGACAGCGAGCTGCCGCAGACCGTCGCCATCGAGGACGACCCGTTCGATTCGGTGACCTCGGAGACCACCCGGATCGTGTAGGGAAAATCTTCCTTCGACGGCAGCAACGGGTGAATGGCCCGCCACGCCAACTTGCCGTGACCGATCTCGCGGCGGCCGGGCCCGAACATGCGGCCGGCCTCACCGACCGAATAGGGCGGGAAGTTGTAGTGGAGCATGAAATGCTCGCGGTATTCGCCCTCCAGCGCATCGATGATCTGCTCGTCCTGGCCGGTGCCCAGCGTGGTAACCGCCAACGCCTGAGTCTCGCCGCGGGTAAACACGGCAGACCCGTGGCTACGCGGCAACATCGATACCAGACAATCGATCGGGCGGACCGTCTTGGTGTCGCGCCCGTCGATGCGTTGGCCGGTATCGAGGATATCGCGGCGAACGATATCCTTCTCCAAACTCTTGAGAGGACCGCCGGCGATTTCCTGCTCTTCTTCGGACAGCTGATCCAGTACCGCCTGCTTGGCCGCCGACACTTTCTCCTGGCGGGTCTGCTTCACGGTCTCTTTATAGGCTTCGCGCAAACCGTCTTCGCCCAAGCCGCGTACCTTCTCGGCCAAATCGAGCACCTCTTGCGGCGTCTCCTCGATGGGCCGCGGCTCCTTCGCCGCCTGCTCGGCCAAATCGATAATGGCGTCGATCACCGGCTGATAGCTTTGGTGTCCGAACATCACCGCGCCGAGCATGACCTCTTCGGACAGCTCGTGAGCCTCCGATTCAACCATCAGCACGCCCTCGCGGGTGCCGGCGACGACCAGGTCGAGCTCCGACATATTCATCTCGTCGGCCTGCGGGTTGAGCACATAATCCCCGTTGATATAGCCGACCCGCGCCCCGGCTATCGGTCCCATGAAGGGCAGACCGGAGAGCGTCAAGGCTGCCGACGCACCAACCAGCGCCACGATATCAGGATCGTTTTCCAGGTCGTGCGACACCACGGTGGTGATGACCTGCGTCTCGCACTTGAAGCTTGGGTGGAACAAGGGCCGGATCGGCCGGTCGATCAACCGCGAGGTCAGCGTTTCTTTTTCGGTCGGCCGCCCTTCGCGTTTGAAAAAGCCGCCTGGAATCTTGCCGGCGGCGAACGTCTTTTCTTGGTAATTTACGGTGAGCGGGAAAAAGTCCAGCCCCGGTTTAGGCGATTTTGCACCAACGGCGGTGCACAATGCAGAGGTTTCGCCATAGGTCACCAACACGGCGCCGTCGGCTTGCCGGGCGAGCCGGCCTGTTTCCAATACGAGCGGCCGTCCGCCCCATTCTATTTCCTTACAAACTACGTCGAACATAGATATCTTTCCCAACGTACGTCAGTTGCCCGGGCCCTTCCCGAACAACGGCCCCGCGCCCAAGCGGGGTATCAAACACCACCGGTTAAATTTTCCAGATGTGGCGTGTGCGCGGCGGATCCGCGCGGGTACGACCGGCAGCGCCGAATTACGCAGCCAGATCGGAATGTCGTGCCTAGAGCTATCTCTAGTGTCACGCTGTAATAGCCTCGCTAGCGGCGTAGGCCGAGGCGCTCGATCAAAGACTTGTAGCGCTCTTCGCTTTTGCGCCGCGTGTAATCAAGCAACCGCCGCCGCTGGCCGACCATCAATAGCAGGCCCCGGCGGGAATGATGGTCCTTTGCATGGACCTTCAGATGATCTGTTAAATTCGTAATGCGCTCGGTCAGAACAGCAACTTGAACTTCCGGCGAGCCGGTGTCGCTATCGTTCGTCCGGAACTCCTTAATAAGCTCCGCCTTGCGCTCAGCGGTAATCGACATGAGCATCTACTCCCGGCATCAAAGGTTTAACACACGAACAGGGCGGATTTGGATCCCGTCGACACGGGCCAACGCCACCGGCGTTGCCGCTTCGACGGCCAGGACGATTCCCTCGTCGCCCACCGCCTCGATCTGCTTCCGGTCCTGCGGCCGCATTACCGGAACCGCCTGCCCGTGGCGCAACTGCGCCGCTTCTTTTACCGATAGGGCCAGGGCCGGGATGCCGTCCAGCGCGGTCTCGATCGGTAGTAGGGTCGGGAAGGCGGCCGCACTATGGCCAAGTTCTTCCAATTTTGCCAGCGAAATTGCGGCCGTCTCGTCAAATGGCCCGACCGCCCGCCGGCGCAGGTTGGACAGGTGGCCGCATGTCCCGAGCGCCAGGGCGAGGTCGCGGGCCAAGGCGCGCATATACGCCCCCTTGCCGCTCTCCACAGCAAACCGCGCATGGTCGGCGTCGGGTATTTCCAGCAGCTCGAAGGATGAGATCGATACCTGCCGCGGCGCCAGCGCCACGTCCGCGCCGGCGCGCGCCAGGGTATAAGCGCGGGCGCCATCGACCTTAATTGCCGAATAGGCCGGCGGGATCTGGCTGATTTCCCCCACGAACTTCGGCAGCGCAGCCTTGATTTCGGCCTCGGTCGGGCGTCGCTCGGCGGTTTCGACGACCCGGCCCTGATCGTCGTCGGTGTCGCGCGCCTCGCCCCAATTCACTGTAAAGACATACTGTTTGCGGGTATCCACGACGAACGGCATGGTTTTGGTGGCTTCCCCCAAGGCGATCGGGAGAACGCCGCTCGCCGCCGGGTCGAGGGTTCCTGCATGCCCCAGCTTCGCGGCGTCGACCGCCCGGCGGACACTGTTGACACACGCCGCCGAGGTGATGCCAACCGGCTTGTCAACATTGATCCAGCCGTTGATCGGCCGGCCTTTGCGCCCCCTACGTCCCACCACTATCTCCGCTATCGGCCAGATCGCGCTCGACATCAGGCTTCTGCAAGATCGAGCCGATGCGCTCGGCTTGATCGAAACTGTTGTCATGCTCGAACGTTAGATTCGGCGTGTGGCGTAACCGTACAGCACTGGCCAACTGCCCCCGCATATAGCCCGACGCCCGCTGCAGCGCCGGCACGACCGTGGCGGCCTCGCCCGCCAGTGGGGTCACGAAAACCGTGGCATTCCGCAAATCGGGGCTCACCCGAACCTCGGTCACCGTGATCGATTGTCCGGCGAGATCGGGATCGCGGAAATCGAGCTGCGCCACCATCTGCGCCAACGCATGACGTATCTCTTCGCCGACACGCAATTGGCGCTGGCTGGGCGCCTTGCCGCCACGCGCAACATGGCCACGTTTTTTCATCAATCGTTCGCCATTAACTTGCTTGCCGGCCCGGCGCCGCGCAGCTGAAATCGGCGCGCCTCACCCAGGCAGGCAGGTTTATTCCCGTTCGTAAATGCCGGCCTCTAGCCTGCTTCGAGCTGACGGGCAATTTCCTCGACTTCGTAACACTCGATCACGTCGCCGACCTGAATATCGTTGTAGTTTTCGAGCGCCATGCCGCATTCGTAGCCGTTTTGCACCTCGCGAACATCGTCCTTGAAGCGCTTCAACTGCGCCAGTTCGCCCTCGTAGATGACAACGCTATCGCGCAGCAACCGCACCTTGGCACCGCGCTTTACCGTGCCTGAGGTGATCATACAGCCTGCGACTTTGCCGACTTTGGACACGCTGAACACTTCGCGAATTTCGGCGTTGCCCAGGTGGTTTTCCTGCAATGTCGGCGCCAGCTTGCCTTCGAGCAGCGCCTTCACATCGTCGACCACATTGTAGATGACGTTGTAGTAGCGGATATCGACGCCATCGCGCTTGGCCTGATCTCTGGCTTGCGGGATCGCGCGAACGTTGAACCCGATGACGATACCGGCGGATGCGGCCGCCAGAGAAATATCCGACTCGTTGATTCCGCCGACGCCCGAATGGAGCACCTGCACTTTGACTTCGTCGGTCGCCATTTTCTCCAGCGCACCGACGATAGCCTCGACCGATCCTTGCACATCGCCCTTGACCACGATCGGCACCAGCGAAGCTTCACCGGCGGTAATCTGCTGGAACATTTCATCGAGAGTGCCGCGCGCACCGGCCGCCGCGCGCTGATCTTTCAACACATCGGCCCGATATTCGGCGATCTCGCGGGCGCGGGCCTCGTTTTCGACAACGGCGAAGTCGTCGCCCGCCTGCGGCGTGCCATTAAAGCCCAGCACCTCGACCGGCATGGACGGTCCGGCAGACTCGATGTTTTCTCCTCGGTCGTCGATGATCGCGCGGACGCGGCCCCACTCAGCGCCAGCAACGAAGATATCGCCGATGCTCAAGGTACCGCCCTGCACCAAAACCGTCGCGACCGCGCCGCGCCCCTTCTCGAGTTTGGCTTCGACGATCGAGCCATAGGCCATGCGGTCCGGGTTGGCTTTGAGCTCAAGGATCTCCGCCTGCAGCGCAATGGCTTCCGTCAGCGTGTCGAGGCCCGTCTTTTCAGTAGCGGAAACTTCGATGCATTGCACCTCGCCGCCCATTTCCTCCGGCACGACCTCATGGCTGAGCAGCTCATTCTTGATCCGCGTCGGGTCGGCTTCGGGCCGATCGACCTTGTTGATGGCAACGATCATCGGCACTTCAGCAGCGCGGGCGTGATTGATCGCCTCCACCGTCTGCGGCTGAACGCTATCATCGGCCGCAACAACGAGGATAACGATATCGGTAACGTTGGCACCGCGTTGACGCATCGATGTGAAAGCAGCGTGGCCAGGCGTATCGAGGAAGGTGATTTTTTCACCCGACGCGATTTCCACCTGATAAGCACCGATATGCTGGGTGATGCCACCGGCTTCGCGGCTCACCACGTCGGTCTCGCGCAACGCGTCGAGCAGCGAAGTTTTGCCGTGGTCGACATGCCCCATGATCGTGACAACCGGAGCTCGCGGCAGACCGACGCCCTCATCGTCTTGAACAGCCGCCCCCAAGCCGATTTCCACATCGGCGGCAGACACGAGCTTGACCGAATGGCCGAATTCTTCGGCGACCAGCTGGGCCGTTTCCTGATCGATCGTCTGGTTGATCGTCGCCATGATGTCCATTTTCATCAGCGACTTAATCACCTCGTTGCCGCGCACCGCCATGCGGCTCGCCAGCTCACCGACCGTGATCGTGTCGGGAATCTGAACTTCGCGAACGATTTTTTGCTGAGGTTGGGCGCCGCCGGCTTCGCGTTGCACGCGCTGCCGCTCGCGCTCCTGGCGGCGGCGGAATGCCGCAACCGACCGTTGGCGCGCACCGCCATCTTCGTCGAGCGCTTCGGAAATCGTGAGTTTGCCGCTACGGCGCCGCCGCTCGCCACCAGGCTTTGCACCACCGCCTCGCGTGTCCTGACGACCGGCGCCTCTACCGCGACTCCGGCTGGGCGCTTCCTCGCTCGCTTCCGCTTCGGCATCCGCGCGGCGGCGCGCCGACTCGGTAGCGCGCTGCGCCACTTCTTCGGCGCTGCGCGCAGCTTCCTCTTCGACCGCCCGGCGCGCTTCTTCTTCTTCGCGCCGCAGCTCCTCGATGGTTTTGGCGGGCGCCTCCGGTTCGGCGGGCTCCGGCTCTTCGACGGCCTCAGGCTCCGGTTCCGCTGCCGCTCTTTCGGCTTCTTCAGCGGCGCGCCGTTCGGCCTCAATGCGCGCTTCCTCGGTTGCCTTGCGGGCGTCTTCGAGAGCGCGCACGCGCGTCGCCTGCTCGGCCTCGGTGAGTGTCCGCGCCGGCGGTGTCTCAACAGCCGGTTTTTCTTCCGGCTGTGGTTGCGGCGGCGCCTCAGGCTCGGCCTTCAGGTCAGGCTGCGACGTGACCTCGGTCATTTCGCCGCCGGCGTCCTGGCGGAACGTACGCTTTTTCTTGACCTCGACCGTAACGGTCTTCGATCGGCCATGGCTAAAGCTCTGCTTAACCTGGCCACCCTCGACGGTCTTCTTGAGTTCCAACCGGCCGGGGCGTGACAGGGTCAGCGGCTTTTTCTTATCGGATTCTTTTTCAGTCGTCGTCGCCATAGCTTCAATCCATATCAACCATCTGAGGGCAGTAACTCAGCGCCCTCAACATCCGCCGGCACTTCAGTGCCGCGATAAATCTCTAACCGCCGCATCGCGGCGTAGAGCCGTTCACCGACCGTATCCGTTTCGACCAGCGCGTGAACAACCCGGTCGCGCCCAACAGCACCGCCGAGCGTTTTAGCATCGAACAGCCCTAGTTGAACAACCGCTGCACCGCTTTCCGCCACCCGGCTTGCCAGCATCGTCAGTTTATCACGCCCATCCGCGGCGGCATCGTGTGCAGTCAACAGAACAGCCGGGCTCCGGCTTTGGCCAATCCTGGACGTCATCGCTTTAAGTGCTGCACGCACCTGGTCGAACCCAATGGTCACCTGGCCAGCCCGACGCGCTAGTCCCAGCACCTCCAGGCATCGCTTCGCCAACTGATCATCGACCAGGGCCGCTAATGTCTCACCGTTCGGACCGATAAGCGGTGTCACCGTGCGACGCGCGGCGCGGCGAAACGCATTGGTGGCACACGCTTGCGCTACTATATCCCGGCGCCCGGTTAACCACAAACCGCGCCCCGGCAACCGCTCGGCTAAGTCGGGCACA
The DNA here is from genome assembly GCA_965267185.1 of Alphaproteobacteria bacterium. Classification (GTDB taxonomy): domain Bacteria; phylum Pseudomonadota; class Alphaproteobacteria; order UBA6615; family UBA6615. The sequence continues at coordinate 3,171,833 of OZ253937.1, read as the reverse complement.
ACAATATCGTCCGGCCCGACGACGAAACGGATCAGCCTCTCGCGCGGCAACGTGTCGCCGGACACGATGCATCGGCGCAGCGGGGCGTCGCTACTCCGCGGGCGCCGCCGTTCGGTGCTGTCTTCGGCTACCGGCATCTGATACACGCGCGCTCCCGTTGCTCACTCGCCGGCGCCGGACGGCGTGTTGAACAACGCTTCCGCCTCGGTTTTCGACGGGTCGGGCGTAACGACAGCCTCGACTTCCTCGCCCTCGGCTTCTTCGGCTTCCGGTTCGGGCTCCGGCGTGAGCACATCGTCGCCATAAATCATCTGCCGGGCGGCCATGATCACGGCATTTGCCTCCTCCGCTTGGAGAGGGCTGTGCCTTATGAGCCGGCTCACATCGCTATCCGACATCTCCCACAAATCGTCGACGTCGACTTCGGTCTCGATCTCCATCAGCAGGAACCGCAGCTCGTCCGGGGTCAGTCCCGCAATATCCTCGACCGTGCGGGTCGCCTTGCGGCCCAACAGAACGACCTGTTCCAAAGACAGGCCAGGCACGCCGGCAACCGCATCCTCGACACCCAGCTTCTTGCGCTCCACATCGAGAGCGGCGTCGCGCTCTTCTAGCCAGTTTCGCGCGCGCGCCTGGAGTTCTTCGGAAATTTCGTCGTCGAAACCTTCGATCGTCGACAAGTCGTCCAACGGCACAAACGCCACTTCCTCAACCGTTGCGAAACCTTCGGTCACCAGTAGGTGAGCAATGACATCCTCGACGTCCAGCGCCTCGATGAACATCTGGCTGCGCGTGTTGAATTCTTCCTGCCGACGTTGCGACTCTTCTTCCTCTGTCAGGATATCGATATCCCACCCGCTCAACATCGAGGCGAGACGAACGTTCTGGCCCCGGCGGCCAATGGCCAGCGACAATTGCTCGTCGGGCACCACCACTTCGATCTTGTGCGCATCTTCGTCGAGCACGACCTTGGTCACCTCGGCGGGCGCCAGGGCGTTGACGACGAACGTCGCCGGATCGGGCGACCAAGGAATGATATCGATCTTCTCACCCTGCAGTTCGCCAACGACCGCCTGAACGCGGCTACCGCGCATGCCGACACACGCGCCCACCGGATCGATCGAACTGTCATTCGAGATTACGGCGATTTTCGCCCGGCTGCCCGGATCGCGGGCTGCGGCACGGATTTCGATGATGCCATCGTAAATTTCCGGCACTTCCTGCGCGAACAGGGATTTCATGAACTCAGGCCGCGTGCGGGTCAGAAATATCTGCGGGCCACGCGGCTCGCGCCTCACATCGTAAATATAAGCGCGCACCCGGTCGCCGGTGCGGAAATTCTCCCGGGGCAGGCTTTCGTCGCGCCGCAATATCGCTTCGCCGCGGCCCAGATCGACCGTCACGTTGCCATACTCGACCCGCTTCACCAGACCGTTGACGATTTCCTCGGCGCGATCCTTGTATTCCTCGTATTGGCGCTCACGCTCGGCATCGCGAACCCGCTGCACGATCACCTGCTTGGCAGTCTGCGCCGCGATACGGCCAAAATCGATCGGCGGCAGTTCGTCGACCAGAAATTCGCCAATCTCCGCATCCGATTTCTCAAGGCGCGCCTGATCCAGCGTCAGCTGCATATGCTCGTCTTCGACTTCCTCTACCACCTCGCGATAGCGCGCCAGCGAGATATGGCCGGTGTCGCGGGAAATCGATACGCGAATATCGTGCTCCGGTCCGTATTTCGAGCGCCCGGCTTTCTGAATAGCCTGCTCCATCGCCTCCAGAACCTCTTCGCGTTCGATACCTTTGTCGCGTGCTACCGCATCGGCAACCGCCAACATTTCGATCCTGCTGGGACCTCCGTCCATGGCCTTTTATCCCTGGTTGGTTTCTGCTCGCTGCGCGGCAGCGAGGAGTTCGTCTGTTAGAATAAGTTTCGCTTTCACAATTGCGTCGAGCGGCAACGCGAATTCGGTTTCGTCGGCATCGAGCGGGACCGCCATGCGTACCGTGTCGCCGTCCAGCCCAAGGAGCCGTCCACGAAAACGGCGGCGGCCATCTATAGCGGCCTTCAGCTCGATCCGGGCCTCGTTTCCGCTGAAACTTTGAAAATCCTTAGGCCGGGTCAACGGGCGGTCCAACCCCGGTGAACTCACCTCAAGTTCGTAGGCGCCGGCAATCGGGTCGGCGACATCTAGCAGCGCGGACGCCGTTCGGCTCACCAACGTGCAATCTTCGACCGTCACGTCGGCACCATCGGCGCGGTCGATCATGATCTGCAAGACCGGCCGACCGTCGCCCTGCAACCGGATGCGCACGACTTCATAACCGAGGTCGGTCAAAGACGGTTCAATCAGCGCCAGAACGGTATCGGTCTGCGCCGTATCGCTAACAAGGCTCATAAGGTCGTTGTGTCTCGTCTAACTCCGCTAATCCCGTTTGTGCGCGTTCCCGCCGGTACGCCAGGAAAATCGCATTAAAAAAGGCGGCGCCGGTTCTTTCCGGGCCACCCCTTATTCACTTGTTTCCAAGTATCTGGGATTTATGGGGTAAATATAGGGATGATCGCCAAAAACGCAAGCGCGCAAAACCATATTCCTAGTCCCGCGCACGGCGGCGAAATCGCAGGAAAACCGCCCCCAGACCGCCGCTCCGGTTCTTTTCTTCATAGCGGGTCGGCGGCCAGTCATCCGGCCGGTGGCGCCAATCGTCGGGCCGCCGCGCCAACCACTCAAATGCCGGATGGGATAACCCGACCCGCAACATCCAAGCCATATAGTCGGCATCGTCGGTTGCCAAGCGCAGCTCGGCATCGTCGGCCATAACATCGGCCAATTGATCCAATGTCTCCTTATTGACCAGGCGCCGCTTATGATGCCGCGTCTTCGGCCATGGGTCCGGAAACAGGATAAAGACCCGGCCGAGCGATGCCGCCGGCAGCTTACTCAGAAGGGGTCGCACATCGTCTGGCACGATACGAATGTTGTCGACGCCGCTATCGTCGATATAAGAGAGCAGCCGCGCAACCCCATTGAGAAAAGGTTCGGCGCCAATAAACCCAATATCGCCATGATGCTGCGCCTGCCAGATCAAATGTTCGCCGTTGCCGAAGCCGATCTCAAGCCACACGCTGCGCATCGGGCGCGGAAATAGCGCCGGTAGATCAATTTCTGAATCGGGCAGGGGGCTCGGCAGCGCGAGCTTCGGCAGCAGAGTGTCGAGAATTTCTTCACGGTGCTTGCGTAAGCGGCGGCCGCGGCGGCGGCCGTGAAAACGGGGGTCGGTTTCTGGCGCGCGCGCGCTCATAGCTAGAGCTTCACTGACCAGGTTCCACGGCGCCGGATTACTCCAGCGCCGCGCCTCTAAAACGCGCTACTTAGCGCGTCAGCAAGATCCGTTTTCTCCCATGAAAATCCGCCATCGGCTTCCGGGTCGCGTCCAAAATGCCCGTAGGCGGCGGTCCGAGCGTAGATCGGGCGGCTCAAACCAAGATGCTCGCGGATACCACGGGGGCTAAGGTCCATCACCTCGCGTAGTGTATCGGCCAGCTTCTCCTCGTCGACTTTGCCGGTCCCGTAGGTGTCGACATAAACCGACAGCGGATGGGAGACGCCGATGGCGTACGCCACCTGAATGGTGCACCGGTCCGCGAGACCCGACGCAACGACGTTCTTCGCGAGGTACCGCGTGGCATAGGCCGCCGACCGATCCACCTTGGTAGGATCCTTGCCGGAAAACGCGCCGCCGCCATGGGGCGCCGCACCGCCATAGGTATCGACGATGATCTTACGGCCAGTCAGACCGGCGTCACCATCCGGTCCGCCGATGACGAAGCGCCCGGTCGGATTGACGTAGAACTCATCCTCCTCGCACATCCAGCCGTCAGGCAGCACGTTCAACACGTGAGGGCGCACGATTTCGCGCACATCATCCTGTTCTAAGTCTTCGGCGTGCTGGGTCGAAACAACGACCGAGGTTGCACCGACCGGCTTGCCGTTTTCGTAACGCAGCGTGACTTGGCTTTTTGAGTCGGGACCGAGACCGGGTTCCGCACCCGAATGGCGCGCCTCGGCCAGCGATTTGAGAATTTGGTGCGAATAGTAGATCGGCGCCGGCATGAGCGCATCGGTTTCGCGGCACGCATAACCGAACATCAACCCCTGATCGCCGGCGCCCTCGTCTTTGTTGCCGGCGGCGTCGACACCCATCGCGATATCAGACGACTGGGAATGGACAAAACAATCGACGTTCATCTTTTCCCAATGGAAGCCCTCTTGCTCATATCCGATGTCGCGAACGGCAGCGCGGGCGATACTTTCCATTTGTGCCGCGTCGACCGACTGGGGGCCGCGTACTTCACCGGCCATAACAACGCGGTTGGTTGTGGTCAGCGTTTCCACGGCCACGCGGCTATGGGGATCTGCGGTCAAAAAAGCGTCGACAACGGCATCTGATATGCGGTCGCAGACCTTGTCCGGGTGGCCTTCCGAAACCGATTCGCTGGTAAACAAGTAGTTGCTGCTGGACACGTCGGATACTCCTGTTGGATATGGCTTGCGCTACGCAGTTGTCGTTACACTCGCATTCAAAGCGGTGGTGTTCAGGCCCGAAGATGTCGCCAAGTGACCCAGCGCGGCAGCTCGTGGTGCGCTCCGGTTTTGCAGAAACCGTGGCTAACCTGTCAAGGAGAATCGCTTCGCACGGGCGCACTGCGCCGGTCGCCGTTTCTCAGAACAGCGACTAGCAGGACAACAATTACGAGCGCTCCTGCAGGCAATAGGTTGCCCCAACGCGCATAGGGCGTCGGCGTTGCCAGCGCTTGAGGGAGGCCAGAGTCTAAAATACCCTCAACGCCGATACCGAGCATCGCAACCGTGCGGCCGTAGGGATCGACGACGGCAGAGATACCGGTATTGGCGGCCCGCACCAGCGGCAAGCCTTCTTCGACCGCGCGCGTCGCAGCGATCGCGAAGTGCTGTTGCGGGCCAGCGAAAGTGCCGAACCATGCATCGTTGGTCAGGTTCAAGAGCCAGCCCGGCCGCTCATCGCGGCGCGCAGCGGCGCCCGGAAAAATAGCTTCGTAACAGATCAACGGACTGACCGGCGGCAAACCCGGTACCGTTAAGTTTAGACGTCCCGCACCCGCTGAAAAATCGCCCTGGCCAGATACCAGCTTATCGATCGGCAGGATTCCGCGTAAGGGAACGTATTCGCCAAACGGCACCAGGTGAGCCTTGTCGTAGCTCGCAACGATTTGGCCGTCGGCGGCAATAGCATGTGCCGCGTTCCAGAAGCGTGCATTGTTGACATCACCTGTGCGGCGCGGCGATCCGGTAATCAGGGAACCTTCTGGCGGCACCGCGACGGCGGCCGCCTCACGCGCGACATCATCGTTCGCCAACAAGAATGGAACCGCGGTCTCCGGCCAGATCACATGGCTCGGCGGTTGCGGCGAGGACTGCCGGCTAAGCGCGACGTGCCGCTGCAAATGGCTCGCCCGCAACTGAGGCAGCCATTTCTGGCTCTGTGGAATGTTCGCCTGGACGATCCGCAGCCGCACACCAGGCACCATCGCCGTCGCGCTGCCGGAATCATAGACAGGCGCCGCCCCCAAGCGCTGTACCCCGGCCACCCAGACCGCGCCCGGTAGTACGATGGTGAAAAGCGCGACGGCGATCCAACCTCGTGCACCGCGGCTGGCCAGCGCCGCCGGCATCGCTGCCGCAATTATCGTCAACAGACTAACACCGAAAATACCGCCGAGGGCCGCCGCCTGCATAAACGGGGGCGTAGCCGCCCAAACATAGCCGGTGAGGTTCCAGGGAAACCCGGTAAACAGCCAGCTCCGTACCCATTCCAAGAACACCCAGACGGCGGCAAAGGCCAGTACCCGCGCCACACCAGCGAGCGCAAACCGCCGTGTCAGAAAGGCGGTCAGCAAACCGGCGGCGGCCGGAAACAACGCCAGCCCGCCGGCCAGACCGGCAAGTGCAAAGGGGCTAAGCCAACCGTGGCGTTGGACGTCCACAAGGAAGGGCTCGACGATCCAGTGGACCCCCACCAAAAAATGCCCCACGCCAAACAGCCAGGCCGTCATCGTTGCAGAGCGCAACGGCCGAGATGACAGAGCGGCTGCGTCGAGCAACCACAAGAGCCCTGCGAACGCAGGAATTACTAGCGGCACGATGTGCCACGGCGGTAGCGCTAATGCGGACAAGGCGCCGAGTAAAAGGGCGAGCGCCGTCCGGCGCTGGCGGCTTAGGCCCAGTGTGTAGCTGTAAAACTTCGCAAACATCGGGGCCGATCTTTAACGGTTCTGTGCGGCCGCCTCGGTAAACAATTCGTCAGTCGTCGCCGGAGGGGCGCGAATCGCGCACACACAGGCGCTTCACCCGGCGCGGATCGGCATCGACAATCTCGAACTCGAGTCCCGACGGATGCGCGATCACTTCGTGCCGGCGCGGCACCCGGTCGATCAACTTGAAAACCACCCCGCCAAGCGTATCGATTTCCTCCCGTTCCTCCTCGGTGGCAAACTCACCGACGAGCTTCTCTAATTCTTCGATCTCGGTGCGGGCGTCGGCCAGAATACTCCCATCGGGTCGGCGGATGAGGATCGGGCCCTCGGTGTCGTGCTCATCTTCGATTTCGCCGACAATTTCCTCGACCAAATCTTCAATCGTCACCAACCCGTCGACGCCGCCGAATTCGTCGACAACGATCGCCATATGCGTTCGCCGGGCACGCATTTCGAGCAGCAGGTCCAACACACGGATCGAAGGTGCAGCAAACAGGATATCGCGCACGATGTCCTTCACCGCCACTTGTCGGGTGCGGCGTACCGCCACCAATACGTCCTTGATATGCACGTAGCCGACAACGTCATCGAGTTGTTCGCGGTAGACCGGCAGGCGTGAATGGGCCTCTTTTGACATGATGTCGACCAGATCATCGACGCTGCTGGCGATGTCGGCCGCAATGATCGCGGCGCGCGGCACCATTACATCTTCAGCCGTCAGCTCGTGGAGCTTGAGGATATTGACGATCAGCGCCCCTTCATCGGCGCCGATCTCGGTAGAGTCGTCATCCTCGACGTCTTCGATCAGCTCTTCGATGACTTCGCGTACCGTGCCCTCGTCGCTGCGGCCGGGAACGAGCGCCCGAAACCAGTTGCCAAGAGACTTCAAGGCCGAGCCGTTGGCCGACCCGTCACTGCGTTCGCTTAACTTTCCGTTGCGGGGAAGATCCGCCATTTAATCGTTTGCCCCCAGTTGCTACGCCGCCGCCCGGGCATAGGGATCGGGTACGCCCAAATGCTTCAAAATTTCGCGCTCCAACCCCTCCATACGCGCTGCGTCGTCTTCGGTTTCGTGATCGTAACCAAGCAAGTGCAAAACCCCGTGCACCACCATATGGCGCAGGTGATCGGCCAGCGGTTTCGTCTGCTCCTTCGCTTCTTGAGCGCAGGTTTCATAGGCCGTTACAACATCGCCTAAGAGCATTGGCGCTTCCTCTGGCTGCTGTCCGAGTTCAGCCGGGCCGGCGTCGGGGGCGAGTGCAAACGACAACACGTTGGTTGCGCTATCGCGCCCCCGGTATTCCTTATTAAGAGCCCGCACTTCATCATCGCCCGTGAGCCGCACACCGATCTCGACGGGATGCGGCGGCCCGGCAGCTGCGAGCGCCGCCTCGGCAGTTTCCATTGCGATCGTTTGCGCCGCCGCTTCACCGGCAAGCTCAGTACGCCAGCCGTCCACAGCAATGTCGACTGCGATAATATCGTGCAAGCGGGTTGTTGGTCTGATCACCGGTCTGTATCGGCTGCCTTCTTACGGCGGTCTCGGGCATCGTAGGCCCGCACGATCCGCGTCACCAGCGAATGGCGAACAACATCAGCGTCGGTGAAGTTCACCATGCTGACACCAGGAATACCATCGAGCACTTCCAGGGCATCGCCCAAACCCGAACGCGTTCCCGGCGGCAGGTCGATCTGGCTCATGTCGCCGGTCACCACCATTCGCGACCCCTCGCCCAATCGCGTCAAAAACATCTTCATCTGCATAGCGGAGGTATTTTGCGCCTCGTCGAGAATCGCAAAGGCGTGGTTCAAGGTACGACCGCGCATGAACGCCAGGGGTGCGACTTCGATCTCGCCATTGGCCAGCCGCCGGGTCACTTGATCGCCTGGCAGCATGTCGTGTAGGGCGTCGTAGAGCGGGCGGAGATAGGGATCGATTTTTTCCTGCAGATCGCCCGGCAAATAACCGAGGCGTTCGCCCGCCTCGACGGCGGGACGCGACAGGATAATGCGGTCGATCTTACCCTGTAGAAGATGGGTCACCGCCACCGCCACGGCGAGATAGGTTTTGCCGGTGCCCGCCGGCCCCAGACCGAAGACGAGGTCCGACTGATCGAGCGCCCGTACATATTCGGCCTGCATCGGCGATCGCGGGGTGATCGTGCGCTTGCGGGTGCGCAACGACAAGCTCTCGTCGAGGTCGCCATTGCCGGCAGCCATGCGAACGGCCGCCTGTACATCGCCTGGCGCAACTTCGAGACCGTCTTTCAGGCGCGCATAAAGCGACTCGATCGCCCGGTCGGCAATTTCCCGCGACGTGGTCGGTCCCGATATTTCAAGGTGATTGCCGCGATAGCGCAGCTTCACATCGAGCAGCTGCTCGATCTGCAGCAGATGTTCGTCATGATGGCCAAACAACGCCGGCAACAGGGTGTTGTCGTCGAACTGTATTTGACCTGGCGTCACGCTGACCGCCTCGGAGGAACTCAAGCGCCTACCCTTTCCGCTACCGCTACCGAGGGTCCGCTATGCACAGGCCCCTCTAGTTCAGTAAGCACACCGCCAAGACTATGGGCCAAACATGAATCAATTCTAACGTTCGCCACGCTTCCCAGCGCGTCTGCCGAAACGGCCACATGCACCGCTTGGTTATAGGGGCTGCGGCCCACCAGCTGATCGGCATGCCGGCCCTGGCGTTCAAACAATACGGGAATGGTTTGCCCAACCGTCGCCGCGTTAAAGGCGTTCTGCTGGGTATTCAGCAGTTCCTGCAACACCGCTAGACGTTCGTCCTTCACTGGTTCGGGCACCTGGTCCTCCAGGCTGCCCGCTGGCGTGCCTGGCCGCACGCTGTACTTGAATGAATAGGCCTGCGCAAAGGCTGTTTCGCGCACCAACGCCAGGGTTTCTTGGAAATCGGCATCGGTCTCGCCTGGAAACCCGACGATAAAGTCGGAGCTCAGAGCAATATCGGGCCGCGCCCGCCGCAGCGCCGCAATCGTATTCCGGTACGATTCTGCCGTGTGGCGGCGGTTCATCGCCGCCAATATCCGGTCGCTACCTGACTGAACCGGCAAGTGGAGATACGGCATGAGCTTGTCGAGATCGCCATGGGCCGCGATCAGCGCGTCATCCATGTCGCGCGGATGGCTTGTCGTGTAGCGAATCCGCGCCAAACCTTCGATCTCAGACAATTGCTCGATCAGCTTCGCGAGGCCCGATTCGCGGCCGTTTTCTTCCAAACCGTGATAGGCATTCACATTCTGGCCGAGCAGCGTGATTTCACGCGTCCCTTGGGCGACCAGCCGCCGCGCTTCGCCCAAAACCTGGGTGACGGGCCGCGAGAATTCGGCGCCGCGCGTGTAGGGCACGACACAGAACGTACAGAATTTGTCGCAGCCTTCCTGCACCGACAAGAACGCCGAAATGCCCTGCGGCGCGCTTTCGCCCGGCAGGTGATCGAACTTGTTCGATACCGGAAACTCCGTATCGAGCACCCCGCGCGCACCGGAAGCACGCGTTGCCCGGGCTACCATTTCCGGCAACCGGTGATAGGTCTGCGGGCCGAGCACGATATCTACGTAGGGCGCGCGGCGAAGAATTTCCTCACCCTCCGCTTGGGCGACGCATCCGGCAACGGCGATCACCATATCGTTGCCCGCTTCGTTTCGAATTTCCTTGTGATGGCGCAGCCGGCCAAGTTCCGAATAGACCTTCTCGCTCGCCTTCTCACGGATATGACACGTATTCAGTATGACCATGTCCGCGTCGTCCGGCGTTTCGGTCGCAGCATAGCCAAGCGGCGCCAAGACATCTGCCATACGGGCAGAGTCGTAGACGTTCATCTGGCAGCCATAGGTCTTGATGAAGAGTTTCTTGGCCACGCGCGCTAAGCCGATCGCCAAGTTACGGTGTAAAACCGAATAGAATGTTTTGCCAAGTTCGCAGCCAAAGGCCTGTAATTCATATCGAATTCACACCTTAGCCTTCGACCGGCCGGAGTCAAGGCGACGGCGGCGGCGAAGCTTCGGGCGCAGACTGATTCCGGGTGCTCGGCGGCGTCCACGCAAATCGCGCAGGCGTGGCCGGCGGCGCCAGCGGATCCAATCCCAGCGGCCGGCGGCCCCGACCTGCGGCTGCAACCGTCCCGCCAGCGCATCGGCATGCCCACGGGCTATGGTGTCGTAGCAGTAAGCGGCTAATTCCTTGCGGGACTCGAACTCCTCGATCGTGACCGGGTCATGGAAGCTGACCGTGACCGTAAGCCGTCCCAGACCGATGAGTTGGCGTGCATGGGGCAACAGGTCCATGTCGCCGTACCAGGCGAAAAACGGGCGCAGATGGCGCCCGATCGGAACGCCATCAAGGCGCGAATAGGTTAGCGAAACCGGCTGCACGACTAGCGGGTGACCGCGCGACTTCATCTCGGCCACCGCAAACAAGGCGGTCTTGAAGGCGAATACCCGGTTGCCGTCATCACTGGTGCCTTCAGGAAACAAGATCATGCTGTCGCGCGCATCGAGACGGCGGCCGATCTCGCTCGCTTGCAAGTGGGACGTGCGCACCCGGCGGTCGACGAACACCGAGTTCTGCAACTTTGCCAACAGGCCGAATAGCGGCCACTTCGCCACCTCTGCCTTGGCAACGAACGAGCCCGGTATCAACGCACCGTAGATCGCGATATCGACATAAGAAGTATGGTTGGCGACAAACAGCGTCGGTCGCGCGCGCGACCGGCGGCCGAAAACTTCGAGCCGGATACCAAAAATCCGGCAACAGACCCGGTGGTACCACATGGGCAAGCGCTTCGAGAGCGGCAGGCGCAGCACCACCGCCACCGCCTGCACCGGAATGAGGACGAGGGTCAGAGACACGTACAGAAACGCCCGAACGATGGCCGTGGTTTGGGAGCCGCTTACCGTGGGGACGATCGCCTGGGTCATTAAGTGGGCCGGCCCTTATTCAGATGAGACTGCCGGGTCCACGCCCGCTTCCGAAGAAGTGCGGGCATAGTGCCGGTAGTATTTATCGGTCACGAGATCGGTCTTCACCACAACACACAAGTCGGTTGTGTTGAACTGTTCGTCGACCACGGCACCATCGCCGACAAAACCGCCCAACCGCAAATAGCCTTTCACCAGCGGCGGCAGAGCCGCCAGCGCAGCCTTGGGGTCGATTTCATCGGGCGTCAAAAATTGCATATCCACATAAAGCTCCGGCAACGCCTTTGTACGTAGGGCGGGCGGCGCTAGATGGAAATGGTAGAGGTAGCTGAGCGGCAACGCCAACGCAGCGGGATCGGTGCCATGCAAGCTCGCGCATCCGAACATCAAAGATATGTCGTGATGGAACACATAGGCAGCGATGCCGCCCCATAGCAATTGCATGGTTGGCCGATTGCGGGCCCTCGCGTCAACGCAAGAGCGGCCAAGCTCGAGCATTTCACCCGGAAAGCCAAACAGGTTCGAAATGTCGTACTCGCCCGAGGTGTAAAAACGGCCATGTGCCGTTGCCACGGAACCGCGCAGAAGCCGGTAGGTCGCGACCACTGCATCACTACCTTCTCCAATCGAATCGTCGGTTACGAGTAAATGGTCGCAGACTTCATCAAACGAATCGAAATCCCGTTTCCGGCGCGCCATTTCTTCTGACGGCTGAGCCGCCATTTCGTCATAGAATACGCGATAGCGGAGGGCCTGCGCCGCATCGATATCCGCGTCGCTCTTCGCCAAGCGCAAACCGAGGCTGCCGTTTTGCAGGGCGCTCAGGGCCGCGTCAATATCGGATACTACCGCCGGTGAAGGCTCGTTTGTAACGGCCATGTCGTCAAATGACGCTTATGCGGTGGATCGTCGTGCCGCCGGGCGCGCGGCTCACGAAGATGCGTCCTTATCATCGGAACTCAACGGCGTCGCGTAGAGTTCCAGCCGATGGTCGACTAAGTCGTAGCCGAGCTCCTTGGCGATCTTTTCCTTCAGCGCTTCGATTTCGCTGTTGTAGAACTCGATGACCTCACCGGTCTTTATGTCGATGAGATGGTCATGATGGTCGTCGGACGCCTCTTCATAACGCGCCCGGCCATCGCCGAAATCATGTTTTTCCAGGATGTTGGCTTCTTCGAAGAGCCGGACGGTCCGGTAGACGGTCGCAATCGATATGCGCGGGTCGAGAGCCGTCGCCCGCTGATAAACGAGATCGACATCGGGGTGGTCGATACTTTCTGACAGGACCTGCGCAATCGTTCGGCGCTGGTCGGTCATTTTAAGCCCCTTATCGGCGCATATCCGCTCGATTCGCGACTGCATGCCCCTCCCCATTGGCAGCGCTTTTAGTTCTCAACCCCCGGCGTTACTGCCTGATGAACTGCGCATACTTAAGGTTAATATAGTGCACTTTCCTCGAATCGGCGACCGTTCGGCGAAATTTTCCCACCGATCGGGTTGGAGAAGACTACTTACCGGCGCGCCCGCGCTTACCGAGTCCAATTTCCTTCGCCAAAGCACTGCGCCGTTTGGCGTAATTGGGCGCAACCATAGGATAGTCCGCCGGTAACCCCCAACGCTCGCGATACTGCTCGGGCGTTAAGTCATAAGACGTTTTGAGATGCCGTTTAAGCATCTTCAGTTTCTTGCCGTCTTCCAGGCAAACAATATGATCCGGCATAACAGATTTCTTGATCGGGACCGCGGGGGCGGGCCGTTCTTCGGTATTTGCCGCTTTGCCCGTATCCGACAAACTGGCGTGCACTTGCGAAATAAGCTGAGGCAATTCGGCTGCCGACAACGTGTTGTTCGAAACGTGGGCGGCAACAATATCTGCGGTTAATTTTAGTAATTCGGAAGAATTAATTTGATCAGTCATTCAGGATGCCTCGTAACGATTAGTTCCTAATTCATATATGTTATCCGCTCCGTTTTCTCAACAGGGTTGCCGGTTTTTTTATAAATACTCGCGCATAGCAACTTATTTCATAGGTTTATAAGTAATCGGTATTGCGTTATCGGGCCTCACTGCTTGCCAGAACCAGCGCATCGACAGTCTTTCCCGCGTGGCGATAGTAGGCCGAACGGTGCCCCACTTGGCGATAACCCAGGCTTTCGTAGAGACGGCGCGCTGGCTGATTGGTCGTGGCCACCTCGAGCAAAATGCGGTTGCGCGGCGCCAAACGTTCTCTGAGCTCTCCCATCAGAGCCGTTCCGACACCCCGGCGGCGCGCAGCGGGCGATACGCATAGGGTCAGCACTTCGCCTTCGTCGGCGATGGCGCGCCCAATAGCGAAGCCGACAGCTTCACCGTTGGCATCCAACGCGACGAGCCCGACCGTTCCGGGTGTCCCCAGCAGTGTCGAGATCGCGCTGGCGGACCATACGTCTTGGGGTAACGCGGCAAAACAGACGGCGTGTAAGTCAGCGAGGGCCGTTGCGATCGGCGGCGTGTTGGCCACCGCCTCGACCCTATAAAGCTCAGTCTTTGTCACGGCACAGAACGATTGCGTAACCGGTGCCGGTCTGCCGCTGGCAACGACACATCGGGCGGACGCAGGTACAAGGGCCGCGGCGGCGGTGCATCCTGGGCAAAACCGTTCGCCGGAAAGTTTTCGGCCGCTTCGATCGCGACGAAAGCTGCGTCGGCCAAACCGTCCCCCGGCGCGGCGGTAGCGTGGAAGCCGTCCGGCAATTCAGCGAGCAATCGGGGCACTGCATCACCGGCCAAAACGACGGGGTCCGATTCCGTCCCAAGCGGCAAAAATGCATCCGCAACGGTAGCCGGGTCCAAGCAGGCGGGTTCGCCGGACGGCGTTAAGTCGACATCGAAGGACTGAACGTACAGGTCTGCCCGCTTCGTTTCGAGCACCACCAGCATCGGCTGGATCGGCGCATTGGCCTGGCGTGCGCCTCGGGCAACCACTTTGAAACTACTCACGCCGATAACCGGCCGGTCCGCCGCCAAACCCAGGCCCCGCGCCGTCGCCAAGCCGATCCGCAATCCCGTATACGCGCCCGGCCCAACCGTCACAGCAATCGCGTCGAGGCTCGCGTAGTCTTCGCCGTCCATTACACCAGCAACCATCGGCATCAACGCTTCGGCGTGACCACGCCCCATCGCCGCCCACTTGCGCCGCCGCACCCGGCCATCGGCGAACAGCGCCACCGAGCACGCGCCAGCGGCGCTATCGAGAGCCAGTATGGTTGGCGCGAGTTCCGTCATTGTCATCCCAGGAGGCAACGCCGCAATCAGCCCGGTTTCTTGGGCCGAATCAACGCCACGATCTACCATTGCCCCGACCATACGCCTAGCCGGAGCGACCGCGAAACTGTGTCAATCGTCGAAATCACACCTCAATCACATGGCGTCGAAATCGATCTGTTTTACGCCACAGACCGGAATTTTACCGGCCAACCGATTTACGCTGCTGCGCATTGTTACCTAAACACCGATGCGGCAGGGAAACTTAGCCGGGCAGTGGAATTGGCCCACCGGCTCGGCTTTCGATTGCGCATATTCGACGCTCTGCGGCCCGCCGAGGCTCAATGGGTGTTGTGGAACCACACGCCCGATCCCGAGTTTCTCGCTGACCCGCGCCGGGGCTCACCCCACAGCCGGGGCGCTGCAGTGGACGTGAGCCTATTGGACGATAGCGGCAACCTGCTCGACATGGGCACACCGTTCGATGCCTTCACACCTTTGTCTCATCATGGATCGGCCGGCGTATCGGTTACGGCGCAACGCAATCGCTCGCTATTGCTGGGTTTAATGACAACAGCAGGCTGGGATTTTTACAGCAAAGAGTGGTGGCACTATCAGCTGTTCGACAACCGTCGCTATCCGCTTATCGGCGACAGCGCGTTGCCCAAACCCATGATGGCGCAGTGTTGAGCGACGAAACGCCGCCGCTACTTGCGACGCAATTCCGCTCCGGAGTACGGTGATATCTCAAATTGCGCCTGTTCGATCTGGCCCCGCCGACCCAAATTTGGGACAATATTCGAGTGACAAAATTCAATGGTCATAGCGGTGTTGCAGCGGTCGCAATTTTTCTGCTGACGCTATTTGGCGCTCTGCCGGTCGCACAGGCAGCGGATTCCGCGGTCATCTTGATGTATCACCGGTTTGGCGAGAGCGCCCATCCATCTACCAATATTCGGCTCGACCAATTCGAGGCTCATATCGAAGAGCTTCAGTCGGGCGGCTACACGGTCTTGCCGGTCCCCGATATTCTCGCCGCGATCCGTTCCGATCGGCCGTTGCCCGATCGCACGATTGGCATAACCATCGACGACGCGTACTTGTCCGTCTATACCGAAGCCTGGCCGCGCCTCCGCGCTGCCGGATTTCCCTTCACGCTCTTTGTCGCCACCGACGCAATCGACCGTAAATTTGTCGACTATATGAGCTGGGATCAAATTCGCGATTTGCGCGACAATGGCGTGACCATCGGCAGTCAGACGGCAACGCATCTGCACATGCCGGCAAACCGCGAGGCTCGGAACAGGGAAGATCTTCGGATATCCAATGAGCGGTTCGGGCAAGAACTCGGCGCGGCGCCAAGCCTGTTCGCTTATCCCTTCGGCGAAGCCAGCGTTCGTATCCAGCAACTCGTCAAGGACGCCGGATTTACCGACGCCTTCGGGCAGCATTCGGGGGCACTGCACGCGTCCTCCGACCGTTACTACATGCCCCGCTTCGCCCTGAACGAAAATTTCGGCGCGCTGCAACGGTTCAAATTGGTGGCAAATGCGCTTCCCGTCCCGCACACCGATTTGTCACCGCTTGACCCGACATTGACCCAAAACCCACCGCTATTCGGCTTCACCCTGACCGAGGACGCCGGCGCGCTGCGGGGGCTGACGTGCTATTCCGGGGATCAAGGGAAATTGCAGATGCAGCGGCTCGGGCCCCGTGTCGAAGTCCGCTTGGCCCGCAATTTTTCCGCCGGGCGCGCCCGCATCAATTGCACAGCACAGGATCCGGACGGGCGCTGGCGCTGGCTCGGAATGCTCTATTACGTACCGAAGTCGTAGGTTTTTCGCGCGTTAGCGCTGGCTGAACTCGGCCGGTAATTGCGAAGTTTCGACGGGCCGTTCCTCGAGTTCCGTATCTTCGAGTTCCTCTAGATTATCGACCCGCAGAATTTTCTGGATGGTTTCGACATATTCTTCGCGGCGCTCCGAATACGATGTCAGCGTTTCGATCAAACCGTAGGGATCAAGCTCGTCGCCATGCGCCCGCATCTGGGCGCGGCGCTCGCGAAACGCGTCGTAGGCTGGATGACCGTTCAAATTCCGGGCGTAGCTACGAACACTCTCGAGCAATGAGGGGAATTTACGCACCTCGAACCGGCCATCTTCATCACGCTGCCGCGGTACAATACCTCGGCCCTCGGTCCACGTCCGTTGGCCGAACAGGGCATTTCCGGCCAGCGCGAACCGCGACCGGCCCCAGCCGCTTTCCTCTGCCGATTGGGCTAACGCCAGCGCAGGCGACACCACATCAACCCGACGCAACAGCTCGGGCAGGTCGTCGGGCGATGTGTCATATCGCGCGGCCAGTTTTTCCAGCCATGCTTGCTGCTCGCTCGAAAGGACCTGGCCCGCCTTCTTTTGTTTTTTCAGCAGCAGCAACTTGTGGCGATCGGCGAGAATTTCCTCGTTCACCTTCAGCGCTAGCGGCAATACCAATTTGAAGAACGTTTGCTTGAGTTTGCCGACATCGCCGACGGCTTTAAAATCGTGCGGCAACTCATTGACGAATATCCGCGGCACCGGCTGCTCGCCCTCGCGGACCGCGTTCAAGTCGAAAGAGACAAGGCCAAACTTGTCATGCAGCTCGGCCACCGTGATGGAGCCGGGCAGTTTGGGTGTCTCGTCCGACACGGCAACGGTCTCGCGCACCACGAGTTTCGGCTCTTCAGCAGCAGACGCCACGTCGGGGAGGGCAATCCATTCGACCGTGGCTTCGTGCCGCGGCTCAAAGGGAAACGCGAAGGCAGCGCCATAAAGCGCGACCACACTGATAGCGATAAACGCCAGCGCTGCGCGCTGATAATCTCTTAGTATCCCCATGTCAGCTCTCGCTAAGCTTGCCTGTCGGTCTTCAACGTGCGGGCAGGGGCGCACTAGTGTCTCAAATTTAGGAAAGTCGCCGGCGGCTGCGACACCCCCCGTTACCTACGGGACAGCCTGTACTTCCTGAACCTCCGGCACGTAATGGCGTAACAGGTTCTCGATACCCATCTTCAACGTCACTGTCGAACTGGGGCAGCCGGCGCATGCGCCCTGCATATGCAGGTAGACGACCCCTTCTTCGAATCCGTGGAACACAATGTCGCCGCCATCCATGGCAACCGCCGGGCGAACCCGCGTATCGAGCAATTCCACGATCTGCGAAACGATTTCATCGTTGTCGCCGTCGCCGCTGGCGTGTGCCGGCCCAGCGGCTTCGCGGATCACAGGGTCGCCTGATGTGAAATGCTCCATAATGGCGCCCAGCACCGCCGGCTTGAGGACTTGCCAATCGACATCCGGCGCCTTGGTGACGGTGATGAAATCGGCACCCAAAAAAACCGCGGCGACGTCTGGAATATCAAAAAGACGCGTCGCGAGCGGCGAACGTGACGCTGAATCGCGATTAGGAAAATCCGCCGTGCCCGCCGCAATAACGTCGCGGCCAGGGAGGAACTTTAGGGTCGCCGGGTTCGGCGTCTCTTCGGTTTGAATAAACAAGGCTCGATATCTCCCGCAGCGCGTTCGGACTTATTATATAGTGTCGATGAGCGGCGCGACTTGGTTGGCCGCTTTTATTAGCCCCAATTTGGACTATTTTCCAAACAAATCAAGTAGGATGGAATTTATCGATAGTTTCGCAAGAACAAGAAAAAATACAGTAAAATCAATATATTAAACCACCCCTCACGCCAGCGAAGTGGTGGCGGCGAGGGACACAATCTATCCCCAGGACCATGGGGGTTTTGTCGGGGGCCATTCAGTCATGACATCCATTTCAAACACCAGCGAACCGGCAAACCTAAGCCCACCGATAACCGGCGCGGAATGTCAGGTGTTCGATTGGGTTGAGAATTTCGGGCGGTATGTCGACAGCATTCCTAGCCTCGTTACTGAAATGTGCAACCGGTTCGTTACCTGCGACCTGCCGCTGGATCGCGTCAGCATTGTCATGCGCACGCTCCATCCGCAAATCGCGGTGACCGGTTATATGTGGCGCCATGGCGTCGAGGAACTCTCGCAGTTCACCGCCGATCATCAAACGCAATCGCGCGAATCCTATCAACAAAGCCCGGTCCGCTCGATATTCGAAGGTTCGCCCGGCATCCGCCGCCGACTGCTCGATCCGGATTGCCCGCGTGACTTTCCCATTCTGGTCGATCTCGACGAGGAGGGTATTACCGACTACCTGATTTTGCCGATCCCGTTCAGCGACGGCCGCTCCTATGCATGTTCGTGGGCAACCAAGGCGCCGGAGGGATTCAGCGATGCACAGGTCGACCGCATTCAGGCTGTCATGCCGACCTTTTCTCTGGTGCTCGAAATTCTGGCCACACGGGAAGTCGCGCGCAATCTGATGGACACCTATATCGGCCACAAAACGGGCGAGCGGGTGTTGAACGGCGCGATCTACCGCGGCGTCAACGAGACCATCGAGGCGGTACTCTGGATCTCCGATCTGCGTGGCTTCACGTCGATGTCGGACGCGCTCGCCCCGCCGGTGCTGCTCGGTATCCTCAACGATCATTTTGAACGCGTCGTCGGCGCTATCGAAGCACAAGGCGGCGAGGTGCTTAAGTTCATCGGCGATTCGGTGCTGGCGATCTTCCCGATCGACCAGTATGGCAGCGCAAAGGGAGCAGCCGAAGCCGCGGTCGGCGCGGCTCGAGACGCCGTGCGCAGCCTCGAAGACCGCAATAGCGAACGCCGGGATAAAAACTTACCGGCGCTCGGCTACGGTATCGCGTTGCATATGGGTGAGGTTGTGTACGGTAATATCGGTGCGCCGGACCGGCTCGACTTCACGGTGATCGGACCTGCGGTGAATCACACGGCGCGGATCGAACAACTGTGCCGAACCATGGATCGTCCGGTCCTCGTCTCCGCAGCCGTCGCTGAGGCATCCACCGAGCCGGTGACGTCGCTCGGGTTTCACGCGCTGCGCGGCGTGCGCGAACCGCACGAGATATTCACCCTGCCGGAATACGCCTGAACTCATGAGCAAAGCCGCACCGGTCATTCAATGGATGCTCAATGACGGCCGCGTAACCGTCCACAATATGAGCGAATTTGGCGACCGGTTGTGTTTGCGGATCGCCGAGGCCGGGATCCCCATAGTGCGCGCATTCTGCGGCGTGCGCACGCTTCATCCGCTGGTCGCCGCCACCGCCTATATCTGGCATCACGGAGGTGGTGTGGAGCGTGTCACTGCGACATGGAAAGATACAGAATCACCGGAGTTTAACGAGAATCCGCTGGCTCAGGTCAGCATCACCGGCGTGCCGATTCGCCAGCGGCTCGACGTGCCCGACGATGACCTCGACTTTGAGATCTTCAAGCAGTTCAAACAGGAGGGCATAACCGATTATTTTTCGCTGCCGCTGGTTTTTTCCGACGGCAGCCGCAACCCCATGTCCTTTCAAACCGACGATCCGGCCGGGTTCGACGATGCCGACATTGCGGCGCTCGAGGAAATCGTCGCCATGATGGCGCCGATCGTCGAAACCGAGTCCGCTCACCGGATCGCGCGCCAGGTGCTGCGCACTTATGTCGGCCGGCGCACCGGCGAGCATGTTCTATCGGGTGCCATCAAACGCGGGAGCGGCGAAACCATCGACGCTCTCATCTGGTATTGCGACTTGCGCAATTTTACCGGGCTGACTGACAGTCTGCCCCGCGACGAGTTGCTCGGCTTGTTGAACGACTATTTCGAGATCATGGCCGGCGCCGTCGCCAACGCAGGCGGCGAGGTATTGAAGTTTATCGGCGACGCCATGCTGGCAATCTGGGCCCTCAATGAGGACGAAGGCGACGAAGCCGCCAGTTGCGCAAAAGCGCTCAGCGCCGCGCTTGCCGCACAGACCCAGCTGAAAGCCCGCAACGAAGAACGGCAGGCTGCGGGCAAGCCGCCAATCCAATATGGCTTGGCGCTGCACCGGGGCGAGGTCCATTACGGTAATATCGGCGCGCCGGACCGGCTCGACTTCACGGTCATCGGGCCGGCGGTCAACCATGCAGCGCGTCTAGAGGAGCTTGGCGCAGAACTCGGCGAGATCATCGTCGCGTCCGCCAGCGTCGCGGCCGCCGCGCCCGATAGGTTGCGGCCACTGGGCGCGCACAAACTGCGTGGCGTCGCGGAAGCCCAAGAAGTGTTTGCGCCGGTCGACTCCGGCTAGGGGTTTAAGAACCCGACGATTTCGTGCACGTTCCGCAGCACCGGCTCGGCGATCGCGTTGGCCCGCGCAGCACCGTCGCGCATGATGGCGTCGACATGACCTGGGTCGGCCATCAGCCGCTGCATTTCCTCGCCGATCGGCCCGAGCTTGGCGACCGCCAAGTCGGCCAACTCGCTCTTGAACGCGCTGAACTGCGCGCCCTCGAATTGCTCTAGGGTGAGCGCCATCGATTGCTCGGTCAGCGACGCATGGATCGACAGCAGGTTAAACGCCTCAGGGCGCGCTTTTTCATGCGCCGGCTCGACATGGCTACCGTCGGGCGCGAGCACCTCGGGGCCCGGCAAGGCGTCGGCATCGGTGCGGGCCTTACGGACTTTTTGCGCAATCGCGTCAGGGCCGTCGGTCAGATTGATCCGCGAGTAATCCGACGGATCCGACTTGGACATCTTTTTCGTGCCATCGCGCAAACTCATCACGCGGGTCGCCTCACCAAAAATGAGCGGTTCGACAACGGGCAGGAACTCGACATCGAAATCGTTGTTGAATTTGAGCGCGATATCGCGCGTCAGCTCCAAATGCTGCTTCTGGTCTTCGCCGACCGGCACATGGGTCGCCTTGTAAGCCAGAATGTCGGCGGCCATGAGATTTGGATAAACATAGAGCCCGACCGACGCGTTCTCGCGATGCTTGCCGGCTTTCTCTTTGAACTGGGTCATCCGGTTGAGCCAGCCGACCCGCGCCACGCAGTTGAAAATCCAGGCAAGCTCGGCATGGGCCGGCACCCGGCTTTGGTTGAACATGATGCTGCGTTTCGGGTCGATGCCCGCCGCCAGGAACGCCGCCGCCACCTCGCGGGTATGCGCCGCCAATTGCGCCGGGTCTTGCCAGACCGTGATCGCGTGCAGGTCAACGACGCAGTAGAGGCACTCGAAATCGTCCTGCAGGCGAACGAAGTTGCGGATCGCGCCGAGATAGTTGCCGAGATGAAGGTCGCCGGTAGGCTGAACGCCAGAGAAAATGCGGCTCATTAAAGTCGTCTCCAGGGGGTTTGGACGCCCGAGGGGCTTGTCGCCACCCCGTCTCTCGGGACGGGGCGCGCTCTTATCGCCGCGCCGTGACGCGCCGTCAACCCGGCGCTGACTCCAACTCTAGGCCCGGCGCAGAAGGGCGCGCATCTCGGCCCAGCGCATAACGCCCAAAAGTTGCGCCAGCACGCCATAAACGGCCAGGCCAACAACGACGATCAGCGCGAGGGCCACAATGCCTTGGAAGGAACCAGCGACAAGCCACGGGGCCAACCCACGGACTGCCAGCCACAGCGCCACCGCCATCGCCGACGACGACAACACGATGAGCAGCAAGCGGTTTTTGAGCCGTCCATCGGGAACCAACAGGCCACGCCGATACAACAGGATGGCGAGCGCTCCGGCATTGACCCAGGCGGAAACCGCCGCCGCAAGAGCAATCCCCACATGCGCCAACAACGGCATCAGGCTCAGCGCGACCGCAATATTGGCGACCACCGCAATTGCGGCGACTTTGACCGGGGTCGACGTGTCCTCGCGAGCAAAAAAGCCTGGTGCCAACGCCTTAATCAGCACATAGGCGGGCAGGCCGGTTGCGTAAGCGGTTAGCGCTGCCGCCGTCGCCCGCGCATCGTCGCTACCGAACTGGCCGCGCTCAAACAGAACGGTAACGATCGGCTCCGGCAAGACGAGCAGCGCCGCCGCCGCGGGCACGGTGAGCAACATGGCGAATTCGATCGCACGGTTCTGGTTTTCGCGCGCGGCTTCGTCGTTGCCCTCTTTCAACTGGCGCGACAGCAGCGGCAACAGGGCAACGCCTACTGCGGCGCCGACCACGCCGAGCGGCAGCTGGTTCACCCGGTCGGCGAAATAGAGAAACGAAACCGAGCCTTCCGGCAGTTCTGAAGCAAGGCGCACACCGATCAGAATATTGATCTGATAAACGCCCGCCCCGACAAGGCCGGGTCCCATCAGCACGAAGAGCCGGCGCACCTTGGGGCCCATTACCAGCCGGGGCACCGCCGGCAATAGGCCGGCGCGCGCGCAGGCGGCAGCTAGCCAAAGAAACTGCCCGACCCCGGCGATCAAGACGCCCCAGCTTAGGGCCAGGCCGGGATCCGGCAGCCAGCCAAAGCTCACGCCGGCCAACGCGCCAATCAGAACGATATTCAATAGAATGGGCGCGGCGGCGGCGGCAACGAAGCGCTCGAGCGTATTCAGGATACCGCTCAGCATCGCCGCCAACGATACAAACAGCAGATAGGGGAAGGTGAGGCGGGCGAAATCGACGGCAAGCTGGAACTTCACCGGATCGTCGAGAAAGCCACCGGCAATCACGCTCATGACCTCAGGCATGAATATCTCGACCAGCAGGCTGAAGACGATCAGCACGCTCAACATCACCCCGAAGACACGCTCCGCGAACGCCCGGGCAGCCGCCCGTCCCGACTCCGTCAGCTCGCCGGCAAACAGCGGCACAAAGGCTGCGTTGAACGCGCCCTCCGCAAAGAGGCGGCGAAAGATATTGGGCAGCTGCAGCGCCACAAAAAAAGCATCGGTAACCTGGCCTGCGCCCAGCAGGCCGGCGATCAAAATATCGCGGACAAACCCGAGCACCCGGCTGCCCATGGTCCAGCCGCCAACAGTGGCAATCGATCGAAACAGCGCCATGGCGCGCTCTTAAACGGAAAACAGGGCGAAGGAAAGGCGCGAAGCGCCCGCTTGTTTAGCGGTTTATTCCGCAGCCGCCGAGCGCTCGGCCTGATCGTCGTCGGTGTCGGCGATCGCGTCGAGCAAGGTCTTTCGGATTTTCTCCAGACGGTCCTTGTGGGTGACCTTCATGCCAAAGCCGTCTTTCACATAGAACACATCGACCGCACGCTCCCCGTAGGTCGAGATTTTCGAGGACGAGATTTGTAGCGAGAGCGAATACAACGCACGGGTCACCGAATAGAGGAACCCCGGCCGGTCGCGGCCGTTGATCTCGATCACCGTGTGAGTGGCGCTGGCCTGATTGTCGATAATCACTCGGGGGGCGACGGTGAAGACACGGGTTCGTTCGGGCACGAACGTGCGCTCCGCGTGGGCTTCGTCGCGCGCCATCTCTCCGGCGAGCGCACGTTCAATTTGAACCGACATGCGCGCCAGTGCGGAAGCTTGGTCGAAGGCTCGTCCGTTGACGTCTTGCAGCCAGAATACGTCCAGCGCCATGCCCTCCGGCGTGGTGAAAACCTTAGCGTCGACGATGTTCGCACTGACCGCGGAGAAGGCGCCGGCGATACGTGAAAAAAGGCCGGGATGGTCTTGCGTGTAGAGGGTCACTTCGGTGACATCGAGCTCGCGAACCACGCGGGTCTCGACGGTAAGCGGCTGGGCCTCGGCCTCTGCTGCACGCATCATGCGGGCGTGGCGCTCGAGCGTCTCAGGATCGAACGTCAGCCAGTAGCCCGGATAGCCACGGCCCAATTGCGCCTCGATATCGGCTTCCGACCAATCGCTAAGGCGCTCTTTCAACGCCTCCTTCGCGGCTTCAACGCGGGTGTTGTGCGCCTGGGTCAACTGCCCACCCGACAGAACGTTCTCGGTCGCATGGTAAAGTTCGCGCAGCAGCTCAGCTTTCCAATTGTTCCAAACGTTCGGTCCGGTCGCGCGCATATCGACGACCGTCAGGCACAACAGCAGCCGCAAGCGCGCCAGCGACTGCACAAGCTCGGCGAAATCGCTGATGGTTTTGCTGTCCGAAAGATCGCGTTTTTGCGCGACATTGCTCAACGCCAGATGGTGGCGAACCAGCCACTCGACCGTTTCGGTCTCTTCGTCGTTCAAGCCCAGCCGCGGACACACTTCGCGCGCCACATCGGCGCCAAGTTCTGAATGGTCGCCACCGCGTCCTTTGGCGATGTCGTGCAATAAAACGGCGACGTAGAGCGTGCGCCGTGACTCAATCGTCGGCAGCAGTTCACTGCTTACCGGATGCTCGCGGCGCTGCTCGCCCCGCTCAATCGACGCCAGCAATCCAATCGCCTTAATGGTGTGCTCGTCGACCGTATACACATGGTACATGTCGTGTTGGGTCTGGCCGACAACCCGGCCAAAATCGGGCAGGAAGCGCCCGAAGACGCCAGCTTCGTTCATGCGCGTCAGCGCGATCTCCGGTTCGTCTGGCGATGTCACGATTTCCAAAAACAACCGGTTCGCTTCGGGGTCGTTGCGCACCTTCTTACCGATCTTGCGCAGATTCTGCGTGACCAGCCGCAACGCGTGGGGATGTATGTCGAGGCCTTGCTGCTGAGCAACGTAGAACAGGCGTATCATTGCCACCGGATCGCGGGCGAACATACCGTCGTCGCTCACGGTCAACCGGTCCCGGTCGATCGTGAAACCCATCAAGTCGCGCGGCCGGCCAAAGCGCGGGAGCTTAATCAAAGGCCGCCGTATATTTTCAGCCTCGATGGACGCGCAGAAAATTCGCGTCAAATCGCCGACATCCTTCGCCACCAGATAGTAGTGCTTCATGAACCGCTCGACCCCGCTCGCACTGGCGCGGTTGGTGTAGTTCATGCGTTCGGCCAAACGCGTCTGCAAATCGAAGGTCAGCCGTTCTTCGGCACGGCCCGCCAAGTAGTGAAGGTGGAAGCGGACGCTCCATAGAAAATTATGGTCCTTGGCAAAGTTGCGCGCCTCGGCATTGGACAGAACGTCGAGAGCAACAAGCTCGCTCACCTTGTCGACCTGATAGGTATATTTAGCGATCCAAAACAGCGTTTGCAGATCGCGCAGGCCGCCCTTGCCGTCTTTGACATTGGGTTCGACAAGATAACGGCTGTCGCCCAATTTTTTGTGCCGCGCGTCGCGTTCCGCCAGTTTACCGTCGACGAACTCGAGCGCCGTGCCGGCCACGACCCGGTCCTGGAAAGCCTTGCGGAGCTCCAGAAACAACGCCTGGTCGCCCCACAAAAAGCGTGCTTCAAGCAGCGCCGTACGGATCGTGAGATCCTGCTTGGCGAGGCGCACACAGTCGTCGGTCGAGCGGGTCGAGTGACCGACCTTGATGCCGAGATCCCAGAGCAAGTAGAGGATGTATTCGACCACCTGCTCGCCCCGCGGGGTTTGCTTGTAGGGAAACAAAAACAGTAGATCGATATCGGAAAACGGTGCCAGCTCGCCACGTCCGTATCCCCCTACCGCGGCGATTGCGAGATGGTCGGCGCTCGTGGGATTGGCCGATGGATATTCCTCCACTGCGATATCGTGAATGATCCGGATAAGCTGATCGAACAGATAAGTTAGATCGCCCGCCGCCTGGGTGCCGCTTGTCTTCCCCGCCTCGAAGCGGCTGCGGACCTCGGTTTGGCCGTCCTCTAAAGCCTGCCGCAGCCTCTCCAGAACTTCCTTGCGGCGGTCAGAATCGCCGTGCGCCGCCGCCCGAAGAGTTGCGATCTCCTCGGTGAGACGGCCGCGATCGATAATCTCGCGCTTGCGCTTCGGCTCAGCCATGACCCAATAAGATAAGGGGTAGTGGTATATTTTCTACCACACCAGCCGGGGTTTATCTTCTGGCGATCCTTACTCGGCCGCCCGTTCGGCCGAAACCGCTTCTGGTTTAGCACCGGTAGCCGCAGCCGGACTGGCTGTAGGCCGGCTCGTCTCTTCCAAAGCGTCCTGCAGGCGCTCACGGCGGCTGTTCGCCACGATGTAAGCCAGCAGGCCAACGGCCGCCCCGATGGCAACCGGCCAGGCCAGGCCAACCGCATCCGCGATCCAGCCCATGACCAGGGCGCCAACGCCAGGCCCGGCCCGAAAAAGGATGCCAAACAGGCTCAAGACCCGTCCGCGCAGCTCATCGGGCACCGCCAGCTGCACGAGCTGCTGCATAGCAACGCCTGTGGTGGTCATGCTGAACCCCAGAACAACCAAACAGACCATCGCCAAGGGCAGCCAGCTAGTGAGCGCAAACAACAACGCTGCCGCACCAGCAGCGACACCCGAGCGCAACGCGATCGTCGTGATGGCGGCGCGGTTGCCTTGCCGAACCATCCAGATGGCGCCGGACATCGCGCCGAGCCCAACCGACGAGACCATCAGCGAAAAGCCATCGCTGCCCAAGCCGAACACCAAGTCAGCGAACCCCGGTAAGAGTTCGGCGAGGGGCCGGATCGCAACGCCCAGCACGAGCAGGAGCAGCAGGATCGGTGCAATGCCGGCATGGGTAAGCCCATAGCGCAGACCGACCACCAGGTCAGCGTAAACGCTGGACCGGTCGCGGCGAACCGTCGCCGACGGCATCTCGATCACGAGTAGAGTCCCCACCATGATCGCGGCGACGGCCGCAGCGAAGGCAAATGCCAAGCTCGGCCCGCCCAGCTTCAACAGGCCGGCAGCCACCGCCGGGCCAACGAACTGGGCCGCATGAAAGGTGCTCGAATTCAAAGCGATCGCGGTGGGAATCTCTTCGCGCGGCACGAGGTTAGGCGTCATCGCCAAGCGCACCGGCTGCCAAAACGCCGCCGTAACCCCGCGACCGAACGCCAGCGCGAACAGTATCCATATGGTCACCAAGTCCGAAATGGTGAGCACGGTTAGAAGCGTGGCGATCACGGTGAGCGATATCTGGGTCGCGGTGGCGATTTTAAGCCGGTCCAACCGGTCGGCCATAGCGCCACCGAACGGACCGAGCACCAACGAGGGCATCGTGTCTGCAGCCACGAGCACGCCCACCCAAAACGTCGAGCCGGTCAACTCCCACCCAGCCAACCGATCGCAACCCGGACCACCCAAATGCCGATAACATTGGGAATATGCCCAATCATATAAATTCGGAAATTGCGGTGGCGCATGACTTGCTCGGCCGCGCCAAACCCGGCGAAGTGGAGCAGGCGGAGGAGAAACCTACCCATCCAGCGCCACCTTGAGATGGTACAGCAGGTCGAGCGCGGCGCGCGGTGTAAGCTCATCCGGATTGGTTTCGGCCAGCATTCGCCGCACCGGATCGGCGGTCTCGGCCACCTCGTCCTCTCGTGCGCTCAACGCCGCAGCGTGGAACAATGGCAGGTCATCGGCCAAGCGGCTCAGGGCGTTACCCTGATCGCCTTGTTCGAGCAACGCCAACACTTCTTCAGCGCGGCCCAGAACCGCCGACGGCAATCCGGCAAGGCGCGCCACGTGAATACCGTACGAGCGATCAGCAGTTCCCGACACCACCTCGTGCATGAACACAACGTCACCCTGCCATTCCTTGACCCGCATGGTGCGGCACACCAGCTGCTCGAGCCGCGCCGCGAGGCTCGTCAGCTCGTGGAAATGAGTTGCGAACAAGGTGCGGCAGCGGTTTTCCTCATGCAGATGCTCGATCGTCGCCCAGGCGATCGACAAGCCATCGAAAGTTGCGGTGCCGCGGCCAATTTCGTCGAGGATTACGAGGCTGCGCGTGCTCGCCTGATTGAGAATGGCCGCCGTCTCGACCATCTCCACCATAAAGGTGGAGCGGCCCCGCGCCAGATCGTCGGCGGCACCGACACGGCTGAACAAACGGTCGACGACGCCGATATGGGCCTCGCGGGCGGGCACAAATGAGCCGGTCTGCGCCAGCAGAGCGATTAACGCATTCTGGCGCAAGAATGTGCTCTTGCCGGCCATGTTCGGGCCGGTCACCAGCCACAAGCGGCCGCCATCGGGCTCGGCATCGCCGGAGAGATCGCAATCATTGGCGACGAACGAGCCAGCCCCCTGATCCAAAACAGACTCGACCACGGGATGGCGGCCCTCGACGATACGAAACGTCGTGCCGTCGTCTACGTTAGGCCGGCAGTAGCGCTCGGTCACCGCGAGATCCGCCAGACCTGCTGCCACATCGAGTTCCGCCATGGCGCGCGCCGCCTTGGCGATTTCCTCGGCGCGGGTCAGAACTTCACCGGCAAGATCGTCGAACAGTTCAAGCTCGATCGCCAGCGCGCGCTCGCCGGCGCGGGAGATTCGATCCTCCAAGTCGGACAACTCGACAGTGGTGAAACGCATCGCGTTGGCCATGGTCTGGCGGTGAATCAGCCCATGCCGTTCGGCGAGCGCCTCCTTGCCGCCCTCCATCAATTTCTCGGCCTGCACCGCCGTGACCTCGATGAAATAGCCCAGAACATTGTTGTGCTTGATCTTGAGCGCCGCGATGCCGGTCGCTTCAGCGATACGATTCTGCAGTTCGGCAATCGTTTGCCGGCTTTCGTCGCGCAGCTGGCGCTGTTCGTCGAGAGTGTCGGCGTAACCGCGGGCGATGAACCCGCCATCGCGCGCCTGCAGCGGCAGCGCATCGGCCAAGGCCCGGCTCAATCGATCGACCAAGACATCATGAACGCCGAGCCCGTCGCGCAGAACCGCCAATTCGCGAGGCTCAGGCGCAAGGGCCAACTGTTTCGCCAGATGCCCCACCAAGTTCGCCGCACCAGCCAAGCCAGCTCGAACGGCGGCAAGGTCGCGCGGGCCGCCGCGGCCGAGGCTGAGCCGCGATAGCGCGCGCTCGATGTCCGGACATTCGCGAAGGCAGGTGCGTACATCGTCGCGCAGCACCGGTTCATCGACAAAAACCGAAACCAGATCGAGCCGATCTATGATCGCGCCGACATCGGTCAGCGGTGCGGTGAGACGCTCGGCAAGCAACCGCGCGCCGGCGCCAGTAACCGTGCGATCAACAACGGCTAGAAGCGAGCCGGCGCGTGCGCCAGCGAGTGTTTGCGTGAGCTCAAGATTGCGCCGGGTCGCGGGGTCGATTTCCATGACGCCGCCGGCAGCACCGGGCGGGGGCAACCGCTGTGGCCGCGCCAGCCGCGGCATTCGGTCGACCTGCGTCAATGTGAGGTAGTCGAGCAGGGCTCCTGCGGCGGCGGTCTCTGCCCGGCCAGGCGCGCCGAACGCTTCCAGCGTGGCGACGCCGTAGTAATCCGTGAGCCGCCGCTCCGCGTTCGCCGAATCGAACCGGCTCGCCGGCAGTGGCGTCATTACCTTGTTCAATTCCGCCCAGGTTTCAAACAGCGAGGGTTCCTTGACCAAAGCTTCGGGCAGCAAAAGCTCGCCCGGCGCGATCCGCGCCAACGCCGCCGGCAGCGCGAGCGCTGCGCTCGCGCGCGCCCCCAAGGGCTGCAGCCAAACCTCGCCGGTCGACATGTCGAGCCAGGCGAGCCCCAATTCGCCACCGGAAATCGCAAGCGCTGCCAAATAATTGTGCTGGCGGGCATCGAGCAGAACGTCTTCGCTCAGCGTGCCCGGCGTGACCACCCGCACCACTTCGCGCCGAACGATCGATTTGCTGCCGCGCTTCTTCGCTGCGGCAGGGTCTTCGACTTGCTCGCACACCGCAACCCGATGGCCAGCTTTGATCAACTTTGGGAGATATTGTTCTGCCGCGTGCACCGGAACACCCGCCATTGGCACCGGCACGCCGTCCTGATGGCCGCGCTTCGTGAGCGCGATATCGAGCGCCTCAGCTGCCGCAACCGCGTCGTCGAAAAACAATTCGTAGAAGTCGCCCATGCGAAAAAACAGCAGGCAGTCGGGATAGGCGGCCTTTGCTTCATGCCATTGCGCGAACATCGGCGTCGTGCCCGCCGGAATACGAGCCGCCTCCGCGGTCGAGGGTGTGGCTGCAGGAACGGGCCGATCGACCTCGGTGTTGGCCGGCGATGTGTCGGTGGCGGTTTCGGGCATGCTGCCGCCATCATATACGACTCCACGGCTCACACCGAAGGGGGTCCGGATAATATGGACACATATATTTGTACCGTTGTCCGTCTAATTGCCGACACTTTGCCGCGCGAGCGATGCTTGACGACGCACTTGGGCGCGGTCACGCTGACAAAACCCTGTTACGCGTGCAGAAGGAAACTCAGGCGTCATGGCCGATAAACGGGAGCTGACCCAGCTCGATATCGAAGCGTTGCAAATGCATAAAACCGGCAAGCCCGGCAAGATCGCGGTTGCAACGACGAAACCCCTGACCACCCAGCGCGACTTGTCGCTCGCCTATTCGCCCGGCGTCGCCGCGCCGTGCATGGAAATCTACGACGACGCTGACAATGCCTACGACTACACGGCGCGCGGCAACTTCGTTGCCGTCATCTCCAACGGCACCGCGGTGTTGGGCCTCGGAAACATTGGGGCACTAGCCTCCAAGCCGGTGATGGAGGGCAAGTCAGTTCTCTTCAAAAAGTTCGCCGATATCGACGCCATCGACCTCGAAGTCGCGACCGAAGACGTCGACGAGTTCGTCAACTGTGTGCGCTTCCTCACCCCAACCTTCGGCGGCATCAACTTGGAGGATATCAAGGCGCCGGAATGCTTCATCATCGAACAGCGCCTGCGCGAGACGATGGACATACCGGTATTTCACGACGACCAGCACGGTACCGCGATCGTCTCGCTCGCCGGATTGATAAACGCCCTCGAGCTGACTGGCCGCGACATCGGCGACATCAAGCTGGTGGTCAACGGCGCCGGGTCTGCCTCGATCGCCTGCGTTGAATTGATTAAGGCGATGGGCCTACCGCACGACAATGCGATCCTGTGCGACAGCCGCGGCGTCGTCTACCAGGGCCGCAAAGAAGGCATGAACCAGTGGAAATCCGCCCACGCAGCCAATACCGAGGCGCGGACGTTAGAGGAGGCGATGGAAGGTGCCGATGTCTTCTTCGGCCTATCGGTTGCCGGCGCGGTGACCAAAAAGATGGTCAAATCGATGGCCAGCCAACCGATCATTTTCGCGATGGCCAACCCCGACCCGGAGATTACACCGGAAGACGTGAGAGCCGCGCGCGACGACGCTATCGTCGCGACAGGCCGGTCGGACTATCCCAACCAGGTCAACAATGTTCTCGGGTTTCCCTACATATTCCGCGGCGCGTTGGATGTGCGCGCGCGTACCGTAAATGACGAGATGAAAATCGCCTGCGCCCAGGCCTTGGCCGAACTGGCGCGGCTCGACGTGCCCGACGAGGTCAACGCGGTCTACGCCGATACCAATCTCAAATACGGGCCGGAGTACATTATTCCGGTGCCCTTCGATCCGCGGCTCATCGAATTCGTGCCGCCACGCGTCGCCCAGGCGGCGATGGATAGCGGCGTCGCCCGCCGGCCGATCCCGATCATGGAGGCTTACCAGAACGAATTAGCGCAACGCCTCGACCCCACAGCGGCATCGATCCAGGCAATCTTCGAGGTCGTTCGAGCGAACCCGCGCCGGGTCGTTTTTGCCGAGGGCGAGTCGGAGCGCGCGATCCGTGCCGCCATCGCATTCAAGAATTCGGGGCTTGGCACACCGGTTTTGATCGGCCGGGAAAACGTCGTACACGGACGCATCGAGGAACTGAGTCTTTCCGAGGCAGCCGATCTGGAAATTCACAATGCGTCGTTGGCCGAAGATCGCGAAAAATACATCGAGTTCTTATACGGGCGCTTGCAACGGCAGGGCTCACTGTTTCGCGACTGCCAGCGCTTGGTGAACCAGAATCGCAACGTTTTCGCCGCGTGCATGGTCGCCCATGGTGCGGCCGACGCCATGGTCACCGGCCTAACGCGGCGTTTCTCGACCTGCTACCGCGATGTCTGCCGCGTTTTCGACCCGGTGCCGGGTCAACAGGTGTTCGGTCTGACCATTCACACGACGTCGAACCATACGCTGTTCGTCGCCGATACGAGCGTTCATGAGCGGCCGACCCCTGAAATCATGGTCGAGATTGCCCGGCAAAGCGCGGCGAAAGCACGCCAAATGGGTCACGACCCGAGGGTCGCGTTTCTCAGCTACTCCAATTTCGGCAACCCCCCAGTCGACTATACGGAACGTTCGCGCGAGGCCGTGCGGCTGCTCGACGAGTCGGGCGACGCCGACTTCGAGTATGACGGCGAGATGACCGCCGACACCGCGCTCGACCCCGCAATGCGCGAGCGTTTCTACCCCTTCAGCCGGCTATCAGGACCGGCCAACGTACTGGTGATGCCCGGGCTCCATTCGGCTCATATCGTTTCGCGGCTTATGCAATCGCTGGAAATCGGTACGGTTGTCGGTCCGCTACTCATGGGCTTGGAGAAACCCGTCGAGATTGCCCAGATGCGTTCCACAGTGAACGACCTGGTGAGCGCCGCCGCGCTCGCCGCGCACGAGTCAATTCGCCTGCAATCGGTCGAGCAAAGTGGCAAGCGGCGGCGGTCCGGCAAGGCAGCAGCAGCCCAGTAGAAGCAGCTAGCGGGTCGGCGGCGCGGAGCGTTGCCGCTCCTCCGCCCCGAGTATGTTATGCTTGCGAGCATTCGCCGGCGGCGAATGCTCGCAAACCAGCTAACACCGAACCCCCTATGGCAGCGCCCCCCACAAAACATGTTCTGAAAACCACGCTGATGTTTGGCGCGCCGGGACTTCTCGTGTTGGCAGCGCTGGTCGTACTGAGCACCCTTTCGATTGGGGCTGCCATCATCGCCGCGGCGGTATTGCTTTTGCTGGTCGCCGTTGTGTCGATCCGGCCGGTACAGCGGCTCGGTCAATTACAGCAACGCATCGAAGAGATAACTTCCGGCGACGCTAACTTGCAAAGAGAGGGAGCGGGCGAAGCGCTGACCGACCCCGGGGGCGGCGCCATCGGCGATTTGGGGGCGGCGTTCCAACGGCTGGAGCGCAGCTGGAGCCGGGACCGCAAAGCGCTGAACGACGGGTTGGCCGCCGCCGCAACCCTGTTCGACGCAATCCCCGATCCATTGGTAACGCTCGACCGGCAATCGCGCTTGGTCTACGCCAACGCCGCAGCACGTGCGCTGTTGGCCGAAGGCCGGCCGGAAGAAGATTTACGGGGCCGCGACCTATCGGCGGTGCTAAGGCAACCTGTAGCCCTTGAAGCCGTAAGCGAGGTTCTCGCCGGGGCGACCACCCGCGCCGTTGAGTTCACGTTTACCGACCGGGTAGATCAAACATTCGAGGCGCGTGTCGAAGCGATTGCGGGTGAGGAGGCCAGCGACGACGATGCTGTCGCCCTGCTGCTGCTGCGGGACGTGACCGACCGGCGCCGCAGCGAACAGTCGCGCGCCGACTTCGTCGCCAACGTCAGTCACGAGCTGCGCACACCGCTAGCGTCGCTGATCGGGTTCATCGAAACTTTGCGGGGGCCCGCTAAAGAAGACGATGACGCCAACGACAGATTTCTCGGTCTGATGGCGACACAATCGGGCCGCATGGCGCGATTGGTCGACGATCTGCTGTCGCTCTCCCGTATCGAAATGAACGAACATACGCTGCCCGAAGATGCGGTCGACCTGACGACGGTCATCGGCACCGTGGCCGATCTGCTGGCGCCACAGGCGCGGCAGCGCGATATCTCCATCCAGACCGAGCTCGATTCGATCCAGGGACCGGTCACCGGCGCACAAGACGAGTTGGTTCAGCTCTTTCAAAACCTCATCGAAAACGCGATCAAATACGCCCATGAAGGAACAACCGTGCGGATCGAGGCGAGTCCGCAAGCCGACGCCATTACCATTTCGGTTATCGACCAAAGCGACGGTATCGCCAGCGAACATCTGGCGCGTCTAACCGAACGGTTTTATCGAATCGACACGGCGCGCTCGCGCGAGCTTGGCGGCACCGGCCTCGGGCTGGCTATCGTCAAACATATCGTCAACCGGCACCGCGGCGATTTGAAAATCGATAGCGTTGAAGGCGAGGGCAGCGTGTTTTCGATCACGCTGCCTATGGCCGAGATAGACGTTCCTGCCAGCGGTGTTTCCAACACAGTCCCGGCAGGTTAATCGGCCTCTCACATCGCAATGTTAGATGGGTGCCTCTCAGCGTGCCGGCGAATGTTGCTTTAATGCAACGCTCGATGGCAACTGGCGCGGAGTCTTCGTTGTGACATCTCCGTGCAACGCAACTGCAACCCGCGGCTTCTAAAACCAGCCTGAATGACTGGTCGGCGAGAACCCTTCTTTTCCGGCCGCGCCCATGTGGGCGGCATTTTTCAGCTGGAGAGAAGCACATGTACAAGAGGGTATTACGGGGCACTACCATCCTGGCCGGAGCCGTCGCGTTTGCCATGCCGGCGGCAGCGGGCACCGTCGGGTCCGGTGACAATCTGGCCGTTAGCCTCAGCGGCGAATATCGCTTCAACGCCGCCTGGCTTGACCAAGATGTATCGGCGGGATTTGGCCGCGGCTATTTCTTCAAAGGCGACGAAGCCGAAATCAAAATCAGCGCCGAAAATACCGCCGACAACGGCCTCAAGTACGGCGTCACGATAGAGTTGCAAACCAACACCGACGATACCAACAACTCGGACGAGGCGTTCGCCTTCATCGATTCCGACTACGGCCGGATCGAAATGGGCGACCAGGACGACGTTACCGACCGTATGCACCTTGAAGGTGACAGCGTTCTCGTGGGCCGCGCCGGCCCCGATGGCGACGTGGCCGACTTCTTCAACTTCGGTTCCGGCGGCGCTATCGACGCGACCGGCAACGACGAAACCAGCGACGCCACGAAGATTTCGTACTTCTCGCCACGCATCGAGGGATTCCAGGTCGGCGTATCTCACACACCCGACGACGGTTCGAATGGCGCCAGCTTCTCGGAAACCGACAATGACGGTGACTTCGAAAAAGTGTGGGGTTTCGGCGCTAACTTCGTCCGCGACTTCGATGGTATTGAGATCGGCCTTAGCGCGACATACGAAATCGGCGACAGCGAAGACTCGACTGGCGCTGAGACCGAAGGGGATCTCGAAACCATCAGCGTTGGCGGTACCATCGAATATGGCGGATTCGCGTTCGGAATTGGCTATGTGGACTTCCAGGAAAAAGGTCAAAGCCAGGCTAACATCGCTTTAGGCGAAGATTCCGGTGAATACTGGAATGCCGGCGTCGCTTATACGAGCGGCCCCTGGGGCGTTAGCGTCAGCTATTTTCAAAGCGAAAAAAGCCAGCCCGTCGGCAGTGGTGGCGATACAACGGTCGACATTATCTCGGTCGACGGTGAGTACAACGTCGCGCCAGGCTGGACGACTGCCCTCTCCGTTAACTTCGTCGAAGCCGACAACATCAATGGCACCGCCGCCGAAGTGAGCAATGACGGCTCGGTCGTCATCCTGAGTAACATTTTCAAGTTCTAATCCAACCTCCCACCCCAACCTCGACCTTCGGCAGCGCCGCCTCGGCGCTGCCTTTTCTTTTGACCGTTCGAATGGACAGCCGGCGGCACGACAGACCTGTCACATAGCTGAAACATATCGACCCTAGGTTCGCACCCTTCGAGGTCTATAGCGACAGTTCAGCATACGAGCGGCTGGGTATAAGCGTCATGTCAGAGCAAAATCCCTATAACGTCTTGTTTCTGTGTACGGGAAACTCCGCGCGCAGCGTCATTGCAGAGTCGATTTTGGACCGCGCCGGTCGTGCGCGATTCCGCAGCTTCAGCGCGGGCAGTCATCCAAAGGGCAAGGTTCACCCCTTCGCTGCCGATTTGCTGCGCAAGCTCAATCATCCAGTCGACGGGTTGCGCTCGAAGTCCTGGGATGAATTTGCAGCAGACGGCGCGCCGGCGTTGGATTTCGTTATCACCGTGTGTGACAACGCAGCAGGCGAAGTTTGCCCCATTTGGCCCGGTCAGCCGACGACGGCCCATTGGGGCGTGCCTGACCCCGCAGCGGCCGAGGGTAGCGAGACCGAACGCCGTCTCGCGTTCGCCGACACCTACCGGATGCTGTCCAACCGTATCGATATTTTCGTGAATCTGCCGATTGCAGCGCTCGACCGGCTGACTCTCCAACAGCGGCTCGATAAGATCGGCCAAGCCAAAGACGAGCCCGCCAAAGAGGACGCCTGAACCTTGTCACAGTTCGGTATCGGCCAGCGGCTGACCGCAGAAGCGATTGGCACGGCCATGCTGCTCGCCACCGTGGTCGGCTCCGGCATTATGGGAGAACGGCTGGCGGATGGAAACGTCGCTCTTGCGTTGCTCGGCAATACGATTGCCACCGGCGCTATTCTCGTTGTCATCATCTTGATGTTTGCCGACCTGTCGGGTGCTCATTTCAACCCTGCGGTGACCCTTACATTCCTCTTACGCCGCGAGATCGGTATTGGCCTGGCTGCCGCCTATATCGTCGTCCAGGTGGCAGCGGCCATCGGCGGAATGTGGCTTGCCCACGCCATGTTCGAGGAACCGATCCTACAGTTAGGCGTCAAGGCCCGCACCGGACCGGCCCAATGGCTCTCCGAAGTGGTCGCAACCTTTGGGCTCGTTGCCACGATCCTCGCTACGATGCGCTGGCGTCCTCAGGCCGTCGCCTACGCCGTCGGGCTGTTTATCGCCGCCGGGTACTGGTTCACCGCCTCGACGTCCTTCGCCAATCCGGCTGTAACCGTAGCGCGCGCCTTCACCGCCACCTTTAGCGGCATCGCGCCCGCCGATGCGCCCTTCTTTATCGCCGCTCAATTTATCGGTGCCGTGCTGGCCGCTGCCGTGCTGGGCTGGTTGCTACGGCCCGCCGTGACGGAGGAGCCAGACACCGCCTCCGCTTATTCAAAATCGGCGGACGCTGTCACAGAACTGAAACAAAACTGAAATACTGTCATCGCGCGTCATCCCTAGGGTCCGCTGCACATGGGCGGCTCGGCTGAGGTTAGTCGGACGCTTGTGGGAATTGATTTTTCTGGACCCAAACTCTGACTCAATCTGGAGATGCCCCGTGCATATAAAAACCCTCTCATTGGCCGTTGGCCTATCCGTCGCGATGATCGGTGCCGCGGAAGCGCGCGACCAGATCCGCATCGTCGGTTCATCCACGGTGTTCCCGTTTTCCACCACCGTCGCCGAACAGTTCGGTAAATCGAGCTCGTTCAAGACGCCGGTCGTCGAAAGCACCGGCTCGGGCGGCGGTATGAAGCTGTTCTGCTCCGGCGTGGGAGAGCAACACCCCGACATCACGAACGCATCGCGGCGTATCAAGAAGTCCGAATTCGACAAGTGCAGAGAGAACGGTATCGGTATCACTGAAGTTAAGATCGGCTTCGACGGTATCGTGCTTGGCCGCTCAAAAGCCGGGTCCGATCTCGACTTGACCCTGTCTCAGGTCTTCCTCGCCTTGGCCGCCAAGGTGCCGGTCGACGGCAAGTTGGTCGATAACCCCTACACTATGTGGAGCGACATCGACCCGAAACTGCCGAACCAGAAGATCGAAGTGCTCGGCCCGCCGCCGACCAGCGGCACGCGCGACGCGTTCGTTGAAATTGCCATGGAAGGCGGCTGCAAAGGCGTTGCCGGAGCGAAAGATCTGGGCCTCGCCAAGAAAGCGTGCCACACGATCCGCGAAGACGGTGTCTTTGTGGAAGCCGGTGAGAACGACAACTTGATTATTCAAAAGCTGGAGAGCAATCCGAACGCGGTTGGTATTTTCGGCTTTAGCTTCCTCGATCAGAATGCCGACAAGATCAAAGGCGCCATGATCGACGGCGTACCGGCCGAGTTCGAAAATATCGCCGCCGGCGATTATCCGGTGTCCCGCTCGCTCTACTTCTACGTCAAGCAGCAGCATGTGGGCGTCATTCCCGGCATCAAAGAGTTCGTCGGGGAGTTCACCAGCGAAAACGCCTGGGGGCCTGACGGTTACCTCGTCGATAAGGGGTTGATCCCGCTTCCCGACGCCGACCGTAAGTCGGTAATGGAGTCGGCGACGGCCCTGCAAATGCTATCCATGTAAAGCCTTGGAATTGGCCGCGCCCGATAAACCCCTTTATCCGGGCGCGGCGATTCTATCCCAGGTCACCCAGCCAGCCGATCTTGCCCCTTCCCGCTTCCGTTAGACTTCTATGAATTCCGTTATTCTAATCGCCGTCCTGCTGTTGCTGACAACCGTCGCCTATCAGATGGGCCGCCGGCGGGTTCTGAAAACGGCGGGCGGCGACCGGCGCATATTGCACTCGCTCCCCGGCTATTACGGCGCTTACATTGCTTTGCTGTGCGGCTTGCCGGCGTTGTTGATTGTTGGGTTTTGGCTGGTCTTCGAGCCTCAGATCATCGAAGGCCTCCTGGTAAGCGGTCTCTCGCCAGAGGCTCAAAATTTGCCGGCCGGAGAGCTCAACCTTCTCATCAACGATATTCGCAATATCGCCACCGGCAATATCTCGAGCCGCACACCAGATGCGGCGGTGCTCGCCGCCGCCGACCGGTATAACGAGCTGCGTGATATCAGTTTTGCCGCCATGGCTGTGGTCGGTTTAGTCGTGGCGGTCGGCGGACTCTCGATTGGCCGCCGCCGCATCAACCCGGCAATGCGGGCACGCCCCGTCGTCGAAGGCGTAGTTCACTGGATTCTTTTGATCGCCTCGGTGATCGCAATTTTGACGACCGTCGGCATCGTGTTGTCGCTGTTGTTCGAATCGATTCGCTTTTTCGAAATGGTCTCGCCGTTCGAATTTTTGTTCGGGCTCAACTGGAGCCCGCAAACGGCGCTACGCGCCGACCAGGTGGGCGGTTCGGGAGCCTTCGGCGCGGTACCCATCTTTGCCGGTACCTTGTTGATTACCGTCATTGCGATGGTGGTTGCGGTGCCGATCGGTCTTCTATCGGCGATTTACATGGCGGAATACGCATCACCGGCCGTGCGTTCGATCGTGAAACCGCTACTCGAAATTCTCGCCGGCATTCCGACCGTCGTTTACGGCTTTTTTGCTGCTCTAACCATCGGACCGGCCCTGCGCGGTTTCGGCGACTCAATTGGTATCGGCATCGCGTCGGAGAGCGCGCTCGCGGCCGGTTTGGTGATGGGCGTGATGATCATACCCTTCGTGTCGTCGTTGTCTGACGACGTCATCAACGCCGTGCCGCAGTCGCTGCGCGACGGCGCCTATGCCATGGGCGCCACCCCGTCGGAAACCGTGCGCCAGGTGGTGCTGCCGGCCGCCCTACACGGCATCGTCGGCGCCGTTCTGCTGGCCATTAGCCGCGCCATCGGCGAGACGATGATTGTCGTTATGGCAGCGGGGCTTGCCGCAAATCTAACCGCCAATCCCTTCGAGGCCGTGACCACCGTTACGGTTCAGATCGTTACGCTGCTGGTGGGCGATCAGGAATTCGATAGCGCCAAGACCCTTGCTGCATTTGCGCTGGGATTGGTGCTTTTCCTGGTTACGTTGGCCTTGAACATTATCGCGCTCATCGCTGTACGACGTTATCGGGAAGAATATGACTGATCTAGCCGCCACACCGGTCGCCGAGTGCAAACCCGATCTGTCGGAGGCCTGGCTGCGCCGTCGCTACCGCGCTGAATTCCGGTTTCGCCTCTATGGCATTGCCGCGATCGTACTGGCGCTCGGTGTTCTGGCGCTCCTGCTCGGCAGCATCGTCAGCACGGGCCTCAGCGCATTCAACCAAACCGAAATTGCCCTCGACGTTCATTTCGACGCCGCAGAGATCGACCCCGACGGCACACGCGATGCGGCGGTCATCGCGAAAGGCAACTACCGAAAGCTCGCCCGGACCAGTCTGACGGACTTGTTCCCCGACGTTAGCGGCCGCCGGGACAAACGCGATCTCACGCGGTTGCTCAGTTCCGGCGCCGATCTCACGCTGCGCGACCTTGTCCTTTCCGATCCCACGATTATTGGCACGACCCAGCGGATTTGGATCAAGTCGTCCGCCGACATCGATTCACTGAACAAGGGAAAAATCCCGCGTGACGTGGCCGAGTCCGACCGGCGGGTCAAAGACAATCAGATTGCCTGGTTCGACACGCTCGCCGAAGACGAGCGGGTGCGCCGTGCATTCAACACCACGCTGTTCACCGCCGGCGATAGCCGCGAGCCCGAGCAGGCGGGAATTTGGGGCGCCGTCGTCGGTTCTTTCTTGACGCTCATCGTAACGCTGGTGCTGTCGTTCCCGGTGGGTGTCATGGCCGCGGTATACCTGGAATCGTTCGCGCCGAAGAACCGCTGGACCGACCTGATCGAGGTCAACATCAACAACCTGGCAGCCGTTCCATCGATTGTGTTCGGCCTCCTGGGGCTTGCCGTGTTCTTGAACTTTTTCGGCATGCCGCGCTCCGCCCCCATCGTGGGCGGCACGGTCCTCGCGCTGATGACATTACCAACGATCATTATCGCCGGCCGTGCCGCGCTCAAAGCTGTCCCACCGTCGATTCGCGAAGGGGCGCTGGCGATGGGAGCATCACCCTTACAGGCCATCAGCCATCATGTATTGCCCTTGGCGATGCCCGGTATTCTGACCGGAACCATCATCGGCATGGCGCGCGCGCTGGGTGAAACGGCACCGCTGCTGATGATCGGCATGGTCGCCTTTATCGTCGATATTCCGCGCAGTTTCACCGATCCGGCTACCGTTCTGCCGGTTCAGGTGTTCCTTTGGGCCGATGCGCCGGAACGTGCCTTCGTGGAAAGAACCTCGGCGGCTATTCTCGTGCTGTTGGCTTTTCTGGTCTTGATGAATCTGGCGGCCGTAATCTTACGTAAGAAATTTGAAAGGCGGTGGTAGAATGACCAACCCAATGGCTGTTCAAACGGTCGTCACGGAAAAGGCAGCGGTTCCTGCTATGACCCAAACTGTGCTCGAAAGGCCCGAGAGCGAAGAGGCGGCACCGATCAAGGT
Source organism: Alphaproteobacteria bacterium (assembly GCA_965267185.1). Classification (GTDB taxonomy): domain Bacteria; phylum Pseudomonadota; class Alphaproteobacteria; order UBA6615; family UBA6615. The sequence continues at coordinate 3,130,500 of OZ253937.1, read as the reverse complement.
ATCGGCGTCCGGCGTCGATGTTTTCTATGGCGACAAGCAAGCGCTGGAAAATGTCTCCCTCGAAGTTCACGAGAATCAGGTAACCGCTCTGATCGGTCCCTCCGGTTGCGGCAAGTCAACGTTTCTGCGGTGCATGAACCGGATGAACGACACGATCGATAGCTGCCGCGTGACGGGAACGATCTTGCTCGATGGCGTCGATATCTACGATCGCGATATCGATGTGGTCCAATTGCGGGCGCGGGTCGGCATGGTGTTTCAAAAGCCCAACCCGTTCCCGAAATCGATCTTCGAGAACGTCGCCTACGGCCCGCGCATCCACGGTATGACGACGAATAAGGCCGATCTGGGCGATCTCGTCGAGGCCAGCCTGCGCCGCGCCGGGTTGTGGGACGAAGTAAAGGACCGCCTCGATCAACCCGGCACCAGCCTGTCGGGCGGCCAACAGCAGCGCCTCTGCATCGCCCGCGCCATTGCGGTTAACCCAGAAGTCATTTTGATGGATGAGCCCTGCTCGGCACTCGACCCAATCGCCACCGCGCGGATCGAAGAGCTGATGGACGAGCTACGCCAAAACTACACCATCGTTATCGTCACCCATTCCATGCAGCAAGCGGCACGGGTAAGCCAGAAAACGGCATTCTTCCATCTCGGAATTCTGGTGGAAGACGGCGACACCGAGCATATCTTTACCAATCCGGAAGATCAGCGCACGCAAGATTATATTACCGGCCGCTTCGGCTAGATTTCGCATCCCTCGGAGCAACGAAGGCAGAGCCCATGCCGACAGACCGCAGCCATATCGTTAAGTCTTTCGACGAAGAATTAGCGCGCTTAAGCGATTTGATTAGCCGCATGGGCGGGCTGGCCGAAACCCAGCTCGAACAGTCCATCCAGGCGCTGCAAAAGCGCGACTCGACCCTGGCCGAAGAGGCCATCGAGCACGACCAGAAAATCGACGAACTCCATGCTGAAGTCGATGAGATGGCGATCCGGCTGCTCGCGCTACGGCAGCCAATGGCGACCGATCTGCGCCACATCGTGACAGGGCTGAAGATTGCGCCGATCGTCGAACGCATCGGCGACTACGCAAAGAACGTCGCCAAACGGGCCATCGCGGTAAACCAGATGCCGCCGGTAAAGCCGCTTTTCACCATCCCGCGTATGGGCCGCATGGTCCGCGAGATGATCAAGGACGTGCTCGACGCCTTTGCCAACAACGATGTGGAGAAGGCGCACGACGTATGGATACGCGATGCCGAAGTCGACGATATGTACGACAGCCTGTTTCGCGAGCTTTTGACCTACATGATGGAAGACCCCCGCAATATTACGCCGTGCACCCATCTCCTGTTTGTCGCGCGCAACATTGAACGCATCGGCGACTTAGCGACCAACATCGCCGAGCTGATCCACTACCAGGTTGAAGGGGTTATTCTCGACGGCGAGAATCGCCCGAAAACCGACCAAGCCAGCGTCACAGTTGTTAAGCCGGAATAGGGAACGAGGTAAAAGCTGGAAACAATGGACGGCAACTACGCTAGCGCCCTAAAGCCGAGCGTCCTCATCGTCGAGGACGAAGCGGCCTTGGTCGAGCTCCTGACTTACAATCTGGAGAAAGCGGGGTTCCGTACCGCCGTCGCCCGCGATGGCGAAGAAGCCGTCATGGCGGTTGCCGAGACCAAGCCCGATCTGGTTCTGCTCGACTGGATGCTGCCCTACGTCTCGGGCATTGAAATCTGCCGCCGCCTGCGCCGTGACCCGGAAACCCGCGATCTACCGGTTATCTTGCTCACAGCGCGCGGCGAAGAGGACGACCGTATCCGCGGCCTCGAATCGGGCGCCGACGACTATGTGGTCAAGCCGTTCTCTCCGAGCGAATTGATCGCGCGCGTGCGCGCCGTGATGCGGCGTACCCGCCCCGCGTTCGATAAAGATATGCTGACCTACGCGGACATCAGCATGGACTTGAGCAGCCACAGGGTCAGCCGGGGCGACCAAACCATCGACCTAGGGCCGACCGAGTTTCGCCTGCTCCGTTTCCTGCTCGAGCATCCCGGTCGCGTGTTCAACCGCGAACAGCTGCTCGACCGCGTTTGGGGCCAAGACGCCTATATCGAGCCGCGCACCGTCGACGTCCACATCCGCCGCTTGCGCAAGGCAATGAACCTGCCCGGCGCACCGGACCTCATCCGCACGGTTCGCTCGGCCGGCTATGCGCTCGAACTCGATTCCACCGACTGACCGGTAGTCCGATTCACCGCCGGTTAGACTTCTAACGCTTGCGCGTAAGCCGCCGTTACGTCTTCTCCAAACGTACAAAACACGACACGTTCGAGCGATGGAGTCTGGGCCGCCGTTTCTTTAACGGTGGCAACCGCGATCTGCGTAGCTTGATCGAGGGGATAGCCAAAGATGCCGGTTGAGATTGCCGGAAAGGCGATCGATGCCAGTTTATGTTCGCCCGCGAGCTGAATGGCACAGCGGTAACAACCGGCCAGCAACTCGGCTTCCCCATGATCGCCGCCGTGCCAAACCGGCCCCACCGCGTGGATGACATAACGGGCTGGCAAACGATAGCCATCGGTCAATCGGGCCTCGCCGGTGGGGCAAGGGCCGATACTAGCGCATGCGGTTGCCAGTTCCGGTCCGGCAGCGCGATGAATGGAACCGCAGACGCCGCCGCCGGGTGCCAACGCTTCATTTGCCGCATTGACAATAGCGTCAACTTGCAACGTCGTAATGTCGCCGGAAAATATCTCTAGCGTTACGTCGGTCATCGGTATAACGCCCGCGCCTACGGCAATATTGCATCCTCGGGATGACGGTATGGGCGGCCCAACGCCTTCGCCACCGCCGCATGCGTGACGCTGCCGAGATGGACGTTCAACCCGGCTTTGAAATGGGCGTTTTCGTGCAGCGCCCGGCGATAACCTTTGTCGGCCAGCTCCATGACGAAGGGCAGCGTCGCGTTGTTCAGCGCCACCGACGACGAACGCGACACCGCACCGGGCATATTGGTGACGCAATAGTGGACGACCTCATCGACGATGAACGTGGGGTTGTCATGGGTGGTCGGCCGTGACGTCTCGAAACACCCGCCCTGATCGATGGAGATGTCGACCATGGCCGCCCCCGGTTTCATCTTCTTGACCATTTCGGCCGTTACCAGCTTCGGTGTCGTCGCGCCGGGCACCAACACGGCGCCCACCACCAGATCGGCGGTCAGTACATAGCGTTCAACGGCATCGACCGTGGAATAAATCGTGTTCAGCGTGGCACCGAACTGCATGTCGAGCTCTTTGAGCCGGTCGAGCGAGCGGTCGAGCACCGTAACCCGGGCTTCCATGCCCATCGCCATGCGCGCCGCGTTGGTGCCCGCAACCCCGCCGCCGATGACGAGCACGTCGGCCACTTCCACGCCGGGCACCCCGCCGAGCAAAACGCCGCGGCCGCCTCTTTCCTTCTCCAGGCAGTGGGCGCCGACTTGAATCGACATACGTCCGGCGACTTCGCTCATCGGCGATAGCAGCGGCAAGCCGCCATGGGCGTCGGTTACGGTCTCATAGGCAATCGCGACACAGTTCGACGCCACCAGGGCGTCGGTAACATCCGGCTCGGCGGCCAGATGCAAATACGTGAACAAGATCTGGCCATCCCGCAGCAGCGGAAACTCCGAGGCTTGCGGCTCTTTGACCTTCACGATCATGTCCGCCGCAGCGAACACAGCGGTGGCATCGGGCGCGATGGCCGCCCCGGCGGCCTTATAGTGATCGTCCGTGAAATCGATACCCGCGCCGGCGCCGGTCTCAACCGTGACCGTGTGGCCATGATGGGTGAGTTCACGCACTGAGGAGGGAACCAAACCGACCCGGTATTCCTGGGTTTTAATCTCGCGGGGAACGCCGATATGCATATTCGCCTCGTCTGCGGTTTGCCTATTCCGTCACTGTCGCGTGATAGGCGGACAGTATCGAATCATCGGTGGACAACCTATATGTGGGTAAGTGCTCCTTCAGTGTCAGTAAACATGTTCTGAATGAATCGCGAGAGACAATTAGCGGCAAGGACGTTTGCGATGGCGCGCTTGAGCGCAGCGTTGTTTGTGTTGCTGGCCGGTGTCGTCAACCTATCCGGCATTGCCGCCGCCGCGCCAACTCATGCCATCGCGATGCACGGCGCGCCGAAATATCCGGCCGATTTCGGCCACTTCGACTACGTAAACCCGACGGCCCCGAAGGGCGGCGAGTTCCGCCTGCATGCGATCGGCACCTTCGATACCCTCAACCCCTACGTTATCAAGGGTAAGCCGGCGGCCGGCCTGCACCACGGGTTTGGCTACTACTTCGAAACGCTGACGCGGCGCAGCCGCGATGAACCTTTTTCGCTCTACGGCCTGCTCGCCGAATCGATCGAGATGGCTGAGGACCGTGGTTGGATCGAGTTTACGCTACGGGCCGAAGCGCGTTTTTCCGACGATACGCCGGTGACCGTCGATGATGTCATCTTCAGTTGGCAAACCCTAAAGGAGCAGGGCAGCCCGAACGCACGCGCCACCTGGTCACGCGTGGCAGATGTTACGCCTACGGGTCCCCGAAGCGTGCGGTTTACGTTCGTCGACAATAAGGATCGCGAGCTGCCGTTGCTGGTCGCCGGCTTCCTGCCGATCCTATCCGAGCGTTGGTGGCGGACCCGCGATTTCTCAGAGACCACGCTCGACCTGCCGGTCGCCAGCGGGCCCTACATCATCGAGCGGGTCGAGCCGGGCCGCGCCATCGTCTATCGGCGCAATCCCAATTACTGGGGCCAAGGGCTCGCGGTCAATCGGGGCCAATTCAATTTCGACACGATCCGCTACGACTATTACCGCGACGATTCGGTCGCGTTGGAGGCGTTCAAATCCGGCGACTACGATTTTCGCGGCGAAGGCGACGCCGCCCGCTGGGCAACCCAATACGACTTCCCAGCGCTGAAAGAAGGCCTAGCGGTCCGCGAAGCGGTTGAGAACGGCACCCCGTCTGGCTTGCGCGCGCTTGCCTTCAACAACCGGCGCGCGCCCTTCAACGACCGGCGTGTGCGCCAAGCCCTGACGCTCGCCTTCGATTTTGAGTGGCTCAATCGCGCACTGTTGCACCAGGGCTACGCCCGAACAGCAGGGATGTTCTCCAAATCCGCACTAGCCCCCAGCGGTCCGCCTTCTCCCGCTGAGCTAAAGCTGCTCGAGCCCTGGCGCGCGCAAGTGCCGGCCGAGGTATTCGGCCCTCCGTTTGCCGCGCCGACAACCGACGGCTCGGGGCGCGACCGCACCAATCTGCGCAAGGCCGCAAGGATGCTCAAGGACGCGGGTTTCGTCGTGCGCGACAACGTTCTGCGCGCCCCGGACGGCACGCCGTTCCGCTTCGAGATTACGTTGCGCTCACCGTCGAACGAACGCATCGGCTTGGCCTTTGCCCGCAATCTGAAACGGCTTGGCATCGAAGCGCGTGTGCGTCTCGTCGAATCGGCGCAATTCCAAGGCCTGATCGACAGCTACGACTTCGACATGGTTTTCGGCTTCTGGGGCGTGACATTGTCGCCGGGCAACGAACAACAGAATTACTGGAGCTCGCGGACCGCCGATCAACCCGGCGGGCGCAACTGGGCTGGCGTATCGGATCCGGCTGTCGATGCGATGATCGAGGCACTTGGGGCCGCGCGAACCCGCGAAGAACTGACGGCGGCGGCGCGGGCTCTCGATCGGGTCCTGATGTGGAATTACTACGTGCTACCGCTCTATCACGACGCCGGCCAGCGGATTGCCTACTGGCGCAAGCTGTCTCGGCCCGAGACCGTGCCGGTCTATGGCGTGCGGCTGGAGACGTTCTGGGCGACCGGCGGACGCTAGCTAGCGCTGATTCGTCCTGCCACGAGATCAGAAAGATTTACCTGCGGCCGCGGCCCCACATGGGAAATGACTTCCGCCGCAGCGATAGCGCCGATGCGGCCGCACGTCGCCAGATCGTCGCCGCGCGTATGACCGTAAAGAAAGCCCGCGGCGTATTGATCGCCAGCGCCCGTCGTGTCGACCACGTTGGAAACCGGTTCGGCATCCACAACATGCACCTCGTCGCCGGCGATGATCACCGATCCTTTCTCGGATCGGGTTAAGGCGGCAATCGCACAGTCTTGGCGCGCCTGCTGCAGTGCGGCGTCGAAATTATCGAGTTCGTAGAGCGACAGAATTTCCGCTTCATTGGCGAAAAGGATATCGATGTGGCCGCGGATCAACTCGCGGAACGAGTCGCGATGACGGTCGACGCAAAACGAATCCGATAGCGTCAGCGACGTCATGCGCCCCGCGGCATGCGCCATGCGCGCGGCCCTGAGAAACGCCAGCTTCGCTTCATCGCGATCCCAGAGGTAGCCTTCGAGATAGGTCACCTTGGCGCGCCGGATCTGCGCTTCATCGATATCGTCGGGCCCAAGGTCGGCGCACGCCCCGAGATAGGTGTTCATCGTGCGTTCGGCGTCGGGGGTGATCAAGATCAAGCACCGTGCCGTCGGCGGTCCGTCGGTTGCCGGAGCGGTGGTAAACTCCGCCCCCACAGCGGCGATATCGTGGGCGAAAATCTTGCCCAGCTGATCGTCGCGGACCTTACCGATATAGGCGCATTTGGCGCCGAGCGATGCGAGGCCCGCCGCCGTGTTGCCCGCGGAGCCGCCCGATGTTTCCACAGCGGGGCCCAACTCATCGTAGAGCTGCTCGGCGGTCTCGGCATCGATCAGCGACATCGATCCCTTGGTCATGCCTAGCCGCGTCAATGTCGCGTCGTCGGTTTGCGTTAAAACGTCGACGATCGCATTGCCAACACAAACAACATCAAGATCGGCGGCGGACGCTGATTCGGCGCTCATGGCAAAGTCCTTGCGGGAAGTTTGGCGGGCGAGCCCATATCTGGGCGCGGCGGAGTATAGCCGCCGCCAAGGACCAAGCAAGCGAAACGGCACGGTTAGCGCAGGAAAGCCTTGGTGTCGGACCCATGTACGGCTATGACTGCGTAATGATCGCCGCATTTTTCAAAACGCTTGGCCAACTGCCGAGCCCGCCATTTCAACGCGTGCTATGGCTGAGCGTCGCCGGCAGTTTGGTGACCGCAATCGTCTTGTGGTTCGCCATCAATACCGTTTTGATCAAAACCGATTTCATCGGCCTGAGCTGGCTCGACGCGGCGGCGGACTTCCTCGGCGCGCTCGCCGCAGTCGTGTTGCTCATTCTCCTGCTTCCCGCCTTTATCGGGCTGATCGCCAGCTTCATGCTCGAATCGATTTGCCGCGCCGTCGAAGCGCGTCACTATGCGCACCTGCCGGAAGCCCGCGCGCAATCGATCACCGAAGCCATGATGATCGGCCTACGTTTCGCGGTGGTGTTGATATTCTTCAATCTGCTGGTGTTGCCGCTCTATCTCATCCCAGGCATCAACTTGATCGTTTACTGGGTTTTGAACGGCTATTTGCTTGGCCGCGAGTATTTCGAGCTGGTCGCGTGCCGGCGGCTAACCCCGACCGAGGTTCGCACGACGCGCCGGCGACACCGGCTGTCGACGTTTGCGGCGGGCGTCGTTATCGCAGCGATTGCGATTGTTCCGATCGTTAATTTGATCCTGCCATTGTTCGGCACAGCGTTCATGTTGCACACGTTCGAACGACTCAGAGCAACCGGCGAGGCATAAAGTTTAACGTTATATCAATACTTTCCGTCTATTTGCCAAAGTAAGATGGGAAGTGTTATATACAGCGATCGCACCGTTGGTGTTTGGACCAACGGCCGGACGGCAGAGCGCCATAGCGCGGTGCCGCCGGTCGACTCCCTTGGAGGCGTGAAGATGACCGCGACGAACGACGAATTGGGCGAACGCAGCGAACCCGATATGAGCTTCCTGGAAAGCCGGCCCGCTCGCGTAGCGGAAATTCCGAATTTGTCGTTAGGCCGCGGCAGCTTGGGCGAGGGGCCACGAAAAGTAGATAGTCGAGCTCTGACAATCGGCCGCGACATAAAACTGTCCGGTGAAATTACCGAATGCGAGCTGCTGATTATCGAAGGCCGTCTGGAGGCTTCGGTTCCCAACGCGAAAACGATGGAAATCGCGCCAACCGGCTCTTTTCAAGGCTCCGCAACGCTAGGCGACGCGACGATTAGCGGTGAATTCGACGGCGACCTGACGGTCACCAACCGTTTGCGCATCACCAGCACTGGCCGGGTTACCGGTACTGTCCGATACGGCCATTTGGAGATCGAAAACGGTGGCGAAATTCATGGTGACCTTACGGTCTCTTCTTAAGCTGGCAGGCCTCGATCAAGTTCAATCGGAGTCGGGCGACCCGGCGCCGTCGCGGTTCGCGATCGCGTCCGGCGGCGTGATCACCGTTTCTCTGTTGCTGCTCCTGCTGGTCGTCTGATCCTCTCAAAGATGCTATTCGTGCGGCACCAAGACTGATGCACGCTCGACATTTCATAGCCCTTTGCGCCCTTTGTGCCTTAACCGCTTGCGGCAGCGGCCACCGGGCCCGAACAGCCGATGCAACGGCCACGGCAGTACCCGATGCTGCGTCTGCACAAGAACCGGCCCAGACATCAGCCGGAACAGCGACACCTCAGCCCGCGCCCTCGAACGAAACCACCAGCGAAAGCGCGCGTGTAGCACCGGGGCCCGCGCCAACACCGGATGCGCTGATTGGATTGGCGGCGAGCGATGTCGACAAACTCCTCGGTAACCCCGAGCTGGTGCGCCGCGACGGGCCTGCGGAAGTACGGCTTTACCGCGACCAAGAGCAGCGCTGCACGTTTCATGTGTTTCTCTACGGCAATGATCCCGCCAGCCGGTCAGGGGCGGTGGAGTATTTCGAAGCCCGCGACGCCGAAGGCCGTCTCGAAGGGGCCGCCGCCGCAGATTGCTACCGCGCTCTCGTAACGCCGGCGGCGATCTCTTAGCCGCACGCGCAACTACCCCGATTAGGAAATCGTCTTCGCCTTGTATTGGCAGAGGTCGGCGACGATGCAGCTCGGACAGTCGGGCTTTCGGGCCTTACAGATGTAGCGCCCGTGTAGAATAAGCCAGTGATGGGCGTGTTGACGGTACTGCTCCGGCACCCGCTTGAGCAGTTTGTTCTCGACCTCAACCACGTTCTTGCCCGGCGCCAGGCCGGTGCGGTTGGACAGCCGGAATATATGGGTGTCGACGGCGATTGTCGGTTCGCCGAACGCCGTATTAAGCACCACATTGGCAGTCTTGCGGCCGACCCCCGGTAGCGCCTCGAGAGCCGCGCGGTCGTGCGGCACCTCGCCGTCATGTCGCTCCATAAGCTGAGAACTCAACGCGATGACGTTCTTTGCCTTGTTACGAAAAAGGCCGATCGTGCGGATATGCTCGATCAGTCCTTGCTCGCCCAGCTGCAGCATCTTTTGCGGCGTATCGACCGTCTTGAAAAGCTCGGCGGTCGCTTTGTTGACCCCGACATCGGTCGCCTGCGCCGACAGCACGACCGCCACCAACAAGGTGAAGGTGTTGGCATACTCAAGCTCGGTCGTCGGCGACGGATCCGCCGCCGACAAACGTTCGAAGAAGGTTTCGATCTGGGCTTTGGTCATCTGCGCCATGGCGCACCGAACCTAAACGGACAGACCCAGTACGTCATTCATTGAGTAGAGGCCCGCCGGTTTGCCGGCGGTCCACAGCGCCGCCCGCACGGCGCCGCGGGCGAATATGCCCCGGTCGGTCGCCCGATGGGTAAGCTCGATCCGCTCCCCGGCGCCAGCGAAGACAACCGTATGCTCGCCCACCACATCGCCGCCGCGCAGCGTCGCGAAGCCAATGTCGCCCCGCTTGCGCTCGCCGGTAATGCCTTCACGCGACAAGACTTTGACCGTGTCGAAGTCAACGCCGCGGCCCGCGGCCGCCGCTTGGCCCAACCCGAGCGCCGTGCCCGAGGGTGCATCAACTTTGTGGTGGTGGTGCATTTCGACGATATCGATATCGAAATCGTCGTCGAGCGCTCTGGCGACCTGCTGCGTCACCGCAAATAGCAAGTTCACGCCGGCAGACATATTGGGCGCCCAGACAATCGGTACCAATGCCGCCGCCGCCTCCAACGCCGCGCGATGTACTGCCTCCAGCCCGGTCGTGCCGGCCACCAGCGCACAGCCCGCTTCGGCAGCCATCTGCGCATGCGCCTGGGTCGCCACCGGCGCGGTGAAATCGATGACGGCGTCGACACCGGCGAACATTGCCGGTGCATCCTCGCCGAGGATGACCCCATTATCGCCGACCCCGGCTAACGTTCCAGCGTCGGCTCCGAGATGTTCCGAGCCTGGCACCTCGGTCGCGCCAGCGAGTACGCAACCGTCCGACTGCGCAATAATGCTGACAATCATCCGGCCCATTCGGCCTGACGCGCCGACCACGCCAATTTTGAGCGGGTTCGCCATTTTTGAAATCCACGAAAGTTCGACTGTTCGAAGCCGACCTTAAAGCTTTCGTCTACTCTTTGAAATCTTCCCAAAGCTCCTTCACCTTGGTGAAGAAACCTTCGGCCTCGGGGCTATGGGAACTTCCCCCACCGGCTTCATCGAACTGCCGTAAGAGTTCACGTTGTTTCTTTGTGAGGTTCACCGGTGTTTCGACCTCTGCCTGCACGTACATGTCGCCGCGTGCGCTACTGCGCAACACCGACATGCCTTTGCTCCGTAGGCGGAACTGCTGTGCCGTTTGCGTGCCAGCCGGCACGTTAACCCGCGCCCGGTTGCCATCGATGGTCGGTACCTCGATCGTGCCGCCCAATGCAGCGGTCGTTAGCGGTATCGGCACACGGCAATAGATATCGGCGCCTTCGCGGCGGAAGAAGCGATGGGGCTTGATCGACACGAAAATGTAAAGATCGCCGGCGGGTCCGCCGCGCAAGCCGGCTTCGCCTTCGCCGGCGACGCGAATGCGGGTGCCGTCTTCGACGCCGGCAGGAATGTTGACCGAAAGGGTTTTCTCCCGCTCGACGCGGCCCGCACCGCCACAAGCGCGGCATGGATTATCGATTACCCGGCCGGCACCGTGGCATGTCGGGCAACTGCGCTCGACCGTAAAGAACCCTTGTTGCGCACGAATTTTACCGGCGCCGTGACAGCTCGGGCACGCCGCCGGCGTGGCGCCGCCCTCCGCGCCATTGCCGTTGCACGTGTCGCAACTAACGGACGTGTTGACGCGCACCCGCGTTTGTTTACCGGCAAACGCGTCTTCCAGCGTCACGTCGAAATTATACCGTAGGTCGGCACCACGTGTGTTTGTCTGGCGGCGGCCACGGCCGCCTCCGACAAAGTCGCCGAACATCTCATCGAAGATATCGGCGAACCCGCCGCCGAAATCGAATCCGCCGGTACCGCCGCCTGGCCCGCCAGCCGCGCCCTCAAAGGCAGCGTGGCCATAGCGGTCATAGGCCGCGCGCTTATCGTCGTCGCGCAGCACGTCGTAGGCTTCGTTGACTTCCTTGAACTTTTGCTCGGCTTCCGCGTCGTCGGGATTACGGTCCGGATGGAACTGCATCGCCAGCTTGCGGTAGGCGCTTTTCAGTTCCGCGGCATCAGCCGAGCGATCAGCTCCAAGTACTTCGTAATAGTCTCGTTTGGCCATCAGCGTACACCCCCGGTCCCCCTAAGCTTCAGACCCTCCAGGCGCACCACTGCCGCACACGTCTTTGCTCCGATCAGAGCCGTGTTACGGCAGTGCTGCATTGGTGGCAAGTTCGCGACTACGACGCGGACGACTGGTCCTTCCGTTCGTCTTCGTCTTCGACCTCTTCGAAGTCCGCGTCGACGATAGTGTCATCGCCCGGGTCGGACGGGCCGGCACCGTCGGCGGCAGCCGCACCCTCCGCGCTCGCTTGTTCGGCTTTGTAGATCGCCTCACCGAGCTTCATCGACGAGTTGCTCAACGCCTCGAACTTTGCGGTGATCGCCGCAGTGTCGTCGCCTTCAAGCGCTTCTTTCAACGCTGCGAGATCGCTTTCGATTTCCGACTTCTCTTCCTCAGAAATCTTATCGCCATGTTCGGAGAGGCTCTTCTCTACCTGATTGACCAAAGCCTCGGCATGGTTTTTGGTCTCGACCGCTTCACGCCGGGTCTTGTCTTCCTCAGCATGCTCCTCGGCTTCCTGGACCATCCGGTCAATATCGCTATCCGACAGGCCGCCCGACGCCTGGATGCGGATCTGCTGCTCCTTGCCGGTTCCCTTGTCGGTTGCCGACACGTTGACAATGCCGTTGGCGTCGATGTCGAAGGCCACTTCGATCTGCGGTATGCCCCGCGGCGCCGACGGAATGCCGACCAGATCGAACTGACCGAGCAGCTTGTTATCTGCCGCCATTTCGCGTTCACCCTGGAACACTCGAATGGTGACCGCCGCCTGATTGTCTTCGGCCGTCGAGAAAACCTGGCTTTTCTTGGTCGGGATCGTCGTGTTGCGGTCGATGAGCCGGGTGAACACGCCGCCCAGCGTCTCGATACCCAGCGACAGCGGTGTGACGTCGAGCAACAACACGTCCTTAACGTCGCCGGCCAGAACGCCGCCCTGGATCGCCGCGCCAATCGCCACCACCTCGTCAGGGTTTACGCCCCGATGGGGTTCGCGGCCAAAGTGGTTTTTCACGATCTCCTGGATTTTCGGCATGCGGGTCATGCCGCCCACGAGAATGACCTCGTCGATCTCGCCCGCCGACAAGCCGGCATCTTTCAAGGCTGCCTTACAGGGCTCGATAGTGCGCTCGATCAAATCCTCGACCAGTGCTTCGAGCTTGGCGCGAGTCAACTTGATGTTGAGATGCTTGGGACCGGCCTGATCGGCGGTGATGAACGGCAGGTTGACCTCGGTCTGGGTCGCCGAGCTGAGTTCAATTTTGGCTTTTTCAGCCGCCTCCTTCAGGCGCTGCAAAGCCAACTTGTCCTGGCGCAGGTCGATACCCTGCTCTTTTTTGAACTCGTCGGCGAGGTATTCAATGATCCGAGCATCGAAGTCTTCGCCGCCCAGGAAGGTATCGCCGTTGGTCGATTTCACCTCGAACACACCGTCGCCGATCTCGAGCACCGAGACGTCGAACGTACCGCCGCCAAGGTCATACACCGCGATGGTGCCACCGGATTTCTTTTCCAGGCCGTAGGCGAGCGCCGCCGCCGTCGGCTCGTTGATGATGCGCAGCACTTCCAAACCGGCAATCTTGCCAGCGTCTTTGGTGGCCTGACGCTGAGAATCGTTAAAATAGGCAGGTACGGTGATTACCGCCTGCGGAGTTTCTTCGCCCAAAAACGCTTCGGCGGTCTCGCGCATTTTCTGCAGGATGAACGCGCTGATTTCCGAAGGGCTGTAGGTCTTACCGCGAACTTCGACCCAGGCGTCGCCGTTGTCCGCCTTAACGATCTGATAGGGAACCAAGTCCTTATCTTTCTCCGTCATCGGATCGTCGAAGCGCCGCCCGATCAGGCGCTTGATCGCAAATAGCGTGCTTTCAGGGTTCGTTACTGCCTGGCGTTTCGCCGGCTGGCCGACAAGGCGTTCGCCATCCTCGGAAAAGGCCACCATCGACGGTGTCGTGCGGGCGCCTTCGGCGTTTTCAACAACCTTGGCCTGACCGCCATCCATCACGGCGACACAGGAGTTCGTCGTGCCTAAATCAATACCAATAACTTTTGCCATATTCCCCTCATTTTCCCGGCAGGTCTGCGCGGCCCGGACTGGCACCGTGGCTGACCCCCGTCATATCTGCAAATATCACGACGCAAACATCATTACGTCCGATATGGCACATATAGGAAGACCATCGGGTCTTCGCAACCATTGGAATCGCCGCCGTTCAACATAAAAGCTGAGCAACTGTCGCGCTTTAGCAGCCATTATGTTGCAGCGCAGCAGGCCTTTCAGGACCTAGACGGTCGTATCGACATGTGCCTCGGCGGCCTCGCCGCCACCCTTGGCGACCCCGACACGGGCCGGCCGCAATAAACGGTCGTGCAAACGGTAGCCGGGCTGTATGACTTGAGCGACCGTACCGCCAGGAAATTCGCTATCCGGTACCTCGAACATCGCCTCGTGAAAGTTGGGGTCGAACGGTTCGCCGGCCGGATCGATGCGTTCGATATTGTGGCTTTCCAACGCCTTCAACAGCTCCCGCTCCACCGCCTCGACGCCCCCCAGTAATGTCTGCAGTAACCCGTCGCCCTCACGTTGGTCTTCGGGCACTGCGGCGAGCGCGCGTGAGAGGTCGTCGGCAACGGTGAGCACGGCGCGGGCCAGACTGGCGGCGGCGTATTTGTGCGCCTCGGCAAGCTGGCGTTCGCTGCGCTTACGCACATTCTCCGCCTCGGCCATAAAGCGTAAGAATTGATCTTTCTGCGAGGCGAGCTCTTCTTCGAGCTCAGCGATGCGCGCCGCCGGGTCTTGCGCCCATGGCGAGTCACTCTCTTCCGCATCGTCGCCAACTTCAGCGGCGTCTGAGGCGCCTGCGGCGCTCTCCGTTTGTTCGCGCGCCGGCTCTTCCGCCCCGCTCTTCGCCGCTTCGTCATTTGCAGCGGCGGCTATTTCTTCTTCGCTCTTCTCGTTTTGGATACTCATAACTACCTCTGCTTTGGCCAGGCGCCGCAGGGCGAGGCCAACCTACAATCAACCCATCAAGCGGCCGATCACCTTCGCCGTATAGTCGACAACAGGAATCACACGCGCGTAGTTCAGCCGGGTCGGCCCGATGACGCCGATTGCCCCGACGATCTGTTCCTGACTGTTGGTATAGGGCGCAACGACGACGGAACAACCCGTGAGATTGAACAAATCATCTTCGGCACCGATAAAGATCTGTACACCTTCGCCGCCCCGCGTGGCATCGAGAAGCCACGACCAGGACTCCTTGGTTTCCAACGCACCATAGAGCGCACGTACCCGCTCAAGATCTTCAACCGCCTGCACGTCATCCAGTAGCCGCTCGGTGCCGTTGACGATAAGCGCGGCGGCATCGCCATCGCCGGTGCTGGTCGCCATGCCGGCCTCCACGAGCCGTTGCGTCAGTTCGTCGAGTTCCTGGCGGTGGGCAGCAAGTTCCGTGGCGAGCTGCGTCTGCGCTTCATCGATGGTTTTCCCGACCATACGTGCGGAAAGAAAGTTGGAGGCCTCTACCAGAGCGGAGGCCGGCATGCCGACCGGCACGTCGATGATCCGGTTTTCGACCGATCCGTCGTCGGTCACCAGAACCACCAGCGCCCGGTCCGGCCCGAGCCCGACAAACTCTATATGTTTGAGGCGCACATCGGTCTTCGGCGCAACGACCAGTCCAGCGCAGTTGCTTAGCCCCGACAACACCCGCGTCGCCTCTTCCAGCGTTTTCATCGGGTTGCGTCCCTGAGCGGCACACTGCGACTCGATCGAGGTGCGCTCATCCTCGGTCAGCCGGCCAACCTCGAGCAAGCCGTCGACGAAGAACCGCAGACCGACTTCGGTCGGCAAGCGCCCCGCCGACACATGCTGGGAGTACAGGAACCCGGCGTCTTGGAGGTCAGCCATGACATTGCGGATCGTCGCCGGCGACAGGTCCATGCCCAACCGGCGCGACAATGTACGCGAGCCGACGGCTTCACCGGTCTCGAGATAAGCGTCGATGATTTGGCGCAGAACTTCGCGGCTGCGCGCATTCAATTCCGGAACCATACGGCTCATCGGTTACATCCGTCCGGGCGGCTTTCCTGCCTGTTATTTACGAAAGATATTCAGCAACTTAGGTGCCGGACAGCCGCTAATCAAGATACCCTGCGGACCAATCCCGCCGCTGGACGCACCAGCGGTCAACGAGTACTTTCCGGCCCACAACCCTCCGCCCTCGACCCATCGCCGTTCGAACAGGCTATCCGATGAGCAAAAAAATCAAACGCCCCTCCGGCCGCGCCTCTGGCGAAATGCGCAAGGTCCGGTTGAAAACCGGCGCCGCCAAATACGCCGAAGGCTCGTGCCTGGCTCAGTTCGGCAACACCCATGTCCTGTGCGCCGCGACGGTGGAGGACAAAGTGCCGCCGTGGATGCGTGGTGGCGGCACCGGCTGGATCACGGCCGAGTACGGCATGTTGCCGCGCTCGACCCACACGCGCACGGCCCGTGAGGCTGCCCGCGGCAAGCAGTCGGGCCGCACACAAGAGATACAACGCCTGATCGGCCGCAGCCTGCGCGCCGTAAGCGATCTCGAAGCTCTCGGCGAGCGGCAGATTCGAATCGACTGCGACGTGCTGCAGGCTGACGGTGGCACCCGTACGGCAGCGATTACCGGTGCCTACGTGGCGCTTCATTTGGCCTGTCAAAAGCTCGTCCGCGCAGGCGAGCTTGAGGCGGTGCCGATAATCGATATGGTCGCTGCTGTTTCGTGCGGCCTGTATAACGGCGCGGAAGTTCTCGATTTGGACTATGATGAAGACTCAAACGCCCAGGCCGACGCTAATTTCGTCCTCACGGCTCGGGGGAACATTGTAGAGGTGCAGGGAACGGCAGAGGATAAACCCTTTAGCCGCGCCCAATTCGTGCGGTTACTCGACCTCGCGCGCCAGGGCACCGACGAGCTCGCTGCCGCACAGCGCGCCGCGTTGAAGCTGGTGGGATAGCAACGGAGAGGGCCATGCAAGCAGATGATTTTCTAAAATTAGTCGTCGTCATTGGCGCAGTGGCGATCGCTTTGTTTGGGTTGTGGATCGTGTACCAGCGCTTGACCGCAAAAGATCAAGGTTTTGGATCCAACTCCCTGCGAGCTTTCGGAGCAGTGCTGTTCTTGCCAACCATTCTGATTATCTCGGCAACGACTCCGTTCCAGATCGAAACCCTGGCCGCCTTGCTAGGTACCGTCGCCGGTTATTTGCTGTCGCGCGGAAGTGACGGCGGCGACGCCTAACGGAAATGGCCCGCCTCTTTGCCGGTGACCGCCTGGTCATCGCCAGCCACAATCCGGGCAAGGTGACCGAGATCGCCGACCTGCTAGCCCCGTTGGGTATAGAAGTCGTAAGCGCGGGTGAATTGGGGTTATCCGAGCCGATCGAAGATGGCGCAACATTCGTCGACAACGCCCTGTTGAAAGCCCGCTCTGCCGTGCGCGGCAGCGGCTTACCGGCGTTGGCCGACGACAGCGGGCTCGCCGTAACCGCCCTCGACGGCGCTCCCGGTATATACTCGGCCCGCTGGGCGGAAACACCAAACGGCCGGGATTTCACCGTGGCGATGTCGCGCGTTCAGCACGAACTGGGGGACAGCGCCGACCGCTCTGCGGCGTTCATCTGCGTTCTCGCCTTGGCCTGGCCCGACGGCCACACCGAAACATTCGAGGGAAAGATCGACGGCGACATCGTTTGGCCGCCGCAGGGGACCAGGGGATTCGGCTACGATCCGATATTCCGCGCCGCCGGTGACAAACAAACCTTCGGCGAGATCGAACCGGACCGAAAGCACGCAATCTCTCATCGCGCGGTCGCGTTCCAAAAGATGCTCGACGCCTGTTTCAACAGTCGTCTCGACACCGGCGATGGCTGAGGCGATCGCCACTCCGGAAACGCTGGCGATCTATGTCCACTGGCCGTTTTGCCGTTCGCTCTGTCCCTACTGCGATTTCAACAGCCACCTCGCCGACAGTGTCGATCACAACCGTTGGCGCGCCGCACTGTCGCGGGAGCTCGAACACTACACCGAAATCGCAGGTCCCCGCCGCGTCACCAGCATCTTTTTCGGCGGCGGCACGCCATCGCTGATGGCGCCCGACACCGTCGCGGCGGTGATCGAGGGGGCCGCTCAGCATTTTGAGTTGGGCGACGATATTGAAATTACGCTGGAAGCCAATCCCACCTCGACCGAGGCTGAAAGCCTCGCCGCGTTTGCCGATGCCGGCATCAATCGCGTAAGCCTGGGCATTCAAGCCCTCGACAACGAAGCGCTGACGTTTCTCGGCCGCACCCATAGCGCCAGCGAGGCGATTGCCGCTATCGAGCTCGCCGCCGAGACGTTCGAACGCTATTCCTTCGATCTGATCTACGCCCGTCCGGAACAATCAACCGATGCATGGCAGCGTGAGCTGCAGCAAGCCATCGGCTTGGCGCGTGGCCACCTGTCGGTCTACCAGTTGACCATCGAGCAGGGTACGCTGTTCTATTTGGCACAAGCGCGCGGTGATCTGGCCATGCCAGGCGACGCCGTTACGGCAGACTTGTTCGAGATCACGCAGACCGTGTTGGCCGACGCCCGCCTGGCAGCCTATGAGATTTCCAACCATGCGGCACCCGGCCAAGAATGCCGCCATAACTTGGCCTATTGGCAATATCGCGACTATATCGGGATCGGCCCCGGCGCTCACGGGCGCATCACCGCGGGCGGCAGGATCCACGCGACCCGTCAGCATCGTGCCCCAGACATCTGGCTGCGCCGTGTCGAAGACCGCGGCGACGCGACCCAAACCAACGAGCCGCTCGATACGGACGCCGTGGTGGCCGAACTGGCGCTGATGGGCTTGCGACTGAGCGACGGGATCGATGCCGCGAACTTCCGTGCGCGCGCGGGTATCACGCTCGACGATGTACTCGACCCTGCAACAGTCAATCGCCTCGAAGAAGGCTGGTTCGTGATCCGCGACAGCGCGGGACTACGCGCAACACCGGCGGGCCGGCAACGTCTCAATGCGATTGTTTCGGCCTTATTCGGCTAGCGCCCGAGAGGCTACGCCTAGTTCACAAACTCTTCGAAGGTAGTGGGCGCGGGGTCGAGTTCTTTGGCGCCGTCGCGCTGGATCTCGAATACGGACCAGCCCCGCTCGACTAGCCCCGACGGCTGGAAACGGAAAATGCCGTCCATACCGGCAAACCCGCCCGGCGACGTTATCGCCGCCGTGGAAAACATCTGCGAATCTGTCTCATTGGCCCGCGCCGCGCGTTGCGCCAATACGATCGATAGGGCCGTGGCATCATAGGCGAGCGTCGCGCGGCGATCCGGCGTCCGCCCATTGATCCGCTCAAACCGTTCGCCAAAAACCTGGCGCGCTGCCGCAGACGGCGCGGCGAACCACGCCCCCACCATACTCGGTTCAGTACCGAGCGCCGGGTCGTCCCACAATGATGTACCCAGCAATTTTATTTGCGAGGGATCGATATCGTAAAAGGCCAGCAAAGGAGCGATCCGCAAGACTTCTTCGCCGCCCGCCGGCAACAACAGCGCCTCGAATTGAACTTCACCCAGCGTTTCCAGCTCTCCCAAACGGCTCAACGCACGCCGCGAAATCTCGTCGTCTCGCGCCTCTAACGCGCTGCGCTGGGAGACCAGGGCCTGCCGCCGGACATCGTAGCGGGCAAGCTGCTTTACCGTCTCGGTCAACGCTTCGATTTCATCTTGATAGTAGGCAACATCGGTTACCTCACGCCCACGGATGTTTGCGCTTTGACTCAGAGCGGAGACCATCCGGTTTCCGTAAAGGTCGTCGGGCGCCAAAATGGAAAATCGCGACAGACCTTGGGCGAACGAGTAGTCGACAATGCGCCGAACTTGGTCTTCGGGAAAAAAGCCCATGGTGTAGACGCCGTTGCCGACAATTTCCCGGTTATTGGAAAATGCGACGACGGGGATACCGACCGGCCAGGCAATATCGGCAACCGCCAAAACAGCTTCCGAAAACAGCGGCCCCAGAATGATTTGAACGCCGTCCTGCCGCGCGGCGAGCGCCACGCTGCGTGCCTGATCCTGGCGTCCGCCGGTATCGTATATGCGAAGCTCATAGTTCGAGTCGGCCAAATCGAATACCGCCATCTGCGCGGCCGCAAGCAAGTCGCGCCCCAATGGCGCGGCCGGACCGGTCAGTGGCAACAGAATACCGACCGTTACCGCTTCCGGTTGTTGCAACGAATCTTCCAGCGGGCGCGCAGGCTCGGTAACCGACGGCTCGGACGCAGTAGGGTCTTCTTGCGTCGGCTCTTGCGTTTGCGGCGGCAGCGCGACCGGCGCCTCTCCCGCGGGCGGGCCCGGTTGCGTGGTCGGCGGGGTTGCCGTTAACTGAGGCCCAGCGCATGCGGTTAGCAACAGGGCGGCCAAGGCAAGCCACACAAAGCTCGACCGCGCGTCCTTTGGGCCCGTCAGGAATTGTAAAAGTCGTGACACGTCAGTCCACTTCACCCGGTTCAAGTGCGCCCGGCTCATCCAGAAATGGGCCGCGCGAGCCTAACGATGCAACCCTACCGCAACAAGCACGCCGCACGCCATTGGCGCCGGGCTTGTATCTTGTGGCGACACCGATTGGCAATCTCGGCGACATAACCCTGCGGGCGCTCGATATCCTACAGGGCGCCGACGTGATCGCGTGCGAGGATACCCGCATTACGCGCCGGTTGCTGTCTCACTATGGCGTCAACACACCGACCACCGCCTATCACGACCACAACGCGCCCAAAGCCCTGCCGCGCCTGATGAAACGCCTACAAAAGGGCGAGATCGTGGCGTTGGTGAGCGACGCTGGAACGCCGCTGGTTTCCGATCCCGGCTACCGGCTGGTACAGGCCGCCATCGGCGAGGGCATCGCCGTTACGACCGCTCCCGGCCCGGTGGCCGCCATCGCTGCGCTCTCGCTGGCGGGATTGCCCACCGATAGCTTTTTCTTTGCCGGTTTCTTGCCGCCCAAACAGGCGGCGCGGCGGCAACGGCTGGAGGCGCTGTCGCAGGTTCCGGCGGCGCTCATTTTCTACGAATCCCCGCGGCGCGTCCCTGCCGCATTGGCCGACATGGCCGCCTGCTACGGCGACCGGCCTGCCGCCGTCGTGCGCGAGCTCACCAAGGTCTACGAAGAAGTGCAGCGCGGCTCGCTTCCGGAATTGGCGCCAGCGTTCGCCGAATCGGGCCCGCCACGAGGCGAGGTCGTGCTGGTTGTTGGCCCGCCGGCACCGCAAGCCGAACTCGACGACGTCCAAGTCGACTCCCTGCTGGGCCAAGCCTTGACGGCCATGAGCTTGCGCGACGCCGTCGACCATGTCGTCGCAGCGTCTGGCCGGCAGCGGCGCGACGTTTATAAACGCGCGCTCGCGATTTCGGCGAAAGAACCGGCGCCATGACGCGAGCATCCGGCGGCAGCAGCTCGGACGTTCGGCACGCAGCGTATAAACGCGGCCGCAGCGCGGAGACGTGGGCCGCGATGTTGCTACGGCTGAAAGGGTACCGGATCGTCGCGCGGGGCTACCGGTGTCCCCAGGGCGAGATCGACATCATCGCCCGCCGTGGTTCCGTTCTTGTTGCCTTAGAGGTGAAAGCACGACCGACGTTTACCGCCGCCGCCGAGGCCATCGACCGGCGCCAGCGCAGCCGTATCGAACGCGCCTTAGGCGATTTTCTAGCCCGCAATCCACGCCACGCCGAATGCGATGTCCGCTTCGACGCGGTGCTTCTGTCGCCGGGGCGACTGCCCCAACATATCGCCGACGCTTGGCGGCCCGAGAGCGCGCAATAGAAACTTGTCGAACCGGGGCGAACTTGGTTACAGAGATTTCATGGCATCCGCCCCATTGCCGCCACAGTCGAGCCTTAACCACGGTCATATGATGATCAACACACAACCCGAAAAATATCGCTCTCTCGCCCCCGCCATTCTGTGCGCCATGGCTCTGCTGCTCAGCGCCTGCTCGGTTACCGGCGCAGCTATCGGCGCCGGCGCCACCGCCGGTGTTGCGGCGTCCGAAGAGCGCGGTATCAAAGGCTCAGTGCGCGATACCGGCATTCGCATCGAAATCAACGATTTATGGCTCAACTCCGATGTCGGGCTGTTCAATTCGGTGAGCCTGCAGATCTACGAAGGCCGCGTGCTCCTCGCCGGGCACGTGCCGACGCAACAGATGGCCGACGAGGCCGTTCGGTTGGCGTGGAAGCCGGACAATGTTCGCGAAGTGATCAACGAGATTCGAGTGGGCGACAGCCCCGGTATCGAGGCGTTCGCCCGCGATACGGTGATCAACGCCCGGCTCGACTCCGCGTTGCTGTTCACCGAAGGCATCAGCTCGATCAACTACTCGACCCGCTCCGTCGCCGGCAATGTTTACCTGCTGGGC
Organism: Alphaproteobacteria bacterium; assembly: GCA_965267185.1. GTDB lineage: Bacteria > Pseudomonadota > Alphaproteobacteria > UBA6615 > UBA6615. The sequence goes on along the minus strand of OZ253937.1, from coordinate 3,108,406 downwards.
GTGGCGCAGGACCAGGCGGAACTCGACCGGGTGTTTCAGGTCACGCGCAACATCCCCGACGTCAAATCGGTTGTAAGCCACGTCTTGCTCATCGACGATCCGCGCCGCTTGCAACAGCCGTCGTCGAAGCGCGACAGCCGCTCTTGAGTGCCAACGCGCTATCCGCCGACGCCGACCCGGCAGCGGCGCTTCGCCAACTGGCGGGCCGCGATAGCGCGGATATCGATGTCGGCGAGGCCGCGTTGCTGCTGGCCGCGCGCGGCCGCCCCGGCGTGCCGCTCGACCGCTACCGGCGCCACCTCGATCAACTGGCAACCGGCGTGGCAGAAGCATATGAACAAACCACCGGCGGGGCCGAAGCACAGCTGGATACGCTCAACCGGGTGATCGCCGACGACCATGGCTATGCCGGCGACAGCCAATCCTACGACGATCTGCAAAACGCCAACCTGATGCGGGTCATCGACCGGCGCAAGGGACTGCCGATTGCACTGGGTATTCTCTACATCCACGCGGGCCGCGCCCAAGGCTGGGATATCCACGGACTGAATTTCCCCGGCCACTTCCTGTTGCGCCTCGAAGAGAGCGGTGTGCGCACGATTTTCGATCCGTTCGACGGCGGCAAGGCTGTCGATATTGCCGGCATGCGCGCGTTGCTCAAAGCCACCCGCGGCGCCGACGCCGAGTTGGCGCCCGAGCACTATGCCCCGGCGAGCAATCGCGACATCCTCATCCGCTTGCAGAACAACAAGAAGGTGCGCCTGCTCAAGGCCGACCAGGTCGCCGAAGCGCTCGAAGTAGTCGAAGACATGCTGCTGTTCGCACCGGGGTCGGATGCGCTGTGGCACGAGGCGGGGCTCCTGCACAGCCATCTGGGAAATTTGCGCGCCGCCCTGGTGGCGTTCGAACATTGCCACGACTTGGCGCCGTCGCCCCAGGAAAAACACCGGGTCGCCCGGCTCATCGGTGAGCTGCGCGCCCGCCTGAACTAGCGAACCGCACCGGGCACACAGAATAGCTCCCCACCTACCGCATAAAGCTCTAATATATCGCGCGGCGCCGTTGCCCTGAGGAGATCCGCGTATGAGCCTGGCTGTTGCCATTCAAATGGACCCCATCGAATCGATCGATATCGATGGCGATTCCACCTTCGCCCTGGCACTCGAAGCGCAGGCGCGCGGCCACGCGCTGTTCCACTACCTGCCGCAAAATTTGAGCCTACGCGATGGCCGCGTTCTGGCGCGCGCCGAACCGCTGCAGGTTCGCCGCGAAGCCGGAAACTTTTTTACCAAGGGCGCGGAGGAAACCCTCGATCTTGCCGGCGTGGACGTCGTGTTGATGCGCCAGGACCCGCCCTTCGACATGGCCTACATCACCGCGACCCATGTCCTGGAACACATCCATCCGCAAACCCTGGTGGTGAATGATCCGGTGTCGGTGCGTAACGCACCGGAGAAGCTGTTCGTCACCCATTTCGACGGGTTGATGCCGCCCACGCTGATCACCTCGAACAAGGACGACATAACCGCTTTCCGCGCCGAGCATGGCGATATCATCGTCAAGCCGCTTTACGGCAATGGCGGCGCCGGCGTCTTCCACATCACGCAAGACAACGAAAACCTGTCAGCGTTGCTGGAGCTGTTCACCGATTTGTACCGCGAGCCGGTGATCGCCCAGCGTTATCTCCCCGAAGTGCGCCAGGGCGACAAACGCATCATCCTGGTCGACGGCAAGGCGGTCGGCGCCATCAACCGGGTGCCGGCAGAGGGCGAGGCGCGCTCCAATATGCATGTCGGCGGGACGCCCCTGAAAACGGAGCTAACCCCGCGCGAGGAGCACATTTGTGCGGCCATCGGCCCGGCGCTGAAGGATCAGGGATTGATCTTCGTCGGCATCGACGTGATCGGCGATTACCTCACCGAGATCAACGTCACGTCGCCGACCGGCATTCAAGAGATCGACCGCTTCGACGGGTCGAACCTGTCGGCGCTGATCTGGGATGCCATCGAAGAGCGCCACGCCGAAACGCGCCAATAGCGCCTAAACAAGAGGCCCACCAAATGGCGGGCCTCCGGCTAAACGTCAGTTCTTCGGAAATTCATCCAATGGCGGTGGCGCGCCGTCGGGCCGTTTGAGCAGCTCCTCTTCCGGCTCGCCGGCATCTAAACGGCCGAACAGCTCATCGGGATCGAACTTGATGCCGATCGGATTCGACGTGAATTCGCCATTGGCGAAATACTCGGCGAATTTCTCCTCCGGCACGTTGTCGACCTGAAGTTCGATCTGGTTCTTATCGGGATCGAAATAGTACATCGACGTGGTCGGCCCATGATTGATGCAGAATTCGGGCAGAATTCCTTCGCCCTTCAGCCGCCGGTAGGTGTGGGCCAGGTCGCCCAAATTCTCGTAAGTGAAGGCCACATGGTGCAGACCGCACAGATTGTCGATGTGGTCCTCGACGCCCGGGAAGCCCAGCACCGCCACCCGGTGATGCTCGTCGTCGTAAGTGACGAAACCGAGCCCGTCGACCTGAAACATCGCTTCGGCCTCGAGGACCGTCTTGTACCAGTCCAAAATCGTTGCCACGCGCTCGGGCTTGGTGCGCAATACGATATGAGCGAGTTTCTTCGGCGCGACCTTGCCCCGCTCTTTGGCCGTTTTCGGCATTGTCGCCGCCGGCATACTTCCGTCCATCAGCTTTTCTCCCCTGATCGTGCTTTTTTAAGACGTGCTCCGACTATCGGCTAGTGTCACCCTAAAACGGTTCTAAGGCAAGAATCGGTGCCGCACTGGGAACCGCCGGGCGGTTGACGTGCGCGCCCGATCCCGGCTCACTAACAGCCAAGGCACCGGTCAAAAGGGGAGAGACATGGACCGCAAGCTATCGCCGCCGCCCGTCCGCGACACCAAAACACCGCAGTTGAAAGCTCCGCCGGGCGCCTGCGACACTCATTTCCACATTTTCGGGCCGCAAGCGCGCTTCCCGCTCAATCCCAACCGGGCCCTCGATGTGGAAGACAGCACCTTCGACGATCTGGTGAAGCTGCACGACACGCTCGGGGTCGAGCGCGGCGTGATCGTGCAGTCGGTCATGCAGGGCCATTGCTACGAATATATGCTCAACGCCTTGTGCCGCGCGCCCGAGCGCTTCCGCGGCATCGCCATGCCGGCCCCCAACATCACTGATGGTGAGTTAGAAATTCTGGACCAGGCTGGCGTGGTCGGCGCGCGCTTCGCGTACCGCTTTTCGCCCGAGATCGACACGAAGATGATCGCCCGCGTGCACGAGCTGGGCTGGCACCCGCAGTTCTGGTTCCGCGGCGAGGAGGAGGCGCTGGCGTGGCGCGACACCATGCTCGCCAGCCCCGGCAATTTCGTGATCGATCATATGGGTTGGCAGCCGGCGCAAAACGGCATCGACTCACCCGGCTTCCGCGTGGTGCTCGATTGTCTCGACACCGGGCGTTGCTGGGTCAAACTCTCCGGCCCCAACCGCTTCAGCGCCGAGGCCGGCCCGCCATACAGCGACGCCGCGCCCTTCGCCCACGCGCTGGTCGAACGCGCGCCCGAACGTTTGCTCTGGGGCACCGACTGGCCCCACCCGGACCATTTCGAGGCCATGCCCAACGATGGCGACCTGTTCGACCTGATGGCCGACTGGGTGCCCGATCCGGATATGCGTAAGCAAATCATGAGCGACAATCCGGCGGAGTTGTTCGGGTTTCCATCGGTTTAGAAGCAACAACTTTCCGCATGTTCTTTTTTTGTTCTCTTCTGTCGAAGGGCGCGATATATTCGTGTTCGGCGAGCCCCGGCGCGGGAGCGCCGCGGGGCGGGAGAGAGGTTTACGTGGTTGCGCACATCAACACGGTGGCGTTTCAAGGCGTCGATGTGGTGGGCATCGACTGCCAGGTGCAGATGGCGTCGGGCCTGCCGGCGTTCACCGTCGTCGGCCTGCCCGACAAGGCGGTGGGCGAAAGCCGCGAACGGGTGCGTGCAGCGTTGGGCGCGCTCGGCTTATCGCTGCCACCCAAGCGCATCACGGTGAACCTGGCGCCAGCTGATCTCTTGAAAGAGGGCAGTCATTTTGACCTGCCCATCGCGCTTGGCTTGTTGGCGGCGATGGACGTGTTGCCCGCCGACGAGCTGGCCGGCTACTCGGTACTGGGCGAGTTGTCGCTCGACGGCGCGGTCGCGCCGGTCGCCGGGGTGTTGCCGGCAGCCATCGACGCGTCTTCGCGCGATAACGGGCTGATCTGCCCGGCCGCCCAGGGCGGCGAGGCGGCCTGGGCCGGCGAGATCGATATCCTGGCCGCGCCCAACGTGCTCGCCCTGGTCAACCACTTCAAGGGCACGCAAGTGTTGTCGGCGCCCTCGGCGACCGCGCCGCTGCCGGCCTCCGACTATCCCGACCTGGCCGACATCAAGGGACAAGAGACCGCCAAGCGGGCGCTCGAGATCGCCGCCGCGGGCGGCCACAACCTGCTGATGTCATAACTTATTAACCCAAAAGCTGCATGATGGGCTCAACGGATTGGAGACGAGCCCATGGATGGCATTACAAGCCAACGCGGCGTGAGCGAGACAAACCGCGCCAAAGCATACAGCTACCTTCGGTTTTCGACGCCCGATCAAATGCGAGGCGACAGCTTCCGGCGACAATCAGAAGCCGCCCGTGACTATGCCGAGCGCAACGGATTGGACCTCGATACAGGTCTGACATTCCGCGATTTAGGAGTCTCAGCATTCCGAGGCGCAAATGCCGCCGATGGCGCATTGGGTAAGTTTATCGATGCCGTCGATACGGGATTGGTCGAGCCGGGATCGTACTTGCTTGTCGAGAATCTAGATCGACTGTCTCGTGACAAGATCATGTCCGCGCTTAATCGGTTTTCGTCATTGCTAGAAAAAGGCGTGAATATCGTCACCCTGTCAGACGGCAAAACATACACGGCGGATAGCCTCAACAACCTTCCCGACTTGATGTTGTCGCTATTGGTCATGTCACGGGCGCATGAGGAATCAAAGCTCAAGGGCGAGCGCGTCCGAGCAGCGTGGCAAAACAAGAAGAAACGTGCGGCGGCTGGTGAGCATGTTTTGACGGCCAAGGTTCCAGCGTGGTTAGAGCTAAATGATGGCGTGTTGGAGGTCATAAGCGAGCGTGCTGAAATCGTTCAGCGGATTTTTGCCCTCACGCTAAAGGGATGGGGGAAATCAGCAATCGCTCGTGAGTTTAATACAGAAGGCGTCCCCACTTTCGGAAAGGCTAAAAGCTGGCACGCATCCTACATTCAAAAAATTCTTCGCAACGAAGCTGTCATAGGCCGCTGTCAGCCGATGCGAAATTCTTATGACACCGGACGTATGAAACGGGTGCCGGACGGCGATCCCATCGACAATTATTTTCCACCAGTTGTGTCGGAAGTCGATTTTTACCGCGTGAAACACAGCAAGCCAGGTCCGAGCGGAAAGGGCCAAGCACTTCCACAAAACGAGCTAGCCGGAATAGCCTTCTGTGGGCGCTGTGGCGGGCGGATGCACTATGTCAACAAGGGCAACCCGCCGAAGGGTGGCAAATATCTGGCATGTGACAATGCGCGCCGAAAGAAGACGTGTGATGCCAAGTCCGTTCGATACGAGTCAGTTATCGTGCCGGTGTTGGGGTTTCTGAAAGATTATCGAAGTCTCCACCAACCAGTCGATACACAGCCAAAACCTGACTACGATCCCGCAATCGACGCCTTGTCGGCTGACATCGCCAAAATTGAAAGAGGCATATCGCGATTGCTCGATACGTTGCAGCGCGTCCCGTCTGACTCTGCCGAAAGACGGCTACTACAGTCCGAGGCGCGGCTTACCGAACTGAAAGCACGTAAAGCCGAGCTAGAAGAAAAACGTCTCATCGGAAATTCGGCCAGCGATGGGATCGAGACGATGTTGGCGCAAGCGGAGTGGGTAGACGAATTGGACCCCGGTGATTTCCGCGCAACCGAGTATCAGAATTTCCTACACAGAGTGCAGGAAATCAGACGGGTCGTTGAAAAGGTCGTCGTCGAGAAAGATGAACCAGTTCGCGTGGTTCAAAAAGCCCACGAGTGACTACCAACCTCGGATCATCGCAAAAGATGCCCGCTCGGTGTCCTCTGGTAGATGATCTCCCGCCTTTGACAACCGTGCGCGATGGTGAAACTCTGATGCAGCCCAAGATTAGCCCAGTAGAACATGCGAATTGCTCAAATAGAGATCGAGAATTTTAGGTCGATTGAGAGTGTTAAGTTAAAGCTTCCGCAGGTCTGCGCACTTGTTGGCCCTAACAATGCTGGAAAGAGCAACATATTGGAAGCAGCACGGCGCGTTCTTGCGTTGCCGTACCTCAGAGTTTTTGATTTTGACCAAGATGATGTTTTCAGACGAGACCCAAGCCGCGACATTACAATCCGTTGCCTGCTAGACCAGCCAATTCCATATCGAAAGTTCAAGTTCGCCGATCCGTCCGATATCTTTGGCTTGGAATTTAAGTACACCAAATACAAAAAGGGATCGAATAAGGGACAGCCGCGCATAGAGCAGAACTGCCTGGATTTCAAGAATGACCGGGTGTTGGTTCCACAAGCCGCGCCAAAGAAGGGCGTTCAAACAAAATACGAACCACTGACAACCATCCCAACCGAGATCAAAAACAGCGTCCCGCTCGTTTACATCGGCACCAATCGTTCATTCAAAGACCACTTGCCGAGTGCGCGCTGGTCAATGCTACGCCAATTGTTTGAAGACATAAATCAGGACCTAAATGACCCCGCTCAGGTGATACCGATTAAGAATGCCGAGGGTGAGATTGAGGAAGTGCGGAGAACAGACCACTTCCATAAGCTCATGGACGAAGCGCTAGAACTACTTCGCACAGACAAATACAACACCCTGGAATCGACCATCAAAAAACACGCCTTGCGGCAGCTTGGACTTGATCCCGATGTTGACACTGACAAGCTCGATTTCTTTTTTGCTCCATTCGACACTATGGATTTTTATAAGTCCCTCGACATTCGAGTCATAGAAGATGGATATATCGCCAGTGCACAGGAAATGGGCGATGGAATTCAGAACACGTTGGTTCTTGCGATCCTCAAGGCATTCGAAGAAACCAAAAAGAAGGGTGCGATTATTCTCATAGAGGAACCGGAAATGTTCCTCCATCCGCAGATGCAACGTTCCTTATATTCGACACTTCGACAGATCGGAAAAGAGAATCAAGTCATCTATACCACGCACTCTCCTAACTTCGTTTCAATCCCTGACTATGAAGAAACGGTAATCGTTAGGAAAACACCGGACGGTACAAAGGTCCAACCGTCCACGTTGCCAGTGGAAAGTTGGCGAAAAGAAAAACTCAACAAGGAACTCGATGCAGAGCGAAACGAATTGTTTTTCGCCCATAGAGTACTTCTAGTCGAAGGTCCAACCGAAAAACTCGCTATTCCGGTTTACGCATCGAGGCTTGGGCAAGATTTGGACATCTCAGGCGCGACGATTGTGGAAGTTGGTGGAAAACGAAATCTGACTGCCTTCGCTGACGTGGCAACCTCATTCGGAATCCCAACTGGGATTGTCTACGATAAGGATTCAAGTGACTTCGCAAGCAACCGTGACGAAGAGGCCGAGTACAACGATACTTTGGATGCGCTGGCGGAGCCCGATGGTTCCGTTAGAGTGTGGCAGCTAGACAGTAACTACGAAGACAACTTACGCCGCCAACTCACCGAGGATGTGTATCAGCAATTGTGCGACCAGTTTGCAAGTTTTCGAAAGACAATAAGGGCGCGGCTAATTGCTTTGGAAGAAAACCATCCAGTACCGGACCCAATACCCGATATGGTCGAGTGGCTTACTGGATCGGAACAAGCAGCTGGTGAACCTGGAGCGCCGATTGAAGAGGAAGCGTAGACAGAAAGAAAAACCCCGCACCGATTTGGCACGGGGTTATTCCTTATTGATTTGTCGTTTTCGTGGTCACATTAGCTCGGCAACCTCTTTCCAAAATTCTTTGTCAGCTTCCTTTCGCGATTTCTTCGCACGTCGCAGTGCCTCAGTTTTGGCGTGATCTTTGTAGGCCAGTCTGGTGATCCGGGCGGCTTCTCTGGGATCGGTGATAATGTCGCGAAGGATGGAACGTTCGCCGCTGAGAATCGCCTTTATCCAATCGCGCCATTCGGCCCACACGCCGGGGCAAGCAATCTTTATTGCCTCTTCCGGTGATCGACCCGCGTCAATCAATTCATACGTTTCGATCAACGCCATCTTCGCAACCTGTTTTTCTAGGCATGTTGCGGGTATAGGAAATGTAGCCTTCGACATGATGCTAACTCCATCAAGTTGGGGGTTAGGCCGGGGCAGGTGTTCGCGCACCTGTTCCGGCTGCCTACCCATACTGGCATCACAGCCTTAACACTCCGTTTATAAAATGAGATTAGTACGCTGTAGACGAATAGTCTACAGACCGCGACACCGTTGCGTATGCAAGAGGACATTCGCAACGTGATCGCCCACAACGTACGTGAATTTCGGCAGGGGCACGTTTGGAGTCAGGAAGAGCTAGCCGACCGGGCAGGCGTTCACCGCACCTACATTTCGCAAGTTGAACGCGCCGTTACGAATCCTACGGCCACGGTGATTGCGAAGATCGCGGATGCCCTAGGAGTCGAGGCCGCCGACTTGTTGAGGAAGCCTTAATTTAAAGCCGCCTACCATGGGTGGCATGGCGAACAAAACCAAACGCAATAACTCTCACGCCATCGGTCTATCTGGCGAATTCCTAGTAGCCGCCGAAATGGCTAAACGTGGATGGGAAGTTGTACACACGTCGCACGGTCACCCTGGCTACGATCTACTTGCGCACCATGGCGGGCGTGTTGTCGGAATTCGAGTGAAGGCCGCCAGCGATACCACAATAAAATGGACGGCGAAAGAAAACGGACTCCTAGCGCACTATAAGCCGGGCAACCCCGATGATTTCACGGCCATGGTCTTATTCGACAATGGCGGCGTGCGGGACGCACGAATCTATGTCGCGCCAACAGACGTTGTGGTCCAAGCCGTCGACTACGACAACGAATTCTATCACCAGCACCCCAACCGCGACGGGAGCACGCGCAAGGTAACGGACCTTCGCGTCATGCGATTCAGCGGCGAAGACCGCCCAACGAACACGGCCTACGGCTATCAGGAAAAGTTTACGGAGTACCTGGATGGCTGGGCCGTTCTGGAAAAGGGCACGCAATAGAAGATTGGCGCGATTCTACAAATCGATTGGTTCAATACATTCCGGTGTGTCGTTTTTCACATTGTTGACGGCGCGGCTCACCGGATAGGCGGACATTGATTCGGCAGGGTATGGGCGTAGCAATTTATCGTCATCGCCACCAAGCCAATCATCGTAATCATCTTGCGCTAGGATCACCGGCATACGGGGATGGATTGGACCCGTAACGGCGTTCGGTGCGCAAGTTATTATTGTGAAACTTTCAATAGTTTCACCGTCCTTGTTCCATGTCTCCCACAATCCCGCGAAACTGAATAACGCGCCGTCATTTACTACGATACGGTAGGGTTGTTTATCGCCTTTTGGACCTACCCATTCGTAGTAACCATCGGCAGGAACCAAGCATCGTCGTTTCTTGAATGCCGAGCGGAATGAAGGTTTTTCGGCGACCGTCTCGCTGCGGGCATTGATCGTTTTTGCGCCGAACGAAATGTCTTTTGCCCACGATGGAATCAAACCCCAACGCATTTGCGATGCATAGCGGCCATCGTTGCCCACACGTATGACCGTGGCGTTTTGAGTAGGTGCGATGTTGTAACGGGGCGCGAGATTTAATGCGGGACCCGTGAGCTGGTACAGCTCGTATAATTCTGACCACGAGTAACGTTGTGAATATCGACCGCACATTAGTGGTGCGCCACCACGCCTAACACGCTCGGCCAATGCGGTCTTACCGCGATATCATTCGAGCCGCAGTCTGAACAGATCATGTGCTGTGCAGTCTTCGGCACCGGATATCTGTCACCTAATCGCCGCGTGAAAATTTTGATTGGTACGACCGCATTGTGGCTGCACTTATTGCACCAACAGAAAAGTCCATCTTGGCAATCTGATAACGTCGCGGGCTCCATGCACCAGAGCTTGCCAGGACAGAACCAAAACGAAAACCCTGCCCATCTGGCCCCGTACTCTAGTGCATTGGCAATCCTAGCAACCAGAAATACATGCCCTCAGAGCCGCGCTGTTGGGGCCGCCAACCGACTCTCGCTAATGAATCAGCAAACTCGCCCAACCCGCACTCGATTCCAGAAGCTTGCCGAGCGCGCTCTATGACACCGAGATAATTTTCGTCGCGAAACGGTCCCGGCTCGGTGCGCAGCCATTGTCTAACCTTTAGATCGATTCGACCGAACTCACTCATCGTTCTGCGCCTCATCGGCTGGTGATTCCCGTAACGCATCAAGATCAGCGGATTGCAGTCCGCGCCGGATTGTCGCCAGTGGGTTCTTTTTTCCCGATTGCAATTCACGGTCGAGGTCTAAAGCTGTCGTAAATTCCGCTTCGATGACAGCCATATACTCTGTTGCCTTACGGTATTGATCACCCATAACGGCTTCAGCCACTTCCGTAGAACTGAATGCCCGTTTATCCGATGGTCGTGAATCATTGACGCTGACCAAGGCCGCAGCCAACTCAGCATCCTTTTCGGCCACCGCACGCTTTGCCAGATTCGAAAGAGTTGCCGGACCTAGATGGCGAACCTCGTTGTGAATACGTGCACGGCGTTCACCGCCGATTTCATGCGCGGTTAGCATTTGTACGGGTGAAGAAAACAATTCGCGACTTAGGGCAGCCGATTCGCGGAGCGACTGAATCTCCCGGAGCAAATCGTGGCGTTCCTTGGCGCTGTTTTCGAAAACGGCTCGGCGATGATCGGCCAATTCACTATCCAGGGCTTGCTTGATCGCACGTCGCGTACCCGCTGGTTGGACTTGGCCGTCAGACGCACGGATCATTTCTTGATACCGAGCTTCGATTTCGCTCGCCTTGTTAGCGGTGTCGTTTGTTAGTCGCGTGTTGATTTTGGCGTATCGCTCACCAGCAAGAGAAGCCCTGTTGGCCAGTTCGCTGTAGTCGCTAACGGTAAGAGGTTGGCCAGTTTCGTTGGCCTTACGATCTTCGCGGGCATCCAGTCCCGCAACAATCCTGTCGATTGGATTACTCATAGCTTTTGCCCTCCCTGGGCATACCAATGGATTCAAACCTGACCAACCCGATCAGCGGGAATTACGGCCACTCATGTCATCGATGGAAATCGTCTCAAGATTGGCGGTTTTGACCGCTCTTGAATCTTAAATCCCTATCCCGGCATCGCACCGGAATGGGTTGTCCCGCTGGCAATAAAACGCGATACCAGCGGGACGTGAAAATGAATGGAGACGAACCAATTCGTTTATTCTTATACTATAAAACTTTGATTTTGTCAAGTTTTCAGAAGTTTTATACAGAACACTGTAAAGTTAATTTCGAAATAGAGTGAAACAGAGCCGATAAGTACTACGATCTAATAAGTGATATTGAAGTAATCGGATTTTCCGGTTCACCCGTGCTATCAGGAAACATGGCCTGATTTTGGGCCGCCAGCTTTTCGTGAAGTGCGATGCTTCCTTTTTCCCAATCTGACTCACTCAATTCCTGAAGCCATATGCCGGGGAGTCCCGATGGACGCCATCCCGACTGAATCTTACGAAGATCGGACAGAAGTTCGCTGGCGCTAATCATCGGGGTGTTTCCTCTTCGAACTCGGCCTCTTGAATCTGATTCATGGGCGGTTCGAGCGGAGCCGGAAACTCTCCCCGATGATCCGCGATCTTTTGTAGGATGACTGACAAATTCTCGCGATCCGCCGTTCCTAAAGCCAACAAGTCAGTGCCGGTTATCAAGAGTCCGCGCACGCTATGGTCAACTTGGCCGGAGTGCTCGATGGCGCGGCGTTCGATAAATTGCGACGGGAATCGTGCCCTAAGCAATAGCTCCATTAGGCGATCCGAGTACTGTTTCTCAGTCGCGGGTTGACCGTCGTGGTCCATGACCCGTTGGCCTTTTTGAAAGATACCTTTTTCGCAGCCTTCCACTGCCCGCCTATGAGCTTCCATCATTAAACGTGCATCGGCCTCCTCCTGAGCAGCTAGCCAGTCAGCGGCAAAAACTGGGTCTCGTGCTTTCTCGCTTCGGAACGTCGAAAGGCAGCCATGGCGTTCGGTCGAATGGGGCGATGCTACTCGTGCCGCTTCGGCAGCAATCCCATGGCGCTTAAGTTCGTTAAGGAATATCTCTTTCCGCGCCTTCGTTAGTGGACGCTGAATGATGTTTTTCTTAGGTTTTTGAATATCTTTGGTCATAAATATATATTATCACTTTTTTATACTATATAGCAAATAGCAAACAGAGTGATATCAATAGGTTATACGACAGTCGCGGCAAGTAATCGTATTGGTGAAAATCCAAAAAATTGAGTCAGCGCCGTGGCACCATAGCCCCCTATTAACCTTAACCGAAGGTAAACGCGCCGGGGGTACCATAGCATGTATCATGTTATTATTATTTGATACCAATAGCTTACGAAACATCTAAGTCAGCAGTCACACCTGTAACCTGCCCATGAAATGCCCTCAGGACGCTCAAATTCGCCTCACAACGCGCGTTGGTGTTAATCGGCTGCCCAAGGTGCCATTGGAAGATTAAATGCCCTGAGATGTGCTTAAAATAGCAGTAACCATCAAATAATTTCGAATAAGTAACTTTTCATTAACTTGTTGAAGGTTACAAACCGTCTAACGGTCGAAAGACACATTGTAACCTTTAGCGTAAGGAGATGATTATGAACCCGAAGAAATTTGTCTCTTATCTGCGGGTTTCCACCGATAAGCAGGGCATTGATGGCCATGGAATTGAGGCTCAGCGCAAGGCTGTGACCGATCATTTGAACGGTGGCGATTGGGAACTCATCGCAGAGTATGTGGAAGTCCTGTCAGGCAAACGTGACGATAGACCTCAATTGGAGCAAGCCATTCGCCACGCCAAGGCTGCGAACGCCACACTCATATGCGCCAAGCTTGACCGCATAGGTCGGAAGGCCAGCCATATCCTTGGTTTGCTCGACAACTCCGGTGTAGAGGTTTTGTTCGCCGATGCTCCTACCGCCGGTAAGCTCGAATTGGGCGTGCGCGCGGTTGTAGCCGAAGAGGAAGGCCGGGCAATCTCAGAACGGACTAAAGCCGGTCTAGCAGCTGCGAAAGCCCGTGGCGTGAAGCTTGGCAATCCCAACGGTGCAAAGGCTCTCAGGGGCTATCTAGCCGAGCACGGGAACGCTCTGGCTGTTGAAGGTGCAAAAGCGAAAGCAGATCGGGTGGCCGAAAACCTTCGTTGGGCTTTGGAGGAAATCACCGCTAGCGGAATCACGACCAACAAGGGCATCTCGCGCGAGCTAAACGAAAGGGGTTTTGCCTCACCGCGCGGGGGCAAGTGGCAGGCCACAAGCGTGAAACGTCTTCGCGACCGTTTAGCGATCTAGGGAATTGCAGACCGGCGCGAAATTATTAACAGCCATTGTTGTGACGCCGACCGCCAACTGATGCTGCATGGTTGTGGGCAAGCTGCACCGCGTTGTGGGCAAGCTGCAAATTTTTATTTCGCGTTGTGGGGTAGCTGCATAGCGTTGTGGGGCAGCTGCAAAATTCCGAGGGGCGTTGTGGCCAAGCTGCATGGTTGAGTCACGCGCGCGCGTAGCCGGAACTAATGGAGCGGTTATGCCCCCATACCATTTTCTCTGCCAAACATATTACGCAAATCAGCATAACCACACTTAGAGGCGAGCCCCATGGCAGGGGCGATAGCCTCCTAAGAGTATGAGATGGTGTGTGTGCCCCTCGTCCGCATCATCGTCCGCACTTGAAACCCGCAGAAATCCTGCATTCCTGAATCGCCCAAAAAATCGTCCGCAGATCGTCCGCATTTTCGTCCGCAAATCGTCCGCATCGAAGAAAACCAGGAAAACTGCGGGTTTCCGCTCAATCACCAATTTCTGCCTCTAGTCGTCCGCACTCGTCCGCAACCGTCTCAGGTAACATGTATGTGGCCTTGGTGCGCTTATCGTTACCGGATTCTCGATAGGAAAGACGGCCAAGGTTTTCGAGAGTGTGGAGATGCTCCTTCATCTGTTTTGGTGTTAGCCGGATTTCGTATCTATCGGCAACGGCCTGTTTAATCTGACTTGGCTGCACCGCATCAGAGCGGGCGTTATTGTGGTTTAAAACGTGGCGACCCTCTCTCAGGAATCCGGCCACAACCTCATAAACTGCTTCACGCTCGCGGGGGGCCTTTTCATCATCCGGCTTGTCGTGAAGGCTCCCGCTCCGCGTTCCGCCAGTGTTGACCGCTATTGCGCCGGTTAGCTCAAAACCATGCTCATCGCGGCGGCCAAGCCCCAACTCATCGAAACGAAAATATTTGAAATTGCCCAATCCCCTTCCTTTGATCCGGGTGACGGTTAGCAATTTTCCAGCTTCATCTTCCGTTAGTTCGAGAATGGCTGCGGTCATGTTTTCGATAACACTGCTACCGAGGATCGTAGAGCCGTCATACTTTGGCGGATGGAAACACACCAACACGGGACCTTCAAAAAATCGGCCAACGGCTTCGAGACTATTGAAAGCGGATTGCATGTCCTGATCGGCGTTCTGCCCATTTTTCGCCGCCGCCGTCGAGCGCTGCCAGGTATCGACAACCGTCACCACGCGAGCACCTTCGGGAAGATCCGAACGAATCTCTTTCAAAAGAGCTTCGATATCATCGTCTGAAAAAGCGTTCGGAACATCTGAAACGAAAACGAACCGCTCGGGGATCACACCATCGTTGTATTTCTGGCACCACGCTTTTATATGCCCTGCCGTGTTTTCATGATCCTCACCGCAGAGGTAAACGACATGTAGCCCGCTCCTAACGGGCTCGCCGCACCAGCGCTTTCCGGTAGCAAGTCTGAGAGCAACGTCGATGGCACATACTGTTTTGCCCACGCCGCGTTTTGCCAGTAACGCAGTAACGCCACCGGCGGGAAGCCATCCCGGAATTATGGTCTCGGGCGGTTTGATGTCGTGAATGTTTTCGCCGCGATGGATAAGCCGATTCCAGCGACTAGGAGCATCCTGTTTCTCAAGCTCTACTTGCTTGGTTTGGGGGTTATCGTTCGCAGCCTCTAGAGTGCCGTCTTCCAAGGCCATACCAAGGAAATCGGCCTTCACGCCGGGGCGGTTTTCCGAATAGCGGTAAGCATTCTCGACAACTGTTTCGAGTTCGTCGAACGGCCAAGGGGGATTACAGCGATCGTTCCAATCGGATGAGAGTATCAACTCGATACATTTTTCTTCTGAAATACCAAAATCGCGAAGCTGAGCCGCTAGTTCATACGTATGGCTGTCACCGTTCTGGCCTTGAATCGCAGGCGGGTGATTTTGAAGATAAGCGACAGCCTTAGCTATATTGACGGCCAAATCCCAATCCATAAGAGGGACAGCAGCGTTCTTATCGCGAGTACCCGGCTTTTTTAAATAATTATTATTTAGCCAATCTGGGCACGGCAGGATCGAAGAATCATTGATGACTTCGTAGACGCCATGATGGTCGTATGCCTCACCGATTTCATTATCGCTATGGATTGTGCAGCCAGGACCGATCACATAACCTCCCCAGCCACGAACATCGATGGCAGTTTTTTCTTTATCGAAGCCGTTGGCGTTGCCAACTTCCTCATCGATTAGCAGATAAAGATGACGCCCGCTGGAAGGCGTTTCGACCGTGAAAGTGTGGTCTAAGATACGATCATCTTCCGGGTATTCGGCCTCTAACTGCTTTACAAATTCAGCGCCGTTGCGATCTTCTTTTATGTCGAGGTCGATGATGACACCAACACCGGCTGGGCAAACGCCATAGTTCATATCTGGATAGGCATCGAACCACTCGTTTATTCGAGCAGCATTCGAGGTCATCTGCTTTTTCCAGGAATAACCGTTAGCGGGGACTTTGGTGTTGCCGTAGCACCGCAGAATCTTGAAGCCTTTGGACGCCAGATATAAAGCCCACTCACGCTTGGTCTTTTCTTTATCGTCGCCGCTTCGAAGATCGTCTTCTATTTCAATTAGATTCGCCTCATACATAACAGCCCCCTACACGTTCACTGCTTCGGGGGTTCGCTCACGCGCCAGCATCCAAGCGTCTACGGATGATCGCTTGTAACGAACAACAGACCCTTTGCCTTTTCTTGTCCTTATGAAGGGCGGGCCGAATCCGTTTGCGCGTCCGGCCTCAAGCCAAGGTTGGCTTACGCCCAGGTACGACGCCAATTCTTTCGTGGTGAGATATTCTTTCTGATCGATCTGCATGTTCAAAGTCCTCGCTGTTGGGCACCGGGACTTCGAAGACACTGCCGATTAGGCGGGCATCATGAGAGAGTTCCGGCGCGTTTGCACCAAAACGCCATGTTTATTCCTTTCAGGGGCAATCGGGATTCCGACAGCAGAGAGGTTATGGCTTTAAATATCGCCCGGCAGGTTCACCAAATCCGGGCCATTGGAAATTATGGATAGTATACTGCAATATTTGGTGTTTGTCAACCATAACGTGTTGATATTATTATATTTTATTGCCGCGACTGTCAGAAATGGTTAATGGGATTTGGCGGTAATCTGGGGGTTTGTAGAGGTTCAAGCACCGATGGGAGAGGCATTTTTGGTGATAGGTGATTAGTATCAGCATTTCCACGGCAGGATCATCGATTCAATGAATGAGATGATGGTTATTGCAGCCGCGCGCTATGTCTTAGTTCTGATTTTTCTGTTTGTCAGTTCAGATTCAGCAGTCGCCGATGAGAGGCTTACTGTTGGGGCTTGTCCGCTAATTATCGAAGTATCCTTCGATGGCGAGTGGACGAATGCGAAGTTTAATCCTCAGATGGTAGAGGCGCTGTCCTCGAACAAAAATCGGAAATCAGTGGTAGCGGCGGCATATTCCCTATCAAGCGATCCATTTTCTCCATCAGTTTTTGTGGCCAGCCTAGGATCACTTGAAAATCATCAAGGCCAAATTGGACAATCCCAGTTTGATGAAATCGCAACTCGTATGATGAGCGCCTTAGAGGAAATACCCGAAGAGGCAAAAAACTATATGAGACGCCTAGAACGAGGCGCGGTTCGGCCCTTTTCAATAACCAATGCCACCGTTTCCCATTTTGAGCGCCGGGGAAATAGTTTTGCGCTTTATAGTTTTGTGAAAGCGGTTGTTGAAGGGGAAGATGTAACTGTAGTGGGAGCGCAACGTACAACTCTTTTACATGGGTGTGTCATCACCATGAATTTCAGTTTCCCATCAAAAGCTCATTCGTTCCGCGATATTCAAAATATGGTTTGGGATATTCAATTACGTTGATTCGCTGGGTAGTGGTCCCGCTGTTATCGCTTCGATTTCCGCCAACCCGCCGCTCGTGCCTCAGCTTCCGAACAGAAAAACCTTTCACCCTTCGATGGGTTGATTTTTGTCCGCGAATAATATTGGCCGCCGGGGACATGGTAGATGCGCTCGCCCGTTCGCGTGCTGATATTTCCTTTGATGGTGCACTGACTGCGGTCTGTTTCTTGCTCCTTCGCTTGTGCGATGCGCCGGTTCTGCCGCCACTCCCAAGGCGCGGCAAACTCCCCTTCCCAGATGCCGCGTTTATTGGCTGAGGCTACTTCCTCATGGACCACGTAATCATTTGAGTACTGCCGATACGCAAGCGCCATTCCGACCGCGACCATCCAGGCGTTCAAGTCCTCACCGCCCGCGCTACACACGGCTACGACACGACCGTATCTATCGCGGTCTGTCGGTTCGCATGTGACAACTTGGTCGGCGATTTTGGCGTCTAAGGACGTGGCAGCCTTTTGACCGCAACGCGTTATTTCATCATTCGCATAACACAGCTGATCGCTTTCCGGCGCGTCGATACCGTGTAGCCGGATGCGCTGGTCATGAATTTCAATTGTGTCCCCGTCGATCACCGACGCTTGACCGATGATCCGGTCGGCGTTGGCGACACTTGGCACTAAGACCGCAAGTGCAATCAGAGCGATTAGTAGGTAGCGCATGTTCGCCACGGTGAGCTTGCAACGTTAACGAACGGTAAAGGGCGAAATTTTCCCAATATTTCCCTTATGCACTGGCCTTACAGGCCACGGCATATCCAATAACGAATGGAAGCCAGACTGCTTGTGCTGTGATGGGAGTGGTGAAATCGACAACTAACAGTTGGGTATATCTAAGACAGCGCTAAACGTTCACGCCCGCCTGATTTCGACGTTCTTTTTCAACTAGTCCGGCTGGCTCTTCGTAACGCCCATGCACGCCGAGAAATGATCCTTCGGGATGATATTTGCCATCCTTGCCAAGAAACGACCCTGCTAGATGATATTTTCCGTCGGTACCGAGGAATGAACCGGCATAGTGGTACTTCCCATCGCTCCCGAGAAATGAGCCCTCAGGATGGTACTTACCATCTGACCCACGGAAAGACCCTTTCTCGTGGTACTTCCCATCGCTCCCCAAGAATGATCCTTGAGGATGGTATTTGCTGTCGCTACCGCGAAACGAACCCCTAGGATGGTACTTGCCATCTCCCCCCACGAACTCGCCCTTCCGATGGTACTTTCCGTCGGCCCCAAGGAACGATCCGCGCGGATGATACTTTCCGTCAGCCCCAAGGAAAGACCCCTTGGGATGATACTTCCCATCACTCCCGAGGAATGAACCTGCGGAATGGTACTTGCCGTCTACGCCGAAAAATTTAGGTGTGCGTTGCTTGTTCATGCCAATAAGTCTCTTTTCGACTACGCTATATCTAGTAGCCTCGTATCAAAAATCACTAAATAGAGTCGGTCAATAAAAAATAATTTGTTGATGATGGGCCCGCCCGGCGCCGGCAAATCCATGCTGGCGCAGCGACTTCCCGGGCTACTGCCGCCGCTATCGCCCGCCGAAGCGCTGGAAGTGTCGATGATCCATTCCCTCGCCGGCACTCTGCCGTTGGAAGGGCTGATGCGCGAACGGCCGTTCCGCGACCCCCACCATTCGGCGTCGCTGGTAGCGCTGATCGGCGGCGGCCAGCGGGTCAAGCCGGGCGAGGTGAGCCTCGCCCACCGCGGCGTTCTATTCCTGGACGAGCTGCCCGAGTTCGACCGGCGCACCTTGGAGGCGCTGCGCCAGCCCATCGAATCGGGCCGCGCGGTGATCGCCCGCGCCAACCAACATGTGGCGTTCCCCGCGCGCTTCCAGCTGGTGGCCGCGATGAACCCCTGCCGCTGCGGCCAACTTGACGATCCGGCGCTGGCCTGTTCGCGCGCGCCGCGCTGCGCTGCCGACTATCAAGGGCGCCTGTCGGGCCCGCTGATCGACCGCATCGATCTCCATGTGGACGTCCCCGCAGTGAGCGCTTCGGATCTGGCGCTGCCGCCGCCGGCGGAGACTAGCGCCGACGTGGCCGCCCGTGTCGGCGCCGCGCGCGACATCCAAAGTCTGCGCTATGCCGATCATGATGTTCGCGCCAACGCGGAGGCCGACGGCGAACTACTGGAAGAGGTAGCGACACCTGACGGAGCCGGTAAACGTCTGCTGGTCGAGGCGGCGGAGAAACTGAAACTGTCGGCGCGCGGGTACCACCGGGTGTTGCGCATCGCCCGCACGCTCGCAGACCTGGATGGCGGCGGCAATGGAGACGCGCCGGTGCGGCGCATCCATATCGCTGAAGCGCTCAGCTACCGGCGGGCCGCGCCGGGACGGTAAGCCCGTATTCCGCGGCAAACTTGCCTTTTGTGCGCTGCACAATTAACCTCCCGCACTGCAACCAAGAATAAGCCACGCGAACCGGGGGGATATCGCATGAGCACACCGGCAAATCCGAACGCAAAACCTATCGGCGTGCCCGACCTGGCCGCGCGCAAGGGCGGCGAGCCGATCGTCAGCCTCACCGCCTACACCACGCCCATGGCGAAGTCGCTCGACGCCCATGTGGACTTCCTCTTGGTCGGCGATTCCCTGGGCATGGTGCTCTACGGGTTCGCCTCCACCCTGCAAGTCACCCTCGACATGATGATCGCCCACGGCGCAGCGGTCGTGCGCGGCGCAGCACATGCCTGCGTGATCGTCGACATGCCGTTCGGCACCTACGAGGCCGCGCCGGAGATCGCCTTCGACTCCGCTGCCCGCGTGTTGGCCGAGACCGGCTGCGCGGCGGTGAAGCTGGAAGGCGGCGTCGAGATGGCCGAAACGATTTCCTTCTTGGCTGGACGCGGCATTCCGGTGCTCGCCCATATCGGGCTGACGCCGCAATCGGTCAATGCGTTCGGCGGGTTCCGCGTGCAAGGGCGCGAAGACGCACGGTCGGCGAAAATTCGCGCCGACGCGCAAGCCGTCACGCAAGCCGGTGCATTCGCCGTCGTCATCGAGGGCGTCACCGAGCCGCTGGCGCGCGAAATCACCGCAGAGATCGATATTCCGACTATCGGCATCGGCGCGTCGCCGGCCTGCGACGGCCAGATCCTGGTGACCGAAGACATGGTCGGCCTGTTCAGCGACTACACGCCCAAATTCGTCAAACGCTACGCCGAGCTCGGCACGGATCTGGAAGCGGCCGCCGCAGCCTATGCGCGCGATGTTAAGGCGCGCGCCTTCCCCGGCCCGGAACATTGTTTCGACGCCAGCCCGACCGCCGCCCCCGCCAGGACCGGCACCGCCTCTTGAGCATGACCGCCACCGAACCCACCGCGCACGACGTCGCGGTCGTCCGCACGGTCGCCGATCTGCGCAGCGCCATTACCGCGTGGCGCGCCACTGGTGAGACGGTCGGGCTGGTGCCCACCATGGGTGCGTTGCACAAAGCCCATATGGCGCTCGTCGATGCGGCGCAGACGGCGTGCGACCGGGTGGTCGTGACGATCTTCGTCAATCCGGCGCAGTTCGGGCCGGACGAAGACCTCTCGTCCTATCCGCGCCGCGAGAGGCAGGACATCGACATGCTCCGCGCGGCCAACGTCGATCTGTTGTTCGCGCCGCCGGTCGAGGAAGTCTACCCGCAAGGATTTGCCACTACCGTCACGGTCGCTGGTGTCAGCGAGGGCCTATGCGGCGATCACCGGCCGGGCCATTTCGACGGGGTGGCGACGGTCGTCACCAAACTGCTCTTGCAGTCGCTGCCCGATGTTGCGGTGTTCGGCGAAAAAGATTTTCAGCAACTCCAGGTGATCAAACGGCTGGTGCGCGATCTCGATATCCCGGTGCGCATCCAGCCCGTGCCGACGGTGCGCGAAGCGGACGGCCTAGCGATCTCGTCGCGCAATGTCCATCTGAGCGCCACGGAACGCGAAACCGCAGTGCACCTTTATCGCGTGCTCACCGAAACCGCCGGCCGTCTAGCGGCCGGCACGCCGCCGGACAAGGCGGCGGCAGCCGGTGTGGCGGCGCTCCAAGAGGCGGGTTTCACCAAGGTCGACTATCTCGAAGCGCGCGATGCCGAGACGCTCGCAGCGCCAATGGAGGGCCACAGGCCCTTGCGCATTCTTGCCGCCGCGTGGTTGGGCGAGACGCGGCTGATCGATAACGTATCGGTACCCTAACCCGTTCCACGTCGGGTAAGTGCTGGAGTACGGCTCGAAACGTACCGTACATTGTCGGCTGCGAGACCGACGCGCCGAGACTACAGAAAATGAAGTTTACCGACTCATCAGTGTACGGTGGACCAAATCTCTACACCTTGTTTCCGGTGATTCGTCATCGGCTGGACATGACCAGCTTGTCCGCCAAGCCAAACCGTAGGCTCGAGGCGTCATTCTCCGACCGGCTCGTCAACGACCTGCCCGGCCTGCGCGGAGACGAGATGCTAAAAGGCGCCGACGACGATCCCAGCCTGCAGATCGGCCAGGCGCTGGCGCGCACTGCAGTCGAGTTGCAGCGTTTGGCTGGCGCCGATGTTTTCTTCGGAGAGGTTCGACCGACCAGCGAAACCGGCCACTACGACATCGTCTATGCCTACGAACAGAGAGAGATTGGCCTGGCCGCCGGATTGTTTGCTCTGGCGCAAATCAATCATCTCTTGCGGAACGAAGTCGTCGAGCCGGAAGCGCAAGACCCCCAATTCGACTTTGCCGAAACCTTAGATGCATTCCTTTATTTGGTGAGCGACAGCGCGCTCAACTACAACGCCATGATCCTGGTCAGAGCAGCTCAAGAACGGGGCATTCCGTGGATGGAAGCGGACGCGCTTAGCCCGAGCCTGCTTGGCCATGGCCGCCATGCACGACAGCTTTACGGAACGCTTGTCGGTGCAAGCCCCCCGAACGCGGTCAAGGCCGCCGAGGACAAACGCAAGACCGTACAAATCCTCGAGGGCAAGGGCCTTCCGGTGCCACGCCAACGACTGGTCCACACTAAAAAGGACGCGCTCAAAACCGCGAAACGCATTGGTGGCCCGGTAGTAGTAAAGCCACTCGACGCCCGGCACGGGCGCGGCGTCTCGACCCGGTTAACCGCCCCGGCAAGCATTGGCGCCGCCTTTGACGAGGCCTACAAGCAGAGCCACAGTGTGCTCGTGGAATCATTCATCGAGGGCGACGATCACCGGATGCTAGTGGTCGACGGTAAGTTGATCGCGACGACCATGCGCATACCGGGCCACGTCATTGGGGACGGTGAGAAAACCATCGAAGCACTTGTGGACGAGGTTAACTCAGATCCGCGCAGAGGCCCTGGCCATATAAAACCGCTGACTTATCTCGAACTCGATGAGCAAGCTTATCGGCTTCTGCAAAAGCTCAGCTACACCAAGGATACAGTGCCAGATTTTGGCGAACGGGTTTATTTGCGCGGGGTCGCCAACCTTTCCGCAGGAGGCTCAGCGCTCGACCTAACCGATGCGGCGCATGAAGATAACCGTGAGCTTGCAGTGCGTGCGGCGGAGGCGATTGGACTCAGGATTGCGGGTGTGGACTTCCTGACACCGGATGTTAGCAAATCATACAAAGAGGTCGGTGGTGCCATTTGCGAGATCAATGCGGATCCAGCGCTAAGTATACACGTGTCACCCGAGGAAATTGTGCACGTTGATGTCGTCGGGCCCATCCTAGACCTGCTTTACCCGCCAGGCACACCGAGCCGAATCCCCATCGCTGGCGTCGCCGGGACGAACAACAACGCGACCACAACCCACATGGTAGCCCACATTCTAAAACTCGCCGGGCACACTGTCGGTCTCACGACCACCGAAGGCGCTTATGTCGACGGCGAACGCACCGCTGACGGTGAAATGATGGCGCACGCCGCAACGCGCGCGATCTTGTGCAACCCTAACGTAGAGGCCGCCGTTTTGGAGTTGCCACCGGACAATCTCATGCTACACGGCATGAGTTGCGACCGGTGCACTGTGGGTGCGGCAATGAGCGTGTCCAACGATCAGCTCGGCGTCGACGGAATTGACAGCGTGGAAACTCTGGCGGCGATCAACTGCATCGTCATTCAAGCCGCGGAGGATACTGCAGTACTCAACGCCGACGATGAGCTGTGCCGCGCTATGGCCGAGCATACCAATGCCCGGCACATCTGCTATGTCACCATGCGAGAGCAGAATTCGTTCGTCGCCGAACACATAATCAGCGGCGGTCGCGCTGTTACCCTGGAGACCGAAAGCGGCGGCACGGCAATTGTCCTCAATGACGCAAGGACGCGAGTTCCGGTGATGCCGCTCGATCACGTGACCGGCGATGCCCAGAGTGCCCTATTCGCCACCGCGATATGTTTTGCGCTCGGAGCCAACCTGGACCATATCCGACAGGGCCTCGAAGAGTTCGCTGCTGCCGTGCAACCCTAGGCGCTCTTCAAACAGAAGATCGCTTTTTTGTTGCCGAAGGCCGACGCGCTCACCGACACGATGTCGAGCCCGGCTTCATCTCCCAGGCGGGCGAGATCGTCTTTCGAGTAAAGACAGATCTCGTCGTGCACGCCGTGCTTGTCCGCCATGGCGGGCGCAAGCGGCGCCATCCGCTCGGTCACATCGACCGCCGCGCCGGCATAGCCCTCGCCCAGTTCGGTATCGACGCCCGACGCGGAAATGAAGAACCGTGCGCCGGACCGGCATAGCTCCCGTAGCGTCTCGAGCAGAGTCCGCGCTTCATGAAAGCGCAGATAGTGGAGGCTCCGCTGCGAATAAACGATGTCGAGCGGTTGGTCGAAATCAGCCGCGGTCAGCGTTCTGGCATCGCGCTGGAGAAAGCGCACCGAGGCCGCTGGAAACAGCGCCTTAAATTGGGTAACCCGGCCGGAAATATCGACGGGGTCGCATAATGTGACCGATGCGCCCAGCGCCGCCAGGCGAAATCCTTGGGCGCCGAGGCCGCAGCCGATATCGACCGCGTTCATGCCGGGACCGCACGACACGCCGTAGTCCAAACAGGCTTGGTCCAATGCATCGATACGCTGACTGGCAATATCGCCGCCATGCCGGCCCGACGTGTGGACGAGTTGGTCGCCATAAAGGTTGAGGGGCGCTTTCATGCGCTCGCGATGCCTGTTCAGTTGGCCGGTCACCGCCCGCTTAGGGCGGGAAGCCCTACTATACCGAACCGCGGCGGCATCGCTTCATCGAGATTAGAGCCGCAGGCGCAAAGTCCGCGGCGACTAGAGCATCGCCGACAGTTTCTTGGCGCGCGACTGCAAGTCGGCAACGACACCGGACACCTCGGCCGTGGCCTTGGCGGTCTCATTCGATAGTGCCTTCACCTCGCCTGCCACAACGGCGAACCCCTTACCGGCATCGCCGGCGCGGGCTGCTTCAATCGTAGCGTTAAGCGCCAGCAGATTGGTCTGCTTGGCGATCTTGTCGATCTGACCGGCAACCTGGCCGATTTGATCTAATTCTTCCAACAGGGCGGTGAGTTCAGCATGAACCTGGTCGCTGCTATCCGACCCGCCCGTGTCGACGATAATTTCCGCCTCGTCATCTGGCGCTTGCGGAGCCGGTTCCGGTGCCGCTTCCATGACGGGCTCCGGTGCGGCCGCGGCAGGCACTTCTTCTACATTTTGCACATCGGCGGCGCCTTCAGCTTCCGCACTGGCAGCAGCGTCCTTCATGGTGTCCGCCAATATGGTATAGGCCTGAGTCCACGCCTCCTTGACCTCGGGCACGAACGCTTCGCCCAGCCCCTGTTCCAAGGTCCACAGCAGCGCGCCACCCACCGTGTCGTAGTGCTCGGGTTTGACTCCATAGGCGACATGGCCGACCCCGAGCTCCTGTACCGCCGGCACAATCTCTTCGAGCCGGCTGAGGCCGCCGACGGCGATCGCGATGGTCGACATCAGTTTTTGTTTCTGCTCGGTCAGATCGGTGGGGAACAATGCTTCGAGCGATGGATCGACCTCGAACAGACGGCCATAGAACAGATCGGCCGCCTGATCCTTGATCGGCAGCACTGCTTTGAAGGTTTCCTGAACGAGGGCGATTTGCTGCGCCGTTATCGGGCCCTCATCCTCGGGCTCCGCAGCGGCTTCTTCCGCCGCTGCAATTGGCTCAGGCTCGGCTTCGCTGGGAGTCTCGATAACGGGTTCCGCCGCCGCTTCGACGGGCGCCTGTTCCACCTCTTGCGTATCGCCGGCGATCTCTGCTTCCACGCTAGCGGCGGCGCCTTTCATGGTGTCTGCCAATATCGTGTAGGCCTGAGTCCACGCCTCCTTGACCTCGGGGGTAAAGGCCTCGCCGAGTCCCTGCTCCAGCGTCCACAGCAGCGCGCCACCCACCGTGTCGTAGTGCTCGGGTTTGACCCCGTAGGCGACATGGCGAATGCCCAGATCTTTCACCACATCTACAATATTTTCGAGCTTGTCGAGGCTGCCGACGGCGGTCGCGATGGTCCCCATTAGCTTTTGTTTCTGCTCGGTGAGATCGGTGGGGAACAATGCTTCGAGCGACGGATCGACCTCGAACAGGCGGCCATAGAACAGGTCGGCGGCCTGATCCTTGATCGGCAGCACTGCTTTGAAGGTTTCTTGAACGAGGGCGATTTGCTCAGGGGTCATCGTTACCGTGTCCGAAATCATGGGGGCGAAAGACACGGTATTGATGCGTGAGTAAGGTTAATATTCCCTTATTTGCTGACTGCGGAGCGCCAATTACACGGTTTGCAGCAGCATCTAGTACGGCACATCTCCCTGGATCACGATGCGATGCATCAGGCGGTGGTCGATGTAGTCGAACAGCGCGTAATGCAGCGACAGCCGATTGTCCCACACCGCCAGATCGTTGGTCTGCCACTTGTGGCGGTAGTTGAACTCGGGCGTGCGCAGATAATCGAACAGATAGCGTAGCAGGAAATCGCTTTCCCGCTTGTCGACACCCTTGATCAAGCTGGTCATCGATTCATTGACGAACAGCCCTTTCTTGCCGGTGACCGGATGGGTACGCACGACCGGATGCAACACCGGACGGTAAGCGTCGCGCTTGTCTTTGAGATACTCGGTGCCCTGGCCTTCCCACATATCCGGGCGGACATGTTCATCGTAGGGCTGGTAGGAATCGTTATAGGCCGACAGCCCGTCGAGATGGGCCTTCATCCGGTCGGACAGCGCCTCGTAGGCTGCAACCATGTTGACCCAAACCGTGTCGCCACCGCGCGGTGGGATATCCTTGGCGTAGAGCACCGTCCCCATGGTTGGCCGTTCGGTGCCGGCGAAGTCAGTGTGCCACAGATCGCGTGTCACATGGGGCGGGTTGTCGGCATCGTATTCGAGGATATCGATTTCCGGATTGTCTTTGCTTTTTTCAAATCCGGACACCGCCGCCGGCTGGGGCTCGCCAAACCGCCGGGCGAACGCGACCTGTTGGTCGGGCGTGATGTGCTGATCGCGAAACACGATGACCGTGCGGTCAAGCAACGCCTCGTGGATCTCATCGAACTGCCGGTTGGACAAATCTTGAGAAAGATCGATGCCTTCGATGATGCCGCCGCACGCGGGCGACATTTCGTGCAGTGTGAAACTTTCGTAGCTCATGCGCGTTCCCTGATTCTTATTATTCTACACCAGAACCTTGGATAATTCTGGCCTATCGGGAGGCGCCGAGCAAGACCGTGGCGGCGCTATTTGTCCACGGGCTTTATCATCCGGCCGAGATTCTTGCCGCCGAAAACATGGACGTGAAAATGGGGCACTTCCTGGTGGGCGTCCCGGCCGTGGTTGGCGAGCATGCGATAACCCGGCTCGACGAGGCCGGCTTCGCGGGCCACATGACCGACCGCGCGCAGGAATTCCGCCAGTTCCGCGTCGCTCGCATTGGCGGTGAAATCATCCGACGACACGTAAGCACCCTTGGGGATGATCAGAATGTGGGTCGGCGTCTGCGGATTGATGTCGCGAAATGCCAGCGCATGCTCGTTTTCATAGACTTTGTCGCAAGGGATTTCGCCGCGCAGGATTTTAGCGAATATGTTCTCAGAATCGTAAGCCATAGCCCCTATTCCTCGCTGTTGTCTCTGCCCCGCGACGCCTTCTCTTCGAGCCCCGACATGCCTTCGCGGCGCGCCAGTTCGGCCCAAACATCGTCTGGGCGAATGCCTTGGTCGGCCCACAAGACACACAGATGGTAGAGCAAGTCGGCGCTTTCGCGGGTAAGCGCGTCGGGGCCCTCGCCCAATGCCGCGGCGACCGTCTCGGCAGCCTCTTCGGTGACTTTCGCGGTGATCGCCGGCGTACCGCCGGCAAGCAGCTTCGCGGTGTAGGACGATCCCGGATCGGTGCCCTTGCGCGATTCGACAATGGCAAAGAGCCGGTCGAGCGCCGCGGCAGTTCGATTATCGGCCATCTGGCTACTCCGCTTTCTCGCCGACCGGCCGCACGGCCACGCCGGCGGCCGCCATGTGCGCCTTGGTTTCGGCAATCGAGTGTTCGCCGAAGTGGAAAATCGACGCTGCGAGCACCGCCGAGGCATGGCCCTCGCGAACGCCGTCGACCATGTGGTCCAAAGTACCGACCCCGCCCGATGCGATGACCGGGATCGATACCGCATCGGCGATCGCGCGGGTCAGCGCCACATCGAACCCAGCCTTGGTGCCGTCGCGGTCCATGGAGGTCAGGAGAATTTCGCCAGCACCGTAAGATTCCATTCGCTTGGCCCATTCGACCGCGTCGATACCGGTCGGGTTGCGGCCCCCATGGGTAAAGACTTCCCATGTGTCCGGGCCTGTCGCCTTGGCGTCGATAGCGACGACGATGCACTGGCTGCCGAATTTCTCTGCCGCTTCGCGCACGAACTCCGGCGTTTTCACTGCCGCGGTGTTGATCGACACCTTGTCGGCGCCGGCGAGGAGCAAGCGGCGGATATCGTCGAGGGTGCGCACCCCACCGCCCACGGTCAGCGGCATAAAGCAGGCCTCCGCCGTGCGCGACACTACGTCGAAGATGATGTCGCGATTGTCGCTCGACGCGGTGATATCGAGAAAGCACAACTCGTCGGCGCCTTCGCGGTCGTAGACTTTCGCCTGCTCCACCGGATCGCCGGCATCGCGCAAATCGACGAAGTTGACGCCTTTGACGACGCGGCCGTCTTTGACGTCGAGACAGGGTATGACACGGACTTTCAGCATGGCATTTAGTTTTGCAGAAATTCTAGGGCCGCCACCAGGTCGAGCCGCCCGTCATATATAGCGCGGCCGCTGATAACGCCAACGACGCCATCGGCCTCGTGGGGCTTTAGCCGTTCCAGATCGGCCAGCGACGACACCCCGCCCGAGGCGATGACCGGCGTCGTGAGGGCCCGCGCAAGCGCTGCCGTGGCGGCCACATTGGCGCCTTCAAGCGCGCCGTCCCGGTCGATATCGGTATAGATGATGGCGGCGACCCCGACATCTTCGAACCGGGTGCCAAGCTCGGTTGCTGTCAACGTGGCGGTTTCCGCCCAGCCCTCGACGGCCACCCTGCCACCACGGGCATCGACCCCGACGGCGACCTGTCCGGGAAATTGCTGGCAGGCCTGCTTGACCATATCGGGATCCTTGACCGCCGCCGTACCGAGGATGACACGGGCCACCCCCGCGCCAAGCCACATCTCGATTGTTGCAAGATCGCGAATACCGCCGCCCAACTGAACCTGCGCGCCCACGGATTTGGCGGCTCCCAATATTCCTTCGACCGCCGCACGATTGACCGGCTCGCCTGCAAACGCGCCGTTCAAGTCGACGATATGCAACCATGTGGCGCCGGCATCGGTGAAGGCCGCCGCCTGTGCCGCGGGATCGTCGCTGAACACGGTGGCCTGGTCCATATCGCCGCGCAACAGGCGCACGCACTGGCCGTCTTTCAGATCGATAGCGGGAAACAGGATCATGGCGCGGCTGAAGCTCTAGAGGTCCTTGGTGTAGAAGAAGCCCTGCACGTATTCACCGGCGATGCGCACATATTTTGGATGCACGCCCCATCTCGTGTAGCCACTTTCCTCGAATATCTGAATGGCCCGCTCCTGGGTCTCACTCACATCGAGATTGAGCACCGTGTAGGCTTCGCGGCGGGCCAAATCTTCGCACGCCTCGAGGATGGCGGGCGCTAAACCGTGGCCGCGCGCCCAGGGCGCCATGAAGAACGTGCTCACGGTCACCGTAAACGATTGCGCCTCGGCGTTCGGGCGTGGCCGGTTGAGCTGAGCCGAACCGGCGATCACCCCGTCGAGCCGGCCGATAAACACGGTGCGCCCAGGGACTAGCAACGTGCCCCGCCAATAAGCTTCCATCACATCGCGGCGCGGCGGCTTCAACCAGCCGAACCCGCCGCCCGCCGTGATGGCTTCCTCAGCAGCGTCGCACAGATCGGCCAGATCGTTGCCACGGAACTCTGACAGTCTATCGACTTGAATTTCAGCCATAACGTTCTGATCCCCCCCGGCCTACGGCGACCAGTCGAGAAAATTAGCGATGAGGCGCAGCCCCGTCGCCTGACTTTTCTCCGGATGGAATTGGGTGCCGATCATATTGGCGCGGCCCACGATCGCGGTGATCGGGCCGCCATAATCGGTCGTCGCCAGAACGTCGCCGCGATCGGCCGCCGCGAGATGATAGCTATGGACAAAATAGGCATGCGGTCCCTCATCGCCCGACCCCAGCCCCGCCAAGACGGGGTGCGCTGGCGCCAATATGTTCAGCTCGTTCCAGCCCATATGGGGAATTTTCAGCGCTGGCGACGCCGGCTCGATCGCCACCACGTCGCCCGCAATCCAGCCGAAACCCGGCGTTTCGCCATGTTCGAGGCCGCGCGCCGCCATTAATTGCATGCCAACGCAAATGCCGAGAAAGGGCCGGGACTTTTCGATCACCGCGGTTTCGAGCGCCGCCATCAAGCCCGGCGGATCCGTCACCCCGCGCCGGCAATCGGCAAACGCACCCACGCCCGGCAAGACCACCCGGTCGGCGGCTGCGACGACCGCGGCGTCGGCGGTGACCGTTATGGCTCGGGCGAGGCCGGTTTCCGCCGCCATGCGCTCGAACGCCTTGGCCGCTGAGCGCAGGTTGCCCGATCCGTAATCGATGATGGCGACGGTTTGCATGGCTAGCTATCAGGCCGCCTCCGGTGCGGCAACCGTGAAGTAACGTTGCTCGGCTTCAGCTTCGTTGCGGCCCGCGACGACCGCGCGCTCGACGTAACCGCGCCGGGCCACGGCCAAGCGGCGCAGATCGTTGCCCCAAAGGCCGAGCCCAACCTGAACCAAAAACTGCAAGAGCGACACGGCATCGGGCGCAAGGCCGGCCAGCGCGCCAATACCACCGAGAACGGCCCCGATTACCAGGAGCGCAATCACGGTTCGCCACATGCCGTGCCAAAGCGCCCAGAACGGCCCGAAGATCAGGGCCGGCCAGTTGAATCCCTCCCTAATCAGCAACATCTCGCCGCCGCGCATGGCCGACCAGGGCAGCGAATGGACGCTATAGGTTTTCACTGGCGTTCTCCCGTCATCAATCCTCCAAGGTCATGCGAAGCTTCAACTCGGTCGTTCCAAACAGGCGCAGGTCAGGGACGAAGGTCTCCTTCTTCAAATGGCGTACGTCGTCTTTGGTGACCGGTCCCACGAACATCAGTTTGTGGCTCACGCTGTAGCGCGCTTTGTCGAGCCCGAATACCTTCTGCAAGACATAGAATGTCAGATAGTGGTTGTCGACGACCGCGCACACCGGAT
The DNA here is from genome assembly GCA_965267185.1 of Alphaproteobacteria bacterium. Classification (GTDB taxonomy): domain Bacteria; phylum Pseudomonadota; class Alphaproteobacteria; order UBA6615; family UBA6615. The sequence continues at coordinate 3,077,090 of OZ253937.1, read as the reverse complement.
GTTCCGACCGGCGCACGACGTTGATCAGATCGAGGTTGAACAGCTTGTCGCCGTTGACCGGCGAGTGCCGGTCGGGCCCATCGGAAAACACAAAGTCATACGGCCGCTCGGGCAGTGCCTCGTAACGCACGCCGCGGAAACACTTGTAGTAGCCGTCCGCCTTCGGGCTGTGGACGATCTCGACGATATCCGAAACCTCGTTGGGCAAGCGCTCGCACGCGGTGCGATACCAGTCCGCGTCGTCTTCCATCGATGTCACCCGGCCCGGCGCACCACCGTCTTCAGCGGCATTGTCGCGCAACGCTTGGGCCAGCACGACGGTCGAAATGCCGGTGCCGCATTCGAGGATTTCCCGCGGGCGGTGGGTGCGCACCTGCTCATAGAGGGTCAGGTAGTCGGAATAGGACGCACCGGTCACGGCGGTACCCGCCGCAACCTCCGTCATTAGCCGCCATAGCTCCGGCATCTCCTCCAGCGTGCGGCGGGCCCGGCGGCTGCGCTGCGCCACCATCCTGTCGACCATCCATTTGCGCGCGCGCACGAGTGGGCCGTGGCGCGCCGCCGTGACATAGGTCGGCAACGCTCCGGGCACACCATCGTCGCGCACGGCCGCGCTTTCGCCTGGAATCGCCGTTTGTCGCTCAGATGTTGGCATGTGCGCCCGCCGGTCTCACGGGGACCACGATTGCCACCGCTACATCGACCCGCCAAGCACGCCTTTCGTTGACGGAACGGCGTCCGCGCGGCGTGGGTCGATTTCGATGGCTTGGCGCAATGAACGCGCTAGGCCCTTGTAGCAGGACTCAACCATATGGTGGTTGTTCTCGCCGTAGAGTGTCTCGACATGCAGGGTAAGGCCGGCCGATTGGACGAACGCCTTGAACCATTCCTGGAACAGCTCGGTGTCCATCTCGCCCAGCTTAGGCGCGGTGAACGGCACCCGCCACATCAGATAGGGCCGGTTGGACGCGTCCAGGGCCACCCGCGTGAGGGTTTCATCCATCGGCACCAGCGCATCGCCATAACGGCGGATGCCGACCCGCTCGCCGAGCGCGTCGCTGATCGCCTCACCGACCGCATAGCCGGTGTCTTCGGTAGTGTGGTGGAAGTCGATATGCAGGTCACCCGCCGCACGCACCCGCAGATCGATCAAGCTGTGGCGCGACAACTGCTCGAGCATATGATCGAGAAAACCGATGCCGGTCTCGACGTCGTAGGCGCCCGTGCCGTCCAAATCGACGGTCACGGAAATTTCAGTTTCGCGGGTCTGCCGCGTGACGGTGGCCGAGCGGCCGTTTGGCTCGCGGCCCCCGGTGACTTCGTGAATACTCATTTTCGGCTCCTGGAGCGCCGTATTCCGGCGGCGCTGCGGCGCCTACATAGCAGGGACGGAACGCGAACGCTATCCCGCTAGGCTTGACCGCGCCGCGCAAATGACCAAATGGAGAGCGGTGCCGCGGTATTTCCTCAAGCCGCGGTTTGGGCCATAACCGGCCCGAAAATAGAACGGATGAACGAATGTATACCGCAGACAACGGCAACGGCTCCGACCAATGGCACGGCACGACCATCCTGTCGGTCCGCAAGGGCGATAAGGTGGTCATCGCCGGCGACGGGCAGGTTAGCCTCGGCAATACCGTGATCAAGGCGACGGCGCGCAAAGTCCGCCCGCTGGGCGACGGCTCGGTGATCGCCGGGTTCGCCGGCGCCACCGCCGATGCCTTCGCGTTGTTCGAACGGCTCGAATCGAAGCTGGAGCAGCACCCGGGTCAACTGACCCGCGCCTGCGTGGAAATGGCGAAAGACTGGCGCACCGACCGTTATCTGCGTCGCCTCGAGGCGATGATGGCGGTGGCCGACAAGGAAACCTCGCTGGTGCTTACCGGCACCGGCGACGTACTCGAACCCGATGACGGCATCATCGCCATCGGCTCGGGCGGCAACTACGCGCTGGCCGCAGCGCGGGCGTTGATCGACCGCGACGATATGTCGGCCCAAGAGATCGCCGAACGTGCCATGGGTATCGCCTCCGACATCTGCGTTTTCACCAACACCAATCTGACAATCGAAACCTTATGACCAATTTTTCCCCCCGCGAGATCGTTTCCGAGCTCGACCGCTTCATCATCGGCCAGAACGACGCCAAGCGGGCGGTCGCCGTCGCGCTGCGAAACCGTTGGCGCCGCCAACAGCTCTCCGACGATCTGCGCGAGGAGGTGCTGCCGAAAAATATCCTGATGATCGGGCCGACCGGCGTCGGTAAAACGGAGATCTCCCGGCGGCTGGCCAAGCTTGCCAACGCACCGTTCATCAAGATCGAGGCGACCAAGTTCACCGAAGTCGGCTATGTGGGCCGCGACGTGGAATCGATCGTTCGCGACCTGGTCGAGCAGGCGATCATGATGATCCGCGAGATCAAGCGCAAAGAAGTGCGCGCCCAAGCCGAGGTCAACGCCGAGCAGCGGGTGCTCGACGCGCTGGTTGGCGAGAACGCCAGCGAGGCGACGCGCCAATCGTTCCGCGAGAAGCTGCGGCGCGGCGAGCTCGACGACAAGGAAATCGAGATCGAAGTCTCCGATCATGGCGGCATGCAGCTGCCGACGATGGATATCCCGGGCATGCCGGGCGCCCAGATGGGCATGATCAATCTAAACGACATGCTCGGCAAGGCGTTCGGCCAGCGCACGGCATCACGGCGCCTGACCGTGTCGGAAAGCTACGAAGTGCTGATGGCCGACGAATCCGACAAGCTGCTCGACGACGAAAAGGTCGTTCAAGAGGCGCTCCACTCGGTGGAGAATAACGGCATCGTTTTCCTCGACGAGATCGACAAGATCACGGGCAGAAGCGAGCGGGTTGGCGGCGCCGACGTGAGCCGCGAAGGCGTGCAGCGCGATTTGCTGCCGTTGATCGAGGGCACTACCGTCGCCACCAAACATGGCGCGGTCAAAACCGACCATATTCTGTTTATCGCCTCCGGCGCGTTCCACTTGGCCAAGCCGTCGGATCTGCTGCCCGAATTGCAAGGCCGCCTGCCCATTCGCGTCGAGTTGAAAGCGCTGACCCGCGAGGATTTCGGCCGCATCTTGCGCGAGCCCGAGAACAGCCTGATCCGCCAGTCGGTTGCCTTGCTGAAAACCGAGGATGTCACCCTCGATTTCACCGAGGAAGCGATCGACGCGCTCGCCGACTTGGCCGCCGAGATCAATCAGAATGTCGAGAATATCGGCGCACGGCGGCTCCATACGGTGATCGAGCGCCTGCTCGACGAGATCAGCTTTACGGCGACCGACCGGGGCGGCGAGACCATTGTCATCGATGCCGAAATGGTCAAAGAGCGGGTCGAGGAACTGGCCAAAAACGCCGATCTGTCGAAGTTTATTCTGTAGGTTCGCCCGGCCAAGACCGCACGGGCCCGGCGCGCAGGTTTTCTCCCCGCCGGTGGCGTCGTACAGTGGCGCCAATAGAAGCACCCAACGGGGGGAACATCATGCAATTACCATCAAAAATCGTCGACATCTCGATGCCGCTCGACAATGAAACCGTTTGCGATCCGGAGATCATGCGGCCGAAGATCGAGTATGTGAGCCAACAGGAAAACGCCGAGGCGATGGCCGCGTTTTTCGACGGCATGACGGCATCGGACCTACCGAGCGCGGAAGGCTGGGCCTGGGAAGTCCTCACACTGACCACTCATAACGGCACCCATATCGATGCGCCGTGGCACTATCATTCCCACGATAAAGACGGCAATCCGATGCAGACCATCGACGAACTGCCGCTCGACTGGTTCTTCCGCCCCGGCGTGAAGTTGGATTTCCGCGAGTTACCCGACGGGTATGTGGTGCAGCCTGAAGATGTTGAGGCGGAACTGAAACGCATCGGCCACGACCTGCAGCCGCTCGACATCGTTTTGGTCAACACCAACGCCAGCAATTACTACGGCACCGATGAGTATTTCGACCGCGGCATCGGTATGGGCAAAGAAGCGACGCTGTACCTGACCCGCGACCATGGCGTGCGCGTCACCGGCATCGATGCGTGGGGCTGGGATGCGCCGTTCAAGTTCGCCAAAATCCAATACGCCAAGGACCGCGACGCCAGCAAAATCTGGCAGGGTCATTGGGCCGGCATTGAGCAGCCCTACTGCCACATGGAAAAACTTCTCAACCTCGAGCAGCTGCCCGACAGCGGATTTACCGTGAGTTGCTTCCCGTGGAAGATCAAAGGCGCCTCGGCCGGGTTCATCCGCGCCGTCGCGCTGTTCGACTAAAACGTCGGCGTACGAGCGGAGCCTACCGGCTCCGCCGCGCCGCCGCCAAAGTTCGCATGTGCGCTAGCAGAGTCTCGGCGTCGCCGCTCGACAGCTCGCCGATCCCTAACGCCAGCTCGTTGGCAAGCTCGGTATGTGCCGGTGTCATGCCGCGGGTATCGACGACGGCGCGCGGATGCGACAGTTCGGCCAGGCGTTTCACCTCCTCGAAATCGTCCCAGATCAGATTGAAATATTCGCAGACCTGAACGACCAGCGCTTCCGAGGGACGGCCCCGGCGGCCATGTTCGAGCGACGACAGGTAGGCTGGCGACAGCTCTAGGTCGGTCGCCATTTGCTTCAAAGTGATCCCGCGCACGGCGCGTAACGCGCGCACCTTTTCGCCAAAGGGGGTCATTGCTGGCTATCCCGTCGGCGGCGCAAGAGAACGTAGAAAGCGCCGGCGCCGCCATGCTCCGGCCGGGCGCCGGCGAACGCCAAAACGTGGGGACGGCACGCCGGTTGGTTGAGCCAGTCGGGCAGGCGGCGGCGCAAAACCCCGCCGCCTTCGCCGACCGAGCCTTTGCCGGTGATCACCAGCACAACCCGGCAGCCGGTCGCCGCACAACTGGATATGAACGCATTGAGCTCGGACTGCGCCGCGTCCTGGTAGTGGCCATGGAGATCGAGCCGTGCATCGATCGGCATCTTGCCACGCCGCATGCGCTCCACCGTCCGCCGGTCGACCCCGGCGAATGAATCGGCAGTCAGAGGGGTCGGCTCGGCAGCACGCGCCGGTTTTTGCGGCACCGGCGTGGACCGCGCTCGTGCCCCCTTTGCAACGGCAGGAGATTTCGGTGCGGTTCCCGTATCGAGCGCCGGGGTCGTTTTCAACGAACGTTTTTTCTTGAGGGGTTCTACGCCCGCCATCGTGCGATGGAACAGTCCATCATCGGAATCGCCATCTGCGCTGCGCCCCGATTTCCCGGGGACCGGCTTTCCTCTCGGCGAACGGGGGGAGCGGCCGGTCATTCGCTATCGGCGGCGTCCACTAGAATAATGTGCAGCCGCCGCGGTCCATGGGCGCCGAGCAGCAGGGTTTGCTCGATATCACCCGAACGCGACGGTCCGGTGATGAAATTAACCGTGCGCGGCATCAACCCGTCGAGACCATTTTCGCCATCGGCCATTTTCTCCCGGAGCAAATCCCAAACATCCTCGTAAGTCTTGGTGACCCGGTCAGCCGGCAAGACCACCACATGGGTTTCGGGCAGAAAATTAAGCGTCGAGGGGTGGTCGGCGCCGGAGAACATCACCAATGTGCCCGTCTCGGCCACCGCGGCGGGGGCCGACGTCACGCTCACCACGTCGCTTTCCTGCGGCAACCGGCGGTGAATTTCAAGCAACGGCTCGGCTTCCCAGGCGGCATCGTCCAACGTTTCGTCAGGCGCCATCACCACTTGCGCCGGCAAGTTCTCCCGTTTGAGATAGCCGGTGAGCGCCTGCGGCACGTCGGTCATGTCGGCCACGCGTTCGACCGAGGCGAAGACGCCCTCAGCCATGGTTTGAAACAGATCGACCAGCGCCGGCTGGGCCAAGTCGGCGCGAGCCGGTATGAGGTTTCGCTTGGGGTCGGCGATCCGATCGCGCAGTTCCGCTGCGCGCGCATCATCGACGGGCCCGCTGCGTCCCAGCGAGCGGCGAATGCCGCCGAGGATTTCGTCCCGGCCCGCGCTCATCTCTGCCGCCCCCGTGTCTCAGCCCATTGCTGCTGAAACGTTTTACCCTCGGGCGCCGGCAAGTCGCGGTACTTGGTCCAGCCTTTGGCGAACGGCACGCTAGAGAGGCGGCCCCGGCGGCGGCCCATCCGGGCCATCAGGCGCGTTTGCAGACCGGTCGCCCACTGATAAAGCGCCGGACGCCGGGCGAAATAGGCCCAAAAACGAAGGCCGGTGCGCACTGCCCCCGGCGTAAGATGGCGTTCGAACTCGCGCTCGCGCCAATGGCGCATCATCTTCGGCAGCGGGATACGTACCGGACACACTTCTTCGCACCGGCCACAGAAGGTTGAGGCGTTGGGCAAATGACCGGCTTCGTTGACGCCGAGCAAGCTGGGGGTCAGCACCGCCCCCATGGGCCCCGGATAGACCCAGCCATAGGCGTGCCCACCAACCGATTGATAGACCGGACAATGGTTCATGCAAGCGCCGCAGCGAATGCACCGCAGCATTTCGTGGAACTCCGTCCCCAACATGCCGGTACGCCCATTGTCAAGCAGGATGACGTGATACTGCTCCGGACCGTCGGGATCGCCGGGCCGGCGCGGACCCGTCGATACGGTGGTGTAGACGCTAAACTCCTGGCCGGTCGCCGAGCGCGCCAACACCCGCAGAAGCGTCGACGCATCCTCCAGGTTCGGCACTACCTTCTCGATGCTCGCGAGCACGATGTGGACCTTCGGCAATAGCTGCGAGAGGTCGCCGTTGCCTTCGTTGGTCACGATGATCGACGAGCCGGTTTCGGCGATCAGGAAGTTGGCCCCGGTGATGCCGACCTCGGCCTGGAAGTATTTTTCGCGCAACACCCGGCGCGCCTCTTCGAGGAGCGTGGGCGGTTCTTCGAGAATACGATCCGGATCCAGGTGGGTGTGGGTCTCGCGGAAGCTTTGCTCCACTTGCGCCTTCGTGAGGTGGACCGCCGGGGCGATGATGTGACTCGGCCGCTCGTTGCGAATCTGGATAATGTACTCGCCCAGATCGGTCTCGACGGGGCGGATGCCGGCAGCTTCGAGCGCCTCGTTGATGTCGCACTCCTCGCCGATCATCGATTTGCCCTTGTTGACCGACGTCGCGCCCACCGAGCGGCAAATCTCGAGCACGATGTCTTGTGCATCCTTCGCGGTGCGCGCCCAGTGCACATTGCCACCGGCGGCGATGACATTCTGCTCGTAAGTCTCTAGGTAAAAATCGAGGTTTCCAAGAACGTGCTCTTTGATGTCGCGCGCCTGATCGCGCAGCGCTTCGAACTCGGGAAGCTTGTCCTTGGCATTCTGCCGGCCGCCGGTGAAGTGGCCTTGGCTCTTGGTCAAGGCCTGGCGCAGATCTTTATCCGCCAACTGACGGGCGGCGTTTTCTTTGAAATTGGCGCTAGTCGATGCGGTCATCTTGGCGGCCTAATCCTTGCGCGGTTCGCCGATCGCGGGCCGATCGGTCATGCCGGCGAGCACTTCCGCCACATGGCGCACTTGGATGCCGGCGCCCTCGCGTTGGAGCTTGCCGGCCATGTTCATCAGACAGCCCAGATCGCCCGCCAATAGGGTTTCAGCCCCGGTACCGATGATTTTTTCGATTTTGGTCTCGACCATACGGTCGGAAATGTCGGGATATTTAACGCAGAAGGTGCCGCCGAACCCGCAACAGACATTGGCGTCGGGCAGCTCGCGGAGGTGCAAGCCCTCGACCGACCCCAGCAAGCGGCGCGGCTGTTCATGGATCGAAAGCTCGCGCAAACCGGAGCAGCTATCGTGGTAGGTGACCGCGCCTTCGAATTGACTCGCTACCGCATCGACCTTCATCACATCGGTCAAGAAGGACACCAGCTCATGGGTGCGTTCGGCAAGCTTCTGAGCCCGCTCGGACCATTCCGGATCGTCGGCGAACAACGCCGGGTAATGGTGACTGATCATCCCGGCGCACGAGCCCGACGGCGCGACGATATAGTCGTAGCTCTCGAACGCCTCGATCACCTGGCGGGCAATCGCCGCGGTGTTTGCCCGGTCACCGCTGTTGTAGGCCGGCTGACCGCAACAGGTCTGCTGATGCGGCACCTCGACCGTGCATCCTGCATCTTCCAGTAATTTCACCGCTGCAAAGCCCACGGAGGGCCGAAACAGATCGACCAAACAGGTCACGAACAGTGCAACGCGCGGATTTGCCATTTCGATAAACTCGCCGATAGCCAGCCCTCTGTTTAGCACAGATTTGCGGCGCCGTTAGGGCCGGGACTTATGTTGTCGGCACAACGCTGGTCGGCAAGAGAAGATAGTAAGCGCCGGGGCTTTTCATGCGACCCGCCAGTTCCAACGCAGGAGCCCCGACACCCCAGAACAGATCGCCGCGTACGGGACCGCGGATGGCGTTGCCGACATCCTGGGCCAATACCAGGCGCTGCAACCGCCGGTCGCCGGGACCGGGATGGACGGTATCGAGCCATAGCGGGACGTTGAGCGGCAAATATTCCGGATCCACGGCGATCGAGTGGCCGGGCGTAAGCGAAACCCCTGCCGCGCCTTGCGCGCCGTCGCCATCGATCTTACGGAAAAAGATATAGCGGCGGTTGAGCGCCAGCAGATCGGCGACCCGCTCGGGATTTTGTTCCATCCACGCGCGAATATCCTGCCACGCCGCGCCGCCGCGGCGCAGTTCTTCTTGTTCGATAAGCCAGCGTCCGATCGAGACATAATCATGACCATTGTGACCCGCAAAACCGATACGCTGCCGCTGGCCATCGGGCGATTCGATAATGCCCGAGCCCTGCACCTGCAGGATGAACACATCGAGCGCATCGTCGGCCCAATACAAGACCGCGTCGCTCGCTCGGGTCTCGCCGTTGGCGATCGCGGCCCGGTCCGGATAGGGGCGCAAGCGCCCGCCTTCGACCTTGCCGACAAAACTCCGGCCGGTGAGCGCCGGATCGAAATCCTTCAGGCGAACGGTGACATGATCGGTGGGCAAGCCGTGGATCGGCACATTGTACGCGCCGTCCGCGGTTTCCGACGCGCGGACAATCGGCTCGAAATAGCCGGTAAACAGCCCCTCGTCGTCTTCCCTGCCGACGGCATAGGGGACGAAATTGGCTTCGATGAAAGCGCGGACGGTTGCAGGATCGTTCGGAAGATCGGCGATCGATAGACAAACCTGGCGCCAATCACCGGCGGTGCCGACGCTAACCTTTCCCCCCAGCGGCGTTGCCGGATCCATCGCCAGGATACGCCCGCACGACCGCTGCCACGCGCCCAACGCATCGACCGGCCGTCCCTCGCGCCAACCCGGTAGATCGTCGAACGAGACTTTTGTTATCCCAAATTCGGGCGGCGCGGTTTCACAAGCCGCCAACAGCAGGGCGAACATCCACATCGCTGGCCGCAAACGGGCGCTTCTGGGCCGGTGAAAGCGACCGAAAACGGTTTGGAAGAAGAGCCGGGAAGAGGCCGTCAATTGGGGGCTTCGGTAGCGACCAGGGTCCAGTTCGGATTGCGCGATCGGGTGTTGCGCGCGAACGTCCAAATGTCGGTCACTGTCGTGACGCGGGTCGGATCGCCCTGGACGACATCGCCAGCGGCATCGCGGGTAACTTCGATTTGCTCGGTCGCAAACTTCACCGTCAAGAACGCTACGCGGCCGTCCATCGACGCTTCGATGATATCGCTGGAGCTGATGCCCACCAGGGTCATCTCCATGGTGTGGCCTTTATCGGCGCGCTCGACGATGGCACCCGCAAAGTTTTCGTAGACCTCGTCGCTGAGCAGGGGCCGCAAGGTCTCGCGGTCGCCGGTCGCAAACGACGTGACGACCATCTCGAACGCGGCGCGCGCGCCTTCGACGAATTGCTCCGAATTAAACGATGGATCGGCGTCACGAATTTTTCTGAGATTCTCGCCTAAATCGCCCTCGGCTTCGTCGACAAATGCGTCTTCCGACCGCCGGTCGGGCAGTGTCACCACATTTTCATCGTTGCCGTTTTCAGCGGCCGGCGCCGACTCAGACCTACTGCGCGTTGCATTGGGCTCCATGGGCGGGCGTTCATTACCCGTCCGCCGTCCCAGCACGCTGCGCAGGCGAAACACAAGGAAGGCCGCGATCATCGCAAAAATGACTAGGTCGAGTTCGCTCACGGCATTTCCTGTATGGTTGCCCCAACAGGGGCCGCGTCTATCATTATGGCCACCGGCTTGCACATCGCCGCAGATCGCCTTGGTGATCTAAACCGGTCTGGCGTAAGTCTACAATCCAAAAGGTTACTGCTTCGCATAAATTGAGGCCAGGGTTTGATCGCACGACCCCGCAATTTTCTGGAAATTTCCTCTCCCGTTACCAACCTACATAAGCATAACGCGTAGAAAGAACAAGAATGGCCTTCTGGTTTCTCCTTGCCTTTATTGGCGTGCCGCTGATCGAAATCGCCCTGTTTATCGAGGTTGGCGGCCTAATCGGGCTGTGGCCCACTATCGCAATCGTTATCGCGACGGCGGTAGCCGGCACCGCTTTGATCCGCCAACAAGGCCTTCGGACCTTGCAGAATGCCCAGCAAGAGATGAACGCAAACCGCCTGCCGGTGCGTGAATTGTTCGACGGCGTCTGCCTTTTATTCGCCGGCGCACTGCTCTTAACACCAGGGTTTCTGACCGACAGTGTCGGATTTGCGTTGCTCGTACCGCCGCTTCGGCGTCTGCTCGGGCTTTATGTTTGGCGCGCACTGCAAAACGCAAAAGGCGTCCATGTCCATATGTCGGGCGAACGGCCCTTCCGCGACGATGACGGACCGATTGTCGATGCTGAGGCCGTTGAAATTAAAGGCGATCTGGACAAGAAACCGCCGAAATAGGCTCAAAGGCGTCAATCCGGCGAGCGAAGCGTTGGTTGTTGCGCCCGCTCATACGTGCTAGCCAAGCGGGCCTTTAATTCACGCTGTTTCAACGATTAGGAATTCGGACATGTCCGACGAGACCGCTGACCAGTCAGCGACCGGAAGCGCGCAACAGCCCGACGGCCAGCCCGCGATGATCATCAACGCGCAGTATGTGAAGGACCTGTCCTTCGAAAACCCCAACGCGCCGCAAAGTTTGGCCCAACAGAGCGAGGGCGGCCCCAACGTTCAGGTTGGCGTCGACACCACCGTGGTGAAGCTGGAGGGCTCGACCTTCGAGGTCACCCTGACCGTGCGCGCCGAAGGCAGCTCCGGCGACACCAGCTTGTTCCTAGTCGAGACGGCCTATGCCGGGATCTTCACCCTCGGTGAGGTACCGGAGGAATATCTCGCGCCCCTGCTATACGTCGAGGCGCCGCGCCAACTCTTCCCGTTCGCCCGCGCCATCGTGGCCGAGGCGGTTCGGGACGGCGGTTTCCCGCCATTGCTCATTCATCCGGTCGATTTCATGGCGCTGTTCCAGCAGCGCGCGGCCGAGCAAGCAGCCGCCGAAAAGGCCGGCGCCGCGGAAGGGCCTCCCGACACCCCGTCAGAAGGCAACGGTGAACAAAAGTTCGAGTTCAAGCTATAGGCCCTTAACCCCTTAGGTCCTTGACCGCCAAATCGGCTCGGTGATCTGATCCAATAACACCTCGTGTGCCTCGATCTCTGCCGACGATGGCGCGTGCGGACGGGCTGGCCGCAGAGGCCGCTCAGTGACGAGTGTTTCGGGCGCGGCTTCGGTGGCAACCTCGACCGCCAAGTCGAGGCCGGGCTGCCGGCCTCCCTTTAGATACAAGTAAACTTCGGCGAGCAATTCCGCGTCCAACAGCGCGCCGTGCTTCTCGCGCCGGGAAAGATCGATTTCAAACCGCCGGCACAAGGCATCGAGACTCACCTGAGCGCCGGGATAGCGGCGGCGCGCCAAGGCGATCGTATCGACTGCCCGGGTTCGGCTTATGGCATCCCGCCCGATCAGCGATAGCTCAGCATTGAGAAACTTCAGATCGAATTCGGCATTGTGGATCACCAGTGGATCGTCGCCGGTGAAAGTGAGAAACGCGTCGGCAATCTCGGCGAACTTCGGCTTATCGGCGAGAAACTCGCTGCTCAATCCATGAACCGCGAAGGCGCCCTCCGGCATGTCGCGCTCCGGGTTGATGTAGCAATGGAACACCTCGCCCGTCGGCATATGGTTGTGGGTTTCGATGCAACCGATTTCGACGATGCGGTCGCCCGACGATGGATCGAGTCCGGTCGTCTCGGTATCGAGGATAATCTCCCGCAAAGCCTCTCGCTTTCTCGCGCGCTACCGCCCGCGTTTCCACAATCCCTGAGCCCCCGCGCTCAGCGCCCCTGCGCTTGCAAAAGCCTGACCAACCGCTGCAGGCGGCGGTAAGTATATGCCTTGCCGAGCCCAGTCTCCACGACGTAATCGGCGCGTCGCCGCTTTTCATAGTCAGAGATCTGGCTCGCGCGAATTCCGTTGAAGCGTTCCACGGTCATGCCGGGGCGCGACAGGACACGCTGCGCCTGCACGAATTCCGGTGCGGTGACCACCAATACAGCGTCGACATTGGTCTCGCCTCCTGTTTCATAGAGCAACGGGATGTCCATCACGACGAGCGGTGTTCGCGCCAGCGCTTGTTTGCGCAAGAACCGCTTCGCCGCGGCGCGCACGCGCGGATGCAATATAGCTTCCAAATCTTTGCGCGCGGCTGCGTCAGCAAACACCTGCGCGCCGAGCGCACCACGGTCAATCGCACCATCCTTCAGCGTGTCCGGAAACCGCGCGGCAATTTCGGCTTTCACCTGAGGATCCGCTGCCAGCAGGCGATGGACAGCGGCGTCCGCATCGTGGACGGGAACGCCCAGCCGCCGGAACATATCCGCCGCCGTCGACTTTCCCATGCCGATCGATCCGGTAAGGCCCAGGATAAACAAACGCGCCCCGCTACCTTTTTGTCCCAGCCAACACGGCGCGGCGAAGCCCGTCATCGACCACCGGGTCGACCCCAAACCATGCGCGAAACCCCGGGCGCGCTTGATGAAGCAACATGCCAATCCCGTCGACCACGTGGTTGCCGCGTTGGCGGGCCTGCGCCAGCAGATCGGTTTCCAATGGCGCGTAGACAATATCGTTGACGGTTGCATCGGCGGGAAGTTCCGACAAGTCGAGCTCAAGCGGTTGTTGTCCCGTCATGCCCAATACGGTCGTGTTGACCAGCAACCCGGCGCCACTCAAAGCGGCCGCCCGGTCGTTCCAGGCAAAAATGGTAGCGGCTGATTTTAGCCCGGGCAGTTCTTCGGCCAACGCAACCGCCCGCTCAGCCGTCCGGTTGACGATCCTTATCTCGCGTACCCCGCAATCCAACAGTGCAACGCAAATGGCGCGCGCCGCGCCACCTGCACCCACGACGGTTGCCGGCCGGCCCGACCAGCAAGAACTCACTTCGTTGGGCACGTGATCGCGCAGATTTTCGATAAACCCGAAGGCGTCGGTGTTCGAGCCTGCCAAAGTCCCGTCGTCTTGAACGACGACCGTGTTAACCGCACCGATACGCTTAGCCGCATCGTCCACACTATCGACTAGCGTCAGCGCCACCTCTTTGTGGGGCACCGTCAAATTCACGCCGCGCAAACCGTCCGAAGCGAGCGTGGAAAGAGTCTCGGCCAAATGTTCGGGCTTGACCGGTATGGCATCGTAAGATCCATTGATCCGGTATTGTGCGAGCCAGTGCCCATGCAAAAGTGGCGACAGCGAATGGGATACCGGCCATCCCATGACGCCGGCACGCAAAACATCGCTCATGACGGAACCACTTGGTGGCTACGCAACACATCGAGCAGCGGCAGCAGCGGCAAGCCAAGGATGGTGAAAAAATCACCCTCTATCTTGCTGAATAGCTGAGCCCCCAAACCTTCGAGTTTGTAGGCGCCTACCGAGTCGCAAACCTGATCGCCCATTTGTTCAATATACCATTCGATGAAATCGTCGCTTAAAGGCCGAACATCGAGATGCGCTTGCTCGTTATGATGCCAAAGGACCGCACTGTCCCGCACGACGCTTACGCTTGTCAGAAGTGTGTGACGGCGGCCGCGCAGCGCGATCAAATGCGCGCGCGCATGGTCGAGATCGGGCGGCTTATCGAACAATTGGCCGCCACATTCCAGCACCTGATCTGCACCGATAACCAGCGCCTCGCGGTGACGCCGCGAGATTTGCTGTGCCTTCAACTCCGCCAGCGTCTCGGCAACCGCAAAAGAAGGTGCTTCTTCGTGGGCCAATGAACGTTTTACCTCAGCCTCATCCACGTTTGCGGGCATGATTTCGTGGGGCACGCCAGCCGCCATAAGGAGCTGAGCCCGCGACTTGCTGGCCGATGCCAAAATAACACGGGGTGCCGATGATTGGGCTTCAGCGGTCATCAAGAAAGCCAGCGCCAGTTGTTTGCGTCACCAGCTTACGCGTCATCCGGTGACTCTTGCTTGGCTTCGTTATGCTTCGCCAATTGTGTCATCACCGCAGCCGCCGTTTCCTCAATCGACCGGCGGGTCACATCGATAACCGGCCAGCGCCGCTCGGTAAAATAGCGCCTTGCCTCGGTAAGTTCGGCACGCACACGCTCGGGATCGATATAGGGCGTATCGTCATGCTGTTGTAGCAGGGCCAGGCGCGCCTGACGAAGTTCGACGAGGCGCTTGGGATCATTGGTTAGCCCGATGACGAGTGCATGCTCAATGTTTTCAAGCGAAGCGGGCAGCGGTATGTCCGGAACATAGGGTATGTTTGCAGCCTTCACGCCGCGGTTTGCCAAATAGAGACAAGTTGGTGTCTTAGACGTTCGTGAAACGCCGACCAAAACCACATCGGACTGATCGAATTCTTCGGCGCGTTGGCCGTCATCATGGGCCAGAGCCCAATCCATCGCTTCAATACGTTGGAAATATTCTGCATCCATCTCATGTTGCCCGCCAACGCGGTGCAATGGCTGCGCATCGAGAAATTTGCCGAACGCGTTGATCACCGGATCGAGAACAGAGATGCAAGGCACCTTGAGACGCCGGCAGCCATCGCGCAATCGCTCACGCAAATCATCGTCGACGAGGGTAAACATCACCGGTCCGGGCTTTTCCTTGATACCATCGAGGACAACATTCATGGCGTTTTCAGTGCGTGCCATCGGCCATAGATGTTCAACCGGCTCCACATCGCCAAACTGAACCAAGCAAGCACGCGCGACCGAATGAATCGTCTCACCCGTTGAATCGGACACCAAGTGCAAGTGAAACGCGTGACGTTCCGTCGAATCCGGCCCGGCCATGGACCTTACCCCCTGTTGATACCTGCCATATGTAGTGGATAACTCATGCTGGCCCCAACGCCAAAAAAACATGCTGCTGAATGCGCCTATTTCATCAACAGGCTCATGCGCATGCCCATACTGTTGTTGGGTCTGCGTGGATCAAACAGTGCTATCGATTCATCCCCGCATCTTTCCCCAACGCAACCTTCGTCGAGGCTTACGAAAACAAAACGCAATCAGCCGTTTAGTTGAGCTTTCCACATAACCGACTATCGGCACTACAGAGTCTAAACCACTGAATAACTCTGAGGACAATCTAACAACACCGGTAATTCAACCAACCTACTACCTCAAAATCTTCTTTATTTATAAATCTTTATTAGAATATGAGCCTGGCATTTCAACGTCTGTTCCGCATAATGCCGACCCGATTGAAACTCGTATCTCAAACCTTCGAAACTGATTTTCGCGTGACCAAACCTTTACTCTCTGCACTGGAAGGGCAAAGCACTCCGAGGCCACCGTTTTGGTTTATGCGGCAAGCTGGCCGGTACTTGCCCGAGTACCGGGAAGTCCGCAAAGGCGTGTCTTCGTTTCTCGATCTCTGTTACACACCCGACCTCGCGACTGAAGTGACACTCCAGCCCATTCGCCGTTTTCATCCCAGCGGCGCCATACTGTTTTCCGACATTCTGGTGATACCCGACGCTCTTGGGCAATCGGTGGCGTTCAGCGAAGGTGTTGGTCCTCAGCTCGAACCGGTACGTTCTGTCGACGCGGTCGCTGCGTTGTCATCGAAAAATGCCGAAGCCCACCTGGCGCCGGTTTTCAACACGGTTCGCCAAGTTAAGGCGGAATTGCCCGATGACGTTGCTCTATTGGGCTTTGCAGGCGCGCCTTGGACCGTTGCTACCTACATGATCGAAGGCGGAACCAGCCGCGATTTTGCGCAAACAAAAACGTGGGCGCGTAAGGATCCGGCAGGATTCAATCAGCTTTTGGA
This sequence comes from Alphaproteobacteria bacterium, assembly GCA_965267185.1. Taxonomy (GTDB): domain Bacteria; phylum Pseudomonadota; class Alphaproteobacteria; order UBA6615; family UBA6615. The sequence goes on along the minus strand of OZ253937.1, from coordinate 3,060,844 downwards.
TGTGTTAGTGAAAGCGACCAGCGATTATCTCATCGGCCAGCTGGAGGCGGGTGCCGATGCGCTTCAACTGTTCGATACTTGGGCGAGTGCGGTTCCTGCCGACCAGTTCGATCAGTGTGTTGTTGCGCCGACCCAGCAGATTATTGCCAATGTCCGCCGGATCGAGCCAGAGGCAAGGTTCATTGGCTTTCCCCGTGGTGTCGGGCCTGCAGTCGCCCACTATGCCGCCGAAACAGGGGTAAACTGCGTGGGTATCGATAGCGGGTTATCGCCAACCTACGCCGCACAAACGTTGCAACCGACCTTTGCGGTGCAGGGAAATCTCGATCCCATGACATTGTTGGTGGGGGGCGAGCAGATGTTGAATTCCGCCGCCGGGATTATCGACGCGCTGGGGGGCGGTCCTTTCATTTTCAATTTGGGTCATGGTGTGGTTCCGCAAACGCCGCCTGAGCATGTCGAAGCGTTGGCCGAGTTTGTGCGTTCGGGGACTGTTCAGTGAAGGTTGCGGTTGTTCTGTACAATCTCGGCGGACCGGACGGGCCCGATGACGTCCAGCCATTCCTGTTTAATTTGTTCAATGATCCGATGATTATCGGTGCGCCGGGGCCAATACGCTGGCTAATCGCCAAGCTTATATCGACACGGCGTGCGCCGGTTGCCCGTAAGATCTACGAGTATATCGGCGGCGGATCGCCTTTGCTGGAAAACACCAAGGCACAAGCGCAAGCTCTGGACAGAGCAATTGCTGGCACTGCCGGCAATGAGTATCGCACGTTCGTGGCGATGCGGTACTGGCACCCGATGGCCGACGCAGTAGCGCGGGACGTCGAAGCTTATGGGCCTGACCAGATCATTTTGCTTCCGCTTTATCCTCAGTTCTCGACCACAACGGTAGGCTCGTTCCTACGCGTCTGGCAGCGTGCCGCCCAGTCTGTCGGGCTGGATCGTCCGACCAAGTCGATTTGTTGTTATCCCACCGAACCTGGTTTCGTGTCCGCGACGGCCGATACGGTGCGTGCGGCACTAAAGGAGGCGGGCGACGGTAAGAAGATACGAATCTTATTTTCCGCCCATGGGTTGCCGAAAAAAATCGTCGCCCGCGGCGATCCTTATCAGTGGCAAGTCGAGCAAACCGCTAAGGCTATCGTCGCGCAGCTGGGGATAAACGATCTCGACTGGTTGAATTGCTATCAAAGCCGGGTCGGTCCCTTGGAGTGGATTGGCCCCTCGACCGAGGACGAGATACGCCGGGCCGGTGCGGAGGAAACGGTAGTAGTTATCGTGCCACTCGCCTTCGTTTCCGAGCATTCCGAGACATTGGTGGAACTCGATATCGAATATCGCCACGTCGCCGATGCCGCTGGGGTGCCGGGCTATTACCGGGCGCCGACGGTAAGCCTCGCCGAACCGTTCATTGCCGGACTCGCGCGGTTGGTGTCGCTGGCCTTGTCCGATGTGCCGGCGATGTGCAGTGGCTCAGGCGGCCGTATCTGTGCCAACGAGTGGCCGCAATGTCCGTGTGAGGCGGCAGAGGTTCGATAATGGGAACCTTCCTAAACGACTGGAATTTATGGATAAAAGCGCTTCACATAATCAGTGTGATTGCCTGGATGGCAGGCCTGCTCTACTTGCCGAGATTGTTCGTCTACCACTGTGAGGCCGAGCCGGGATCGCCGCAGAGCGAGACATTCAAAGTAATGGAGCGCCGCTTGCTGCGGGCGATTATGAACCCGGCGATGATTTTAGCGTTTGTGTTCGGCGGTCTCATGCTGGCGACGCCGGGGCTGATCGATTGGAGCAGCGGCTGGATTTGGGTCAAGCTCACCGCGGTCGCTATTTTGACAGTGTTGCACCACGTGTTTGGCCGTTGGCGCAAGACCTTCGAGGCCGATGCCAATACCCGCCCGGCGAAGACCTACCGCATGGTCAATGAGGTGCCGGCATTGCTCATGGTGATTATTGTCATCATGGTGATTGTCCGGCCGTTTTAAGCTTGCTCGCCATCTCTTGATCAATCGAAAGGTTGACTTGCGGCGGCGCAATCACTATTTCGCTATTAGTTAACCGCTCGGGTGTATGAAGAAAGCCCGCGATTAATCCTTCCCGAATTTGTCGATTTGTGCTGGCACGAGCCGTCGGCAAAACCACTACCAGAGCGCTTACGACCGTTTGCCCGATAGCGCGGTTACCGACAGGCTCCCTAGGCCTAAAGCGACACCCCATCAACGCTCTGCTTATTCCCGGTAAAAGCAATGGACCTACAAGAACTTAAACAGAAATCCCCCGGCGACCTTCTGGCCTTCGCCGAAGAGCTGGAAATCGAAGGCGCAAGCAATCTCCGCATGCAGGACATGATGTTCGGCATCTTGAAGGCGCTTGCCGAAAACGGAGTGCCGATCCACGGCGGGGGCGTTTTGGAGGTTCTGCAAGACGGTTTCGGGTTCCTGCGATCGCCGGAATCGAATTATTTGCCGGGGCCCGACGATATTTATGTATCGCCCAGCCAGGTTCGGCGCTTTGCGCTGCGTACCGGCGATACGGTCGAGGGTGAAATCCGCGCGCCGAAAGATGGCGAGCGCTACTTTGCTCTACTCAAAATCAACAAGGTCAATTTCGATAGCGTCGAGCAAACCCGCCACCGCATCAATTTCGACAACCTGACACCGCTCTATCCGGAAGAGAAAATTACCCTGGAGATCGAAAACGCGGACTCCAAGGATCCGACGCTGAAGGTGATCGACATTGTCGCACCCCTCGGCAAGGGTCAGCGCGCTCTGCTCGTCGCCCCGCCGCGCACCGGTAAAACAGTGATGATGCAGAACATCGCCAAAGCGATCATGGCCAATCATCCGGAAGTTTATTTGCTGGTACTGCTGATCGACGAACGGCCGGAGGAAGTCACCGACATGCAGCGCACGGTGCGCGGCGAGGTGATCGCGTCGACCTTCGACGAGCCGGCCTCGCGTCACGTCCAAGTTGCCGAGATGGTGATCGCCAAAGCAAAGCGCCTGGTCGAACACAAGCGCGACGTGGTGATCTTGCTGGACTCGATCACGCGGCTCGCGCGGGCCTATAACACCGTTGTCCCCTCGTCGGGCAAGGTGTTGACCGGCGGCGTCGACGCCAACGCATTACAGCGCCCCAAGCGCTTTTTCGGTGCCGCGCGTAACATTGAAGAAGGCGGCTCGCTGACCATCATCTCGACAGCCCTCATCGAGACCGGCAGCCGCATGGACGAGGTGATCTTCGAAGAGTTCAAGGGCACCGGTAACTCGGAAATCATTCTCGACCGCAAGCTTGCCGACAAACGCACCTGGCCGTCGATCGACATCACCAAGTCCGGGACGCGCAAAGAAGAGCTGCTGGTCGACAAGGACATCTTGTCGAAGATGTGGGTACTGCGGCGCATTCTCATGCCCATGGGCGTCGTCGACGGGATGGAATTCCTGCTCGACAAGATGAAGCGTGCGAAGACCAACAACGACTTCTTCGATTCGATGAACCAATAGGTTCCGCTGGCTGGTCTGCTAGCTCCCGGATGTGCCTTGGGCGCAGGCGATACAGACCGGTACCGCGGGATCGAGGCGTAAACGCTCAACGGCGATTTCGTCGCCACAGCTCAAGCACCAGCCAAAGTCATCGCTGTCGAGGCGCGCCAGCGCTGCATCGATCTTGCGGAGTTCCATGTCGCGGCGGCGCTCAGCGGCGCGCGCCATTTCCTGTCCCTGCAGCGCATCCATACGCGACAGCCGGCCGACCCGCTGTTGGTCGAGTTCGACCGGCTGGGCGGCTTCAGCGCCCTGTTCTGTGGCGGCAATGACCTGCGCACGCCGCGCTTCGAGTTCGCGCCGTATCGCTGCAGGGTCGATGGTGTCGCGGTCGCTCACATGTCGCCTAGGGGATCAGAACCGTCGACCCCGTCGTCTTGCGCGCTTCTAGATCGCGATGGGCTTGGGCCGCGTCCTTCAGCGGGTAAGTCTGATTGATCTCGATCTTGACCGCGCCGGAAGAAATGACGTCGAACAGATCGTTGGCGCAGGCTTCCAGATCGGCCCGTGTCGCGGTGTAGTGGAACAGCATGGGGCGCGTGACGAAGATCGATCCGTGGGTCGACAGATCGCCCAAATTGACCGGGTCCGGCGCGCCCGAGGCATTGCCGAAGCTGACCAGCATGCCGCGGGGCGACAGACACTTCATCGAATCCATCAGCGTGTCTTTGCCGACGCCGTCATAGACCACCGGCACCCCTGCGCCGTCGGTAATCTTTTGGACCCGCTCGACGAAGTTCTCGGTCCCGTAGTTGACGATGTGGTGGACGCCGTGCGCCTCGGCCAGCGCGGCCTTCTCCGGGCTGCCGACGGTGCCGATGGTCGTCACGCCCAGGTGATTGAGCCACTGGCTGGCAATCAGGCCGACGCCGCCGGCGGCGGCGTGGAGCAACACGGTCATGCCGGGCTCGACGCGGAAACACTGGCGGATCAGGAACTGGACGGTCATGCCCTTGAGCATGGCGGCCGCAGCCGTTTGGTCGTCTACCCCGTCGGGCAGCTTAACGGCGATATGTGCCGGCATGACCCGCTCTTCGGAATAAGCGCCGACCGGCATGTCGGCGTAGCCGATACGGTCGCCGACGGCGAGATAATCGACCCCGCTACCAACGGCTTCGACGACGCCCGCCGCCTCGAGACCGAGCACCGACGGCATCGGCAGGGGCCGCGCGCCGGTGCGCAAATAGGTGTCGATATAGTTCAGCCCAACCGCTGTGTGCCGGACCCGGATTTCTCCCTCGCCCGGATCGCCAACCTCGACTTCGTCCCACTGCATAACGTCGGGGCCGCCATGTTCGTGGATGCGGATTGCGTGAACCATCGTCTCTCTCCTTCGGATGCGGCCGTTCCAAAATGGTCGGCTTGTTTTTCTTTGGCAGCGAGCCTAGGCGCTGAGGCGGGCCCCTTCAAGGGACAGCAGTACCCCTTCAAGAGCGAGCAAGTAGCGTTTGGTTTCGGTGCCGCCGCTGCCGGAATAGCCGCCGATTCCCCCGCCCGCCGCCAGGACGCGGTGGCAGGGGATGATGATGGGAATAGGATTGCGTCCGCAAGCAGTGCCGACCGCGCGCGGCGACGAGCCGATGGCTGCCGACAAATCGCCATAGGTCTGATAGTCGCCGAAGGGGATTTCCTGCATCGCTTGCCACACCTTGCGCTGATGCACCGTGCCGGCGGGCGCGACCGGAAGATCGAAGTCTGAGAGTTCTCCGGCGAAATAAGCTTCGAGCTGATCGCGCGCTTTGGCGAGGAGCGGACTGGTATCGCCGTTTGCTTGGGCGCCCCAGTCGAGCGCGGTCACGGCGCCGTCCTCTTCGGTCACGGTGAGTGGCCCTACCGGGCTGTCGAGGGAGAGGCGAAGCTGGGTCATCCTTGGGCCAAGGCGTCTTGGAGTTCTTTCGGGTCGGTCAGCGGTGCCGAGCAAACCAGGCCACGGCAAATATAGACTGTCGCGCGCCCGTCGATCTGGGATTTTCCGGCGGCGGGATGGTCCGCACTCAGATCGTCGCTGCTGGCGATGACCGACAACACGCTTGCTGGAAGGCTGACGCCGTTACGCGCGGCAAGTAGTTCGCATGTACCGCCATCGGCCAAATCGCCGATCATGATCATTTGCGTGGCTTCGGCGAGGAACTGCGCGGCGTTGAATAGGGTGGCGTAGTGATACGGGTTCTTTGCCGCCTCGCCGGAAAAGGCGGCGACTAGATTTTCACACCGGCTCCGGTACTCGTCTTGTCCCGTGAGATGATAGAGCCGGGCGAGAACCTCGGCCATGACGGCGTTTCCGGCCGGTGTCGCGTTGTCGAGCGCGTTTCGGGTTCGGGTAATAATATCGTCGGCATCGTCGGCGGTAAGATAGTAGCCGCCGGCGTTTTCATCCCAGTAATGACGGTTCGCTGTTTCAACCCAAGATTGTATTTTTGTTATATATTCTCTTTCCTGTGTAGCCTCGAAGAGCAACAGTCCACCCCGACACATATTGGCGTAATCGTCGATCGTCGCTTTGTGCCTCGCAGCGCCTTCGCGCCAGGCATGGAGCAGGCGTTCCGTGCTGCCTTCGGTTTGGATCATGTTTTTAGAGACGAACTGAAAGGCCGATCGCGCTGCGGCGAGCCATTCCGGCCGGTCGAATATGGTTGCGGCCCGGGCGAGTGCCGCGATCATCAAACCATTCCAGTCGGCGAGCACCTTGTCGTCGAGCGCTGGTGGAATGCGGCGCGCCCGTGCGTCGAACAGAATCTGCCGGCACCTTGCCAAGCGGTCTTCGATATCCGCATCCTTTAGCTCCGGGTCGCGCGTCCGGTTGAGAATGGTTTTGCCTTCCCAATTACCGCCCGGCCTGACGTCGTAGGCAGACGCGAACAGATCGGCGTCGTCGCCGAGCAAGGCGCGCATTTCGGTGTCGGACCACACATAGAACTTGCCCTCCTCGCCTTCGGAGTCGGCGTCGATGGTGGCGGAAAACCCGCCGCCGGGTGGCGTCTCGTTGATCATCTCGCGCAGTACCCAATCGGCGGTTTCACCGATCCGCTGGGCGTAGAGCGGATTTCGGGTTTCCTGCCAGGCGTCGGCGTAGAGCTCGATAAGTTGGGCGTTGTCGTAGAGCATCTTTTCGAAGTGCGGCGCGAGCCACACGGCGTCCGTCGAATAGCGCGCAAACCCGCCGCCGAGGTGATCGTAGATTCCGCCCTGGGCCATCTTGTCGAGGGTCAGCAGAACCCCGTCGCGTAACGTCTGGTCGCCGGTTCGTTTGTAGCCGCGCCACAATAGATTGAGAATGGGCGCTTGCGGGAACTTCGGTGCCGTGCCGATGCCGCCGTGGCGCGGATCGATTTCTTTGACGATAGATTCTGCCGACCGGTTGACCGCGTCCGGTGCGATCATGCCGGCGGCCTGGGGTTGCGACATATCCTCCAGCGCCGCGACGACCGCCTGGCTGTTGGTCGTTACTTTGTCTCGCTCTTCGCTGTAAATGCGGGCCACGTGGCGCAGCAGTTCGGGAAAGCCGGGGCGGCCGTAGCGCGATGTGGGGGGAAAATAAGTGCCGCCCCAAAACGGCTTGCCCTCGGGTGTGCAGAACATGGTCAGCGGCCAGCCGCCCTGTTCACCGAACAGCGCCAACGACGTCATGTAAATGGTGTCGATGTCGGGGCGTTCCTCGCGGTCGACCTTTATGTTGATGAACAACTCATTCATCACCGCAGCGGTGTCGGGATCTTCGAAGCTCTCGTGGGCCATGACATGGCACCAATGGCACGCCGCATAACCGATCGATAGCAGGATCGGCCGGTCGAGCTCTTGGGCGCGGTCTAGCGCTTCCTTCCCCCACGGGTACCACTCCACCGGGTTGTCGGCATGTTGCAACAGGTAGGGGCTGGTTTCGTTGGCTAGTTGGTTCCCCGCCATTCGGGTCTCCGGTTGAGAATGGAGAATCGTGCTCAGACGGTTCGCCTTGATTGTTGCGTCGCCGACCGTAACACGTTAGGTGCCACGAAACGGGACCCACATTGACCAGGAGGTGGTAATGAAGATCACCGTTGATATCGACTGCACGCCGGAAGAAGCAAGGCAGTTGATGGGATTGCCCGACGTGTCCGGTGTTCAGGAAGAAATCGTCGAAGAAATGAAAAAGCGCATCCTCTCCGGATTGGACTCGATGGATCCTCAAGCGATTCTGCGCAGCTGGGGTCCTGCCGGGGCCGAGGGCTGGGAGCAGTTTCAAAAAATGTTCTGGTCCGGCTTGTCCGCCGCTGGCCGGGGCACCAAGAACGAATAGGCACCTGAATTCGGATCGGCGCGGCGAACAGATGTCCGACACCATTTATGCTCTGGCGAGCGGAGCCGGAACCGCTGGCGTGGCCGTGCTCCGCGTATCGGGGCCGGCAGCTGGCCCCGCCACGGCGCATTTAACGGGCGAGCCGTTGCCGCAACCCCGCATGGCGAGCCTCCGCCGCTTTCGCGATCCGGCGGATGGCAGCGATATCGACGAAGGAATCGTTCTTTGGTTCCCTGGGCCTGCGAGCTATACCGGTGAGGATGTCGCCGAATTTCATGTACATGGCGGCCCGGCGGTCCTGGAATCCGTGTTTTTGGCGCTAGGGACCGCAAGCGGCTGCCGCATGGCGGAACCAGGTGAATTCACCCGACGGGCGTTTGAAAATGGGAAACTTGATCTGACCTCGGCGGAAGCGGTTGCCGACTTGGTTGCGGCGGAAACCCTGGCGCAACGGCGCCAGGCACTGGACCAGTATCACGGTGCGCTGGCTGAGCTGTACGATAATTGGCGCGAACAACTGACCGCACTGCTCGCCCATGCGGAAACGACTATCGATTTCTCCGATGAGGATCTGCCGGACGACATCTATAAGTCGATGAAACACAATATATTGTATATTAGAAATACTATATCACAATACATAGACGACGGGCATCGGGGAGAGCGCGTGCGGACGGGCTTTCGGATTGCCATCGTCGGTGCCCCAAACGTGGGAAAATCCAGTCTTTTGAACCTGTTAGCCGCAAGAGATGCGGCGATTGTTTCAGAGGCGGCGGGCACCACCCGAGATGTCATCGAGGTTCACGCACAGCTTGGCGGCTACGCCACCATAATCGCTGATACCGCGGGTATTCGTGAAGCGGAGGGTGCCATTGAGGCCGAAGGTGTGCGGCGGGCGCACAAATCCGCAGCAGAGGCGGACATGCGGCTGGTTGTGTTCGATGCGACCGCCCTGCCCGATTTTGATGCATCTGCGCTGGACTATGTCGATAGCGACGCCATGGTGTTGCTGAATAAGTCGGATATCGCGGTCTCCGATCCACCAAGCATGGTAGCGGGTCAGCACGCTCACCTTGTGTCAGCAAAGACAGGCGACGGAATCGAGCCATTTCTAGCGGCGCTCACCACCGAGGTACAAAAGCGCCTGGCGACCAGCGAACAACCGCCGCTAACCCGTGCTCGCCATCGTGAAGCCCTTGAGGATTGTGTCTCGGCATTGGCGCGAGCGTCGTCCGCGAACTTGCCAGAGTTGGTGGCCGAAGACATTCGGCTGGCGGTTCGAGCCCTCGGACGCATTACCGGCCGGGTCGACGTCGAGGATGTCCTTGACGTCATATTCCGCGATTTTTGCATTGGTAAATAGAAGATGTTTCACGTGAAACAATCGAGAACTCGAAACCCAGATCCAGCGGAGCCGATATCTTTGACATCAGGCTCGACCTGCCGTAGGTAGCCGCCCATGCGCACTTACGATGTCATTGTGATTGGCGGCGGCCATGCCGGCTGCGAGGCGGCGGCTGCGGCGGCCCGTATGGGCGCATCCACCGTGTTAGTCACTCATAAGCTCGAGACCATCGGCGAAATGTCCTGCAATCCCGCGATTGGCGGGTTGGGCAAGGGGCACTTGGTGCGCGAAATTGATGCTCTCGACGGTGTAATGGCGAGGGCGATCGATCAGGCCGGCATTCAGTTCCGGGTGCTCAATCGCAGCAAGGGCCCCGCTGTATGGGGCCCGCGCGCCCAGGCGGACCGGAGGCTATATCGGCTTGAGATGCAGAACCTCTTGAAGACTCAAGAGAATCTCGATCTATACGCGGGCGCGGTGGAAGATCTAAGTTTTGACCCCGATGGCCGGATCGCCGGTGTTGTCCTCGCCGATGGCACGGAGCTTACCGCGCCGCGGGTTGTCCTTACCACCGGCACTTTCCTGCGCGGCGTGATACATATCGGTGAGCGCCAAATACCGGCCGGACGGGTCGGCGACGCGCCGGCGATTGGGCTCGCTGATACTTTGTACCGGGCAGGATTCTCGATGGACCGGCTTAAAACAGGGACGCCGCCGCGCCTGGATGGCAAGACAATCGATTGGGCGTCGCTGGAAGTTCAGCCCGGCGATGCCGTACCGGAACCGTTTTCCTATATGACCGAACGGATCACGGTCCCCCAAATAGACTGCCACATTACCTACACCAGTCCCCCGGGCCATGAGCTGATCCGTGAAAATCTGCACCGCGCGCCGATGTATTCCGGCCAGATCGAAAGCACGGGGCCGCGCTACTGTCCCTCGATCGAGGATAAGGTGGTGCGATTCGCCGATAAGCCGCGCCATCAGATCTTCCTCGAGCCGGAAGGCCTCGACGACGATACGGTCTATCCAAATGGGATTTCCACATCGCTGCCCGAGGACGTTCAAGCGGCCCTTCTCAAGACGATTGCGGGCTTGGAGAATGCTCGGGTAATCCGTCCGGGTTACGCCATCGAGTATGACTTCGTGGACCCTCGAGAGCTCCATCCAACCCTCGAAACCCGCCGGATTCCCGGTCTTTTCCTCGCCGGCCAGATTAATGGCACCACGGGCTATGAAGAAGCCGCCGCCCAGGGGTTGATGGCGGGCCTCAATGCAGCGGCGGATGCGGGAGCGGCGTTCGTGCTCGACCGGGCCGAGGCGTATATCGGCGTGATGATCGATGACCTAGTGACTCGAGGCGCTGATGAGCCTTACCGGATGTTTACGTCGCGCGCTGAATACCGGTTGATGCTGCGTGCCGATAATGCCGACGAGCGGCTGACCACTCGTGGTATTGCCTTTGGCTGCGTCGGCCCCGAGCGGCAGGCGAGTTTCGCTCTGAAATCGGCCGCCTTAGCGGATGCGCGCGCCCTCGCCCACTCGTTGGACGCCACTCCTAACACATTGAAAAAGAATGGGTTTTCTATAAATCAGGACGGCGTTCGCCGGTCGGCCTTCGAACTGCTCGCCTATCCCGAGATTTCGGTGGCGGACCTCCGGTCGGTATGGCCGGAGCTTTCCAATTTGGCCCCAGCACTGGCGGAGCGGCTGAAAATCGATGCGATCTACAGTAGCTATATGAAGCGCCAGGAGAGCGATATCGCGGCGTTTCGGCGCGACGAGGCCTTGGCTTTGCCGGCGGACCTCGATTATTCAAGCATCGGCGGGCTTTCCCTCGAAGCGCAGGACAAGTTGGCGCGAGCGCGCCCCCAAACCCTCGGGCAGGCCGGCCGGATTCCCGGAATCACGCCCGCGGCGCTCGTCGCGCTCTTGCGCCACGTCCGTCGCAGCTCGTCTGAATCGGCTGGAACGCTGGAAACCGCATAGCGGTTATCATCCAGGAACCCCATATATAGTAGTTGGAGTAAAAGCATCCCAATTGATAGGGTGACCTATGGCTGACCAACGCCCTATGACGGCCTCTGAATTTGCGTCTGTCCTCGATGTTTCACGTGAAACATTAGAGAGATTGAAGATTTACGAGGATATGCTGCGCCGCTGGCAAGGCGCGATAAATCTGGTCAGCAACCGTTCGCTTGAAGATGTGTGGCGCCGCCATTTCTTGGATTCAGGACAGCTCCACAAACTAATCGATAGCACGGAGGCGGTCGTCGATATTGGCAGCGGTGCTGGCTTTCCAGGGCTGGTTATTGCCATCCTCTCCGGTGCATACGTGACGCTGATAGAGTCGGACAGCAGGAAAGCAGCTTTCCTGCGAGAAGTGTCGCGAGAGGTGGCGGCGGAGACCGCCATAGTTGCGGAACGTGCGGAGATTGCCTCACCAACGCTGTCGAGAGTTGTAACGGCCCGTGCGGTTGCTCCGCTGCACAAACTATTGCCCTTGGCCGAACGCTGGATACAGCCGGGCGGCCAATGTCTTTTCCTGAAAGGTGACACCGTCGAGGATGAATTGACCGACGCGAGTCGAGTTTGGGATATTAACTATGATTTGGTCCCAAGCCTGTCTGATTCTGCGGGGGTCATTCTGCGCGTAAAGGAGTTTAGCCGTGTCTGATTCGTTTCCGACTCCGTCACGTCCTTCCGAACCGCCGACATCTACCGTACGCCCCCGAATATTAGCGGTGGCCAATCAGAAGGGCGGTGTTGGCAAAACCACGACCGCTATCAATCTGGCGACAGCGCTCGCAGCGTGCGGCCAGCGGGTTTTATTGGTGGATTTGGATCCGCAAGGAAATGCATCAACCGGGCTCGGTGTCCATGTGCCGGTTGATGCCGACGATATCTACTCGGCATTGATCGGCCATCGGTCGCTGACTGACGTGATTATGCCAACATCAGTACCTCGGCTCGATGTCGTTCCGGCGTCTGCCGATTTGGCGGGCGCAGAGATCGAGCTGATCGACATCGAACACCGCGAATCCAGGTTGAAATCGGCACTGGAGGAGGGTGCTGGGGCTTACGATTATGTATTGGTGGATTGCCCGCCGGCGCTTGGCCTGTTGACCTTGAACGCGCTGGTGGCAGCGCGCTCGGTGCTGGTGCCGTTGCAATGTGAGTTTTTTGCCCTGGACGGCCTGAGCCGGCTCACGCGATCGATCGACAGAATTCGCAAGGCGTTCAATCCTGATCTATACATACAAGGTGTAGTATTAACCATGTATGATGGACGCAATAACTTGTGTCGGTCCGTCGAGGCGGACGTCCGCGAACATTTTGGCGACCGGGTCTATCAGACAGTCATTCCGAGAAATGTCCGGGTTTCCGAAGCGCCGTCGTTCGGGCTGCCGGCGATTGTGTACGATATGGAATGCGCCGGTGCGCGGGCCTATCTCCGGCTGGCGGCGGAAATTTTACGCCGAGAAGGCCTTGTGCCAGAGCGAGAGGCAGCGGCATGAACGATGAACCACGTAAGGGATTAGGGCGCGGTCTCTCGGCTCTACTGGGGGACGAAGCGGACGAACATGTTAGCGAAGAGCGCGTTAGCGCAACGCAGCCGGTGCCGATCGAGCAAGTTACGCCGGGCCGATTCCAGCCGCGCCAGCGCTTCGATGATGACGAAATGGAAGCTCTTGCCGAATCCGTACGCTCGAAGGGAATCCTGCAGCCCATTCTCGTTCGCCTCGATCCGCTGCACGCCGATACCTACGAGATCATCGCGGGCGAACGGCGCTGGCGCGCTGCGCAGCGCGCGCAGTTGCACGAAGTACCCATCATTATCCGCGACTTCTCCGACGAAGAAGCGCTTGAAATCGGTCTGATCGAAAACCTGCAGCGCGAAAACTTGTCGCCGATCGAAGAGGCCAATGCTTATCAGCGCTTGATGGATGAATTCGATCATACGCAAGAGGTTCTCGCAAAGACGATCGGTAAAAGCCGAAGTAGCGTCGCGAATACGCTGCGCTTGCTGAACCTGCCGAAATCGGTGCAAGCGCATATAGATTCTGGGGAGCTGTCTGCAGGGCACGGGCGAGCGCTGGTGGGCAGCGAGGTGGCTGAGAGGCTCGCCGGCGAGATCATCCGCAAAGACCTATCGGTGCGGCAAACCGAGCAATTGGTGCAGGCATCGAAGGGTAAGGCGCCAAGCAGGGCGAAGAAAGCGCCAGCGAAGGACCCGGATACGATCGCGCTGGAGCGCGATCTATCGAATATTCTAGGCCTGCGCGTCTCCATCAAATTCCGCGGCGACGGCGCTACGGGAGGGTCGGTCACGATAAACTACGCCACTCTCGATCAGCTCGACGATATCTTGCAACGCCTGAACAATGGCGGCGCGATTAGTGGCAGCGGGCCCGATACGGGATACACGCCCGAGCCGGCTGGGGAGCCCCCGATAAGCCAAACCGCGTAATTCTTATAACTAATTGATATTATTGAGAAATATTGGCGCGCCGCCGTCCTGATCGGGCAAGTTGCGCAATCGCCATAAGAGTGCGGTCGCACACCAATGTGGCAGGCGCGCCTGTTGATTTGGCAGACAGCTCGGCGTCGGTAAGCCGGGCCAATGAAGTCTCGGCAGTTGCCAGCGACCAATTGCTGAGCTGGGTGCGGAAGCGGCCGGCGGTCCGCCAGAATAGTGGCGGACGTAGCTGCTTCACAGCTGAGTCGAGGGTTAGGCCGTTATTCGTTTGCGCCAAAACATAGTGAAGTCGCTGGAAATGCCGCTGCGCACTGCGAATAACCGCGACCGGTTCGGTTCCGTCGGCCCAAACCCGAGCCAGATTCTCAACCAGGCTGTCATAGTCGCCATCTGCAGCCGATAAAACAGCGTCTTCTATAGAGGCGTCAGCACTGTCGCCGAGGCAGCTCGACACCATTTCTTCGGCTATGTGACCGTCCGGGCCGGCGAACAAAATCAGCTTTTCGATTTCTCGCCGATTTGCTTGGCGATCGTTGCCCATCAACGCCGTCGCTGTGTGAAGCGCGGCTGGGTCGATCCCAATCCCCTCCGCACCTAGCGCGCCACGAACCAATTGGGCTAATCCTGATTCATCATCGGGAAAACACGGTAGGGCCGCGCAGGAATCATTGCCTTCGAAGAAGCGACGCAGCGATGAACGGGGAGTCAGATTGCCGGCAGAAACCACAACCAAAGCGGCCAACGGGTGATTGCTATCACTGTCTTCCAAGGCTGCCGAAACGGCACCAGTGAGTTCGTCAGAGCCATCACGTACGATAAGTACACGGCGAGCGCCCCCGAATGAAATGGCAAGCATTTCATCAATCAGTCGCGCCGGATCTTTTGCCAACGCGGAAGAAGAGAAATCCTCAGTATTGAATGGGTTGGCGCGGTCATCGACAATTGTGTCGACGATCGTGCTGGTCCGTTCGCGTACAAGTCCACCATCGGGCCCATAAACAAGTACGGCCCTTACGCTGGGATCGAGCGTCTTTATGAAACTGTCTACTTTGTTGGCGGAAATTTTCACACTGCGGCCAGATTATTTAGGATCCGTTCGAGGTTGTGAAACTTTATTGGTATCGACAGTTTCCAAAGCAGTTTTACCCACGTGCGCGTCATCAGGTTCCGGTTGGGCGCGCTAAAAAGACTCCCAGCCGCGACCGAATTTCAATCGCCAAATCACGCGCTGCGCGGCGCCGTGCGTCAGCCTCCGCGCTCAAGGTCGCAAAATCCGCGTCGAGAATGTTGTAGCTGTTGATCGACCTCACGCTACCGCTGAGAAGATCTTGATTCGTCTGAACATCTTTGAGACTGAAGGTTGCGGTAATTATGAGATTTGCCCGGGTTGCAGTCGCATCTCTGCGAACCGCTAAGTTCTGCTTACTTTCGTTAACTTTGACATCGAGAACATACTTCGGAATCCGGGGCGGCCCGGTTGGTGTGAGCCGGTTGGTGAGTTCTATCCGCAACAACTGACCGAGGCGCTCGGGGATCGGCGGGACCGAAATTTGCCGCAGCGCTGTGATAGCGTCATCGCCGGATTGTTGCTGCGCCAGCATGGGTTCGAACCCGCAACCAGCGAGTAGCGCGGCGATAGCGACCAATAACGACCGCCTATACAACAAAATTCACCAGTTTGTCGGGCACAAACACCAGTTTACGCACGGGGCGATCACCGATCGTCGTCGCAACGTTGGCGACTGCCAGCGCCGCGGGCTCAACAATGTCCTGCCCGGCGCCAGCTGAGACATCTATAGTGCCGCGTAGTTTACCGTTGACCTGGATTGCAACCGTAACGGTGTCATCAACGGTTAGTGCGGTATCAGCCTCCGGCCACGGCGAATCCACCAGTAGCGTTTTGTTACCGAGCTGTTGCCACATTTCCTCGGCGAGATGCGGGGTCATCGGGCCAAGCAGCCTGACCAACGCCTCAAGAGCCTCGCGTCGTGCCCAGGCATCACCGGCGCCGCCGTTCTCGGTGCTTGAGATCGCGTTGGTCAGCTCATAGAGGCGCGCCACCGACTTGTTGAAGTGAAAGCGCTCATAATCCTCGGTAACCCCGGCGATCGTTTTATGAGTGATTTGTCGAAGCTTGGCCGCAGTTTCCGGCAGATCATTTGGCGGTGGTGTTGTTGGCTCGGGGAGCGTAGCGAGGTGGTCGTCGATGAGGCGGGCAACCCGATTGATATAGCGGAAAGCCCCTTGCACGCCGGAATCTGTCCATTCCATGTCTCGTTCAGGAGGGCTGTCTGAGAGAATGAACCAGCGGGCTGTGTCTGCGCCGTAATGTTTAATAACGTCGGTAGGGTCGACGGTATTCTTCTTCGACTTCGACATTTTCTCAACACGGCCAATTTCGACCGGAACACCGTTATCCGCGCGCACCGCCGAACCATCCGCGCTGCGAACGACGTTTTGCGGTTCAACCCAGTTAGCATCGGCATCGCGGAATGTCGCGTGATTGACCATGCCTTGAGTGAATAATCCGTCGAACGGTTCGTCGATTTCGATGTAGCCGCACTGGCGCATGGCGCGCATGAAAAAGCGGGAATACAAAAGATGCAAGATCGCGTGCTCGATTCCACCAATATACTGGTCAACAGGCAACCAATAGTCCCCGGCGGATTGCTCAACCGGCGCGTCGGCGCTCGGCGAACAAAAGCGGGCAAAATACCAGGAGGAATCCATGAATGTATCGAAAGTATCCGTATCGCGTTGGGCTGACTTGCCGCAGGATGGACAGTCGACATATTTCCAGGTTGGATGACGATCTAGCGGATTGCCGGGTGCGGAAAAATCTATGTCCTTTGGCAGGACCACGGGCAGATCGGAGCGCGTCACCGGCACGGTGCCGCAGTCACCGCAATGGATGACAGGAATGGGGCAGCCCCAGTAGCGCTGCCGCGAGACTAGCCAGTCGCGCAGCCGATAGTTTACCGTTCCTTCACCGCAATTTATTGTCTCGAGGCGCTCAATCGCGAGTCGCTTGGCATCGTCGACACCGTTGCCGTCAAGAAATTGCGAGTGCGCAAGTGTGCCGTCGCCAATGTAAGCCTCGTCGCCGATTGAAAATGTTTCCGGGTCCGTTTCGTTAGGCACGACGACCGGCCGCACCGGCAAGTCGTAGGCGCGGGCAAAGTCCAAATCCCGCTGATCATGGGCGGGACAGCCGAAAATAGCGCCGGTGCCATAACCCATAAGGACAAAATTTGCGACGTAAACCGGCAGGGTCTCATCCATAAAGGGATGTTTTACCCGCAAACCGGTATCGATTCCGCGTTTCTCCGCGGTTTGGATCGCTTCTTCGCTGGTGCCGAGTTGCCGGCATTCCTCGACGAAAGCAGCAATTGCGGGATTGTTTTTAGCGAGGGCCTCTGTGAGTGGATGATCGGCGGCAATAGCGCAAAAACTAGCGCCGAAAATCGTATCCGGACGGGTCGTGTAAACGCGAAGTGGGTCGCGCGCCTCATCGCCGGCAAATCGGAAATCGATATAGGCGCCCTCGGAGTGGCCGATCCAGTTCTCTTGCATGATCCGCACCTTGGCGGGCCATCGCTCCAGTCGTGATAGGCTGGCGAGCAGGTCATCGCTGAATTCGGTGATGCGGCAGAACCATTGGGCAAGACGGCGGCGCTCGATGGGAGCACCCGAGCGCCAGCCCTTGCCATCGATGACTTGTTCGTTGGCAAGCACAGTCTGATCGACCGGGTCCCAATTCACCCAGCCTTCCTGGCGATAAACAAGATTCTGTTCCATGAAATCGAGGAACATCGCCTGCTCGTGCTGGTAATAATTTGGATCGCACGTCGCCAGTTCACGGGACCAATCGATCGACAGACCCATTGCCATGAGTTGGGCGCGCATCGCTGCGATATTTTCGTAAGTCCAGTCGGCAGGGTGCACACCCTTTTCCATCGCCGCGTTTTCGGCCGGCAGCCCGAACGCGTCCCAGCCCATTGGGTGCAGGACATTGAAGCCGCGGGCGCGTTTATAGCGGGCAACAACATCTCCCAACGTATAACAGCGCAAGTGGCCCATGTGGATGCGTCCCGAGGGATAAGGGAACATCTCGAGCACGTAGTATTTGGGCCGGTCCGGCTCGTTGGCTGCCGCAAACGCTTGCCGTTTGTCCCAGGCGTCCTGCCATTTGGCTTCTGTTTCGTGAAAATTGTAGCGTGACATGGCGCTGGGTTTATTGGGGCCTGCCATGTAGGTCGGCGCGATTGGCGATGGCAGACAGGGCCCTATGATAACGAAAAATCATTGTCGCGCCGGTTGGCGAAAATTCTACTGGTCGGAAGACGCGATGCGCAGTTCGCGGGCACGGCTCAGAATAGCACCTTCGAGCCGCGAGCCTGTCTGGCCCTCGACTTCTGAATCTACCCAACCTCTGTCGCCTGACAACTCCTGACGGAATACGGCCACGCGAACCCCATCCGAACGTAGCTGGCGTCCTAGGATATAAGTTGTCACCTTGAATCGCTCATCGGGGCTTTCGGGTGGTGAGTACCAGTCGGTAATAATGACGCCGCCAAATGGGTCAGCAGACGCCAGCGGCAGAAACGACAGCGTATCCAGCGATGCCCGCCACAAAAACCCATTGACGCCGATCCCCGAAGCGCCAGCGTCTTCCTCATCTTGGCCAGGACCAATGAGGGTAATATCGCCGAATAGCTTGCCGTCACCCCGTCTGATCTTGTCGGCCTCGCTCAAGCCGTCGGCGCGCTCAGTCTCCAATCCCTCGCACGCTGTTAGGAACAGGGCGGCAAAGAGAGTGATAAATAGTGAGCGGCGAATTGATGTCATTTCTCTGAACCAGCGTCGGGGTGCCTAGCAGGGCAGCACTTTACATTTCGACTAATAGCAGAGAAATCCACACAAAAAAATAGGGCGGCGGAAAATCCGCCGCCCATATCTTTGAGATTCTAGACTGATAAGTCTTAGAAGTTGAACATGTTTGTCAGGATAAACGCCTGCGAGTCCTGATCAGGATTGGTCGGCGATGAAACGACACCACCGCGATTATCCCACTCGAGGAAGCTGAGATCGCCGCGGACCTGCCAGCCCGGTGCCACGGCATAGCGGGCACCAACACCGTAGCGGGTCATTTCTTCCGTTACCGCGGAAGAAACAGGGTCGCGCTCGCCCTCCGAATACCAGGCGCTGACGCCCCACGGACCGGCATTGTAACCGAGAGCGGCGGCCCAGTAATAACCCGAGTCAGCGCCTAAAGCGGTCGCCGCGTTGGTCAGGTTGGTATCGCCGTTGTCGCGATAGTTGGCGCCGAAGGTAAAGCCCGCGTAGTCGATTTTACCGCCGATATAGAGGAACTCGAGGTCTTCGACCCCAGTAGCGCCAGGAGCTTGCGGAGCACCACCTGCTGCAGGGTTGGTGTTAGGTTCGTCGTCAGCAATTTCTGCGAGGGCGGATATAGACACGCCGACATCGCCGAACTTTTCGGTGAAGTTGACGCCGAAGCCCCACATATTCTCGAAATCGCCGTCGTTGTCAGTTTCACCGAACGAGGCGCCATTCCCGCCGGAATCCGGTGTGTGCGATACACCGATCTGGAAGCCCGAAATACGCGGTGAGAAATAGATAAGCTTGGTAGCGTCACTAGACGTCGCCACCTGCCAGTCTGTACGCGCAATCGTGAACGGCTCAGCGCCGCCACCCTGGAACACCGGTGCCAAGCAGCCCAAGCCACCAAACGGTCCGCAAATACCCTGGTGGGCCTGGAAGGCGCCGACGAGCATACGGTTCGTCACGTCGTCCTGGTCGCCCATTTCAACGCGGCCGAAGTCGCCGTCGACAAACGCCCATACTTCGTCACCGTTGTTGGTAGCGTCGGTATTGACTTCCATTTCGATCGATACACCGTATTTGAGGCCATTGTCGGCCGTATTCGATGCATTGATGTGGATTTCCGTCTCCGGAATATCGAAGTCGTAACCGCGACCGGAACCTGCCGAAATATCTTCGTCAAGTACGTGGGCCTGGAACCACATAAAACCACTCAAACGGACGGCCAGGTTGTCACCCGCCCCGACCGTTCCGGCTTGCGCCGGTGCACTCAGCAAGGCGGCGCCAACCAGGGCGGTGCTTGCTAGAAGAGCTTTCTTCATTTTAATCCAACCTCCATAAATCTTGGACTTGCGTCCGCGTTCGTCCCAATGGGGACTCATCAACTCCGATGTGCGCTGGCGCTAACGCGGACGCCAGACTAGTGCACTGAAGCCTTGTTAGGGATAAAACCCCGGATTATTAGGCAATTGCAATGCTTTCCGTGTCGTTTGTGTCACGATTTCGAAGGGCTGTGACAAAACAGCAACAGGATTTAATTTGCTGGTAATACATCGGCGCAAGATGCGCGGTTTATAGCGTTATACGGACTCGGATCTGCGCCCAATCGCGGCCTAAGCGGGCGCAATCGCTTTCATCGCAGCCAATCGAGAGATTAGTTTTTGGTGCACATCTTCGGAGAGCGCCGGGAACTCGGCGGAGAGCTCGCCGAGCGAGAAGTTTTGGCGGGCGATAATCCAGGAGATCGGCTCAGCGAGCTCGTTGGGAATTGGAGCCGTGCCCTTCGCGCTTTGCAAGCTGAAACCTCCGCCGGTATTGACCACCTCAAGGCTGCGCACCACGACACCGAACCGCTCGTTGTTCTGTTGGTCCAGCGCATCACCAGGGAGATCGAACCCTCCACGGTAATATTGAAAGGTGTCGCGATAGGCTTCGAGAGTATTTGCCAGCGCGTCGCCACTGGTTATCTCCTGTAAGCGCTTGGCGAGGTCGTTCAACCAGGCTCGTCGTCCTTCGGGACCCGCCTCGGGCAGCGGCATGTTTGCGCGAAACAAGGGGTCGGCCGTCGCATGTTCGAACAGCATGGCCAGCACGTCGATCCCGATCACATGCGTTAGGCCGAACGTGATGTGTATCGCACCGTCACTCGAGGCCAACGCTTCATGGTACTGGCCCCGGGGGATATAGAGCAGGTCACCGGGTTTTAGAGTTATTTCGGCTAGGACATCACCGCAATGCTCGGCGTGATAATCATCACCGAGTGTTTTGAAGGTTTCGTGGGCAATCGGATTGTTGATGCGCCCCTCATATATCTGCCACACCTTCTCGCCGGCAATATGGATTGCGAATACCTCATGGGTGTCGAAATGCGTGCTGAAAGCTTGGTGCTTTTCCCAAGAGCAGTAAAGATTACATTGCCCTTTGCCGCCGAGCCGGCGGTCCAGTATGTCGGCAATTCCCGCGGTGCCCGGCCAAAGTGCGTCGATGTCGTTGGCGATCAGGGACGCGCCGCGCCGCAGCCAGGTTTTCACTTTCTCGGCGTCGGGTTGGAGGCTCGGCTTATTTTCGCGGTCTGTAACCTGGCGGCAATACTGCTCAGGCGGAATCGAGTTTTTGTCGAGGTAAAGGCGTAGGGTCGTCGAACTCCAAATCGTCGTCATGTTGAGTATGTTGGACAGAATCTCCCAAGACATGACATCGGCGAATTTGTCGGGATCTGAGGCCGGGATATGGAGAAATTGCCGGTCGTGATAAGTCGCGAAGAATTCCTCCTCCGCAACCGGGGAGATCAAGTCGGCGAAACTGCTGATACGATTTGTCATGACCCCTTTATAGTACGTTGTGGAAACAATCTTAAATCCTGAGTTGCGACGTCGGCGCAATGGCCGACAGCCGTTTGGCCATAGGACCGATATGAAAGAAGATATTGCGGCAAACTTAAAGCGCGTAAACGAGCGGATCGCTGTTGCTGCGAAGGCCGCTGGGCGGCACGCGGACGAGGTCACGCTGATCGCCGTTAGCAAAGGCCAGGTCGAGCCGCGGCTCGACGATGCTCTCGCCGCTGGGCAGCGCGTATTCGGCGAAAACAGAGTGCAAGAAGCACAAGATCACTGGAAGTCGCGCCGCGCTGCGCTAACGGACCTGGAACTGCATTTGATCGGCCCATTGCAGACCAACAAGGTACGCGACGCCGTCGAGCTGTTCGACGTGATCCAGACGGTCGACCGGCCGAAACTGGCTGGCCGCCTAGCCACGGCTTTCGAGAAAGCGGGCGTTCGACGCGATTGCTTCGTGCAGGTCAACACCGGCGAAGAGCCTCAGAAGGCCGGTGTCTTACCTGAGTCCGCTGACGGATTCATTGACCACTGCCGCTCGATCGGGCTCCCTATTGTGGGCCTAATGTGCATACCCCCGCTGAGCGAGGCACCGGCAACACACTTCGCCCTGCTCCGAACGATTGCCGAACGGAACGGGGTCGCGGGCTTGAGTATGGGGATGTCGGCAGACTACGAAACTGCGGTCGGATTGGGTGCCACCCATGTGCGCGTCGGCACCGGCGTGTTTGGCGCTCGCCAGGTTGGCTACGGGGCTCCGGCGTAGTTCTCTTCCACCCGCAGTGCAAAATCGGAGTTCAGTCGGGGTAGCAACTCGAGCAGGGTTGCGCCGGCCAATGCGACACAGCCTTCTGTTGGCGCATAGTCGGCCGTGGCGCAGTGAATAAAAATGGCGCTTCCGAGACCAGCCTGCGGCGGGTCGTCATTGTGGCCAACGACGACGATAAGATCGTAGAGATTGTCATCGCGCCATAGCGCCTCATGGGACGCGTTGAACGGCAAGGTGACGAGTCGGTTATAGCCGCTATGCAAAGGGTCGTCGCACCAGCCATCGGTTGGGGCCAGCGCGCGCATCGGCAATCCACATGCGGGAGGCGACAGTTTGTCCGGGCGGTACAACACCTGCCGCAGAGGGAAAGTGCCGGCCGGCGTTGCGCCGTCGCCCTCGCGCTTTTCCGTCCGAACACCGCTCCGGCCAAGGGCGCAAGGATATTCCTGGTCGTCGAAGCGGAGAACACCGCGGCAGCGCTCGGTCGGATAGACCGTCAGCATTTCTTTTCGAAGAGTGCGAGCATCGCTCTATTATAGCGGGCTATTTGAACGAGGACCGATGCAAAACTCGCTGATCAGACGCTAGGGCCCGGGTTGCTCTGGTGGGCGGTTGCGCTCACGGGCCAAGGCCTCGTATTTGCCAAGCGCATCGAGCATCGCTTCGCTAATCCAAGGCTGCGCCTCTACTTTGGAGGCGGGCTTGCCCAGTTGTGATGCGCCCTGAACCGTTTGTGCATCTGCGATCGCCGTCTCTAACCAAGCCGGAGGGACACTTGAGTTTGGTGTGACAGCGCTATCTTTGTTAGGACGCGGCTCTCCATTGCTGTTGGGAGACTTTGCTTGAGTCTCCGGTATTGAAGCGTTGGGCGAGTCGAGGCTTGATACTTCCACAGACCTGTCGGGGCCGGCGTTGCTTTGAGCTGGTGTAGCGCGAGCGAGCGACGGCAACACCCGCGGACCGTTCCATATAATTTCTGTGGCGCTGTTAAGCGGCGCCGACGTCACCGCCGCCACGGCCTTCGGCGCTACAGCAGTGGCCGGCGCCGCCACTTCAGCTAGCGCATCAATGCCGGTGATCTCGTTTACAAGCGCCAGCACGTGTCCAGCGAGATCATTACCCGTAGCCTCTTCAAGTGCCAAATTTGCCGTCACCGAGGCAAACCCCACGGGACCGCCATACAGCGCGCCGCCGATAAGCCGCGCCGGCGTTTCGATCTGATCGCCGGTAACGGCCCGGTAGACCGTTGAGACAACAGGGAGGTGCTGTAGCGGATTGACGATATCGAGGAGGTTTTCAAAAAAGGAAGCAGTGTCGTCGGCGAACGATATGGCCTTCGTCTCGGGCATGGACTCGTGCATGCCCGGTACGCTGGACCCTGAAGGCAACACTGAAGACACGGCAAGCAACTCCCACTTCTTGGCCCTGAATGAGTTGCAAGCACGATGCCAGCTTTAGGGACACGGGAGTCCCGCAGAAATCAGCGGCTTTGAAATATCGGAGTTATTGCGGCAAAACGGGATGGAGCGCTACTAGGCATTAATTGCCGCGTTAGGCGTTAAAAAATATGACCGCCGCGATTTTGCTTCGTTGCCAAATAGCGCTCATTGTGGCGGTTCGAAGGGAAGGCGTGGGGCACGCGCTCAACGACGTCGATCCCCCCTTCTGAGAGGGCAGCGACCTTCCGTGGATTGTTGGTTAGGAGCCGTACCTTGGAGACCCCCAACTGCTTGAGAATTTCGGCTGCCGGCTGATAGATGCGTTCGTCGGAATCGAAGCCGAGTTGCTCGTTGGCGTCAATCGTGTCGAACCCCTTATCTTGAAGTTCGTAGGCGCGCAGCTTGTTCACTAAACCGATCCCACGGCCTTCCTGTGCCATGTACAAAATCACTCCGCTACCTGCTTCGTTGATCTCTGCGAGGGCGCCACGCAGCTGATCGCCGCAATCGCAGCGCAAGCTACCGAGCAGGTCTCCAGTGAAGCATTCCGAGTGGATCCGTACGAGTATCGGCTGCTTCGGCTCCAAGGTTCCGATGACGATAGCGAGGTGCTCGCGGCCGCCATCGGGAGGGCGAAACGCGATGATCGATGTGTTTTCCGCCTCGCCCAGCGGGACAGTTGCTTCGCCGACGCGCCGCAAAGTGCGCGCTTCGGCGTCGCGATATTGATGAATGCTGTCGAGTTCGACGACCAATAATGATTCGGTCTCGGCCCAGGAGGGTAGGTAGCTGAGCCGCTCGGCCGGCACCGCCGCCACAACTGCTGCTGGCAGCAACCGGGCAAGCTTTGCCAGCTCGATGGCGCCAATTTCAGCGGCGCCCGGGTTGGTTTCGGGATCGATCTGCGCAATCGCCAACGCCGGTGGCGGCGATTGCGGCTGAGGGCCGGCGGGATCTGCCATCATGCGCACGGTCTCTGCCGTAACGCCGCCGCTCAGGCTAATTCTTACAGCTCCGCTTGGTAGCTCCGAAAGGCCGAGGATCGAGGCGCGCCGTGCCGTTAGGAGCAGAGCTGGCGTTTCTTTCGAGAGAGCCGCCAGACGAGCTAGAGCGTCATGCGTTGTACCTTCTGCGGCCTGCAGCATAAGAGCATGATCGTTGCCGGCGATCACGGTGACCGCGCCGCGGCGCAGATCGGCGATGGCGCGTTCGACCGCCTGTAAGGTTACCGGCAGCGGTATCGGATGCTGTGCTTCCTTTTTAGAGGGTGCTTTTTCGGTCATGCCAATTGCTACGTACCTGTTGGGGGGTACCTTCGAGAGCCTTGATTGTACTTGTATATATGTAGTTTGGCGCGGAAGATCGACAGCAAGTCTATGGCGTCCCTTCAGAGCCGCGTGACCTTTGGGTGGCCACTTCGCTCGCTCGAATGTGAACGCATTTGAACCTTCTCATAAAGCCCGTATCCCCTTGTTTTATGGGGTTAACAAGGCCACTTGTAACGGATCACAATGGCGGGGGTCATCATGGCAAAAGCTGTCTGGAAAAATACCATACTCGCTGAAAGCGAGACTTTCGAGGTAGTCGAAGGAAATATCTATTTTCCGGCGGATGCGCTGCGGCGCGAGTATTTCAAGGAAAGCGACCATCAATCGGTTTGTCCCTGGAAGGGGACGGCAAAATACTACACGGTTGCGGTCGAAGGCGAAGAGAATGCGGACGCCGCATGGTATTACCCTGACCCGAAGGCTGCTGCGGAGAATATCCGAGACCATGTCGCGTTTTGGCGTGGCGTCGAAGTGTCGGAATAAGCGATAAAACCATAATAACGCACCGGAGTGCTCGATAATGACGACCGGAAAGAAGATTCTCCTTGTGGACGATGACGATGGGCTGCGGGACTCCCTGTCGGAGCAGCTCCGCCTTCATGAAGAATTCCTGACTGCTGAGGCGGGAACCGCTGCGGAGGCGCTGGAGACGACAAAAGGCGAGTATTTCGACGCGGTGATCCTCGACGTCGGATTGCCTGATATGGACGGCCGCGAAGTGTGCCGGTTGATGCGCCGCAATGGCGTCAAATCCCCGATCATTATGCTGACCGGTCAGGACACCGACGCAGATCAAATCCTCGGTCTCGATGCCGGCGCCAACGACTATGTCACCAAACCGTTTCGCCTGAACGTGCTGCTGGCCCGTCTGCGCGCACAACTGCGTCAGCACGAGCAAAGCGAAGATGCGGTATTTGCGATCGGCCCTTACACGTTCCAGCCGGCCCATAAGCTTCTGGTGGACGGCGACGAGCAAAAGGTGCGCTTGACCGAGAAGGAAACCGCGATCCTCAAATATCTCTATCGTGCGGGTGATAAGGTGGTGAGTCGCGACACGCTGCTCGGGGAGGTGTGGGGCTACAATGCCGGTGTCACAACCCACACGCTCGAAACTCATGTCTATCGGCTGCGCCAGAAGATCGAGGCCGACCCGTCGAATGCCGTGATCTTAGTAACAGAACCGGGCGGATACCGCCTCGTTCCCTAGAACCTCGACGGAGTCGAGGCTGTTCTACTCAATCCGTTTCGCCAACAGACCCAGATAGAATGCGCCGACGGCGCACAGTATCGTAACCGCCCCGAATGTGTAGGCCACCGACAACCAGTCGTTGGTGAGCCTGAATATGGCGGCCGCGATCAGCGGCCCGGCCAAGATTCCAAGATAACGCCCGGTCAGAACAACCGCGAAGGCGTGGGTGTCGGCGCGATGGCCGCCCAACAGCACGGAGGGAAGCGCCCACAGACAAGTTGGCGTTATGCCCGCAGCGATGCCCCAGGCGACCAGACTGATCGTACCAATCGTCACGCTGTCGGCGACCGGGACGAGCAGCCAGGATGCGGCCTGGAGAGACAGCGCGAGAAGCAGTAGGGGAATGGCGCCCACACCGGCGCGTAGGACGAACCCGGTGGCGAGCGCGAAAATCAGCAGCACGACGACCGGTATTTGGTTGATTAAGACAGCATTGTCAGCGGTAAACCCGCGGACGTCCACGAGATAGACCGGCAGCCAGGTGAAGTAAGCCATGAATTGGGCTTGCCAGAGAAAAAACAAAACCGCGGCAAACAACAGTGCTTTGCGTTCTGCACTCGTTGTCTCGGTGCCGGTCGTGGTTTCATTGGTTTGCTGACCTCGACCGCCGAGGTTCACCCGGTTCTGCCGGGCGATGGCTAAGGTCCAGACGGCCACGGCGAGGGTAGCGGCGATGCCGGCCCACCACACGGGTTGCCATTGCCCGTTGGCGACCGCCGGCTGCGCGATCAGGTTAGCCAGAACCTGGCCGACCGGTATCCATGTGGCTTGCATGGCAATGATGATCGGTAGATGCCGCGGTCCGGCGTTCATGTTGGCAAAGGCCGGCATGCATACCGCGAGCACGGCGGCGCCCAATCCCTCGATCGTGCGCGAGACCAACATGAGCCAGCCGCTTTCGGGCACCGCAAGCCCGAGCAGGCTTCCGGCGATCATCAGCGCGAAAGCCGTGGCGAGATAGCGCGCGGCTCCGTGCTTTCGAATGGCCTGGCCGACCCGGACGCTGATGGCCATGCCGGCGACGGCGAAAATCGACATGAAACCGCCGGCGATGAACTTGTCGTAGCTGTAATCGTCGAGAAGGACGGGCAGGACCGGTGGAACCTTGAACTGGAAATATGCTGCGACGAACCCAAGTACGATGCCGTAGCTGACGCCGGTCCAATTGGTGACGGTGGTTTGGGTGCCGGGTAAGGACATTTAAACCGCTGGGGGGCAAGAATGCGCGAATACGCGAGTAAGACGAGGGTGTTTGAGTATATCAGACCGTTACTTTTTCTTTACCAATCGTTGGGGCACACTGATGGCGGTAAAATGCTGTGATTCCATACGGAGACAGCCTGGGGGCGCCATGTCGGCCGTGCGACAGGAGAATGTTGTAGCGTGACCGCAGACGAAAATTTCTACATTCGCTTTTGGGGCGTCCGGGGCTCGATCCCGTGTCCGGGGCCCAGCACGGTGCGCTACGGCGGAAATACTTCATGTGTCGAGGTGCGTTGCGGGGGGCGCCCCATTATCCTCGATGGAGGGACCGGTATACGCGAGTTGGGCGATTCTCTGTTGAAGGAAGGGCCTGCGGACACCGATATTCTTTTCACCCATACCCATTTCGACCATATCGTGGGGCTGCCTTTTTTTGCGCCGATCTATTGTGCCGACAGCACTATCCGGCTGTGGTCCGGTCATTTGCTACCAGAGCATGGGCTGGAGGAAGTGTTGTGCGAGATGTTGATGGCGCCGCTGTTCCCGATCCCGATGGAAATCATGGCAGCGAGCAAGGAGTTCAATGACTTTCGGGCCGGTAATTCGTTTACCCTAGAATGTGGCGCCAATGTCAAAACCGGTCCGCTGAACCATCCAAATCGCGCGACCGGCTACCGCATCGAGTTCGATGGCCGCTCGATCTGCTATATCACCGACACCGAACATACCGAGGGCCAGCTCGACCAAAATATCGTCGATCTCATCGCCGGCACCGACATCTTTATCTACGATTGCACCTACACCGATGAAGAGTACCCGAACTATAAGGGCTGGGGTCATTCCACCTGGCAGGCCGGTGTGGAGCTGGCCGAAGCCGCCAAGGTCGGAAAGTTCGTAATCTTCCATCACGAACCGACCCACGATGATGCCTTTATGGATGCCGTCGCAGAAAAGGCGAGTGCGATACGGCCCGGCACGGTTGTGGCACGCGAAGGCATGGTGCTAACCCCCTAAAACCGGCCTTTATCGAGTGTGCGTTCACAGGCCTTTTACCGGTAAGTGTATGGCGGCATGATCACATATGGAGCGTTATGCTCCGGCTTGCCCGTCATGTTTCGCCAAACACCACCGCCCAACGGGGGTTTGCGGTCATGATCTCTAACTTATTGAGCACAGTCCAAGGGGGTGACGCCGTGCGGGTGCCCCAGCGGGTGCAGGACGATATCTGGCGTCAGCAGGACCGTTCCGAGCAAATCATCTCTCTCGTTCAGCTAGCCATTGTGCTGATCTTCGGCGCGCTGTTCGTTATCGCGCCGCGGCCGTTCGAGGGCG
This sequence comes from Alphaproteobacteria bacterium, assembly GCA_965267185.1. Lineage (GTDB taxonomy): Bacteria > Pseudomonadota > Alphaproteobacteria > UBA6615 > UBA6615. Next base: position 3,032,196 of record OZ253937.1, on the reverse strand, counting down.
AAATTGGGTTTGAGCTGACCCCATGGGCGCTCGGCATCTATCTTGGTTTCACGATCGTGCGCCTCATTGCCAGCTACCGCGTCCGGTTGCCGGGCTGGTTTCTGACGGTATCGGTGATTGCTGACATGGCGCTGTTGATGGTGCTCATCTGGAGCTTTCACCGGACCTATCAGCAACCCCCTTCCTTCTATCTCAAGGCGCCGACGCTTCTTTATGTGTTTATTTTCATTGCGCTGCGGGCTCTGCGGTTCGACGCGCGCTACGTTTTGCTGGCCGGCGGCACAGCAATTGTCGGCTGGGCGATCCTGATGACCTACGCTGCGGTGCTCGATACCGAGGGCATGAGCGTTACCCGCGACTACATTCGTTATATGACCGGCAACGCCATTTTGCTTGGCGCCGAGTTCGATAAGATAATTACGATCGCCGTCGTCACCGTGGTGTTGGCCGCGGCCGTGGTACGGGCACGGCAAACGTTGTTTGCCGCAGCGTCCGAAGGGACGGCCAAACGCGACCTGTCGCGGTTTTTCGACGCCAACGTGGCGCGCCAGATTACCGATGGCGACAATCAGGTGGTTGCCGGCGAAGGCGAATACCGCAATGCGGCGGTCCTGATGCTCGATATTCGCGGATTTACCGCATTGTCGAGGAGCCAATCGGCAGCGTCGCTCATTCGCTTGTTGTCGGATTACCAGGCGCGCGTCGTTCCGGTGATCCAGGGACATGGTGGCGGGATCGACAAATTCCTCGGTGACGGGGTCATGGCCACGTTCGGTGCGGCGGTCGCCAGCGATACCTATGCCGCCGATGCGCTGCGCGCTATCGATGCCGTTCTCGATGCTATGGCCGCCTGGAACAACGAACGAGCCGCGGAGGGTCTTACGCCGGTTGTCGTCAACGCGGCCGTGGCCACCGGCGAACTGATCTTTGGCGCAGTTGGTGACGACCGGCGGCTGGAATATACGGTGATCGGCGAGCCGGTTAACCTCTCCGCCAAACTCGAGAAACATGCGAAGACCGAAAGCGTGCGGGCGCTTGTGACGAACGAGGCCTATCAGGCCGCGTTGCGTCAGGGCTACGAGCCCACGTCGGCCCATGAGTTGCGTCGGGAGCGCAACGTGGAAGGGGTCGACGGCTCGGTCGATCTTGTCGTTATCGCCGCTTAAGCGCCGCGGCGGGGCTTCGGTGAAGCCTCGCTATGTGTAGGGGTCGGCGGCGTCACGCAGACCGTCGCCGAGGAAGTTGAACGCGAGGACCGTTAGAATCACCGGTATCATCGGCGCCATAAGCCATGGATAGAGCGCGACGACCTGAATATTCTGCGCCTCGTTCAGTAAGACGCCCCAACTGGTGATCGGCGGACGCAGCCCCAGCCCCAAAAAGCTCAACGCCGTTTCGCCAAGAATCATTTCCGGTATCGCCAGGGTCGCCGAGGCGATCAGATGACTGGCGAAGCTGGGCACCAGATGGCGGCCGATAATCCGCTTGGTGCTGGCGCCCATTAGATTGGCGGCTATCGCGAAGTCTTCTTCGCGCAGCGCCAATAATTTAGAGCGCACGGCACGCGCGAGTCCCGGCCAATCCAGCAGTGCCAAAATCAGGGTGATGCCGAAATAAATTAGGATCGGCGACCATTTGACCGGCAGCGCCGCGGACAAGGCCATCCATAACGGTAGGCGCGGAAACGACTTCAGCACTTCGATCAGGCGCTGAATGACATTGTCGACCCATCCGCCGTAAAAGCCGGCGATGCCACCAATGGTGATCCCCAAGACGAAACTGAGGGCGATTCCGATCAGTCCGATCGTCAGCGATATCCGAGATCCGTAGACAATCCGCGAGAACACATCGCGCCCGAGCCGATCGGTGCCGAAAAGAAAAATTGTTCCACGCCGTTCGGCGGGGCAGAACAGGTGAAAATCGCCTTTGAAGAGTCCCCAAAATTCATACTCGGCGCCCCGGTAGCCGCCGGAACATAGAAAACGGATCCGGTCGACGCGCTTGGTGTCGGGCGTGTGGATCCATTGCGCATTTTCGAGATCGAAGCGTGACTTGTAGCGGTAGGTGAAGGGGCCGATGAATTTCCCTTCATGGAATAGATGGATTGCCTGCGGCGGTGCGAACAGCGCCCGCGAGTTGCGGTGCTGAAGCTCGTACGGCGCCACGACCTCGGCAAATATCGCAATCAGATAAAGGAGCAGCAAAAATACACCGGCAGCGACTGCGACCTTATGGCGGCGCAGCTTCCACCACATGAGCCGCCACTGCGATGCCATGTAGTATTTTTCCTGTTCCGGCGTAAGGGCGACCTCATCGTGCGGGTCGAACGGCTCGCGGGATACGTAATGGGGAACCTTGTCATCGGCGCCAGTATCCGCGCCGGTACGATCATCGTTCACCGGGTCGTGCCTCCGGACAAACGAATGCGGGGATCAAGGGCGGCGAGCGCCAGATCGGACAGCAACGTACCGATAACGACAAACAACGAAAGCAGCATCAAGAAGGACCCGGCCAGAAACATATCTTGCGCGCGGAGCGCGTCGAGCAGCATGCGCCCGGTGATGTCGAGATTGAGTACCACGGCGACAATCGCCGAGCCCGAAATAACGTCCGGCAATATCGAGCCGATGTCCGCGATGAACGGGTTCAGCGATACCCGGAGCGGATACTTCCACAGCAGCTTTCGGGGATGGAGGCCCTTGGCGCGGCCGGTGACGACATATTGTTTTTGCAATTCGTCGAGAAGATTGGCGCGCAGCCGCCGGATCATGCCGGCGGTACCCGATGTGCCGATCACGATAACCGGGATCCATAAATGTTCCAGAACCGAAACGAACTTGGCGAAAGACCAAGGTTGGTTGCGGAACTTGTCATCCATGATGCCGCCGATCGATAGATCGAACCATTGGTTCGCCAAGTACATTAGAATAAGGGCGAGCAAGAAATTGGGCGTGGCCAAGCCGAGATAACCGAAGAACGTCGCGACGTTGTCGGCAACGCTGTACTGGCGGGTTGCGACATAGGTGCCGATCGCGAAGCTCACGACCCAGATGAACAGGATCGTTGAGAACGTCACGATAAACGTCAGGAGAATGCGTTCGCCGACCAGTTCGGATACTGGGCGGTTATGTTCGAACGACCATCCGAAATCGCCTTGGATGAGACCGAAGAGCCACGAGAAATATTGCTCGATCGGCGGCTTATCCAAGCCATAGGCTTGCCGCAGCGCCTCTATTTGGCCGAGGTCGGCCGACTCGCCGCGCGACTGCATTTCGGCGATCAGCGTTTCGAGATAATCGCCGGGCGGAAGCTGGATGATGATGAAGACAATCGCGCTCACCGCCAGAAGCGTCGGAATCATTACCAACAGCCGGTGGGCGATATAGCGGAACATTACAAAATCGCTCTACGGATCGGGTTTGACCGGCGGCTAATTGGCCGCGTCCGAAAAATAGAACGTGTCGGGGAGGTAGACGCCAAAAAAAGCTCCTGGGTTCCAGGCGTACACGCCTTCACGCGGCACGTTTCTAAGCCGGTTCGTTACCACGACCGGCTGTTTTGTGCAGCACACGATGCCAATGGTGAACACATGGTCGGCGTGAATATCCAACATGCGCTGCCAAGCCTCGGCGCGCTCCTCGGCGTTGCGTGATAGTTGCCAGCGTTTATAGAGATCGAATAGTTCTTGCGCCGCCGGCATATCGATCGCTTCGCCGGCCTCGCCGCTGGTTTGGAAATGCTGCCCCCATTTCGGCCATTGATATTGAATCTGATCCGTTGGGGCGAACTCGGCGGGGCTCATATCGGCGCTCGCGATGCCGTTGTCCACACCGGACGACACCGCCATCATGGTTTCGCCGGAGAACACGCGGTTGCGGAACACTTCGAGCTGCGAGGGGCGGGTGAAAACCTTTATGCCAACATCGAGCCAGGTATCGTGGAGGAGTTCGATCACATCGACCTGCTCGGTATCCTCGCCCGCTGTCTCGATGACGATTTCGGCGCGCCGTCCGTCGGGCAACAAGCGCACGCCGTCTCTATCGCGCTTGTCGAGACCCACTTCGTCCAGCAGCTCCTCGGCTTGATCGGGGTCGAACTCGGCCCAGCGGGTTTGCAGATCATCGCGGAACAAGGGACTCTCGGGCAACACGGTGTTGTTCGCCGGTTGTGCGAGGCCGAAATAGATCACCTGATTGATCTCATCCCGATCGGTCGCCAAGCTGAGCGCCCGCCGGAACCGCACATCGCGGAACAGCGCGCGCCACACCGGATCCTTGTGATGCATGTTGGGAAACAGCGCGATCTTCGATCCGCGCGCCGTGTTCCAGAGCAGCGTTTTGTATTTCTTCTGATCTTCAGCCTGCTTCAAGAAGGTGTAGTGGCTCATAAACAGATTGCGGGCTTGCAGATCGGCTTCGCCGCCGGCTGCTTTTGCCGGGATCAGTTTGGAATCCGCGATATTCATCAACACGCGGTCGATGTAGGGCAATTGCTGGCCTTGCGGGTCGACCCGGTGGAAATAGGGATTGCGCACGAATACGAACTGCTGCTGCGGCGGGCGAACGGTGTTGAACCAAGGTTGCAGGGTCGGCAAGTCCGGGTTGTCGAAATTGTACATATTGTCGCTGGCGTTATGCAGCGCCGCCCAGCTTCGCATGCGCCGTTCTTTAACCGCCTTATCGAGCGCGGCCTGTTCGGTGTAGTTCGCATGAAACTGCCTTAGATAGTGGGCCGGGCGATAGATAAACGGCGGCCGGGCGCCGGCCAACCGAGGCAAGAAAAACGGATTCGGTAGCTGCCAGGTGTAGCGAATGGTATGCGCATCGATAACTTCGACGGTTGGCGGCTGGCCATCGACCTTCATGAAGATTGGCGGGCCGAACGGCGCCAGGTCGGTGTTGTTGGCGATATCTTCCCACCAATAGCGGAAGTCTTCGGAGGTAAAGGGATGGCCGTCCGACCATTTGTGCCCTTTTCGCAAACGAAGCGTGAAAATACGCGCGTCGTCGACCTCGACCGATTCCAGGATATCGGGGACAAGATTGTAGCTTCGGTCGTAGCCCACGAGCCGGGCATAGCCGTAGACCGTCATCATGCGCGTGTCTTTCGCCCGCGCCATCGAAATGCGCAGATCGCCGCCATGCTTGCCGACACTGTCGACGTCGACCATTCGCGGTTTCTCCGGCAGACGCTGCTCCATTGGAGGTAACTGGCCCGATTTCACCAATTCGGCCAGGGCTGGCGGCTCTCCGGTTGCGCTCGCCGTTCCACCTGTCGCCGCAATTGCGAAGGCAAAAGCGGGAGCAAGGCATCGATTGATTATTTTTCTTCGTACGCTCATGCGACCTCCGGTAAGGCGCCGCGCTCGGGGTCGGCGCGCACATAGTGGCCGTTCTTCAACGCGACCAGTCTAGGGCTGAATTGGCCATCGATCGTAAACGGCGCTGGCCATGCTTCGGGCGCCGAAGCGCGTCCCTCCATCAGGGCCGAAAGATCCAGCCGCCGATTGATGTCGGGCTCGGGCACGGCGGCCAGCAGCGCTTTAGTGTAAGGGTGTACGGGATTGCGAAACAACTCGGCCCGCGGCGCCAACTCGACCAACCGGCCGGCGCACATCACGGCGATCCGGTCGGCGATGTAGTCGACAACGGCCAGGTTGTGGCTGATGAACAGATAGGTCAGCCCCAGCGCGCTTTTGAGATCTTTGAGCAGGTTGAGGATCTGCGCCTGGATCGAGACGTCGAGCGCGCTGACGGGTTCGTCGCAAATCAGCAAATCGGGCTTCAGCGCCAGGGCTCGGGCGATACCGATGCGCTGGCGCTGGCCGCCCGAGAAGCTGTGCGGGTAGCGATTCAGAAAACGCGGATCGAGGCCGACCAGCCGCATCAGTTCGCGAACCATCTCGGTGCGGCTCTCCGGCGTGCCCACCTCGTGGATAACCAGCGGCTCGGTTATGATTTCGTACACCGTCATGCGCGGGTTTAGCGAGCCGAACGGGTCTTGGAAAATGAACTGGATCTTTGTGCGGAATTCCTTCAAGTCGCGCCCGTTGAGCGCCAGCACATCGACCAGCGATCCGTGATCGTTGAACATCACGCTGCCGGTATCGGGTGACAGCGCCCGCATAATCATCTTCGAGGTCGTCGTTTTGCCGCAACCGGACTCGCCCACGAGGCCCAGGCATTCGCCGCGGCCGATATCGAAACTGACGTCTTCTACCGCGACGACGGTTCTCGCCTTCTGTTTGCCGAAATAACTACCCTTGCGGATCTGGAATGTTTTCGAGAGTTGTTTGACCGATAGCAATGGGCCGGCGGCGTCGGCGCCTTCCGGCCAGGGCTCTTTCGCCGCCATCAGGTGGCCGGTCTCCGCCTTAATCTCACGCAGCGGCACCAGGCGCTCGCCTTCGGCCAGATCGAACCGGGGCACTGCTTTCAACAGCGCCTTGAGATAGGGATGCTCTGGGGCCCGATAGATATCCGACAATGAGCCGCTTTCCATCACCTTGCCACGGAACAAAACCACCACTTCTTCGGCGACGTTAGCAACGACCCCCAAATCGTGGGTGATCATTAAGACCGCCATGCCGAGTTCCGACTGCAAGTCTTTTATGAGTTTCAGGATCTGTGCCTGAATCGTCACATCGAGCGCCGTTGTCGGCTCGTCGGCGATCAGCAAGGCGGGGCGGCAGACCAGGGCCATGGCGATCATGGCGCGTTGCCGCAGGCCGCCGGAAAGTTCAAAGGGGTAGGTCTTCATCGCCCGGGCCGGCTCGGGAAATCCGACCAGGCGCAGCATATCGGCGGACAATTCCCAGCCGGTTTTTTTGTCGATGGTGCGATGGAGGTGGAGCGCTTCGCTGATTTGATCGCCGACCGTGTGCAGCGGCGACAGCGATGTCATCGGCTCTTGGAAGATCATCGAAATGCGCCCGCCGCGGATGGCCCGTGCCGCTTGGCCGTCGGGGTCGAGCTGCGCCAGGTCGGTGGTGCCGTTGTCGGCCTCGGGGTCCTGGAACAGGATTTCGCCACCGGCGATGCGGGCGATCTTCGGCAGAATTCCCATGATCGCCTGGCTGCAAACCGATTTACCCGAGCCGGATTCGCCAACCAATGCTGTCGTGCCCCCGGCGCGGACGCGAAACGATACGCCATCGACGGCATGTAGCACGCCATCGTGGATGTTGAACTCGACCTTAAGGTCTTTGACGCGGAGTAAATCGGTCATCGCCGCCAGTCTGCCGGATTACCCCACCCCGTGCTACTGCTCGGTTGAGGATTTGATGTTAGATCGGTTACCAGGCCCAACTCCGCGAGATTGCGTAGGGTCGCGGCGCTGAGCTCCACATCGTTGTCAGCCGCTGCGTGGAAAGCGCGCCGGCATATATCGTCGAACCCGTCGAGATTGGAATCGAACGACAAACGGCCGGAAGTGCTGCGCAGGTTGAGTTGCATCCAGCCGTTCGACCGGTCGCGGCGGGTCGAGAAGTAGCTCAGCTTGAACCGCTGAAGCTCACTCCATTGAACGCGTGCGGTGGTCAAACCTGCCGTTGTAATGCCGTCATCGTCCACGACGATGCGAACGCTGCGGCGCAGCCAGGTTCGGGCGCCAAACACCGCGAACACGCCAGCCGGTGCGGCGAACAACAAGGTCACCCACGGCCCTAAGCTGGCCAGCACGATCGGCGCGGTGCACAGAACGAAACCGCTCGCGGCGCGAATGAGATCGCCCTTCAAGGCGGCGGTCGCGTAACGATATTCGCCCATCAGACCAACCCAAAAACGTCGTCAGTCGACAGCCATTCGGCCGCTTGGTGCGCTTTGGTGCGAACGATCAATTGTTCGATAAACCGCCAAGTCTCTTCGTCTTGAACCAAGTGATGGGTCATCAGCCCGGTGGCTTCCTCGCCATCCACCGCCCCGGTGCGGCGATCGGTCAAATGCCGAACGGTTGCTTCGAGGGCCCGTTCGGTGCCGCTAAAAGCGCGCGGGGGGCCATAGCGTCCGCGCCAATCGATCGGGTCGATATGCACATTGTTTTGGCGTAGTCCGGCCAGTGCGTCGGCGCGTTGGCGCGGACCGAGGCCGCTGAGGCCGCGATAGCCCAGTTCGGGTAGAAGAGGCAGCAGATGAGGGGCGATGCGATTCCACGGCGGCACCAACACCGGCGCGTTGCCCGATACCGAGGCCAGGGCCTGCATGCCGACCGCGAGATCGGCGATCACATACTCCGCCGGCCGTGAGCCATCGAGTTCGATTTTTCGCTCGTCCGGTGTCGCGAAATTGTGATGCGAGTAGCCATGCTGCAATACAGCGACATGGGGCTCTTCTTTCATCCGGTTGCGGAATGCGCTGTCGAGCCGGGCCGGTACGGCCGCCAGTGCGAGATCGATATCGACACGATTGCGCAATTCGAGCAACCGCTCGAGCTGGCTGGTCATCTCGCCGGCATCGTCGTCGCGCCACCAAAAAGTAGCGGTGCGGCCCGCCTTCGCCCAAAGGTCGAGCTCGATCGTCAGCAGGTCCCAAAGGCGGTCTTCCGACGGATCTACGACTCCCTGTGGCTCAACCGCTTCGTACAACCGTCCCTCCCTAGCCGGTGCTCGAACGTGGTTTCTATTGTATGCGCCATAGGGCGTTTCTATCGCAACCCGGCGCTGGTCCAAACCTATGTTAGTTCCATTATCGGGCCAATTTTAGGCCTTAATGTGCCGTGCGGCAGCCTCTTTCAACAGGATTGCCGAGCGTTGTGCGCCATCCATATTCACAACCGCGCGATCATGGTCCGGCGCTTCAAGCGCGCGCTCCACCGCCGCTGCGACGGCCGCCGCGGAAACGTCCGCTTGCTTGACCATCTCGATGGCGCCGCGTTGGGCGAGCAGCCCGCACCGCAGCGTTTGCTCGCTTTCCAGGCCGCCGGCGTAGGGCAGGCACACCGCACGCGTGCCGGTTGCCAGCACTTCCATGACGGTGTTGTACCCGCCTTGGGAAATCGATAGCCGGCAATTGGCGAGAAGTTGCGCGAAATCCGGCCGCGCCCGCTCGACAGTGATGCCGGCGGGGGCGGTGGCCTGACACGCTTGGAACTCCGCTTCGGGATAATTGTGGCCGATCAAAACCCGCCACGGTGTGTCGGACAGCGATGTTAGCGCGCGGGCGCCGATGGCCGCCGACAACATATCCTCGCTCACCGCGCCGCCGCCGGTAGATACGATGACCTCGCCATAGCCGGGGCTGCCCGGTCCGCCGCGCGCCGGTGGTGGATCGGCGACATAGCCGGTGTAGCTCACCAGATGCGAGATATCGCGAAGCCGCGGAAAGGTCTCGTCGAACGAGATGAAATCAGGGTCGCCGTGAATGAGAACCAGATCGAAGTAGTCGAGCGCGCGTTGCACCATCTCGTCGACGCGCTGAGGCTTGTCAGGCTCGACCAGGATGTCGCGAACCGACGATGCGATGAGGGGCCGGCTGCCGGAACTGGTATTTTCTTGCCGGGCTTCAATTAGCAGCGGCTCGATTTCGAAGCGCATCTGGCGCCGCCCGAACGGATACATCTCCACGAGAACGATATCGGGCGCTGTTTGGCGATATACATCGAGCAGCCGTGCGCGGCGCTGCTGCTTCCAGGCATCGTCGATCTCGTTGTCGTTCTCGTCCACCAGCACCTTGAAGTACTTATCGACCGCGCGCGTTGGCGGCAGCTGCACGAAATGGGTGGCGCCGCTCTCGAAACCCGGCACCGGCGTGCCGCCCGATACCAGCGTCACTTCGAGGCCATTGTCTTCCAGCGAGCGGGCGAGCGTACCGGCCCGCATCAGATGGCCGATGCCCAAAAGATGTTGCACGTAGAACAGCGCCTTTGTGCGCGCGCCCATCGCCGTTACTCCACCGTTTCCGCCGATAAGCGCACGTTCAACTCGGCGACGGCGGGCTCCCCGTTGGCCGACAGGGTGAAGACTTGCAGCGCGTGGCGGCTCATTTTGTCGGCGGGCTTATCGCGCATGTCCCACCCCGTCGCGAGTGCGTAGATGGCCCGAATGATGCCGCGGTGGGCGACGATTATTCGGTCTTCGCTTTGCCGCTCCAGGTCCGCCAATGCCGGCAGCAGCCGGTGTTGCATCTCACGGGCGCTCTCGCCGTTGTCGGGACGGAAGTCCAGCCCGAGAGCTTCGTTTTGCGCCATGGAGTCGCCGAGTTCGCGGCGCATTTCTTCCAGGGTGCGGCCCTCCCAGGTGCCCCAATCCCGCTCGATGAACCGCCGATCGATCACTTGCGGACCCAGGCCGGGGTGAGCGTGGCGCAAAACATCGATGGTCTCGAGGCAACGGCGTAGCGGGCTCGATACGATAGAGCTACGCGCCCATCGTTCCGGCAGCCGCCAGTCGCCAACGGCGCTGCGGCCATCGGCGCTGAGCTCGGTGTCGCAGCGGCCTTGCAACCGGCCTTCGGTGTTCCACTGGGTGGGGCCGTGGCGAAGAAGTGCGATCGACGTCATTACCGGCGGAACCCCATCTCGACGACCTGTAAGGTGCGGTCGATCTGCGCCGCTGCTGCCGGGATGTCGAATTGCTCGCCGATCCGCGATGCGGCGGCGCGGGACAGCGTTTCGCGCAAGCCGTTATCTTCTAAGAGGCGGCGAACGGCTGCAGCGAAGGCGTCCACGTCGTTGGGCGGGGGCAGCAATCCGGTTACGCCCGGCGAAACGATATCTGGAACGCCGCGCTGCTTGCCCGCAACGATGGGCAAGCCCGCCGCTTGGGCTTCCAGCAGCGCCATGCCAAACGCCTCATCGATAGCGGGCCACGCCAGCAGGTCGCACGCGGCATAGGCGTCGGCCAGTTCGGTACCGCTCAGCTCGCCGAGGAAAACGGTGCGTCCGGGGACCAACTCATCAAGTTCCTGGGTGATCTCGTCGCGGCAGGGGCCGTCGCCGACCACGACCAAACGCCACTCTGTATCGGTTAGCTGCGACAAGGCCGTTGCCAGCAAGTGGTAGGACTGGCGCTTCGCGCCCTCGCGCATCATACCGACCGCGAGCAATAGCGGTGTTTCGCCAGGCCAGCCAAAATGCTGCTTATAGCCCTCGCGGATGTTCTGCCGCCGCTCGGCAGCGGCCTTGAATGGCGCGGCGTCAATAAAAGGGTAGAGGCGCTTATGGTAGGTCTTCGGGCCGATGAGATCGTCCAAACACCCCCAATCGTCGCTGTTCACGGTGAAGATCGCGTCTGCCTGCGCGATAGCCTGGTTGGCGCCGGTATAGCCGATGTCCCACGGGCCGCCGGCCCGCTTGGGTGCGGTCGATGCCTCCGCGATCACATAAGGAATCCCGAGCCCGGATGAGACAGCGGGCCCCAACCAGTCGGGGGCCTTGTGGTAGACGTGATACGTGAACCAGGCATCAGGCTGTTCGCCGGGCGGGCGCGACTTGAACCGATGAACCAGCCGGCCGGCTAGCTTTTCACCGAGCGTGCGCAGTCGCCTCTGCCGTTCAGGGTCGCCCGCGCCGTCGCGGCTCACGAAGCGGCAAGCGATCTCGCTCTCATGGCCGTTGTGAGCCAGTGCCCTCTGGAACAACCGGGCGAGTTGCCGGTCCCCGGAGGGGACCGGATGGTCGGGCGGCTTCATCGGCGCGTAAAAAGCGATGCGCATATCAGGTTTTGGCGGCGCGTTGGTTCGCTGCCGCCGACACGAGCAACGCGGCGATAGCGTCGTGCCCCTCGTCCATTTGAAACTCGGCTCTCAGCTTCGCCAGCGCTTGCCCGGCCAGCCGTCTGCGGAGCGCTGGATCGCCGGTGAGCTCGGCGATTGCGGCGGCGAGCGCCGGCGGGTTTTCCGGGGCGACGAGGCGCCCGTTGAGACCGTCCTCGATCAGCTCGGGTATGGCAGAGACGGCAGTAGAGACACACGGCACCGACTGGCTTTGTGCTTCCATCAACACGTTGGGCAATCCGTCGCGGTCGCCGTCGCCCGCGATTTTACTGGCGAGGACGAAGATATCGGCCTGCCGCAGCGCTTCTTGAACATCGGATTGCGGTTGGCGGCCCCGCCATTCGATTCTGTCGGCGATGCCGAGCCGCTCGGCTTGCGCTGACAAAGTGTTTGAAAGCGGCCCGCCGCCAATATGCGTGAGCCGCCATTGCAACTCGGATGGTAACAAAGCAAGCGCGCTGAGCAGGTCTTTATAGCCTTTCTTTTCAACCAACCGTCCGACAGAGACGAGAGAGACTGGATTTCTCGGGTCGGTGCCGTCTCTTTCGGATCGTTCAGACGGCGGCGGCGCAAACCGGTCCAGGTCGAGGCCATGATAATGCAAGTGGACTTTTTGCCGGTCCGGGGCACCGGCGAGTTCGCGCAAATGATCGGCGCCGTAAGCCGTGCAGGTGGTGAGCCACCTCGCGTCTTGAATTTTTTCGCGCTTCTCCCAATCCGGCGTCGTCCAGATGTCCTTGGCGTGGGCGGAGACCGCGAAAGGTAATCTCAACATGGTAGCCGCGTAGCGGGTGACCGACGCCGGCGTGTGCAGAAAGTGCGCGTAGAGAAAATCCAGGTCCGGGCTGGCTTCATGGGCCAATACGCAGGCCTGACCGAAGCGCCGGATTCGATTGGGGGTCGGGTCGCGCCGCAAGTCGCGCCAGAACTTGGCGCGCGCGGCCCGATAGCCGACACAGCGGCGGGCCCCCCACCAGGAGCGCAGAACCCGGATGGGTTCGCGCCATAGATATTCCGGCAAGTAGCTAACCGGCGCGGTTATTTCACTATGGATGGGGTGGGTCGTCGGGTCGTAGGGGTGCCGCAGCGAGATGATTTCCAGACGGACGTTACGGGTTTCGAGACCGAGCAACTCCTGCGCGATGAAGGTCTCCGATAGGCGCGGATATCCCTTCACCACAACGCCGACACGAACAGCGCCGGGATGTTTGTTTAAGGGCTGTTTCGGTTGCGCCTGTTCGGTAGGCGCGCCGTCGGCCAAGTCGATCTCGGGATAAGCGGTCACGTCGACCGTTGGCTGACGTCTCCCGCGGTAGCGCTGCGGTCGCCGCCGATACTGTCAAAGTCCCGCCGGCGGGCGATGGCGATATCGGCCAGCCGGTTGACGTTGTCGAGGCCGTCGAGCAAGCCCGGCAGGACGACCTCTTTGGGCAATCCCTGTTGTGGCAGATGACGCAGCGCGGTGGCCATCAACCGCCAGTCGGGGGCATCTGCGCGGTCGTCGGTTCCGTCGTGCACGAGCATTTTCACCAGCCCGAGCTCCTGGCTGCGTGAGGCCCGAATGAACTGTTCGAGGCGCGGCCGGGTTCTCGGTACGATGAGGGCACGTTTGTCGAACGAGAGGATTTCGCAAAATGTGTTGTAACCGCCCATGGCGACCATCGCCGAGGCGTTGGCAATGAGCGCTTCGGGATGCGTGTCGAAAATGATCGAGTCGACATTGGGCAGCTTTGCAATGCGCGCGTTAAAGGAGGCCTGCAGGTCGGGATCGAGGAACGGGCCGAACACGAAGAAGGCGGGTAGCGGTAGGCCGGAATCGTTCTCATAAGCCCGCAATACCCAGTCGAACATCACATCGCCGTCACCGCCGCCACCGGCGGTGACCAGAATGTAAGGCCGGTCGCGATAGGGGAAGTCGGTCGAGGCGACAACGCCCTCGCGCAACTGGCGCCGGAGGTATCCCGTATAGACCGTCTTCCGGTGTACCGATTGCGGCAGGCTTAGGCCCTCGAGCGGGTTACAGATTTGCGGCAAGCCGTAGACCCACAGCTCATCGTATAAATTGTCGAGGGTCGGCAGCACGTTCTTGTTGCGCCATTCCGGGCCGAGCAGGTGCGGGTCGTCGAGAATGTCGCGCAAACCCAACACCAGAAACGTCCCGCGGTCCTTGAGCATGTGCAGGGTCTCCAGCACCTCGCCGCGCAGCCCGTGGGGTTCCTTGTCGACAATGAACACGTCGGGGTCGAAAGCCGCCGCGGTGTGGAGAATGATAGCGGCCCGCAGCGCAACCGTTTCCTCGATGTCCATCGGCAGCTTGAGCGGCACATACTCGCCGTTCTGCAGCTTGACCACGCCGGGCAGCCGCACGAAATCGACCCGGTCGCGGAACTCGAAGTTCCCGATGATCGGCGAGCCCGACAAGATAAGGACGCTGATATTCGGATCGTGCTGTACAAGCGCATGGGCAATCGCCCGGCAGCGGCGTAAATGGCCGAGACCGAACGAGTCGTGGCTGTAGATCAAGATACGCTTGTTGCGGTTCGGCATGGAGGCACCAACTGTGGCCAGGACTTGACTGCGCCAGACTATTACACAACTGACATGGTCGCAGAACCCTCTGATTACGAGAGCGGAACACGCGCTGCTCCCGATTTATTTATCTGTTTCGGTGGGTTAGGTTAATCGGATTCGGGCTGACGCCGTTGCCGGGTTTAGGGAGATTTGCGAGTGGCCGAGCGGATGGACCGCAGCATGTACCGCTTTGTCCTCAAGCACAGCGGGCGTCAACAACTCTACATCCTGATTTTCGTGGTGATCTCCTGGCCCGTCGGCTTCATGCTGCTCGACGTCCCCAAACAGATCATCAATCGCGCGTTGGGTGGCGAAGGGCCGCCCTTTTCAGCCTCGGTGCTTGGGGTCTACGAGTTTGTCTTCGGCGGCACGCAGACCACCTTCCTTGTCATTTTGTGCGTGTTTTTTCTGTTTCTGGTGGTCGCCAATAACGCCCTGAAATTTCATATCAACACGTCGAAGGGCCGCACGGCGGAGCGGCTGCTGCGCCGATTGCGCTATTCGTTGTACTCGCGGGTGCTGCGCTTCCCATTGCCTCATTTCAAGCGCACCAGCCAGGGCGAGGTGATCTCGATGATCACTGCCGAGTCGGAACCCATCGGTGCCTTCTTCGTCGGTTCGGTGGTCGATCCGGTGTTTCTCGGCGGCCAGCTCATCGTCGCGATCGGTTTTATCGTTGTCCAAGACCCCCTGCTCGGACTTGCGGCGGCGGCACTTTATCCGGTTCAGATCTACGTTGTCCCGCGGCTGCAAAAACGGGTTAGTCAGCTTGGCAAAGCGAGACTGCGGGAGATTCGCCGTTTGTCCGACCATGTCGGCGAGACCGTAAACGGCATCGTCGATATTCACGCTAACGACACGTCGAACCTGGAACTCAGCCGGTTCGCCGACCGCCTCTCGGCGATCTACAACATCCGTTTCGAGATTTTCCAACGCAAATACACCATCAAATTCCTCAATAACTTCCTCGATAAGCTGGCACCGTTTTTGTTTTACCTGTTCGGCGGCATCCTGGTCATCGAGGGCGACATCACGATTGGTGGTTTGGTCGCGGTGATCGGCGCCCACAAAGAAATGTCGCAGCCGTGGAAGGAGCTGCTGAACTGGTACCAGCAGCAAGCCGACGCCCGCGTTAAATACGAACAAGTCGTCAGCCAGTTCGACCCCGATGGCATGCTCGAAGAGGAATTGCAGCACGCCGAGCCCGAGGGCGAGCCTTCCCTGGCCGGCCCCATCGAGCTGGCGAATGTCAGCTTGGTCGACGAGGATCAGGTGCGCCGCATCGCCGGGGTCACGCTCAATCTTGCCGCCGACAGCAATGTTGCGGTTGTCGGTGGCGGTAGTAGCGGCAAGGACTATCTGGCGCTCTTGCTGGCGCGGCTGGCCGTGCCGACGGGGGGCCGTATAACGATCGGTGGTCAAAACCTCGCTGAACTGCCGGAGGCTGTGGTCGGCCGCCGCATAGCCTATGCCGGGAATGCGCCGTTCCTTCAGTCGGCCTCGGTGCGTGACAATTTGGTCTATGGGCTGAAGCACCGGCCTGTGCGCGAGGCGGACTACGACGAAGCGGAAGCCAAGAAGCGCCAGTCGGATATCGTTGAGACAGTGCGGGCCGGCAATATCGAGCACGACTTCAACGCCGACTGGGTCGACTATGAGGCCGCTGGGGTGGATGGGCCGGAACCGCTGTTCGACAAGGTGCTGGAAATATTCGATGCGGTCGAACTCTCCGACGATATCTACCAGCTCGGTCTCCGGGGCACGATAGATCCGGCGGAACGTCCCGATATCGCCGAAGCCGTTCTTAAGGCGCGCACAGCGATGGCCGACAAGCTGCACGAAGCGGCCTATTCCGACCTCGTCGAATTGTTTGACCGGAGCTCCTACAACACCAACGCAACGGTTGCCGAAAATCTGCTGTTCGGCACCCCTGTCGGCGACACCTTCGACATGAGCTGGTTGCCGCAGCACCCCTACGTGCTGGAAATTCTGCGCAAGTCCGACCTGGTTGACGATCTCATCGACGCGGGGCGTAGCGTCGCCGAGACGATGATCGAGATTTTTGCCGGGTTGCCGCCGGGCCATGAGTTCTTCGAACAGTATTCGTTTATCAGCTCCGAGGACCTGCCCGAATTCAGGACTTTGTTGTCACGGACCGACCGCCGGTCGCACGACGAAATGACCGAAGAGGACCGGGTTGCATTGATGTCGCTGCCGTTCAAGGTGATCGTTGCTCAGCATCGCTTAGGCATCATAACGACCGAGCTGCAGAACAAGATCTTGAACGCCCGCGATCATTTCGCCGCCGACTTGCCCAAAGAGCTCGGCGGCGCTGTCGAGTTTTTCGATGCCGATAAGTACAACGCCGCTGCGGCATTGCAGGACAACATCCTGTTTGGCAAGCTAGCCTACGGTCAGGCGGAGGGCCCGCAGCGGGTTGGCACTCTCATTGCCGAGACGCTCGATGATTTGCACCTGCGCGGTAGCGTCATGGAGGCCGGTCTGGAGTTCCAGGTGGGTGTCGGCGGCGGGCGCCTGTCGACGGTTCAGCGGCAAAAACTGAGCCTCGCGCGCGCCCTATTGAAGCGTCCGGACTTGCTGATTGCTAATGAAGCGACGTCTGCGATGGACCCGTCGGTGCAAGACCGGATCGCCGAGGCTGTCTTGCGGATGCGCGATGGCAAGGGGGTCATATGGATTGTCAATCGGGCGCCGATGGCGGCGAAGTTCGACAGCGTTGTCGTGTTTGCCGATGGCCGGGTAAAGGAGCAGGGTCCCTATGATCAGCTCAACCGTGACGGAACGGCGCTCTACGAAATGATGCAGTCGGCGTGATACTGACGGGCCTCGCTGAATATGGAAGAATACCAAAGGCCCCGGGGGGAGATAACGTGAGCCTGAATGAAGAAGTAGAACTCCTGCGCAACATTCCGATGTTTGCGAAGCTAGAGCCGTCCAAGCTGAAACTGTTGGCGTTTACCAGCGAGCGGATCACCTATGAGGCCGAGCAGCTTTTTTTCCGCCAGGGTGATATGGGCGACGCCGCTTACCTGATTGTCGAAGGCGAGGCGGACGTGCTGATCGACACGCCGTCAGGCGAGCTCAACGTCGCGACCTTGGGCCGGAACGATTTCGTCGGTGAAATCGCCATCCTGTGCGACGTGCCGCGCACCGCGACAGTGCGCGCCAAGTCGCGCACGGTCACGTTGCGTATTTCGAAGGATTTATTTTTTCGCCTGATCGCGGAATTTCCCGAGATGTCGGTTGAGATCATGCGAGAACTGGCTTCGCGTCTCGATCACACAACGACCCAATTGCGCGAGGCGCTGGCCGAACGAAATGACTGATCGCAGCATGCGATTCTATATATGAGCCGGCTCGATAGTTTTATTCGGCGGATGGTGGCGCAGCGCGAGTGTCTCGATGAGGCCGCCCACCTGATCGAAAATATCTCCGGTCCCATCCTCGAGCTGGGCCTCGGTAATGGTCGCACCTACGATCATATGCGCGAGCTCTTTCCCGGCCGCGACATCTATGTTTTCGACCGGCAGGTTGCCGCCCATCCCGACTGTATTCCTGACGACGACCATATGTTTTTGGGCGAGGTGATCGAACGGCTGCCGGATGCGGCGGTGCGCCTGGGTAAGACCGCGGCGCTGGTCCACAGCGACATCGGTAGTGGCCGGCCCGAAACCGATGCCATTATGTTTGCACAAGTGGTGCCTTTGTTGGACGCCCTCCTGCGGCCCGGCGGCGTGGTTTTGAGCGACCAGAAGCTCCCCGCTGATAGGTGGGCCTCGCTGCCGTTGCCCGACGGTGTGCCGGCCGAGCGCTATTTCATGTATCGGGTGAGCGGCTAGCGCCCACTAGATATCGATGTCCACCACCACCGGTGCGTGGTCGGACGCTTTCGGCCAATCTCGCGCATCAGCGAAGACCGAAGCGGCCTTCAAATTGTTGGCCAGCGAAGGGGTCACCCACACATGGTCGAGACGGCGGCCGCGGTTGGAGGCACGCCAGTCGCGGGCGCGGTAGCTCCACCAGCTATAGAGCTTCTCCGTGTCGGGAACGAAGTGGCGCACGGCGTCGATCCAGTCGTGGGACGCCTGCACCTGGGCGAGCCGGTCGACCTCAACCGGTGTATGGCTAACCACATTCAACAGTTGTTTGTGCGACCAGACATCGTGTTCGAGCGGGGCGATATTTAGATCGCCGACCATGATGCGCTTCGCCTTCGGCGTCGATTGCTTGTCCCACCACGCGGCCATTTCGTCGAGAAATTCGAGCTTATGCGCAAACTTGTCGTTGATAGCGGGGTCAGGCTCGTCGCCGCCCGACGGCACGTAGAAATCATGTATCTCGACGCCGCCGTCGAGCGTGACGCTGGCATGGCGGGCATCGGTGCGTCCGCACCAGTCACGCCCACTGGTCTCCTTAAACGGGAGGCGCGATAGAATCGCGACGCCGTTATAGGCCTTCATGCCGCGGGCGTGGCGGTGGGGAAACAGGTCGGCCAGATCATCGTGTGGGAACAGGTCGTCGACCACCTTGGTTTCCTGCAAGCACAGAACGTCGGGCGCAATCTCGTCGACGAGACGGCGCACGAGGGGTGCGCGCAAGCGAACCGAATTTATGTTCCAGGTGACGACACGCATGACGATCGATCCGAAAGCAGGCCTATGAGCTAACGAACCGTGATTTCCAGATCGCTCAATCCGTCGATATGACCATGCATCTTATCGCCGGAGACCACCGGCCCGACGCCGTCGGGGGTTCCTGTATAGATAAGATCGCCCGGGCCCAGCTCGACCAAGCCCGAAAGATTGGCGATGGTCTCTTGGAGATTCCAGATCATGTATTCGAGATCGGAATCCTGGCGCGTCTCGCCATTGACCTTGAGCCAGATATTGCCCTTGGGGAAGTGACCTACTTGATCGACCGGGTGGATATCGCCACACGGCGCCGATTGGTCGAACCCTTTACCCATGTCCCAAGGCCGGCCTTTTTCGCGTAGCGCGATCTGTACGTCGCGGCGCGTCATGTCGAGACCGACCGCATAACCGTACACATGGTCGAGCGCTGCGGCTTCGGTTATATCGCGGCCACCCTTGCCGATTGCCGCGACGAGCTCGATCTCATAATGCAGGTTCTCGGTCTGCGGCGGGTAGTCGATCGATGAGCCTGTGGGCACGATGGCATCGGCGGGTTTGGCGAAGTAGAAGGGCGGATCGCGTTCGTCGCCGCCCATCTCCCGAATATGCGCCGCGTAGTTGCGGCCGACGCAGTAGATGCGCCGTACGGGAAATCTGTCTTCGCTGCCGCTGATGGCAACCGAAACGGTCTCCGGCGGTGTAATCACGTAAGCCATATAGTCTCTCCTCAGGCCGCCTAGCGGCGGCGATCAACAATTTTGTTCGATGGTTTGTTTCTAGACAACGCTTTCGCGCTGCGCGCGGGTCGACGCACGGCGCTTGGCGGCAGCGCCGAACTCGCCATACAGCGCATGGTTGAAGGGATGATTGGTTACCCGAAATTCCGCATGCCACTGAACGCCCACGACGAAATCTGCCGCGCCGGGCATCGATACGCCTTCGATAACGCCGTCTTCGCTGAGCGCTTCCGCAACCAGCCCGTCGGCCAACCGGTCGATTGCCTGGCCGTGCAGGGAGTTCACGACGATTTCTTCGTCGCCGAGGCCTGCGGCGTTGGCAATTCTCTCGAAGTAGCCGCCGGGTGTCAGGTGCACCGGGTGGCGCGGCGCGAACCGGTCTTCCAGCACATCGGTCTGCGGCATGCGATGGTCGCGCTTGCCCTCAACCTCCCAAAGATAAGGGTGGAGTGTGCCGCCGAAAGCAACGTTGATTTCCTGGATTCCCCGGCAAATGCCAAGAAGTGGAACGCTCCGGGCAACGGCGCTGCGGACCAGCCCGAGTGTGGTCGCGTCGCGAACGGGGTCGCGGTAGGTCTCCGGCCGGAACGGCTCGCCACCGTAGTGATGCGGCTCGACATTGCTGCGTCCGCCGGTCAGCACGATACCGTCGAGCCGGTCGACGAGCTCGGCAACGGAGTAGAATCCGTTGGCTTCCACGTCTCCAAACGCCGGCAGGATAACCGGCATCCCGCCGAACCCTTCGACCACGCTGAACACATACTTATGGCCCGCCGACTGCATATCAAAGCCGTTAAAGTCTTTGAGCTCGCCGGAAACGCCAATCAAGGGGCGGGGTGTGGATATACGATCTATACGGTTCATCGTCGGGGCGTTTGGTAGCACGAGACGCCCGGGCGCGGAAGGCTATTCCAGGTCGTTGTCGGGATATCCGAGCGCCGGATCGACTAGTGAGAACAGATCATCGTCGACGGCAACCCCGAATTTAGGTTCCCGCAGCGCCACGTCCACGTCGCTGCCCTGGGCGTCTCTGACCTGCCATTTGACCAGCCGCAGCGGCCGGTCCTCGAAGGTCAATGTGACCGACCCGATGTCAGGGGCCTTGGTTTGGACGACGCTCACCCGGATCGACGCCGGTCCGCGCTCGAACCCGGTGATGGTAAAATCGCCGGATAGCCGGATGTCATCTTCGAGCAGGAACGCCACTGGGGTTTCTCTAACCGGCAGAAACGTGGTCTGCAGCAAGTCGCGGTCGTGATACATCAGCAAAGATCCGCTCGCGACCATCAAAACCGGCACGGGTGGCTCGTAATCGATGCGCAGTTCGTCGGGGCGCGAGAGGACGATACGTCCCTCAGCGATGCCCTGTGGCGAGAATTGAACAAACTGGCTGTCGATCGTGGTGAGGGCGTTCAGGTAGGCCTCGATCCGCTCAACATCGGTTTTCGCGGCGTCGTCCAACGTAATGGCGGATTGCGCCTGCGCTAGCGTCGTGCCAGCCGCGAGAATACTCAGGGCAAGCAACCATCTGGTGCCGCGATGGGCGAGGGCTCCGATCATCGTCATTTTAGAAAAATAGGGTGCTGTGCTGCCGGTTGCGAGGGAGATCACCGAATTATTATGTGGGCGGCTCAGCTAGCCGTTGCCGTGATCGGCCACCAGAACTTCGCGGCGGCCGACATGGTTGGCGGTGCTGATCACGCCCTCTTTTTCCATCTGTTCGATAATTCGCGCTGCCCGGTTGTAGCCAATCTGCAGGTGCCGCTGGACGAAACTGGTCGACGCTTTTTGCTCGCGGGCCACCAGCGCGACCGCTTGGTCATACAAATCGTCGCCGCTTCCCTCGCCGCTGCCGATTTCAAAACCGGGAATACCGTCGGCGGCGCCTTCGTCTTCGGTCACGTCATCGATATAGTCGGGCTCGCCCTGGGCTTTCAAAAAGGCGACCAGGGATTCGACCTCGCCATCAGAGACGAAGGGGCCGTGCACGCGGGTGATGCGCCCGCCACCGGCCATGTAGAGCATATCGCCCTGGCCCAAGAGTTGCTCCGCACCCTGTTCGCCAAGGATGGTGCGGCTATCGATCTTGGTAGTGACCTGGAAGCTGATTCGCGTCGGCAGGTTCGCCTTGATTGTGCCGGTGATGACATCGACCGAGGGACGTTGCGTCGCCAGGATAAGATGGATGCCGGCCGCACGCGCCATTTGCGCCAACCGCTGGACCGCCATTTCCACTTCCTTGCCGGCGACGAGCATCAGGTCGGCCATTTCGTCGACGACGACGACGATAAACGGCAACGGTGCCATGTCGAAGGGTTGCTCTTCGAACACTGGTTTGCCGGTTTCTTCGTCGAAACCGGTTTGCACCTTACGCGATAGGATCTCGCCCTTCTTGCGCGCTTTTTCGATCCGTTGGTTGTAGCCCGCGACGTTGCGCACGCCGAGCTTCGACATGGCGCGGTAGCGGTTCTCCATCTCCCGGGTCACCCATTTGAGGGCGACGACCGCCTTTTTCGGATCGGTGACGACCGGCGCCAGCAAGTGGGGGATGCCGTCATAGACCGACAATTCGAGCATCTTCGGGTCGATCATAATGAACCGGCAGTCTTCCGGGGGAAGCCGGTAGAGCAGCGAGGCGATCATGGCGTTGATGCCGACCGACTTACCGGAACCGGTGGTGCCGGCGATCAGCAGATGGGGCATGCGGGCAAGGTCGACCATCACCGGTTCGCCGCCGATGTCCTTGCCGAGGGCGAGTGTGAGGTTGTTTGATTTCTTTTCGAATTCCGATGACGCGAGCAGCTCGCGCAACCCCACCAGCTCGCGCGACGAGTTAGGCAGCTCGATGCCGATCACGTTGCGTCCGGGAACCACCGCGATGCGGACGGAAACGGCGCTCATCGAGCGCGCGATGTCGTCGGCCAAGCCAATGACGCGGCTGGTTTTGGTGCCGGGCGCAGGCTCCAGTTCATAGAGGGTGACGACCGGGCCGGGCCGCACATGCACGATCTCGCCATAGACGCCGAAGTCTTCGAGTACCGATTCGAGAATGCGCGCGTTTTGCTCCAAGCCTTCTTCGCCGATCCGGGCTGCGGCGCTGCCGTGCTCGTCGATGTCGGCCAGCAGTTCGAGCGGCGGCAACTCATAAGCGTCACCCGGCACCGGTAAATTGAGCCGGGCCTGCCGCGCCGCTTGCGCTGAACGGTTGGGTTTCGGGGTTTTGACCCGCGGCGCGACACGCCGTTTCGCCGCCGCCGTTGCGGGTGCAACTCTGGCGGCCGGTTCCTTGATGCGGGGCGATATATTGAAGTGGGGGTCGCGGCGCGCGGCAGCGCGGTTTCTCAGCGCTGAGGTTATTCCGGCGGTCCCGCTGCGCACGAGTTGGGTGCTGCGGTGGGTCGCCCACCATGCGGCCAGGCCGGCGCCCCAGCTTGCCCGGCCGGTAAGGCGAGAGATCGTGCGCCAATCGCTCCAGTTCATCGCCAACGCGCTTAGCAGGCCGAACAAAGCGACGACTGCTGCCCCAATGATCGGGACTTTCGGCGAGATATCGTATGCAGCCAGCCACTCGATGGCCGGCGAGAAGACCAGGTGGCCGAAGGTGCCGCCGAAGCCGGTACGGATCGGCCAGCTGGCCGGGAGGGCCGCGGCATCGAGCGCAAAGGCGGCAGCGCAGACCGCAATCAGAAGGGTAAGAAGGCGCCGCCCGAAATGGGTTACCGGCTGGTGGCGCAAAAGCCGTCCGCCCCAAGCGAGCACCACGGTGACGGGGAGCGCAATCGCGAGGCCGAAATATTGCAGCGACAGGTCGGCAACAATCGCACCATAGACACCCAATGGGTTTTTGATCGGGCCAGCGCTGGCGTTGTTCAACGACGGGTCGGCGCTGTCGTAGCCGATCAACGCGATGGCCGCGGCGATACCGGCGGTGAGCAGAATCAAACCGAGGATCTCAGTGACGCGGCGCCCAATAAAATTGCGTACCGGTTCCGGCAAGAAGGCGATGCGTTCGGAAAGCCCGCGGATAAATCCGCTTTGTGCCTTAGCTACCATGGCTCGCTAATTCCCTGAGTTGAGTGTTTCGCCAATTCGTGTCACCGCGTCGCGCGTGGTTTCGATGTCGTGCACCAGAGCGACCCTGATGAAGCGCCGCCCCGGGTTGTTGCCGGCCGCATCGGTCTGCGCCAGATATTCGCCGGGCAGGACGCGGATGCCCGCTTGTCCCCACAGGCGTTCGGCAGCCGCCGCGCCGTCACCGACATCTAGCCACAGATAGAACGCCCCGCCGGGCCGAGTCGCGCCAAACGCGCCATCCAAGATATCGAGCGCCAGATCGAACTTCTCGCGGTACAACGCGCGGCTTTGCTCGACATGGACCTCATCGCGCCAGAGCGCCTCCGAGGCGTTCATCACCGGCAGCGGCAATTGCGCGCCGCCATATTGCCGCAAGCGCAGCAGAAGCGCGATCAGGTCACGGTCGCCCGCCACGAAGCCGGAGCGCAAGCCCGGTACGTTCGAGCGTTTACTCAAGCTGTGGAACACCAGCAGATTGCGAAAGGAGTCGGCGTCCCCGTTGGTGATTTTCGCGCCGGCGGTGAGGCCGCCAGGGGGCGGGTCGGCGGTGTATATTTCCGAATAGCACTCGTCGACGGCGAGGACGAAATCATGCTGACGCGCCAGCGCGATTGCCGATTCCAGCATGTCTTGGCTCGCAATCGAGCCTTGGGGGTTGGCGGGCGAGTTCAGATAAGCCAGCGCGGTGCGTTCGAGTATGCTGGGCTCGACAGCTGAAAAGTCAGGCTGGAAACCGGTTTCCGGCCCGGCTGGCAGCAGGACGATTTCCGCCCGCGCCATTGCCGCCGCGCCAACATAGACTTGGTAGAACGGGTTGGGCATCAGCACGACCGGCTTGGCACCGGCTTTCTGCTGCGGCACGGAGAGCAGCGCGGCCATAAACAACGCTTCGCGGGTGCCCGAGACGAGGGCGATATTGCACGCCGGATCGACCATGCCCGCGGACAAGTCGTAGCGCCGCGTGAGCCACTCGGCGATGGTCGCGCGCAGCGGCTCGGGACCGTTCGGCGGCGGATAACGGCCCCAATCACCGGGATTTTCGGCCAAGATCGGCCCGATGAACTCGGGCGGGGCGTGCTTGGGCTCGCCGATCTGCATGTGGATTTGCGACCGGTCCGCCGGCGGCTCGATATCGCGCAGCAGTGCCCGCAACCGGTCGAACGGGTAGTCGGTCAGCTGGTCGAGGATGTCGTTGTGCATCGGCAGATTGCCGCGACGTTGCCAGGGTGCCTGCTTTGATTCTCTTAAATCTTAGCAGAGTCAGGTGCTTGTAACCACATGCTGAGAATTGACTCAAGGCTAGATCAACGAGGCTCGTTGCCTGCGCTAGCGATTCGAGCGCCGGCGGTGGGACGCCGCCGCTCATTTAAATGTTGTTTTTCAAATGGTTGGTCGAGGTGAGCAAGGACAGAAACGAAAAACCCGGCGCCGGAGGCGCCGGGTTCTCCGTAACAGATGAGGGCCGGTTAAACGCGCTGGGACCCTCGGCCGAATTCCGGATAGGCCTCGAGGCCCAGCTCGGCCATGTCGAGCCCGCCATCTTCATCCTCGTCGGCAACCCGGATACCGATGGTGGATTTCAGAATTAGCCAGAGGATCGAGCTGGTCACGAATACAAAGACGCCGATCGCAACGATGCCGACGATCTGCACGCCGATGTTGCCGCCACCGAAGATGCCGACCGCCAACGTTCCCCAGATACCGGCGACCAGATGGGCGGAGATGGCACCCACCACGTCGTCGATCTTCAGCTTATCGAGCATCGGAATGGCGATGACGACAAGAACGCCGCCGATGGCGCCGATGATGATCGACAACAGGTGGTTGGTCAGATCCGGTCCGGCGGTGATCGACACCAGCCCGGCGATGGCCCCGTTGAGCGCCATCGTCAGGTCGACCTTCTTATAAAGGATTTGGGTCATCGCCATCGCCGCGACGACGCCGCCGGCGGCCGCGAGGTTGGTGTTGGTGAACACGATTGCCATCGCGGTGGCGTCGAGCGCCGAACCGAGTGCTAACTGAGAGCCGCCATTGAAGCCAAACCAGCCGAGCCACAGAATGAACGTGCCCAGCGTGGCCAGCGGCAGGTTGGCGCCCGGCATGGGGTTCACCTGGCCGTTGGGGCCGTATTTGCCGCGCCGCGCGCCGAGAATAATCGCGCCCGACAATGCGGCCCAGCCGCCGACGGAGTGGACGATGGTCGAGCCGGCGAAATCGGAGAAGCCCATTTCGGCGAGCCAGCCGCCGCCCCAGGTCCACGAACCCTGGATCGGATAAATAATCGCCGTCAACACCAGGACGAAAATCATGAACGGCCATAGCTTGATGCGCTCGGCGACGGTGCCGGAGACGATCGACGCGGCCGTCGCGACGAAGACCATCTGGAAGAACCAGTCGGACGCGACCGAATAGCTGTTGTCGACAACGGCGGCCACCATCTCGTCGGTGGCCTCCTCGGCGCTGAGGAGCGCGAGCTCCGCGTCGCTCGGGTTGTAGAGTAATGCGAACGAGCCGATAAGTCCGCCCACATCGGTGTACATGAGATTATAGCCGACGAGGTAGTACATGATGCCGGCGGTGGAATAGAGCGCGATATTTTTCAAACAGATGGTTGCGGTGTTTTTACTGCGAACGAGCCCTGATTCGAGCATTGCGAAACCGGCGGCCATCCACATCACCAAGGCGCCGCTCATTAAAAACGAGAATGTGTTGAACACGAAAGCGGTTTCTGCCGTGACGGCTGCCTGAGCCGGTCCGGCAAGGAACAACGCCACGGCGGCGACACCAACGCCGACGATCGACATTCGTTTTAAGGCGCCTATGCGCTGGAATGAATTCATAATGATGATCTCCTCTGATCTAGAGCGCTTCGACGCCGGTCTCGCCGGTGCGGATGCGCACGGCGCTTGCGACGTCGAGTACGAATATTTTTCCGTCACCGATCCGGCCGGTGTTAGCGGCTTTGCCGATTGCTTCGACAACCTGATCGCTCAAGGCGTCGTCGATCACGACTTCGACTTTCACCTTGGGCAGGTAGCTCACCGAGTATTCGGCGCCGCGATAGATTTCGGTTTGACCCTTTTGCCGGCCAAACCCTTTGACCTCGGTCGCGGTCAGTCCTTGCACACCCAGTTCGGTCAAGGTGTCGCGCACCTCGTCGAGCTTGAATGGCTTGATGATTGCCATCACCAGTTTCATGGAGGCCCCCTTCTTGAGCTCGTAAATGGCTGCGGCCGATCACCGGACCGGCCATCCGGAGGGACCACTTCAAGAACCGTGCCGGTTCTCTATAGGGCCTACAAGACGTTGAAAAATAACGATTTGTAGGTGTGTGTGTCGCTCTGGCGACCGCTGAAGTGCGCGAAAATTAGGCAACAATCCATGCCTGCCTAATTTTTAGGCGGACAAGATTTGGGCTTGCGACAAATGGAGACGTGGACAGGCTTCGGCTTAGTTGCAATGTTGCGGCCATGGCGAAATCCCGTTCCACCGGCAGCACCATCGATGTCGAAGCGCTAATCGTCGGCGGCGGGCTGGTCGGCCTCACCCTCGGCAGCGCGCTGGCCGGTGCGGGACTGCCGGTTGCCGTCGTCGACCGCGCCGATCCCGCGACAACGGTTGCGCCCGAGTTCGACGGCCGGGCGACGGCGATCGCGAACGGCAGCGCGCGGGTGTTGAAGGGGGTCGGGCTGTGGGACACGGTCGCCCCCCACGCCAGCGCGATCAACGACATCCGCGTCGTCGACGGCAACTCGCTGCTGTTCTTGCACTACGACC
Organism: Alphaproteobacteria bacterium; assembly: GCA_965267185.1. Taxonomy (GTDB): domain Bacteria; phylum Pseudomonadota; class Alphaproteobacteria; order UBA6615; family UBA6615. The sequence continues at coordinate 3,004,677 of OZ253937.1, read as the reverse complement.
ATCGCGAGGTCGGCGACGAACCGCTCGGACATATTATCGAGAACCGCTATCTGCGGCTGGCGATGTTCGACCATGTTCGTGCACTTCCCGAACTCGAACTGCTGGCGCCGATGGAAATTACTGAGCTGTCCAGGACATCGACCGGCGTCACTGCGGAGCTGGCGGACGGGCGGCGGATCAGGGCGCGGCTGCTTCTTGCGTGCGACGGGCGCAATTCGAGCATTCGCGAATCGGCGGGCATCGCCGTCACCCGGCTGCGCTACAATCAGACCAGCATTGTTTGCGCGGTTTTCCATGAATTGCCCCATCACAATGTTGCTCATGAACGCTTCCTGCCCGGCGGGCCGTTCGCGATCTTGCCAATGCAGGATCTCGAGGGCCGTCACCGGTCGGCGATTGTGTGGAGCGACCGCAGCGAGTTGGCACCGGCGTTGATGGCGCTCGACGATGACGCGTTTATCGCCGAGATGGCGCCGCGCTTCGGCGACATTCTGGGACCGCTCGAACTGGCCGGCCGGCGCTGGTCGCATCCGCTGAGCTTGCTGCATGCCCAAACCTATATCGGTCAACGGCTGGCGCTTGTCGGCGACGCGGCCCACGCCATCCATCCGATCGCCGGTCAGGGATTGAATATGGGTATCCGCGATATTGCCGCGCTGGCTGAGCTGATCATCGATGCGCGCCGGCTCGGTCATGACATCGGCATGCCCGAAATTCTGATCGACTATGAGCGCTGGCGGCGCTTCGACAACATGGTGCTCGCCGTGGTGACGGATGTGATTACGCGGCTGTTCTCAAACGACGTCACGCCGCTGCGCGCCGCACGCAGCATCGGCTTGGGTACGGTGAACCGGATTGCGCCATTGCGGCGCACGTTCATGCGTCACGCCATGGGCACAGTGGGCGACCTGCCGCGGCTGGTGCGGGGTGAGGCGCTGTAGCCTCTGACTTAAGGGTCGCGCGAAAGGCCGCGCGCTTCGAGTTCGGCCAAGTAGGTCTGCCAAATTTCATCCTGCCGCTCGCCCAACTCGTAGAGGTAGCGCCAGGTATAGAGGCCGGTGTCGTGCAAATCGTCGAAGTGGAGCCGCACGGCGTAGTTGCCGACCGGCTCGATCTTCATGATGCCAACATGAGACCGGCCTGCGACGATGCGTTTTTGATCAGCGCCATGGCCTTTGACCTCGGCGGAGGGGCTTTCGACCCGCAACAGTTCGGCGGGGTAGGTGAAGGTCGCGCCGTCGTCGAACCCGACGACCAGGCTCTTTGTCTCAGACTTGTAGCGAATTTCGAGTGGCCAGGGAGCGGCGCTTGCTACGTCCTCGTTCATTACCGCTGCGTCGTCGATGGTGTCTCGTCCGGATCCAACTCGCGCGCTTCATCCACCAGCATGATCGGAATGCCGTCGCGAACCGGGTAGGCGAGGTTGGCCTGCCGGCTGATCAACTCCTGCTTCGCTTCGTCATACTGCAGCGGCCCCTTGGTGAGGGGGCAAACGAGAATTTCCAGCAGTTTGGGGTCGATGGCGGCTCGATTTTGGGTTGCCAAGGCGGCCTCCTAATTCCGGCGTTACAGCGCGTTTTCGCGTCAGTTCATGGCGGCGGTGCCGCCATTGTCATCGCGGCGCAGCGCGGATTCGATCAAACCGATAATGAGTTTGCATCGGTTTGCGAGATCGGTGGATTCCAGCAGCGCTTGTTTCTCGTGCGGCTCGAACGGACACACCATGGCTAGGGTGGTTACCAGCCGGTCGTCCGGAGTCTGTTTTATGGTCTCCCAATCGGCTTCGATATTTTCCATTTCGAAGTAGGCCCGCAGATCGGAGAGCAGGCGCTGCCGGTCGATCTCGGTTTCGCTCTCAGGCGAGAAATCGTTCTTGTACGGCGAGAAGTCGATATGGCTCCGGCGGAAACCCTTCAGGAGCGGTAGTTCGTCGATGATGTTGAACCGGCAGACGCCGCGCAGGGTGAGTTGTATCTGGCCGCCTTGGGTTTCTTGGAAACTGGTGATCCGTCCGGCGCAGCCGATACGGTAGAGCGCGGTGCCGTCGGGCGCGCTCAGGCCGGCCTGACCGTCGACCATGGGCTGGACGATACCGATCAGCCGCTGGCGGCCTAGCGCATGCTCCACCATGTTCAGATAGCGCGGCTCGAAAATGTTCAGCGGCAGCCGGCCGCGCGGTAACAGCAAAACTCCGTTCAACGGAAACAACGGCAACTCGGCCGGCAAGTCCTCGAGTTTCAGATCGAACGGATTGTCGCTCATGAAAACAGGATCGATGAAAGTTTCCGGCGGCCCGCGACCGTGACCGGATCGCTCGGCCCGAGCGCTTCGAATATTTTCAGGAGCTGATGCCGCGCCGCATCTTCGTTCCAATCGCGCTTGCGGCGGATCACTTCCACGAGTTCGTCGACCGCGGACTCTGCATCGCCGCCGCCATAGAGTGCTACCGCTAGATCGAACCGGGTTTGCAGATCAGCGGGATCGTTAGCAAGGCGGGCGCGCAAACTATCGGTTTCGCCCGCCGCGGCAGAGCCAGCTTCGGCCAACTCGAGCGCGGAAACAACAACGCGGATGTCTTCTTCGGCGCGCAGATCATCGGGAATCGAGTCGACGACCTCGCGCGCTTTGTCGATCTTGTCTGCTTTCAGGTAGCATTTGGCCATGCCGGCCAGCGCTTTTGTGTTTTGGGCGTCTTGATTGAGGATCTGCGCGTACAACGCACCCGCACCGCCGATATCGCCTGCCTCGAAGGCTTCTTCCGCCGCCGCCAAAGCTTGCTCGGCCGGCGAGAGTTCAATCTCGCCGCCATGTTTGGCGATCAATTGATCGACCCACTTTTGCACTTCACTTTCCGGCAATGCGCCCTGGAACGCATCGACCGGTTGGCCGTTTTTGAAGGCAAAGACTGTGGGGATCGATTGGATGCGCAGTTGCGCGGACAGGTCGGGATTCTTGTCGACGTCGATTTTCACCAGACGTACCGCGCCGCGGGATTTCTCAACGACGCTTTCGAGAATCGGCGTCAGCGTTTTGCAGGGGCCGCACCAGGTGGCCCAAAAGTCGACGATGACCGGAACCTCGCGGGACGCTTCCATGACATCAGCCATGAACCCCGCGGTATCGGAGTCCTTTATGGCGGGCGGCGCAGCTGCGCCATTGGTCGGGGCAACAGCCCCATCACCCAGGTTGATCGGTTCCATCGTTCTTCGCGTCCAAGTGCCGGAATATCGAGCTTTCGCCAAAAATGGCGGCTTCGGACTTCTGCATCAAGTCCTCAATGGAAATAATCTGTCGCCGCGGATAGTCCAGTTTTAGCCGGTTTTCACCGATCGCCGGTCAGGGGAGATCGATGATAATAGGCGGATGGCCGCAGGCCTCCAAGAAGCACAGCAAATCGACCTTGGCAATGGCGGCGGTCGCCTCGTTGTGCAGCGGGTGGGCATTGATCGGGTCGTGGTCGAGCACATTTTTCGCCAGTACCATGGTCACCTGGTCCGCCGTGTCGTTCATGACCGCAAACGGGGTAACCGAACCCGGCTCCACGCCAAGATGCTCCGCCAGCAACTCGGCATTGCCAAAGGAAAGATTGCCGCTGGCGCCGATCACATGCCGCAGGGCTTTCAAGTCTACCGAGGCATCTTCCGGCACGGTGACCAGCCATTTGTTCCGTTTTTTGTCACGCAGGAACAGGTTCTTGATATGGCTGCCCGGCAGAGTCCCGCGCAGCGCTTGCGATTCAGCCACCGTGTGCAGCGGCGGATGGCGGTGGATTGCCACCGATATTCCAAGCTCTTCGAGGCGTGCCAGCAGGGGCGCTTCGATCGTATCCGGACCGCTCATGACCGGCGGTCTATAGCTTGATAAGGGTTCATTTACCAAGCACCATCGTTAGGCTTGCAATCCTGGCCTCGATGCGGTTATTTCGCAGCGCTTCAATGCGGGAATAGCTCAGTGGTAGAGCATCACGTTGCCAACGTGAGGGTCGCGAGTTCGAATCTCGTTTCCCGCTCCAATTCCAAGGGCCCGGCCGAAAATCGGCCGGGCCCTTGCTTGTTGGCGCGGCGACTCAAACGAGCCCCAACTTTGCTTCCGTATGGTCGAGCACAATGGGGACGATGAGATCTTCTTCGTCGTCGAGATGAGCCGTGAGCCCCCGCAACAGGGCCGACAGAGTGTGCGCCGTTTCCTCACCGGTCCGCTGCGCGCCGTCGCGGTCGTCTACCGACGTGGCCATTAAGCGTTCCGATGTTCCCTGAAAGGTGTCGACCAGAATGTGGATCGCCTGGTGGTCGGATTCGAGGAGCGCGAACCCGTGGTTCAATGCCGGTTCGGCCTGGGCGAACACCGGGAACAGATGAAACTCCTCGATTCTATGATGCAAATCCAAATGCCCGAGTAAGAATTCCGAACGCGGTGCAAACCAGGGCGTGAACTGGTTCAACTCGATGTGCCTGCCTTGCAGCTGTTCGCAGGCATCGCTCAGCGCCGCGCCGAGTTTGCGGAACATCCCATGGCGCTCGAGCCAGAATTGAACCCACGCACCGAGATTTGCGTGCCCGTTCCACACATCTCGAGGATATTTGGCACGCAGACGCAAAAGATCGTCGGGCAGGCCGTTACGCTCGCCGAGCGCGAGATTGTTGCTTGGGATTTCCGGCATTAACGGACGTCGCTCACTTTCGTATGGTGCGGCTGGGCAACCAACCACGTCGTTGAGGCGTGCGCAACAATCGTTGCCGCGTGGTCACGGCAGAAAAGGGGGGCGTTTATGTATGCGGGCCACGCACCGTTAGAGATTGCTGGGCAGGTGTTGATCGCCGTTCTGTTTCTTGGCACGGCGCTGATCAACTCAACAACCAAGGTCAAACAGCATGCCGACCGTATGGCGGCCCTTGGCGTGCCGGCCCCCTACATTACGCTATGGGTTGGCTTCGCGATTCAATATGTCGGCGGGATTCTGGTTTTGCTGGATATCCGGACAGATATCGGCGCCTACTTGTTGATCCTGTTCACCTTTGCGGCGACGGCGATCTTTCACCGGTTTTGGCAGATCGACGACCCGCTGCGCCGCCATCTCCACCTGTCGTTCGTGTTCAGCAATATCGGCATCGTCGGTGCGCTGCTCTTGCTGGTGTGACAGATCAGCAATCGATGCCGATACCGCGCGCGTACTTATAAGAGGTGCCGATCAACCCCATGATGACATCGAGCTCGGAATCATCGCGCGGGCCGAACACCAAAACGAGGCTCGGCGGCATGCGGCCGACCGGAACCAGCGGATGGATTTCGCCCCAGCCCTTCTCGATGAGTTCGGGCACGTCGGCTTCCGGCAGCATCATGTGCATGCTGCCGTCGTCGGGCGGGTGGACATGGGCGAACTCGTTGCCCCGCATGAACGCTTCTTCGCAGCTATGACCGCCTTCCTCCAACAGCCATAGCGCCTCGGCGCCGGGCACCGAGATAATGCTCGGACGCCGCTCGACGAAAGGAAAATCGAACGCCCGGTCTTTCAGCTTCGTATAAATGTCGGCTGGCGGGTTTTGGTCGAGCTGCGCGTGGGGCAGACCGTAATGGGTCTTGGGTTTCTCACCGAAGCGTTGCGGCAGGGACAGCACGTCATCCTCCTAGGGTCGATGACAAGATTTGTGTCATTCTAGGAGTAGAAACCTAGCAACCGAAATCACCATTTCTTGGTTTTCCATCGAACCGTTCGTACCCGCCCCGACTCTTTGATCCACTATGCCTGCTGACACGACCGCTGCAGATCTTCTGGTGATCCCCTACGGTATCGCCCGCGTGCCGCCGGAAAAACTGGATCGCATGCCGCAGGTTGAAATCGATAGAGCGGCGCGTACGCCGTTGCGTTTGGGCGATGGTCCGTACCGCCCAAACGCAGTTGCCGAGGAGGCGCAGATTCTATCGGAGGACCCTAGTCTGGGTTTGGGCGCAGCCCGGCTCGATTTAATCCGGCGTCTCCATCTGCGCAGTTGCGATACGTTCGACAGGTATCTGCGGCGCTGGATCGATCTCTATTTCGATTTCATCGGCGCGCAGGTGCGAAACGCGGGCGACCGACTACCGGCGCTCGGCAGATCACCGGGGGCGGTAATCGACCCGATGCTGTGGGCCATGGCGGCGCTTCGGCCGTTGCCGCGGGCGCATATTCCCACCGGCGACGGCGCCTTTCTGGCGGCGGACGTCGCCATGTGGACCGGCGACGAGCTCATAGCGGTTGTTTTGGCGGGCGGCGAGAAAGCACGAATCGCGAAGAATTTTTCTGGCCAGGCCCGAGTGTTGACGATCGAGCCGCCCGGTGACGCCGCTAAACCCGATTTGATCGCAGAGCAGTTGGGCTCCGTCGTTGTTGATTTTTGGCATGGGCTAATGGTGCCGCCCGATCCTTTCGGGGCGGCACCGTTCGGCTTCGGATCGAACGTACGACCGTCGTTCTAACTGTCTGGCGTCTCGCCCTAGAGGTCCAACTCGAGGATGTAGAGTCCGCCGGCATGGCGGTCGACGCAATAGACGATGCGGTTTTCATCGACGTAGACGTCGTTGATCTGCACCGCATCGACAATGGAGCCTTCCGGCTTCGGTGGAACGAAATACGCCACTTCCTCGGGCTTGAACGGCGTGGTCATGTCGAACACGCGCACGCCGCCGTTGAAGAAGGTGCCGAACACCAAATCGTCGGAGCGGAACGCCGGTCCGGGCCGGTTCTCATGCAAATTGTGGGCGCCGTAGCGGCCGCCCCGGTTGCGGAACTCTTCCGGTCCGGGGATCGGCAGCGTGCCGATGGGCACCAGATTGTCTTCTTTGCGCATATCGACCACCCAGGCGAGCTTCGGCCAATCGTCGGCGCTGTCGCGGACGCTTTCGTCGGTCACGATCATCAGGTCGCGGCCGAACAGCGGCAGTGCCGTGTGACAGAACCCTGGGTAGGGCGGGTGAGGGTTCCACGAGCCAACCACCTGGGGGTTCGCCTTGTCGGCGATGTCCATCACGAACAGGCCGCCATCGAGGTAGCACATGTACAAGCGGTCGGGACGATCCGGATAGACGTTCGTATTGTGAGCGCGGTAGCCCGAATTGAACTGCGGGTGTCGTGGCGGCGGCGCTTCGTTGTCGCCTTCGCGGGTGCCGGGATACCACCAGCGTCCCGCCTCGACAGGGCTCGACGGATTGCGCACGTCGATGCACATATAGAACTGATCGTCGAGCGGATCGGTCGGCGTAAAGTCGGCGTGGCCGGTGGCGCAGTGCACGTACTCGCCGTCGGCGAACCAGAGTTGGTGGACGCCGCGCGAATGCGGCCCGGAGCAATCGAAGAATGAGATCGACTTAGGGTCTTCGGGCGATGACAGGTCGAACAACTCAACGCCCGCCGGCTCCATTCCCTTGCCCTTGGTCTGATAAGCAACCGCCATGATGTCGCCGGTCACCTCCAGCGAGTTGGAGCGCATGTCCATATGGGGCAGCTCGGTTTGCACGACCACTTTGGGGTTTTTGATGTCGCTCACATCGACACCGGTGAAATTCTTCGGCGCGGATTCGTGCGCCAGCCAAAGGATACGCCGGCCGTCGCCGGCTACTTGCATACACATACCCTCGCCCATGCCGCCGAACCCGACGAGCGTGTCCTGGGCGATGAGGGTCATATTTTTTGCTTCTGCTTGCGCCATGGTTTTTCCCTGATGATCATCAAAGTGCATTGACCCGGGAGGCCGTGTGCCTCCCGGGATATTAAGGCTTAAGTACTCAGCCGTTCTATTTTAGTCGTCCTTAACCTCGGCGAACTCGTCGTGCTCTTCGCTGAAGTCGGCTGCTGTTTCTCGCTCGGCTGCCACCGTCTCCCATGCCTTCGGCTTCAAGGCGAAGTAGAGAGCGCCGATAATCATCACGATAATGACGAGCGATACCGGGCGGGTCGCGAGGAACGGAATCACGTTGCCGTCGGTGAGCGTCAGCATATTGCGGAAGCCTTGTTCGGCGATCGGCCCGAGAATGACGCCAAGCAAGATGCCGGCCGGCGAGAAATTATACTTCTGCGCGAAATAGCCGATGACGCCAAACGCAACCATAATCCAGACGTCGTTCGGATTGCCGCTCGCGGCGAACGTCCCCACGACGCAGAAAATCATGATGATCGGCGCGAGTATGCCGCGCGGCACGAGTGTGCAATAGGCAAGCGTGCGCGCCATCAACCCCGCTACGGCGCCCATCAAGACATTGGCCAGCACGAAGCCCCACATCACGGTGAAGATGACCTCCGGGGTCTTGCGGAACAGTGTGTCGCCCGGCTGCAGGCCATGGATCATCAACGCGCCGAGAATGACGGCCGCAGAGATACCGCCGGGGATACCGAGCACGAACATGGGAATGAGCGAGGTGCCGGTCACACCGTTGTTCGACGCCTCGGTCGCGGCGACCGCCTTGATCTCGCCCTCGCCAAACTTGTCGCCGGGCTTGCCGCGCTGGATTTCCCACGAATAGGCGATCCACTGGGCAACGCTAGCGCCTGCCGCGGGGATCATTCCCATGACGAGGCCGGTAACCCAACCGCGCAAGAGCGAAAAACGACAGTGAATAATCTCACTGAGTTTTGGCCAAATATACCAGCTGAGCTTCGAGCGTCCGGAAATGTTGGAGTGTGGGCTACCCTCGCATAACGTCAGCGCCTGGGCGAAGGCAAACAAACCAATGACTGTCGGCAGAATGCCGACGCCCGACAACAGTCCCGTCACGCCGTAGGTGAACCGCGGGAACGCGGTCATGTTGTCGATGCCAATGGTGGCGATGAAGAGGCCGAGCATGCCTGCGGCCAGGCCGCGCAGCAATGCGCCGAACGATACCGCCGCGATTGCCGTTAGGCCGAGTATAGCGGTCAGAAAGAACTCCGCCGGCCCGAACCACAAAGACACTTTGGCCAATGGCGGCGCCAGGAAAAGCAACACTAGGCCGCTGATCAGGCCGCCCATCACGGAAGCGAAGGTGCCCATGCGGATGGCTTCGATCGCCTTGCCGCGCTTGGTCATCTCGAAACCTTCGATCGACGTGGCGGCAGAGGCCGACGTGCCAGGCGCGCGCAGCAGGATCGCCGTAAACGATCCGCCATAGAGCCCGGCGGCGTAGGTGGCGACCATCATGATCAACGCGGTCTGCGGTTCCCAAGTGAAAGAAATTGGGATCATCAACGCAATCGCCATGGGCGGGCCGAGGCCCGGAATGGCGCCGATGACCAAGCCGACGACGATACCGATAAGCATCGCGCCCAGGTTCGCCAGGGAAATTACATCGCCCAAATAATTGAATGCTTCCATAGCCTTTAGTCCCCGCGATCAAACATTAGGGTCACGTCGTCAAACGAGGCAATCATATGAGGAATCCCTCGGGTAGGTCGGCGCCCAGGGCGACGGTGAAAAACAGATACATGATCGGAAACAGCACAGCCGCGACGGAGGCCATGACCTTGAAGTTGCGAATTCCGGTCATGTAGGTGACGAGGAAGTAGAAGATGAATGACGAGACGTAGAAGCCCACCTCGAAAATGGCGAAGGCGTAAATTATCCCAACGCCCATGACATATAACGGCTTGAGGGCCGTGTAAGAGAAGTCGAACGTAACCGTGCCTTCGTACTTCTTGTCTTTCGTCACGAAACTGCGAGCGAGCATGATCAACGCAAGCAAGATGATCATGTACTCGGTGAATTGCGGAAAGGCGCCCGACGTGCCCGGCCAGCCAATGGATTGGACCAGGAAAATGAGCGCTACGACAATCATTCCGATCGCAGTTAGGCGCTCGGCGGCAAGTTTGCTCATACGCATTAAGCGGATTCCACGTTTTTCTGTTGAACGTTTAGCCGGTGCCTCACGTCCAAGTGCTTGTGAAGCGATTGCAGCCGCCGCTCCCCATCCTGCTACCGGTGGAGAGCGGCGGTCGTGCAATCAACGTTTATAGGGTCGATCGGCTACTGTGATTCTTCCCAGTAAGCCGCCCGTTCGGCGACCTTTTGGCCCGCGCGCAACAACTCCCACATTTCGTCGCCTTGACGGAACATCAGGAAGTTCCGGTTCGCCCGTTCCTTCTGCTGATATTCGGGGTTGTTCATCGCCCGCTCAATGGCCGCCAGGTAAACCGCCCGCTTCTCGTCCGCTAGGCCATTTGCCGTTGCCAGCGTGCGGCCCGCATAGGTGATATTCGGGGCGCCCGTGACTTCCTGGAACGTCGGCACGCTTGGCAGAACGATCCAAGGCTCGTCGTGCAAGACGCTGATGGGCCGCATCTTACGCTCCATCACGCCGTTGACGTAGAAGCCAACGTTACCGGCCACCATATCGGCGGTCTTGCCGAGCAGCTGTTGGATCTTGCCGTTGTCGCCCGTGTCGCTAAACAACATTTTTACGTTGCCCAGTTCGGGAACGGACTTAGCCGCGAAAGCCATGCCGACATGGTCGTCGCCGCCATGGCTGCCAACCGCAACAACAACGGGTTTGGATTTGGCGTATTCGATGACGTCGCTCAGGCTCTTGAAGCGGTCATCGTCCCAGCGAACCAGCCACAGTCCTGGATCGTAGGAATGCCAGGCCAGGAAGTTGAAGGACTCCAAGGTCTCCTTACGCTTCATCTGCGGATTCAGCATCGAGAAAATATGCGGGATATTCACGACGGCCAGTTTGTGGTCGTCCTTCTCACCATCCCACTCATTGGTAACCTGGCTCCACGACACCCAGCCGCCGCCGCCGGCGACGTTGGTGACTTTCACCGGTACGCCCAATTCTTGCGAAAGATATGGTGCAAACAGACGGAATGTGCGATCCGCGCCGCCGCCCGGTGAGAACGGTACTTGTATGATCACCGGCTCGCTCGGGAATTTACCTTGTGCGTGTGCGCTGGTGGCGCCGAACAAACTTACGCCGGCCATCGCAACTGTAGCGATAACTGCGCATAGATACTTTTGGACTTTCAACATTGCGCTCTCCCTATGTACGTACCGGAGATTGTTAATGGTTCTGTTTGTGCCGCTATGAGTCGCACCGTCACGATGCATTCACAGGACTCAAATTCCGATACACATGACGTTTAAAGCTACCGCTGCAACTTCTGGACAGTCAAGAAATTGATTTGTGTCCGTCGTGGAAGAGTGTTTGCACCGCCTAGCCTCGTGGGATTCGCGTTGATGGCGTTTTCGTGAACGCATCGAGTCATTTCCCAATGTGGTGCATTTCGCGCGAGCTGATATATTAGTTGCGCGGCATAGCGGAGAACGAGCTTGCTATGTCGCTGCGTCAAGTGGCCGTCGCACATGCAGCGTTTCCATCGGTGGGCGGCTAGTGTCTTGGGAGTTTTGGGGGTTAAAGCACAGTTCTCTAAAAGTGGAATTGTTTTCCAGAAGTGATATAGTTTCACCACCGTTTGGACAGGGACTTGCTAGTCAACCAATCGTCAACAGGGAGGACACACAGTGAAAAAAATTAAATGGGCAGACCTATCGCGCCGCCAGATTATGAAGGCGGGTGCGTTAGCGGCCGCGACAGGTGCGCTGCCGACTGCGCTGACCTCGCCGGCACTTGCTGGCGCGGAGGAAGACCGCATCATCGCCAGCGCTAAGAAGCTGGGGGCGACTGAGCTAACCGGTATTTTGTGGGCAAACTATCAGGTTGCCATTTCGCCGGTCGTTGGAGCATTCCAAGAGGCGACTGGCATCAGCCTGCCGAAGATTCAGGACATCAGTACCTTCGATATCCCGCAGCGTGCGATGGCTGAGGCGTTGTCGAAATCACCTGAGTTCGATTTCTTCCATCTCGATTCCAACATGATCCCGTCGCTGGCGTCGGCCGGTTTGCTGGAGCCGCTGGATGACTACATGGAAGCGGCCGGGTTCAAGATCAACGCTGTCGGCGATTTCGGCAAGTTTATGACCTACAAGGGCAAGACCTACGGTATGCCCACCGACGGTAATGTTCATGTGCAGTTCATCCGCAAGGATCTGTTCGAGAACCCGGACGAGAAGAAGGCTTTCGCCGATAAGCATGGCCGGGAGATGACGTGGCCGAAGACGTGGGAAGAAGAACTCGAACTCATGAACTTCTTCACCCGCCCCGACGACAATCTTTGGGGTTCGGCTAACTTGCGCGACCGCGGGTCGAGCTTGGCGTGGATCTATATGTATCTATATAGCGCCGGCGGATTCCCGTTCGATGATGACATGAACCCGACAATCGATACGCCGGAAGGCGAGTATGCGGTTCAGACCTTCCTGAACGTAAAGTCGGCTTCGCATCCGGAAGCGGCTGGTTGGGGTACCCCGCAGATGATCCCGCGGATCATCAACGGTAATGCTTTCTCCTGCCAGTACTGGGACGGCATCATCGCGCTGGCCGAAAATCCGGAGAAGTCGAAGACGGCCGGTATGTGGAACTACGGCCTGGTGCCGGGTTCGAACTTCAGCGGCAAGCAAGTGCACCGGTCGATTTCGGCGCCTATCGTTGCGGTCGTCGTCAACCGGCATAGCCCGCGCAAGGCGCAGATGGCCCACTTGGCGATGTACATGGCGACGGCGGCGAACAGCTCGATAATCGTCGGCGATCCGGTGAACACGTTCCACGATCCGTGGCATGTGGATCACTTCAAGCCGGGGTCGAAGCCGTTTGCGACTTATACACCGGGTGGTATGGACGCGATTAATCGCAACTTGAAAGTCACCACGCCACCGATCTTCATGACCGGTCTGCTCGAGTTCGAAACCGAGTTCAAGCGGAACGTCTCCGAAGCTTACACCGGTGACAAGACGGCCAAGCAGGTGGTTCGGGATACCGAAGCCGCCTGGAAGCGCACGATCCGCCGTATCGGCAAGCGCCGGCTGAAGGAAGAGTTGGCGACCTACAAGTCGCTGTTCCCGTCGGTCGATACGGCCTGATTGGAAGAACTAGTTGCCGCCGGCATTTAGGCTGGCACGAGAAAGGGGGTGGCATATTCGCCACCCCCTTTTTTGCTGTGTAGTGCGTGATCTACCTGGTTTGTCCCACATCTCCAGGAAAATCTACGGCCCTCGGTGTCGTTTTCGTGTCGCCGACGCGCAATACACTATGCAATAGGCATGCATATTTATGCGGAATATGGTTAACAAATTGTTGCCTTTGTTAACTATGTTTTTTCTATTCGTGGTTACGTTGGTACCTTCTACTTGCGGGCCTTTGCAGACCTTTAGACCGGTGGGTAGAAAACCCGAAAGGGAGTAACGTTAGATGACCCCGCGCATTGATACGCGCCGCAAAGAACTGATCGATAAAGTCGCGCAGAAGGCCCGTAGCGAATTCAAGGGCCGCAGCGGCGATATCGCCGAGATCTTCGTGCGCACCTACTACGCGAATGTCCCGCCGGCGGACGTTGTGCAACAAGATGCGGGCAATCTTTACGGCGCGGTATCTTCGTTCTGGAGATTTGCGCAGAAACGCAAACCCGGAAAGCCAAAAATCCGGATTTTTAATCCCTCCGAAAAAGAGCATGGATGGCGAACCGGCCACACCGTCATCGAAATCCTGAACGACGATATGCCGTTCCTGGTCGACTCGATCACCGCAGAATTGAACTATCAAGGCCTGACGGTACATCTGGTCATCCATCCGATCGTCAATATTGCGCGGGATAAGACGGGCAAGCTGCTCGACTGCACCGGGGCGCCCAACGGCGAGCCGACCGAATGCAAACGCGAAAGCTTCATGCATTTCGAGGTCAACGAGCAGACCGACCCTGCCCGGATCGCTCATATTACGGCGCAGCTAGAGCGCGTTCTGGAGGACATTCGTGCGGCCGTCGAGGACTGGCCGAAAATGTGCGATGCGGCCAACGATATACTCGAAGGATTACGGGCTCAGCCGCCACAGCTGCCCTTGGAGGACGTGAAAGAGGCGGAAGCCTTCCTCGAATGGATCGCTGATGACCATTTCACCTTCCTGGGATATCGCGAATACGATCACGTCGGCACTGGCAAGAGCCAAAAACTAAAGGCGGCATCGGGCGCGCTCGGTGTTTTGCGCGATGCCGACCGTACTATTTTCGAAAGCTGGGCCGACAATGAGCCGCTACCGAGCGAGATTCGTGTCTTCATGCGTCAACCCCAGTTGTTGATGCTCACCAAGGCGAACCGGCGTTCTACGGTACATCGGCGCGTCCATATGGACGTTATAGGTGTCAAGAAGTTCGACGATGCTGGCAAGGTGGTCGGCGAGCGAATGATCGTAGGCCTGTTTACATCGGCGGCCTACAGCCGTTCACCGGTCAACATTCCGCTTTTGCGTCAGAAGGTGGCGAACGCGCTGTCACGTGCCGGATTTCCGCCAAGTAGCCACGACGCCAAAGCGCTGGCGCATATACTGGAGAATTATCCGCGCGACGAGCTGTGGCAGATTGACTCCGATACCCTATTCGACAATGCCATGGGGATCCTGCATTTGCAGGAACGCCAGCATACGGCGCTGTTCGTTCGCGAAGACCCGTTTCAACGTTATTTAACGGCGTTGGTGTTCGTGCCGCGCGAGCGATACGACACCAACCTGCGCCGCAAGTTAGCGGATATTCTGGAAGCGAAATTCAACGGAACGACGGTCGCATTTTCGCCGGAATTCAGCACCGAATCCGTGTTGGCGCGGATCCTCTACATCATAAAAGCCGACCCTTCCGGAATTCCCGCCTACAAGATCGATGATATCGAGGTGGCGTTGCGCGAGGCAGCGCGGTCTTGGAGCGACAATCTGCGCGATGCTCTCATCGAGTCCGAGGGTGAGAGCACGGGTCTTCTTTTGTTCGAACGCTACGGCGATGCATTCAGCCTGGGATACCAGGAACGCCACATGCCGGAAGCGGTGGTGGCCGACATCGACCACATCGACGAAGTTCGCCTGACGGGCGAGCTCGGTTTGAACTTGTACCGGCGTGACGATGATGAAGCCGGCGCCCTACAACTGAAGCTGTATCATGACTCCACGTCGCTGCCGTTGTCCGACGTGCTGCCGATGCTTGAAAATATGGGCCTTAAGGTCGTTGGCGAGGAACCTTCTGAGGTTTCCTACCGCTACGGCGATGGCAGTGGCTCTGTCTGGATTCACGATTTCAGTCTGCGCATCCCTTCCGGCGAAGATGTGGATCTCAAATCCGTCCGCGAAAAGTTTCATCAAACCTTCGCGCGAGTCTTTAACGGCTCGGTCGGCGACGACGGGTTCAACAAGCTGGTTCTCGGCGCGGGTCTGGAGTGGCGCGATGTCGTTATTCTGCGTGCCTACTGCAAGTTCCTGTTGCAGGCGCGCATCCCCTTTTCGCAACCTTATATGGAAGAGACGCTTGCCAATAACCCGGTGCTCGCTCGCCTAATCATCGATCTCTTTCATACCCGGTTTCAGCTTCACCCGAAAAACCGTGCGAAGGCCGTGAAGCGCAAGGCCGATGAGCTGAACCGCAAAATCGTCGATGCGTTGGAGAATGTATCCAATCTCGATGAGGACAGAATTATCCGCCGGTTTGCCAACGCGGTCGGCGCGACTATGCGAACCAATTTCTTCCAGCTGGACGAGACGGGCGAAGAGAAACCGTACCTCTCGTTCAAGATAGACAGCCGCGCCGTCGACGGTCTGCCCGAGCCACGGCCGATGAAGGAGGTCTTCGTTTATAGTCCGCGTATGGAGGGGTGCCATCTGCGCGGTGGTGATGTGGCGCGCGGTGGTATCCGCTGGTCGGACCGGCGGGAGGATTTTCGCACCGAGGTGTTGGGCTTGCAGAAAGCTCAGATGGTGAAAAACGCCGTTATCGTGCCGGTTGGTTCAAAAGGCGGCTTCGTGTGCAAGCGCTTGCCGGCGCCAACCGGCGACGCGGCTGCGGACCGCGAAGCGACGATGTCGGAAGTGATTGCCTGTTACTCCACCTTGATGGCGGGCATGCTGGATCTGACCGACAATCTAACGGGCGGAAAGATCGTTCCGCCCGACGACGTCGTCCGTTACGACGATGACGACCCTTATCTCGTGGTGGCCGCCGACAAAGGCACCGCGACATTCTCCGACATCGCGAACGGTATTAGCGAGTCGTACGGCTTTTGGTTGGGCGATGCTTATGCGTCCGGTGGCTCGGTGGGATACGATCACAAGAAAATGGGTATCACCGCGCGGGGCGCCTGGGAGTCGGTCAAACGTCATTTCCGTGAAATCGGCCGCGACATCCAGCGCGAGGCATTCACCGCGGTGGGTGTTGGCGACATGTCCGGCGACGTCTTTGGCAACGGCATGCTGCTGTCGAAGCACACCAAGCTCGTTGGCGCTTTCAACCATTTGCATATCTTTGTCGACCCCGATCCCGATCCGGCGAAAAGCCATGCCGAACGGCGGCGGTTGTTCCGATTGCCGCGTTCAAGCTGGAGCGACTACGACGCCAAGCTTATTTCGAAGGGCGGCGGAGTTTTCGACCGCAAGGCAAAGTCGATCAAGGTTACCGCCGCGATGAAGGCGCTGTTCGGCATTGAGCAAGACGAAGTGACGCCGAACGAGCTGATCCGCTCGATGCTGACGAGCGAGATCGATCTGCTGTGGTTCGGCGGAATCGGGACTTACATCAAGTCGTCCCGCGAAACCGATGCCGATGCCGACGACCGGAGCAACGACGCGGTGCGGGTAGACGGCCGGGAATTGCGGTGTAAGGTTCTCGGCGAAGGTGCCAACCTGGCCATAACCCAGCTCGGGCGGATCGAATACGCCAGCGCCGGCGGTCGTTTGAACACCGACTTCATCGACAATTCGGCCGGCGTCGATACGTCGGATCACGAAGTCAACATCAAGATCGTGCTCAACGACGCCGTTGAGCAAGGCGAGATATCAGTCAAGCAACGCAATGATTTATTGGATGCGATGACCGACGATGTCGCGCATCTGGTTCTTAACGACAACTATCTACAGACTCAGGCCATTACCTCGGCCGAAGCGAAAGCCGGGGAGCTGCTCGATTCGCAGTGGCAATTCATGCGTACGCTCGAACGCCGCGGTTTGCTCGACCGGTCGATCGAAGACCTGCCGGACGACGAGGAGATGGCCGATCGGTTGGCGAACGGTCAGGGCCTGACGCGGCCCGAATACGCAGTGACCTTCGCCTATTCGAAACTCGCGTTGTACGGCGACTTGTTGCCCACCGACGTGCCCGACGACCCTTACCTCGTCGGCGATTTGGCGCGCTATTTCCCCGAACTCATACGCAAGAAGTTCGCTGACCATATCGCACACCACAGATTGCGGCGCGAGATCGTGGCGACCTATGTCACGAACTCGCTGGTCAACAGGGTCGGCGCGACGTTTATGCACAACGTGGGCGAATTGACCGCTGCCGGCCCTGCGGATATTGCCCGCGCTTATGTGGTGGCGCGCGATGCGTTTGAGCTGCGCCCCATATGGCGATCGATCGAGGCGCTCGATAATAAAGTGCCGGCGCGGTTGCAGACCGAGATGATCGGCGATGTGGCCACCTTGGCGGAACGTATGACATTGTGGTTCCTGGAAAACCTCGCCAAACCTATCTCCATTGAAAAAGCGATCGCGCAGTATGCGAGCGGTATCGCTGAACTTATGGAGCATATGCCGGAGATCGTCGCCGAGGACGATCACAACGCGATCGCTGTCCGCACCGCGACCCTGGCGGCGGAGCACGTGCCGGAAGAGTTGGCGGGCCGCATTGCCGGGCTCGAGGTTCTTCCTGCCGCCGGCGATATCGTGCGCATCGCGTCGCGTTCAGATGTGCCGGTGGTCGATTGCGGACGGATGTATTTCGCCATCGGGGCGCGGTTGGGAATTGACTGGCTCCGCCATGCCGCGAAACGCGTCAGCACCGAAACGGACTGGGAAATGATGGCGTTGGCCGCAATCGTCGATGAGAGCTACAACCATCAATCGCAATTGACGACGCGTGTTTTCGACATGGCGGGCAGCGGCAAACTCAATCAGCGGGCGGCTTCGGGACTGATCGAACTATGGCTCGAGAGCCATGATGGGGCGGTCTCCCGTTCGCATCAGCTCATCGATGAGCTGCGGGGCGTTGGGCAGGTCGACCTGGCCATGCTAACGGTCGCGAATGCCCAATTCCGCTCACTCGTAAATAGCTGACCCCGGGATCGGCGCTAGAGAGCACATGGGAATCTTCTCGGTGCTGCGTTAAGAAGGCTTCTTCCTTTTTGCGCGATCCAGGCAGACGCATATGACAGGAAACGACGCGGCGGCAATGGCTGGCCGCCTTGCGATTTGGGCCGCTCTGGCGGGGTGTTTGTCGACTGCACTTGGCGGCTCGTCGTTCGTTGCTATCCGATTTCTCGTCACGGAAACCGAGCCCACGACAATTGCGTTTCTGCGCAATGCAGGAGCGGCGTTGGTTTTAACCCCCCTTGCTTTGGCGCTCGCGCGCCGGTGGCCAAGCCCCCGCGAGCTGCTCATTATTGGCGCCATGGGCGCAATGTTTTTCGGCGGTCTGCAGTTTCTCTTTTCCAACGCCCTAACGTTTACGACCTCGGGCCGTGCGGCGCTGACCTACATGACGACGCCGTTTTTAACGCTGGCTCTTGCCGCCTTGTTTCGCACCGAACGACCGACCGCCCTCAAAGTGGTTGGCATTATCGTTGCGAGCTTGGGCGTCGTCGTCGCACTGGGCCAGGCGGGATCGGCGCCGCCAACCGCCTGGATCGGCGATCTGATCGTGTTGTTCGGTGCGGTTATTACTGCAATCTACAATGTTTGGTCGAACCGCTGGTTGCGCATGCATGACCCGCTCGTCGTTGTTGTGACCGGGGTGCTGCCCGGCACGGCGCTACTGTTTGTCGTGGCCCAGGCGCTGGGTGCGCCGACCGTGAGTCCGGACCTATCGGCGGTGGGCTGGCTCGCCGTCGGCTTCATCGGTCTGTTCGGCGCGGCGATCTCCTACGTGTTATGGCTGTGGGCCTTGCGCCATACGACGCCGACGCTGGTTGCGGTTTCGCTGCCCATGAACCCGCTTATGGCCCTGTTGTTGGGCGCAGCGTTGTTGGGTGAACCCGTCACCGTGTCGATGGTTGTCGGATTTGTGATTGTGCTCGCTGGAATTGCCATAACCAATTGGCCGCGGCGCGGCGGAGCGGCGCAGAATTGATTCAATGTGGCGGCGCACTGCTCTAGGTTAGCACTATGACGGTTTCTTCACAGGCCCCGGCCCGCGCTTTCGAACGGCGCCCCGTATTTTCATGGTGTTTGTATGATTGGGCGAACTCGCCGTTTCCCGCGATCGTTCTGACGTTTGTATTCCCTGCTTACTTCATAAACTTGGTGGCAGTTGATTCAAACACGGGAGCGGTAAATACAGCAGACGCGACATCGCAGTGGGCATTTATGACCGGGATAGCGGCCTTGGTTATCGCTTTTTCCAGCCCAGTGCTCGGCGCGATCGCCGATCAAGGCCGGTATCGTAAGCCATGGTTAGTTTTTTTTACGACTGTGTTGGCTGTCGGGTCGACCCTGTTGTGGTTCGTCCACCCGGACCCCGAAGACGCCAGTCGGCTGCTTTGGCTGGTGGGCATCACTGTCGTCGCCTTTGAAATCGGCATGGTGTTCTACAATGCTTTACTCCCGACCCTTGTGCCACGAGACTATTTCGGCCGAGTGTCCGGCTGGGCGTGGGGCATGGGTTATTTCGGCGGGCTCGGCGGCATCGTGCTGGTGCTTTTTGTGTTCGTATTGAACGAAACGCCGCCGTTTGGTCTCGATAACTCCAAGGGCGGCGCAGCCGAACACATCCGAATATCCGGGCCTGTGGTCGCTCTTTGGCTAGTACTGTTTTGTTTGCCTTTGCTTCTCTGGACACCTGATCCGCCGGGCCGTGGTTTATCCACGGGGCCTGCTATCCGCACCGGCATCAAGGTGCTCATTGCTACTCTCAAAAACTTGCCTCAACACCCCCAGCTTGGCCGCTTTCTGCTCGCTCGGATGATCTTCACTGACGGCATCAACACGCTGTTTGCGTTCGGCGGCATTTACGCTGCTGGAACGTTTGGCATGAGCGTTAAAGAGGTTCTTATGTTCGGCCTGGTCCTGAACGCGACTGCCGGTGCCGGTGCCTTTGCCTTTGGCTGGATCGACGATTGGATTGGCGCGAAGCCGACCATATTGATCGGTCTCGCCGCCATCGTGATCATTGGCGTGCCGCTGCTTCTGGTCGAAACGAAGCTGTGGTTTTGGATCTTGGGCTCGGCGCTGGGAATCTTCTTCGGGCCCGTGCAGTCGGCGAGCCGTTCAATGATGGCGCGGATGACGCCGGTGGGTATGGAAAGCGAGATGTTCGGCTTGTTTGCGCTGTCTGGCAAGGTCACCGCATTTGTTGGGCCGTGGCTGGTCGGTGCTGTCGCCCTTGCCTATGACAGTCAGCGGATAGCGCTCGCAACCGTCATCCCGTTTCTCGTTGTCGGTGGGCTGCTTATGCTTGCCGTCCGCGAGCCGAGCCAGCCCGAGAAATTCAGCTCCTAACCAAGACGGACTGCCGTTCCGGCGGCGACAACCATCAACATCGAACCCTTGTCGCCCAGCACTTCATAGTCGAGATCGACGCCGACGATGGCGTCCGCGCCTAGTTCGGCAGCTTGGCCCTCGAGGTGTTCGAGCGCCATCCGCCGCGCGTCTGCCAGCACCTTCTCATAGCTACCCGAACGGCCGCCGACGACATCGCGGACCGATGCAAACAGGTCGCGGAAGATATTGGCCCCAACGACCGCCTCACCCGAACAGACGCCGAGATATTCGGTGATCTTCCGGTCCTCGATACTCGTAGTTGTGGTGATGATCATGGGTTGGAACCTCTCGGTTTAGTGCCGGAAATGTCGCATGCCGGTGAACACCATGGCGATGCCGGCACCGTCGGCGGCGGCGATGACGTCATCGTCGCGCACGGAACCGCCGGGTTGAATGACCGACGTGGCGCCGGCTTCCACGGTTGCGAGCAAGCCGTCGGGAAAGGGGAAGAAGGCATCGGACGCGACGGCCGACCCCTTCGTTTTCGGTTCGTCATCGCCAGCGGCCTCCGCCGCGGCGATGGCTTTCCAGGCGGCGATACGCGCGGAATCGACCCGGCTCATCTGGCCGGCGCCGACCCCCACGGTCGCGCCATCGCGGGCGTAGACAATCGCATTTGACTTGACGTGCTTGCAGATGGTGAATGCGAACAGCAGATCGGCCAACTCTGCATCGCTCGGTTGCCGCTTGGTAACGATTTTGAGGTCGTCGGCGCTGATCCGTCCGGCATCGCGGTCTTGCACCAAAACACCGCCGGCAATGGGTTTGGCGATCAGCCCTGCGGCGCCGGGATCGGGCATGGCACCCGTCAGCAACAGGCGTAAGTTCTGTTTGCTGGCAAATACCGCGCGGGCGTCGGCGTCGGCATCGGGTGCGATCACAACTTCGGTGAAAATTTCGGTGATGGCTTCCGCTGCCGCCCCGTCGAGCGTCCGGTTCGAGGCGACGATGCCGCCGAAAGCGCTTACCGGATCGCAAGCGACCGCCGACCGGTAGGCGGCGACGAGGTCGATATTCGTTGCAACACCGCAAGGGTTCGCATGCTTTATGACGGCGATAGCCGGTTCGCTGAACTCGGCGATTAGTTCGAACGCAGCGTCGGCGTCGCCCAGATTGTTGTAGCTCAGCTCTTTGCCCTGAATTTGCTCCGCCGTGGCCACGCCTGGTCTGGCGGACCCGCCGATATATAACGCCGCGCGCTGATGGGGGTTCTCGCCATAGCGTAGTGTCTGTTTGCGTGCGCCGCCGGTCGCGTAGCCTTCCGGCAACTCGCCGCCAAGTTCGCCGCTGAGCCAAGTTGTGATGGCGCCATCATAGGCTGCAGTGCGGGCGAAAGCCTTGGCTGCCAGGCGCGCCCGGTACTCCGGGGTGGTCGCGCCCCCGTTCGTCTCGATCGATGAAATCACGTCGCCATAGTCGCTGGGGTCGGTGACGATGGTAACTGCAGCGTGGTTTTTAGCCGCCGCCCGGATCATCGCCGGCCCACCGATGTCGATATTTTCGACGCAGGTATCGTAGTCCTGATTGGCGGCGACCGTTTGTTCGAACGGGTAGAGATTAATGACAACCAAGTCGATCGCGCCGATCTCGTGGGCCGCCATGGCGGCTTCGTCGCCGTCGTGTCCGCGGCGCGACAGGATGCCGCCATGGATTTTCGGGTGCAGCGTTTTGACGCGACCGCCCATGATCTCGGGAAACCCGGTATGTTCGGCCACATCGGTTACCGAAACACCGGCATCACGGAGCGCCTGCGCAGAGCCCCCGGTCGACAGTATCTCGATATTATGCCGCTCTAACGCCTGGCCGAGCTGGACGAGGCCGGATTTATCGGACACGGAGATCAACGCGCGTTTAATGGGCGTTTCGGTCGTTCTTGGCACGGTGCTTATTACTTTCTGTGGGATAGGGTCATTGCCAAACGCGGGCCGCTGGCTTGCTTATTTCGCGGCCACAATTTCGGCTGGTTTGCCGGTGGCGTATTCCGGAACGAGCCCCTGCAATGTTGCTCGGCAGCGCGCTTCGTCGTCGATCAGCGCCGCGCCGATCAACTCATCGATTGCTTGGGCCAAGGCATTGCGGTCGGCTGTGCGGGGGGTTGCGAGGCGAATTGCTGCATTCGATGTGGGTGCCGTCGCCTCGGTATCATGGAACAATTCCTCAAAGAGTTTCTCGCCGGGACGCAGGCCGATAAAGACGATATCGATATCCTTATAAGGCCGCTTGCCGGAGAGGCGGATCATTTGCTCGGCCAAATCGACGATGCGAACCGGGTCGCCCATATCGAGCACGAAAATGCCACCGGTAACTTCGCTATCATCAACCCCCATGGCCGAGGCCTGAAGGACGAGTTCGACGGCCTCGCGCGTTGTCATGAAATAGCGAGTGACGTCAGGGTCAGTGACGGTCAAAGGACCGCCCATTGCGAGTTGTTTTTCGAACAGCGGCACGACCGATCCGGTCGACCCCAGCACGTTGCCGAAGCGGACCGTGATAAAGCGGCTGCGGTGGGCCGTATCTTGTTCGGCTTGCTGGCGGTCGAGCGCCTGGCAATAACTTTCGGCGACTCGTTTCGTCGCCCCCATGACGCTGGTTGGATTGACCGCCTTGTCGGTTGAAATCAGCACCATCGCGTCAACCGAATGAGACAGGCACAGGTCGGCGACGGTACGCGAGCCCGCAACGTTGGTGAGTACACCTTCGTCGGGATGGTTCTCGACGATCGGCACGTGCTTCAGCGCTGCTGCATGAAACACCAGTTCGGGGCGGTATTCGGCGAAAATAGCCGCCATCTGCGGATGATCGCGCACGTCGGCCAACCGCATGGCGCGCGGTTGGTCAGGATTTCGCTGCCCTATCTCAAGGTCGATCGCGTACAGATTGTACTCACCGTTGTCGACCATCACGAGGTTGGCGGGTCCCAGGTCGGCGACCTGGCGGGTCAGCTCGCCGCCAATGGTGCCGCCGGCGCCGGTGATGAGGACACGTTTGCCCGCAATCAATTGCTGCATCGCCGGCCGGTCGAGCACCGCCTGGGGGCGCCCCAGCAGGTCTTCCACATCGACGGGACGGACGTCGAAGCGCTCGGCGGCGCCGCTATGGAATTCCGTTAAACGCGGCAGCCGCGACAATGTCATGCCGTTCGCCTCGGCGATATCGAGCAGGCGGCGCACGAGATCGGGGTTCAACTCCTGCTTAGTGGCGATCAAACGCTGCGGATGGACGCCCCGTAGCGAGAGCCGCCGCAACACCGCCGGCAAGCTCTCCGGCGTGCCGAGTATCGGCACATTGTGGATGTGACGGCCAACGCGTTTGCCTTTTTCGTCGAGTATTCCGGCAATCAGGTAAGACGTGCTGCGCTGCCGGGCCATCTCACGGATGAACGTCTCGGCGGCATCACCAGCGCCGACCAGCAGCACCGGTATGCCAGCTTTGCCGGTTGGTTCGATGGTGAACTCGAACCGCCGGTCCTTGAGCAGTCGAAATACGAAGCGTGGGCCGCCGAGCAGCGCGATAAGGACGAACCAGTTGATAATTGGAAAAGATCGCGGCAGGAATTCGGCGCGCGTCCACAAAAACATCACGGGCAGAAAAATCAGCACCGCAACCGTGACCGCTTTGGTGATCTGGATCACGTCGTTCATTGAGGCATAGCGCCAGATGCCGCGGTAGAGACCCATATACCAGAAGGCGGTGGAGGCGATGATCGTGAACACGACCGTACCTTGGATAATGAAATCGAGCGGGAGGGTGTAGATTGCCTCTCCCATGCGCAGCATCAGCGTTAGCGCAAACGATACTGCCGCCATGAAAATGTCATGCGCGAAAACGATTTTAGCGCGGCTGATTCGGCGCATACCCCGCCTGCTTCCCCAAGTCGTGACCTACATCAGAGCCAAGCCGGCCAGCTAGGACGTCTCGGCTGCCGAACTCTGCCCGCCATATACCATCCACACCATCAGGAGCACCACTACTACTGCCGCCGCGACCAGCATTAGCCAAGGGATAATCGGCGATACCGATGGCAACGCGGCGACAATGGCTAATCCCACCAGCACGATGTTGGCGATGGCGATCGCACCTGCCACCGTCGAATGACTACGCCCCCGCTGAACGGCGATTTGATAGCAATGCTCGCGGTGGGCTTGCCAGATTGCGGCGCCGCGCAACAAGCGACGTAGCAGCGTCAAGGACGCATCAGCCAGATAGTATAGCGGCAGTATCAGAGCGGCTTGCCAGAGGCCGCTGGCGGCCAGATCGAGCAACAGCCAGCCCAGGAGAAATCCGAGCGGGATACTGCCGACATCGCCGAGGAAAATACGGGCGGGATGCCAGTTCCAGATCAGAAAACCAGCCATCGCGGCAGCGATCGTTAAACCCTGGCCGTAGTTTGCTCCCGCCGGCATCAACACTATGCCGATGGCATATATGCCGATACCAATGCCGATTGCTTCGACGCCAGCGATCCCATCGATGCCATCCATGAAATTGAACAAATTTACGAACCACAACCAGACGATGGCAGCCAGGACCGTATCTAGAGCGGTGGGCAATATGCCTTGGAAAACCGGGCCGGACAGAAGTTGAACAGCGACGAAAATCACGACCGCCTGAATGAGCAGGCGGAACCACTGGGAGAGACTGCGCAAATCGTCGATGAACGACACAGTCGCCAGTAGCAGGGCACCCGCCGGAACGAGCCAGCGCCCCACTTCGCCGGCCTCACCCTGCGGGGGGAATAAAAAAGTCAGTACCAACCAAGCGGGAAGGATCACGATGATGAGGCCCAGTCCGGCGCCGCGTGGGGTGGCTTGGCTGTGCGAACTACGTTCGTTGGGGTGATCGAGAAGTTGGTGACGTAGCAAAGCCGTTCGAACACGCCCAACGAGGAGCCAACTTAAGACGCCCGCCAGGAGGGCGAGGATGAGAACATAGATGTTGGCCATGGGGCTTGTGGCTCGCAAGCGAGTGGTCGGTGCGTCAGGTCAACTTATCACGTCGGCTCCGGGCGCGCGCCGCTGCCGGTAATGGCGATCGTTAGTGCGGCGAGAAGCCACAAGAAGCCCAGCCACCAGGATTGCCAGATTCCATAGCTTAGTTCGGCGATCAACGTCGCAGAGAATGTGACTGTCAGCACGGTCGCCAGTTCCTTGCGGCCGCTGATATAGCGGGTGATCTTGGAGAGGATGGTCACTAAGGCCACCAGGGCGAGTAGAATTCCAGGGAGGCCCAATTCAAGCCACACCTGCAGGAGCGCGTTGTGGGGGTGAAGCGGGAGCGCTTCTGCCTGACGCCCCAAATTTTCAGCGACGCCGTCGGCGCCGGGAACGACCCGTGATGAGCCCAGTCCCCAGCCCAGAATTGGCTGCTCCATCGCGCGCGTTGCGGCGAAGTCCCATATGGCGAAGCGATGGCGGAGCGTGAAGTCGGTGATGTTCCAAGACGATAGTGTGCTATCGATGATTGGCAGCAAAAACGGATAGAGGGGTATCGCGACGGCGACGATAAGGACTCCTGCGATCAACAAGGTCTGCGCCAGGCGTGGCGCAAGATAGGCGAGAACCAGGAACGCGACGCCGGCGAGCACTGTGACGAGAGGTGTATCCGGATCGAGGCCGAACAGTGCGATAGTGGCGACGACCACGCCCGATGCGGCCACAACTGGTCCGTATCGCCGATCCAAGACCAACCACAACGGCCAAATCATGATCGCCAACTGGCTGGCTGTTCGATTCAAATGGTACAGGCCGCCCATCGTGCTAAAGCCCTCGCCGCGGAGCAGCCCCTGGATCAGCCCATCCGTAACGATCTCAATCGCGATCAACGCGACGGCGATCGCGCCGCCGATAAGGAGCGCTGTAGACGTTCGCCGTCGCGCGCGTTCATCCAGTTGGGCCGCAGCGCCGACGAAAAGCCATCCCCCAAGCACGATAGGAACGAGTTTGATTGCGATGTGCAGCGTGCGGTCGGGAGAAATCGACCAGAGCAAGGTCAGCGCGCCGTACGCGATGAGCCCGATCAAAGCCGCCGGCACAATCCAGGACCGGCCTTCCCAAGGATATCTGCGACAACGCACATAGATCGCGACAATCCAAAGTGCCGGCACTGCCCCGACCCAAACGATCGATAACGGCGCCAAGGCCGCGAGCGGCATGATCACCAATGCGGTTGCAACGAAGACGTTGCCAAAATCGGGCGCCGTTGAGTTCACGCTCATGTCGCGAGCTTTCTGCCGAAAAACAGAAAGCCCCGCAAGGGCGGGGCTCAAAACAATATCGCGATGGAGTACCGGTGAGGCTAGGCGGACGGTGCGAGACCTAAATGTTCTATTTGGGTTTGGACGACCTTGGATTCGTCGAAGTGTTGTCGGGCTCGGGTCAGCCCGGCAGCGCCCAATTGGCTGCGGAGGTTGGGATCCTCGATGAGTTTCTGCAGCGCTGCCGATAGATCGCCAGCGGCGCCGACAGCGACGATTATGCCTGTTTCCCCATCTACGACGAGTTCACGGCTGCCGCGAATATCTGTGGCCACGACCGGCAGGCCGGTCAACATCGCTTCGACGATTGAACGCGGCATGCCTTCGCGATGCGAGGGCAGGACGAATATATCGCCGGCCCGCAACAGATCTGCAACGTCGGAGCGGTAGCCCAGCAGTTTGATTTTGCGGCTCAGGTTCGGGTCTTTTTCAATTTCGCTCAGGAGGTCTTCAATCTGCGCTGCATGGTCGCTGGGCAGCCGCTCGCCGATGATCCAGAGGTGCGCGTCGAGCGAACGCATGGCGGCGATCAGCTCGGGATAGCCTTTCTCAGCAACGAGACGGCCGATCATCACGACCACCGGCCGCCCGTTGGCCGCATCAAGGCCTGCGCGCACCCGGTTACGGTCGTCTTCGCTTTCGCTGGGATGGAAGCGCGATGGGTCGCTGCCGTTACCGATCGCCAATACATCGCCGGTACGGCATAGGTTGAGCTTTCGCGCGGTTGCCGCGTCTTCCTCAGACTGTGTGAAGAGGGTGTGGGTGAAGCGCCCGGCGAGCCACTCTAATGCGATCACAGGCCAACGTTTGAGCCACGGCATATTTTCGTGAAAGTAGAACCCGTGCGCCGTGTAGACGATGCAGGGTACGCCGGCCAACCGTGCGGCCAGCCGCCCAGCGAACGCCGCCGCTGGTGTATGTACATGGACGAGGTCGAAGTTCTCGCGGTTAAATAGTTTATATAGCCCGGCAACTGCCTTGATCATCCGCAGCGGGTTAAACGACCGGGCGAGCGGTGCCGGTTCGATTCGGAACCCTTCCTCGCGCGCTGGCGCCAACAAAGGCCCGTCGGCGCAAACGCCGACGACTTCATGCCCGGCGTCACGCAATCCTTTCATCAGCGGGAGGAGAAAATGATAGAGCGTAAAATCGACGGTACAGAGTTGGCAGATCTTCATGGACCGTGGATTCGCCATCGCCCTGAATAAGTCACCGCGGCGCGGGAAGTTTAGCTGCGAGGCAGGCAGCGATGGCGCCGGCGGCTTGTCCGTTACCATACAGATCGACGGTGTCTTGCCTCTGCTCACCGGCCAATGCCGTGCCGACAGCTTCAATAATTGCCGCGCTGCTATCCGGCGCCGCGAGGCGGTTCCAGCCCGCCTCCAGCAGCTCAACCCATTCGGTTTCGGTGCGTACCGTGACGCAGGGAACACGGTGGAAAAAGGCCTCCTTCTGAACGCCGCCGGAATCTGTCACGATTACGCAAGCGTTGCGCTCCAGGACTTGCATGTCGAGATAGCCGACCGGCTCTATCATGGATACCTGTGTGGCCAGCCGATCTTGCAATCCCGATTTTTCGAGCGCCGATCGAGTTCTCGGATGAAGCGGCATAATGACCGGCTTATCGGAGGCCAGCGCGGTGAGAGCTTCGACGATTGCCCCCAGATTCTGGCTGCTGTCCGTATTTTCGGCGCGGTGAATTGTTGCCAGCACGTATTCTTGCGGGCGCAGCGAAAGGGTTTGCATGACTTTGCTGCGCTCTTCGGCACGTGCACCGTAATAAAGCGTCGCGTCATACATAACATCGCCCACCAGTGCCACCTTGTCTCCCGCGATATTCTCACGGCGCAGGTTTTCGACAGCTTGTTCGGTCGACGCCAGCAAAAGATTGGCGGCGTGGTCCGTCATGAGCCGGTTGATTTCTTCCGGCATGCGCTTGTTGTAAGAGCGCATGCCGGCCTCGACATGAGCGACCGGGAGGTTCAGCTTGGCAGCCGCCAAGGCACCAGCCAGCGTGCTGTTGGTATCGCCGTAGACCAGGACCCAGTCTGGCTTTTCGTCAATCAGAACCGGCTCTATCGCCGCCAGCATCCGGCCGGTCTGCTCGCCATGGGGACCGGAGCCGATGCCAAGCACGTAATCCGGTGCGGCTAACTCCAACTCATCGAAAAATACTTGCGACAAAGCCGGGTCGTAATGTTGACCGGTGTGAATAAGAACTTCGGTCGCATCCGCTTGGTCGCGCAAACGCCGCGATACCGCCGCAGCTTTGATGAACTGCGGGCGTGCGCCGACGATGGTAACGATCTTCATGAAAGGCGGATTTGGGTGTCGTTGGTTCAGGCCGCCGATGTGCCCGGCTGAGACAGAGTATCGCGAATGACACCGACGATCCGGTTTTGCGTGCCTTCGTCGAGATAGGGGTGCATCGGCAGGCTTACCACCTCTTTTGCTGCTGTTGCTGCTATCGGTGTGCCGCCGGGGGCCGATGGAAAATGGGCATAGGCCGTTTGTTCCGACAGGGTGCGCGGGTAATAGACCGCAGTCGGTATGCCAGCATCGGAAAGCGCCGCGCGCAAACGGTCGCGCGCCGGTGTGCGGATAGTAAACTGCGCCCAAACGCTGGTGGCGTTTTCGGCCACTTGGGGAGTGCCAGCGCTGTCGCCAAGGCCGGCGCAATAACGCTCCGCTATCTGATTGCGTGCCTCGATTTCCTCATCAAATATTTTCAACTTCTCTATAAGAATTGCTGCCTGGATCGTGTCGAGCCGGCTATTGGTGCCGATCAAGGCGTTATCGTATTTATCGGTTCCCTGGCCATGCATCCGCAGAGACCGAACTGCGTCAGCCAGCGCATCGTCGTTTGTGAACACAGCACCGCCGTCGCCATAACAACCGAGGGGTTTGGCCGGAAAAAAACTAGTGGTGCCGGCGATGCCGAAGCCGCCGCAAGCGCCCCCCCGAAACGTTGCGCCGAAGGCTTGCGCTGCGTCTTCCAATAGCCAGATGTTGTTTCGGCTGGTCAGTTCCGTCAGCGCGCCGTAATCGGCAGGTTGCCCGAACAAATCGACCGGGATGCATCCGACGGGATTGAGCTCGCCTGCTGCGCGGACCGCGTCGATGGCGGTTTGCAGGCTAGCGGGGTCGATGTTGTAAGTTTGCGCATCGATGTCAACGAACACCGGTGTGGCGCCCACTAGGGCGACGACTTCCGCCGTTGCGGCAAAGGTAAATGCTGGCACGAAGACGGCGTCACCGGGCCCGACGCCCAAGGCCAGCAGACAAAGCTGCATCGCATCGGTGCCGTTGGCGCAACTGATCGCGCGGCGCACGCCTGCGCGCTCCGCCAATGCTGCCTCGAGGTCTGCCACTTCCGGGCCGAGAATGTACCGACCGTGCGCCAAGACATTTTGAATGGCACGATCGATTGCCGGCCCCAGTCGCTGGCGTTGGGCTTCGAGATCGATAAAAGGAATTGGTTCCGTCATGGTGTCGTGACCTAAATACGTCGTCGCCCATCGTTGTGGCGAGCCAAGTTGTTTTTTCGTTTATGAGCCATCGCCGATTTCGAGGAGGGTCTGTTCTCCCTCCAGCCGATACCGTTGTCCGGTTCGCGGACATACCAAATCGTTCGATCCCGGCGCCTGGGTCAGTCGTTCGCCGGCGTGGCCGACCCAACCGGCAAGGCGTGCCGGCAAGCCGGCGACCAGCGCGTGTGGCGGTACATCGGCCGTTACCACTGCCCCTGCGGCGACGAAGCTGTACTCTCCTAATGTGACGCCGCAGACGATCGTGGCGTTGGCGCCGATTGTCGCTCCGCGGCGCACCGTCGTGGGCAGAAACTCCGACTTCCGGTCGATCGTTGCGCGCGGGGTATTGACGTTCGTAAAGACTGCACTCGGTCCGACAAATACATCGTCTTCTAGAGTAACGCTGGCATAGATGCTGACGTTGTTTTGGATTTTGCAATCGTTGCCGATGGTAACGTCGGGGCCGATCATCACGTTCTGGCCGAGCGAGCAGTTGCGGCCGAGGACCGATCCGGGCAGCACGTGGCTGAAATGCCAGATGCGCGTGCCTTCGCCGATTTGGCACGGCTCGTCGACATAAGCCGATTCGTGAACGGTAACGCCATCCGGTATTTTTGCGGCAGTCATTCGCTTTGATTTCGTAATTGTTGCTCGGCAGCATGGAGAACGCGCAGTACGCGTAGTCCTTCCGCGCCATCGGTGCGTGGTGGCTCTTTTGCCTGCAGGCAGTCGATAAAGTGCTGGCACTCGGCTGCGAGCGGTTCGGCTTCCATTAGTGCGATTGCTTCCGCCTCGGCCCGTACCGCCGTTGGCACTTCGTCCGTCACGTCGACGCGGTGGGGGTACACGACAAGCTTTTCAGACCAGTCCAGCGTGTCGTCGAAAACGGCCATGCCGTCTTCGGCGACCACGACAAGCTTTTGATCTTTGAAGGGATGCAGCCAGGAAACATGAATATGGGCGCTTTGTCCGCTGGGAAACGACAAATGGGTCGTTGTCGTATCCGGCACCGTCTTCTGTAGATAGCTGTGTCCGATTGCGGCGACCGATGTAGGTTCCTCGCCAACCAGGGCCAGGATCATCGAGATGTCGTGCGGTGCGAAACTCCACAAGATGTTTTCCTCACGCCGGACGCGGCCGAGATTAAGGCGGTTTGAGTATAGATAACGCAGCTTTCCGAGCCGGCCCTGATCGACCATGTCCTTCAACGTGACGAAAGCCGGATGGTATTGCAGCAGATGGCCGACCATTAGGATTTGATCGTTTGCCGCCGCCGTTTGGACCAGAACTTCAGCGTCGGCGACATTGAGCGCCATCGGTTTTTCGACAAACACATGTTTGCCGGCCTGTAGCGCACTGAGGGTAATTTCGGCATGGGTTGCCGCGGGGCTGGCAATGGCGAGCGCGTCGATCTGCGGGTCGGCGAGAATGTCGCTAAGCTGGCGCACTTCTACGCCGTAGGTTTCCCCTAATGCATTGGCTGCCGTTGCGTCGGTGTCGCAGAGCGAAACCAACGCACCTAATCCGGCAAAATTACGAACGATGTTGCGGCCCCAATAGCCACAGCCTACCGCGGCTATGCGGGGTAGCGGTTCGGTCGAATCAGGCATGGTCTGGGCAGAAGCTCACGGTTTGCGATCTTTGGCGTACAGCACTAACCGGTCTCACAAATCAATTTTCTCGGACCGCGTCAACTTGCCTGAACACCATTATCGGTTCTGATAGAGTGATGTGCAGGTAGATAAAAAACGGGGCCGGGTAAACCGGATCGGAATTCGTGAGGCCATGCGCACGTTACTCGATATCCTGGTGATCTGGCCGATGCCGGCAGTCTGGCTGGCGATTGTCGGGGCGATATTTATGCGCCGGCGAATCGGTAAAGTGCTGCTTGGACTTGCCGTCTTGTTTTTGGTGGTGGGTAGTCTGCCGGTGACGGGTAAGGCCCTGTTGCTACCTCTAGCAAATGCAGCCCCGCGCTATTCGGCGGCCGACAGCGAAGCGGGCGAGCAAAAATTCTCGGCGATTGTCGTCTTTCTCGCCGGCGCCTTTGTCGATCCCGATGGCCGATGGTGGCCGCAGGATGGCTCGATACGGCGAACCGTCGCGGGCCGGCAACTGCATCGGTCGACAGGACTTCCGATCATTCTATCCGGCGGCGCGCCGATACCTGGTCAGGTAGCGGAAACGGAAGTGACGGCCCAGTTCGTCGACACGCCTGCGGCGAGCACGATATTGGAAAGTTCCGCCCGCGACACCTTCGAGACCGGCGAGGCCGTCGCACGCATCCTTGCCGAGCGATTTCCCGATGTAGGCCAACACAAAGTTATCTTGGTGACGGGGCTTTCGCATATCGCGCGGGCGAGCGCGGTGCTACGGCGTTTTGGGATCGAGCCCGTCGCTTCTCCTTTGGCGCCGCCAGAACCGGATCATCGGTTGGCGCGGTCGCGTGTCTACGATTTCATTCCGAGTGCTCGCGGACTGGGTGGTGTGGGGCAAGCGTGGCGCGAATATGTCGGGCTCTCCTGGTACCTGGTCTCCGGCCGGGTGCGG
Source organism: Alphaproteobacteria bacterium (assembly GCA_965267185.1). GTDB lineage: Bacteria > Pseudomonadota > Alphaproteobacteria > UBA6615 > UBA6615. The sequence continues at coordinate 2,971,791 of OZ253937.1, read as the reverse complement.
CTAAGAGACCTTTCAGCAAACGCTAGTCCGTAGCGGCGTGCCACGATTCGAACATCAGCAACGGCCAAAGTTGGTGCTGCAGGTTGCGGTCGCCTCGCAGGTGCTGTGTCCATAGACTACGAACGACATTTGGCTGAAAAAGCCCACCGCGTTTAAGGCGGTCTTCCGACAGCAAGTCCTCGGCCCATTCCCGGAGGTCGCCGCGCAACCAATCGCCGACCGGTACGCCGAACCCCATCTTGGGGCGTTCGAACAGGGGCCGCGGAATATATCGCGCCAGAACTTCGCGCAGAATCCATTTTCCGGTGCCGTTGCGGACTTTTTGATGGCGCGGCAGCCTCCAGGCGAATGCGAAAACACTATGATCGAGGAAGGGAACCCGGCTTTCGAGGCTAACCGCCATGGCAGCGCGGTCGAGCTTCACTAAAATGTCGTCGGGCAAGTAAACCAGCGAATCCAGCAGCATGATCTGGTCGGTGAAATCCGGCAGGTTGGGCCACGACGTTCGATCACTCAGATGGGTCTGCGGTTCGGTAGCGCCGGGGATTGCCTGGCACGGCCGCTTCCATTGCGAGACCAGGCGCCAATACATTTCTTCTCGCGTTGGCGCGTCGACGATCTCGGCCAGTTTGTGAAGCTTGTCACCGACTTGTGTGTGGCGCCGCCGGCGCGGCAACAAAGGGGCGACGGTGGCAAACGCACCGTCCCAGCGGCGCGGGGCGGCGCCAGTGAGACAACGTTGGGCCAGGCGGCGTAGTGCGAGCGGCGTCAGGTTGATGCCGCGCTTCAGATTGTTGGCCCAGGCGTAGCGGTTGTAGCCGCCGAAAGTCTCGTCTCCGCCGTCGCCCGACAGGCTAACGGTCACCTCTTGGCGGGCGAGTTGCGAAACCAGGTAGGTGGGGATTTGCGACGAGTCGGCGAACGGCTCGTCGTAGATTTGCGGAAGCTTAGGGATAATGGCCTGCGCATCGGCTGGCGTGATGTAGAGCTCGGTATGATCGGTGCCAAGATGTTCGGCGACCGCTGCTGCCGCGACGGCTTCGTTGTAGTCAGCTTCGGTGAAACCGATCGAGAAGGTTTTGATCGGCCGGTTGCTTTGCGCTTGCATGAGGGCAACGACCGTCGACGAATCGATGCCGCCGGAAAGAAAAGCTCCAAGGGGGACGTCGGATACCATACAACTGCCGACGGCATCTTTTAGGATACTGTCGAGCGACTCGATTGCGTCGTCATCCGGTTTATCGAATGGATCGGCAAGCCCGGCGCTCGCCACGTCGGTTGCCGACCAATAGGACGCCGGCTTGGGCAATTCGCGATTGGCAAGCTGTCCGGCGTCGATGGAAAGAACCGTGCCTGGAATCAATTTCCAACAATCGCGATAGACTGAGTAAGGCGCCGGGATCGCGCTGTGGCGCAACAGTAAGGTCAGGGCATTATTGTCGACCGCAGCCTCGAAATTGGGAAATTGTCTGAGTGCCTTGAGTTCCGATCCGAAGACCAACGCCTTGCCGGCCCAGCCATAGTAAAGCGGCTTCTGTCCGAGCCGGTCGCGGGCGAGATGAAGGGTGCGCGAGTCGCGGTCCCACAAGGCAAACGCGAACATACCGTTTGCTCGTTCGAGTGCCGGAACCAGGCCCCAGCGCGAAATCGCTGCGAGCAACACTTCGGTGTCGGAGTGGCCCCGGAATGCGATGCCGAGGTCCTCGAGCTCTTTTCGAAGATCGCGGAAATTGTAGATTTCGCCGTTGTAGGCGATGACGAACCGCCCATCGGCGGAGGCCATGGGCTGACGGCCCGATGGCGAGAGATCGATGATCGACAAGCGCCGATGACCGAATGCGATACCAGCGGCTTCGTCGGCCCAGGCGTCGCTGTCGTCGGGGCCACGGTGCGCTAGCGCCGCGGCGGCGCGGTCGGCGAGCCTTGCAAGCTCGGTGGAATCGTATGCGCTGTCGGGTGCGTAGATGCCGGCTAAGCCGCACATGATTATTCCGCCAGAGTCACGAACAAGGGGTTGCTATTGCGGTGCCCGAAAAACGAAGGTCTCGGTCTCGATATTCCAGCGGGGTGGCTTGTGAGCCCGGATGTAATCGCCGAGAACTGGGTCTGGGGGCGAGAGATTGTCGACCCGCTCGACCTCCTCATATCCGGCCGCATGACCGGCTTTGCGCATAAACTCCAGATCGTAGAGAAAGCGATGGCCGAAAGCCCGCATGGTGAGGTTGAGTTGATGCGCCGGTGTGTGGAAGTCTTCAGGATAGAAACGAGCGCCAGCCTCCATCAGCATGTCTTTGTCCGGCCCGTCAGGCCCGTAGACCGTGCGCGCGATCTTTTCCGCAGATGGTGTCGCGACAATATTAATGCCGCCGGGTTTGAGAACACGCCGGCAATCGGTCAAGAAGTCTAAAAACTGCCGCCGGTGAATGTGCTCGACCAGGTGAGACGAGTAAAAAAGATCGAAGGACCGGTCTGGCAGCGGCAGGCGCCCGGTAATATCGATAGGTACTGCGCCTAAAACTTGCGAATTCAAGAAGCCGTCGAGTTCTTGAGACGCACCGAGATGAAGCTTGCGGACCGGGTGGGCGGCAAGATAACTCTCAATCGCGCGGCGCCGGACGATGTGTCCATGGCGCACCCACGCAATCGCAGCCTGCAGACGAAATTTCACAAGGCTCCGCAAGCCCCGGTACAGAAAGTTCAACTCGGACGATGCGTTAATCATGCGACGGCGTCACACCTTACGCAGCCACATTGCGAACGACCCGCCGCCGTCCGCAAGCAATTCGGACATGCGCCGCTTATCCCAGTCGTCCAAAGCCTCGTAGCGGTCGCCCCAATCCGGCGGAATAAGCTGGCGGTGCTCGATGCCTTGGCGCATGTTGTGCACGACACGAAACCCGGTGCTCTCGACGAGCTCACGCACCTCCGGCACTTCGTAGGCGCGCTCGCACGGATGGCAAAAATGGTCGATCCAGGGGGGCGTTGGCGCGGTAAACTGATCGGTCCAGGGCGGAGACCAGCTCTCTTTGCGGGCGCGCCGGCCAAAGTTCCGCAGCCAGGTTCGCGTGCCGTAGTAAAGGTCAGCGAGCGTAGTCGTGGCGATCCGATTCAGGAGCCGTCCTTGCCGGTGGCGCATCAGCCCGTCATAGAGTTCGAAGCGAACGGCGTGATTGGAGATATCCGGCTCGAGCAGATCCAACACGGCCTTGATATCGAACTTTCCGGCATCGCAACGCCAACCATAAAGGTGGAGCAGCATCAGCCCGTCGTCGGCCATGCCATCGCGCAACGCCCGCATGGCGCCGGCCGGGTCGGCAGTGTGGTGGATGGTCCCCATCGCTGAAATAACGTCGAACGACCCGCCGTCGAACGGCAGGGGTTCGAGATAGCTCCCACGATGCAGGGTCACCGGCGCATAGTGTAACTCAGAAAGTTGGCGCGCGACATCGAGCGACGCTTGCGACAAGTCGATGCCGCAGCAATCCCAGTCGGGATGTCTTTTGGCGACGCCCACCAGGATATGGCCGGTGCCGCAGCCGACATCGAGGAAGCGTACTTGCTTACGCCGAGAGAGTTCGTCGGCGACGGGCCGAAAAAACGATTCCAGGTCCTTCAGGTCGGCGCCCAAGTCGGGATAGGGCGCTTCTTCGTACATCGACCGGACGGCAGCTTCGTCGATGGCGCGGCCAGCGGCGCCATCGGTGCGGTCGAACTGAGAATTGGTGTAGCTGGTCACGATGTTCCCGGGCCCTTGGTGTTGTTCGCATAAGCGTTTTCTTCGAGCGAGGCTTTGAGCTGGCGATAGCGGCCGGCTTCGGCAATTCGCGTGCGCAGCGAATGATCGTCGGCGGTGAGAATGCGGTGGAGAAAGATCAACCGGCGGCTGAACCCATCCAGCAGACTTGCTAGCCCTTCAAGGGCGCCGCCGATCCGCAAAAAGCGGGTTAGCGCCGAAAGCCCGATACGGTTTCCGGTCTTGGTCTCGCGCGCTACCGGTTTCGTATCGGTTAAGCCCAACGCGGCGAGGCCACGGCGATTATAGTCGGCCTTCAGGCGTGCCAGCTCGACGCTTTCATCGGTACTGCGGCTGGCGTGGTAGATACGCAGCGGGACGCCATCGCCGACTTGCCAAACGCCATCCGCAGCGCGCCGGGGCGCCAATAGTTTGAGTAGTGTCTGCGACACGTTGATGCCGGGGTCATTCAAAATCTTGAGACCCTCGGCAGAAACAAAATAGTCGAGATACTTCTGCTCGTAGTAAACGCCCGCAAACCGGGTTGCGATGCAGGCCTCAAAACACATGGCGCGCCAGGCGCGGGCCATGGGTAGCGCGCGTGGCCCAATGCCAATGATGCCGGCGGAGAACAGGCCAAACCGTTGGGTCTTTCGCCAGTCGCGCCAAGGGTGACGACCCGGCACCAGCAAAAGATTGTGGGCGGATAATGATTCGATCACGTCGTCGATGGCGGCGAGAAACAAGAGGTCGCTATCGAGAATGAGGATAGAGCTTCCGAGTGTTTCCGCGGCCCATGCGGCGAGCGCGGATTTAGACGCGAAAGCGCGTTCGGGTACGCTCGTCCGGCTGGTCAAATTATTCCAATAGACATCGCCCCATACCTCGGCCGCCGGCGCACAGACCACGTTCGCGTCGCCGGTATCCGCGAATGCTCGCTCGGTGGCGGTGTCCAGAGCGCATATCACAATCTTCGCCTCCGGATAGAACTCCCGCAGGTTCAAGATCAATCCGGCTGCCTGGTCGATATAACCGCGCGAAGCAACAGTGGCGAAGCAGAACTCAGTCATTCGCTTAAGTGTTGGCGAGCGCGGATGTCCGCCCAGCGAGGCCGAGATAGATTTCGGTCATCGCTGCAGCCATAGATTTAACGGAAAACCGGTCCTCTATCCGTTGGCGTGCGGCCACACCACGCGTGGCAAACGAAGCGCGGTCGTTTCGTGCGGCGTGTAGGACATTCGTCAAACTTTCCGGATCGCGGGGGGGAATGAGCCAGCCCGTCTCTCCCAATATTCGCGCGCTGTCGCCGACGTCTGTTGCGACATTTGGCGTTCCGGCGGCCATAGCCTCGGCGACCGCATTGGGGAAAGCCTCGCCATAGGATGTCGACACGTGGAGGTCGAAGCCAGGATAGAGGGTTTCCACGTCGCCGGTGGCGCCGGTCCAGACCACACGTTCGGAAACCCCTAGCGTATTCGCCAAGTCTTGCAATTGACTTGCACGCTCCCCGCCGCCGACGCATACGAGGTGGACACCCGGCGCCTCTTTGGCCAGGGGGGCGAAGGCGGCGAGCAGCGTTTCGTGGTCTTTCATCGGATCGAGCCGGGCGACACAGCCGATCACGAGGTCGTCGTCAGCGACACCCCAGGCGGTGCGCTGACGGGTGCGCGTTTCTGGGTTCGGCCGGAAGCGGGCCGTGTCGATGCCGTTGGGAACAACGCGAATGCGGTCTTCGCGAAAACCACGGGCAACAAGATGCGTCCGGCCGGCGTGAGCGTTGGCGACGATCGTCTCAGGGCTGTTCGCGAACCGGCCTTCCAACCAATAGGTCAGACGCGCCGCCATGTCGAAACGAGATAAGTCCATATAAGTCGCTCTGGCCCCCCAGACGAGATGAGGACGGCGCGCAAAGCGGCCCGCGATCGCGGCGAACAAATTGTCCGTGGTGAGAAAACTGTGCAGTACGTCGGGCCGGTTGAACTGAAGCCAGCGCGCGAGGCGGGCGGTAAATCCGACGACATCCCACCGTCCGCGTTTAAATAAGCTGGCATGCCGAATTCCAGCGTCCGATAACTCCGCAGCCAGCGGTCCGTCGGGATAATATGTCAATACGGTTGGCTCGATGCAGCTGCGATCGAGGGCGCGTGCAAGGGTGACCAGCTGACGTTCGGCGCCCCCGATTTCCAGGGCGCGCGTAAAAAGACACACGCTTGGAGGTGAGGCGGCTGTCATGCGAGTTCCCGCTCGACGATGCCGGCGAACCGGCGGCAGAACAGTGTTTGGCCGGTATCGTCGTTCACATATTGCCGGTAGCGGGTTTGGCCAGAGTGCGCAATTTCGCAAGCGCGATCGGCTTGCGCCACGAATTCCTCGATCTTCGATTCGAGATCTTCCAGGTCCCACCGGAACGTGATGATGGTTTGGCCATCCTCGTAGAGATCCGGCCATGTCTCCATGTGTGACATATCGGGTTTCATCAACGCGGCCCCCGACAAAAAAACTTCGAAATCCTTCAGCGTAATTTCACCAAGTCCGAAGGGAGAAATGACAATCTTGCTTGCGGCGAGCTCATGCATGTAAGGGCCGCGTGCCAGCTTGTCGGTCGCCAGACGGTCGGCTAACCGGCGTCGAATTTCGCGGCGCTGGTGCGCGACCGTCGCGCGCTCGTAGCCAGTGCCGAACCGGCAAGACACTTCGACGGGGCGAGATGTTTCGGGGTCGTTGAAGCGCTTGGGCCAGCGGAGCAACGCGTTCCAGCGTAGCCGGCCATACAAGGCCATGCGGCGCGGGCCGTACTGCGAGTAGTCGGCAAGGCCGGAATTCCAGGATACGTGCAACCGGTCGAGGAGATCGGCATCGCGTACCTGCGGCGTCTCGTCGGGTTGGGCGTCGTTTACGCCTGCTTTCCGGTGGTAGAAGTCCGACGGCAGCCGTCGGCCATACATTGGCTGCAGGTAGTGACCGCGGTCTTTCAAGATCTGGTTCTTGTAGTAGCCCTTGGCGGCGGCCAGCGCGCCGTCGAAGATCCAGCCTGCGCTGTCGGTCGTGTCGAACCAGAGAAGCGCATCGCGCCGCGAGCGCCAAGTCTCGAGGCGACTCAGAACATAGTCCGGTTGCCCGCGCTGGGGCCCGTGGAAGTGTTTGCTGTCGACGATAAGGAGATCGCACTCGGTTAGCGCTTTCGTGCCCGCGCTGAAAAACCGAAGCGAAATTCCCTCTTTCGCCAATGCGCCGCGGTGTCGAATCAGCGGGAATGCGAACGCGCGCGCGTTTGGCGACACAAAGCCGTCGGACAGAATATGAACGCGCGTGGTCAAGGCAGAGTGACACGGGCGGGCGTTGGTTGTGCCAGCGCGTTTACGTCGAGGCTGCGCAACCAAAGTTCCATGTTGATGAGATGGACAAGGATTCGCGCCACAGTCGCTTCGCCGTTGCGGAACCGTTCGACGAGCGCGGCGATACCTCTACGATCACCGTAGCTCGTGAGGCGGGCGTTGGCGTCCGTCAGCAACTCGAGGAATTGACCGAGGCCCGTGGGCACGGCGAGCCAATCGGCCAGAGGCAGGGTCAATCCGATCTTGCGGCGGTGGACAAACTCGCGGCTGAAAAAAGTTTCGGCGAACTGCTTAAGTAGTGGTTTGGTCGTCCCGCCGGGGGTGCGCAGAGCGTGCGGCAGGCGATTTACGACACGCGCCAGCGGCAAATGGGTAAAGGGCACCCGCGCCTCGACCGATGCGGCCATCGCCATCTTATCCTGCCGGAGTAGAAGCGACTCCAGATACGCTGTTTGATCCACGGCGTAGATCCGGTCGCGAAAATCGTGAAATCGAGCTGCCGCCGTTTCACGCGCACCGGGTTTGATGGTCAATTCCGGAAAAATATCCGACAGGCCGAGATAGTCGCTAAACACAGCGGCATAGACAGCGGGATCGTGGTCGGCGTAGATGCGGATCGCCCGGTACCGGTTGAGCCATGGCCACAGCGGTTTGGGCACGGCACGGGCGAAGCGCCGATACTTTCGCAAATCACGCCAGATTTCGTACCGCTGATATCCGCCGAACATTTCGTCGGCGCCCTCTCCCGTTAGCACCACTTTGGTGTGCGGTCTGATTTCATCGCACAACAACATAAGCAGAACGCAACCCAGATGCGGACTCGGCCCTTCCATATGTTCTACCGCCCGCGGAAACGCCGCTGCGAAAGTGTGGCTGTCGACCGGAACCTCGTGATGAACTGTACCTATTTTTTGGACAACTTCTTGCCGGTAGGCGCTTTCATCGTGCGGTGTGTCGCCCAGACCGAGGCCGAAGCTGTGCAGAGGGTGATCGGTTTCGGGGGCCGCTAATGCCGTTACCAGACTCGAATCGATACCGCCGGACAATTGAACGGCATAGCCGGCGTCGCTGGCCAGGTGGTCATGGACCGACCGGCGGATTGCCGCATCGATTTGGCTGAGGGCATCGTTCGCCGTAATGCTTTCGGGGCGGCCCAGCGTATCGAGCACGTCGCAAAACCGGCGCTCGACGTAGCCCGATCCATCGAGCCCAATTTGAACAACGGTTCCCCCTGGCACGCGTTCGATGCCGGTTAGATTGCTCAATCGGCCGGCGGCGAACCGGAACATAAGCAGCTCAGCCATGGCAACCGGATCCGGCGCTGTATCGCCGAGCCGCCTCAGAGGCTTCATCTCACTGGCGAAGGCGGTAAGCAGTCCTTGCCGCATCAGATATAGTGGCTTGATGCCAAAGGGGTCTCGCGCGGCGGTGGCGACGCCACTCTTGTGATCGACGATCACGAAGGCATACATGCCTTCCAGCCGGTCGAGCACGCCGTCGCCCCACTCGATGAATCCGCGCAATAATACTTCCGTGTCCCCGCGAGTGCGGAACAGATGCCCCTTGGCCTCAAGGTCCGCGCGTAGAGTGCGGAAATTGTATATCTCGCCGTTGTAGACGAGGGTGTAACGCCCGTTTTCGTCGGACATCGGCTGATCGGCGTCACTGCGCGTGTCGAGAATCGAGAGGCGGCGAAACACCAATGCGAGTCCTGGCTCGTTCATTTCTCCACCAGAATCGGGCCCCCGGTGAAACAAATCGGCATCGATGGCGGACAGCAATTCCGGGGCGAATATCCGCCCAGGCTCGAATAACGCAGCGAAGCCACACATGATTATTCAGCCGCCGCCCGCTGCGTTGCGGCACGGGCCGCGATGAGTTCCCGGTAAAGCGCTAAATATGAGTCCGTAATGGTGTCCCAGGAGAACTCAGCGGCTCGAACACGGGCGGCTGCGGAAAGATCTGCGCGTAGGGCTGCGTCGCCGTGCACGCGTTGCATCGCGTCTGAGAAGCCCTCGACGTCGCCGACTGCGACAGTGAGGCCATCGCGATCCCGGCGTACGACATCACGGCAGCCGGGCGCATCGGTTGTGATGATGGGGAGGCCGGCGGCCATAGCTTCGACGAGAGCGATACCGAATGTCTCCAGGCGCGACGGGAAAACAAAAGCATCAGCACTGCGATAGAGCGCAATGAGCTCGTCGGACGGTAATGCCGCTTGGTTTTTGGCCGACTTTTCGCTGGATAGTTTCTCGATCAGATGCACTCTATCGGCGATGCCGAGGTCGCGAACCAAATTGGCCAGGGACCCAACGTCGGCTCCGACCAGAGCGAGCGAACCGGCATTCGGTGGAAGTTTCGACACCGCTTTGAGCAAGTCGCCATAGTTCTTCTTGGCGTGGTTGCGGCCGACGCAAACAAACAGGAATGTTTCTGGGGAAATTCCATGGGAGCTCCGCACCTGCGCGCGGTCCGGCTCCACCGCGAAGCGCTCCAAGTCGACGCCATTCGGGATATGAGCAATTTTTGCTTCTGGAATGCCGAGGCTTCGGTATTCTTCGGCAACGCTTTCCGTAATTGCGATCAACCGGTCGGCGTGGGGGAGCCAGCGGGATATCTGGGCATCGATCTTCGGATTGAGACGCATGCCGTAGCCGATGTCGGGGTCGCGCTGGATATCTTCACCCGCGCAGCGCACAAGATGAGGTTTGCCTTGCGCGGCGGCGTAGTGAGTTAGCGCGACACCGATCGGATAGCCGATGGTGCCGTGCCATACATCGATATTTTCGCGGCGGTCGATGCGCGCGAAGGCGCTATCGAGAATTCGGAATCCAATCGGCGGCGCGTGCCGAAGAATGCCCCACACTTTCGGCGGAAATGCCTCGACGGTGTACGGCAGCACCCAGCCCGCCGCTCGTAAGGCCCTATAGTGGGGTGTCTGGGTAACGACGACAGGACGGTGCCCGCGGGCGAGAAGCCGCGTGGCGATGTTGTGGAGACCAACCTCCGCACCTCCCAGATTTGGCAGGAAGCTCGATATTGGCATACCGACTGTAAGGCGGTCGGACATCGATTGTTCAGGCTGCCGCCCGCTCTTTTGGTAGACCTGCGATGCTTTCGAGAAGTTTGAGCTCCTCGCTAACCCGGTCGTTCCAGCTGGGAATAAACTTGGCTGCAGCCGCCTTCAGGTTTTCGGCAAGACGGTATCGGCGATCAGGGTCATCGGCCAGCGCGACGATAGCGTCGACGAGGGCAGGAACCTCCCTGTCGTCGGTTGGGATACGGACGACCGCGTCATCGGGTATCAGATCGCTGGTACCGAGATCGATTTTTTGCGCCGGGCGGGGGCCGGGGATGATCATACAATGACCGCCGGACATGACCTCCAGATTGGCATTCGACAGCTGGCCTAGCCGGTTGAGTGAAACATATATGTCCGCGCGGCGATGCGCTTCGCGGATCTGCGCGTGGGGTAAGCGGTCGATGAACGTGATCCGATCGTCCGCGTCGGCGCCTTGCACCATCGCCGCTAGCTGTTTTTTTTGATTGCCGGTCCCGACGATGACGGCGTGTATCCGGTCGCGATGCGATGCTGGCAGCGCGAGGATGGCCTCGACGAAGGGTTCGGCGCCCTTGTTGCTCTCGAGCCTTCCGACGAACAGAACAACGGTCCGGTCGGACGGAATCTCTGCCAGACGCGGGTCGGGATGAGGTGCCACCGGCAAGTGCTCGATGCCGTTCATCATGAGTCTGCGGGGTACCTGGGGGTCGAGTGCCTGTTCCATCCAGTATTCGCCGCCGCTGCCGTCCTGAGTGCAGATCGCTTGCGCAAACGGCGCGCGAAAAGCCCAACGCTCAAGGCGTTGCATCAGGCGTTGGCCGGCGAGAATGTCCCACATGGACGGATAGACACCCATCGCCCGCAGCACCACGCGGGCGCCATCGCGGCGGGCGAGAATCGCCCCGGCGAGCGTATGTGCCCGATCGACATAGACGAGGTCGGGCTGCAGACTCCGATAAAGCCGCCGCACTTCGCGCACGTGCCGCCACGTCGTGAGCGGCCCCCGTAGCCGACCGAACCAAGCCGGATACCGTTTCTCACCAGCAAGAACATGAAGGGCCTTGGGAAAACCTTCGAGCTCTACATCGCGGTCATCGCGTGCTTGCCAGGCGGTGTCGTAATCGGATCCGATACCGCGCGCGGCTAGTACAAAGGTCACATCGTGGGGCCCGGCAGCCAGACCCTCCATTACCTTGTAGATAGTCGGAACCCCGGTGGGGGCCCATTTGCCGTCGCCGAGCGAGGATTCGAGTCCAGTAAAGACCCGGCAGAGATAGAGCATCTTCATGGCGAGCCTTGCTCGTCTGGCCAGGGCATACCGAGCTCGTCGATCCACGCGCGGGTGTAGTAGGAGACCGGGTTGCGGGCATCGGGTGCGTGGCCGGCGAAGGTGCGCCAGCCGAACGCCTGGTAATGGCTGCCGAACCGGTCGAGGTAACGGGCGTAAGTCATCCAGCGGTCGCGGCGATTCCGCCCCCCGAGCAAGCGTGCCGCAATCGATAGCGGCACGATTACCGCCGACAAGGGCCGGCTCCATGCGGTTACTGGCCGTGTCGGCATGGAGAACACGCCTTTGTGGTCCCAGGATTTCCAGGTTTCGCGGTAGAGGTGTTGATTGCGTTTTGATGCGGCGGGCACGTCGCGCCAGAAAGCGACAACGTCGCCGTCCCATAGCGGAAGTGCCCAGCGGAGGCCCAGAAAGTCGTAAACGCGCTGGCCGTTCACGATGTAATTGGCCTGCCGGCTATCGTGTTCGAACCGTTCCCACAAGGCGATCGCCGCTTCGGGCTCGAGCGGCGTATCGCTGTGGGCCTCGAGATCGAGGACGGCACGGATACGCTGAATCGCGGCGGCGATGTTGCTTGGCGTTAACAGTGAATTCCAAAGCGAATAATGCTGGGCCACGATCGCATCGAGGAGTGTGCCTACCGTGTGAGGGTCATCAAACAGAGTTTCCGGGATGTGGCCACCGCTAATAAAGTCACCGGTCTGACCGTTTACGATGACCGCGTCGTCGGTAATGACACCGGACTCACGCAGCCGAATAACGGGCAGGAGATCCTGATTGTTGGGCACGGAAGACAGGCCGTCAGCGAAACTCCAATAGTCGCGGCGCGTTTGGCTGGCAAAAAATTGCCGCATCTCCCCACCGGATATGGCAACGAAATGCCACGGAACATCAAGACGTTTGGCGACAGCCCGCGCGACCATGGCATCCGCATTACCGCGTGGGCCATAGGAAAAGCAGTGTAGGTTGGTGCAGCCTCGTGCCTGCAGTTTCGCCAGCACAAGTCGCGAATCGAGTCCGCCGCTGAGGGGCACCCAGACCGGTGAGCCATCGGCTGTGACGATGACACGGTCGATCGCGGCATCGATCACGTTCTCGAGCCGGGCGGCCAAATCGGTCGTGGCCGTTCTGGTGGCGCGCCCGGGTGTATAGGTAACGCTGCGCCGACTCACCGGTGCCGCGCCGTCATGGGGTATCAGCAGGACGGTGCCGGGTGTGAGCTGGTGCAAGCCTTCGATGAGGGTCGCTGTGCCGGTCACGAAACCGGCCATCGCCGCCTCGCGCACGGATTCCTGGTCGATGGTGGAGAGGTTAGCGGCGTCGCTGACCGCGCGTGGATCATCGCTAATGAAGTGAGTTTCGCCATCAACATAAAATACGGGAAAGCTTCGACAATGGTCAGTTATCGCCAACACACCGCTGGCAGATTTAATGATCGCAGCAAACAGCTCGGTTTGCTTTCTCGCCGTCTCAGCAGCATCCTCAAGCGAGGAAGAGCGCGCCCATGCTTCAACCACGGCATGAACTGCGGCTTCGTCTCCAGCAAACCAAGCGCTCAATCCTGCGACGGACTGTTCTTTCCAGGGGAGTCGTTTTGATCCTAGGACCGTTGGTTGAACCGACGGTTCGATCTGGTTTGTTGCAGCTGTTTCCAATGATTTTATGAGAGCTTGACTGTTTGCTATGAGCTCTTTTGAGGGATTTCATTCACGCCCAAGTCATCACCTAGGTAGGGCAACAGTCTCTCGCCGTGATAGCTTAGCATCTCCGTCAGGCGTGCCCGCTGGTCGGTGGTCAATTCTGTCGTCCCTCTGCCTGCAATTCCCACGTTTTTGCGGGTGTCGCGCAAAGACGCCGTCTCCACCGCTTCTTCTATCGATGCCAATGTCATCGTTATTCCAAGCTTGTCCGTGGCATCGCGAATTGTACCTGCGGGGTCTTGAATCAAACTCTCGTAGTGCACAAAAACCGAATTGAGTGTTGGAGCAAAATTCAGCCATGATGCGACGAAATTGATGTACCAAGGTGCTGCCAAGTCGATTAAGCAGTTGTACTGTTCGGTTTTTGGCATGTCTTGGAAACCGCTCGGCGCTTCGATCACCTGCAGAGGACTGGAGGTGTCTGCTAAGTGGTCACGATAGCTAACAATCGAGTCCGCTAGGGAGCGGGTAATAACAATTGTTTTAAGTCCGTAGCGTTCGATCAAGGCGGCTCTGTGGGCCGAACACATAATGTGGTTTTTTGCCACGTAATTGAGATGATGAAAGGCCAGCAATCGTTCTTGACGTAGTTCCTCTTCCTGACGGCCGCCTACAGTATTGAGGATCACGCGTGAGAATTTGGGCAACAGGGCGAACAACGTCGTGAGGTAGGTCGACCCGGTTTTGGGAGCGCAAGCGATCAAAATCCGGTGCCCTTGAGTGTTGCTAGGTTGGGCGTTGAGGACTCGATACTTTGCAAGCGCATGCGCTAAACGGATTAACGAGTACTTATCAGCTGGCACACGATGCATTGTTAAGGAACGCTCCACTCGCGGCACGGGTGTATATTTCGCTTTCCGGCCAATTGCATCAATTTGAATCGGTAGGAGCGTAGAAGAAACGGCGAGCGAACTGCTCGGAGCATTCTGTTACTTGTGTGGCCCGGTAAACAGCCTCGGTAAGTGCTATGGTGTCTGGGCGGAAACGATTCTTTTCGTCGGCGGGGGCGGCAACGATTTCACATCGCGCCCGTAACTCGTTTAAGGTATTTGCATCGAATGGCCGGACGCCGGTGTCAACTAGCACAACTCCGCAAGCCGACGCTAACGCATCGAAGAACGCCGAACCTGCATAGTCGAACATGTAGACATCAACATCGTTGGCCGTGGCGTCGAAAACGCCAGTTATCAACTCGTCGTAAACACCCGTGAAAAGATCGGGCGCGTCGATCATGGTTTTGGGATGCGGTTTAAATAGAACTTCGTGCCCAGTTGCGCGCAATTCTCGCATTAGCCAAATCTGCAAGTCAGCGAGATGAACGTCAGTTGGTTTAATGGCTGGCACGTGGGCGGCGCCCTCTCCGAGGAATGAGCTTGCCAAAACCATTACGCGAGACTTGCCGTTTTGTGCCGACCTATTGCGTCGTGATTCGCGGGCCCGGTTGTGTATCGCTTGGTGGCGTGCCGATCCCAGTCCAATGCAGGTTGGCGGTTTTTTGTGGACGCGGATCATTCTGTTGGTGGTGTGCCGCTGAACGATTGCATCAGCCTCTCCTTTACCGTGGGTAATATAGCTGTCGCAGAAGGGCAGCTCCGATAGACTCCAATGAAAGTCGTCGTAAAACGCGCGCTCTCCACCGTGTGCGCACCTTATAACAGTTAAACCGGCCTGTTGGTAAAAACGGCCAAGCAATCGCCCCGGCATTTTGGGCGCCCCCCCAATGAGCGCGCTGCCAACGTTGCGCCCTAGAGAGCTGTGCGCAAGATAATCCAAGTTGCTCCAACTTTGATTGAGCCAAGCGGCGATGAACACGCGAGCAGCCGTGGAAACTTTTGCGCCAACGGCTGGCAGGTTAGAGGCGTAGGACTCTAATTGCCGGTCAAATTCGCAAGAAAGTATGTCCGCCAAATCCGCGATCTCGGCGATTGGTTTCCCCAATTGAGGCCATGCAAATAGATATGGGTTTACATCTACAGTTCGCGTTGCGGTCGCCAATAAATACTGATCGATTAGTCCCCCATGGGCTAGAACATCGTGCCGACCCTGTCGCGGCCTTGCTCTCATCAACACGTTACGCTTTAGCATTCGTAGTTTGTTCTTTAGGGACTGTGGCCGCGCGAATGCCCCGTGCCCTTGCGGGAATATGTCGCTAATTTCACGCACAGCAGTTGAATCGGGATCGACGAGATAGGACGAGATAGGGCTTGTTTGTGGATCAAATTTGGGTTGCTGGCCGACCATCTGAAGGTGAACAAGATCAGTCAACGTTCGTCCAAACCGCAATAAATCCAAATAAATATCGAACAATGCGGCTAGAGCCGCATCGCGTAGCGGTGTTTCGCCATCCGTGTTCTCGGTTACGGTCGTCAACAGGCGTTGAGGCAAATCGTAAGACAGTACATCGTATGCGTTCTGTGGCGTTGCGAATGTGAACAGCTCGCTACCGGCAGTACCAGCGTGTTGCAAAGCAGGTATATCCAAAGCCGCGAAAGCGGTATTGCCGTCCATAGCGGAGTTACTTTGGCTTTTGTGTGACCAAAAAACTAAAGCCGCTGGGCTTCAACGAGGCTGTGGAACCGTGACGATTTATCATCGATCAGGGAATTGAAGGTCCCAGATTCGATGATCTTACCCTTCGATAGTACGACGATTTGGTCACAGTGACGCACGGTCGAAAGACGGTGCGCGATCACTACGATCGTGCGTTTACCGCGCATTGCCTCGATTGACTCCCGAACTGCGCGTTCGGAGTCGGTATCAAGTGCGCTCGTTGCCTCGTCGAAAATTATCAGGGGTGGATCCTTATAGAGCTCTCGCGCAATGGCGAGGCGCTGTTTTTGTCCGCCCGATAAATTGATGCCACGCTCGCCCATCATGGTGTCGTAGCCGTCGGCAAGACGTGTAATGAATTCCTCGCAATGAGCATTCCGCGCTGCGGCTTCGATCCGGCTGCGCACTGAAGGATTACTCAGGTCTTCGGAGAACATCGTAATATTCTCGGCAACCGTACCATTAAAAATTACTGGATCCTGGGTTACGTAGCCCACTTTCTCGTGGAGGCTCTGGCGGCGAAACTCTCTGTAGTCGATGCCGCCTACACGAACAGCACCTTTAGTCGGGTCAATTACGCGAGCGAGCAGCAAGATCAACGTGCTCTTGCCCGCCCCAGATTCGCCGACAATCCCAATGGTATGGTTTCCGGGGATAACCAAGTTTAGTTCGTTGATGGCTGGAACATTGCCGTAGCTGAACGAAACATCGTCGAACACAACGTCGCCAGTGAAGTGGTTAAGAACTCGTTTGCCATCGCTATCTTGGTTGGATTCAAGCAGGTCGCCTTCGCGGCGAACGGTTACAACGCCGCCAACGCTTTCGTTGAAACGCTGAACTTCCTGTTGGACTGACATTAGTCGTGTAAAAGCGCGATGACACAGCAGTGCTAAAACGACGATCTCGGCCAGTTCGCGCCCTTCCATCACGACTTGAATGAAGATCAGTACCGACAGAAGGATTACCGCGAAAGGTTCCACAATCGATTGCAGTGTCGCCGAGATTTTTGCCAGCGTAATCCGTAGGCTGATTATGGTAGACAACTGCTTTCGTACCCGGTCGATCATTCGGTCCATTGCACCGGAAGCCCGCAGGTAGAGAGAACTCTGCAGAGTCTGGATCAAATTGGCGTGCGCTCGCGCGTTGACGCCCGACATCTCGATAGAGATTTGCCGAGTGCGGTGAACCAGGAAGCGGAACAGAATGACGGCCACAAGCCCGGCAACCACGATGCCAAGCGTCAGGTCGACGCGAATAAGGGCGGCACCGACGAGATATAGTCCTACGGTGAGACTGGTCGCAATAACCGAAACAAACTTTGAAAAGCTGCGTGCGAAACGCTCTACTTCGGCAAAGATTAAGTTGGTTAGGGTGCCTGTTTTGAGCTGCGCATAATAAACATAAGAAATTCGCCCGAATGACTCAATTAAGCTTGTCTGCAGGCGTAGCACCAATGCAGCGACGATGAACTCGGCGAGCAACATTCGGGAAAAAACGATTATCCCTTTGAACCCAAAAATTAGCACGATCAGTATGAGCAAGCTCGCCAGCGATACCTCGATACCAAGAAACTCGTAAATGTCGAACACGAGTTGTGAAATCTGGCTAGGCTCTGCTGTCGCGCTCTCCAATTCCAGAACAGGCAAGAGCAGGGCGATGCCGATCACCTCTGTCAGGCCAGCGAGCAGGACAATGGCGAGCAGTCCGATGAAGCTGAGTCCCGCGTAGCGGTAAAACAGCGTCAGGTGATCGTAATAGCTGCGGATCAACTTCATAGCTTGGTCAAGTGGCCTGATCGGTCATGGTTCGCCGGCGAATTAGCGCCGTAGCGGCCTCGCGCAGCAGCGCCAGACGTCGGCGGAGCGCGCCGAACGGCGCTTCGACAATGTCCAATAACGCGGCGGCGTTTTGGGGGCTCCAACTCGCCAGTGTCATCAGGCTGTGGAAGTACAGATGCAGCCCGAAACCGGTACGTGTAGGCGCGGGCCCTGGTGCTAATACAAGTCCAACAGGCTCGGCCAGAGGGCCGAGCAAGCTCATGATCTCGCCTATTTCTTTACGCGAAAGCAACGGTGCCTCTCTGCCGTCGGGCAGTGCGAACCCTGTATCCGTTAGCCGGAAATGAAGTGTTTCGGGTGACAGGTCTGGGTCCGGCCCGGTTCGCGCGCTAATACCAAAGATCGAAAAATGCGCGCTCCCGTCGAACAATTCCGGCAGTGTTACGATGCGGATGTCATCGGGCCAGCGGGCGCGATGGGCTCGTGCTGCTTTCGCTGCCATGCCCCAAAGCAAAAGGGCGCGGCGAAATTCGCGCCTTGTATGTTTCGGCGCGCCATCCGGCCGTCGCCAGTACAGCGCTGCAGCAATGGCTTCGCGCGGATCGCGAAACATGATGGCCAGCTTTAGTCCCGGGACTAGGCGTCGCAGGCGCCGGTAGGCGAATTCGGGGTGCAGATCGAATGCCACCCAGGCCGCATTGCCCGCGGCCGACGCCATCGCGTCGATCGTCCGGCCATATACGCGCACTGGATGTTCGCGTCGGCTGCCGCCGCTCTGAGCCATCAGTGTATCGAGGTCGAGCGGTGTGTAGTCGAGCGGGCTTTCGGCGGTCTCGCGCGCCGCGTCCTGAAACCGCCGGCGGCTCAAGAAATGACGCACCGTCTCGGCTGTCGGTTGGACACGGTTTACGATGCCCTTACGCAGGATTGCTCGGAAAAGGGCGTCGACGCCAAGCACAAAGCAAGTGTTGTCGGCAGCGGCGATGCGCGCCGACAGGCTGGTCTTGCCGCAGCGTGCCGGCCCGCCGATGACGATGCGCGTCTGTATCTCTGAGTTCAAGAAAGGAGAGCCTTGCGGCGCGTGTCAAATTGGCTCGGGCGGCAGGTCCAGGTTTTCCGCGAGGAGTCGCGCCGCGAGTTCGGGCGGCAGCTCTGGCAGATAGGTCGGCCGTGACAAATAATAGTCGTGGTGATTGCGGGCGTGCTTGTTATTGAGACCGTAAGATAAGTAAACGGCGTATTTCGGCATGATTCCGCGTACTGCGCCACCGGCATGAACTAGTCGCTGATCGAAAACAACGCAGTCGCCAGCTCTGTGCCGAATTAGCTCGCGTTTCATCGTAAAAGCCCATTGCGGCATCGCATTGGTGTCGAAGCGCGCGCGCCAGCGGGTGCGCAATTCGTTCCAAAAGCGCAGTTCTAACCGATTCAAGCGGCTCTCCCGCTGGTGTGTCCCCGGCAAGACCAGCAGTGACGATTTGCTGTCGGCATAATCGGAAAGATAAATCGCCACCCGGACAATTCGGTAAGGTGCCTGGTCTTCGTCCCAGTCGGGGCCGACCCCAAAGTCGCGATAGGCTGAATCGCGATGAAATTTGCCGGCGCCAAGATTGATGTGCAAATCCGAGTGTTGTGTGTAGCGAATGTCGTCGCCGAGCAGCGCCCGGATGGTGCCGACAAGGCGCTCATTGAAGATCAGCGGCCAGAATTCCGGCGTCTTCGTCACGCCGTCCGGCAATGTATGGGTGCTTGCGTCGATGTCGGCGTTGGAGAGTTCGTGTGCCGGCAGGCCAAATGCGCGATTGATCGCAAAACGATATGTGCGTGCTTCGTCCGGCGACAGCAGGCCGCGAATAACGTGATAGCCGTTCTTGTAGAACGCGTCGCGGGCGCCAGCATCGATTTCGGGATCGATTTTCATCGAGCTCATAAAGTTGACGGCCTAAGATTCACGCCGTCTCGGCTCGAAGGGAAGTTCGAGATCACGAACCTTTTTCGCCGGTACACCGGCGAAAATCGTGTCGCCGGGTACATCGTCGGTCACCACGGCACCGGCGCTGACGATAACGTTTGAGCCGATTGTGACACCCGGCGTGACAATCGCGCGCGCGCCAAGCCAAACGTTGGAACCGATCACGACCGGTTGCAGGTCGGTGCTGCCATAGAAAATTTCGCCACGGTGGTTCCCCGTCAGGATTAGACATCCCGGTCCCGCGACAACATCGTCGCCGATCGTCACCCCGCCGCCCGCAAAAATCATCGTACCGTGGTTGAGCATTACATTGTTGCCGAGGTGGACTCGTTCCGGGTGCGTGATCGTCACCCCTGGTCGTAGCGCTATGTTCTTGCCGCGGGCCGCAAGTTCGCCAAGCAGGCGATCGTGCCGCGCTGTCTCCGCCATCGCCGACAAGCTGATGAGCGGGCGGGCGAGCACCCGTGACAGGGCGCGATGGAGTATCGGGAGTGCCATTTGTGACGTCCGCCAAGAACGGCGGATGTGGGATCATACAGCGCTGATGAGCGCCTCGATCTTTTCAGCGTAGTTACCGTTGCTTTGCAGCGCCGTCACAACGTCGTCTGCAAAGCCCTGATAGTAGTCTGCATCGGCATCGGGATGACGATGGATAGTGTACTGAATTAGCGCGTTCATAATCTCGTCGAGCCGTTTATCCGGCCGGAAGCAAGTGTCACAGGGCGGATAGGCTGACAGATCGCCCGATTCATGTGCGCGCTGCAGCGCCTTCAGACCTTCGCTCTCTTGCAGCTCGCGATAGGTCTTGTCAGCAATATTTCCGATTACCAGATCGCCGTGGTAGTCGCGGCAGCAGGCCGAGACGGTGCCATCGACGTTGACCCACAACGGGTCGCCCTTAGGCCGCCAGCACATGACGTTCTTATGGGTGAGGTTGGGGAACGGATTGACCGCATGGAAGTAGGTATTGTCAGGCGCGAGCCCGGTGATGACGCCGAAGGTCAGATCTTGTGCGGGACGCGGCACATACTTCCGGAAGGTATCGATAAACCGGCCGACCTCGTCGAGGTTGTCCTTTGAAAGAGTACAGTGGATCTTCACCGTCATACCTTTTGGCCGCAGGCGCTCATTGCTGATCTCAAGCTGGCGAATGAGATCCTCAAATTTGCCGCCGATCCGGATCCGCTCGTAGGTGTCCTTGGTTGCGCCGTCGACCGAAAATGAAATCGACGGCGAGACATCCATATATTCGATCAAGGTATCGACGTGACGTTCGAGCAACAAACCGTTCGTGCAAATCGACGTTGTAAGTCCGGCTCGGCGAAGCTCCGCCATAACTTCGGCCAGGCGGGGGTTGGCTAATGGATCGCCGAGGGTATGCAAAGCGACATTGGTGATGCCGTCAGTAGCGAGCTTTTCCAGTGTTTCGCGCAGGAAATCGATTTCCATGCGGCCGCGCTTGCGCGTCGCCGACATGGTTTGACACATCGCGCAGTTCAGGTTGCATGTGTTGTTAATTTCCACGATGGCGTGGCGTGACTGTTTCTTCGCCGGGCCGTACTTCGTTGGCCGAATCTTGTCGTAGGGGTTCTCCTCCATATCGGCAATCGAGTGAACCGCTTGCGCCATGCGGGAGTCCCAATATTCACTTCCGAACTGGCTCGCGGTTTTCCAGTCCCGGTACTTAGAGACCAGACCGGGTGCGTGGTGTTTGATGAACTTCTTTTGCTGCGTATTTAACAACGACATAGCGTCCCAATTTTGCGCCGGCATAGTGTGATGTGTTTCGCGTTCAAAGGTAAGGTCTTCCTCGCCACGGTCAAACCGCTTCGCGGAGCTTTGCTATTTCCGATACGGGCGGCGAACTTGTGTTTGTCTCGGCAGACTCAAGCCGCGAGACGTAGGCGCGCATGTCGGCAATCAAATCGCCGCCGCGCCGGGTAAGGAGGTTGGTCGCGATCTCGCATGCAATGGCGCGCGGTGGCCGGCCATTGACGGGGATCACAATGTGAGCCATGCGGCGCTGGCGCAAAATTCGGCCAATCCAGTCGATGAATTGGGTCACTTGCGCCTCGCTCAGTTCGTCCTTGCGGGAAACGATCGCCTCAGGCGTGTCGACCAGAACGAAGCCGAAACGAGGCTTTGGCACGAGTGCGCAATGGAGCCGGTAATACGCGCGAACCAGCCAGCTCGGCTGCGGTGTCTCTACGATGTACTTCACGCGCACATCATAGATGTAGCGATCGGCAAACAATATGTCGCCGGTATTCCGGTTGTCGTAGAGGAAGCGCGTGAACTTTCGATTGTAGTTGACGAAATGGCTGTTCCACAGCCACAGGGCTTTGAGCGATTCGGGAAGCCAGCGATACACACCACGCGAAATTCGGCGCAACATCGATGCGTTGTCCGGCTGTCCAGTCGTTGGTTTTCGCCGGGGCGCCCTCTCGCCATCGGGTTCGCGGCGGCGGCCTTCTTTCCAGCCTTCGCTGTGATGAAACTGGTAGAGGCCGACGGGAAGGTTCTCGAAGAGCTGGGCGATTTCCGCGCAGGTCGTCGATTTGCCTACTCCATCGGGGCCATGCAGGGTGAAGAAGTCGAGGCGCAGCAGCGGCAGGAAGAACAGATAGTCGACGCAAAAAGGCGCTAGGCGTTGGCGCCACCCGGACACGGTTGGCGAACTCGCAGCCTTAGCGGCTTGCGATCGCACCGGCGCACTGAGCCAGTCTGTTAACTGGTCTAGCGCGAAGCCGTATCGTTCGGACGCCAGTGACACCGAGGCCGCGCGGTCGGCAGCCGTGAACGCCGACACGCGGTCGAGGTATTTTCCTGAGTTTGCCTTCCGTAGCGCTTGGAACAGAATGAATAGGATTTGCCACGAGGATTCCGGTACCGGGAAACGTTTGTCTTTTGCTCGTGGTACATCGCTTGGCGCAACGGCAACTAAGTTCGACCCTGGCTGCACGGTAAATTGGGAGGCGGGGATCTTGAGGTTTTTCTGTATCTCGAAATAGCAATGGCGACGATCCGAGGTGTCATTGCCGATATCCAACACCAGAATATGCAATGAACTTTCGGATCTGTTTTCCGCTAGGAACAATCCATGCTGTGTCGCCAGTGTTTTCATCAGGTCGACTAACTCCGGCCAATCTTCCTGTGCGCACAAGGCGTCGATATCGAAGGGTGCATGCGTTGGTAGGCCTTCGAAGTCGCGGATAAAAACAAGCGAGGGGACGCGGCGGCCCCAATCCGCTGTCAAGATTCCGTTTAAGAAAGCTTGCAGCCCGTCGGAAAACGCGGCGTCGAGCCGTAGTTGTTCGGTCCGTAGCGTCACGAATCTCGGTTCAAAAGTTGGGCAGGCGTACGCTCAAGCGACGAGCTTGATCAGCTCGGCTCCGTGAAATTTCTCGACAGCTTCATCGAACAGGCCAATTGGAAGGTCGCACCGATCTGCGATCTCAAGCAAATCGAGCTTGCCATCGACGGCACCCATCAGTTCGTAGTAGGTCGCCGCGATATCGTTGGAATTGGTCTCGCCGCGGCCAATAGAATGTTGATAGGGATAAATGCCATGTCCTGAAAGAAAAGGCGTTCCGGTGTACGTGGGTTGCCACACGCGGCTGCGGTCGATGGTCAGAATGACCTCCCAGAGAAATTTCAACGTGCCCAGCAGGTACTCGGGTCGGACAAGGTCAAGGTCGTCGGCGGAGCTATGGTATTCCGGGTAGTTCTCGGTGCCGGCGCCCGAGCGGGCCAACCTGCCATAGGGCAGGCGAATGCCCGGCATGTTGAAGTGTCCCTGGTTGGAACCGTTCTTGAAGTGAAGGTATTTTTGCATCCGGACTTCCACCCCCAAATGCCTCGCCGCATGACGAACGGCGCGGTCGGTGATTCCGGTGCCATGAAAGCTCTCTATATAGGTGAGGGGAGAAGGGTCGCCGCAAATCGAAACTTCGAAACCACCGATCAGCTTGGCCAATTTATCGGGCTGGGTATTGATCCAGGCGATGGGGCCGATCGTCTCGGGCCATATCGCCAGCCGGTACGAAAGACGCCGTTTCGGCAGCTGACTGAGGAGCCGCGAGAGCTCGATCGCGACCGCAACACCGCTCAAATTGTCGTTCGCGCCGCGCGGGTGGCATAAATAGCTGTCGATTAAAATTTCTTCTTCGCTATCGCCCGGAATGTAGATCTCCCCGATACGCAAGACGCCCGGTCTAAGCTCGGTATCGATCTTTACTTTGAAGGGGCCATCGGGAAGTCGGTCGAGTTCTTCGACCGATGCGCAGAATCCCCAGTCATCGCGGTAATAGGTTTGACGCAGGGGAATTGCCGATGGCAGGTGCGGCATCACGTCGACTTTTTTCAGCAAATCGTCCTTCTCGATCACTGCCTCGAACGGCCGGCTGTATATCCACAAGTGATAAGGGTGCTCGTTAAAATCCAGGTAGCGGTTGCCGGATTGGTCCTCGATCCAGGCCTCGTTGACGACAAACTCGTCCGGTACGGGCCACTCACCGACCATGCTCCGCGATGGAATTTCTATGATTTCAATATCTGCCCAGGCCTGAAGTTGATCCAGCGAACGGGCAATGTCCGGTCCGCATAGGGCGCGGTAATTGGGGAACAGTTCTTCCATGAGCCGCCACATCGACTTTTCGTTTTCTGCGCCCGGTGTAATTCCAGTCATCAGAGTTTCCGGCTTTCTTCGTTGTGGCGGATTATTTCAGTGTTGCCGGCATACTGCTGATCCGGCGCAAGGGCGGCGATTTCTTCCAGCATGCCGTCATTTACCCATGCCTTAACGGCATCCCGGTTTTGGACAAAGTAGTAGGGATCGTCGGCGAGAATTTCACAGGTCACATCGACGATGTCGTCCACGCGCGCGGATTCGAGAATGTAACGTGGATCACCGGCATCGACGGTCAAATCTCGCTCGCGCAGGATGAGTTCAGGGCCGGCATAGAAATCATCGCAATGAACGTTCAACGATTTGACGAAAAGAACGTCGCTGCACCGTCCGATAGATCGGCCGTTTTGAAGCATCTCCCCTTCGAAACGTTTGAAGTATCGATACGGCACACGGCAAATCTCTTCCGAGCGGTGATAGTACGAACATGATTCATGCCAGACCTCGCCTAGCGTTACGAAGCGAGCGCGCTCACGCTGCAGTAGCGCCATGACGCTGTCATCGCCCCATGCCGTAGAACAGGGACAATCGAGGAAATCTCCGGTCCGTGGTCCCATGACCATGTAGGAGTTCATCGGCTGCCTTGTACGTTCGGCGCATCCCCGTTTTAGCATCGCGATGGCGATGTCTCCGGTTTCTGGCCGATCGCGTTCGAGATCGTAGGTCCTGCTGCGGGGAAACGTGCTTGTCGTATAGGCGGAGATCAAAAGCGTTCGGTCGGGTCCGACTATCTTCAGGACTCTGTCGAGCAGTTGGTCGACAAAATCGGCTGGCATCGGGCGGACGGCGTGACCGAATCTCCAAAGACCGCTGTGGAAGACGATGATCTCGTCGGCGGGATCAATGACGCGGTAAAGGCCGGCCTCGATATCGTCGAGAGAGACCGGTTTTTGCCGCTCGATCCTACTCAAATTTCCCGCCTTTGGCGTGGATCAGTTCATTGAGCTCGCCGAACGTTTCTACGTTCTGAACCTCGTCTGTGGTGAATTCCACGCCGAAGGATTCCTCCACAGCGATCATAAACTGGATATGTCCGAACGAGCTCCAGTTCTCGGATTCGCGGATCCTACTTTCTGGCTCAACGTTGATTGACTCGGCCTCGAAAATATCGCGGCATATTTCGGCTAAAAGGTTTTCGCTCATTGTACGCTTATGCTGTCCTGTTCCGATGACTCTTGCCTGTTGCAGGTTAATTCAAGTGTTGCGCAGTATTCAGGACGTTCGATCCCAACTCCGGTATAGCGCATGCCGTCGCCATCGCTGTCGGCGAGTTTCAGGCTGAGGTCGCTTAAGAGATTTTCGATCAACACGTTTTGGGGGGTCGGAACATAGGTGGCCGACAGCCGTGTGATGTCGCGTTTTGTCATCCATTGGAGCAGATGGTCAAACATCGCCAACTCCGCTTGACGATTGATTACCCGGCAGGAGAGTAGCCAGGTATCGATCTCGACTTCGCCCTTATCCGCGTGTGCGAGCATCACACCGATAATCCCAGCTGCGCCAAATCGATCGCTCAGCGTGTAGCAATAGGTGAACCAGTTTGGATCGCTCGCCAACGCCTTGATCTGTGCGCTGTCGTGGCGCCGGTTGGTCAGATTGAATTGGTTGGTCTTCTGAACAAGCGACGTGACGCGTTGTAGGTTGGCTGCCGAAACGACCTGAGCCTCCACGCGCATTTCGAGGCTGGCAAGGTAGCTGTTCCAGTCGGTGAATTTTTCGCTGTGTTGTTGGCGTTTGGCGTTGTCCTTGTAGAAGCCGACGCGAGCAAGGTCCTCGCTGCTGACGGTGGGTTTGAGAAACAGCCCCGAGGTGACAAGTGCGGCGGGTCGCGATTCAGGATTTTCTGGCAGCTCTGGAACAATAAGCTCGGGCAAGAATGCGCGAGCTTCATCGCGTTCGTGCGGTGAATCATCAATGAAGCAAACGGTGTCCATGCCAATTCCGAGGTTTTCCACGATCGTTTGAATCGCTTCGAACTTATTGCCCCATCCGGCGTGAAACGCCGCGAAGTCGTCCCGGCGCAATATCATCTCGTCACATTGCTCGAATGGCGCTTGCGCATCGGCCGGGTTGTTTTTGCTTACGACGGCAAGAGGGACTCCCTGTTCAGATATATCTTTCAAAATCTGCTGTAGTTGCAGATAGGGGCGTCCGTCGCTCGCCGGGTCGAGCCTGATTCCTTCGATGCCGTCTTCGCCGATCACTCCTCCCCAAAGAGTGTTGTCGAGATCCACGATAACGGCTTTCACGATCGGACGTCGGCTGCGAAGAACCAGCTCTGCTGCCTTCTGTGCCAGCAGTGTTGCCGCGTCGGGATGGAGAGGTAGTTTGGCGAGTGACCAGTAGCTCGGCGCAAACCAGTTGTGGGACTCCCCTGCGAGAGCAATTCGGTCGGGGTCGATTAGCAAGACACCGTCAGGAAAGGCCTCTTCGGCAACGCGCCGCAGGTCTCTATTCCAAGCTGCGAACTGTGAAAAACCGTCAAGCGCGACATCGATGGTCTCGGGCAGGATGACCACAACCCGTTCGCCGCGCGCGAGGGCGGCGGAAAGCGCATCGTGGATGGCAGAGATGTCCATCTGCCCGCGTGTGATGCCACCGTTCGAAAGTCCCGACGATGACAGCCAGATGACCCATGCGTCGGTCTTAGTTTGGGGCTGATAGCAGTCGGCAATCCACGAGTCATAGCCACATTCATGGATTGTGGCAGCGAGCCCCTCGCGACCAAAAGCAACGCGCAGGCCGGGTTCGAGAAACCGGACATTGCAGTTACCACCGATCGAGACCTGATACTTAGTGTCCGCCGTGTCGGTGCCGCCAGGATTTTGGTTCAGGCTTCGAACCTGCTTCAGGGCTGCCGTGTAGCTAAGCGCTTCCATTGAATTCGTCGTCAACTGGCCTGCCTCAATATGTTCGCCGGCCGATAACAACTACAGAAATAGTTATGTTCGCCTTGCGGGCCTGTTCGAGCGAAAAACCGGTGGCGGGAAAATAAAACTCCCGCACGACCTCTATACCGGCATCCTCGGCTAAAGCAGCAATCTCTTCGGGCTCTCGCCAAAGATAAATGTGATCGGGAGCCGGGCTGTTCACCGGCACGTTTATGAAGATGGAACCGCCTGGACGCATCACACTGACAAGGCCGCCGAGGACAGCGTTCGGCTGTTCCACATGTTCGAGAACCTCGCTAATCACCACCGTATCGAAATTGAGACTGTCGGTGTTCGGTACAGCAACGTCGCGGTGTTCGAGTTTAACTTTGTCGTCTGATTGCAGGGCGGCCAGTGCGTGGGCTGTTGTCCCTAGGCTGGTTTCGCTGATGTCCCAACCGTGCGCGGATTGGCATAGCGGATGAATTGCGGCGCGGTGAAGAAACAGCCCGTGTCCGGGGCCAACCTCGAGATGTTGGAACGGTTGCTCAATCGCTCCCAGGAAATCGGTTACATATGTATCGAACACACAAGCATGGTTTCGCCATAGTATCTGCGACACCAGCAAGCCGAACATGTACTGCTTCATGAAGTTGGAATTGTCGTAGACCGACTGCTGTGCCTCCTGCAGTGTTGAAAGCCGGTAGCGTTTGTTTCGCTGAAAGAATATTTCTTCCTTCACAAATTCATCGCACATCCAGCGGTAGTCGGAACAATATTCGCTCAGATTGTCGCCCGTTAGCCGCAAGATATCGTCGGCAAGCTTCTCACTACGGGAGAGAAAATCGGCGCTGTCGTTTTTAAACCGGCGCTCGATGAAAGATGCATGATCGGGCCATTGGGAAATCACTTCGGCAAGTATCCGCCCCATTGAAGGGAAGCGAACCGTGAGCGCCTCGACAGATGTGTCTACGTGCTCGCTAGCCAACGTGGGATCGGGCATTTGGGTGCGCTCCGTAGCTGTCCAGGAGCATCTCTATCAGGATATCGAGCGGCTCTGCGGTTTCAATCGGCATGATGGAAAGGGTTTGATCGGTTCGCATGCGCGGCAGGCGGGGCGTTGCCACAGTTAGATTTGGATGACTGAGCTCGAGTGATCTGCAGATCGTCTCTCCAGCGCTTTTGGCGGCGGCATATTCGGCGAAGCCGCGGACCGGTTGGTCGATGAAGGTCGATGAGGGCCAGAAAAGTTTCGCACCGTCCGCCGCCATTCGATCGGCGAGGACCGCGAGAAGAGGGGCGAGCGGCTGAGCGTATACCGCTAGGTAGCTATCGAACAGCGTCCAGTCGAATTTGCCATCCGAATTGATATCTATGTGTGGTGACGCAAAGTAGAGGATGTCGGTTAGCGGGTCGCCCTTGAGGGCAGAAAGATCAGCAGATAAATCGCCCGTCACATCGAGCCGCAGGCATCCTATTTTACCGCCACCGCTGTTGATTTCGTCGAGCACCCGCTGTGCGTCGTCTTCGCCCTGTTGAAACGTCAGGGTTACATGGCCGCCGGCAGCGCACACGATCTTTGCGGCAATTTCACCGAGGCCGCGCGATCCGCCAACGATTAACGCGTGCCGTCCCGTCCAATCGTCGGTGTCGGCTCGGCTGCAGACAATGTCATAAGATGGTTGCATGGCGGGTGTCGGGCGGATAAAGGCGTTTACGCTACCGCTCCATGGGCCCGCTTCAATTTCGATATCCACCATCCGGTAGCGGGGATCAAAGCGTTTGACGCGGTAGCTCAGGCTATTTGTTGGATTCGGTGCAGAATGTCCGCCGTGGGTAGCTATATCGAAGCCCGCCAGCAAAGAATGCATACCCGGGCAAAGCATGCCGACAACATAGGTCGCGCCCAATAGTAACGACACGATGCCGTCCCACTGTCTCGATTCGGCAAGACGGGGCAATAGTTTCTGGTGCGTATCTCGATCCAGGCCTAGTTCTATACTGCCGTTTGCATTTGACAGCGCGCTCTCGTCCAGTGTGATCGGTGATATCAATTCGTTAGGCCGGGTTGCCGGCAGAATTTGCTGCGTGGCCTCCCCCGGCTGCGTCGATTCGATATCGAGCGACGCAAGTTCGCGGTCTTTCGTACGGATGCTCAAATGCCGCTTTTTCGAGGCGCCCGATGTGACGGTCGCAACCGTAGAGGCATCGTGAAACAGAGGTGCGTGAAAACGTGCCTTGATCCGATGCGGGGACTCGACCGATTCCATTGAAGTCATCGTTTGGTCCAAAGCGTGCAACGCCAGGTGCACGCCGTGAACGACCGTCTGGCCATAGAGCAGACGCCGGGCCACATGGGGGTCAATGTGAATAGGATTCCGGTCGCCCGACAAGCGCGCGAAGGCTTCACTGTCAGCCAATGAAATCGCTGCGCAGTCGAAGGTCGTCACGCGGCGGTCCTGCTCGCGGCGGAATTAATCTGATCGAGAACCGCATCTATGTACGCCGGCGCTTCGTGAAACCCTTTTTTGTAGTGGAAATTTGCGTGCAGCGGATCTCGCCGCATTGCCCGGCGAAAAGCGAGCTCATCCGCCAAGTGGACTAACCCTTTGGGCAGCGCTAGTCCTTTCGCCGGTTGCGGCGGGCGATCATTTACCATTTCGACAATGGCGCTGACGATGCGCGAGGTCGAAGATTGGTCGTTCGGCAGGCCGCAATGCTGAGCAAGTTGCCGATCCATGGTCGATGAAGAGGTGTCCAGGTTCGGCGAATCCAAGATGAATTGGACTGCCTCATCGATCGTTTCCGGGACGAACGCCGATTCCAGCCATTCCCGGCAAACTTTGGCATGCTCAGCGTTGTAGTCGTACATGCCGCTTATGCGGTCGACGATGATAAACGGAATTCCGAGCAGATAGGCCTCAATGTAGGCAGTAGAGGTCGGGGACAGCAACGCACGTTGCTCCGACATCCACTCCGCGACATCGAGCCTGTCATCGACAACAAAACGATCCTCGTACTCGGCCCCAAACGACGGGATCACATAGCGGTAATAGCTTTCTATATCTTCTAATGGATGCGGCCGCAGGCTGATCGAGATGTCCGTTTCTTTAAGGATACGGCTCACGATCTGATGCTGTACATGGAACGCATGGCAACAATTGACCGTAAAATCGAGGTGCGATTTTACATGAAGGCCCCGGATCGCCGGGATTCCCGAATGGTTGTTTATCGCCGGAAACCGCCCAACGAGACCGATTGATTTGGGCGGCGGATCGGGCACCAGGTTCTTTTTGACATAGTCGACGAGATCGAATTTGGGCGATCCCACCAGGCGAACTTTCGATAGGTCGTGTCCCTCCATCAATCTTGTCATCTCTTCGGCCAACGACGGTCCCCACAGGAGCACAAGGTCGATGACCTCATAGTGGCGCGGATTTTCGGACCAGAACGTGGCCCAAGAATTGTCCTCGGGCTGGAGTCCTTCTGCGTCCAGGAACACAATTTTGGCATCCGGATACAGTTCATACGCTTGTAGCGCCGCACCGGTCGTCTGCACGATTATGATGTGAGGTTTCCAGGACTTCACCACACGGTTGAAGTTCCTGAGGCTTGCGACAAAGACATCGAAGCCAGCTCGCTCCAGGGCGCGCTCGAGCAGAACAGAGGCCGCGGTATCACGGCGCGCGGTGTGCGCGCGAATGACGATGCGATAGGCCATAATTTTAAATTAGTTCCGTCTATCGAGTTTGCGGTTGGGCTAACTCGCGAGGCGCTGCGTATCAACGCGGCGCAGCTTGTCGATGATCGGAACCTCGCTGTCATAGACGACCTTATTGCCATCGCCGAGCGCACTTTCGATGGTGTGGATGTCGCGCACCATCCGGGCAAAGCCTTGGGGCTCGATTGAGGCAGCTTGATCGCTGCCCCACATCGCGCGGTCCAGCGTGATGTGGCGCTCGATCATACACGCCCCCATGACAGCGGCGGCGACCGACGTGTTGAGCCCAACCTCATGGCCGGAGTAGCCGATCGGCACGTCGTAACGCTCCATAAGCGTATGAAGGCAGCGCAGATTCAATTCTTCGGGCTTCGATGGATATGTGCTGGTGGCATGCAAGATGATTAGGTCATTGGTGCCGAGCACATCGACCGCATGATCGATCTGCGCGATCGTGCTCATGCCCGTCGACAGAATAATCGGCCGGCCCGTTGCACGGTGATGCTTGAGCAGATCGTCGTCAGTCAGGCTGGCCGAGGCGATTTTGTAGCAGGGCGGGTTGAATTCCTCACAGAAGTCGACCGACGCTTCATCCCAGCACGACGAAAACCACATCATGTTATTGAGCTTGCAGAATTCGTCGATCGCTGAGTACGCCTCAAAATCGAACTCAAGCCCCCGTTTGAGGTCGCCGTTGGTCGGGCCGAAGGGGTTTTCGCGTTCGCGGGCCAGCTCTTCCGGCGTATAGACGGTATCGACGGTACGCTTTTGGAATTTGACGGCGTCGCAACCGGCGGTGACCGCCGCGGCGACCAGTTTGCGGGCGAGATCGAGATCGCCGTTGTGGTTGATGCCGATCTCGGCGGTGACGAAACAGGGTTGGCCGGGACCAACGAGCTGTTCGCCGATACGAATGGGCTGGGACATTTTGAGATCCTTCGGTGAACTTTTTGGGTTTATATCAGATGATTGTCCAGCCGCCGTCGACGACCAGGGATTGACCGGTCATGTAGCTGCTGGCGTTCGAGGCGAGGAAGACCAGTGCGCCGGCGAGTTCGCGCGGGGCACCGACCCGGCCGAGGCAGGTTCGGTCTTCGAGGCGTTTTAGGAACGGATCATCGGGATCGACGGCGTTGTCGCTGTCGTCCTCGACGTTGGAGAACGGTCCGGGGACCAGCGCATTGCAGCGTACGCCGTCGCGCCCCCAAAACGAGGCGGTATAACGCGTCAGGGCGAGCATCGCCGCTTTGGCTGCGGAGTAGCCCGGTGGATTGAGGAAATCCGTGCCGGCGTAGAGCGACGGGCTCGGCGCGACGAGCCCGTACATCGAAGCGACGTTGATGATGGCGCCGTTCCCCGCTTTCTTCATCGCGCCGCCGACAATGCGCGTTGTCGTTGCGGGCCATTGGACGCCGCCTGCAATGTTACGTTCCCATTGATCGAACCCCGCGGTTTCGAGGGCCGCATCGGGAGAGTTGAAACCCGCTGCTGTGCTCATCTCGTGAGCATTGTTGACCAGGATGTCGATGCCACCGGTCGCAGCGAGGGTCTCGCTCAAGGCGTTTTCGAGCGCGCCGAGGTCGTACATATCGATCCGCCGTGCCGTCGCACGGTTCGGGCCGTAGCGTTCTTGCCAGGCTTTAACCTCCGACTCCGTCCGGCTCGACCGGCCGAACGCGACAACCGTTGCGCCGTTATCGAGCAAGGCTTCGCAAAGTGTGCGGCCGAGAAAACCGGACGCTCCCGTGACCAGTGCGGTTTTCCCTTCCAGTGAAAAAATGTCTTTTGCGCTGAAGGTCACCAGGCTGTTCTTCCGCCGTCGATCACAAGATTCTGTCCGGTCATATACTGCGAGGCATCGGACAACAGAAAGACCACCGCGCCGTTATACTCGTCGGTATCGGCCATGCGGCCCATCGGGATCAGGCCGGTAAGCCGTTCGACGAAATCGTCCGGCTGGTCGTTGAAGATACCACCGGGCGAAAGCGCGTTGCAGCGCACCCCCTGATCGGTCCAATAGGTTGCCAAATACCGGGTCAATCCGACCAATCCGCTCTTCACGACCGAATAGCTGACCGGCTTCACCGGCTGCTGATCTGCCGATTTTTCTGCGTCCCGGTATAGACGCTGGTCGGGCGCAATCACCGCCAGATCCGAGGCGATGTTGAGAATCACGCCACCGCCACGCTGAGCCATCTCGGTACCGAAAACGCGTGCGCATAAGAATGCGCCCGTCAGTCCGACCGCAATGTCGGCGCTCCACGCATCGATGGAAAAATTCTCCAGCCGCGAGAACTCTTGCTCGCCACCCTCTTCGACCTTCGGGTTGTTGGCGGCGTTGTTGACGAGGCCGTCAATCCGCTCGAAGCGACCCACAATTGTATCGCGGGCTTGTTCAACCGCGGCCTGGTTGGTGATATCGCAGGTGAGGCCCAGCGCCGGCACACCGAAACGGGCGGCTATTTCGTCCGCGACGGCTTTCGCGCCGGCGGCGTCGAGATCGAGCAGAACCGGGGTTCCCCCAGCACCGGCGATTGCCTCGGCATGATGGCGGCCAAACAGGCCGGCGCCGCCGGTGACGACAATCACCCGCCCCGTAAGGTCGAATGCGCTCTGGTCCGTCATCGATACGCTATTACCAGTATCCACCGCGTGTCTGGCCACCGTCGGCGACGACGCAAGCGCCGGTCACGAAACCGGCGCGCGGTGAGGATAGAAACACGACAATATCCGCAATTTCCTGGGGTGTGGCGAAGCGGTTGAGCGGTACTTCGGCATCGAGGTAGGCGCGCACCCCGGATTCGTCCTCCTGCAGTTTGCGGTCCCAGGTGCCACCCTCAAAATAGACATTGCCGGGGCTCACACAATTTACCCGAACGCCTTCACGTCCGACGCTGCGGGCCAGATTTTTGCAGTAGCTGGCGAGCGCCGACTTGGCTACCGAGTAGGGTATCGGTGCTTGGATCGACTCCAGCCCGGCGATCGAACCGGTCATGACGACGCTGCCCGATCCGCTTGCAATTAGGTGCGGCATGGCGGCGTCGACCAATTTCCTGCTGCTTCCGAAGTTTGTCTGGAAAACATCATGCCATTCTTGCTCGCTCACCGACCAGCCGGTCGTCGCGCGGCCCGACCCGACATTAGCGACGACGGCGTCGATACGGCTCCAACGCTCGATAGTTTCGTCAAGCGCGCTCACGATCGTGGCGTCGACGCCGAGATCGCCGGAGACAGCGTGCACGGCATCTGGGCGGCTTTTCGCTAGTCTGCCTCTGGCGTCTTCAAGCGCGTCCGCATTGCGGCCCGTTATGGTTACGTTGGCGCCTTCATCGAGGAACGCCGATGCGATGGCAAAACCGATGCCGCGCGAAGCACCGCCAACGAGCACAGTCTTTCCGAAAAGATCTAGATCCATGCTTAACCTGCCTGCCCGAGGCGCGACTCTACGAAAACGCGGTTGGCGCGGGCGAGCGCTACCTCGTCGCCGCCCTCACCGCGAGCCACTTGCAGGATGATGTCGCCGTCATAACCGAGTGCAGATAAACCGGAAAAGACGGCATCAAAATCGCAGCTTCCTTCGCCCAGCGCGACAGTCGTTCCGCCGAGCACCCTATCTTTGATGTGGACGCTACCGAGACGTGGGCCCCAGGCTGCAAATTCGTCGGCAGGCGCGTAACCGAGGCCGGAACTATTACCGCTGTCGAAGTTCACTTTGACGACATCGGCAGGGAGGTCGTCGAGAAAGGCGGCGAATAGAGCGGGCGGTAGATCGGTTTCCAGATGGATCTCGACGCCGACAGCGCGGGCAAGATCCGCAGCCGTCGACAGGATTTCTTGGGCCTCCGCACGATCGTCGTCTGTCTGCATCGACGATGCATCGACAAAGGGAATCACCATCCGCGTGATGCCGATCTTCGCGGCTTGGGCGAGCAACCATTCTAGATGATCTTTGCGTTCTCGCCGTTCTGACTCGCTACAGCGGACCAGCGGATAATCCATGAACCAGTCGGCGCACAGGGACCGGACGACGATTCCGTAGGTTGCCATGAGGTCGCGCATCTCTGCTTGGCCGTCGCCGGTCAACAGGGGGTTTGCGTCGGCGCCGTAGGCGTCATGAATCCACTCGATGGTATCGAGCCCCGCCTCGGCCGCACGGGGAAATTCGTCGCGCCATGCTGCCCGCGGGAACGCTTGGATAGCGTTGTTCTCGGGCGCGACGAGGCGTCCCTGCATGATGCCGATTGCAACCACGATTCTAACTTCGTTCCGATTCGAGATGGTCGCCCACGGCGTCGCATAACTCGCGCACCGCGCCGGCGCCGCCGTTATTCGAAAGGATGTGGCAGGCCGCGGCGCGTACTTTTGGATGGGAGTCGGATACCGCAACCGGATAGCCGACTAGATCGAAGCAACCAAGATCGTTGATATCGTTGCCAAGATAAATCACCTGGCCAGGGTCGCAATTCTTTGCGCTTAGAATCTCGGCAAGTCGCTCAGCCTTATTTTCAAGGCCCTGCTCGACATTGATCTTCAGCTTTTCCGCCCGCGCCGCAACAACGGAGTTGCGCTCGGTCGACAGGATCATCATCGGCACTCCCAGCGCCCGGAGGCGGTCAATACCAAGTCCGTCAGCCCGGGTCACGCGTACCGTTTCGCGGCCTGTTTCATCGACCAGCGCTGTGTTGTCGGTCATAACGCCGTCGAAGTCGAAAACCAGCATATCGATCTGCGATGGCCAGGCGAACGCCGGTGCGAACTCGGGCCGGCGCAGGATCCAATCCAGCAGGTCGGCATGCTCAGGCGTGTCCAGCTGAAAAGAAGACCAATAGTCCATCTCATAGATGCGCTTGCGGCCGCCCATACGATTGTTGGTTTCACGTAGCAGGGCGGGAGGAAAAACATAGATAGAGCCATTTTCGCGATATTGGCGTTCCATCTCCTGCTCGCGCTTTCGGCTTTGCCAGTCATAATTCAAAGCTACCGGTTCGTCGCCGCGCATCCCCCAAACCAGGCGCGAATTCTCACAGGCCGAGAAAACTGAATCGGCGTTTTCGTCGCGCAGCAGCCGGATGGCATTGTCGATATCGTCGGGGCGCCGCACCGGCGACGTGCATTGAAGGAAAACGACAAGATCGGGATCGTCGTGACCATCGGCGAGGCGGGCGTCGAGCGTGTGAAGCAGCGCCGATTCGCTGGTCGCCGCGTCGCCTGAAATATCGGCTGGCCGCATTACGACCTCGGCCCCATAGTCGCGGGCCAAACTGGCGATATCCGCGTCGTTGGTCGAGACCACCACGGTGTCTATCAGTTCCGAGTTGCGGGCGTGAATCAGCGAGTAGGCAAGGGTCGGATGACCGCCGATCGGCATCAGGTTCTTGTTTGGCAAGCGCTTGGAACCGCCGCGCGCGGGAATGATACAGAGCACGCTCATGACTGCGGCTCCACCCATGAGTCGGCGAAAGCGGCGGCGTACACTAGGTCGACGTCATGGCCGTCCAGCAAGAATTGCCGCGGCCGTCGGCCTTCCACCGTCATCCCGGTTTTTGTCATGACGGCGAGCATGCCGGTATTTTCGGCCATGGTGCCGGCTGTCACTTTGCGCAGCCCTTCGGTGCTCAGCAAGTGGCTAAGAACGGCGCCCCAGGATTCCGAACCATACCCCTGCCCCCAGGCGTCACGGTTGCCGATCATGATAGACATATCCGCCGTTCGGTTTGCCGGATCGCGCACGACCACCAGGTTTCCGATGTGGCCCAATCCGTCTGCCTCAATAGCTGAAAAACTGTCATCCGATGTCTCGAAGCTCTCGGCATAGGCGCGGCAGCTTGCGATCGTGTGGGTGCGGTGACGCTGTTCGCTGTAGCGCACCACGGCGGGATCGTTGAGCCACCCAACATAGGTTTCGGTTAGATGCTGGGTCGCGAAGGGGACGATCGCGGTGCGCGCGGTGCGCTGTTCGGGGAGCTTGGCCATGCCGATGGGCTTTCATCCGGCCGACGCAGCGCGAGCTGGCCGTGCACTATTCGCGAGGTTGGCGAGAGCATCGGCAAGCGCGCACCCTTCCGGTGGTGGTGGCTGTCGCCGTTCTGATGCTAACGCGTGTTCGATCGCCGGGACGATGGATTCGCTCTGCCAGACGCAAGGAATGGCACCGCTCGCAAGATCGGCAAGCCAGGCGCGCTCCGCGGGCCGAGGGAGAATTGCCAGAACGCGCTGACCCATCTGCCGGGCCTCCGATAGGAGTGTCGTTGTCATGCCGACAACCAGATCGGCAGCTGCACAGACGTCTAGCGCGCTGCCGCCGTGACTAACGCTATGAATCTTGTTGGCATATGCGTCGTCGACTTTGGTGCCTTGCTTTGGATGCAAGCGGACGACGATGCGCGGGCGAGGTTTCAGATCTGCCGTCGCGTCGAGCAATGTTTCCAGCACGATATCGGTACGCGCATCGCTACCGCCCCATCCGGAGAGCGTGTAATCCGGCGCCCGTCTAAAGTTTTCGGGATCGAGCCCGTCTGAGAGTTCCGACAGGAAGACGATCACGGGTTCGATGCTAACGTTGAATAAGCGGCTACGCAGGGCGGCGCGGCTATCCTCTGTCAGTTCCGCGCCGCGGGCTCGTGCGCGCAGAAGCGCCGGGTTTGCCGCGAGCATGATCTGTGTCGGTAAAACACCAAGTTCAATGAACGCATCAGCTGTTTCCTGGTCGCTCACGATGAGCTGGTCGGGCAGGTGAGTGAGCGGGTCGCTGCTGTTGCCTCGGAAGCGTGCGGTGGCGCTGGCCGGCGAGTCGACGAGCCCCACTGTCGGCAGGTTGAGCTGGCGCGCTTCTGAAACCAGCGAAAAAGCAGGCGAGTCTGGTGTCTCCGATGTGCCTATTGCGACGAGATCCGCTGCGGCTGTGCCCAGCTGCGGAGGGTGGTTTTCCGCATCGCGAAACGTAATACCGTGCGCCGCGAGATGGTCGCATGCGGTGGCGGCGGCCCAGAGTTCCAGCGTGCAGCCATGGTCAGCGAGCCCCTCGGCGAGGCCCAGCATCAAATTCGCTGCGCCCGGGTCTTCAACGTAGGCGAAGATGGTCATGCCGCTCATTGCGAAAGACGAATTTCCGCTCCGCCCTGGCTTGCCGAGGCGAGAAGCGCATCTACGATGCGTTCGTTGGCGAGCGCGTTTGCGCCTGGGCTAACGAGTTCGGCCTCCCCGGCGAGCCAGGCCGCCGCGTTGTCGTAGAGCGCATAGAGCGCGTTGCTATAGTCGCCCTCGATTTGCGCAGCCGCGTCACAGGCAACTTCGTTGCCGGCGTCCAGCGCGCGATGCGAACCAACGGGCGAGGCGCGCATCAGCAGACCCTCTTGGAGAATTTCAAGGCGGCCTTCGGTGCCCCAAATGTCGAGTCCAATCTCTCTGTAGTTTTCGAAGTCCAACGGTTGCAACATCGCGTGCACTCCCGAGGACAATGTCAGCGTGAACGCGAGCGCCACATCGCCTTCTACCGGCGAGTTAGCAAGTTCTCGTGCCGGGCCCAAGGCGCGCACGGTAATGACTTCACTGTCCAGCATACGAATCAAGTCGATCATATGAACGGCGTTGTTACGAAGTCCGTTCCCGTAAACGCCAAAGATGGCTTGCGGTGTGCCGACGCGCGCCTTCAGATCGCCGCTCGCGAGCGCGCGGCTCGCCGCCTCGGCACGGCGGAACAGATTGACCTGCACACCTATCTGACGATCGGCGCATGTCTCGAGTAATTTCGTCGCGGCCTCGGCGTCCGGCCCCAGCGGTTTTTCCAGGACAGCGAGCTTGATACCGTTCAAGGATGCCAAAGCCTGATGGCGTGCCGCGGGCTTGGTCGCGATCACGGCGACGTCGGGCCGGAGACCGGTTGGCAGGTCTTCAACATGTGGCACGACGACGGGGATGTCCCACGCTTCCGCTGCGGCACGCGCGTTGGGCGAAGGATCCACAACCGCCTGCCAGTCGAAGGCAGGGTGGTCACGCAAGACCTGGGCGTGGCTGGCGTAGGCGAAATGACGCGCCATTTTGCGGTCGGCCGCGAACCCGGCGCCGATCATTCCGAACCCAACGAGCACCGTGCGCGCCGCTGCCATTATCGTGTCGCTCGCTCGACGCAGTGGCGGTTAAGTCCGCGAACAGATGGGTCTGCATCGAGCCAGGAAAGAATGTCGGACAGGTTGTAGGTGTCGCCATGGGCCGGTGCTAATGCGCTGTGAACGGCGCGTAAGACCTGCAAATCCTCTTCATAATCGAGCTGCAGGCGTTGATCGGGGTCGCTTTGCCCCTCCGGGGCTTCGAGGTTGGCAATCCGATAGCGCTCCGGGTGCTCATAGAAATACAAAGAGACATGTTCGCGCACCTTGGGATCGTCGATTGTGGTCGCGACATTTTCCAACGCGGCGCGCGCGAACACTTCTACATCCATGCCTTGCGGGTAGGACTGGGGCGCGGTGGTTGTCACGAGGTCGCAGTCCCCTTCTCGATAGCGGGCGACTGCCCGGTCGATTATCGCCGGGTCGATTAGTGGACAGTCACCGCAGAGTTCGACGACGATGTCGCTGGCCATCATCCGCTGCGCTTCGACCACGCGATCGAGCACATCGTCCTCGCTGCCGCGGTAGACGGCCACACCTTCCGCCTCGGCTGCGGCGGCGAGCGGGTCGTCCGCCGGGTTTTCGCTCGTCGCAACGACGATATCGTCAAGTGCGGTTGCCTGGCGGACGCGCCGCACGATCAACGCGAGTGTGCTAACCCCGCCAAGATCGGCGAGCATTTTACCGGGCAGGCGCGACGACGCCATACGGGCCTCAATGCTGGCAACGGTGCGCGCGCTCATTCTGGGTTCACGCAACTTTCCCTGCCGTATCGGCCTGCCAACGCGCCAACGAGTCCCGGCCGGCATGGACCTTGGCGATCGCGCTTGCGATACGCTCAGCGTCAGCTTCATCGAACGCCCAGGCGCAGGGCTCGATGCCGATGATCTCGTGGGCGTGCAGCCGTTCGGCAACGGGGCATAGGCCTGGTCCGTACTGACGGTCGCTCAAACTGAAGGGAAAGCCCTCGCCACCAATGGCGATACGTTGCTCGAACATGGGTAACAGATAGAGAGGCGCGAGGTAGGCTGGAAAACACGGCACGCCTTCGGCCTCGAGCGCGGCAAACATGGTGTCACGGGTTATTCCCAAAACGTTGGCATCGCAGCGCATGGCCCAGACGTAATAAACATGACGGCATTCGGGTCTAACTTTGGGGGGACTAAGGCCCGCCATCCCTGCCGTGCCTTCACTTAGGCCATTTGCGAAGGCTTCCCGGCGGTCGACATGGTCATCGATTGCCGCAAGTTGCACTCGTCCTACGGCAGCGCTTAGCTCGGTCATCCGTAAATTGAAGCCGAGCATATTTGTGAGATCTCTGATCCCGGCAGGTTCGACGACGGCTTCGGCGTGGTTGCGAATCATGCGCAGACGCTCGGCGAGGTGTTCGTCGCCGGTCGTGCACATGCCACCTTCGCCCGAGTGAATATGTTTGTGGTAGTTGAGACTGAACACCCCGATATGACCAATCGTGCCGCAGAACGCTCCCTCTTCGGTGCCCAGCGGCGCCTGGGCGTTGTCCTCGATTAGGAGGATACCGCGTTCATCACACAGGGCACGCAAGGCGCCGAGCGGCGCTGCTTGGCCGAACAGGTTGACCGCTATGATCGCTTTCGTGCGATCGCTTAGGTTCGCCTGAACCGATTCGATATCAATACAGAACGTGTCGTCGTCGATCTCGGCGAATACCGGAATTCCGCCGTAGACCAGGGGCGCAGCCGCGGTGGCGGACATTGTCGTCGCCGGGACGATGACTTCGTCGCCCGGTCCGACACCGGCAGCGCCGATGGCAGCCATCAACCCCGAAGTGGCTGAGTTGACCGAGACGGTGTGAGCCACGCCGAACTTAGCCGACCATTCGGCCTCGAAGGCCTGGATTTCTGGCCCGCCGAGGAAGCCTTCCTCCCAACTGCCGTAAAATCCCGATAGGCAACCCGAGCGAACGACGCGCACGACCGCTTGCTCCTCCGCTTCGCCCATTGAAGCGTAGGGCTGAAAGGGCTCGGCGATTGCCGGCGCGCCGCCGAGAAGGGCAAGGTCGCTCATCGGTCGGCGTAGTGGGCTTGTGTTTCTGCGTCCCAGCGCTCGAAAAAGGCAATCACTTCACGCCAGTCGTCAGTCGGCCGGTGTCCGGTAACCGGCCCGCTTTCCTTTCGAGCAATCATGCAAAGGACATCGTTGTCGATATAGCGGTTCACGTAATTCATCGCGAAACCGGTCTCCGCAAGTAGGTACTCTAGGGTACTGGCCGAGAACCGGAAATTGTGAGTGTCGGTCGGGTTGTCTGCGATGTAGTAGTGCAGCGGTTTCCTGAACGGCACCAAGATCCGGCTGCCGGTACCGATTACGACATGACCGCCGGGCTTGAGCAGTTGGTTTGCCGCATCGAGCATCACCCTGCAGTCCTGGCAATTTTCCAATGTCCAGATAATGGTGACGATGTCGAATGCGCCGGGTTCGGCGGTATCGCTGGCGAGGTAGGATTCGATGGGCCCGGCAAAATTCGCGATGCCCATATCGGTCATGCCCGCACACAGTTCTTCCGAAGGTTCAATGCCGAATACCGTCGCGCCATACTCGGGCGCATTAAGCATCGCGAGGAACAAGCCTTCGCCTGCGCCGATATCGCAAACGCGTTTTCCCTCCAAACCGATCTCGGTATCGATCGTATCGGCAACGAAGGTTTGGCGGGCCTTGATGGCCGGGATGCGGGCCGTATAGCGATGCTCGGCGCCGAATATGTTGTGCGACCAGTCGTCGGCAATTTCCTGAAAAGAACGCCGGGCCCGAACATAGACGAAGCCGCAGTTGCGGCAGACATGGATGGGCTGCCCACCGGAATAGCTCAGCAGGCACGTGATTTCCTCGGCATCGCCGCTGCCACAAACGTCGCAATCGAACTCTGTAGTGTTGCTCATATCAGTCCCAGCGATTAGGTGATTTCAAATCGAGTGCGCCAGCCATTACCCGTCGATTCCCAAAGTTCGCTGTTGCGGTGCAGATCGACGATCTCCTCGAACGCGTCACGGTCAAGGTCGAGATAATCGAGTACGTTGTCGAAGTAGGTGTGCGGGAACTCATCATCGTACTTGCGGACGTAATCGAGCCCTTGCTCGCGCGTTATGTGCCCGAGTTGGATCATCCGCGAGGCGTCTCTCGTTGTCCGGCCGAAGCCGAACTTGATGAACTGCATGTAGTAGTAGAGGTTATCGAACTCGTCATCGAGACTGTCGTAGTTTGTGAAGGTTCCGTCGGAGCGGCCCCCCGGCGCCGTGCGGAAATCTATGTTCTCGTCGATCAAATGATAGTTTTGGTAGACGTCCCAGCGGTGGAAGTAGGCGAAGTAGAGCGCCTTCACGCCGACCCGCTCGACGTCTTCGAGATCGGGATAGAGCATTGGCGCCAGGTCGCGTTCGTCGGCAACGTCATCGACCCAATTCATCGGATCGTCGCCAACCTGATGCTCGAGAAATTCGGCGAGGTCGCGAATTTTGCGGTGCTCTTCGCTGAGGACCCGGCCGCCATACTCGCTTTCGCCGTGCTCGGCATAGAAGATTAGGGGAATGCCGTACTTCACCGCCACTTGCATCGGTGTCGCGGTGACGCCGGCATCCCACGCAACCTTGGGGTTGCCGCGCTCCCGAAAGAAGCGTTGTCCGAGATGGCGCGCCACCCGTTGATTGGGGCGGATCATCAAATGGTCGAAGCCCGCGCGCAGCAACACCTCGCGATTGTGCACGCCAACCTCGGTCGGCAGCATCGGTGAAAAGGTCACGAGCAGCGGATTTAGCCCGTACTCATGCTTGATGCGCCAGGCGATCGCGCTCGAATCCTTGCCGCCGCTCCACGGCACGATGCAGTCGTAGTAGCCTGACTCCGGGCGGTTTTCGTCAACCAGCTGCAGAAATTCTTCGCGGCGCGCATCCCAGTCGATCAGGGGTTTTTGATCGGCGTTTAGACAACCGTTACACACGCCATTCTCATCGAAGACGATGCGCGGACGGGTCGACGGCATTAGGCACCGTGTACATACGTGCACGTCGGAGCCGCCGATTGCAGCCAAGTCGGTCATATCTATACCCGTACCTCTACGCCGTTTTTCGCCAAGAATGTCTTGGCGCTATGAATACTGGTTTCGGTGAAATGATAGATGTTGGTTGTACACACGGCGTCGGCGCCACCGTCGGTGAAGCCCGACAGGAAATGTTTCCAGTTGCCCGCGCCGCCGCAGATCAACACCGGGACCGACACCGTGTCGGCGATACGCCGGCAGAGTTCGAGGTCGTAACCCGACAACGCACCGTCGTGCTCGATGGCAGTGATCAGTATTTCGCCGGCACCGTGCTCTTCCGCCGCTTGAGCCCACGCAACAGGATCTTTGCCGGTCGCGTTCCGGCCGAAATGGGAGAAAACTTCGTACTCGTTCTCGCCAGTGCGGCGTGCATCGATTGAAACGACACAGCACTGACTGCCGTAGGTGCGCGCGATCTCCGAAATCAAGTCCGGCCGCTCAAGAGCGCCG
The DNA here is from genome assembly GCA_965267185.1 of Alphaproteobacteria bacterium. Taxonomy (GTDB): domain Bacteria; phylum Pseudomonadota; class Alphaproteobacteria; order UBA6615; family UBA6615. Next base: position 2,928,469 of record OZ253937.1, on the reverse strand, counting down.
GTGTTGACCACAACTTTGTCTGCGCCCAACTCGAGGTACCGCCGGACGTCGTCGAGGGAACGCACGCCGCCACCAGCCGCCACCGGTACGAAGCAGTTGCTGGCGAAACGCTGCACCACGTCGGCGAACGCTGCGCCGCCGTCGTTCGAATCGCGCGTGATGTCGAGCACGACGATCTCGTCGACCGACCAGGCATCGACGAAGTTGAGGGTATAGCGATAGTCCGGCTCGAACAGCTTGGTGCGGAACAACACGCCGTCGACAAAAGTCAGCACGGTCACGACACGCCGGCGCAGCATCAACAATGCTCCAGGAAGTTCGAAAGCACCGTGAGGCCATGCTTCTGGCTCTTCTCGGGATGGAACTGGGTGGCGTAAATATTATCATCGACGCGCAGAGCCGCAGCGAACGAACTGCCATAGTTGCAGGTGCCGAGCACAATGGTCTCGTCTTCGGGATAGATGGCGTGGCTGTGCGTGAAATAGAAAAGACCGCCCTCTGGCACGTTGGTAAATAAAGGGGCATTGCCGATAGGCCCGACATCGTCCCATCCCGTGTGAGGCACCCGAAGCGATTCGTCGCTCGGCGCTAGGCGGCGAACATGAGCATCGGCCCATCCCAGACCTTTGTGGTGGCCGTGCTCGTCGCTGTCGCGGCAGATCAATTGCGCGCCCAGGCAGATACCTAGGAATGGTTTGCCGTCATCGCGCACCTGCTTGTCGAGCGCTTCCGCCACACCACTATCGCGAAGATTAGCAACGGCATCGCCGAACGCGCCCACCCCCGGCAAAATTACTTTGTCCGCTTTTTCGACCACATCGGGTGTTCGGCCGACTTCTGCGTTGTGGCCGAGCCGTTCGACTGCCGCGCGCACGCAGGTCAGATTGCTTAGGCCATAGTCGACAATGCCGACGATCACGCTGCTCCTCCGCCGACATGAGCCGTTGCGCGCGCGGCAGCTGGCTGGGCCAAGCCTTCGAGAAACAGGCGCGTGCATAGGATGTTGAACAGGAACTTGCTTTCGCTGTTGGGCAGCGAGTCGCGGTCGAGAAGCTCCTCTAGCGCATCGCGCCGCACGAGATCGAATATCGGCCCATCGTCGAGCAGTTGGGCGCGGACTTTCGGGTCGTCTTTATCCAATAAGTCGCCGATGGGCGCATTGAAACCGACTTTACGGCGGCTTTCGATCACGGCGTTAGGGGTGAGCCCGCGCACGGCCTCGCGAAGTACCGCCTTGGTGTAACCGTCGCGAACCAGGTGGTGTGTAGGGATGCTCGCGGCGGTCTCGAACAGGCCCCGGTCGAGGAAGGGCGACCGGTTTTCGATCGAAAAGTACATGGCGTTGAGGTCGTCCTCATGGAGGATGACCGGTACCGACTCTTCGAACATTTCGTTGCACATACGGTTGCGCAACAACCCCTCGCAATAGCGGGTTTCGGAGAACGGCTCCGACCACGGCTCGATCAGCGCATCCGAAAAGACGTCGGCTTTGAGAAAAATATGATCGCGAAACTCGGGCGTATCGATGAACAAATTGGGGTTCTGAAGGAACGGGTTCCGCACAATCGGTGCAATATACTCCTGCCACGCCGCATGAGCCGATTCGTGGCGCGCGGCATCGCCGCTGACTTCATAGAGATACGCGTTGTGATGGTCGTAATAGCCACTAAACAATTCATCAGCGCCGGTGCCGCTCACGGAGACCCGGTAGCCATGGTCGGCGACGGCTTCCATCAGTAGCCAATGCACGTAGTAAGACAATGTGTATACGGGCGCGTCGTGCTGTTGGACGAGGTTGCGCAGCTTGTCGAGAAATCCAACCGTCGAAAGTCCGACATTTGTGTGCCGTAGGCTGAGCTCGTCGACGACCGTCTCGACAATGTCTGATTCTTCATAGCGGGCGTCGGTATTGAGGATTGTGAAGCCGTGCACATCGTGATCGAAGTGCCGGCGTGCGATCGAGATAATCGCATTGGAATCGACTCCACCCGACAGGCAAAAAGCGAGCGGCACATCGGCGCGCAACCGGAGCCCGACTGCCTCGATCAGCGCCGCGCGTGCCGCAGTGACCGCGTCGTCGAAAGAAAGACTCTCGTCGCGGTTTAGCTGGGCTGACCAGTAGCGGCGCGACCGCATTGTTCCGTCGGCCGCGATCTCCAATGCCGTTCCTGCCGGCAGCGCGCGTATACCTTCGTGAAAGGTAGCGTCGACCTTGTGCAGCGCCTTATATCCGTTGACCAGATAACGCTTCAGATGGTCTTGGTTCGCAACCGGTCTGCGCCCCGAAAGCGCGAAGACGAACTTCACCTCGGAGCCGAAATAGAGGCCGTCTTCGGTCTTCATCAGGTAAAGGGGCTTCTCGCCAAAGCGGTCACGCACCAACGTCAGGGTGCGGGCCGTTTCGTCGACAGCGGCGAAGGCCCACATGCCCTCGGCGCGATCGAGCGTCGCATCGAGGCCCCAACGCGCGATTCCTGCGAGCAGAACTTCTGTGTCGCTGGCCGTTGAGAAGGTTTCGCCTTCCTGCCGGAGCGCTGTTCCGAGCTCACGGTAATTGTAAACCTCGCCATTATTGGCAACGACATGGGCGCCACGCTGCATCGGCTGGTTGGCGCGCGGTTCGAGATCGATGATCGACAGCCGGCTGTGCAACAAAACAATCGATTGCCCTGGTGCCAAGGCGCCGGTGTATCGGCCGTTTGCGTCCGGTCCGCGACGCACCATCAGCACCTCGCATGCTTCGATGCGGTCGGGCGTGGGCGGACTCGGTCCGATGTATCCGGCAATACCGCACATGGCAGACCTACTCGACCGCAGCTTTCGTTACAGTTTCGCCCAAGGTAAGCGGCTTGCTGAGTGATCGTCCGAGGAGGGTGTCGATGTCACCTGCGGCGATGTCATGTGCCGGACGTGCGAACATGAGGTCGTCGCGTGTCAAAATCGTTCCATCCGGCAAATCGCGCGCAGCGACAACGCCTTTCCGGATCGCATTTCGCAACTCCGCTTCGTCCGGCTGGACTCGTTTTTGGCCGTCGCCGATAGCCTGCCGGACCAAGTTTCCTTGCCGGACCAGCTCGGCGAACTCGGCCGGCTCGAGGGAAAGTTCATGATCACGGAAGGTGCGGCCGGTCTTTCGGTCGGTGAAGTGCGCCTCGATCATGGTGGCGCCGAGCGCGATCGCGGCCAGGCACGCCTCGGTCCCGATGACGTGGTTCGAGTACCCTGCCGGCACCCTGTAGCGCTCCGCGAGTTCCCGGACGACGGCGACGTTCGCCGTTTCGATCGAGGCAGGATAGGCTGACACGCACTGAAGAACGACGAGTCTCTCGGCGAGAGGTGTGTCGCCGATTTCGTCGCGAATCCAGCCGACCGCTGTATCAACCTCCTCGAGTGCGCCGGCGCCGGTGGAAAGGATTACAGGTTTTCCGGTGCGCGCTGCGGCGCGGATAACAGGCTCGAAAGTCAAGTCGCCGCTCGCGATCTTGATCGCCGGGAAGAGTTCGTCGAGCAGGGGAACAACGTCTTCCGTCAGGGCGCTTGAGAACATCGGAACGCCGATCGAAGCAGCTTCGCCCGCCAGTCGATGGTGTGCCTCTGCGTCGAGTGCGAACGTCCCGACCCGCTCAAGGCGTTCGGGGTCTGAGGCGGAGGCGTATCGCTCGGGTGTGTAGGTCTGGAATTTGACTGCATCGGCGCCAGCATCGGCAGCAAGACGGATCATCTCTGAGGCTGCCTCTACGCTGCCCTCGTGGTTCACGCCGATCTCCGCCACGTAAACGACGTCCTGATTCAGGTCCTTATCGAACAGCTTCATGGATTTCTATCCCGAGTTCGTTTGCATAAGTGGCATCGGCCGCCCCCCGATGCCGACCAGGTGGCGGCGGATGTGAAATGGATCGGTTGTGCCGATCTCATTGTCGCCTTCAATTGCCGATGGCGCGTGATCGATGCCATGAGAACGCAGGTGATCGATCACCGCGTCGTCGTAATCCGCCTCCGTTCCCTCGGGGTAGGAAAATAAGTCGCACGGCCGTTCGAGCTCATGGGTGACGTGCGCGAGCGACTCGTCGATCTGTCGGCGCATCTCGGGCTCCGGTGTTTTGGCGAGCGAGACGTGGTCGACTGTGTGCGCCCCAATATCGATGAGCGGTGATTTGGCCATGGCGCGGACTTGGTCCCAATCAGCAAACGCGTAAAGCGGCGAATCAGGCACGGGAGCGAAATCAAGCGCATCGAGAATCTCGTCGACCGCGCTTTCAAGCTCTGTCGCCGGCAGCGTCTTACACCATGCCTTAACGTCGAGAAACGAGGAGGTCCGCATGGACTCGTCATTGAGGTGGTAATCGAACCGACGCCCTTGGATCGTGGCGTCGAGGCGATTCCGTTCGCTTTCCAGGAAGGCAGCCTCAAGCCGGTCCGTCCAAATCATACGTCCGGTGCCGATGTATCCGGTCGCGATATAGATCGTTGCTGGGACCCCGTACTGCTCGAGAATCGGCCATGCCGTATCATGGTTGTTACGGAAACCATCATCGAAAGTAATGGCGACCGCTCCGTCGGGTAAGTCGCGGCGTTGATGATGGGCGTCGGCGATATCGCGCATCGTTACAAGCGGCCGGTTGACCGCCAACCAAGCAATCTCCTGGGCGAATCGGCTTTGCGAGACATGCTTACCGAAGATATTGCGGCCCGAAAGCACGACGTCGTCGGCGTGAACACCGTGATAGAGCAATACCGAGTAGCGCGACTTCTGGGGCATTAGTGCACGACGCTGCTGCTTGCATAGGTGCGCAGGGCACGGTCGGCGCGACGCTTTAAAATTGCCGGCATTGGCCGGAAGTAGCGCGAAGGCCTGCCCGTTGCGGCTTTCGGCTCGCAATGTTTTGCGGCAAACGCAGTGGCGAGATCGAGATACATTCCCGTGGTTAAGATCGTCGTGTGGTAACGCAGCGATACCAGGCTTAGGTCCTGTTTCGGGCCAAGCCGGCGCTCGAGATAAATTGGTCCGGTGTCGAAATCGTCGTCCATGCGATGTAGCGTGACGGCCATGTCTTCAGGACGCCCCTCGAACGCTGCCCACAGGTTGGTATCCAATCCCCGATAGCTGGGCAGGAGCCCGCCGTGAGCGTTAACGGTGTCGAGGCGCGGGATCGAAAACACGTCTCGCTTGATCAATCCTGTTCCATAAACGAACGCAATATCCGGTTGGGCGGTTGAGAGCTTTTCTCGGGCGATGTCGTGGTTGACCGACTGGACCGTGATGACTTGTAGGTCGTCGGGCAGCGACTGATCGCCGTCGGGGAAGAAATGTTCGGTTTCGTAGCGGTGGATCGCAGAAGCGTGGAGCCCCATGAAGAGGTATGGGTTTAAAGCGAGGCCCTTCCACAAATTGGGTAGACTATTCCTGAAATGGCGAGCGGCGAGACGTCTAGCCGGTAGCCCTTGAGTCTCGAACAACACAAGGCCGATTGATACACCAGGGGGTTTCCGGCGATTGAGCTCACGTAGGAAGTAGCGATGGTGCGGCGTGTCGGTCGTCAGAACCGCGATGCTGAGTTCAGCCATATATACTGGTCGATCGAAGACATATCGGCGCTAGGTGAATTGGCGCCACAAGCGAGCTCGCGTTTCCGATTTGCGCAAGGCTAATCTGTTTTTCGAACGAGATACGAGCCGATGACGAGCGCATCGAGGCCGCAGCTAAAGAATGTTCGCACCGCATCTTCCGGCGTACAGACAATCGGTTCACCCTTTAGATTGAAGCTTGTATTTAGAACCACGGGCACGTTGGTTTGCTCCGCGAACGCTTCAATTAGCCGGTGAAACAGGGGGTTTTGAGCTTTGCTGACGGTTTGAAGCCGGCCGCTTCCGTCGACATGGGTAACCGCGGGAATCTCGGCGCGGCGTTCGGGACGGATCATAAATGCCTTTTCCATGAAAGGAGTGGGCGCCGCGTTTTCGAAATAGCTGTCGACGTGGCTATCTAGGATCGCCGGCGCAAATGGGCGAAAGGCTTCGCGGTACTTTATCAATTCATTGACCCGGTCCTTCATTGAAGGGTCGCGTGGGTCGGCCAGAATGCTTCGGTTTCCAAGCGCGCGATCACCGAACTCGATCCGTCCCTGGAACCATCCGATGATGTTGGAATCGGCGATTAAACCTGCGGCGGTTTTAGCGGGATCTTCGAGCGGTTCGTGGGCAATTTTGTACTTTGCCAGCGTGGCAGCGATGTCGTCATCGGAAAAGCCCGGTCCGAGGTAGTTGTTGTCGAGAACAAAATCGCGGTCGGCACCGTTGACGTGGCAATGCACATAATAGGCAGCGCCGAGACTGCCGCCGCTATCATCGGGAATTGGTGGCACGAAGAGGGTTTCAAACGGTGTTTCGGCGGCGACTTTACCGTTGGCGACGCAATTGAGTGCGACGCCACCAGCGATCACGACTGACTTAAGTCCGGTGCGTTTGTGAAGCTGGCGGAGCAAATGGAAATAGACATCCTCCAATACGCGCTGGGCTGCCGCGGCTACGTCGTAATAGTCTTGGCTCAGCGGGACATCGCGGCCGTTCGCCGGTATGCCGAGATATTGCTCGAGACCGGCGTTGAAAAAGCCGGGCCGGTGGAATTGATGGAAGTTGAAAACGCTTAAATCGAGTTTGAAGCCGGCGGTCTCATCAAACTGGAACAGGCTGCGCAGCGGGCCGTAAAAGCGGTCCGGATCGCCGTAGGGGCTCGCCCCCATGAGCTTCCATTCATCGTTTTGTGGGGCAAATCCGCAGAAGTCGGTCATTGAGGAATAGAAAGAGCCGAGTGCGTGTGGAAAATCTTGAGACCATAACGGGTCCAAGCGGTTCCCTTTGCCGTGAGAAAACGTCACACAATTTTTTTCACCGAAGGCATCGATAGTCAGGACAGCGGCTTCCTCAAATGGTGATACAAAGAAGCTCGCCGCGTGCCCTACATGGTGATTTACATATACAATCGATAGCTCGCGGCCGTTTTCATACTCGATCGATTGACGCGACAGAGCGATTTCTTGGCCCTTCGGCCCCAGGCTCATCAGGTGACTTGGGACGTTGTAAAAAATTTCACCCAGATACCGGGCCCGCGCGGATTGAGGTGCGCTATGGGCTTCGAGATTAATCGCCGGGTTCCAACCCACCGCGACAGTATCGATATCCTCAAAACTAAGGTCAGCGTGTGACAAGGCGGCACGAATTCCGCTTGTTGGAAAGCGGCGCGTCCTTTTCTCCCGAACGAGGCGCTCTTCCTCGACGGCGAACACGCATTTGCCGTCAACGACAAGTGCAGATGAGGTGTTAAAACCTGCGGAGTTCAGTCCGAGGATTGTAGAATTACTCATATGGGGGAAGCTCAAGCCGTTAACAATTTTCGCCGCTCGAAGAGGTTTTTGTACCAGTCGATGTACTCGACAAAACCTTTGTCGAGCGGCCACTGCGGGTCGTAGCCAATAAGTTCGCGCGCCTTATCGACGCACAGCGTGCCACGTTCAGGCATCAGCGCGTCCCGGTCTTCGTAACGAATTCTAACGTCGGGGAAATGTGTTTCGATGACATTGGCCATCTGACTAATTGTGTGCGCGTTGCCGTAGGTAAGATTGAAAATCTCGTTGCGGGCGCTTTCGTTTTCGATGACTTTTACGATGCCGTCTACAAGGTCGCCGATGTACGTGAAGTCGAGTGCATCCGACCCGTCGCCATAAACGGTGACATCTGCGCCTTGGAGTGCGTTTTCGATAAAGACCTGACCGACACGGCGGCTAACACAGCGCTCACCGTACAATGCCGACGGCCGCACGATCGTGTAGGGAAGATCAAACACTTGATTGTACGCGATCACCATCTTCTCGCCGGCGAATTTCAGCGCGCCATAGATGCCCAGCGGCTCGCAGGGGGTCGTTTCCGTGACGGTGTCGTCCTGGAAGTTGCCATACACCATGGACGAGGAGAAATAGATGAAGTGCTCGATGTTACCGCGGCTAAAGTCGAGCGCGTTTTCCAACGTGCGCAGGCTGTGGTCGAAGGTGCTGTAGGGATCCTTGTTTGAACGGCCGGCATGCGACACCGCGGCGAGTTGAACCACAACTTCAGGCTTGAGGTCGTTCAACACCTGGTTCATGGCGTGGTATTCACGGGCGTCTTGGAGATGCAACGGCACGTTGGCTTGACGCAAAAGGTCGAGACGTTCCTGAGTGATCTCGATATAGAGTTCGCGGTTCACCAGCTCATCTTGGGCACGGCCGAAGGCGTACAAGTTGTTGACCTGCAGGCTGTCGATCACGTGTACATCGGCGCCGATGGCCTTCAAGCGTAGCGCAAGATTGTGGCCGATAAATCCGGCGCCGCCGATTAGCGCAATGCGCCGGTTAGCGATGGGTAGGGTCATTTCAATACCTCCCGAGCGGCCTCTTTCACCGCGCTGACGATCGAGTTCATATGGGTTTCGTTTAAATGGGGACCGACGGGCAATGCGATAGAACAGTTGCTGATCCAACCGGCGACCGGGTGGTCGTTGGCTGCGTGACCGAATTGCTCACGGTAGTACGCCATCTGCGGAACCGGCCCTGGATAGTGGACACTGGTTCCGATGCCACGGGTGTTCAATGCCTGGATCATGTCGGTTCTAAGCGCCGCTTGTGATTCGTCGAGCATAACGTTGAAACAGTAGTGGCTCGACACGGAACGCGCATCGGGCTGGCCGAACAGGGTGAGTTCGTCGACAGCGCTTAACCCTTCCTGAAGAACGCTAGCATTTGCGGCGCGCTGGCTGAGAAACCCATCGAGCTTCTTGATTTGCTCTATGCCGATCGCCGCTTGGATCTCGTTCATGCGGAAATTGTAGCCGAGGGCGACCACGTCGTAGATTCCCGGCACCTTGCGCTCGTGCATGGCCCGGTCCACTCCGAACGCTTTGCGCAAGCGCAACTTTCCCGCGAGTTCGTTGTTGCGTGTGATCACCATGCCGCCTTCGGCGGTCGTCATGTGCTTTACCGGGTAGAACGAGAACACGCCGGCATCGCCCTGCAGCCCTGCGTGGACATCGTCGAGGCGAGTACCCACGGCGAGCGCGCAGTCTTCGAGAACGAACAGGTTGTTTGCGGCGGCGATCTGCATCAGCCGGTTCATATCGACGGGCATGCCCAGATAGTGAACCACAGCGATGCCACGCGTGCGGGGCGTAATGGCGGACGCGACGGCATCGAGGTCGATGTTGCCGGTCTCCGGTTCGGCATCGACAAAGACGGGCGTGGCGCCCGTGTAAGAAACGGCATGGGCGGTTGATGTGTGGGTTTCGGCCGGTACGATGATTTCGTCGCCCGGTCCGATGCCGAGCGTGAACCAAACCAGGTGCATCCCGGCGGTGCAGGACGACACGGTGATGGCCTCGGGTGCGCCGGTCCACGCTGCGAAATCGGCCTCAAACTGGCGGCCCCGCGGGCCGTGAGCGAGGATTGGATCGCTCATTGCTGCCATGACGGCATCGCGTTCTTCCGCCCCCAGCATTGGGCGGCCGAATGGGATATCACTCATCTTGGGGCAGAACTCACTGGTAGGAGATAGTTTGCGGAACGCCCGTCGCCGCGGCACGCTCAATCGCCAGCGACACCGTCATAGCGTCTAGCACGTCGGAACGCTCAACTTCGGCGGCGCCACCGTCTAGGATAGCCCCTACGAATGACGGAATAAGGTCGCCTTTCTGCGAGCCTGGATAAGGATCTTCAAGCGATTCCGGCGGCATTTCCGGGTCTCGGCTACGATACATCAGGGCGGCGTTTTGCCCGTTGCGCCAGGTTGCGTCGGTGCCGAACACGACGACATCGTGGAAGTGCGGATACACGCAGGGGAAGTTGGCGCTGACCTTGGCTACTATCCCGTTTTCAAAGCGTAGGAGGGCAGCCACTGTATCGTTGAATGCAAAATCTGTATTACGCGAAGAGCGGTTCGTGCCCATCGCAACCGCCTCGACCGGGCGGCTGTTCGTGAGCCACAGCAGCAAATCGATCATATGGATGCCGCCACCATGTACGACGGAATAAAATGGCAGTTGGCCCCGCCAACCGTCCAAAATTTTATGCATGCGTCCATAGTTGTAGTCGACTTCGGCGTAGTAAATTTCTCCGAGGCTGCCGTCGTCTATCAACGCCTTCAGGCGGGTGAAGCGGGGATATTTGCGTAAGATCAAATTTGATGAGATGCGAATGTCCGGCTTACCGGTGAGGGCTTCGGCGATTGCGGCAAATTCGTCATCATGAAAGCACAACGGCTTTTCGACGAAGATATGCTTGCCAGCATCGATCGCCTTTAACATTTGCGCAGCATGCGCGTCGTCGTAAGAGGCAATCGAGACGATATCGATATCGGGATCGTTGAAGATATCGTCTGGATCTTGCGTGCTCCGACACCCGGGGTGCCGGGCTGCGACCTTCGCCAGATGGTCGCCGTCGATATCGCACAGCGTTGTAACGCGGCACCTTGTGTCCCGTTCGAAGCCGGCGATATGCGCCTCGCCAACACCAAGGCCGATAACACCGACACGTAGCTCGGTATCGCTCATGCGCTGGCAGGTTCCATGGCGCCGGTAAGGGCCAGTATGTCATTGAGCCCGTAGTGCCAATGTGGCTTCGTCATGTGGGCCAGAGTGATTTCGAATGCCGTGAGATCGGCTTCCGTATCGACGCTCAGGTTCAACTCGCCGAACGGTTCTGGGCTGGTGAACTCGACGATGTGCCATGCCGTGGGATCGCGGTAGAAGGACAGGGTGACATGCTCGCGCTCGTCGGCAGCATTCGCCATCTCTATCATTTGCCGGAAAGCGTTCGCATCGACGGCCTCGACCGACATGCCTTTCGGAAAGGTGCGATGCAATACGTTCGTTGCAAGATCGGCGCCTGTTTCGTGGAAAAGATCAACGGCGCGGTCGATCAATGCAGGATCCATTAACGGGCTGTCGGCGCTGATTCGCACAAAAGCCTCGGCATCTGTTTCGTCCAAGACTTGTAGAAAGCGGCCCGCCACATCGTCGAGTGGGCCACGTATGAATTTTTGGTTTTGTGCTTGGCAGTAGCGGGTAATCGCGTCGTCGGTAGTTTCATTTGAGGTTGCGACGACGATAGGCAAGGCCTCTCGGGTATGCCCAAGGCGCTCCAGCAGATAGCCGAGCAATGGTTTACCTTGGACTTCGCGCAAAACCTTGCCGGGCAGACGCTCGGAACTCATGCGCGCCTGAACGATGACAACGATATTGCGCAAGCGAGGTTTTTCCATGCTACCGCAGTCCGGGTGAAACCATGTTCACCGGAGCTACAACTTTGAAATACTCAACCCGCAAGGCTGCGGGCCTCTGAGTTCAAGCCGCGACCACCGCGGCTCGTGGAATCGTAACGCGCACTGAGCGGCCAAGCAGTTCGAGTAGCAACACGACCCGGCGATTGTCGGCCATATGTTGAAACAGGCCGGTGTGCATCGTCATCGGCCCCTCGACGACCTCGACTTTTTGGCCGGACTCGAACTCCGGCAAATCGAGTTCGACAAATCCGTCACTGTTTTCGTGAGCACGGATGTCCTCAACGATACCCTCGGGCACTGGTACGGGTTCGTTCCCGTGACTGATCAAGTGGCTTACGCCGAAGGTGCCGTAAACGGATCGCCAGCGGTCCTGATCCAAATCCAGGCGTACAAAAATGTAACGGGGAAACAACGGCCGCGGCACGCGTTCGGTGCGTCGGGCATGGCGGCGTTGCTTAATATGCCGCGGCATGTAGGTCTCGAACCCCTGTCGCTTGAGGTTGAGCACGGCACGCGCCTCGCCGTTTTGTTGCGTATGGACGACGTACCAGCGTTTCATTCTGCCGCCTCTCCTCTATCGAGGTCTTGGCGCTTGCGAGTGACGCGTAGTAATGGCGGGGTCAAGATTGAAGCGTCCGGTAAAATCTGAGACAGCTCATCGTAGGTCGCCTGAGGTGAGCGTATATCGGTGATGATGACAGTATCGACTGCTTCAGCCTCGGCCAGGCTGCGCACCACCGGAATGCCGGCCAATCGTGGCCGATTGGAGGTCGCATCAACCACGGCGACAATTTCCACCTCGCCATTGAGCGCCGATAGGACTGCTATTTCGGCAAAATCACTCGCGCCCACCAAGGCGATTCGCGTGTAACCCTTTTCGATGCACTGCGCCATCAGGTCATCGCATTGACCACGCGCAGTCCGGAACATATCGAACGAGTTCGAGAGGTACTCCGCCGTTAACCGAGCCTTTTCCGTGAATCCCTTCGGGGTTACGTAATAAAAGAAACGGCGAGCCGGCGCCTCGCGGACCTTGATCCAACCTTTGCGCACGCACCGCTTGAGATAGGCATTTGCCAGGCCGAGCGCGACTTCGGCCTCGCCCGCGAGCGCGCGCTGAGATTGAGCACTATCTTGCTCAACCGCGTCGAGAATTCGCAGGGTCGTATCGGTGTCCGTGTAACGTTCGTCTTTAGCCGAATCCGCCGGATTCATCGGTGCCCAGGCCCGCCCATGTTCATAGCGTGAACGCAATACCTTGACGAACATCATTTGTCAACGGTGTTCACGCCGAGAACATTTTTAAAATCAATAGGTTGTTAGGGAACTATAAAGGGTTTCCGGGTGGATTCGGGAATACCTTAATACCGCTGTCGGTGCGGGGCTATATCTTCCGGTGCCGGTGTTTGGCCCGGCATATCCCGGTCGCAGTCCTATTGCTGCTGGAAATAGGCGATTGTTCGCTCCAGGCCGGTTTCAAGGGATACCGCCGGTTTCCAGCTGAGGACAGACTGGGCGCGCGAGATATCCGGGCAGCGTTGGGCCGGATCGTCGGCGGGCAGGGGTTCGTTGACCAATGTCGATGCCGAGCCTGACAGGGAGATCACCGTTTGTGCGAGCTGGGCAATCGTAATTTCGGCAGGGTTACCGATGTTTATCGGCCCGGTTACATCGTCTGGTGTGTTCATCAACCGGATAAGGCCATCTACCAGATCGTCGACGTAGCAAAACGCCCGCGTTTGCGATCCCTCCCCGTAAATTGTCAGCGGGTCCCCTTTTAGCGCCTGAACCACGAAGTTCGATACGACCCGGCCATCGTTGGGGTGCATGCGTGGTCCATAAGTGTTGAAAATCCGGGCGACTTTTATGCGCAGCTTGTGTTGGCGGTGATAGTCGAAGAAAAGTGTCTCGGCACACCGTTTGCTCTCGTCGTAGCAGGCGCGTGGCCCAATTGGATTTACATTGCCCCAATAGTCCTCTGTCTGCGGATGAACGGTGGGGTCGCCATACACTTCGCTCGTCGAGGCGAGCAATATCTTCGCCCCAAGGCGTTTGGCCAGGCCCAACAAATTGATTGCGCCATGGACGCTGGTCTTGGTGGTTTGGACGGGGTCGCGCTGGTAGTGGATCGGTGACGCGGGGCAGGCCAAATTGTAGATTTCGTCGACCTCGACAAAGAGCGGGAACGTAACATCGTGGCGCAGCAGCTCGAAAAAGGGGTTATCGAGCAGGTGGACGATGTTCTCTTTTGTGCCGGTAAAAAAATTGTCGACGCAAAGGACATCGCAGCCGTCCGATAACAGCCGTTCGCATAAATGCGAGCCAATGAAGCCGGCGCCACCCGTTACCAGTACTCGCTTTCGCATATCAGGTCTCCGCGCTGCGGTTATTCGGGTTTCCCGCGATCTACGATGTTCGGCGAAATTTTTCGGCGACGTAGGCGGTGAGCTGATCGATACAGGTGTCGACGTCGTTTGCTGATGTGTCGATCACCAAATCGGGCTGGTCCGGCGCCTCGTAGGGGGCGGTAATGCCGGTGAAGTCGGTAATTTCTCCGCTACGTGCGCGTTTGTATAACCCCTTCGGATCGCGCGCTTCGCAGGTTTCGAGGTCGGCCGCAATATGGATCTCGTGGAAGCCGCCGCCCGCGGCGGCGCGGGCGCGCTCCCGGTCCGCGCGGTAGGGGGAAATAAAGGCCGAGATCACAATGATACCGGCGTTCGCTAGTAGTGCTGCCACTTCGCCGACCCGCCGAATATTCTCTGCCCGGTCCTCTGGCGAGAACCCCAGATTGGCATTGAGGCCGCCGCGCACATTATCGCCATCGAGCACATAGACCTGATAGCCCTGATCGAACAGACGTTGTTCCAACCCCATCGCGAGGGTCGACTTGCCGGCGCCCGACAACCCCGTAAACCAGAGCACACCGGGGCTATGCCGATTGCGTTCGACCCGCTGCGGTGTGGTTACACGATGCGCCTCGGCCGTAACGTTGGTCGCGCGAACCGTAACCATCTTCCTCTGGTCGGGGTAATGGCCCATCGAAACAATGCCGCCACCCAAAGTCTCGTGCCGGTCGGTAAAGACGACCCGGCCCGTGCGCGGCAACTGTTGGTGAACGTCGACCGCCACCAATTGTGTCGTGCGGACAACGATATCGGCAACTTCGTCGCGTGCTATTTGGTCGGCGGCTCGGTCCGTCAATGCCTCCACATCGATAACCCGCTCGATTTGGTCGATCGTCGCGCGTACCGCCGCGGGGCCGATTTTTAAGGTAACCGCGTCGCCTGGTTGGAGTGGGCGCTCCGCCAGCCAGAATAAGCGAATATGAAACACGTCGGTCTCGATGGGGGGATCTTTGAGATGACTCGCGATCTCGCCGCGCTCGACGAAAATCTGCTCATCTAGGGTGAATCCCACGGAAGAGCCCGCGTGCGCCTCGGTCGTCGACGCCGGGCTGTTCCAAGCCTCGATCGAGGCTACGTGTGCCGTCCGGTTGCTCGGCGAAAACAGAAGCTCGTCGCCAACACTGAGCCTGCCACTCTCGATGCGCCCGGCAAATATCCGCCGGTCGTCGAATTTGTAGACATCTTGTAGTGGCAAGCGTAGCGGAGCGTCGTCGTCGCTCACCGGCGGAGAGAATTGTGCCAACGCGTCGAGCACTGTAGGCCCTTCATGCCAGCCGAGCCTATCGGACGCGGTCGCGATGTTGTCGCCCTCGCGCGCCGAGATTGGAATGACGCAGGTTGGCGAAACATCAAGACCTTCGAGATAAGTAAGATACTCGCGTTCGATAGCGCGGAAGCGCTCCTCGTCGTAATCGATCAAATCCATCTTGTTGACGACGACGGCGACCTGACGGACGCCGAGAAGCTGCAACAAATACCCGTGATGGCGCGATTGACTGCGTATTCCGTGGTCGGCGTCGATCAGCAGCAGGGCGGCGTCGGCGTTAGAGGCGCCGGTCACCATGTTGCGGATGAATTCGCGATGTCCCGGTGCATCGATCAGCACGTATTCACGATGATTGTGGCGAAACCAGATCTGCGAGGTGTCGATCGTGACGCCCTGGTCGCGCTCCGCCTTGAGGCTGTCCATTAGAAACGCCCACTCGAACGGCATACCGCGGCGCCGGCACATCTCTTCGATGGCTTCGAACTTGCCCTCCGGCAGCATACCGGTATCGTGAAACAGGCGTCCCACGAGTGTAGACTTGCCATGATCGACATGGCCGACAATAACGACGCGCAGTTGCTCCCTCGCCGTCGGACCGTCGGTTGTGAGTGCGGTCGGCTTGGCTACCTTGTTCATTACATATAGCCCGACGTCCGCAGCCGCTCGAATGAATCTTCCGATTCGTTGTCCATCAAACGTCCGGCGCGCTCGGGGGTGCGCGTCGTTTCCAGCTCGGCGATGATGTCGGCAATCGTCGATGCTTCACTGGCCACCGGAGCGGTTATGTTTTTCTCGCCCAGGGACCGGTAACGCTTACCATCGCGTGAGAAGTAGAGTGGATTTACAGGGATGTTTTCGCGTTCCGTATAGCGCCACACATCGACTTCCGTCCAATGCAGAAGCGGGTGGATACGCAGATGCGCCCCCGGCGGTGGTTGGGTCATGAACTGGTCCCAGAATTCCGGCGGTTGGTCTCGGAATTCCCAGACACCGTCGACGCTGCGCGGGCTGAACACCCGTTCTTTTGCGCGCGTCGCCTCCTCGTCGCGGCGAATACCGACGATGATGCCGGCGTATGCCCCTTGGTCCAGGAGATTGCGCAGACCAGCGCTCTTGCGTGCCGCGGCGCGGGTCATCGGGGGCAAGTCGAGGTCCATTTCCGACTCTGGCGGGCAGTCGATCACGTGCAGATCGAGATCCCACTCGGACACGTAACGGTCGCGGTAGGCATAGACCTCGTCGAGCTCCATGCCGGTGTCCAACTGCACGACGGGAAAGGGCACGTGGCCGAAGAAAGCCTTCCGGGCCAACCAAATAACGACGTTTGAATCCTTGCCGATCGACCATAGCATCGCCAGCGGCTGGGCCTGCTTATAGGCCTCGCGCAGGATGTAGACACTATGGGCTTCCAATCGATCGAGACGGTTCATGGGGCCAGTCTTTACATATCGAAAATTGACAGAGACCTTCAATTCGCTCTGTCGGAGATAAAGCATTTCTTTACGCCCGACTCGTAGATGATGGAGCCGGGATTTGTCGCGTATACGCGCATATACGGTTTTCTTGCAACCCGTCCTCGGCTAAGAGCTATGTTTAAGGTGGCTGACGTTCCTTAGCGGCGAACCACACCAAACGATTTAGAGGTAATTATGAGCGGCGAAGGGCCAGTTGTAGTCGTCGGACTTGGATATGTCGGTTTGCCGTTGGCGATAGCTTTGGCGAAGCACGGTGCGGTCATCGGATTTGACATCAGTCGTGAACGGATTGCCGAGCTGAAGCAAGGATACGACCGTACGGCCGAAGTGCCCGAAAACGCTCTGACCTCAAGCACAATCGTTTTTACTGACAGTCCGGCGGATATCGACGGCAGCAACGTCTTGATCGTCACGGTGCCGACCCCGGTTGGCGCGGACAATCGGCCCGACTTAACAGCCGTTCTGGCGGCGAGCGAGACCGTGGGCAAAGTGTTGAAGCCGGGCGCGATCGTCGTCTACGAATCGACGGTCTACCCCGGCGTAACCGAAGATATTTGCGGGCCCGCGTTGGAACAGGCGTCGGGGCTTAAATGCGGTAAGGACTTTTTCTTAGGCTACTCGCCGGAGCGCATCAATCCCGGCGACCGTGAACACACAATCGATCGCATCACCAAGATCGTTGCCGGACAGACGCCGGAAGTTGCAGAACGTCTGGCCGCGATCTATGGAGCCATAAACGGCGGTGATATTCATAGGGCGCAGGACATTCGCACTGCCGAGGCAGCTAAAGTTATCGAGAACGCGCAGCGCGACATTAACATCGCGTTCGTCAACGAAGTTGCCATGATCCTTGGACAGATGAACATTAACGCGCAAGATGTGCTCGACGCGGCGAACTCCAAATGGAACTTCCTGCCGTTTCGCCCGGGACTGGTTGGCGGCCACTGTATTGGCGTCGACCCTTACTACTTGGCGCATGCTGCCGAAGAAGCCGGACATCATCCGGAGATCATTTTGGCCGGCCGCCGCATCAACGATGGTGTCGGGTCCTATGTCGCCGGTTGCGTCGATGCGGCGATGTCCCGACCCGGTGCACGGGTGCTGGTCCTCGGACTAACGTTCAAAGAAAATGTTCCCGACCTGCGCAACTCCAAGGTGATCGACGTTATCTCTGCGCTGATTGAGCTCGGCCATAGTGTCGATGTGCACGATCCTCATGCCGATGTGGAAGAGGCGAAGGACGAGTACGGCACGGAGCTATTGGCCAGTCTCGATGGTGCTAGCGGCTACAACGCTGTGGTGGGCGCGGTGCGCCACGATGAGTATGAGAGTTTCGAAGCAGCCGATTTGCTCCGGCTGATCGAGGGCGATGGTGTGGTTGCCGATATCAAAGGAATGTGGCGCGACATAGCGCTGCCGCCAACCGTTCGGCGCTGGCAGCTTTGATCGCCTAGAATATGACTGGGTAGTCTTCGTTGGCGCGGCGGTAGTCGTCGATATGGCCGATATCGACCCAGTACTCGCGAATGGGAAAAGCGAGAGTCTTTAAGCCTGCCGTTCGGCACGCGGAGAATAGATCGGGCATATCTGACGCCGCGCCTCGGGGCAAAAGCTCCAGCGCATCCTGACCGAGTACATAGATACCCGCGTTGATGAACTGACGCGAAACCGGTTTTTCGCGTAGTCCCCGAATTTCGTTCTCATCTATATCGACCACGCCATAAGGAACCTGAAACTCGTACTCGCGGACCCCCATGGTCGCCGCTGCACCGGAATCACGGTGAAACTCGATCAAGCGGGTGGGGTCCATCTTCGTCAGAATATCACCATTTAAAACGAGAACAGGCGTCTCCAAGTCTGCGGGAAGCAGGCCGAGGGGGCCGGCGGTTCCCAGCGGTGCCGATTCATCCAAATAAGTTATGCCGACCCCGAGGGGGCGTCCGTCGCCGAAGTGATGCTTGATAACGTCGGCTCTGTAGTTCACCGAAACGTAAAAGTTGCTGAACCCGACAGCGGCGCAGCGCCGGATGATCGTCTCAAGAATCGGCTGCCCACCGACATCGAGCATCGGCTTCGGTGTGTGTTCAGTCAGCGGACGTAACCGCGCGCCTTCGCCGCCCGCCATAATGACGACGGGGTAAGGCTGCGGCGTCGGTCCGAGGAGGGTGTCGAGCGTGACCAGGTCGATCGCGCGGCCCGCAAAATCGACAATCGGCAGGTGCCGCACCTTTTCGTGCCGCATGAAGCTCACAACATCGCTGCGTGGTTGATCGATTGAGAGCGTTCGCGGTGCGGTGTTCATGATTTCGCGAACCGGGGCGTCGGTCGTGATGCCCCGTAGGATGCCGCGGCGCAGGTCACCATCGGTTACCGTGCCCAGTAGCCGCTGTTGGTCGTCTACGACAATACCGATTTGCTCGGCCCGGGAACTGAATCGCTCGATCAATGTATGGATCGAGGTTTCGGGTCCGATGAGGCAACGTTTGAGTAACGATTGCGGCGCGTCGACGAGCTTCAGCGGTGCTGCCGCTGAAGGGGCCGTTTCGGAGTTTTTGGCGATTTTGGGTGCGCTGGGCATAACGTTCGGCCCAGCATTTACCTAAAATGCTAACGATTGGTTGACGGGGCCGGAATTCTGCCGGTTTTAACCAATAAAGACGGACTTTGCGGGTTAAACCAGCCCCGCACTCGATGGCAGATTGAAGCCCCGCGCTGCAAGGTCCTCGGTGACGGGCAGCGGCGCCATAGGCTGGTCTTGATACATCGGTAGCTGGTGCAAGGGCTTCCAGAAAGGCCGACACTGGTAACCGGCGTCGTTGAGAGCCGACAGGAGCTGCCGGCGTCGCGAAGCATAAGGCGGGTCGAGTGATAAGGCGTTGAGCCAGAAATTGCTTTGGCCCCATGACGGTTCGTCGACAAACCGCACGCCGCCGAGACCGGCGAACGCTTCGCGCCAACGCGCCGCCAATTGCCGCTTGGAGTCCAGCATCTCCGGTAGTTGTTCCAACTGGGCGCAGCCCAACGCCGCATTCAAGTTCGGCATTCGGTAGTTGAACGCCACCATGTCGTGCGCCCACACGAGCGGATCGTCAATGCGTGCCGTTGTCGTCAGATGGACAGCTTGCCGCGCCAGTTCCCCATTATTGGTCAGGATGGCGCCGCCGCCACCCGTGGTGACGGTCTTGTTGCCGTTGAAACTCAGGGCGGCCAATTTGCCGTGACACCCGGCGCTACGATTACCCGCGGCGGTGCCCAGAGCTTCGGCGGCATCTTCGATTAGCGTGATGTTGAACCGGTTCGCCACCTCGGCGAGTTCGGCCATTCGTGCGGGATGGCCGAAGCAGTGAACGACAAGAAGACTTCGGATAGGGCGGCCGGTTGCCGAATTGTAGCAGACGTCGCCGCGCATCTCCGCGATACGCTCGAGATACGATTCAAGAGCTATCGGATCTACGCCGAGACTCACCGGCTCGATATCGACAAAGTGAGGGTGTGCGTCGCAATACCGTACGGCGTTGGCGGATGCCACGAAGGTAAGTGAGGGCACCAACACCTCATCGTCGCGTTGCACGCCGGCGAGCAGCATGCAGATATGAAGGGCGGCCGTACCGTTGACGGTAGCAATGGCATGGCCGGCGCCCGTGATCTCGACGAGCTTCTCCTCGAACCAGCGCACATAATCGCCGATCGACGATACCCAGCCGGAATCGAGGCAGTCCTTTACGTACGACCAGGCGGCACCGTCGATTTGTGGTTCATGCAACGGGTAGGGACCGGCATTCGGCGGAAGTACGGCCTCCATGCGTTCCAGCACCGCTTCGGTAAACGCGTCGCCGTCGGGGTCGGTAACGCCGGTGTCGAGGGCGAGCGCCGATTTAGACATTGTAGATGCTGTCCTTATAGACAGCCTGGTTCTCGTCGTGCTCGAACCAGTCGATGGTTTCGCGCAGACCGCGGCGAAATCCTTCGCGTCCGCTATATGAAGGCGCCCATCCCAACAGCTTGGCAGCCTTGCCATTGTTGCACCAAAGACGCTCCACTTCCGAGGCGTCGGGGCGCAGGCGCTCATCCGCGGTTTCGATTTGCAGCGAAACGTCCATGATTTCGGCGATCAGTTCTGCGGTGTCGCCGATGGAAATCTCGAAATTGGTGCCGATGTTTACGACCTCACCCAACGCGCTATCGCTGTCGGCGGCCGCAATAAATCCGGTAGCCGTATCGCCAACAAAGGTGAAGTCCCGCGTCGGGTGGGTTGCGCCCAACTTTATCCGGCAGGGCTTGCCGGCTTGGCGTTGCGCGGCGAGTTGCGTGATCACGGTAGGGATCACGGCGCGGGCCGATTGACGCGGGCCATAGGTATTGAACGGCCGAACGATTGTTACCGGTGTGCCGAACGACCGGTAGTAAGAAAGGGCGATCTGGTCGGCGCCGACCTTGGTGGCTGCATAAGGCGACTGCGGGTTGAGCGGGTGCGCCTCGTCGATCGGAACCTGTTGGGCGGTTCCGTAGACTTCGCTGGTCGATGTGTGGACCACCCGGCTGGCACCTAAATCGGTCGCCGCCTGAACGATATTCAGCGTGCCGGTGATGTTGGTATCGACGTAGCTTTCAGGCGCCAGATAAGAGTACGGGATCCCGATCAGGGCGGCTAAGTGAAATACGGTCTCGCAGCCCTGCACGGCCTGGCGCACCGCGTGACTATCGCGAATATCGCCTGAGAAAATTTCAATAGCGTCGCGGATATGGGGTGGAGATTGTTCCAACCACCCCCAGGAGCCCAGCGAGTTATACTCGACAAAAGCGCGGACATCGGCTCCTTGTGCGACCAGTCGTTCAACGAGATGGGAGCCGATAAAGCCCCCGGCGCCGGTTACTAGTACTTTCGGCACGCGCGTTATTCCCCGACCTTGGTGTGTGTCGCGGATATGGTCGCCGGTTATCGTTAAGGATTCGTAACGAAAGCTGAAGACGAGGCTCTAGGCCTTCTTGGGGACCTTCTTTAGAGCCCATTTGACGCGGGCGATAACGCCTTCATGATCTGGCGGATCGAAGGCGCCCGATACGACCACTTGTTCGCTGCGGCGGATTTCGTCATTGCCGCCCAGATAGACGCTTTCGGCGAGCGAGACGGTGCCGCCGTCGGCCTTTAACCGCCAGCCGGTCCCGCTGGGGGGGCGCAGCAGAACGGCACCGCCATTTTGCACCAATGAAGCCTGCACGCTGGGGTGAAGGTGGAACCTCAGAGAGTAGCCCCGCGGGCTTTTCTTACCGATAGTCTCCTGGACGACCAGATCTTCGCCGCGGATGTCCTCGCCGCTGGCGTCAATATAAAGACGCCGCTGATGGACAACCCCGAACAAAGGGCCGTAGCCATCATGGGAGGCTGTGAGCCATACGCTGCCGTCTTCGTCGTTGCGTTCGATCGTCACATCCTGTGGCCGCCGCCCTGTTCTGCCGCTGTTCAGAACATCGGAAGAATTAGTGTCATCGATAACCAGCGTCGAATGCGCGGCTGTTGATCTTTGAACTTGTGTCCATGGTTCGCGCGCGCCAGGGCGGGCGCCGCAATTGACGAATATGCGCTCGCGCCCCACTGAGATTTCCGTTGCCAGGGTGCTGGCGTGCGCATTGATCTTTGTCGCGCCGCCCGCCGGCGCGCCCGTATCCATTAGAACGACCGTGCGGTTAGCGACGATGCGCTCGAAGCCGGAATGGGGGGCCGATGTTAAAGGGCGGCCGCGGGAATCGGCCTGGGACAGCAACATATCGACCAACCACCCGTGTCCCTCGTTGCTGCCGTTGAACAGGGCAAGCCCGCCGTCATTATGGCGGAGCATGCGCAAGAACGGCGCCGTGCGGTCGATGGCCGCCATCAAAAAAGCCGGCACCTCTTCTTGCGCCGCGAGTAAGGCGCTGCGGGTATCGACGAGGTGACGCAGGATCTGAGTTTGGACCGACGGACTGCGCGAAATGTGCCCGCCATCGGCAAGGATTTGCTGTGCGCAGGCGCGTTCGAGCAGCTTTAGTCCCTGCGCGGTCCAGGTGCTATGGCCGGGCAGTGACAGGCCGGCGACGATCAAACCCTTGGCGGCGAGAACCAGCCCGGCGCCGGTGGTGCCCCGTGGCAGCACGCGCGACAGGTGTTTGGCCTGCTGTACCAAACCTGCCAGATAGCTTCGGCGGTACTCGTCATCGGCGGAGGCACAAAAGAAATCATGTTGACCAAGCCAGGCGAACAAGCGACTGCCCAACACGTCGGGCCGCCACGCAACTTCGTGCCAATTCGACTGCCGCATGAGCCAGTCGCCGACCAGTTCCCGCGCTTGCCGCCGTGCGCCATCGCCGCCGAGCGCACGCAGGTCGCGCAGCCAGTCGAAGCCGTGAAGTTCGGCGAGCCAGGCCTCGCTCATGCCGCCGGGGCGCCAGGCCCATAAGCCGCCGCGCACACTTTCGCCAAAAAAACTGAACTCCCCGCCGACGATGGCCGCCCCACGGTCGGCGCTGCCGGGCCACGCGTCGGGCGGCACCCGGATCAAATCGCGGGGGGCGCGGCTGAGAAGGGTGTAACGGTAAACGGGGGTCGCGTAGAGAAGCTTGCTGACATTGTAGTGCCAGTCATGCAGCAAGGTAACGCTCATGAACCAGCCTTGGCTGGGCCGCGCAGCGCTCTGATATTGTCGGCATAGGCGCCGGGGCCGCCCCGGAACGTTGCGGTGCCCGCAACCAGCGTGTCGGCGCCCGCGCCGATTGCCAACGGCGCGGTATCGGCATCGACACCGCCATCGACCTCCAGAACAATCGGCGCGCCGCCATCGGCGACGTGCCGGTCGATGCGCTGACGCAAGATGCGGATTTTGTCGAGCTGGCTGGTGAGAAATTTCTGGCCGCCGAAACCTGGATTGACCGTCATCACTAAAATGAGATCGATCATGTCCATAACATGGTCGATCTCGTCGACTGGGGTCGCCGGGTTCAGCACCACGCCGGCGCGCTTGCCGAGCGAGCGGATGGTTTGCAGGGTCCGGTGCAGATGAGGCCCTGCCTCGGGATGAACCGAGATAATGTCGGCGCCGGCGTCTACGAAGGCTTCGATCAGCGGATCGACCGGGGCGATCATCAAATGAACGTCGAAAGGCAGGTTCGTATGCGGCCGGAGCGCTTTAACGACGGCTGGCCCGATCGTGATATTGGGTACGAAGTGACCGTCCATCACATCTATATGGATCCAGTCAGCGCCTGCGGTGTCGACCGCGCGAATTTCCTCGCCGAGATTGGCAAAATCGGCGGCGAGAATCGAAGGAGCAATGCGCAGAGGCGGCGAGTCAGCCATAAGCTCTGGTACCCGATTTGAACTCTGCTCCGCAAGGTTCCTTGCCGCTGTCGTTACAGCCGGCGCAACCTCGCAATAAAAAATCCATCCATGCCACCCGATGCCGCCAAGTGACAGGGTAGCGTTCGCAGGTCGCCTTCCGGGGTAACGGCAGGCGGCGTCAGGTCTTCGAGTCCGGACACCTCCTGGTGCTCTATCGGGTTTCGCTCCATATCGGGCGCGTCAGCCAGCAAGGCTTCGATTTGCGCCGGCCCCTCCTCGGGCTGCAGCGAGCACACGGCGTAAACCAAAGTGCCACCGGGCTCGAGCATGGCGGTTGCTGCCCGCAGCAGGTGTGCCTGCAATTTGGTAGCCGCCGTCACGTCGTCTTGCGTTTTCAGCCAGGCGATATCCGGATGACGGCGAATGGTGCCGGTCGACGAACAAGGCGCGTCGAGCAGAACAATATCGGGGGGAATAGAGGGCGCGAAGCCGGTCGCGTCGGCGCACACGATTTCCGCGTCGAGCCGTAGGCGTTTCATATTTTCCGAGACCAAGCGCAGCCGTTCCGCCGATATGTCCACCGCGGTGACGTTGGCACCGGCGGCGGCGAGCTGGGCTGTCTTTCCGCCGGGGGCGGCGCATAGGTCGATCGCGCGGCGGCCGGCCAGATCGCCGAATAGCCGTGCCGGCAAGGCGGCGGCGGCGTCCTGCACCCACCAAGCACCGTTGGCGAAGCCATCCAGGTCGCTGATGATCCCGCCGGCGCGCCGCCGCAGCGACCCGGTCGGCAAGATTTCGGCGTCAAGACGGCCCGCCCAAGTTTCAGGGTCCTCACCGGGGGCGAGCGTTAGGTCGAGCGGCGGCTCGGTGGCATGAGCGGCCATGATGGCGTCGGCGGTATCGGCGCCATACGCCGCGCGCCAGCTCTCTTGCAACCAACCCGGCGTATTGTTCCGCTCGGCGTTGGCGGTTGCTTCGAGCGCTGCTGCACCGTCTCGGTCGATGGCACGCAAGACACCGTTGACCAGACCAGTCATGCCCGCGCGCCCGCTGCGCCGGACGAGATCCACGCTGCTATCGACCGCCGCATGGGCGGGCGTTCCCAGAAACATCAGTTGCGCAACACCGAGACGCAGGGCGTTGCGTACCTTGTGCTGGCGTTTGCTCAAGGGGCGGGACAGCTTTTTGTCGAGTGCAGTGTCGATTTGGCCGCGCCGCCGCAGCACGGTTGTTACTAGGAGACGGGCGAAGGCCCGGTCGCGCGGTGACAGCTTAGCGAGTTCCGCTGATTGGTTGAGCGCGGTGTCGAGCGGAACGGCGCGGCCGAGCACCGCGCTGAGGAGATCGAGTGCGGCGATGCGGGCGTTGGGCGGGCGCTGCTTCTTTTGTTCAGCCAGATTCATCGGCCCAGTTTAGGGCCGCTACGATGAGCTTCGCTAGCGAAGTTACAGCGAGGGAGCCTTAGGCGGCCGTCCGGTCTTTGCGGATATACGCCACGGAGCAATGTTCGGCGCAATAGGGGCGGCCCGGCGCGGTTTCTTCGCCGCAGAAGCCGAACCCGTCTTCGCCGGGATCGCCAATCGGCCACAAGCACTCCTTAACGTCGCTCACCGGCCGTGCCGGCGGGGCAAGTGGTTGGTCTGCGATCTTGGTGCCGGGTTCCGGGACAACCGGCTCGCCGCCGATTTCCTCGTCCGCCATGGTGCCGCGCAGCGCCCGCGCTTCGATGGCTCGGCTGATCGCCCGGTTGCGGCGGCTCCGTGAGCCGCTGCCACCGCCTCGGATGGGCGACGGCCGGCTCTCCAAGCCAAGGCGGTGCGCCTTGCCAATAACGGCATTGCGGCTGACGCCGCCGAGCTGTACCGCAATTTGGCTCGCACTCAACCCTTTCGACCAAAGCTCCCGAAGCATTTCAACGCGATCATCTGTCCACGCCATATTCGTCCACCTTCTGCTTACGAACGGCCATTAATCCAGACAGAGCCAATGGCTCGTGCCCCCAAAATCGGGCGAAGCCTAGATCATGTAGTATTCACGGGCAAGACTACAAAATCCTGTAGCCCCTACAATATGTGGAAATAATTGTTGATAATCTGTCCACATCTTGGGTGTTAGAAGCCCCATTGAAATTGCGCGACGGTCACCGTTCCCAGGGACCATGGTTTCGCGGGAGGCCCTGGGATTGTTTTGTTTGGCGCTCATTCGACCAGGGGCCGGTCCGCCAAGTATCTGATTTCGCTGGGTTATCCCGCTGGTCTCCCGCCATCTCCCGCAGCCGGGCGACGCGGTTGGCCATGCTGGGGTGGGTCGAGAAGAGTTTGTCGCGGCTGTGGGCGTGCAGCGGGTTGACGATGAACATGTGGGCGGTTGCGGGATTGCCCTCGGCGGCTGGATTGTCGATCCGCTCAGCGCCACGGTGAAGTTTTTCCAGCGCGTCGGCGAGCCAGTGAGGGTTGCCACATATTTCTGCGCCACCGCGGTCGGCTTCATATTCGCGGCTTCGGCTAATCGCCAATTGCACCAGCGACGCGGCGAGCGGTGCCAGGATCATCATCGCCAACACGCCAACGATGCCCAGCGGATTGTTGCGGTTGCCGCCGAAAAACAAGGCGAAGTTGGCGATCATGCCGATCGCGCCGGCAATTGTTGCGGTGATCGTCATGATCAGCGTGTCGCGGTTTTGCACGTGCGCCAACTCGTGTGCCATTACCCCGGCGACCTCTTGCTCATTCAGCGATTGCAACAACCCAGTCGTTGCCGCGACGGCGGCGTTGTTCGGGCCGCGCCCGGTGGCGAACGCATTGGGTTGCGGGTTGTCGATGATATAGACCCGGGGCATCGGCAGCCCGGCGCGCGTCGCGAGTTCCTCGACGACACGATAGAACGCAGGCTCCGTCTGCGGTGTGACCTCGCGCGCCTTGTAGTAGCGCAGTACCATGCTGCCTGAGTTCCACCAGGCAAACAGATTCATGACACTGGCGATAGCGAGTGCAATGACCATGCCGGGTGCACCACCGAGCAGAAACCCGACGCCCATAAACAGCGCAGTCAGCGCGGCGATTAAAAGTGCGGTGCGCACGTAGTTAAACAAGTATCGTCCTTTCGTTCATGCTTGGTCTTTCAGTCCTTGGCAAATGTCGAAATTTGCCTCATATCAAAGTCATGAAAGAATCAAACCCCAAACCGAAGGCGTCCGTTTCACAAGCCAAAGCGCGGTCGGCAGGTTTTGCGGAGCATAGGCCTGCACCGGCAAACCCAGCAAAGAAATCCGCCAAAAATACGGCAGATTCAAAGCCTGATGGACCGACCAAGGTTTCCTCTAAGAAGACAACTGAGATCGGCGGCCCGAAGGGACCGGAACCGACGCGATACGGCGATTGGGAGCGCGACGGGCGTTGCGTCGACTTTTGACCGCCTGTAAACGCGTTCTGTTCGGCAGCTTTTCACCTAACAAGATATTGGGAGTCTGCCCCTGAGCGTCAAGCACAGCGCGGCGAAGCCCGATTCGACTGCGAAATTTGGCTGGCCGAACGAAGGCACGATTGTGGTCGCCGATTTGGAGTACACCTCCTGGGAGGGATCGCTTCAACGCGGTTGGTCGCGGCCCGATGAACATCGTGAGATCGTCCAGATCGGCGCCATCCGATTGAACGCAGGAGACGGCTTTGCCGAAACCGGGGCGCTCGATGTTTTGGTCCAGCCTCAGCGTAATCCAGTGCTCTCGGACTACTTCGTCGAGTTAACAGGAATTACCAATGCTCGGTTGGCGTCCGAAGGCACTGAATTGGCGGCGGCCCTAGAAGCCTTGAAGACTTTTGCCGCCGGGGCGACTTTCTGGTCCAACGGTTCCGACGATGCGGTAATCGCTGAGAACTGCGCGCTGGTCGGCATCGAAAATCCGGTTGCTAACGCCTCTTGGCGCGACATCGCCCTTCCGTTTGCACGACTGCTCGACCGAGAGGAGCAGATCGTGAGCGCCGATGTTCCGGAGATGATCGGCTTGCCCGCACCGGGTCACGCGCACGACGCGCTCTCCGACGTACGCGCAATTGCCTTAGGTCTACGCCACTTACGAAAGTTGGATCGGCTCTAGCTACCGGTTCTGCCGGTTCTCCACCAGATGGTCGACGACGGTCGGGTCGGCCAGGGTCGTCGTGTCGCCGAGTTGGTCGTGCTCGTTCGCGGCGATCTTGCGCAAAATACGCCGCATGATCTTGCCCGAGCGCGTCTTCGGCAGCGCCGGCGCCCATTGCAGCAAGTCCGGCGTTGCAATAGGGCCGATTTCGGTGCGTACGAACTTGATCAGCTCGTCGTGCAGGGCATCGGTCTCCTCGACGCCGGCTTTCAAGGTGACATAGGCATAGATGCCCTGACCTTTGATGTCGTGGGGGTAGCCCACAACGGCGGCTTCGGCCACGTCGTCATGTTCGACCAACGCGCTTTCCACTTCCGCCGTGCCCATGCGATGGCCCGACACGTTGATAACGTCGTCGACACGGCCGGTGATCCAATAGTAGCCGTCCTCGTCGCGGCGACAGCCGTCGCCGGTAAAGAACAGGCCGGGATAAGCCTTGAAGTAGGTGTCGACGAAGCGCTGATGGTCGCCGTAGACGGTGCGCATCTGACCGGGCCAGCTACCGTCGATACACAAAATACCTTCGCATGCCCCTTCTAAAACCGTGCCGTCGTTATCGACGATGAGCGGTTTGATACCGAAGAACGGCCGGGTCGCCGAGCCCGGCTTCAGCAGAGTTGCGCCGGGGAGCGGCGTGAGCAAGATGCCGCCCGTCTCAGTCTGCCACCAGGTATCGACGATTGGGCAGCGATCGTCGCCGACGACCTGATGGTACCAATGCCAAGCCTCAGGGTTAATTGGTTCGCCCACCGTGCCGAGCAGGCGAATCGATTTGCGCGAAGTCCTTTTAACCGGCTCGTCGCCTTCGCGCATCAGAGCGCGGATTGCTGTCGGTGCCGTGTAGTAGATATTGACGCCGTGCTTGTCGCAAACCTGCCAATGGCGCGAGGCGTCTGGGTAGTTGGGCAGGCCCTCGAAAACCAGGGTCGTTGCGCCGTTGGCGAGCGGGCCGTAGACGATATAGCTGTGGCCGGTGATCCAGCCGCAGTCGGCGGTACACCAGTATATATCGCCGTCATGGTAATCGAAGACGTATTGATGCGTCATCGAGGCGTAGACCATGTAGCCGCCAGTCGTGTGCAATACGCCCTTCGGTTTGCCGGTCGAGCCTGAGGTGTAGAGGATGAACAGCGGGTCCTCGGCATCCATCGGCTCCGGCGGGCAATCGGCAGACTGCTCTTCGACCAGATCGTGATACCAGACGTCGCGTCCCTCGACCCAATTGATGTCCGCGCCGGTGCGCTTCACCACGACAACCTTATCGATATGATCGACGGTCAATCGGTCGATTGCCTGATCCACATTGTCCTTGAGCGGGATGGTGCGGCCGCCGCGTAGGCCTTCGTCGGAGGTGATGACCATCGACGACTCGCAATCGTGGATGCGGCCGGCAATCGATTCCGGTGAGAATCCGCCGAACACCACCGAGTGGACCGCGCCGATGCGCGCGCAGGCCAGCATGGCAACAGCGATCTCCGGAATCATCGGCAGGTAGATAGTGATCCGGTCGCCCTTCTTAGCGCCGAGCGCTTTAAGTCCGTTGGCGAACCGGCACACGCGCTCGTGCAAATCGCGATAAGTGATCTTGTCGTCGTCGGCCGGGTTGTCGCCCTCCCAGATGATCGCCACCTGATCGCCGCGCGTCTCCAAATGCCGGTCGAGGCAATTCGCCGAGGCGTTTAGTACGCCGTCGTAGTACCACCGTACGTGCAAATCGTCGGCGTCGAACGATGTGTCTTTGACCTTTGTATAGGGCTTGATCCAGTCGAGCCGCTTGCCCTCTTCGGCCCAGAATTTCTCTGGGTCGTCGATCGAGCGCTGATACATCTCCTGATATTTGGCGTCGTCGGCCCAGGCGCGTTGTGCCCACTCTTCCGTCACTGGAAATTTTTCGCGAAACATCGAGCGTGCTCTCCCTTTTTACGGCACTCGTGGCGGCCATCGCGGTCCCTCAAAAACAGAGTTCAGATCCCACGATGCTGTTTTGCGGCCATTATCGGAAAATCCAAGCGGCCACACAATACGGCGAAGGTGTAGGTTGCGGTGTCAGCTTCCCAGTAGAACCGCGCCGTCGTCATCTACGGTGATCGGCAGCTTCATCAGTTTGGATCCGACACACGGGCCCTTGATGCACATACCGTCATGTTTTTGGAACTTGGCCATATGCGTGGTGCACTGGATGTACTTGCGCTCAATATCGAGGAACACATCCGGTTTCAGGTCGAGCGGCGTGCCTTGGTGGGGGCAGATATTGAAGTAGCCATGCACGTCGTCGCCGTCGGGCACCAGAAAAAGGTCGAGGGTGCGCTCGGGGTCGTCTTTGACGATCCGCCGCAGCGATAGGCCTTTGCCAGCCTCGCCGATATCGTCGACATGGCAAATAACGCGGCGGTTGCCGCGCATTTCCGGTTTTTCAAAATCGTCGCTCAAGGATCGACGCCCGCCATGCGGCAGACTTCTTTCCATTCGGCCGCCGTAACCGGCTGGACCGATAGGCGCGAATTGTTGACTAGCACCATATCAGCGAGCTTGGGATTGGATTTGACATCGGCGAGGGTCACCGGCGTTTCCACAGGCTTGACCGCCTTGATATCGACCATGCCGAAGCGGCCGCTTTCATCGGTGTGATCGGGGTAGTGTTCGCGCACGACTTCGACGATGCCGACAACCTGCTTCTCGTTGACCGAATGGTAGAAGAAGCCGAGATCGCCGTTCTTCATCGCCTTCATGTTGTTGTTGGCCTGATGGTTGCGAACGCCGTCCCAAAAGGTGGTTTTGTCCCGGACCTGGTCGTCCCAAGACCAGGTACCGGGTTCGGTTTTGAAGAGCCAGTAAGCCATCTTCTTTACGCTCCTAATATTGCTTCGTTCGGCGCGGCTAGGTGGGGTCGCGCGGTTAGAGTTCCGATTTAAAGGGGCGGGCGAGCACGTCGGCGATCGTGACGTCGATATCCGCGTTGTCGTGCAAGATCGTATCGATGGCCGCGCAAATCGGCAGTTCGACCCCGAGCGCTTTGGCGCGTGTGAGCACGGCCGGGGCCGTAAATACGCCTTCCGCGACGGAGCGGCGGCCGATCTTCACGTCGTCGGGGGTCGCGCCCTCGCCAAGCGCCTTGCCCACCGTGTAGTTGCGCGACGATTCCGATGTGCAGGTGAGTGTCAGGTCGCCCAAACCGGAGAGCCCCATGAGTGTACGCGGATCGACTTTCAGGGCATCGCCGAACCGGGCCATCTCGGCCAACCCGCGGGCGATCGTCGCGGCACGGGCGTTTTGTCCCAGCCCGCGCCCGTCGACAATCCCGCAGGCGATGGCGATGACGTTTTTCACCGCACCGCCGATCTGTGCGCCGACGACATCGCGCGCCGCGTAGGGCCGAAAGGTCGGCGTGCCGAGGGCTTCAACGAGCGCATTTGCCATATCCAGATTGTCGCAGGCGAGCGTCACTGCTGTTGGCAGGCCGCGCGCGACTTCGCCAGCAAAAGTTGGGCCCGATAGGACTGCCGTCGTTACTTTCGGGGCGACCTCGGAGACGGCTTCGCTGAGCAGTTTTCCGGTCGCTTGTTCGATGCCTTTGGCGCAGATAACCAGCGGTGTGCCCTTGGACAGGTGCGGGGTAATTTCGGTGACCGCCGCGCGGACGAACTGGGCCGGTGTCGCCAGCAGTACCGCATCGGCACTGGCGGCTTCAGCGAAGTCGTCGGTAGCATATATCGCCGGATCGAGCCGGATGTCGGGCAGGTAGTCGGGGTTGGCGTGCCTGGTGTTGATGGCGTCAACCACCTCCCGCTCGTGGGCGCGAATAATAACTTCGCGATTTGCCCGGCGCGCGACGGTTGCCAGCGAGGTGCCCCAGGCACCCGCACCGATGATTCCAATGTGCTGCATGGTTTCCTCAGCTCAAATTCATTGCGATCGATATGCGCACGCTATCGCCCGTGTAGGGCCGTACCGCGTGCGACAGCCAAGATGGAAACATGATCATGGTTCCCGCGGCCGGGCTGATGACTTCGCTCGCGCCGATTGACGCACCACCGGGAACGTTGGGGACGAGGTCGGGGCGAAACATCGCCGGTGCGACGCCGCGCGGATCTTGTATCTCGAATTGTCCGCCGAGTGAGGGGTCGTCGGCAATGCCGCCATCATCCACGTAGTACGAAGCCGACCAAACGCTACCCGGATGCGTGTGGAATTCGTTCCCGTGGCCCAGCCGGTTGACGTTGGCCCACGCGTTCATCTGCCAATTCTGAGGCGCGGGTTTGCCCTGCCGGTCGGCGGTTAGCCTGTCGGCGAATTGGCGCGCAAAGGCAAGAATCGCGCGAACCTCCTCGCCACCCCAGTCGGCGATGTCCCATGTCGACTGCCAGCCCCCGAGATTCGAATGTGCGGTCGAGGGATGTGTTTCTGCGCGGGTGAGGACAGTCGCCCGCAAGGCGTCATTGAGTTTTTCGGCGTTGGGCAGGGTGGCAATAGCGATCGGCGTCGCGAACAGCGGGCGAATGTCGACCGTGGCACTTGGCTTGGGTGTCTCCGCCATTGCGTTGATGCTTTTTGACCTATGGTTGCCTGCTCTCGCGGTTCTTTATATGGCCGCACTGACATGCCTAGTGCAAGTCGGCGTTACGGTGTCGTCTCAATGCCGTCGTCGAGCGGCCATCGTGGCCGTGGTGCAAAGTCGAGACCGTCGGCCTTACCGTCGCGTAGGCGCTCGATGCCGGCCCACGCGATCATTGCGGCGTTGTCGGTACAGAGCTCGAGCGGTGGTGCGATCAACCGGAATCCATGCTGGGTGCAAAGTTCGCCCAGACAATCGCGTAGATGACGGTTGGCGGCGACGCCACCGGCGACCACCAGCACCCGTGCCGCGTCCGGATATCTTTGCTCGAATGTTTCGAGCGCGTGGCCGCACCGGTCGACCAGCACATCGCCGACTGCGGTCTGGAAAGCGGCGGCGAGGTCGGCAGCGTCGGTTGCGGATAGGGTATCGGCCGGTAAACCGACGGCGGCATGGCGAACCGCTGTCTTCAGTCCCGAAAACGAAAAGTCACAGCCGGGCCGGCCGGCGAGGGGGCGCGGAAGTTTGAAACGGCTGGCATCACCGGTTAGCGCGGCTGCTTCCAGTGCCGGCCCGCCAGGGTAGCCGAGGCCGAGTAATTTCGCGGTTTTATCGAAGGCTTCTCCGATGGCGTCGTCGATGGTCCCGCCCAAACGGACATAGCTGCCAACTGCCTCGACCGTCAGCAGCTGGCAGTGACCGCCCGATACCAGCAAAAGGAGATAGGGAAATTCCGGCGCGTCGGTCAGGCGGGCCGTCAGCGCGTGGCCTTCCAGATGGTTGATGGCGAGAAACGGTATGTTGTGCACGGCGGCGATTGCCTTGGCTGTCATCACGCCGACCATCACGCCGCCGATCAACCCCGGGCCGCCGGTTGCGGCGATTCCGTCGAGCGCGTCGAGTCCGGTATTCGCCTCTTTTAGCGCTTGCCGGATAATTCCGTCCAAATGGTCGAGGTGGGCGCGCGCGGCGATCTCAGGCACCACCCCGCCATAGGGCCGGTGTTCGTCGAGCTGGCTCAGCACGACGTTCGACAGAATTGTACGGTCGTCGGCGACGACCGCAGCGGCGGTCTCATCGCAGCTTGTCTCGATGCCCAGAACGATCATTTGACGCGATATAACGCGGCCGAGAGGGCACGGCCAGCGAAAGCATCGATGATCGTGCCGCAGTTTGTTGCCTTTTCATCGGAGGCGTCTGGGGCTATGACCTCGCCATGGCTTCGCAACCCCTCCGCATCGGCACACGTGGCAGCCCGCTGGCGTTGGCGCAGGCCAACCAGGTGCACGATTTGCTCACTCGGACGCATCCGGAAATCCCCGCCCCCGAGTTCTGCATTATCAAGACGACCGGCGATCAGGTCACCGACCGGCCGCTGGCTGACCTCGGCGGCAAGGGGCTTTTCACCAAAGAGATCGAGCAGGCGTTGCTCGACGACGCGATCGACATCGCCGTTCACTCTATGAAGGATGTTGAGACATGGCTGCCGGAGGGCTTGGTGGTCGATTGTTTTCTGTTGCGCGAAGATCCCCGCGACACATTGCTGGGGGCGATGTCGATCGAAGCGCTGCCGTCGCAGGCGCGCGTCGGAACGGCCTCGTTGCGCCGCGGTGCTCAGTTGCTTGCGGCGCGCCCGGACCTGGAGATTACGATGCTGCGCGGCAACGTGGGCACGCGGCTCGATAAGCTCGCGGCGGGAGAGGTCGACGCCACTCTGTTGGCTGTTGCCGGTCTCAATCGCCTCGGCCGCGCCGATGCCATTGGCGCGGTCCTCGAACCCGAGACGTTCCTGCCGGCCGTTGCTCAAGGGGCGGTCGGTATCGAACGCCGCGCGAACGACGGGCGGACAGCGGAGTTGTTGAGGCCCTTAAACGATGAACCCACGGCCACTTGCGTTACTGCCGAACGGGCGATGCTGGCGGCGCTCGACGGGACCTGCCGCACGCCAATCGGCGGCCTTGCCACACTGGAGGGGGGCCGGCTCACCCTCGATGGACTACTGGTGTGGCCCGATGGAACCGGGTTGCAGCGTTTTCGGCAAACCGGAAGTAGCAGCGATGCGGTTGCGATTGGCAGCGAAGTGGGCGCTGAGTTGCGCCGCCGCGCTGGGCCGAAATTTTTCGAAGAGCTCGTGTGACAGCGCCGGCACCACTACGGGTTTTGGTGACGCGGCCGCGATTGGACGCGGAAGAGACCGCACGCCTGTTGACGCAGCGGGGCATAGATTCGGTGATCGCGCCATTAATTGAGATCGGCGAAACGCCTAGTGCGGCGCGCGATCTTGGGCATGAGTTGTCGGACGCGCAGGCGGTACTGGTGACCAGCGCAAACGGCGCGCGTGCGCTCGCCCGTGCGACGGCGAAACGCGATGTTTCGATCTTTGCAGTTGGCGATGCGAGCGCCGATGTAGCGAGGCAAAGTGGATTTTCCGATGTGAGTAGCGCCAGCGGCGATGTTTCCGCGTTGGCGGCGCTGGTTTGTGAGCGGCTCGATCCGAAGGCGGGTACGCTTGTTCACGCCGCCGGCAGCGCCGTCGCCGGTGATCTGGCAAGCGATCTGACCAATCGGGGTTTTGCGGTTCGCCGAGTTCAGTTGTATCAGGCACAGCTCGTCGACCGGTTGCCGGAGAACGCGCGGTCCGCCTTGCAGGACGAGCTTGTCGATGGGGTGCTGTTTTATTCGCCGCGAACCGGGCGTCATTTCGCAAAGCTTATTTCTGCTGCAGGCTTGCAACCAAGTTGTCGGCGGATTTTTGCTGGTTGTTTGAGCGCTGCGGTTGCTGACGCGATAGCGGAACTTCCGTTCGCCGAAATTCGAACCGCCGAAAGACCCGATCAAACCGCGTTATTCAGCACGCTTGCCGCCGGAAAATAGCATGTGTACGCATGTCTATGTGGCGTTTCGACGCTGTAAAATCGTCCTATTGTCTGCTATATTCGTTGGTGTACTCGTACGTACGTACACTAGGTAGCAGCGCCATATTATGACAGAACCTACAGAACCTAACTTGCCGGATACGGCCACCGTCATTGAGGCTTTTGGCGGCATTCGGCCGATGGCGCAAAAGCTCGGCGTGCCCGTAAGCACGGTGCAGGGGTGGAAGCAACGCAACACAATTCCGCAAAACCGCGCCGCCGATGTTATGGCGGCGGCGGCGGCTCATGGTGTTGACCTAAGCATCGCTTCATCGTCGACAGACGTTGACGTTACCGCGGTACCGGAGACCGTCAAAGCATCTGGAGAAGATACGTCGCCACCGGAGCCGGTGGCCTCGCCTCGCTCGAATGCCAAGCCGCAGCAACGCAACCGGAGCCGGCAGGTGGATAACCGTGGTGCCTTTCTCGTAGCGGTCGTTGCGTTGATTGTTTCGGTGAGCGTCGGCGGCTGGTTTTTGCTCGGCGGCGCAAACCGAAATGTCGTTGCGACGCCTACGGCTGATTTGTCCGGCGTGACAGATCGCCTCCAGTCCTTGGAAGCGACCGTCAACGAAAAAGCCGGCGCAGAGTTGCAGCAGCAAGTTTCAACCGAAATCGCCGAGTTGCGCGCCCGGATTGCGCAGCTCGCTGAGGTGCGGCAGGACGCTGCGGTTCCCGATGGCGAGATCGACGCAATTGTTGCGCGCTTGCAGGCGGCGGAGACGGCGCTCGATCAAGTCCGAGCGCAAGCCACAAAAGATGCAGCGGCTGCGGCGCAGGCATTGTCTGCAGCACAAGACGAAATCGCGCAGTTGCGTGCGCAATCGTCTGCGCGTGCTGAAAGTAACTCCGTGGATGATCGGACCGTTGTGGATGCGGTCAGTCTGGCGCTGGCGGCAGGCCGGTTGCAGCGTGCGCTGGAAAGCGGCCGGTCTTACGGCGATGTGCTGGTCGCTCTTCGTGCCCTATCTGCCGGCGATTCCGAGGTTGATGTAATTCTTGCCCGGGTGTCAGAGCGTGCGGACACCGGCATACCGACCCGCGATGCGCTCGCGCGGGCATTTCCCGGTGTCGCCCGCGGCCTCGCTGCTGCGGCGAGCGCAGAAGCGGCGAACGGTTGGGCGGACCGCACACTTCAACGGGTGCGAGACACCGTATCGATCCGCCGGATCGGCGCTGATGTGGCAGGCGATACACCTCATGCCCGTGTTGCGCGCGCAGAGGCGAAAGTGCTTGGCGGGGAGCTTGCCGGCGCCGTTGCCGAGTTGGATGGGCTTAGCGGCACGACGGAACCAGCCGCCGCGAGCTGGCTTGGCGATGCACGGGCACGGCTCGACGCCGATGCCGCGGTCGGTGAACTCGAAGCGTTGGCGCTCAGTCGCTTACAAGCTAGCCGTGGCGGCTCATAGTGCGCCGCGCCCTGATATTTTTTGTCGAAGTCGCCGTTATTGCGGCGCTCGCCGTGTGGCTTGCGGACCGGCCGGGGACCGTTTCCGTCGACTGGCAAGGCTGGCGGATCGAAACTTCGGTCGGCATTTTGGCGCTAGCGATCCTGGTCGTCGTGGTGCTGGCAGCAACATCATATGTCGGGTGGCGTTGGCTGCGCCGGCGGCCCCATGAGTTTGTTGAGTCACGCCGCCATCGGCGCGAAGCGGCGGGGTATCGGGCGCTAACGGATGGGCTCGCGGCTGTGGCAGCGGGCGATGCCGCAGCGGCCCGCAAATTAGCGCGGCGGGCTGATTCGATGCTGAAATCACCACCGATGACGCTGCTGTTATCGGCGCAGGCCGCCCAGCTCGACGGCGATGAAGCGACAGCGCGCCATTGTTTCGAGGAAATGGTCGAGCGTCCCGAGACCGAGTTTCTCGGCTTGCGTGGTCTCATTTTGCAGGCGCTGCGCGATGGCGACGATGCGCGCGCCTTAGACTATGCACAGCGCGCCTATCCCTTGCAGCCCGGTGCGCCCTGGTTGCTCGACACGCTGGTATCTCTACATAGTAAGGCGGGCCAGTGGCGAGCCGCGCAGAAACTGGTCGAGGAGGCGAAACGCCGCAAGCGCCTGCCGGCGGACGTGGGCCGCCGGCAGCAAGCGGCGCTCCTCACCGAGCGCGCCCGCGACGCTTTCGAACGGGGAGCCTTGGCCGATGCATTCGAGCAGGTTCGCAAAGCCCATGACCTAGATCCCGCTCATCCGCCAGCGGCAGATTTACTGGCGCGGTTGGTCGCCAACGACGGAAGGGTGCGGCGGGCGCGCAAAGTGCTGGAGCGGACCTGGCGGGAAACACCCCATCCGGCATTGTCGACGGCGTATCTGGATATTCTCAGCGACACCGAACCGCTCGATCGTTATCGCGCGATTGTCCAACTGACCAAGGAAAACAGCGGTCATCCGGAAAGCCGGTTCGCCATTGCAGAGGCGGCGGTGGCGGCAAAACTATGGGGTGAGGCAAGGCAACAGCTAGAAGTGCTCGAAACGCTTGCGCCGACTGCCCGGGTGTTTCGCCTGTGGGCACAGTTGGCGGAAGCCGAGTCTCAGGATGAGGTGGCAGCGCGGCAATGGATCGACCGCGCGGCCGACGCTGAGGCCGATAAAGCCTGGGTTTGCGCCAGTTGCGGGACGGTGGCCGACGACTGGTCGGCGGTTTGTGGGCACTGTGGATCCTTCGCGACGCTGTCGTGGAAGCAGCCGCCGCGCGTTCATCGGACGGTAATCCTGTCGCCAGAATCGTCCGATTCTCAGCCTGCGCAGCAGGCCGAAGAAGGCGCTGCGGTACCTGCACCGGCCTCTGCTGAAATCCGGCCGGCGGAAACGGCCCAAAGCGGCTGATTTCCTAGCGGAATAGATAAAACTTAATAAAATTTTTACCGATGCGGGCCTTCAATGGTTGGCACCGAAAGGTCCGCCGTTGGCGCGCCTTAGCAACAGCGTTGTCTGTTCATGGCCGAACCGAACCTGCATCAGAAAAACCTGTTGTTTTTCACCACAGCGTACCCTCCGGTTGCGGCGGTGGTGCTCGACCCTGAAACGGAGTTAACCCGACCGATTCTCGACGAAAACGGTTTTGCCACCGATATCGATGTCGGGGAAGGCCGTTTGTACAATCGGCCAGCGGCCGACTTTGCTGCCGAGCAGGTTGCGTCTTACTTGGCGCAGCCTCGGCGTATTGTCGTGGAACCGCCCAATCCGGCCGATCTGCACGATGACTGCACCCGCACGATGGCGGCTGAACTCGACGCCGCCGCGGCTGACCAGTTGGACCAGCCACCGCTCGATCATGGCGGTATCCTCATGGTGGTGGGCATCGGTCTCGGTTTGCATATACCCGAACTGATCTCCCGCACCGGGCCGCGGCACGTCGTTCTCGTCGAGCCGATCGGTGAGTTCCTGGGCCACAGCATGTCTGCTCTGGATTGGCAGGATGTGTGGTCTCAATGCGCCGACGCGGGCGCCACGATAGACATCGTTGTGGGCGGGGATCCCGCCACCATCCTGCAGCGGCTCCAGCCGTTGATGATGAGTTTTGGTGAGACGGCGATCGATGGATCGTACCTCTACGTTCATTACCAAACCGACGTCACCAAGGCGATCGCGGCAAAGTTTCACGATCTCGCTGGTATGACGGCGATCCTCAAGGGCTATTACACCGACGAAAAACTGATGGTCGAAAACACCGTCGCCAATGTTGCCGCCCACGACTTCTGGTTTATCGAAAGTGAGCTGCGGGCGCCCATCGGTGCGCCGGTTTTTGTCGTCGGCGCGGGCCCGTCGCTCGATCAGAGCTACGATGTGATCCGTAAGTGGCAGGACCGGGCGGTGATTGTGAGCGCCGGTTCGACACTGCAGGCGTTGCTTCAGCAAGACATCGTTCCCGACTTTCATATCGAAAAGGAAAACACCCAACCGACCGTCGATCGGCTGCGCCATATTCACGCCCGCAACCGGGACCGGCTGGCTGGTGATACGTTCGGCGAGGTTCGGCTGGTGGCCTCGACGACCGTGAAGCCGGGTGTCACCGAGCTGTTCGACGAAAAGTTCCTCTTCATGCGCTCGGCGCTCAGCTCGACGCTGATGTTCGGCAAAGGGCACCATGCCGTCGATGGCACCTCGCCCTACTCGGCCAACGCCGCTCTGACATTGGCGGCGATTATGGGATTTCGGGACGTCTACTTGTTCGGTTGCGACTGTGGCGCGAAGGACGCAGCGCAACATCACTCGGGCGAGACGGCCTACTACACGCTGGATAACTATCCGCAGCGGGGCGTCGATCTTCCGCTGCGCGCACCGGGAAACTTCGGTGGTGAAGTTCTCACCAACGCGCATTTCTCCTGGAGCCGGCTCACCTACGAGCAGGTTATCGCGGCTGCCGGATTGACGGTTCGCAACTGTAGCGACGGTGTCATGATCGCCGGTGCCCAGCCGCTGCAACCGGGCGATTTGGAGCTGACCAACCCGCCGCTCGACAAAACCGCGATCGCCGAGACCGTCAAGACCGGCTCCGCGCACTATACGAAGGGCGCTTATCTGCTCGACCAGGATGTCGCTGCGGTCGCCAACTGCTGGCGCGAGCTCGCCGCCGTTCTTCGCGATCACGTCGAGGCTGAGTTAGAGAGCTGCGACGACATCTACCAATTCGATCGTCGCCTGCGCGATTTTCTCGAAATGGCGGCCGAAAAATACGGCGGCGTTACCACCATGGTCGGAGGCTCGGCCCGGTCCATGGTACCGGTCGCCGGCTACTACATGAACCGGGCGGCGGATAGTGATGCGCGGGCGCGGCTTATGGACACGTTTCGTGCGACGTACCGCGCCGAAATCGACCGCATCTTGAACGACGGCAACGATGTGATCGCCAAACTCGATGCAACGCCCCCGTCGGCGTTGCAACAGGCGGGCTAGCATGACCGGCAGCTTCGAGATCAGCGGCCGCAGGGTCGGTGGCGGTGCGCCGGGATATCTGATTGCCGAAGTGGCGCAGGCGCATGACGGTTCGTTGGGGACAGCGCATGCTTTCATCGATGCCGCTGCGGCGGCCGGTGCGGACGCGATAAAGTTTCAGACCCATCTAGCGGAGGCCGAATCGACCCGCGACGAACCGTTTCGCGTTCCTTTTAGCCGGCAGGATTCGAGCCGCTACGAATACTGGCAGCGTACGGCCTTCACCGCCGATCAGTGGGCGGGCCTTGCCCAACATGCGCGCGAACAGGGATTAGCCTTTCTAAGTTCGCCGTTTTCTATCGAAGCGGTCGAGCTCCTGCGTTCGCTTGACATCCCGGCGTGGAAGGTCGCTTCCGGCGAGGTCGGCTCGCCGACCCTCCTGGCCGCGATGTGTGCGGACGGTAAGCCGGTTCTGCTCTCCACCGGTATGAGCACAATTGCCGAGATCGATAGCGCGGTGGACGTTATCCGGGATACGAACGCGCCCTTGGCGGTTCTCCAGTGCGCCAGCCGCTACCCGACGCCGCTCGAGGCCGTGGGCCTCAACATGATTGGCGACTATCGCGACCGCTATGGCTGCCCGGCCGGGCTATCGGATCATTCGGGTAGCATCTATCCGGCGCTGGCGGCGCTCTCCCAGGGCGCGGACATCGTCGAGGTTCATATCACCCTGTCGCGCCGCATGTTCGGCCCCGACGTGCCGGTCTCGCTGACAGTGGAAGAATTGCGCACGGTCGCCGACGCTCGCGATGCCTTCCACACCATGGCAACGCACCCGGTCGACAAAGATGGTGCGGCGGAGGAATTGTCAGAGATGCGGTCCATGTTCGGCCGCAGCCTGGCGCCTCAAAAGGACTTACCGGCGGGCACAGTGATCGATGCCGGGATGCTCACCGCCAAAAAACCCGCGACGGGGATACCCGCAGCGGCGCTCGATACCGTTATCGGCCGCCAGCTCGTGCAGGCGGTGTCTGCCGACCGGCTCTTGACGTGGGAGGACCTCGATGCCCCCGCTCGATAATCCGGTCAACGGTATGGCAGGCGGTGTCCGCCACTTGAACGGCAATGGCGGCGTGCGCAAGGTCTGCATCGTCGTCAACAGCCGCGCCAACTACGCCCGCATCAAGTCGGTGATGCACGCGGTGCAGCGCCACAACCGTCTCGAACTACAGCTCGTCGTTGGCGCGTCGGCGCTGCTTTACCGCTACGGCAACGTGGTCGACTTGATCCGGGCCGATGGGTTCGAGCCGTCCGCCGTCGTCTACTCGATTGTCGAAGGCGAAAACCCGACGACGATGGCGAAGTCGACCGGCATGGGCATCATCGAACTGTCGACCCAGTTCGAGAACCTACGCCCCGATATCGTGCTCACGGTTGCTGACCGCTTTGAGACCATGGCGACGGCGATCGCCGCCAGCTACATGAATATCCCGCTTGCCCACACGCAAGGGGGTGAGGTTACCGGTTCGATCGACGAAAGCGTTCGCCACGCTATCACCAAGCTGGCGCATTTGCATTTCCCCGCTACCGAGCTGGCCCGCGACAATGTGGTGCGGATGGGCGAGGACCCTGACGCGGTTCATCTCACGGGTTGTCCGGCGATCGATCTATTGCGCGATACCGACCTGAGCCTACTGCCGGATATGCTGAAAGGTGGCGGTGTTGGGCCCTGCGTCGACCCGACTGCGCCGTACCTGATCGTGCTGCAACACCCGGTCACCACGGAATATGGCAGCGGGTTCGATCAGATTCGCGAAACCCTCAGCGCGGTCGAGCGGGTCGGCATGCAGACGGTTTGGCTGTGGCCCAACGTGGACGCGGGTTCTGACGATGTGTCCAAAGGTTTGCGCATGTTCCGCGAGCAAAACCCCGAAGCGAATGTTCATTTCTATCGGAACTTCGCCGCCGAGGACTATGCCCGCCTGTTGAACAATGCGGCGTGCATTGTCGGCAACTCCAGCTCGGCCTTGCGGGAAGGGGCCTTCCTCGGAATACCAGCGGTGAATGTCGGCACCCGTCAGCACGGGCGGGAGCGGGGCGAAAATGTCACCGACGCCAACTACAACGCCGATGCGATTGAGGCGTCGATACGCGGGCAGATCGGTCACGGCCGATATGAACGCTCCACATTATTTGGCGACGGCCACGCCGGCCAGCGGGTGGCGAACGTGCTGGCCGACGCCGAAATCACCGTCCAGAAACGCCTGGCTTATTGAGGTCCGCGATGGATAACGCGTTCGAGCACAAAGACGATTTAGACGAGGCCGCGGAGTATTTCCGCGACGAGGGCCTGGAAGAACTGGTGGCGCGCAGCCAACCGCCGGTGACCGACGGGTACAGTGTGGCGCTGGAGCCCGACATTGACGATCTCGTCCGCCTTCATCAACTGGTACGTGATCGCCGCGTTTTCACCGTGCTTGAGTTCGGTATCGGCTATTCGACCCTGGTGATTGCCGATGCGCTCTCGAAGAACGCCGACGAGTTTGCCGCCAGCGACGCCGAGGTTGAGCTACTGCCGGCCGATGCGTTTCGGGTGTTCTCTGTCGATGCGAGCGAAGCTTGGCTGGCGACCGCCATGGCGCGCATTCCCTGTGGTCTGCAAACCCACGTTGTTCCCTCCCACAGTAAATTGCATACAGGCACGTTCAACGGCCAGCTTTGTCATTTCTACGACCAGATACCCAATGTGGTGCCGGACTTCGTTTATGTGGATGGACCCGATCCGCGCGATGTCTGCGGGGCGGTCAACGGTCTCGATTTCAAGCACCGCGAGCGCACGGTAATGTCGGGCGATCTGCTGTTGATGGAGCCGACCTTCGTGCCGGGCATGATGATCTTGATTGACGGCCGCACGAATAACGCCCGGTTCCTCGCGACCAATTTTCGCCGGACGTACGATTGGCTGGAGGACCCGGACGGCCAGTTCAGCATGTTCGAACTGGTCGAGCCGCCGCTAGGCCCGAAAAACCGCGCACGCCTCGAATACTGCGCCGGAGACGAGTAAGTGACCGCGCCGGCCAAAGCTGTCGACACGAGCGCGGAACCGTTCACGCCAGCGCAACTCGACGGACACTTCGCGGTCCTCGCCGAACGCGTGTTTCAGGTTGAGACAAAGTGGCCGCACTTCCGCCAACTGTTGCGCGACGTACGCCGGCTGGCCGGCGAAGTCTCGCCGCAAATGACAGTTGTATCGCTAGAGCGGGGCTTGCTCTACGGCGGCTGCAGTCTCGTCGCGCCGTTCTTTCAACACTGCGATTTCGTCTCGGTGGATTGTAGCCCCGCGAGCGCCGACACCCGTGGTGCCTATAACGGCGCGATGGTCGACGACCCCCGGTTTCTGTTTCTGCCGAGCACCCATCGGGCGCCGATCGAGGCGACCGGGCTGGAAGCCGGGATCGCAGACCTGGTTATGGCGCCGAACCTGGTTCATCACGTCGCCGACCAGACCGCGCTGCTCGCCGAAATGGCGCGCATCCTGCGTCCCGGTGGCCGGCTCTACATCTTCGAACCGCTAGTGCGCGAACTGCACCAGATGCCCGATGACTATCTGCGCTATACGCCGTTCGGTCTGCAGCGCGCGCTCGGCGAGGCCGGACTACAGCCGGGCGATTTCGATATGGAGGGCGGGCCGTTTTCGGCCGTCGCTTATTGTTGGGCGCAAGCGCTGGAGTACGTGCCGGAAGCAGAACGCGAGCCGATGGCGCGCTGGTTTTATGAAGAGCACTTCCCGAAGTTGATAGAATGGGATGAGCGATACACCGAAAACCAGGTGCGGAAGCATACGGCGTTTCCCATGAGCTTCTCGATCATGGCGGACAAGCCGGTATGACCTGGCAAGCAGGCGGTCGTAACCTCGCAGTCCTTGCCGTTGTACCCGCCCGCGGTGGCTCCAAGGGCGTGTCGCGCAAGAACATGAGAACCGTTGGCGGTGTGTCGTTGGTCGGCCGCGCGGTGGATCTCGCCGTGTCCCTGCCATGGATCGATCATACGGTTATCTCCACCGATGACTCCGAAATACGCGGCGAAGCGGTGTGTCATGGGGCCGCGGCGCCGTTCGTGCGCCCACCGGAGCTCGCGGGCGATGAGGCGACCTCGGAAGATGTATGGCGCCACGCCTGGCTCGCGGCCGAGGCGCATTATGGCCAGCGCTTCGATCTTTCCCTGCTGCTTGAGCCGACGAGCCCCTTGCGCATCGAGGCGGATCTGGTGGCGACCGTCGATGCATTGAGTGCGGGCGGTCACGCCAGCGCGGCAACTGTTACCCGCTCGCCCGCCCA
This sequence comes from Alphaproteobacteria bacterium, assembly GCA_965267185.1. GTDB lineage: Bacteria > Pseudomonadota > Alphaproteobacteria > UBA6615 > UBA6615. The sequence continues at coordinate 2,883,888 of OZ253937.1, read as the reverse complement.
TTTCACGCCGCACAAGGCTCTCACCATCGGAGACGGTGGCAATCTGGGCTTTCACATGCACAACGGCGCGACGTTCAGCCGCCGCCAGGCGATCCCAGGTGCGGTCTACCATCGCAACGGTCTTTGCTACGGGGCGCGGCGCGACGCTGTGGTCGACCGGGGCGAGATCATTGGCGCCGACTGCGCCGCTGTGATCGTCGACCGGCCCATCGTCAATATCGACGACGCGTTCGAGCTGGAGCTCGCGGAATGGCTGCTCCAGCGCCAGGAACGGCTGACCGAAACCGCCGAACCGGCCAAACGCCACGCTAGAGTCTCCTAGCGGAACGCGTAAAGGGCTTGACCAGCGGCGCGCCCGGTCCTAGATGGGCCCCTACGCGCCGACACGCGTCCCGGCGCCGCCTTAGCTCAGTTGGTAGAGCATCGCATTCGTAATGCGGGGGTCGCTGGTTCGAGTCCAGCAGGCGGCACCATTTTTTCACCTCCTTAGATGAAGGTTTTTGATAGCGCCCTCTTCGTGGGCTGCCTTTTGACGCGCCATGGCGACCTCTATACTCCCTTCGAGAGGGAGGTGGGGTATGCCCGCAGATGTTTTGACAGTGACGGAGCCATCGCCGGAGGTGGCGGTGGTGACTCTCAACCGTCCCGATAAGCGCAATGCGCTTTCCGCCGAATTGAAGCGAGCACTCACTCAGGCGGCACGCAAACTGGCCGACCGCACCGATATCGGCGCGGTCGTACTTACCGGGGCAGGTGGAGCCTTCACCGCCGGTAACGACATCTCCCAACCCGATTCGTTCGCTCAAGACATGCCGCTTGCTGAGGCGCGCCGCCATATCCGGCTTGGGTTGGAAATGTGCAAAGCATGGGAGTCGTTGCCACAACTCACAATCGCGGCCATCGAGGGCTTTTGCATCGGCGGCGGTATCTCGCTTGCGGTGGCCTGCGACTTTCGTATCCTGCAGCGCGGTGCATGGCTGCGCGCGCCCGAGGTCGAGCTTGGCATTACCTATTCCTGGGGCACCTTGCCAAGGCTAGTGCGGCTGGTAGGGCCGCAACGCGCGAAGCTGATTGCTGCGTTGGCCCGTAAGGTAGATGCTGAAACAGCGCAATCATGGGGCTTATGCGAAGCGGTCGCCGACGATGTGCAGGCCGCTGCGTTGGAAATGGCCGCCGAGATTGTGGACAAGCCCCGGGTCGCGCAGCAAATGATCAAGGAATCAGTCAACCGCCTGACCGCCGGTCCTGACACGGGTACACTGGAACAGGACCAGGTGTTGCTGAACATGAGCGACCCCGATACCCGCGCCGCGCAAGCGGCGGTTCTTGAGAGGATATCGAAGAAATGACTGCAGCTGGCTCGATCCGTAGCCTCAGCGACTTTGCGAAATACGGCCCGCCCGGCCACTCGGGGACCGTCAACCGGCGTCTGGTCGACCGGGACTTTTGTGGCGCCTTCGAGATGGTCCACGGTACCATCGCGCCCGGCGGCCGCGCCGAGCGCCATCGCCACGAAACCGAAGCGCAGGTGTGCTACGTGCTCGCCGGCGAAATGGCGGTGACGTTCGCCGACGACACGCCGGTCACATGTGGGCCCGGCACCACCGTGACGATTCCGCCCCAGGTCGACCATTTGATTGTCAACACAGGTGATATGCCGCTGGAGCTGTTGGTGCTGTACAGCCCGCCGCTGCCGCCGCGCGACGACACGCCGATTGACGACTAGGAGATCGGCGATTCAACCGAGTTCGAAGGTGGTGATACCAAAAGTACGGTCGAGCGGCAGGTCCGGCGTTTCGCCCCGGTACATACGCGCGGTTTCGAATACAGGCGTTAAATTGTAGCGCTCCGCCAAAGCGGTCGCGGCCGCGTTCGGCTCGGGCGGATCGATAAAGATTGGCTCGCCGTCACCCGTCCCGACCAGCGCTTGAAACAGGAGGTCGGCACCACTTTCGGTATCCGCGAATAGGGGCCCGATCTTGCGGCCCTCGCGGCACCGACGAATGACTCCGTAGCCGGCGATGTCACCGTTCTCGACCACGGCTATACCCGTGCGGGTTTCCCGCGGTGTGGTCCATTGGCGCAGGAACGTTTGGCGCGGGGCGGGAAAGAAGGACGCGTCATAGGCCGCCACAGTGTCGAGCAATTCCTCGTTGATTGGCCACAGCCTCGGATCGTTCGGCGCATCGCAAACGGCCGTACCGCCATAGCGCACATTGCGGTGGGCGAGTTGAAAGCCCGACTTGCGGTAGTTGGCTTGTTGATCGATGACGCCATCGAGGCCGATCGTGCGTTCGCCGAGATGCGCCATACCGGCATGCCAGGTCTGCAAGCCAAATCCCCGGCCGCGAAAGTCGGGATGGCACAGGTAGAAACCGATGAAGCCGAACTCGGAGCCGTAGCCGACGGCTGAAATGCAGGCGATAAGCCGATTTTCCAGCCACGCTCCGATAAATCCTTCGGGGTCGGCGCCGTAAAACGGGTCGCCATCGTCGAGGCCGGGATTCCACCCTTCATCGGCGGCCCATGCGATCGCCGTTTCGAGTTCCTTCCGGTTCATCGGGTGGATATTGAGATTGACGCTCATCGGTTCCTGTCAACGAAAGCTAATCGGTTGCGCGATACGCTCTGTCGAAAGAAGGGATCACGAAACCATAAAGTGAGGAATTGTCTGCCTTGTCGTTTCGGCAACCACGTGGCCGCGTTTAATGACGTAGTTGCGGTCGGGCTTGCGGGTGATTGCGTCGGCAGCTGACTGAGCATCGAGGATGACGAGGTCGCCGGCGCAGCCGGGCGTGATGCCGTAATCGCCAAGCCCCAATATGCGGGCAGCATTGACGGTCGGCATGGCGAATACGGCCTCGATCTCGTCCGGTTGGCTCATATGCGAGGCGTGCGCTGTCAGAAAAGCCAATTCCAAAGGATCGTCGCGGCCGAATGGGTAAAACATATCCTGCAGATTGTCTTGGCCGAACGATACGTTGATCCCGCGGGCCACCAGCTCTTTGACTCGGGTAACCCCACGGCGCTTGGGATGGTCGTCGTCGCGGCCTTGCAGCATGAGATTGGTCGCCGGGTTGGTGATCATATGGATGCGGGCTTCGGCGACCAGGTCCATCACCCGGTCGGCATAGTCGGGGTCATAGGCCGCCAGGGCACAGGTATGCCCGGCGGTGACACGCCCGTGCCAGCCGTTTGCAATGGCCGCTTCGCACAGCATCTCGAGGGTCCGGGCGTTGGGGTCGTCGGTCTCATCGATATGCATATCGACATCGGCGTCGTGTTCCTTGGCGATGTCGAAGACGATGCGGATATGTTCGCGGCTTTCCACTGGGCCGGCTTCGTTGAACGGCATGCCGCCGATTGCGTCGGCCCCGCGCGCCATCGCTTGCCGCAACAGGTCCTCGGTACCGGGGTCGCCGACGATTCCCTGTTGGGGAAAGGCGACGATTTGTAGATCGATCACGCCGGCAAACTGCTCGCGCACCTCAAGCAGAGCTTCGAAGGGGATCAGCCCACATACGCTATCGACGTCGATGTGGGTACGCATGTGGGTGACACCGTTGGTTATCGCCGCCGTGACGATGCGTCCGGCGCGGTCGGCAATCTCGCTCACGGCGTAGTTTCGTTTGCGCGCGCCCAGGATATCGATGGCTTCGTCCAGGGAGCCGCTGCGGTTCACCGGCACGCTCTCGGCGAGCAAGACCTTGTCGAGATGAATGTGCGGTTCGACGAAACCGGGGATACATAGTTGTCCCCCGGCATCGATTTCCCGGGTGGTTGCGGGATTAGCCTGTCCGATTTCGACGTAACGGCCATCGGAGATTGCGAGGTCTTGCGACGTATCCGTGCCCCAGACGAGGGCGTTGCGGATAATCAGGTCACCGCCCGGCCTTTCCTGCACACTCACGGCGATGTATCCGCCGTTCCTAAACCGATGCACTCGGCCGTGCCGCTACGGCCTCATGCCAGCGCCGCGCATTGGCGGCATCGTCGGGTATTTCTATCTTGATCCATTTGGCGAATTCGACAGTGCAATAGGCCGTGATATCCGCAATTGAAAACGCATCGCCGGCAATGAAGTCGCGGTCTGCCAGAATAGTGTCGAGCGTTTGCAGGAACCGTTCGGTACGTTTCCGGCCGCGCTCGGCGAGTTCGGAAATCTGGGCGTAGTTGTCGGGGCCGGTCAGGGCGCGATCCTTCATGCCCTTCGCATAGTTACGCAGCGCCTCGCCGGCGGCCAAAAAACCGTCGATCTCCATTCGCCATTCCATATCGGCGACGACGGCCCGTTCCGATGCGGTGCGGCCCATCAAAGGCGGCTCGGGGTGGGTTTCTTCGAGATAGCGGCAGCACCCGGCCGTACTGAGCAGACGCGTGCCGTCATCGAGTTCGAGGACTGGCACCGTGCAGTAGGGATTGATCTCGCGGAACGCCTCACCGAGTTGTTCCGCCTCACGCAAATTGACCTCGATGGTCTCGATAGCGTTGGCGAGGCCCTTCTCGGCGATGAACATGCGCACGCGGCGCGGGCTGGGCGCCGTGGCGCAATTGTAGAATTTCATTGTTCATGACCTCGTGACGGTGAGTGCAGTTTTTCTGAGTATAGGCGTTCGCGATGCAGGTGCGCGAATCGACGTGTGCCCCCAACCGACGATAAACTGCCTTGGACGGATAAACTGCGAGACGACGATATGCCGAACGATCCTGCAGCACGGCCGGGGGTGGAAAGTGAGGTGGTCGCGCAATCAAACGATATGCGCTTCACCCTCTATACGCTCGACCCCGGAGCCCAGATTCCGTGGCATTTCCACAGCGAGGTGAACGACTGGTATGTTTGCCGGGAGGGTGTGTTCGCGGTGGAAACCCAGTCGCCGGAAGAATTGGCGACGCTTGCGACGGGCGATATGTTTCAGGTGCCGGCGCGCCGTGTCCATCGGGTTGTGAACACTGGCGATAGCACCTGCCGTTTTGCGCTGGTACAAGGTCTCGGCGCATACGATTTCAATCCGGTGAACGGCTAACACGTTGCTGGATAAACGAACATAAGAGGGAGGAACCGATGCCAGATGATGCTGCGCAAGCAACGAAAACCGAAGGCGCCTACAAGGGCGGTAACGGCAACTACTATTTCGATGTCGCCAATCTAAAGGGCTTGGACGCGGGTCCCGGTTACGCGCCGACATTCGGTCCCGTGGTCGAGGGTGAACTCACCCAGGTCGGTGTCATGACCATCCCCGCCGGCCAGTCGTCGGACCCCCACACCCATCCCAACGAGCAATGGATTTATCTCCTGCAAGGCAAGTTGCGGGCGGTCGTCGACGGCCAGGAGCGGGAAGTCGTCCCGGGCGAGCTCATGTATATCCCGGCCAACATCGTCCACAACGTTGAAGTGTTGCCTGGCGAAGACGCTCATTTCTTCACGTGCAAAGATTTGCGCCACGGTATCGCCGGCACCCCGGTCGGTTGAGCTAAACGCCGCCTAAACCGTGGCAGATAGGACAAACGAAACCGTCGCCATCATCGGCGCCGGCACCATCGGTGCGTCATGGACGGCTTATTTCTTAGCCCATGGAAGCGACGTTCGGGTATGGGATCCCGCTGACGGGTTTGGCGAGCGCACCCGCGCCTTTGTCGAGCGGGCGTGGCCGGTCTTGGAACAACTCGGGTTTGCTGCCGATGCCGCACTTGACCGGGCAGTTTATTGCGCGACGATGGCCGACGCTCTCTCCGGCGCCACTTTCGTGCAGGAAAGCGGACCCGAGAACGCGGCGGTCAAAACCGAGCTGATCGCGGAAATCGACAGCCATTTGACCGCTGACGTCGTGATCTCGTCGAGCTCGACGGCGCTGCCGGTGAGCGAGTTTCAGGGCGGCGCGGCGCATCCGACGCGCGTCGTGTTGGGTCATCCGTTCAACCCGCCCCATCTTATGCCATTGGTCGAGGTGGGCGGCGGCAAGCAAACCGAAACATGGGCGGTTGACCGGGCGATGGCCTTCTATGAGGCTGTCGGCAAAAGCCCCGTGCGGTTGCGCGCCGAAATTCCCGGTCACTTGGCCAACCGGCTGCAAGCCGCGGTTTACCGTGAGGCGGTTCACTTGGTGGCCGAGGGTTATGCCACCGTGGCCGATATCGATAAGGCGATGGCCGGTGGCCCCGGCCTGCGGTGGGCCTTCATGGGACCCCACATGACCTATCATTTGGGCGGCGGCGAAGGCGGCATCGCTCACTATTTCGACATCCTCGGTGCGAGCCAGGAACGCCGCTGGGCGGCGCTTGGCGACCCCGAGTTAACCGACGAAGTGAAGCAAAAAATTATCGCCGGCGTCGAAGAAGAGACAGCCGGGCGAACGATCGGCGAGCTGGCGGCAGCGCGCGATGAAACTTTACTTAATTTGTTGAAAGCGCTGGGAAAAAGCACGCTCTAAGCGGCGTTGTTTGGCGCTGCTACAGAGTTCAATAAAAACAAAAGGGGGAACGATTTGTCCGAAACCGAGGTTGAAACACCGCCGCTATTTACGCCGATTACGATTCGCGGTGTCACGCTGGAAAACCGTATCGTCATCTCGCCGATGTGCACCTATTCGGCGACCGACGGAATCGCCGACAACTGGCACCAAGTCCATCTCGGTCAATACGCGCTGGGCGGCGCCGGGCTGGTGTTCACCGAAGCAGCGGCGGTGGCCGAAAATGCGCGCATTACTCATGGCGATCTTGGTGTTTGGTCGCGCGCGCATGCCGACGCTCTCAAGCCTGTCGTGGCTTTCCTCAAGGCGCATGGCGCAGTACCGGGTATTCAACTCGCTCATGCCGGGCGTAAGGCCAGCATGCAGCGGCCCTGGTTCGGTAACGGGCCGCTGGGCGAGGCGGATATCGCCCGTGGCGACATGCCGTGGGATATCGGTGCGCCGAGCCCGTTGCCGGTCGATGAGGGCTGGCTGGTACCCCATGAAATGTCGATCGACGAGATCCATACAGTACAGCAATATTTTGCCGATGCGGCGGGGCGCGCCGCCGAGGCCGGTTTCGAGGTGTTGGAAATCCACTCCGCGCACGGCTATCTCGGCAACAGTTTCTTATCGCCCATATCCAATCGCCGTAACGACGTCTATGGCGGGGATCTAGCGGGGCGCATGCGCTTTACGCTGGAGACGATCGAGAAAGTGCGCGCCGCCTGGCCCGACGATAAGCCGTTATTCGTGCGGGTCTCGTCGATCGATGGCGTCGACGGCGGCTGGGAGCTGGACGATACGGTCGTCCTCGCGCGCGAGCTCAAGGTGCGTGGCGTCGATGTGATGGATTGCTCGTCGGGCGGTATCGGAGGCCCGGCGACGGCGGGAACCAGCCGGGAAGCGATCCCAATGGGATTCCGCCTGCCGTTCTCCGAGCGCGTACGCGCCGACGCGGATATCCCGACCATGACCCATGGCTTCATCATCGACGCCGATCACGCAGACTCGATCGTGCAGGAAGGGCGCGCTGACCTCATCGGCATCGCGCGTGAGGCGCTGTTCAATCCTTATTGGCCGCGTCACGCGGCCTATCAGTTGGGATATCACCGGGACTTCTCCGACTGGCCCGAGCAATATGGCTGGTGGCTGGTACGCCGCGAATCCAATCTGCGTAAGCTCGGCGTCGCCCGGACAGGAGCGTAACATGCCGGACAAAGTGCGTTTTTATTTCGATTTCGTCTCCGCCTATTCTTATGTCGCCATGAACCGGGTCGATACGGTGGCTGCGCGCTACGGCCGCGAGGTCGACTGGAATGTGGTGGTATTGCCGGACATATTGGCTCATCACAACGCCACGTCGCCGCGCGATCAGCCGGCGAAGTTCGCGCACAACCAGAAAGACTTTCCCCGGTTGTGCCGCATGAACGGGTTGCCGGTGAATTTCCCGCCCGAGGTGCCGCCCTATGGCGCGAGTTTGCATCGCCTAGCGTTCTTGCGCCTGAAGCGGAAAGACCCTGCGCTCGCCAAGCGCTTCGCCCTGGCGGTCGACGACCGTTACTTCGGCCTTGGCAAGGAAGTGCGCACCGCCCGGCAGTTGGCGAGCGCTTGCAAGACATACGGCGTCGATATCGGCATTGACGACATCAAGGCGGCAGAGGACGACAAACAGGCCAAGAAAGCGTTGGCCGACAATTTCAAGCGGGCCATTGCTGACGGCATGTTCGGCGCCCCCTTCATGGTTTGCGACGGTGAAACCTATTGGGGGGCCGACCGGCTCGATCATCTGGAATACGACATCAAAAGGAAGATCAAGCTGCCAAAGGGTTACGAGCCGTTCCCGCTGTTCAGTAACTTCACCGAGCGCAACGGCCCTCTGTTTCAGCGTATTCGGAACGGCAAGATCACCTTCGCCTTTCGCGCAGATGCGCGTCATTTGAATCCGAACGAGGTTGTCCATGGTGGTTGGCTGGCCAGCTTCGTCGATGTCTCGATGGCGCAATCGGCGCTGTTTCAGATCAAACGAAAAGGTATCGCGCCGACCATCCACCTGGAGACCGACTTTATCGCTCCCATCACGACGGGCCAGTGGGTGGAGTGCCAAGCCAGTTTGGTGAACCGTACCCACTCGATGAATTTCGTCGAAGGCGTGGTCACCGCCGATGGGGCGCCGGTGGCGCGGTGCTCGGGAATTTTCAAATTACCCCGCGAATTGCGGGGCTAGCGCACACTCGTTAGGTCTCGACGGAGAACCCGACCGACCCCAAGCGTTCGACATCGAGCCGCACCGCTGTATCCGCCTCTAGCGCAACGGCGGCGGTCGCGCCGCCGGCCAGGACAACAAAGCCGGCTTCGAGCGTGTCGCCGGTCTCGGCCGCAAACCGGGCCGCGTCGGCCAGCGAGCGCGCCGGGTGTCCGAGGATTGCCGCAGACGAGCCAATTTCCACCGGCCGTCCGTTAAACGCCAGCACCATGCCGAGGTTCGAGATATCCCCGTCGGGCCGGTTCCACGGCCCCACCACATAAGCCGCCGACGAGCAGTTGTCGGCGACCACGTCGGAGAGTGAGAATTTAAAATCCTTGTAGCGCGAATCGATGATTTCCAAAGCGGGGGCCACAGCCTCCACGTGGGTCATCGCTTCCGCCGGGCTTAGATGGCCGGACATGGGCGACTTCAACAGAAATGCGATTTCCGGCTCGACACGGGGGTGAATGTAGTCTGCCAGCGAGAGCGCTCCGCCGTCGGCGACCAGCATGGCCTCGGTCAACCGCCCGTAGATCAGGTCGGACACGCCCATTTGCGCCGCTTTGGCGCGGCTGGTGAAGCCCATCTTGACCCCGGAGCGCCGTTCGCCACGCCGTCGCCGGCGGGCAATCGAGGCGGCCTGTACGCGATAGGCGTCGGCAAGCGATAGCTTGACCCCGCGCCGGTTGGAAAGTTGGGTGATCGCCTTGGCCGAGCGGGTCGCCTCGTCGACGGCCTTGGCTAGCGTGTTGATCTGTGCGGTTGCGGCTTTCGCCATGACTTACTCCCGACCCTAAGCAAAAGCGGCGCGGACGGAACCCAGCCCCGAAATCCGCACTTCATAAACCTCGCCGGGGGCCACCGGCACCATCGGTCCCAGGGCACCCGACATGATGATGTCGCCGGCGGCGAGCGGCCGGCCTCGCTCGACCATTTCGCGAGCCAGCCAAATTACCGCGTTCAACGGATTACCGAGGCAAGCTGCGCCGGCGCCGACGCTCACCGGTTCGCCGCGATGATCGACCACCATGCCGCAAAGCCGGCTGTCGAAATCGGCAAGGGCGTGGCGCTCGTTACCGAGCACGAACAGCCCCGACGACGCGTTATCGGCGATGGTATCGACGATGTTGATATCCCAGTTGGCGATCCGGCTGCCAACCACTTCGATCGCTGCGGTGGCGTAGCCGATGGCATTGGTGACGTCGGCAATGGTCGGGTCCTCGACGGCCAAATCGCGCTCGAGCACGAACGCCACCTCGCCTTCGATTTTCGGCTGCATCACCGATTCTGCGCTGATTTCCTCGCCATCCGGCACGGCCATATCGGCGAACAGCATGCCGAAATCCGGCTGATCGACGCCCAGTTGCGTTTGCACCACCTTCGAGGTGAGACCGATCTTGCGGCCGACCGGGCGCCGGCCCTTTTTCAGCCAGTGCTTGGTGTTAGCCTCCTGTACGGCATATGCGGCATCGAGGTCGACATCGGGCAGGTCGTTGCGTAGTGGCTTACATCCTTTGCCGGTCTCGCTCGCCGTTCGTAATCGCTTGGCGAGCGCCGCGATCTTCGTCGGATTAGTCTGCTTGGCCATTGTCACCGTATCTCGTGCTTTTTCTCACGCAATTGACGCGGCAAATTAGACCGAACGGTCCCTCAGGGCCAGATTTCAGCGGCATAGTTGGAAAGATTGTGGGGGTGGGCGGCGAATGCCGCGGCTGGAGCGCGAGACTGGGAGCGGGTGCCTAGCCGTCCGACAGTTCGCGCCAGATCCGGTCGAAGTCTGCGTGAATATCGCTGAACGCTTCGACCAGCGTGGGGTCGAAATGACCAGCCGAATCGATGCGGGAATCGCCGGTTGTAATAATGCTGTGCGCCATTTCATGCGTGAAGGCTGGCTTGTAAGGCCGCGCCATACGCAGGGCATCGTAGATATCGGCGATTTGGGTGATCCGGGCGGAGAGCGGGATTTCCTCGCCGCGCAACGCGTTGGGATAGCCGGTACCGTCCCATTTCTCATGGTGGTTCAACGCGATATCTGCCGCCATCGCCAATTGCGGCGATTGGCTAAGGATCCGGTGGCCGTAGACCGTGTGATTGTCCATTTCCTGCCGTTCCAACTCGGACAGCGGCCCCGCCTTGGCGAGCACGACCGGATCGACACTTATCTTGCCGAGATCGTGGAATTGGGCTGAATACTGAATTTCGTCGCAGAATGCCTGATCCATGCCCAAGGTTTGGGCGAGGAAGTAGCTGTACTCGTTTACCCGGCGTGTGTGGTTGCCAGTACCCTCATCGTAGATTTGCGCGGCGCGGGCGAGAAAATAGATGGTGTTCTCGAGATCTTCCTTGATCGGCCGGCTTTCGAGCGGCGCGGCCGGGGCCGCTTCGGCGGGTTTTTCGGGTGCCTGCGCGTCTTCCGCGATCAGGTCGTAGGCCCGCTGTACGGCTTCCATATCTCGGCCATCGATCGCGAGGCCGGGATGGTGATCGATGTAGTCCGACAGTGTAAACGGTTCGTTCATCTTCGCTGGACGGGCCGGGGTTCGAGCTTTTGGTTAACTGCCTTATGTACGCCCTCGAACTTAATGAGCGGTATAGACGACTCTCACTTATTGGGCAGATCGCGTGATCCTTGGAGACCGAAATGGGCTAAGATCGGCTCCAGAAGCCAGATTCCGCCAGCTATTCTTTAAGAGTTCATGACAGAACCGGTAACCCCCTCAGCCAACGGTGCTGAGCGCGCCCGCTGGGTCCTCATCGCGGCGATGGCGCCCCCGCTCGGATTAGCGTTCATGCTGAGCCAATTTCTGCGCTCGGCGCCGGCGGTCATTGCGCCGGATCTGCGCAGCGAGCTGGACTTATCGGCGGCGGCGCTCAGCAGCCTGCCGGCGGCGTTGTTTCTCGGCTCGGCGCTGATGCAACTCCCGGTCGGGGTGCTGCTCGACCGGTTCGGCCCCCGCCGCACGATTTCAGCCTTTCTGCTGATTTCGGCGACGGGAACGCTGGGTATTTCGATGGCGCAAAGCCCGCTTTTTCTGACGATTGCGCTGTTCGTTGCCGGCTGCGGTATCGCGCCAGTTTATATGGGCTTGATCGTCATGTTGTCTCGCTGGGTGCCGCGCGATCGCCTGGCAACGGCGAGTTCGATTGCTGTGGCAGTAAGTGGCACGGGCTTGCTGTTGTCGGCGACCCCCTTTGCTTGGGCGAGCGCGGTTATCGGTTGGCGGGACACGCTGGGGCTCGTCGGCTTTGGCGCCTTGGCGTTGGCGGGCATTGTCTGGCTGGTCGCACGTGACCGTCCGCCGGACAGCGCACCAGCGGCCCCGTCGGCGCCGGAGACCCTCGGCGAGACGGTCAGGGGTTTGATCGATATCCTCGGCGACCGGCGGCTCTACGGTTTGGCGGCGGTGGCGGCGATTTCCGTGGGGTCCTTTTTGTCCACGCGCGCGTTGTGGACGGGCCCCTATCTCAACGATGTATTCCGCCTCGATCTGGTCGACCGCGGCAACGTCATCCTCGGCCTGTCGGCGGCGTGGTTGGTCTCAGCACTGATCTTCGGGCCGCTCGACCGGCTGTTCGACACCCGCCGGGGTGTGGTCAGCGCTGGCGCGATCGGCATGGCGTCGATGTTTGTGTTGCTGACGGTGAACGACAGCAACTCGGTGGTGGTTGTATCCGGATTACTGATTTTGCTCGGTCTATCGTCGGCCTTCACAGCGCCGATCTTCGCCCATGCCCGCGCTCTGTTTCCCGATAGCCACACCGGCCGGGCGATCACGGCGATAAATTTATTCATCTGGGGTGGGGTCTTTGTCGTGCAGGTGGTGAGCGGCGCCATCGTCAACGCATTTCCCGCCGACGCCGCCGGCCGCAGCCCGCCAGAGGCTTACCAGGCGATGTTCGCCGCCATGGCGGTGGCGTTGATCGTTGCCGTGCTGCTCTACCGGCGCACCGCAGACGTTGCCCCGTCGAAGGACGTTGCCGGATAGAGCGTCAGCTCTCCAGGCCGGCGCGGCGGCTGATATCGTTGAATTGTACGTGGACATGCTGACCGGCGAGGTCGTCGGGCGCCTCGCGCGCCAGCCAGGTCAACACCTTGGCCGGACGCTCAGGCGGTTGGCCTTCGTCGGGGGTCAGCGCGGCCTGTCGGAACACTTTGTTGGCGTAGATGTCCCGCACCATGTCGGTTTGGGTGAAACCGGGCGAGAAGGCAAAAATCTTAACGGCGCTGTCTTGCAGGTCGAAATGAAGACACTGGGTCATCGACAAAAGGGCTGCTTTCGATGAGCAATAGGCGGCGTAGAAGCGGTCGGGGAGGAACGCGCGGGCGCTTGTGAGGTTGATGATAGTGCCGGAATCATGCTCCAGCATCGATGGCAGGGCGGCGTAAATCATGTTGTAGGGCCCCATCACGTTGACCCGCTGGACGGCCAGATAGTCTTCCGGCGGAACGTCGGCGACGCTGCCCATCTTGCCCGAGCCGGCATTGTTGATCAGCACATCGATGCGGCCGTGACGGGCGATCACATCGTCGACAAATGCTTTCGCCGCGCCGGCATCGGACACGTCAAAACCGTGGGCCTCGGCGGTGGCACCTATGGCCTCGACGGCAGCTTCAGTTTCGGCGTTTGCGCCGGCCGTACTGGCGCAGAGGATGAGTATCGGTTTGTCCTCGGCCAGCATCCGCGCTGTCGCTGCCCCGATGCCCCGGCTGGCGCCGGTTAGCACGACAATCTTGTTTTTCAAACTCGCCATCGATTGTTCCCCCAATTGTAAGTTCGCATTATGGCGCAAGGGGCGGTGGGGCCAAAAGAAAACGCCCGGGGAACTCCCCGGGCGTTTCTTGTCTGAACTCTGGTCTTGCTAGTTGCGGTTACCGAACAAGTGCAGCAGCATGAGGAACAGGTTGATAAAGTCGAGATAGAGCTTGAGGGCGCCCATAATTGCCTTCTTGCCGGCCACCTCGGAGCTATCGAGCTCATAGTACATTTCCTTGATCCGCTGCGTGTCATAGGCGGTCAAGCCAGTGAAGATCAGCACACCCAACACCGAAACGGCGAGCTGGATAACCGTCGAGCCGATGAAGATATTGACGATCATCGCAACGATGATGCCGATCAGGCCCATGAACAGAAATGAACCCCAGCCCGACAAATCGCGCTTGGTGGTATAGCCGTAAAGGCTCATGCCGGCGAATGTTGCAGCGGTGATGAAGAACACGCGTGCGATGCTTTCGCCCGTATAGATTACAAACACCGACGCAAGCGATAGCCCCATCAAGCCCGCGAAGACCCAGTAAGCGAGTTGAGCGCCAGCGGCGGACATTTTGTTGATTCGCGCGCTCAGGAAGAACACCATACCGAGCGGCGCCAGGATTACGACCCACGCAAGGCCGGTACCGAATATGGCGTTGAACACGGTTGGCGTGTTGGCGACGAGGAAAGCAACTGCGCCAGTCAGCGCCAAGCCCGTCGTCATGTAGTTGTATACGCGCAGCATGTAGGCGCGCAGACCCTCATCGATTGCGGCAGAGGTTCCCGCGCGGTTTACGACAACGCCGCGATCAAACTGGTCAGACATGTATCCCTCTTCATTCCCGTTCAAGCGATCCGTCAAAGACGGTATTGCGGCCCAAATATGGGTATTCGCCAGCCAAAAATCAACCAAAGAAGGGTTGGATTTATCGTGATTGGATGTCGATAAGTCTCTGAAAACTAGTATTTTTATGACCGGGCTTTGTCCAAATCGACCGCGATATCGACAAGCGCCGCGGTAATTGACGCAGCGGCGAAGCCCGCGGCGAGACCCGCGGGGGCAATCGGGGTAAGCGCTGCGGCCAACACAATAATGGCGGCGAAGCGCAGGTAGGGTTGCCAGTTGAGCGCCGCGACTCGGTCTAGCGCCGGCAAGAGTAATAAAAGGATCAATCTCGCATAGTGGATGGCTCCGGCGGCGATGACCCAGCCATCGACTTTGCCACCGCGCCACAGCAGAAGCGTCAACGCCAAGATGAGCACCCCGGCGGCTTCCCGGTTTAGACGGCGGCTGAAGGGGCCGGCGGCGTCTATTTTTTCCGCGATCCAAACTTCGATAAAAATTGTGCAGGCCGCGGCTGCAGCCATGGCCGCCAGGCTCCACAGCATCAGTTCGGGAAATTCGCCGGGCGGCGCGGCGGCGACGCCGCCGAGCAAACACACCAAACTCATATGGGCCAACAGGAGGCGTGTTCCCACTTGGGTCGACCAGCGAAACTGTCCGGTGAGCGCGGCTGTCCCCGCCACCAGGACGATGAACAGTCCCAGGGTTACCTGTAGCGGTGTAAATCCGAGGTTGAATGCGAAGGAAAACAGACCGGAGATCACGAGCGTAATCGCCAGCGCTACCGGCAAGTATACGACCGTTAGGCCACGATTGGCGGAATCCTGGCTGGTCCCGATGCCGCCGTTTCGCGGTTCAGTCATTGCGCAGCAGAGGGGCTGTTTTCTGACTCAGCGTGTGCCATGTGCCGGCGACGCCGATGGCGAGAATGACCACGGTCGCTCCAATCACCGTAACGGCGAGAGTTTGCGGCAGCAGCACCCAGTCGATGTTCATCAGGAAGCGCAAGACGGCCCACGCCGCGATCGAACCGATGACCGCAGCAAGCGAAGCGGTTACGAGGCCGAGTAGGCCGTACTCGAGAACAAAGATGGTCAGTACGTTGCGCCGGGTGGCGCCAAGCACTTTGAGCACAACGCTGTCATAGACCCGCCGCCTGTGACTTGCGGCAATGGCGCCGGCGAGCACCAACACTCCAGCGACCAAGGCGACGAGCGCGGCGAGCCGTACCGCCGAGCCAATCCCGGTGACGATCTCGTTGGCGGTGTTTAGGGCGTCGCGAACCCGCACTGCGCTGACGTTACTAAAGGCGTTGGTTACGCTGCGTTCGATCTCCGCCTCTGCGCCAGCGTCGGCGTGAACGATGGCAATATGGCTGCGGGGCGCCGCCTCAAGAAATCCGGGTGAGAACACCATGACGAAGTTTATGGACAGGGCCTGCCAATCGATATGCCGCAAATTGGCGATGGTGGCAGTGAACTCCCGGCCCAGTACGTTGACGGTCAATGTATCTCCCAGATCGACGCCGAATCCAGCCGCGACGGAGGCGTCGAGACTGACCAAGGGCGCCCCGGAATAATCGGCCGGCCACCATTCGCCGGCAACGATGGTGTTGTTCTCCGGCGCCGCCTTACTCCACGTGATGCCGCGGTCGCCTCTGATGGCCCATCGCGCGTCAGCTTCGATAGGGGCGTTTTCGGCTGCGGTACCGTCGATACCGGTAATGCGGCCGCGTAGCATGGGCACCTGTACAGTTTTCTCGATACCGGAAATGCCGGTGAGGATGGTCTCGAACGGTTTAACCTGGCTGGGCTGCAAGTCGACAAAGAAGAAGGCGGGCGCATTGCTCGGCAGTTCCTCGCGAATCTGCCGGCTCAGATTGCCGTCGATCTGGGCGATGGTGACCAGCACCGACAGTCCCAAGCCCAGCGCCAGGACGACGCTCGGGGTCGGCGTTCCCGGCCGGTGCAGCGCGGCAACAGCCAGACGGATTGAGGGTTGCCGGAGATTTTTGGCGCGCCGGGCGGCGGCGGCAATCGACGTGGCGACGATGCGGAAGGTTAGCATCGTTGCCGCAGCGCCACCGACGAACCAGAACGCCAGGCGCGCATCGGCGGCGGTCGCGACCGCCAGCGTGGCCAAAACAGCCAGCCCTGTTGCTGTTAGGAGCATGTAAATCACGGGCGGCCTTACCGCCGCCGGCGCAACGAGGCTGCGGAACAAGCTGCCGGCGGGGATCTGGCTTGCGCGTGCCACCGGCCATAGACCAAAGCTCAGCGCCGTAAGCAATCCGAACACCGCGGCGGTCAACAACGCGGCGGGGTAGAGACCGATAGCCACCGGCACCGGTAGAAACGCCGCAATAGCGCTCGCCGCGGCAAAAGGCGCGAGCGCGCCGAGTATCAGTCCGGCGGCGATTCCGACCGCGGCCAAGACGAGTATCTGCAGCAAATAGGTCCGCACGATGAGCGCCGATGGGGCGCCCAAACATTTCAGCGTTGCGATAACGGCGGTCTTGCCCTCGAGATAGGCGCTGACCGCATTGGCGACGCCGACCCCGCCGACAAGCAGCGCGGTTAGGCCCACAAACGTGAGAAACAGTTCAACCCTTTCGACCAGGCGGCGGATTTGCGGTGCCGCTTCATCGAGCTGGCGAATCCGCCACCCGCCATCTGGGAATGCTGTGTTGAGATCGGCGATCCACTCTCCAGAGTCCGTCGTCTCCGGCAGAGCGACCCGGTAGGTGTAGTAGATCAGGCTTCCCGGCTGGGCCAGGCCCGTCTCAGCCAACGCCGCGCGGTCGATCATCACGCGCGGGCCGAGCAGGAACACGCCCGACCCGGCCAACCGGTCTGGTTCGTGGGTCAGTACGGCGCGAATGCCGAACCGGCGCTCACCGATCTGCAGCACGTCGCCGACCTGCGCCTCCAGCCGGTCCAGCAAGTTCGGGGCAACGGCCGCGCCCCATAAACCGTCCCGCTGCGCCAGTAGTTGGGCGCGCGGCACGCTGGGCTCTGTGATGAGGGTGCCGTAGAGCGGGTAGTTCGTGTCGACGGCCTTCAGTTCGACTAAGGCACGCACGCCATCCGGGCCGGCGCCATCAGGGCGCGCCATTGCCCGTAATTCGGCCGTGCCCGACAGTGCGCCGTCGCGCGCCAAATGCGCTTCTTCATCCTGACTGGCGGGACGCTGCACCAAGCGCACGGCGACATCGCCGCCAAGGATTTCGCGCGCGTCGTTGGCCAGGCTCGCCGTCAGCCCAGACGATGTTGAGCCGACGGCGGCAATCGCAGCGACGCCCACCGTGAGACAGGCGAGAAAGACACGGAACCCCCGCACGCCGCTGCGCAGTTCGCGGCGGGCCAGGCGCCAGGCCATCCCCCACGTTGCCGATGAGTCGCCGTTCATGGGCGCTATAGGCCCTGGTCGACGATGCGGCCGTCGCGTAATTGCACCACGCGGCTGCACCGCTGGGCAATCGCCGGATCGTGGGTAATCAACAACAGCGTGGTGCCGCTCCGGTCGGCCCGGTCGAACAGAATGTCGATGACCTGATCGCCGGTTTCGCCATCCAAATTTCCGGTCGGCTCGTCGGCCAGCAGCAGGTCGGGCTCGGTCGCGAAGGCGCGGGCTATGGCGACCCGCTGCTGTTCGCCGCCCGATAGTTGCGACGGATAGTGAGCGAGGCGATGCCCCAATCCCACGGTCTCGAGGCTGGTCTTGGCTTGCTCGAACGCATCGTCCATGCGGGCGAATTCGAGCGGCACGGCGACGTTCTCAATCGCTGTCATCGTTGGCACCAGGTGGAACGCCTGAAAGACGATGCCGACGGAGCGTCGGCGGAACAGTGCCAGCGCGTCCTCGTCAAGCCCTGGCAAATCGTTACCGGCCACCCGGACCGATCCGCTGGTCGGCCGCTCCAAGCCGGCGATTACCATCATCATGGTCGACTTGCCCGATCCCGACGGCCCGACGACTCCGATGGTTTCTCCGGCGGTGACCGATAGGTCGAGGCCGCGTAAAATATTGACCTCGCCGCCCGCGCTCGCCAAATGGAGATGAACGTCGCTTAACTCAACGATAGGTTCGCTCGTCGATGCGCCGTCGCGGCGCGGCGCTGGTTGCGGATCAGGCAAGTCCATCATGACACGCTGGTTGTTCTCTCTTTTCTGTATTCAGGCTGTGCGGCGAAAAAGAGGCGGTACCCCACGATATGGCCGCCACCGCGCCGCGATCAATAGCGATCGCCCTCATGCGGTTTACGCCAGGATACAGCGTGTTGTAGCTACCACACCGGCAATGCTGTGGGCTTTGGCGGCCCTTTCCCTAAGTTTATACGGAACACCAGCGGCGGCGGATGACGAGACCGTGATCGTCGCCTTGGGCGACAGTCTCACCGCGGGTTTTGGCGTTACGGCGGACGCGTCGTTCCCCGCGCGCCTCGAGGCCGCCTTGCGCGATGCTAACGTAAACGTCCGGGTAGTGAACGCTGGCGTATCGGGCGATACGTCGGCGGGTGGGTTGGCGCGCCTCGACTGGGTTCTCACCGATACTCCCGATCTGGTGATTGTCGAGTTGGGTTCCAACGACGGCTTGCGTGGTCTCGATCCTGCGGATATGGAAGCCAATCTCGATGCGATCCTAACCCGCTTGGCCGACAAAGGCGTTGCGGCGGTGCTGACGGGTATGCTGGCGCCGCCGAATCTCGGCCGGGAGTATGGTGACGCGTTCAAGGCGGTATTTCCACGGCTTGCCGAACGGCATGGAGTCGTCTTTTATCCCTTTTTTCTCGATGGCGTTGCGGCCCAACCGGAATTCAATCAAGCGGACGGCATTCACCCCAATCCGGCGGGTATTCGTGTCATTGTCGAGCGATTAACACCGTTTGTGCTACGTGCCTTGAACGATATTGAACAAGAGCCGAAGGCTAAGTAGCTCAGTCACTGGAAACTCATAATGACGTCGTTCCTATACGCCCATGCCGGCGTGACCAAAGATGGTCCGATCAGCCAGTGGCAGGGCTGGCAAAGCCTGGTCGATCACTGTCTCGATGATTGGTCTTCGGCTGCGGCCAATCTTGGCTTGCTTTATGTTACTGAGCCCCTCGCTGGTGACATCGAAGACATTCTCGCCCATTTGCGTCTGCGCACGGGCATTGACGACTGGACCGGTGCCGTTGCGCCGGCGATTTGTGCGACCGGGATGGAGTATTTCGACACGCCGGCGATAGCGATCATGGCGCTGGACTTGCCGGCGGACAGCTACCGTCTGATGCCGTCCGTCACGTCTCCGGAGAACAGCGATAGCGCTTTGGGCCCGCTTTCAGATTGGATGACCGATCAGCACACGCCATTTGCCATCGTTCATGCCGATCCCCGGGGCGCCGGTGTTTTGTCGTTGGTGCCGGGTTTGGCCGAGAAGACCGAGGCTTTCTTGGTCGGTGGACTGACGAGCGCCGCAACCCCATCGGGCCAAATCGCCGGAGCGCCTACGGGCGGCGGCCTGTCGGGTGTTTTGTTCAATGAGACAGTGCCGGTCGCGACCGGTCTCACCCAGGGCTGTTCGCCGATCGGTTCGCTGCATAGCATCACGGCAATGGAAGGCGACATTATCACCGAGCTCGATGGCCGCCCCGCGCTCGATGTGTTCAAGGAAGATATCGGCGACCTGCTGGCGCGCGATCTGCAGCGCGTGGTCGGCTACATCCACGCGGCCGTGCCGGTACAAGGGTCGGATACCGGCGACTATATGGTGCGCAACCTCATGGGGATCGATGCGAGCCAAGGGTGGCTAGCCGTCGGCGAGGCGTTTACCGAGGGCGATCAGGTGATGTTTGTGCGGCGCGACGGCACCAGTGCCGTCGAAGACATGGCGCGGATGCTCGAGTCCTTAAAAGGACGGATCGGACCGGGCATTCGCGGCGGTGTCTACCACAGCTGTATTGCGCGAGGCCCCAATCAGTTCGGTCCGGGCGCGCAGGAATTGGCGATGATCCGCGAGATCCTGGGTGACGTGCCGGTCGTCGGCTTTTTCGGCAACGGAGAAATATCCAATGGCCGGCTCTATACCTATACCGGCGTTTTGAGCCTGTTCCTCGAGGCCTGACAACGGACCCGCCGGATGATCCGACTCTTCGTGGCGCTTTCGTTGCCCGCTGCCGTCTGCGAGCGGCTGGCGCTCGTGCGGGTGCCGCTGCCGGACGCCCGCTGGGTACCGCCGGAGAACATGCACGTCACTTTGCGGTTCATCGGCGAGGTAGAACCGCCGATGGCCGCCGATATCGATGTGGCGCTCTCGGGTGTTAGCGCACCGGCATTCGATATTCGGCTGGCGGATCTGGGTACGTTCGGCTCGCGCGGCCGGGTACGGGCGCTGTGGGCCGGGCTCGAAAAGTCCGAGCCGCTCACGCATCTGCAGGCGAAAATCGAAACCGTGTGTGTGAACGCAGGGCTGCCGCCGGAGGGCCGCAAGTTTCATCCCCATGTCACGCTTGCGCGGTGCAAGAACATCCGTGAGGCGCCGGCCAGCGAATTTATCGCGACCCACGAAGGGTTCGGGCTGCCGGCCATTCCGGTCGATGGGTTTGTGCTCTATTCCAGCCGCACCGGGAAGGCGGGGGCCGTCTATGTAAGCGAGGCGGTCTATCCGTTGGCGCGGTGATTTCTATGACGCCGCGTAACACGACGGCGCCATACGAATCACCGGCTTTCGCCGTGGCGCGCCGGACGCTACGGTGCCGCCTCAACTATAGGAAATCCGTTGGTGCCCTGCCATGAGCGTTCTCGAACACGTTACCGCCAGCGACTCGATCGTTATCCTCACCGGAGCCGGTATTTCCAAGGAATCCGGGCTCGCGACGTTTCGCGATCCCGACGGTATCTGGGCCAAGTACCGTATCGAAGACGTTGCCACCCCCGATGCGTTCCGCCGCGACCCCGAACGGGTTCTCGGCTTCTACAATGTGCGCCGCGAGCAAATGATGGACCCGTCGGTGGTGCCGAACGCCGCCCACCAAGCACTGGGCGAACTGGAAGCATTCTGGCCCGGCGATGTCTTGGTGGTTAGCCAGAACATCGACGATCTGCATGAGCGCGGCGGCACGGAAAACCTCATCCATATGCATGGTGAACTCAGTAAATCTCAATGCCACCATTGCGGCGATGTTGTCGGTGGGCTCAACGATTTGCGCGTCGATATGAGTTGCGCCAACTGCGGCGAAACCGGCGGCATGCGGCCCCATGTCGTGTGGTTCGGCGAGATGCCGCTCCATATGGACCGCATACTGGCGGCGTTGGGGCGGTGCGGGCTGTTTATTTCCATCGGCACCTCGGGAAACGTTTACCCGGCGGCGGGGTTTGTGCAGGAAGCGCGCCGCGCGGGGGCGCAGACCGTCGAGCTAAACCTCGAACGATCCGAAGGCGCGACCTTGTTTCACGAGGCCCGCTACGGGCCGGCGACTGAAATCGTGCCGGCTTTTGTCGACAGCCTGCGCGCCCACGCTGCCCAATGAGCGTGCAAGCACAAGAAAGCGACGAAGCGATTCTTGAGCGCCTGCTGGCCGACGTGCGTGCTTGCACGGTGTGTGCGGAACATTTGCCACTGGGTCCGCTGCCGGTGGTGCGGGGCAGCATCAGCGCGCGCATCATGATCTTGAGCCAAGCGCCGGGTACGGCTGTTCACCGGACCGGCCTGTCGTTCAACGACCCATCTGGCGACCGGTTGCGGAGCTGGCTCGATGTCGACCGCGATACTTTCTACGACGAGTCGCGTTTCGCCATGCTGCCCATGGGGTTTTGCTATCCCGGCCGGTTCGAGCGTGGCGGCGATCTGCCGCCGCGGCCCGAATGCGCGCCCCTGTGGCACGACCGGGTCAGAGCCGCAATGCCGTCGGTAGAACTCCATCTGGTAGTCGGCAGCTACGCGATAAATCACTATCTCGCAGTAAAACCCAAGCGTTCAATGACCGATACGGTGCGCGCTTGGCGCGATTTTCTGCCGAACTATTTGCCGCTGCCGCACCCGAGTTGGCGCACCACCGCGTGGGAGCGCAAAAACCCCTGGTTCATGGAAGAAGTGGTGCCCGAGCTACGCCGGCGCGTCCACGCGTTGCTTTAGCGACCCTGCACCTGGCCGTTGTCGGGCGGGCTCACCATGTCTCCGCGAAGGGGCGGATCGTCGTTTCGAAGGCCCAGGCGGTGTGGTCCTGGTGGGCCATATGGAACACTTCGTCGGCAATGGCGCTGGGTTTGGTGAAGTAGTCTTCGCGCGGCCACGGCCAGTCGTCTGGTGGAGTCAACCAGCTCGGGCGCTCGGCGTCGGACTCGCCCAGCCACGTTACGTCGATTGCCGCGTCGATCGTCACGTAGCCCACGTGAACGCGCTTCGGTCCGAGGTTTCGCGCGAGCGCTTCGCACAGAACCCGCTGCGCTGCCTTTGTCGGCGCGAACAACGCATAGTTCGGCACGCCGCGGTGGGAGGCGGTGTTGCCGGTAGCGATAATTGCGCCGTGTCCGGCCTCGATCATGTCCGGCGCCACGGCACGCGCCAGATATAACAATGCGGTGGTGTTGACCCGGAAATTCCGTTCGAGCTCGGCCGGGTCCGAGTCGAGGAACGTACCGAACGTATGGGCGACTGCGTTGTGTATCAGTACTTCGACCGGTCCAAGGTCGCGCTTAATTTGGTCGACTGTTCGGACAAGCTCGTCGAGGTCGCCAACATCGCACGGATAGGTGTAGGCGCCGGGTACCTCGTCGGCGAGCTGCTCGAGCCGTTCTTCGTTTCGGGCGATCATGGCGACCCTGAAACCGCTCTTGGCGAACCGCCGGACGATGGCCGCGCCGGTTGCGTCGCCGACTCCAGTGACGACGCAAACCGGTTTGTCGGGATCCGTGCGGCCGAGCGGCATTCGCTAGGCCGCGCGCGGGGTTTCAAACGGGGCGCCGTATTTGGCGCTTTGCTCCCCGGCTTTTAGAACTTTGTGGATTCTCGGCTCATACTCATAAGTGCGAATCCACTCTTGCTCACCTTGGCTTTTCAGCATGGAAGAGTGCGGCGAGCGGGCTTGCGAGAGATACTCGACCAACACCATCCGGCACGCGACCCCGCCGAATTCGTAGGAATATTCGGTCGCGCCCGGCTCGACGAAACGGCGCCGGTAAAGCTTCCAATATTGATTGTCGTGCGCGTAGATGGCGAATGTCAGCTCGTGGGTGTCGTATTGCCAGTGCCAGTCGGGGCTTTGATAGATCATCACCCAGTCGGCCAGTTCGCTGCCGTCCGCGAACGATTTGCCGGGGATGATCCAGGGCAGTTTGTCCTTCATCTTAAACTCCAATCGTCGGTTTTGATCAGGCCTGCGGGCCGTTAAACGGCTGCTTTCGCCGACGTCGCCGCTTCGTCTTCGATCACGCGGGTTAATTCATGGGTGTCGATGTCGTAGACATAGCCATAGATGTTGACGTGCTTCGGCGTACCTGCGGACTCGCGGATCAACTTCGTGTCGTATTCGAGCGACGACGCGTAGTCGGCGATGCGGACGCTTTCGCGCGGGTAAAGGCCGGAGATATCCGTTCCGTGTTCGTGCTTGAAAGCGTCGATGATGCCGTCGGCGGTGTAGGACGTTGCGCCGCAATTCGTATGATGGACGACGACGACGTTTTCCACGCCCAGCAGATGCTGTCCCACGGTGATCGACCGAAGCGCATCCATCGCCCGCCCGCCGGCGACCACCACCCGAAGCATCGTCGCCGTCGTACCGGTATCGTTGCCTTCTGCGTCGGTTAGGATTTCACCCGGATAAACATCGCCGAATTCCTTGGCGACCGCTTTCGGAATGCCCATGGCCCGGGGATCGTAGCAATAGATTACGATCGTGCGTAGTGGCATCAGTTCGGCGAACTCCTTGCGTACGGCCGGCTCATCGTAGCCGGGTTGTTTGGAAAACACATAGTCGTTGAAGTTTGGTGCTGGTGCGTTCATCTGCTGTCTCCCGTTGCGCCAAAAAGAATCTTTGGTCATGAGATAGAAAAGCTTAATTACGAACTATCTTTTCCGGTTGTTGGTGAGACATAATTTGATGATTTCCAGGGGTTGAACAAACGATGCTTTCTCACGGTAGACTTAGAAAAACTAACTCTAAATGGTGAAGCAGCTACACCCGCTAAACGCGTTACGTGCCTTCGAAAGTTCAGCGCGGCATCTGAGCTTCGTACGGGCGGCCGAGGAATTGCACGTGACCCCGGCGGCGATTAGCCATCAGGTGAAAAAGCTCGAAGAGCATTTAGGCCTGCAGCTGTTCCGTCGCCTGCCGCGCAGCCTGTTGCTGGCCGATGCGGGTCAAGTTCTGTTCGCCGATCTGAGGGATGTTTTCCTGCGCTTGGACAAAGCGATGGAGCGAGTGCAGGAGAGCGACTCCCGCGGCGCATTGAAAATCAGCGTTGCGCCCATGTTTGCCGCGAAGTGGCTCGTCCCGCGGCTGCAGAAATTCGACGCGCTGCACCCTGATATCGATGTGCAGATGTCATCGAGCCTGCGGGTGGTCGATTTTCAACAGGACGGTTTCGACGCCGGGGTGCGGTTGGGCCGGGGCCGGTACCCGGGGCTCACGGCCGTGAAGCTGTTCGATGAATCCCTAACCCCCATGTGCAGCCCGCGGCTGCTCGAGGGTGCGAACAAGCTCGACAGCGCCGATCAACTGGCGCAATTCGTCTTGCTACACGACGACTCGATGGCGTTCGATCCGACCGCACCGACCTGGGACACCTGGCTGAGTGCGATTGGTGCAAGTGGCGTCGATGCATCGCGGGGGCCTCGTTTCGGCCAGCCTGATCACGCGCTGCAAGCGGCCATAGACGGCGCGGGCATTGTACTGGGTTGGCGATATCTGGCAGCGGACGACCTGGCGGCAGGACGCTTGGTGCAGCCGTTCGACCGCGCGCTGCCCCTCGGCTCCGCCTTCTATCTGGTTTATCCCGAGGCCTATGCAGACCGGCCTAAAGTCGCTGTATTGCGCGACTGGATGTTAGATGAGATCGAAGCTGGTCGCGCCAATTTGGTACCATCGACGGGCTAAGCGTCCGACCGTCGTTCAGGCGATATTTTGAAGAGATTGATGGAGCCGAGGGGAGTAAGTTCGAGCTATTCCTCCTTCGCCAAGGCTTCGGAGGACACTCCCAGCTCTACCGACTTCGTGCGGCTTACTGGCGTAAGCCACCCGAAGCTCGAAGAGCGTAGGGTGGTGGAGCTGATCGGGATCGAACCGACGACCTCTACGTTGCGAACGTAGCGCTCTCCCAACTGAGCTACAGCCCCACCGATGTTAAATCGCCGGACGGAGGTTGGCTCGCCGGCGGGGCCGGACTATGTGAGGGGGCCGCGCCGCTGTCAAGATAGCCGTCGCGGCGGGCCTTGGGCGTTGCGCCGATTACTGCCGGTTGAATACCGCGAGCGCTTATTTACAGCGTTACTGGACAGTTATACCGCCGCGCGGCTAGTCTCTGCGCCACCGTGGGCAGGGGCCCCCGATTCGCAGATTCAGGATACCGCCTCCCTATGTTTGCCGTATTTCAGCTTATCGACACGATCATCGGCCTCTACATATTAGCCGTTATCATATCGGTCGTACTGACCTGGCTGGTGCAGTTCAATGTGGTCAACACGTCGAACCAGATTGTCTACATGGTCGGCGATTTTCTCTACCGCATTACCGATCCGGTGCTGAAACGGATACGCTCGGTGATCCCGCCGATCGGCGGCATCGACCTCTCGCCGCTCATTCTGCTCTTGGGTCTAATTTTTATCCGCAATTTGTTGCCGGAGCTGTTCGGTATTCGCTGAGGCGGCGAACGGTTCGTCCGCTTGGCAGATTACCGATTCCGGCGGGCGCGTAACGCCGCGCGGGCTGCGACCGGATTAGGAGTAGTTCGATGACCGATACGATGGCGCAATTCGCCGATAAAATCATCGACGGCAAGGGGTTTGCCGAGGGGCTGCGCGCGCGCGTTGGCGCGGCGGTAAGCGATATCAAGGCAAGCCACGGGTTCACACCATCGGTTGCCGTGGTCTTGGTTGGCGAAGACCCGGCAAGTCAAGTTTACGTCCGCAACAAAGGCCGGGCGGCGGAGGCCGCCGGTATCGTTGCCGCCGATCATCGGCTCGCGGCGACGACTACGCAGGATGAGTTGCTGGCCCTGGTCGAAACGTTGAATAACGATCCGGCGATCCACGGAATCCTGGTTCAGTTGCCGTTGCCGGATCAGATCGATTCAGCGGCGGTGATCGACGCCATTAGCCCGGCGAAAGATGTCGACGGTTTTCATGTGGTCAACGCCGGCCGCTTGATGACCGGGCAAATGAGCGGGCCGAATGCCGCCCTCGTGCCCTGCACACCGCTGGGCTGCCGCTTACTTCTGGAAGATCGTTTGGGCGACCTGTCCGGATTGGAGGCGGTGGTGCTTGGACGCTCGAACATCGTCGGTAAACCCATGGCTCAACTGCTGACCCAGGCGAGTTGTACGGTAACGGTTGCCCATTCCAGGACCCGCGATTTGCCCGATGTCTGCCGCCGCGCCGATATCTTGGTGGCTGCGGTCGGGCGCCCGCGGATGGTGCAGGGGGATTGGATCAAGCCGGGTGCGGCAGTAATCGACGTGGGCATCAACCGGGTCCCCGCACCGACCGACGACGACCCTGACAAGATGCGCTTGGTCGGTGATGTCGACTTTGACGCCGCGATTGCGATTGCGGGCGCGATTACACCGGTGCCCGGTGGCGTCGGACCGATGACCATCGCCTGCCTGTTGGCCAATACGGTGACCGCGGCGTGCCGGCAGAACGGCGTCGACGCGCCGGTTTGGTAAAGTTCGGCTAAATCGGCCGTTTGTAGCGGATCACGCCTTTCGCCGACTGTGCGTCGACGGGCTTGCCCTTGCGCATCACAGTCAATCTACCGGTTCGCGCCAGAAACAAAGCCTGTTGCTTGACCGCCGGCAGGTAGCGCCGCCACAGATCGGGCGGGTCGGAGGGCCGCCGGCGCTGCTCTGCCACTGCGCGCGCGGCGTCTTCGGGTGAAATCGAGCCATTCGGCTTGGCTGCGGCGAGTAGGGCGAGAATTTGTTGTGCGACGGGGTCGAGCGTAGGCTCTTGTTCCGCCGGGTCTTCAATGGGGGCTGGTTCGCTAGTCATAGCGGCGCTCACTAGCACAAATACTATTGCAGAGGCGAGTCCCCGGTCGCCGGGAGGCGTGTCGCTGGACGCACGGGTCGCACTTGCCGATAATTCGGCGATGACCGGTGGTCTCGATACTCTGTTTGCTGCAATGGTCGCTTTCGTCGGCGGCCATTTTCTATTGTCGGCGGCGCCTGTGCGTAGCGCGCTGATCGGTCAATTCGGCGAGAAGCTCTTTCGCGCCTATTACTCCGTGATCGTCACCGCGTTGTTCGTTTGGATGTTGTTCGCCTACGGCGATGCGCCCTTCGAGGTCGTTTGGCATGATGTAGCGGCGCTCGAATGGGTGCCGGCCTTCGTCATGCCAATTGCGCTATTCTTTGCGGTCTGCGGTCTTTCGACGCCGAACCCCACGATGACGGGCAGCGATGCCCTAACAGCAGGCCGCGATCCCACGCGAGGCATCATGCGGATCACCCGCCACCCGTTCCTCAACGGCGTGGCTCTTTGGGCGGCCTCTCATCTGCTCGCCAACGGCGACACTGCCAGCCTTATTCTGTTCGGCGGTCTGTTGGTTCTCAGCGTTGGCGGGATGTGGCACATCGACAAGAAGAAAGAGGCTCAGCACGGTGCCGATTGGGGTCCGGTCCTCTTAACGACGAGTGCCGTGCCCTTTCTGGCGCTCATCCAAAAGCGCGCGATGTTCGACTGGCCCGGCATCGGCCCATGGCGGGTGTTGGCGACCGTCGTCGCTTATGGGCTGCTGGCAGTGGCCCATCAGGCGGCCTTCGGCGTTGTGCCGTGGCCGGCGTGAGCGGCGTTAGTCTTTGCTTCGGAGTGCTTTTTCCAGCCGCAGACGCAGCGCCTGCAACTTGATGAACCCTTCGGCGTCGCGCTGGTCATAGACCTCATCGTCTTCGAACGTCACATGGTCGAGCGAGTAGAGGCTGTTGGGCGACTTGCGGCCGACCACGTCGACACTGCCCTTATAAAGCTTGAGCCGCACGGTGCCCGACACATACTCCTGGCTCTTGTCGACCAGCGCCTGCAGCATTTCGCGTTCGGGCGCGAACCAGAAGCCGTTGTAAACCAGCTTGGCGTAGCGCGGCATTAGCTCGTCTTTCAGGTGCATGGCCTCGCGGTCGAGGGTCAACGATTCGATACCCCGGTGGGCGGCGTGGAGCACGGTGCCGCCGGGAGTCTCATAGACACCGCGCGATTTCATGCCGACGAAACGGTTCTCCACCAGGTCGACCCGCCCGATCCCGTTGGCGCCGCCGAGCTCGTTGAGCCGGGTGAGCAATGCCGCCGGGGATAGCGGATCGCCATCGATGGCGACCGGATCGCCCTTCTCGAAGTCGATCTCGACATAAGTCGGCGTGTCGGGCGCTTCTTCGGGCGCCACGGTACGCGAATAGACGAACTCCTCGGGCTCGTGCCAGGGGTCTTCCAGCGCCTTACCTTCGGCAGAGATGTGCAACAGGTTGGCGTCGACCGAGAAGGGCGCTTCGCCGCGCTTGTCCTTGGCGATCGGAATTTGGTGCGCCTCGGCGAACTCGATCAGTTTGGTGCGCGAGGTTAGATCCCACTCGCGCCACGGCGCGATGATTTTGATCTCGGGATTGAGCGCGTAGTAGCCGATTTCGAAGCGCACCTGGTCGTTGCCCTTGCCGGTCGCGCCGTGGGAGACCGCATCGGAGCCAGTCGCGCCGGCGATTTCGATCTGCCGTTTGGCGATCAACGGGCGCGCGATCGACGTGCCGAGCAGATAAATGCCCTCATACAGCGCGTTGGCGCGGAACATCGGGAACACGTAATCGCGGACGAACTCCTCGCGCAGATCCTCGATAAAGATTTCCTTCACACCGAGCATCTCGGCCTTTGCGCGCGCCGGTTCGACCTCTTCGCCCTGACCGATATCGGCGGTAAACGTCACCACCTCGCAGGCGTAGGTTTCCTGCAGCCATTTCAGAATGACCGAGGTGTCGAGGCCGCCGGAGTAGGCGAGCACTACTTTTTTAACGTCGCTTGTCATCTTGGAATCGTGCGGTTAGCGGGCGGCGGCGAGTATAGGCCGGAACCCGTGCGTGGCAAGCGTAGCGATGATCCGGTTATTCGGCAGCCGCGCGTTTGGGCGTGCGTTCGCTCGCCGATTTGAGTTGGCCACACGCCGCCATAATGTCTTCGCCGCGCGGCGTGCGCACCGGCGACGGGTAACCGGCGCTGCGCACGATATCGGCGAAGCGTTCGATCGTATCGTCGCTCGAGCGCTCGAACGGCGCACCGGGCCACGGGTTGAAAGGAATCAAGTTGACCTTGGCGGGAATGCCAGCGATCAGGCGCACCAGCTCGCGGGCATCGGCTTCGCTGTCGTTCACGTCTTTCAGCATGACATATTCAAAGGTGATACGCCGCGAATTGCGTGTGCCGGGATAGTCACGGCAGGCCGCGAGCAGTTCGGTCAAAGGATATTTCCGGTTGAGAGGCACGATTTCGTCGCGCAGATCGTCGCGCACTGCGTGCAGGGAGACCGCCAAGCCGACACCGAGTTCCTCGCCGCAGCGCCGGATCATCGGCACCACACCAGCCGTTGAGAGCGTGATGCGGCGGCGCGAGATAGCGATGCCCTCGCCGTCCATGACGATTTTTAAGGCGGCAGCCACGTTGTCATAGTTGTAGAGCGGCTCGCCCATTCCCATCATGACAATGTTGGAGAGCTGGCGCTCGTAGATCGTGCGCTGCTCGGCGGTTGGCCACTCGCCTAAATGATCGCGCGCCAGCATGATCTGGCCGACGATTTCCGCTGGCCCCAGATTGCGTACCAAGCGCTGGGTTCCGGTGTGGCAGAATTTGCAGGTCAAGGTACAGCCGACCTGGCTCGACACGCACAAGGTGCCCCGGTCTTCTTCGGGAATGTGGACGGTTTCCACTTCGTTGCCGTCTTCCAGTTTGATCAGCCACTTGTGGGTGCCGTCGAACGAATCGAGATCGCGCGAGACGGCGGGCCGGGAGATCGAGTAACGCTCGGCGAGTGCCGCGCGCAAGGGTTTCGCCATGTTGGTCATGGCGTCGAAGTCGGTGACGCCGCGATTGTAGATCCACTGGAACAGCTGGTCGGCGCGAAACCGCGGCTCACCCATTTTAGCGAAGGCCGCGGCCATATCGGCGCGGCTCATGCCGATCAAGTTGGGGCGGTCATCCGCCGCCGGGTCAGGCGCCGCAAATATGTCCGAAGTCAGGGGCATGGCGCTTGAGATAAGCCCCCAAGCGCGCGGTAGCAACCGGAATTAGCGATAACCGGGTAATTCTACGAGCGGCCGCAGGCCTTATTGATGGCGCGGTGAGCGGCGGTAACGCCTTTCAGCGAATAGCTGTCGGTCGTCGGATTATTGCGGCTCGATGTGCCTTTGACCGTCAAACGGGCGCCTTTGCGCATGGCGGCGACGATATTGGCATCGTCATCGCCCCGATAGGTCCAGGCGTTGCCGTCGCGGGTGAACAGTTGCCAATCCTCGCCACCGACCTTGATTTCGACCTCCGACTCTTTCTTGAACGAGTAGCCAGCGTCGACCTGAACGACGTCGAACTCTTTTTTGGATGGCCGGTGCCAGATTAAGAGGAAGATATCCCCCCGGCGCGAGCGCAGGCTGGCTTCTTTCGGCTTGGAGACGATGTAGCAAAAACGGTCGTTCGAGCCGCCACGGGTATAGGCTTCCCAATCGCCGAAACGGCCAATCAGCTTGGCCTCCTGGGCGTGGACCGGGGTCTCGGCGATGGCTACGGTGGCCGCTAGGACCGCTCCGATAAGCAATACTGAACGTCGGAAACTGCGCATATTCATAGCTGCCGTCCTATCAAAACAGGGCGAGTCTTGCAAAGGGGCCAGGCCATTCAATCGTGTGTGATTGTATCTATTTCAGAAACGGTAATCGGCTGTTAACGCTGGCGTTTGCGGCGGATCACTGGTTCACCAAATTCGTGCGCCGGTAGAGCCTCGGTGGGGCCACCCGATCGCACCGGGCGCGGCGCATAGCGGCCCAACGTTAGCGTCCGGTCGTACATCACGATTGCCGCCGCGATGCCGACATTGACGCAGAAACGTGTCGGAATCTTGACGGTGTGATCGCACAAAGCGAGCAACTCAGGCGACAAGCTGCCGCGCTCGGGACCGAGCACATAGGCGCAGCGGCTAGGATGGCGAAAACTCGGCAAATTGGCGGCTTCGTCGAGCAGTTCGATGCCCACCAGCGCGCAGCTTTTGGGTAAGCGAAAGCTGCCGACATCGTCGAACTCGTAAAGCGGCAAGTGCTCGGGTGCGTCGGAGGTGTCCGATTTGCCGCCTTCGCTTTCCCGGTAGACCGCGCCGACGGTGAAGACAAAACTGGCGCCGAACGCATGCGCTGAGCGCATGATCGAGCCCACATTCATCGATTTCGAGATGCCCTCGACGCCGATGCCGAAATAGCCGCGTGTGTTGGTCATGATGGGCGGC
This sequence comes from Alphaproteobacteria bacterium, assembly GCA_965267185.1. Classification (GTDB taxonomy): domain Bacteria; phylum Pseudomonadota; class Alphaproteobacteria; order UBA6615; family UBA6615. The sequence goes on along the minus strand of OZ253937.1, from coordinate 2,851,940 downwards.
AAACTTGCACGGGCGGCGGTCACGAGGCAAGGTGAGAGCGGCTTTCAAGGTGGCAAAGGGTAGAGCGGATGCGGGCGGTTTTGTGTAATGACTGGGGCGAACCAGCTGATTTAACGCTGGGCGATGTCGCCGCGCCGGTGGCCGGACCCGGCCAGGTGACGCTCCGCATGCGCGCTGCCGGGGTCAACTTCGCCGACATCGTATTGGTTCGCGGCCAATACCAGGAAAAACCGCCGCTGCCGTTCTCTCCCGGTCTCGAAGGGGCCGGCGAGGTTTTGTCCGTTGGCGAAGATGTGACGAACGTAGCGCCAGGTGACCGGGTTATGGTCATTCCCGGGGTCGGCGCCTTCGCCGAAGAAGTGGTTGCGGCGGCCAGCGATGTCTTTCCCATTCCCGAGGGTATGGATTTCATCACCGCGGCGGCGTTTCCGGTTGCCTATGGAACCTCGCACTTGGCGCTCACCGAGCGCGGTGCGTTGAAACCGGGTGAGACGCTTTTGGTGCTCGGCGCGGGCGGCGGTGTCGGTCTGACGGCGGTGGAGTGCGGCAAGGCGCTGGGCGCCACCGTTATTGCCGCGGCATCGTCGCCTGAAAAACTCGATCTCGCACAGGTTCATGGCGCCGATCACCTGATCAACTATGTCGACGAGGACTTGCGCGCGAGCGTGCGTAAGCTCACCGATGGGCGCGGCGTCGATGTGGTCTACGATCCGGTTGGCGGCGAAGCGTCGAAAGCGGCGATGCGGTCGCTCGCTTGGTCAGGCCGCCTGCTGGTCATCGGTTTCGCCGCAGGTGAGGTGCCCCAGTTTCCGGCCAACTATCTGCTGGTCAAGAATATCAGCGTGATCGGTGTTTATTGGGGTGCGTACAAGAAAAAGGAACCGGAAACCTACCGGGCGTCGTTCGACGAATTAGCCAAATGGTACGCCGAAGACCGTTTGAAACCCCATGTGTCCCAGGTGTTTCCGCTCGCTCAAGCGCCGGAAGCGCTGGGCGTTCTGGAGAGCCGCAAGGCTACTGGCCGCCTTGTAATCAATATCGACGGTTGACGCTGCCCATGACCGATAGTGGAGCCGACACCAGCCGCCGCGACCAGTTGGTGCAATCGCAATACGAAGCCTATCCCTATCCGGAGCGTAATCCGGCGGATGAAAAAAGCCGCTTGATTACCGGGTCGCCGAGCAACCTGGCTGAGCTCAACCACTATGTGTTCGGCGGCCGCCGCGATTTCTCCAAGCCGCTGTCGGCGCTGGTTGCGGGTGGCGGCACCGGCGATGCGGCAATTTTGCTGGCGCAGCAAATGGCGGATTTTGGAATCCCCGGCGAGGTGGTTCATCTGGATCAGAGCGAGGCCAGCCAGGCAGTCGCACGGGAGCGGGCGCGGGTGCGCGAGCTCGAGAACATGCGTTTTGTTCTCGGATCTTTGCTCGATGTTACCGAGATTGCGCCGGGGCCGTGGGACTACATCGATTGCTGCGGCGTGCTGCACCATTTGGAAGATCCCGATGCCGGGCTTGCGGCGCTCGCGGGTGTTCTCGCGCCGGATGGCGGGATCGGCGTCATGGTTTACGGCGCGCTTGGCCGCATCGGTATCTACGATGTGCAGGAGATGATGCGCGCCATCGCTCCGCCGGGGTCTGCCGACGATCATGCCCGCGTCGCGCTGACCCGACAGTTGGTTGAAAACTTGCCGCCGACCGCATGGCTAAACCGCAACGGCCTCGTCCGCGACCACAAGGAAGGCGGCGATCCCGGCATCTACGATCTGTTCCTGCATGCGCGCGATCGCGCCTATCGAGTTCCCGAAGTTCTCGACTTCATCAGCGGTGCCAATCTGCGGCTGGTTACCTTCATTGAGCCCTACCGTTACGATCCGATGAAGTTGGTGCGCGACCCGCAGCTCAAGAAACGGCTCGCCGGGCTCGGTCCGGCCGAGCAAGCGGCCTTCGCCGAGCTCTACCTGGGCAACATCAAGAAGCATACATTTTATGCCGTTCGGGCAGACAACCCGGTGGCGCCGCCTCTACCACGGACGCCGGCGGTGGTCCCAACCCTGGTCGGATTAACGGTCGACGAAGTGGCGAAGCAGATGCCGGCGGGCGGCGTGATCACCGTGTCGATGGAGGGACACAAGCTCGATATGCAGGTGCCGCCGCTCGCCCGCGCGATTGCCGCGCTGTGCGACGGCGAGCGGGACTTGGCGGCGATCCACACCGCAATTCAGGAAAAACGCGCCGACCTCGATTATGAGGGGTTCAAGCGCCAGTTCGATCAGCTTTACGGTGTGATGAATACGATCAACCGGATGGTGCTGCGCTTGCCGGTGAGTTAGCCGCCGGGCGGCGCTCGACCGCCAACACCAGACCCACCGTGGTGATCGCGAGGCCGGCCCAGGCGAGCGCGGTGGGGAGTTCGTTTAGCAAGACGATTCCGAACACCACCGCCAATGCCGGCGCACCGGCGAGGAAGACGGCGATGGTCGTTGCCTCGACCGACCGGGTGGCGCGGGTTAGCAGGATGACGACGATGAAGCTCGACACGACGCCCTGGAAGCCTGCTTGCAAGATAATCTCGGGCCATGGCGGGAACGCCGCTCCACGCAGCAGCTCCGATGGCAGAAACAGCACCCAGACCGGCAGGTACAGCACGGCGCTGACCAACGGGACGGCGACGATGGTTTGGCGAATTTCCGGTTGCCATTTGCGTAGTGCGGTCATGTAAAGCGCAAATACGGCCCCTGCCATGACGAGCAACACGTCACCGAACCACTGCAAGGGCATGGCAACAGCTGTAAAACTGTCGCCGCCGATCAACAAGCCGCCGACGATGATTAACGCCATCGCCACGAGCCGCTGGCGGGCGGGCCATTCGCGCAACCACACTATGGCGAAGAGGGCGGCGAAGATCGGCATGGTGCCGTTGGTGAGCACCCCGGCATGGGCGACCGGCGCCAGCGCCATGCCGGCGAACGATGCCAAGGCGAAGGGTGCGCCGACACCGAACGAGATGACGAAGGCGCGCGTGAGCGAAAGCCCGCTGAAACCTCTGGTCAAAAACACCGGCAGCACGATAAGGCTAGCGACCCCGATCCTAAGCGCAGTCACGTCGTAAGGCGTAAGCGAGTGAGTAACGCCGAACCGCGAGGCGACGATCCACGCCCCCCAGATAAAAGGCACAGCCAAGCCGCAAGCGAGCCCGACAAGATAGCTGGGCTGCGTGGTATTCATCGCTGGTTGGTCTCGCTCGGCCGCGCTGCGCGGATCAGATTAGGGCCCAGGGTGACCCAGATGCCGACCGTCACGATGACCACGCCACCGACGCTGATCCAGGAGGGAATCTCGCCTAACCACGGGATCGCCATCAATATCGCGAGCGACGGCGCGCCGGACATGATAGCCGCCTGGCGGGTTGACCCTATCGTGCGGGCGGCGTAGGCGATTAGGAACCCGGCGACGAAGGCCGCTACGACACCTTGATAGATGCCTTGCAGGGCGATTTCTTGCCAGGGCGCCTCGGTTATCGTCGACGGCAGAAACAACGCCCAGATTGGCAGGTAGATCAGTCCGTTCAAAACCATCACAACGAAGAGCGAATCAAGTGCTCCGATCCGCCAACCGCGCACGGCAGTAAGGAAGCCGGCGTTGCATGCCGCCGCGCCAAGGAAGAGCAGATGGCCTCGCCATTGACCCGGAACACCGAACTCCAGCGCGTCCCAGCCGGTCGCCAATACACCGGCGACGATCAAAACGATGCCGGCAATTCTCCAGGGCCCTAAACCTTCGCCGAAGATTAACCATGTCATTAGGGCGGCGAAGATCGGCATGGCGCCGTTGACCACGATCCCGCCGTCGGAAACGGGGGCGAAAACGAAACCGCCGACAAGGAAAAGGAAAAAAACGGCGCCGCCGATCGTTCCAAGGGTCAAGGCGCGCCGCCAAGTGAGGTTGGCGAAACTTACCCGGCCCCAAAAGGGCGCCACGCAAACGGCAGCGACCCCGAAGCGGAGCGCGGTGACGTCGTAGATCGTGAGGGTGCTGATGGCGCCGACCCGCGCGACCACCAGGGTCCCGGCAAAAATAAGCAACACCGACAGGCCGGCCGCCAGCCCGAACGCCGCTTCGTTACGAAGCGCGGTCATTGATGCCCGCCAGCGGGCGGGTTGTTATGTCGGCAGATTGCTCGTCGTCTGCCGTACACGAGGATATTCGCGCGCTAGTGAATGAATTCGGCGTCGGTGCGCTCGCGAATTTCGTCAACGCTCACACCGGGTGCCAACTCGCGCAGATGCAGACCGTTATTGTCGATCTCGAAAACCCCGAGATCGGTGATCACCATATCGACGACACCGGCGCCGGTGAGCGGCAGATCACACTGCTTGAGCAGTTTTGACGAACCATCTTTGGCATTGTGATCCATCAACACGACGACACGCCTCACGCCGGCGACCAAATCCATGGCGCCGCCCATGCCTTTGACCATTTTGCCGGGGATCATCCAATTGGCCAGATCGCCGTTTTGGGCGACTTGTAATGCGCCGAGAATCGACACATCGATATGACCGCCGCGGATCATGGCGAACGAGGTGGCGCTGTCGAAATAGACCGATTCCGGTAGTTCGGTGATCGTCTGCTTACCGGCGTTGATCAGGTCGGCATCGACCTCGTTGTCGAGAGGGAACGGGCCCATGCCAAGCATGCCGTTCTCCGACTGGAAGGTTACTTTCATGTCGTCGGGAACGAAATTCGCGACCAAGGTCGGCATGCCGATGCCAAGGTTGCAATAGTAGCCATCTTCGAGCTCAAGCGCTGCGCGTTCGCACATTTGATCGCGTGTCCAAGCCATTTATTGTCTCCTTATTTCTTCCTGTCGGCGCCGATCAGGTTTCGCGGATCGTACGGCGTTCGATCCGTTTTTCGAAGTTGCGGCCTTCGAATATGCGGTCAACATATATGCCGGGCAGGTGAATTTGGTCCGGATCGAGATCGCCAACTTCGACCAGATTCTCAACTTCGACCACACAGGTCTTACCAGCGGTCGCCATTGGCGCGTTAAAATTGCGCGCCGTTTTGCGGAAAATCAGGTTGCCGGCCTTATCGCCCTTCCAGGCGGTAACGATAGACAGGTCGCCGGTGAGCGAGCGCTCCATTAGATAAGTCTGGCCCTCAAACTCGCGGGTTTCCTTGCCTTCGGCGATGACCGTGCCAACGCCGGTCTTGGTGTAGAAGGCCGGGATGCCGGCGCCGCCGGCGCGGCAACGCTCGGCAAGCGTGCCTTGCGGGTTGAATTCCAGCTCGAGTTCGCCGTTCAAGAACTGCTCTTCGAACAGTTTGTTTTCACCGACATAGGACGAGATCATTTTCTTGATCTGCTTGGTCTGCAGCAGCAGGCCAAGACCGAAATCATCGATGCCACAGTTATTCGACGCGACCGTGAGGTTTTGTACGCCGGAGTCGCGGATCGCCAGGATCATATGCTCAGGGATACCACACAGGCCGAAACCGCCGGCAAGAATGGTCATGCCATCGGACAGCAGGCCGTCGAGCGCCGATTTGGCGTCGGGATAAACCTTTTTGGAATCACTCATAAATCCGCCCCGTTATTGTTTTTATCTCTGCCTTAGTGGCGCACATTCGGTTGCTCGCCGGTGCTTCCCAGCATTGCCCAAGGTTATGTTCGCGGCTGATAAACACCGTGAAGTCGTGGTTGTCAACGCGCCGCCGAACGCTCCGCCGACAGTATGCCGCAGCGCATCGCGAGTGCCTAGCCTTGCACCCTACGACGGGCTGCAATGACGGCTGATTTTCAGGGAGGCCGTATCCTCGGCTCCAGCCGTGGTCTAATGTGTCCGCCATGCTCTCGCAGAATTTCGAGGGTCGGTTTGCCATGTCGGCGCCCGTGCGTGGGGCTCTGTACATGGTTATTTCGGCCTTTTTCTTTGCCATAACCGCGGGCCTGATCCGTTTCGCGACCCGCGAAGTCCACCCGTTCGAAGCGGCTTTTTTACGGTCGTTCGCCGGTTTCCTCTTCATGTTGCCGCTTGTCATGCGCGGCGGATTGGAGGGGATCCGCATGCAGCGGCCCCGCCTGCATCTGCTACGGGGCACCCTGTCGGCAACGGGCACGCTCATGTGGTTCAGCGCCCTTGCGGCTTTGCCGGTGGGCGAAGCGGTGGCGCTTAATTTCACGGCGCCGCTGTTTGCTACCATGATGGCGCCGTTTGTCTTGCACGAGGTGGTGCGGGCGCGCCGTTGGGCCGCCTGCGCCCTCGGCTTCATCGGCGTGTTGATCATGCTGCGGCCGGGAGTCGAGGCGATTTCGTCGGGCGCGTTGCTATCCATTGGCAGCGCCGTCACGATCGCATGCAACATGATGATCATCCGCATCGTCTCGCAGCAGGACAACACCCGAACCGTGGTATTGGCGTTTAGCTTTTACCTGTCGTTGTTCACCCTGCCGCCCGCGCTGTTCGTTTGGCAGAACCCTTCCTGGGAAGTGCTGGGGGCAATGGCGCTCTGTGGATTGTTGGCGACACTGGCGCATTTGTTGCTGACGCGCGCCATGTCGATTGCTGAAATGTCGGCGATCGCGCCGCTCGATTTCGTGCGTCTGCTGTTCGCCGCCGGCATCGGGTTCATCTGGTTCTCCGAAGTGCCCGACATCTGGTCGGCGGTGGGCGCCATCGTGATCGCCGGCTCGGCGGTTTATATCGCCCGCCGCGAGGCGTTGGCGGCGCGCCGTCCACCGACGGTGGGTAGCTCATGAGTGCCGACAACAAGAGTCTGCTCGGTATTCCGCAGCCAGTGCTGGCGGCATTGCTGATGATGTTGGGGATGGGCGCTTTAGCCTTGAACCACAGCCTGGTCCGCGTGGTCACGCTGGAATTGCATCCGTTCGAGGCCTCGGCGCTGCGGTTCTTATGGGCCCTGCCGATCATGTTGCCGTGGCTGTTGCGGGGGCGCGGCGTCTCGCTAAAGACGAGCCGTCACGGCCTCCATTTTGTCACCGCGATGCTCACGGTGATTATGACAGCGGCATTTTTCTTCGCGCTGTCGGAAATGCCCTTAGCGGAGGCGACGGCGCTTAACTTCACGGCGCCTTTATTCACCACCATCATCGCGGCGCTGGTGTTGAAAGAACGGGTTGAGTTTGTGCGCTGGGGCGCAACGGTTGTCGGCTTTATCGGTGTTCTGATCATCTTGCGGCCGGGCTTTGCCACGATACCGCTGGTCGCTTTGCTGCCGATTTTAGGCGCATTCCTGCTCGCCTGGTGGTTCATCGGCGTCAAACATCTCGGCGAGACCGAATCGGCGGCCACGATCACTATCTACCAGACGTTATGGGCGGCATTGGTACTCACGCTGATTGCGATACCGCTATGGGTGACGCCGACGTGGGCGACGCTGGGCTATTCAGCGGCCATGGGGGTGTTGGGCACGACGGGCATCATCTGTACGAGCCGCGCGTTTGCGATGGCCGAGGCGTCGGCCATTGCGCCGCTCGATTACCTGCGGTTGCCGTTTATCGCCGTGATCGCGTTCTTTGCCTTCGGTGAGGTTCCCGACGGGGTATCGGTGATCGGCGCCCTGATCATCACCGCCAGCGCCATCTTTATCGTGCGCCGGTCGGCGCTGGCGGAGCGCGAACGCCAGCGGCTCGTCGAAGGCGCTGCCGCCGGACCATCTTGACTCAGCCTCTCCGCTCGGCGGTTAATTGAGCAGCAGAGAGGGAACCAAAATGGAATTCGGGATCTTCAACCTGATGAACCGGCGCGACCGTTCGCAGAGCGTGCCGTCGATGATCACGCAGACGGTCGAACAAGTGCAGGCGGCGGAAACGGCGGGATTCGGCACGGCCTGGTTCACCGAGCACCATTTCACCAACTACTCGATCATCCCGTCGCCGCTGCTGATGGTCGCCCATGTGGCGCCGCAAACCCTGAGGATCAAACTGGGGACGGCGGTGGTGTTGCCGGCGCTCTACGAGCCGGCGCGGCTGCTCGGCGAAATCGCCTTCGCCGATAACCTCGCCGAGGGCCGGCTGGTGCTCGGTCTCGGCGCCGGCTATCAGGCTTACGAGTTGGAACGATTTGGCATCACCCTCGACGAAGCGCGCGCTGTCACCGACGAATGGGTCGAGTTGATCAGTCAGGGCGTCGGCAACGAAAGCGTCGAGTTTCACGGTAAATATATCGATCTGCCGCAGACCTACTTCACCAGCGGGCCGGTTCAGTCGCCGCATCCAGAAATCTGGATCGCCGGCAATAGCCCCGATTCCCAAAAGCGCGCGGCGCGGGGACCTTATCCGTTTTTTGCCTCGGGCTTCGGTCAAGACACCGAGACCTTGGTCGCGCTGCGCGAAGAAACCGAGGCGACTTGGCAAGCCGAAGGGCGCAGCATCGGCGATCTGCGATTTGGCACCTTGCGCTACTGCCTGGTCACCGACGACCAAGACGAGGCTTTAGGCTTCGCCGAGAACGCCCGTTACCAGGTCAGGCTGTCGCGCTATTTGCGCCAAGGCCAGACCGAATTGCCGCAAGCTTGGCTTCCCGAGGAAGCGTTCGAGGGCGAAATGTCGCCGGAAGACATTTTGAAGTGGAACCCGATTGGCGATGTGGAAACGGTGGCCGAAAGTCTGGTTGATGAGATCACGCGCGTCGGTACGAACCACATCGCGCTCTACATGACCATTGGGCGAACCGACCACGAGGTGGTCATGCAATCGATCCGCCGGTTCGGTGAAGAAGTGATACCCCTGATCGAGAAAGAGGTCGGTCCCCTCGGCGGCGTTAATGTTCCCAAATCCTTGGCGGCCGCGCAGTAAGCGGGCTCATCAATGGATGTGCGCGCCAACGGCATCTCCTTCGTGTGCCAGATCGATGGCGCCGAAGATGCACCGTGGCTCACTTTTTCTAACTCTCTGAACACCAATCTGTCGCTCTGGGACGGGCAAGTAGGGCTGCTCGCCGATCGGTTTCGTATTCTGCGTTACAACACCCGTGGCCATGGCGGTACCGAAGCGCCGCCGGGTCCCTACGATCTGGAAGACCTGGCTGGCGATATTGTCGCCTTGTGGGATGAGCTCGGCATCGCGCGCAGCCATTTCGTTGGCCTGTCGATTGGAGGTATGACTGGCCAGGCGTTGGCGTTGGGGTGGCCCGAACGGATCGGCAAATTGGTTTTGGCCGATACCCGCGCCGATTTCACCGGTGAATTCGCCGCCGTGGTGCCGCAAATGATCGCGCGCGTCGAGCGCGAAGGCCTCGAGCCCTTGCGAGACGAAATGCCGTTACGCTGGTTCACGGAGGCTGTGCGCAAGTCGCGACCCGAATTGGTTGACCAGGCGCGCCGGCTGATTGCCACCAACACAGTTGCCGGCTATATGGCCTGCGCCGAGGCGATGACCCGCCTCGATTTCATGGAGCGACTGCATGAGATTGAACTGCCGACACTTTTGATTTGCGGCGCTCAGGATATCGGCACGCCCCCAGCGGGAATGCGCGAGATGGCAAAACGCATCCCCAACGCGCGCTATGTCGAAATAGATCCGGCGGGACATCTCTCGAACATTGAGAATCCAAAAGCATTCGACGCGGCACTCACCGAATTTCTTGACGCCGCGTCTGTCTAGCCGGGCCATGTCGATGCGCCCGCCGGAAATCATCGTTCATGCCGATTGGTCGGTCGATCCGGCGAAACGCTGGTGCGCCCGCGCTGTGCGTATGGCGTCGGGCGGTTATGCGGCATTACCGCCGCATCCTGTCGGATCGCTCGACGATTTCTTCCCCAGCTTGCTGGCAGCGGCGGGTCCCGGCGGCACGGTGTTTGCCGGCTTCGATTTCCCTCTTGGTCTACCTGGGGCATACGCGCGGGCGGTTGGAATCGATAATTTCGCCACGGCGTTAGGCGTGTTCGGGCGGGGGCGTTGGCGCGATTTTTATTCACCTGCGGAGCGTCCCGACGAAATAAGGCTGCGCCGGCCGTTCTACCCCGCTCGGCCGGGCGGCACGCGCCATCGCCATCTCTTCGAAGGTCTAGGGTTTTCATCGATCAATGCGCTGCGGCGGCACTGCGATAGGGCCACCGCCACACGCGCGGCTGCCAGCCCGCTGTTTTGGACCCTTGGCGGGCAGCAGGTCGGGAAGGCGGCGATAACCGGCTGGCGCGATATGTTGGCGCCCGCGCGGAGACGTGGCGGGATGGTGGCGTTGTGGCCGTTCGATGGCCCCCTTGCCGATCTACTCGAACGGCCGGGAATCATTGTCGCCGAGACTTATCCTGGCGAAGTCTATGGCCATCTCCAGTTAGGCATCGGGGCCGGCAACCGGTCGAAGCGGCGCCAGTCGGACCGGCGCGACGATGCGGCGACGTTGCTCGATTGGGCTACCGCAAGAGAGGTGCAACCCGCCGCCGCACTCGCGGCTGAGATAAGGGACGGCTTTGGTGATAGAGCCGATGGCGAAGACCGGTTCGACGCGACCGTGGGTTTGTTTGGCATGCTTAATGTCGCACTCGGACAGAGGCCGCCGGGCGATCCGGCGGATCACGAGGTGCGGTTGATCGAAGGTTGGATTCTGGGGCAGCAGCCAGAGGCGCTTGCGGATTGAGTCCCCAAATACAAACGCGTAAAACCGGCCACGAAAATAGATAGGCGAGGAGAGGTTGCGATGGATCTACAAGGCAGGGCCGCGATTATCACGGGGGGCGGGTCGGGCATCGGCGCGGAATGCGCCCGCACACTGGCAGCTCAGGGCATGAAAGTGGCCGTCATGGACGTCAACATGGAGGGGGCGCGCGCCGTCGCCGAAGAATGCGGCGGGATCGCCATCGAGTGCGATGTCACCAGCGCAGAGAGCGCCGAGACTGCCGTCGCTGCCGCGCGCGAAGCCCATGGTATCGCTCAATTGCTGATCAACTGCGCCGGTATCGCCACGCCGGGCCGTATCGTCGGCCGCAATGGACCGTTGCCGCTCGAGGCGTACGAATCCGTGATCAAAGTCAATCTGATCGGCACGTTCAACATGATCCGGCTCGCCGCCGCCGACATGCAGGAAGCCGAGCCGATGGAGGATGACGAACGCGGCCTGATTATCAACACGGCTTCGGTCGCCGCCTATGAGGGCCAGATCGGTCAGGCCGCCTATTCGTCATCCAAAGGCGGTATCGTTGCGCTGAATATCGTCGCCGCGCGCGAGTTGGCGCGCAGTGGGATTCGGGTGAACACCATTTCGCCCGGCCTGATCGATACGCCGATGATGGCCGGATTGCCCGAAGAGGCGCGCGAGAGCTTGGCAAAACAGCCCGAGTTTCCCAAACGTCTCGGCACGCCCAAGGACTATGCGAAGCTGGTTTTGCAGTTGTGCGACAATGTGCTGATCAACGGCGAGGTGATCCGCCTCGACGGCGCGCTGCGGATGGCCGCTCGCTGATCGTTAGAATTCGGGCTTCGCGACCATCATCGCAAAAATGGCGATGATCGCGATGAATGCCGGCCAGCCGAGCAGGAACCAGACGCGCATATAGGCAAAGTACATGGCGGGTAGCTCGCTGCGGGATTCCAAACTCGCGCGGGCAAAATCGTGTAGGCGGATCTGCAACCACACCACGGGCAGCCAGCAGGCGCCCGCAACGGCATATAGTACGTAGGTGATAACCAGCCAGGGCGCGAGCGGGTCGATTCCGGTTAGCCAGATCAGTATCACGCCCGTTAACGGCTGAACGATGACGGCCGGTGTGGTGAACAGGAAATCGGCAAGAACGACGTTCTTCGATACGGTAGCGATTGCCCGGACATCTCCACTTCGGTGTGTCATCCACATATGGAACGCCGTTCCAAGCCCGGTACCGAAAAGCACTGTCGAACTGAGAATGTGGATCGCCTTGACCCAAAAAAATGGTTCGCTCATCTCGTGACACCGTCGTTTTCAGTCAGCCACCCTTTGTAGTGAACGATTTTGCCGACGAGCGGCAAGCCGATCTCCACATCGAATTCGAATCGACCATTCGAAGCACGTTCGCAGGCATCCGCGCGTGGAGCCAGAAACAAGGGCAATGGAATGCCGAGGATTGACCACCCTCTTATTAGGAGTTTGAGGTCCTGACAGCTGGCCACCAGTGCAAGGGTGAACGAAAAGGGGCCGAATCTCTCGATGAGGTGCCGTGCCCAGCGGCGTTTGCCTGGGTACTGAACGCTTTGCATTCGCTTGCCGTTGAAGTTGCGCCGCCAGATTTCCTTTTCTCTTCGTTTGATGAAGGTGACTTCGACCGGAACTTCGGTTCCGGCTTCCGGGAAGCCAAACAATTTCCTGAGTGCCTTCGCGGCGAGGTTCGTCCCGCCATCTACCTTGGCTTTCCCTGACAAGGTTTTTTCCGCCGACACTTCGTGAATTTCCTGGATGATTTTTGGCAGCGTGTAGTAAGCCGAGCCGAGAACCCTTCGGTGGACGGGGATCGAAAGTTCGTCACCTCGTGTTTCCCATTGTCCGGTCCTGATTTCGAGCCCGCGAAATAGGGGTTCGAAATCGTCCAGTTCGAGTTCCGATACACATGGCCGGGCTCCTGGGGAGGGCCGCCAACCCTTTGCCATCCGCTTTATCAGCGCTGCGACCGGCATCGCCGGTATGTTAGGGCCGGAGTCGTTTTCGGCGATCAGTATCCATTCTCGATGGAGGGGTCCGTTTTCGTCTCGCCCTGTAACAGACACATACATACCGCCACGGGGCTCACCCCAGGCAAGAACGTCGCCAATCCGTTTCATGATTTTGCTGAATGGCATCAGTGACGGAATCAGACGCAGGCGAACCATCCATGCGCTAAAGAGAACCAGTAGGCTTCCGAGGCCGGGTTGAGCGCCGATGGTGAATTCGACCGTTTTCAAAAAAGGGTATTCTTTGGGAAGCAGCTCTAGGTCGGGGACATCAATGCGGGAAAATCGCCGCGCGCGGAGGGGCACATCGCCCGGTATTGCAAGCACGCGAACTTGAGAATCTGTTAGGCAATATTGGGACGACCATGTTCCGTTGCGCAGCATCTTTGTAGGGCGGCCCGCATAGCTTGCAATGGCGCGTATAACGCTTAACCCCATCTGCACGCGGCCAGAGGGTGTAATGCCACCCTTGAATTCGTCGATGTTTTCCAAGCGTTGCGCGAGATGGCGGACAACTGCCGCCGTCAGCGCGGGTACCGTGCTGGCCCCCGACAGTGCAAAACAGTTCTTCTCGAGTGCTAGAGAGTTGAGAGCGGTTATTCCGCAAACAAAATCGCGGCCGTCGGCGAGATCGAGATAACCGACACCGTGGTGCATTGCTGCCTCGGCAACGCGGTAAGGATTGGCGCCATATGCCTGGTACGGTCCAACGGCGTCCACGATTACATCGGGACTGTATTCGGCAATGGCTGTTTCGATATCACCATTGATATCGACCGCCGCCGGAATCAGTTCTGCCTTTGCAGGCTGTTCACATATTGCCCGGGCCTTTGCGATTGAACGTCCCGCAATCACCAGCCGAAGTCCCTCTTCTTCGGCCAATAGGCGTATGATATGGCGACCAAAAGTTCCGTAACCGCCAAGGATCAGGACTGTCGCGTCTTGTGCGGTCAATTTATGAACCTGTCGCTATCGCTATCAGACGGCACCATGCACACGTTTCGTTTTCCGAACAGGCGGTAGCGATTTCGTGCGACGCGGTCGTAAGCCCAGTCTCGTACGAATTTCGGGATGAATTTGACCCAAGCCGCAATACACCAAGGCCAACCCAATTCGGCCATGACCCGTATGGCAGCATCCGACTTAAGCCACAGCTGGCCGTCCGTGAGGACTATATTCGATTCATAATCTACCGCTTCGCCGCCGAGTTGGTAGTGCCGGTACAGCGCTTCCCCCGTCGGACTTTGAGCGGTCATGAACCGAAACTTCTGGGCCGTGTCTCGGCGAAGCACAAACTGAGCGAAAGTCGAACACAATACGCAGATGCCGTCGAAAACGATAATGGGGTGTTCGTCTTGAAAAACGGGGACCGTGGGGTCATTCCGGTAGCTATATGGGTCGCCCGGAGTTTGCGAACTAGAGCCTGACATGGAACCCCCTTCGACCTTTACCAGCGCACCACTCGGTATTCATCCTCAACTACGGTTCGATTTTTGGGTTGGGTAAATGTATCGCGGGTATCTCACTCCGCAGCTTGGTCCAGAAACTGGGCCAGTTCTATATCGAGCTCGGTCAGGCCGCCGGCGTCGTGGGTCGATAAGGTTACCTCGACCCGGTTCCAGACGTTGAACCATTCGGGGTGGTGGTTCATCGCCTCGGCCTTGAGCGCGGCCCGGCTCATGAAGCCGAAGGCTTCGTTGAAGTCTTGGAAGGTGAAGGTCTTGGTGATCGCATCGCGGCCGTCGACCTCTGTCCAGCCCGACAGTGCTGCCAAAGCCGCTGTACGCGCGCCGTCGCTCAGTTTTTCCGCCATCGATTCCTCCTGCCTTGTCCGCCAATACGCCGGTCATATGACCACGTCCACACTGGCGGTGCTTGGCGGCAAGATCAAGCGGGCCTATATCTGAAGGTATGGCAGCGACGGGACAATATTCGAGCGCGCCGACGCTCGAGGATATCGAAGCGATTGCGGCGGAAGCTTTCGCGACGATTCCGCAGGCGCTGGCGCAACATGTCGCCGATGTGGCCATTCATGTCGTCGACTTTCCCGACGACGAAACGTTGGCGGAGATGAACCTGGAGAGCCCCTTCGATTTGCTGGGGCTCTATCAGGGGGTCAGTCTCGATCAGAAAAGCGTCGCCGATTCGCTCACCGACATCGACCATATTTTTCTCTACCGGCGGCCTCTGCTGGACTATTGGTGCGAGACGGGAGAGGACCTCTACCGCGTCGTCCGTCACGTGCTGATCCACGAGATCGGGCACCATTTCGGTTTGTCCGACGATGACATGGAAGCCATCGAGGCGCGCTCTGCCGGTTAGCGCCGGCGGTTATCCGGCGGTGATGTATTGCCGCAGCGCCTGGGCCTCGTGCTCGGTTTCCTCGATCCGGCGTTTCACCACGTCGCCGATCGACACGATACCGACCAGTACCCCGTCTTCTTCGACCGGCAGGTGGCGAACCCGGTGATCCGTCATCACCATCATCAAGTGATCCACTGTATCGCTCCGGTTGCAGGTGATGACCTTGCGCACCATGACGTCGTCGACAGACTTTTCGAGAGTGGCGGCCCCACCCTTGGCAATCTGACGCATGACGTCGCGCTCGGAGATGATTCCGTCAATATGCTGGCCGTCGGCGCTGACCACCAACGCCCCGACACCTTGTTCGGTTAGCTTTTGCACGGCCTGTAAAACGGTCCAATCGGGCCGAGCTGTTTCAACGCGCGTACCCTTTGCGCGCAATATCGCATCTACAATCATCGGCACGTCCTCCATCTATCGACGCGCCGAAAGTCCCAAGGACCGGCTACGCAGCCAGCTTGGGACGCCGGCGCGTTTTCACCCAGAAAGTCATTATCCTATAAATTGGGTGATTTGCCCATGTGGGCAAGTGCGTTCAGGCGATATGGTTAATTGGCCGTATTCGCGGGCTTGAGCCGCTCGATGGCTTCGTTCACCGTGCGGTAGGCCTCGCTATCTTCCGGGATAAGGCTTCGCAAGCGTTCGAAATAATCGATAGCGGCGGTTGTGTCCTCTGCGCCGACGGCCGCCAAACCCGCCCGAAACAGCGTTTCCGGGTGGTTGGGCTCGAGTTCCAAGGCTCTGGCAAAGGCCGCGGCAGCCCGTGCGGGTTCGTTGAGAACGACATAGGATTGGCCAAGCCGGCGCCAGCCCTCGATATCGTCGGGCTCGCCTTCCAACCGGTCCGCCAAACGCGCGACCATGCCACGGATCATTTCCTGCTGTTCCGCCGCTGAAAGCTCTTGCGCGGCGGCGATATCGGCATCGCTCGGGCCCGGTGCGGTGGGCAGGTAGCCCGCAACGTCGGCGCCGACCTCTGCCGCGGTACGGCGAATGCGGTCTGCAACGGTGGGCAGCCATGGCGCGCCGGGGGGTGCATCAGCGGCAAGCGCTGACCACTGCTCCAACGCGGCCTCTGGCCGGCCGGCTTGGTAGGTCGCGAGCGCCATGAAAAACCGGGCGCGCGGCTCACTCGGATTTTCGTCCAGTACTTTGAGAAAAAACTGCTGCGCTTGGGGGGTGACCAGTCCGTCGGCGGCGGACGTCAGAGCCTCGCCATAGGCTGAAGCAATATCGATGCGGCCGTCGGAAAGCGCCATCGCTCGTTCGAAAGCCTCTACAGCACCGTCGCTATCTCCCACGGCGAGGCGTAAGTTTCCGAGATCGCTCCAAACGTCCGGGTTCTCCGGTTCCGCTGCTAAGCGCTCCTCGACCGCGGGGATGCGCGACCGGGCTTCAGCGATGCGGGGACTTTCGGTTTCAACCGGCACGCGCTGCGCGAACGGCTGGTTCGGCAAACCCGGGGAGCCCAAGTCGATGTATAGCGCCATGGTCGGCGCGGCGATGGCAATCGCTATGACCCCGGCGAGCACAGCACGCCGCTTGGAGTTGGTCTGACGAGCCGTGCCACCGGCGCTCCGCGAGGCCGCCAACAGTCGCCGTTCTATCTCGAGCTTTGCCGCGCTCGCCTGGGATTCATCGATCAGCTGGCGCGAGACGTCGCGTTCAAGCTCGCGCAATTGGTCGAGATAGACCTCCATATCGTAGTCGGCGCGCCCGGCCACGTCGGTGCGCGGCCGCAGCAACGGCCACAGGATCGCGATGAGCGCTCCAACGAGCAGGGCCGTAAGGATGATCCAAAGGGTCATTTAAGAGTATTGTCGCCGTCGCCATTGTCGCCGAAGGGTTCGTCGAGCTCGGAGCGAAGCGCGCTCTTGCGCTGACGTTGCGGTACCTCGGCCGCCAGCTGCTCGACTAATGCGTCGAGCTGGGCGCGGTCGGTTGGCGATAGCGGTTCGGCCCCGCCGGCGGCGCGCGACTGTCCATGCTGATAGCTCCGGAAGAAAACGAACGCGAGTGCAATCAACACGAGCGCCATGAGCGGTGGACCGATCCACAGCGCCAGCGTGTTGTTCTGAAATGGCGGCCGCAGCAGAACATAGTCGCCGTAACGGGCGACCATGAAAGCGACCACTTCGTCATCGGTGTCGCCGCTGACCAGGCGTTCGCGCACGACCAACCGCATGTCGCGGGCGATATCGGCGTTGGAATCGTCGATCGACTGGTTCTGGCACACCACACAGCGCAGCAGTTTCGAAAGCTCCCGTGCGCGTCCCTCCAAGACCGCGTCTGCCAACACTTCGTCGGGTTCGACCGCCAGCGCCGGTGTTCCGGTGATCGGCGCGGAAGTGGCGACTACCGCGAACAATGCAAATGCTGTTAACAATCGCCTCATTGGCGTGCCTCTTGCAGCTTCGGCAGGATTGTTTTTTTCAGCACATCCGGGGTAATCGGGCCCGAATGCTTATGCGTGATAATCCCTTCAGCGTTGATGATGAAGGTTTCGGGCAGGCCCGTCACGCCCCAATCGAGGCTCACCCGGCCTTCCGGATCAGCGCCAATGGCTGTGTACGGGTTTCCGTGTTTTTTCAACCACTTAACTGCATCGACGGTTTTGTCGCGATGGTTTACGCCGTAGACCGCTAAACCCTCTTCGGCAAGCCGGGTAATCAAGGGATGCTCGGCGAGGCACGGCACGCACCAGGATGCGAAAAAATTCACCATGATCACTTCATCGCGCAGGTTCGCGGCGGCGAATCCGCCGGGGAATTCGTCACTGACGGCTGGCAAGGTGAATTCCGGCACCGGTTTGCCGACCAGTGGTGAGGGGATCAGCGATGGATCGCGGCCATCTTGGGTCTGGAGCGTCAACAAGCCGAGTATCGCTACAAGAACGGCGAAGGCCGCCACGGGAAGAATCAGCAACAAACGCCGCATTGTCTATTCCGCTGGTGCCGGTGCTCCGCTGGCGCCCGGTGCGGGTTTTAGCTTGCGGCGCGGTGCGCCGACCCGGTGCCGGCGGTCGGAGAGCGACAAGAATCCTCCGATCACCATGAACAGTGCGCCGAGCCAGAGCCAGGGGACCATCGGATTTATGAAAAACCGCACGGTCCATTTATCGGCCGTCTCCGGGGTTCGGCCGGACTCGCCCAGCGCAGCATAAAGATCGGCCATTAGTGTCGTCTTGATCGCGGCTTCGGTGGTGGTTTGCCCGGCGACAGGGAAGAACCGCCGTTCGGGGTAGAGGGTGGTGACAAAACCGTCGCTATCGGTCAGCACGAACGTGCCTCGCTCAAAATTATAGTTGGGCCCTCTGCCCGTATCGACGGCTTGCAGCGTGAGCTGGAAGTCGCTGATCTCAGCGGTTTCGCCAACTGCAAGGGTGGTAATCAGCTCCTTGGTCCAGGCTGACGAGCCGGTGATTCCGGCGATCATGATTGCCAATCCGAGATGGGCCAGTGTCATGCCGCTGGCGGCGCGCGGTAGGCCCGTCAACCGACGCCAGCTTTCCGGGCCGGATGCGGTAAACAACTTTATCCGCCCGCCCCATTCGACCAAGGCACCGGCCGCCAGCCAACCTGCAAGGCCCATGGCGAACGGCGCTAGGGCCGGGCCGTTGGGCACGGCGATAAAGGTCGCCACGATGACGACGATTGCAGCGATACCCGCGATGGTTAGTTTGCGCGTGGCCGCAGCAATGTTGCCGCGCTTCCACGCCAACAGCGGGCCGAAGGCAATCGCCACCACGAGCGGCACCATGATTGGCGCAAAGGTGGCATTGAAGTATGGCGGTCCGACCGATACCCGGCTCGCGCCGCCCGTTGCCGCGTCGAGGATTAGCGGATAGAGGGTGCCGAGCAGGACGGTGGCGCAGGCCAGCGTGAGCAGCATGTTGTTTAGTACCAGCGCGCCCTCGCGGCTGATCGGCGCGAATATGCCGCTGCCGCGTATGGTTGGCGCCCGCCATGCGAACAAGGTGAGGGCACCGCCAACGGTGACCAGCAAGATCGCCAAAATGAAAATGCCACGTTCCGGATCGGAGGCGAAAGCGTGGACCGAGGTCAGCACGCCCGAGCGGACGAGAAACGTGCCGAGCAGGCTCATCGAGAACGTCAAGATAGCAAGCAGAATTGTCCAGCTTTTCAGGCTATCACGTTTCTCGACGACGATTGCCGAATGCAGCAACGCGGTTCCGAACAGCCACGGCATGAAGCTGGCATTTTCGACCGGGTCCCAGAACCACCAGCCGCCCCAGCCGAGCTCGTAATAGGCCCACCAACTGCCCAGTGCGATACCGGCGGTGAGGAACGTCCATGCTGCCAAGGTCCACGGCCGCACCCAGCGGGCCCACGCGGCATCGACACGGCCTTCGATCAAAGCCGCAACGGCGAACGAGAAGGCCATCGAAAACCCGACATAGCCCAGATAGAGCAGCGGCGGATGGAAGGCGAGGCCAGGGTCCTGCAACAACGGGTTAAGGCCGGTGCCGTCCGGCGGCGCCGGGCTGAGCCGCGTGAACGGATTCGAGGTAAAGACGATAAAGGCGAGAAAGGCGACCCCAACCATCGCCTGTACGCTTAGTACACGCGCCTTGAGGGTGGGGGGCAGATTGCGCCCGAATAGGGCGACCGCGGCACTGAAAATCGCCAAAGTGAGCACCCACATCAGCATGGAGCCTTCGTGGTTGCCCCACACGCCGCTCACCTTGTAGAGCATGGGCTTCAGCGAGTGGCTGTTTTGGAACACCACGGCAAGCGAGAAGTCGGACACGACAAATCCGTGGGTTAGCGCGGCAAACGCCACTAGCAGAAGAGCTGCTTGAACGACGGCGATGTGATTGCCGAAGGTCATCAACGCAATGTCGCCGCGTGTCGCGCCGACCATGGGGACAACCGCTTGTACTGCTGCCAGAATCAGCGCGAGCAGTAGTACGAATTGACCAATTTCAGCGATCATTGCGCCGGGGCTCCATCTTGCCAGTGCCCGGCATTCTTGAGCGCGTCGGCGACTTCTTTGGGCATGTAGGTTTCGTCATGCTTGGCGAGCACTTGGGAAGCCGTGAAGCTGCCATCGTGTTCGAGATTGCCTTCGGCGACCACGCCCTGACCCTCGCGAAATAGATCGGGCAGTACGCCGTTAAAGCTTACAGTGAGCGTACCGGTGAAATCGGTCACGCGAAATCGGGTTATCGAACCGGACTGCTCGACGCTGCCTTCCTCGACCACGCCGCCAAGCCGGAAGCGTTCGTCCACGCCGATATTCCGTTCGGCCACGTCGGCCGGGGTGTAGAAAAAGACCAGGCTATCTTCGACCGCCGTCAAGACGAGCGCTGCGCCGGCACCGACGAGCCCGAGAGAAACCAGAACCAGCAGCAGGCGTTGGTGCTTCCGTTTCAACGTTCAGCACCTCCGCTAGAGCGCCGCCGCCGGCCGCCGGCCTGTTCGGCAGCCAACAGAGCCGCCTCGTTGGCCCGGAGTTTGCGCGTGCTGGTCACCGCCATGGTGATCAAAACAACGGCAGTTAGTCCCAGCGCCGGCCAGACGAAGGCCGCGTGTCCGCCCATGTTTAGAAATGTTGCTATCGCTTCCACCGCTTCAACTCTACTCGCATAGGGGCGGATTGGCCGCCAACCCAACCAATAACTGTCTCGTATACAAACACTTATGGACTGTTAGGTAGGTTTTTTAGAGGAATGCGACCATTATTCCCACTAGCGGCTGTTTCACATTGCCGTGGGAGCAGACAGGCGCGTCGAGACGGTTATCGTGTCGCCGATTTCAAATACGCAATCACGTCGTCCCGGTCGCGCTGCTTCGCCAGTCCGGGAAACGGCATGCGGTTGCCGGGAATGAATTGTCTGGGGTTTTCCAAGAAGCTGTCGAGTGTCTCTTCGTTCCAGACGACGCCGGATTCTTTTAGTTGTTTCGAATGCCGTTTGAAACCGAAGGCGCGATTGCCGGCCTTGGTGCCGAAGAGCCCGAACAAATTTGGGCCTGGTCTGTTTCGCTCGCCGTGCGCCAGCGTGTGACAGGCCTGACAACGCTTTTCGAAAACGTTTTTGCCAGCGCGCGCGCTGCCTTCAGCATGGACCGGAGCGGTGACCAGCGTCAGTGCGAGCGATACCGCTATCGATGCAACGGCAAATTTCACCGTAGACTCTCAGTCAAACACAGCCGCGTTCAAGCGCAGTGCCCGCGCTTTGCTGGCAGCTAAATCCGCCCGCATACGCACCAAAAGCATGGTTACGAAATAGAGGGTGAACGCAAGGGCCATGAGCAGCAGCGGGGTTAGCATCGATGGGTCGATTGCCGGCCGATCGAGACGGGTCAGGCTGGCCGGTTGGTGCAAGGTGTTCCACCAGTCGACCGAGAATTTGATGATGGGGATGTTGACGAAACCTACGAGTGCCAGAATTGCCGCCGCTTTGGCGCCGCGTGCCGGATTGTCGAAAGCATGGGTCAGGGCGATGTGGCCGAGATACAGAAACAACAGCACCAGCACCGAGGTTAGCCGCGCGTCCCAAACCCACCAGGTTCCCCAGGTGGGTTTGCCCCACAGGCTGCCGGTGGCCAGCACAATAATGGTGAAACCCGCGCCGAGCGGAGCTGCCGAACGGGCCGCGATGTCGGCCAGCGGATGCTTCCATATCAGCGAAACGCCGCTCATCACCGCCATGAACGTATAGCACGCCATCGCGGTCCAGGCGGCGGGTACGTGGACGTACATAATGCGTACCGTTTCACCTTGCTGATAGTCGGCTGGCGAGGCAAAGAGAGCGAAATACAGCCCGACCACAAACAGAATGGCGGTGCCAGCCGCGACCCAAGGCAGCATCGAGCCCGCAAGGCGAGAAAAACGATTGGGATTGGCGAAGCGGTGGAACACGATTTAGATCTTCTTTCCTTGGCTTCGAGCTTACTCGATTGCTTGGCGCAATGCAGCCGCCGTTGCCCACGGGGCCGCCGCCAAGGCAAACAGCAAGAACCCGCCCAGCACCATCAGTAGGTTGCCGAACGCGCGGCCGGTCAGGGCGCTATCGACGACCAAAGCGCCGAAAATGAGCACCGGGATATAGAGTGGTAGCACGAGCAGAGATATCAAGACGCCGCTGCGCCGCGCGCCCAGGGTAAGCGCTGCGCCGATGGCGCCGATCAGGCTCAATGTCGGCGTGCCGATCAGCATCGAGATAATGAGCGGCAAGAAGGCGGGACCCGGCAAATTGTAGAACACCGCCAATACCGGCGCGGCAATAAGCAGCAATACGCCGGTGGTGAGCCAGTGGGCGATGATCTTGGCCAGCGCGACCAAGCCCATTGGCAACGGCGACAATACAAATTGCTCCAGGCTGCCGTCTTCATAATCGGCGCTAAACATCCGCTCGAGGCTCAGCATGGCCGCCAGCAGCGCCACCACCCAAATCACGCCGCCGCCGATTCGCGGCAGCACCTCGGGATCGGGTCCGACGCCGAATGGAAACAGAGTGGCGGCGAGGATGAAAAACACCACCGCCATCGCCGCGTCGGTGCCGCCGCGGAACGCCAACTTCAGGTCGCGCCGAATAAGGAGCAACAGCCCGATCATAGTGCGGCATCCTGCAAGTCCAGCCGGTCGGCGTGGTGGCCGAGAGCCTCGTCGAGGTGGCCACCATGGCTAGCAATAACCGCGACACCTTCGCCGGCTAGATGGGCGAGGATGGAGTTGGCGAGCATTGCAACCGCGTTGGGGTCCAGTCCCGTCGCTGGTTCGTCGAGCAGCCACAGGGGTGGTCCCCACGGCGAATTCTGACCCACTGCTAGACGGGCCAAGGTAAGCCGCCGCCGCTGACCTGCCGATAAATAGCGCGCTGGCAGATCGGCAAGCTGCTCAATGCCGAACTGATACAGCGCCGGTTCTATCTCCGGCGCCAGACCGTAGAGGCGGGCCCAGAAGTCGAGGTTTTCAGATACGGTGAGTCCTGGTTTCGCCGGGTCGGCGTGCCCGATATAGGCGATTCGCCGGCGGTGGGCTTCCGGATCGGCGGCGATGCTTTCGCCTTCCCATTCCAATGTGCCGGCGGCCGGCGGCAGCAATCCCGCCAGGATGCGCAGCAAGCTCGATTTGCCGCTTCCGTTGGCGCCTGATAGCAGTAACGCGCGGCCCGGCTTAACGGCGAGCGTAACGTCGGTGAACACGAGCCGATCGCCGCGGACACAGTCCAACTCTTTCACCGTTAGGCCTTGCATTGCCCCCTGCTCGCTTGTTCCTCGATCTGCGTCTGGGTGACGCCGCCGCGGGCGAAACCTAGAGCCTATTCAAGGATGACGAAACCATTCTTGGTTCAAGCGGATTCGGGTCAAGGCCACTTAGCGCGCCTTACCGGAAAGAAAAGACCGCCGGCTGGGGGCAACCGGCGGTCTCTGGCCCTGGATCAACATCGGCCCTGGGGGCGGGCTGGATGTCGGAGGCTGGCCGGGCGCGCCCGATGGAATTGACACGTCCGGCAGCATCAATATGGGAGCCCGATTAGGCGAGAGTTGGGTGGATTTGCGGCGGAATTGTGATTTCGGCTGGGGCCAGTTCCAAGCGTCTCGACGCTTAAATCCAGAATCCTGGCCGGCGGTCTACTCGCGAAATATCGGTGCGTGAAATACCGACATCGCGCAACAACCGATCATCCAAGGACCGAAGCTCGCGTTGCCAGCGTGCGCGAACCACCCGATTGTGCAATTCCGCAAACAACTGGCCCCATATGCCGCCCGACTCCTGAACATTACGGATTTCCGGGTTCATACGAGCACCGCCAAGAGACCATCCATGCTTTCCTGCCGACACTGCATGGCGGCGCCGTAAGCGGGGGAACCGGTCTGCTACCGAGAAGAATGAATGTGCCATCGTGCGAACTCCTGCGAACACTTATGTGTGCTGAACATGGGGCGGGACTGGAAATCAATCAAACGAATAATATTTATGACTTTGATCAAAATATTTGATAGATAGATCCCATGGATATGACCCTCGAAACCCCTCTGTTGCGGACCCTCGTGGCGGTCTCCGAAACCGGCAGTTTTACCCGGGCCGCAGCCCAGGTTCACCGGACCCAGTCGGCCGTCAGCATGCAGATCAAGCGGCTCGAGGAGGCTGTCGGTAAGCCGTTGCTCGAGCGCGATCGTCGCCAGACTCGCCTGACCCGGGAGGGCGAAGCCTTGGTCGAATATGCGCGGCGTATTCTCAATCTGCACGATGAGGCAGTTGCCGCGGTGTCGCAGCCTGAGGTCAGCGGCCTGGTGCGAATCGGCACGCCCGACGATTACGCCGCCGGGTTCTTGCCCGAGGTGCTGTCCGACTTCGCTGAAACGCACCCTAACGTCGAAGTCGAGATGCGATGCGAGGTTAGTGCCAAGATTTCGCGTGCCTTCGAAAAAGGCGAGGTGGATGTAGCGTTGCTCACCTCGGGCTCCTGGCTAAAGGGCGGTGAGATTATCCGCCGCGAACGGATTGTTTGGGCGACCTCGGTCCGCCACATGGTTCATGAGCGCGATCCGCTGCCTCTCGCCGTATTCGAGCCGGGCTGTCAGTTTCGTGAATCGGCGCTCGCGGCCTTCGATAAGAGCAAGCGGCCCTACCGTATCGCCTACTCTAGCGAATCCGGCACCGGACTTATCACGGCGGCGCTCGCAGGTTTGGCGGTGACGGTGTTGGCGCGTAGTAGCGTTCCCGCGGGCTTGCGCGAGCTATCACCCGATGAGGGTTTCCCCGTGCTGCCGTCAGTCGATATCGCGCTCTTGCGGCCGCCACCCGGCCGTTCTCATGCCGCCGATCGGCTGGCTGACCACATTGCCCAGCGAGTCCCGATGGGAACAGTCTAGCGGGCCGTCAGCACTGCTCGCTTGCTTAGGCATCGCGCATGAACACTTGCTTGGCGCGTTATCGGCTTTGGCATATATAAAAACCAAATCTGACGTCGGTGGGTCTCCACCCGCCCGCCAGGCCATCCAAGTTCACGCCTCCGGCAGATGAGAAGGAGTCCGCCGATGTCCACGATTGGTCAAGACAGCTTGAAAACCCGCCGTACCCTAGATGTTGGCGGAAAGAAGTACGACTACTTTAGCCTGCAGGAAGCGGCCGCGAAGTATGGCGACGTTTCGCGGCTTCCGTATTCGTTGAAAGTGTTGCTGGAGAACCTGCTGCGCTACGAAGACGGCCGGAGCGTAACGGTTGACGATGTTCAGGCCGTTGTTGATTGGCAAAAAGAGCGTAAGTCCAACCGCGAAATCGCCTACCGCCCGGCGCGCGTACTGCTTCAGGACTTCACCGGTGTTCCGGCTGTAGTCGATTTGGCTGCCATGCGCGAAGCGGTGCAAAAACTGAACAGCGATCCCAGGCTGATCAATCCGCTGTCACCGGTTGATCTGGTGATCGATCATTCGGTTATGGTCGACAGTTTCGGCGAGAAGGACTCGTTCGCGAAAAACGTCGAGCTTGAATTCGAGCGCAATGGCGAGCGCTACGAGTTCTTGCGTTGGGGACAGGCGGCGTTCAACAACTTTCGCGTCGTGCCGCCGGGCACTGGCATATGCCATCAGGTTAATCTCGAGTATCTGGCCCAGACCGTCTGGACCGATGAAATCGGTGGCACCACCGTCGCCTATCCGGACACCGTTATCGGCACCGACAGCCATACCACCATGATCAACGCATTGGGTGTTCTGGGCTGGGGTGTGGGCGGCATCGAGGCCGAGGCCGCGATGCTCGGACAACCGGTATCGATGCTGGTGCCGGAAGTTGTCGGCTTCAAACTGACCGGCGCCTTGAAAGAGGGCATGACCGCGACCGATTTGGTTCTAACGGTTACCCAAATGCTGCGTCAGAAAGGTGTGGTCGGCAAGTTCGTCGAGTTCTTCGGCGACGGCCTCGACCATCTATCGCTGGCCGATCGGGCGACTGTTTCCAACATGGCGCCCGAATATGGCGCCACCTGCGGTATTTTCCCGGTCGACAGCGAGACCATGCGCTACCTGCGGTTCACCGGCCGGTCGGATGAACAGGTCGCTTTGGTCGAGGCGTATGCCAAGGCGCAAGGCATGTGGCGCGATAAGAATGCGCCGGAGCCCTTATTCACCGACACATTGGAGCTCGATATCTCGACCGTCGAGCCGTCGCTCGCCGGCCCGAAGCGGCCGCAAGACCGGGTCGCCCTGTCCGATATGGTGACAAGCGCTAAACAGGCGTTGACCGACATGGGTGCCGGCACGGCGACACCGGTGGCCGGTAGCGACTATTCGGTCGAACCCGGTGCGGTTGTGATCGCCGCGATAACCAGCTGCACCAATACGTCCAATCCGGCCGTGCTGGTCGCTGCCGGCCTGGTCGCCAAAAAGGCGCGGGAAAAGGGGCTCAATCGCAAGCCCTGGGTCAAAACATCGTTGGCGCCGGGAAGCCAGGTGGTAACCGATTATTTGGAGGCAGCCGGTCTGCAACAGCCGCTCGATGAACTCGGCTTCGATCTGGTCGGTTATGGCTGCACATCCTGTATCGGCAACTCGGGTCCGTTGGAGCCAGCGATCCACGACGCCATTGTTGGTGGCGACATCGGGGTCGGTGCGGTGCTGTCGGGCAACCGAAACTTCGAAGGACGCGTTCACCCGCTCACCAAGCTCAACTATCTGGCGTCGCCGCCGTTGGTGGTGGCGTACGCGCTGGCTGGCTCGCTAAACGTCGATCTCTACAACGATCCGCTCGGCCAGGACGGCGACGGCAACGATGTGTATCTCAAAGATATCTGGCCGTCGAACGCTGAGATTTCGGAGATTCTGGAGAGCGTTCTGACTCCGGAAATGTTCCGCAACCGCTACGACAATGTCTTTGCCGGCGACCCTATGTGGCAGGATATCAAGGTAGCCACGGGCCTGACCTATCAGTGGAACGATGGGTCGACTTACGTCCGTCACCCCAGCTTTTTCGAGGACATGGAGCCCGAGCCTGGCGAGATTTCCGATGTCGTCGGTGCCCGGCCCCTTATGATTTTGGCCGACAGCGTCACGACCGATCATATTTCGCCGGCGGGCTCGATCAAAGAAGACGGTCCGGCGGGCGAGTACCTGAAAATGCACCAGGTACGGCCACTCGAGTTCAACTCGTTTGGTTCGCGGCGCGGCAACCATGAAGTGATGATGCGCGGCACCTTTGCTAATATCCGAATCCGCAACGAAATGGCGCCGGGCACCGAGGGTGGAGTCACAATTCACCAGCCGTCTGGCGAACAAATGTCGGTCTACGATGCAGCGGTCCGCTATCAGGCCGATGGCGTTCCGCTGGTCGTCGTCGGTGGCAAAGAATACGGCACGGGCTCGAGCCGCGACTGGGCGGCGAAAGGGACACGGTTATTGGGTGTGAAAGCCGTGATCGTCGAGAGCTTCGAGCGCATCCACCGGTCGAATCTGGTGGGCATGGGCGTGCTGCCGCTGCAGTTCAAGGAAGGTCTCGACCGTAAGCAGCTTGGCCTTGAGGGCACCGAAATATTCGATCTCACGGGAATCGAGGCCGGGATCACACCGCGGATGGATGTGGCCTGCAAGATAACCTATGCCGATGGGGCGGTTCGTGAGATCCCGCTGTTGTGCCGTATCGATACACTGGATGAAGTCGAGTACTACCGCCATGGCGGCATATTGCAGTATGTGCTGCGGAATATGATGGATGAGGCCGCGTAGGGGTTTTGTCACTGTCAATTGATTGGCGTGTGAAACGCTGGCGTCTCATAGTCGGCGCGATGAAACTACTGGCCTATCCGCTGTTAACGTCGCGTTTACTGGTCTTGGTGACCGGTTTGATGCTGGCTGCGGTCGCGCCGTCACCGGCGACCGCGGGCGAGCGTTTGACAGTGGTCGAGTTATTTACGTCACAAGGATGCCCTCTTTGTCCGCCGGCCGATGCGTTTTTGGGCGAGTTGACCAAACGCGACGATGTTTTGGCGCTTAGCTTCCATGTCGGCTACTGGGACTATATCGGTTGGACCGACCCCTTCTCCAAACCGGCCTACACCAAGCGCCAAGAAAAATACCTCGACCGCTTTGGGCTGCCTTATGTCTTCACACCGCAGGCTGTCGTCGACGGCCGCCTGCACGCATCAGGAAACCGCCAGGACAATATCCTTCGCAATATCAAGAAGGCGGGGGAGCTTGAGCGCGGCCGTATCGATGTCGAATTGACGCGCGTCTCAGAAGGTCGGGTGCGTATCCGTATCCCGGAACCGGAAGCGGTTTATCGTGGCGAAGCGGAAATTATCCTTATCCGCTTCGATGAAAAGAAAGAGACCGTGGTCACCCACGGCGAAAACGCCGGCAAAACCCTGATCAACTACAATGTTGTCCGCATTATGCGGCCCGTTGCCGACTGGAATGGGAAGGCCGTCGATATGGTGCAACGCCTCGTCGACCTGGATTCGCCGGGCGGCGATTTTTGCGCGGTGATTATCCAGGAGCGAACCCAAGGCCGTATTCTTGGCGCGAGTTTCGTCGATATGCGGGGGCCCGGGCCGACCTAGCATTTTGCTAGGGGCTGTACGTCAGCCGGCAAGTCCCTTCGTCATCACTTCGGTCATACGCCGCGCAAAAGCTGCGGGGTCGGGCGGGGTCTCGCCCTCGATAATACGCGCCTGATCTAGCAGCAGCCACGCGACATCGTCGAGATCGCCCGACGTTTCGCTGCCCTTCGCTGCCACCGTGTCGGCCAGCTGGCGGATCAACGGATGCTTGGGGTTGATCTCGAGAATGCGTTTGGCCGCGACGCCGACTTGGTTGTGCTGCCGCAATAGCCGCTCGATATGCATGTCCATGTCATCATCGGCGGCTACCAAGCACACGGCGCTATCGGTCAGGCGGTTGCTTTCGCGCACATCCTTCACCGCATCCGCAAGGGTGAGCTTGAGTAGAGCCGTCAGGCTCGACAGTGCGCCGCTCTCCGCTGGTGTGGCGTCGTCGTCCGCCTTCGGCGCGGTGCCGATCTTTTCGAGATCTATATCGCCGCGCGTTGCCGAGCGGAACGGTTTGCCGTCGAATTCGGTAATCATCGGCAGCCAGAATTCGTCGACCGGGTCGACCATCAACAGCACTTCAATGCCACGGGC
The DNA here is from genome assembly GCA_965267185.1 of Alphaproteobacteria bacterium. Taxonomy (GTDB): domain Bacteria; phylum Pseudomonadota; class Alphaproteobacteria; order UBA6615; family UBA6615. The sequence continues at coordinate 2,822,830 of OZ253937.1, read as the reverse complement.
GCGAAAGGCCTCCAGCTGGGGTGAGGCGGCAACCGCCTCCTCGCTTTCACCGGAAATATAAAAAATATCCTCCTGACCCTCGGACATGCGCGACACATAGTCGGCAAGGCTGGTCAGCCCGTCCTGACCGGTCGAACGGAAATGGGCGAGTTGCAGAAGGTCTTCGCGATAGTCCTGCGATTCGTAGAGACCCTCCTTTAGGACAGCGCCGAAATTGTTCCAAAAGGCCGCATAGCCCTCAGTATCTTTCTTCACCTTTTTCTTCAACTCACCGAGAACGCGCTTGACCAGTCCGCTTTGGATCTTTGCGAGCACCGGGTTGTGCTGAAGCATTTCACGGCTAACGTTGAGCGGCAGGTCTTCGGAGTCGACGATGCCGCGGACCATGCGGAGCCAGCCGGGGAGCAGGTCCTCGCAGTCATCGGTTATGAAAACCCGGCGCACGTAGAGCTTCACATGGGTCTTACGTTCCGGCTGGAACAAATCGAAGGGCTGGCTCGACGGTATGAACAGCAAGTTCGTGTATTCGATCTTGCCTTCGACGCGGTTGTGCAAGGTCAACCAGGGGTCGTCGAACATGTGTCCGACATGGTGATAAAATTCTTTGTACTGGTCTTCGCTGATATCGTTGCGCGGCCGCGACCATAGTGCAGATGCTGCGTTGAGCTGCTCGGTGCCGCCATCTGCATCGACGAGATTGATCGGCAAGGCAATATGGTCGGAATAGGTCTTAATGATGTGGCTGATACGCGGGGCCTCGAGAAACTCCTTCTCATCCTTGGCCAGGTGCAACGACACAATTGTGCCCCGTGGCGCGTCGGCATCGGCCGGTGTGATCGTGAAGCTGCCCTTGCCGTCGCTCTCCCACTGCCATGACTCGTCGGCACCGGCACGGCGGCTGGTGACGACCACCTTATCGGCAACCATGAAGGCGGAATAAAACCCGACGCCAAACTGGCCGATAAGGTTGTTGTCTGCGCCGTTGCCCTCGCTCATTTGATCGACAAAGGCGGCGGTGCCGGAGCGTGCAATCGTGCCCAGATTGTCGACTAATTCCTGATGGCTCATCCCGATACCGTTATCGGTAACGGTCAGAATGCGCGCTTTGCTGTCGGTCGAAATGGTGATCTTGAGGTCGCCGTCGCCATCGAGCAATGACGGCTCGGTCAGCGCCTCGTAGCGCAGCTTGTCGCACGCGTCCGAGGCGTTCGACACCAACTCGCGAAGGAAAATCTCCTTATCGCTGTAGAGCGAGTGGGCAACGATCTCCAACAACCGGGCAACCTCGGCCTGAAAGTCATGGGTTTCCGCCGTGTCCCGGGTGCTCTCGTCGGAAGCGGTACTCATCGATGTCCTCATCGCGTTGATTTGCTAATTATCGAGCGCACATATGAGGATAAGTGCGCCACGCTGCAAGGCCTGTTTTGACCCGTTTTGACGCCTCTTACTAGTGGTTGCAATCCGCCCGTGGGCAGCCGATTGTGTCGTTATGAATTTTCCCGAAGCTGGGTCTGTAAAGGCGGTCCTCGGACCGACTAATACCGGTAAGACCTACCTCGCCATCGACCGCATGCTGGGTCACGAAACCGGCATGATCGGGTTTCCGCTGCGGCTCCTGGCGCGCGAGAACTATGACCGTGTCGTGCGGCTACGCGGCGCCGGATCGGCTGCTCTTATTACCGGCGAAGAGCGGATTATTCCCGACAATCCGCGGTACTTCTTATGCACCGTGGAGGCGATGCCGCAGGATCGGCCGGTTGCGTTTCTGGCGATTGACGAGATTCAACTATGCGCCGATGCCGAGCGCGGTCATGTATTTACTGAACGTCTGCTGACGGCACGTGGCACCGAAGAAACGATGTTTCTCGGCGCCGAAACTATGGCGCCGATCTTGCGTAAACTGGTGCCGGAGGCCGAGTTCCTACGCCGTGAGCGGTTTTCGCGGCTGAGCTACGCCGGACCCAAGAAACTTACACGGCTGCCGCCGCGCTCGGCGGTAATCGCGTTCTCGGCGTCGAACGTCTATGCAATGGCCGAATTGTTGCGCCGCCAACGCGGTGGGGCAGCGGTTGTGCTCGGCGCGCTCAGCCCGCGAACGCGTAACGCGCAAGTGGGTATGTATGAAGCGGGCGAGGTCGACTACGTCGTTGCCACCGATGCCATTGGCATGGGTTTGAACATGGCGATCGACCATGTTGCGTTTTCGTCGCTTCGGAAATTCGACGGCGATCACTATCGCCACCTGACCCCCGCTGAGGTGGCGCAGATTGCCGGCCGGGCGGGCCGTTACATGACCGACGGTACGTTCGGCCCCACTGCCGATCTCGAAGCGTTCGACGCCGAATTGGTGGCAACGTTGGAGGAACATAAATTCGATTCCATTCGTGCGTTGTTTTGGCGTGCGACCGATTTTGATTTTTCTTCCCCCGCCAACCTCAAACGCAGTCTCGAAGCACCGCCGCCGAATCCACAACTACGGCGTGCGCGGGCAGCTGATGACTATGCGGCACTCGTCAGCGCCATCGACTCACCCGGTATCGCTGACATGGCGAGCCACCCGGAGGCGGTGCGGCTGTTATGGGATGTTTGCCGGATCCCGGATTTTCTCGGCGACCTCAGCGGTTCTCATCCCCGGTTGGTCACGCGCATCTACAAGTTTTTGATGTCGGCGGAGGCACGAATACCCGGCGACTGGATTGGCCGCGCGGTCGACCGGCTCGACCGGACGGACGGCGACATTGACACGCTGATTGCACGCATCGCCGGCGTGCGGACCTGGACGTATGTCTCCCATCGCGGCGATTGGCTCGACGATGCGGATGGCTGGCAGCAACGATCCCGCGACTTGGAAGATAAGCTTTCCGACGCTTTGCACGACCGTCTCACTCAGCGCTTTGTCGACCGCAAGACGGCGGTGTTGGTGCGCCGGCTGCGCGAACGTAAAACGCTGTTGGCGGGTGTTGGCAGCGATGGGCAGGTCACCGTCGAGGGTAGCGAAGTTGGACGGCTCGAGGGGTTTCGGTTCGTTCCCCTCGATAGCGAAGTTGCGGCCAGTTCGCATCTCATGGCCGCTGCGAACCGGGTGTTGCGCGAAGCGATCTCAAGCCGGGTTGCCGATATCGCCGCTGCGGACGACCAGGCATTTGCGCTCGACCCCGCAACCGGAACGATCACCTGGCGTGACGCACCCTTGGCGAAATTGGTGGCGGGCGCTGCGGCGGTTCGTCCCCATGTTGACGTGCTTGCCAGCGACCTTATCGCCGGTCCGGCGCGCGAGCAGGTTCGTCAGCGTTTGACCCATTGGCTTGATGGCTATTTGCAAACGCAGATCGGACCTTTGCTTGGTTTGCGCGACGCCGCCTTGGCGGGATCCGGCCGGGGTATGGCTTTTCGCTTGGTTGAAGGCTTGGGCTGTAGCGTCCGCGACCCCGCGGTCGATCGCAAGACCAATTTCTCCGACGACGAGCGCAAAGTACTTGCGCGTGCAGGGGTACGCATTGGTGTTGAAACGACCTATATGCCGGCGATGCTCAAGGGCCGGCTGATGCCACTAAAGGTCCTGCTGTGGTTGACGTACACAGGGGGCGACGCGCCGACCGAGATTCCCGACGGCGGTGCGACATCGCTGCCGCTACGCGAAGATGTGCCATCGGAATGGTATCTGGCGCTGGGGTTTTGCCCCGCGGGCCCGCTCGCCATTCGCGCTGACCTGCTAGAGCGCCTGCTGGCTCAAGTACGCCGTTCTACCCGGGAAGGCCCGCTCGAGGTCGATGCGGCAATGATGAACGCCATCGGTGCGGGGCCGGAAGATTTTGCGCAAGTGCTGCGGCGCTTCGGATATGCGGTAACCAGCACCGACGGCACATTACAGGTAGCGCGCCGGCGCGCCCGTAAACGGGGAGCACCAAAGAAACGAGAGCGGCGGTCGGCGCAGGCCGTTGATCCCGATTCGCCATTTGCAAAGCTGAGCCAGCTCAAAACCGGTGCCAGGCCGTGAGGTGATGGCGGAAACCGAAACTCTGCGCCTCGACAAATGGCTCTGGTACGCCCGCTTCTGCAAAACACGGACGCAGGCCACGGCGCTTTGCCGCTCGGGCAAGGTGCGGGTCAACCGAACGCCGGTTCACAAACCGAACCATATGCTGCAGCCCGACGATGTCCTGACGTTTCCGCGCGGCCGGCGCATCTGGGTCGTGCGGGTAATCGCGCTCGGCGAACGGCGGGGCCCTTATCGCGAAGCGCAGGCCTTGTACGAAGACTTATCGCCGCCGCCGGCACCCAAGACACCGCAAAGCGCACGTCGGGAACCTGGTGCGGGACGTCCCACCAAGCGCGATCGCCGGGCGATCGACCGCTTCAACGACCCGGAAAACCCCTAGATTCCCTATGGTTGTTGTGGCCGAGATTCGCGTGTAAACCGGCATTTATGCTGGATCGGCTCAAGAAAATGTTTGCGGCGGAGGAGACCGACCCTCACGGCCCGGGCCAACACACAATCGACGAGTTGCATCTCGCGGCAGCCGTGCTTCTGGTTGAAACCGCGCGCATGGATGAAGAGATCGGTGACGAGGAACGCGGTGTCATTGTCGATCTCGTGCGGACCCGGTTCGAGCTAACCGACGAAGAAGTGTCGTCGGTCGTCGAATTGGCCGACCAGGTGGCCGACGACGCGGTCGAGCTATCGCGGTTTACCAAGCGTATTCGCGACGGCTTCGACCACGATGAGCGCGTTGAGATGGTCGAGATGCTATGGCGGGTCGTCTACGCCGATGGCGTCGTGCACGACCACGAAGCCAACCTATTGCGGCGGGTTGCCGGACTGCTCTACGTTAGCGACCGGGAAAGCGGCGAGGCCCGCAAGCGCGCGACGGCGTAGCAATACTCGGCGCTGGAGCGCGCGCCGAAAAGTGGGTAAAACCACCGGGAATCAGGCTCCCGATAGGTCGAATGACCGGAGATAGGGATTAGTAAGGAAGGAATTGCACATGCCATACGTGGTGACCGAGGCTTGCATCAAATGCAAGTACACCGACTGCGTGGAAGTCTGCCCCGTGGACTGTTTCTATGAGGGCGAAAACATGCTGGTGATACATCCCGACGAATGTATCGATTGCGGCGTGTGCGAACCCGAGTGTCCCGCCGAGGCCATCATCCCCGATGTCGAGCCGGAAGCCGAGAAGTGGCTTGAAATGAACCGGGAGTACTCGGAAAAGTGGCCCAATGTTACGACCAAGTCGGATCCGTTGCCCGATGCCGATGAGCTGAAATCGGAGGAAGGGAAGTTCGAGAAGTACTTCAGTCCCAACCCCGGACAGTCTGGATAACCGAGACGCCCGATATCCCATAAACCCGCAATAGTTGCGCATTTTTGCCGCCAACCGTGGCGGCTGGCTGTTAATTGCCGGTTTTTTGTGTTATATTATCGAATAGTAATAGGGACTTCTGCTCGCGCCCGGTGAGCGGCTGTCCCTTACTTTGTGCCTAATACTGCCGGCCGAAGACCCAGAACGCGCGAGATTTAACCGCGGCGGGGCAACAGCGGTTGGCGCCGGCAGTCTGGCGACCTATAGGCGTACGAAACGAGTGGGCAGAGATGGCAACGACTTCGAAAAAAAAGGCGATTAAAGACCTGGAATTTGGCAAAGGGGACTTTGTTGTTTATCCGACGCACGGTGTCGGCAAGGTAACCGGCGTAGAAGAGCGCGAGATCGCCGGACAAAAATTGCAGTTGTTTGTTGTGAGCTTCGAAAAGGAGCGCATGATTTTACGGGTCCCCATCGAGAAGGTGAAAGACTCGGGTCTGCGCAAACTTTCCAACCGAAAAGTTATCGATACTGCCCTCAAAACCCTGAAGGGTAAGGTACGCGTCAAACGGACCATGTGGAGCCGGCGGGCGCAAGAATACGAAGCGAAGATCAACTCAGGAGATCCCGTCGCGATCGCCGAGGTTGTGCGCGACCTGCACCGCAACGCCGACCAGCCCGATCAGTCTTACTCGGAACGTCAAATGTATCAGGCGGCGCTCGACCGGCTGGCGCGCGAACTCGCGGCGGTCGACCAGGTCGAGCACGAAGCGGCGGTCGATAAGTTGGAAACGCTTCTCAGCGCCGCCTAGTTAGCGGTTAGAAAATCGCCTGGGACACGATCATAACGACCAGGCAAACGATCCAGTAGCCAGCGTCAACGTTGCGCGCGTATGCCGGTTTCTTGGCGAACGCGCCACCGGAATAGGCGAGAACCGTAAACGCGAGTGTCGCCAGGATAACCGTGAGGAGTGCGCTCGACACGGCGGTGACGCCGACGAACCAACTCATCAGGAGCAGGCCGACGATCTGGGTGACCATGGCGCCCATCGGCATTTTATCGGCCGACGCCATTTCCACGCCGACGGCGGCGGCCCACTTCGTGCCGAAAAGCTTGGGAGAATACCAAAGCCATCCGATCAGAAACGCAGCGACGGCGCCTACGATCACACCCAGCCAACTGACTCCTGCTGTCAACTCTTCCATTGTTTCCACCCCCTTTATGTGGCTGGCCGATGCGGCGATTTAGCGGCCGAATCGATCCAGAAAACGGCCGAAGTATACTGGCGATACGAGGTTGAAACTAAAAATACCGCCGGCATGGCCTGATTGGCGAAAGGGGCTTGCGGCGACGCGGGCGCTTGATTCATGTTCGGAGCCGATGTCACATCCGATCATCGATACTGATAAAATCTCTGTTTTGCGCCATCCAAAGCGGGTTTGGGCGATCGGATCCATCCATGGCGAAACCCAAAAGCTAGCTCGTATCCACCGGGAGATCGCCCAGCGCTACATGCCCGGCGACCGGCTGGTCTATCTCGGTAACGTCTTGGGCCGCGGCAGCGATCCGGCCGGCGCGATCGACCATTTGCTGGCATTCAGGCGCGCCGTTATCGGAACCAAAGGCATGTTTGCCGGCGATGTTGCTATTCTGCGCGGCGCTCAAGAAGAGATGTGGCAGAAGCTGCTGCAGCTGCAACTGGCGCTCAACCCGTTCGAAGTCCTGACGTGGATGCTTGATCAGGGCGTCAATACGACCTTGTCCGCCTATGGTGGTAGTGCGGCAGATGGGCTGGCGGCGGCGCGTTCCGGTGCGCCGGCGTGCGCTCGGTGGACCGCATCGCTGCGCGATGCTGTGCATGCGCGCGGCGGGCATACGCACTTTCTCTCGGCATTGCGCCGGGCGGCGGTTACCGAGCCTTATGAAAATGAGGGCGCGGCTCTGCTGTTCGTAAATGCGGGGCTCGATATCAGCCGGCCCCTGGCGACCCAGAAAGATAGCTATTGGTGGCCCACGTCCGGCTTCGACCAAATAGACGAGCCATACGGCGACTTTGCCCGGATCATCCGCGGTTTTGATAAGCGCGCGGGTGGTTTGGTCGAGGGTCTGTTTACTCTCAGCCTCGACGGCGGGGCCGGCCGGGATGGTTCGCTGCTCGCGGTCTGTCTTGACGCGGCGGGAGCGCTCGTTACGACGCTGGAAGCCTAGGTCTGGCGTCCAGCTTCTCCTATTCAGCGACGAGTTTGACACGCTGGTTGGGGAACGGCTCGGAGCCGGGCCTGAGGCCGTTTAGCACACGAAACCATTCTTCCTTCGGCCCCGGCAGGGGCAGGCCGCGCGATAGCTTCGACACATTGCTGCTCGGCGCCACAGTCGCTGTGGTCACGCGCCAGGGTCTGAGGTCGGCCTTTTCCCGTTCGCTGAGGCGCCGGAAACTGAAGGTCGTACGGCGCAGCGGTACGCTGAGTTGCTGCGTCATAGCGGGTGGCGTCACGAACATGAACCGGTAAATCTGGTCGGGACTAAAGCGGATCGCGACAAGCCGAAGATCGACCGCGCGGCCTCGCCGGGCGACGCGCGTCGTCCCCGTTGCCGCTTCCAGGCCGTTTACGTCGAGTGTCTCGACGTCGGTGAGACGGGCCGAGGGCGCCCAGACGTTGGCGAGATATGATGCCATGCTGCCTCGGTGGGTTTTGGCGCCGGCATCGAACAAAATGATGGAATCGTTGGGCCCCCGGGCGACAACCTGGCGCGTGCCGTTGGCCAGATGAAAGCCGTCAGGCACCTCGAAGCGGAATCCGAGATCCTTGTGGGCGAATACACGGTCCCGCACGAAACCCTGCGCATCGGAATCGCCGAACACGATACCTTCGATCGCGTTGAGGTGGTCGAGATTGCCAATCCGCGGGTTGGCAACCGACGTTGCCTGCGCGGCGCGGGTCGCGGCGATCACGCGGTCGCCGGTGCGCGGATGGGTCGACATAATATTGTAGCGCGACGCCGGGTCGGGCAGGCCGCTGATTTTGGCTTCGAGTTCGCTATAGGCTTTCAGCGACGCCAGGAACGATGCCATTGATCCGGTTTCGTAGCCCGCGCGCGCCAGATAGCGCACACCCAGCATGTCGGCTTCGAACTCCTGATCGCGCGAATAGCCTTGCAGATAAATCGCCGCACCCTGTTGACCCAATTGGGCAGCCTCGCCGCCAGCGACGATGCCGAGCAGCGCGGTGCCCAGGCCCGCGACGATTGCCGAGCTGTAGCGTTGCGCGCTATGGCGCGCGGTCACGTGGCCGATTTCATGCGCCAAAACACCGGCGAGCTCAGCCTCGGTATTGGCCAGGGCCAGCAGACCGCGGCTGATGTAGATGTAGCCGCCGGGCAGCGCAAACGCATTAATCACGTCGCTATCGAGTACCGTGAACGTGTATTTCAGGTTCGGCAGATCGGAGACCCGCGCGAGTTTTTGGCCGACTTCGTTCACATAGGCAGTCGCTCTGGCGTGGTCGTAATCGCCCCCGAACTCTTGCAAGATCTTGGGATGCTGCTCGCGGCCGACGCGCAGCTCGTCCTCCGGCGACATAAAGGCGGTGAAACTGCGCTCGCCGGTTGCCGGGTTCAACGTGCAGGCGGCGAGGAGCAGCGCCACCCCCGTCAGGGCGAGATGGCTGGCGCGCGTGCGAGACGTCTTTTTTGAGATTGATTTCATGGTTTAAGCACTTCGATCTGTTCGGGATGTGTGACGTCGATCATCGGGCCGTTGCTCCACCTTAACCAGCCGCGCACCCGAACGCGACGTCCAGCATAGTCCTCGGGTACAATTCCGCTCTCGGCAAATCTTTTCAAGTCGCGACTTGAAATAGAGATGGTGAAGTCGGTCCGATAGTCTTCGTCGAAGTTTAAATATGCCCGTCCACGGACGATCGCGGTTTCCAGCACCCGGCCTTCGACCAGAGAGAAGCGGCCCGTGTGATCCGGCGCGGCCTCGGTATCGAGGATGGCATAATAGGGATGGTGCCAGATGCCGCGCGACGATGCGCGCGCGATGGTTTCGGTCGCCAGCATGCGGTCGACCAGCCGGCGGTTGTCGGCAAAGCTGTAGACCCGCGCGAACCCAAGCTCGAGCAGGCTGCCTTGCACCCATAACCCGTCGGCGGTGAATAGGTGGGCGAGCTCCCGTCCGTAGCGGTCTTGCCGCTGCCCGCCATAACCCAGGGTCACCCGGTGTCCCAAAACCAGATCGGACAGCGCCGCTTTCGCCTCGTCGGCGAGCGGCCATTTCTCGAAATTCGCCCGTCCCAACGGAAGCTTCGGTGCTTGAATGCCGACCAGGCGAACCTGCCGGCCATCGTCGAGGATTACCGTGTCGCCGTCGACAATCTCGCGCACCACCGCAGTATCGCCGATGGCAAGGCTGGCGAAGCCGTTCGGCAGACCGTCGGCGGCATGGGCCGGCTGCGGGCCGGCGAGGGCCAGCGCCAGCAAAACGACCGCGAAAATCGCCGGATTTGCGGTGAAAAAGAGCGTGCGGGGTAGTTTCATGACCTCATTATATCGCCTAAAAACCTGTAGTTTGGCCGCTGATTGTGGCAGCAGGTTGACATCGAGAGCGGTCGCGGCACTTCAGAGCAGTATCCCACCAGATTGGATCAATTCTGTTGGCGATCAGAGCGGCGGTCCACGCGGAAGACGGCGTGGCGCGATGGGGTGCCATCGGGCAAGCCGTCTGACAAAGTGGCCGCCCGCTGCTCGCCAACCCCCAGATTCGATAATGGGGGGCGGGCGGCTTTGCGACAATGCCCGCGGGTTTCGGTTCGACCATAGCTTAAGCTATGCTCTCCACCGAAACCCTAGACCTTGGCGCAAATCTGCTCCGCCAGAATGGTTCAATCTGGTGGGATACTGCTCTAACGCGCCGACGGAGAGGAGCCGAGTTGGTGCGCAGAGAGTTGTTTCCAGAGATTATGCCGTACGAAACCGGCTCGCTGCCGCTCGATGGCGACCATGTGATGTACTGGGAGCAGTCGGGTAATCCCAACGGTGCCCCGGTACTGTTCATCCATGGCGGCCCCGGCGCCGGGACGACGCCGACCCATCGCCGTTTTTTTGACCCCCACCACTATCGGATTGTGCTGTTCGATCAACGCGGCGCGGGGAAATCGACCCCCAGCGCGTCGATTGAGGACAACACCACACAGCACCTGATCGCCGATATCGAGCGCTTGCGCGAAGCCTTGAACATCGACCGGTGGCTGGTCTTCGGCGGGTCGTGGGGCAGCACTCTGGGGTTGGCCTACGCACAAGCGCATCCGCAGCGTTGCCAAGGGCTTATCCTGCGGGGCATTTTTCTGTGCGGTCCTGCCGAGATCGATTGGTTCTTATACGGTATGGGCCGGTTCTTCCCCGATGCGTGGCGCAATTTCAGCGAGGGCGTGCCGGAAGAGGAGCGCGGCGATTTACTTGCCGCCTACCGCCGCCGGCTCGAGAATCCGGATGCCGAAGTGAACCTTCCCGCTGCGCGGATATGGGCCGCTTACGAAGCCACCTGTTCCACATTGCGGCCCAACGGCGACGCAGTTGCTGCCATGAGCGACCCCAGCGGGGCGCTGGCGTTGGCGCGGTTGGAAGCCCATTATTTGGCAAATGGTGCCTTCATGGAGAACGGTGCGTTGCTCGACAATATCGAAACGATTCGCCATCTGCCGGGTGTTATCGTGCAGGGCCGCTACGATATGGTGTGTCCGCCGGCCACCGCCGACCGGCTGGCCCAGGCATGGCCGGAAGCGCGCTACGAGATTATTCCCGACGCCGGCCATTCGGCGCTCGAGCCGGGGATCCGGGCGGCGCTGTTGCAGGCCACCGAAACGATGAAGCAGGTACCGTGACGACACCCATCTCAGCCCGCGGCGCCCTGGTCACGGGAGCCGCGCAACGGATCGGCCGGGCGATTGCCCTGGGTCTGGTCGACGATGGCTGGCACATGGTGATCCACTACCACCACTCCGGTGCCGCTGCTGCGGAAACCGTCGCCGCCATCGAGGCGCGGGGCGGCTGGGCAACCGCGATCGCTGCCGACCTATCGGACCCCAACGCTCCGGCGCAGCTTGTCGCGGCGGCGTCGGAGGCCACCGGCGGGCTCGGCTGTCTGGTCAACAATGCCTCGATGTTCGCCGCCGACGATATCGCCACCGTCACGCCCGCCGGGTTCGATGCCATGATGGCGGTCAATCTGCGCGCGCCGGTTCTGCTGTCGCGCGCCTTCGCCGAAAAACTGCCCGCCGACGTGGACGGCGTGATCGTCAACCTGCTCGACCAGAAACTGGCCAATCCCAACCCGGATTTTCTGTCCTATACGCTGTCGAAGTATGGCCTGAGCGGCCTTACCACGACGCTGGCGATGGCGCTGGGGCCGAATATTCGCGTGTGCGGGGTGGCGCCGGGACTGACCCTGCCGAGCGCCGATCAGACGCAAGCCCAGTTCGCCGCCGTGCACGGCCGCACCCCGCTGGGCCGCGGCGCCACGGCGGAGGATATCGCCGGAGCGGTTCGTTATCTCGTCTCTGCGGTTGCGGTGACCGGCGAAGTGGTGTTGGTTGACGGCGGCCAGCATCTTGTCGGCAGCGAACGGGATGTCATGTTTATTGCCACCGGTGACGATAAGAGCTGAGTTTCGTTATGACCCTTGCAGCCGTTCCCGCGACCGATCCGGTCGAACAGCGTTTACTCGAACGCTGGCCTTCGGTCCGGAAAATATTCTTCCGTAACCTTGAGATTCAGGCCCATATCGGCGTCCATGATTCCGAGCAGGGCCGGCCGCAAAAGGTGCTGGTCAATATCACGCTTTATATGGCGCCGGGCGAGCCGCCCCAGCACGACAGCATCGCCGAGGTCTTCGACTACGACCAGGTGCGCAACGCGGTGCACCGCCTGATCGACGGCCGTCACATCAATCTCCAGGAAACCCTGGTCGAAGAAATCGCCCAACTATGTCTCGGCTTTGAGCCCATTGCGGCCGTGCGGGTGTCGACGGAGAAGACCGACGTCTACGACGATTGCGGCGGCGTCGGCTGCGAGACCGTGCGGCTGAAGGAAGACTAGCGGCGCTCCCTGGAAACTCTTGCCGTCGCCACCGTTTCGGACGATTGTTGCGCCGTTAAGCGCCCGTAGCTCAGTAGGATAGAGCACAGGATTCCTAATCCTGGGGTCGCAGGTTCGAATCCTGCCGGGCGCGCCACACTTTCGCTTGTGCGCGCCGGACAGTGTTCCCAGGTAAGCAGCATGATTGAAGCACGAGAAATCGAGCGCGCCACGGTCGACGATCTGATGGATTTGCGCGTCCATGAGAGCCAACGTCATCTGGTTGCGCCCAATGCGGCGACCATCGCCCAGGGTCACTACGAGCCCTACGCCTGGGTGCGCGGCTTGTGGGCCGGCGACACGGCGGTGGGGCTAATTGCGATGGTCGATTTCCGCCCCGACGATCCCGAATACGATCCGACGATGCCGAAGAACACAGCCTATCTGTGGCGGTTGATGATCGATGTCGGCCACCAGAAAAAAGGCTATGGCCGGGACGCGATGCATCTGGCCTTCGCCCAAGCGCGCGCATGGGGCCGCGAGACGCTGTGTCTCCACGTTATCGAAGAACCGGGCAACGCGCTGGACTTCTACCGGCGTTTCGGTTTTGAACGGACCGACCGCGTCGACGAAGGTGAACGGCTGCTGGTGGCTCCAGTTCCGCCTATCTGATGAATCTGGGAGAGTGGCCCTGAGGCCGGCGGTTCAGCCGGTGGCTTCGACAGGGCCGGCGTTGTTCACGGTGCCGGCGATGCAAATGCGGTCGCGGCCCGTTTCTTTGGCGCGGTAAAGCGCGTCGTCGGCGCGCTGCATGAGGGCTTCCAGAGAGTCGTTTCCATGCTGATAAGCGGCGACGCCGATGCTAACTGTGAAGTCAAAGCTCTGGCCGTCGGCGAGCATAGTGATTTCGTGCACCGCGTGTCGAATACGCATAGCGAGCTCGGCCGCGTCATCCTCCGGTGTTTCGGTGAGCAAGATTGCAAACTCTTCGCCGCCCACCCGGGCTAACAGATCGACGTCACGCACTTGGCGCCGGCAGATTCCGGCGAACCGGACGAGCACGGCGTCGCCTGCAGCATGACCATAGGTGTCGTTTATGAGCTTGAAGCGGTCGAGATCGATCAGGATGACCGATAGCGTGTTGCCGTATCGCTGGGCGCGGGCGACCTCTGACGCGGCAGCATCGAAGAACGAGCGCCGGTTGCGCAAACCGGTCAGGACATCTGTGTTGGCCAACCGCGTCAGTTCTCCCTCGAGGTTTTTCCACTCCGTAATGTCGCGCTGGATTGCGGCGAAGTTCGTGATATGCCCATCGAGGTCGCGTAGCGGGAAGATGTTAAGATCGAGCCAGTATGGCCGACCGTCCTTGGCGTAATTCAACACTTCGGTGCGGATCGGCTCTCCGGCGGCCAGCGCATCGCGGATGCCAGAGATGGTGGTCGGGTCGGTCTCGGGGCCCTGCAGCATGCGCGGTGTCTGGCCCACTGCTTCCTTCCAGGTATAGCCGCTAACCGCGGTGAACGCCGGATTGACGTAAAGAATTGTCGGTCCGCCGCTGTCGAGATCATCGGCGGAGGTAATGACAACGATGTCATTGGTATTCTCGAGGATCGAGCCGAACAGGTCGGCAGGATCGAACGGCGGCAAATGGGGCACGGACGGCCTCCGGCACAATTATCGTTTACATACAATAGTCTCTTGTAAAGCTTAAGAATTGCTACCAGCCAATGGGCCGGGCCGGCGCTGGTTTTGAAGGTCAGAGTTGGCGAAACGAAACCGGCCGGCCCAACGAGTGGACCGGCCGGCGGCAGAGGAGCGTTTGCGCTCCTCAAAGTTGGTTCGGCTAGGTGCCAGCTACTCGGCGGCAGCCTGCTGCTTAGGCGCCTCTTCGGCGGACTCTTCGCCCTCCGGCGCTTCCATGCGTGCCTTCATTTCTTCCGGCGTCAGCGGCTGATTGCGGAACCGGCCATGCTTGGCGTAGTAGGCATCAACCTTGACGTGCTTGGCGACGGTCAGCGGCGCATTCTTGAAGAAGTCGTAGAGCGCGATGAAACCGCCGGTCCACATGGTGCGGATCATATGCGGCATGGCGCGCGAGGCGCGTAGCTCGGCGGTCGGCGCGTTTTCGACCTTGTGCAGGTTCTCGCGGTCTTCCAGCGTGGCCTTGATCAAATGCGGCGCCGCCCAATTGCAGCGGTAGTGGATCGTGCCATCCGGGCGGATCACATAAACAACGTTGGGCATGGCGCCATAGGCGCGGTGGAAGTCGCCGTCGAGGTTGTCGACCAAGGTGCGGCGGAACTCGCCATAACGCGGCTTGATGAGCTTGGCGGCTTTGAACTTCTCGTCCATCGACTTGTGCGGGCCGAGGCGCTCGCCCGGATGGGCCTCGCGGACATAGACAATGACGAATTCGACGTCGGGGAATTCCGCCGCGATGTCTTTCATCGTGGGGATATTCTTGGTGTACATCGAGCAGGTCGATGACCCCGTTTCGACAACCACCCACTTGCCGGCGAAATCCGACAGTTTAACGTCTTGGCCGGTTTCCAGATCGGTGAGAGTAAAGTCTTTGAATTTCTCGCCCGCGGCCGGGCCGACGAAGGTGTCGAAGTTATAATCGACCACCCGGAACCGGGAATTGTTGTAAACCGGCGGTTGCTGTTGTTGCGTCATATCGAGCTCCCTGGTTGCTTACACCGAGCGTGCGATCGGTTTTGCCGGCAGCGCTGGCAATGCATTGTCTTAAAGGACCACATATTCCGTTGGGGATCAATCGGGGCCGCTAGTCTTTGGGATCAGGATTTGCCGCGAAGGCTCCAAAACCCTGTTGGACCGCGGTTCAGGGCTCGGAGAAATTTACTAAATAGCGATTCTATTGGCCGGTTTCGCGCTTCTCTTCCGCTGCTAAGGCGGCAAGTTTCCGTTGAAAACGCCTATTCGGCCACGGCGGCTCCGGCCTCCCCAGCGTCGAATTGCAGGCGGGCGAGGCGGGCGTAGAGGCCGCCGCGGGCGAAAAGGTCTGTGTGGACACCGGATTCGACGACGTGCCCTTCGTCGATCACATAAATGAGATCGGCCCCCCGGACGGTGGCGAGCCGGTGGGCGATGACGATGGTTGTGCGGCCTTGCGACAGCCGTTCCAGCGCCCCCTGCACCTGCCGCTCGGCTTCGGCATCGAGCGCGCTGGTGGCTTCGTCGAACAACAAGATCGGCGCGTTCTTCAGCATGGCGCGGGCGATGGCGATGCGTTGGCGCTCGCCGCCCGATAGCTTCACCCCGCGTTCGCCGACCACGGTGTCGTAGCCGTCGGGCAGTTGCATGATGAAATCGTGCGCCGCCGCATCGATGGCAGCCGCCTCGATCGCCGCTTGGTCCGCCGCCGGATTGCCGAAGCCGATATTGGCCGCGACCGACTCGTTGAACAGGGTGACCTCTTGACTGACCAACGCGATGTTGTCGCGCAGGCTCGCCAGTGTGACTTCGCGCACGTCGTGGCCATCGATGCGCACTGCGCCGCTATCGATGTCGTAGAACCGGGGGATCAGGTTGAGCACGGTCGATTTACCGGCACCGCTCGGGCCGACGAGCGCAACGGTCTGGCCCGCCGGTACATCGATGGTTATCCGGTCGAGCGCCGGTTTGCCCGGCTCGTAGGCGAAACTCACCTCGTCGAGTTGTACATGGCCGGTGACGGCGCCGAGTTCGCGCGCGCCCGGCCTGTCGACGATCTGCGGTTCCGAATCGAGCAGATCGAAAGTGCGTTTCACCGCGGCAAGACCCTCTTGCAGGCTGGCGTTGAGATTGCCCAGGCTGCGCACCGGTTGCAGCGCCATGATGACGGCGGTCAGGAAACCGACGAACGCGCCCAGCGTGCTCGTGCCGTGAATCACCCGGTAGCCGCCATAGGCCAGCACTAACCCCACAACAACACCGCCCAGGGTCTCCAAGATTGGTTGCGTGCGCGCCCGGCCTTTCACGGTTTTCATGATCAGGCGGTAGACGTCATCGAACTGCGCGCTGGAGCGCGTATTCTCGTAGCTTTCCATGCCGTAGGCCTTGATCAGCCGGACGCCGCTAAATGACTGGCTCAGGGTCGACGTTAAGGAGCCCAGGCCGGTCTGGACGTTTGCCGAGGCGCGGCGCATGCGCCGGCCGAGCCGCAGGATGGGCCGCCCGGCGATGGGGAAGGTGACAATAACCACCAGCGTGAGCAGCCAGTCTAGATGAAACATCATGCCGATTAGCGCGATGGCGGTGAGGAGATCTCGGATCATCGCCGTCATCGACCGGGACAAGGCGTCGCGCATGAGGTTCACATCGTTGGTAAAGCGTGAGATGAGCGTGCCGGAGGGCGCGCTTTGCATCATCGCCAGGTCGGCATTCATAAGCCGGGCGAACATGGCCTTTTGCAGCTCGGCGATAACGCGCAGCGACATCGATTGGCTGAGGACGGCCTGGCCGTAGGAGGCGAAGCCACGAACGACGGCGATGGCGATAATGATAGCGGGCAAGAGCGAGATCACGCGCGGGTCGCGATCGCCGAGCATATCGATCGCCCACTGGATTACCTTGGGAAAGGTCATCGATGTGGCGGCGACGACGGCCATCAACACCGCAGCCGCGATGACGCGGCCACGATAGGGGCGCACCCAGTCGCGCCACAGTCTGCCAACGAGATAGCCAGTCGAATCGTTCACGGGCGGGTCCGCTTCCATCTGCTCCTGGGGTTTGCGCCAGCCTGTTGTCTAGCCTTTTGCCCGTCTGGCCTTTTATAGGGGGCGGTGTTAGACGGTGGGACAATTCCGGGCCGGAATAGACGGTTATGACGACGACCCAAGAAGCTACGAGTTCTGACGTTCTAGCAAGAAACTGTCCGAAATGCGGCACAGATAATTCGGCCGCCGCCCCGCTCGACTATTCGTGGCAGCACTGGGTTCTCAAGGGCTGCGTGGACTGCGGTTTCGTATATCTGGAAAATCCACCGGGCTATGAGGCGCTAATTTCGGAGTTCGCTTGGGAGCGCAATCATGGCGACCGCAGCGAGCGGATGCGTGATGAATACCCGGTCACCTACAATGTGTCGCGTGCCTGGAAGAAATTCCGCCGCTGGGCGATCCGCAAGCCCAACAAACTAGCTAACCGAATAGCGCAGTCGTTCCCGCCGGGACCGGTCGTCGATATCGGCTGCGGCACCGGCGACTATCTGGCCGGCCTCCCCGATATCTATGAGCCGCTGGGGGTCGAGATTTCCGAAGAGCTGGCGCGCCGCGCCACCGAACGCCTCGCCGACCGTGGGGGGCGGGTGATCGCGAAGTCGGCGATCGAGGGGCTCGCCGCGGTGCCGGAAGGAACGGTAAGCGGGATTATCATGCGGTCGTTCCTGGAGCATGAGGAACACCCGGCCGACCTGCTGGCGCGGGCGTGGCGGGCGCTCAAGCCCGGCGGCGCCACGATCATCAAGGTGCCCAACTATGCCAGCGTGAACCGGCGGGTTATGGGCGATCGCTGGTGCGGGTTTCGTTTTCCCGGGCACGTGAACTACTTCACGCCGCAGACGCTACGTGAGATGGTCGAGGCCGCCGGATTCCAAGTTGAGCGCTTTGGCCTCTTCGACCGATTTTACCTCAGCGACAATATGTGGATGGTCGCTTCGAAGCCGGAAAACCCGGCTTAGACAAACGCTGAGCCACCATCGACGCAGATGGATTGGCCGGTCATGAAACCGCTGGCCGGCGACGCTAAGAACAACAATGTACCCACCATGTCCTCCGGCGTTTGCTGCCGCTTGAGGCTCTGATTTCCGATGATGTGCTGTCGGCCCTCCGGTGTGCGCGCCTTATTTTCCATTTCGGTTTCAATCATGCCCGGCAATACCGCGTTTACCGTGATGCCGTCGCTGCCGAGCTCGCGCGCCATCGCGCGGCTCATGCCGATCAGCGCCGACTTCGATGTGACGTAGTGAAGAAAGTGGGGAATGCCCAAGGGCACGGTCGACGACGAAATGTTGATGATGCGGCCCCAGCCGGCTTGCCGCATGTGCGGTGTAACCGCGCTGGCGCAGATAAAGCAGCCGGTGATGTTCACGTCCATCACCTGGCGCCACTCCTCCAGCGCGATCTCCTCGAAGGGTCGACGGCCCAGGGTTACGAACACGGCGGCGTTATTGATCAAAACATCGAGGCGGCCATAGCTAGAAAGGGTCGTCTCGACCATCGCGGCAACCGAGTCCGGCGATGTGACATCAGTTTGCACCGCCAACGCGCGGCCTCCGGATTTCTCGATTTCCGCTGCCACTTGCGCGCCTTTCTCGCCGTCGATGTCGGCGATTACCGGCACCGCGCCATTGGCCGCAAAGTGGTGAGCGTATGCGCGGCCGATCCCCTGGCCGGCGCCGGTGATGAGGACAATCCGGTCGGTTACTGCGGCGGATGTGTCGATGGACATGGCGTTTCCTCGGATAAGAATTTCAGTGGTGCGGTTGCGCCTATAAGCTGCCGCTCTTCGTCAAGTTTCCGCAGAGTGGAATACGTTGAATTGGAAGAGATTGCCAACCGCATGACGCTATAGTTTACGTGACACAAGGGAATCTAACCATGTCGACAAGAGCATGGACGGATTCGATCGGCGGCATGCTTTGAGTTCGCCGGTGTTTGGGGTTTAAGGCTGATTCTGGTCATGTTGCTCTTCTTCTAAGAACAAGAGCACAATGGCAACTGGTTGAGACGGGAAACGAAAGCTCCCAACGGGAGCAATGGGAGGACCTTCATGTTCTTAAGAACATTATTCGCGGCTGCCTTGAGCGCCGGCATTCTGGCGTCGTCGGCCGCAAGTGCTCAAGTCAAGATACTGGTCAACATATTCGTTGGACCAGCGCACTTCATTCACGAGCCCTATAAGGCGTGGGGCGCCGAAGTTGCGAAAGTGACGGATGGCCGGGTGACCGTCGAATTTCTGCCGGCCAGCGCCGCGCCGCCACCGAGACAGATCGATGGTGCTCTTGCCGGCAACTATGACGGCGCTTTTATGTTCAACGGCTTTAACGGGAAGCGCGCGCCATTCACCCAGATGTTGTTGCTGCCGTTCTTGATGAATGGCAAGGCGGAGGCGGGTTCGGTAGCGACGTGGCGCACTAACGAGAAATACTTCAGCCATCTGGGACAGTTCGAAAAGCTGGGCATCACGCCGTTGAGCTACTTCCAATTCCCTGGCGGCCATTTCTACAGCTCCGGCGATCCCATCTTGTCGATTGCCGACTTGAAGAAGCGGAAAATGTGGGCGTTGGCGGGCACGCCGACCCGCGTATTGAAACTCGCCGGGGTCGACCATGTCGCTGGCCCCGCTGCTCGGTTGGCGGAGTTCGTTCAGAACAATACGGTCGAAGGTGTCGCCGGTATATCCCAGGACGCCATTGTCACGTTCGGCGGCTTACAGTTCACCAAATCGGCGACAGTGCGCGAAGACGCAAGGCTCGGCGTGCCGAACTTCATTATGTTCGTCACTACGAAGAAGTGGGAGGAGATCTCCCCGGCTGACCAAGCCGCGATTCGCAATATTTCCGGTGAGGTATTCGCACGAGCCGTTGGCAAGGCGGCCGATGTGGCGGAAGAGAAACGGCGTAAGCAGTTGATCGAAAAGGGTGTCAAGATCGTCGAGACGCCAGAATCGTTCAAACAGGAACTGCTCGAGGCGTCGGCACCGCTGTTTGAAGCCTGGAAGAAGAGCGCCGAAAAAATGGGTGTCGACGCGCAAGAACCGATCGACTTCTATAAAGCGCAAACGAAGGCGGCCGCGGGCAGTTAACGCACTGATCACCGGGGCCAGAATCGCCGGGCGGACTTTAGGTTCGCCCGGTTGCCTCTTGGTTTCGTGTTTTGACACGAAATCCGGCGCTGCGTATGGACTTTTTTGGGCGACGTTAAGACGGTCGCTGCGGAAACGATGGGGTGCTGGCAATGGAACCGCTCGTTAGTTTCGCCAATTTGTTTCTGGACATTTTGTATCGGATCGTCCGCGTTTTCGGCGCGGTTATGCTGGCCATCCTAATTGGGCTGACCGGTACCGATGTGTTCATGCGCTATACCTTCAACAATCCGGTGCTTGGCAGCAACGAGATGATCCAGTTTTTGCTGGGGGCGATGGTGTTTGCTGGTTTTGCCTTGGTGACCGCCCATCGCACCCACATCGTTGTCTCCATTCTCGAACCCTTTTTGCTGCGCCGCATGCCTCTCCTCTACAAGGGCTTGATTGCTGGGTTCAATCTCGTCGGCATCATCGCCATCACCTTCATCGTCGTTCGCTACACCAACTTCCAATATTTGATGTTCGCCGAGACGGAGATTCTCGAACTTCAATGGGGTGATCTGGGTGTTGCGTTCACGGTATTGGGCGCCATCGGTATCCTGTTCGGCATTAAGGCCGTCAAAATGCCGCGGCGGGTGGGAACCTATGCGCCTCCCAAGACAGCCCTGATTCCGCAGAAAGAACCGATATCGGTCGATCTCGTGGCGGGTCAGAAATATGCCTGGTGCGCCTGCGGGCGCAGTACCAAACAGCCCTTCTGCGATGGCTCGCACAAAGGCACCGACATCAAGCCCGTAGTGTTTGTGTCGGAAACCGGCGGGCTGACCAGCCTTTGCGCCTGCAAGCGCAGCGACAACGCGCCGTTTTGCAACGGCCGGCATAAAGACCTCTAACCAGTGATCACGATGCCGATCATCTCTGATCACAACGGTGATTGCTGATGGAACTGGCCATTTATGGTTTCGCGCTCATTCTGTTCTTGAGCTTTATGGGCATTCCCTTGGCCTACTCGACCCTGGCTGTGGCGATCGGCGGCTATTGGATCGCCCGCGGCAGTTTTGATGCGGCTGTCTTGATCGCGGGTCAGGAGCTTTTTGAGTTTTCGACCAACTTCAATCTCTCGGTTGTGCCGGTCTTTATCTTGATGGGCGCCCTGATTCAGAAGGCTAATATATCCGACGACCTCTACGAGGCTGGATATGCCTGGGTGGGCCGCCGCCGTGGCGGTCTGGCGATGGCGACGGTGTTGTCGTGCGCCGGTTTCTCGGCCGTATGCGGCAGTTCGTTGGCGACGGCGGCGACCATGTCGAAAGTCGCCATGCCGCCGATGCGCAAATACAAATATGACGACAGCCTGTCGACCGGCACACTGGCGGCGGGCGGCACGTTGGGCATCATGATCCCGCCGAGCGTGCCGATGATCATCTACGGCATCGTCACTGAAACCGACATCGGCGCACTGTTCATCGCTGGCGTTTTGCCCGGGCTCCTTCTGGTCGGAACCTACCTGGCGGCGATCTACATCCGAGTGACCATTGCGCCAGAGACTGGCCCTAAGGGTGATGTCGTCGCTCGAGAAGAGAAGATGCGGACCGTTTACCGGTCATGGCCGATTTTGGTGCTGTTTGGGCTGGTTCTCGGCAGCATCTATTTGGGCTGGGCCACGCCCACCGAGGCCGGGTCCGTCGGCGCTTTGGGCGCCTATTTGTTCGCGTTATCGCGCGGCCGCATGTGGAGCATCCGCGACAACTTGGATGTCTTCGCCGATGCCATGATGACGACGGCGATGATTTTCGCTATCGGCTTTGCCGCGAACGCGTTTGGCCAGTTTTTGAACTTGGTGGGACTATCCAGCGCGCTGGTCGAGTTCACCGATTCCTTTGGTTTGGGGCCGCTTGGCCTGGTGCTGCTGATTTCGCTGATCTGTGTGTTGCTGGGTACGGTGTTCGAAAGCATCGGCATCCTGCTTTTGATCATTCCGGTATTCGTGCCGTCGCTGCTGGCGCAAGGCGTCGATATGGTCTGGTTCGGCATCGTGGTGATCATCGTCGTCGAATTGGGGCTCATAACGCCGCCCATCGGGATCAACGTGTTCACAGTGAAATCGGCGGTCCCCGACGTGCCCCTCACCAAGATTTTCAAAGGCGTCGTGCCGTTTGTCGCCGCCGATCTGGTGGCGCTGTTCATAATCGTCCTAATCCCAGGTATCGCGACCCTGCTACCGTCCTTGATGCGGTGAGTTGACGTCGCGGCAGAACCGGCCGTGAATTTTTCGAGTTCCACCTAGTGAAAAGGTGTAAGCTACCGTGCTTTTGGCCCGCTCTATGACAGCGGGCCAAGGCAGACAGCTAGATAGGCTCGTCAATGGCCGAAACGAAGACAATCCGCGCGTTGGAACGGGGTCTCGATGTGATGCGTGCGTTGGAAGACCAGCGCGCCGCGTCGCTGAACGATCTGTATATCGCGACCGGTTTGCCACGGCCGACGCTGCTCCGCATTCTGCATACACTGGAAAAAGCGGGGATCGTACGGCGCGGCATCGGAGACGGGCTTTACCGCAGCACGTTCGGGTTGCGCCGGCTTGGCGGCGAGCTTGACGAACACGATTATTTGGCCGAGGTCGCAGCGCCCCTGCTCGACAAGCTTTGCGAGCAGGTGAAGTGGCCGTCGGATTTAATTGTGTATAACAGCACCCGCGGCGACTGCATGGAGATAAAAGAAACCAGCCGGCCCAATAGCCCCTTTACGGTCAACCGCGACCATATCGGCCATTTGATTTCGATTCCCCTGTCTGCGGTGGGCCGCGCTTACTTGGCGTTCTGTTCGGAAGAGGAGCGTAATGAAATCCTCGCCATTCTCCGGGCATCGGAGAAGCCGGCCAACCGGCTTGTGCGCGCGACCCGGCGGTTCGAGGCGGTTCTGGAACAAGTCCGAAAAGACGGCTACGCGACCCGTGAGCCGAACTTTAGTGGCGGCGATTATGCGACCGACCGGTTCTACGATGACGGAATAGCGGCGATCGCGGTGCCGTTGAGAGATTCAAACGCCATTTACGGATGTATCAACCTGATTTGGCTACGCAAGGCGATGCGCGAGGCGGAATTCGTCGCCGAGCATCTCGGGGTGTTCCAGGCCACAGCCGCCGAGATTACGGCAGCTTACAGCGCTGCTACATAACCTTCCATCTGGCGGAATAGGAACTGACAAGTGTGGGCAGGGCAAGCCCGGAACGGGTAATTTAACCTGTCCGGCTCACAGCCACTTCATCCGCCGGATATGCCGAGGAAACTCTGATGCCTACCGAGCAACCGAACTTTCTTTTTATTATCACCGATCAACAGCGCGCCGACCATTTGGGCTGCTACGGCAACGAGATGATCAACACGCCCAACGTCGATGCCATCGCGGCACGCGGCCTGGCGTTCGACCAGTTCTACGTGTCGTGTCCGATTTGTATGCCGAACCGCGCGACTCTGATGACGGGACGCATGCCGTCGGTAAACGGCGTCTTGTCGAACGGTGTGCCCCTGCCATTGGACGCAACCACGTTTGTCGATTTGCTGCGCGCTGCCGGCTACCGCACAGCGCTACTTGGAAAATCCCACCTGCAGAACATGGTGCCGGCCCCCGTCGAGGACTGGAATTACCCGCCGCAGCGGGATGGCACGCCGCCGCCACGGGGTCTTGGCGATGCCTACAGGGTGCGAGCGGTGGGCCCAGAGTATGAGTATGAACGCTCCGATTTGTGGATGAAGGACCCAGATCGAAAGGTCGGGGGCCCCTACTACGGCTTCGATGACATCAGTTTTGCCAACCTGCATGGCGACCGGGTGCAGGGTCACTACACTGCTTGGCTCCGTGACCGGCACGATGATCCGGCGTCTCTGCGGGGGCCGGAAAATGCGATTCCGGATGGCGATTACGTGGCGCCGCAGGCCTGGCGTACATCGATGCCGGAGGAGCTGTATCCGACAACCTACGTCGAAGAGATCACCACCCAATATCTCGAAGATCACGCGGCGAATGCGGGCGGTAAGCCCTTCTTCGTCCAGTGCTCCTTCCCGGATCCCCACCATCCGTTCACCCCGCCGGGCAAATATTGGGGCATGTACGATCCCCACGACGTTGCCGCGCCGGGTTCGCTCGGTAAGGATCATACCGATCCCCCGCCGTTTCAAAAGCGCCTGTTCGAGGAGCTCGGCAACGGCAAAGCTCTGCGCGACCATGTGAGTCCTTATGCCCTGAATGATCGCGAGGCGCGCGAAAGCATTGCGCTGACCTACGGTATGATCTCTATGGTTGACGATGCGATTGGACGCATCCTCGCCAAGTTGGAGTCGCTCGGCCTGGCGGAGAACACAGTGGTCATTTTCACCTCAGACCATGGCGATCTGATGGGTGATCACGGCTTGATGCTGAAGCACTGTTTCCACCAGGAAGGTGTGTTGCGTGTGCCGTTTATCTGGGCCGACCCCGATCGGCCCGGTAGTGCGAGAACCGATATGTTGTCGGGTACCATCGATATCGCTTCCACCGTGTTGGCGCGGGCCGGTTTGGCACCCTATCACGGCATTCAAGGCCACGATGTAGTCTCGGCGTTCGATAACGGCGAAGCGCTGCCGCGGCTCGGCATGGTTATCGAGGAAGACGAGCTGCCGATGAACGCCAATTGCGGGCGGTTTACTCGCACGCGGTCGTTCGTTACCGGGCGCTGGCGGTTGACCTATTGGCTGGAAGAGCAGTTCGGCGAGCTGTACGACCGTGAAAACGATCCGCTGGAGCTCCACAATTTGTGGAACGAACCGTCGGCACAGGCCGATAAGGCGGTGGTGATGGAGATGATGATGCGCGAGCGCATCTCGCTGGAGGAAATGGCACCACGCGCAATCTACTGCGCGTAGGTCTCATAGCAGAGATTGCTAACCGTCGAGTAGCGATCTCACTTCCGCATCTTCGGGAAAGCGTCCGTTAGCAAGCTTCGAGTATAGCGTTTTGCCGTCGGCGATAATCTCGAACGAGGCGCGCGCACCGGAGACAAGCTCCACGTCGGCGCCGTATTGTTCTATGAGCAGGTCCCTCGCACGGAGCGCACGCGGCTCATAGTTTCAAACAACGCAGTATTCGATCCTGATTTTCGGTGCGGCCATGTCCATTGGTTCCTTTGAAAGTACTGTTTCTACGTGAGCGGCGTGCGTGGATCGATCTCTATAGCGTTGGCCCCGGCTTGTCGATCGCATCTTCCAGTAGCCCTTCGGTGATGAACTTAAACGCCTCATCGACCGAGTCCGTATGGAATAGCAGATCGAGGTCCTCAGGGCTGATTGTCCCGTGCTCGACCAAAGCGTCCAAGTCGACGACTTTGTTCCAGAAGGATTCGCCGAACAGAACCATCGGCATTTTTTTGCGCATCTTGTGTGTCTGGACGAGCGTCAGCGTCTCGAACAGTTCATCGAGCGTGCCGAAACCGCCAGGAAAAAAGATCATCGCTTTGGCAAGGTAGAGAAACCAAAACTTGCGCATGAAAAAGTAGTGGAAGTGGAACGCCAGTTCGCGACTGATATAGGGATTGTCGAACTCTTCGAATGGCAGAGAGATCGTGAGGCCCACGTTAAGACCTTTGGCTTCCGAAGCGCCGCGGTTTGCTGCTTCCATGATGCCCGGGCCGCCGCCAGTGCACACCACGAAGCGGCGTTCTTCGTCGCCTAAACTTTTCGACCAATCGGTCAGGCGATGGGCCAGTTCGCGCGCGGCTTCGTAGTAAGCCGACATTTTTTGCATCTGCTGCGCTGTGGCTAGGTCGCCCTCCCCACTCTCCGCCGCGGCAACCGCCGCTGCCGCATCTTCCGCTGACGGAAGGCGGGCCGAGCCCATGAAAACAACGGTATCCGTGACATTGTAATGGGCAAGGCGGCTCTGGGGTTCATGATACTCCGCCAAAATGCGCAGCGCCCGTCCGTCTCGGCTGTGCAGAAAATCTTGATTTTCGTAGGCCTTGGGTGGCGGGGCTTTTTGTTTGGTCATATGTACAAATCCGGTTGGGCGCGCGGCGCGGTTCTGGAGCGCCGTCGGTCAGGTCGTCTCACCAGCGTTTATATAGGCGCTCAACGCCAGTATTACGCGCTTCCGCTTGATCCGGGGTTAATTTTGTGGCGTCGGCCTTAATCGGCTCGAAACTCGTCGATGTCCGGCCGCGATCCCCAGACGCAGAAAGATTCGTCGATAAACGGCAGCTGGCGAGGACGCCAAGTGTTGTCCACCATTCGAACACCCGACGAATATTCGTAGGTCATGCTGTCGGGCCCTTCGTAGTAAAGGAACATGGCGCCCGATGTGGCGTGGCGGCCGGGGCCGAACTGGATGCGGATCTGGCGGTCGCAGAAGAAGTAGTACGACCGCATGATGTCGTCGAGAGTCTCGGTTTGGAAGTTAATATGCTGAATGCCAGCGTGGTCGGTGGGAAACAGGGCAATGCGGTGATGAACCTGGTCGAACGACATTAGCGGCGCGGTGCCGATCCAGTCGTTGGCGCGGATATTGAAAAGCGTGGTCCAGAATTTCTCGTCGCGCGGCGCATCGGCTGTCTTCAAGCCGACATGGCTGAACTCGGTGATCCCGGCGTCGCGGCTGGGGAAGTAGCGGTTACCCGAATGGAACGGCCGGACGACGAGATCGATCGAATTTCCGGTTGGGTCGCGGAAGTTGATGAACGCCATGCAGCGCCGCGCCGCCGCTTCGTCGTCGGTGCCGCGCCGGGTTTCAAAACCGGCGGCCTGCAGCTTCGTTTCAGCCGCTTCCAACTCGTCGAACGTGCGCACTTCGAGGCCCAGCGTCTGGTCCGCCGAATCGCCCTCGAAATAGCAAATGTTATGGTCGCGATCGTCCCCGCGCACATAGGCCGCACCGTTCTCGCGGCCGACCAGTTCCAGACCGATTATCTCTGTTGCGAACCGGACGGCGCTATCCAAATCGGGCGTACCCAGTCGGCAGTAGCGAATATCGACGATTTCTATCATTGGAGGGTTGCCGTTATTGAGCGCTAGCTCTAGGCGTCGTCCGAGCCGAGAATACTGAGATCGGGGCGGGATCCCCAGGCGCAGAACGATGCGTCGTCGACGGGGAACTGACGTGGCCGCCAGGTTTCGTCGACCATCCGCACGCCGCAGGAATATTCATAAATCATGTCGTCCGGGCCGTAGTAGTAGAGGAACCGGGCGCCGGAGAGCGAGTGACGGCCGGGGCCCGCCTGAATGCGGACCTGGTGGTCTTGCATAAAGTAGTTCGACTTCATGACGTCGTCGGTTTCAGCAACCTGGAAGTTAATGTGCTGAATGCCGGGACGATCCGAGGGGAACAGGGCGTAGCGGTGATGCACTTCGTCGAACGTCATCAGCGCCGACCAGCCGATCCAATCGCTGGTTTTAAAGTTGAATACCTGCGACCAGAATTTCTCCGCTTCGCGGGGATCGGTGACCCGCAGGCCGATATGGCTGTACTCGGTAATTCCGGCGTCACGCGAGGGGAAGTAACGCCGGCCTGAAGCAAAGGGGCGCACCGTGAGATCGATGGAGTTGCCGCTGTTGTCCTTGAAATTAATGTAGCCCATGCAGCGCCGCGCGGTGGCCTCCTCGTCGCTGCCGCGATGCACCTGCAGGCCGAGCTCCTTTAAATTGCTCTCTGCCGCGTCGAGCTCTTCGAACGTATCGAGCTCGAGACCGACCGTGTGGTCGTTGGGATCGCCCTGGAAATAGACAATGTTGTGATCTCTATCGTCGCCACGCAGGTAGGCAAACCCGTTTTCCCGCCCCACCAATTCGAGGCCGATGATTTCTGTCGCGAATTTCACCGCCTCTTCGAGGTCGGCGGTGCCGAGGCGGCAGTAGCGGAATCCGGTAACGTTGATCATGCTGTCCTCCAGCGATCCGTGTTCTTCAGGAGATACTGTAGCGCAAAATTGGCCGTTTGACTTGTCCGCTCAGTCGGCGATTCAAGTACTAGCTTTTGCGGTATTATGATACCGTAAATCGATGTAACGGTCTGGATCATTGAGATCTTTTTGTGGCTCGCCATACTTGCTGCGCAGGGCCAAAATAGTCGCAACGCCGGTATCGTCGATCTCATCGCTGCCCGCGAGCCCAAGTTGGGGATCGAGCACAATTTTCATCGCCGCCTCGGCGCCCGCCCGGTCCATTCCCGGCATGTTGCGCTCCAAAGTATCGGTGGCCGCTTCGGCATTGGCCGGATCTGTAATCCAATCGATGGCTCGCAACTCGGCGCGGATGAAGCCTTGCAGCGCTTCGGGGTTTGCTTCCGCCCAACCACGGCATGCCGCCATGACACCGATCTGGCACGGCGGCAGCGCTTTTTGGCTGTAGTCGATCGTTCGCAGACCGGCGGCTTCGCCAAATTCCGTGAACGGTGGGTTGAGTAGCGCGCCGGCATGCTCGCCCGCGACCAGCGCTTCGAGGCGCGCCTTCGTCGCGCCGACCGGAACGAGTTCATACTCGTCGTGACCCACCCCGTTTAGCTCGAGCATTTCACGCAGCATAAAAGCGAAACCCGTCGACAGCGCATCGACAGCCAGCGTTGTACCTTTCAAGTCGCTATAGCCCGCGATGTTGGCTTGAACCGACAGTCCCAAGTTCACTTGGCCGGCGCCCATAAATGCAAACAGATCGGGTTCGCGCGAAAGTTCGGCAACGCCTTGGCCCTCTTGGTAGGCCACAACATTGTCGATCGCGGTACCGGCAATTTCGAAATTGCCGTCGATCAGGTTTGTTATCTGAAACACAGAGTTGGGCGTCGGTGTGATCTCTACACTCAAGCCTTCGGTCTCGAAAAAACCCTGTTCGATGGCGACGTAGTGGGGCAGCAGGCCGGTGCTGGGGAATTCGATAACGCGGATAGTTGTGGTGTCGGACATCGGTACTTCCTTATTAGGGCGCTTCTTGGTGGCAACGCGCGTAGCGTGCGGCAACCGGCTGGTGGCGGTCAAGAAGGCGTGAGCAAATTTCGGTTTGCCTATTAACTGCCACTTTTCTCAGCCCATATGATGCTTGGAAGTTGGCGCGCTCCTGAGCCCGCCGCGATCAGGGAGGCCCGCCAGAAATGAAACTTGTTCAGCGATACCGCCGATCCTTTATAAGCGCCGTCTCGTGCGCCTTGTTCGGCGCTGCGCTTGCCACCGCAGCGACGGCGCAAACCATAGATTCCGAGAAACAGTCTTTCCGTCCCGTCGTTGTTGCCAGCGGCCTCGAACACCCCTGGTCGCTGGCCTTTCTGCCCGACGAACGCATGCTGGTCACCGAGCGCCCCGGCCGTCTGCGGATAATCACCGATGGGCGCCTCCAGGCAGAGCCTGTGGCGGGCGTGCCAGAGGTATTTGCCCGCGGGCAGGGTGGGCTGCTCGACGTGGTGCTCCACCCCCAATACTCGGATAACGGCTGGCTCTATTTGTCCTTCGCTGCGCCCGGTCCGCAGGGAGCCCATACCGCAGTTGTCCGCGCGCGTCTCAATGGCAACCGGCTGGTCGACGTGGAGAACATCTTCACCGGCAACAACAACGGCAGCGGCGGACGGCATTTCGGCTCGCGCTTGGCTTTCGGCGGCGACGGCAAGCTGTACATCACCGTCGGGGAGCGCGGCGAGCCCGATCGGGCGCAGGATTTGGACATCCATCACGGCACGACGGTGCGTATCAACGACGATGGTACGGTGCCGAACGACAATCCCTTTGCGACCGCCGCAGGCGCATTGTCGGATGTTTACTCCTACGGCCACCGCAATGCGCAGGGCCTCGCGCGTCACCCCGACACGGGCGACATTTGGCTGAACGAGCATGGCCCGCAAGGGGGCGACGAGATCAACATCGTTCGGGCCGGCGTCAACTATGGCTGGCCGGTGATCACCTTTGGGCGCAGCTACTCCGGTTTTTCCATCGGCGAAGGTTCGGAGAAGCCGGGCATGGCGCAACCGGTCCTCCACTGGACGCCGTCGATCGCGCCATCGGGGATGGCATTTTACACCGGTGACAAATTCCCCGCCTGGCGCGGCAACCTGTTCGTCGGCTCGTTGAAGTTTCGCCACTTGGTTCGCCTCGAACTCGATGGCGAGCGTGTCGTCGCTCAGGAAAGGCTCTTGGAAAGTGCGTTCGGCCGTGTTCGCGACGTTCGTGAAGGTCCCGATGGATTGATATATTTGCTTACCGACGCCGACGATGGCGCGCTGATCCGGCTTGAGCCGGCAGTGAACTAAAATGCACTCCGACGGTCGTTTAGTCGGTTAAATGGTGTTTGCCGATAGGACGGACTGTGCTCGCTTGCGGGCCTTGGGCGCTCTCGCCCTCGGCAATTTCGAGACGAACTTCGTGACCGACGTCCAGACTATCGAACTTTTCATCAATGACGCTGTTGCGGTGAAAATAGATCTCTTGGCCATCGGGTAGCTCGACGAACCCATAACCCTCGTGGGGAAATAACCGCACGACGCTACCGTGGGTGGGCACCTCGTGGTGCTTCACCTTTTGCCGAATCTTGCGAGAGTGGTCTTCCAACTGACGTTGGGCCGCATCGAAGGCGTCGCGCACGGCCACATAGACATCTTCGTGTGCGTGGTTTTTCGGGCCCGCATGACTGACCAGAATATTGCGTCCGGGAACATCGACGTTGATGCGGACCGCGTAGAGTTTTCCCTGGCGGTGGTGGCGATGGGGGGCCACCACGGTAACGCGGCACCCGGTAATTCGCGGGTAAAACAACTCGAGTTTATCGACGCGCTCGCGAATGCGAGCCTCGACTGCATCAGAGCGGTCCATGTTTTGAAAATCGATTTGGAGCGGCGTTTGCATGGCTGTTCCCGTGGTTAGGAAAATCATATGACGGTCAGCCGAGCGATCATTGTTCTAGGTCAAAGGGGGATGCTAGTAACCTACTTATACCCGCACATGCTGGGTGTCTCAGCGCAATGCCGCGACGACCGTAGCGAGGCGTGTAATTGGAGGTGCCATGCAATTCGGTATGCAGTTCTTCCCCTGCGTGGGGCCCGCGGCCAAGCCGGCGGATCAGTATTTCGATGAATGCCTATCGCTGGTGGGAATGACCGATGAGCTCGACTACACCCATGTGCGTATCGTCGAACACTATTTTCATCCCTATGGCGGTTATAGCCCCAACCCAATCGTATTTCTCACAGCGGCGTCCCAGCGCACGAAGCGGGCGCGCCTGATCACCGGGGCGATCCTGCCCATCTTCAACAGCCCGCTAAAGCTTGCCGGCGAGATCGGCATGCTCGACGCCATATCCGGCGGGCGGCTAGAGGTCGGATTTGCGCGCGCCTTCTTACCCCATGAGTTTGCCCGCTTCGGCATCTCGCTCGACGAGAGCAAGGGCCGGTTCGCCGAAGGCATGGCGCAAATCCAGGGTCTGTTGGAGACCGAAGACTTCGCGTCGGAGGGCGAGTTTCACGGTTTCCCGGCGACGACCTCGCTGCCCCGGCCGACTCAGAAGCCGCGACCGCCGTTTTGGATCGCCGCGTTTGCGACGCCGGAATCGTTCGTCAACGCCGGTAAAGCGGGTCATGCGGTCATGGCGATCCCGCTATCGGGCGGCAAGATGGCCGAGCTTGTGGGGCTCTATCGCGATGCCTGGAAATCAGCCGGACATCCGGGCGAGGGCCGGGTCATGCTGGCCTTCCATATGTTTTGTTGGCGCGATGCGGACGAAGCGGTCGTGCATGCCCGCGATCGCATCAATAGTTATCTTGGCTCGCTGGTCGATGCATCGTCGGATTGGGTCGGAGGTGCTTCCTCTAACGATTACCCCGGCTACGACAAGCTGATTGCCGAATTGGCGAAAGAGACATTCGAGAGCCAAGTCGAAAAAAGTGCGGCGTGGGTCGGTACGCCGGCACAGATAAGCGACCAGATTTCCGATTATCAAAAACTGGTCGGCGATTTCGAAATTGCCTCACTACAGGTCAATTTCCACGATATGCCGCTCGATCTGGCGGAAAAATCGGTCCGGTTGTTCGCTGCAGAAGTGATGCCAAAATTCAAGAAAAGCCTCGGTACGGCTTGATCCTCGCGACGACGCGCGGAATTTCTTCGCCCGCTCGGTGTTAATCGAACAGCGAGCCCCCATATCATCGCTGACATAATCGTTTGCGCGGGTAGGGCTATGGGGCAAGCGGACCAAAACGGAGAAGCCAAGATGAATCGCAAACTCCTATACACCGGCGGTGCTGTCGCTGTTGTTATTGTCGCGGCGGTGGCGTGGGTATTGATATCGCCGTTGTTCATCGATGAGGTTGTCGAAGAGGCGTTTCCAGGCGTCCCAACACCCGCAGCCTTGGCCGAGATGTCGTCCGAGCGGAAAGCTGAAATCGCTGACGATGTTCTCGAAGCTGCGCGCGGCATGCCCGATCACGAGATGGATGAGGGCATGGACGATATGCCGGCTGCGGCTTCCGCTGGCCCTGAGCTATTGCGGGCGGGAGAATTCCGCGATGCCGATTCAATCCATAAAGGGTCGGGCGATGCCAAACTGTTTCGTTTGGCTGCCGACGAGAACGTGCTGCGCCTGGAGAACCTTAAAGTAACAAACGGGCCCGATCTGCGGGTTTACCTGGTGCGCCATCCCGATCCCACCGAATCCGGCGATGTGAAAAAAGGCGAGTATGTCGATTTGGGTCCGCTCAAGGGCAATATCGGCAATCAGAACTACACCGTACCGGCGGGCACCGATTTGTCCGAATACAACAGTGCGGTTGTTTGGTGCCGCGCGTTCGGCGTGCTTTTCGCTTCAGCGCCGTTTGCTGCGCCCACCGGCTGATTTGCGCGATCTCCGGCTGGTTTTGCCTTTTTTAGCTATCGCTCGTTGACCTTCCAGTTACTGGAAGGTGTACCTATATAGGTAGTAAGAGCGCGCTGCGGCGCGCAGCAACCGAAGCGATAGCACCATGAATATCAGCGAAGCGGCCGAGCAATCGGGTCTTCCGCCCAAGACCATCCGCTACTATGAGGAGATCGGCCTCGTCGAACCGGCGCGGCGGCAAGACAACGGGTACCGCGACTACGGCTCGCGCGATGTTCATATGCTGCGGTTTCTCCACCGGGCGCGCGATCTTGGTTTCACCGTCGCCGACTGCCGCGCCTTGCTGTCGCTTTACACCGACCGCGAACGCCGCAGCGCCGACGTCAAGGCGATTGCCCTCAATCGTATCGCCGATATTGATCGCAAGATCGCTGAACTTGGTGAAATGCGCGCCGTGTTGACGACCCTCGCCGACAAGTGCCACGGCGACGCGCGGCCTGATTGTCCGATCCTCGATGAGTTTGCAGGCGGGACATTATGAAATGCCTCGCGATTGCAGCGGCAGTGTCGACGCTTGTCTTTTCGTCTGCAGTATTCGCCGCCGAAAACCAGTTAGTGATGGAGGGTGCACAAGAGCTCGCAATAGGCGCGCAGGTCTATGCGGAAAATTGCGCTAGTTGTCACGGCGCTAACCTGGAAGGCCAGCCAAACTGGCGCCAGCGCAACCAGAATGGGCGGTTGCCGGCCCCGCCGCACAACGCGCGCGGCCATACCTGGCATCATGACGACGCGACCTTGTTTGGCATCACCAAATTCGGAACGGCGAAGTACACAGGCTTGCCGATTGAATCCGATATGCCGGCGTTCGAGAGTAGTTTGACCGACGAGGAGATTTGGGCAGTGCTCGCTTACATCAAAAGCCAATGGCCTGACCGGGTTCGCCGCCAGCAAGAGCTGATTAACAGTCGCGCCATTAGTCGTTAGCCGGAAATCTGAGAAATGGCTCAAACAGACTTAGTCGAGATGGTCAAAGACCCGGTTTGCGGTATGGAGGTAGACCCCGCCGCAACGTTGCACCATCAAGAGCACGGGAACGAGATTTATCATTTTTGTGGTCAAAATTGTTTGACTAAGTTTCGCGGCGATCCTGATCACTACCTCAGCGGCGCACATTTAAAGGCCCGGGCCGACGCCCCCGCCGATGTCGAGTACACCTGCCCCATGCATCCGGAGATCGTGCAAGTGGGTCCCGGCAGTTGCCCGATCTGTGGCATGGCGCTGGAGCCGGTGGTGATGAGCGCCGAGACGGCCCCGAATCCGGAACTGCTCGATTTCACCCGC
This sequence comes from Alphaproteobacteria bacterium, assembly GCA_965267185.1. GTDB lineage: Bacteria > Pseudomonadota > Alphaproteobacteria > UBA6615 > UBA6615. The sequence goes on along the minus strand of OZ253937.1, from coordinate 2,788,502 downwards.
CGGTTTTGGGTTGGCGCCGTTTTCTCAATTCCGCTGCTGGCGATCGCCATGGGCGAGATGGTGCCGGGGCTGTCGTTTCATGCCGTGCTGCCGGGCGCATCGTTCGGGTGGACCCAACTGATACTGGCCGCGCCGGTGGTGCTTTGGTGCGGCTGGCCGTTTTTCCAGCGTGGTTGGGATTCGATCGCGACGTGGAACCTCAACATGTTCACCTTGATCGCTATCGGGACGGGGACGGCGTTCGTCTACAGCACCGTCGCGGTGGTTGCGCCGGAGATTTTCCCCGATCGATTTCGCGACACCGCCGGCCGCGTCGAGATTTATTTCGAGGCGGCGGCGGTGATCATCACGTTGGTGTTGTTAGGGCAGGTACTTGAATTGCGCGCCCGTGAACAAACGGGCGGGGCTTTAAGGGCGTTGCTCGACCTGGCACCGAAAACGGCCCGGCGCGTGCGCGACAACGGCGATGATGAAGAGATCACTCTCGACCAAGTATCCGCTGGTGACCGGCTGCGGGTTCGTCCCGGCGATGCCGTTCCTGTCGACGGTGAGGTTTTGGAGGGTCTTAGCGTTGTCGATGAGTCGATGGTCACTGGCGAATCGATCCCTGTGGAGAAAACGGTTGGTGATCATGTAATCGGCGGCACGCTTAACCGGACTGGTGGTTTCATAATGCGGGCCGAGCGCGTCGGTGCAGAAACAATGCTGTCGCAAATCGTCCAATTGGTGGCGCAAGCCCAGCGCAGCCGCGCGCCCATTCAGCGGCTCGCCGATTTGGTCGCCTCCTATTTCGTACCCGTAGTGGTCATTGTCGCGGTCGTCGCATTCGTCGGGTGGGCGATCTGGGGCCCGCCGCCGGCCATGGCATTCGCCATTGTCGCGGCCGTGTCGGTTTTGATCATCGCGTGCCCCTGTGCGCTCGGTCTGGCGACGCCGATCTCGATCATGGTGGCGACAGGACGTGGCGCCCGTGCGGGCGTTTTGGTGCGTGACGCCGAGGCGTTGGAGACGTTCGCACGCGTCGATCTATTGATCGTCGACAAGACGGGCACGCTCACCGAAGGGCAGCCGAAGGTAACAACCGTCGACGCGGCTGATGATATTTCGGAAGACGAATTGCTTGCTTTGGCGGCTGGTCTTGAGCGGGGCAGCGAGCATCCGTTGGCTGCAGCGATTGTCGAGAGCGCTGTAGACCGCAATATCGTGGTCACCGACGCGACCAATTTCCGGTCGATTACCGGGAAAGGCGTCACCGGCGATGTCGCGGGCACACGTGTTGCGCTTGGGAATGCAGCGCTGCTCAATGAATTAGGAATCTCTGCTACTGACTGGGCCGCGCGTGCCGATGAGCTCCGCCGCGACGGCGAGACCGTGATGTTCATCGTCCGCGGCGACCGGGTCGCGGGTTTGATCAGCGTTGCCGATCCGATCAAAGAAACAACACCGGCTGCTCTAGCAGACCTTCGGCATGACGGTATCGAGATCGTTATGGTGACGGGTGACAATCGCATCACAGCCGACGCGGTTGCGGGAAAGCTGGGCATCGCGACGGTCGAGGCCGATGTGTTACCGGAAGATAAGAGCGCTGTCGTTGCCCGTTACCGCGATGCGGGCCGAATCGTTGCCATGGCGGGCGATGGTGTTAACGATGCGCCGGCGCTGGCCGCGGCGGATGTTGGCATCGCCATGGGTACGGGCACGGATGTAGCGATGGAGAGTGCGGGAGTTACTTTAATTAAGGGCGATCTGATGGGGCTCGTGCGCGCCCGCCATCTCAGCAAGGCGACATTGCGCAATATCCGCCAGAATCTGTTCTTCGCCTTCGTCTATAACGCCCTCGGCGTGCCGCTTGCCGCCGGTGTGCTGTTCCCGGTGTTTGGACTGCTGCTTAATCCAATGATCGCTGCGGCTGCGATGAGCCTAAGTTCGGTCTCCGTGGTGACCAACGCGCTCCGCTTGCGCAACGCAAGCCTGTAGTCCCGGCTGGCTTAGTCCATCGCGTTGGCAGTGCGCAGGCCGGCGATCATCGATGAGTTCATCAAGAAGGCACGATGCTTCTCCGGGTCTTCGGCGATCTGGCGCATCGTCTCCTGGCTCTCGCGGCGCACGTCGGGATCTTTCTCGTTGAGGAATTTCGTGTTGCGAATGGTCTGCTCGCGCACATCTTCGAGCGCGACATAGCGCCGTTGGCGGGTATAGCGGTCGAGCACGGTGTCGTCCGCCTCGCCGCGCCAGATCTGGCCGAGCTTCTCAGCGAGGTTGACCGCGTCATGGACACCGGAATTCATACCCATGCCGCCCATGGGGCTGTTGATATGCGCCGAATCGCCGGCGAGGATAATACGCCCCTTGCGGAAATCGTCCGCGACGCGTTGATGGATGTTCCAGATATTGCGGTGCAGTTCGACGGTTGCGCCGCCTCGCCCAAGAAACGTTTCCATACGGGCCTCGGCAATCTCGTCGCTGAGCGCCGTGGCGTCGTCTTCTCCCTCGCGCGAGGGAAAGGATACACGCCAATAATCCGGCAAGTGCAACAGCACGCACCATTCCTCAGGATCAGATATATAGGCGACCCCGGCGAGGTCGGGCATGGCGGCAGATACATCGAAGGTCGTGCCGTATTGGACAACCTTCTGCTCCCACGTAAAACCGCCGAAGCCGATATCGAGCGCGCGGCGCACGTTCGAGCGCGCGCCGTCGGCGGCGATGACGAAGCGTCCGCTGAATGTTTCTTTGCCATCCGGCGTGCGCACCCGCACGGACGCACTGTCGGCGTCCTGATGGGCATCGAGTACTTCGTGGGAAAAGCGGACGTCGACATGGGGCGTATCGGCCAAAATGCCGTGCAGAACTTTATTCAAGTCCATTTGTTCGTACTGCACGCGGTAGGGGTAATCGGTTTCGTCGGCTAGCACGCCCAAATCGAATTCGGCAATGATTCCTGCCGTGCGGTCGCGAAACTGCCAGGTTGGCGTAATACGGCCGTCGGCGATCACAGAATCGACGACGCCGAAGTCGCGCAGATATTCCAGAGTGGGCGGGTGGAAGGTCGTCGCTCGGCGATGGTCCTCCGGCTCAGATTGGGCTTCCAACACAATGACTGGAATATCTTGTTGAGCAAGCGCTAGGGCAGCGATCAACCCCGTAGGGCCGCCGCCGGCGATAACAATGCGTTCTTGATCGGTATCCGCCATTGTTCTTTCCAAATCTAGACTGTCGCGCTCGGCCGGATGCCTTCATAGGCGTTTTGCAGCATCTCGCGCACGGGACCGAACTCGAGATCCCTGGGGTTGTATGCCGTGTTCTCGATAGCGCGTTCCGCCGCGTTATCGAGATCGTCTTCTTCCATGCCAAGGGACTTTAGGTCCGTCGGCGCGCCAATCGATTGTGTGAGATCGAAGATCGCCGCTGCCGGATCGTCGGTGCCGAGTGCGCTGGCAAGTGCTGCCATCGCTTGGGGGGCGGCGGGTGCGTTAAAGGCCGTTACTTGAGATATCAACACACTATTGGCGTCGCCGTGACCCAGACCATAGGTGCCGCCAAGCACGTGGCAGGTCCGGTGATGGAGGGCGATGCCGACAAGGGTGACGACGGCACCGGCGAGATAGGCGCCGTACAAGGCGCGGCTGCGGGCGTCGAGATCGTCTGGCGATTCGACGCTGACCGGTAGTCCTTCAGCCAAAGCCCGCACACCTTCTTGCGCGAGCATCGCTGCGAAAGGGTTGGGTTGTGCGGGATAGAGTGCCTCGACACAGTGGGCCAGGCTGTTCATGCCGCTTGTCGCGGTCATGTAAGGTGGCAGATCGGTCGTCAACGCGGGGTCGTAGATCACCGTACGCGCTAGCGAGGCTTCATTGCGGTGGGATTTTTTCTGGCCGTCGATGACGATGCCGTAGCCCGCCGTCATCTCGGCGCCGGAATAGGTTGTCGGTATGGCGATCGCCGGTTTACCCGTGGCAACGGCGATAGGCTTGCCCGTGTCGATACTCGATCCGCCGCCAAATGTGACAATACAATTGCCATCGAGGGATTCGAACCGGGCAGTTGCCGCCTCGACAACCGCTTGCGGAACGTGGGTCTCAACCTCGGCGAAGACGCCGGCGCACGCGCCGCCCAGAGCTTCGGCAAAGGGCTTCACTCGCCCGGCAGCGCCGGGTGTACAGATGATCATGGCCCTCGATCCGCCCAGTGCGGCGACTTCGTCTGGGAGTTGTGCGGCGGCGCCAACCCCGAAGACGACGCGGCTTCGCAACGGATTGACAATGAACGTCATTTTGCTGCCTCGGCCGCCGCTGCCTTGAGGGGTGGATATTTGGCAAGAATGCTGGCGGTTTCGGCCATTTCCTCGGAGTCATTGAACATCGCCACGCCCGCCGCCTCCATTTTCGCAAACCATTCCTGCTTGTGGGTCAGGGTGCCCATCATGCTGTGGAACAGCGGTAGGGGAGAGTCTTCGGCGCGCCGAGCCAACTCGTCGATAACGGGGCCAGCATCCACCATGAACGGTACAACATGGATCATCAAAATTGCGTCGAAGGTTTCCTGTCCGTGGCGCAGCGCCGATTCAAATGCCGGCCCGAAACGGTCTTCACGGGCGTCGGCCAACATGTCGATCGGGTTGGCCACTGCCGCTTCCGGCGGCATGAGTTCTACCAGATCGGCCGCGTAGGCATTGGGTAACGGGGGCATCTCCAGCCCCTCATCGATGATCCGGTCGGTAGTGATGACACCCGGCCCGCCAGAGTTGGAGAATAGTAGAACGCGTTTGCCGATGCCTTGCGGATGAAACCCGAACCCTTTCGCAGCCAGCAGCATGTGGCGCAGGCTTCTGACCCGGACGACACTGCAGGAACGCAAGAATGCGTCTGCCTCGGCGTCGGGCATGGCCACGCCGCCGGTATGGTTGCGCACGGCGTTACCGCCCGGCGAAGTGCGGCCGCCCATCATCGCGACCACCGGTTTCTTAACCGCGACCGAACGCGCGACCTCGCGGAACCGCTCGGTATCGGCGATCGATTCGATGTAAAGCAGTACGCATGTGCACGTGTCCTGTTCGCCCAGATAGGCCATATAGTCGGTGACTTCGAGATGGGCCGCATTGCCGACCGAGACGACAGTGCTGACCGGCAGGCCGCGTATATTGCCGGCAGCGATGACTTCCTCGGTTATCGCGCCGGATTGCGAGATAACGGCGATGCCGCCGCCAAGCGGCAGGTCGCGCAGAAACGTGGCTGCAAATGGCGCATCTTTGGTGAGGTGGACACAGCCTGCGCTATTGGGCCCGAACACGGTGATGCCGGCGGCTTTGGTTTTGCGCAGCAGTTCTTGCTCGCGCGCTTCGCCCTCCGGCCCGGCCTCCCGGAATCCGCCGGGAAGAATCATCAGGCTCTTATGTCCGCTCGCCGCGGCTTCGTCGACGACGTCGAGGATCAAGTCCGGGCGGACGACAATGACAGCAAGATCGGCCGGTTCCGGCAGCTCGCTCAGCGACGTCGCGGCTGGAATGCCCAGTACGTCGCCACCGCGCGGGTTCACCGGCGTTATTTTTCCGGAAAATTTCGAGGCGATCAGGTTGCGCAACACCGCGCCGCCGGAGCTGGTCTCGCGTTCGCTGGCACCGACGACGGCAACGCTCGTCGGTTGCAAGAAAGGGCGGCAGTCGCGCGGTTCACTCATCGTTTTGCTCACCCTCGATTGCTTCAAAAAACATAAAACGCCTCGTTGCGGACGCATAACGGCCAGTGTCCTGCCTCGAATAGACGGAACTTGGCGATAAACGGGTTGTCGTTTGCGAGGTCGGCGGCGATCCCGACTGCTGCTTGATAAGAAGCCATTGTGGCGGCCCCCGCTGCCGCGCGAATTAGGCCTGGGTCGGCAACACCGCCGCGAGCGGCGGCGACGGCGGCTGCCCCATGGGCAACGTTCGATACCTGCTCACTAATTTCGGTCAGGGCTTCGAGAATGGCGGCGCTGCCGAAGCGCTCCTCCGCGCGTTCGAGAAGCGTGCGGCGAAGACGTTCCTCGGCATCCCACCAGCTGCCGTTCCAGTCGGTCGCTTTGATGCACGACTCGGCGTCATCCCACGACCCGACTTCCTGCGTGGCCATATCCGAAAGGCCCAAGGTCGTCATATAGCTACTGGCGTCGGTCTGTTCGGCAGAGGTTAGCGCGTCGCCAATCACCGAGAACCACGAAGCGGCGCCCAGTCGATTGGCAAATTCGGCGAGCGCCGGCGGCGGAGCTGCCATTTAGGCGTTTCCGCGGTCCTCGCGCCACAGATCGAGCTTCTGCTGTACTGGGCGGTCGGAGAAGCTAAACAGAACGGCGTCTTCGTTAGCGGTGTGGCGCTGCGGGCACCAGCTCGGCACGACGAAGGTATCGCGTTTACCCCACTCGTAGGTCTGATCGCCGATCTGCGACGTGCCCGTGCCCTCCACCACGCTGTACACGGTGGCGTCGGTCGAGCGGTAGGACGAGGTCTCGAACCCTTTCGGCAACAGTTGCATAAAAGTGCCGATCGTCGGCATGGCCGACTCGCCGTTGTCGGGGTTGACGAAGCGCAGTTTCAGTCCGTGACACGGATCCCATTCGTCGGCTTTACGCATCTGTTCGAGCGATTCGCGGGTGCGGGCGTAAGGATAATTAAACACCGGCGAGGTCGCGGTTTGTCCGTCGTAGTCCACCGGCAACAAGCCGGAACCATAGCGGGCTAATGCGTCGCCGACGGGGCGGCCAAGCGGTTGAGATTTGTCGCCGAGCTTTTCCGCAAACGACGTGTCCAGTAGCTCAACCAGCGGAACGTCGAGGCCGTCCAGCCACACCATTGGTTTGTCGGATTCGTTGCCGTGGTCATGCCAAGTCCAAGATGGCGTGATTACAAAATCGCCTTCCTCCATGATGGTTTTTTCGCCCTGGACGGCGGTATAGGCGCCGCTGCCTTCGACGATAAAACGCAATGCGGCTTGGGTGTGACGGTGGGCCGGTGCGATTTCGCCGGGCATGATGAGTTGCAAACCGGCGAACAGCGAGGTCGTGATCCGCCGGCGGCCCGGCATGCCCGGGTTTTCCAGGATCAACACCCGACGTTCGGCCTGTTCCGCTGTAATGACGTCACCCGCTTTTTCCAGAACACCGCGCAGGGCCTCGTAATGCCAAATCGCCGGCTCGCAGGGGCTCTTCGGTTCCTGGGGAACCATTTTGTGGAGGACTTCCCACAACGGCGCTAGATTGCGCGGTGCGAGCTCATCCTCGTAGTACGGTGCAAGGTCTGGGCGGACTTCTGCTTCAACCATCGGCGTTTCCCTCTCCCGTTAGGGTATTCAGGCGGCTTCCGAGAGGTCGGGCAGGGTTAATCCCAGTTCCTCGACCAGCTCCGTCGCCCGCTTAACATAGTCAGCAAGCATATCTTCGTTAGTACGCTGCTTGATACCCCATTTCCGGTAGATTTCGTTGTTCTTGGACTTAGGCCGCCCGAAGAACTTCGGCAAGATCGGGTAGTACCGGTTGATGGCGTCCTGTACCGCTTTACGGCCTTCTTCTGTTTGGCACAGCTCGGTGCAGAAATCCTTGCCAAACTGAGCATGGAAGCGCTCTTCGGGCATGGTCATGCGCGACAAGTTGCGCAGGGGCAGGAAGGTGCATTGGGAAAGGTCTTCGACCTGAAGGATCTCGGCAAGATCGGCGAGCAGCTTGATAACGCAGAATTCCTCCCACGTTTGCAGCGGAAACTCGAAAATCGACAGCGGCTTTTTATCGTCGCTCGCCTGCATCCGCTCCGGGGCGATGCCGATTTCTTCGCCCAGTTCTTTGAACCGCACATGGTGGCCGTATTCCTCCATGGCGACGCGGCAGGTCAGCCATTTCGAATAGGGGGTCGGCGCAAACGCGATAGCTGGCTCGTCAAAGACTTGCGCGCCGTACAATTCGTTTACGGCATGGCTGATAACGATCTTTTCGACAGCGACACGGAACTCTTCCGGCGCGTCCATCAGTTCGCGGGCGGTCTCAACTTGGTCTCCGGGATTGATAGTCATGGGAGGTATCCCCTTGGTTATACTTTCGGTTCGGTGTTGAAAACTTCGAGATCGGTTTTGAGGTCGGTGTAGAGCGGCGCAAACGTTTCGGCCGCCGCTTCGCTCAACGCCGCCACGTCCCAGTCGGCGTCATCGCGTGCCAGCGTCGCAATCGGACGCGGCTGGGAAAACAGGAATACTTCGCGCCCGCGCACCCCGAATAGCTGTCCCGTGACCGACTGGGCTTCGGGTGCACACAACCAGGCGACAACCCGGGCGACGTGGTTGGGCGATACTTTCAGCGCACGTTCTTTGTAGGTGGCCTGCTCGTCGTTGGCCGGCACGATGGTATCGGTGACCCGGGTCGCGGCGAATGGCGCGATCGCGTTGCAGGTAATGCCGGCCCGCGCCAAATCCATCGCGGTTGTTCGCATCAAGCCGAGCATACCCGACTTGGCGCTGGCGTACGACGATTGACCGAAATTGCCGTAGAAACCGGCGGTCGAGGTGATGTTGACGACGCGTCCCCACTGATAAGGCTCGCCGCCGCGATTGTCCTTCGCGTGTTGGCGCATTAGCGGTGTCGCCGCGTTGGTCAGGTACCAGGCCCCCGCCAGATTGGTTTGCAGCACTGCGTTGAAGTCGGCGGGATCGCTTTTGAAGATAAACCCGTCACGCAATATGGCGGCGTTGTTGACCAAGATATCGAGGCCGCCGAACGTTTCGTTCGCCACGGCGACGGCTGCTTGCGCGGCGTCCGCCGTTGCGATGGATTCTGTAAAGGCGACAGCGCTGTCACCCAAGTCCGCCGCAACGGCATCCGCAACCGAGGTGTCGGGATCGCTGCCGTCAATCGCGCCGCCGGCGTCGGCCACCACGACCTTGGCGCCTTGCGCTGCCAGGGTATGGGTGATTGCTAGCCCGACGCCGCGCGCACCACCGCTGACTAAGGCGACCCGGCCATCAAGCCGGCCTGAATCAACTCCGTCGTTCATGAGGCGGCCTCCAGTTTGGCTTTGTCTGCTTCCGTGTAAAACGCATCGGCATGGCAATCCTCTTCGCCGGTGCCCCGTTCGCGGACTTGTGTCACGCAGGTCTCGACCATTATCGGCGGCCCGGCGAGATAGACTTTTGCGCCATCGAGATCGGCGAAGTCGGCTGCTACAACATCGGCGAGGTAGCCGGTGCGCCGCTCGGTCGGTCCGCTGGGCTCCGAGAGCACCGGCGTAAACGACAAGTTCGCGTGGCGCGCCGCCAGGTCGTGAAAATAGTCTTCTAGGTAGACGTCGCGTTCGTCGCGAACGCCGAAATACATATGGATGGGCTGTTGCGCTCGATCGGCCAAAGCTTCCTCGACAATGGACTTGATCGGCGCCAGTCCGGAGCCGCCAGCCAGGGCGACGATCGGACCGGTGTGTTTGGCCCGGTAGTATGAAATGCCATGCGGCCCATCCACACGGACCGTGTCGCCGACTTTTAGGACGGTGTTTGCATAGGCGCTGACTGCGCCGTCGGGAATGTGGCGGATATGAAACTCAAGCAATTCGTCGCCCGGCTGGTTCGCCATGGAATAGTCACGCGGCGGCAGATCGCCGAACGATACTTCAGCATACTGGCCGGCGGTAAAATCGAATGGTCCGCCGGTTTCGATCGACAGTCGTACTCGGATGATGTCGTGGGTCATGCGGTCCAGTTCGCGGACCGTGCAAGTCAGTTTACGTAGCGGATGCGCAACCACTTCATCCTGTTCGAGGTAAGCGACCTCGCAATCGCTCCACGGCACCGACCGGCAGGCTAGGATAAGGCCGGAGTCTTTTTCCGCGTCGGTCAGGGCGAATTCGGAATAGGGCGACATCTCGACCTCGCCGGAATAAAGCCGTGACTTACACGCTCCGCAATTTCCCGACTGGCAGCCATGGGGATATTGCAGGCCCGCATTGAGCGCGGTCTGCAGGATCGTATCGCCCATCTCGACGTCGAGCGGCTGGTCGAATTGCCGAACGGCGACGGCAAAACCCATGTGTCCCTCACTCCCGATTGCGGAAATATATAGTTGGTATTACCAACAATTGTCAACACAAACTAATTGGAATGTCTTAATTTTGATTCTTCCCGAATATTCTAATTAGGATAAACCCTATGGCTATTACTGGACCAAGGATCACTACACCGTCCACTGCTCCGAACAACGCAGTAACAAAAAACCAAGCTATCGCCGCTACAAGAGCAATGAAGATCTCAAAAAGAAGCTTCCACCTGGGCATCAGCTTTAATTCCGTGCGGCCCGCGCGATCCGGGTTTCGATGTGACGCCTGGCGGCGTGTCAATTCAGCCAGGCGGGCAAAATCAGCGTGATAACTGGGAATGCAATCAGAACGGCGACCCGAATAATATCCGAGGTGAAGAACGGAATGACGCCTTTGAAGGTCTCGATCATTGGGACGTCGCGCGCCATCGAGTTGATGATGAACACGTTCAAGCCCACCGGAGGCGTGATTAGCCCCATCTCCACGACGATCAATGTGATGATGCCGAACCACAGTTTCGTTTCTTCCGGTCCCATGCCGAAATCCAAACCGGCGATGATCGGCCAGAAGATCGGAATGGTCAGAAAGATCATCGACAGGGAGTCCATCACGAATCCGAGCAGGATGTAGAGGACGATCATTCCCAGCAGGATCGTAAAGGGCGGAAGGCCCGAATTTCCGAAGAAGTCCGCTGCCCGAATGGGTAGCTCCGAAAACCCCAGAAACGCATTGAAGATGGCCGCACCCAGCAAGATGAGAAAAATCATCGCTGTGGTTTGCGCGGTGCCGAGCAGCGCATCGATAAAGCCGCTAAGCCGCATACCGCCACGGGTAACCGCGATCAAGAAGGTGCCCACGGCACCGACACCGGCACCCTCGGTGGGGGTGAAAAAGCCAGCATAGATGCCGCCCATGACCAGCAGGAATATCAACAGCACCGGCCAGATTTCGAGCAACGCGCCCCATTTCTGGGCGCGGGTTGCCCGTTCACCGGCCGGGCCTGCCTCCGGGTTGACACGCACGACGATGGCAATCGCCAGGATGTAGCCTAACGCGGCGAGAATGCCGGGGATAAAGGCAGCCTGGAAAAGGGTCGCGACATTGGCTTCGACCATGACCGCATAGATGATCAAGACCACCGAAGGCGGGATTAAAATACCCAAAGTACCGCCGGCGGCGAGCGAACCCGTGGCCAGCGCGCCGGAATAGTTGAACCGGCGTAGCTCCGGTAATGCCACCTGGCCCATGGTTGCCGCTGTCGCGAGGGACGAACCGCTGATTGCACCGAAGCCGGCGCAGCCGCCCACCGACGCCATGGCGATACCGCCGCGGTAATGGCCGAGCCAGGTATAGGCCGCGGTGAATAGCGCCTGGCTGAGCCCGGCTTTCGCTGCGAACTGTCCCATCAGCAAGAACAGCGGCACGACGGAGAGGGTTTCCGTGGAAAACCGCCAATAGGTCTCGGTCTTGAGATAGCTTAGAAGCGCCTGTTCGCCGGCGATCGACACATAACCGACGATCCCGACGGTAAGCATGGAAACGCCGATGGGGATCCGCAGCGCCAGCAGGATCAGCAGTATCGCAAAGCCCAGAAGGCCGGTTTCCAGACCGCTCATCCCGCCGGCTACCTACTCGCTGAAATAACGGCCGGCACGCAGCTCGGCGACGCTACGAGCGATGGTGTAAGCAATGACGATGACCAGAAAGCCCAGCAACGCGATCGAGAGGGGGAAGGTTGTCCAGCGCGGAAAGTTAATCGTCATCGATACTTCGCTGTATTGATACATATCGATGCCGCCGAAAATCATCCGCCACGTAAGCAGGATGGCAATCAATAGATAGAACACACCACCCAAGATATCCGCGGTCACGCGCGTGCGCACCGGTGTTCTCGACATGAAGAAGTCGACCAAGACGTTGCCGCGCATCAATTGACACCAGGGCAGGAAGGAGAAGACGGCCAGGCCGGTGCCGATGGCGACCAATTCGAAATCGCCTGAAATGGGCGCCGAGAGCGCACTGCGGCTGGTAACGCTGATGGTTGTCAATGCCGCCATGGCGCAGAGAATTACCCCGCCGACAACGGCAATCCACTTGGCAATCTGATAAAGCACCCGGCCCACGGGATCGGTGGGCCGGGTGTTTTGTTCCCCGCTCTCGCTCATGGCGTCAAGGAGCTGAACCGGCGCAATGCCGGCCCATCTCGATACCTAGTTCGAATATTTATCGATCATCTTGCGGGCGTCGGACACCAGAGCCGGACCGTCGATCCCGGATTTTTCCATTTCGGCGTACCAACGATCGAATACGGGTTCTGCTGCCGCCTTCATTTTGGCGACTTCGGCTTCAGGGATCACGTAGAACTTGTTCTTGGCTTGCGCCTCGATGACCTTGCGGCCCGGTTCTTCGATGGCCCGCCAATTCTCACCTGCCGCGCGCGCGATGTTGCGGCCGGAATTGTCGTCGATCACTTTGCGCAGATCGGGCGGCAGCTTCTCGTAAGAATCCTTGTTCATGAGAAACGTGAAGACATTGGTGCCGAGGCGCGGTTGGGAGCCAGCAAGGCTCGAGAAGTGGCTAACCAACTCCGCCGTCTTGACCGCCGGGGCGATCTCGTAAGGTAGGGTTACGCCGTCGATAACACCCTTCGACAAAGCCTGGGGAATCTGCGGCAGTGGCAGGCCGACACCCGTCGCTCCTAACGCCTCGAGCAACCAGACGCCGCCACGCGAGGCGGCGCGGAGTTTTTTGCCCTTAAGGTCGCTCAGCTTGAGGATCGGATCCTTGGTCTGAAACAGGAAACCGTCATGGACGTGCAGCAACAACGGCTGATAGTCCTTCAGGTCGGGGCCCAGATGTTTGTCCTGGAAATCTTGCAGGGCCAGAGTCGTCGATAGCGCGTCTTTGTGCACGAATGGCAGCTCGAACGGTTCTACCCGCGGCATGCGGCCGGGCGAGAAGCCGGGTAGCGCCCAGACTATATCGACCACACCATCCCTTGCTTGGTCGAGCAGTTGGGGCGCCTTGCCGCCAAGCTGCATCGCCCAAAACGGTTGCACCTTGATGCGCCCATTGGACTCTTTACCGATCTTCTCCGCCCAGGGCGTTAGGAACGTTTTGCCCGGGTTGGCAACCGGCGGAATAAACGTGTGCATGCGCAGGGTCACTTCCTGAGCCTGCGATACAGCAGCCGATGTCATCAACGCAGCTGTTGCCGCACCGGCAATCAGTGCGCCTTTTAGGGGATTCAACATGGTGCCTCTTCTCTGCCTGTTGTTTTTGGGAATTTCTTTTCTTTAGTGGTACCGCTCTAGCCCGCGAACGCCAAGCCATACTTGCGTAGCATGACAACTATGACGTTGCCGCAAATGAACATTTCGTGCGGCCTCGGGGCGCGTTTATGTGGCTTCGTTGTCTTCCAGCGCCTCGAACCGCGTGCGGAATTCAGGTGGGATTTCCCGTGTCTGCAGTTTTCGCGGGTCGTCGGGATCGTTCGCCGCCCAGATCCGAATTTCAGTGCCGCGCACGGCAGGTGTTCCGGCGTTCGATACATCGTGAGTAACCACAAGCGTCTTACGCCGCCACTCGCTCACATAGCTGGTCACCTCGATCTCATCGCCGAACAGGGTCGGCGACAGGAATTCCGCATGGGCGTCGACCAGCGGCAGGCCGACGGTTTTATATTCATCCATCATGACCTTGTAGCCGAGGCCGACCCGCTCGAATAAATGGCGTGTGCCTTGATCGAACCAAAAGAAATAGTGGGGGTAGAAGACGATTCTGGCAGGGTCACAATGGCCCCACTCGACGGGAATCTTAATAGTGTTTTTGATCATGGAACCTAAGTTTGCGGATCGCGCGCGGTTTGTTAACGTTGAATTTGTCGCGACCACTGTTACTCACTCGGCGCGGCGATAACCACCTTAATTCCGTTGAGATACCTCGGATAGCCAATAATTGACTATCCCAATTTTTTCTGGCGCTCGGCACCGATCGACGGTAACAAATCACCGTAGAACTTAGCATTCTTCGGGGAACGATTTGTGAGCGATCGCCGGTCCGTTAATGACGAACCCTTGGACCTGGGCCTGCTGCCGGGCCTGATTGGCTATCAGTTGCGGCGGGCGCAGATCGCGGCGTTCCAACACTTTGCGGCGACGGCCGGCGCGGAAGGCATTACGCCGGGTTGGTTCGGGCTCATGGTAATCGTCGACAAAAACGAGGGGCTCAGCCAAACGCGCCTGGCGCGGGCGCTCGGCATCGATGGTTCAACAATGGTCGCGATGATCGACCGGTTGGAAGAAAATGGCTGGGTGCGGCGTCAGCGCTCCGAAGTCGACCGCCGGTCTCATGCGCTCTACTTGACCGAGACAGGGAACCAGCTGCTCGATCGGCTGACGCCGATCGTCGAGACACAGGATGCCGACCTAACGCAAAGCCTCGGTGCCGACGATCGAAAGACGCTTTTGGCGTTGCTGACGAAGATCGCGCAGATCTAACGTTCCCCGGCGAACTGTCGGGCGAAGCCGAGCAATTGCTCGTCGCTGCCTCTCGGGCCGATCAGCGAAACACCCAATGGAACACCGTCGACCTCCGCTAGCGGTAACGTAATTTGCGGCGTACCGGCCAGCCCCGCGATGCATGTCAGTGTGACAATGCGTCGGCGCAGCGCCTTGGTTACAGAGCGTGGTTGACCGCGCAGTGGCGCGACGAAGGGTGTGGTCGGTAAACAGATGAACGTTCCCGGGGTTAAAACGCTCTCGAGATGAGAGACGATCCCAGGCCAAGCCTTCCTCGCGTCGGCGATCTGGTTATCGGATAGGGTCGCGTTGGTGTGGAAAGCCTCTGAGACTTCAAAACCGAAGCGTGGGTTGGTTTGGTCGATCCATTCGGCGAAGGTTTGCCACGCTTCATGGCCCTGCAGTGCCGTTTGGTGGCCGACCCAAACGTCTAACCCCTCGGGGCTGATTGTCCGCCATTCGCTGGCGCCAACTGCCGCCGATAAACTCTCGACAATCGGCTTGACCGCTGCGGCTGCTTCGGGGTCTGCGGCGGCAAACGCGTCGGTGGCGATGATGAGGCGCTCGGGTGTGTTGTCGGGAATGTCGACGCCGAGCAACACCCCACCGACACACGCCAACATGTCGGGGTCGCGGGCGAACCAACCGGCGGTATCGAAGCTCGGCGCTTGCGCCAGAACGCCGTCGAGAGAAATGCGGCCGTGGGTCGGCCGGATACCGTAAATGCCGCAAAAGCTTGCCGGGGCACGAACCGACCCACCGGTATCGGTTCCGATGGCGAAATCAACCATGGCGGCAGCCACAGCGACAGCGGAACCGCTGGAGGAACCCCCCGGTAGCCTATTCTTTGCCTTGGGGTTCACTGGCGTTCCGTAGTGGGCGTTCTCACCGAAAATGCCCCGCGACAGCTCGTCGGTGTGGGTTTTGCCTACTAGTGTAGCGCCCGCCGCCAGCAGCGATTCGACCACCTGCGCATGACGGCGCGCCGGCTCATGGGTCATCAGCCAGTCGGGGTTGCCGCCGCCGGTGCGGTAGTCAGCGATATCGAATAGATCTTTTACCGCGAACGTCAGGCCGGATAGGGGTCCGCTGTGCGTCCCGTCGATCCAGACAATCGCGTGGTCGCAAAATGCATTGTAAGGATCGTCCATGTGGACATCATGCCGGTTCGCGCATAGGCGAACAAGAAAATGCCCGCGCGCTGTATTTCTGCGCCCGACGATCACACGATCGCGCCTGGACTTGCTTCGCGGTTGTACGGTTTTATTTACGGAGAGCTGAGTTTAGCGATCCAGTTAGGGTTGTGCGCCGTATCTATTAGGGGCCGCGACCGTGAGGACCGAGACGGTGAACCGAGCATGATTACACGATGGTTGCGATTGGTCGCTGGTAGCGCCATGGGGGCGATTCTAGCCGGTTGCGCTTTTCTAGCCCCCTTGCCGCCGCGCGAGGATGTGCCGGCCCGCCTCAAGGCCCTTCCCATAAGCGGAGCTCCCCTCGACGGTGCGGTAACTGTTCATTGGAACGACAACCAGGTGCCGTTCATCGAAGCGTCCAGCGACGACGATCTGGCGGTGACGCTAGGCATCGTCCATGCCCATCTCCGCCTCGGTCAGATGGAGGTCGCGCGGCGCATATCGCAAGGCCGTATCGCCGAAATGGGCGGACCACTGGCGACTGACATCGATCATTCGCTGCGCATCTTAAATTTTGGCCGCGGTGTGCCACAAACTATCGCTGCCCTGCCGCCGGAAACGAAACAGTGGCTGGATCGTTTTGTGGCGGGCGTGAATTTCTACATCGACCAAACCGACCGGCTGCCTCACGAGTTCCGCGTGTTAGGTTTCGAAAAAGAGCCGTGGACGGTCGCCGATGTGCTCACCATCGGCCGGCTCGCCTCCAGCGATGTGAACTGGCTGGTTTTGTTCGGCGCGCTCGAACTGCGGCAGCGGCCCGACTGGCCGCAAGTGTGGGCGAGCCTGACGGCGCGGGGCAACCATTCGGTGCCCAGTTACGGGCCGGGTGCGGCAACCCAGAAAGCAGCGTTGCACGATATACTCGCCGGGTTCAGCAAGGCTGGCAGCAACTCCGTCGCCGTCGCCGGATCGCGTACCGAGACCGGCGCAGCGCTGATGGCGAACGACCCCCACCTTGGCGTCTTCGTGCCCAATCTATGGCTGCTCGCGGGCTACAAGTCGCCGTCATACCACACGGTGGGGATGATGATTCCCGGCGTTCCCTTCATGGCACTCGGCCGCAACGAGCGCATCGCCTGGGGCGGCACCAATATGCGGGCTCTGTCGAGCGACCTGGTCGACCTGTCGGACCTGCCACCAGCGCAGCTATCCGAGCGCAGCGAGACCATCGGTGTACGCTGGTGGTTCGACCGCGACATCACGGTGCGCGAGAGTGCATTCGGTCCGGTGATCTCCGATGCTCCTCTGGTCGAAACCCGCGACGGTGAAGCCCTCGCGTTGCGCTGGATGGGACACAGCGCAAGCGACGAAGTCAGCGCTATGCTGAAGGTAAGCCAGGCGCGCGATTGGGATGACTTCCGCTCCGCCTTGGATGGATTTTGGGTGCCGGGCCAGAACATGCTTTACGCCGATGTCGAGGGTCATATCGGCCAAGTCATGGCGGTGCGGCTTCCGCAACGTCCGGCGGTTGTTCCCGGCGACATGGTGGTTTCCGCGAACGGTACCGACTATTGGCAGAGGTTCTCGTCCGCCGCCACATTGCCTGCGGCGTTCGATCCGCCGGAGGGCTTTCTTGCGTCGGCCAATAATAAGCCTGCGGAAACCGATATCACGGTCGGCTGGTTCTTTTCCAACGACGACCGTATTACCCGCTTGCGTGAACTTCTGACGGGCGATGACACAATCGATATTGCCGACCTGGAAGCTCTCCAGCGCGACGTTTACATGGGCTCGGCCGTCGCGTTGCGCGACATTCTGTTGGCGCGGCTACCGGATTTACCGCTCGAGGGCGGTTTAACCCCGGAGCGCCAACGGGTTGTCGACTTGTTGCGGGCGTGGGATGGCCATTACCGCATCGATTCTGTCGGCGCTTTGGCGTTCGAGCAAGTCACAGCCCATTTCATTGAGGCCTATTTCAGCGAAGAGGAACGGGCAGCATTATCGCCGGGTGGCCGCTTCGACGAGTTTATGGGAGATGAGTTGACCCGCGCCGCACCGGATCGCCTCGCGGCCGCGTTTGGACCCGCGCTCGATAAAGCGGCGGCGGGCGTCGAAGAGTTCGGCGTCTGGGGCGAGATGCACCGTATGGGTCTGCGCCACCCGCTGGGATTTATTCCCGTCGTCGGCGAACGTTTCCGGTTTACCGACGTGCCGATTGGCGGCAGTACCACCACGGTGATGAAAACCGCCCACGCCGATACGACGGAGCGCCACTTCACCCGCTTCGGCTCTCAAGCCCGGCATATCTCCGATCTGTCCGACCCCGATGCTAACTATTTCGCGCTGCTCGGCGGTCAGGACGGGTGGTTCAACAGCTCCACGTTCCTCGACCAGTTCGAGCTTTGGCAACGGGGAGATTATGTCCGGTTGCCGTTGCGCTTGGAGACCGTTCGCGCCGAGTTTTCCCATCGCACGGAACTAAGGCCGTAGGTCGTCGATTGGCGTAAACTAGCGCCGATGCTGGATGTTACCCCCTTAATGCGCCGTTGGGCCGGCTGGCGTGCCGCCAAACTGGATCGCCAGACGGCTTCTGCCGTTCAGGAGCGGCAATTGTTGTCGCTGGTCGCGCGGGCGCGGGGGACGCAGTTCGGCCGTGATCACGATTTCAGTAAGGCTCGAAGCGTCGCGGAGTTTCAGGCTCGGGTACCGCTGCGCAGGTATGAAGATTTTTGGGATGCGTACTGGAAGGAACCATTTCCGCAACTCAAGAATGTGAGTTGGCCGGGCGCCATTCCCTATTTCGCCGTGACGTCCGGCACCACGACAGGGCGCACCAAATACATCCCTTGCTCGAAAGAAATGGTTGCCGCCAACTCGCTCGCCGGCGCCGACATGATGGGGTTTCATGCCCGCGCCCGGCCGAAAAGCCGGGTCCTCGGGGGCAAGAGTTTCATGCTAGGCGGCAGCACGGATCTCACCGAGGAGGCGCCGGGCATCTATAGCGGAGATTTGTCGGGCATTATGGCGGCGAATATACCGCTATGGTTCCGCAGCCGTACGTTTCCGCCACGCGAATTGGCGTTGCTGGCGGATTGGGATGAAAAGGTTGCACGCATCGCCGCCGCCTGCGCCACCGAAGACATCAGATTGATTGGCGGCACGCCGAGTTGGCTGCTGATCTTTTTCGATGCGTTGGCCGAATTACGGGACATCGAGCCGAACTTGGCGACGCTGTTTCCCAACCTTGAAGTGCTGGTTCACGGCGGTGTCGATTTTTCACCTTATCGACGGCGGTTCGACGAATTGTTGGCGGGCAGCCATGCCGAATTACGCGAGGTTTATCCGGCGAGCGAGGGGTTCATCGCGTCGGCAGACCGCGGCGAGGGCGAAGGCCTTCGCCTCAACCTGAGCCATGGCTTGTTCTACGAATTCGTGCCCGTCGACGAACTCGACTTGCCGAACCCGACCCGCCACTGGATTGCCGACGCTGAAACCGGTGTGAACTACGCGCTGGTTCTGTCGACCTGCGCGGGTCTGTGGAGCTATGTGGTCGGCGATACAATCGAGCTGATCGAACGGGACCCACCGCGGGTCAAGGTGACTGGCCGGACGTCTTATATGTTGTCGGCGTTTGGCGAACATTTGATCGCCCGCGAAGTGGAAGAAGCGGTCAGCGCGGCGGCGGCGGAGATCGGCGCGTCGGTGACAGATTGGTCGGTCGGCGCGGTATACTCCGAACAGGTGGGCGAGTTGGGCGGCCATCTCTACGTTGTCGAATTTGCGGAAGGGGTTGTCAGCGAAGCGCAAACAGCGGCGTTTGCCGCGCGGCTCGACCGCGATTTATGCGCCACCAACGAAGACTACGCGGCGCATCGCGCCGAGGGTTTCGGCATGAAGCCGCCCACCATTCGCGTTGTGCCGCCGGGCACCTTCGCGGCATGGATGAAATCTCGCGGTCAGTTCGGCGGCCAGCATAAGGTGCCACGGATTATCCTCGACCAGGACCTGTTTGCAAACTTAAGGGCGTTCGTTACCGGTGCCAGGAATCCTTAACCCGCCCCGCAGTTTTTTGAATCCTAGCGATGCTCACGAACTGTCGCTGGCGGGATCGTTCTTTTGATCATCGGCAAGGATGTCCAGCGCCTCCTCTTCGCTAGCAGCGATGAAAAATTTCACGCCAGCCAGGTTCAAGGGCCCCCAAATTGCTTTGTAGAGGGTCATGAGTTGTTGTTGCGCCGGTGTTGAATAAACAAGGACGGAACGAAACTGCGGCGTCCGGCCGTTTCGGCCCTCTTCCTCGAGAATGAGCCGTTGAATATTCTTTAGGGCGTCGAAGTCGATTTCGTGCAGCTGTACGTCTTCATCTACGAGGATAATCCGGTCTTGGCCGGGCTCGACATGGCGTTCACCGAACGCGGAACGCACCGCCGCACCAATGTTGGCCATGGTAATAGCGCCGGAGCAATGGACAAGAGCAATGGTCCCGTCATTGGCGCTGGAAAACTCGATCGGCATTAACGTACCCCGGCTAAAGTGCTGCCGTCCCTTACAATTTCCGCCGATCTTCGACGAGCGCACCGCTCTCCGCTAACGCCGAAATCTCGTCGTCGCTATAGCCGAACTCGGCCAGGATTTCGCGGCCATGCTGATTGAACTTGGGTGGCGTCGAGCGGATCGAGCCCGGTGTGCGTGAAAACTTAATGGGAATGCCGGTGCCTTGATACCAATCGAGCTCGGCGGCCATGTCCCGATGCAGCGTATGCGGATGGTTCATCACCTGGGCGGTATCGAGCACGGGACCGGCGGGAATGCCCACCGCCAGCAGCCGCTTACACAAATCCTCGCCGTCGACATCCGCCATCAGGACAGCTAATTCGTCGCGCAGTTCGCCGATGTTTTTCAAACGGCCAGCGTTTTCGGCAAACCGTGGATCGTCGGCCATTTCGGGCCGGCCCAACTCGGTACAAAGGCGGCGGAAGGCGGGGTTATTGCCCGCCGCGATGAAAACCTCGACGGTCTTAGTCGGGAACTTGTCGTAGGGTGCCAGGTTGGAATGCTGGTTGCCGGTGATCTTGGGTACTTCACCCCCCGACAGATAGTAGTTGGGGACGTGGGGGTGCATCAGCGCCACCGCGCAGTCGAACAGGGTCATGTCGATGTACTGGCCCTTGCTCGAACGTTGCCGTTCGAGCAGCGCCATCAAGATGGCGACGCAGGTGTAGAGGCCGGTCCCCATGTCGACCGCGGCGATGCCGACCCGCGTAGGGTCTTTATCTTTGCCGCCGTTGATCGATAACCAACCGGCCATCGCTTGAACGACGGCATCGTAGCCGGGGAAGCCGCCCATGGGTCCATCGGTGCCGAATCCGGAAATGCGGCAGTGGATGAGGCTTGGGAATTGTTTCGAGATAACGTCTTCGTAGCCCATCCCCCATTTTTCCATCGTGCCCGGCTTGTAGTTTTCCAGCAGCACATCGGCACCATCGAGCAGGCGTAACAACACATCGCGACCGGCTTCCGTCCGCAGATCGAGACCGATCGACCGCTTGTTGCGGTTGAGCCCGACGAAATAGGACGCATCGCCCTCGTGAAAGGGCGGGCCCCAATCGCGCGTTTCGTCGCCCTGCGGCGGCTCCACCTTTATGACGGTAGCGCCGTGGTCAGCGAGAATTTGGCTGCAATAGGGACCGCCCAAAACACGGGCGAGGTCGATGACCTTGAGCCCCGCCATCGCACCAAGGGGCTTGGACGGTTCTGAATCGGACATACGAAAACTATGAAGCGTCAGTTGTGAGGAGCGGTGTTAGTCCTCGCCCGCGAGCAGCTTGCGAAGCTCGTCGGCGTTGGGGGCTTCGTTATAGTCCTGGCTCAGCTCGCCGTCGCCGACCGGATGCTTGGCGGTAAAGAACCGTGCCGGGCCGCCCACCGCGCGGACCGTATGCGCTACGTTCCGGGGAACATGGATCAAATCGCCGGGGCCGATGTTCTTGACCTCGCCATCGAGGACCATACGCAGTTGCCCTTCGAGCACGAGCACGAACTGTTCTTCGTTAGGATGGAAGTGGGGCGGCGGACCGATCTCGTCCTCATAGGTCATCACGCCGACCTTCATGAATTCGCCGACGACCGTGGCCGCCATGCCCGGCGCGGTCTTGTCCTTTTTCGTTTCCATCTCGTTGATATTGTAGAACGGCATATATGCCTCCCTCCGATAGAGCCGTTTCCCGGCCCATGTTTTCGATCATGCGTTTGTGTCGTGCCAGGGCGATGACATCAGAGCGCCCGGCCGCGGTCAAGTTCCGCGCTAAGCAGCGCTAGCGCCGCCGCCAAATACGCGGGCAGCGAAGGCCGGATAGGTCTCCGCAATTTCGTCGGCGACGCGGCCACGAATGAGCGCGAGCGTGCCAGTATCCGGTGGCGGCGTCTCGGGAATCGTATCCGGCCGGTCGAAATCGAACCCGGTCATCTCGGCGACCTCGTCAGGGGTATGACCGGGATGAACGGAAGACAGTTGGAAGCGCCGCTTTGCTTTATCGAAAGCAAAAACACAACGGCCCGTCACCAGCGCGTAGGGCCCGCCGGGGCGATAAACTTCAGGCTCACTGACGCCCGGCGCGCTGACGAAGTCGACTTTCGGTACCAGCACCCGGGGCGTGTGTTCCTCGCGGAACAGAATCACGCGCGGTATCAGAAAATAGAGATAGGCCGAGCCGAACGAGCCCGGGAACCGGACTTTGGTCTGCGGGTAGTCGCCGATGCCCACCAGATTGATGTTCGCTTGCCCATCGATCTGTCCGCCGCCAAGGAAGAACGCATCGATACGGCCTTGCGCCGCGCAATCGAACAGCTCGGTGCCGCCATTGGTGAACGGATTATGCTCTTCGCTGCCCAGCATGGAGACGCGCAGGCTGCTATTGCTGCGCGCCCGCGCGAGTAGCGCCGCGCCACCTGGGATCGGCGACGAAGCGCCGACCGCGACATGCCCGAGTCCGTCGAGCATGTTGGCGATGGTGGCGATTAGAAGCTCCTCAGGCTGAAAATCTGCCGTCATTCGGCTGCCTTGCGGCCGAGCACGTAGTCCTCGAGGTAGCGTTGAAAACCGTCGTCCGTGCGCGCCATCTCCACATACCGCTTCAAGTGTTCATCGTCGGCGGGATAAGCACTGTACAGGCCGACCGGCCAGGCGCCGTTCTCCGCCTGTGTGAGTGCGCCAATATAGAGTGACGGGATGGTGCCGGCGGCCATCGCTTCATCGGCGAGCAAATCGCCGTCGTAGAGTTTTTCGTAGGTCACCAGCGTGGTTTTGGCCGCGTGAGCCATCACCATCATCTCGCGGCGCACGCCAATCCACACATTACCCGCGCGGTCCGCGAGCGGCGCGTGAATCAAAGTCACATCGGGCGCGATTGCCTTGACCAGCACCAACGGGCCGTCTTCTTCATCGAACGGGTCGCTGCCGACGGTCCAGTCGTCGCGCTGTTCGAGCAAGTCGGAGCCGATGATACCGCGTACCGGCATGAAAGGGATGGCCTTCTCGGCAGCCATGAGCCCGGCATGGATCGCCGGGCAGGTGCCGTCGATCATGCGGATAGAGCCCGCTTTGATGGCAGCCGTAAAACGAGGTGCTGGGCCATATTCGCCCAAGGTGACAGCGGCGGTCTCCACTGTCGCAACGCAACCGGCGCCGATCAACATGTCGCCTTGGAAACCGACCGAAGGGACACCGATCAGATGCAGGTCGCAAACGCCGCGCCGGATCAACGCCGATCCGGCGGCCATGGCGCAGCCGCTGTAGTCAGGCGGGAGCGCAACTTTTGCGCCATCGGGGATCCGGCTGACGAGGGCCTCGATATCATCGAGATGTGCTGTCACCGCGAGTACGCCTTTCCGTCATTGTACGGTATGTGGGATGTTAAATGGCTTCGAGCCTAAGATAAAGGAAACGCCGGCGCGATGGATTTCACCCTACCCGAAGAAATCGAGGCGATTGCCGAAACCGCGCGGCGGTTCGCCGAGGCCGAGATTTTGCCGGAGATTGGCGCCTACGAGGCGTCTGGCGAGTTTCCCCATGGGATTATCGAAAAAATGGGCGCAACGGGCCTGTTCGGGGCGGCGTTCCCGGAAAATCTCGGTGGCACCGATGCGGGGTTTCTCGCCGTCGCGGCGATCTCGGAAGAGATTTCCCGCCTCGCGCCTGAGTTCGGTTATGCGATGAATATGCAGGCAATGACCTGCCCCTTCACCATCTACAATTGGGGTGCCGACGCGCAGATATCGCGCTTCGTGCCCGATCTGGTGGCCGGACGGAAAATCGGCATGTTCGCGCTCACCGAGCCCGGCGGCGGGTCGGACGCGGCGGGTGCTATGCAGACGACCGCGGGGCGCGATGGCGATGTCTATCGTCTCAACGGCTCGAAGCAGTGGATTACCTTCGCCCACGCTGCCGACACCGGAATCCTATTCGCCAAGACTGACTTGGAAGCCGGTCATCGTGGCATCACCGCGTTTATCGTCGAGCCCAAATTACAGGAAGGGTTCTCGGCGAGTCCCATTCCCATGTCGGGTTTGTCGAATGTTTTGTGTTCGAACGCCGTGTTTCTCGACGACTTTGAGGTGCCGGTGGAAAACCGGCTGGGCGAGGAAGGCGAGGGTTTCAAGATTGCCATGAATGCGCTCGACTATGGCCGATTGACTGTCGCGGCACGGTCCGTCGGGTTGGCTCAAGCGTGCTTCGATGAAGCCGTACGTTATGCCAATGAGCGGGTCATCCGCGGCCAACCGATTGGCCACTATCAGATGGTGCAGCATTTGATCGCCGATATGGCGGTCAACATCGATGCCGCGCGCTTGTTGGTTTACCGAATGGCCGCGCGGATGGATCGGGGTGAGCCGCCCACGCGAGATGCCTCGCGCGCCAAATACGCTGCGGTTAATGCGGCGAAACACGCTGCCGCGTCGGCGGCGGAAATCTTCGGCGGTTATGCGTTGGCCGACGAATATCCGGTCAAAAAATTCACCGCGTATGTAAATATGCTTGCGGTTGGTGAGGGTACTGCAAATGTGCAGCGTATTTTGATTGCCGAAGATGCGCTGGGTATAAAGAATGCCAATAGGCATCCGGTAAAAAACCGGCTGCGAAACAAAAACGAATAAAAACAATCCAAGCGGAGAGAACGATGAGCGAAGACAGCATTTTGGCGCCCGACGCCAGCGTGTTAGGCCGGCCAAATAGCTATATCGGCCGCGTTGTACCGCGGCCTAATGCAAAGCGGCTGTTGACGGGGCAGGGCCGCTTTGTCGACGACATGAAGCTCAAGCGCATGGTCCATGTCGCGTTCGTGCGCTCGCCTTATGCTCACGCCAAGATCACCGGCATCGACACTGCTGCGGCCGCTGCGAGCCCCGGCGTTGTGCGTGTGGTCACCGGCAAGGAGCTGGCGGATTATTGCTCGCCCTGGGTCGGCGTTCTGACTCACTTCAAGACGCTCAAATCGGCGCCGCAACATGCGATCGCCGTCGACCATGTGTGCTGGCAAGGGGAAGCTGTCGCTGCGGTGTTGGCCAACAGCCGTGCCGAGGCCGAGGATGGGGTTGCCCTGGTCGACGTATCCTATGAAGAGCTGCCGGCGGTGACGGATGCAGAGACCGCGGCCGATCCGTCGACCCATGTGATCCATCCCGATTTGGGTGACAACATCGCGTTCGAGAACGCTGTCGAAGCGGGCGATGTGGACTCCGCCTTTGCCGACGCCGCGCTCGTGGTCGAGGAAACCTTCCGGTTCGAGCGCCACACCGGCGTAACGCTCGAGCCCCGCGTCATCCTGTCCGACTACAACGAGGCAGAAGATCAGCTCACCGTCCACATGTCGTTCCAGGCGCCGCACATGATGCAGCATATCTTCGCTATTCATATGGACGTGCCGGAGGGCAATGTGCGTGTCGTCTGCCAGGATGTCGGCGGTTCGTTCGGCATTAAGGTGCATGTCTATGCAGACGAAATGGCGACGGTGGCGCTGTCGAAAATGCTCGGGCGGCCGGTGAAGTTTTCCGCTGACCGGCTAGAATCTTTCGTCACCGACATCCACGCCCGCCACCACCGCGTGCATGGCCGCATGGCGTTCTCCGCCGATGGCGATATTCTCGGCATCGATATCGACGATCTGACGGGAGTCGGCCCCTATTCGATGTATCCGCGCACCAGCGCCATGGAAGCCAACCAAGTCTTGAACTTCACTGGCGGCACCTACAAGCACCAGAACTATCGTGCCAAGGCGCGGGTCGTCTTCCAGAACAAGAACGTGATGTGCCAGTACCGGGCGGTCGGTCACCCGATCGCTTTCGCGGTGACCGAAGGGTTAGTGGAAAACGGGGCCCGGCAACTGGGCATCGATCCGGTCGATATCCGGCGGCAAAATCTGATTCCTGACGACGCTTATCCCACGAAGGGGGCGAGCGGTATCGTCTTCGAAGCGCTGTCGCACGAGCAGTCGCTCGACAATCTGATGTCGATGATGGACTACGAGGCGTTGAAGGCCGAACGGGATAGCTTGCGCGGCCAGGGCGTCTACCGCGGTATCGGGTTCGCCACGATGATCGAGCTGACCAATCCGGGCGCTGCGATGTACGGAATCGGCGGGGCCCATATCTCGTCTCAAGACGGTGCCCAGGTACGCCTCGATTCCGGCGGAACCATTATCGTCCACACCTCGATCACCGAACAGGGCCAGGGTACGGATGCCATCATCGCCCAGGTGGCGGCGACGGCGTTCGGCACCACGCCCGACAAGGTACGCGTAGTCACCGGCGACACAGACAATGTGCCCACCGGCGGCGGCACATGGGGCTCGCGTGGTGCCGGCATTGGCGGCGAGGCCGTGCTGATGGCGGCCAAGGCGCTGCGTCAGAACGTTACCGAGCTGGCGGGTCAGCTGTTGCAAGCGGAGCCGGAAACACTCGATATCCAAGGCGGGGTTGTTGTCGACAAGGGGACCGATAACGAGCGTATGCCGCTCACTGAGGTCGCGCGGATCGGCTATTTCCGCTCGGATTTGATTCCCAAAGGATTTCAGGCTGAGATGATGGCGACCCGCCATTTCGTGCCGCGCGAGTACAATATTGCCTTCACCAACGGCATCCAGGCCTGTTACGTCGAGGTCGATCCCGAGACCGGCTTCGTCAAAGTCCTCAAACACTGGGTCGTCGAAGATTGCGGCACCGTAATCAATCCGCTGCTGGTCGATGAGCAAGTGCGTGGCGGGGTGATTCAGGGCCTCGGTGGAGCGCTGTGTGAAGAATGCGTCTACGATGACGCCGGTAACATGGTGAACGCTAATATGGCCGATTACCTGGTGCCGATGGCCGGCGAGATGCCCGATATCGAAGTCGGCCATGTGCAGACGCCAACCAGCGATTCCGAGCTTGGCGCCAAAGGAGCTGGCGAGGCTGGTACCGCGGGCGCGCCCGCATCGGTGATGAACGCCATCAACGATGCGTTGTCACCCTTCGACGTGCGGCTTTCGCATCAGCCGATCACGCCGCAGCGTATTCTGGAGGCGCTCGGGAAATTTTGATTGCTTGGTTCGGCTCCCCGGCTTTGCTTTGATGGACTGACCGACTAGTCTTCCGCCCTCGACGTTGACAGGGGGAGACAATCGCGTGACCAGCGAAGAAAGCGTTCTCGACCGCGAGGACAATTACATCGGCAAGTCGGTGCCGCGCGACAAGGCCCGCCGTCTCTTCGCAGGCGAAGGGCGCTTTGTCGACGACCTCACGCTCCCGCGCATGGTGCATGTGGTCTATTACCGCTCGCCCTACGCCCATGCCCGCATCGTCTCGATCGACGCCGCCGCCGCGCTGGCGAGCCCGGGCGTCGTGCGGGTCGTGACGGGCAAGGAAGTTGCCGAAGTGTGCAAGCCCTGGGTCGGCACGCTTGCTCATATGAAGGGCATGAAGTCGGCACCGCAGCACGCGATGGCGGTCGAGCGCGCTTGCTGGCAAGGCGAACCGGTTGCGGCTGTAATCGCCCACAGCCGCGCCGAGGCCGAAGACGCGGCGGCGCTGCTCGACGTGTCGTTCGAGGAACTGCCGGCGCTCGCCGATCCGGAGGTGGCGCTGGACGAAGACACGCCGGTGATGCATCCGGAGCTGGGCGACAACCTCTTATTTGAGATGAAGCACGACATTGGCGACGCTGATGCCGCGTTTGCGAGCGCCTATACGGTGGTCGAACGCACCCTGCAGTTCGGCCGTCACACCGGCGTGTGCCCGGAACCACGCTCGATCATCGCCGATTACAACGCTCCGGACCACCGTTTGACTGCATACCACTCGCACCAAGCGCCGCACATGATGCAAGACCTGTTTGCGCGCCACCTCGACATCCCCAACCACAAAGTACGGATCGTGTGCGGCGACGTGGGCGGCGCCTACGGCATCAAGGGTCACACCTATCCTGACGAGATGGCGACGGCGGCGTTGTCGATGATGCTGCGGCGGCCGGTGAAGTTCGTCGCCGATCGGATCGAGTCGTTCCTGACCGACATCCATGCCCGCGACCACCGGGCCGCCGTCCGGGCGGCCTTCGCCGAGGACGGCGAGCTGCTGGCGATCGAGATGGACGACCTGACCGGCGTGGGCGCCTACTCGATGTACCCGCGCACCAGCGCGCTCGAAGCGCTGCAGGTGATCAACTATGTCGGCGCGCCCTACACCCACAAGAACTACAAGGCCCGCTCGCGCGTCGTGTTTCAAAACAAGACGCCGATGAGCCAGTACCGCGCGGTCGGCCATCCGGTCGCGGTGGCGATCACCGAGACCCTGATGGAGGACGGCGCACGCGCCCTCGGCATGGACCCGGTGGATATCCGGCGGCGCAACCTGATGCCCGACGATGGCTATCCGTGCGAGTTCATCACCGGGCTCAAGCTCGAAGGCCTGTCCCACGAGGCTTCGCTCGATAAACTGCTGTCGTTGATGGATTACGCGGGATTCCGGACCGAACAAGCGGCGTTGCGCGGCCAGGGCACCTACCGCGGAATCGGGTTCGCCACCTTGGTCGAGCTGACCAATCCGGGTCCCCACACCTATGGGCTCGGCGGCGCTCGTATCTCCTCGCAGGACGGTGCGGCGGCGCGCATGGACGCCTCCGGTGCGGTCGTGATCCAAACCTCGATCACCGAGCAGGGCCAGGGCAGCGAGGCGGTGATCCAGCAGGTCACGGCGTCCGCTTTCGGCACCACGCCCGACCGGGTGCTGGTGATCTCGGGCGACACCGACAACGTGCCGGTGGGCTGGGGTGCCGGCGGCTCGGGCGGCGCCGGCATCGCGGGCGAGGCCGCCCTGCAGGCGGCCAAGGCGCTGCGCCATAACGTCCTCGATGTCGCGGCGATATTGCTGCAGGCCGAGGCCGAAACCCTCGATATCCGCGCCGGGGTTGTGGTCGATCGGGCGACGGGCGAGGAACGGATGCCGCTCGAAGAAGTGGCCCGGGTCGCCTACTTCAGGCCCGATACCCTGCCCGAGAACTTCCAGTCCGAAATGATGGCGACCCGTCATTACATTCCGCGAAAGTATCCGGTCGCCTTTACCAACAGCTTCCATGCGGTGACGGTCGAGGTCGATGTCGAGACCGGTGTCGTCGAGCTGCTCAACTACTGGTGCATCGAGGATTGCGGCAAGGTGATCAACCCCCTGTTGGTCGACGAACAGGTGCGCGGCTCGGTTGTCCAGGGGATTGGGGGCGTGCTCTACGAAGAATGCCGCTACGACGGCGACGGCAATTTCCTCAACGCCAATATGGCTGACTATCTGGTGCCGATGGCGGGCGAGATGCCGGACATCGTGGTGGGGCACGTCGAGACGTTGACCAAGGAATCGGAGCTTGGCGCCAAGGGCGCGGGCGAAGCGGGCACCGCCGGCGCGCCTGGCGCGATCTTGAACGCGATCAACGACGCGCTCAGCCCGTTTGAGGCTTCGGTGTCGGACCAGCCGGTGACGCCGGCGCGGGTGCTAAAGGCGCTGGGTAAGTACTGACTCCACCGCCTACCCTCTCCTTACTGAGGAGAGGGTTGCTTGTGCCAGGGTTTGAACTAGATGGAATCGCATGGCCGAACTCGAGATTATCAGTTCCAGTACTTGCCCCTTCGCCCAGCGCACGCGGATGGCGTTGATGGAGAAGGGTATCGATTTCACCCTGACCGAGATCGATCTGGACGATAAGCCCGATTGGTTCTGGGAGATATCGCCCTACGGCAAAGTGCCAGTGATCCGCCACAACGGCACGGTGGTGTTCGAATCCGCGGTCATCAACGAATATCTGGAAGAGGTGTTTCCCGATCATCCGTTGCTGCCGCGCGAACCGGCGGCGCGGGCACAAGCGCGCATCTGGATCGATTTCGCCAATGTGCGGTTCACCCCCCAGGTCTACAAACTGATGCTGGCCCAGGAGCCCGAGCGGCAGGCGGTGCACGCGGAAAAGCTCACCGAGGCGCTGCTGATGATGGAGCATGAGGGTCTGGGGAAACTGTCCGACGGCCCCTATTGGCTGGGCGATGAGGTTAGCCTGGTCGATTTGAGTTTCCTGCCCCACTTGCAGCGGTTCTGCGCGTTGGCGCACTACCGCGATTTTCATATTCCCGAGGAATGCGTGTTGCTGCAGGCGTGGCTGCAGCTCATGTTACGCCGTCCCTCGGTACAAGCGATGTCGGTGTCCGACGAGACCTTAATCCGCAACTGGTCGAAATACGCCTTCAATACCAGCACCGGCACCACAGCCGCCGATATGCGCGAGGTCTAGGGCTGGCTGCTCCGACTCTGCGGGCACGCATGACACTTATTCCGATAAATCACGACGCTCGCGTTGTTCGCCGCCGCCGCCACTGATAGATTCGCCGCGAAATTTCAGCCGATAGCCTGGAGGCGTGATGGTTTATTTGCGTGAAATGCCCGAGCATCTGCGCGACCGCTTGGTCAATCAGGAGCTGCCGACCTACGAGACGACGCCGTGGGTCGATGCCAAACCCTTGGCGGAAAGCAAGATTGCGATTATCAGCACGGCGGGCTTGCACCGCCGCGAAGATTCGGCATTTGTGCCGGGCGCCGGCGATTATCGGGTTATCCCCGACGATGCTGACACCGACAATCTGATGATGAGCCATTTGTCGACTAACTTCGACCGCACCGGCTTTTTTCAGGACGTCAATACGGCATTCCCGATCGACCGGCTGCACGAGTTGGTCGACGCCGGGGTCGTAGGATCTGCGGCCTCGCGGCACTTTTCGTTCATGGGTGCGACACCGCCGAACGTGATGGAGCCGGTGGCCCGCGATCTCGCGGGGCTGCTGAAGCAGGACGGGGTCGATGCGGTCGTTCTCGTCCCTGTCTGACCCCAATGCACGCGCGCCGTGGGCGGGCTGGCACACATCATCGAAGGCGAAGGTATTCCGACGACGCAGATCAGTTTGATCCGCGTTCATACCGAAAAAATCAAACCGCCGCGGGCTTTGGCGGTGCCGTTTGAGCTTGGCCGCCCGCTCGGCGCGCCGAACGAGCCGGATTTTCAGCGCCGGGTCCTGGAAGATGTCCTGCAGCTGTTCGAGCGGCCGTCTGGTCCGGTGCTGGAGGATTTCCCTGACACCCCGCCGGGGGTCGAGGAGGAGGCGCAAGGCTGGGCCTGTCCGGTCAATTTTGCTCCACCAGCCGAAGATATCAGCGATGCCGATCTGGTCTACCAGGCGCTCGTGCAAGAAGTGAACCTGCTGCGTCCCTGGTATGACGAGGCGGTGAAGAATTTCAAACGTTCGGCGTTCGGTATCTCCGGCAGCACGCCGGAGGAAATCGCCCGGGTTATCGCCAACGTCCTGATCGATCCGGAGGGCACACCGCCGCCGATCGAGGGTGAAACGACAGCTGTCGGTTTCAAACGCATGGCTGACGATATGCGCTATTTCTATACCGAAGCGGCTATTGCCCGGCCCGATCAGCGGACCAGCGATGTCGAAGTCGCCAATTGGCTGTGGGGTGAGACTACGCTGGGTAAGGTTCTAGTCGCCATCCGCGATTATGCGATGGAGAGCGAAGATCCGTCGTTTAAGGCACTGGCGCCCACCGCAATGGTGCCGACCCACCAGCGTCACCGCACGAAGCACGGGTAGGGCTTGCGGTTCCTATCGCCTCATCCTTCGACAAGCTCAGGATAAGGCTCTAAATCAAAAACCCTCATGCTGAGCCTGTCGAAGCATGGGGGTTTTTATTTATTGCTGCTCAAACACCACCACCGGATCTCCGTCCTTGCGCTGAGTGACGCGTCCAATGATCGCCGCGTCGGGAGCTGCGGCTGAACGCAATTCGGCGAGGCAGGCATTTGCACGGTCTTGCGGTACGCCGAACAAGAGGCCGCCGGCGGTTTGCGGGTCGAACAGCAACGGATAGGCAATGTGCTCGGCCGGTTCGTGACGGCCGGCGGCCGACCGTTCGTTGTCCGGCTTCAAGGTGCTTTCGATACCGTCTACCGAAAGACCGGCGGCGCCGGCTAACAGTGGGATCGCATCGAGATCGAGCGCGGCGTCGGCGCCGGAGGCTTGCAGCATTTCGATGAGATGTCCCAGTAACCCAAACCCAGTGATATCGGTGGCGGCGGTCGCGCCGTGCTTGCGCAGGATCGGTACGCAGGGCCCCGCCGAGCGCAACATCGATTCGAACGCTGCCTCGATCCACTCTCCTTGCGCCTTGGTGCGCATGTCTGCGGCGAACAGCACGCCGGTGCCGAGCGGCTTGGTGAGGATAAGTGCATCGCCCGGTTGCAGACCCGACTTACGCAGAAGCGTGTCGGGGTCGGCGTAACCGTTCACGGTAAGACCGAACGCCATTTCAGCGGCCTCTCCGGTATGGCCGCCGGCGAGCACGGCGCCGGCGTCTGCCAGAACCTCTGTGGCGCCGGCGAGCAACTGGTAGAGATCTTCGGCGGTCTTGTCTTCGCTGCCATATGGCAACATGACCGAGGCGAGCGCCGAATGGGGCTGTGCGCCCATGGCGAAAACGTCGCCGAGGCAATGGTTTGCCGCAATACGGGCGAACAAGTAGGGATCGTCGATAAAGGCGCGGAACTGATCGACGGTCTGGATCAGCGCTTTGCCAGGCGGGGGAATAAGTACCGCCGCGTCGTCGGGCGCATCGAGGCCTTGCGCCAGGCCGTCCTTGATCTGCGGTGATATCCTCCCGAGGGCGCGGCGCAAAACCGGAGCAGGCACTTTGGCGCCGCAACCGCCGCAGCGCATTTCTTCCAACACGTCGGTCTCGCCGCCAGCCGAGTTCTGCGCGGACATATCGGGAAGTTCTTGATATTTGCGCATCCAGCGGCGGTCGATCCAATCCTTCCAGCGCCACACCCAGCCGCCCGCCAGGGACAGCGAACCTCGTGCGGCAATCGCGTAGCGGTCGCCGGTGGTGATCAGGGCCAGGGTCTGTTTTTGCGGCCGGTAAGGCTTGAGCGGTTGGCCGACAGCGGCGCGCCGAAGATTCTCGGCCAGATAGGGGCCTTGGCGGACTGCGTAGACACCGGACTTCGGCAGTGTGTGGCTATCCATCGAGGCGATATCGCCGGCGGCGAACACGTGCGGATGAGAGGGGGAGCGAAGGTTGTCGTCGACGCGGATGAAACCACGCGCATCGAGCGCGAGCCCGCTCTCGGTCAGCCATCTCGGCGCGCCGCCGTTGGTCACCAATATGGTGCGGTCAGCAGGGAGCCGTTCGCCATTGTCCAGTGTCACGCTGTCGGCGGTTATTTTCTCGGTCTTGGTGGACGTATGAATGGCAATATTGCGGTCGGCCAGGATCCGCAGAAGCCGCTGCCGCGCAGCGCCATTGTAGCTGGGGAGCAACCGGTCGGTCGCTTCGACGATTGCCAGGGACAAGTCCAGGGCCTCGGTTTTGGCAGACGCAATGCTGCAGCGCAGCTGCCGGTCGAGCGCCAACGTAAGCTCTACGCCGCCGGCGCCGCCACCTACCACGACAATATGAAAGGGCCCCGATTTGGCCGCGATATCCTTGGCTAATTGCGCCTGGCCCGCGAGGAACAGGTCGATCGGTTTCACCGGCAGCGCGTTTTCAGCTCCGGTGATGCCCGATACGGATGGCGTGGACCCGGTGTCGACAGACAGCAAATCGAAATGCACCGGCGGCCGTCCCGCGACGTGAACCACGTTGTTCGACACATCGAGCCCGGTTGCTGGCGCATGGATCAGTCTTGCGTTGGCAAACACGGCGAGTGGCCGCAGGTCGATATGGCAATCGGCGGGGGTGTATTGCTGGGCGATTAGTCCGGGTACCATTCCGGAATAGGGGGTCAGTAGATCGCGAGCGATAAGCGTGAGGCGGACGCCCGGCTCCGGCTTCATGCCGAACCGTTTCAACACGTCGACATGGCTGTGTCCGCCGCCGACGAGCACGATGTCCTGACGGACCGGTTCAGATAACGTCTGCATGTATTGCGCGGGCGCCGCTCGCCAGGGCCAAATTTGGCGGAAGAGAGTGGGAGTCGAACCCACCAGGCACGTCTAACGCCCCTCACCGGATTTGAAGTCCGAGCGCCCCACCGGGGTGCGATCCTCTTCCGCGGACAGTTTCCCCGGCTTTGCCGTGGGATACAAGGGTTCAGATAAGAGCGGTGGGCAATCAAGTCCAATTTGGCTTTGCAACGCGGACCTAGTACTTTACGCCCAGACCTGCCAGTATTTACGTACTGGAAGTGTTATATAAAAAACCGAGGGAGGCGGGTGGCTGCGCCCCGACAATAACTGGGCTGTGGAACCTGGAGGGTCATATGACCGGCACTGATTTCTTACTTTTCTTCGTTTTACCTTTTGCGGTCATGTTCGTGGCCATGCTGGCGCAAATGAGTATGCGGTCTAAGAGTTACGCTGGCGCGATCCCTTGGGACGACACTCAGCGCGAAGCTTATATCGCAGCCGTCATCTCCGCGATTGTTACGGTTGTCGTGACGGTGAGCATCGGCGGGCCGGAAGTTTTCGTGCTGTTTTGGCGCCCGCTTATTACAACGGTCATCGTGTTGCCGATTGGTTTCGCTGCCGCGCTGATCGTCTTCGCTATTTGGCGGGCGATCCGCAAGTAGCGCCGGGTAAAGCCCTATCCGATAGGTGTGTAGCCGGCCTCTGCGAGGCTTCCGGCGCCGGTAAGGACGTTGAAAACCTCGAGTGTCGAGGCGCTATTGTCGTTGCGCAGCCAGTGTTCGGCCCCTTGGGGCACGTATATGAAATGACCTTCGCGGACCTCCGATTCGAACGAACCTGATCCGGTGACACCGGTGCCGTCGGCAACAAAATAAACCTGCTCGCAATTGTTGCACGTGTGAGGGGCGAGGCCGCTACCGGGGGTAAAGCGGGCGTTGACCAGAGCGTTGGTGCTGCCATTGTGGGTGCCAATCGGCACGCGCACCGTAGCGGGCGACCAGATATCAGCGGTCGGCTCGTTTACGGGGATATCGTCCAAACGCACCAAAATACCTTCCGATAAGCCTTCTCGTGGCATCGCCAAGTCTTCGGCGCTGGCGTTGCCGCAAAACTTGTAGCCCGTACCAGGCACCGTTGGGGCGCCGACGTAGAACCCGATGACCACCGCGTCCTCATCCTCGGTTTCGTTGTAGAAAAAATGCTCCGATCCGCGCGGCATCATGCGGCAGTGGCCGTTGGTGACGACCGCGCGGCTGTCGCTTTGACCGACGACGCCGTGGCCCTTCAGGTAAACCGCGATTTCATCGCAATTGTCATGCAGATGTTTCGCATGGGTCGAGCCGGGCCGGAATATGGAATGGAATACCGCGGTCGAGCTGCCGCATGCACCGGTGATCGGCAGGCGAAACTCGGAGATCGCCCAGCCGTCTTTTTCCTGCATCCGTTCGATCTCGACATCGTCGACATGGATCACCGTAATCGGCGCTGACATGGCATTTTCCTAGTTAGAGTTCGAAAGTGAGCCGAGACCGGCTGGCTTTAGTTTTGACGGCGCGTGCCGATGGCGCAACCCCTTCGCGGCACTCGTCTCCAACCGGGCGCTAGCTATCGGCGGAGGGGAAAACCTCGCGCGCGGGACGGATCAGCCGGCGCACATTGCCGTCGCGCCGCGAGAGACCGGCGCGGTCGAAGAACTCGAGCACCTCGATGGCGAGGTTGCGGCCCATGCCGGCTCGGTCGCGGAAGGCGCCGGGGCTCACCCCATCGGTTTGCTCCTGCGCCACGTCCTCGAATACGGTCGCAAGGGACGCCAGCGCGCCGCTTTCGAAGAACCGGTTTCTGCTGGCTTGAACCACCAGTCCCAATGCCGCGGCGCGGCGCAGCGTGCGGGCAATCCGGTCGGGCGATGCGCCCATTTCCCGCGCCAAATCGTGGACCACCGGTGGCTGGTGGGGCGTTTCGTTGAGCAGTGGGGAAATCTCCTGCCAGATTTTCTCGTCTTCCGGCGCCAACACCGCCTTCCGGCTCGGCCGGTGCAGCAACATGCCATCGCTGGCGATGGTGCCATCCGCAGTAAGGGCCTCGACGAGGCCGGTGAACGCTTCTTCGAGGACGTGGCGGCCCAAGCTGCGGCGTAATTGGGCGACGCTCGGGCCCAAGCGGTCGGTGTGTTTGGCGTGGAACGCATCGAGGGCGGCCAACGTTTCTTCACGAAGCGTTTGCCAGGCCGGCTTGGAGAAGGCCAAGCGATGTGGCGCCGGGCCGGTAACCACCGCCTCGCTAGGCTCGACCAAGGCAGTCAGCTCGTCGCCGGTCATGTTGCGGGCGATGGCGAAGCGGTGCAGATCGAGCCCCGCGTTTGCCACGATGAGTGCGCCGCGAAGCGCTGCAGCGTTGTCGTCGGTGTCGAGCGCGTCGAGCATCGCCATGCGTTCGGGGCGGGCGCGGCCTCTCGTGGGCGGGAAAATATCGACAATATGGCCGCCGCCAATGGTTCGTTGGGCGGATTGGTCGCGGATGATGAAGCGATCTTGAGCGACGGCGCCAATTGGGTGGTCCAGCACGAGCTGTGCGAGAGCGTTGCCGCCGGGCGCAATTTGGTCAGCTCCAAGAATGGCAACACGGCCCGTCACGTCCGCGGCTCCCACATGCACGTGCACCGGCGTCCAATGGCGTAGCGGCCTTACCTCCGTGTCGAGAACGTGCAAGTTGGTGTCGATTTTGCGCGCCGGCTTTAGGTCTGCGGACGAGACCAGCCAATCGCCGCGCTGCACGGCGTCTTTGTCGATGCCGGCGAGATTGACTGCGCAGCGCTGTCCGATAGAGCCTTGCTCGGACTCCTGGTTGTTGGCGTGGATCCCTCGCACCCGCGCCGCTTGGCCGGACTCGGCAAGGAAGACGTTACTGCCGACATCAATCTGGCCGCTGAACACCGTGCCCGTCACAACAAGGCCGGCTCCGGCCACGGTAAACGCGCGGTCAATCGCCAGACGAAAATTACCATGGACGTTGCGCTCCTGGGTTTCGGCGGCCGCCGTTGAAAGATGGTCTGCCAAGGCTTTGACGCCGTCGCCCGTAATAGCCGAGACCGGAAAAATGGGGGCATCGGCCAATGTCGTCGGTGCGAGCATGTTGGAAATCGCGGCGGTGACGTCGGCAACCCGGCCGGTCTCGACCCGGTCGATCTTTGTCAGCGCCACCACACCGTGGCGCACGCCGAGCAGGTCGAGGATCGCCAGATGCTCGCGGGTTTGCGGCATGGGGCCATCGTCGGCGGCAACCACCAGCAGGGCGTAGTCGATGCCGGTGACACCCGCCAGCATGTTGCCGATAAAGCGCTCATGGCCAGGCACGTCGACAAACCCGAGGACGGTATCGTCGGCAAGCGTGTGATAGGCGAAGCCCAAGTCGATTGTCATGCCGCGCTGTTTTTCTTCCGGCAGACGGTCGGCGTCGATGCCGGTGAGCGCTTTCACCAGCAGCGTTTTACCGTGGTCGATATGGCCGGCGGTGGCGACAATCATGTGAGATCGAGCAACGAGACTTGTTCGACAAAGGCTGCTTCGTCGTCGAGGCAGCGCAAGTCGAGCCAAAGCGCATCTTCGTGCACGCGGCCAATCACCGGGACCGGGAGCGCGCGCAGGCTGGCAGTGAGGCGTTTAAGGGCGGCGCCTCGGCCCCGCTTGGCGGCGGGGGCAATCGTCAAGGCGTAGCTATCGAGGCTTTCCACCGGGAGCGCGCCGCTGCCGATCTGGCCGCGTGTCGGGGCGCTGGCAACGCTAAAACGATCGCCAAGCCGCTGCGCTATGGCTGGTGTTAACCGGCCGGCCAGTTCTTTGAGGTCTTCGACCGGGCGGGCGAGAAAATGTAGCGTCGGCAGCCGCTCTGCCAGCCGGTCGGGATCGCTATACAGGCGCAGCGTTGCGGCCAGCGCGGCGATGGTTACCTTGTCGCAACGCATGGCACGTTTGAGGGGGTTTTTCTTCAGCTTGGTGATGAGGTCTGCGCGGCCGACCACGAGCCCGGCCTGCGGCCCGCCGAGCAGCTTGTCGCCGGAAAATGTCACCAGATCGGCGCCGGCGCTGATCGAATCGCGCGGCGTTTGTTCGTGGGGCAGGCCGAAGCGCTCCAAGTCGACCAGCGTGCCGCTGCCCAAATCGACCACGAACGGCAGATCGTGCTGACGCGCCAGCGTCGCCAGTGTTGCCTCTGGCACGGCGCTGGTGAAGCCCTCTACGGTGTAGTTCGAGGTGTGCACCGCCATCAGCAATGCCGTGCGGGGGCTAATCGCGGTCTCGAAATCTGCAGCGTGGGTGCGGTTGGTCGTACCGACCTCGACGAGGCGGCAGCCCGAGCGCGACATAATATCGGGGATCCGAAACGCCCCGCCGATTTCGATAAGTTCGCCGCGGGAGACCGGCACCTCTTTGCGGCGCGCCAGCGTATTGAGCACCAGCATGACCGCGGCGGCGTTGTTGTTGACCACCGTTGCCGCTTCGGCGCCGGTTAAGTCACAGATGAGCTCCTCGACATGGCTGTCGCGGTCGCCGCGGCGCCCGGTCGCGAGGTCGAATTCCAGGTTGCTGGCCCCCCGTGCCGCGTCGGTCATGGCGGCGATGGCTTCAGCCGCCAGCGGCGCACGGCCCAAATTGGTGTGCAGCACCGTGCCGGTCAGATTGAAGACGCGTTTCAAGCTTGGCGCTTCGGCCCGCAGAAGACGCTCGGAAACCAGCGCGGCAATGTCGGCCTCGTTCACTTCGGCGGTTCCGGCGCTGCCGTTCGCCAAGGCGCTGCGCATGCCGGCGAGCACGTCGCGCACGGCATCGGTGGTCGGCCGGCGGCCATGAGCTTCAATCAGCGCAATCAGCGGGTCGGACCGCAGCACGCGGTCGACGGATGGCAGGGCTATCGGTTTCGACATTGTGACTTTCGCAGAATTTTCCCAATTGTTGGCCGCCAGCGGCGCGCGATCAAGGGTGATATAGTCTCCTTCGATCTTCTGGCTTGAGTTTTACGATGCCGAGTATTGCCGCAGAACCCTATGACTTTACGTTCGAGCCCTCAGGGCTGGCGCTATTCGCGATCGATATGCAGCGCGACTATCTGGAAGCGGGTGGTTATGGCGCTTCGCTGGGCCTCGATGTGAGCGCGTGCGCGGCGATCGTGCCGACCATGCAGGCCTTGATCGCGGCGTTTCGGTCGCACGACTTGCCGGTCATTCATACCCGGCAGTGTCATAAGCCGGATTTGTCGGACTGTCCGCCGTCGAAGCTAAAGCGGGGCCGGCAGGAGCTGAAAATCGGCGACCCGGGGCCAATGGGGCGTCTTTTGATCTGTGGTGAACCGGGCGCCGACATCATTCCCGAGCTTTATCCCGAAGCGAGCGAGACCGTTATCGACAAGCCGGGCAAGGGTGCTTTTTACGCCACCGGCTTGCAAGACGACCTAAAGCGCCTCGGTGCTACCCACCTTATCTTTACCGGCGTGACAACCGAGGTCTGTGTTCAGACGACGATTCGTGAGGCCAACGACCGGGGCTATGAGTGTCTTTTGGTCGAGGACGCTACCGAAAGCTATTACCCGGCTTTCAAACAGGCGACGATCGAAATGGTGCGGTCGTCCGATGCGCTGATCGGCTGGACCTCGACGTCCGATAAAGTGCTCGCGGCGCTGTCCGAAATCTGAACCGGCTGCAGCGCGAGGCTTTACCCGCCGCGTTGGTATGCTAGTTAGTTCCCATGATCGACTTTAGTGTGCTCGACCAGTCGCCGGTCCGCGCCGGGGGAACGCCGGCGCAGGCGATAGATGAAACCATTCGCCTCGCCCAATCGGCTGAGGCCCTTGGTTACAGCCGCTATTGGCTCGCCGAGCATCACGGCACCGACGGGTTCGCCGGATCGTCACCGGAGATCATGGTGACCCGGGTCGCCGCGGCAACCGATAGCATCCGGGTCGGCTCGGGCGGCGTGATGCTGAGCCACTACAGCCCGCTGAAAGTGGCCGAGAATTTCGCGCTGCTCGAAAACATGTTTCCCGGCCGCATCGATTTGGGCATTGGCCGGGCGCCGGGCAGCGACCAGATTACGGCGGCGGCGCTCGCCTATGGCAGCCAGATCGGCATCGAGTATTTCCCCACCAAGATCGCCGATATGACGGCGTTCCTAGCCGGTAAACCGCCAGTTTCGGAGCCGTTCAAAACAGTAAAGGTAACGCCCGTTCCGCCCGTGTTGCCGGAGGTCTGGCTGCTCGGTTCAAGCGATCAGAGCGCCGCTTACGCGGCGCACTTCGGATTGGCTTATTCATTCGCCCATTTCATCACGCCCCACGCGAGTGAAGCGGTGGTCGAACATTATCGGCAGAATTTCCGGCCGTCGCCGGTGTTAGAAGCACCGAGGGTCAGTCTTGGTGTGTTCGTTATCTGCGCCGAGACCACGGAAGAAGCTGAGCATCTGGCTGCGAGCCGCGATTACTGGCGGCTCAAACTTGGCCAGGGCCAGCATTTGCCCTATCCGCCGCCCGAAGAGGCGTTGAGCTACGACTATACGGAACACGAACGGGCGGTGATCGAGCACAACAAGGCGAACCGCTTCGTCGGCGATCCGGCAACCGTCAAGTCGCAGCTCGAAGATCTGGCGGCGCGCCACGGCGCGGACGAGCTGGTAATTTTAACGATTACCTACGATTTCGCGGCACGTATGCGGTCTTACGAGCTCATCGCCGAAGCTTTCGGACTGCAAGACCGTAAGGCAGCCGCCTAGCCCAGCGGCAAACTGATGCGGGCCCGCCGCATCCGCTGATGTCGGTGGTTTCCGTACTTGTTCCCTCGAAAGCTTGGTTCCGGTGCTGCGTCCGCGCCGTTCTGCATCAGATTCGTTAACCACTCTGCGCCAGTATGGCACCTGGGATGGCCCCCAATTACCAGCCCAGCTATGGGCGAGTTTTCTTCGGTCGGTGTCATGACGGTAAAGGCGATGAGCGGTCTAAGAGCCTTGATTGCAGGAACAGCTACGGCGGCGGCAGTGGTTGCAAGCGTCGTGGGAGCCGCCGCTGCCGAATCGACGGAAACGTTCACGGTCGTTAGTGGGCTGCCGCCGGGGCACCCCGCCGTGACGGTTTTCCGTGAGCACTTCCGCGCCGCGGTCGAAGAGCGCATGGCGGCGATCGAAGATCCCCCAACGGTCGAGTGGCGGCCAGCCTACGATGGCACGATTGCGCGGGCCGGTGAGGTTCTCGAGGCGATATCCGACGGTGTCGGCGAGATCGGCATTGTTGCGGTCGATCGCGAACCCAAGCGCCTGCCGTTGCAGCGCATCAGTTTTCACCTGCCATTCGTGACCACACAGTGCGACATCGCTGCGGATGCCTACCATTCGCTACACGTCCAAAACGCGGATATGAACAAGCCATGGCAGAAGTCCGGCCAAATCTATTTGGCGAACATCACCACCGATGGATACGGCTTGTTCAGCGGCAAGAAAATCAAATCGATCGATGACCTCGAGGGTTTAACGCTGGCGGTCGGAATCCGCATCGAGTCCTGGTTGTCCGGCGTTGCGGCGGAGCCGGTTCGCCTGCCGTTGGGGCAACTAGAAGGCTCGTTCGAGGCGGAAGCCATTCATGGCGCAATCTTGCCAATAACCGAGCTCGCCGAACTCAAGCTGGAGCGGGTTCTCAACAACTACCTTCTTACCGAGTTCGGTCCGCAGACCACCTATGCGGTCACGATCAACGAGGCACGGTTCGCCGGATTGTCTGCGGCTGCGCGCGAGGCGCTGTTGGCGGCTGCCGATCAATTCGTGTCCATCGGCGCGCAAGCCTATTGCGAGGCCGGATCCAGCGTGCTCGCGGAATTGCAAGAAGGTGGGCTGCAAACGCAACGGTTCTTCCGCTCGCGGCGCGAGCAGTGGGTCACGGCGTTACCGCCGCTGGGGCGGCTATGGGCGAGCGCTCGGGAAGCGGAAGGCTATGCGGGTGGCGAAATCCTAACGGCCTACATGGATCGCATCCGCGCCGCCGGCGGCAAGCCGAAGCGCGATTGGGACCTCGATCCCGCCCCCATCAACTGACTACGCCCTAGCGGCCGTTCAGGGCCGCCTGCACCTTGGACGAGGTAGCGGGCTTTCCGCGATCAATTTGCGCGCCAGACGGAATATTCGACAGGAACAGGTGTTAAAAAATTAGGGGACAACGCGAAAGGTCCGTTCATGGCACCTGCAATTAGCTCTCAATCCCGCATTTTCTTGATTGCGTCATTGGTAACGCTTTTTCTGTTCAGGTTCGATGCTGTGCAGGCCGAGGAAGCGGCGTCGCTGCCGGACTACGTGATTGAGCAATTCGGCACACCTCCAGAGATACCGGAAGGCCCGCTATCTGAGGCGGTGCAGGCCGCGGTGCAGGTGGCCTTTATCGACAGTATGGTTGAATCGAGCTGGGGGATAAATCAGACGCTTGCTCTGGACGCTATTTCGGAGTCGAAAGATCCTCGGCTTGTCTGGCTTATCAGCGATTTGATGCGTTTCGTCTCCGGGCGCGACCTCAGTGCGGCACTCAACCATGCCAGCTCCACGTTGCTGGGTAAGAAGTTCCGGGATGAAAATCAATGGGGGGTCATAACGGATCATCTGATCGCCTGGGATATTCCGGCGCCCCCCGATTACCTACGAGCTAAGCGCGCCATTTTTACGAGTCTCGTGCCGGGCTGGGACAAGATCTTTGTGGAAGGCGATATCGACTGGCGGCACGTTTCGTGGGGCGGCGTGCTTATCGACGATCGCAAGTACGATACGACAGAACTGTGCCGCAATTGCATTCCCGCGGCGGACAACCCCGAAGTGAGCAGCGCAGAAGATGCGACGTGGCTTAAGGACGAAGATATCGTTTTCGGCATCGGGGTAAACGGCGAGTATCGGGCCTATCCGCGGCGCATTATGGAAGTGCGCGAGATGGTCAACGACACGTTAGGCGGACGGCATCTGGGAATTCCCTATTGCACTTTGTGCGGTTCAGCGCAGGCCTATTTCACCGACCAGCTGCCTGAGGGAATCGACCGGCCGATACTGCGCACGTCAGGACTGCTAATCCGGTCCAACAAGGTGATGTACGACGTCAATACATTTTCGGTGTTTGACACGTTTCTCGGCAACGCGGTGACAGGGCCTCTCGCGGAGAAGAAGCTGCAACTGAAGCAAGCCAGTGTGGTGACGACCGACTGGGGTACGTGGAAGAAAGCGCATCCGGAGACAACGGTGCTGGTCGAAGCGCTCGCGCTGGGGCGCAATTTTGATTTTCGCAACAATCGGGATGCCAATGGTCCGATATTTCCGATCGGTGACCTCGACCCACGTTTGCCGGAACACGAAGACATCATTGGCGTTATCACAGCGTCGGGAAAACCGGTGGCGTTTCAGCGAAGCAAGGCTTTTGTGGCATTGAAAAGAGGTGATGAGATCGCTTTTGAGAATGTTCGTCTGCAACTCGAGGCCGGTGGCATAAAAGCTGTCGACGCAGATGGTTCTGATCTTGGCAGCCATCAGGCGTTCTGGTTTGCCTGGTCGCAGTTCCATCCTCAAACTGTGCTCTGGCCGGGATAAAGTAACCGCCAGCGCGGTGCTCGCTAGCCGACCAATGCCGCGTCTTGGCCTGGTTGATAATCCATTATCCGCTGCGCCGGATTGCGGTTGACCAGGGGGCGGGCAAACAGCGGGTGGCGCAGGCTCCGCACCTCATGTTCGATTTCGAACACCGGTTCGCCGGTCGCCAGATCCGTGATCGTCTGGAAGCGGTACTGGTGCTGGTCGCTTTCTTCTGTGATCA
Source organism: Alphaproteobacteria bacterium (assembly GCA_965267185.1). Taxonomy (GTDB): domain Bacteria; phylum Pseudomonadota; class Alphaproteobacteria; order UBA6615; family UBA6615. Next base: position 2,744,530 of record OZ253937.1, on the reverse strand, counting down.
GTCCGCGCTCGCATAACCGCTCATGGGGGCCGGAAAAGTCGGCGACATAGACCTGTATATGGTGACCGTCAAATGGCGGGATCTTGCCCCGGAATTCGCGGAATATGAGCCGCTGGCCAGCGCCAGCGCAAACAAGGGCGGCCGGTGCGCCATCGAACTCGCCGATCTGCGCCGGGGCCCCGATAACCTCGGTGTAGAAACGGCCGATTGCCGCCGCCTTACCGCGCGGCACGTCGAAGGCAACATAGGGCATGCCCAATGTCATCGGCGCGAAGCAACCGGCGGCGGGATAAAGCCGATAGCGATTACCCCAGGGGCAGGTGACATCGATACGGTCGTTACGGATTTTGTAGGAAAACTGGGTGTCCTTAAGGACGCCCGACGCGGCCTTCAACCGTTGCGGCAACAGGTCGTAATGGCCGGCAACCAGACCCGTGTGCCCGCGCAACACTTGGGGGTCGCCGGTCGGCAGATGGAGTTGGCTACGGCCGATATTGACCCACATGACGTCTAGCCCGGTCATCATGTAGGGGTCGCGCGTGAACCCCAGTATGTTGACGTAGAATGCCATCGCCAGCGATTGGTCAGGTACCGTCACGTTGACGTGTTCCAGGCTAACGATGTTGCCGACATCCTCGGCAGTGCGGTCGTATCGCGGCGGCGTCGCTTCCTTCACCATGGCTTTAGGTCCTTGGCGCGCAATCTTACGGGCGGTCGTAGTCTAGCGCGGCGGGCAGGCAGCGGCCAGAATCCACCCGCGCCCATGGTGGGCTCGACGGTGGTTCGTAAGGGCCAAATGCAGCCGTTCAATACCCCGCTGCCGGATCGATTTGCTGCAATAGCGGTTGACCGGCCTCGACCCGCTGGATGTTCTCGGCAATCGCAGACACTAGCTGGGCGACGCTTGGCCGCCGCGCGACATGCGGCATAACCGTCACCTTGGGATGCGCCCATAACGGGCTTTCCGGCGGCAACGGCTCCGGGTTATGCGCATCCAGAGCGGCATAGGACAGCTGCCCGGAATCCAACGCCGCGATCAGGTCCTCGGTCACCACATGCTTGCCGCGGCCGACATTCACCAGCATCGCACCCTTGGGCATCATCGCGAAGGTGCGGGCGCAGAAAATGCCTTCGGTTTGCTTCGTCAGCGGCAGCAGGCAGACCGCGATATCGGTCTGGTTGAGGAAGGGTTCGAGCTGGTCGTCGCCATGAAATATCGGCACGTCCTCGTTTTCTCTCGGTCGGCGGACCCAGGCCTTCACGTCGAATTCCAGTGACTTCAGCACCAGCGCTGGCGCCTTGGCCAACACGCCGTAACCCAGGAACCCGATGCGCCGCTGATCCGGTCGGACGATCGGCACCCGGTACCAGTCTCTTTCGCCCTGGGCCTGCTGGTAGCGCGGCATGTCGCGATGCAGCCGCAGCACATGCATAACGACATACTCCGTCATCATCGGGTCGCCGCGCGCCGGCTCCAACTTGCCCAGCGGCACCTTGGGGACATTCGGATGGTTGATGAACCCGTCCACACCGGCCGACCGGCTGAACATGGCCTTCAGGTTGGGCAACGGCGGCAGCACTCCGAAATCGGGCCGCACGAAGGCGAGATATTCGATATCCGCCGGGTCGCCGGCGTCGGGCCAAAGCCGCACCTCCATATCCGGGAGCTGCTCGGCGAGCATGTTGAGCCATTCCTGCGGACTGCCGATTTGCTGGTCCAGATTGACGATAAGCAGCGCCATGTTCTTCCCTTACCGAGATTCGCGTTGCGCTAGCTTCCGTTCAGCGCGGCCCAGATTTTCGGAGCCGTTGCCGGCATGTCCATCTCGGTGATGCCGCGCGCCGACAGCGCATCGAGAATTGCGTTCATGCCCGCCGGTAGCGCTCCGGTGGTTCCGGCCTCGCCGGCGCCCTTGGCGCCGATCGGGTTTGTCGTGCACGGCACTGAGTGGAACCCAAGCTTCATCGATGGCAGATCGTCGGCCCGCGGCATCATATAGTCCATGAACGAGCCCGCGAGGAGCTGGCCATCGTCGTCGTAGATCGCGTGTTCCCCCAGCACCTGACCGAGCCCTTGCGCGACCCCGCCATGGACCTGGCCGTGCACGATCATCGGATTGATCACCGTTCCGCAATCGTCGACCGCTGTATAGCCGACCACGTCGATGACGCCGGTGTCGGGGTCGATCTCCACCTCGCAGATGTGACAGCCGTTGGGATAGGTCTGTTCCGGCGAGGTGAAGTCTTCTTCGGAATCGAGGCTTTCGGGAAGATCGCCCGGCAGATCGCCGAGTGCTTTAACCTTTGCGGCCAACTCGAAGATGTCGATCGTCCGGTCGGTACCGGCGACCCGGAACGCGCCGTCGGCGTATTCGATATCGGCTTCCGAGGCCTCAAGCAGGTGGCCCGCCAATTTGCGTCCCTTGTCGAGCACTGCGTCGATGGTAACGGAGATCGCGCCGCTGGCCAGTGCCGCCGAGCGCGAGGCAACCGAGGCGAATCCGGTTGCCGGGACTATGTCGCTATCGCCTTCGACGATCCGCACCTTTTCGAACGGCACCTCGAGGCGGTCGGCGACGACTTGGGCGAAGGAGGTGGCGTGGCCCTGGCCGTTCGATTGGACCGCCAGGATCGCTTCGACCGCGCCATCTTCGGCGAACTCGATTTTCGCACCTTCCTCTAGAAATCCGCCGGCTGTTTCGACAAAGCAGGCGAGACCCATCCCGCGCAGCTTGCCGCGTTTTTCCGACTCTGCCCGCCGCGCGGGGAAATCGTCCCAGCCGGCGAGCTCTAAGGCCTTATCCATCGCCGCTTCGAATTCGCCGCTATCGTAGGTCTGAGAAATCGAGGTGCTGTAGGGCATCGCTTGCGGATCGATGAAATTGCGGCGGCGCAGTTCAATCCGGTCGATCCCCAATTCGCGCGCTGCGCTGTCCATGAGCCGTTCGAGCATGTAGGCCGCTTCGGGCCGGCCGGCACCGCGATAAGGCCCGATGGGAAGGTTGTTGGTCATGACGCATCGCACGCGGAAGTGCAGCGCAGGATTGTCGTAGCAGCCGGTCAGACAGTTGCAGACATTGCGGGTCGCCGCGGCGGGGCCGTGCGATGACAAGTAGCCGCCCATGGCGGCGACCATATCGACGCGCATGCCCAATATTTTGCCGTTGTCGTCGAAGGCCAACTCGCCGTCCATGACGCCGTCGCGCGCCTGATTGTCGGCGAGGAAGGCTTCGGACCGCGTACCCTGCCATTTCACCGGGCGGCCGAGTGCCTTGGCGGCGAACAGGCACGCCACGTACTCCGGGTAGGCCTGGGTTTTCATACCGAAGCCGCCGCCGACATCGTTGGTCACGACGTGCATTTTCTCCGGCGGCACCTGGAATATGGAATCGGCCAGCATGCGGCGCATGGCGCTCACGCCTTGCGAGCCCGAAACCAGCTCGTAGCGGTCGCGCTCCGTATCCCAGCGCGCGGTTGCGCTGCGCGGCTCCATCGAGGCGGCGACGATACGGTTCGTTTTCAGGGTAAGGCGAGTGACATGCGCCGCCTGGGCGAACGCCGCTTTGGCCTTGTCCGCATCGCCGGTGCGAAAATCGAGGCACACGTTATTGGGTATGTCTTCCCAAATTTGCGGTGCGCCATCGGCGATTGCCGCTTCGACGTCGACGATTGTCGGCAGCGTATCGAAGTCGAACTCGACCAGTTCCACTGCGTCGGCGGCTTGTCCCGCAGTCTCGGCAACCACCAAGGCGACGATCTCGCCCACATGGCGAACCTTGCCAACGGCCACCGCCGGCCGCGAGGTCAATCGAATAGGCGTGCCGTCATGACTGGCGAACGGCGTCATGTTGGGAATATCGCCGATTCCGGCGGCACGCAGGTCTTCGCCGGTGAAAGCACCGACGACGCCCGGCGCGGCTTTCGCAGCGCTCACATCGACCGACTTTATGGCGGCGTGGGCGACGGGCGAGCGAAGAAACGCCACATGGGTCTGCCCCTCGAAACTGGTGTCGTCGCTATAAGCACCAGCGCCCGTCACCAGCGCTTGATCTTCGCGCCGCAGCACATGTTGCGAAATTCCGAAACTTCCTGCCGACATCGCGTGTTCTCCCCGGAAACTACAAATTCTTGTTCTTGGATGCGGAATTTAGCATGGCCGTTACGGGAGTCGAGGAGAACGACGGAACTGTCGAAACCTATGGCTTTGACGGCTCCGTTCGAACTATATAAATGCTGGCCTTTCGGCGGTTCGCCCGAGATCTACCGAAACAAAAAACCAACGAAGCAAACGGTCCGAGGAAACATCATGCTGTTCAAGTGCGCCCACCATGCCCCCGAAACCGGGGCAGCCGGTCATCGTGTCAATGTGGGTAGTTCCAAGGTTCGCTCGGTCGATATCCACTGCCATCTGCACGTCCCCGCGGTCGACGCGATGGTGAAAGACGTGTTCGACCTGAAGAACGAACCGTTGATGTGGCACGCCAGCGACGAGACCCGCGCGTACCAGATGCAACACACCCAAGACATCATGCCGATGTTGACCGACACCGAAGTCCGCCTGTCGCACATGGACGCGGCGGGGGTCGACGTTCAAGCGGTTTCGACGGCGCCAAACCATTATTGCTACTGGGCGGAACCCGATTTGGGCCGCGACGTGGCGCAAACGGTCAACAATAGCCTGGCGGAGCTCGTCGCTAGCCATCCCGACCGGTTCGTTGCCCTAGGCACCGTGCCGCTGCAGGACCCGGAGATGGCGGTGACCGAGCTCGAGCGCTGCGTCAACGAGCTTGGCATGCGTGGGGTCGAGATATCGACCGATGTTTGCGGCACCGAGCTCTCCCGCGCCGGCCTCGACAAGTTTTTCGCCCGCGTCGAAGAACTTGGCGTGGTGATCTTCATGCACCCCGGGGGCTTTACTGAAAGCGCCCGTTTCGCCGACCACTATTTTTCCAACATCATCGCCAACCCGTTGGCCTCGACCGTCGCCGTTCACTATCTGATTTTCGATGGGGTAATGGACCGCCATCCGGGCTTGAAAATCTGCGTCGCCCATGGCGGCGGCTTTTTGGCGGCCTATTCGGGCCGCATCGACCATGCCCACCCGCTGCGTCCCGACATGCAGCGCCATTTGCCCAAGGGCAAGGTGCCGACCGACTACCTGAAGCGGTTCTACTTCGACACGGTGGTCTTCACAGACCATCAGCTCGAATACCTGGTCAAGGTGTTCGGCGCCGATCACATCGTCATGGGCACCGACTATCCCTACGATATGGCCGAGACCGATCCGGTGGGTCATGTGAATGGCGCTGATCTCAGCGACGAACAGAAGGCGGCAATTATTGGTGGCAATGCTGCCCAACTGTTGAATCTCAACTAACGAAAATCCGGCGTTCGCCGCCGGAAACAGCCGAACAGGGGGAGACCAGATGTTTTTCAAATGCGCGACCCACGCGCCGGCCAGCGATCATGGCCATGCGCAAACCGTGACCAACGGCAAGAAACACTTCACCGTCGATATTCATTGCCACGTGCACGTCCCGGATGCCGACGCCATGCTGGCGGATCCGTCGGTGGCCGATCAGGCCAAGCTTTACAAAGAGGCCAACGAGCTTACGGGTCAGATCAACCGGCAGCAGCACCAGGATATTCTGCCGAAGCTAACCGACGCTGAGGTGCGCATCGCCGACATGGATGCAAGCGGCATCGACGTTCAGGCGGTCTCGCCCTCGCCGTTCCATTACAACTACCAGTACCCGGTCGATTTTGCCCGTGAGACCTCGCAGGTGGTCAACGACCGCATCGCCGAAGTCGTCGCCAGTCATCCGGACCGGTTCGTCGGTCTGTGCACCGCCCCGTTGCAGGATGCCGATGCGGCGGTTGCCGAACTCGAACGCTGCGTCAAAGAGCACAATTTCCGCGGCGTCGAAATTTCGACCAACGTTAATGGCCAGGACCTCACCCGCGCCGGCCTGGAGAAGTTTTTCGCCAAGGTCGAAGAGCTCGATGTGATGATTTTCATGCATCCCATCGGCACCAGCTTCAAAGAGCGCATGACCGATCATTATTTCCGCAACACCATCGGCCACCCGCTGGAATCAGCGTTAGCGGTCGGCCATCTGGTGTTCGACGGCTATCTGGAGAAATACCCCGGCTTAAAGATTTGCATCGCCCATGGCGGCGGCTATGTGCCGGCCTATTCCGGCCGGTTCGACCACCCCTATCATCTGCGGGATGATTGCCGTCAGGTGATCTCCAAGCCGCCCAGCCACTACGTCAAGAAGCTCTATTTCGACACCGTCGTCTTCACCGACCACCAGCTGCGCTATCTGGTCGATACCTGGGGCGCCGACCACATTGTCATGGGCACCGACTATCCCTACGACATGGCCGAGACCGACCCTGTCGGCTTCGTCGACGGCACGTCGGGCCTGTCGGAAGATCAGAAAGCGACGGTGATGGGCGGCAACGCGGCCAAACTGCTGAAACTCGACGTCCCAGCGAACGCTTAGGCAGTCTCCGGCATCGCCACGCCGAGCGGCCCCGCCGCCTCGGCGAGGCGGTCCCAGGTGCCCTGGGGCAGGGGGATACCGTTTTTGGTTCGCTCCGTCAGCACCGCGTCGCCGCGCTCGCCCGGCGCGTAGATCCGGTCCACGCCTTCGGCTTTCGGCAGCGACGTGAGCGCTTCGGCGAGATCGTCGACTTGGCTTTGGTAATCGTCGAGCCCGACAAAGGCCGAAATATCAATGGCGGCGCAGAGGCCATTCTGGCGGAAACCGGACGGATCGCCGCCGGGGCTTAAAATGGGCGCGATCAGTGGATTCGCCCCCATCAGGCTCACCAGACATTCGAACATCACCGACAGGCTGGAGCCTTTGGCGCCGCCCAGCGGCATCAGAGTTGCGACCTGGTTGGGATCGTTGGTCATGCGGCCGCTCGCGTCCATGCCCCAGCCGTCGGGGATCGATTGGCCGGCGTCGCGGGCTTCCAGCACCTTGCCCATGGAGACTGTCGACGACGACATGTCGAGGGTCAGCGGCGGGTGGTCGCCGCCGGGTACGGCAATCGCCAGGGGATTGGTCGACAGCGCCGGCACGCGGGCGCCGTGGTAGGCCATCATCGGCCGCGAGGCGATCATGACCATGCCTGCCATGCCGGCCTTGGCGGCGATCTGGGCGTAGTAGCCGATGGCACCGGAGTGGGTAATGTTGCGCGCAATGCACCAGCCGATATGGACCTCGCGGGCGCGCTCGATGGCTTCTTCCATGGCCCGCGACATGCCCACCGGTCCCGGCGCGTTGTCGCAATCGATCACGGCAATGGCGCCGTCGCGCCGGTCGACGGTGATGTTGGGCCGTGCGTTGATGTTGCCGTTGCGCAAGGTCTGGACGTAGCGCGGAATGCGCAGCACACCGTGGGAATCGACGCCGCGCAGGTTCGCCCAGACCAATAGGTCGGCCCATAGCGCCGCGTCGTCCTGTGACACATCGCAAGCAGTGAATACCCGAGCGGCGAAGTCCTTCAACGCTTCGGCGGTCACCAAAATATTGCCGCTCATGACAGCTCCACGGGCTCCAGGGTTGGGTGATGCGTTCTAGAGTTCGGCGCGTACCAGCGCTGTGCCGTCGGCGAGAGCTTTCAGCTTGCCTTGGGATATGCTGCGGGGCAGGGGCACCATGCCGCAATTGGTGCACGGGAAGACCCGCTCCGGCGTTGTGTGCTCGAGCGCGCTGCGGATGACCGTGGCGACCTCTTCGGGTGTTTCGGCTTCCAGCGTGGTTACGTCGATGGCGCCAACCAAAACGTCTTTCTTGCCTTCCAGCAGGCTGATGACCTCGATGGGCACGCGCGAGCCGGCGAATTCGAGCGACACCTGGTCGATGTCGCTGTTTGCCAGAGCCGGCAGCGTCTTCTCGTATTGATCCCACACCGCGCCAAGGGTCGCTTTCCAGTCCAAGTTGGCTTTGATGCCGTAGCCGTAGCAAATGTGCACCGCCGTCGTGCAAGAGACGCCGTCGACCGCGCGGTTGAGCGCCTCGACGCCCCAGGTGGGCACCTGGTCGAGGTAGACGTTGAATGCCGGTTCGTCGAATTGGATGACATTGGCGCCAGCGGCTTCGATCTCGCGCGCCTCGGCATTCAAGATATCGGCGAAGGCCATCGCCAGTGCCGGGCGGTCACCATAATGGGTGTCAGCCAGCGTATCGACGATGGTCATCGGCCCCGGCATGGTGAATTTTAAATCGTGATCGGTGTGGGCACGGGCGAAAACGACCTCATCGCGGTGGATCGGGCCCGCGCGTTTGATCTCCGAAACCACGGTCGGGCAATCGGCCTCGTAGCGGTCGTCGCGGATGCCGATGCGTTGCTTGTTCTCGAAGTCGATGCCTTCAATCTTTTCCAGAATACCGTGCACGAAGTGTTGCCGCGATTGTTCGCCATCGGAAACGATATCGATCCCCGCCTCTTCCTGATCGCGGATGGCGAGGCGCACCGCGTCGTGCTTGGCCTCTTCCAGTTGGTCGGGGTCGTCGGTCGACCAGGGCGCCCATAGGACTTCGGGCTGGGCGAGCCACGATGGCTTGGGCAAACTGCCGGTAACGGTGGTCTTGAGCATCGGTGCCTTCCTGCTTTTCTAAGGGCGACTTTGCGGTCGGGCCTCGTTTCGCGTAATCAGACTGCCATAAGGGCGCGTTTAAGCAAGGGGGGATACCATGAACGCTGCAAATTTGCCGGCTGGCTGGCCCGAGGGAAAGCGGCTCGCCGTATCGGTCAACATCATGTGCGAAGCGTGGACCGACGACGCCGCACCAGGCATCGGCCCCATGGGCAATCCCTTAAAGGCCGGTGTACTCGATACCCAGGCGCGTTCCTGGGCGGAATACGGCATGACCATCGGCGCTTACCGGCTGCTCGATATCGTCGGCGAGGCGGGCGTGCCTTGCGGCACTTATGCCAGCGGCATCATTGCCGAGAAATGGCCGGAACTATTGAAGCGCATCGATAGCGACGGCCACTTCGTTGGCGCTCACGCTTGGATGCAGAACACTTTACCGGCTTATCAGGAGAGGGACGCCGAGGATGCCGATCTGCGGAAGGGCGCGGACCTATTCGAAGGTGTGATCGGTAAACGGCCCAAGGGTTTTGCGAGTCCGCGCGGCACACCGAGCGCTAACACCTGCGAGCTGCTTGCCGAGCATGGCTTCACCTGGCACATCGATCACTTCAATACCGATCTGCCTTACCTGATGGAGACGGCGAAGGGGCCGCTGGCCATCGTACCCTTCACCATGGAGATCAACGACCTGCCGCTTTATATGCGCTTCGGCAATCCGCCGGAGGTCTATTCCGCCACGCTCCAGCGCATCGTCGACAAGTACGACACCATCGGCAGCCCGCCGGCGGTAATCGACATCACCGCGCACGCCCATGTGTTCGGCCGGCCCTATGGCGCCATCGAGTTCAAAGCGGCGATCGACATCGTGAAGGACCTCGATTGGGTCTGGATGACCACCCACGAGGAGTTGGCGGTCTTGGTGTATCCCGGGTGAGGCTGGGCTCCTAAATACACCGCCCGCCATCGATCTCCAGGCAGACGCCGGTGATCAGTTCGGCGGCGTCGGAAGCCAGAAACACCACGCCGGCGGCGATATCCTGGGGTGTGGATAGCCGTCCCAGGGGAACCGTCGCCCGGAAGGCTTCGCGATTCTCCGGCGTGTCTTCGCCGAGGAATGTCGGCAGAAGCGGCGTATCGCCGGCGACGGGGTTCAACGCATTAACGCGAATTTTGTCCGGTGCCAGCTCGATGGCCATGGACTTGGTGAGCGTCGTCACTGCGCCTTTTGAGGCGTTGTACCAGGTGAGGCCGGGGCGCGGGCTAACCGCGCCGGTCGAGGCGATATTGATGATGACTCCGCTGCCCTGCTCGCGCATCACGGGAACCGCCGCGTTAGTCGTGTGATAGATGCCCTTCACATTGACCGCGAACACGCGGTCGAATTCGTCTTCACTCACCGCGGTCATCGGTTTGCGGATATGGCCGACACCGGCGTTGTTGACCAAGATGTCGAACCGCCCGTATTGGGATTGCGCATGATCGACCAGCGCTTGCGTATCCGCGCTCTGGGAGACGTCGGCCTTGAAGAACGATACCGAACCGCCAGCGGTTTCAATCTCGCCAGCGACGCGCCGGCCCCCTTCCTCATTTATGTCGCTCACCACCACCCACGCGCCTTCGCGCGCGCACGCTTTGGCGATGCCCTCGCCGAAGCCGGATCCCGATCCGGTGATCACCGCGACCTTGCCTGCAAGCTGCATCTCTCTCCTCCCATCCGGGTGCTGACGTATTGCTAGCCGACACTGTACACTTGCTGCCGTTGGCTGCCATGCATTGTACGGTCGAGGGGGAACGCGAGGTGAGCGACAAGCCGCGTATACTGGTCACGCGCCGCCATCTGACTGCGGTCGAGGAGCGTTTGCGGGAAGACTACGATGTCGTCCTCAACGAGGACGACCACATCATGAGTTCGACGGAGTTGTTAAAGGCAGCGAAAGGCGTGGAAGCGCTCTTCATTTGCGTCACCGAACCCCTCAACAAGCGAACCATCAACGCGTTGCCGAAGAGCGTAGAAGCCATTCTCACCTTATCGGTGGGTACCGACCATATCGATCTGGAAGCGGCTGAGAAACGTGGACTTGCGGTGCTCACCACGCCCGATGCGGTAACCGCGCCGACGGCGGAAATCGGCATGCTGTTGTTGCTGGGAGCGGCCCGCCGCGCCCACGAATCAAGCCGCTATTTGCGGGCCGGTAAGTGGGACACTTGGTCGCCGACCCAATTCGTCGGTGTTGAAATTACCGGCAAGCCGCTGGGAATTCTCGGTATGGGCCGGATTGGCCGGACCGTGGCGGAGCGCGCCCGCGGTTTCGATATGAAGATCCATTATCGCAACCGGAACCGCCTGGCGCCGGATCTGGAGGCCAATGCGGTCTACTTCAACGATCTAGAGAGTTTCCTCGCCGCGAGCGAATTTCTGGTTCTTTGCGCACCGTCGACCCCGGAAACCCGGGGTTTCCTTAATGAGGACACCATCGCGCAACTGCCGGATGGTGCGATCGTCGTGAACATTGCGCGTGGCGACCTGGTCGATGACGACGCCCTGGTTGCGGCTCTCAAGTCGGGCAAGATCGCGGCTGCCGGGCTCGATGTCTTCAATGGTGAGCCCGACAATATCGACCGCCGCTATTTCAGGCTACCCAACGTGTTCATGGTGCCCCATATCGGCAGCGCCGCCCAGCAGGCGCGGACCGAGATGGGGATGATGCTGCTCGACGGCTTCGACGCATTGCGGGCTGGCGAGCCGGTGTCGAACCGCGTTGTGTGACGATGCAGGAATACCTAGTGACCTCATGCTGAGCGTGTCGAAGTATGAGGCCCACAACACCTCGATCCTTCGACAGGCTCAGGATGAGGTGTTGTTGTGATAACGGCCTTTGCGCGGCTACCGAGCCCTGTGCGCGGCGCCATCTGGATGCTGGGTGCGGCGTTCTTCTTCGCCACTCACGGTCCGCTGGTCCGCATGGCGGCAGCTGACATCGACCCGCTGGCGATCGCCTTCTTCCGCTCGGCTCTGTTGTTCATTGTCGTGCTACCTTGGCTGTTGCGCGGCGGCGGCGCGGTCTTGCGTACCAAGCGGCCAGGCGCGCAAGTGCTGCGCAGTATTTTCTCGATGAGCGGGCTGGTGTTTCTAATTCTTGCGCAAGCCAATCTGCCGCTGGCCGAGGTGTCGGCCCTGACCTTCGCGCAACCGTTGTTCGCGACGGTCGGCGCGGCGCTGATACTGCGGGAAACCGTGCGCGCCCGCCGCTGGGTCGCCACTTTCATCGGCCTGGCGGGTGTCTGGATTATCTTGCGGCCGGGGTTCGAAGTCGTCGATCCTCTGTTCATCCTGCCGATCGCGGCAGCGGCGCTGGTGGCGGCCTCCAACCTGATGATCAAGTCGCTCTCGGCCGATGATTCACCGAACACGGTTGTCGCTTGGCTGATCGTGATGTCGGTTCCCGTAACGCTGGTGCCGGCGCTCTTCGCGTGGTCTTGGCCGGCGTTGCCGACGTTCGGTTGGCTGGCGTTGTTGGCGGGTGCGGGATTGATTGCCCATCAATGTCTGACCCGCTCGTTTGCCGCAGCCGATGCCTCGGCGGTGCTGCCCTACGACTATATGCGCCTCGTTGTCACGGCGGCGCTCGCCTTTTGGGCGTTCGGCGAAGTACCGACGATTTGGACCTGGATCGGGGCCGCAGTGATCGTCGGCGCGGTCGTCTACATTGCGCGCCGCGAAGCCGCGGCGGCGCGCCGGGGCGAAACAGTGGCGAGGACCGCCGAGCCCGGCTGAGCTATTCGGCGGCCAACCCCAAGGGAGTGGCTCCGTTTTTGCGCATGCGCTTGGTGAGGGCGGTGGCAGCCGCATCCAGAATGGCATCGCTATCGATCCCATACTCGCGGTAGAGATCCGGCAAATCGCCCGATTGGCCGAACCGGTCGACCCCTAAGGCGACGATATGATGGTTGGCGACGCTGCCGAGCCAAGCCAGAGTCGCCGGGTGCCCGTCGAGTACGGTCACCAGGGCCGCGTCGGGCGCCAATGCGGACAACAGGTCTACAGCGTGTCTGCCGTCGCTTTGCCAATCGGTGTAGAGACGGTCGGCCGACGTGACGGCCAACAACCCCGCGCCCGGAATATCTTCCAGCACCTGATCGTAGGCGGCGAGCGCCTCGGGCGCCAAGGCGCCAGTATAAACGATTGCCAATTCGGCGCCTGGCGAGGGTTCGCGCAGCCAATAAGCGCCGTCGATGATGTCGCCGGCGATGGCGTTGGCGTCGCGTTGTTGCGGTTGTTCGATGGTGCGTGTCGAGAGGCGCAGGTAAACCGAGCCGCCATCGTCGGCCTGCATATGCTCGAACGCCCAGCGCATGATCAGGGCAAGTTCGTCGGCATAGGCCGGTTCGTAGCTGGTCAGTCCCGGTTGCCCCATCCCGATCAGGGGTGTCGATACCGACTGATGGGCCCCGCCTTCGGGCGCCAGAGTGATACCCGACGGCGTGGCGACCACCATAAAGCGCGCGTCCTGGTAACAAGCGTAGTTCAGCGCGTCGAGGCCGCGGGAGATGAACGGATCGTAGAGTGCGCCGACGGGCAGCAGCCGGGCGCCGAACAGCTGGTCCGACAGGCCGAGCGCCGTGAGCAGCAGAAACAAATTGTTCTCAGCGATGCCGAGCTCAATATGCTGACCGGCGGGCCCCATCGTCCACTTGAACGCCGAGGGCACCTTCTCTTCGCGGAACAGATCGGCGAGCTCCTCGTGATGAAAAAGACCGCGCTGGTTGACCCAGCCGGCCATATTGGTGGTGACCGTGACGTCGGGGGTCGTGGTGACAATACGCGCTGCGAGCTCGCTATCGGGGTCGCGGCCAAGGTCGTTCAAGATGCGACCGAACGCTTCCTGGGTCGACATGGCGTCGCCTTCGGGGGCGGGCAGCGCGGCGACGGGTATCGTCGATGTCGTCTCGGCAGGAGGGCGTTTGTTGAACGCCGCGTCGTCGAGGAACGCCTGGAGGGCGTCCGCATCGATACCCAAGCCTTCCGCGATATCCCATTCGTGGCCGTCGCGAATGTTGTGGTCGGCCTTAAAGGCTTCCATCTGCTCGAGGTTCATCAATCCCGAGTGATTGTCCTTATGGCCAGCCAACGGCGTGTTGTAACCCTTGATGGTGTAGGCGACGAAGCATTGCGGTGTGTCGTCGGTGACGCTGCTAAACGCTTCGAGCGTTGCGGTCATATCGTGCCCGCCCAAATTGGTCATTAAACGATGCAGGGCATCGTCATCATGGTCGTCGAGCAGCGCCTTGATACCCTTTGTCCGGCCTAGGTCGGCCTTGAGATGAGAGCGCCACGCGGCGCCGCCTTGAAAGGTCAACGCCGAATAGAGTTGGTTCGAGCAGTCGTCGATCCATTTTATCAGGGCGTCGCCGCCGGGCTTGGCAGCGGCTGTTTGCAGCAGTTTGCCGTATTTCAACTCGACGACGTTCCAGCCTACGGTGCCGAAGAAATCCTTGATGCGCTGGAACAGATAGTCGTGCACCACGCCGTCGAGGCTCTGGCGGTTGTAGTCGATGACCCACCAGAGGTTCCGTACGTCGTGCTTCCAGCCTTCGAGCAAGGCCTCGAAGACGTTGCCCTCATCGAGTTCGGCATCGCCCATGAGGGCGACGATGCGCCGGTTGGACTCGGGCCCGTCGGCCAGGCCGTGCAGACGCACATAGTCGCGCACCATGGCAGCGAACAAGGTTGCGCCGACACCGAGCCCGACCGACCCGGTGGAGAAGTCCACATCGTCAGCGTCTTTGGTGCGCGAGGGATAAGACTGGGCGCCGCCGAAGGAGCGGAAGCGCTCGAGTTGATCGCGCGATTGCCGCCCAAACAGATACTGGATGGCGTGGAAGACCGGTGAGGCGTGCGGTTTCACCGCCACCCGGTCTTCCGGCTCGAGAACGTTCATGTAGAGCGCCGTAAGCAGCGTTGCGGCGGAGGCGCACGAAGCTTGGTGTCCACCGACCTTGAGCCCGTCGCGGCTCGGCCGAATATGGTTGGCGTTGTGGATCAGCCAGCTCGACAGCCACAGCACCTTGCGTTCGATTTGCTCGAGAGTGTCGACGGTATTGGGATCGGGTGGCCTGTTATGTCCGGCTTTTGGCGGCGCCATCTCGGAGACCTCGTCACAAGTGTGAACCTGGCGGAAGTTACCATGGGATCGTGAATAGGGTGTTGCGTTGTTAGTCACCAATCCCGAGAATTAAGCAATAAACGACGATACCGACACTTATTTGGAGCACATAATGGCGCCAGATCATCTGGACGAGACCGATTGTAAAATTCTTGAATGCTTGCAACGTGACGCACGGATTGCCAATGTCGATCTTGCCGAACAGGTCAATCTATCGCCGTCGCCTTGCTTGCGCCGGGTGCGCCGGCTCGAAGAAGATGGTTTCGTGCGCGGCTACGTCTCGCTGCTTGATCCGGCGGCAATCGGCTTGCCCGTTAGTGTGTTTGTACAAGTGAGCCTGGAGAAACAAGTCGATGATGCGCTCGATGAGTTCGAGCGCTACATCGTTGCGCGGCCCGAAGTGATGGAGTGCTATCTGATGACCGGCGACTCCGACTACCTCCTTCGGGTGGTCGCGCCAGACATAGACGCGTTCCAGCGTTTCCTGCTCGATCACCTGACGCGCATTCCCGGCGTCGCCAGCATCAAATCGAGCTTCGCCTTGAAACAGGTGAGCTACCGCACCGCGCTCCCCTTGTCGCATATCGGCGACGGGGCCGATGGTGAGGCGAATGCGGCGAGCCGCTAAATCCCCGTGGCGAAGCGGGTCATGATGACGATGATGAGAATCTGCATCGCGCCCTGCGCGGCGACGACGCGTACGTAGCGGCGCATCAACCGGCCGATCTTGTCGCCGTCGGGCGCGGTTTTCTGCATCTCCAGATAGACCAAAATATTGGTTGGCAACAGGATGCCAAGGCCCTGCAGTCCCATGACCGTTGTGATCACCAGCGCGGCGATGAACCACCAGAGTTCAGGGAATGCGAGGTCGAGAAAGCCGAGTTCTACGGCCAGGAACCAGCCGCTCGTCGGCGCGATGACCGAGACCGTCGTCATGATGAAAATCATCTTGGGCATCAGCCGGCTGACGATGGCGCGGCGCACCGAAAAATCAACTCGCCGCAGAATCGGTCCGATCACGAAACCCATGAACAGGTCGATGCCGGTCCATAGCAGTCCGGCGACAACATGGACGAAGTTCAAAAACCACAAATCGCGGCTCAGGATGGCCGAAAGCATGATGACAAGCGCTAGCGCGCACCAGACAAGGTTCCGCCACTGAATACGCGTTGCGGGATCTGCCGCCGCCGCGATCGTGGATGTGCTGGACATGGTTGAATCCTAGTCGCGTTCTGCTCTGAGGAGCAACAGCGCAATGGAGCACCTGTGTTAATGCCATTACTTGGCGGTACCGAACCGGGTCGATAGAGTTGGGCGCAGGGAGATGTTGTATGGACAAAAGGGTCGGGGATGATCCGGTTGGCGCGTTTGTGCCGCACGGCCAATTTCAAATAGACGGCACCGGGAAAGGTCCGCTGGCGGGTCTGACCTTCGCGGCTAAGGATATTATCGACGTCGCCGGCCATGTGACCGGTTGTGGCAATCCAGATTGGCTGCGCACCCATACGCTAGCGACCGCCACTGCGCCGTGTATCCAGCGGCTGCTCGATGCCGGAGCCGCGTTGGTCGGCAAAGCGGTTACTGAGGAGTTGGCGACCGGTTTGACCGGCGAGAACGTCCATTACGGCACGCCGACCAACGTAAACGCTCCAGGGCGAGTCGCCGGCGGATCGTCGTCGGGCTCAGCGGCAGCGGTGGCGGCGGGATTGGTCGATTTCGCTTTGGGGTCGGACACCGGCGGCTCGGTCCGTGCACCAGCCAGCTTTTGCGGCATCTACGGGCTTCGTCCGAGCCACGGCCGGGTACCGCTCGACGGTGTTATGAAATTGGCGGAGAGCCTCGACACCATCGGCTGGTTCGCCCGCACGCCAGAGCTGCTACGCGATGTCGGCGCGGTGTTGTTCGATGAAGCCAATATATCGCCGGCACCCGGACGCCTGCTGGTCGCAAGCGACGTCATGGAAGTCGTCGACGAAGCCACTCGTACCGCGCTGATGGAGGCGGTCGACAAAGTTGCCGGACTGCTGGGCACGCCCGAGCCGATTGAGATATCCAATGTTGAGGGACTGCCGGGCTTGAATTCTTGGGTGACAGTGGTGCGCGCCATCTGGGGCGGCGAGTCTTGGGGCGAGCATGGGGCCTGGATACAGTCGGTCAAGCCGGCTTTTGGTTCCGGTGTGGCCGCGCGTTTCGAAGCCCGCTCGCTGGTAAGCTCGGACGAACTTGCGGTTGCCCGCATTCAACGTGAGGTCATCGCCGAGCATCTCAAGAACTTGCTTGCGGAGGGCAATGTGCTCGCGCTGCCGGCTGCGCCTGGTATCGCACCGTTGCGGGGTGGTGCCGACGAAGAGATCGATCCAATCCGCGAAATGAACGAGCCGATCGGTTGCAGCGCCGGACTGGGGCGGCTGCCGCAAATCAGCCTGCCGCTGGCGGCCGTCGATGGATTCCCGCTTGGCCTCGGTCTCGCTGCCGCACCGGGCAACGATGAAATATTGTTGGATATCGCGGTTGCACTGGCCGACGCAGGGGTCGCCCCGCATGTTCCCGTTCCCGAAGAGACATCGTCATGAGCGATTTATTCGGCCAGGAAGTTTCCGGGTTTTGCTCGCACGAACGCGTCCATGTCGATGGTGCGGCAGACGGGCCTCTCAAGGGGCTGACCTTCGCCGTGAAAGATATCATCGATGTTGCCGGCCATGTGACCGGAGGTGGGAACGCCGAATGGTTCCACACCCATGAACCTGCACGGAATCACGCGCCTGTCGTGGCGCGTCTGTTGGAGGCGGGCGCGGCGATGGTGGGTAAAACCATCACCGAAGAGTTCGCCTACGGGATGATCGGCGAGAACTTCCATTACGGAACGCCGCGCAACGCAAGTGCACCAGGCCGTATTCCCGGCGGCTCGTCGTCGGGTTCGGCGTCGGTCGTTGCTGCGGGCGAAGTGGATTTTGCGTTGGGTACCGACACTGGCGGCTCGGTGAGGGTGCCGGCCTCGTTTTGCGGTATCTACGGCCTCCGTCCGAGCCACGGCAGAGTGCCGCTTGCCGGGGTGATGCCGTTAGCGCCAAGCCTTGATACTTGCGGTTGGTTTGCGCGCAATCCGGGTACCATGAAGCGAGTCGGCGAGGTGTTGCTCGATTGGCAGGCGCCGCCTGCGTCTGGCCGTTTTCTGGTGGCCACCGATGCGTTCGCGGTCGTCGACGAAGAACTGCGCGACGCCCTGGCACCGGCGCTGCAACAGGTGGCGGAGGTGTTAGGATCGCCGCAGGAGATCGAAGCCGGCGCCCTCCATGGCATGGCAGATTTAACCGACTGGGCCGCGGTTATGCAGGTCGTTCGTGGATCGGAGGCAGCGGCATCTCACCTTTCTTGGATCAAGACCGCCGATCCGGTCATGGGCCCAGGGTTCCGCGAACGTTTCGAGGCCGGCGGGCGCTACACACGCGAAGAGATCGCAATCGCGACTGCGACGCGGGCGCGTATTGAAGGCCATCTCGACGCGTTGCTCGATGGCGGAGCGGTCATGGCTGTGCCCGCCGCGCCGGCCGTGCCACCACCCGTCCGAAGTCCGGAAAGTGTCTATGATCGTCTGCGTAGCACGAACGAACTCTACAACTGCATGGCGCCGCTCGCTCGATTGCCTCAGATAAGCCTGCCGTTAGCGCAGGTCGACGGCCTGCCGATCGGGCTCGGCCTGATTGCTGCTCATGGCAATGACGAGCTATTGCTCGAAACCGCGATCGCACTAGGGGCCTAGGACTCCATGAAATGGCGCGGTAACACGGTCGCTCGAACGAGGCAGGTATGACCGAAAGCTCAGCATTCAAAAATGTCACCGTCGTCGATCATCCCGTGGTCGTCCACAAGCTTACCCAGCTCCGCGATGAAACGACGCAGCCCGAACGATTCCGCGATCTATTGCGCGATGTGAGTATGCTGCTGGCCTGCGAAGCAACGCGCGATCTGCCGGTGGCGCCGCGCGAAGTGAGAACGAGCCTGGCCACTGCGGCCGGGGGTGAAGTGGCCGTTCAGACGGTTGTCGTTCCCATTTTGCGGGCCGGTCTTGGTATGGCGGACGCGGTTCGAGAGATCCTGCCTGACGCACTTGTGGCGTTCATCGGAATGTACCGCGATGCCGAGACCCACGAACCGGTCGAATATTATGCGAAAGTACCTCCCGCGGATAACGGGCGGTTCTTCGTTGTCGATCCCATGCTGGCAACGGGTGGCACGGCTACGGCATCCGTCGATTTACTGAACCGCCAAGGTGTTCCGGATGAAAATATCCGGTTTCTCGCCTTGCTTGCGGCACCGGAGGGTTTGACCCGGTTTCGGCAAAGCCATCCAGACATTCCGATCTTCGTTGCGGCAATCGATGAGCGCTTGAACGACCACGATTATATCGTGCCGGGCATCGGCGACGCCGGCGACCGGCTGTTCGGCGCCGGCTAGCGAAATGGCGTCTCGTTGCACCGCGCCGGGCCGTTCTGTATGGACATATCAACCTCCCGATTTTTACCGGTACCAATTCCACTATGCCCGACTACCAAACTCTTGATGATATCGACGTTTCGGGTCGGCGCGTGTTGGTACGCGCGGATTTGAACGTTCCCATGGCCGACGGCCGGGTGACCGATACCTCGCGGCTCAAGCGGCTGGCGCCGACGTTGCGCGAGCTGGCCGATCGCGGCGCCCGCGTGGTCGTGTTGTCTCATTTCGGCCGCCCATCGGGCCAGGCCGTCGCCGAATTTTCGTTGCAGCCCGTCGCCGCGGCGCTTGCGGATTGTCTCGGCCGTCCGGTGGCTTTCGCCTCTGATTGTGTCGGTGAAACCGCGGCATCGGCGGTCGCTGAGCTCGACGACGGCGATATCGCCGTACTCGAAAATCTACGTTTCCACGCCGGCGAAGAGAAAAACGATGCCGAGTTTGCCGCTGCCCTGGCCGCGCTCGGCGATCTCTATGTCAATGACGCGTTCTCGGCCGCCCACCGTGCCCATGCATCGACGGCGGCGCTGGCTGGATTGTTGCCGGCGGCGGCCGGCCGTTTCATGCAGGCGGAGCTGGATGCCCTTGCTGCCGCGTTAACGACGCCGCAGCGCCCGTTAGTCGCTATCGTCGGAGGCGCCAAGATTTCGACCAAGCTCGATCTTCTGGGAAATCTTTCCAATAAAGTGGATGCGTTGATTATCGGCGGCGGGATGGCGAATACCTTTCTCAACGCCGAAGGGGTAGCGGTCGGTAAGTCGTTGTGCGAGCACGATATGGCGGCGACCGCGCGAGATATCATGGCGGCGGGCCGCGCCGCCAACTGTGACATTATCCTGCCGGTTGATGCGGTCGTTGCGCCGGCCTTCGAAGCCGGCAGCCCCGATACAACGGTCGCAATCGATGCGGTTCCAGCCGATCAGATGATATTGGACGTCGGTCCGGACACAGTGGCGCAACTGAGCAGGGTTCTGGAGGGCGCGAAAACCCTGGTCTGGAATGGCCCGCTAGGAGCGTTCGAAATCCCGCCCTTCGATGGGGGAACGGTGGCGTTAGCGCAAGTGGCCGCTGACCTGACCGATAGCGGCGCATTAACGTCGATCGCCGGCGGCGGCGATACGGTTGCCGCACTCAATCACGCCGGGGTTGCGGAACGGTTCAGCTATGTCTCCGGTGCCGGGGGTGCGTTTTTGGAGTGGCTGGAGGGCAAGACATTGCCCGGCGTGGCTGCGCTAGCCCGTTAGGGCCTTCCGCACTAAGCGACGGAGCGTGGCCGGGGCGTTTGCCGCGTCGGTACGTCGGGCAGCGTTTCGAGTTGGCGTAGCAGGTCGAGATAGTCTGGACTGCGCCGCCAACGATTGAGCATGACTTTCGCTGAATCCACCGAGATATGATTGTAGATGGTCAGCGCGAACGCGCATTCGTCGACATTATTCTCGTCCAACCCGACGCGCGCTTTGCGTGTTAGCGTAAGCACGTCCTCGAATACTTTCGGGTCGAGACTGATGGCACGGCAGACGATGGCGAGGCCCTCACCGCCGGGTTCGTACAACAGCCGCTGTAGCAATTTACGGCGCAGCCCGGTCTGGCGCTCGAGAACGCGCTCGAATAGGGAAACTTCGCCCTCGTGTAGCAGGCGGACTATCAGATCGCCGTCGGGGTCTTCGCCCTCGGTGAGATGCTTGGCAACCCGGTCGGTTGCCGACATCGGTGGATCTTCAGCCGCTTGCGCTTCCATGACCGCGTTGACGGTCGTCTCCATCGCTGAATCGATCTGCGTCGGGTCGACATCGAAACGCTCGACGATGTGGGTCCGCAGTGCTGCTGACACCCACCAGTACATCTTCTCGGCCAAGTCGGCTGGCAAATCACTGCGGTGAACCAGTGGCCTCTGCAAGCTGTCGAGGCGTCTCGATTGCTCCACCAGATGCGCCATGGTGTCGCGCGCGATCTCGGCGTTGTGGTTTTCGAGCAACCGCTTGATCACCGTTTCTTCGCCGGTTTCGACGAGCGCTTCGCTAACGGAGGGACTTACCGATTCGCGCATCGAGATGGCGAGTTGGTGCTCGAGTGTCCGGTGATGAATGATGGCGATTAAATCTTCGTCGCGCAGGACGCGGCTTTTGAGGAGCAGCGGATAAGCGACTTCGCTGTCGTCGTTGGCCAACGCAATTACGAGATCGTGCGGCGCGTCGGGCTGATTGGAAAGTTGGATCGCGAGGTGCTTGC
This sequence comes from Alphaproteobacteria bacterium, assembly GCA_965267185.1. Classification (GTDB taxonomy): domain Bacteria; phylum Pseudomonadota; class Alphaproteobacteria; order UBA6615; family UBA6615. The sequence goes on along the minus strand of OZ253937.1, from coordinate 2,723,035 downwards.
GGACGCTGGTTTCCACGTCCTGAACGAGCTGGCGGAGGATGTCGGACATGAGCGACTGCTCGGCATCGGTCAGGGTGCCGGTCGCGCCAAAGAAGAGGTCGCCGATAATGTCGGCCAGCCGGGTTCGGCCCCCGACGGACTTATCGCGCGCCAAGCGCATCAACGACTCGACGTCTATTTTACCCTGATCGTCGATCACCGCCGGCACGCCGTTTTCCTTATTAGTTGCAATGGGTTGTCCCGTCTGGTGCCATATTAACCCTATGCGCTTTACCAATCGGTAAATAGCGCACCCCGGTAATATTTAGCCTTTTATTAAAATTCATTGGGTAGGTTGCTGCTCTCGGCGACTGAACTGGATAACCATGAACGTCACAAACACGACCAGCGCCCTCCAGGGCCTACTACGGCAGCTCGAACCCGCCATTGCGCCCGCCGCGGCGAAGGGTAAAGCTCAGCAGATTCAAAAGGTTGAAGCGGCTCCGCAGCAGGTGACACCAACGGGTCAGCCTGAATTCAACCCGAATTCTCCGCGCGGTACATACTTAAACATCGTCGTTTAACGCCAACGGCTTTGCAAAAGCTGAGCCGGCGGGCCAAAGTTGGTTCATGGCCGACGATTCGCACGCTCCAGATTCGCCTTCGCAATCCATAACCGAAAAGCCTGCGGGACCCGTCCATCGTGACATTCCCGAAGGTGATAACCGCGAGCGGTTGATCTGCCGCGATTGCGGTTTCATCCACTATCGAAACCCTGTGGTTGTGGTCGGTGCTGTCGCCACGTGGCGCGATGGCACGGAACTCGCTGACGAGCGCGTATTGTTGTGCCGGCGAGCGATCGAGCCCCGGGTTGGCCTATGGACGCTGCCGGCGGGCTATCTCGAAATGGAAGAGACCACCGAAGCGGGGGCGATACGAGAAACGTGGGAAGAAGCCCGTGCGCGTATTTCGATCGATCGTCTGCTGGCGGTCTACAACGTGCCGCGTTTGTCCCAGGTACAGACGATCTACCAAGCCACATTACTCTCCGAGGAAATTGCGCCGGGCGAAGAGTCGCTCGAAGTCGGATTGTTCGCTTGGGACGACATTCCCTGGGACGAAATCGCGTTCCCGACCGTGCGCTGGGCGCTGCGACAGCACCGCTCGGTCGCCGGTCAGGTGGATTTTGCGCCGTTCGGCAACCCGCCGGACGAAACCGCAGATTATTTCTGATTTGCCGTTGGGTTCGATTGCGCGTCAGCGGTGGTTGTCTCGGCGGTCGCGTCTTGTTGCTGGCGCAAAATGAGCGGCGTCTGAGAACCGGCGAACACCAGCGTAATCGGTAGCACGCCGAATAACTTAAAGGCGGCCCAGAATTCAGTCGAAAAACTACGCCAAACGACTTCGTTCAGAATGGCTAAGAAGATAAAGAACAAACCCCAGCGCACGGTCAAAGTACGCCAGCCGTCATCATTAAGCTGAAACGCCGAACCGAATAGCGGTTTCAACAACAATCGATTGAAGGCCAAGCCGCCGAGCAGGATGGCCGCGAACAGGCTGTTGACCAAGGTGGGTTTTATTTTGATGAACAGTTCGTCGGCGAGAGCCAGTGTCAAGCCGCCGAACAACAGCACGAACACGCCGCTCACCAGCGGCATAATGGGGAGTTTGCGTTCGAGCGACCAGCCGGCCAAAAGTGCGATCACGGTTGCTACCATGAACGCGCCGGTTGCCTCGAAGAGGCTTTGCTGCAACGTGACCGTGGCGTCGTCGGTGAGCCAATAATGCCGCAACTCGGGCAGCCCGTCGCGGCCGTTCACGACAAAAAAAACGACGAGCGGGCCCGCCTCGATAAGCAGCTTGATCCAGGGTTTCATGACGCGGAACTTAGAGCAGTATTCCGTTGGATGAAACTGTCCATAGCGGAGCGGTGTGCCTAGTTGGTTAGGCCAAGCAGGCTGTCGGCAAAATCTTGTGCGCCGAATGGGCGGAGGTCGTCCGCACCTTCGCCGACACCGATGGCGTAGATCGGCAACCCGAAACGATCGGCCAACCCGACGATGACGCCGCCGCGTGCCGAGCCGTCGAGCTTGGTGACGATTAAGCCGCTTACGGCGACCAGGTCCTTGAATGTCTCCACTTGCGCGTGGGCATTTTGGCCGGTGGTGGCGTCGAGCACCAAGAGAACTTCGTGGGGAACGTCGGGATCGAGTTTGCGCAGCACGCGAACGATCTTCTCCAATTCCGCCATCAGATCGGCTTTGTTGTGAAGACGGCCCGCCGTGTCGATCAACAACACATCGCAACCTTGCGCGCGTGCTTGCTCAAGTGCGTCGAAGGCAACAGCAGCGGGATCCGCGCCCTGTTCTTGTGCCACGACGCTCGAACCCGTGCGCTCTCCCCATAGCTTCAATTGGTCTATCGCTGCCGCGCGGAACGTATCGCCTGCGGCCAGCATAACCGACGCACCTTGTTCGCGCAGACGCTGCGCTAGTTTTCCGATAGTGGTGGTCTTGCCGGTGCCGTTGACGCCGACGACCAGAATAACTTGGGGGCCGGTGTCCGGCCGCTTCATCGCTTCAAGCGGACGGGCCACCGGTTCTAAGATTGCTGCGATATCGCTGGCGAGGGCAGCACGTATGTCTGTTTCGGGAACGTCGGAGGCGAAGCGGCGTTGTGAGATCTGCTCGGCGAGGCGCCCTGCGGTCTCGACCCCGAGATCGGCGGTGATCAGGAGATCCTCCAAATCTCCCAGAGTCGCGGCGTCGAGCTTTCGCTCGGAGAATATACTGGTGATACCCCCCGCCAGCCGGCTCGAGGATTTGCCCAAGCCGGAGCGGAGCCGGCCCAACCATCCGGTACGGTTTTCGCTCATGCCGCAGTGCGTTGCAGACGGGTGCCGACGAGCTTGTCGCCTGTGCGGCCAGTTATACGCGCCGGTGCCGGTGAGCCCGCTTTAGCACCGTCGATGAGCACTGGCGTAAAATACTCCGTGCGGCCAAAGCCGTCCCGTTCTATCAGTACGTTGCGTTCGTGACCGACTTCGCCGTCGAGATAGCGGTCGAGGGCATTCTGACCAGCGGCTCGCAGACGCGCCGCCCGTTCCTTCGCCTCTTGCCGTGGCACCTGCGGCATCCGCGCCGCCGGCGTTTCCGGCCGGGGGCTATAGGGAAATACATGAAGGTACGTTAGCCCACACTCTTCGACGAGCTTCAATGTGTTGGCGAACATCGTCTCCGTTTCGGTCGGAAAGCCCGTAATGAAATCCGCTCCGAACACCGTGTCGGGTCTCAGACGCCGAACCGTTTCTGTGCAGTCGATCGCTTGTTCACGGCTATGGCGCCGCTTCATCCTTTTGAGGACGATGTTATCACCGGACTGCAGGCTTAGATGGAGATGCGGCATCAGCCGCGGTTCGTCGGCGATCAGGCGAAGCAAATCATCGTCGATCTCGGCGGGGTCCAGAGAGCTGAGGCGGAGGCGCTTCAATTCCGGCACCGCCGCCAAGACCCGGCGGACCATCTGACCGAGAGTAGGTCGACCGGGCAGGTCGGGACCGTAGGAAGTGATATCGACACCGCTGAGGACGACTTCGTGGAAGCCGTGGGCGGCCAGCGTTTGCACCTGGCGGGAAATCTCGCCGATCGGAACGCTGCGCGAATTACCGCGCCCAAACGGGATAACGCAAAATGTACAGCGGTGGTCGCACCCGTTCTGGACTTGAATAAAGGCCCGGGCCCGTCCGTCGAAACCTTCGATGAGATGATTGGCCGTTTCGCGCGCCGCCATGATGTTGTTGACGCGAACCGGTTCGTTGTCGCCTGGCTCGAAACTCTGGCGCAGCATCTTCTCGGTGTTGCCCAACACGCGGTCGACTTCAGGCATCGCGGCGTAGGAGCCAGGTGAAATTTGTGCGGCGCAGCCGGTAACCACGATGCGTGCCGTCGGGTTGTCGCGGCGCGCCCGGCGGATGGCCTGGCGTGCTTGGCGTTCAGCCTCGGCGGTGACGGCGCAGGTGTTTACAACGATGGTGTTCGAAAGGCCGGTGGCACGCATATGGTCGCGCATGACCTCCGACTCATAGGTGTTTAGCCGGCAGCCAAAGGTTATGACATCGGGATCGGTCACACTACGCGGCTCCCGGTTCGGCGGCGAACAAGTTTGTATTAAACGTCCCGGCGAAACTGATCGACGCCGGACCTGTCATCGCAACGTGGCCGTCATCCAGCCACTCGATGCTCAAGGTGCCGCCGTCCAAGGTCACCTGGACCTTGCGGTCGGCCAGACCGCGCCGGTGTGCCGCCACGGCAGCGGCGCAAGCCCCAGTGCCGCAAGCCTGGGTAAGTCCGGCGCCGCGCTCCCAAACGCGCAACCGCAACGAGCTGGGGCTGACAATTTCGGCGACTCCGATATTGGCGCGCTCGGGAAACAACGGATTGTGTTCGAGCTCGGGCCCCAGCGTTTCCAGTGGGATCGTTTCCGCGTTGTCGACGAAGAAGACGGCGTGAGGGTTACCCACATTCACGCCGACGGGATCGGCCAACGGGCCGTTGACCAAGGGTAGATGATCGGTGTCGCACTCCTCTGCCAGTGGAATATCCTGCCAGCCGTCGCGTGCCAGTCCCATATCGACGGTATAGAGCGCGGGGTCGTCCTCGGCGCGCTGCGCGGTTATCAAGCCGGCCGCTGTTTGTAAAACGACTTCCGTCCGCTGGTTTTCTTCAAATAAGAGACGGGCGACGCAGCGGGTGGCATTCCCGCAGGCCGAGACCTCACCGCCGTCGGCGTTTCGGATGCGCATAAAAGCATCTGCTCGGCGGTCTTGTGGTGGCTCGATGACAATCAGTTGGTCGAACCCCACGCCAGTGTGCCGGTCGGCTAACGCCCGGGTCCCGGCCGCATCGAAGCTAAGCGGCGTCTCACGCGCGTCGATAACGACGAAGTCGTTGCCGAGGCCGTGCATCTTTATGAAATCGCGGGTCGTCATGACCGCGATATAGGACTGCTTAGCACGATGCGTCCAGCCAAAAGGCCAGCGTTCTCGGCTAGGTAATGTCGGGAAGTCGGATTATCGTCGGGTTAGTGATTTCACCAACTGAACGACTTGCCGGCGTACGCGCGTATCTTCGATTTGCTTGAAGGCTTGGTTCAAATCGAGAACTTGGCGTGCGCTGCGGCCGTCCTGCGGCGTTTCGGGCGATGTTTCCGCGCTCTTGCTGCGCCTTTTGCCTTCAAGTCCTTCAAAAAAATAACCGGGGGCAACATCGAGCACTTCGCAGAGCTGCCACATCTTACTGGCGCTTATTCGATTGGCGCCGCTTTCGTATTTTTGAACCTGTTGGAAACTAATGCCTAGCTGACGCGCGAGTTCCTTTTGCGGAAGGCCGCGCAGTTCGCGGCGTGCTCGCATTTGACGTCCTACGTGCATATCGACGGGATGTGGCACTTTTGCAGACCCTTCTTTTTGTATTTCAGCGAACCGAGCAGAGAGGCCGGTGCCCTGGTTTATTGACAGCCTGACAATAGGCTTATGACTATACGGCGTTTCTCGCCCTCCGGCTTAGCCAATTTGTCCACCGATCTGTTTGCGCGGTAGTTGGAATGCGGCGCGACCGATTGTTTTTCCAATCACTGTGCCCCAGCCGTTTTGTCTACGCGCCGGATTTGCTTCTGCAAGATTTTCTTGTGGCACAACCAAAGCGGGTGAGCAAGATGCAACTTAGTCGGCTTCGTGAAAATTATTATTTCTGTAAAACAGAGTACAGTCACATTTACTAGAATTATTATATTCTAAGGTACCTCGCAAGCCTAAGTAACATTTTAGTAACGGCTAGCATACATGAGAACGTAAATTTGGGTATGATCGTATACAGATTTCAAACATCGGAAAAAATATCAGCCGCGTACCGCTGCTTGACGTCGATTAGGCCTTTGCATAGGTTCGCGCCCGTTCATTTGCATCGGTGACGATGCGGCCCAGCGTGCGATGATCGCATGGGCTCCGCCAGTCCGCGAGTTTCGCGCACTGGCTCTATTTGCGTTGGCGTCAGGCTATTTAAATGGCGCCGTGAGGTGAAAGGAACGGCCGTCATTGTTTGACACGCTGACAGAACGACTAGGCAAAGTATTCGATGGGCTCACGCGCCGCGGCGCGCTGAGTGAGGCCGACGTTACGGCGGCATTGCGCGAAGTGCGGGTCGCGTTGCTCGAAGCGGACGTCGCGTTGCCGGTCGTGCGTGATCTCATCGCGGCGGTGCAGGAACGCGCCGTCGGTCAGGAAGTGCTAAAGAGCGTCACGCCCGGCCAGACCGTGATCAAGATCGTTCACGATCATTTAGTCGAGACCCTTGGCAGTGAAGGTGTGGAGATCGATCTCAATGCGCCGTCGCCGGTTCCGGTGTTGGTTGTCGGCTTGCAGGGTTCGGGTAAGACGACCACGACCGCCAAGCTCGCTAGTTACCTGACCGAAAAACAGGGCAAGAAAGTTATCATGGCGTCGCTCGACGTTCGCCGCCCCGCCGCTCAGGAACAATTGCGCGTCCTCGGCGATCAAGCCTTGATTTCCACGTTGGACATTAAGCTCGGCGAAATGCCGGTCGATATCGCGCGCCGGGCGATGGATAGGGGCCGCCGCGAGGGATACGACGTCGTGCTGCTCGATACGGCGGGCCGTCTCGCCGTTGACGATGAAATGATGGATGAGGCCGTCGCGATCCGCGATGCGGTGAAGCCCCATGAAACGCTGCTAGTTGCCGATGCGATGACCGGCCAGGACGCCGTCAACACCGGCCAAGCGTTTCACGAGAAGGTCGGTTTGACCGGCATTGTTTTGACGCGGGTCGATGGCGATGCGCGCGGCGGCGCGGCGTTGTCCATGCGCGCGGTAACCGGTTGCCCGATCAAACTTCTGGGTACGGGCGAAAAACTAGATGCGCTGGAGCCGTTTCACCCTGACCGGGTCGTCGGCCGTATCCTGGGCATGGGTGACGTCGTCGGTCTGGTTGAAAAGGCCCAGGAGGTTATCGAAGAAGAAGAGGCGCGCAAGGTTGCCGCCAAACTTAAGAAGGGTGAGTTCGATCTGGAAGATATGGTCGATCAACTGCGGCAGCTCAAGAAAATGGGCGGTTTGGGCGGCGTCATGTCGATGCTGCCGGGGGTCGGCAAGATTCAGAAGCAGATGGCTCAACACAGCATCGACGACAAGCTGATCGGGCGGCAGGAGGCGATCATCCTGTCGATGACTCCCGACGAACGCCACCGCCCCGCCCTCATTAAGGCTTCCCGCAAGCGCCGCATCGCGGCGGGATCGGGCACCACCGTGCAGGAGATCAATAAGCTGCTGAAGCAATTCCAGCAGATGCAATCGATGATGAAAAAGATGAAGAAATCGGGAGGCCGGATGCCGCCAATGGGCGGCGGAATGCCAGGAGGCGGGTTGCCGCCGGGTATGTTGCCCCCGGGTCTCGGGCGTTAGGAGCTGTGGTGATGCTCGACCACATTTCGCTGGGCTGTACCGATCTTGAAGCCAGTGGTGAATTCTATGATGCGGCGCTGGAGCCGCTCGGTTACCGCCGCGTGTTCGCACGCAATATCGGCATTGCCTATGGCGCCGGACCGGGCCGCGAGGGCTTGCTGTTTTGGATTGTCCAGCCCGATGGCTACACGGCACCGACTTCAAGCCGTGGCAACCATGTCGCGTTCAGCGCGTCGCGCCGCAATGATGTGGATGCATTTTACGTTGCTGCGCTAACCGCTGGCGGCAAACCCAACGGTGAACCCGGTCTCCGGCCGGAATATTCCGACACCTACTATGCAGCGTTCGTACGCGATCTCGATGGTCATAAGATCGAGGCAGTGTGCCGCGCGCCGCAGAACTAACTCACTTTGGAACTCAACAGGTAAAAGGCAAAACAATGTCACTACGTATCAGGCTTTCCCGCGGCGGCGCCAAGAAGCGGCCCTTCTATCGGATTGTTGTGGCGGACTCCCGCAGCCCCCGTGACGGCCGGTTTATCGAGAAAATTGGCACCTACAACCCGATGTTGGCAAAAGACGATCCGGCCCGCGTCACATTGAATGAAGACCGGGCGAAGCATTGGTTGGGTGTTGGCGCCTTACCGTCGGATCGGGTGGCGAAGTTCCTGGCAAGCGCGGATATGATCAAGCTGCCGGAGCGGCGCGAGCAGACCAAGCAGCATCTGCCCAAGAAGAAGGCGCAGGAGCGCATGGAAGCCGAGAAGGAAGCGGCGGAGGCCGCGGCTGCGGCGGCCGCCGAAGAAGCGGCAGCGCCAGCCGAGGAAGAGGCTCCCGCCGAGGAAGCGCCTGCCGAGGAGGCTCCGGCTGAGGAAGCTGCGGCGGAAGAAGCACCGGCCGAAGAACCCGCCGCCGAAGAACCCGCCGCCGAAGAGCCGGCCGGTGACGACGAGGAGAGCGACAAGGGCTAACGTTGGCGGTGTAATTTGCCAGCGGAGCCAGGTGTGCAACCCATGGCCGAAGATACAGCGCGACCGACTGATGGCGACCGAATATGCGTCGGTGTGATAACCGGTGTGCATGGTCTCAAAGGGTTGGTGCGCATCAAGCCGTTCACCGACGCACCCGAGGCGGTGGCTGCCTACGGCTCGGTTGAAACCGAGGATGGCAACCGCCGGTTGGAGCTTGAGTTCGCCAATAAGACCGGCAAGGGCCAAATTGCGGTTCGTGTTGCCGGCGTCACCGACCGCGAGGCGGCAGAGGCTCTCAAAGGCGAGCATTTGTATGTCCGCCGCGAGCGCTTGCCCGAGCCGGATACGGACGAGTTCTACCACGCCGATTTAATCGGGTTAGAGGTGTATGGGAGCGACGGAGAAGCGGTTGGCAGCGTGCGCGCGGTGTACGATTTCGGCGCCGGGGATGTTCTGGAGATTGTCGGCGAAACCGGTACTCCGGCCATGGTGCCGTTTACCCGCGAGGCCGTGCCTGAGATCGATATAGCGGCGCGGCGCGTGGTCGTGGCCGATCGGTACATGGATGCCTCGGACGACGCGCAGGCTGGTGATGAACACTGAGTCCCAAACCAGTTCCGCCTGGCACGGCGTTGTCGTGACGCTGTTTCCCGAGATGTTTCCCGGGCCGTTGGGGGTTAGCCTCAGCGGCCGCGCTCTCAAGGAGAATGCCTGGCGTCTCGATACGGTGAATATCCGCGATTTTGCGACCGATCGCCATCATACGGTCGATGACGAGCCGTTCGGCGGGGGTCCCGGTATGGTGATGCGCCCCGATATCGTCGATTCGGCGCTCGCGGCGGCAGCCAATCTTGTTGACGGTGTGGCGCCGATCATCTATCTCACCCCGCGCGGGCGTCCCCTGGACCAGAAGCGGGTTCGGGACCTGGCAGATGGCGCCGGTGCCGTGTTGTTGTGCGGCCGTTACGAGGGGATCGATCAGCGCGTTTTGGACGCGTGGGATGTTGAGGAAATAAGCCTCGGCGACTTCGTTCTTTCCGGCGGCGAGACAGCAGCGTTGGCGCTTCTTGATGCGGTCGTGAGATTGTTGCCGGGAGTTATTGGTGCAGCGGAATCGTTGACCGAGGAAAGTTTCGAACAGGATTTATTGGAGTACCCGCATTACACACGCCCCGCCATCTGGCGTGATCGAAAAGGTGGCGAACATACGGTGCCGGAGGTTTTATCTTCCGGTCACCACGGCAATATCGCGGCATGGCGCCGTGACGAAGCCGAAGAGGTTACACGGTCCCGGCGGCCGGATTTATGGGCCAAGCACGCTGCCGGACAGACGGCGCGGGGCCGGGCAAGGAAGTGAGCGATGAATACGTTAGAAAAATTTGAAGCCGATCAGCAAGCCAAGCATGGTGGCGAAGATAGTGTTCCGGATTTCAGCCCGGGCGACACATTGCGCGTTAATGTGCGTGTCGTCGAGGGTGAGCGCGAGCGCATCCAGGCCTACGAGGGCGTTTGTATCGCGCGTAAAAACGCCGGTATCAATTCCTCGTTCACTGTACGCAAGCTTAGCTTCGGCGAAGGTGTCGAGCGTGTGTTCCCCCTCTACGGACCGCGCGTCGATTCGATTGACGTAATCCGGCGCGGCAAGGTGCGCCGCGCCAAGCTGTATTATCTGCGGGGCCGCACCGGTAAGGCGGCGCGCATTTTCGAGCGCACTACCGGCCACGGCGTCGGCAAGAAGCAGAAAGTCGTCGTTCCGGAGACCGGAACTGCTGAAAACCCGGAAGATGATCTTGCCGCGCCGATTGAACCATCGGCCGAGGCGAGCGAAGAGTAGTTCAGCGCCGTCCCGGCAAACGGGGCGTGACAACGATGACAGAAAACGCCCCCGGCCATAGAGTTTTGGGGGCGTTTTGTTTGAGATAGCACTATCCGCCAACGATGCGGACCGGAGGAGAGTAATGGCCAATCCACGCACTCTGTTCGATAAGATCTGGGACTCCCATGTCGTCGACCGGCAGGAAGACGGCACGTGCCTCATCTATATCGACAAGCACCTGGTGCACGAGGTCACCAGTCCGCAGGCGTTCGAGGGGTTACGGCTGGCTGGCCGCACGGTGCGCCGCCCCGATGCGACGTTGGCGGTTGCCGACCATAACGTCCCGACAACCGACCGCAGCGGCGGTATCGACGATCCGGAATCGAAGCTCCAGGTCGATACGTTGACGCGCAACTGCGAAGAGTTCGGCATCGAGCTGTTCGATATGAACGACGTGCGCCAGGGTATCGTCCACATTATCGGACCGGAGCAGGGGTTCACCCAGCCCGGCGCGACAATCGTTTGCGGCGATAGCCATACGGCGACCCATGGCGCCTTCGGTGCGCTCGCCTTCGGTATCGGTACGTCGGAGGTCGAGCATGTGCTCGCGACCCAGACATTGCTGCAACGGCCTGCTAGGAACTTGCGTATTGCGGTCGATGGCGCCTTACCGGTCGGCGTCACGGCGAAAGACATGATCCTCGCCATGATCGGGGCAATCGGTACGGCCGGCGGGACCGGTCATGTCATCGAATATGCGGGTGAGGCGGTCCGCAACCTGTCGATGGAAGGGCGCATGACCGTCTGCAATATGTCGATTGAGGGCGGTGCGCGGGCCGGTCTGATCGCGCCGGACGAGACGACCTACGCTTATCTCGAAGGCCGTCCCATGGTGCCCAAGGCGGGGGCCTGGGAGCAGGCGGTAGCGTATTGGAAGACCCTGCCATCCGATGAAGGTGCCGCTTACGATAAAGAAGTTATCCTCGCGGCAGCCGATATCGCACCTCAAGTGACCTGGGGCACCAGCCCCGAGAATGTGGTGCCGATTACCGGAGTGGTGCCCGATCCGGATAACGATGCGAGCGACGACAATCAGCGTCAGGCGTGGGAACGCTCGCTCGAGTATATGGGGCTTGCGCCGGGCACCGCGATGCAGGATGTCGCCGTCGATAAGGTCTTCATCGGCTCGTGTACCAATGGCCGCATCGAGGATTTGCGCGAGGTGGCGCAGATCGCCGAGGGCCGAAAGGTCGCCTCCAACGTTCATGCGATGATTGTGCCGGGCTCCGGTTTGGTGAAACTGCAGGCCGAAGAAGAGGGCCTCGACCGAATCTTCGTCGAGGCCGGCTTCGACTGGCGCGAGCCGGGTTGTTCTATGTGTCTGGCGATGAACGCTGACCGGCTGGAGCCGGGCGAGCGCTGTGCATCGACTTCGAACCGCAATTTCGAGGGCCGGCAAGGTCGTGGCGGACGTACCCATCTGGTTAGCCCGGCGATGGCGGCGGCGGCGGCGGTTTCGGGCAAGCTCGCCGACGTCCGCGATTTCGTGAAGGATTAGCCGGCGGCCATGACCGACAGCCTCATCGCGGACAACTTTCGCTATGCGGGGTTTTGGATAAGATTGGTTGCCGCGATCATCGACGCTGCGATCCTGCTGATTGCGTTGTGGATCTTGGGTTTTGTAATCGGCGTCGATCTCAGCTCGATCGAGCGAACCGAGGCCGATGTAACCCGAATTCGTGTGCTATGGGTCGCGCTAATATTTCTCGCCTGGCTGTATTATGCGGCGATGGAAAGTATGCCGCCCCAGGGGACGGTGGGAAAATTACTTATGGGGATTTACGTCACGGATCTTGAGGGTGACCGGCTAAAATTCAGCCGAGCAAGCGTGCGCTATTGGGTAAGATATCTTTCGGCGTTTATTGTTTTTATCGGCTTTTTCATGGCCATGTTCACCCGGCGGCGGCAGGCGTTGCACGACATCGTCGCCCAAGCCTTGGTGTTAAAGCGTTAGGAGGGCACGACGATGCCAATGACGTATAAGCAGGTCTCAGGAAGGGTGCGGGCATCTAAGTTCGATGGCAGCCGGCTCGTGGCGTTGCGCGACGCTCGTTCTGGAAAACTGCGCCGGGTCACGGCGAGCGAGGTGCAGTCGCATCCCTTACCGCCAACACTCGATGATCTTGATCCCGCAATCGTTGCGTGGATCAAGGACGGCAAGAAGAAGGTTTAAGGCTCATGGAAAAATTTAGCAAAGTTACCGGCGTTGCGGCGCCGTTGCCGATGGTCAATATCGATACCGACAAGATCATTCCCAAGCAGTTCCTGAAAACGATCGAGCGTACTGGTCTTAGTAAAGGACTGTTTCACGAACTGCGTACCGATGGCGACGGCAACAACACCGGCGAATTTGTGCTCGACCGGCCACCCTACACCGACTCCAAGATTATCGTGGCTGGAGAGAATTTCGGCTGCGGGTCGTCGCGTGAGCATGCGCCATGGGCGCTACAGGACTTCGGCGTGAAAGTGGTTATCTCGTCGTCCTTCGCCGACATCTTCTACAACAACAGTTTCAAGAACGGCATGCTGCTCATCAAGCTGCCGCCGGAACAGGTCGATGAGCTGATGGCGGTTGCGAACGATGCCGAGAATCCCGAGCTTACGGTCGATCTCGAAAATCAGAAAATCAGCGCGCCGAATGGCGTTAGCTACGATTTCGATCTCGACCCGTTCTTGAAGCACTGTTTGCTCGAGGGCTTGGACGATATCGGCCAGACCATGCAGAAAGACGCTAAAATCGCCGACTACGAAGCGACCCAGCGTCAGCAACAGCCCTGGCTGTACAAAGCGGCGTCATAGCCGACAACGAATAAGCGGCGCTTAGCGCCCGGAACAATCAACATCACCGGTTTGAGGGAAGAGAGAGTATGGCGGCGAATAGAAGTGTGTTGGTCTTGCCAGGTGACGGCATCGGCCCCGAAGTCATGGAGCAGGTCAAGCGCGTGATCGGCTGGTTCGACGCCAAGGGCGGCGTCGGCTTCGACGTTACCGAAGACCTGGTCGGGGGTGCCTGCTACGACGCCCACGGGGTTTCCATCCGCGACGAAACAATGGAAATCGCCATGTCGACCGATGCCGTATTGTTCGGCGCCGTCGGCGGTCCCGCCTGGGACGATGCGCCGCGCGAGCATCGTCCGGAGGCTGGCTTGCTGCGTTTGCGCAAGGACCTCGATTTGTTCGCCAATCTGCGGCCCGCCATCGTGCTCGATGCCATGGTTGATGCTTCGACTTTGAAACCGGAAGTGGTGAAGGGGTTGGATATTCTGATCCTGCGCGAACTGACATCGGGTGTCTATTTCGGCCAGCCGAAAGGCGAGCAAACCCTCGATGACGGCACAGTCCGCGTCGTCGATACCCAGGCCTACACGGAAGAAGAGGTCGTGCGGGTTCTGCGTGTCGGCTTCGAGTTGGCCCGCAAGCGTAAAAACAAGGTTCATTGCGCTGAGAAATCGAACGTCATGGAAACGGGCGTGTTCTGGCGCCAGATATCGGCGCGCGTCGCGAAAGAAGAATTTCCCGATGTCGAGTTCGAGCACATCCTTGCCGACAATTGCGCCATGCAGTTGATCCGCGATCCCCACCAGTTCGATGTGATCGTCACCGACAATTTGTTTGGCGATATTCTGTCGGATGAGGCGGCGATGATGACGGGGTCACTCGGCATGTTGCCCTCGGCGAGCCTCGGTAATCCCGATCCCGTCACCGGCAAGCGTCATGCCATGTACGAGCCGGTGCACGGCACGGCGCCCGATATCGCCGGCGAAGGCAAGGCAAACCCGCTGGCGATGCTGCTCAGCTTTGCGATGATGCTGCGGTATTCGTTCGACTTGGGAGACGATGCCGATCGGGTGGAGACAGCGGTACAGAACGTGCTGAATGAAGGCTACCGCACCGGCGATATCATGCAGGAGGGCGGTAACTTGGTGTCGACGGAAGAAATGGGCACACAACTGCTGGCGGAGTTGGATCGGCTGACCGATTGAACGACGGGCGGATTTGACGCGGAGCGGAATCGCGGCGTAATGTTCCAACCTCAACGCTGTCAGTGAGCGAAGCGATGAAGACGATTTTGACCACGGCCGCTGTACTTGCACTAGTTACAACATTTTCTGCGCCGACTATCGCACAGGAGGCGGGCGATCAGCTTGCCACAAAGCATAGCGGCGGCCAATGCGCCATCAGCCAAGCGATGTTGGCGGCGATCGAAGACAACAAGCAGCAGCATATAGCGGCGACTAAATCGAAAATCGATTTGTTGATCGAGAATGCGTTGGCGTCGTCGCGTTCGTCTAAACTGGCCCGGTCGCCGGTCATCATGGGTAAGGCGCCGGCCGGTAGCTAAGACCGCTGCGCGACTTTTACGACAACGGCGGCTTCTTGCCGCCGTTTGCATTTTAAGAGGACGATCCGGTGCCCGACGTATACCTAACGATTAATGACGCCGACCCGGCGCTGCTGGCGGATATCGCCAGGGGTCTCGAGGTGCGTGCGGCGCTGCCCCAACAAGTTGAAATTCTGAACACATATCTTGGCGATATCGATTTTCCGGAGAACGCGCGGGTGCTCGATGTGGGCTGCGGAACGGGCGCTCAGTCGCGCGCGTTGATCCAGCGGCCGAATGTGAGCGAGGTCGTGGGCGTCGACCGGGCGCGGTTCCTGCTCAAACGCGCCCGCGAATTGGGCGCTGAACATGGCGGTCTCTCCTTCGAGGAGGCCGACGGTCACGATTTACCGTTCGATGCGGCCTCGTTCGATGTCGTTGTTGCCCACACCGTGCTGACCCATGTGGCGGACTTTGCGGTGGTGCTTGCCGAAATAAACCGCGTGCTGCGGCCCGGCGGTACACTCGCGATCTTCGACGGCGATTTCCCCACCATGTCGGCTGCCATCGGCGATCGCGATCCGCTGCAAGCGTGTGCCGACTCTTTCATCGAGCACCAGGTTAACAATACCTGGTTGGTGCGCCGGTTGCCGAACGTTGCTCGCGAGGCCGGTTTCATACCGGGCCTTGCGCGTAGCTATAACTTCATCGAGACCGAAGACCCCGCGACCACGGCCAATTGGTTTCGCCGCGGCGCCGACGGATTGGTCAGCGAAGGCCGTATCGGAGCGGAGCTTGCCGAGGCCTTAAAGGCCGAGATCGATCGGCGCGTCGCCGCCGGTATTTATTTCGGCTACATGAAGTACGACAGCCTGATCTGCCGCAAAACTGCTTAGTTGCGCTCGGCCGAACCGTCGATGCCGGCCTCGCGCAATTCCGGTGCAAGGCGTCCCGTAAGCCACAGGAACATCATTCGAAAATCGCTGATTAGCGACCAAAAAGGGTGCGTGAATGTGGCAGGGCGGTTGTGCTCAATGGTGACGTGAGAGAACCACGCCGGCCCATACCCGGCGACCAAAGCGGCTGCCAACAGCCACCAGATCTGGCTGGCGAGCGCAATGATGACGCACAAGACGGCGGCGCCGGTGCCCGCATAGTGAAAGGCTCGTGTTTCGGGCCGGCTGTGTTCGCGTAGATAGTGCGGCCAAAATTCGGCGTAGGTGGTGAATCGCTCGGCCATGACGCTACTGTCCGCCGGCGGGCGACTGGAAGTCGCTCCAGATGCCGCGCCGGGCTGCCTGGGCCCGTTCGGCGGCCGCTTGCTTATCGTCGCCGCGCGGACCCGGTTCGGGTACGGCCAGTCCCTGCTCGACGATCCAGGTCGATAAGTCTTCCAAGCCCGGAACCGGATCGGCTTTGTTGTCCTCCACTTGGCAATGGCCCCTAAGCTGGCCCTCATGGTCGGTACCTTGCCGGCTGCAGCTGACGATGCGCCCGCCGATGGCTTGCTTCAGCGCCAACTGGGCCCAGGGCCCGTAGGGATAGTTCTTAAGCGGCGGCACAACGACACCGGCGAGCCCGACACGGGCCTCGATTGCCTCACCGCGATGGAACAGCAGGGTGGCGCCGTCGAGCACGATAGGCCGGCCAGAGACCACCAACTCATGGCCGCGCATACGAGTGTGTTCCTGCTGGCCCGCGGCTGGGGCGGTCAGCAGTAGGAACATGGCAAACCCGGCGAGCCACTTGCCCACGATTAAGCCTTCCCTAACGCTGTTTTGAGATCAGGATGGGGGCGGCCGGTGGACAATGCAACCTTGCAAAAATCGCCGATGGCGCTTATGTGAACGCGCACAAGGGCCGGAAATACTGGTATCCGGCCCGAAGAACCGGAATAGAGACGATGGGTTACAAGGTTGCCGTAGTTGGCGCGACCGGCAATGTCGGCCGCGAAATGCTGCAAACGCTTTATGAGCGCGACTTTCCGGCCGACGAGGTGGTGGCGCTGGCGAGCGAGCGCTCGGTCGGCCGCGAGGTTTCGTTCGGCGAACGCGAACCGTTGAAGGTGCAGTCGCTGGCCGACTACGACTTCACCGGTACCGATATCGGGTTGTTTTCGCCTGGCTCTAAAGTATCGGCGGAATTTGCGCCGAAAGCGGCTGCCGCCGGGTGTGTCGTTATCGACAACACGTCGCAATTCCGTATGGATCCGGACGTGCCGCTGATCGTGCCGGAAGTCAACGCCGACGCCATCAACGGCTATACCAAGCGCAACATCATCGCCAATCCCAACTGCTCGACCATTCAAATGGTTGTGGCCCTGAAGCCGCTACACGAAGCGTTCGGGATCGAGCGCGTCGTCGTTTCCACCTATCAGTCGACCTCGGGCTCGGGCAAGGACGCGATGGACGAGTTGTTCAATCAGACCCGCGCGGTCTATGTGAACGACCCCATCGAAAAGAAGCAATTCACCAAGCAGATCGCTTTCAACGTTATTCCCCATATCGACGTGTTCATGGACGACGGGTCGACCAAGGAAGAATGGAAGATGACGGTCGAGACCAAGAAGATCCTCGATCCTAAGATCAAGCTGACGGCGACTTGCGTGCGCGTGCCGGTATTCATCGGGCATGCAGAGGCGATTAACCTGCAGTTCCAGCAGGAGGTCTCGGTCAAAGAGGCTCGCGCCGTTTTGAAGGAGGCCGAAGGCGTATCGCTGATCGACCACCGCGCCGATGAGGGCTATGTGACCCCCGTCGAAGCGGCGGGTGAGGACTTGGTATTTGTCAGCCGTATCCGCGAGGACCCGACAGTCGAGAATGGCCTCAACATCTGGGTGGTGTCAGACAATCTGCGCAAAGGTGCGGCTCTCAATGCCATTCAGATCGCCGAGCTGCTCGATCGCCAGTATCTAAAGAACCTGATCGCGGCGGAGTAGCACGCGGAGAGGTCGAATGACCGCCGATCTCGCTGCGATCGCGGATCTACTGACACCCAACGGGCTAATCGTTCGCGGTGGATTCCACCCAACAGCGGACGATAGCGTGCCGGACGATCCGGCAACGCTGATTCTCGTGGGCAATGCCGGGTCGGCCATGTGGCATGCTTTTGCGGCTGCGCTGGGGAAAAGTGCCAACCCGCTCGATGAGTGGATCACGAGCGTGCTGCGCGAGGTCGCCGCTGAAGCGGGAGCAACGTCGTTGTTTCCCTTCGGCGGGCCGCCACACCTGCCGTTCCAGCGCTGGGCGCAGCGAGTGGAACCGGTCTATCCGTCGCCGCTGGGCGTTCTTATTCATCCCGATTATGGCTTGTGGCATGCCTACCGTGGCGCGCTGGCCTTCACCGAACGCCTCGACCTGCCGCCACGCGATGACCGTGCGCGTCCGTGCGATACCTGTACCGACAAGCCCTGTCTTGCTACGTGTCCGGTCGATGCTTTCGGGCCCGGCGGTTATAACGTGCCAGCCTGCGTCGATCACATCTCGGAAGCGGATGGCGCCGACTGCATGGACCTAGGCTGCCGGGCCCGGCGCGCGTGTCCGGTGGGGCAGGACTACATCTATGAGCCATCCCATGCCGCCTTTCACATGACGGCATTTCGAAAAGCGCAACTGCCTAGCTAGCCGCTTACTTCTGCGCGTCCCGCAGCGCTGCGGCTTCGGTGATGATGCGGACGGTTTCCGACCAAAGAGGAAGTTCATCCAAGCGGGCCAGCGGCCACCATTCGGCATGGGCCGCGTCGCCGCCGGCTTGTACATCACCGCCGGTCCACACGGCGGCGCAATCGACCAGCGTGTAATGGTATTGAACGCGCTTGCTGCTGTCCGCTTCGGTTGCGGCGGGCCGCACACCGGGCGGCAACGGGTCACCTTCGCGCACAATGGCGTCGACCACGTCGATCAAGCCGATTACCTCGATCTCCACGCCGGTTTCCTCGCCGACCTCGCGGACGGCGGTTGTGCGCCACGTTTCACCGAGCTTTTGTTTGCCACCGGGAATACTCCACTGGCCATCGCGCGGCGGCTTGCCGCGGCGGATCATCAGCACGCTATCGTCCTTGAGGACAACGACACCGACGCCTGCAATCGGCCTGTCGGGATATTCGCGACTCATGTCAATTTTGACGTGTGCTCGGCGGTGCGGCGGCGCACCAGCAGGTTGAGGATCTCCACACCGGTGGCGAACGCGATGGCGAAATAGAGGAAGCCGCGCGGGATGTGGAATTCGAGCGCGTCGGCGATCAACGCTACGCCGATCAACAATAGGAAGGAGAGTGCCAGCATCTTCACCGTTGGGTGCTTTTGGACGAAGGCGCTCATTGGCTCGGCGGCGACGAGCATGACACCGATGGCAATTGCCACGGCGGCGACCATCACCTCGATGTGGTCGGCCATGCCGATGGCGGTAAGTACTGAATCGAGGGAAAATACGAGATCGAGCAGGAAGATCTGTACCAGCACGGAGGCGAATATCGCGGCGCCGGGCTTGCCATGGCCGTGGCTGCTGCCTTCAAGCATTTGGTGGATTTCGCTGGTAGCCTTGTAGATCAGAAACAGACCGCCGGCAGCCAAAATGATGTCGCGCCAGGAGATTTCAAGCGCAAATACTTCGATGAAGGGCGCTGTCAGACCGATTATCCAGGTCAGGGCGAACAAGAGAATAATCCGGCCGGCAAGCGCAAGCAGCAGCCCGATCCGCCGGGCTTGGGGTTGCTGGTGGGCGGGCAGGCGCGACGATACGATCGACAGGAAAATAACATTGTCGATCCCGAGCACGATTTCGAGCAGCGCAAGCGTGAGCAGGCTCGCCCACGCGGCGGGGTCGGTCAGTAATTCCAGCATTACGCGCCTGGCGCCTCTGCCGCCTTAGTACATATGCTGGCCACCATTGATCGATAGCGTCGACCCGGTAATGAAGTCGGCAGCGTCGGCGGTCAGAAAAACGACCCCGCGGGCAATATCGTCGGCCTTGCCGAGACGACCGGCTGGGATGCCGGCGATGATCTTTTCCAACACGTCGGGCGGCACGGCGCGCACCATCTCGGTATCGACATAGCCTGGTGCAATGGCGTTGACCGTGATGCCTTTGGCGGCACCTTCCTGGGCCAGCGCCTTGGTGAACCCGTGGATGCCTGATTTGGCGGCGGCATAGTTGACCTGGCCGTATTGGCCCGCCTGGCCGTTGATCGAACCGATATTGACGATCCGCCCGAAACTACGCTCGCGCATACCCTCGATAACGGCGCGCGAGCAATTGAAGCAGCCGCCGAGATTGGTGTCGATCACCGCCTGCCACTGCTCGTGCTCCATGCGGTGCATGGTACCGTCGCGGGTGATACCGGCATTGTTAACGAGAATATCTACAGGTCCGACTTCTTCTTCTATCTGGTGGATGGCGGCTGCCGTTGCCTCGAAATCGGAAACATCAAACCTGTAGATGGGAATGCCCGTCCGTTCGTGGAAATCGCGCGCGGTATGTTCGTTGCCGGCATAGTTGGCAACAACCTCCCGGCCGGCACCCTTTAAGCCAACGCTAATTGCTTCACCGATGCCGCGTGTGCCGCCGGTGACTAAGGCTACCCTTGCCATCGTTTGCTACTCCCTGTCGTGCCGGTGTGCGACCTTCTACAGGCTGGGCTGCTTTGAGCCGGCGGTGAAACGCGAAGTTTATCTGCGTTAATCCGTTTTAGTTCATGCCACTTTAGTCGCGTTCGACGCACATGGCGATGCCCATCCCGCCGCCAATGCACAGGGTGGCCAGACCTTTTTTGGCGTCGCGGCGCTGCATCTCGTGCAACAGCGTTACTAGCACGCGTCCGCCGGAGGCGCCGATTGGATGACCGATGGCAATGGCCCCGCCATTGACGTTGACGATTTCCGGATCCCAACCCAGATCGCGATTGACGGCGATTGCCTGTGCGGCGAAGGCTTCGTTGGCCTCGACCAACTCGACGTCTTCGATGCTCCAACCGGCCTTCTCCAGCGCCTTGCGGCTGGCGGGGATTGGACCGCTGCCCATAACGGCGGGATCGACCCCCGCGGTGGCCCAGGAGGCGATGCGGGCGAGAGGGGTAATCCCCCGTTTCGCTGCCTCATCGACGCTCATCAGCACGGCGGCGGCGGCGCCGTCGTTGATGCCAGAGGCGTTGCCGGCGGTTACGGTGCCCTCCTTGTCGAAGGCGGGGCGCAGCTTGCCCAACGTTTCGGCGGTGGTGCCGGCGCGCGGATATTCGTCGGTATCGAACACCGTCTCGCCTTTGCGCGTTTTGATCGTCACCGGCGCGATTTCGTCGGTGAATTTACCGGCCTGTTGCGCAGCTTCCGCTTTTTGTTGCGAGCCAGCGGCGAATTCGTCCTGCTCGTCGCGGGTGATCTGCCATTTTTCGGCAACGTTTTCCGCCGTGTTGCCCATGTGATAGCCCATTAGCGAACACCACAAGCCATCCTTGATCATGGTGTCGACCAGTTTGGCGTCGCCCATTTTGGTACCGGCACGCATGTGCGCAGCATGGGGCGCCTGGCTCATGCTTTCTTGCCCGCCGGCAACGACAATGTCGGATTCGCCGAGCTTGATTGCCTGATATCCCTGAGCGATCGACCGCAAACCCGACCCGCAGACTTGGTTGACGATGTAGGCCGTACGATCCTCGGGAATGCCCGCGGCGAGTAGTGCCTGGCGGGCCGGGTTCATACCGGTTGCGGCGGTTAACACCTGGCCGAGGACGACTTCGTCGACATCTTCCGGCGATACGCCGGCGCGGCTCAAAGCTTCGGTGATGGCCACCGTGCCGAGCTCCGCGGCGCTCAAACCCGCCAAGGTCCCGTTAAACGCGCCAACTGGTGTTCGGGCGGCACCGGCAATAACGACTTCGCTCATGACTTTCTCCTTATTATTTCGCGTGGTGTTCGTGCGTGCGGTGGCATTATTGGCCCCGCTTCGCGCGACGCGTTTCCCCCGAGACTATTGTGTTCGATATAGACCTGGCTGGAAAGCGAGTCCAGCAATCCACGGCCGTTGTGCAGTCAATCCGCTGAGAGCCATTGCGCCAGCGGCCCCCATACTGCTTCCTTCGCCCGAGCGCCGGCAACCATGCCGATATGACCGAAGGGGAGAGTCTCTGTCGTGGCGGCGGGTAAGGCTTCGCCAAGGGCGCTGGCGGAGCTTGGCGGCACGATACGGTCCTGCTGCGGCACCAGCACCAGCGCCGGTTTGGTGAATGCTGCCGGATCGACGATTTTCCCATCGACCCGCCACTCCAGCCGATGAGGGGTGTTCTCGCCATACCAACCAGTGAGGCATTCTTCCGCCACCGGGCCGGCCAAGGGAACGCCGTCGTTGAGCCAGTCTTCCAGTGCGACGAACTGTTCTGCCTTGCTCGACGTGGGGTCGAGCTTGGCAAAGGCGATGAACTTGCGCAGGACGAGAAACGGATCGAGGCCGGCGAACATCGATTGAATGACGTCGACCGGCAGCTCACCATAGGCTTCCAGCAATGGAGCGGCGGCCGCGATTGCCTGGCTCGCGGCTTCGGCCTGCGCGACGCGTTCGGCATGGAAATTCCACGGCGTGGCCAGCAGCGCCAGCCGCGACACATCGGCCTGTCGCCGGATCGCTAGAGCCAACGCCAACAGGCCGCCCATACAGTATCCGGCAACAGCGATTGGCCCGCCGTTGGTACTTTCGGCCAGCGCGGCGTCGAAGGCACCATCGAGGCGGCCGGCGATGTAGTCGGTGAGCGTGAACTTTTTCTCAAGCTCACCAGGTGCATCCCAGTCGACGAGCAGGGGCCGCAAGCCGGTCTCCGCGGCCAGCCAACGCAACAGGCTATGCTCTGTCGAGAGATCGAGGATGTAGGCACGGTTGACCAATGATGGCACGAACAGGACCGGTTGGCCGCCAGCGGGCCGGTAGTCGACTAGGCGCGTCGTACCGTCGCGCCATAGGGTCGGCGGCGCTGATAAATCGCGACGATAGGGGTGGTCTCTGTACGCTCGAATACCTGCCGAGAGATCGCCCGCTCGGCAGAAGATCTCTTGAATGACTGCTTGATCGAACGGATCGCCCTGGGCTGGCGCGCTAGTCTCGTTTGCGCTTGCGCGGTTTCGGCTTGGCGCCGCTTTTTGCCGACTTGCTGCCGCGCTTGCCAGCCGCCGGCTTAGTGCTGCGCCGCGTCGGGCTACTTCCGGCCTCCAGTCGATCGAGCCGTTCTTCAAGAGCGGCAAGACGGCTTGTGAGCTCAGCCAGCAGTTGAGCGCTGTCGTCAGGTGCAACGGCAGGGGGCGGGGCCCCTGCCGCGGGAGACTTCGCGGGGCCGTCTGTTGCGTTGGCATCGGTGGCTTTGCCTCCTGCTGCAAGGCCAGCAAGCGTCATGAATTGCTGCGCCATCGCCGCCATTTGTGACGGCGCCATGGGGTTGGCGGCTGCGCCGGTCCCGCCCATGGCCTCGAAAAACCGCGCCGATTGCTCCGCGAGCTTGGGGTCCGCTGCCATCGCAGTGAGTTGGTCTTCCCACAAATCGAGGTATTCGCGGGCCAGCGCCGCAAAATCGGGTGTATCGGTCATCGCGGTCATTATACTGGATTTCGCTGCATTGCGGCCAGTTGCGCTGCGTTGCAGCATTAATAACCATTTCTGCTATACTATGGCGCGAATTATTAGCAATTGCGGTGCCGACGCCTATGGCCGAGAACGAAACACCCGATCCGATAACGATCAAAAAATACGCCAACCGGCGGCTCTACAACACGGCGACGAGCAAGTACGTCACACTCGACGATTTGTCTGCCATGGTGAAATCAGATGTGGAGTTCGTCGTGGTCGATGCCAAGAGTGGTGATGACATTACGCGCTCGGTGTTGACCCAGATTATCTTTGAAGAGGAGAGCAAGGGCCAAAACCTGTTGCCGATCAATTTTCTGCGCCAACTCATCGGTTTTTATGGCGACAGCCTCCAGACTGTCGTTCCCAACTATCTCGAATATTCGATGAACGCGTTTACTCAGAACGAAGAAACCATGCGCAGCTATGTCAAAGATGCGATGGGCGGCATGTTTCCGTTTTCTCAGTGGGAGGAACTGGGTAAGCAGAATATGGCGATGTTCGAACGCGCGATGCAGATGTTTACGCCCTTTGGGGCGAATGGCACCGCAGGGCAGTCGGGTGGTAGCGAACCCGAATCCCCCGAGCCTCCTGCGGGCGGCGACGACAACGATGACATGAGCGATTTGAAAGAGCAGCTTAAAGCGCTGCAAGAACAGGTCGATAACCTGTCGCGGTCGAAGGAGTAGCGCAGACTACGCCGACCAGGGCGGTTCGGTGGTCGGTTTGCCGCAGTGCCAGCCTTGCAGGAAGTCCACGCCTTCTCTGCGCAGCATTTCCGCTTCTTCCTCATTCTCGACCCACTCGGCGACCGTTTTGAGGCCGATTCCTTTGGCAAGGCTGATCAACGTTCTGACGAACAGCTGATTATCTTCGTTGGTCGGCAGATCACGCACGAATGAGCCGTCGATTTTCACTAAGTCGACGTTGAGTCCGCGCAGGTGCCGGAACGAGGTGTAGCCGGCGCCGAAGTCATCGAGCGCAACCCGGCAGCCGAACTCGTTGACCGATCGCACGAAGCGAGAGGAATCGGCGATATCGTCGAGCGCAACCGTTTCGGTGATCTCTAGGATAAGACGCGGCGCCACGTCGGGTCGGGCCTCGAGATGGTCGCTTAGTTGATGTAGCCAAACGGGGTCGACGGCTGTCATACCCGATACATTGATCGAGATACTGATTTCAGGATTTTCCTTGAGAACTGAAATGCCCAGGTCGAGTACCCGCCGGTCGACCAGGCGCATCAGGCCCATTTGTTCGACGATGGGGACAAAGATGCCGGCGGGAACCGGCTCGCCGTTTTCGTCGAGCATGCGGACTAGCCCCTCGTAGAACTCGGGTTTGCCGTCATGCGCCGAGACGATCGGTTGATACGCTAGAACGAGACGATCGTCGCGCAAGGCTTGCTTTACCTGTTCGGCGATGACCAGGTCGGGCCGCTCGGGAATGCGTTGGTTGGGGACGTCGCGGAATTCGAGATAGCAGTCGCAGCCGAGACGGCGGGCGCTGCGCAGGGCGTTTTCGGCCTGACCGACGACTTCGCGTATGTTCTTTGCCGACGTGGGGAACAGGGTGGCACCGATCGAGGCGGTTACATACATCGGGCCGTTCGATGTCGAGATAGCGGTTTCGCGTATAACGGAAAGAAACCGTTCGGCCACCGCGTTTACCTGCTGCTCAGAGCAGTCGGTCAGGATAACCGCAAAACGGTCGAAGCCAACGCGCCCGACGATGTCGCCGCCGCGCAGGCACTGTTCGATCCGGTTTGCCACCGCCAGAACGATCGTGTCGGCAGTTTCATCACCGTAAACGTCCGCCAGAATGTTGAGCTTATCGAGCCCGACGAGCAGAAAGCCGCCTTCCCGGTTGCGGCGCGCGCTTACCTCGACGATTTGTCCGAGCGCCTCGCGCAGCCGGAGCCGGTTAAACTGTCCGGTGAGCGCGTCGTGATTGGTCAGAAAGTCGACTTCTTCGGCCGTGTTTTTTTGCTGGCTGATGTCGCGGACGATCCCGGTTAGACGCGCCGGCATGCCTTCTGCGTCGGTTGCCGCGACCGCGCGCTCCTGTATCCAGGCGAACTGTCCATCGTCGCGGCGCATGCGATACTCGACATCGAATGTTTTACCGTTTTCGAAATGCTGCGATAGAGCGACCATGCGCCTGGGCAGATCTTCTGGGTGGATGCGCTGAAGGTAGGTGGCGCCGTCCGCGATGCTCAGTGTGTCGGCGATACCGATAACCACCGCGGTTTGCCCCACCCAGGCGAGGGTATCGGCTGCCAGGTCCCACTCGTAGAACAGGTCGCCCGATGACACGAGGACGCTAACCAAATCAGACAGGGCGCCCGATTCGTCGTCTTCTCTCAACAGTCCCGGCAGTGCCAATTCGGCAACAGGCGACACGATAACCTCCTACCTGAAGGCGCAAGCGCGAAAATCCGCGCGGAATATATGGGGTATGAACCCAAAATAAAGCTACATTTGAGGCGTTAATAAAAAGTAATAAAACGGGGCCGTGAATCGGTCGAAAATCGTGTAAATATCTGATATGGTTAATAAGTAAGGTTAAGTTTTGATAACTTTTTATTACAATTTTGATTGAATTTTTAAACAATATTGCATAAGTTTATATGTATTCAGGTATGGCACTGGATACGACCGTGATAACTCTTCCGCATCTTCCGGCTCCGACCGCTGTACATGACCCCTTAAGCGGGCACGCAGCGCGTGCCGCCAGGACGGCGGCGCAGCGTATCGCCGCACAAGAGCAGCTTGTAGCGCATCGGAATAACCGGTTCCTGCGCGAGCCGTTGCACTCGGAGTCGGACGATCCCGTTGAACGGTCGGCCGACGAGGGAAAAACCAAAGCTTCGGCCTATCGCGACAGCTTGGACGTCGTGTCGCAAGGCACGACCAATCTGTTTTTCGTCCAGCGATACGCTCAAGAGGAAGTTCCGTTGAGCCGCCCTTCGGTTGCACACGAAACAGCGGCGTCCGCCTATCCATCGCTCGACTTCGAAGACGACATATTGCTGCCCGGCGAAGCGGTTCCCCTCGGCTGGTCCAGCGCGCCACGTCTCGACATCATAGTCTAACTTCCGTTTTCTCGGCCGCCGCGGCTATCGGCTGACCATTGCAGTCGACGGCCCGTTTCGCCTATTGAATAGGATCGTTCCAGTGATCACGCTCAGCACGTTGCTCGTGACTTGGATCTAAGGGGGACATCGCCCCTACAGCCCTATTCAGTGGATGTCGGATCATGGCCGCTCAAACCGTAATAGAACTCCTTGGCGCCGGCGCCGATAACGATATTGCGATTGCTGCGGAGGACCGGCCGCCGCTCACCTATGCCGGCCTGCGGGCGCTTGCAGTGGACACCGTCGCGTCACTGCGCCAGTTGGGGGTGGGCCGCAACGACCGGGTCGCCATCGTGCTCCCGAACGGCCCAGAGATGGCGGCGGCTTTCGTCGCGGTTGCTGCCGGCGCGACCACCGCCCCGCTCAACCCGTCTTACCGGGCGGAGGAATTCCGTTTCTATCTCGAAGACTTGAACGCGAAGGCGCTTTTGGTGGCGGCGGGTAGCGATTCACCGGCTATCGAAGTAGCACAAAGCCTCGACGTACCGGTCTACGAACTGAACGTTCCAGCCGACGGCCCGGCGGGTACGTTCGCCATCGCAGGGACAGACGGGGTCGATACGGGCGCCGACGGCGACTATGCCGAACCCGACGATATTGCGTTGGTGCTGCATACATCGGGTACGACGTCGCGGCCGAAGATCGTGCCGCTGAGCCAAACGAATATCTGTGCGTCGGCCGCTCATATCGGTGCGACGACGGCACTCACTAGCAGCGACCGCTGCGTGAACATTATGCCGCTGTTTCATATTCACGGGCTCATCGCCGCTGTGCTGACGAGCTTGGCAGCCGGTGCGAGTATTTTCTGTACGCCAGGGTTCAACGCGCTACGGGTTTTCGCCTGGTTCGCGGATGCAAAACCCACTTGGTATACGGCGGTACCGACGATGCATCAGGCGATTCTCGCCCGCGCGGGACGCAATACGGAAACAATCGACAGCATGAACCTGCGGTTTATCCGCTCTTCCTCATCGTCGTTGCCGCCGCAAGTGATGGCCGAGCTTGAGGACACGTTCGGTTGCCCGGTTATCGAATCCTACGGCATGACCGAAGCCGCCCATCAGATGGCCTCCAACCCCTTGCCGCCCGCTGCTCGAAAACCGGGTTCGGTGGGCGTCGCCGCTGGGCCCGACGTGGAGATAATGGATGAGAGCAATAATATCTTATCTACCGGCGAAACGGGTGAAGTGGTGATCCGCGGTCCGAACGTCACCAAGGGCTATGAGAATAATCCGACGGCGAATGCCGAGGCTTTCGTCGATGGCTGGTTCCGCACTGGCGACCAGGGTGTCATCGATGACGAGGGTTACTTACGCATCACGGGCCGCTTGAAAGAGATCATCAATCGCGGCGGTGAGAAAATATCACCGCGCGAGGTCGACGAAGTGTTGCTCGACCATCCGGCGATTGCCCAAGCGGTGACCTTTGCTTACCCCCACGACAAGCTCGGTGAAGACGTCGGTGCAGCGATTGTCTTGAAAGAGGGTGCCGAAGCGAAGGACAGCGAAATTCGCGAATTCGTCGCCGAGCGCTTGGCCGATTTTAAGATTCCACGAAAGGTCGTCTTCGTCGACGAAATCCCCAAAGGCGCAACCGGCAAGCTGCAGCGGATCGGTCTGCATGAGAAGCTTGGTCTTTAGGGTCTGCGGAGTGGCGGCGTGAAGATCTGTGTATATGGAGCCGGCGCGATCGGCGGTTTCTTGGCCGCTCAGGTCGCGCTCGCCGAAGCCGCCGACGTCACGTGTATTGCGCGCGGGGCGCATTTGGAGGCGATGCGCGCTAACGGATTGAAGCTGCGAATCGGCGGGGAGGAAAAGACCGTCCACGTCAATTGCACCGATGACCCTAAAGAAGCGGGCCCGCAAGACTATGTGATTAATGCCTTGAAGGCCCATTCGGCTGCCGCTGTTGCCGACCAGATGACACCGCTACTGGGCCCCGACACTGTGGTGGTGACGGCGCAAAACGGCGTGCCTTGGTGGTACTTCTATCGACATGGCGGCCCGTTTGAGGATACGCGCCTGGCATCGGTGGATCCGGAAAACCGGCAATGGGACTATATTGGACCCGAGCGCGTGATCGGTTCCGTGGTCTACCCGGCGGCTACCGTGGTGGAACCCGGCGTGATTGAGCACGAGTATGGCAACCGGTTTACGTTGGGTGAGCCTAACGGTGAAAAGACCGACCGTGTGCAGGTCTTGTCTTCCATATTGGCGCAATCGGACCTCCGAGCGCCCATTCGCCCGCGCATCCGCGACGAGATATGGGTGAAGCTTTGGGGAAATGTCAGCCTAAACCCGGTGAGCGTTCTGACCGGCGGTACTCTGGCGCAGATGATCGATGACGACGCGGTGCGCGGAGTCATTCGCGCGATCATGATAGAGGCGCAAGCGGTGGGTGAAGCGCTGGGCGTCCGGTTTTCGGTCGATGTGGACAAACGCATTGCCGGGGCGCGTGAGGTTGGCGAGCACAAGACATCGATGGTGCAAGACCTTGAACTTGGCCGGCCGATGGAAATCGATGCCTTGGTGAGTTCCGTGCAGGAACTGGCCCTTCTAACGGGTGTCGCGACGCCGATGATCGATACTGTGTTGGGACTGGTGAAAATGCGCGCTCGGCTCGCTGGTTGCTACGGCGACTAGGCTGGTTGGGGCGCGACCCTTGTAGCGCCGCTTGAGAAGGAGAAGGCGACGTCATCGGCAGATACATACACCTCCAACGACGATAGGGCGTCTGCGGAGCGCCAATCGGCGGTTATCGGTCTCAACGCAATCATTATTGCGGTGACCGATGAGGTGCCGCGTATTCTGACGGTGCAGCGCGCCGCCCACTCCTTGGCGACCCCGGCGCAGAAGGGTGAAGCGGAAGCGTGGGCTGATAGCCCCATCGCTCTTCCGTTCGGCCCCTTCGATCCCGATCAACACCGCACGCTCGAACTCGGTCTGCACAGTTGGGTCGAGCAGCAGACTGGACTCAGTCTTGGCTATGTCGAGCAGCTTTATACTTTTGGCGATCGCTACCGCGACCCGCGCGAGCAGGCCGGGGGCCCCCGTCTCGTATCGGTCGGCTATATCGCCCTGGTGCGGCAAGTCCCGGTTTCCGGCGCCGGCGAAGCCGAGTGGCTTAACTGGTACGACTTTTTTCCTTGGGAGGATTGGCGGGAGGGGCGCCCGGCGATCATCGACACGGCGATCCGGCCCAGCTTGCAAGACTGGATCGGGCGCATCGATGATGAAGATACACGAAAAGCCTATGAAGAGCGGCTCTCGATAGCGTTTGCAGCGGAAACAGCGCCTTGGGACTTCGAGCGTGTGCTCGAGCGCTACGAGTTGCTGTACGAGGCCGGTATGATTGGTGAGGCGCTGCGGGACGCGCAAATCCGCGCGACAATCTCGGGCGGGCCGGTACCGGAACCCGATGCGGAAGCGCTGGCGATGGCGGAGCGGCTCGGAACGCCGATGGCGCTCGACAACCGCCGCGTCCTGGCGACCGCGCTGGGGCGTATTCGGGGCAAGTTGAAGTACCGCCCTTTGGTTTTCGATTTGTTGCCCCCGACGTTCACCTTGTTGCAGCTGCAGCAAGTGGTGGAGGCGCTCGGAGGGGTGCGGCTGCACAAGCAGAATTTCCGCCGCTTGGTCATCAACGGTGGGCTGGTGGAGCCGACAGGGCAGCGCGAGAGCCAGCCGCGGGGCCGGCCGGCCGAGTTATTCCGGTTCCGGCGTGAGGTGCTAAGCGAGCGCCCAGCGTCGGGGGTCGGCCTGCCGGCGGCTCGTATTATCGGCTAAAACCGCTTCCAGCCTCACGCGCACCAGCCTTCGAGAAATTCGCCTTGACTCCTTGATATGCTCCATGGGAGCATTATATACATATGCTCAATATGAGTATATTTGTAACTTGATTGTCATGAGGACAAGCGGATGAGCCAAGTAACGGAGCTCGAATACACGCCAGCGGTCGCCACCGCGACTCAACCGATTTACGAACAAGTGAAATCGGTCATTCCCGAGTTCGAATGGCCCCTCCACGCGCCATATGTGGAGGCGATCAACCGGCTCAAGCGCGAACGCAATGCGGTTATCCTGGCGCACAACTATATGACGCCGGAAATATTCCATGGCGTTGCTGATATCGTCGGTGATTCCCTGGCGCTGGCCCGTCAGGCGGCCGAAACCGATGCCGATGTCATCGTGCTGGCGGGCGTTCACTTCATGGCGGAGACGGCGAAACTATTGAGCCCCGAAAAGACCGTTTTGATGCCCGATATGAATGCCGGTTGCTCTCTGGCAGCGTCGATTACGGGTGCCGATGTGCGCCTGTTGCGCGAGAAATATCCGGGCGTGCCGGTGGTCACCTACGTCAACACGTCGGCCGAGGTGAAAGCCGAATCCGATGTTTGCATCACGTCGGGCAACGCCGTGAAAATCGTCGAATCCCTCGGCACCGACCGGGTGATCTGCATCCCCGACCAGTATCTGGCTCGCTACATCGCCAGCCAAACCGATGTCGAAGTGATCATCTGGGAGGGCAGTTGTGAAGTTCATGAGCGCTTCACCGGCAAAGAATTGCGCGATTACCGGCAGCAGTTTTCCGACATCGTGATCGTCGCGCATCCGGAATGTCCGGAAGATGTTTTGAAAGAAGCCGATTTTGTCGGCTCGACGGCCAACATGATCAACTATGTTGGCGAGGCGCAGCCGGACCGTGTGTTGCTGGTCACCGAGTGCTCCATGAGCGACAACGTGGCGGTTGAGCACCCCAACGTCGAATTCGTGCGGCCGTGCAATCTGTGTCCGCACATGAAACTAATTACGCTGCCGAAGATCCTCGATGCGCTGACCAATATGGAGCCGCGTGTTGAGGTGGCCCCGGAAGTTGCCGAGCGAGCCCGCCTCTCCGTCGAGCGGATGTTGGCTATCAGCTAGCAGGGTCTATCCACCATGACTGTTATACGGCCGATCCGGCCTGCTTTGCGCTATGCAACCGATGCCGAAATTATCGTTATTGGCTCGGGTATGGCGGGGATGGTGGCCGCGTTGCGTTTGGCGCCCCGTAAGGTCACCTTGCTGACCAAGACACCCGGTCTCGAGGGTGGTTCCACTGCTTGGGCACAAGGCGGTATTGCCGCCGCACTCGGTGCCGACGATTCACCACAAGATCACGCTGCCGATACGATGGCTGCTGGTGCTGGCCTCAACGTGTCGGAAGTCGTTCAATTGCTGGCGCAGGATGGCGCTGAGCGGATGCGCGAGATGGTCGATGCGGGTGCGCCATTCGACCGTGATAGCGCCGGCGAGCTTGAGCTTGGCCGGGAAGGGGCGCACGGACGCCGGCGCATCGTTCATGCCGGTGGTGACGCCACCGGCCGTTATGTTCATCGCTGGCTTGCCGATGCCGTGACGCGGACGCCATCGATCGATGTGAAAACCTCGGCGTTCGCGTGGGATCTGGCTGTACACGAGGGCTGCGTGTGTGGCGTGGTTGCCTATCATGTGCAAGAGGGCTGGACACTACATCGGGCGCCGTTTGTCGTTTTAGCGACCGGCGGTGCGGGCCAGCTTTTCCAGCGGACCACTAATCCGACAGAGGCGACTGCCGACGGTTTAGCAATGGCGGCGCGCGCGGGCGCCGAATTGGCCGACTTGGAGTTCGTACAGTTTCATCCCACCGCGCTGGTCGATCCAAATGCGGCGAGTGGGACGCCGATGCCGCTATTGACCGAAGCCCTGCGCGGCGAGGGGGCGGTATTGGTCGACTCTCTGGGGCATCGCTTCATGCTCGATGAACATCCCGATGCCGAGTTGGCGCCGCGCGACGTGGTGGCGCGCGCGATCTGGCAGCGTTTGGTGGACGGCGCCGGGGCGTTCCTGGACATACGCATCCTCATGGGCGGCGAGGCGGCGGCCCGGTTCCCGACCGTTCGAGCGCTGTGCGCCGACGCCGGCTTCAACCCGGCGCATGAGTTGATCCCCGTTGCACCGGCGGCGCACTACCATATGGGTGGGATTGCCGCCGACGATCGTGGCCGAACGTCGCTCGGCGGGCTATGGGCTTGCGGCGAAGCCGCGGCGACCGGGGTGCACGGCGCCAATCGGTTGGCCAGCAATTCGCTGCTCGAAGGCTTGGTCTTCGGCCATCGAGTCGCCGACGACATTGCCGAAACGGCCGCGCTGTCGTCTCCTCTACCGGACATCGCCGTACCTCCGGTGCCAGCAGCCTCGGCTGAAATCGACGATCTAACGGCTGGGCTGCGAGAGCTGATGTACGAGAAGGTCGGGCTGCGCCGTGATGCCGCCGGTTTGCAGGACGCGCTGGAAGCTCAGGGCGAGTTGGCCAGTCGGATCGATGAGATCGGACAAGAAACTGGGCAACCGTCCCCCGCTCTGGACGATGTTCGGCGGTGCGGTGAGCTGCGCAATCTGGCGCTCGCGGGCCGTCTCGTCACGCTTGCGGCGGTGCGCCGCCTTGAAAGCCGCGGGGCGCATTACCGCATCGATTACCCGGAGCCCTTGTCCGCCAACGGCAAACGGCAATTTCTGACAATCGGTGATCTGGAAAGCCTCTCACCGTTCGCCGGTACACCCGTGCCCGCAACCCTATCGGAGGGCCGTCGCTATGACCCAAGCCGCGACACCGCCACCGCTCTACCCGCTTAGTTACGCGCCGATCATTCAGCGCGCGCTGGAAGAGGATTTCGGCGAGGCAGGCGATATCACCACCGATAGTATCGTCGCGCCGGAATCGCGTGCGAGCGCCAAGATTGCCGCGCGAGGCGATGGGCGTGTCGCGGGGCTCGATGTAGCGCTCGCGGTGTTCTCCACCCTCGATCCTGCTATCACGGTCGAGATCGGCCATCGGGATGGCGAAGATGTCTCGGCCGGCGCCAGCCTCGCGGTTGTCTCCGGGCCAGCGCGGGTTCTGCTTAGTGGCGAGCGGACCGCGCTTAACCTGTTGGGACGCATGTCGGGCATTGCCACGACAACGCGCAACCTGGTCAGGGCGGTCGGCAACCACAAGGCGCGTATTGTGTGCACCCGCAAAACTGCGCCGGGTCTACGCGTGCTCGATAAGTATGCAGTGCGCGCGGGAGGCGGTGCCAATCACCGCTTCGGTCTCGGCGACGGTGTTTTGATCAAAGATAATCACCGGGTCATGGCCGGCGGTGTCGGGCCGGCGATCGAGCGGGTGCGGCAACGCCTCGGCCATATGGTGAAAGTCGAGGTCGAGGTCGATACGCTGGAGCAACTCGACGAAGCGCTCGGCTTCGATATCGACGCCGTCTTGCTCGATAACATGTCACCGGAGATCTTGGCCGAAGCGGTCTCGCGGGTTGACGGCAAAATCGTCACAGAAGCATCCGGCGGGGTCACACCGGAAACAGTCGCCGACGTAGCTGCAGCAGGTGTCGATCTGATTTCACTCGGCTGGTTGACCCACAGCGTCACCAACTGGGACGTCGGCCTCGATTTCGAGCCACTATAGGTTCGCGAAAGCGGCCTCCACAATCGATTCCGTACGCACGCCGGTGCCTAGTCCTTCGCTCTGAAGGTTGGTCACATAAGCCAATGCGAGATTGTGGTCCGGGTCGGCGAGCGCCCGTGCGCCGCCCGAGCCCGAATGGCCAAAGGCTTCAGGGTTGGGACCCATCGGCGTGCGCCCACCGGTGTTCTTCCAAAATCCCATCGCCAGTCGCATCGGCTGGCCCGTCGTGCCGTCGGCAATGTCTTTCCATTGATCGGTTGTGGCCCGCGCTAACGCTTCCGCTGAAAGAAGACGCACGCCGTCCAATTCGCCGCCATTGGCCAGCGCGGCGTAGATGCGGGCCATTGCCCGTGCGGTACCGAAGCCACCGAATGAGGGGATGCCTGCTGTGCGGAATTTGGCCGAGTTCTGGAGCGCAGTGTCCATGAGCTTCGGCATCGCCGTCCACGCACGCGCAAGCGGGCTGCCGGGCCCGGCTTTGCCGGCCATCGAGAAACCGGAAGGATTAGGCGCAATATCGGCGACGCGATCCAGGTCGGCCTCGTCGACGCCGATCTTATAATCGGCGCCCAGGGGTTCGGTAACGTTTTCGCGCAAGAAGTCGCGGATCGGCTGCCCCGTCACCCGGCGTACCACCTCGCCCGCTAGGTAGCCGATATTGACCGTGTTGTAGGCGCCTTTGGTCCCTGGGGGCCAAGCGAGTTCCTGTACTTCGAGAACGCGGATCATCTTGTCGTAGTCGAAGATATCGCCGGGTTCAGCGGCGTCGTTGAAGCAGACCCCGCAATAGTGGGAAATGATGTGGCGCACCAAAACGTTTTCTTTGCCGTTCTGGGCGAATTCCGGCCAGTAATCGGCCACCGGCGCGTCCAGGTCCACTTGCCCACGGTCGGCCAGGATATGGACACACAGTACGCACATGCTTTTTGCAATCGAGTACATGATGCACATGGTGTCCTCGCGCCAAGGGATGGTGCGCGCGGCGTCCTGGTAACCGCCCCATAGATCGACGACCTTCTCGCCTTGGTGGTAGATGCAAACGGCGCTGCCGATTTCTCCATGTTCGGTGAAATTACGTTCCAACGCCTCGCGCACAGAGATGAAGGCAGGGTCGCACGTGCCTTGCACGTTTGGTTCGATCGATTCCGCGGCCGTCATGGCTATCTCTCCCGGTTAATCGATCCTATTGGAGACCTATGCGCATAAGCGTGCAAGACCGGTCACGTCAGCGCGTGCAGAACGGCGCTAGCGTAACGGCGAGGTCGAGCAACGCTTCATCGCCGCCGGCCCAGCCGATAAACGAGAGGCCAGCCGGGCAGCCGTTTACATCGGCGGCCGGCAGGCTGACCTGCGGCAAGCCAGAATGACCTGACAAGCAGGTCAGCGCGATGGTGTTGGCGCGGAAGAACTCCAGGCCCTCAGGCGGTGTATCGGTCTTGGGCGCGATCACGGGTGCGGTCGGCAAGCACAGAATTGTGCCTGGGGGCACCAGCTCGTTCATGCGTGTCCGGACGGTTTCGCGGACCTGCTGCGCCGCGGCGGTTTCCTCCGGCGTCATCGCGGCGACCATCTCGAAGCGCTCCTTGATGCCCGGACCGAGATTAGCTTTATGTTCCTCCACCCAGGGAAGGTTGGTCAGTTTGACTTCGCTTGCCTGGATGACGCGAAACGCATCCCACCAGTCTTCGAGGCCGTCAGGCGCGACGGTAACCGATTCCGCGCTCGGTAGAACGCCGGCAGCATTGTCGACCACTGCGCGCAAGGCATCGGCAACCGTGTGTTCGGCACGGGCGAAGCAGTCATCGGCAATCAAAAGCCGGTCGATATCGGCGCTCACAATCTGATTGTCGAGGACAACCGGCCCGACGGTCTTGAACAGCGCCGCGTCGTTGGTGAACCAGCCGGCGGTGTCGTAACTGGGCGCCATAGCCCGTCCGCCGGCCAGGTCGATCCGGCCATGGGTCGGCCGCAGGCCGTAGAGGCCGCAGAACGATGCCGGGATGCGCACCGACCCGCCGGTGTCGCTGCCCAGGGCGAAATCGCAGAGTCCAGCGGCCACGGCAGCGGCCGAGCCCGACGACGAGCCGCCCGGCAGGCGGCCTGGCGCCCGCACATTTTGCGGAGTGCCGTAGTGGGCGTTGGCGCCGGTTAGGGAATAGAAAAACTCGTCGCAGATCGCGATGCCGACGATATCGGCGCCCGCGTCGAGCAGTTTTTGCACCGTCGGCGCGGTTTGGGCGGCGGGTTCCGTTGTGGCGTAGAAATCCGGATTTCCGTTGCCGGTCTTGCGCCCAGCGATATCGTATAGGTCTTTGACGACGAGGGTTTTTCCCGCCAACGGCCCCTTGCCGGAACCGCGGATGGGTTCGGTAATGTTATGGGGTACCAGGCAGCCGATGGTGTCGTTGGGAATGGTGGGGTCGGTCATGTAAGTCCTTTCTCGAGGTTCGCCCCGCGCCGATCTTGGCCGAAGCTGGCCCGACTTCTCTACGTTACTTCTTTCCGCTCTCGCCGCGACTTTTCCGCTACTGCGGTGCCGGCTGCTCTTGCAAGAACCAGTCGAGGATCTGCTCACCGTCCCAGCAGATAACGCCCGGTTTAGACAGAACATGTTCAAAGGTTTCGCGCACATACTTTATCCGGTGCGGTGAGCCGGACAGATAGGGATGCATGGCGATTGCCATGACCTTGGCGGTCTCGTGACTTTCTTCGTAGATGGTCTCGAAATAGTCGAGCGCGCGGTCGCGGAAGACATCCGACGTGTGGTGTTGGATCGCCATCGACACGATGTCGTGGAGCTCGTAGTTGTAGGGCAGCGCCACAATCGATTTTCCCGATGCCGTGTTCACATGCACCGGTTGGTCGTCGAGCACCCAGTCGCCGATGTATTCGACACCGGCCTCGGCGAGGAAATCGAGGGTTTGATAGGTCTGCGTGAGGCCGGGTCCGAACCAGCCACGTGGTTTCTTCCCGGTAAAATCCTCGATTACGGTCATGGATTTGTCGATGACGGCCCTTTCATCATCGAGTTTGTGCATCGGCACTTGATCGAAGGAGTGGGCGTTGAATTCCCAACCCGCTTCGAGAAAAGCCTCGGCGACGCGCGGGTATTCCAAGCAGGTACGGGCATTCAACGTCACTGTCGGCCGAATACCTAGATCGTCGAGCACACGTTTGATCCGCCATATGCCGACCCGCATGCCGTATTCGTGCCAGCTCCAATTGGGGTGATCGGGAATCATCGGGTCTCCCTGCGGGGGCGAAATCACCATGCGCGCCATCGGTCGAACGATGTCCCATACCTCTGCGGCGAGCACGGGCCAGATGACCATGCGGGCGCCGTTGGGCAGCTTCAGCGGCTTTCGGTCGATAATAGCGGAATAGGGCAGGCGGTCGCCCGGCTTCATGCCTTGTTTCATCTCTCTCCCCCGAATAGGTTGCATCCGGCTGCTACGGCGGGACACGTTTTTATCTGTCGTGACTATACTATGACGATTGGAAAAGGGAGGGTCTCATGTCGGCATCCGACGACAAAAATGTCGTTCTGGTCGAACGCGATGGCGATATCGCGACCGTTGTTTTGAACCGGCCCGAGAAACTGAACGCCCTCAATAAGGCGATGTGGCAGCGGGTTGGCGACGTGATGGCCGAGCTCGATCGTGACGACACGGTGCGTTGTGTCGTCTTGCGCGGCGCCGGCGACAAGGCGATGGGGCCGGGCGCTGATATTTCCGAATTCGAGACCGAGCGCGCCAACTCGGCGCAAGCCGCCGAATATGGGGCGCTGATGCATCGCTCCATGCACAGCATCCGCGACTGCCGACACCCTGTGATCGCTCTGATCAAGGGCTTGTGCGTCGGCGGTGCGTTGGAACTGGCGCTGATGTGCGATATGCGGATCTGCGGCGAGGGCTCGCGCTTCGGTGTGCCGATCAACCGCCTCGGCTTGGTAATGGCTTATCCTGAAGTCGAGGCGCTCGTTGGTTTGGTCGGACGTTCGACAGCGCTGGAAATACTGTTCGAGGCGCGGGTTTTCGACGCTGCGGAGGCCAAGGACAAAGGCTTGGTTAACCGCGTGGTGCCTGACGATCAGGTCGAAGATGAAGCCTACGCAACCGCGCAGCGCGTCGCCGACGGTGCCCCGCTGGTCAACCGTTGGCACAAGAAATTCGTCGACCGGGTGCTCGCGGGGGCTCATATGGCAACGCCTTTGAGCGCGGCGGAGCTGGCGGAAGGCTATGCGTGTTTTGACACCGAAGATTTCAACACGGGCTATCAGGCGTTCCTGGCAAAACAGAAGCCCGAATTCAAAGGACAGTGACCATGGCAATCGATGAAACCCTCCTGGGTGGGCTCAAAGTCGTCGAGCTAAGCCATATTATGGCGGCACCGACCTGCGGACAGTTGCTGGCCGATATGGGTGCCGACGTGGTCAAGGTCGAACGGCTGCCGGCCGGCGACGACACACGGCGTTTCGGCAAGTCGGTCGATGGCGACTCAGCTGCCTTTGCCATGATGAACCGCAACAAGCGCGGTCTGGCGCTGAACCTAAAAACAGATAGCGGCCGCGCTGCGTTGCGCCGGATGATCGAACAGGCGGACGTGTTTATCGAAAACTACCGTATGGGTGCGATGGAGCATTACGGTATCGGTTGGGAGGAGATGCATAAGGCCAATCCTCGGCTGATCTATTGCTCTGTTTCGGGGTTTGGGCGCACCGGCCCTTACGCCGAACGCGGCGGCTTCGATCTGATCACCCAGGCGATGTCGGGGATCATGAGCATCACCGGCGAGGGGCCGGGACGCCCGCCGGTCAAGGTCGGCGCCCCGATCACCGACATAACCGCGGGAATGCTAGCGGCGCTGGGGATTTGCGGTGCTGTCGTACAGCGTATGCGTACGGGTGAGGGGCAGTATGTCGACACCTCTCTGTACGAAGCCGGGATTGCTCATACGTTCTGGCAAACCGCGATCTACGGCGCGACCGGCGAGGTACCGCAGGCGATGGGCTCCGCCCATCCGCTGTCGGCTCCCTACCAAGCGTTCAAGACCAGCGACACCTGGGTCATCGTCGGCGCCGCCAACCAGAGCACGTGGCTCAAATTTGTCGAAGCGATCGAGGCACCCGAACTGGCCGACGATCCGCGGTTCGCTCAGCCGATCGATCGCATGGAAAACCTGGAAGCTTTGGTCGAAACGCTCAACGGTATTCTTTCCAAGCGCACAACAGCGGACTGGCTCACGGTTTTGGAAACGGCCGGCGTACCCGCCGGTCCGGTCTACGATATTGCCGAGATGGTCAACGACCCGCACACGCAAGCCCGCGGCATGATTGCCCAAGTACCGGCGGCCACCGGTGGGGAGTTTGCCGCCATCGGCCACCCGGTGAAATACTCCGCCGCGTCGACCGACATCCGCCGCGGTGCACCGCTCATCGGCGAGCATAGCCGTGAAGTGCTGGTGGAGTACGGTTTTACCGCCGATGAGATTGCGGCGTTGCAAGCCGAAGGCGCCCTCGGCGCCGACGAAGGCAGCGCAGCGGCAGACTAGCGGCTGTTATCCAAACGGATCATCCGCACCAGCCAAAAGCAGGCCGCGTCCGGGCTGACGACCCCGCCAATCAGAGTATCGTCCTCGATCCTGCCCTCGAACGGTTGCTCTAAGCCGAACACTTTGATTGATCCGCTAAAGAAGCCGCTGGGTTCCACCGCCCCGGCGATATCGCCTCCGTCGCCGTACAGGCGGCCACCTTCGATAGTCAAGGAGTGCAGGGTGAAGTTGGCGCATAACTCGCCGCTCAGCGGGTCGAGCCTCTCGCGCTGTCCGAAATACGTACCGTCGAAGGCGGAGGAATCGCTGCCGCTAGCCGCCTGACTTGCTGCGGCCGTAATCATAGCGCCGGCGAATGCCACCGCACGCCATGCGGCTTTGAGAGCCATTGTCGGCTCTAGCTGTTAGCGAGCCGCTCGCGTTTGGCGTCGAGGCGTTCCTTCTGCTTCGCTAAGTCGACGACGAAGCGGGTGTGTTGGCACGCGCCCACCTTGTCGCCGAGTTGGTCGTGCACTTCGACGTTGAAAAGCACGCGGCGGCGATCGATCTCGACGACCGTCGTACGAACGTCGACCCACATATCTTTGAGTGTCGCGCCCAAATGGTCGATCTCGACGCGCGCGCCCACCGAGTTCTCGCCCTCGTCTAAGTGCTCGGCTAGCAGATCTTTGCAGGTGCGCTCGACGTCGAGCACCATAGATGGCGTGGAATAGACTCGGAAATCCTCGCCCAT
Source organism: Alphaproteobacteria bacterium (assembly GCA_965267185.1). Classification (GTDB taxonomy): domain Bacteria; phylum Pseudomonadota; class Alphaproteobacteria; order UBA6615; family UBA6615. Next base: position 2,682,922 of record OZ253937.1, on the reverse strand, counting down.
GAAGCCAATCGTCCGGTCGGTGTCGACCGTGATGCGCTGGGTGGCTTCAAGACCCGGTTGCAGACTGTCTTTCACGGTGGTCACCTCCGATAAACAATTGTAATTATTCGATTATTCAGCCGCTTTCGATGTGCTGGGTAATCCGAGATGGGCTTCTAGAAACTGCCAGGATGGTGTGTCGGGCTGGTACAGATCGTCGAACACCATGAAATGGTTGGCGCCGGCTACGACGCGCAGCTCCGCCGGCCCGATTGCGTCGAGCGCGGCGTGAAAGGTGCGGCTCTGGCGCTGGAACTCGTCGGTTTCGACGCCGCCGCACGCGATCATGGTGGGGGGTAGCGGCGCATCGAGGGTCAGCAGCGGTGAACAAGCAACGGTTTCCGCCTCGCTGAGCTGTAAGTAGTCGGCCCGATAGCTCAGCATTAGTGGCCGCAGATCGTAGTTGCCGCTGAACAAGAATGCGCACGCGATGCCATCGAGATCGTCTTCATTCGCCATACGCACCAATGCTGATGCCGCCAAATGGGCGCCTGAGGATTGACCGCTTATCGCTAGGCCTCCCGTGGCGATGCCCAGCTCTGCTGCGTTGTCGCGCACATGACGAACCAGCGCGACTGCCTGGTCGACAATCTCTGGCAAGCGGGCATTGGGAATTTGCACAGTCGTGCCATCGACGAAAGTGACGCCGCGTTCGGTCAATACGTCGGCCCAAGCAGCGAACACTCCCGCATTGCCCCTCTGCCATTGCCCGCCATGAAAAAACAACAGACCTGGACTGTTTCCATCGCCGGTGCGGTACAGATCAAATCGCTGATCCGGGTGGGAGCCGTAGGTTAGCCCGCGCTCGGGCGCCAACGTCGCGACATTGCGTTCAGACCGCTCGCGCACCGCGGCGAGGGCGGCTTCGGCTTCGGGTGAGGATAGATTGGTGTACTGAGCGTCGAGCTCTTCACGGGTGTAGTCGCCGTAGATCTTTTCGGTCATGGGGTCATTCTAGCGCAATCGCTCGTGCGTGTTGACGGTACCTGTTCACGGGGCATGTTGACGAGGGCAGCTGACCGCGCCACGCTACCCGTAACAACGGAGGAACCGGCCATGCTCGACGGTGACATCACGACGCGCCAGCAACTCGAAGACCATTACGGCCAGCCGAGAGGCCATCTTGCCCGCAAAGAACTGCCGAAGCTCAATAAGCACAGTAAGCACTTCATCGCACTATCCCCGTTTCTGGTGCTTTCCAGCTCTGCGGCGAACGACGGTCCGGCGGACGCGAGTCCGCGCGGCGATGCGCCGGGGTTCGTTCGGGTGCTTGATGATACGACCATTGCTATCCCCGACCGGCCGGGCAACCGGCGCACCGACTCATTCCACAACGTGATGGAAAATCCCGAGGTCGGCTTGCTGTTCATGGTGCCGGGAATGAACGAGGTTCTGCGCATCAACGGCCGTGCGCGGCTCACCACCGACGCCGAGTTGCTCGCGGCAATGGAAGCCAAGGGCAAACTGCCACGGGCGGCGCTGATTGTGGAAATCCGCGACGTTTACATGCACTGCGGCAAGGCGATTATCCGCGCCGATCTGTGGAATCCGGAGGTCCAGATCGACCGCAAGGAGTTCCCGACGCTGGGCCAGGTCAATCAGGACTGGTATGGCGTCGACGGCAAGCAGATCGACGAACGCATCGCCGACGAGTACGTCAACAAGCTTTACTGACCGCGCGTCGGCATTCGGTGGCTGAGCGACGAGCTGCAAAACGAAGGGTAAGCGGCCATGGCCGGACTGACGCTCGACCAAGCAATGAAGATTATGGAGGTGGGCTTCGCCCATGGCCGCGCGACCGACTGTCTGCCGCTCGGCATTGCGGTACTCGATCCGGGTGGCCATTTGCTCACCTTCGCCCGCGAGGACGGCACCAGTTTTCTGCGACCGACAATCGCCCAAGCTAAAGCGTGGGGCGCTCTCGGAATGGGCATGGGGAGCCGGGCGTTGGTCGACCGTCCCGACCGGTTCATCCTGACGCTTAACGCGGCAACCGACGGCAAGGTGCTAAACGCGCCCGGTGGTGTTCTGGTACGCGATCAGGCCGGTGAAATTCTCGGTGCGGTTGGCGTGACCGGTGACGTGTCGGATCGCGACGAGGCCTGCGCCGTCGCCGGAATCGAAGCTGTGGGCCTGGTTGCCGATACGGGTTGAGTGCGAGCGACGTTCGCTACAGATACTCGGCGGTGGGTGCCTTAGCTTTAAACTCCTCGACAATCCGCGTGGACGATTCGACTAACGCTGCTGTTTTAGCGTCGATGCCGTCGAATTGAATTCGCCCGTCCCGCTTTACGACGTTCCCGGCTATCAAGACCGTATCCACGTTTCCGGGATTGGCATGCATCACAATTGCATTGGTTGCGTTGGTAGCCGCGGCGAGATTCAGGTCAGTTTTGCGAAGCAGGGTGATGTCCGCCTGTTTTCCAGGGGTTAGTGACCCGATAGCGTGATCGAGATGTGCTATCTTGGCGCCATCCATCGTTGCCCAGCCTAGGGCTTCGGCGGTCGTGATTGGAATGGGGAAGGGCTTTTCACCGGTTCGCTCGACGTCGCGCATGCTGTGCTGATGGCGCTCAACTTGTAGCGTCGTGCGCATCACGGCAAACATATCGGGGGCGTACACGCATTCGACGTCGCTGCCGATCGCCACGGGCACCCCATATTCTCTAAGCTTGCCGGTCAGCGGGTCGCCGTAGGCCATCTGCATTTCAACTTCGGCGGTAACCGCAAATGTCGCATTGTGGTCGACCAGAAGTTTCAGGTGCGCGTCGCTGAGTGCGTTGCCGTGGACAATGTTGATCTTATTGGAAATAAGCCCTGCTTCCGCCGCAGCTTCGTAGCCTTGCGGCGCAACCATCTCGGCCCCCGAATGATGGAGGCTGGCGATCAAATCGAACTCGCGTGCAAGCCGGAAATCTTCGAGCACCACGTCGTTCACCGACATTTGCGGGCCCAGAACCGCAAGGCCCATCGACAGCAAGCCATCGTCGCTCGCGAATCGGCCTTTGCGGAGCCGTTCCACTTCGCTGCGTGGCATGGGGATTTCGCTGTGGTGTTTCTGGCCCGGTTTGGCATCGGGCTTGGCGGAGCCGTGGAGAAATAGCGCGCGTATACCGGCTTCTTCCAACCCCTCGATAGCGGCGTCTGAATGGTCGGGTGTGGGATTATTGTGGTGCCAATCCACGATTGTGGTGACGCCGGAATTGACCTGGTTTAGCGCACCGACCAAGTTGGCGATATAGATGTCTTCAGGTTTAAAGAATGTCGCCAGACCGGCATGGATTGCGCGAAAGTAATTCTTCCCGGTCCAGTTCCCGGCGAGGCCACGCAGGCCGGTTTGCCAGGTATGAATATGGGCGTTCACCAGGCCCGGCATAACGATCATCGAAGACGCATCGATCACCTCGGTGTCTTCATTTGGCGAAAGACCCGGGCCGACCGCGGCAATTTTATCGCCGTCGATCAAAACATCTCCACCGTCCATGTCTTGGATAGCGGGGTCCATCGTAACAACAGATCCGCCTTTAAGAAGAATCATCGAAACACCTTGCCTCTGCTAATCTTGGCTGATTAGAAGCGGGGTTACGCGCTCAGTTTTGTATCTGGCGTGATGCCTTCCTGCTTACCGCCGAAGTCGGTCGAGTAGTTTCGATCGATGTACCAGCAGACATAGTCCAGCAGAGTAACTGGGTCGTATTTCGGCGGGTTATCGGGACCGGTGCAGGTGTCCAAGGGTTCGGCGACCGTATCCGGCGCCGGGTTGAAGAACGTCGCCATCGAATAGCGGTCGCGTTCTGGCGGCACCACACGGTGCGGTGATGCGATGAACCTGTCGTTGGTCCAGCGATTCAGGAATTCGCCGGTGTTGACGATAATGCCGTTGGCCACCGGATCGGCCGGCAGCCATTTGCCGCTTTGAGTCAACACTTGCAGACCCGGCACATCGGACAATGGCAGCAACGTCAAAAAGCTATGGTCGCTGTGGGGCGAGATGCCGAACTGGTTTTCTTCAGGCTCGACGGCCGGATAGTGGGCGTTTCGCGTCCACATGATCGGCTCTTCAAAATAACGGTCGAAAAAGTCCACCGGTTTCTCCAGCGCCAGCGCGTATAGCGGCACCATCTTTCGGCCCAGGGCGGCGATTGCTTGCTGAAACTCAACAATGGGCTCGCGGAAGCCCGGTACGTTTTCAGGCCAAGGATTGGGGCCAACGAACCGCAGGCCCTGTTCGAGATACGGATGATCGTCCGGGCGTTCGAGTGCCAAGACCAGCGTTTCATTGAGGTCTTGCTTTGTATTCTCGTTAATCTTGGAGGTCACATATACGGTCGATTTGGGCGCGATATAGCCAACCGATTTTTCACCGAACTTGAGTTTCAGTTTCTCTTCTGCCGGACGGGCAAAGAAACGTTTCAGAGCGGCGTAGGCGTTGTCCATAAGCTCGCGCGGTACACCGTGATTGATGATCACGTAGAAGCCGATGGTTTCTTGGATGAAACGGATATTCTCAGCCAACGCCTGCGCAGCGCCGGGCTCGCCCGCGAGATAGGGGCCGGCATCGAGGATCGGTATACCCTCGAACTCGTCGGCTTTGTCGACGGTGCGGTAATCGAAGATTTTCAACGACGGGTCGGCACCCATAACGTTCTCCCTATTCTGGCGCGTTCTTTAATTTATCAATCGATAAACTATGGCGCTGTTTGCGGTCTGTCAAGGTTATTTTTCGAGCGATAAATTATATTGTCTCTTTGATCTATTGTGCTGGTACCATCTGTTTCGCCCCGGCCATTTGCTGAGCGACTGCGAGCGCACCGTCCAGCGTCCGGTCAACGGCGTCGGTGATGAAGGCTTCGAGGTCGGGCTCTACCTCGCTTTCGTAAATGTACTTGCGGACGAAATAGTAGAACACCGCGGCATGGATATGCCATGCGGCTTCAAGTTCGCGGCTGCTAAGGGGGGCTTCGTCCGGCGGTGGCGCGCCGACCGTCGCGCGGATCTCCAAACAAACTGGTGCCAATAAGCTCGCCTTAAGCAGTTCGATATAACGCCGATTGATGTTCTCGCCCGCCAGCCCGGCAAACGTATAGATCCGAATCCATTCGTAAGTCAGGGCATCGCTGGCATAGGCGCGGTAGAACTCGATCAAACGTTCGCGCAGAGGGCGCGACCGGTCGGTAATGAGGCCGGTCCATTCGGGTTTCCAGCGGCCAACAAAAAGTTCCTCATAGACCCGCTCGATCAGGTCTTGCTTGGTGGGGAAGTACCGGTAGAGCAGCGGTTGCGTGACGCCGAGGCGCTGCGCAAGTTCGCGCGTCTGTCCGGAGAAACCCACTTCGGCAAAGAACTGGATGGCGCCGTCGACGATATGGCGCTCGCGCTCGGCGGGTGACAGGCGTTGTCGGCGGTCGCTCGCCAATGGGTCGCTGTTTTGAGCCATGTTCAGGCCAAGCATTTAGTTTATCAAATGATAAACTAAACTGAGAATGCTCGCCGGTCAAGGCGGCTGTTGGTTGGTTGGGCGGACTAGGTTGCCAAGTGAAGACCGGCTGCGCCGGCAGCCACCAGAATAGCGGCCGGCACACGGCGCTTGCCGAACGATTCGCCGAGAACCAGCGTAGCGATCAGGGCCGCGAAAATCACGCCGGTCTCGCGCACTGCGGCTACTGGTGCCGCTGGCGCCTGGGTGAACGCCCATAAGATCAAGGCGTAGCTGGCTAAGGCGAAGACCGATCCGCCGATGCCGCGTTTGCCGTAGGTGCGTAAGTAGGGCCCGATCTGACTCCATCGGACATAGGCGACAACTGCGAAAAATGGAACGCAGGCAACGATCATGATCCAGGCGAGATAGACGAAGGTCGCGGTCGAGTAGTCGGCCGCCATGACGCGTATCCCCGCTGCGTCGACCAGCGAATATCCGGCGATAGCTGTCCCGGTGAGCAGCGCATAAACGACAGCCTTACCGTGACCGCCGGTCAACAGGCCGCGTTCCCACGCGAGACTCATCACACCGATAGCGATGACCGTCACGGCGATGGCCGTACCGACGGATAGAGATTCGCCCAGGAACGGTCCGGCAGCGGCGAACACCAGTAACGGCGCCGTGCCGCGCGCGATCGGATAGACCCGGCCGAAATCGCCATGACCATAGGCGATGACCAAGAGGGTAAAATAAGTGAGGTGAAGAAGCCCGGACGCGATAATCCACGGCCAATGGTGAGATTGGGGAAACGGCAGGAAGGGGATCACGGCAAGCCCGAACAACGCGGAGAAACCGGCGATGAGCGCCGGCGTCAGCCAGCGGTCGCCGCCCGCCTTTACCAGGGCGTTCCACGACGCATGGAGGAGGGCGCCGAGCAAAACGGCGCCGATGACGATCCCGCTCATGGCTTAGTTGAAACCCGTTCTTCGATTGCCAGGCCAGCGGTGTCCTATAGCATCACCGTTCCGCCATCGACCATGAGGGTTTGGCCGGTGACGAACTTACTGGCGTCCGACGCCAGATAAATGATGGTGCCGGTCATGTCGCCGGTCTCCAGGTTGCTCTGCAGGCTCTGGCCCGCGGCGATGACTTCGAGCGCCCTGTCGCGTTTCTCGCCCATGAACTCGTCGGTGCCTTCGGTTAAAACCGCGCTCGGGGCGACGGCGTTGACACGGATCCAATCGCGGCCGAGCTCGCGCGCTAGGCTGCGGGTGAGGCCGATAACGGCGGCCTTCGACGTTGCGTAGTCGAGCGCGTAGGGCATGCCATAGGTGGCGGCGAGGGACGAGATATTGACGATCGAACCGCCGCCGGCTTCGCGCATCGCCGGCACGCAGGCCTTGCAGCACTGCCAGATCCCTTTGACGTTCACGGTCATCACGCGGTCCCACTGGTCCTCGCTTAGCTGATCGAACCGTCCGCCGGAAATGTCACCGTAGAGAGCGGCATTGTTGACCAACGCATCGATGCGCCCGAATTGTGCCACTGCTTGCTCGGCCATGGCTTGGCAACTCGCCATGTCGGCAACATCGAGTGTGAGACCGATCGCCTTGCCACCGGCGTCTTCGATCGCCGAAACAGTATCTGCCGTGTCGCGAATGTCGGCGGCGACGACTGAGGCGCCTTCCCGCGCGAGCGCCTCGCTGTAGGCGCGGCCCAAGCCACGGCCGCCCCCGGTGACGATGACCGTTTTGCCTTCCAGTTGCATGATACCCCCTGCGTCCTGGCCGTTTGGCCTATACTCGCCACCAACCATAGCAACAAATTCCGGGTAGGAGACAGAAATGGCGACGTTCGTTTTAGTACATGGCGCGTGGCATGGAGGATGGTGTTGGGCGCGGGTCGCGCCGCGACTGCGCGATGCCGGCCACGATGTCTACACGCCGACCATGACCGGTTTTGGCGAGCGCAGCCACCAACTGTCGCCCAATGTGGGGCTCGAGACCAACGTCACCGACATCGCCAATGTGCTTGAGTGGGAAGACCTCAAAGACGTGATTCTTGTCGCCGCCAGCTATGCCGGGATGGTGACAACCAGCGTTGCCGATCGCATGCCCGAGCGTATCGCCGCGTTGGTCTACCAAAACGCTTTCATCGCCGCCGACGGGGTAGCCCAGAACGATCTGTTGCCCGACTGGCGGCGCGAGATGATCGAGAAGGAGCTCGCCGAGTCCGACGATGCGTGGCGCATGCCGCCGCCGGCCCCGGACCTCATCGGCGTGACCGATCCGGCCGATGCGGCATGGATAACGGCGAAGATGACAGATCAATCGGCCAAGACATTTCAAGACAAGGCGCGTTTGACCGACGCCCACGAGGCGATCACCAACCGTACCTATATCCGCGCGACCGGCTATCCGAATACGACCTTCGACCGGTATCTGGCGGAGGCCGAGGCCGATCCCAATTGGCGGGCGGAGGTTCTCGACACCAGCCACGACGCCATGATCACGGCGTCGGACGACATCGTGCGGATTCTGCTTGAGGTCGCGGACTCAACCGAACGCGGGGCCTAAAGGGCCCCGCGCCGGTATCGTCAAAAATGATGCTTAGCTGAACCGCGCCTAGCTGGCGACGCTCGCATCGTTGCCGTCATGCGCAACGGTTTTGCTCTTGCGCGGCGGGATCACTGGCAGCAGCAGGTGCGATTCCTGGCCTTTGCCGGTGTGGATCGTCGTCGTGCCGCCGAAGATCTCCTTCGGCCGGTCGGTCGGGTGATCGTGCAAGAACGGCCCCGAACCGCGCGACGGCACGTAGGCATCGACCGCCGGTCCCGGCCGGTCGTAGTCCTGCCCCGAGATGTTGAGCGCGATGCGGTAGCCTTTGGGCAGCACGATGCACTGCGGCCAAATCTCCACATCGACCTCGTACACCTTGCCCGGCGTCAGCATCTGCTTGTCGTCATGGGTGTGGTAGGGGCGCCATGGCTTCGACAGCTTGGTGTCGAGCTTGCGGTGCGAGGCGCGCAACCAGCCCTGGGCAAGCGGCGTCTTGGGATCGACCGTGCCTTGGAAGTGGACTTCGCGCCCGTTCGGTGCGAAGGCCTGCATGGTGACGAACAGATCGCAATCTGCCGTTGACGACGAGACGAACAGCTTCGCCGCCAATGGCCCGGTGATCTCGGTTTCCTTTTTGAGCGGCGGCGACATCCAGGTAACGCCGCGGGTGAGGGCGCGGAAGCCCTTCTTGGCTTTGCCCTTGGGCGCTTTCCAGTCGAGTTTCCCCTTGCCGCCCGCATTGAGATAGAGCTTGGTCCATTTGGTGCCGCGCAACGGCCAGGCGCCTTCCTTGCGTAGTTCGAACTCTTTCGAGAACGGACGGCGCAAGTTGATCCATACTTTGGGTTCGCGGTTCCAGCCGTTCTTTTCGCCTTTTAGGTAGTAGTCGAAGAAGCGCTTCTGCAACTCCATCCCATAGGGCAGATAGAACCATTCCTCGTGGCGGCCGGGATGGCCTTCGAGCCACTTCTCTTTCGAGGCCGCTTGCGTGTAGGCCTCGAAGTTGCCGCGCGGATGCAGCCCGAACCCGGCCCAACTCGCCGGGCTGATAAAGGGCACCTTGACCTTCGACCAGTCGGGCGAGCGCGAGCGGTACCAGTCGTCGTCCATCTCGCGCACACGGAAGTTCTCCAGCGTATCGGCCCGGTTCTCGGCCAGCTCGTCGGCGCTCAGGCGCGCGGGGCCGGTCGAGCGGGTTTTCATCCAGTGGTCGCGCGGGCCTTTAGGGTAGCCGTGCTGCACGGCCTCAACCTGGCGCGGATACCAGATTTCCATGAACTTGTTGGACAGGATGCCGCCATGCCGGGCCCAGTCACGGTAGTGGTCGGCGGCGCCTTCCCACGGGATCATCGCTTTCAGGCGGCGCGGCTGCAGGGCGGCCACTTGCCACTGGTTGATGGCGTAGTAGGAGACACCGTTGAGACCAACGCGCCCATTCGACCATTTCTGATCGCCTGCCCAGTTGATCGCCTGCGCGAAGTCTTCGGTCTCGCGCGGCGAGAAGATATCGAGATAACCGGGCGATCGACCGGCGCCGCGCGAGTCTAGACGCACGCAAGCATAGCCCCACGGTACCCAGATTTCCGGATCGACCGTCTCCCACGTCAACCAGCGATGCTTAGAACCCTCCAAAACGTTCGGGTGCATCTTCAACAAAGATTCCCACAGCGGCTTGTAGTGTTCCTGATATTTGACACCCTTGCCGTATGGTCCCCCCGCCATAACGACCGGCACTTTTTTGTTGGTTTTGGGCCGGTAAACATCCACCCGCAATACTTCGCCGTCATCCATTCGGACGGGTAGATCGCGTTCGATAATGATGTCGTCGATGACTGATTTTGTCGGCATTTGTTCCTCCCCAATTCAAGCCATTTTAACCTGGGCTTTTTCAGTGTTCTTTGTCTCGACAGACGCGAGCACCGTGGGAGTGTAGCTGAACAATTAGCCTGGCGGAATTTGTAATATTGCGCAATGACGACCGCACCAAACCCAATTCGCGGGTTAGTGATCGATTGCGTTAGCAGACGAACTGAATGTTCGCCGCTTGCGCTATCGGACTTTGTCAGTCCTTGTCCTTTTTGTCTTTTTTACCTGGGCCTTCGACGCGTTCGGTGTAGGGGTTGCGGCCGGTGGCCAGGTCGATCCCCTCCAGGCGTACGGCGTATCCCCACAGGCTGCGAACATAGTCGAGCACATCAACGCGGGTTTTTTCATCTAATACCACGCCATCTTGAACGCTGTGCCGGATCACCAGTTCGCGGTCGCCGCGCAGATCGACATCGACGATCTGAATGTCGGGTTCCATCGCGCTCACGTCGTAGCTTTGGGCCAGAGCCTTGCGGACCTCTTCGTAACCGCGCTCGTTGTGGATTGCGTCGACCGAGATGTGACGTTGTGAAGATTTGTCGGACAGCAAAAACAGCTTGAATTCGCGGATTAGCCGCGGGCTGAGATACTGAAGGACGAAGGATTCATCCCGGTAGTCCGCCCAAATTTCTTTCAGGGTCGATCGCCAATCGTCGTTACCTGCGATGTCCGGAAACCACTCACGGTCTTCGTCGGTCGGATCCTCGCAGATGCGTTTGATGTCCTGCATCATGGCAAACCCCAAAGCATAGGGGTTGAGCCCGCTGAACCGCCGGTCGTCGAAATCGGGCTGAAAGACCACGTTGGAGTGGCTGTGCAGAATCTCGAGCAGCGTGCCCTCGGTGATCAGGCCCTGATCGTAAAGCTCATTGACGATGTAATAGTGGACGAAGGTTGCGCAGCCTTCGTTCATCATTTTGGTTTGCTTTTGCGGATAAAAATACTGGGCGGTGTTGCGCACGATGCGCAGTAACTCGCGCTGCCAGTCTTCGAGCACCGGGCTGTTTTTCTCGAGGAAATACAGAATGTTTTCTTCCGGCAAGTTGAGCTGTGCCTTGCGCCGTTGCAGCTCGCATTCGGCCTCGTCCGGCAGGTCGCCATCTTCAACGGCCGGCAGGGTTCGCCACAACTCGCGGTAAGATCTTTCGTCGTGTTCCTGATGTGCCCGTTGGCGCTCTTTTTCTTCGCTCGCCCTTAGTTTCGACGGACGGCGATACCGGAAAACGCTCTGGTCCATGAGCGCATGTGCGGCGTCGAGGATGGCCTCGACCTCCGCTATGCCGTGGCGTTCTTCGCATTCGGCGACATAGTGCTTGGCGAAGTCGAGATAATCGAGGATCGCCTCGGCATCGGTCCATTGCTTGAACAGGTAATTGTTCTTGAAGAAGTGATTGTGGCCGAAAGCCGCGTGCGCCATCACCAGCGCCTGGATGGCCATGGTGTTTTCTTCCATGCAGTAGCTGATGCAGGGGCTGGAATTGATGACGATCTCGTAGGCCAGTCCCGCATAGCCCTTACGGTAGCGCTCCTCGTCGTGAATGAAGCGCTTGCCGAACGACCAGTGCTCGTACATCAGCGGCATGCCGATCGAGCAATAGGCGTCGAGCATTTGTTCAGACGATATGATCTCGATTTGATTGGGATACACGTCCAAGCCCAGGTCTTCGAGCGCAATTTTCTCGATTGCCTCGAAGGTGCGCTGCAAGGTCGCAAAATCCCACTCCGCGCCCTCGAACAGGTACTTTGGCCGGCGCTTACGGCTCTTGGCCGCGGTGCGTGCTTTGGCGGTTGCGGTCATGCCACCCGATCCTTGGCATCGTTTTTGGAGAAGAGCTCGCGGAACACCGGATAGATGTCGCTGCGTTTGGCGATGTGCTTCATCGAAAACTTCGACGATTCATCGACCACCGCCCGATAGCCGCGCCACAATTCTTTGCCGTTGGAAGTGCCGGCATAGCGGCTGACTTCCTGCTCGGTCAGAATTTCGACATAGGCGTAGAACTGACAGACCGGCAATAACTCGTTCTCGAGGAGCTCGACGCAGTATCCGGTATCGTTGGCGATATTGTCGCCGTCGGAGGCCTGCGCGGCGTAGATGTTCCATTCCGATACCGGGAAGCGCTGGCTGATGATCTCCTGCATTTCCACCAGGGCGGTGCTCACTTTCGTGCCGCCGGATTCCTGACTGTAGAAGAAGGTTTGCTCGTCGACCTCTTGGGCGACGTGGGTGTGGCGGATGAAGACCAGCTCGACGCGCTCGTATTTCCGCTGCAGGAAAAGATGGAGCAGGATAAAGAAGCGTTTCGCGAGGTCTTTTTCGTGCTGACCCATCGACCCCGACACGTCCATCAGGCAGAACATGACGGCCTTGGTCTTCGGTTCCGGGTGGGGGTCGAAGCGGTTGTAGCGGATGTCGACGGGATCGATATAGGGGATCGCGCGCTGCCGGCGTTTGAGGTCTTCGATCTCGTTGAATAACTCGGTGATGCGAAGCCGCTCGCGGGCGTCAAGGTCGTCCTTGGCCTTAAGCTCTTCCCATTCGTCTTCCAGCTCTTGGATGGCCGCTGTTCTTGGCCGATTGAGCACCATGCGGCGTCCCATGCTGTTTCGCATGGTGCGTAAGACGTTCAAGTTTGGCGTTGTGCCATAGTTGCTGTAGCCAGCCCGGCGAGGCTTAACCGCGAATGTCTCCTTCAGCGATGCTTTGACCAGGTCGGGGAGTTCCAAATCCTCGAATAAGATGTCGAGAAACTCGCTGCGCGATAGCGAAAAGACGAACTCGTCGGCGCCTTCACCATCCTCCGAGGCTTCCTTACCGCCGCCCTCGCCGCCGCCTTTCGGCGGCTTGGGAATCTTATCGCCGGGAACATAGTCGTGGTTACCGGGGAACACTCGCTCATGGTCGCCGCTGGAGTTGGAATGGCGGAAGCGAGGCTCCGTAATTCCCTTCGACGGTATCGAGATCTTGCCGCCAGCTCCGGCATCGGCGACGTCGCGCTCGTTAACCGCTTTGTCGACGGCTTCTTTGATCTGTCGGCGGGCCCGCCGCAAGAACCGCTGGCGATTGCCGAGGCTCTTGCCCTGGGGATTGAGACGCCGATCGATAAGATGGATCATTTTTGCAGCTCACGCGCGATTAGCCTGCTTTATTGACCCGCATGTACCACTCGACGAGGCGCCGCACCTGACGCTCGGTGTAGCCGCGATCGACCATCCGCTGCACGAACTCGGCGTGCTGCTTGTCGGTCTTGCTATCCTTCTTCGTACCGAAGCTGATGATCGGCAGCAGGTCCTCGACCTGGCTGAACATGCGCTTCTCGATCACCTCGCGGATTTTCTCGTAGCTCGACCATGCCGGGTTCTTGCCATTGTTATTGGCCCGTGTGCGCAGGGCGAACTTAACGACTTCGTTGCGGAAGTCCTTCGGATTGGCGATGCCGGCGGGCTTTTCAATCTTTGAAAGCTCGGCGTCGAGAACTTGGCGGTCGAACACCTGGCCGGTGTCGGGATCCTTGTAATCCTGCTCCTCGATCCACGCATCGGCGTAGTTGATGTAGCGGTCGAACAGGTTCTGCCCATATTCCGTATAGGATTCGATATAGGCTTTCTGGATCTCGTTGCCGATGAACTCCGCGTAGCGGGGCGCGATCTCCGACTTAATGAACTCGAGATAGCGGTCCTCGGTTTCCTTCGGGAACTGCTCGCGCCGCGTGGCCTGTTCAAGAACATACATAAGGTGAACCGGATCGGCGGCGATTTCCTCGGTGTCGTAGTTGAAGGTCTCGGAGAGCACTTTGAAGGCGAAGCGGGTACTGATTCCGGTCATGCCTTCGTCGACACCCGCGACGTCGCGATATTCCTGGATCGACTTCGCTTTGGGATCGGTGTCCTTCAGATTTTCACCGTCATAAATACGCATCTTGGAATACAGCGACGAGGTTTCGTGCTCGTTCAGGCGCGAGAGAACCGAGAACCGGCTCAGTATCTCCAATACCTCCGGCGCCCGGGGAACGTCGCCGAGGTCGCTGCTTTCGAGAAGCTTCTCGTAGATTTTGGCCTCCTCGCTGGCGCGCAAGCAGTACGGCACTTTGATGACGCAAATGCGGTCGAGGAAGGCTTCGTTGTTCTTGTTGTTCTTGAACTGCTCCCACTCGGATTCGTTGGAGTGGGCGAGGATCATGCCTTGGAACGGGAAGACGCCGAGATTTTCGGTGCCGACATAGTTGCCTTCCTGCGTGGCTGTCAGCAGCGGATGCAAGACCTTGATGGGGGCCTTAAACATCTCGACGAATTCGAGCATGCCTTGGGTCGTGCGGTTGAGCCCGCCGGAGTAGCTGTAGGCGTCGGGATCGTTCTGGCTGAAATGCTCGAGCTTGCGAATGTCGATCTTGCCGACCAGCGTCGAGATGTCCTGATTGTTCTCATCGCCAGGCTCGGTCTTGGCGACCGCGATCTGGCGCAGCTTCGAGGGTTGCAGCTTGACTACCGAGAACTGAGAAACGTCGCCACCGAATTCGTCGAGGCGTTTGATTGCCCATGGTGAGATCAGGCCAGTGAGGCGCCGTGGGGAGATGCCGTATTTGCTATCGAGCAGCTCGCCCATCTGTTCCGGGTTGAACAGACCGAGCGGCGATTCCAGGATTGGGCTGATTTCGTCGCCCGCTTTTAAAACGTAAATCGGCTGAGTTTCGATGAGGGTCTTTAAGCGCTCGGCCAAGGAGGATTTGCCGCCGCCGACCGGTCCCAGCAGATAGAGAATTTGTTTGCGTTCTTCGAGACCTTGAGCCGCGTACTGGAAGAAGCCGACGATCCGCTGGATCGTGTCTTCCATGCCATGGAAACCGTTGAACGACGGATAGATCTTGATGGTTCGATTGAGAAAGATTCGCCCGAGCTGTTGATCGGCACTGGTGTCGATGATGTTTGGCTCACCAATGGCGGCAATCATGCGTTCGGCGACACCTGCATAAAGTGTCGGATCGTCGCGGCAGGCTTCAAGATATTCCTGCAGGCTGAAGTCTTCGCGTTTTTCTTGTTCGTAAATTTCTGAGAAAAGATCGAACACGTCGTCGACGAGTGCGGTATCGGCTAGGGCGGTCATCTGGAACCTCCTCGAGTTGAAACTGGAATACGGCTCACTAATTTCGACTCTGCCCTGCATATGGTTAACAGCCGATTAACCTTAGTTACCGGCGGCGCCGGTCGGCGGGCGTCAAATCGAAACAACCCGGTTTGCGCTGGTGAGCTGGTGGCCGCAGATGCTGGCGTTCTCATGTATGCATCAGCTGTGCTGGTTGCGGTCATGGCTCCGGCGAAAATTTTTTTTCGGGGAGTTCTGATCGGTCTTGCAAACATCGATCGCCAGCGATTCCTTTCGCGCCAAATTCCGGGTTCAGGGCGTGCGTCGTGGTCTCGCTCTAAGCCACGTTTTAGCGGTTCAGCCCGTCGCAGAAGGATCGCAGAAATCTTGAGTATTCAAACTCGGTGCGACGGATTCAAAACCGCCCGCGTATCGAGTCAAATAGTCTCGTTAAGGATAAAATCTATTCTATTTCTTGTGAGTCGCGAACGACACAAAGTTGGAAAAAGAGGCGTAATAAAAAAATGCAAATGCGCCTGACGGCTCAAAGGCTGCATCGCGGATATTTATTGATTTCACAGTTAAGTGAAGTTGACCGATTGTGCCGCCACATTGCCGAAACATGGAATTTGCGTTTCGCCCGACGTCGTGAAATGTCACGCGTCACTGACGACGAATGGCAAATGAAAATTTTTGACAGTCATGATGTGCGCTCTACTCGAACAGGGCTCGAAAGTGCTGGAAAATAATGGAATTCGTGGGTAACTCGCCAAATTTTAGGGTCTGTTGCAGTTTTCAGAGACCGGCGGTTGCAGTACGCTGACACGTCAAACGGAAACATAATTAAGAGTAAGGTGCGCTTCGATGTTGGAAGCACTGCGCCAGGGTATGGGCCGCCATCAACGCCGGGCATTTTGGGAGGCAACAATCGCTGTTTGTGCGCTTGTTGGCGCGCCCGACGGAAAGGTCAGTTTCGCCACGCGGGTTCGCATCGATCATATTCTCGATAACCTCCCTGATCTGAAAATTTTCGATACCAGTGAGTTTGTCGAAACCTTTGACCGGTTCGTCGAAGAGTTTCGCGTAAGCCCGCGCAAGGCGCGCTCGCGTGCGCTGGAAGTTGCGCGTAAGGGAGCCGGCTCCTCCGACGAGGCGGAGCTCTTGGCGCGGATCGCCTGCGTTGTCGCCGACACCGAAGCGCCCGGAGAGCATGTAGACCTAGAGCCGATCGAAGCCCTATGCGATTCGTTAAATCTCGACGTGAATGCCGTTATCGCTGCGGCGTCGGCAGCGCAAGATAAAGGCGGCAGCCCAGCCGCTCCGGTAGATAGTTCGACGCCTCCAGTACCCTCGCCGAGGGTGGAAGATAGTGAGAAGGAAAAGCCCGAAATGCAGGAAGAGCAAACCCCGAGCCAGGGTTCTGGAGTAGCCGCCGCGGCGCCGTTGTCGGACAACAACGGAACAGGCGAAGCACAGCCTGGGGTTGATGTGCCTGACTTGAGCCAGCAGTTGCTGGTCGATGGAACCAAAGCTGTTATCGCGTTGTGTGGGCGCACGAAGACGGGTGCTATGGAAGCGCTGCGGATTTACGAGAACGAACAATTCGCCGCTGCCGATTGTGCGTTGTCGGAAAAGATCGCAAACGAGAAATTTTGGCTGTCGCCCGTCACCCTGTTCCCGTCCAATGGAAGTGGCGGTGATGCCGGTGACGATGGCGAGCCGACGCCGATCCACGTCTTATGCCTCAGCCGGCCGGACGGCAGCATCGAAGCGCTACGCGCGTTCGAGAGTGCGGATCATGCGGGGGCCGATCTCGAGTTTTTCCGCAATATCTCAAACGACAAAATGTGGATCTCGGTCGTCCAGTTTAAAACGGTGACCTAGAGCGGGAACGTTTCGGGCGGCCGCTATTCCGGTGACAGCCGCGCGTCGTCGGTGAACTTCCACCGATTTCCGTATAAGGCGCTTGCGGGCGCATCGATTTGACCGTGCGGTGGCGCGATAGATTTGGCTGCCTCTCCGGGGAGGAAGAATGTGAGTGTGTCAGCTGAGTACAGCGAGGCCGATGTTGTCGGCGAGGAGCATTGGACTCAGAAGGGCGCCGCCAACCTGTTCCTGTGGCGCAAGTTTATCAATCCACTAGCCGATAATGCCGGCACCTTGCTATTCGTTCACGGCTCTTCGATGGCGTCGCAGCCGACGTTCGACCTGCACGTGGACGGCCGGCCGTTTTCGTCGGCAATGAATTGGTTCGCTGTACGGGGTTTCGACACTTGGTGCATCGATATGGAGGGCTATGGCCGTTCCGACAAAGACCGGGATTCGAACTTCGACATCTCCAACGGTGCAGATGACCTCGCTGCCGCTAGTGCTTATATCTGCGAGGCTCGTGGCGTCGATAAGGTACATGTGTATGGGATTTCATCTGGCGCGCTGCGCGCCGGTTTGTTCGCTCAGCGCTATCCCGAGCGGGTCGCGCGGCTAGCGCTTGATGCAATGGTGTGGACCGGTAAAGGCAGCCACACCTTGGAGAACCGGCGCAAGAAATTGCCGGAGTTCAAGGCACAGAACCGGCGGCCGATCGATCTCGATTTTGTACGTTCCATATTCTCGCGCGACCACCCGGGTTGCGCCGAGGACAGCGTCGTCGAAGCCTTTGCGGCGGCCATCTGCGCCCTCGACGACTCGATTCCCAACGGCACCTATGTCGACATGTGCGAAAACCTGCCGGTGGTTGACCCGCAAAAGCTAACCATGCCGACCCTCGTCATGCGCGGCCAGTGGGACGGTATCGCGTCGATGGATGATCTGCTGGAGTTCTTCCGGCTGCTGCCCAATCCCGACAAGCAGTTCAAGGTCATGGCGGGAATCTCCCACGCCAGTTTTCAGCAGAAGAATTATCTGATGGCGTATCAAGTCCTACATACGTTTCTAACGCAGCCGGCGCCGCTCTACACTGGGTGAACGGTGTTTCGGTCCGGTGTGCCGTTCAGATGTTCCATCTCCTCACATGTTAATGTGATTTATATACAGTTGTCGCTGTCCCCTCGGGCCCCTAGAGTTTCGAAAACAACAATAAACTGTTGAGACATCAAGGGAGGCCTCTGATGAGCCTATTCGATAAATCGTTCGACCGCCGCGCGCTACTCGGCGGTTCTGCCGCTGCGCTCGGCGCCGCAGCCACCTCTAGCTTACCGTTCCGTAGCGCCTTTGCTGCTGGATTCCCGGAGGGAGACATTAGCGTCACCGTGCCGACAAGAGCCGGAGGCGGCGCCGACAGGAATTTGCGTGCGTTCACCAGCATCTGGAAGAAATATCTCGATGCGACCTTCAAACCCGATTTCAAACCGGGTGCGTCGGGCCGGGTTGGCTACGAATTCTATATGGGTAAGAAGGAAGCCAACGGCCAAAATCTACTGTTCGGCAATATGGGCCCCGAGTTTCTCAACTGGGTGGTGAAGCCGCCGACGTTCGCGCTTGAGGACCTGACCTATTTTGCCCGGGTCGACACAGATCCTGGTGCGATCTTTGTACGCGCCGACAGTCCGTTCAAGACCATCGACGATGTGGTGGCGGAAGGTAAGAAACGCACGCTCAACGTGTCGACCAGCCGCCTGGCGCATCCGGCATCGGTCGGTCTGTTGGCGCTCGGCGAGCATACCGGCGCGCAATTCAATTTGATTCCCCTGTCGGGCGGCAAAAATACCATCGCCGGTGTGGTGACCGGTGAGATGGATCTCGGCACTCTGACGTCGGGTTCGGTTGCTGCGAAGGGCGCGGCGTTGAGGACGCTTCTGGTATTCAACGACCAGAACGTTGCTGCCGACCGTCTGAACAATGCGCCGACAATGAACCAGCATTTCGGTACGAGCTTGCCGCCGATGTTGTCGTCGCGCGCCTTCGGCATCCACACCAGCGTGATCAAGGATCATCCGGACCGGTTCAAGATTCTCAATGATACGATCACCAAGGTATTCGCCGATCCTGAGTACAAGGAGGCCGTAATCAAGGCCAAAGGTATTTGGGAATACATCAACTATGGCGACATGAACGATACAGCCAAGTACCTCAAGGGCATTGAGGAAGTGGGCTCGAAGTTCAAGCCGCTGTTGACCGGCAAAGCGGCCTAAATCGGCCTATAGGGAATCGGGCGGGGCGGCAGGTTCGTTAATCTTGCCGCCCCGATCCGTCGTATTTTTCATGCATGACGAAACCGAAACAGGTCAGCCCCCGAAACGGGCGCTGGGGGCGGAGCTGGTTATTCCGGTCGCCGCTCTGCTGTTCACGCTCTACTACTTCTACACAATTTTGGAATCGCCCTGGACCGCGCAGGCCAGCGCGTTCTTCATCGGGACGATTCTGATCGCCCTGGTGTTGATTTTTATTGCGATGACGTTTCGCTGGGTCGCGCGCGGCGAGGGCGACTGGAGCTTTCATACGCTGTTCGAGCCGCTTAGCTATGTGAAACTGCGGCTAGCGCTATTCGCGCTGACCGTCGGATACATCGCGGTGATTTCTTTTCTCGGCTTCACCATCACAACATTTTTGTTCCTGGCGTTGGCGATGCTGCTGCTGAACCGGGGTGGTCGCGTCAAGCTGTCGCTGTCGCTTGCGACCATCTTGTCGGTCGGTGGGTATTTTCTGTTTGTCGTCGCCTTCGGCACCAATTTTCCGGAAGGGCCGTTCGAAATCCTGATGAGCGGGATTTTGTAAGATGGTCGAAGTTTCGGCCCAAATGTTCTTCGAACTCTTTGTTCACACGCTGGGGTTTTGGTGGATCATCCTTCCGGCAATGCTGCTGGGCCTCATCGTTGGCGCGATACCGGGCTTCAGCGCCGCCAACACTATTATCATTCTGCTGCCGCTGACCTTCGCCATGGAGGTCGAGCAGGGTGTCGTCTTTATGGTCGCGCTCTATGCCTCGTCGCGCATGGGGGCGGGTATTCCGGCGATACTGGTGAATATTCCGGGAACTGCTGGGGCGGCAGCGACACCGCTCGACGGATACCCGATGGCGCGGTCCGGGCTCGGTCAGCAGGCGCTGGCGATTTCGTTCGTCGCCTCCACCGCGGGCGGATTACTGACAACGATCGTCGCCTTAATCGCTATGCCCTGGCTCGCTCAGGTCGCTTTTTTCATGCACAGCGTCGAGATGATCGTTGTGATGCTGTTCGGCATTTCACTGATCGCCACGATCGCCGCCAAGAATACGCTTAAGGGACTCATCGCCGGATTGTTCGGCCTGATGATCGGCGCGGTCGGCACCGACTTCGTCTATGAAACGCCCCGCGGCACGTTCGGTTTTTTGGAATTGTACGACGGTATCCCGCTGGTGCCGGCGCTTGTCGGCTTGTTCGCCATCTCCGAAGCGTTTCTGGTGATCGAAGGGGAGTCGATCCTCACCCGCCGCGGTAAGGAGCTAATGGCCAAGCCGAGCTGGCGCGCAACGATCGAGGGCGTGCGCATGTGCCTCAAGCGGTGGTGGCATGTGACGTGGTGCAGTCTGATCGGTCTGGTCATCGGGGTTATTCCGGGCGCCGGTGCCAGCATCGCTTCGTTCGTCGCTTATCAGCAGTCGCGGTCGTTCTCCAAAACGCCCGAGCTTTACGGCACGGGACATCCAGAAGGGTTGATCGCGCCGGAGTCGGCTAACAACGGCGTGACCTCGGGCACCTTGGTGCCCTTGATCGTGATTGGGCTGCCGGGTGGCGCCACGGCGGCCATTATGCTGGTGGTGCTGCAGTTCCACGGGGTTAATTTCGGACCGCAGCTGTTTGGCGAACGGCCCGAGATCGGCTTCGGCATCTTCATGGCCATGGCGGTGACCTACCTGCTGATGATTTTCACCATCCTGCCGCTGTCGCGTTACATGACCAAAGTCACCATCGTATCGACCGCCTTCATGGCGCCGGTCATCATATCGTTCACACTGGTCGGATCCTTCGTGCCCCGCGAGTTCGGCTTCGATATGGGACTCGCCCTGGCGTTCGGTGTCCTCGGCTATGTTGCGCGCCGGACCAACTATCATGTCGCCGCGATCCTGATCGGGATTATCCTGGGGCCGTTGCTTGAGGGCTTCTTCCTGCGCGCCATTCGGATGGCGAACGGCGATCTCACAGTGCTCTTCTCGTCGAACATCGGCAATGTGTTGTGGGCGGCGTTGGTGGTCACGATCGCGCTGCCCTACGTGCTGGATCATCTCCGCGACCGGCGTCGTCAGGGATCCATGTAAGCCGCCGTTGCGAAGGAGTGTGTGCGCGATGACAATTGATAGCGACGGTTGCGTGGCCGACAGGGTTCGGCGGATCGGCAGCCTGGATATTCCCGGCGGCGGACAGGTCGTGGTGCAGGGCAACTACGCCTTTGTCGGACATATGAAACCGCCCCACGGCACGACGATCATTGATGTATCTGACCCGGCGGCTCCCGCGGTGGTTGCCGAAATACCCACCGATGGACCCTATTCCCACACCCATAAGGTGCGTGTGGCTGGCGATCTGATGATCACCAATGTGGAGCAGAATAATCGGCATTTTCTGCGCCTCGCCGACCGCATACCCGAAATTCGCCAAGGGCTGACGGTGGCCGACACGGACCCCACCGACGCCGCGATCGCGGATGCGCTCGGTGTCGCCGAGGCGGACATTGCCGTGCTGGAAGAGGCCAAGACACGCGGCTACCGCGATGGCGGTTTTAAGGTCTGGGATATCGCCGACAAATCCGCCCCGCGCGAGATCGCCCATGTACGCACCCACGGGTTCGGCACCCACCGCTTCGATATGGACCAGAACTACGCCTACATCTCCACCGAGATGGAAGGCTACCTCGGTAATATTCTGGTGATCTACGATCTAGCTGACCCTGCCAATCCGCAGGAAGTGTCGCGCTGGTGGATGCCCGGCCAGCATGTCGCCGGCGGTGAGACGCCAAGCTGGCAAGGCTATCGTAACCGGCTGCATCACGCGCTCCGGGTGGGCGATGAACTATGGGCGGCGGTCTGGCACGCCGGCTTCCGGGTTATCGACGTATCCGACATCACCGCACCCCGCACGGTTGCCAAGCACAACTATCACCCGCCGTTCAAAGAACCGACGCATACTATTCTGCCCTTACCTCAGTCGATAGACGGTAGACGTGTTGCGGTCGTGATTGACGAGGAGCACAAACGCATTCCCGGTCAGGCGCCGGCTAATCTGTGGGTGTTCGACATCACCGACTTCGCGGATATCAAAGCGATGTCCTCGTTTCATGTGTCCGAACTCGATTCGCCTTGGGCCTCGGCGGGCGAACGGTTCGGCGCCCATCAGTTCCACGAGGAGATCACGGGTACTGTTGTTTACTGCACGTGGTTTTCTGGTGGTTTGCGGATTGTCGATGTCGCCGATCCGTTCAATCCCGTCGAGACCGGCTCCTATATTCCAGCGCCGCGCAGCGGTTTCAAAACGCCGCAGAGCAACGACGTGTGCGTTGACGACCGCGGCTTGATCTATCTTCTCGACCGCAATGCCGGTTTAGATATCCTTGAATTTTCCGGCGCCGCTGCTTGATCGAAATCACAATTTAGTCACATCGCCAAAATTGGGCCGCCCAATCGATTAGACTTCGCTGGTATCTGTTATTTCGAAGTCTGATCGTTGCGAGGCTCCATGCGATATCTCAAGAAAAGCCGTCCGTTCGTCGCCTTCACCGCCGCGTTGCTGGTGGGCACAGTCTTGAGCGCGCCGCCTTCCGCGGCAGATGGCATTGTCGCCAAGGTCGTTAATTCTCCGCTGAATTCGGCGGGCTTGGTCCGCGATGGCTACGCGGCGCTTAATGTCTATTTGCAGAAGCCGGAAGCT
Organism: Alphaproteobacteria bacterium; assembly: GCA_965267185.1. Lineage (GTDB taxonomy): Bacteria > Pseudomonadota > Alphaproteobacteria > UBA6615 > UBA6615. The sequence continues at coordinate 2,660,122 of OZ253937.1, read as the reverse complement.
GAGGGAATCGAGTTTTTCAACCCGGAGATTCCCGGTTTCGGTATTCCACCCGGCGGTAGCATCGAGGTTGAGATGGGTGGGGGCTTCACCCGCGATCCCGCAGTAGCGATGGATGCGGCGGCGGTACACATGGTCTCAGGTACGCCCCAGCACGGCTTGTCGTCGAAGGGCCTCGGCTACGGCTCGCACGAAGGGGCGAACCCCAATATCTTTGTCCTCACGGCGTCGACTCCAGCGGGGCTGCCACCAGACAAGCTGTTGCCGCGCGCAACGGTGCAGAAACTCGATCCAATCCCGAACATTGGGCTCAAGGTGTTCCATATCGGGCTTGGCGCCATCGCTTTCACCAACCGTGGTGACAAGGGTTCGGTCGCGGTCCGCATCGTCGATGCCGATGGCAAGGTGCTCGCGAGCGGAAGCGCCGAGGTGGAATTTTGGGATTCGCCGCGCCCGCAAATTCATCCCAACAACTTTCTTCATAAAGGCCAGAACCATAACTGGCAGCGTGTTCCGGCGGGGGGTACGCCAGGCAAGTTCGAGAATACCGTGCCGCTGACCTTCATGCTGTTTGAAAAGTCAGACGGTACGCCGGAATCGAACGAAGGCATTGTCGGCGCCGGTATTCTGTCGGCAAACCAATTGAAAGAGATGAATTTCTCTGTCCCAGCGGATATCGCGCGCTATGACAGCGGGCTGATACTCAAAGATAGGGACGGTGACGGCCAATTGGATCCGCGCAAGGATCAGATCATCGGCGGGGTTATCTCGGGCGACCTCAAGGGTGCAGACGTTCGCTCTTGGGAGACCGATGGTGCGCCGGTGCTGTCGCAGGCGACCAGTACGTTTTCCGAACGCGCCGGCAAACGGTTTGGCGGCGCGATCATGCAGGTGGCTTTCCAAACGGCGAATCAAACGGGCAAGTATCGGCCGACTTTTGCGTTGTTGAAGGACCCCGATGATCTCGAGAGCGGTGACGGTACGTCCTACACCTACACGGTTATCGCCCGGTAGCGGTGGCCGCCAGCTTGAGTTTAGCGTGGCATATAGGTGCGGAGAAATTGTTCCACGTCGGCCTTGGCTCGCTCTGTTGTGCGACTACTACCACCAATCGTTGCGCCACGCCGGCCCTTAGCGTGCACATTCGACACATCGGGTAGGTAAGTGAGAGCATTCGAGACATTGTCGAACCCGTGAAGCGCGCCCGGATAGACCTTCAGCTCAAGCGGCGCATCGGATTGGTAACGTTCTGCCAAATTCTCACAGAGTCTCGCGGGGGTCCAATCGTCTGCTTCGCCGATCAGTATTAGAACCGGGACGGGAAATGGCGGCGGTGTGAAGGCGCAATCCGGATACAGCGGTATCCCGACACGGAACTGTATTGGTGATTCTTTCGCCGCGAGTTGTCGCAATTGGTTGAGAGCCTTGAGGGTGGTGCCCCCGCCGTTTGAAAAACCCATTAGACCGATTTTGCTGGGATCTATGTTTGGTTGCTCCGCGAGCCAATAGAGGGCCGCATACGCGTCCCCGACTCGTTGAACCTGGTTAACCTGTTTTTTTGACTGCCTGCAGATGCTTGCAGTGCCGCGGCCGCGGAAACTGTCGACGATGAGCGACGCATAACCTCTTGACTGTAGCCAGCTTGCCCACATGGAGGCGTTGGGACGAATTCCCCCGCAGCCATGTAAAATAACCATCGCGGGAAATACGCCGTCGCCTTCCGGCACAATAAGACGGCCGCTGATGACGTCACCGGTCGGTTTCGCACTAAGAGGATTGATCGAATCGAGCGAGATGCGTTGGCTCGAGCCTGACATTGTGCAAGCGGACAAGAGGAGCGCGGTCAGCAACAATCCAAAGGATTTGATCACGAATTCCATACTACCCACCTCGGTTAGATTTCTGCGGCGTATGGAGATTTAACTTGCACATGCGCGAACCATTGCTATCCGTACGCGCCGCTGCAGCACGGTATTTTGTACTAAAGAACATCTCGCCGCCACACTGCCGTGCCTGACGACTGCAGATGTTGCTGATACACTTACCCTCACTGCGGCAACAAGCCGAATGAGGGGAGAGCACTATGGCGACGAAACGCGGCCAGCAAGTCATTGCGATTGAAGAACATTATTGGGACGCGGAGGTCTCTGCGAGCCTCACAACCGCGGATGCCGGAGGGCCGACATCGCTCACAGAGCGGCTGCTCGACATGGGCGATTTGCGGCTCAAGGAAATGGACGAGGCGGGCATCGATATGCAGGTGCTGTCCCATGCGCCGCCGGCGACCCAACGCATGGATCCGGAAACCTCGATTGCCATGTCGATCGGCGCCAACGACCGTTTGGCCGAAATGGTGTCAGCCAAGCCGGACCGGTTCGCCGCATTCGCCGCATTGCCGACGCCCGATCCAAAAGCGTCCGCCGATGAACTCGAGCGCACGGTTACGCAGCATGGTTTCAAAGGAGCAATGGTCCACGGCCTCACCGATGGCTTATTCTTCGACGATAAACGCTACTGGCCGGTCTTCGAGCGGGCGCAGGCGCTCGATGTCCCGATTTATATCCACCCAGCGATGCCCCATCCGGCGGTCGTCGACGCCTACTATAAGGAATACATCGAAGATTATCCGGGCTTCCTAACCGCTGGCTGGGGGTTCACGGTGGAAACGGCGACGGCCGGCATCCGCATTGTGCTCAGTGGTGTTCTCGACGCCTACCCGGATGTGAAGATTATCCTCGGTCATATGGGCGAGGGGCTGCCGTTCTTGTTATGGCGCATCGATAGCGCGCTGGCACGCCCGGGCAACAAGCCGATTTCGTTCCGCGATGCGTTCAGCGAGCATTTCTACATCACAACCAGCGGCAACTTTTCCGATCCGGCGCTGCTGTGCAGCATCCAAGAGCTCGGCGTCGACCGGATTCTATTTTCGGTCGATTGGCCGTTCGTCGCCAACGATCCGGGAACCGAGTGGATGGAGGGCCTTCAGCTGTCCAACGAGGACAAGGACAAGATCCTCAACGGGAATGCCAAGCGCCTGCTGCGCCTGTAGAAGGACCGCTCTAGTAGCCGTGTGCCGCCATGATTTGCGGCAGGCTCTCCCCGGCGCTCGCCATTTGCGCTTGGTGCTGTTTCGCGCCCTCGACGCGCTCCGGCGGCATCGCCACTTCCTTCATGAAGTGGGGCCGTTCGGCGAGGGCCGCGTACCATGCGTCGAGCGCGGGGAACCGCTCCATCGGGTAACCGAGGAACTTCAGGCGGTGAACGCTGATCCACCAAATGATGTCCAGTACGGAGAAGCCTTCAGGCATCATCCATTCGTGTTTTTCCAGACGCCCGTTCAGTTCGATAAAGGCGGTCTCGAAGGCCTCTACCGCGGCAATTGCCTGTTCGGTCGGGATGCCGTCGACCGCCATTTTTCGCCAGAAATCGACCTCGACGGCCTTGTGCGTATCGGCCTCGCCGTTGACCTGGCCGGAGCCGGCTTTTTCATAAACATCAAGGGCGTCCGGGTCTTTGCGCAGTAATTCGTTGGGCGCCATATAGCGAAAGGTCAGCGCCCGTACGCAAAGATGCAGATCGTCTTCATGTTTCGCCGACGCGAGGGCGTAGGCTAGCGACGCTTCGTCTTGCGGGAAGAGCTTCGGGCCGTCGAATGTGTCGTCGATATAGCGCATGATGTCGTTGCTCTCGATGTGAACATCGCCGTCATGCACGAGCGTCGGCACCAAGCCGCGTGGATTGATGCCGAGATACCAATCGGTGAAGTTTTCATGGGCCGGTAAATTGATGGGGTGGCTCTCCCACTCGACGCCCTTTTCGGTCAGAAATATCCGCGTCTTCTGCGAACAAGACGAACTCATGAAGTGGAAGAGGTGGACGCCTTTCCAGTCCAACACCTCGGTGGTGAGAATGTCGGAACGAAGCAATTTGACCATCGGGTGCGAACTCCAGGGTGCTGTGATGTAAAGAATACGGGTTAAGCTTCGACGGCTTCCCCGTCCACGGCCTTTAACTTGCCGTAGTGAGTGAAGGTGTTGGTCATGTACCAGGTGAAGAACTCCCGGTAGGTCTGGGTTGGGTATTTCGGCGGATTACCGGGCCCGGTACAGGTCGGCAAACATTCGCCCACCGCTTCGAAATTAGGGTTGATGAAGCAGGCCAGCGAGTAGCGGTCGTTTTTAACGGGCGGGACGACCCGGTGGGGAGTCGCGCGGAAGCGGTCATTGGTCCAGCGTCCGAGGAACTGACCGGCGTTGACGATCAATGCGCCCTCGGGCAATTCGGGCCAAAACCAGGTGCCGTCGGTGTCGAGCACCTGCAAGCCTTCTTCATTTGCGGGCGGCAGGAAGGTCATGAAACCGGTGTCGACATGGGCGTTGACACCCATTTCCCCCTCTTCCACGTCTGGTATCGGTGGGTATTTCGCCAAGCGGAAATAGGTGTAATGGTCCTCGAACATCGGCAGGAAGTAGTCTTCCGGTAAATCGAGCGATAGCGCCCACACCGGGAGTAATTTCTTACCCAGCTTACCGATGGTCTCCATATAGGCTTCGGCAGCGGCGCGGAGTCCGGGAATGACGTCTTCTGGCAGCCACGGCATCTTGCCGTAAAATTGCTCACCTGCCTGCACGAAGGGATTGTCGTCGGCATAGTCGGTGGCGACGACGTAACACTCGACGGAGTCGAGCTTGCGGCTGTCGTGAAATTCCGATTTCGTGGTGATCGAGGCGCGCGATGGTGTGTAACCCTTTTGGTCACGGGTGACGGCGACGCTCATCTTTACGTCCAACGGGAGATCGTGGAACCGCTTGGCTTCGGCCTCCAGATTCTTGATCGTCTCGGCGGGTACGCCGTGGTTGACGATACACATGAAGCCGATGGTCTCCCAAACCTCGCGCCATTGCTCGGCGAGCGCGCGAATGGCTGCTTTGTCACCGGTAAGCGCTGGGCCTACGTCGAGTACGGGCAGAGCGCGGCGTTCGAGCGCGCGGACAGCCTTGCCAGCCTTCGATTCAACGATCCCGTCCATGGCGTTGCCTCCGGGTAGCTATGTATTTCAGTCTAGAATGACCTCGGATCGGCGGCAACGTCTCTGCGATTGTCCGGATCGACGGTGTAGCCGTAGTCGTTCATCCAGGTGAGGCTCGACCAGGTATCCTTCGATGGGTCGAGTTCCATACCAATGGCGCCCTGATAGCCTTTTGCCAGGGCTTTTTCGACGAGGTAGAGCAGATCGAGCTCGCCGACGCCCGGTTCGTGGCGGTCGGGCGGATTGCCGATCTGCACATACCCGATCATCGGCCAGTATTCGTCCATGATCGCTGTCAGCGGGCCCTGTTCCTCCCAGCGCAGGTGGAAAGTGTCATACACCAGGCCAACGTTCTTGCGGCCCACCGCGCGGACGATTTCGGCGGCTTCGGCCATAGTGTGCATCGCCCAGTCGGGCACGCGGTGGCGGCATACCGGCTCGAGTAGAAACAGACAACGGTGGCTGCCGGCTTGGCTGGCGATGTAGTCGAGGTTCTTCACATAGGTCTCGACGCATCGCTCACGTTCCATACCCTTGGGCACCGTGCCGGCGCCCACATTGATCGAATAGAAGTCGCAGTGGACGATATATTCGAGTGCTTGGTCGGCGGCGCGGCGGAAGTCGTCTTCTAGGCCGGGCTGGGCGCCGAGGCCCCAAACGCCGGCGTCCCAGTCGGCGGGAACGACCCCGTAGGTAAACTCAAGGCCGTTATCGTCGAGCAACTCCTTAACCTCTTTCTTCGGTAGCTCGTAGGGAAAGTGCCATTCAATAGCGGTACAGCCTATCTTCGCCGCTGCCGCGAAACGCTTGCGCACCGGCAGTTCTAGGAACAGGTGATAAAAGTTTGGCGCGAAGCGGATCACGATCTTTCCTCTTCGGTAGTGAGAGTTGCGGCCAGCCAATCGGCCATTGCCGAGCGATACTGGAAGGCATGGTTGTGGCAGCAGTGAACACCGTCCTCATCCATCATCAGGGTGGCGTGCTCCGGCAGCGCGTCGGCGATTCGGACCGCCTGCTGCCAGCCGAAGATTGCGTCGCGTTTGCCATGGACCACGAGGACCGGGGTTTGTACCTGGCCGATGCAATCGTCGAGGCTCGCTGCGCCCATGAGCTGGCGCGCCTCTTCTTCGGTGGCACCGCCGGTGGCGTGGCGAAATCCATCGCGAATGAGAACCGGCATGTTGGGCCAGTCGCTCAGATCATAGGCGCCGCCGAAGACGACAGTGGCAGCGATGCCGGGATCAGCAGCGGCGGCGCGCACCACATAGTAACCGCCCAGGCTGCGGCCCAGCGTGCCGATCCGGTTTTTGTCGATCTCGGGCCGTTGGGAGATCGCCTCGAATGCGGCGGCGATACAATCTTCGTAGCCCTCCGCGAGCGGTGCCGCTTGGCGTACCTCGCCCTGGCCAGGGCCGTCGAAGGCAAATGTCGCAAGCCCGCGGCGCGCGCACATATCGGCGATAGTGGTGAAGTCCTCCTTGGTCGAATCGAGGCCGGGGACCAACAGGGCGCATGCCACGGGGCCGCTGGCGCCGATAGGTACGCGCAGATAGCCAGGCAGCGTCAGTTTGTTGAAGGGAATTTCGATTCGCTCCGCCGGTGGTGATAGCAAAGGAGCAGCTTCACGGAAGGTGGCGACCTTGCGGGCTTGCAGTTCGGCCTTTTCCTCCGGCGCATGGAAGGCGACAACTTGGCCGCAATGATAGGCGAGGCTCGCCCGCACCAAAGCCTCGCCCGCGCTTTGCCGGTGACCGTCGGCAAGCCGGGTCGCCGCCAGGGTTTGGTAGTCGCGGCCGATTTCGGCCCAGGCCGCGGGCCAATCGGTCCAGCCGGTAACGTGGGCGCGCACCGTCAGCACGTCGTTGACGTCGACCCCGTCGGCAGCCAGGCGGGGAATCCAATAGTCGAAGAGCTCAGCGGTGAACGCCTGATCGTCTTTGCTGTCGGCCATGCGGTTCCTTCTCCCAACCCTGCACGCTAGACTCTGCTACCACAAAGGCCTGTCTGCCAGCACTTATAGTGTCTGGCGACGCGGAAGGAGAGAGTGGCGTGTCTATAGCGATTATTGGCGGTGGGATCACCGGACTGGCGTTGGCGCTCAATCTGCATCAGCGGGGTATCGGTTGCCAGGTCTATGAATCGGCGCCGGAAATGAAGGAACTGGGCGTTGGGATCACCATGCTGCCTCATGCGACGCGCGAGCTTACCGCGCTCGGTCTGCAGGAAAACCTGCTGCAGGCGGGCATCGAGAACCGGGATAGCAAGTTTTTCAATCGGTTCGGCCAGCTGATCTATAGTGAGGCGCGCGGCAAATTTGCCGGTTACGACTATCCTGAAGTGGGCGTCCACCGTGGCCGACTGCACGGTTTGCTTTATGAGGCGGCGTTGGAGCGTCTCGGAGCTGATTGCATCCAGTTGAACCGCAAATGCGTCGGCTTCGAGCAAACCGGTGAAGCCGTTCAAGTGTCGTTCGTCGAGACATCCTCCGGCGCCACCGTCGAGCCGGTAACCACCGATATCGCCATCGCATGCGATGGCGTTAACTCAACGGTTCGCAAGCAGATTTATCCCGACGACGCGGTGGTGTTCACCGGCATCAACACGTGGCGCGGTACCAGCGTGCGTAAGCCGATCTTCGATGGCCGCACCTATATCCGCATCGGCACGCTGGCAACCGGAAAGATCGTCATCTATCCCATCATCGACAACGTCGATGGACAGGGGAACCAGCTGATCAACTGGACCACGGAATTTCAATCTGACGATAGAGCGCAAAACGACTGGAACAAACCGGGCCAGTTGGAAGACTTTTTCCACATGTATGAGGATTGGCACTTCGACTGGCTCGATGTGGCCGACATGATCCGCACATCGGAAGATATTTTCGAGTATCCGATGGTCGATAAAGATCCGCTCAACCGGTGGACTTTCGACCGTGTGACCATGGCGGGCGATGCCGCCCATCCAATGTATCCGCGCGGCTCCAACGGTGCGGCTCAGGGGGTTATCGATGCCCGCACGCTGGCCGATGCGCTGCAGGCTTCGGACAACCCGCTGGACGCGCTGAAGGCCTATGAGGCTGCGCGGCTTGAGCCGACCTCGAATGTGGTCCGCACCAACCGGTCGAGCCCGCCCGATGTCATCATCATGAAGGTGGAAGAGTTGGTGGGCGACCGGCCGTTCGACAATCTCGACGATTACGTCAGTCAGGATGAATTGCGCGAGCTGTCGGACCGCTACAAACAGGTAGCTGGGTTTTCCAAGGAGGCGCTGCGGAGCTAAGTATGCGGGGCATGAGAATATTGCATTGGACCTAGACCAAAGTCGAAACCCCTGATGCTTGACTCCCCTATGGCATCATCTAGCGTGTCACGCAGAAAAATCGATCGCCGGCGAACGGGCGGCACCGAACCTATGGGGCGCTGACGATTCAGCGCGGGAGGATATCATGAATAGTATCAGAACTAAGCTTCTTGTCGCCGGAGCGGGCGTCGCGATGTTTGCCGCAACGGCGGCGCAGGCGCAAACCGTCGGATTTGCGGCGTCCAATCCAGGCTCGCTGTATCACAGTTCTGCCTCGGCCATTTCGAAAATGGCCAGCGACAAAGCTGACATCAAGATCACCGTTCAGCCGTTTGCCAGCGCAACGGTTTATCTGCCGGCGGTCGATGCTGGCGAATTCGCCTTTGGTTTATCGAATGTCGAGGAACTACGGGTTGCCGTGGTCGGCGAGCGCCAGTTCGAGGGCCGTAAGTACGGCGATTTGCGTGCGGTCGCGATCACCTATCCGCTGCGCGTTGCGCTGTTTGTCAGAAACGATTCCGATATTAAAACGTTGGCTGACTTGAAGGGCAAACGCGTTGTCGACGGCTACGCCAGCCAGAAAACCATACCGCCGCTGTTGGATGCCGGATACGCCACCGTCGGCATGACCCGCGCCGATATCAAGCCGGTACCGGTGCCGAATGTCGTGGGCGGCGCAAACGCCTTCATCCAGGGTAAGGCCGATGCCTTCTTCTTCGCGCTGGGGGCCCCCAAGGTGCGTGAGGCCGACGCCTCGGTGGGCGGTATCCGGGCTCTCAATGTCGAGGACACGCCGGAAAACCGCGCGCTTATCGCCCAGCATTTCCCGCCGGCCTATCTACGCGTTGAAAAGCCGAGTAAGCCGAATGTCGGCGTGACCGAGCCGATCAACGTCATTACCTATGACGCCGTGGTGGTAGCTAGCACCAAGACGCCGGAAGACGTGGTCTACCGCTTGGTGAAAGCGATGCATGGGAACAAGAAGGACATGGCCAGCGTTTTCCCCGTGTTCAACTTGTTCAATCCGAAGCGCATGGCGAGCGATCTCGGGCCGATCCAATGGCATCCGGGAACGATCAAGTTCCTGACCGAACAAGGCATGTGGCCGCCGAAGGCGAACTAGTTCGCTGGAGTTCGGCACCATAGTATGAGCGAGTCCCAAACGGAGTCGGCCGGCGGTATCCGGTCGACTGCCGCTCGCATTGGCGCAATGGTGTTCGCCATGTTGCTGACGCTGGGCTCGATCGGTTGGGCGCTCGAAGCCCATTTATGGTTTAACCTGACGGTCTTTCCCGCGCAGTTCTACGCGGCGATGCTCGCCCTGGCGCTGCCGCTGGCTTTTATCGTTCTGCCGGTTCGGCGGCACAGCCGTCGCGGGCCCGTGCCCTGGTATGACTGGCTAATGGCGGCAGCGGGTTTCGCCGCCGTCGGTTATTTGGCGTGGGAATATCAACGCCTGGTCGATCTAATCCTGCTGCGGCCACCCGACGCTGTCGCCGCCGGAGCTGTTGCAATCGTGCTCTCGCTAGAAGCGGTGCGCAGGGCGACAGGCAATGCCTTGCCCTCGATTGCTATCGCTTTCATTGTCTTTGCACTGCTTGGTCATCTCCTGCCGGGCGGCTTGGCCGCTCAGCCCAACGATTGGGAAAAGCTCACTGCTTATTTAGCGCTCGACGTCAACGGTGTACTCGGTTTCCCGTTGGCTGTGGCCACAACCATCGTGATTACCTTTTTGTTTTTTGGCCAACTGCTCAACTTGTCCGGTGGGTCGCGGTTCTTTGCCGACATTGCCACCCTGACCATGGGGCGCTTTCGAGGTGGGTCGGCAAAGATTGCGGTCGTCGGCTCCGGTTTCTTTGGTTCGGTTTCGGGCAGCGCTGTCGCTAACGTGGCGGCAACCGGCGTTATCACCATTCCGATGATCAAGCGCGATGGTTACCCCGGACACAAAGCCGCGGCGATCGAGGCTGTTGCTTCCACCGGGGGCCAGTTGATGCCCCCGGTCATGGGCGCGTCGGCCTTTATCATGGCGGAGTTTCTGGAAATTCCCTATGCCGAGGTTGTGCTGGCGGCGTTAGTACCGGCGATCATCTACTACGTCGCACTATTCATTCAGGCCGATCTGGAAGCGGGTAAGTTGGGCGCCTCCGGTATTAAAGAGACCGACATGCCGTCGCGCCGTGGCGCTTTGTCGGGACTATACTTTCTATTGCCGTTCGTCGTGCTGATCGTCGCGTTGTTCAACTTTAACCAGCCACCCGATCTAGCCGCATTGCTCGCTGCGGTCGTTGTTGTTCTGCTTGCACTTGTGTTCGGCTACCAAGGCGTGCGGCCTGGTCTGCGCACGTTGATATCGGCGGTCGAACGCACCGGCTATGCAGCGCTCGATATTATTCTGGTCACCGTCGCCGCCGGCATCGTGATTGGCGTACTGGGAATTAGCGGTCTCGGATTTAGCCTCACGCTCGCGCTGGTGACCATTGGAGAGGGCAGCCTGATCCTACTCCTGATCCTCGCTGCCGTGGTGTGCATTATCCTGGGCATGGGTTTGCCGACGGTCGGCGTTTATGTGTTGTTGGCGGCGTTGGTGGCGCCGGCGCTGGTCGAAGTCGGAGTGCTTCCTATCGCCGCCCATCTCTATGTACTTTATTTCGGCATGATGTCGATGATCACCCCGCCGGTGGCGATCGCAGCGTTCGCCGCTGCCGGAGTGGCCAAAGCGGATCCCATGAAATCCGGCTGGTCGGCGGTGCGGTTCGGCTGGATGGCCTACACTGTGCCGCTTCTATTCGTAGTGTCACCGGCATTGCTGCTCAGGGGTGAGGCCGAGACCATCGTCTTTGCGATCGCCACGGTGATCGTCGGGGTTTGGTTGGTCTCTATCGCCATGATCGGCTATTTTCTGCGTCCCATCACGGTGCAGATGCGGATCGTGTTCGGTATTGCCGGTGTGCTCGCTCTGATCCCGGCTGAAACATTCGCCAATGCGGTTTATACTGACATTGCTGGTATACTACTTGGAGTAGCGGTTCTCGGCTTCGAGTACTACGCCATACGATTGCGCCGCCGGGCAGATTCAGTTCTCGCCAAGTGAGGCGCGATTATCAAGAAAGGTGAAGCAATGAACCCAATGCAAATCCCAACGCTTGATGTCAAACGGGTTGGCGCCAGCCTGGGTGCAGAGGTGAGCGGCATCGATTTGGCACAGCCGCTCGACGATCTGATGTTTGAAGCAGTCAACAGCGCTCTCGCAGAACATGAGGTGCTGATTTTCCGAGATCAGGAGATCACCGCGGAACATCAAAAGGCCTTTGGCCGCCGGTTCGGCGAGCTCACGGTTCACCCGTTTGCGCCGCGCGATCAGGATGCACCCGAACTTATCGTCTTCGACAACAAGGACGACAATCCACCTTGGGGGACGGATGTCTGGCACAGCGATGAAACGTTCCGCGCCGAGCCGCCGATGGGGACCATGCTGCGCGCGTTGATCGTGCCGGAAGTTGGCGGCGACACCATGTTCACCAGCATGTCGGCGGCCTTCGAAGGTTTGAGCGACCGTATGCAGCACTTTATCTCCGGGCTGGAAGCGGTGCATGACTTTAAGCCGTTCCGGCAACTGTTTTCCGGCGATGCCGAGGGCCGCCGGTCGTTGCGCGATTATGAAGAACGGTACCCGCCATCGATCCATCCGGTGGTGCGTCTCCATCCGGAGTCGGGGAAGAAAGTCCTGTTCGTCAACCCGCAGTTTACGGTTGCGATCAAAGGGATGGAGGAAGGCGAAAGCCGCAGCTTGCTCGACCAGCTATTCCGCCAGGCAGTGGTTCCCGAGTATCAAATCCGCCACCACTGGCAGCCCAATACCCTGGTGTTTTGGGACAACCGTGCGGTCCAGCATTACGCGATCCACGATTACTATCCTCAGCGCCGTCTGATGGAACGGGTGACGATCAAGGGCGATCGGCCCGTTGGGGTCGCTCCGGTGTTGGAAGGGGCGTCGGTCAAAAGCCAGAAGTCCAATCGTACCGCGGGCGACAAGGCGCAATACGGGGCCCACAAGCCAGCTGAAGTGGACTAGTTCTCAGCGAGTGCTTTGTCGATCAAGGCGCTCGCTACGCCGATATAGTTCGCAGGGTCTTTGAGCTTGGCCCAATCGACCGGCGCGTCGGTCAATTCGGCAAGAACGTCCATTAGATGACGCGCTTCATCGGCCGCCTGTCGGCAACCCGATTTGACCAAGGCCTGGGCATCGGCGCGCGCCATGTGTTCGGACAGGGCGAAGCTCGCCGCCTCGGCGAGAAAAAGTCCGTTTGCCGCTACCATATTGGCGCTCATGCGCGCGGTGTCGACCTGCAGGTTCTCCATCAGCGCATTGGCCTGTGATAACGCTGAGCTTGCCGCGATCACCAGTTTGGGCAGGGTGAGCCATTCGAGCGCCCAGCCTGGCCCGCCGCGTTCGTGTTCTTGCACCGCGGCCTGATGCATCGTACCGACCGTCCCCGACGTATAACGCGCCAAGGTGATCAGTGCCTCGCTCAGGATCGGGTTTGATTTCTGCGGTAAGGTGGACGAACCGCCGCGCGAGGGATCGGCGGATTCCCGCACCTCTGCGACTTCCGTTTGCGCCATCAAAGCGAGGTCCTGGCCGATCTTACCGAGCGACCCTGAGAGGGTCGCGAGCCAACCCGCGAACTCGCCCAAGTTATCCCGTTGGGTATGCCAGGGCAGCGGGGGGACGGCTAAGTCGAGCTCCGTTGCCAAGCCCTCGATAACATCGATGCCCCGGTCTCCCAGTGGTGCAAGCGTACCCGCGGCCCCACCGAACTGGACCACAAGGAGCCGTTGCGTCAGCTCGGACAATCGGTAGCGGTGACGCACGAGGGGGCCGCGCCAAGTTGCCGCCTTGAGACCGAAGGTTGTGGGCGCGGCTTGCTGCGAGCGGGTGCGCGCCAGCATGACCGTGCCGCGATGACCATCGGCCATCTTGGCCAACGAGGCGCTGAGTTTCTTAATGTCTTCGTCGAGAACTGCAATGGCGTCGCGCAGCGTCAGAACCAGCGCTGTGTCCATAATATCCTGGGAGGTGGCGCCCCAGTGCACATACCCCGCCGCATCCCCGCCAACGGCTGCCCGGAGCTGGCTCACCAGCGCGGGTATGGGGAGGCCGGCCGTTGCGGTGCCCTCTCGTAGACCGGCATAATCGGGTTTGAACTTGTCGATTGCGCTGACGATTTCGTCGCCTGCTTCAGCCGGAATGATGCCGAGCTTAGCCTCGACCCGCGCCAGCGCCGCTTCGACGACAAGCATGGTTTGCACATGGTGCGCGTCGGAGAACAACGCCTTCATGCCGTTGGGCGCGAACAGCCCGCCGTAGATTTCGGACTCGAAAGGATCAGTCATCGTGCCGACAGGGTCGCGCGGAACGGGCTGCAACGCAACTAAGCTAGATGTCGAAAAATACGGTTTCCCGGTCGCCCTGCATACGGATATCGAAGCGGTAGGCAGTGCCGGGCAAACTCTCGTCGCGATTGGCGATCAGGGTTGTGCGCCGGGCCTCCGGTACTTGCAGAAGCACAGGGTCGGTGGCGTTCAGGTCGGCTTCATCGGAGAAGTAGAGGCGCGTGAAAGCGTGGGTCAGCATGCCGCGCATAAGTACGACCACATTGATATGCGGCGCGTGACCGTTGCCGACCGCGCCCGGTTTCACGGTGTCGATTTGAAACGACACATCGGCGCTGGTGCCGGTGCCAATACGTCCAAACCCTTTGAAGTTGGGGTCGAGCAGGTTGTCCTGGCGGTTATCGGCGGGGTGGTTGTAGCGGCCATGGGCGTTGGCCTGCCAAAACTCCAACATCGCGTCGGGGATGGGCGTGCCCTCCCCATCCAAGACCTGACCGACAATCCGGATGTGATTGCCCTCAGTCGTCGGCGATGCGACCGCGTGGTCGGCGATGCTGGTAAACCGGTAGCCATACTGCTCGGGCACCAAGCCGTAGGCGAAAAAGGGACCGACGGTTTGCGATGGCGTTTGGTTGCGGCGCATCGCTCAGTCCTCCACCGGGGTGGCGTTGGGGCCGCGCAGAACGATGTCGAACTCATAGCCCAGCGCAAATCCCGGCTCCGTGACGTCGATCGCGAAAGTGGACACGAGGCGGTCGCGAGCGCCCTCGGGTGTGCCGTTGAAGATCGGGTCCAGTGGCAAAAGCGGGTCGCCCGGAAAATACATCTGGGTCACGAGGCGCGACGTGAAGCTGGGCCCGAACAAGGACAGATGAATATGGTTGGGCCGCCACGCATTATGGTGGTTACCCCACGGGTAGGCCCCCGGTTTGATTGACATAAAGCGGTAGCGCCCATCGCTGTCGGTGACGCAGCGCCCGGCGCCGAGAAAATTGGGATCGATCGGTGCGTCGTGCTGATCGACCTCGTGAATGTAGCGGCCGGCCGCATTGGCCTGCCAAACCTCGACCAGCGTATCGGGCAGCGGCCGGTCGTCTTCATCGACCACGCGCCCGGTCACGATGATGCGCTCGCCTAGCGGCTCGCCGTTGCGCTGGCCGTTCTTGGTGAGGTCGGCGTCGAGCGGTCCCACGCTGTCGTGACCATAAACCGGGCCGGTCAGCTCCGATAGGCTATGGTCGATGGGAACGAGCGGCTTGGTCGGTCCACGCAGTACGGTCGATTTGTAATCCGGGTGGATGTGGGCGGGATGGGATGTCCAATCCATGCGCTGCTCGGTCATGACCTGTCCTCTTACGTACCGTCTTCCATTTCGGCGTAGGTGCGTTTGGCAACCGCGATGGCCGCGTTTGCGGCTGGCACGCCGCCGTAGACCGCCACCATCAGAAGCACTTCTTTTACATCGTCTATGGTCGCCCCGGTATTTCGCGTCGCGCGTATGTGCATTGCCAATTCGTCATGGTGCCCCAACGCGGCCATGAAGGCGATGGTCAGCAGGCTGCGCTCGCGCTTAGTCAAGCCGTCGCGAGTCCACACCGAACCCCAGGCGGCTTCGGTAATGAGTTTCTGAAAGTCTTCGTCGAACGGCGTTTTATTCGCTTCGGCCCGGTCGACGTGACGGTCGCCGAGCACGGAGCGGCGCATCGCCATGCCTTTTTCATACCTGTCGTCGACCACGGCTTCCTCCAAATATCCCTATTCCCGATCGCTGTTAGGCGGCTTGGGTCATCCTGTTGACCCGCAACTTGGTCTTCATGTCGGTGCGGCAGAAGGCATGCAGGAAGCAAGTTTGCTCGCTGATGTCGAGGATTTCGCGGGCGAAGCCCTCGTCTTCCGAGGTCGTCAGGTAGACATGGGTCTCGACGGGTTCGGCGGTTCCCGCGACCCCGGTGCCACCCGAGGCGCCGCCAAGCGAGAAATGGGTGTCCTGGACGATCCGGTACTCTTCCAGGTCTTTTTTCATCATCGAGACGAAACGGCCGAATTGGGTCATGAAACAAAAGCCGATTCCGGCCGATATATAGGTATTCGCATCGGGTGCCCGTCCCTGGCCTCCATTCACCGGCGCCTCTTCCGACAGCATGATTTTGTTGGTGCCGTGGGGGGCGTACTGCAGCTGGGTGATTTCTTTGATGCCATCCGGCCGAAGTGTGCAAATGGCGCCAATATGCAGTTTTCGTTTCTGTTCGTCCTGCAGGCTTGAGCCCTGGCCGCCGTGCTGATCGCCTTCGAGACGCGGCGTTTCGCCACCGTTCCAGGTGAGTTCGCCATCGACGGCCAAGGGCGCTGGCCGGACCAGGTCGAACTTGTCACCAGGATCGGGATAGATCGGCCGGTCGAGTGCGGCCACACGGTCGGGTTCAAGTTCGATGCCATTGCGCGACAGCGCAAACAGGCTCGTTAAAGAACCCCGCATCAGACCGTTGAGCGGCGAGGCGGCGACCGCGTCATACACCAGATCGGTCACTGTTTTATCGTCGGCGTCGCAATCGATCTCAACTAGCAGCTCCACCGGTAGCGCGCCGCCGACCATGGTGCGCTTCGGCATCGAACCTTCCATGGTGTAGAAATTGTCCTGCACTAGGCGCAGGTTGCGGAACGCGATGCCGCGCTGTTCCGCCAAGGCCACAATTTCGTTGGTGTAGGACGCGACCATGCCCGCTGTAAGAAATGCCAGCGGACACGGCGCCTCATCGTCACCGTTCAGATATGCGCCCTCGTCGCACGACAGCCGCCATACCTTGCCGGTGCGCGACGAGGCGACAAGAGCTTCTTTCTGCATAACCGAAAGCGAGCGCACCGCGGTGGTGAGCGAATCGCCCAGGCGATTTTCGGGAGCCTCGAAGCCTAGCTCCACAGCGTTCTCCACTTCGAAAAACAGCGGCAGCCCGGATTCTTTTAATCTATTCGCCATGGTCTCTCTCCCCGCCGCGTGCCAACATTTCTAGCTGCATCGGCTTCTATGCCCCTAAGGATTTGGCTTAGTAAACCAGATGGTTGATCGCCGGTCGATGGTGAGCCAGCGATAGTTCTTATTTCATCGCGAATTCTTGAACCCGACGTGCCGCTGCCATACCGTCGCCATCGCGGACGTAGATACCTGATCCCGACAGTTTTCACCTGAAGTGGCGAGGCGTGCATTCATGAAACCGAATTTTCTGTTCTTCATCACCGACCAGCATCGCGCCGACTATCTGGGATGTTATGGCCATCCGGTCCTAAAGACGCCTCACATCGATAGCATCGCCGAGCGCGGGACAAGGTTCGACCGGTTCCATGCCGCCAGTCCGGTGTGCATGCCCAACCGTGCATCGCTAATAACCGGCCGCTATCCCTCGGCCCATGGGGCGCGCCGCAACGGCGTGCCGTTGCCGGCTCGGGCGAACACGTTTCTCGACGTGCTCCGCGAAGGCGGTTACCGCTGTGCACTGCTCGGTAAGTCCCATGTCCAAAACATGACGGATCGGCCGGACTGGCAGTTCGATCAAGCCGATTATGGAAGGCCGCTTTCCGAAGCCTGGAAAGGTGACGGTTACGATTATGAGCAGGAAGCACCGGAGCGTTGGCGCGGCAACGCGCCGTACAAAACCGAGCTTCCCTATTATGGCTTCGATGAGGCCGACATTCTAACCATGCATGGCGACTTGTGTGGCGGTCACTATTACCAGTGGCTGCGCGACCAGACGCCGAAGGCCGACTGGTATCGGGACCGCGCCAATCAGCTTGACCACGGATATGAGTGTCCGCAGGCGATCCGCACGCCGCTTCCGGAAGAGCTCTATCCCACGGCTTATGTGCGCGATCGTGCAGTCGACTATCTCAAACGGGCAGCGAACGACGATAATCCCTTCTTCGCCTTCGTCTCGTTTCCGGACCCTCACCATCCGTTCACCCCGCCCGGTAAATATTGGGATATGTACGATCCCGCCGATATGGCGGCACCCCTGCCGTTCGAAGCCCACCACAACCCGCCGCCGCATATGGCGTCGGAGCATGAGAAACTTCTTACCGGCACGCGCATGTCGTCGGCGCAGCAGGCGTTCATGGCCAACGAACAGGAAGCGCGTGAGGCAATGGCGCTGACCTGCGGCATGATCACCATGATCGACGACGCGGTCGGCACGATTCTCGAAACGCTGCGCGAGACCGGCCAGGAACAGGACACGGTCATCGTGTTCAACTCCGACCATGGCGACTATCTCGGCGATTTTGGGCTCATGCTCAAAGGCGCCGCTCATTTTCAGAGCATCACCCGCGTGCCGTTTATTTGGTCCGACCCGCAAGACCGCAGCCCGCGCGTGGTCGAGGGGTTGGCGTCGACCATCGATATCGCACCGACGATCTTGGCGCGGGCCGGACTGGAGCCCTACAACGGCATCCAAGGCCGGGATCTTCAACCAACGGACTCCGATGGTCGGCTAGAGGCAGGCGAAGTTCTGATCGAGCATGAAGACAACTCACCGAGAATGGGGTTTGCCACGCCGGCGAACGTACGTACGCTCATCACCGACCGCTATCGGCTGTCGGTCTACAAAGACGAAGGGTGGGGAGAACTCTACGATCTCGGCGAGGACCCGAATGAGACCCGTAATTTGTGGGACGACCCGGCCCACGCAAACGTCCGGTCCGAGCTCATGACCCAGCTGGTGAAGCGGATGATTGGCGCCGCGGATACCAGCCCGCGCGCCTTAAAAACCGCTTAGGTTTGCGCGACGCAGCTATGTTTGGGGCTTCGGACTAATCCGCCAGGCCCATGTTTTTGGCACGCTCGGCGGCCCATTCGTCGCGCATTCGAAAACCCTCGACCTTCCGCACCATCGTTTCGGTGGCTTGCATGATTTCTTCGTCGGAGAGATTGAAGTCGAGGAATTCGCCGAACGGCTGCGGAATGTGGAAGGGCGAGTCTAAGTACACTTCGATGTTGTTGCCTTCGGGGTCGTCGAAATAGACCGACCAGGCGTTGCCGTGATTGCGCGGCAATAGGTTTTCGACACCCTCTTCGACCACGCGGTGGTACATCTGCCGCAACTCGTCGAGGGACGCTACTTCGAACGAGAGCTGATTGACTGTACTCGGCGCGTCTTCTGGCCGGCCCTCGGCAATGATGAACTGATGATGGAGCTTGGGGTCGTTGGACATGAAGGTGATGTTGCCGTTGTAACGCGGCACATAACCCCGGTCGGACACTTCGAAGCCAAGGATGCGCGTGTAAAAGCTCTCCATCTTCGCCATGTCCCGGACCCATACGCCCGCATGGGTCAGGATCGGGCGGATTTTCTTCTCTGCTATGGTCATCGCTATGCCGTTAATCGCGTCCAGATGTTCAATAGCAATCCTACGTATCTGCCAGATTGGGGGCAACGATGACTCAGTTTCGCGTGTGCATAGCCCCTCTCCCGTGGGGAGAGGGGTTGGGGTGAGGGGGTAAGGTATATCCAGGATATTCTCTAACCGTCCCTAAACCCTCACCCGGCTCGCTTTCGCTCGCCACCCTCTTCCTCAGGGAGAGGGTTATTATAGAATGCTGTTACTCGATCAGGATCGCGCGGAAATCGTTGACGTTCGTGTGGGTTGGGCCGGTGATGACCAAATCGCCGATAGCGGCGAATACACCATATGAATCATTTGCGGCGAGCGACGCGTGCGGGTCTGCGCCCGCGGCCAAGGTGCGTTTCAGCGTGTCGGGGCCGATGACCGCGCCTGCATTGTCTTCGCTGCCGTCGATACCGTCGGTATCGCACGCCATGGCGTAGACTCCCTGCGCGCCGTTAAGTTCGAGCGCTAGCGCCAGCGCGTATTCGGTATTAGGGCCGCCGCGCCCCTCGCCGGAAAGAGTGACCGTCAATTCGCCGCCGGAGAGGATGACTGTACCGGGTGCGGTGTTGCGAGCTTGTGCAGCGTGCTCGGCGGCGACTATACGCGCTTCTCCTTCGATCTGATCGCCCAACATTGTGACATCGAACCCGGCTTCGCGCGCGATGTCGGCGGCTGCCGCCAGGGCCATCGACGGCGCTGCGATAATGCGAGACGTTGCATTGGCGAAACAGGCGTCGCCGGGCTTCGGGCTTTCATCGGCGCCGGCGGCTAGGTGAGCTTGAACGGTTGCGGGGACAGCAACGTTATGACGCTCGAGGATCGCTCGCGCGTCCGCAAAGGTGGTTGGGTCAGGAACCGTGGGACCGGAAGCGATGATTGCCGGATCGTCGCCCGGCACGTCGGAGATAAGCAAAGCCTCGAGACGCGCCGGCGCCACGGCGCGCGCCAGCCGGCCGCCTTTAATCGCCGAGAGATGTTTGCGCACGCAGTTCATGGCCTCGATCGGCGCGCCCGAGTGCAGCAAGGCGGTATTGACCGACTGTTTGTCGGCCAAGGTGAGTCCCAGTGCCGGTAAGGTCAGTAATGACGATCCCCCGCCGGAGATCAGCGCGATCACCAAATCGTCGGCGGTAAGGCCGGATACCAGGTCGAGGATACGGGTAGCAGCGTTGAGGCCGGCCTGATCGGGTACAGGATGGGCCGCCTCGACGATTTCGATATGATCGCAAGGCACGTTATGGCCGTAGCGGGTTACCACGAGCCCGGTCAACGGGCCCTGCCAATGCCGCTCGAGCACCTGCGCCATGGCCGCCGAGGCCTTGCCGGCACCCACCACCACCGTCCGGCCTTTGGGCGGTGCTGGCAAGTGAGCGGGCACGCAGATTTCCGGCTGTGCCGCTGCCACGGCAGCCTTAAACATATGGTGTAATAGGTCGGCAGGGGGCATGGGTTCGGGTGTTTCCTCTTGTTGCGCCGTGGGTAATATATCCGGTCCGCTTTGTCACGAAGGCCCACGACTTAAGGGAGGTTCGGCCCATGAGACCACCGGCGATCATTGGCGCTGTAGCGTTCGCTTGCTCGATACTCGTTCTCGATGTGACTGCATCTGCGCAAGTGCCGCCATCGCCCGCCGACATTGCGGGTTACAATGGCTTGCACGCGGCCGCGTGGGCGGGCGACGTCGCCGAAATCCGTCGCTTGGCTGCATCGGGTGCCGACCTCGATAGCACCGACAGTTCAGGGCGAACCCCGCTGCATGTTGCAGCATTCGCGTCTCATGAAGCGGTCGTAAAAGCGCTCGTCGAGTTGGGGGCCGATCCTAACCGTCTCGAAAACGGCCGGTACGACATCATTACGATTGCGGCCGTTGCAGGCGATGCGGAGATGGTGGCCTTAGCGGCGTCGCTCGGGGGTAATTCGGCTAACGTGACGAGTATTTACGACGGCACCGCGCTCATCGCCGCGTCTCACCTCGGCCATGTCGAGGTGGTCGGCGCGCTGATCGATGCCGAAGCGCCGCTCGATCACATCAACAATCTCGGCTGGACGGCCTTACTCGAGTCGGTGATCCTCGGCGACGGCGGACCGCGCCATGTCGCGACAGCGCGCGCTTTAGTCGAGGCCGGCGCCGATGTCACCATCGCCGACCGACAGGGCCAAACGCCGCTCGATCACGCCCGCGCACGCGGCTATGCGGAAATGATCGCTCTCTTGGAGAAGGCCCAGAAACGCTAACGCGCTGCGTCAAGTTGGTCGGCCATCCAGTCGGCGGTCTGCAACCGGTAACGGTAGGCGCGGTTGTTGGCGACATGGTTACCGTCTTCGATAACCAGTAATTCGACCGGTCCCGACACTTCGGCGGCGAGGCGCTCGGCGTCCTTGTAGGAGATCAGCCGGTCGAGTTTGCCGGTGACGATGTAGATCGGGCAGGTGATCTCGGGCGCCACGCCTTCCAGGGATAATTTTAGCGCTAGTTCGCGGGCTTCTTCTTCATTGGCCGAGTGGGAGCGCACGCGGAACGCGTCGCGGGTGAGGCTCGGCAGGCTATCCCAAACCGCGCCCCAATTGTAAGGCCCCGACAGGCCGATGCAGGCCTTGATGCGTTTTTCGAACGCCGCGGCGCGTGGTGCGTAATAACCGCCGAGGCTGACGCCCCATAGGCCGGTGCGGCCAGCGTCGACGTCGCTGCGGGTTTCGAGATAGTCGACGACTGCGCCGACCGGTACTTCATAGTCGTGGCGGATGCCGAAATCGTACTCGCCTTCGCCCTGGCCGGGGCCGTCGAATGTCAGGGTCGCCAGGCCGCGTTCCAGAAACAGCCGTTCATAAGCGCCCATCTCTTCTTTCGAGGAGTCGAGGCCCATCGCCAGGATAACCACCGGCGGCGTTTCGGCGCCGGCGGGCCGCCGCAAAATACCGAACAGCGATTTACCTTCGTAGGGAATTTCCACCCGCTCGCCGGGCGGGCGCAGATGGGGCAGCGCCAGTTTGCGGCACTCGACCGCTTTCATATGGGTCGCCCGCATCTGCTCGACATCGTTGACGAACAAAAACTTGGCAAAGTGATAGCAGACTCCTGCGGTCGTCAGGTGTTCGCCGGCGCTCAAGCCATAGCCGGCATCAAGAGCTTGGCGGCCCATCTCTTCATGAATTGCGCCACGCGCGGCCCACGCCGAACACCAATCTTCCCATCGCTCGATCCCCGCCGTAACCTCTTGAAAGTCGGTCAGCGGGATACCGTTGGCAACGAAGCGCGGTGCCCAGTGGTTAAGCGCAGCTTCGACGCGCGGATCCTTTGCCATGTCTGTCTCCGTTAAATGATCGTTGGTGGTGGATTTATGGAGCTCGCTCTATTGCGCGGCAGTTGCGCTGTGGTGCGGCCAAATTGGCCTCGCCCGGTCTATAACACCGGCCTTGGTGGCAATAGCGCGGCCGCGCTCGGTGGCTTCCGCGATGACATCATCGACCTGGGTGAACCTTGTGAACTTGCCTTCTGATAAGACAGCCTGCCCGTCGATCAGCACCGTATGGGCGTCGGCACCCCGGGCGCAGCACACGAAATTGGCGATCGGATTGTGGATCACCTGCATATGAGGCCCGCGCAGGTCGAACACGGCGATGTCGGCGCGTTTGCCGGGTTCCAGCGATCCAATTTCGTCTTCCATGCCAAGCGCGCGAGCGGCGTTGATGGTCGCCATTTCTAGTGACTGCTCGAGCGGCATGACCGTGGGATCGAGGTGGTTGGTGTTTTGCACGAACGTGCAGGCCTTCATCTGTTCGACGATATCGACCGAGTAGTCGACCATTGGCCCATCGGTGCCTAACGCGCAGTTGACGCCAGCATTGATCAGCCGCACCCAAGGGCCGATGCCGCCCCCGCGCATCGATTCGCTGGTTGGCGTGTAGACCGCGTGACAACCGGCATCGGCCATCTGAGCGATATCGGTATCGTTGACGTTGATGGCGTGAATCAACAGCCAATGGGCGTCGAGAATGCCCAATTGCACCAGGTAGCGCACATCGGTTCGGCCGGTTTGGCGCAGCGAGTGCAAATAACCGGTTTCCAACGACAGCGTGCCGCCGGCGGTATGGTTGGTGATCTGCAAGCCTTTGTCGACGGCGAGCCGGTAACCGGCCTCGACCAGCTCGTCGGAGCTCATGCCAGCGGCGAGCCAATGGGCGTTCGACTCGATGGCGAGCGCCATACGCACTAGGCCATCCTTCTCACCGTGCCATGAATCGATGAGCTCGCCGATATAGCCGGCGGCATCGGTTGCCGTATGGGGATGCTCGGGGTTGGCGGGGGTCTGGCAGCGAAAATCCTTGGCGAAGACTTGGCGAAAGCCGATTTCGGCCATCGGCTCCACGGTCGCCGCAACCTCGTCGGCCATGGTCGTGGTCACCGAATGGTTGAGACAACAGGTGGTGCCGGTGCGCACCATCTCCAGCGCGGCCAGGTAGGCGGAGGCTCGCAAGTCGTCGGCGCTTAATTCGGCGGCGCAGGGCAGCAGGAGGCCGCTCACCCATTCTTCGAGCAGCATGCCGGGGGCCAGACCCTTGAACAGATTGTACCAATGGTGCTGATGCAAATTGATCAGGCCGGGCAGAACGATCATGCCCGAAGCATCGAGCCTCTCGTCGAAGGCACCATCGGGCACCGAACTACCAGGGCCGGCCGACGCAATGCGGCCATCGTCGCCAACAACGACATATCCGCCGTCGAAAACATCGCGGTTCGCATTCATGGTCACGACGTGACCGTTTTCGATAAGTCTGCTCATTGCCCTTCTCCCCGATTGCCCATGGACATGGCGATGTAATACTCGCCCCCTTGGCCTGCCGTGACAATGGCGCTAACTACCGTTGATGTGGTCCGCCCGCGCGGCGGGTGGTAGCGTCATGTTGTTAGGAAAGACATGGAAATGCAGGTTTTACCGACGGCACCGGTTGGCAGCTATCCGCAACCCGATTCACTGATCGACCGGTCGCAGCTGCTTGGCCACGGGCCGCCGCGCGTGCGTGCCCGCGATATCTGGCGCGTTCCGGAAGAGCGCCTCGAAGCGGCGCAGGACGAGGCGACGATCGTTGCTGTCCGCGATATGGAGGAAGCGGGTCTCGATATCGTCACCGATGGGGAAATTCGCCGCGAAAGCTATTCCAACCGGTTTGCCACGGCGCTCGATGGTGTCGATATCGACAATCCCGGTGAAGTTGCGAACCGCAGTGGTGGGAAGACAATCGTTCCTCGCGTCGTCGGGCCCATCCGCCGAACCCGGTCTGTGCAAGTGCGCGACGTGGAATTCTTGCGAAGCATCACCGACCGGGCGATCAAAATCACCGTACCGGGGCCGTTCACCATGAGCGTGCAGGTAGTAGACGAGCACTATGGCGACGACGAAGCGCTGGCCATGGCCTACGCCGAGGCCGTCAACGAGGAAGTGCGCGACCTGTTCGCCGCCGGTGCCGATATCGTGCAGCTCGACGAACCGTGGATGCAGGCGCGTCCCGATCAGGCGAAGCGGTTTGCGGTAAGCGCGATCAACCGGGCGTTGGAGGGAGCCGCCGGTACAACCGCGGTTCACATGTGCTTCGGCTACGCCAACATGGTCAAGGACAAGCCAAGCGGCTATTCGTTTCTGCCCGAGTTGGACGCGACCGTTGCCGACCAAATTTCTATCGAGGCAGCACAGCCGAAACTCGATTTATCTATTCTCGAAACATTGGGATCGAAAACGATCATGGTCGGCGTTCTCGACATGGCCCATGCGCAGCCCGAAACTCCGGATATGGTCGCCGATAGAATTCGGGCTGCCCTGGAACATGTGCCGCCGGAGCGCATTGTTGTCGCACCCGACTGCGGCATGAAGTACTTGTCGCGCGAGCTTGCGTTCGCCAAGTTGTCGGCAATGGTTGCCGGTGCCGAAATCGTGCGCCGGGAAATCTCATAGTTACACAAATACGGGGGAGATATTGATGATCTACGAAGCCAGAACCTACCGGCTCAAGCCGCGAGCGGTGCCGGGTTTCATGGAAGCGTTCGGCGAAGCCTACGAAGGCTATCGCAAGGATTTCTCGCCACTGGCGGCGTTTTTCTATACCGAGATCGGTCCCCTCAATCAGGTCATCCACATCTGGCCCTACGAGAACGCCGCCGAGCGCGACCGCGTCCGCGCCGAGGCTGCAGCGCCCGGCAAATGGCCGCCGCAGGCGCCGGAAAAGCCGGTGCATATGCAATCGGAGGTTTTTAAGCCGTTCCCCTTCATCGAGACCTTTGCCAGCGGCAATATCGGCCCGATCTTCGAATGGCGCAGCTATTCGATCGCCCCAGGTATGATGCCCGCGCAAATCGAGCGCTGGGAAGCGGCGATCGACGCGCGCACCAAGCTGTCGCCTTTGGTTATGGCGATGCATACGGAGCATGGCGAGCTCAACAAATTTGTCCATATCTGGGCCTATGAAAGCTTGAACCACCGCCAAGAGGTGCGTGCCGAAGCCGTCGAAACCGGCATCTGGCCGCCGCCCGGCGGGCAACCGGGCGCATTGGTAGCGCAAGAGAACAAGATTCTGTTGGCCGCGCCGTTCTCGCCGGTTCAGTAAGCCGTTTCGTCCCACATCCCTTGGATTTGGGGTGTGGGACGGCTTCTCTGGGGCAGTGGGACGGTTCTTTGAGGGCGTGTAATCCCACAATAAGCGAGCATTACCCGGTATATTGTGGGATTTATCCCATTTATAAAAAAATTCTCGATAGTGGGAATTTATGATTGACCGTTGCCGTCGAGTGGTCGTTACTTACGGCACATGGACGATCATCAAACCCTTATCGATGAGATAGAGCGATTCTGCCGTGCGCGCACGATCGCGGAGTCGACGTTCGGCCGTATGGCGGTCAACGACGGCAAGTTTGTCGGCCGGTTGCGGTCGGGCAAAGGTGTCACAACCCGCACGCTGCAGCGCGTACGCGACTTCATGGCGGCGGACGAGGCGGTAGAAAAGCCGGATGTTGCGGATGAGAGCCGGATTATCGAGATGCCGGCAGCGGCTGATACCGGAGAACAGCCGGAAAGTACGGCACCGGTTAACGGTAGTCAGAAACGGGCGTTTCGCTTCTACGACAACCGGCAGAAATATCTGACGTTCGTTAACACCTGTAGCGAGAAATGGGTGGTCGCTGAGCGGGTCGGTATGGAGCTCGCGCAAATCCATCCGCGGCCGCCGGCAATCCGTATCTTCGATGCCGGTATGGGCGATGGCACCGTCCTGGCGCGCGTGATGCGCGATCTGCACCGGCGCCATCCGACGGTGCCGCTGTTCGTCGTGGGCAAAGAGATTAGTCTCGAGGACGCCCGGTTAAGCCTGGAAAAAATGGCCGACCGGTTCTTCGAACATCCGGCGACCGTATTGGTGGTCACCAATCTCAATTACAGCGAGGCGCCCTGGCTGATGCCGAGCAGCGTCCCCGCTGCCGCGGCGCTCAACTGGCACGAGGTGGCGCTGCGCGGCTCAACGGCCTACGAGTTCGACGAACAAATCCGCGAGTTGCAATCGGTCTTGAGCGATGGCTGGCGGGTCCGCACCTCGGAGAAAACCGGCAATCCGCTCTACGAACGACCATCGGTATTGGTGCTCTACCGCGAAGACCACCGGTTTATTGTCGATCCCATTTTGCCGCGGCCGGGGCAGACCGAGGGACGTTATGACCTGGTCGTTGCCTCGCAGCCCTACCGGGCGAGTTCGAGCGTCGAGTTCAAGGTGCAAAAAGTCTTGGCGCCGTTATCGCGTGCGCTGGCGCCGGGGGGCCGCATGCTGGGCATCCATTCCTATGGCCGCGACCCCGGCCGCGACATCATTCAGAAAATCTGGCCGGGACGCGAGCTTGGCCAAGCCAGCCGGCACGTCTTGATGAAGGCCTTGAAGGCAGAGCTCGGCAATAGCGAGCGGGACCTCCGCTATAACACCTACGCCGACGCGCGCTCGCTGTTTCGCTACGAAATGCACACGCTGCCGACCGAGATCGATACCAGCATTGGCACGTCGACGCTGTTCGCGGCGTGGAATGCGGCGATCTACGTTTATCAAATCGAGGATGATCTGTTGTCCGACGCCATGTCGGATTCGCGTTATCTGGAGGCGACGCAGAGCGTGCTCCAGGAACAGGGAGGGCTGTGGTTTGTCGATGAATCTTTTGTCGTTTCCCGCAAGCGGGATTAACCCCGTGCCGTCGCCTCTCTCGCCACCGGTCAGCAGCACGCTGGTACGCGCGCTGCTCGCGGGCGAGTTTGCCGTCACTGCCGAAATCGTGCCGCCCTTGTCGAGCGATCCAGGCGTTTTGCTTGCCAAGGCGCAGCAATTACACGGGCTGGTCGATGGGCTCAACGTTACCGACGGCGCCGGCGCGCGCTCGCACATGTCGAGCCTCGTTGCGGCGGGCTTGTTGGCGCAAGACGGGCACGACCCGGTGCTCCAATTCACCACCCGCGACCGCAATCGTCTTGCACTGCAAAGCGATGTTCTGGGCGCTGCCGCAATGGGTATTCACAATATTCTAGTGCTGGGCGGTGATGATCCCAAAGCTGGCGACCAGCCCGAGACCAAGCCAGTCTTTGATGTGGATACCGAAACCCTGATCGCCATGGTGCGGGATATGGAAGAGGGTGGACGGCTCCCCTCGGGGCGCGAAATCGACGCGCCGCCGAAACTATTTATTGGCGCCGCTGATACGCCGATCGATCCACCCGCTGGGTGGACGCCCGACCGTTTGGCCGCCAAGGCCGATGCAGGGGCGCAGTTCGTCCAAACCCAGTTCTGCTACGACATCGAGATCGTACGCCGTTATATCGCGCGGCTCGGCGAAGCTGGTTTGACAGACCGCTTGTTTATTTTGCTTGGCACCGGCCCCATCGCGTCGGCGAAGTCGGCTCGTTGGATGGTGGAAAATCTGTGGGGTGTGATTATTCCAGAAGCGATCATCGATCGGTTGGAAAGTGCAGCCGATCAAAAGGCGGAAGGCCGAAAAATCTGTGTTGAATTCATCCAGCAGGTCCGGGAAATCGATGGCGTCGCCGGTGTTCATGTCATGGCGATCAACCAGGACGAGGCGATCCCGGAAATTTTGGAAGCTGCGCAGGCGGGTCCCGCTTACCGAACATCTGGTGCTTCGTCGCCGCCATCCGTAAGCTGACCGTGAGCGGCAGTACCGCCGCGCAGCTATTTTTGGGGGAGAGACATGCCGGCACGACTGAACCCGCCGTTTCACGCTGACCATGTGGGCAGCCTGTTGCGGCCGCCGAAGTTACAGGAGGCGCGCGCCAAGGCGGCAGCCGGAGACATATCGGGCGACGATTTGCGCGCCGTTGAGGATGATTGCATCCGCGATGTGGTCGCCCTGCAGGAAAATGCCGGACTCCAGGTTATCACCGACGGCGAGTTTCGCCGCACCTACTGGCACTTCGATTTCTTTAGCGGTTTTGACGGCTTCGAGTTGGGCAAACCGCTCGATATGGGCACCTTCAAAGGGGCTTCCGAGCCAATACCGTCGGCGCAGATCTCGGGCAAGCTTCAGCGGTCGCGCCCGATCATGGTCGATCATTTCACCTACGTAGCCGGACTCACCGACCGCACGGTCAAGTTTTCCGCGCCGGGTCCCAGCATGATGCATTTTCGCGCTGGCCGCGCCGGTATCAGCGAAGAGGTCTATCCCGACTTGGACGCTTTCTGGGATGATTTGACAGCGGCGTACCGGGTGGAACTCGGCGATTTAGCCGACAATGGCTGCACCTATATTCAACTCGATGACATCAGCTACGCCTATCTGTGCGATGCCGATGTGCGCGCCAATTTGGAGAGCAAGGGCGAGGACCCCGACGCACTGGCCCTTACCTATGCCCATGCGCTCAACGATTCCATCCGCGATTTGCCCGAGACCGTAGCGACGGGAATTCACATGTGCCGGGGCAACTTCCAGAGCACCTGGGCGGCGAGTGGCGGCTATGAGCCGGTCGCCGAGCGCGTGTTCAATACGGTCGATGTCGACGCGCTGTTCATGGAGTACGACAGCGAGCGCGCAGGCGGGTTCGAACCGCTGCGGTTCGTACCCGACGATAAGGTGGTGGTGCTCGGTCTGGTCACGACCAAGACGTCTGAACTCGAAAGCAAGGACGAGTTGAAGCGCCGCATCGACGAGGCAGCGCAGTATGTCGATATCGATCGTTTATGCCTTAGCCCCCAGTGCGGCTTCTCATCGACCCACCACGGCAATAAGATTAGCGAAGACGACGAGATCGCGAAGTTGCGGCTGATTGTGGAAGTTGCCGACGAGGTGTGGGGGTCATAGGGATCATGCTCCGCCGCCGCCCGTCGCCGACGGGAGGGGCATAGATGAACCTAATAACCGGAAGCTCGGCGTTTCTTGCGCTCCTCAAGGATGAGGGCGTCACCCATTTGTTCGGCAATCCCGGCACGACCGAGCTGCCGGTTATGGATGCGCTGAAAGACCATGGCGACCTAACCTATGTGCTGGGTCTACAAGAGTCCCTGGTTGTTGCCATGGCTGACGGGTTTGCCCGCGCGTCGGGCAAGCTCGCCGCCTGTAATGTCCATGTGGCGCCCGGCTTGGGTAACGCCATGGGCGCAATCTACAACGCCAAATTCACCGGTACGCCGCTGATCGTCACCGCCGGCCAGCAGGAACAAGGCCATGGGCTGACCGAGCCGTTGCTCTACGACCCGCTGGTGCCCATCGCAGCACCCTTGGTCAAATGGGCGACTGAGGTCACGCGTCTCGAAGATATGGCGCGCATCGTCCGCCGTGCGGCCAAGATAGCGACCACCCCGCCGACCGGTCCGGTGTTCCTATCGATGCCCGGCGATGTCTTGAACGATCAAAAGGGTGTGGAGTTGGGTCACCGCACGCGCGTCGACACCAAGGTTCGGCCCTCCGAGGGTGGCCTCGACACGCTCGCCGCCCGGCTGCTGGCCGCCAAATCGCCGGTGCTTCTCGTCGGCAACGAGGTCGTGACCTCGGATGCGTTCGACGAGGTGTCGCAATTCGCCGAAACGCTAGGTGCGCCCGTCTATCAGCAAACCACCGCCTACGGTTCCCACTTCCCGTCCGAGCACCCGGCCTTCATGGGGGCGTTGTCGCGGATTCAAAAGGAAGTGCGCGGCATCCTCGAGGACTACGATTTGCTGGTGGTGATCGGCGCCGATGTGCTGCGCATGTCGGTGTTCAGCGAGATCGACCCGTTGCCGCAAGGCATGGCGATTGTGCAAATCGGTCTTGAAGACTGGGAGATGGGCAAGAACTATCCCGCCGAAATCGCTTTGCGTGGTGATGTGCGCGAAACCCTGGCAACGCTAACTCCAGTGCTCGAGGCCAAAGGCGGGGCTGCGCACGCCACTACCGCCAAGGCGCGGATCGATGCCGTGAGCGACCGCAATTGGAGCGCGTTTCGCAAACAGCGCAGCGAAGCTCTACAGGCGAAGCGGGACGTAACACCCATCGATGGCGACTGGCTGATGATGGATATCTGCGGCGCGCTGCCGAACGACGCCGTTGTGGTCAACGAAGGGCTCACCACGGCCTGGAACCTGCTCCATTTCTTGCCGTTCCGCGACCGTTACAATTTTCATTCCTATGCCAGCGGTGGCATCGGGTGGGGGCTCCCGGGAGCGGTCGGTGTTCAGCTGGCGCTGCCGGACCGGCCCGTGGTGGCGATCATCGGCGATGGCAGCGCCATGTACTCGATCCAGGCTTTGTGGACGGCGGCCCACTTGAAGCTGCCGATGACGTTTATCATCGCCGACAATAGGGGATACCGCATCATCAAGCAGCGCTTGCAGGCGTTCCATGGCAACGACAATTTCATCGGTATGGATTTCGTGGAACCGGAAATCGATTTCGTTGGGTTGGCGCAGTCGATGGGTATGGCCGCCGAACGCATTACCGAACCGGCTGCGGTGCGCCCAGCGCTCGAGGCCGCGATGGCGAGCGACGGTCCGGCATTGCTCGACGTTATGGTCGATCGGTCAGTCTAGCATTGGAGTTGAGGAGAAACGGCGATGAGCTACGAACACATACTTTTCGATGTCACGGATAATATCGGCGTCATCACCTTGAACCGGCCCGACGATGCCAACGCGATCCACAAGCCGATGGTCGAGGAGCTGCTCGACATCGCCTTGCGCTGCTATCGCGACAAGGACGTCCGCGCTGTTTTGCTGACCGGATCCGGCTCGATGTTCTGCGGCGGCGGCG
This sequence comes from Alphaproteobacteria bacterium, assembly GCA_965267185.1. Taxonomy (GTDB): domain Bacteria; phylum Pseudomonadota; class Alphaproteobacteria; order UBA6615; family UBA6615. Next base: position 2,628,767 of record OZ253937.1, on the reverse strand, counting down.
ATCTCAAGACGTTCTTCGATGTGGGCGACGATATATCCGACTATGTCGACCAAACAGCCACCGTTCTGCACCACGCGGTATCGCGTTTCTCCCGCATGGACGCGCCGGTGGTGATGGCGGTGAATGGCACCGCGGCGGGCGGCGGTTTCAGCCTGGCTTTGGCGGGCGACTATGTGATCGCTGCGGACAGCGCCAAATTCATCTCCGCCTATACGGCTTCCGGGCTTACTCCAGATGGCAGCTCCACCTACTACCTGGCCAAACATGTGGGGCTGTTGCGAGCCAAAGAGTTGATCCTCACCAACCGGCTGTTGAGCGCCGAGGAGGCGTGTGCGTGGGGTTTGTTGAGCAAGGTGGTGCCGGCCGACCAGCTAATGGAAGAGGCGATGGAACAGGCGCGCGCGTTCGCCGCTGGCCCGACCAAGGCCTTCGGCATCGCCAAGAACCTGCTGACGACGGCTTATTCCGAGAGCCTGGAGTCCCAGCTCGACGCCGAGAGCCGCGGTATCGCCACGACCATGGGCAGCCGCGATGGCCGCCACGGTTTGGAAAGTTTTCTGAACAAGAAGAAACCGGACTTTATCGGCGAGTAATTGGCGTTGGGATGCGTTGAATGGCTGCTGAAGGTTCGAGCGGCGTCCGCCAGGTCAATGGGTCTTGTCATTGTGGCAACATCCGATTTGTCTTTCACTGGCCCGATGGTGGTGGCGCTATTCCAGTGCGCGCCTGCGGCTGTTCGTTTTGCACCAAGCACCGTGGGGTGTGGACGTCGCACCCCGAAGGGCCCGTGAGCCTCTCTATGGAGAACACCGAGCTGGTGAATCGCTACCGGTTCGGCACTGAGACCGCTGATTTTTACATTTGCACCCGCTGCGGCGTGGCGCCCATCGTCACCAGTGAGATCGACGGTTCCGGCTATGCCGTCGTCAACGTGAACTGCTTCGACGATGTGGACCCAGCGGAGTTGGATGAATCGCCGACCGATTTCGATGGTGAGGGAACCGAAGACCGGTTGGCAAGGCGGCAGCGCAATTGGTCGCCCCTCGAAACGGTGAACTAACAATGCTCTACATCATCTATCAGGAAGACGGCCCGGACTCTGCTCCGCTGCGTGAGCAGCACAAGCCGGCGCATTTCCAGTATCTGGAAGACCATAAGGACATATTGGTGCTCGGCGGCGCCATGCTGGCCGACGACGGGGTGACCCGCATCGGCAGCGTTCTCATTCTCAATGTGCCGAGCCGCGAGGACGCCGAGCGTTTTTCGGCCAACGAGCCGCTTCGCAATGCCGGGGTGTTCCGCGAAGTCAAGATCACGCGCATGCGCCGCGGCCAGTGGAACCCAGCGGCGGCACCACAAACGCCTGAGGGCAACTAGTCAAATTAGCATGGTGTTCAACCCTCTCCCGGCGGGAGAGGGTGGCGAACGATAGTGAGCCGGGTGAGGGGTTAGGGACGGTTAGAGGATATCCTCGATATATCTTACCCCCTCACCCCAACCCCTCTCCCCAAGGGAGAGGGGCTATCACGCGTCAGAGTTGTACCCAGCCTTCCGGCGGTTCTTTGCCGGGATGAATCTCACCGCATTCGGGGCAGGTGCGGGCCGCCTCGTCGGCGTAAAAAGCGTCATAGAGCGGCGGCAGGTCGCGCACCAGCGACTGTAGTGTCACCTCGACGCGGTGGACCTTGGCGCCGCAGGCGAAACAAAACCACTCGAAACCGTCGACTTCGCCCGGTGGACGCTTGGGCTCAATCACCAGTCCGACCGAGCCCGAAACGGGGCGTTGCGGCGAGTGGCGCACATGGGGCGGCAGCAGGAAGATTTCGCCGGTGCGGATGGGCACGCCCCGGATTTCGCCATCCTCGTGCACCATGAGCACCATGTCGCCTTCGAGTTGGTAGAAAAATTCCTCTACCGGATCGTCGTGGAAGTCGGTGCGTCGGTTGGGCCCGCCGACCACCGTGACCATCAGATCGGCGTCTTCCCAGATCTGCGCGTTGCCGACCGGCGGCTTGAGCGAGTCGCGGTGGTCGTCGATCCAGCGTTGAAAGTTGAAGGCTTGTAAACGGCTCATGATCCCGGTGCTCGCGGCAGTTGGTTTTGTCTTGTCGAACATCGTAGGGGATTTATCCGGTCAGGATAACACTGGATCGATACTGGGAAGCTCGGCAGCTTTGGTACCGCATTAGGCCCATTCAATCGTTTAGCTTGTCGAGCGGTGCGGCGCGTTCTGTAGCATCGGCACGACCATGTAAATCGCCGAGGCTGTCAGAATGTGCTTGATCGTATGTCCGCTGACCGCCCCGTCCAGTATTTCGAATATGCGAACATCGAGTTGCTCGCAGGCGATCCCCAGCCCGTACAGCACCAGCATGTAAACAACATATTTGCCGCTCGTATGACGTCCGGGAAAGAGCAGGCAGATCAGCGGAATAGAGATGATCGTGGTGGCCTGTACGAGAAAATAGAACCGCAAATCGCCTTGTCCGTTGGCTTCGCCGATGTGCCAGAACAGCAGGCTTGCTGCCCCGAGTATCAGCACCGATGGCAGTACCAGGAAGGCACCGGCCTTTGCATGAATACGGTCGCCGATAAACGCCGCCAAAATTGACGTAAACGCGACCGTCATCGGTAACCGGTCCCAAAACAAGGTCTGATTGTTCGGGTTCAGGTGATAGTAGGTAGACCCGATGCCCACGGCGCCAACGCCCACGAAAAAGACGATATAGGGCAGACGGTCTTCGAGGGTGGCGAGGGTTGCGAGACCTTTGCGGCAAAAGACGAACGAAAGCCCCATCAGGGCGGCTGCCAGGTAGGCGAGGTTCGAGACGACATCGCCGATATGAGGTATTCCGAGCAACGTCCGCCGTTCGGCGAAGTTATGATAAGCCAGCGGTTGCGGTATGGGTGAAACCGTCAACGCGAGGCCGACAAGCGTCAGAGCTAGGGCAGCCAAGATTACAACACCAACGGCGGACCGTTGCTTGGCTTTGACAGCGATAGAGTTCCGCAAAGTATCCCCCGAGAATCGGTTGGCTCACAATGTCTTCGACCTATATAGGCAATAATGAACGTTGTTCAATATAATTGATGCACCTTATTTCGACCGGCCGCATTTCGACCGGCCGCTTGTCTATTTCCCTCAAGGGTAGGATCACTGCTAAATAAGGCGGACAATCGATACCGCACGGGAAATAAGGAACACGACTATGGGCAAACAGGATATCTCGGTGGAAAAAATGGAGAACGAACGGGTTGCCCGGTTCGCCGATATGAAGCCCAACCCGATGATGTTCGTCGACACCCGCTTGCCCGAACACGAGCGTGATCTCTTCAGTGTGATTGGGCCGGGCGTGTCGGAGGATCCTGCTACCGAACCTTCGATTACCGGTGGGCATGGCTTTAACCTCGGCTATGTCGGGGCCAAGCCGGGTTGTGGGGCGTCGCTGCACGATCACCTGACAGTCGAAGTGTTTGTGCCCGTCACAGGTCTATGGACAATCTACTGGGGCGATGACGGCGAGAACGAAGTTCAGATCGGACCGATGGACTGTATCTCAATTCCGCCCGGCGTGATGCGCGGTTTCCGCAACGACAGCGATGAGTATGCTCACATGTTTGCGGTCATCGGCGGCGACGACAATGGCAAGGTCATTTGGGCGCAGTCGGTGCTCGACCGGGCCCGTGAAACCGGCTTGCGGCTCGACGAAGATGGCAATCTGATCATCGACGCTGCCGAATAGACACCAGCTACCAGCCGTGCAAATCGAATAAGTCAAAGGGGTGCGCCTGAGGCTTAAGCGAAAGCGTATCCCAATCCTTTTTCGATATGTTCTCCCAGCTCCTCCGCCGATACGGGTTTGGTCAATACCGAAATCGCGCCGATCTGCCTCGATACTTCATGAAGCAACTCGTCGGAATCACCGGTTAGAATCAAGATCGGTACGTGATGGTTGCGTAGTTTTTCGTCACTGCGCACAGCGTTGCAAAACTGCATGCCGTCCATTTCATCCATGTGCAAATCGCAGATGATTATGTCCGGGAAACGCGTTTCCGGGTTGCGCAGATGTTCCAGGGCCTCTTTGCCATTCATGGCTTCGCCGACGTTTTCAATACCGATCGTGCGTAGCAAATTCCTAACGATCATCCGCATCGATTTTTGATCGTCGATCACCAGCGCGCACAGGCCGTTGGCGTTGGCTGCAGTCACATTTGGCCTCATCGATAGTTTGTTCGAAACTATCGGTAAATTTTGGCGGGAATATATTAATAAAAATAAACAAAATGCAGTACAGTTGCGTGTATTGGATTCACTTAGACTACATTATTATCTATTAGTACTATGGTATTCTTCGATTAATACTACTATTGTATTCTGAGAATATAGAAAAACGCTACTCGTCCTGGAGGTTCTAGTCGCGAGCTTGCGGCGAGAGGTGGCCCGGTCCTAATGGTGACCCATTTGATAAACGGTGGAACGGGAACTGTGAGGTTGCTTCAGTCCGGCTGGCGTCTGATCTAGTCTGCCACCTAGGATTTCCGAAGCCCTGGGAGCTCACTGTTATGTCTACCGGTAACACCGATCTCAACTCAGACTTTCAAGCTCGTTTTGGCCTTGAGGCGCCAGCTGATTTTGCGGCGGACCTCGCGCAAGCAAAGCTCACTGCAGAAGCGACGGCTGCTTTGTCTTGTATTCTGGCGCGCCGCAGTTATCGGCGGTTTACCGACCGGCCGGTATCGGAAGCGCTGCGAATAGCGCTGCTGGCTTGCGCCCAATCGGCGCCGGCAAAGTCTGATTTGCAGCAATATTCGATTATCGATATGCGCGATGAGGCGAAGAAAGTCGCCCTGGCGGACCTATGCGACACCGCGTGGATGGCCGATGCGCCGGTGCTCCTGGTGTTCTGCGGCGATATTCGCCGGGCCCAACGCGTGGGGGAAATCCGTGGCCATGCCTATGCGCAGAATACACTCGATAGTTTCATGAACGCTGCCGTCGACGCCGCGCTGGCCATGCAGGCGTTGATGCTAGCGGCCGAGGCGGTGGGGCTTGGCGGTTGCTGCATCAGCCAAGTTCGCAAACGGTTGAACGAGACCGCCGCTCTGCTGGAGTTGCCCGAGGGGGTCTATCCGGTTGCCGGCCTGGCGGTGGGGTGGCCCGGCGAGACGAGGGACGTCACACACCGCCTGCCGCCCTCGATCGTGGTTCATCGAGATGTTTACGACGACGGCGATTTAGCCCCTGAACTCGAGGGCTACGACCGGCGCCGCCATGCCGCGCGGCCGCTCGCCAATCAGATAAATCCGGAAAAATTTGGAACCGCCGATTTCTATGGCTGGTCGGAGAATGCAGCACGCCGTTTGGCGGAAACCAGCGACCTGGGCGCGCTGCGCGCCTTTTTGGAGAGCCGCGGCTTCGACCTCGATTAGCTGATACTTTCGTCCCTATCACAGCCCGATATATTGGTGTCCGCTATTACTTGCCTACATGTCCGATGTGGCTGGAGCAAAAGTACATGTTCCAGGCGACAAGCGAAGAGATTTTACGTATTCTGCGGACAAAAGATGTCCAATTCTACATCCTACAGGGGGTAATTAAATGTCTACGAGCGAATCTACAGTAAATAACGGCGTTAATGTTGAGGCGCTTCTTGGGGCACGCGAGGCGCTCAGCGACGCCCCCGAGGCGGCCCAGTTCACCTGGCGGGCGACCTGTGAGTGGAAGAACGGCACCCATAGCCACTCGACCGTCGATGGCTATTTCGGTCTCGGCGAGGAGCACCAACACAAGACAGCGTTTACGTTCGACGCTGATCACCCGGAAGTCTTCGCCTCTGAAGACCATGGGGCAACGCCGGTCGAGATCGTTTTGGTCGGCCTGGCAAGTTGCCTGACCGCCGGTGTCGCGGCCGTGGCGCAGCATCGCGATATTCAGCTCCGTTCGGTCAAGGCGACGCTGGAAGGCGGTATGAATATCCAGGGCATCCTCGGTATCGATGCCGACGTACGCAATGGCTTCGACGGTATCAGGGTCCATTATGAGATCGATGCGGACGCGACGCCCGACGAGATCAAAGCTCTCGTCGCTCAGTCGCAGAAGCGCTCGGCCGTGTACGACATCGTTACCAATCCGACGAACGTCACCGTCGACGTGAACTGACCGGCCTTATCGTCTGAACTAGGTATGAGTTCCGTTCGTACCGCCACCACCGTGATTATCGGTGCTGGCCATGCCGGTCTGGCCATGAGCCGCTGCCTCACCGAACGTTCGATCGACCATGTGGTCCTCGAACGCGGTGAGGTGGCGAACTCGTGGCGCACCGAGCGTTGGGATTCGCTCCGCCTGCTGACGCCCAACTGGCAGAGCCGGCTGCCCGGGTTCGGGTATGACGGCGATAATCCGGATGGCTACCGCACAATGCCGGAAGTGATCGATTTTATCGGTCGTTATGCCGACGTAATTTCGGCGCCGGTGCAGACCCACACGACCGTAACGTCGGTGCGCCGCACCGACACGGGCTATCAGGTATCGACCGATCAGGGTGATTGGAAGTGCCGCTCGGTCGTGCTTGCCAGTGGGGCGTGCAACATTCCCCATGTACCCGCTATTGCCGAGGGCGTGCCGTCGGCGGTTAGGATGTTGACCCCCACGCAATACCGCAATCCCGATCAGCTCGCCGAGGGCGGCGTGCTGGTGGTCGGCGCTTCGGCGACGGGGACGCAGTTGGCACAAGAAATTCACTTGTCGGGCCGGCCGGTTACCGTGTCGGTGGGCGAACATGTGCGGGTGCCGCGAGTCTATCGCGGCCGCGATATTAAATGGTGGATGGACCGGGCCGGTGTACTCGACGAGCGCTATGACGAGATCGACGATATCGACCGGGCGCGCCGTGTGCCGTCGCTGCAACTCACCGGTTCGTCAGAGCGGGCTACGCTGGATCTCAACGCGCTCACCGGAATCGGCGCCAAACTCATCGGGCGGATTGCCGGCATGAACGACGGCAAAGCGCAGTTCTCTGGATCGTTGCGAAACGTATGCGCGTTGGCCGACCTGAAAATGGGCCGGCTTCTTGACACTATCGATGAGTGGGCAACCGAGAACGGCCTCGACGGCGAGGTCGAACCGGCGGAGCGTTTTGCGCCCACGGAGGTTGAAGATGATCCTCCGCTGGGGATGGATCTCACCAGTGGCGAGATCAAAACCATTATCTGGGCGACGGGGTTTCACCCCGATTTTTCATGGCTCGACGTGCCCGTACTCGACCGTAAAGGCCGGGTTCGCCATGACGGCGGTGTCGTCGATTCCCCTGGGCTCTATCTGATGGGGATGCAGTTTTTACGCCGCCGCAAATCGTCACTCATCGACGGCGCGGGCGACGATGCGCGCGATCTCAGTGACCATCTGGTGGCCTACCTCGATAGTCAGCGCGTGACCGCTTGACGAGACCTGCTTTCGGTCTAGTGATTGTCGCGCGGCACGTTGGCGGTAACGCTTCCCTTCGGATCGCCACCGCGGGCAACCTTCTGAAACTCCACCGCCGGCTTGAGCACCATGCCCTGGTCGAACTGATCGACCATTGAGCGCTGGATCGCCTGCCACGGCGTTTGGTCTGCGGGATACTTATAACCCCCGTTTGAGTTCAACGTTTGGCGCCGTGTCTCCAACTCTTCATCGGAGATCAAAATGTTGGCCTCGCCCTTATTGAGGTCGATGCGCACCCGGTCGCCGGTTTGCAGCAACGCCAGACCACCGCCCGCCGCGGCCTCCGGTGCGGCGTTGAGGATCGACGGCGATCCCGACGTGCCGGATTGGCGGCCGTCGCCGATGCACGGCAGCGAGTGGATGCCCCGCTTTAACAGTGCGGCGGGTGGCTGCATGTTCACCACCTCGGCGCCGCCGGGATAGCCGATCGGTCCGGTGCCACGCATGAACAGCAGGCAGTGCTCATCGATATCGAGTGCCGGATCGTCGATGCGCGCGTGATAATCCTCGGGTCCGTCGAACACGATAGCACGGCCCTCGAACGCGTTTAGATCGTCGGGATTAGATAGGTAGCGCTCCCGGAACTCGTCCGAGATCACGCTGGTTTTCATGATCGCGGAATCGAACAGATTGCCCTTGAGGTTTATGAAGCCAGCGGCCTCTGTCATCGGCTCGCCGAAAGGGCGAATGACGTCGGTGTTCGCAATCTCCACGTTGGCACAGTTTTCGCCGATCGCGCTTCCATTGACGGTTATGGCGTTGGGGTGGGGCAGGCGCCGGGCCTTTATCAATTCACCGATCACCGCCGGCACGCCGCCGGCGCGATGATAGTCCTCGCCGAGGTATTCGCCGGCCGGCTGCAGATTGACCATCAAGGGGATGTCGTAGCCGATTGCCTGCCAATCGTCATTGTCCAACTCAACGCCGATATGGCGTGCGATGGCGTTGAGATGGATCGGCGCGTTGGTGGAGCCGCCGATGGCGGCGTTCACAACGATAGCGTTTTCGAACGCCTGGCGCGTGAGGATGTCGGAGGGTTTCAGATCCTCGCGTACCAGCTCGACGGCCCGCCGCCCGGTCTCATAGGCCATTTGGCCGCGCTCTCGGTACGGCGCGGGGATCGATGCCGATCCTGGCAGTTGCATACCCAGCGCTTCGGCGAGCGAGTTCATGGTCGTCGCGGTGCCCATGGTGTTGCAGTAGCCGACCGAAGGTGCTGCGGAGGCAATCAGGTCGGTAAACTCCTCATCGTTGATCTCTCCGGTCGCCCAAAGCTCGCGCGCTTTCCATTGAATGGTGCCCGAGCCAGTGCGTTGGCCTTGGAACCAACCGTTCAACATCGGTCCCACCGACAGGGCGATCGCCGGGAGGTCCATAGTCGCCGCCGCCATCAGGCAGGCGGGGGTCGTCTTGTCGCAGCCGATGGTCAAAACGACGCCGTCGAGGGGATAGCCGTGCAACACCTCGACGATTCCCAGATAAGCCAGGTTGCGGTCGAGCGCCGGGGTTGGCCGCTTGCCGGTCTCCTGAATGGGGTGGACGGGGAATTCGAAGCAGATGCCGCCAGCCGAGACGATCCCGTCGCGTACCCGCTTGGCCAACTCGATATGGTGGCGGTTGCATGGCGATAGGTCGGACCCGGTCTGGGCGATGCCGATGATCGGCTTGCCTGACTGCAGCTCTTCGCGGGTGATACCGTAGTTGAGGTAGCGCTCGATGTAGGACGCCGTCATCTTGCGGTTGTCCGGATTGTCGAACCACATCTGCGAGCGCAGGGTTGGCCTATTCTCATTTGTCATAAATGGTATTCCTCGCCTGGGACTTGGCTAACGCCTGTTAAGCCTACTTTTGCATTATCGGCGCCAAACGGCGGCAACGCCACGCTAAAGCCTTGATTCGGCTGAAATTAGCGCAATGTTAGGCATCGATCGCGCAGAATCGCCGGCTACCCGGGCTCTCGCATGTATGTTGTGGGCGCAACTCTAGGGTTCGGCGGCGGGGATTGCGCAGGTCAAAACGCTTGCGCTACGTTGGCGCACAACAAATCGCCCCCGACGAGGGGCGTAGGAAAGAGACAAAAATGGCGCATGATGGGCTTGCAGAATTCAACGAGCAAAACTTCGATACCGAGGTGCTGCAGCGTGCCGGCCTGACGGTCGTCGATTTCTGGTCGGAATCATGTGTACCCTGCCGGCAGTTGGCGAAGGTCTTGAATCAGCTGGCGCCCGAGGTGCCCGACGGCGTGCAGATCGGCACCGTCAAGGCGGAAGACAATATCGGGTTGTTGGACCGGTACGGGGTCCGCTCGACACCAACGCTGCTGTTCATTAAGGATGGCGACGTGGTTGAAACACGCACCGGTGTCGACCGGCGTCAGGTTTTAAAGAAAGTGGTTGAGGAACACGCCTAGACCCATCTCCTAGGCGAGCAATTTTTAGGAGCGAATGCATGGCACCGAATATCACCATGCTCGATATCGAAGAGCTGAAAAAAACCAAGCTCAAGCCGTATATCGAGCGGAGTCTGGAACTTCGGGCTCCCGATCCTGGCTTTCATGCCATGATGGGTCACAATATCGACATCGCCGAGGCGATGTATAAGGCGTGGGTCACCGCCTTCAATGGGGGCGATCTCAGCCACAAGCTCAAGGAGATTATTCGGGTTTCGCTGTCGCGGCAGGCCCACTGTAGCTATTGAGGCAACGTTCGATCCGCTTCGGCGAAGCGGGACGGACTTGACGAAGCGGGCATCGACGACGGCATCGAGAACTATGCCAACAGCGACAGCCTGACCGATAAGGAAAAAGCGATCCTACGGCATGTCGACCTCATTGGGTCGGATCCCGATGCGATCGACGAAGCCTATTACGAGGAATTGCGTCAGCACCTGACCGATGACGAAATCGTCGAGTTGGGCAACTTCCTGCTGTTCAACTTGGGCTATCACACGTTCTTCGGCACGCTGAAGTTCTATCCCATGTTCGCGCCCGATGGCCGCCTGGTAAGCCAGGAGGAATCGGAGCGGCTTTACGGAGCGGCGCCGACGTCGCTGCAAGCGCAGGCGGCCGAGTAATGCTGTTTGTGCAGCCGTTAGAGCTTGATGAAATCACCGATCCGGAATTGAAGGATCTGGTGATTCAAAGTGAGGAATTGGGTGTTCCGGGTGGCCCATTCGCGCGGATCATTGCGCGCCGGCCGGAAGAGGCCAAGGTCACGTTGAATGCGATGCTGGTCAAATTTCAGACCGGCAATGTGGATCACCGTTTGAAGGAGATCATTCGCATCCAGCTCGCCCGTTTCACCGAGGACCCCTATTTCTCGAATCTGCGCTCGAAAAAGGCGCAGGAGATGGGACTAACTGAAGACAAAATCGATGCCGGTTCCGAGGACTACGAGGATTCGGAGCATTTTACCGAGGCCGAGAAAGTCGCGCTGCGCTACGCCGATCAGATGTTCCTAGACTCGACCAAGGTCGACAAGGAATTCTACGACGACATGAAAAAGCATTACTCCGAGCCTGAAATCATGGAAATCGGTGCCTTCATCGCGCTGTTCCATGCCGCTCATATGGTAATGCGGTCGTTCGGCGTACCCGAACCCACGGCCCACTAAGCATCGAGACATTTACTTCGCACCGCGGCCGGCACTCGTTGCCGGCCGTTTGTGTTTTGCGCTTCTGCATTCTTCGGTGCACGATTAGGCTGTCATGAGGGTTCCCAAGGATATCTCCGGCGTCGAGTTCCGTCCCATGGGCGCGCATGACCGCGATTCCGTGTGCGACCTGATTGCCGCGACCTTCAGCCAATACGAGCCCATGGCCGTTGCGGCCGGTCAGACTTATGAGCAGTTTCAGGGGCTTGTAGGCTTGTGGGCGTCCGAGGTCTCGGTTCAGGATCGCACGTCTTGCGCTCGTCTGGCAGAAACCAACGACGTTGTCGGCGTTATGCTGACGACCGATTTTATGGCGCCGATGCCCGAGGGCATGGACAATGTGTCGCCGAACTTTGCACCGGTGGGCGGGCTCCTGCAGCAGCTCGACGCTTGGTATCACAATGCTAGATCACCACAGCCCGGCGAGTGCTTACACATGGCTATGCTCGCCGTCGACCCCGCCCATGGCGGGCAAGGAATCGCTCAAAACTTGGTCCAACTCAGCTTGGAAGCCGGCGGTCGCCTGGGTTATCGGGTCGCGAACACGTTTGCGACAAATCGCGTTTCGCAGCGGGTATTCGAAAACCTTGGATTTAGCGAGGTATTTTCGGTTGCCTACAAGGACTATACTTTCGAAGGGAACAGAGTGTTTGCGGCAATTGAGCCCGACGACCGAATAGCGCTGATGGAGCGCGCGGTTTGAGGGGAAAATAATAGTAGGAGACCAAGCGATGGACGGTCCCAACGAACTTACTTCGGACGCTGGCGAAACAAAGTCGATATACGAGCAGCGCGCCCGTTACTACAGCCCGGCTAACATTTTTACCGTTGAGCGGCCTGCCGTGCCTAAACATGTCTTTGTCGAGGAGATCGAGCTGGCGATGGCGGCCGACACGGCGACCGGCTGGATTGTGATGGACGTGAGCGGCCAGATGGGTTTCGACTATCCGGCCACCACGCCGTTATTGCTTGGGCGCTACGCACGAGTGCGGGCGGGCGAAACCCTTACCGGCCAATTCGGCGCTTCGGCCGAAATCTATTATGTCATCGCTGGGTCCGGCAGCGCGTCGAAGGCCGGCGAGACGATCGAGTGGGCGGCCGGCGACGTCTTTGCCTTGCCGGGAGGCGGCAAGACTGAACTGGCCGGTGGCGACGACAGTGCGGTGCTATTTCAGGTTACCAATGAACCCGAGCTCGCCTTTCATGGCGTCGAAGCGCCGAGCCCGGAGAACGCGCCCACGCAGGCTACGCATTACCCCGATGCGGAGATCCGGCGGCAAATGGCCCTGGTGCATGATGCGCAAAAGGCGGACCCCAATGTTGCTGGCCTGGCATTGCATTTCAGCAGTGAGCGGCGCGAAAGCACGGGCGAAATTCATCCGTCGATCGCGCTGGCGATGAATTCCCTCGATGCCCACGAGGTACAGCGGCCGCACCGCCACAATTCGGTCGCGATGACCCTGCCGATCGATTGCGAGGGTGTCTACTCGGTGATCGAAGGCGAGCGTATCGACTGGCATCCCCATGCCATCATGATTACACCGCCGGCGGACTTGCACGAGCACCACAACGAAGGCAGTGAGATGATGCGCAGCCTCGTAGTGCAAGATGGCGGGCTATATCGCTACTTGCGGACCATGGGCTTCAGCTTCGGATAAGAAGCGCTACCGCGTTCCTGAGACGTCGTCCATATCGCTGAAACACTTGCAAGTTAGACTGAGCTCTTTCCTGTCACGGGACACAGATAGTTATGCGCATCGCCATCGTGCTTATAGTTCTGCTCGGTCTCTCTACAGGTTTTGCTGAGGCGGCCGGACTGCGGCGCATCGCCGTTGAAGGCAATGGCGAATCGGCCACCGTGGTGGGGGCGGTATGGTCTCCGTGCGCATCGCCCGCCGGAACGGTGAATCTCGGGCGACTCGAGGTGCCGGGAGTTAGGGACTGTCCGGTAGAAGGCACGGACCTCCCGTTGGTCGTTATCTCACATGGCGGCCGGGGCTGGTTTGGCGGACATCATGATACCGCTGCCGCGCTTGCCGACGCCGGATATGTCGTTGCGGCGATCACCCATCCCGACGCGCCGGGGTCGCGTTGGTGGTCGGGGCGGCCGGCTGCGATCACGGGCCTTGTCGATTTCATGCTGGAAAAATGGCCGGACCGTGAGCGGCTGGATCGTGAGCGCATCGGATTTTTCGGATTTTCGAGGGGCGGCTATACCGGCCTTACCCTTATCGGCGGCAAACCGGATTTTGGCCGATTGATTTCGCATTGTCGCGAGGTTCCAGGCGATCCGCTGTGTCGGGTGCCGGGTGGCTCCAGGGCTTCAAGCAGCGCTGGAGCCGCGGCGTTGAAGCCCGCTGTTAGCAGAGACCCGCGCATCAAAGCTGCGGTCATCGCCGCCCCGTTAGGGGTTGTGTTTTCGTCGGAAGGTCTGAAAGACGTGTCGGCTCCGGTGCAGCTCTGGCGCCCGGAGAACGACGAATTGGCGACATACCCGTACAACGCCGAGTTCATCTATCAAGCGTTGCCCGTAAAGCCGGATTATCGCGTCGTGGAAGATGCCGGACACTTCGCGATCTTGGCGCCTTGCACCGCACCGCAGGCGCTGGCGGTTCCCCGGATATGCAACGATGCTGCCGGTTTTGACAGGGTGGCATTCCACAGAGAATTTAACGCGGAAGTTTTGGCGTTCTTCCAAGAGCATCTCAAGAAGGAGTGAGGTTCAAAGCCGCCTCGACATAGTCGAGACGGTCTTGGCCGAAATACATCTCCTCGCCAACGAAGAAGGTCGGCGCGCCAAAAACGCCGCGTGCTACCGCACCGTCAGTGTTTTCTTTTAGCCTTTCTTTGATCGCCGGATCGCTGGCTTGCGCTACCAGCTCATCGGGATCGAACTCGGCTTCGGTGAAAACTTCGGCGGCGACTGCTGGGCCGCCAAGGTCCTTGCCATCGACCCACATGGCTTGAAAGCAGGCATCGATCAGTCGCAGAAACGTCTCTTTGCCGTACTCGTCGAACACCGCGACGGCAGCCCGCTGGAGCAGCAGCGTATTGACTGGAAAATGGTGGTTGAGGGTGAAGGGGATATGGTAGCGGGCGGCGCAGCGCTGCAAATCGCGGTCCATGTATTTGCCCTTGGCCGGTACGGCACCGGGCCGTGTGTTGCCGCTGCCCTTCATGACGCCACCTAGAAACACCGGAGTCCATTGAATAGTCGCGCCGGTGCGCTCAGCGATTTCTGGTAGGCGCTTATAGGCCAAATAGGCAGTCGGGCTAACGACGTCGAATATGAATTCCACAGTTTTCGTCATCGGGTCACTCTATTGTCGATTACCAGGCTTCGATCCAGGGGCGTACATCCATCTCGAACGTCCACGCGCTACGGGGCTGGCTGTGCAAGTTCCAATAGGCCTCGGCGATATGCTCGGGGTCGAGGATGCCGTCCTGATCCTTCAAAGCGTAGCGCTCCGGGAACATTTCTTCGATGAACTGGGTGTCGATGGCACCGTCGATCACCACATGGGCGACATGAATTCCCTTGGGTCCCAACTCGCGCGCCATCGACTGCGCGAGCGCGCGTAGCGCGTGCTTACCGCTGGCGAATGCCGCAAAGCCCTCGCCGCCGCGCAAAGATGCCGTTGCGCCGGTGAACAGGATGGTTCCTTGCTCGCGCGGGAGCATGCGCTTGGCGACTTCGCGGCCCATCAGAAAGCCACCGAGGGCGCACATTTCCCACACTTTGAAATAGACCCGGAACGTGGTTTCGGTGATTGGAAAGCGCACATTGCCGCCGACATTGTAAACTGCCGCCTCGATGGCGCCGATGTCGCGTTCGATTTCTTCTATCAGCGCGACAACCTGCTCCTCGCGCCGCGCGTCGGAGCCGAACGCATGAACGCGGCCGCCGTCGGCCTCGATGGCGGTGACGAGATCGTCGAGCCTCTCGACGTTGCGGCGGGTCACGCAGACCGTATAGCCCTCGCGGGCAAACCGGCGCGCGATTGCGCCACCCGTGGCGTCGCCGGCGCCGACTACAAGGGCCACCTTTTGTTTACTCATGCGGACCTGCCTTTACGAAACCAGCACATAACGCGCTAGAATAAGGGTTATGTGAGTTCAGCGACAGAGACCGGCGGATTAACGTCGGCGAAGGGGGTTCGGGGATGGAGACGGAATCTAAGTTCGATTACATCATTGTTGGCGCTGGTAGCGCTGGGTGCGTTTTGGCCAACCGGTTGACCGAGTCAGGCCGCTACCGGGTGCTATTGCTCGAAGCCGGTGGTGAAGACCGCAACCCGTGGATCCATATTCCGCTTGGCTACGCCAAGCACTTCACCAACACCAAAATTAACTGGCTGTACCAAACCGCCCCGGGCAAGGAATGGGTGAAGCGGCCTATTCTGCAGCCGCGCGGCAAAGTGCTAGGCGGCACCAGTTCGATCAACGGTATGGTCTACATCCGCGGCCAGCGCGAGGACTACGATCATTGGCGACAGCTCGGCAACACGGGCTGGAGTTACGAGGACGTGCTGCCTTACTTCCGCAAATCCGAGGATCAGCAGCGTGGCGCCGACGATTTTCACAGCGTTGGCGGGCCATTGGCCGTGTCCGACGTCTATGAATCGCACCCGCTGGCTGAGGCGTTTATCGAAGCGGGTGTCGAGGCCGGCTACCCGCGTAATCCCGACTTCAATGGCGCTAGCCAGGAGGGCTTCGGGCCGACGCAATGGACGACGCGCAATGGCCGCCGTAGCAGCACGGGGGTCGAATTTCTGCGTCCGGCGCGCAAACGTGACAACCTCGCCGTCGCCACCAATGCTCACGCCACGCAGCTACTATTCGATGGGTTGCGGGCGACTGGCGTCGAGTATCGCCAGGGCGACCAACTCAAAACCGCACGCGCCGATGCTGAAGTTATCGTCGCCGGCGGTGCGTACAATTCGCCGCAGCTGTTACAGCTCTCCGGTCTCGGCCCGGCTGATCTACTGCGCCAGTTCGGTATCGACGTCGTCGCCGATATGCCGGGTGTCGGCGATAACCTGCAAGACCACATCAATGGGCCGCTGATTTATAAAGTCAGCCAACCTTTCACTGCCAACGATGCCGCCAACAACCTGCTGAGAGGCATCTATACCGGCCTGCGCTATGCCATCCAGCGTAAAGGCTTTCTCGCCATGGGCGCGTCGGTTGCTGGCGGTTTCATTCGCGCCGATCCGGCGGCCGCGTCGCCCGACATTCAATCACAAATCATGCTGTTTAGCTGGGATAAGCCCGAAGATGGTGCACACCCATTTTCCGGCTGCACGGTCGTGAACGCACTGCTGCGGCCGGAAAGCCGTGGCCATGTGCGTATCACCTCTGCCGATCCGTTCGCGCCGCCGGAAATTCAGCCCAACTATCTGGAAGCAAAAAAAGATCGCGATGTGCTGGTCGCAGGACTTAAGGCCGTGCGGCGCGTCATGTCGCAGCCGGCGATGCAGCCTTTCATTGTCGAGGAGTACCAGCCGGGCCCTGATTGCCAGAGCGATATGGAGCTACTCGATTACATCCGCGAAAATGGCCGCACCAGTTTTCACCCCACCTCGACCTGTCGGATGGGGATCGACGAGACCGCGGTCGTAGATGAGCGCCTACGGGTGCGGGGCATTCAGGGCCTACGGGTGATCGACGCCTCGATCATGCCGGCCTTGATGTCGGGCAACACCAATGCGCCGACCATCATGATCGCGGAAAAAGGCGCCGATATGGTGCTTGAGGATGCGGCAGACGGGCGCGTTGCACCCGCCGCCGATCAAGCGGCGTGAGGTAGAGATTAGTGCTCGTCTAGATCGATATCGAAGGTCTGCAGGAAACGCGACGTCAGCATGTAAAAGCCGATGAGCAGCGTCGTCTCGATCAGCTCTTCGGGCGAGTAGTACCCGGTCAATGCGTTGAACGACGCTTCGCTGGCTTTGCCGTCGCGCACAACCTCGTCGGTAAAGCGCAGCAAGGTCGCTTCGAAAGCATCGAAGACGGGAGCATCCGGCCCCTCGTCGACAGTGGCGCGAATCTTGTCGTCGGCCATGCCGATCCCTTGCGCGATGGCTTCGTGATGGTCGAGCTCATACTCGGCCTCGCATAACGAGCCGGTCCTCAAAATCACCAGTTCGCGGGCCATCGGGTCGAGCACGCCGCTGAAGCGCAGCGCACCGCCGAGCTTGAGGAACCCAACGGCGGCGCTGCCGCCATTGGCGAGCATTCGGTAGATGTTTGCCGTCTGCCGTTTGGCCAGTTCTTCGGTGAGTTCCGGCGACAGGTTGGTCATGTCGCTATAGGCGATGCGCGCCATATTAGTCCTCCTCTTAGCGGGGCCTGCCCCTTATACTTCGGGAAATATTATCAGAAGGAGACCCGGCGATGGCCGAGCCCGTTGTTTTTGAGGTGTTCAGCGACTACGTCTGACCCTGGTGTTATCTCAGTACCGTGCGTATTGAAAAGCTAAAACAGAATTTCGACATCGAGGTCAAACTAGTGCACTTCCCGTTGCACCCCGATACGCCCGCCGATGGCCTTTCGATGGAGAAATTGTTTGAGGGGCGCGACTATGACCCGGAAGCGTCGTATCAGCGGATGAAGGCCCTGATGGACGAGGAGGGTCTGCCCTATAGCCGGCGTACCCACACCTACAACAGCCGGTTGGCCCAGGAGTTGGGTGCGTGGGCGGAGAGCCAGCCCGGCGGTGAGGCCATTCATGATGCGCTCTATCGCGCTTATTTCGTCGAAGGCAAGAATGTCGGGGATATCGACGTTCTGCTCGAAATCGCCGAGTCCGTAGGTTTGCCAACCGATGCCGCGCGCGAAGTGCTCGAACAGCGTACTCATGAGGCGCAGGTGGATGCCGACTGGGCGAAGTCGCGCGGGTATGGCGTCACCGGCGTGCCAACCTTCGTCGCCGGTGGCTACGGGGTTGTGGGCGCGCAGCCCTACGAGGCCCTCGAGCAACTAATGACGGAAGTCGGCGCGCAACCGCGCGCCGGGAATCCGTCAGACTGAGCCGCGGCTATTCCGCGGCTTCGGCGCGGCGTTCGCTTTGGCCCACCTCGGCGAAACGCGCGGCGTAGGCTTCGCTTTCCTCGACCGATAGGCCCTCAACCGCATTCCATTGTTTGCGGTTGTAGTCTTCGGTTTCCAGGTCGGTCCAGAAGGAGTCGTTCAGCCGGTTGATCATGTTGAACATGGCGCACGCCATGGAGATCTCGACAATTTCGGTCTCAGTGAAATGGCGCTTCATGTTCTCCCAGGTTTCCTTGTCGCGCTGGGCAGTATTGTTGGTCATGGCCTCCGACCAGGCGATGACTGCCTTTTCGCGCTCGTCGAACAGCGGGCTGGTCTTGTAAGCGTCGGTTTGCATCGCCTCGAGCTCTTCGTCGGTTACGCCCAGGCCCTGGCCGAAGATCGACGTGTGCGCCGTGCAATAATCGCAGGCGTTGGCCATCGAGGTCTTGATATTGGCGAGCCCGCGCAGCCGCGCGTCCGTGGTCGCGCCCAGGCCGGGCTGGCGTACGGCGGAGATGAAGCCGATGAACCAGCGTGCGATGTAGGGGCTATGGGCCGCCAAGATTCGCATGAGGTTCGACGTCCGGCCGAGAAAACGGTCCGACGCCTCGAAAACCATCTTGGCGGTTCCGGTGGCTTCTTCGTGGCGCAGGCCGGAAAGTCGTTGTGACATAGGGCTCTCCCTGTTGATTTAGCTACCTGCGCTATAGATAGCGGATCGTGGCCCTGTTATCGAGGGCACAAATGGAAACGGCGGCTCCAAATGGAACCGCCGTGCAATGCTTTACGAAAATAAGGGTTTAAACGGCCGAAGCGTTCTTGCGCCGGCGCCGGTTCAGCACACCCAGACCGGCGAGACCGATGCCGAAGAGGGCCAAGGTGCCGGGCTCGGGGACTTCGGTAAAGCGGATATTGTCGATACCGGCCGAGCCGCCGAAATTGATCTCTACGAACTTCGCCCTGTTGTCAGAACCCAAACCGCTCAAGTTTGCGATAATGATCGGGCTGATGCGGTTCGCCGAGTTGTTGCCGAAATCGATGCTTCCATCTGCAGCCGCGAGGTCACCAAACCCAACGTCGTCCCCGATCTGAGTACCGTCTTCATCAAAGAACGAAGCAAAGAAGCCGGCGTCGTTGCCGAATTCGCTGGGCCCTTCGACGTCGACCAGGTCGAACCCGAAGGAGACGATCGGCGTGTCGAAGCTGATAAATATGCTACCCGCCGGGCGGCGCCCTTCGTCATCGGGGTTAGAACAATCAGAGCCGTTACAGCTCGAGTTATTGCCGCTGCCCGGGACTTCCTGAATGATCAGGATATTTCCCAGATGCACACCACGAAGATTGCCGCTATCCCAGTTGGGTCCGCCGCCGCCGCTGTTGGGGCCGCGTAGGTCGGGGTCTTCGGAGTGGAACACATCCGATTCGAATGCGACGCCGGGGTTGTTGGTGCCCGGAATGTTAACGTTATCGATCCTGAAGTTGACGCCGTGGCTCGTTGAATACTCGTTATCGATGATCTGGCCGTGAGTCACGGCGGTAGGCCCGCCCCCAGTGTCGAAAAACTCAAAATCAATGGTGATCGCATTCGCTGGCGCCGCCGCGAGCATTCCCCCGCCCGCAAGCATCAAAACCCAGAGCCAATTGCGCCAACTGCTCATCCTGATCGTACTCCTTGGACCTAACGTCTCTACCTGCGCAAGCGTTGCGCTACCTGTATCTACAGCAATATCTGGGCCAAGTTAAAAAATAGTGTGAATTCATATAGTTGTGGGTTCGACGGCCTAAAATTCGAGTATGGACTGTAAAGAATTCCGACACCTTAGGCCTCGTTATTGCCACTTCATGACGAGGTGTTGGGCGGGATACCGCAGATTGCTTGAATAAGGCGACGAATTGCCGGAATTACCGCGTGTGTAAGGGTTTCCGACACTTTTACAGTTGTCTTGAGGCCGGTGTCGCCCAGATTTTCTCTCGCACGAATGTGATAGGTATTATGGCGTGGTTCGGCTGGATGCCTGGCCGAAATTCGATGCTAACACTGTTATGTATTGACAATTAGATGTCATAATGACAATATATTGTCATTATGACATCTACCATTACCCATACACCCAACGGCGAGGCTTTCACCCAATTCGTCCTCGATATTTTCCGGCTGAACGGCCTGCTGCTGGCGGAAGGCGATCGGCTGGGCGCTGATATCGGCCTCACCAGCGCACGTTGGCAGATTATGGGAGCGCTCACTGATGGGGCCCGCACGGTGCCGCAGATCGCCCGCGAAATGGGTCTGACGCGACAGGGGGCTCAGCGGACCGTCAATGTCTTGTTGGACGAGGACATCGTCGAGCTCCGTCCCAATCCCGACCATAAGCGCGCGAAATTAGTGCAACTTACCGGAGAAGGGCGCCGCCGTTTGGACCGTGTGAGCGACCGGCAAAAGCAGTGGGCGAATGCTGTCAGCGAGAGCATCGCCACGGCCGACCTCGAAATAGCCGTCCAAGTCGCCAGCGCTTTAAGAGCGGCGCTTGCGAGGGGCCTCGCTGAGCCGCGACCGGTTTCGGAGGACCAAGATGTTTAAAGCGCTGAAATATCTCCACATCATCGCACTGTGCGTTTTCATCGGTAGCATCCCATCGCATATCGTGATCGGCGCGTTGGCCGAAGCTGCCAGCGATCTCCAGACATTTGCGGCGCATCACCACGCCAAGCAGGTCCTGACCGCCAATCTGACCCTGTTTGCGTTGGCTGCAACTATCTTGAGCGGTCTCCTCTTGGGAATAACCCGCAGAAGCTTGTTCAAGTGCCGATGGTTGCAGCTAAAGCTGGCGTTCATTGTTTTGATCGCCTTGAACGGGGTCTTTTTCTTGACCCCGATTGCCACCGAAATGGCCGCTCTAGCGAACGCCGCGGTGGCGAGCGGCGTACTCGATGAGAAATTCGCCGATCTTCGTTCCCGGGAGAGCGTTGGCGGTGTGGTCAATCTGCTTTCCATATTCATCGTCGTCGCTCTGGCCGTGGTGAAACCACGTTTCGGTCAGGCCGCAAGCCAAGGCGAGGTTGTCGGCCGTCAACATGGATGAGTTTCTGCTCCTTCGGTTCGCCCATTTCATCGGCCTCGCACTCATGAGCGCCGGGTTGATTGGCGTTTTTGTTTGCGACATGCGGTCGCGACAGACGGATGAACTCACTCTATTTGGGCAGCTGGTCTTCCTGATCGCTCTGTTTTACGACGGTTTGGTGGTGCCGGGAGCCCTTCTCCTGTTGGCGAGCGGCACGTGGCTGATCATCGAGTTTCACGGCGGGTGGGCGTTTCTGCAGACGCCGTGGCTCGGGGGAATGGTTGCGTTGTTTGCCTTCGAGTTTATCGAGGGCAATACGGTTACGCGTCTCTATTTCATGCGGCTGCGTCGGTTGACCAAACAGGCGCTACGGGGCCACCAATGGACCCCGGAACTTCGAAAGGCGCGGGGCGAACAATTGGCGTCGTTCACCCATTTTCTCGATATCCCAATACTGACCGTTATTATCGCGCTCGGCGCGCTGCGCCCGGATACTTGGCTCACGTTTCTAATCGGGACGGGCCTCGCCATTTTGGTGGCGTCGGCGCTGAACTATGGGGTGCCTAAACTCTATCCTTGGGGTGACCATAGCGGCGAGTAGCAGGTGCAAACAGCACACTTGCCAAGACTGATCGGGCCTGCATTTACTGAGCGGCCCATCCGCTGGACCTAGAGGAACTCCATGTCGTTGGAATTTTGGATTGCTTTCGTCGCGGCAAGCGGCGCCTTGTTGGCTATCCCGGGCCCGACCGTCATGGTTGTCGTCAGCTACGCGCTTGCTCGCGGCCGTTCCAGCGCTTGGGCGACGGTGCCGGGGGTCACGCTCGGCGATTTCACGGCGATGACGATCTCGCTGCTTGGTGCTGGCGCGATCCTCGCGGCGTCTGCCGCTCTGTTTACCGCGCTCAAACTGGTGGGTGCGGCTTACCTGATTTGGCTCGGGGTGCAGTTGTGGCGGGCGAACCCGACAGTGGAATCAATGGGCGGTCGCGCGTCCGCCAAGCGCGGGCGCAACATGTTCTGGAACGCCTATTTCGTGACGGCTCTAAATCCCAAAGGTATCGTTTTTTTTATCGCCTTCGTGCCGCAATTCATCGATCCGGCGGCGCCGTTGCTGACGCAGTTCGTTATCCTCGAAGCGACCTTCCTGAGTTTGGCCGCCGCGAATGTGGCGATATGGGCGCTGCTCATGGAGCAGGTTCGTGGCCATTTCCAGCAGCCATCGACGCTGCGGTGGCTGAATCGGGTCGGCGGAAGTTTTCTGATCGGTGCCGGGCTTCTGGTCGCCGTGACACGGCGCGCCAACTGAGTCGGGCTACTCGCCGGCGGCCGCCATCTCGACCGGTTGTGTGAGCGGTTTGCCGTTGTGCTCGACCGACACGATGGGATCAAGCTGGGCCTTCAGCGTTGCGTGCAGATAGCAGGTGTTGGCGGCAATGGTCATCAGGCGTTCATGGGTCGCATCGTCTGCGCCGCCGTTCAAGAACAAGTGGGTGTCGATGGGCTCGATCGCGCCGGTCCAGGTGCCGTCGGCGGCGCTGCCCGTAGTCGAGAACGGCGTGTATTGGACGAGCCGCACACCGTGGATATCGAACTTCTGGTTCTGGATATACCGGGTGAGCTGGGTCATGTAGCAAAAGACGATACCGGCGGCGATAAGCGCGAGCCCGCTGGGGCCTTGATCGCCGTCTGCGCGCTCGTCGGTCTTAAAGGCGAAGTGGCTCAATCCTGCAACTTCGAGCCAGGTATCGGTCTCGACAATACCAGCAGGGTCGAGCAACCGGCTGGCACCGGAAACAGTACGCACCACGCGCCGGATCGCACCATCGCTCACATCGACAATCTCGCCTTCTTGCACCTCGCCGGTCTTGTAGATCAGGTCGGGCAAGTCGTTGGCGCCCGCGAGCGGTGACGGCGGGCTTGAATAGGTGCGGTAGGGGTCGTCGGCGTCGGGTGCGGTCGAGTTTTTGAGGCTTGTCACTTTGCGCCGCCGTCCGTTGACGTAGATCGCGAACGTATTGGTTACCGCCGTGCGCATGGAGGCGAGTGCGGGAGACGCTTGCACGGCGTCGTCGACCAAAGCTGCAACCGCGTCGGGTGGCGCTTCGGATCGGATCGCCACGTGGATCCTGGCCGGTTTGGCGCCGCCGACACCGTCGCCACGCACAAACGATCCGTCGAGGAAATAGAAGTTCTGTAGCTTGATTTCAACTTGAGGTGGCACCATTCCTCGTGCGCGGGCGATCATGAGGATACGCCGGTTCAAGTCGGCATGCAGACCGGCGTTGTAAAAGCCCAGCGGGAACGGTGCCAGATCGTCTCCCCTGATATGCTTGCCTTCATCGGTAGTCATGCGCCAGGCGCTGCCGCCGGCCCCCTCGGTGACCACCGCTTCTTTTTGATAGCGGGCTAGGGATCGGGCCTCAGCAACAAATACGTCGCGCGCAACTTCTGATGTCAGCAATGGCGAGCGGGCCGTGCCTTGGCGCATCTTAAAGGCCAGGGGATAGCCGGAGCTGTCGATAGATTCTGCGGCGGACATGATGTCGTGCTCCGGGTTGGCGGCAATAAGTTGCAGCTCGTTTTACGCGCCAACGAAGGATAGCGCTTTCTTATACATGGCGTAGTCTACCAGTTTTCCATCGAGCGAGATCGACGCCGATCCCGCCGCCTCGGCGGCCTCGAACGCCTCAATGAGGCGCCGGTAGTAGTCCAGCTCCTCGGCGCTGGCGGCGTAGGCCTCGCGGGCCACCGATACCTGCTGAGGGTGGATGAGGGTGCGGCCATCGTAGCCGAGCCGCTTGGAAAGCTCGCAGTCGGCCCGCAGGGCATCGTCGTTCTTGATGTCGCTGAAGGCGCCGTCCAACACATAAGGCAGCTGCGCGGCGCGCGCGTCGAGCAACACCTTCGAGCGGGCATAAAGCAATTCGGTACCTTCGATTGACCAGGCGCAATGAAGATCGCCCTGCAAGTCGCCGTCTTCGGCGCTGCCGAACGAAACACTCTCGACCCGGTCGGCGGCGCTCGCCAGCTCGAAGCAGCGGATCACCCCAAGGGCCGTTTCCATCATCGGGAGGAGTTTGATGGAGCCCGCCATGAGCCCGTTTTCCCGCTCGGCCTCGCCCATGATGCGGTCGATTTGCCGGATTTGGTCCGGATCTTCGGCCTTTGGCAGAAAGAGCCCGTAGACATGCTCGTTCGTCATGGCCCTAAGGTCGGCTTCGAGAAAGTCGGGCTCGTTGTTCACCCGGATCAGAGCCGGCAGACCGACGCTGGGGAGAATGTCGGCGATGTCCTGGCGCACCTGGTTTTTGCGGTCGGTCGGCACCGTGTCTTCCAGGTCGATGATCACCGCGTCGGGCTCGCACCGGGCGGCTTTCTCAATCAGTTCGGGCCGCGTGCCAGGGACATATAGAGTGATCAACGGATAGGTCATTTGGTTCTCTTGCTTAGCTAGGTTGTGCTTAAATCACGCCGTCGCCTTTGAGCGCAGCGAGCGCTTCCTTCGAAAGGCCCAAACGCTCCTCGAAGATTTCGGCGTTGTCGGCGCCCATCTCCCGGCCGGCATGGCGTACCGCGCCGGGCGTATCGGACATTTTGGGAACGATTCCTTCCATTTTCAGCGGCGGTCCGTCGCCATTGGAGCTTTCGACCACCATGTCGCGGGCCTGCGCGTGCGGGTTCGCCATGATGTCGGCAACGTTGAACACGGGTCCTACGGGTACGGCGCTATTGCGAAGGGTTGTGGTTACTTCTTCGAGAGTATGGCTGCCGATCCACTCGCTCATAATCGCGTCGAGCGCTTCGATATTCTGCAGGCGATTCTGGTTGGTGGCGAAGCGCGGGTCGTCGGCCATGTCGGGCCGGCCGATCGCCTCGAACAGGCGGATCGCGGTCGCTGGGGTCGAGCCAGCGAGGGCCACCCAGCGCTCGTCCTTGGTCCGGTAGATATTGCGCGGCGCCGAGGTAATCGTGCGATTGCCGGTGCGCATCGGCGGCTCGCCGGTCAATTCGTTCACCAGCACGTTCGGGCCGAGCATCGAGAACAGGCTCTCCCACAGGCCGACGTCGATCATCTGGCCCTTGCCGGTGCCGATCACGTCGCGATGGTAGATGGCAAACATCGCCGCCATCGCGCCGTAGCAGCCGGCAAAACTGTCGGCGAGCGCAAACTGGGGCAGGGTCGGCGGTCCGTCGGGCTGCCCGGTCAAGTGAGCGAACCCGCTCATTGCTTCGATCAAAGTGCCAAAGCCCGGCTGACTGCTATAGGGGCCATACTGACCGAAGCCGCTGACCCGCACCATGACCAGACGGGGGTTGATTGCGGCCAGGTCCTCGTAATGGATGTCCCATTGTTCGAGCCTGCCGGGGCGGAAGTTCTCGATAAAAATGTCGGCGTCTTCGAGCAGGCGAAACAGAATATCGCGGCCTTCGGGCTTGGCGATATTGAGGGTCACCATCTTCTTGTTGCGGGCGTAACACTTCCACCACGGGTTGACGCCATCCTGGGTAAATCCGAAATGGCGCAGATCGTCGCCTTTTTCCGGATGCTCCACATGGATAACCTCGGCACCGAAGTCGGCGAGGAGCCGGCCGCAGAGCGGCGCGGCGATAACCGTGGCGCACTCGACGACCTTGAGCCCTTGCAGGGCTTGCGTGGCGGCTTGTAGAGGATTTTGCTCGGCGGCGGGCATAGAGGGCTCGATAACGGATAATTCTGGGCGCGATTGGGGTACCAGCGTCTTTTTTTCGTGCTTAGAAGGTTTCACGTATACCCGCACTAGCGCAAGTCCCGTTACTGGTGTGTTAGACTAGCGCTTCAAAGCGTGGCGCAGGATCCCGGGAGGAATTGATGAAAAACCAATCTCATGGCGGCGAGGCCATCCTGCAGGCTTTCCGGAGTCTGGGTATCGACTATGTCATGTCCTCACCGGGATCGGAGTGGGGCGCCGTTTGGGAGGCCATAGCGCGTCAGAAGCTCACCAACGCGCCGGGACCAACATATCTGACCTGCGCCCACGAGACCTTGGCGGTTAATCTTGCCACTGGTTACACATCGATCACCGGGCGCATGCAGGCCGTGATGCTGCATACGGGCGTTGGCCTCCTGCAGGGCGCCATGGGGATCGACGCCGCGATGCGCCAAGGTGTCCCGATGCTGGTCGTTTCCGGCGAATCGTTGAGCTACGGCGACGATGCCGAATTCGACCCGGGTGGGCAGTGGCAGTCGCTTCTGAGCGTCGTCGGCGGGCCTCATCGCCTCGCGGAACCGATCGTAAAATGGTCCAATCAGGCCGGCAGCGTTTCCACCATGTTTCAACAGATGGTGAGCGCCGGCGAAATGGCCCAGCGCACGCCGGCGGGTCCCGTTTATCTGGGTGTGCCCATCGAGACAATGGGGCAGCCCTGGGAACCGCCCGCCGAGCTTCGCGATGCACCGCCGGCGCCGCGAACGGCGGCGGCGCCGGGTGACATCGAGAATGTCGCTAAAATGCTGGTGACGAGCAAACAGCCGGCGATTATTGCCGAACTCTCCGGAAGTGATCCGTTAGCTCATGTGGCCCTGGTTGAGTTGGCCGAACTGCTGGCGATTCCGGTGGTCGAAGGCAGATGGTCGATGTACGCGAATTTTCCGAAAGACCATCCGCTCCACCAAGGATTTCACCGGCCTGCCTTGATCGACGATGCCGATCTGGTCCTGACGGTTTCCTGCGCCGCGCCGTGGTATCCACCCAGCGCGGGCCCGAAAAAAGCGCGGGTCGTCGCCATCGACGAAACGCCGTTCCGGCCGGCGATGGTGTATCAGCCGAACCTGGCGGAGATTTTTCTCGAAGGCGACACGGCGACCACATTGAGCCTGCTTGCCGACGCGGTTCGAGCCGCCGGCGTCGATGAGGCTGCGGTGGCCGAGCGCCGTGCCCATTGGGCTGGCGCCCATGAAGAGCGGATTGCGAGCCAACGCGCGAAGGAAGCCGAAGAAGCCGGTAGGGACACGATTTCACCGGTGGCGTTGTGTGCGGCATTGACCGCCGCGGCGCCGCAAGACGCCATCTATATGGATGAAACGATCACGCACCGCGGCGTCGTTTTGAACCATCTGGGCAATGGGAGTGCGCAAAGTTACTTCCGTGCCCATGGCGGTCTCGGGCAGAGCCTGGGAATGGCGCTCGGCATGAAGTTGGCGGTGCCCGACCGCACAATCGTCGCGACCATGGGAGACGGCACGTTCATGTATAACCCCGTGGTGCAGAGCCTCGCGCTGTCGCATCACGAGAGCCTGCCGATCCTCATTGTTGTTTTCAACAATGGCGGCTATTCAGCGATGAAGTACAATCACCGGGATTATTATCCGGATGGTGTCGGCGCCCAAAGCGACATTTGGCCAGGCCAACCGATCACCGACTTCGACTACGCCGAAACCGTGCAGCCCTTCGGCGGCTATGGCCGTCGGGTCGAAACGATGGCCGACCTACCCGGCGCGCTCGACGAGGCGTTTGCTGCCGTGGCCGACGGCAAAACCGCCGTTCTCAACGTGATCCTCGACGTTTAGGGCAGTCAGACCGGTTCCACGATGTCGTCGACGCCGGCGGCGCGCTTGTAGACCTCGTAGAGCGACGCGGTGTCCATGCCCGAATAGCCCTGGGCCATGGCGGCGAAATGCATTTGTAGCGCAGCATTGAATACGGGCGCCGGTGCTTCGATTTCTTGGGCGATAGCGCCGATGATCTTGGCGTCTTTGCGCGAGATGTTGTAGGTGCCGCGCGATGTCACATAGTCGCCGTCGACCATCATCTTGGCGCGCAACTCCCAAATCCGTGAACGCGCCACACTGGTGCAGACGAGGTCGTAGACCTGCTGTGGATCGAGCCCCATTTTGGTGGCGTAGGCCAGCGCTTCGGCCGACGCAGCGTTGTTGATGCACACCAGATAG
Organism: Alphaproteobacteria bacterium; assembly: GCA_965267185.1. Lineage (GTDB taxonomy): Bacteria > Pseudomonadota > Alphaproteobacteria > UBA6615 > UBA6615. Next base: position 2,600,609 of record OZ253937.1, on the reverse strand, counting down.
TTCAGCACATATTTGATACGACTGGCGTTGCCGAACTCGCCCATCCAATGCAGCGGGTTGGCGAACGCTGCGAAGACATCGGCGCTGCGGTCGAAGGCGTCCTTGTCGCCACTGGCGAACGTCGCCAAATCGCCGGCCAGACAGGTCGCGCGGCTGCCACTCACCGTACAATCCAACAACGTCATGTCGCCATCTGCGAGGCGGAGGGCGGCCTCGGCCTTATCGTCAACGGCGAGCGTACAAGTATCGATTACGACAATGCCGGTGCGGCCGGCGGCGGCGATTCCCGTCTGTCCCGTGGTCACCTCGTGGAACGCTTCGGCGGAAGGTAGCGAGGTGACGATGAAATCGGCTTCCTCGGCCATGACTCGAGGCGTCGGCGCCCGCCGTCCCCCATGGTCTTCCAATTCGGCCATGTTTTTGTCCAGCAGATCGATGCCGATGACGTCGAAACCGGCCTCGCACAAGCGGATGGCAATGGCAGAACCCATCGCGCCGAGGCCGATCACCCCAACGGTTACAGTCATTCCAATTCTCCTCGAGGGGTGGCGCTAGGGCGTCAGTCGAACTTCTGGGTGCCTTCGATGGCTTCGAGCCCGGCTTTAGCGACGACGAGATCCTCCGCGCCGGTTCCGGAACCCACGCCGATGCCGCCGATTACATGGCCATCGACGATGATCGGCAAGCCGCCGGGCAGATTGATGCGTTTGCCGTCGGTGGCGATGGCGAGCCGGATATCCGGGCCGTCGGGCATCAGGCCTGTAGGGTCGCCGTAGGACGCGGCTGTCATGGCTTTGCGCAGGGACGAGTCGATCGACTGCACGAAGGCGCCATCCATTCTGGTGAAGCAGATGAGATGTCCACCCGGATCCACGACCGAGATACATTCGGGAACCCCGATCTCGTCGGCCTTGGCGACGGCGGCCTCTAAGATTTTGTAAGCACCTTCATTAGAGAGTTTGAGGAACGGTGTGGTGTCGGACATGGAATCCCTGCTGATTTTTATGGGGTGAAACAATGCCTAACATCGCATCGCGGTGGCGTAGTGACAACGGCCTCGCCGTAGATTCGAAGCTATGGTTTGGGCGCGGGGTCTCGGTAGCGGCGGATGAGATCGTCGGCATCAAGACTGTCGACCTTGCGCAACTGCGGGAATAGCCACGCGAAACTCACAGCGACGGCTAGGGTGGCCGCGCCGCCGACGACAACGGCAGGGACGGTGCCCCACCAGTGGGCGGTAACGCCGGATTCGAATTCGCCGAGCTCGTTCGAGGCATTGGTAAACACCGACGAAACGGCGCTCACGCGCCCACGCATCGCGTCCGGGGTAATGATCTGCACCATGTTTTGCCGAATAAAAACGCTCACCGAATCGCCCATGCCCATCACCACCAGCGCGGCGAGTGACAGCAGGAAAGTTTCCGATACGCCGAAAACGATGACACCGGAGCCAAACACACCGACGGCGGTTAGCAGTTTTACGCCGGCACCCTTCCTTATTGGTATCTGCGCCAAATAGAGACCACCGCACAAAGCGCCCACGGCGAAGGCAGAGCGCAGGAGGCCGAATCCTTCGGGGCCAACATCGAGTATCTCCGTGGCATAGACCGGAAGCAGCGCCAGCGCGCCGCCGAACAGCACCGCGAAAAGATCGAGAGAGACCGCGCCTAGGATGACCTTGCGCGAAAGAATGAAACGTAATCCGGCGAGCAAGTTGGCGATATTCACCGGATCACGATTGACGATCTGGGCGGGGTTGCGGACGCTCCAGGCAAATCCGGTCGCGACGATGAAAATCACCGCCGCAACGCCGTAGACGAGTGTCTCGTCGACGCCGAGACGCGTGCCAAGCGGAATAAGGCCGCCCGTTACAGTTGGCCCCAGAATGCGGGCGATTTGAAAGCCTGAGGTCGACCAGGCGACAGCGTTGGGGAAATCTTCTTTTGAGACGAGGTTGGGAACAACGGCTTGCTGTGCAGGGCCATGAAATGCGCGGGAGACGCCGAACAGAACCAGGATCAAGAGAATGAGGAGGAACTGCTCGCCGCCCGCAAGCGTGAACGAAAACAAACCGAGTGCGCATAACGCCTGAATCGTTATTGCCGCCCGGATGATGCGCATGCGGGGGACCCGGTCCACGACAACGCCGGCGACCAGAAACAAAAGAACGAACGGTGTGAATTGCGCCAGTCCGACCAGACCTAAATCGAATTCACTTCTGGTGAGGCGAAACACCTGCCAGAAGACTGCAGCGATCATCATTTCGATCGCCAAGAAACTGAGCACGCGCGCGCCCCAGAAGTAACGAAAATCCCGGTTGCGAAAAACGCGTAAGCCGTAGCGCCGGTGGCGGGCAGGCGGGACAGGGGACTGAGGAACGGTCAACGGATCACACGCGCTGCGGTTCGATAAAATTCCCGAGAAAAGAGCCGGTGTGCGGCCGCGCAGGGGATAGCGCGCCCAGACGGCCTAGGTGTGGCATGCGCGCGAATTTAATACCAGAGGTCTATGGTTGGTCGCCGCGTTGCAGCAGGCTGTTGCGTGTTGTCGCTATCGGCGGTCGGTGGAATTCCGCACGAATTGCGTCGGCGTTATTGAGCGTTGTTCGAGCCATCCGCGCGCTCGGTCGTCGGAGGCCGTGATCTCATGATCCGTCAATTTCTTCGCGACGGTTTCGAGTAGTTCGAAGGCACGCTGATTGCCCTGATAAGCGGCAACGCGCAGCCAGAAGAAAGCCTGATCGAAATCGGCATTGGTGCCCCGGCCTTCGAAATACAAGGCACCGAGATGAAATTGCGCTCGCACGCTGCCGGATTCGGCGAGCATGGCCCAGATTTTATAAGCGCGGCGATAGTCGGCGGCTTTGTAGGCTTTCGCGCCGTCCTGCACGGTACCGCTAACGCTGACCGGTTGTTGGGCGTTCGATGCATCCAGTTCGGATGTCTGGCTCTCCGCTTTGGGAGGATCGATGTCGACAGCGGATGCCGCAACGAAATCCAGAATATCGTCCTCTAATAAGTCTGCCGCGCGGGTGTCTCCCATCGCGGAAGTGCTTGCGATCTGCTCGACCGCAGGCGGGTTTAGCTCAAATGGGGCGACGGCGTCCGGTTCCAGCGCAACCGTGTCCGCAGGTTCACTCGAGCCCGGCTCGACGAGGGGATCATCGATGTCCAGTGGGAAGGGCGGGTCGAAAAGCACGCTGGTTTCAGCGTCCGTGAACGCTTGGTCGAACTGCGAGGGCACTCCCTCGAAGAGTTGCGCGGTCTCTTGTGAGACGTCCAAGGCGTAGGTTTCATATTGTGTATCCAGTTCTGCGGTAGCGACGGCGGTGGCCGGCGGTTCGTTGATCAAATCGGCGATGGCCTGATAGGCGGTTGCGAGTTCGCTGCTAAGTTGAGCAATCTCTTGCTGCAAGGCGGTGCGCTCGGCCTCCCGGTCGCGGCGCTCCTTTTGGCTCCGCGCGATCTCGCTATTCAATTCCTGGCGCAGCGCATATTGCGGTTGGGTTCGCTCCAATATGCGCTCGACGCTCGTGGGTTTCGTGTTTAGCGGCGCAAGCGCCTCGAACGACGGCTTGCGGAGCCCGGTCTGGCCGGGTTTGAGGTCGTCGGCGAGCGCATCAAGAGCTTGTTGTGCGTTGGCCAACTGGCCGGCCAGGCGAGCGATTTCATCGCGGAACGCGGCGAGCTTCGCTTCCTTGCTGCGCTGCTCCGCGTTAGCCAAGATCCGCTCGGCGACGAGCTGCTCGCGCAAGGCGGTATCGCTCTGCCGGACCGTTGCAAGTTCGTCCTTGAGAGTCGTCACCTCACCAAGCAACGCATCGAGCTCCGCTTGCGATTTTTGCTGTGCGGCCAAGGCGCGCGCTTTTTCTGTGTTGAGACGTTCGCGCAGTTTCGAATCTCGTGCCTTAACGGCGGAGAGCTGACGCTCCAGTTCCTCGGTTTTCTTCTGCAGCTCGATCTGCTCTGCGCGATGGCGGTCGCGTTCTGCGCTGGCTTTGCGCAGCTCGGCCTCGAGGCGTTGCCGGGCAGTGTCGTCAGCCGCGCCTTGGGCGGCCGATGGCGCTGCAGCAGCGGCCGGTGGCGTAGCTGGCGCGGGGGGCTTGGGTATTGGGGCCGCGTCGTTTTTTGCTGCGGCGACTTGTGGCGTTTGAGGTTCAAGGCGCGTGACGTTTTGCTGACGACGCTGTGCCGGCTTAGGACGCTTAAGGATGGCGCTAATGCGCTCGCGCAGGACAGCGTCGGTTTTGGCAACGGCTGAAATGGCCCGGTATTGCTCCGGGGTGAAACCGGAGTTCCTGATGGCGGCGTGCATTTGTTCACGCATCTGCTCGAACAACAGATCGGCTTTTTCCTTCGAACCGGCGAACTCGGCGGCGCGAATACGCGGATAGTATTCGCCGCGCAGCGCCAGAACCGTGGCCGCGGCGGCGGCAAAAGACCGTACTGTTTGATCGTCGTATGAAACCGCACCTTCGCGGTCGCTCACCTGATTGGCGGTGGCGGATTGGGCATTCGCGGGCTGAAGAGAGGGTGATCCACCATAGAGAAGCGCCGCAACGGCGGTCGAAGTCGCCAGGCGAGTAAGGTGGTTCGCTATCGTGCTTGTAAAAAATTTCTGGATTCGCACCGCGTCCTCGCGAAGGGTCGTTAGTTGGGAAAGCCGTTCATCGTCGGTAGGCCGTCCAACGTGGATTTCGCACGGACTTAGGGAACCGTATTGGGCTTTAGAATTCGTTAAGGGCGCGCCCTCTCCCGCACGTTTGCTAGGTTTTTGAGCAGCAATAGGGCCCGTAGATGCAGCGTCCTGACTTGCGCTGTCAGCAGTCGTTTGCGGTTATGATTAATAGAACAATAAGATGCACGGACGGGTATGCATCGGCACAATCGCTACAATTAGAAGAAATAGGGGAAGGAACATCATGCTGATCGTCGATTCACAGGTTCATATTTGGGAAAACGTTATGCTGCCCGACTGGCATCGCCAAATAGAGACGTATTCGAAAGACGATCTGCTGGCCGAGATGGAAACCGCGGGCGTCGATGCGGTGCTGTTGCATCCGCCGGGCGCCGTCGAAGGCGGCAACGAACTGGCGCTTGCCGCCGCCGCCGCTCACCCAGATAAATTTGCGGTGCTCGGCCATGTGCCGCCGGACGCGCCGGAAGAAAGCCGCGAACTCCTTGAGGAGCGGCTGAAGCAGCCGGGTTATCTCGGTCTGCGCTACATTTTCATGTTGCCGGGACGCGAAAACTGGCCGACCGACGGCACCATGAACTGGATCTACGAAACGTGCGAGGAAAAGGGCCTGCCGCTTGGCTTGCTGGCCCACAGCTTCTTGCCGACCGTCGGCGAGGTTGCCGAGCGTCATCCGGGCTTGCGCCTGCTGATCGATCATTTGGGGGCATCGCCGTTCGAAAAGGATGACGCGGCGTTTGAGACGCTGCCCAACTTGGTGGCACTCGCCAAACATCCGAATGTGGCCGTGAAACTGTCGGATGCACCGGCCCATTCGAGCGACGAATATCCCTACAAAAACATCCACGATTACATTCATCGTATCGTCGATGCATTCGGCCCGGAGCGCTGCTTCTGGGGCACCGATCTGAGCCGCATGCCCTGCACCTATCGACAGTGCGTGACCATGTATACCGAAGAGCTACCCTGGTTGACCGGGAACGATCTTGAGCAGGTGATGGGGCGCGCCTTGTGCAACTGGATCGGTTGGGACCTACCAGGGTGACGTCGCCTACGAACGCCAACCTGACCGACGACCGGCCAACCTTCACCAGCCACCTCCAGTGTTCCGCCACTGGCGAGCGCTACCCCGCCGATCAACTCCATGGTCTGTCGGCAGAGGGTAAACCGCTGTTGGTTCGTTACGACCTTGCCGCGCTGGCGCAAGCGCTGAACAAAGACGCGCTTGCGGCGCGGCCTGCCGATTTGTGGCGTTATCGCGAGTTTCTGCCGGTGCGCCGACCCGAGGACATCGTCTCGCTGGGCGAGCCCGTAACGCCTCTCGTCCCCCTGCCCAATTGTGCGCGGGAACTGGGGGTCGGCGAGATTTTGGTCAAGGATGAGAGCCGGTTGCCGACAGGCTCTTTCAAGGCACGCGGCCTTTGCATGGCGGTGAGCATGGCAAAGGCGTTTGGGATCTCGCGCATGGCGATACCGACCAACGGGAACGCCGGAGCGGCCCTGGCCGCTTATGCCGGGCGCTGCGGTATCGAGGCCTACGTGTTTTGCCCGGAAGATACGCCGGACGTGAATGTGCGCGAGATCGCGTTGCAAGGTGCGAAGGTCTGGAAAGTCAACGGCCTCATCCATGAGTGCGGCCGGATCGTCGGCGACGGCAAGGAGCGGATGGGCTGGTTCGATACCTCGACCCTGAAGGAGCCCTATCGGATTGAAGGCAAGAAGACGATGGGTCTCGAACTCGCCGAGCAACTCGGCTGGAACATTCCGGACGCGATCTTCTACCCAACCGGTGGCGGCACCGGTCTCATCGGCATGTGGAAGGCGTTTGCCGAGCTGGCGGAGATCGGCTGGCTTGGCGACAAGAAACCAAAGATGGTTTGTGTGCAGGCGAGCGGTTGCGCACCGATCGTCAAAGCGTGGCAGGACGGCGCCGACCACGCCGAGCCATGGGCCGATGCTCACACGATTGCGGCGGGGATCCGTGTGCCGGTTGCGCTGGGCGATTTTCTGATCCTGCAGGCGGTGCGAGAGAGCGACGGTTATGCCATGGCTGCACCCGATGAAGAGATTACAGAAGCGCAACAAGAAGTTGCGGTGCGCGATGGGTTGCTGATGGGGCCGGAGGGCGCAACCACCTATGCTGCGTTACGCCGCGCGGTCCGCGAGGGGCGCGTGGGCAGCAATGATCAAGTGATGCTGTTCAATTGCGGCACGCCGCTCAAATACCCGATGGCGGTGGAGGTCGGGTCTATCGACCGAAACAAGCCGATCGACTACAACCGGCTCGCCAAAGGCTGACTTCAGCCTTGTGGGTAGACTTTGAGCGATTGCTCAAATAATTTCTTGAGCTAACGTTCAACAATGATTAACGTTTACAACCGTGGGGAGTAGCCATGACGCGCCAAAAGTCATTCCAGCGCGAAGATATTATTGACAGGGCAATCGATGTGTTCATGACCAATGGGTATGAAGGCACGTCGATCAAAGACTTGGTCGACGCCACTGGGCTGCACCCGGGTAGCATCTATAATGCATTCGGCAGCAAGCAAGGGCTGTACGAAGCGGCGATCGAACGGTTTGAAGCCATGTCGCCTTTCAATAAGTTGCTCAGCCTGGCGGAATCGGCGCCACCGCGCGAGTCGATTGCGAAGCTTCTGAAAGGCGTTGTCGAGCCGGACTTGGACGGCGACGGTGTCGCCGGTTGCTTGATCACCTTCGCAGCCGCCGAAGTCGGCGCCGTAAACGATGAGATTGCTGCGTCTCTACATTTGTCGTTCCAAAAAATGGAAGACCGTCTCTGCCGGTTCATCGAGCGTGGCCAAGCGTGCGGCGATTTCGCCTCGACGCGCGATCCCCGTGAGCTGGCGCAGTTTCTGCTCAGTACGATTCAAGGCATCCAGGTGATGTCGAAAGTCGCCGACGAGGAGAACCGTTTCTCCGCAGCCGCCGAAGTCGCTTTTCAGACATTGGAACCGGTCGAGGCGAGACCGTAGCGCGGCTGCCAGATCGATAACCGAATTTAACAACGCGGGAAGGACAACAACACCGATCACGTGAATATCTTCAACAGACCGTAAGCGATCCTGGGTGAACAGGGCAATCGCGGTCCAAGCGTTGCTGTATTGCAGTAACCAGTAGGGAGGAGAGATCAGCCATGTCAATCGAAGCCAACTCGCCGGCGATATACGAACTTGTCGCCGAAGACGCCGAAGTCGAGCAGCTGGCGACCGGGTTCACCTTTACGGAAGGCCCGATCTGGAACAAAGACGGTCAGCATCTCGATTTCAGCGATATGCCGGCCAATATCCGCCGGCGCTGGAGCGCCGACGGTGGCATCGTCGAACTGCTTAATCCCAGCAACAAATGTAACGGCATGACGTTCGATGCTGAAGGCAACCTGTACGTCTGTGAGCACGAGACCAGTACCCTTGTGCGCGAGGCTTCGGACGGCACACGCACCACCGTGGCGTCGCATTACGACGGCAAGGAACTGAACAGCCCCAACGATGTGGTCGTAAAATCTGACGGGTCGGTCTATTTCTCCGATCCGACCTATGGGCGCATGCCAGTGTTCGGGCTCGAACGCGATCAGGATCTTGGCTTCCAGGGGGTGTATCGTGTCCCGCCGGGCGGTGGCGATTTGCAGCTCTTGGTCGACGATTTCGAGCAACCCAACGGCCTTTGCTTCTCGCTCGATGAGTCGCTGCTCTACATCAACGACACGCCGCGCGCCCATATTCGCGTGTTCGACGTAAACGCCGATGGCACACTGTCGAACGGCCGCATGTTTTTCGAAAACATCGGCACCGGCGAGATCGAGGGTGGCATTCCCGATGGGATGAAGCTCGATGAGCGCGGCAATATCTACGTGACCGGACCTCGGGGCATGTGGGTAATCACGCCTGAAGGTGAGCATCTCGGCATCATCGAAATGCCGGAACACGCCGGCAACCTAAATTGGGGCGGCTCGAACTGGGACGAGCTCTACTGCTGCTGCGCCACGTCAGTCTACCGAGTGAAGATGAAAGTGTCGGGCAACAAGCTCGGCTACATGAACTAGGGAGGCGAGAATGGCACTTGCGATTAATCCCAAAACTACCGCGTTAGTAATCCAGGATTTGCAGAATGACGTGATCACCGAAGGCGGCGCTTTTGCCGATTCGGGCGCACCGGCCCACGCCAAATCCCAGAACGTGGTCGAGAATGTGGCCAACCTGGCCGCTGCTGCGCGTACGGTGGGCATGCCGGTGATCCACGTATATTTCATCGTTGAGCCGGGACAGCCGGGTATCGCGCGCAATGCGCCGCTTTTCGAAGGTCTGATCGACACCAACGCGGTGATTCGCGGGTCTTGGGGGGCCGCACCCGCCGACGGACTCGAGCCCCACGATGGCGACATTATTGTCGAAAAGATCCGTATGAACGCGTTTCATGGCACCAAGCTGGATGCAACGCTGCGGGGTCTCGGCTGCGATAGTTTTGTAATCACTGGCGCTTGGACCAACATGTCGATCGAGCACACATCGCGCCATGGCGCAGATGCGGGATACAAGGTCGTCGTCGTTAGCGACGGTACATCAACGGTCAACGATGAATGGCAGCACGCCGCGCTCAACTACGCGCTTCAGAATGTGTGCCAACAGGCGACCTGCGCCGAGGTAACTGAGGCTATCGGCGGTTAGGTTAGACGTTACAACTCTCGAGAAAGCGGCCTCGCGCGAATGCGCGGGGCCGTTTCATTTCGGCCAACCGTTTAGTTGCCGGCAATATTCCATGTTTCGATAAACTCGGTACCGGATTTGCGCAAGATCGCCGACACCGGGCAGCGCGTCGCCAGACGCTCTTTCAACTCGTCGATCTGCGATGGATCTGCGTCGGTCTCGATATTCGCGATCAGTTCAATTTGCGGAAACTGCGTGTCGATATCTTCGGTGCCGAGAAAGCCACGCGTGTCGAAATGACCAACCAGCTGCAGATCCATCTCAGTGATTTCGATGTCCATTTCGTCCGCGACATAGTTGGCAACCACGTTGGTGCAACCCAAAAACGACGATAGCAGTGTCTCCAGCGGTGTTTGCGCCAAATCGGAGCCATCACGCGACGGCGGTTCATCGATCAGTAATTTGTGCTGACGGGCCGAAACTTCTGTGCGCGAATGAGTTGGACAGTCTGCTTTTAGACGAATCTTCAAAATGGCGGGCATTTCGAAAGCCATGGCGTGCTCCTCCGGTCGGGCTGGCGTCTTTGTCATTATCCGCACGATGTTAGCGGTGCGGTTTTCACTTCTGACGACGTTTGTGCGCGTCGAGATCGATAACGATGACACCATTACCGCGACGCCAAATCGCGGCAATGCAGTGGAGGATCTGTTGGCGCGCTCCTAACGGTACAAACTTTTTGAACTTTCATTCAACTTCATAATTGAACATTCAATCAAGTAACTTTACACTACTAAGACGAGTGGGGAGGATGACTCGACAAAAATCATTTCGAGGCAGCGATGCCACCGATCGTGCGGCGCTCAACCGTTTCGACGCCATACCGGCGTTCAATCAGTTGTTGAGCATGGCCGACGAGACATATTGGCGCGCCGCAGCGCAGGTCGCCTTTGCAGCACTGGATCAAGTTAATCCGTCGGTCGAGGCCCGCTGACCGGAACCGTCGCACACTGAATTCGCAAGAACAAATGAGCCAGGGAGGACACGGCAGTAGCACCCAAGCACAAGCACGATTGATCGATCGCCGAAGCACAAGCACGTAAACGATAAACATTTGCGGTTGATGGCAAAGCCGCTCCGACAATGACAAGGGAGAGGAGTTAGCGATGAACAGGTTTATTGGTATTAGCGCGAGTGTGGTTCTAGGACTTGGTTTAATCGTTGGGACGCCCCCAGCGCAGGCAGAGGAAACTATTAATCTCAAGTTTCACTCGTCATTTGGAAAATCGCCGCTCAACGAGGCGCCACGTTGGTGGATGGACGAGGTCGAAAAGCGGACCAACAACAAAGTCAAGTTTACCCGCATCTTTGGCGGCTCGCTGGGCAAGCTCACCGCTGCGCCGGAGAACGTCAAAGTCGGCGCTTTTGACCTTGGCAACGTTTCCGTCGTCTACAACCCCGGTCTTTACTCGCTCAGCAACGTTGTTTCGCTGCCGTTCCTGAGCAAGGACCCGCTGGTTCATGCCAAAGCGGCGCACGAGTTGCATACCGGTGTGACCGGAAACGAGTTTACGGCGATGAATCAGAAATACATGGGTCCGGGCATGTGGACGCGCATCCAAATGATGTCCCATGAACCGATCCGAACCATCGACGACCTGAAGAAGGCGAAGATTCGGGCGCATGGCGGCGCGTCTGAGCTGCTGAAAACGCTGGGCATAACGGTCTACGGCATTCCGTGGGGTGAGCTGCCCGCAGCGGCTGAACGCAAGGTCGTCACGGCCGGGATCATCGGTGCGCCGGCTGATGCCTATGCTTTCGGTTTCGGCAAAATTTTCAAATACTGGGACCAGGAAGACTGGTTCTTCTTCCCACTGACCATGGTCATGAACTTGGACTCTTGGAACAAGCTTCCGCCCGACGTCCAAAAAATCATGGAAGAGCTCAATCACGAGATGGTTGTGGAAGGCCGGAATTTAATGGCCAAACAAGAAGAGAATTCCGGACCGAATTTGGCTAACCAAGTCAAGATCGTAAAGTTTGAAGAGCAGGACAAGCTGCGCGCGGCCCGGGACCGGACCTGGCAGAATTGGGTTGAAGCTCGCCAGGCCGAAGGCAAGGATGGCCAGGCGGTGCTCGATCGGTTCCAGGCGCTACTGAAAGAAAACATGTAGCTGGCTTGGATAGCGCGAGTGATCGGCGAGGTCCTGCACCAAGCTGAATAGAAGCGTGTGTGCCCGGCATGGCGGTCTGAATCGCATTTTGATTCAGCCGCGATGCCGGGCAGCGTGCCGGCGCGGGAGATGCGTATTGACACAGCCTCGGCGTGCCGGGGTGACCTGGCCGATCGACGCCTGCTTATCTGACGCGACAATCTGGATGACGATAGCGGAGCCGCGGCGCTTTTGGCGGTCTTGAATGATCGCCGGTCGCCGAGCCACAGGCTTGCGTTTCGGAGGGACAGAAATGACAAAGTTTGCCGCTGTTGCCATCCGGCTGCAGGATCGGTTTGAAGAATGGCTCTGCTATGTCTCGGCATTGGCCGTAGCGGTGATGATGGTGATCACCACGGCAGAGGTCATTGCACGGGGCGCATTCTACAAAAGCGTGCCCGGCTCTTATGAGTATGTCAGTCTGCTTTTTGTCTATCTGATCTATTTGGGCCTGGCATTTGCTCAGCGCCGCGATGCGCACATCACTATCAGCTTGGTCTACGACAAGTTACCCCGCAAAAGCCGGCAAATTATCCAGGGCACTTTTTTGCTTATCGCCCTCCTCTTCTTCGCCGCCCTGACCTGGACCAGCGGCGTTTCCGCGTGGAGCAATTATGCCCTGGGCGATACGGTCCTGGGCACCATCGAGATCCAGACTTGGTGGGCGCGCGCGGGCGTCCCGGTTGGATGCGCGCTGCTGGCGCTGAGGTTTCTCACCCAATTCTTGCGACTGGTAACCCGAGGTGAGCTCTACGAGGAGGATGCTGCGCGCATAGCCGCTGAGCGTACGTCCGCGGAACAGGAGGACATATCGTGAGCGATGCCCTTGGTTTACCGCTGGTCCTCGGTGCTACCGCGATCATGCTGGTTCTGCGGATACCGATCGGTATCGCCCTTTTGTTCGCTGGCGCGCTGGGATTTTCGCTTGTCCGCGGCCCGACAATTACCATGGACACTATCGGCGGACGGCTGTTCGACATTGGGTCAGGATATGCGCTGAGCGCTATACCGCTGTTCTTACTCATGGGACACGTTGCGGCCAAAGGCGGTATCACCCAGGACATTTACCGGGCTGCGCGTGCCTGGTTAGGCCATCTAAAAGGAAGCGTGGTGCTGGCCACCACCGTTGCAGCGGTTGGATTTGCCGCCTGTTCCGGCTCGACCACATCGTCGACGGCAGTGTTCGGTAGGGTCGCCATCCCCGAGATGCTGCGGCTCAATGTGAACCGCAAGTTGGCCGCTGGCTGTGTGGCTACCGTCGGCACGCTGGCGGGCATGATACCGCCCAGTATTAATTTAATTGTTTTCGGCATCCTCGCTCGCGAATCCGTGCCGCAACTCCTCATTGCGGGAGTCATTCCCGGTCTCATGACCGCGGCCGCCTTCGTCTTGATGATTTATATCCGCGTCAGCCGAAATCCGGAATTGGCGCCGACCATTCCGCGGGCGGATCGCGCCGAAAGGATCCAGTCGTTGAAAGGCGTCTGGAGTTTCCTGGCGCTCGGTACTCTGGTGATTGGTGGAATTTATGCTGGAATATTTACGCCAACCGAGGCCGGTGCGCTTGGCGCGGCGGGTGCGTTTATCATTGCCTTGTTCCGCGGCGAACTCTCCTTTGCGACGATCAAGGAAGTCTTCCTTGAGACCGCAACAACCACATCGGTCATATTTGTCGTCCTTGTCGGCGCTCTGATATTCTCCGCCTACTTGGCGGTTAGTGGCGGATCATCAGCCCTATCTGAATTCATCGTCGGGCTTGATTTGCCCATGCTGGCAATCGTTACCCTTTATGTCATCCTGTTACTAGCGTTGGGCTGCATCGTAGACCCGATCTCCGTGATGTTCTTGACCGTGCCCATCTTTGTGCCACCGCTGGTCGAACTCGGCGCGCATCCGATCTGGCTCGGCATCCTCGTCGCCAAGACCTTGGAGATTGGCATGATCACGCCGCCGATTGGTTTAAACGCCTTTGTGCTTAAGAGTGTCGTACCGAATTTCTCACTGCGCGAAATCTTCGGCGGCATCTGGTGGTTCCTACAGGTCGAGTTGATCACGTTGGTCTTGTTGCTCTTGTTCCCGTTCTTGGCGACATGGCTGCCTGAGTTGGCATTTGGCTAAGCCAAACCATGATGCGGATGAAGTTTATGGCGCAACGAGGGAGAGTGAGTGCGTCGAACAAGGCGCGATGCAGCCGTAACGGCAACCAGGAGAACCAATTATGATGCTTGAGGGCAAAAAGATCATTGTGACCGGCGGCGCCAGCGGTATTGGCCGGGCGACCGCGGTTCTCGCGGCGCGCGAAGGCGCCGACGTGGCTGTCGCCGATATCGACCGGGCGGCGGCGGAAGAGACAGCCGCTTTGGTACAGGAGGAAGGACGTGAAGCCATCGTTATCGAGATGGACACATCGAAAGCGGCGGATGCCCAACGCATGGCGGATGAAACGGTTGCAGCGTTCGGCACTATCGATGGCATCGTCTGCGGCGCCATTAAACTGCAACCGGCCAAGCTGGAGGAACTCACCGAAGAGGCCTGGGATATGGTGATCGATATCGGCCTCAAGGGGTACTTCCTGTGCGCCCAAGCGGCCGGCCGCGTCATGTTGGAGAAGGGCAGCGGGTCGATCGTGTTCCTGTCGTCGGTCGGTGGGTTGCAGGCCTATAACGGCGCAGGCGCCTATTCCATCGCCAAAGCCGGCAATGTGATGCTGGGCAACCTCTTTGGTGTCGAGTGGGGCGGCCGGGGCGTTCGCGCCAATACGGTCTTGCCGGGCCAGGTGCCGACGCCGATGACCGCTGCGATGTTCGAAGATCCGGAAGTTGCAGCGGGCCGCGCCGCCGTCGTTCCCATGGGCCGGGTCGGTAAACCTGAGGAGATGGCGGAAGCGTGTGTGTTCTTGTTGTCAGACCGCGCCAGCTATGTGAATGCTGCGATGCTCAAGGTCGACGGCGGCCAGGTAGAAAGTAAGATGATGCACACGCCTGGGCGCAATTGGGGCGGCAAGAAGATGGAGTATTCGGCGAGTTAATGCGCAAGTACGGCGCAGCGGACCAGTGTGGAGAGAACGATGGCGAGATTTACCGACAAGGTTTGCATCGTGACCGGCGGCGCCAGGGGGATCGGCGAAAAAACCGCTGAGATGTTTGTCGAGCAAGGGGGCAAAGTCGTCGTCGGCGATGTCAACGACGAACTGGGAACCGAGGTGTGCGAGCGCATTGGGGCCGACAATGCGGCCTATCTGCATTTAGACGTAACCGATCCGGCCGCGTGCCAGGCGGCGGTCGATCTGGCGGTAGAGCGGTTTGGCGGTGTGGATGGCGTCGTCAATAGCGCGGTGAAAATGGCCCCGGGGGCACTCAAGGACTTGCCGCTCGAGAATTGGAACCTAATGCTGAATGTCGGTCTGACCGGCACCTTCCTGATGACCCAAGCCGCCGGCGGCTGGATGATCGACAACGGGCGAAAGGGCTCGATTGTCACTTTGTCCTCGGTTGGCGGGCGCCAGCCCTACGGCATGTCCGGTGCCTATTCTACGGTGAAAGCTTCCCTGATTATGCTGGCCAAGCACTTCGCGATCGAATGGGCGCAATATGGCATCCGCGTCAACGCTGTTTGCCCCGGTCATACGGAGACGCCGCTGACGGCTTATCTGCAAGACCCCGAAATCAAGAAGGGGCGCAGCGAGGTCACGCCGCTTCAGCGCGTGGGGCAGCCGGTCGATATCGCCAACGGCATTCTGTTTCTGCTGTCCGATGAGGCCGACTATGTGACGGCGGCGGCGCTCGATATCGATGGTGGCTTGTCGATGACCGTGATGAACCACATGCCGGGCCGCAAGTGGAGCTAATTTCCGTGCGCGTATAGCTCGGCAACGCTATCGAGAATTTCAGTCAGCGCTTCGGGTGCCGAGAGTTGCGGCGCGTGGTCGCTATCCATCGTAAATACATGTGTGCACGGCGTTTCCTTATGCATGCGGCGCTGCAGTTCGATGAAGACCGAGGCGTCGCCGGTCGTCTCGATATAGGCCCGCGGCACACAGCCGAAGTTCGCGTCGCTCAGTTGCAGTTTTGACCGCCGGCCGCCTTCGGGCTGCGGCGTCAGTTGTTTTGCCGCTTGGGCTGCGTCGTGCGGATCGGCTTGCCCGTAAAACACCGCCATCGCGGAGTCAGGATCGATCGTCGACAGCAATCCGTCATCTGAATACGTCACCCGCGCGTGGGCCCCGGTCATCGAATCGTCCCAAGCGCGCTCATAGAAATCGAGGATCGATTCGCCGTTCGGCAGCAGAAATGCACATAGGTAGACTGCGGCGGTTACCCGTTCGGGCCGGAGCTCCGACACTTGGGCAGCAACGGTACCACCCATGCTATGTCCGACGACGATAATCGGGCCTTCAATATCATCGATAATCTCCGCGACATGAGCGGCGTAGAGCATTGTGGTGACGTCACCTGCTGGGGTGTCGTCATGGCCGTTGCCCGGCAAGTCGACGGCGACCGCTTTGTGACCGCGGGCTTCAAGCAGCGGGGTAACGCGCTGCCACGCCCATGCACCTTGCCAGGCGCCGTGAATCAAAACAAAGGTCGCGCCAGCCGCCGGCTCGTTCACGCTACACTCTCGCTATTGCGCTGCCGGTTCGAGCCGTGTCGACGTGTATTTCTCGACGCGATAGGGCCCGGAAAAGACCGGCGGGTACTTAGGCGGATTGTCGTCGCTTGCGCAGGTCGGCAAGCAGGCGATCTCGGCGTCGTAATTGGGGTGGTGGAAAAACACCACAGACAGCCGGTCGCTTTCACTATCGGCGTCCTCCGGCGGAACCGCGACCCGATGGGGGTTGGAAACGAAGCGGTCGTTGGTCCAGCGCATCATCAGATCGCCGATATTGATGACGAATGAGTCTTCCGGTGTCGATACGTCGATCCAATCGCCCGCGCGGGTTTTCACTTGTAATCCGCCCGGCCGGTTCTCGCTCAACAACACGGTGAAGGTGCCGTAATCGGTGTGCGAGCCTGCCCGCAGCTGGCCCGGCAGAGGTGCCGTTTCGGTTGGTGGGTAGTGAATGATGCGCAAAGCGCCGATTTGTTTGTCGGTATACGGCCGAAAGAAATCGCCCGGCAGATCGAGCGCCAGTGCAAACATCTCTTCGATGCGCCGGCACAGATCTTCGACCGTGCGGTAGTAGCGGGTTGCCACGCTGCGGAACTGCGGCGGTTCTTCCGGATAAACGTTCTCGATGAAATGGGCCGAGGCCGCCTCGCTGGTGTGGTAGTCGTCGGCGGGGAAATCGGGCGGGCCCAAATGGAAAACCGCCTTGAGATCCGGCGGTGTCTCTTCACCCGTACCATAGGCCAAGCCTTCATCGCCAATGGCACGGTAGCCGCGCGGCACACCTCCGATCGGCGGGCGGACCTGCTCCTTGGTGGCGTCGGGTAGGGCGAAAAACGCGCGCGCGGTATCGCGCAACGCCGCGATCAAATCGGGATCGACCCCGTGTCCCACGATAGTGAAAAAGCCGATGCCCTCGCATGCTGCGCGGACTTGGTCGACGGCCTCTGTGCGCTCGGCGTCACCGCCGTGGAGAAAGGGACCGATGTCGATGATGGGGACCCGGTCTTGCATTCTGGGCCTCGCGTTCGGCTGAAGCGGATAGCCGAGATACTATCACTTAAATTGATCGTCGGGCACGTCGTCGAACGAGGCGTAATTAAGCGAATAGAGTTTGGCGTAAAGCCCCCCGTCAGCGACGAGTTGGGCGTGGGGCCCGGTTTCGACCACGCGGCCGTCCTGTAACACGATGATACGGTCGGCGCCGCGCACGGTCGCTAGCCGGTGGGCGATGACGATCCCGGTGCGGCCCTCCAACAGCCGTTTCAACGCTTCCTGGATTTGCCGCTCGGTGTGGCTGTCGATGTTGGCGGTGGCCTCGTCGAGCACCAAAATCTTGGCGTCAGCAACCAATGCCCGGGCGAAACTCAGCAATTGGCGCTGGCCGAGCGACAAGTTGCGGCCCTGCTCTTCGAGTATCGTGTCGTAGCCGTCGGCGAGCTGGCTGATGAACTCATGCGCGCCGACCACTCGCGCGGCTTGTTCGACATCGCGTCGCG
Source organism: Alphaproteobacteria bacterium (assembly GCA_965267185.1). GTDB lineage: Bacteria > Pseudomonadota > Alphaproteobacteria > UBA6615 > UBA6615. The sequence continues at coordinate 2,582,939 of OZ253937.1, read as the reverse complement.
TCGCGTCGGTCGTCCGGTAGCGGATGTTTTCGAAGATACTTCCGGTGAACAGGAATGGGTCCTGCAGCACCATCGCGATGTGCCGGCCCAGTGCTGCCTTGGCGTAGTCGCGCACATCGTGGCCGTCGATCAGCACAGCGCCCTCGTTCACTTCGTAGAACCGGTGGAGCAGCGATGTGATGCTGGTCTTGCCCGAGCCGGTGGGGCCGACCAAGGCGACGGTCTCGCCAGGCGACACAGTGAAGCTCACATTCTTCAATACCGGTTGGCCGGCGACGTAGCTGAACGTAACATCGCGAAACTCGACGGAGCCCTCGATGGAGGTGGGGTTCAAAGCGTCGGGCGTATCGGCAATCGCCAGCGGCACGTCGAGAACTTCGAATATCCGTTTGCCCGATGCCATGGCGCGCTGCATGACGCTGTATTGGATGGTGAGCGAACGGATCGGGTCGAAGAAGCGTTGAACATAAAGCAGGAAAGCGACCATCACATCGATGTCGAGCGCGCCGTCGAGCACCTGCATACCGCCGAGCACGATCACGATTCCCATTGCGGCGCCGGTCAGCGTGTCAACGATCGGCACCATGATCTGCGCCATCTGTGCTGATTTCAGATGGGCGCGGAGATTGTCGTGGGCTTTTTCATCATAGAGGTCGAAGTTGACCGCTTCGCGCCGCATGCCTTGGACGGTGCGGACCGCGCGGATTCCTTCTGCCAGAGCGCCGTTGGCGCTGGAATTCGTCTCGCGGGCGCGCCGGAACGCCTGCCGCGCGCGGGGTAGCCAGACGATGCGAACGACAAACAAGGTGGGTACTACCGACAGAGTGATGATGCCAAGCTCGAAATCGCGACTCAGCATGATGATGACGATGCCGAACAGCAGCACCAGATCGCCGATCGCGGTAATCGAGTTTTCCAGAAACTCTTGCAGCGAATTCACGTCGCCGGTCAGGCGCGACATCATGCGCCCGGTCTCGGTCTTGTCCATAAACGACAATGAGACGTTTTGGAGATGGGCGAACATGGCCTGCCGCAGATCGAAGATAACGTGCTCACCGGTGAGGCCGATCAGGCGATCCTGCAGCCAGCCAAATCCGTAGTTAACGGCAATTGCGGCCGTGAACAGCGCGACCGCTAGCATTAGCCCGTCTATGTTGCCACGTTCGATACTGCCGACGCCGGAGCCGATGATCAGCGGTATCGCCAACTGGGCGCCGGTAACGATCAGCACCGACGCAATCGCCAGCCAAACCCGGTTGCGGTAGGGGCGCACGTAGGTCAGGAACCGCCGCACCACGCCGCCGTCGAACAGCGCGCCGAAAATTTCTTCGTCTTGGCTGATCTGCGATCCGACATAGGCGCGCGGCGGACGGCCCCGGTCCGAACTGGTCTCCGGTGTCTCTGTGACCGCAGTCATTCTGCTGCCCCCTGGACGTTGGCCATCTCGCCGTCGGCTTCACCAGCGAACCGGTTTTGCAGCTGATGAAGCTCGGCATAGCGCCCGCCCTGGGCAATAAGGCTCTCATGGGTGCCGCGCTCGACGATGCGGCCGCCTTCGAGGAATATGATCTCGTCGGCGTGCTGCAGCGTTCCCAAGCGGTGCGAGATTAGAATTGTCGCGCACGATTGCATCGGTGTTTTGAGGAGTTCGCGGATCTGTTGCTCGGTGGCGGCGTCGATCGCCGCGGTCGAGTCGTCGAGGATCAGCACTGCCGGTTCGAGCATCGCCGTGCGCGCGATGGCGATGCGTTGTTTCTGGCCGCCCGAAAGCGACACCCCGCGCTCGCCGACCAGCGTGCGGTAGCCTTCCGGCAAGCTGCCGATAAAGGTGTCGATCTGCGCCAGCGACGCCGCGTTGGTGATCGACTCGTCCTCCGCCCACGGGTCGCCATACGCGATATTGTTCTCCAAAGAGGTTGTGAACAGGAAGGGGTCCTGAGGCACGGCCAGAACCTGGCGGCGCAGTGACTCCAGCGTCACATCACGTATGTCTTGCCCATCCAATGTGATGCGGCCATCGGAGACGTCGTAAAACCGCGTTAGCAAATGGGCGATGGTCGATTTGCCACTGCCCGGCGGTCCCACGATCCCCAATGTTTTACCGCGCTTGATCTCGAAGGAGACGCCATGCAGTGCCGGCGGCGCGTCGTCACCCCCATAGCCGAACGACACATTGTCGTAGACGACGTGAGAGTCGGTGATTTCCAGCGGCTTCGCATCCGAACGGTCGGCGATTGTCGGCTCGAGGTCGAGCACGGCAAAAAGGCGTGCACCGGTGGTTGAAGCCCGGGCAAACGAGTTCACCAGCAGTCCGAGTTGACGGACTGGTAGTTGCAGGATCGTCATGAAAGCGAGGAATTCTGTGAGATCGCCGACGGTCAGTTTGCCGTCGAGGACCTGTAGCCCACCGACCCAAAGCACCAGCCCCATGGCGACGAAGTAGGCGAATGTCATCACCGAGGTCGACCCCACGCGGGTCTTTATTCGCTCATCGGCCAATGCCATCGCCGTATCCGCGGCGGCACCGTATTTCGCGAGTTCGTAGTCCTCGGCACCGAAAGCCCGCACCACGCGAATGCCGGTGAGGTTTTCGTCCATGATCCGGCCGATGACCCCCATACGTTCTTGTAAGGCCAGCCAGAGGGCGCGCAGCTTGAGCCGCGCCACGCTGGAACGCCAGGCGACGAAGGGGACGAAACTCAAGCTCAGCGCTCCGAGCAACAAGTCGGCTGAGAGAAGCAGGTAGGCGCCGACGCCAATAAGGACGCTCAACAGGACCAGGCGCAAAAGCCCGGTGCTCACGAACATACGTACGCCCTCAAGGTCGAGCATGCCGCGCGTGATCAACTCGCCGGTGTGCACCTGGTCGTGAAAGGAGAAACTCAGCTTCTGCAGCTTGTCGTAGAAGGCGAGCCTCAGTCCGTAGGCCATCAGGTGGCCGATCGCTTCGCCATGATAGTTGTGGATGAGCGTAAACACGCCGCGAAGCACCGAGACGCCAAGAAGCAAGAGCGCAGTTTGGAATAGTGCGGCGCGGGCCGACGCGGCCGAGCCGTCTGCGGTGTCGAGCAATGCCAGTGCCTGATCGACCGCATCACCTAGCAGCTGCGGCACAGCGAGCTGAAACAAGGCCGCGACAAGAGTAGCGCCCACCGCGAGGACGATACGTCCCCGGTGGCGCAGGCAAAGCCGGGTGATCCGCCATAGAATCTGGGCATCGTTACCCAAACGGCGGTCGATATTGGCAGACGAAGTCGTCAACGGTTGGTCCAGTTTCGAACGAGTACGTGGCGCTGCTGGCGCGGTGCCGCGTCTGATTTGCTTGTTGCGCGATGCGCTTGCGTCGGCGGCAGCGGTATCGTGCCTGCCGTTTTTACATCAGTGCGGGGTTGTCGCCAGCGGAAGTGATTTAGTCTCTTTTTTGCCTTTTTCCCAGCGAATCTTATTAATGATTGAGCGCGCCGATATTGCCGCGTGATGCGAGTCGCGGACCAGTGATTTGGCAACGCGCCCCGGCTGGGTCTCTAATACCTTTCGCATCCGTTTGGGAGCCGTGAAATGCCGCAGAACTTCGATCCCGAAGGTAAGCGCCTGCCGATCAAGCTGGACTCCACATCGAACGGCGAATTCGTCCCCATTCCGCTCGATTCGACCAACCGGCAGGCCAACCGTCTCGCCCAGGAGTGGGCGAGCGAGAATGCGAAACGGCGCGGGGTAGGGCGCCGCAGCTTCATGGTATCCGCCTGCGGGGCGGCGAGCACCCTATTGGCGTTCAACGCCGCTAATGCCGCTGCGGGCCGGACAGGGGGCTTCTTTGAGCTCGACCAAACCGCCGCGGTGGATCCCGACGCGGCGATGAGCCAGTTGGAGGGCCGCGAGTTCGTATTCGACGTTCAGGGGCACTTCGTCGGAGAGAACGGCCTAGGCCGAACGGGGCTCGGGGGCTCCGAGAAATTCATCAAGGATATTTTTCTCGATTCCGATACCGACATGATGGTGTTGTCGTTCATTCCATCGCGCCGCGAGCGCGAGCTTTTGACCATTCAAGAGGCCGATGCCACACGGCGGATCGTCGATGAGATGGAGGGAACGCATCGGTTGTTGCTCCATGGGCGCGCCAACCCCAACCAGGACGGCGACCTGGAGGGAATGGACGAATTGGCCGAGGTTTGGGGCGTTTCGGCGTGGAAGTGCTACACCCAGTGGGGACCGGATGGGCGCGGATTCTTTCTGCATGAAGACCCGGGACTCCGCCTGATCGAGAAGGCGCGCGCGCTGGGCGTCAAGAATATATGCATCCATAAGGGTCTGCCCTTTGGCCGCCGCTCCTATCAACACAGCCTTTGTAGCGATGTCGGCATCGTGGCCAAGATGTTTCCCGACGTGAATTTTCTCATCTACCATTCGGGTTTTATCGCCGGGCAACCGGAAGGCCCTTACAATCCGGGCCGGGGCGAGGGCGTCGATGAGCTTATTCGCTCGGTTGAGGAAAATGGCGTTGCGCCCAACAGTAATGTCTATGCCGAGCTCGGCAGCACCTGGCGGCAATCGCTTCGCGACCCGGACACCGCGGCTCATATCATCGGCAAGCTGGTTAAACATATCGGCGAGAACAACGTGCTCTACGGTTCCGACAGTATTTGGTTCGGTTCTCCGCAAGACCAGATCCAGGCTTTCCGCACGTTCCAGATTTCCAAGGAGTTTCAGGAGAGGTTCGGATATACGGCAATGACGCCGAAGCTTCGCGCGCAAATTTTTGGCCTCAACGCTGCCAAACCCTACAGCATCGAAGTGGGCGAGGTTATCGAGCGGGCTCGCCGCGACGCAGTCGAGGAACGCCGTGCGGCCTACCGGGAGAACCCTAATCCCCATTTTCTTACCCACGGTCCGAAGACCCGCCGGGAGTTCTTGGCCAATCTCAAAGCCCGCGGGGGCTCGCCGGTTTAGCTCGTATGCTGGTTGGGGCTAGTTGCGTGTGCGGTGCGGCGGGAAGGCGACCGACACGGTCGTGCCGATGTTCAAAGTACTTTCGATGGAGACGTCGCCGCCGTGCATTTCGGTCATCGACTTCACGAGGGCCAAGCCGAGTCCCGTTCCCGGATACTTGCGGTCGTATCCTGCATCGATCTGAGTGAACGGCTGCATCACGGTCTCGAGCTGTTCCCCGGAAATACCGATGCCCGTGTCGCTAACTCGGAATATGTAACCGCCGGTAGGTTCTACGGCGACGTCTAGTGTGACGGAACCGCCTTCGGGCGTGAATTTGATCGCATTCGAGAGGAGGTTCAGAACGATTTGCTTCAGGAGCCGTTCGTCGGCGAACAGGGGTGGCAGAACCGTGCCGTGGACTAGGTTAACCTCGACCTTGCCTTCCTTCGCCCGGCCCTCGGTGATGCGCTGGCACTTGTCTACAAGGACGGCGACGTCGACTTCCGTTTCTGAGAGCACAAGTTTGCCGGTCTCGATCTTCGACACGTCGAGAATGTCGTTGATGACTTCGAGCAAATGGTTCCCCGATTCATGAATGTCACGAAGATAGTCAGCGTATTCGGGTGCGCCGACCGGGCCATGAATCTCGTCGCGCATGATTCCGGAGTAGCCGATAACCGCGTTAAGCGGTGTGCGTAGTTCGTGGCTCACGTTGGCAAGGAACTCGGTTTTACTGCGGTTGGCCGCCTCCGCCTGTTCTTTGGCCGATCGAAGGCCGATTTCGCGCTCGCGTAGCTCGCTGACCATGTCGTTGAATCCGTCGGCAAGAATACGAATTTCACGTGGACTGCCCCATGGCAGGGCGTCGACGCGCGTGTCGAGACCGCCCGACGCGACGGCGCCGGTTGCGCGGGCGATCGCCACAATCGGCGCTGCCATGTAGCGCGACAACAGCAAAGCGATAATCGCGGCGACGACGATACCCAAGCCCGATACGATGGCGGCAGCGTCACGCACGTCGCGTGCGCGATCTTCCAACTCGCTCATCGGCTGCGGCACCATGACACCCCAACCCACGCCGGGAACGGCTGTGTGGCCGGCGATCATGTCGGCCTGCATGGGCGGCGAGTAGAAGGTGGCTACTCCGGTTTCTCCCCGCATCATCTTCTGGACGACGGAGAGCTTGGAGGCATCTTTCGAGATAGCTTCCCACTGTGCGTTAGGGTGCGCCACGACCGTTCCTACGGCATCGACGATCATCGAATGACCGCGTTCGCCGAAGGCGATCGAGCGCTGAATCATGCGGATGAAGGCGGGATCGAGAGCACCGACCATCAGTTGGCCGTCGTTCAGGGCCATCACGACATAGAAGACGCCTTTATCGTTCTCACGCTTGAGGTTACTGAAAGTAATCTCGCCGGGTTCGGTCGGGGCGGCCGACCGCAAATAGTCGCGTGTCTCCGGCGGCAGAGGCTCGCCCTCGATGCTCGATACCGGGGATAAATGGTACCCGACGATCTTGTTGTCTCGGTCGAGCACGGTTACATAGTTGAAATCGAACGATTTCAGATATCGGTCGACGTCGATCCTTACATGGTCGGCCCCGACCTGCGTCGCCGCGACGAAAAGCGCGCGCTCAACGTCGGTGACATAGCGTTCAAGTGCATCGCTAAGATTTTTTGCAATGAGCAGATGTTTCTCGGCGACGGAGTCGATTTCTTTTTGCAGGGCGTTTGTTTGAACCCAGGTTGCGAGCAGAAACACCGGTACCGCGGAGAGAAAGATCAAGGCGACAAATAGGATGACCTGCAGCCTGAATCCGCGCGACCGTTCAGCCGCGCTTCGGCCAAGCAGCTTCGCCCACGCGGTTAGACGTCGGTTTGTTGCGCTGCCACCGTCATTGGTGGCCGCTGGTATGTGCAAGATGCTCATATATCGCCCAAAATGCGCTCGCACGTGTGGACGGAATATTATGAGTTTCTTGCATTAACAAAGGCTTAGCGGTTTCTTTGGCGGTTTATAAGGGTTTTTCGCATACAACCACACCTCAAAAGGAAAGGGCACCCGGATGGCGGACGACGAGATCTCTGGTTTCGTCACACGTACGTGCCCCCACTTGACGCATCGCCTCGGCGATTTCCTCGAAAAAGAAGCTAGCCACATGCCCGGGACCTTGGGCCCCCAAGGCAGCTAGGCCATACATGAAGGCGCGGCCCGATAATGTGGATTTTGCGCCCAAGGCTAGGGCGCGCACGACATCCTCACCGCTGCGGATGCCGCTGTCGAATAGCACCGTGGCGCGGTCTCCAGCGGCCCGGACGATGGCGGGGAGCACATCGACCGATGCCGGCGCACTCTCCAACTGGCGGCCGCCATGATTGGAGACGACGACGCCATCGACTCCCAACTCGACGGCCCTTTCGGCGTCTTGCGGGTGCAGAATGCCTTTGACCACGAGCGGCCCTTGCCACGCCTCGCGAAACCGGGCGACTTCGTCCCACGTGAACGTGCCGCCGGACTCCTGGCGGACGAATTTGACGACTTCTCGGTTCGGGGCAGATTCACCGACATAGGCTTGGTAGTTGGCGAAAGCCGTCTGACCGTGGCGTTGCAGCGCCACAAGCCAAGCTGGATGCGGCAGCACGTCAAAAAACGTCCGTACGCTCACCGTGTACGGTATTATAAGCCGGTTTCGCAGCTCCCGTGGGCGTTTCGTACGTGCCGGGACATCCAGCGTCAAGATTAGTACGCGTACACCAACAGCCTTCGCGCGGCGCACCAGATCGAAATTGAGAGCAAGGTCGTTGCGCGGCATCCGGTAAAGCTGGAACCAGGTATAATCGGGTGCCAGTTCGGCCACCCGTTCGATGGTCGCGCTCGCCGCGCTGCCAAGCGTGAAGGGAATACGAGCCGCCTGGGCAGCGCGCGCGAAAGCTTCTTCGCCACCCGGCCAGACTAGGCCGGGTAGCCCCATGGGCGCGATGGCGACCGGCGCGGCATAACGCTGTCCGAATAGCTCGACCTCGGTATCCGCCTTGAAGTTCTCCACGCCGTAGCGAGGCACTAGCTCTACCGCGTCGAGGGCTGCGGCGTTGCGCGCCATGCAGGTTTCGCCGGCACCGGCGGCGCCGTCCACATAGTCGAAGGCAAACCGTGGCACGCGGCGTCGTGCACGTTTTCGTAGATCCTCGATTGTCGGATAACGTAACGCCCATCCTTCAGGGCGCGGCTTAAACAGCGGCGGGTCTTCAGACGCCGCTGCTCCCGCCGTCTTAGTGTCGTTTTCGGCTGACATGCTCCCCCCTAAACATGTCCGCCAGCTCGTTGGCCGGCAGACAGGCTATGCTAACCCACAAACCGTGAAAGGGGCAGACCGGGCTTTGGCGTCAGTTGGCCTGCGGGCGAGGGATTTCTATACTCGCCCGCGATAGCGCTGGCTGTTGCAGTCGCCTGTCACGAATTGAATTCATACGCTGCTGGCCGGCGGCGCAATAAGAAAAACCGAGAGGGGAGCGGATCATGGCAAAACCACAGCTACGGGGCGAACAGGGCTGGATTTTCGACAACTTTCTGATGCTGTCGGACAACGAAGATGTCTTACATCCCGGCATCATGGGTGCGCGGCTCGAACGCGGCTACAAGATGCAAGACCTCGATGCAGTTTACGGCAAGGTCACGGGCCGCCGGTCATTTCCCAAGGCCTGGGCCAAGCGAGCGGCGGTTCTCGAGGGTATGGCGCGTTCGGCGGAGGAAAATGGCCGCCTCGTAACGGCACGCCAATTCTATCATCGCGCCGCTTTGTGTTTTGGCCGTGCGCAGCATCTGGTTCCGGTGCACGGCAATGCACAGAAAGTGGAATGGTTCGAAGGTCTTTACCGCTGTTTCGCCAAGGTCATCGACTATTCGAACGGTGCAATCGAAAAAAAGTCGCTGGAGTTCACGCCCGGTCAGCAGACCCACTGTTTGCTGCACAAGGCGCCGGGCGAGGGGCCGAAACCGACGATCCTATTTCTGCCGGGGATGGACCAGGTGAAAGAGGATGTGCCCAATCCCTACAACAACGACTACACCATCCGCGGCATGAACATTTGCGCGATGGATGGGCCAGGCCAGGGGGAGTGCAATGCTAATGCCGTCTGGCAAACCGAGGACAACTATCCGCAAGCGGCGTCGGCGGTGATCGATTGGCTGGCGGGCCACGAGGATGTGGATAGCGAGCGCATCGGTGTGCTCGGCTTCAGCATGGGGTCGCGTTGGGGCGTGCAGGTTGGCGCGCACGATAGCCGGATTAAGGCGGTATGTGGCCAGATGGCCAACGTGGGAACGTTCGACATGATCTTCGAGCAGGCCCAGCCCAACTTCAAACGCATCTTCATGTATATGGCGGGCTACACCGACGAGGCAGAGTTCGATGCTTTTGTCGACCGGCTGCACTATTTACCCGACGTGGCGAAAAATCTGAAAGTGCCGCATCTATTGGTGGCTGGCGATATGGACGAGCTCTGCACACCCGCCGATATCGCTACCTTCCGCGAGAATTTGGGCGGGCCGAGCGAGCTCTGGCTTTACGAAGGTGTGTTTCACCCGATGGGCGAGGTAGCCGCTGAAATCTATCCGTCGATGGCAGATTGGCTGCTGACTACATTAAACGAAGGCCGACCCAGCGGCTACGAACGTACGGTCTACGTCGATGAGGGCACGACGCTGGCCGACCATGAACACGGTTAGAATCGGTTAGGTGACGCCGGCGTCATTGCGCGGTAGGTCGACTGCTTCACCCCGCTCAGCCGACAAGTCGGCGGCCATAGTTACGTCCATCACCAACCGTGCTTCGCGCGCTGTCGCCAATACAGGCCGGTCGTTGGCGACAGCGTCGAGGAAATGCAACGTTTCGTCGACCATTGCGCCGGCGAATACGTGGTCGACCTGCTCGCCCGGCATCGACGACAGCGGATAACGGATACCGTGCTCGGTGGTATTGACGCGCACGTCCCGGTGGGTGTCGTCGACGGTGAGGGCACCGTCGGTGCCGATCACTTCGATCCAGCTCTGCGAATATTGCGGATAGCCGAGCGGCAAGACCCAGCCGGAGCCCGCCGTGATGGTCGTGCCGTCGTCCATGGTCACCATGATCCATTGGTGATCGGGTGTATCGCTGACCTGGGTAAACAGCTTGCCAGCCTGCTGGGAGTAAACGCGCACTGGCAGGCGCGGTTGCAGGCACCACAACAAGAAATCGATCGAGTGCGTGCCGCCCATCGCCGCCGGAGACAGCTTGCCGCGGCCTTTGATCTTGTCGCCGATCTCGCGGGTGATGTTGCGGCTGACCAGACAGGTTACCGGTTCGCCGATCATCCCCCCTTTGATCGCCTTATTGATGTAGGCATATTTCGGATCGAACCGCCGCGTATATCCGACCGTGAGTTTGAGATTGCCGGCGTCGGCGAGCGCGATTGCTTCGTCGGTTTCTTTTGGCGTGGGGGCGATGGGTTTTTCGACCATCACATGTTTCCCGGCTTCAAGCGCCGCCCGCACGATGGGAAAGCGCGCCGACTCTGGCGTCGACGCAATGATGATGGCGTCGATGCTGTCATCGTTGAGAAAAATGCGCCAGTCGTCGGTGACGCTTGCGGCGTTAGTTTCATTTGCAATCTCGGCTGCCCGTGCGGCATTCGTCTCTGCAATATGAAGCTGATCGACGAGGGCGCTACCCGCACACGCATTGGCGCGAATGCCGCCGACCCAGCCGGCGCCGATCACCGCGACATTTATTAGGCGAAATGACAATTGGCGCTCATTTGCATGTTTGGTTCAGCTCTATCATGCCGGGGCATCCTCCAAAATCATATCGGCCGCTTTTTCCGCGATCATGATCGTCGGCGCGTTGGTGTTGCCGGATACAATGGTCGGCATAATCGACGCATCGACAACACGGAGGCTGGCAATGCCGTGCACCCGTAAGCGCGAATCGACCACCGCCGCGTCTTCTGACCCCATACGGCAGGTACCGACCGGATGAAAACTGGTACCGCCCTTCTGCCGTAGGAACTCCAGAAAGTCGGCATCGCTGACAACCTCAGGTCCGGGTGCATATTCGTTCTCTATAAAATTCGCGAGCGGTGGCGTTGCGGCGATCCGGCGCAGCGCTTGGAAACCGGCGACGAGAACTTCGCCGTCGCGCGGTTGGTGCAAAAAATTGGGCTGGATTGCCGGCGCGGCGCGTGGGTCGGTGCTCTTAAGCGTGACGGTACCCCGGCTTTCCGGCCGCAAAAGCCGCACGATGATCGAGAAACCGGAGAAGGGATGCAGGCCGTCGCCAACCTTGTCGGTGCTGAATAGAGCGAGACCGGCTTGGATGTCGGGTGAGACGACGGCGGGATCGGTGCGCAAGAAACCAGCGGCATAGGATGCGCCCATGGTTAGAAACCCTTTGCGTCGGAAGACATATCTGGCCAATTCGAGCGCGCCGCGGGCCTTGTTGTTGAGCGTATCGTTGAGGGTGACCGGTGCGCGGCAGCGATACATAAGGCGGCCGTTATAGTGATCTTGTAGGTTTTCGCCGACCTCCGGCATGTCGGCCACAACGTCGATGCCATGCTCGCGCAGTTGCGCCGCCGGTCCAAGACCGGAGAGCAGCATGAGTTGCGGCGAGTTGATAGCACCGCCCGATAGGAGAATTTCACCGTTGGCACGGGCGGTGTGAGGTCGGCCGTTGCGGAGATAGTCGACACCGACGGCGCGTCGACCCTCGAAAGTGACCCGAGTGGCGTGGGCATTGGTAACGACTGTCAGATTTTTTCGCCTGCGGGCGGGCCGCAGGAAAGCGGTCGCTGTGCTCGCCCGGCGGCCATGGCGCGACGTGAGCTGAAGGTAGCCGAACCCTTCATGGTTGGGACCGTTAAAGTCGTCGGTGCGCGGATAGCCGCATCCCTCCGCCGCGGCGATGAAGGCATCGCTCAGCGCGTGCGGCCCGGACGGATCGGAGACCGCCATGGGGCCACCGGCGCCGTGATAGTCGTCGGCGCCGCGTTGTTGGTCTTCCGACTTGCGGAAATAGGGCAGCACATCATCGAAGCTCCAACCCTCGTTGCCGAGTTGTCGCCACTGGTCATAATCTTCGCGCTGGCCGCGAATGTAGATCAGGCCGTTGATCGAGCTGGAGCCGCCGAGCACTTTGCCGCGCGGCTGCGGTATGCGCCGGTTGCCTGTCGCGGGGTCGGGCTCGTTGGTATAGAGCCAGTTCACCTTTGGGTCGGTGAAATGTCTGCCGTAGCCGAGGGGGATATGAATCCAGGGGCTGCGGTCGGCGCCGCCGGCCTCGAGCAGCAGCACCCGGTGCCGGCCCGACTCGGTCAGCCTGTTGGCCAACACGCAACCGGCGCTGCCCGCGCCAACGATTATGTAGTCGTAGGAGTCCGATATTCGCATCGGGCCAAACCTTGGTACAGGGCTAGTCGGTCAGCGTCACCGGCTGCCCGGTCTTGGCGGCCTCTTCGATGGCGAGCGTTACGGCCAGGGTGCGGCGCGCCTCCGCTGGCGTCGTGTGCGGGCAATCCTGGCCGGTCATCAAATGGTCGAACCAGGACCGGGTTTCGTTGGCCAGTGCGCCCCAGTAATCACCGACGGCAAAATCGGCGGCCGACGTAGTCTGCAGAAACATCAGGTTGATATTGTGGTCGGGCACGTAGGTATGGGGCGCGCCGTTATCGGTGTAGAGCAGGCTGTCCTTGTTGTCCGCATCGAGCAGCAGCACACCTTCGTCGCCGAGGATTTCGAAGCGCGAGCTTTGACCGACGGTGGGGTATTTTGCGGGCAGGGCGTAGCAGATCCCGAGATTGACCACGGCGCCATTTTCAAACGTGATGATGGCCCAGGTCACGTCGTCTGCTTCGTAGCCCATACCGGCGAACACCTTGGCGTTCGACCGCGCGACCACTTCGACCGGGCGGATGCCCTCGAGATACCAGCAGGCCATGTCGACATAGTAGGTCAGCACGTCGAGCACCGGGGTTGCGGTGGGCGAGCGTTCGAGGATCTGCAGCATTTGTGCCCGGCTGTTGTAGACCCGCGACTGGATTCCCAGGACTTCGCCGAGGCGGCCCTGGAGCAGCTGTTCCTTGGCCAGCATCCAGCGCCGTTCGTGGCGGCGCGAGTAGCCGACCCGGAACTCGGTGCCGGTACGCTCGGCGGTCTCAATGATGGCGTCGGCGTCTTCAAGCGTCAGCGCGATCGGTTTTTCGATCAGCACCGGTTTGCCCGCCTCGAGCGCTTGGGTGATGGCCTCGCGGTGGTCGTGTTCAGGGGTCGAAACGACAACCGTATTGACGTCCGGGTGGTTGATCGCCGCCAGATTATCGTCGGTCGCTAAATCGGCGCCGGTGCGCTGGGCCAGGATATCGGCTTTGTGCCGTTCGGCGTCGGATACGGCGAGGAAGTTCACGCCGGGATAGCGGGCGGCCAGGCTCGCGCGCAGCGTGCCGATCCGGCCACACCCGATAACGGCAACGCCGAGATGGTCTCTTTTCATTTGTTTGCCTCTCCCCGTATCAACGCTTGTCCGTCAAGCCTATCATAGGCCGCTACGGCGAACGCAACGTACGAGGGAGTCGCGAGTGAGCGAGCCAATACAAATCAGAATGGGCGGCTACGGTCCGCCGACAACCACCCATAGCCGCGCGCTGAAGTTCATCGGCGACCGGCTCGAAGAGCGGTTCGGCGACCGGGTCGATGTCAAATACATCTGGAATATCATGGACTTCGGCTATCGTGGCGACGAGATCATGTGGCTCACCGAAGCCGGCTTTCTCACCCTTTCCTATCAGTCGACCAGCTATCTGACCCACCGGGTGCCGGAGCTCGGTTTTGTCGACTTGCCGTTCCTGTTTCCCGATCTCGACAGCGCGCGCGCGGCGTTCGATGGGGCGCTCGGCCGGCATCTGATCGAGCGGGTCGAGGCGCAGTATAATTTCCGTGTGCTCGGCTTTTTCGAGAACGGCTTTCGCCATATCTCCAACCGGCTGCGGCCGGTTCATTTGCCGGAGGATCTGGCCGGCATGAAAATTCGCATGCTGCCCAGCGACATTCATGAACGCACTTTCAAGCTGTTCGGTGCGGAACCGCTACAGATGGATCTGACGGAGGCGATCGAGGGAGTCATTGCCGGTACCCTGGATGCCCAGGAAAACCCACTCGCCAATACCGCGACGTACGGGGTTCACAAATATCACCCATACCACACGTTGAGCGGTCACTTTTACCTCTCGCGGGGCCTCTGGTCCCACCGCGACACCGTCGATGCGTGGCCCGACGACCTAAAAGCAGCGATGAGAGAAATCATTCCCCAAGCGGTGGCCTACCAGCGGGGATTGGCGGTCGAAGAGGAAGATGTTGCCCGCAAGACGATCGAGGATGCGGGGTGTGAGATCGTTGAGCTAACGGCGGAAGAGCATGCTGCCTTCGTCGACAAGGTATCGCCCTTACTGGAAGAGGCCCGCGGCATCTTCGGCGATGCGATGTTCGAGATGCTGGGGCGGTAGCTCTAAGCGCCGTCGGGTATGATCCAGGTACCGGTCTCGCCCGCGAGCGCCCGGCCGATATTGGGCGGGTTGGTGATCACCCCGGCAGCGCCACCGCCGTCGAGAAACTCCAGGATAGCCACGACTTTGGGGCCCATACTGCCAGCGGGAAACTGGCCGTCATCGAGGTGTGCGCGCGCCTCCGAAGCGGTCATCTTGGCGAGCCAGCGTTCGCTGTCCTTGCCGAAATCGATGGCGACCTGCTCGACCTCGGTGGTGATGACATACAATTCAGCGCCCAATTCCTGGGCCAGCAAACCGGAGGCGTAATCCTTGTCGACGACCGCCTCCACGCCTTGCACGATCCCATCGGCGTCTTCGTAGACAGGGATGCCACCGCCGCCGCAGGCGATGACGATATAATCATCGTCGAGCAGGGTCTCGATGGCTTCGATATCGAGGATGGAGATCGGCCGCGGCGAAGGCACGACGCGCCGCCATCCACGGTCAGCCTCTTCGCGCACCGTCCAGCCATGTTCGGCTGCGTGCTGCTTGGCGAATGCTTCGTCCATAAACGAGCCGATCGGTTTGTCCGGCTTGGTGAAGGCGGGATCGTCGCGGTCGACGAGGATCTGAGTCACCACGGCGATGGCGTTGCGGTCGATCCCGCGCTTTTTCATTTCGTTGCGCATGGCCCGCTGGAACATGTAGCCGATGGCGCCTTGGGTATCGGCACCGGCATAATCCATCGGTACCGGCGGCACTTCGGCGATGGCGATCTCGGAGCGCCGCATGATGAATCCCACCTGCGGGCCGTTGCCGTGGGTAATCACGACATTCCACCCATGTTCGATCATGTCGGCGATATAGCGCGTGGTGATGGCCGCAGCTTCGTACTGATCGGGGATCAGTTTGTGCTGCTCGTCGATGATCAAGGCGTTTCCGCCTACCGCGACAATGGCTGTCTTTTGGCGTGCCGTCATTGGCAGGGGCCTCCTTAGCGCAATTCTCCGTTCAGTCGTCGAAAGTCTCGGCCAGCGCCAGAACCGCTTGCGCGAAGCACGCCATTGGGGCGTGGGTAATGCCGGCGCCGATCTGTCCGATCCCGGCCTCGCGGTGGGCGATACCGGTGTTGATCACCGGTTCGATGCTGGTATCGATGACCTTGCGGATATCGATCCCGGCAGGTGTTGCGCCGAAATCGAGCTGCGGCAAGGTAAAGGCGTCGTTGCGCCCGATGGTGATGTGGGCCATCCGCTGGGTATTGGCGATGGCGTCGCCGGCTGAACCACCGACGAACTGAACGATGGCTGGCGATGCCGCCATGGCGAATGCGCCGATACCGGAGGTCTCCGTAATGGTGCTGTCGCCGAGATCGGGGTTGGAATCGTCCGCGCTATAGCCTGGGAAGAACAATCCATGGACGGTGGGCGCCGGCGTGGTGAACCAACGGTTGCCCAGTCCGCTGACTCGAATACCGAATTCAACCCCGTTGCGCGCCATCGCGGTCACCAAGCTAGAACCTTCGACGTTGTGTGCCGCGTTCATCATCGCCTTGCAGGCCGCCATCGAGAGGTTGAGGAAGAAGTGGTCGTTGCTGTTGATGAACTTTACGACGGCGGAAAGATCGGTCGGGTCCAGCCCGGCGTCGAGCGCCGCTGGAATAAGCCGCTTGAGCAGCAGTGCGGAGGCTGCTGCGTTGCGGTTGTGCACTTCGTCGCCCATGTGGAGCGCTTGCGCCATGAGCGGTTTGAGATCGAGCGGGCCGAGCTTCTCCAAGGTCGCGACCAGAGACGGGCCGAGGACGTTCTGCATCCACTGCAAGCGCTCTATGACGTCGGGCGCATTGGCGCCGAAGCGCAGAACCTTGCCCAATCCTTCGTTGAGGTTGGAGTAGGTCGTCGTGCCGTGGGTCGTGTCGTCGATGATCCAGACCGGCATCGACGGGCTGATGATCCCCGCCATCGGCCCGACGGCGTCATAATGGTGGCATGGTGCGAACGATACTTCGCCAGAACCGGCCAGTTGCTGCGCTGAGTCGTGATCGTCAGCCCAGCCTTCGTAGATACAGGCGCCAATGATTGCACCTTGCACCGGCGCGCACATACCGCGCCACTCGATCGGCGGGCCGGAATGCAGAATGGTGCGTTCGGGCAACCCGGTAATGGCTTCCGCCGCCGGCGCGACACCGACCAAAGAGGGTTGCGCTGCGAGATACCGGGCGAACGCGGTCGCGTTCGCCGCTTCGACGTCAGGATGGTTCACTAGCCGGGCGAGGGCCCGCGCGACCTCTTCGTCACCGGCCGGTGGCCGCCAGGCGACATCGAGCACTTGAGTGTCCGCCGCCGCGATGGGTCCGGCGAAATCGGAGAGGCCGACATTGATCACTGCCAAATCTGCTCCGAATAGGCTAGTCATCCCGCTGTCTCCACGATGGCGGCAGCGAGACGAACGGCTTCGGCGTTGCTGTTGGCGAGCAGAACTCCGGCCTCGTTGAGCGCTGCTCTCTGCCGCGCAAGGCCTTGCGGGTCGGCCTCGGTGCCGCAGACGAAGCCGACAATCGCCGGCGCCGATTCGCCATTTTGATGCTGAGCTTCGTCCAACGCCGGGACCATTGCGGCGGCGGGATCTTCGTGCGCGCCGCAACCCAGAACGATGTCGACCAGAACGACAGCGGTCTCGGGGTCGGCGGCTTCCTGTACCAAGCGTTCGTTACGCAAGCGGTGGTCGATCATCGGGTGGGGCCGGCCGCGGGTGAACACGTCGTCGCCAAGATCGAGCACCGTGTGCCCCTCGCTGTGCCACGGATCATTGATCAGGCTGCTGGTTGGAAACGACGTGTTGGAGCGCATCGAGTCCAACCGTTCGCCTAAAATGCTCAGCGCCTCGTAGCAAAAGGTGCCGCCGCTATAGAGGCCGCGCAGGTAGCGCCTCCCGTCGGCAATGGCGGGCGCTTGCGCAACCAGGCCTTCGAGCGCCGCTGGATCGGCACCGGTGGAGACCGGTTCACCGCGTGACAATGACAGGGCTGCGGCCGCCGCGTCTTCGAGGGTTGCTGCGGGGTGGATGTTGCCGCTCGCGAACGTGCTGGGGTCCGCACCCAATAAGCAGGCGACAACGGGTTTACCCGAGGCGGACGCTTGATCCATCACGGCGGCGGCAACTTCGGGGGCGGGCGGTTTCGATACAAGCACGATCACCGAAGTATCCGGATCGTCGGCGAGCGCTTTTATGCCCTGAATCATGGTGATGCCGCCGACCCGAGCATCGAGGTCGCGGCCGCCGGTGCCGATAGCTTGCGATATCCCCCCGCCTCCGCCATCAATCAGGCAGGTCACCTGCTGCAGCCCGGTTCCGGACGCGCCGACAATGCCGATATTGCCGCGCCGTGCGATATTGGCGAAGCCCAAGGGCACACCGTCGATTATCGCGGTGCCGCAGTCGGGGCCCAGCACCATGAGTCCGTTGGCTTGAGCGAATGTTTTAAGAGCGATCTCGTCTTCGATGGCGACATTGTCGCTGAAGACCATGGCATTGAGGCCGAGCCGCAGGGCCTTCGAGGCTTCGGCGGCGGCGAACGGTCCCGGCGTCGCGATCAATGCGAGATTAGCGCCGACCAGTGCGTCGAGCGCCATTTCCTGGCTGCGCGGCGGTTCACCAGCTTGTTCGGTGCTGCCGGTTGGCGCATTCGGTTCCTTGCGCAGCTCCGCCTCGGCAGCATCGAGCGCGGCTGCCAGGGCGTCGTCGTCGTTGGCTTCGATCGCTATCAGCACTTCGTTGGGTCCGGCGTCGATTTCCCCCGCGAGGAGGTTTGCTTCGCGCAGAAGATCGAGGTTCGCCGGCGTCGCCATGATGCATGACGCTTGGACAACGCCGGGCAATGACGACACCGTCGAGGAAATTTTCATCAACGAAACCGAATCCCGGTAAAGGTCGGCAATGATGCGTGTTCCCGCACTCATCGCCGTGGCTCGGTTGCGGTTAGATGACGGGAGCGTACTAATCCGACGCCGACCGCGGCAGCAAGCTCGGGATGCCATGCCGCAAGTCCACTCAAAAGCCCGAATGTCGCGTCTGCGCCCGAGCTATGGCCGACATGCATTGCGACGACCATGGCTGTTTTCACCTTGTTTGCGTTTCCGCTTTCGGAAATCGATTTAGCGAGTTTGGCCAGCGGCTGGGCCGCGATGCCGCGCGCGGCCTTCGTGAGGTAGTCGCACCCAATATCGCCACTATTGCCGTACTGTTTGGAGAGCGTGCGCCCGAGACGATCGAGAAACATAGTCTCGGCCTCGGTTGGGGCAGTGTGCCGAGCGCCGATAAGAAACCCGGCAAGAAAATCGTCTCCCGACGGTGTGAGACCAGGGCCCGCGCCGACAAGGAGTCCGGCTGAGTCGACTGCGCCGTCGATATCGTATATTCGCGTCGCGTCGAGCAATTGGGGGATGATCTGCCGTGCTCGGTTGGCGAGTGCCGCATCGAGGGAGCCTGCGGGCCGCCTGCCGTTGAGGGAGACGATCAGGCCCGCACTACCGTTGCTTGTGACGAGGGTTTGCCAGGCGGTGTGCCACGCTGCGCTAAAGTCTGCGCCGATACTATCTTTGAACGTGCTCATCGATGCCGTTTCGCGCTGCCGTGCTTGGCGCAAGTCGATGGAGAGAGCGCTGCCACCGATCCGCAGAACTCCGGCGCGGCAGGAAATAGCGGCGCCGTGTCCGACATGTTTAGAGAAATCGAAATCAACGGGTGCCGAGACCGAAACCGAGCCTGGCGGATCGCTATCGTCGCCGGCGTAGAGAGCCAATAGCTCGCCGCTGGCCAGCCGCGCATTGACGACGCGGCGAAACACGCTGTGCACCCGTCCGTCGAGGGCGGTGAGCGAAAGGGACGGCATTTCGGATGCAACCAAGCGCATCAGATGTTTCCTCTAGCCCCATAAATCGAGGGGCCTAACGGTGAAGCCGGGCCGGGGAAGGGAGTTTCCCCGGCCCGGTTGGCCGATATTACGCTATTTTATTCGGCGGGTTCCACTTCCGGTTCCGCAGCGGAAATTTCCATCCTGGTGAAACCGAAGAACAGCACCGCAACCAGCAGATAACTGAGCGCCACCATCGGTGACACCATAAAGCCGACGGCGGAGCCATGGATGAAGCCGAAGAATGTGAGGATTGCGGCAAGCAGTGCGACAATCCCGGCTGCGCTGGGTTTGCGGTCGATCAGGAACACCACCATGGCGCCCCACAGCAGACCGGTGACGACGGCGCCACCGGCGAGGACCTCCAGCCCGTTATAGAGCACGCCGTTCTGCGCCATCTTGTCGAGGCCGACCGCCGCGGCATTGGTGCCCGCGGCGCCCAACGCACCATCTATCTGGACTTTCCCCCAGGCCGCGAGGTTTGGCACCAGCGCGAAAATGATGGCCGGTGCGTGGCTACGCGGCGTCGCCTGGAAGGCCTGAGCGCCGATTAGGGCCCCGATGTAGAGTAGGATCGGGATGATCGCGACGACCGGGATGATGGTCAGAAGCAACGGCACGACAGCCAGCCATGTGAGGACCAGCACCATCACGCCTGTGGCGACTGAGTAACCGACCCTGCCACCGATGCTCTTCCAACCCGGATGCCCAATGTAAACGGCGTTGGCGAACGGGCTGCCCAACAGCGTGCCGAATAAGCTGATGATGCCCTCTGCGCCAATCGCTTCGCGAACCGAATACTCGTCGCCGGCGGCCGAGGCGCTTTCCACATTGTCCATCGCCTCGATGAAGTCGTAGACGCCGAAGGGGATCGCCGTCACGGCGACAAGGGCCAGATGTTCGCGTCCTGCCCATAAGGTATCGAGTTGGAACCAAGCGAAGTTAAACCCTACGCTGGAAACGGAGTCGGAAACAGCGGTCGGAGATACGCCGCCAAAGCCCCAGCCGAAAGCAAATGCGAGCCAAGCCAACGCCGTTCCGACCGCGATGGCAATCAATCCGCCCGGCACATTACCGGGGTAACGGACGCCGCCGAACCAAGCCGCGAGAATAATCGCCATGGAGATAAGCCCGATGATCGGCGTTTCGGCGATCTCGAAAGCGGGGCGCATGGAAATAAACGTGATCGAAATACCAGCCAAGGTGCCGAGCAGAGCGGCTCTCGGTGTCAGCTTGCGGATGGTCGGTGCTATGAAGGCGCCAAGGAACAAAACGATGCCCTCGACAAAAACCCAAATCACACCCGCTTGCCAGGCGGTCTCCCACTGGCCCGTGGTCGCTTTGATGGGCAACATAATCGCGAAGACCACGAAGAACATGTGGGGTACGCTAGGCCCGGACGGTAGCGCCGTTACGTCATTGCGGCCCTCTCGTTCGCCGAGCCGGCGCGCCATGAAGGCGTAGTACATATTGCCCAGGAACAGCATCAGGCCAACCGCGGGCAGGATTGTGCCGAACAGCACTGCGTCCGGAATACCGATCACAAATTTCAGCAGACCGGTCAAAACCAGCAGGTTTACCAGCACATTTGTGCCGAGACCGAAGAAACCGTTCCAATCTCCCGGTTCCCACCATTTCACTTGCTGTGCGGCCATTCGATTATCCCCCATTTGCCGTTATCAGATATGCAACTACCGTCGATACGCGAATCCTATTTTTCTGTTGCTTGCGCGAGCGCGGTGATCACCCGAGTGGAATCGCTGACCCAACCGAATATCCCGCCTTGTGCTTTGATCATTTCCAAACCGACGCGCTGAAACTCCGGGAAGTACGACCCCACGCAATCGGCCGGCACAATGCACTCGTAGCCCCGGTCGTTTGCCTGTCGCACTGTCGTGTGGACACAAACTTCAGTCGTCACGCCGCAGACGATCAGGGTGTGAATTCCTCGATTCTGCAAAATCAGGTCGAGGTCGGTTTCGTAGAAGGCGCCTTTTCCGGGCTTGTCGACGACCGGTTCGTTCTCTGTTGGTGCAAGTTCGGGAACAATTTCATGGCCAGGTTCGCCGCGCACCAGGACGCGCCCCATGGGGCCGCTGTCGCCGATGCCGATCTCCAGCCCGCCTCTGGAGAGTTTGCTCGGCGGTGCGTCGGTCAAGTCGGCGCGGTGGCCCTCGCGAGTATGAATAACCGTAAGCCCAGCATCGCGCGCCGCTGCCAAAACTCGCTGGCACGGCTCTATGGTGCTGCGTAGCAGCGAGACGTCGTTGCCGAGGAGTTCGCCGAAACCGCCGGGTTCGAGGAAGTCACGCTGCATGTCGATAATGATCAACGCGGTGGTGCTCAGATCAAAGTCGAGCGCATAAGGCTCAGCATCGAACGAATTAGCTGCGTGATCTGAAATGTTAGCCCCCTGACGCGCCGATTGCGTGTTTTCGAGCCCGTCTTTCGCGCACCGACGGAAAACGGTACTACGCTGCAGTGGGTGTTGGAAAGTAGTGTGGCGAAACCGTTCCGAGCTTGGAATTTTGTAACGGCTGCCAAAACAGAGGGGGTTGCCCATGTTCGACAATCGCGAAAGCCTCGATATCGGCCATCTGCGTGCCCGTTATCGGGCCGACGAGGTGAGCCCGGTAGACGTCCTCGAATCCGTATTGGCGCGTATTGAACAAGCAAGCGACACAGCAATCTGGATCACTCGGCTGCCCGATGAGACGGTCCTCGAAGCTGCACGGGCGTTAGCCGAACGGGATGCAGATTCGTTGCCGCTCTACGGCATACCGTTCGCGGTCAAAGACAATATCGACGTCGCCGGTTTCCCGACGACGGCAGCATGCCCCGACTACGCATACACGCCGCAACAGAGCGCGCCCGTGGTCGAGGCGCTAGTCGCCGCCGGGGCGGTCCTGGTCGGCAAAACCAATATGGACCAGTTCGCTACCGGATTGGTGGGCACCCGCTCGCCCTACGGTGTTTGTCCCAATGCCATCGACCCTGACTACGTTTCCGGCGGCTCCAGCTCCGGTTCGTCGGTCGCCGTGTCACAGGGCTTGATCAGCTTTGCGCTGGGGACCGATACGGCAGGATCGGGCCGGGTACCGGCGGCTTTCAACAACATCGTCGGTTTGAAACCGACACGCGGTTTGGTGAGCACGCGTGGCGTTGTACCGGCCTGCCGGTCGCTTGACTGCATCTCGATCTTTGCTCTTACGGTTGCTGATGCGGAGAACGCGTTGCAGGTGGCGGCGGCGTTCGATGGCGACGATCCTTTTTCGCGGCGGCGGCCATCGCCCGCCGGAGGCGCTGCCATTGAACCGGCTGGTGCGCGCATCGGCATACCGGCGGCCCGCGATTTGAACTTTTTCGGCAACGACGACGCTGAGCGGCTGTTCGCGGAGGCTGTTGAACGCGCCGCTGGTTTGGGCGCAACCGTGGTTGAGATCGATTTCGCGCTGTTCCTTGAGACCGCTCGTCTACTTTACGAGGGACCCTGGGTCGCTGAGCGCTACGCGGCAATCGCCGATTTTATCGAAGCAAAGCCCGAGTCGATTCACCCGGTCATCCGCACGATTATCGGCGGTGGTGCGGAGCCGAGCGCGGCCGACGCGTTCACTGCCTATTACCGCCTGCGCGACTTGCGCCGGAAGATCGAGCCGGTGTGGTCACGCATCGATGCCCTCCTGACCCCGACCGCGCCGACGATCTACACGATCGCCGAGGTCGAAGCCGACCCGATCGCGCTGAATTCCAACCTGGGCACTTACACCAACTACATGAATTTGCTCGACTTATGTGGAATCGCGATCCCGGCAGGCTTCCAATCCAACGGATTGCCGTTCGGCGTGACCCTGGTTGCGCCGGCGTTTCGTGATAGCGCGCTTCTGCCTCTTGCCGACGCGCTACATCGCGCTGTGGGCACCGGCACGGGCGCGACGCGTGCAGATCTACCGGAGCCCGTGGCCGCAGTGGATTCGGCAATAGAAGGTGAAGATATTTTGGTGCTCGCTGCGTGCGGCGCTCATATGTCCGGCCTGCCGCTCAACGGCGAACTCACCGATCGGGGCGCGACCTTGATTCGTGAGTGCCGTTCCGCCGCCAAGTACCGTTTCTACGCCCTTGAGGATTTTTCGCCGCCGCGCCCGGGCATGGTCCATGCGGGAGACGACGGCGGTCACGCCATAGACATGGAACTATGGGCCGTACCTGCTGCCCGTTTTGGGGAGTTCATCGCCGGCGTTCCGTCGCCCCTGGCGATCGGGACGGTCGAACTCGAAGACGGCACCAGCGTCAAAGGGTTCGTGTGCGAGGCTTACGCCGCAAATGGTGCGCGCGATATTTCCGAACTCGGCAGCTGGCGCGCCTATTTGTCAACGCGCTGAAGCGGCCTTCCCTACACCAGAGACGCTACGCCAACTTCTTCTGCTGCGGCATTGAGCCTGTCGAGCAGCGGTGCGGTGATCGGAATGCCGTTGGCTTTACGGTCCTGGTAAATCCGCCAGCTATTGGTGCCGGGCATGCGGATTTCGGCGACTCCGGGCAGCTTGGCCGAGCCGGTCATCTCGCGTGAGATGCGGTCCACATTGGATTTGAAGACACCCGGATCGAGGAAATGGCCCACATCGATGGCCATGATGAACTGGCCTGTGTTGGTCTCGCTCTTGGGGTTCTCGCCGATATGAATGACATCGGAGCCGAAGGCAGCGCCGTTGAGCGTGCCAGCGAGGAATCCAATGACCATCGACAGCCCGAAACCCTTGGCGCCGCCGATATGGGTCAAGATGCCATCGTCGGCCTTCGCGGAGTCGGTGATCGGCTGTCCCTGGGCATCGATCACCCAGCCTTCCGGCATAGGTTCGCCATGCATCGCCTTGACCATAATCTTGCCGAGCGACGAGTTGGTGGTCGCCATGTCGATGACGACTGGCGGCTCATCCTGGGCCGGGATAGCGACGGCGATGGGATTGGTGCCGACCAGAATGTCGCTGCCGCCATAGGGGGCAGCGTGGTTGGCGCTGCCGACACAAGCGATGACGCCGATCTGGTCTCGCTCAAGCGCCATAGAGGCGTAAACCGCCGCCGCGCCGGCATGATTGGAATGCTGTAAGCCAATCCACGCCAGGCCGCTTTCTGCCGCCATGTCCATCGCCAAGTTCATGGAATAGCGCGCCACCAGGTGTCCCATACCGTTGTCGCCGTTGACCAGCGCCATTGCCGGCGTTTGCTTCTCGACTCTGATGTCGGGCGTTTTGTTGATAGCACCGCCCTTGATGCGGCCGACATACATAGGAACGCGGATGCAGCCGTGGCTGTCCTTGCCCAGAAGATCGCCATCGGCCATGGCGGTCGCAACGCCTGCGGCATCGCCGTCAGGCAGTCCGACCGCCAAGAAAACCTGCGTCATGAAGCTCTTGAGCTTATCGTAAGGCACGCGGACGGCATTTTCATCGACCGGAAACTCCGGCGAAACGAGGGGGGTATCGGGCATAGAATGTTCCTCCGATGGGGTTTGTTATTTTGTTTTAGCCTAGCGGGTCGGATAGCGTGCCGCCAGCAACAGTACTAACGAATAAATCAAAGCATCAGGAGTAGAGGGGTATGCCAAAAGCAACCGAAGGTATCGATCTAAGCGGCCATCGAATTCTCATCTCCGGCGCTGCCGGTGGCATTGGCGCTGCAGCGGCGCGCGCCTGTGCGCACCTAGGCGGCGAATTGATCTTGTCCGATGTGGCCTCGCTGGACTCACTCGGCGACGAACTGACATCCGCTGGCGTCAAGGTGACAGTCCATGCTTGCGATGCTGCCGACCGTGATGCGGTGGAAGCGATGGCGGCATCGGTTGGTGGCGTCGACGCGCTGGTTGCGGCGGGGGGTATTCAGCCGTTCGACGATTGGCACGATGCCGATTTCGGCGATGCGTTTCACCGGGTTATGGATGTCAACGTGCAGGGTCCGCTCAATCTGGCGCGAGCGTGGCTGGATCCGATGATCGATGCCGGCTATGGGCGGATCGTCATTGTAGGCTCGCTTGCCGGCCGCATTGGGGGGCTCGTGGCACCGCCGCACTATGTGGCGTCAAAAGGCGCGGTGCATGCTTTGGTGCGATGGCTCGCCAACCGAGGCGCGCCCCACGGTGTTGCCGTCAACGCGATGGTGCCGGGTCCGGTCGATACGGCGATGATGACCGGCGCGCCCTTTAACGTCGACCGCTTTCCCATGAAACGGCTGGGCCGGCCGGAGGAAATCGGCTGGCCGATTGCCATGATGGCGTCGCCCGCGGCGTCGTTCATGGCCGGAGCGCTCGTCGACGCCAATGGTGCGGTCGCGTTTGGCTAGGGCCGCGCCTCGTGCTCGAGGGGGTGTTTTCGGCTAACGTGTTTGCCATCGAACACTCAAACCCGGTGCTGCCATGCCTTACGATCCTGCCGTTCCGCTATCTCCCGGTTTCCTCGATCAGGTGCCGGCGTTTCTCGCCGGCGACGATACGCCGCGCGACTTGTTGGAGCGCTGTATCGATACGATCGAGACCCGCGAACCGGAAGTTCAGGCCTTCGTTACGCTAAATCTTGATGGCGCCCGAGCGGCTGCAGATGCGGCGAGCGAGCGCTACGCGGCAGGTGCGCCGTTGTCGCCGGTCGACGGTCTACCGATCGGCCTCAAGGACATTATCGAAACCGCCGATATGCCAACCCAATGTGGGAGCCCAATCTACGAGGGTTATGAGGGTGGCCGCGACGCGCCAGTTGCTGCCGCCCTGCGCCGGGGCGGCGCTGTGATTGTTGGTAAAACAACAAGTACTGAGTTCGCCTACGGCAACACAATGGCAACCCGCAATCCGTTCGATCCCGAGCGAACGCCCGGTACGTCATCGAGTGGTTCGGCGGCGGCAGTTGGCGCCGGTATGCTACCGGTCGCCATCGGGACTCAGCTCATGTCCTCGGTGATGCGCCCGGCGAGTTATTGCGGTCATGTCGGGGTAAAACCAACCTACGGCGCGATCCGCCAAGCCGCTATTCACCCGTTTTCGCCGTCGGGCGAGCACGTTGGCGCCCATGCCGCGACGCTCGCCGATAGCTGGGCGGTGTTGCGCTTCCTGTCGCACGAGGCAGGGCCCGTGCCGGGCTCGCACGGTATCGTTGGAACCGAGAAGGCTCCGTCACCCGAGAAACCGGTACGGCTCATGCGCATGTATACGCCGGGCTGGGAATTGGCTGATTCTGATGTAAGGGCCGCGTTCGAGGGGGCGCTCGACCGGTTGTCGAATGCCGGGGTCGAAATCGTCGAGCCGGCGGGTGTGTCCCAGTTGCATGCTTTGGAGGAAGACTTTGCGCGGGCCGACTGGTGCATCGCCGAAATCGCCGCTTTCGAAATGCGTTGGCCGTTTTTCGAGTATGAGGCGGCGGGCCACACCCATCATCCGCGCATCGCGAATGCTCTAAAACGCGCCCATGAGGTTACCCTCGACGACTACCATATAGCGCTCGAATTCAAGGCGGCGTTCGGCGCGCGTCTGCGTGCCGCGGCCGAGTTCGTAGATGGTATTGTCGGTTTAACGGCGCCTGAGGTCGCGCCGGTGGGCTTGGAGAATATCGGCCATCCGGTGACGTGTTCGGCCGCCACGTGCGCCGGTGCCCCGTCGCTGACGTTACCGGTTCTGGCGGCCCATGACTTGCCGCTAGGCTTGCAGCTCGTCGGCTTTCATGGCGAAGACGCGCGGCTGTTCGCCCAGGCCGTGTGGGTTGAGCATGTCTTTGCGCGATAGATCGGGGGACATTCGATGAAACATGGTCTTTCCGGCGCACTGTCTCGGCGATCCATATTCTCGGCCGTTGGAGCGGTGGCAGCTGCTTTGACGCCTTTGCGTGTCGCTGACGCACAGACTCGTGAAGCATCTGTTGGTGTTATCGATCAACCAGCCCACGCTGAACCGGGGGCATATATCCAGCGCGCGTTTGAACTCCGCCGGCAAGCCGTCGAGAGCGGCGATCAGGCCTACGGGGCCGCTGTCGTGAAGGACGGTCGGATTATCGGCCAGTCGCAGAGCTTGGTTGTGCTCAACGATGATCCGACAGCGCATGCCGAAATGTCGGCGATCCGCGATGCCGCGCGGCGGGTAGGCCGGAGCGGTCTGCGTGGCGCGACGCTTTATTCGTCGTCGCGGCCGTGCCCGATGTGTGAGGCGGCGGCTTTTTGGGCCGGACTAGAAGGCTTTCATTTCGGTCGCGGTATCGAGAATGGCGGTGCTCCGGGTTTATGCGGGTGACCGGTAAACATCACCCGCCTTTCGCGGCATCGAGCGAGATGCCCTTATCGCCTTTGCCACGGAACTCGTTGTAGAGCTTCATCACCGCCTGCTCGACGCGGTCGGGCTTCATCCACTCGGCGTAGACGCCGAGGGGTATTTCTTTGGCGGCGCGTTTGGCGGGAATGCCAGCATTGAAGCTTTTGCGCGCCCCGCGCTGCACCAGGTTCAGATATCCAACCATATCCTCGATAATGCGGCGGTTGCCGACCGGTCCATGACCGGGCACCACGGTTTTCAACGGGAAGGTTTTTAGCACCTGCTGCGCCTTCTTGATCCAGTTGCCGATATGGGCGTCGAACGTGGCGGGAGTAACGAAGTTGAAGCAGAAATCGCCGGAATAGAGGATCCGTTCTTTCGGCAGATACACCATGGTATCGCCCTTCGAGTGGGCATGCCCGAGATTGTGTAGCTCTATGCGCCGATCGCCCAGGTAGAGCGTCATCGAGCCGTCATAGGTGACTGTCGGAAAGTGCTGCTTGAGATTGCGCAAATGTTTGGCGTGTTCCGGATTCACCCGCCGGTAGTGCGCCAGATCGAGGCCGGTTTCGATCATCCGCTCGCGCATGTAGCGGTGGGCGATCACGGGGATGTCACGCGGAAACCAATTCAAGCCAAGCGTGTGGTCAGCGTGGTGATGGGTGCAGACGATCTGGCTAACCGGTTTCTTGCTAACCTTGCGGATCGACCGCTTGAACGCCTCGGTCATCGGTTTGACGTAGAGCGTATCGATCACCAGACAGGACTCTGGCCCGACCACCAAACCGGCGTTCGATACATTCAAGCCGCCCGACTGGATGTAGGCGTAGCAGCCATTACCGATGTCGATGAGGCCGGTGTCCCAGCTTTTCTTGACGGTTCGCGCCCGCGCCATTGTTCCACTCCCGGTCGGATGTTCAGGGTGAGCTTACGGACATGCGGCGGTAAAGCGCAAACAAACGCTCCCAGTGCCGTTCGGCGGCTGGTTTGTCGTAGCACCAGCGCTGCGGGAAGGCGAAGCCATGGTGAACGCCAGGGTGGAGTTCGAGTTCTCCCCTGGTACCCGCCGCTTTGAATAGCTGGTTTAGCTCCTCGACCATATCGAGCGGCGCCAGATCGTCGTGTTCGGCGCAGGAGATATAAAGCTCGCCCCTAACTTTATCGAGATTAAGGTGTGGGCTTTCCTCGGCATCGCTGACAATCCAGGTACCGTAAAACGATGCCGCGGCTGCGATCCGGTCGGGATAGCGCGCGGCGGCAGCCAGCGCGTAAGGGCCGCTCATACAATAACCATGGCAGCCCACCGGACCCGGTTGCACTTCGTTCTGCTCATCGACGAACGCTAGCATCGCAGCGATATCGTCCATCACCGGCGGGATGGTCATCTTGGTGCGGATTGCCCGCATCGCCGTGTGATCGGGGCTGCCTTCGGTGAGCACGTCAGGTCCATACATCGTGTCGCGGCCGGCACGGTAATACAGGTTGGGGAGGAGAACATAATAGCCCACGGTTGCCAGCCGCCGCGCCATGTCGCGCAGTTCTTCGCGGATGCCGGGCGCATCCATTAGAAAGAAGATGGCGGGAAATGGGCCGTCGCGTTCCGGACGGCAAATGAATGTTTCCATCTCACCGTCATTTGTAGCGATGTCCAAGGTCTGCTCGATCATCGCGCTGTCCCCCGTCGATCAATCGGCAAACCATATCATGCCGGCTCGCCGACTACAGGATCATTGCGAGACAACTCAGTAAGTCGATACCGAATACCGTTTTTGGGGGTGCAGCTATTCCTTAAAAATGCTGCGCGTTTTCTGGCCCAATCGCTGGAGCCAGCCGGTGGGCTGCTCTTGCGGCTGCTGAACCCGAAATAGTGGCGCCTGAGGTTTCGGCTCGGGACGCGCCTCGGCGAAGAACCCGGGTGTTAGCGGCTCGGCGGCGAACGGAATCACGGCTTTGCGCAACGCCTCACTCTCTTCCTTATCCACTTGGGCGGGCGCCTCCGCTTGTTTGGATGGTTCCGATGTGGGGTCGCCGGCCGCGAGCAATCCAAAGGGGGAGGCCGAACGGGGCGTGCCGCCGGTGCCCATCACACCCGTCTCAGGGTCGAGGTGCCAGTCTTCATTGTCGGTGGAGGCGATGTCGACTTCGAACAGCACCTCGCCGTCTGGGTCGCATATGGCTTCGTCCTTGGCTGCGCGCAGAACCGCGCAATCCTCACCGGCGACGGCCGAAATCGCGTGATCGGCGGTACCCTTACCAGTCGTTGCGTAGCTCACGCCGTTGGCCGCCAGAGAGACCGCGGTGACGATGGGTGGCAGGGCGCAGCCGGACAAAACCAACGTGGATAATAGGGCCGTGATAGGCAATCGCATCGCTCATCTCCTCGCTGTGCGACGAGGAGATTATGGCGGGTCGGCGTTAACGCTGCGTTAAGGATTGTAAACAATTTATGTCTACGGACTTGGTAAAACTGGATCAAATACGGTCGAAACCGATTCTATACGTTTGTCGCGAATGATCTCCCGGTCGGCTTATTGACCGGACCCTTAAATCACGACTAGGTACGCGCCATCATGGCGAATAAAAAAAGCACGATCGATCTGAGCCAGGTTCGAACTGTTGTTCTAAACCTCGCAAACGCTAGAGATCGTCGAACTCACATGGAGTCCCTGGTGTCGAGTCTCGAACTCGATGCCATCTTCCATCACGGTCCTGAATGCAGCCCTAGCAGCTTTGGGTGCAGTCTGGGCCATCTCGGCGCACTATTAAAGTACGGCTCCGAGCTGCCGCTTTTTATTCTCGAAGATGACGTTAGAACGACCGATCATTACCGGCGTGTGTTCGATGTACCCACCGATACCGACATGGTTTATCTCGGATGCAGCTCGTATGGGACCAGTCCTGACTACCCAAGGGCCAGGAATGGTTTTCTACTGAGTGAACCCCTCGACGACGAATTTCTACGTATACTTAGCATGACGTCTCAGCATGCAATTCTCTACCTGACTCCTGAGAGCGTTCAGACGGCTATCGATGCAATTCTGGTAGCGGTCTGCGCCACTCACCTTGCTGCCGATGTCGAACTTTCGCGCCTTTTGCCGAAGATAAATGCCATCGCCCCACGATCGGTGTTTTTCTATCAGGCGGCGGATCAGCAGAGCACAGCTGAAAAAGCGCATTATCAGGAACTTTTAACCCTAATCACTCCCGATACGCCGTTCCTCTCCGATGTTGTCGAGGTCGATGATCCGCAGCGCGGAAAACTACGTTTTGGCATAAGGCGCAATGAGGCTGGGCTCAACGAATGGCGGCTTATATAGCGTACGGCGGCGCACCAAAGGTTCTGTTGCCGCGAAATTGACAAAGCCTGTCTGGGCCGGTTCATTATCGGTCATGTCTGGAAGCTCCATCGCGACATTGGCCGAGGGTCGGCTTTACGCGCTGCAGAACGCTTATGAGCTCGACGGCCGAGCGAGCTCCTACCCCGATAGCGCCAGGGGCTTTGCTGCGTCGAACTGCTACCTGCTTAAGCAAGAAGACGGTGCATTGCTGCTCGACACCGGTTTTGCAGCTCATGAACAGGACATGCTCGATCAGCTCGAAACGTTGCTCGAGCCCGAAACGCCGTTGCACCTGTTTCCGTTGCGCATCAACGAGTTTATGTCGGTATGCAACGCGATGCCGATCGCCGAACGGTTCAATGTGGTTGCGTGTTACGCGCCGATTCCCGATATCGATTGCTGGCTCGATTTCAACTGGGACGGCCGGGACGGCGACGGCGCCGCTCCGCTGTCGATCAAAACCGCGGTGCTGAATTCAAAGCAACAACTCCAAGTGGGGCGCAGTGGGGAGCGGCCGATAGCGGCGTTCAACGCGCCCATTCGGCTCATTAACACCAGCTGGATCTACGACGAAGCGACCCGTACGCTGTTTTCGTCTGACATGTTCACCCACCATTGGCGTGATAACCCGGATGGTCCCTGGATTATTGCCGGCAACGACGATGTCACGACGTCCGATTGGGTGCGGTCTTTCCTGCTGAATACGCGTTATTGGTGGCTCGAAGGCGCGGCGATTGACGCGCTCCGCCAGGAAGTCGCGGAGGTGTTCGAGCGCTACGACATCGAGACCATCGCGCCGGGTTATGGTTGTATTCTGCAAGGCCGCGATCTTGTGCAGCATGAATTCGCCGTACTCGACGACGTGTTGCGCAGCCTGGACAAGTCGGTGGCGTCGCCACAGTACATTCCCCGCGGGTTGGAAAGGTAACGAGATGACTGGTACGAATCCGCTGCCCCGCGAGCTGGCACCCGGTGTCTTCTGGTTAGGCGACTGCCTGGAGCAGCCGTTCCGCGGCAAGATCTATCATTCCTATAATGCCGCTTTTCTGATTATTGGTTCGCAGGCCTCGATGCTGATCGAGACTGGCCACCCCAAGGATTTTCCCGTCATTGAGCGACAGATGGCGGAAATACTCGGGCAGGATGCGGCACCGCTCAAACATCTGTTTATCACCCACCAGGAAACCCCCCACTCAGGCGGGTTGGGCCGGGTTCTGCGCCGCTTTCCTGAAATCACGATCCATGGCGATATCAGCGACTATCATCTGGCGTTCCCCGAGCATGTCCATCTGCTTCGTCCCATGGAGGTGGGTGACACGATCGACCTAGGCGACCGTCAGTTTGTCGCTATCGAACCGGTCATCCGCGATCTGCGCACGAGCCTATGGGGTTTCGAGACCGGCCAGCGCGTTCTGTTTCCTGGCGATGGCTTCGCCTACAGCCATTATCACTGGGACGGCCATTGCGGAAAAATCGCCGAAGAGGCGGAATCGCTCGATCTCGTGGACGTTTCGGCAGTTTTTGCCGAACGGGCTCTGTACTGGACGATGTTCGCCGATATGGACATCTATGTGGATCGGCTCGAACGGCTAATCGCTGACCTCGATGTTGCGGTTATCGCGCCGACCCACGGTCTACCGATTCTCGACTTGGAGGCGACCGTTCCGAAGGTGATGGAGGGCCTGCGGGCGGGCAAGGATCTGGTGCTTTCACAGGAAGCCATGGTGGCGTCGGCGCGCGAAGAAACGCCCATGCACTGATCTTGGGTATGAAGAAACAAGAGGCCGGCTAAACTGGCTGTAGGGGGAGAGACAATATGCCAATTGCGAATGTGCACGGCCTCAACATCAACTACGAAGTGGTTGGTGACGACGGTCCATTTGTCACGCTGATTACCGGTGGCCGGCGCGGCTATGCCGAATTCGTGCCCTTGGCTCAGAAGATCGCCGCCGAAGGCTTCCGCGTTTTATTGCACGACCGGCGTAACACCGGTGCGTCAGATATGTCGTTCCAGGGCGGCGAGGTCGAAGAAGCCATTTGGGCCGACGATCTACACGAGTTGCTGGTGCAACTCGACGGGCTGCCCGCCTTTATCGGCGGCTCCTCGTCGGGCGCCCGCACAGCCATCCTATTCGGTCTGCGCCACCCCGAGGCGGTTCGGGGGCTATTGTTATTCAGAGTTACCGGCGGAGCGTTTGCTGCCGAGCGGCTGCCTGAGAACTACTACAACCAGTTCATCCGTCTCGCGAAAGAAGGCGGCATGGCTGCTATCTGTGAACATGAGCAGTACGCCGAGCGCATTGCCGCCAATCCGGCGAACGGCGACAAATTAATGAATATGAACGCCGAGGACTTCATTGCGGCGCTGACGCGCTGGCGCGATCTGTTCGTTGCCGGGAAAGACTTGCCGGTGTTCGGTGTGAGTGAAGCGGAGCTGAACTCGATGAAGATGCCGGCGATCATTATTCCCGGTAACGACAAGACCCACGATTCGGAAGCCGGTCGGATCGTCCACCGGATGATTCCCGGTAGTGAGCTACACCAACTGCCCATTGAAGATGAGGACGTTCCCCTCATCCCATTCACAGAGTGGGGCGAGTACGAGCCGGAAATCACAAACGTGTTCACCGACTTCATGAAACGGCATAGCGCCGCCTAAATAAGGTGCGTCGAACGTCTCGCTTGGGCTGAGCCACTGACTTGAATCAAGGCGTAGCGGCGGGTGCGCTGGAATATTCGCCGCCATGCCGAATGTTCTGATCGCCTATTATTCCCGCAGCGGCACCACACAGAAGCTGGCTCTTGCGCTCGCCAGTGCGCTGGACGCCGATGTGGTTGAAATTCGCTGCAAGCGATATGGGCCGGGGATCTTCAATTACCTGCGCGCCGGATACGACAGCGTGAAGGGCAACCTGCCGCCGATCGAGCTGTCGAGAGATAGTGCTCAAGATTATGATCTTGTTTTGCTGGGCGCGCCCATTTGGACCAGCTATCCAGCGCTTCCTCTGCGTGCCTTTCTTGCCGGGAAACCGAGATTGCCGCCGCGGGTCGCTCTGTTTTTAACTTATGGTGGCCATTCGCCGCCCGAGACGGCGGTCAACGAGGTAGAAGCCTTGTTGCCCGTTCCGGTCGAGGCCAGTCTCTTGCTGAGAAGCAAGGAAGTTCGTGAGGATGTTCTCCCGGATAAGGTTGCCGAATTTACCGCAACGCTTACCCGGTAGAACTCACCTATGCCGCGTTGGCATTTCGGGCACGGGGCGCATCTTTCTTTGCCCAGTAGTCGGACGATTGCTTGGACGCTTCGTGCGCTTCGGCTGTTTCCGATCCGGGGCGCATGGAAGCGTCTGTGCCGGCAAGAACTTGATGATGATCGATATTCAATGTCCGTAGCCAGCGCTGTTGGCCCATAGTGATGGCGACGAAGTAGCCCAACTCGACGATCTCGGGTTCACTGTAGTGCTCGTTTAGCGCGTCCCACATCTCATCGTTATCTGGCAAATCCCAGACGATGTTTTCGGTGTAGCGCAGCGCCGCCTTCTGGCGGTCGTCGTAGCGTGTCGACTTCTCGAAGTTCAACAGATCGAAATAGTCGTCTTCGACCAGGCCCTTCTGCGCCGATTGGATAGAGCGCTGGTTGCCGCAGAATTCGCATTTCACCGAGTGCGAGACGTAAACGCGGCACAACTCCTTGATCGTGTGATCGCATACACCGCTATGGAAGACATCGCGCCAGGTGTTCGCGAACGACCAGAAGGTGGCCGGCACATGGGCGCGAATCGCCTGGCTTTCAGGACGCGGGGTGCCGACGGTGCGGCAGCGTTCGAACTCTTTCAGCATATCCGGATCGTCGATGTTGGCGGGATCGACATAGCTGATGCGTTGTTTTGGCATGACATGAGCCTCTCTGTGTCACATGGGCGATTTGGGCGATATCTTCGAGGAATAGCCCAAGCGGCGTCAACCAGACGGCGGTGCCTAGCTGCATTGCAGTGGCGGAAGGGCAGAGCGGTGAAGCGGCCAGGATAGACCGCGGTGAACGGACTCCAGCCGTGGATTTCGGTGTGGCCGTTACTGGCTTGCTAGCCGGCCTTTTAAGTGTCGAGCTCTTCGTAGTGTCTAAATATCCCGTGCTCATTGAACGGTATGCGCCGCTCTGATTCGATATATGCCCGGATGCGGGGCCGTTCGGCGGCGCGGGCATGCAACGCGATCACAAGCGGATACTCGGGCTCGATGCGCCGCATCGTTTTGGGGAAGGCGTAGCGTAAACCCTCGATAGTTTGGAACAGCGACAGGTCGGCATAGGTGAGTCGCGCACCGACCAGATGCGTATCGCTGGAGGGGTTTTGGGCAAGCACTCTCTCCATATAGCCCAGGAACTTGGGCATCCGTTCCGAAACAAAATTTTGCGCACGGCGGCGCGCTTCTTCGCGCTGATCCTCATAGTAAAGGCTTTTCGCCAAAGGGTGGTGGACGTCGTGGACCTCGACCAGGAAATCTTCCATGGTGAGCTGTAGTTGATGGGTCCACGACCGGCCACTTTCGCTCGCTGGCGCCAGTTTGTGACGGTCGCCGAGATACATCAGGATGTTTGCGGTTTGCGCAATAATGCGCTTTCCGGCTTTCAGAATGGGGGGCGCGAAGGGCGGGTGGTCAAGGCTGTTGTCGGCCAAGAGATTGAGCATAGCGTCCACGCCACCGCTTTCTGGTGTTCGGGCCACATCTATATAGTCGGCTCCGGCTTCTTCGAGGGCGAGACGGATAAATTCGCCGCGGCCCTGGATAGTCGGCCAGTAGTAAAGATCATAGCGCAACGGTTGCTCTCCCTGCCGGTTTGGGGTCTCGGTCGAAGTTCAAACGGGCTCGTAAGAACCCAACGAGATAACAATAGCAATAAATGACCGTCATGCAGGAGATGGCTCGGCGGGCGCTCTCGGGATGGAAACTGCGGGCGTTCCGCGCTAGAAAGCCTTTCCTGTTCCCTACAGCCCCAACGAAAACATCCGGTCGAAGCGAAACCGCCGGCCTGCGGGAGGAAGAAATGAAGCTGTTGTATTTCGATGATTTTAGGCTGGGCGTTCTGCGCGGCGACGATGTGGTCGATGTCTCGGACGTGGTGCAAGACATTCCACATGTGGGCCCCCACGACCTCATCAATGGCCTCATCGAGCGTTTCGATGATTACCGCGAGCGTCTAGAGGCTGCTGCGTCGGCGGGAGAGGGTATTCCGGTCGCCAACGTTCGCATTCGCCCGCCGTTGCCCAAGCCTGGCAATATCGACGCCATGGCGGTCAACTACATGGAAGACGGCACTTTGCCCGAACCGGCGCCGATCAACGCCTTCCACAAGGCGTCGAACACGGTCATCGGTAACGGCGACAGCATGGTGTTGACCGATATCCCGGCTGCTATTTTCGAAGGCGAGGCGGAGCTTGGTCTGGTAATCGGTAAACGCGCGAGCCATGTGGATGCAGCTGACGCGATGGACTACATCTTCGGCTACGTCAATTTCATCGACGGTTCGGCGCGGGGCATGCCGCCCGATACCAACGTCTTCTTTCAAGCGAAATCGCGCGACACCTTCTCGCCGATTGGTCCGTACTTGGTCACTGCCGACGAGATCGACGATCCCCAGAAGCTCCAGGTTCGCCTGTGGGTTAACGGAGATCTGATGCAGAATTTCAATACCGACGACATGGCGCACAAGATTCCGCGCCTAATCGAATGGTGCAGCTCGATCCATACGTTGGAGCCGGGCGACATCATTGCGTCGGGAACCAATCACCGCGGATTGAACCCTTTCCAAGATGGCGACAAGGTGGAGCTCGAGATTGAGGGATTGGGACGCCTGACCATCAACGTCAAAGACGATCTTAAACGGACGTGGGCACGGGTCACCCGAGCGGAGCATGCCGAAAAAGGCCTCGAAGGCCGCTTCACCCCGCAACTCACAGGGAAGTACGCGCCGGGGACGTGAGGCGGCGGCACAGCAAATGACCCAGCTGTCGGCCTTGCGGTCGAACACACTCCGCGGAATCTTGAGTATGATCGCCGGCGGTGGCGCCCTGACGGTGAGCGACGCGGCGACCAAGTGGCTCACCATGTCGTTGCCGATCGGCGAAATTCTGTTCGTCCGTGCCCTCGTGGTTGCGGCGGCGATCTGGCTGATCGTTTGGCGGAGTGGCGCCACCGACGGGCTGCGTATCGGGCGCTTCCGAAATCAGGCAGCTCGATCGTTTCTCGCGGTTTGCTCGACCTTCTTGATTGTGACCTCGCTGGCGCGGCTGCCGCTCAATGAGGTGATCGCGATTCTCTTCGTCGGGCCGCTTTTCGTCGCCTTGTTGGCGCCGCTCTTGTTAGGCGAGAAGGTAAGTGCGAGCCGCTGGGCGGCTGTCCTGATTGGGTTCGCTGGCATGCTTATTATGGTTCGGCCAGGAACAGCGGCCTTTCAGGTAGCGGCGCTTTTACCCGTCGTGGCGGCCATGGTGGCAGCGACGCGCGATATCGTCACCCGGCGGGTTAGCGTTACAGAGTCGTCCACGGCGATTCTGTTCTATTCGATGATTGCCATAACCCTGGTTAGCCTCGCTACGGCGCCCTTTGGATGGAAGCCGATGGACGCCGGCCAACTGGCGATCACCGTGTTTTCGGGCGTCATGTTTGGGCTTGGGCACTATTTTATTATCGAAGGATTCCGATACGCCGAAGCGAGCGTTGTTGCGCCCTACCGTTATGTCAATCTGATCTGGGCGGCGCTTCTGGGGTTCTTGCTGTGGCGGGAGATTCCCAGCGTCTGGGTGCTCGCCGGCACGCCGCTCGTCGTCGGCAGCGGCCTTTATATCCTATGGCAGGAGAAGGCGCGCCGAGCCTGAGAAGGCTACCGACCTCAAGCTTACTCGTCGTCGCGGAGTTCGAGATCGATGCTGCGCTGGGTCTTGACCTCGGGTTCGCCCACCTGCGTGCCGTTTTCGACAACGTTGGTGATTCTGCGCCGGTTGACCTCTTCTTCGGGTTTGGGATCGCCAAGCGTGTAGAAACCGATAAATTTCCGCTCGCCGTCGACAATTTCGAACATGGTCACGTTGCCCACATTGCCCTTAAATTCCTGGACCTCGTACGTCTTGCCCTCATACTGATAGAACGTCGATGTTGTTTGGGAGATGAATCCTACGCAAGCGGCAAGGAAGAGAACAAAAGTGAGCGGGAGAAAGCGTTTGAAAACCAATTTCATCGGGGTTGCTCCAAGGAAAAGGTGACGACGAGACCTGCTGAACAAATGTATCTGCCCGTGAAGTACTGGCGCCGGATGAGTTCAGAATTAGAGCCGACAACGGTAAAATAGCATTTAACAATCGATTTGCGTCAATTCTCGGATTTACGGTCTTTTTTGACGTAAGTCGTTACTCTGGGAGCAAGGGATAAGATCGAACATGGCGGATCCGATCAACGAAATAACGGTCGTGGGGGGCGGCACGGCGGGTTGGTTGGCAGCGCTTATGTGCGTGACCTTGCTTAATCGCGACACCAACGCGCCTTTCACGGGGGTAACCGTGATCGAGTCACCGAATATTCCGACGGTCGGCGTTGGCGAAGCGACCGTGCCGGCAATGCGTGGTTTGTTGAAACAGCTGGGCATCGATGAAACCCTGTTCATTGCGCGGTGCAACGCCTCGTTTAAGCTCGGAGTTCGGTTTGCCGATTGGGACGTCGACCCGAGCCGAAGCCACAGCTCTTATGATCACCCGTTCGACGGTTTTGGCGTCGATTTACGAGGAGTCAATCCGGGCTACCATTTCCATAAGTTTGGCGGTGCGCGAGGCGTTGACGCGTTCGGGGCCCACCTATCCCCGTCGACTCAGCTCATCGACGATTTTCGCGCCCCGAAAACGCCCATGCAGGGGAACTACGATTTTGTGGTCGGCTACGCCTATCATCTCGATGCTGGTTTGTTTGCCGAATTGCTCAAAGAGATTGCCCTCTCGCGCGGGGTCATGCATGTGCTCGACGACGTCGAAGGGGTGGAGCAGGATGAAGCTGGCAACATAGCTGGACTGAACCTTATGGAACGTGGCCGTTGGCCGGTCGAGTTTGTAATCGATTGCACCGGCTTTCGCGGGCTTATTATGACGCAGGCGTTAGATGAGCCGTTCGTTTCGTTCGGTTCCCAGCTCTTGAATGATCGTGCCGTCGCTGTCCAAATCCCGCACACCGATACCAAGCATTTGGAGCCGTGCACACGCAGTACAGCACTTGAAGCTGGCTGGTCGTGGCGGGTCCCGCTCTTTTCGCGGCTTGGCACTGGCTACGTGTTTTCGAGCGCCTTCAAGACCGATGAAGAGGCGACCGACGAATTTCTGGCTCATTTAGGACCAGCGGGAGAGGGTGCGGAGCCGCGTGTAATCGGTATGCGGGTTGGCCGCTCACGGCGGTCCTGGGTCGGCAATTGCGTTGCTGTCGGTCTGTCGAGCGGGTTCATCGAGCCGCTCGAGTCGACGGCCATATTCATTATCGAACAAGCGCTGCAGCGTCTGGTCGCCAACATGCCTTCCAGCGACATCGATCCTGCCGTTCGCGACCGATTCAACGCGGAAATGACGGAGATCTATGACGAGGTACTGGATTTCGTCGTGCTTCACTACTGCACGGCTAAGCGCGCCGACACGCCTTACTGGCAAGCGGCGCAGTCGGACCTCGATGTGCCGGCTGGGCTGCGTGACAAGCTAGAGCGGTGGCGGAGAGTGTTGCCGACGGAGGAAGATTTCGAAACCACGCACCTCTTCGGGTATTGGAGCTATTTGATTGTCTTGTTCGCTAAAGGGTATTTCGATGATGTGTCGTTTCCCGA
Organism: Alphaproteobacteria bacterium; assembly: GCA_965267185.1. Lineage (GTDB taxonomy): Bacteria > Pseudomonadota > Alphaproteobacteria > UBA6615 > UBA6615. Next base: position 2,543,119 of record OZ253937.1, on the reverse strand, counting down.
TAATCCCGCCGTTCAGCAAAAAGATTGGGCTGAATTCTGCGCTTGGGTAGACCGGGAGAAAAAGAAGCTTTTGCACCACCTTCCCGATCACCGACAGCTACTGACCGAAATCCGTGGCCGTTCGCTACAGGCTGCCATGAACAAGCCTAGGGCCGAGCTTCCCTTCGCGATGCCGCAAGGCACAGTGCCGTTGCCGGGCCGGGCGGCGGGCGTCAGCTTCGTGGAGAAACGGCCGTCCCCGCCGCAGGCCGCTAGTTTGCTTTAACGCTCGATGAGTGGCGGATGTTTCGGTGGACTTCCCTAGCCGGCCGTCGCCTGCAGCGGTGTCTCGGCTTCTGTACCGCGCGAAAGATCCCGCACCATAATCATGACTGCGGGTTGCCCCTGCCAGACGAAGGCCGCGCCGGCGCCTTCGCTTTCGAAGTAGGTGCCGTCGAGGCGCTGCTGGCGCACACAGATCGTCGGCGCTGTCTGGCCTACTTCCCCCTCTATGTTTGCTTGATTGTTTAGGACCAGATGCCGGTCGTCGGGATGAATGAACGACATCGCCGATTCGTATAGCAAGTCGGCTTCGCTTTCGGCGCCGAACATTTTTATCGCGGCCGGATTAGCGTAGACGATCCGGTCTTCGATCCGGATCAAGATTGCGGTCGGCGAAAGTTCCGCAATGCGCCGGTACCGCGCTTCGCTTTCCCGTAAGCGTTCCTCGGCTTCGATTTGGGAAGTGACGTCGCGTCTGGTTATGACCACAGCTGGCTTGCCTTGCCAAAAATGTTGTGCGCCTGAACCCTCGGTCATGACGTACGTGCCGTCGAGGCGCCTCATACGCCCGCGAACCAAAGGTGCAGGCTCACTCCTCTTCTCCGACAGATGCGTTCGGTTGGCTACAATCGATACATGATCGCTTGGGTGGAAGAGCGCCATCATCGAAGTTCCGAGAAGATCATCTTCGCTCTTCGCACCCAACATCTTGACGCCGGCCGGATTCACATAAACGACTTCATCGTCGACGCGCACAAAAATCGCATCCGGCGAATTTTCGGCAATCAAACGGTAGCGCTCTTCGCTTTCGCGCAAGGCGTTTTCCATCCGAACGAGATCGGTCCAGTCAACGAAGCTGACGACCAAATTACCGTTTTTGGTTCTGTGAAGCCGGCGCTGCAGCCACATCCCACCCTCATACTCGCGCACGCTCGTTGCTTCGGTCTCTTGGGTGCTGGGGTCGGTGCGCTGGCTCATCCATTGCTCAATGGGGACAATACCGCTCGCAACATCGACCGATTTTCTTGCGCTCGCGATGAGTTCTCTCCGTCTCGTCCCTCTCTTCAGCAGTTTGCGTGGTATCTGCAACAACTCGGCAAAGCGCTCGTTCCAGGCGACCAAACGATCTCCCTTGTCGAACAATACGTAGGCCTCGGACGCATCTGAGAGCTCGAGCCACTCGTCACGTGCTTCGTGAAACTCCTCGTTTAGGCGCCGATGTTCCATCTCGGCTCGAAGCGCTGACAAAATTTGGTTCTGGGAGATGCGGGCGGAATTGACGATCATACCCAGCAGCAATATGGCGAGCAGCCCCAGGGTTATCGAGGGTGCGTCCCCACCGGCGAGCCACAGCACAATAAACGGTACAAAGCTCAGCGCGATAAACGCCATCGCGGCTGCGGGAATGGCCGCCATTGTGCTCACCGCCCCGACAGCCATCGCAGCGACCGTAATCGCCGCGAAGAAAATCAATGATTCCGGCAAATACATAAAGCTGAAAACAGCGAGAATCCCCCAGAGAAAGCCAGACACAGCCTTCCAGGCGACAGCTTCGAGTTTGAGGGCCGGCGACATTTCACCGAGATCGTTGCGTTGCAGCAAACGCTTCCATCGAACCATTGAAAGTACCGCAACACCGATCTGTGCAATGACCCACGGCGCGAGCGCTTCGAGCGGAACGGCGTCGGCGAGAATAAAGGCGACGGCGATGGTGACGATACTAACGACACCTGCGCCCAGCCGCTGGCGTTCGGCGAAATGCTTTATCAAGGCAGTATCGATGGCGATCCCGTCGGGCGACCGGTCGATAGCAAGCTCGGCAGATTTCATGTCTAGGTCCGGCATTTCCCCTCATCCGCGCTGAGCATCTGCGAGGCGTGCGGACTCGGGAAAATGTACGTAGATACCGCTTAAAAAATGGTTATCTATCGTTAACAAACGCGTTCAGCATTGGGCAGGCTTACTCTTGATAGGTGTTCGACAAGGTGCCGATGCCGTCGATGCTGACGTCTATGGTGGCACCCGGCTTCATAGGCAGTGCGCCAGGACCGGTGCCGCAGGCAATTAGGTCACCGGGATTAAGGGTCATTGCCCGAGACAGATGGCTAACAATCTCTGCAGGCTGCATGAACAAATCGCTCACCGGGTAGTTCTGCCGCTCCCGCCCGTTGAGTTCCGCTCTGATTGACGAACCCGAGACATCCGTTTCGGTCGCGATAGACGGCCCGAAAGCCCCGAAAGTATCGAACCCCTTGGCGCGCGCCCACTGGGGAAAACTGGGGTCGGCGTCGAGGAGTTGCAGCGCGGTTACATCGTTGACGCATGTGTAACCGAAGATCGCCGCCGCAGCGTCGCTTGCGTCGGCGTCTTTACAGGTGCGCCCGATAACGATCCCGAGCTCGGCTTCGTAGATGACTCGTCCGTCGTAGGCGGCCGGTTTGCGGATAACGCCGCCGGATGGCAGATAGGTGTTCGAGGCCTTGAGAAAGAACAGCGGGAATTCCGGTTGGTCGAGGCCTTGCTTTTCCGCAGCCGAGCGGGAGTTATTCCAAAGCGCAATCAGCTTGGTTGGAACACACGGGGTGTGCAAAGAGATATCGGCCACGGCGACCGTGGATCCGGTTTCCTGAGCGCCGCTGAACATGTCGCCTTCACAGACGGCGATTGTGTCTCCCTCCAGTTTGCCAAAGCCATTCTCGCCATTGTGTTCGAAGCGTACCCAGTGCGTCATTGTCTCCCCCATGTCGTTTGCCGCCCAGAATTAGACCCTTCGCGCAATATGTTCAAACGAATGCCGATAAGCCCCTCGGTAGCTGCGTATCTGGCCTGACCTTGCCGGTCTTCCCATCCTTGGAAAAATAGGCGAGTAAGGGTGATGCGTAATTTCGAACTTCCCGGCCGCTCGGCGGCTTATGGCGCAAATGGGATGGCTGCGACGTCCCATCCCCGCGCTACTGTGGCGGCGCTCGACGTTCTGAAGGCTGGTGGTAACGCAATTGACGCTGCGGTTGCCGCTATGGCCGTTCACGCCGTCGTCGAACCGCATATGACCGGCATTGGCGGCGATTGCTTCGTCCTCTACGCGCCCGCGGGCGGAGACATGGTTGCCTACAACGGCTCCGGGCGGGCCTGCGCAGCGGCGACGACGCAGTGGTACCTCGACAACGGCATTAATGCGATCGCACCCGACAGCCCCCACGCCGTGACCGTTCCCGGCGCTATTGAAGCTTGGTCGCGCCTGGTGGAGGACCATGGCACCAGGGAACTCGGCGAACTGTTGGCCGCGGCTATCGAGTTGGCGGAGACCGGTTATCCCATTCAACCGCGCGTCGCGTTCGATTGGGCGCGGTTCGAAGCGAAACTGAACGCCAACGAGACGGTCCGGCGAATATTCTTGAACGATGGCCGGCTTTATCGGGCGGGCGATATGTTTCGACAACCCGAGTTGGCGGCGACCCTGCGTGAGATCGCCGACAAAGGCGCCGACGGGTTCTACAAAGGCCGAGTGGCCGAAGCGATGGTCGCAACCCTCAATGATCTGGGCGGCCTTCACACCGTCGATGATTTCGCGAGCGTCCAGGGTGACTACTGCGATCCCATTTCGACGACTTATCGCGGCTACGACGTATTGGAATGTCCGCCCAACGGGCAGGGCTTTATTGCCCTGATCATGCTCAACATCCTCGAGGGCTTCGATCTGGCGAGCTTGGATCCCGATGGTTCGCAGCGGCTGCATCTCGAAATCGAAGCGGGGCGGCTCGGTTTTAGGGGCCGCGATCGCTATTTCCATAGCCAAGACCAGTCTGCCGATCTTCTGGAGACCTATTTGACCAAGGATTATGCCGGCGATCGGCGCTCGCTTATCAGCGCCGACCATGCAATGTCGCAATCCGAGTTGGATTCGCTGCCGGCCCAGTCCGACACGGTTTACTTGACGGTCGTTGATCGTGACGCCAATGCGGTCAGTTTCATCAATTCGCTATTTCGTCCCTTTGGCAGTGGTCTACTGTGCGGAGAAACCGGTGTGATGTTTCAAGACCGTGGCAGCCTGTTCGTCGTCGATGAGAATAGTGGCGCCACGATCGAGCCCGGTAGGCGTCCGCCTCACACAATCATGCCCGGCATGTTGGCACGAGACGGCCGCGCGGTGATGCCTTTCGGGGTCATGGGCGGTCAATATCAGCCGTTCGGCCACGCGCATCTGCTGACCAATATCCTCGACTACGGTCTCGACGTTCAGCAGGCGTTGGATCACCCGCGGGCGTTTTATCAGAACGACAAGGTTGAGGCGGAAAGCGGCATCGCACCGGATGTTCTGGCCGAACTCGAAGCGCTCGGACATGTGGTTGAGCCGACGGTTGCGCCGCATGGCGGCGGCCAAGCTATCTGGATCGACTGGGACCGCGGTGTATTTGTCGGCGGATCCGATCCGCGCAAGGATGGCTGCGCTTTGGGGTATTAGGGCGCTGAGGGCATAATCGGATAAGAAAAAGCGGGGGAACGACATGGCACTCGATCTAATTTTGCGCAACGCGCGGGTCTCGGGCGACGCGCCGGATGCGCCATTGCGGGATATCGGCATTCAGGATGGCCGTATCGTGGCGATCGAACCGGGGCTGGCCTCAGAAGGCCAGGAGATCGATGTCGATGGCTGCTTGGTCTCGCCAGGTTTAATCGAAACTCATATCCATCTCGATAAGTCGCGCATCCTCGACCGCAGCTCTCCGTCACCCGATCGGGGAACCGATCACATGAAGCGGGTAGCGGCGGTAAAACCGAGTTTCACCGTCGAAGATGTTTACGAACGTGCGCGGGCCTCGCTGGAAACCTCGTTGATCAACGGGGTGACGCACATGCGTACCCATGTCGAGGTGGACCCCAACGTTGCAATGAAAAGCTTCGAGGCGCTCGAGCAGCTCGCGCGAGACTATAGCTGGGCGATTGATTTGGAATTGTGCGTGTTCCTACAGGAAGGCTGGACCGGCGTTCCCGAGGGTGATGCCAACTTGGTTGCTGGCCTCGACAAAGGCGCACAGGCAATTGGCGGCGCGCCGAGCTACGACAGCGACGGACCTGGTCAAATCGACCGGATATTCGAACTGGCCAAGGAGTACGACGTCGATGTCGATATCCACCTCGATATCGGGCCCAGTTTCGAGCATCTGGATATCTATCAGGTCTGTAAGCTCACCGACGAAATCGGCTGGGGTGGGCGTGTTGCCATTGGCCATGGGTCGAAATATGCGTCCATGCCGGCGGCGGAGTTGGCCGATCTGGGCAAGTTGCTGGCCGATACGGGAGTCACGGTAACCGTGCTGCCGGCGACGGATCTCTTCACCCAGGGCCGCTTTCAGGACCACAGTGTGATTCGCGGTGTCGCCGACGCCAACGCACTGATCGAACACGGCGCCAATTGCTGCTTGTCGACCAACAATATCCTCAACCCGTTTACGCCGTTCGGCGACGGATCGTTGATTCGCATCGCCAACATGTACGCCAACGTGGCGCAGCGGGGCACCAACGAAGAATTGGCTGAATGTTTTGAAATGGTGACCCATCGGCCCGGCCGGCTGCTCCGGCGCGACGATTACGGTATCGAAGTGGATAATCCCGCCGACATGGTGGTGTGGGACGCAGCGTCGGCGACCGACGTGGTGGCGACCAACGCGCAGCCGCTATTTGGCCTTAAGTCGGGCCGGCGCACGTTCACGCGAGACCGCGCTGAACTGCACCGGCCGTAGCCGGGCGGCAATCCTGCACTCCTGCCGTATCTTTACGTGACCTCGTGGCGATAATCGCGACCGAAGGGCTTACCGGTTTGCTTCGTGACCCGTCGTATTTGCGGGTTTGGCTGGTGGGCGTTTTCAGCGGTATCGCCCGCTGGCTGGAAATGCTGGTGGCCGGCGTCTACGCCTTCGACACCACCGGCTCGCCCTTTCTGGTCGCGCTGTTGGTCATTCTACGAATGTTCCCGCTCGCCGTTCTTGGGTCGGTCGTCGGTACGTTTGCCGACCGCGTTGCGCCGCGAATTTTGCTCATTGCCACCATGAGTATTGCTATGGCGGTGTCGACGGCGGTGTTTCTCATTTTCGTTGTCGAGCTCGACCGCTACTGGATCGTCGCCGTGTCGAGTTTCGTGTCCGGGCTCGTGTGGACCACCGATATGCCGCTGCGTCGGCGTCTGCTGGGCGACATCGCGGGCATGGACCGCATCGCACCGGCGATGAGCCTCGACAGTGCAACTAACAACGCCACCCGCATGATGGGGCCACTAGTCGGCGGCGTCTTGTTTCAATGGCTAGGACCAGGTGGCGCCTATGCACTAAGCGCGGCGATGTATGCCTGTTGCGTTGTCCTGTTGTTGGGGCTGTATGTCACTGCGGCGGCGGACATCGCCAAGCGCGAAGCGACGCAAATCCTAGGCGACTTTCAGGAGGTGTTCCGGCTGATCGGTCGGGACCGCGACATCCTGCGCATCCTGCTTGTGACCATTGTGTTTAACGTCTGGGGATTTCCCTTCGTCTCAATGATTCCGGTCGTCGGCCGCGATGTGCTCGAGGTGAGCGCGGGATGGATCGGTGTTTTGGCTGCTTTGGAGGGCGGTGGCGCCTTCGTCGGCTCGCTGATTATCGCCGTTGGTCTGCGGGCGGCGAATTTTCGCCGCCTCTATTATTTCGGTACGATGGCGTACCTCGGCCTCATATTTCTCGCCGGCTGGATGGTGTCGACCGCGCCCATGGCGGTTGTATTGTTCGGCGTTGGTTTGATGATGGCGGGCTTCTCGACCATGCAGAGCACGCTGATCTACAGCGTGGCGCCGCCGCATATGCGCGGCCGTCTCTTCGGGGTGCTGGTTATTTGTATCGGCACCGGGTTGATCGGCTTTGCCAACATCGGTCTCATGGGTGAGCTGTTCGGCGGATCGGCGGCGATCCGTATCGTCGCGGCCGAAGGTCTGATACCGCTCATTCTTATTGGTGTCGGTTGGCGGCAACTTTGGCGGTCCGGCGGCGCTTGAACGGGCTACAATGCCGACGCGCAATGAGGGAGGCGAAGCATGGCCACAAGCGGACTAAGTGATATTCGGATCACAGCGCTCGGTGAGCATCTCGGCGGTGAAATCGCTGATCTCGATGTACGGTCGATCGGTGGCGACATCTCACTCGACGCTGTGAAATCATTGCTCTTCGACTATCAGCTATTGTGTTTTCGAGATCAGTCACTGACACCGCAAGAGCTGTTGGGATTTACCCGTTTGTTTGGCGAGCCGGATCCCCACGTGTTGCAGCAGTTTGCTCTGCCGGGTTTCCCTGACATCGTTGTCCTCTCGAATATCGTCGAGAACGGCCGCCCGCTAGGCAATCGCAAGGAGGGGTTCGGTTGGCATACCGACCTCACCTACATGGCACAACCCGCAGCCTATACGGTCCTCTATAGCCTGGAAGTCCCACCCGAGGGTGGCGATACACTGTTTGCCAGTATGTACAAAGCCTACGACACGCTGGATGACGACGAAAAACAAAGATTGCGCCCGTTGAAAGGCCACTACAGCTACGTGGAGCTCTACAATAAGCGCAACCATGCGGAACCGCTGAGCGAGGCGCAACGCGCGCGTACACCCGACGTGACCCACCCTCTGGTTCGCATCCATCCGGAAACCGGACGCGAGGGCATGTATTTAAACCTCGATGATTGCATCGGCGTGGAGGGTGGCGAGGATGTAGATGGGTTGGCGCTGGTGTCGCGGTTGTTCGACTATACCATCGAGAATTTCCAGTACTGCCATCATTGGCGTCCACACGATTTGCTTATTTGGGACAATCGCGGTGCGCTGCACACCGCCACCTCTTATGACATGGAGCGTCACCGGCGGCTGGTCTACCGCACCAGTGTGCGCGGCGAGGTTCCAATCGGATGGGGGCAAGCAAACTAGAGGCGGACCAGTGCCTCCGGCATGGTGCCGCCGGCGTGAAAACCGCCATCGACGATTTCCGCTGTCTCCAGACTGATCTTGGGAATTTCGCCGTTCGCTAGGGCTATGTGGAAGTGTTGATTGTCCTGCGCGAACAGAACGTGGAACGGTTCGGCGGGCAGGTCGACCACCCGCCGCCGGGTAAAGTCACCGGTATCGAGAATTTCGGCAAAACCCTGGTCGCCGGGCTCATCGTAAGTGGTGACAACGATGTAAGCGCCGTCGGGAGAGGCGAACGGCCAGCCGGGTACGCCGGTGAGCGGTGCGGTCTCGGTAACCTCGCGCTTGGCGCAATCGATAATATGGAGAAATGGGCGGTGGAAGTCGCCGACAAAGAGCGACGACCCATCGGTTGAGGTACAAATGCCTTGCCCGCCAACCGGCACGTCGATCCGCGCCGCGATCTGCCTTGCCGCCATATCGATCTCGGTGACCACCGGGTATTCCTTGGCCGACACATAGAGCGTGTTGCGGTCGGGGGAGGCGGCGAAGAAATGTCCGGGCACTTCGAGCCAGATCGAGCGCTCGATCTCCCAGCTATCGGGGTCGATCACCAGTACGCAACGGTTGGGATCCACGGTTGCCCATATCTTGCCATCGGGTCCGGTGACCAGTGCGTGCGGCCCCTTGTAGAGGTTGAGGTCGACATGGCCGAGCAGGGTCATTTCCTGAAGATCGACGACGGCGATTTTGTTGGCCGGGATATTCGGTCCGTAGTCGGCGTCGCCGTATAGCGAGACGAAAGCCCGAGTGCCGTCCGCCGATAGAGTGAGTTCATGGGGCTTGGCGATACCTCGCTCGCCCACTTCGACGGTCGCAACGATCTCGCCACTGTTGCCGTCGAGCGCGGTCAGGCTGACATTTTCTTTGACGGTCGCTAGGACGGTCGCACGCGCGTTTGTACTCGTTTCGGACATGGTCATTCGGTCTCTCCCAGTTGCGCGTTATGCGGCTCCACTGCTAACCGGTACCGGCAACGGTCCGTGTGCATGTGCGATGCGCTGTTCGATCCAGCGCCCAGCGGCAAGCAGGTGTTCGTCTTCATCCCGGCGGGCAACGACTTGTAACCCGACCGGCATGTCTGAAGGCCCAGTATAAGCGGGCAGGGACAGACACGGTACGTACATCAAAGTCCACAGACGGTTAAAATAGGAGGGTTCGATCGCCGCGCGGTCGGTCGGCGCTTCGCCACGTGTACTCGGTGTAATCAACACATCGAAATTGTTGAAGACTGTATCCATCGCTATGCGGCCGCGTTCTGCCACGGTTTTCGCATGCTCATACTGTGTTTGCGTGAAATCCTTCGCGTCGCGGATGCTGCTCTGTGACCAAGAATTGAGTTGGTCGAAGTGGTCGCGTCCCTCTGCCGCTATGGCGCGGGCATCTTCGGGCACAAGGATCGTTCGGAATTCCTCCATCGCCCGCGAAACCTCTGCCGGCGTCTCGACTTCGCTTACCCGGGCGCCGGCCTTCGCCAAAATCTCAGCCGTCGTCGCCAGCATAGCGATCGATTCAGGTAAGGCCTCGGGCCACATTTCTGTACGACAGACGCCAACGCGCAGGCCGGTGCCGGCGGGTAGGTCCAGCGGGGCCGGTTGTTGCCCCAATGAAGCCGCTCGCATCAACGCGACATCATCGAGCGAGCGGGCGAATAATCCCGGCGTATCAATCGACGGTTTGGCGTGGCGGACGCCGCCTGTCGGTAGCCCGCCGAAGGTAGTTTTATAGCCATATATACCGCAGTGCGAGGCAGGCAGAATTACCGAGCCACCGGTCTGCGATCCGGTGGCCAACGGCACCATGAAGTCGGCCACCGCGGCGACTGAACCGCTCGACGACGCACCGGGTGCGCGCTCTAGATCGTGCGGGTTGCGGGTTGATGTAGGGCAAGGATTAGCGAACTCGGTTGTTCGTGACTTGCCAAGAATGACCGCACCAGCCTCGCGTAGTTTTGCGACCCAGGTAGAGTCGGCGCTGGGGCGGTGGCCGGGGTAGATTGTTGTACCGTATTCCGTCGGCATGTCGGCGGTGTCGTAGATATCCTTGATGGCGACGGGAATGCCGTGGAGCAGGCCGCGCGACGGCTCGTTATCTCGGGCACGCGCTTGGGCCATCGCGAGATCGGGGTCGAGGAAGGCCCAAGCGTCGATATCGGGTTCACGCGCCTCGATGCGCGCGAGACAGTCGCGTACCAACTCCTCAGACGTGATGTCGCCGCGGTTGAGCTGCGTGCGAGCCTCGCTTGCGCTCAGCAGGTTGAGGCCGCCCGGGCCCGCGCTGGCAAGGTCGGGCATGGTGGCTTATGCGTTAAGTCCGGCCATCAGCTCAGCCGGGTCGATGGGCAGTTTCAGTTCTTTGCCCTGCTTCGCCGACAGATCCATCGCCATGGTCAGCACCAAATTGCGATGGCCCTCGGCGGCGGTGGCGTGGGGTGTCTTTTTGCCGTTGTAGATGCGGTTGAACCAGGATTGCGTTTCCTCGCGCATGGGTCCCCACAGCTCGCCGTCATGCATATCGCCGGGCGGGAAGCTGGTGAGGAAGTCGACATTGCGCTCCACCTCGATGACCAGACCGTCCGGATTGTAGGCTGGACCTTGTGCGTTCTCGGTCGCCAGAATGACGTCGCGGTGGGTGTCTTCAATGTCGATTACGCCCTCGGTACCGACGATGCCGATTTCCAGCCCATAGACCGCGCCCGGCCATTCCTTGGGAAGCGCCCAGCATATATTCATCGAGAACATGGAGCCGTTCTCCATGGTGAAGACACCGAAGGTGGCATCCTTGGTGCCCAGCTCCGTCATTACGTTTTCGGTGGAGCGGGCGTAGATGGATGCTGGTTTGCCCGCGTCGCCCATAAGCCAAAAGGCCATGTCGAGACTATGGGTGCCTGAAACCACCATCGGCGTCAGATGGCGGCGATCCTGGCTGAGCCGGACCTCGCCGGTTGGCGCCATGCGGTTCATGAAGGCGCGTACGACGGCACAGTTGAACTCGCCAATCTGGCCTGTCTGGATGCGCTCTTTGACAACCAGAAAACGCCGGCGGAAGCGCTGAGTATAGCCGACGACAGCGTCGATCCCGGCGGCTTCGATCGCCGAGAGCACCTCGAAAGACTCTTGGGCATCGGTCGCCAACGGCTTCTCGATGAACAGCATGTGACCTTGATCGACGGCGGCCAGGGTCGGTTCCACATGGGCCCAGGTCGAGGTCGCGATGATCACCGCATCGACTTCGGGGCGTGCGATCAGTTCGCGAAAATCGTTGGTGAAGAAGTCGGCCTGGATGTCATCTTTAAGTTTTTGGCCGATGGCTTCGTTCATATCGGACAGCCCGATCCAGCCGATACCCGGGAAATCCTTGGCCAGGGTGGCGCGCATACGCCCGACGACCCCGCAGCCGACGACCGCCAATCCAAGTTCTTTTTTGTCCGCCATGTACTCCACCCTTTATGCCTGATTGTGTTCCCGTGCGGCACAAATCGGCCGCAGGCGCATTAATAAGGTAACTGGTGGGATAGGCAAAGTCCGCCGCCGCATGGCGGTGTGCCACACGGCGGCGGGAGGTAGGGGAGATAAGAAGGTAGGCGCTATTGGGCGGGTTGGGGCACAACGCGCATATAGGGCAGCGGCGCATCCCAACCGTTGGGGAATTTCTGCCTTGCATCTTCGTCGCTCAAGGCCGGTAGGATGATCACGTCTTCGCCCGGCTGCCAATCGACCGGTGTAGCTACCGAGTGCTTGGCCGTCATCTGGAGTGAATCGATGACCCGCAACAATTCATCGAAGCTGCGCCCGGTGCTCATCGGATAGCTGATGATCGTCTTGATCTTCTTGTCGGGACCAATGACATAGATGTTGCGCACGGTCTGGTTGTCGGCTGCGGTCCGTCCCGCCGAACCGCCTTCCGTGTCCGCCGGCAACATGCCGTACAACTTCGCGACCGTGAGATCGCTGTCGCCGATCACCGGATAAGTCGGTGTCTGGCCGTTGATGCTGGCGATATCCTTCGCCCAAAGATCATGATCTTCGACGGTATCCACGCTCAAGCCGAGCAGCTTCACATTGCGTTTGTCGAATTCGGGCTTCAATGCCTCGACCCGGGCCAGCTCGGTCGTGCAAACCGGTGTGAAGTCCTTGGGATGGGAGAACAGGACCAACCAAGAATCGTCCATATAGTCGTAAAGGTTGATCGTCCCCACAGTTGAGTGGGCGGTAAAATCGGGTGCAGTTTCGCTAATTTTCATGGTCATTTTTTGTTCCTCTTCCTTTCGTTGTTTCGTGGCGAGCATCTCAAAAAAGATCTCTAGATGGAGCAACCTCAAGTTTTCATACTCAGTGGAAAGGGGCGCGTTTCCGCCTGTCTTCGTGATCATGACTAACTTTTCGACCTTTCCTGGTTGCTTGGCGAACGTCCTAGAACGAACGGCCAACCGGCGGATCGCCATCGCGATCGCTCAACCAACTACTTAGGGTCGCGGCCAGTTTGCCGCATGATCGATCCCTGACGTTTTTGTGGTATTTTGCTGACATTGGGATTTTCTTAGCCTGACCAGCCGATACAGCGGTGTAGTGAGGGGCCTGCGCCGCATCGGCGCCGGGGACCAGTATGCAGTACGAGTTTGGGGCGTTTAGCTTCGATACCGAAAGCCGTGTTTTGTCGGGCGATGCGGGCGAGATCGTCCTGCGTCCGAAGGTTTTCGCGCTGCTGTCGCTACTGATTGCCGAGCGCAACCGCATCGTCTCCAAGGAAGAGTTGTTCGAGCAGATCTGGCCCGGTGTGTTCGTGGGGGACGCAACCCTTAACACCTGCATCAAACAGGCGCGTCACGCGGTCGGTGATAGCGGCGAGTTGCAAGCCGTTATTCGCACATTCCATGGGCACGGGTACCGTTTTGTGGCGCCGGTTCGTGAGCAGGACGATAGTGAGGCGGCGCTATCGGGCGAACCGCTGCCCGACTCAGCGCCACCGGCTTCCCCTGCCGTACCGCCCGGTTCGGCGGAAGGGACGACGACGGGGCGCGAACACAAACAAGTTACCGTTTTCGACTGCGCACTTTGTGATGCCGTCCATTTGGCCGAAACATTGGGGCCCGAGGCGATGGACGATCTGGCGCAGCAGGTCGTGCTCATCGCCGAGCGTTGCGTCGAACGCTATGGCGGAACGACGACACAGCGGCGCGGCGATGGAATTGTCGCTTTGTTTGGTGCGCCGCGCGCCTATGAAGACCATGCTTGGCGGTCTGTCGCCGCGGCGCTCGACGCTGTCGCGGAGACCTCGCGCGATGCTCCGGGTGCGACGATTGCGGTTGGCCTTCATAGCGGACCGGTCATTGTCGGTCCGGCGGCGGACGACCCTACCCGTATTTTCACCGCCGTTGGCGAAACCACGATCGGCGCTCAGTCGTTGCGGCAAGCGGCGGCGGGTGGCGGCATTTATGCAAGCGACGATACGCACGCCTTGGTGCAAGGTGAGGTCACGGCTGACCCGCCTGAGGATATGAATGGTGTCTTTGTTATCAGCGGACTGGAGTCCCCGGCGCCTGGCGTCACGCAGCGTGGCGGCCGGGCGCTCAGCCATTTTGTGGGCCGCGACCGCGAGCTAGCGATGATACGCGACCGGCTGGATATCGCCGCGCGTGGCGACGGTCAGGTGATCGGTATCGTCGGAGATCCCGGCGTTGGCAAAACGCGGCTGATCGATGAGTTCGAACGGTCGGCCGGCCATCAGGTTCGCATCTACCGCACCCGCTGCCTGAGCTATGCGACCGCAAGTCCCTATATGCCTATCCGCCGCTTGGTGCGTCAGTTTTGCGGCGCCAAAGATAATGACGTGCCGGAGCAAACGGCGCAGAAGTTGTTGTCGCTGCTCGGTGAGGCTGGCCTCGATTCGTCCGGCACTGTGGCGTTGTTCGCGCAGGCGTTGGACCTTCCGCTGCCCCGCGACGCGATCGCCGACCTCGATGCTGAGGATCAACGCGCGCAAATTTTCGACCGGCTATACGATCTCGTCGCGCATGTCGTCGGCCGTCGGCCGGTGGTAATCGTGTTTGAAGACGCGCATTGGATCGATGCCACGACGGAAGCTTGGCTCTCGCGCCTCATTACCCGCCTATCCAGTTTGAATTTGCTGTTGCTCGTCAGTTCCCGGCCTGGCTACCAGGCGCCGTGGTTGACCCGTCCGGGTGTGACCCAAATCGCACTGGCGCAACTCACCCCCGACGACGGCACGCAGCTTGTGCAATCGCTCGGTCCGGGGGCCGATATGACCGCGGCGGAAATCGCCACAATCGTAGCCAAAGCACAGGGCAATCCGTTTTTCCTTGAGGAACTGACGTGGAGTATGGCCAGCGGTCAGCTCGATCATGATGCCGTGCCGCAGACCGTTCAGGCGGTGCTCGCGGCGCGGATCGATCAATTGTCTGTCGGCGACAAGCGGTTGCTGCAAATCGCGTCGGTTATTGGCGCCGAGATACGAGTTTCGCTTCTCGCTTTGGTCGACGATATGACCGACGCAGAACGTCAGGCAGCGATCGAGCGGCTACAGGCCGCCGATTTTCTGCACGAAGGCGGCATGAGCGCGGAGCGCATCTTGGTTTTCAAGCACGCGCTCACGGAAGATGTTGCTTATCTGGGCCTGGTCTCGCGAGAGCGGCAGTCGATCCACCGGCGGGTCGCCGACGCGCTAGCAGCGGAGTTTCCGGCGCTTGCGCGGAGCCGTCCGGAGTTGCTCGCTTTTCACTTGAGCGAGGCAGGCGAAACGGTACGTGCCATCGAGCAGTGGCGGCTGGCGGGCCGCCACGCGTGCGAACGCTCGGCCGACCGCGAGGCGATCGATCACTTCGACGCGGCACTGTCGCTTACCGATGATTTACCGGATGATGACGCCAAGGTGAAACAGCAGCTCGGCCTTTTGTTGGATCTAGGGGTGTCGTTACAGAACGTTTATGGCCAAGGCGCCGCGGCCGTTGGCCAGGTCTATCTTCAAGCCAACGGCTTGACCACGAAAGCCGGTAGCTTCCGGCAAAAGTTTCAAGCGCTTTGGGGTCTGTGGACCCACCGCCAATCGCGTGGCGAGCTCAATGCCGCCAAAGCCTTGTCATTGCGCCTGATAGAGATCGCCGATGAAGATCCCGAGCTGCTGTTGCAGGCACATCACGCGGCATGGACCTCGGCCCGGATTCGCGGCGAGCATGGCGAAGCGTTGGAACACAGCGCCGCCGGTGTAGCCATGTCGATAGGTGCGGTCTCGTCGCCGCCGTTCTATCCCTTTGGCGGCCACGACCCGGTCGTTTGTGCGTTAGGGGCGCGGGCGATCGCTCTGTGGCAGGTCGGTCAAGGAGAGCAATCGGCCAGTGAACTCGCCGACTCGCTTAGCCGTTCGGAACAGATCGCACACCCGGTCACGACAGCCCACGCTTTAGTCAATGCCGTCGAGTTGCATCTCATGCAACGCGACGTGACGGCGCTTGCCGGAACCATAGGCCCGCTGCGCGACATTTCCGACGCCCATGATTTTGCCATGGCCGGGGCGGTCGGCGAGTTTGCGCAAGGTTGGTACGAGTACCAAAGCGGACCGACCCGCGCCGGCATCGACCATATGGAACAAGCGCTGTCGCGTATGAAGAGTTTGGGACGTATCTACCAGGAACCGTACTACGTTGCCTTGCTCGCCGAAGCGACGGCTGCGGTCGGGCGTGGTGAACAAGCGCGGGCTCAGTTGCACGATGTTCTCGATGGGCTCAGCGAGAACGGCAAGCACCATTGGGCGGAAGCCGAGGTCATACGTCTCGATGGCCATGTTGTGCTGACCAGTTTCGGCGACAGCGCGCGGGCAGAAGATTTATTCCGTCAAGCGATCGCGGTTTGCCAGGCCCAGGGAGCACTCGCACTCGAACTACGGACCACGGTCAGTCTCGGCCAGTTGTTGGCTGAAAGCGGCCGTGAAAAAGAAGCGGTCTCGCTGCTCAACCAGTTGATCGAGCGATTCCCCGAACCGCCACAAGGGCCCGATGCCAAGCTCGCGTCTGCACTATTCCCGGCAGCCTTGATGGAGGCATACCGAACTTGATACTAGTGTTGCGATCTCGCGGAGCGCACACGCTTTAGCCAGGGAAAAGTGCGTTCCCTGCACGGGGCTTCGCCCAACGTAAATCCAAGTAAGAAAGAATTTATCATGCGTCTCGCAACCTTTCTCCATGATGGCGAGCAGCGGCTCGGTGTGATCGATCCGGCGGCCGACCAGGTGACCGATCTATCCCGGGCGGCGCCCGATTTACCAGGCGATATGAATGCATTTATTGCGCTTGGTGCCGATGGCCTGGCCGCGGCAAGCGCGGCGGTTGCGGCGGCTGGTGATGATGCTCGTTTAGCGCTCGATGCGGTTACCTTATGCGCGCCTAACTGGCCGCCGCTACGCGATCCCTTTGCGGTGGGGCGGAACTACCATGAGCACGCCCAGGAGTTTCATGATTCCGGCTTCGACGCGACAGCTGGGGCCACCGCGGTACCCGATCACCCGATCATCTTCACCAAGGCAACCACGTCGGTAACCGGTCCCTTCGATCCGATTCCGGCCCATCTCGATCCGACGCATACCACCGACTACGAGGGCGAGCTGGCGGTGATCATCGGGCCGGGTGGGCGCGGGATCCCCAAGGATAAGGCTTTCGATCATGTCTACGGCTACACGGTGTCGAACGACGTTACCGCCCGTACCCTGCAGCACCAGCACAAGCAATGGACCATCGGTAAGGGCCTCGACGGTTATTGTCCCATGGGCCCCGCGATTCTCACCGCCGATGAAGCTGGCGATGTTGGAGAGATGCGCTTGCGTACTTGGGTCAACGGCGAGGCGCGGCAGGATGCCAAGGTGGCCGACTTGATCTTCGACATTCCGACGTTGATCGAAACGCTTTCGGAGGGAATTACGCTGCTGCCGGGCGATGTGATCCTCACCGGCACGCCAGTGGGGGTCGGTATTGGGTTCGAGCCGCCGGTATTTCTAAAATCCGGCGATGTGGTCAAAGTGACGATCGATCCCATCGGCACCATCGAAAACACGGTCGAGTAGAAGAACAACAACCATCCGCACGGGAGAGCTCTCATGACGCAGCGCGTCGGTATTGTCGGCATGGGCCTGATGGGCCAAGCCTTCATCCACAATATGCGCAAGTCGCAGTTTGTGATTCAGGGTTTTGACGTCGATCCGGCGCGCATGGATCAGTTGCGCGAGCAAGGCGGCCATCCCGTCGATACCCCGGCGGCAGCGGCGAAGGACGTCGATTGCGTGATTGCCTCGCTGCCGACCAGCGATATCGCCCGCGAGGTCTTGTTGGGCGCTGATGGGGTCGCCGAAGGCGCCGCAGACGGCCTCTACGTCTGTGATACCACCACCGCGCGACCGGAAGATTCCGAGGCTCTGTTTGCCGAACTCGCCGATCGCGGGGTGCGCTATTTGGATTCCTGCGTTAGCGGCACCAGCACCATGGCCGAGGCCGGCGACCTGGTGGTTATCGCAGGCGGGAACGAAGAAGACTTCGAGGCGTGCAAAGGCTATTTCGACGGTTTCAGCCGCGCCGCATATTTTATGGGGCCGGCGGGTTCGGGGGCGCGCACCAAACTGATCATCAATCTCATTCTTGCGGGCAACCGCCTCGCTTTAGCGGAGGGACTGGTGCTCGGTGAAAAGGCGGGATTAGAGCGCAACAACCTGCTCCAGGTGCTGCAAGACGGGGCGTGTAGTTCGAAAACGATGATCGATAAAGGCCCCAAGATGATCGATGCCGATTACTCAAAGCAGGGCCAGGTAAAAATCTCGCTCAAGGATTCGCGCCTCATGCTCGAGCAAGGCCAACGCCTCGGCGCGCCCATGCTGATGACCAGCATGTGGTCGCAGGTTCTGCAGATGGCCTATGAAAAAGGCTATGGCGAGAAAGACACCGTTGCCTTTATCGAAATTCTGCGCGGCCTGGCGGGCCTGGAAGAGCGCCATGGGATCGACGACGTGCCGTTCGGTAAAGCCGATTAGTCGAGGGGTGCAGTGATGACCGGCGCGCCCGTGAACTCGTCAAAGACCGTCTACTACCTGAACCGGGTTGCGCACCCGGTTTTTCTGGAAACCATCGGCGCCGAACCCGATATCGAGTTGCACAAGTTTACGAGCGACAGTCCTAGCGGCGATATCGAACCGGTGATGGCCGCGGCGCACGCCTATCAGATCGATTCCACCCGCTCCAATATTCCTGAGGAATATTGGGGCAACGAGGCGTTGCTGGCGCGAAGCCCCAACCTGCTGCTGCTATCGACCAACGGCGCGGGCTACGACACCATCGACGTGCCGGCGTGCACCCGCGCGGGCGTCCTGGTCGTGAACCAGTCGGGGGCGAACCGGGAGGCCGTGGCGGAGCATGCTTTGGGGCTGATTGTGTCGGTGTCGAAACGCATAGCCGAGACCGACCGTGCGTTGCGCCGTGGCGGTGTCGACCGGGAAAACTTTATCGGCGACGAGATCGCGGGCAAGACCCTTGGTGTTATCGGCATTGGCAACACCGGGAGTACTCTAACCAAGATTTGTGTCGCGGCGCTCGGCATGCCGGTGCTGGCCTACGACCCCTACGTCGATGCGGAGACGATCGCCGGATACGGCGCGACCAAGGTCGAGTTCGACGAACTGCTTGAGCGGGCCGACTACGTCTCTGTGCACTGTCCGCGCACCGACGAGACGCAAGATATGTTCGACGCGGCGGCGTTCGGAAAAATGAAACCGGGCGCCTATTTTATCTCGACGGCGCGCGGCGGCATTCACGATGAAGCGGCGCTCTACGATGCATTGGTCAACGGCCATATTAAAGGCGCGGGCGTGGATGTCTGGGAGGTGGAGCCGCCGCAAACGAGCCATCCATTGCTAAGCTTGGAGAACGTTACGGCGAGCCCGCATACGGCAGGACTAACCCATACAGCGCGGGAAAATCTGGGGCGCTGGGCGGCTGAGCAGATGATCGACGTGCTAAAAGGAAATCGGCCGCCGCGCCTTATCAACCCCGAGGCTTGGCCGTTGTTCCAGGAACGTTACGAAAAACTGCTCGGGCCAGCCGGCGGTACGTCCGGATAGCGTCTGAGCGAGATAGCAATTACTTGCAGGGCACGGGGTAGGTAAGCGTCCCGGGCGGATAGGATCTGTCGGGCTCGTAGCAAGTCACCTTTGCAGGTCCATCTGCCCAGTAGAAGTGCGGATTTACACCGCGTCCGCCGTCTTTCAGGAAATAGGAATGGCCCCAGGTGTTACCTTTTTCCGCCTCGCCTCTATAGTCCCTGCCGATTTGGAAATGGAGGTGACGCACGCCAAACATGCAATGGTGATCGACTTTTCCGAGATGGGCGATCACTTGTCCGCGGCTTACCTCATCGCCTTTTTCCACCAGCATTGGGCCCACATGGCCATATAGGGCGATGATATTTTTTCCCTCCCTGTCCTTGCCGTGGTCGATCGCGATTGTGGGGCCCCAGCATCCTTCAACGGTCGTCTCCAAAACCTTACCGTTTGCGGCGGCCAAAATAGGTTGCCCGTCATCGCCTATTATATCGATCCCGTTGTGACGAGAGGTCCGGCGTTTCCCATTGACGCCTAGGATAGAATTAAAATCAGAGGCAATGCGCGGTGCGTTTGGCGGATAGGTGACCGAATCGGCCATGGAAGCGCACGCAACAAGCGATACGAGTACAAAGGAGGCGGCCAAACCAGGCAGTACAGATTTCAATTCTTGGGGCATTGTCCAACTCCGTTGAATTTCAGCCGGCGGCGCCGGGTCGGATGGTCGATCGATATCCTGCGGGCCGCTCATCGCCAACCGTTGTGCGCGCGAGCTCGGCGCGGTATCTGAGTGACTATAACAATAATACCAAGGGGAGAATTCAAATGCCCAAGATGACGGGTGCGCGCTTTCTTGCTGAGACCCTTCAGGGGTACGGCACGACCACGGTCTTTTTTATGCCGGTCTTCGGTATTCGTGCGCTGAAAGAAATTGACGAACTAGGCATGCGCCGTGTCATGGTTCATGGCGAAAAACCGGCTGCTTACATGGCCGACGGATACGCTCGTATTGCTGGACGTCCCGGTGTTTGCATGGCGCAAGCGGTGGGTGCGGCTAATCTGGCAGCGGGGCTACAAGACCCCTACTTGGCGGGCTCACCGGTTATCGCAATGACCGGGCGGCGGTCGCAAGCATATCAGCAGCGCCATGCTTACCAGGAGGTCGATCATCGCGGTCCCTTCGAAGCCGTGACCAAATATTCCAACGCCATTACCGCGGTCGACCAGCTCCCCCTGGCGCTGCGCCAGGCGTTTCGTGAATCGGTCAGCGGACAGCCGGCGCCGGTCCATCTCGATTTCGATGGGATCGTTGGCCAGGACATTCTCGACGTGGAGGCCGACCTCGAGGTCATCATCGAGGAGCAGTTCACGCAAATTCCGCCGTTCCGGCCTGAACCGGATGCGGCCAGCGTCGCTGCGGCGGCGCGGGTTATCGGCGCAGCGACAAAACCGATCATCGTTGCGGGCGGTGGCGTCAAGCACAGCGGTGCAGGCGCCGAACTGGTTGCGTTGGCGGAGAAACTTTCCATACCTGTTGCGACATCGCTGAATGGCAAGGGCACCATCCCCGACGATCATCCGCTATGTGTTGGCGTGGTGGGCGCTTATTCGCGCGAGTGCGCCAACCGGGCGGTGGCCGAGGCCGATCTCGTGATCTATGTGGGCAGCAGCGCCGGCGGCATGGTGACCAATGAGTGGACGGTGCCGGCACCGGGCACGCGCGTAGTGCAGATCGATATCGATCCGCGCGAACTCGGCCGCAGCTATCCCATCGCCGCCGCCATGCAAGGCGATGCCAAGCCCGCGTTGGCGCGGCTGCTCGAAGCCGGCGAAACCAACACCGATCGCGGCGATTGGGTGAACCAGGTGCAGGATTTAGCGGCGTCGTGGCGTGCCGAAGTCGCGCCCTTGATGGAATCCGATGGGGTGCCGATCCGCACCGAGCGCTTGTGCGCCGAGTACACCAAGCACATGCCGAGCGACGCGGTCCTCGTGTCGGACACCGGCCATTCCGGTATTTGGACGGGCACTTTCATCGACCTCAAGCACCCGGACCAGAGTTATATCCGCTGCGCCGGATCGCTAGGATGGGCGCTGCCGGCGGCGATGGGCGCCAAGTGTGCGGCGCCCGACCGGCCCGTCATCTGCTTCGCGGGCGACGGTGCGATGTGGTACCACCTCACGGAGCTCGAAACGGCGGTGCGCTGCGGCATCAACACAGTCACTGTGGTCAATAACAATCACTCGCTCAATCAGGAACAGGGTATCAACGAGGGGGTGTACGGTGGCCGGTCGAAGGGTTCCGACGAGCTTTGGATTTTCCCCGAACCCGACTTTGCCGCCATTGCGCAATCGATGGGGGCGCTGGGCTTGACCGTCGAGCGGCCGGGTGAATTCGCCGGTGCTCTCGAACAAGCATTGGAAAGTGGCCAGCCGGCGGTGATTGACGTTAAGACCGACATCGAAAGCATCACCCCGAAGGCGTGGAAACCTTAAACGCCAACGAACGGAGCGTCTCGATTATGTTGCAATCGGCCAAAGGCACGCGCGGGATGGTGTCGTCATCGCACCATCTGGCGGCTCAGGCGGGGCTGAACGTGTTGCGCGATGGTGGCAACGCCATCGAGGCGATGGTGGCCGCTGCTGCGACGATCTCCGTCGTGTATCCTCATATGAACGGGATTGGCGGTGACGGCTTTTGGCTGATCAGTACGCCGGAGCGGCGCGTGCCGCGCGCTATCAACGCCGTTGGCGCTGCCGGTGCGGCGGTCGAAGAAGCGCTTTACCGGCGCGAGGGCCATGATGTCATCCCGAGCCGCGGACCGCTCGCCGCCAATACGGCGGCGGGCACGATCTCAGGCTGGATCAAGGCATTGGGAATCAGCGCCGAATGGGGTGGACGGATGTCACTCGAGCGGTTGCTCGAGGAGGCGACCTACTATGCGCGCGAAGGCTTCGCGGTCACCGAAGGCCAGAATCGCAATACGCGCGACAAGCTCGATGAGCTGATCGACGTGCCTGGCTGGGCCGATACTTTTTTGGTCGACGGAGCACCGCCGCCGGTAGGCAGTTTGTTCAAGCAGCCGGCACTGGCCGGAACGCTGGAGCGTCTCGCCACGGCGGGCCTCGACGATTTTTATCGTGGTGAACTTGCGCGCGCCCTAGGCGCCGACCTCGAACGCGCCGGTAGCCCGATCACCGCCGACGATCTCGCCCGGCAGCAGGCATTAGAAACCGAACCGTTAGCGGTGAAGCTCGGACCGGGTACCGCCTACAATGTCAGACCGCCGGCCCAGGGCCTGGCGTCGCTTATCATACTGGGATTGTTCGATCGGCTGGATTGCGCGGAAGCGGAAGGCTTCGATCACGTTCACGGCGCGGTCGAGGCCGCCAAGCGCGCTGTCCTCGTGCGTAACCGGCATGTCACCGACCCGGCGCATATGAGTGTCGCACCTGAAGATTTTCTCACCGCCGAAGCGCTCGACGATATGGCGCGCCAGATCGACAAACGCAAAGCGTTGCCGTGGCCGGCGCCAAGCGTTCCCGGCGACACAGTATGGCTCGGTGCTGTCGATAGCGAAGGCCGGGCAGTCAGCTTTATCCATAGTATCTACTGGGAGTTCGGGTCCGGCGTGGTGCTTCGCGATACCGGAGTACAATGCCAGAACCGGGGCAGCAGCTTCTCGCTTAACGAGGGCGAGCAAAACTATCTGTTGCCGGGCCGGCTACCGTTTCACACCAACAACCCGGCAATGGCACTGCTCAACGACGGACGCGTGCTGGTCTATGGCTCGATGGGGGGTGAGGGCCAGCCGCAAACCCAATCTGCTCTGTTCACGCGCTATGCCTATTTCGGTCAGAGCATTCAACAGGCGATTACCGCGCCGCGCTGGGTGCTTGCCCGGACCTGGGGTGCGCAGCGGACCGACCTTCGGCTGGAAAGCCGCTTTCCCGATGAGCTCGTGAGTGCGTTACGCGATGCCGGTCACGACGTAACGATGGTCGGCGAGTTCGACGATGCGATGGGTCACGCCGGCGCGATTGCCTTGCATCCGTCCGGCGTTATGGAAGGCGGCAACGATCCGCGAAGCGATGGGGCTGCCGTAACATTTTAGTGGGGCGAATGAGGCTAGGAACTCGCCGTTTCGAGCTTTCTGCGCTCGATAATCCGCGAAGCGACCTGGAGTTTTTTGCGTAGTTCGTCGGACGAATAAGGTTTCTTGATATAGCCGTTAACCCCGAACGCTTTCGCCTCGGCGACCGAGGCGCGGTCGGCTTGACCTGTGACCATGATGAACAGTAGGTCCGGGTCGCACGTGCGAATTTGCTGGAGCAACTCCATGCCGGACATTTCCGGCATGTTCCAATCACAAAGCACTAGGTCGATAAAATCCTCACCGTCGAACGTGCCGAGCAGGTTCAGCGCTTCGACACCGTTTTTTGCGGTAAAGACCTGGGTGACGCCGAGGTCATGCAACATACCCTTGGCGAGATTCAGCGACTGAAAGCTGTCCTCGACGAGTAAAACTCTCAACGGGTACTGGGTATCTTCGGAATTGGCCATGGGTTCTTATTGAGTGTTTATTACGCGGCGTGTTCAGTGTTCTCGCTATCGAGTTCGGTGCGCAGAGTTTGTGCGAGATGAGCCGGCTTGACGGGCTTTTGGAGGAATTGACAGTTCTCTGGCACGTTCTCATTGCTTATTCCGGCCCGGTTTGGATAGCCCGACATGAACACGACTTTGATATCGGGGCGCGAATCTCGAATCATCTCGGCTGCCTCGAAGCCGCCCATCGTCGGCATCACCACGTCGCTGAGCAGAAGATCGATTTCGGACTCGTAGTCGGCCTCCACTTCGAGTGCTTCGAACCCGTCGGTGGCTGTGAGCACGTTGTAGCCCAGAGTTTCAAGCATGCCGCGCACCAGCTCGAGAAGCGGCGGGTCGTCTTCAAGGAGTAAGATTGTCTCGCCCTTGCCGTGATTGTCTTCCTCGACTTCGGCGACAATTTCCTGCGGGTCCCGGTCGACTGCCGGGAGATAAATCTTAACGGTGGTGCCCACGTCGACAGCGCTTTCGACGACAATCGTCCCTTCCGAGGATTGGGCGAAACCGTAGACCATAGCCAGACCGAGCCCGGTGCCCTTGCCTTGGTCCTTGGTGGTGAAGAACGGTTCGAAGATGTGCTGCAGCGCCTCTTCATCGATGCCGGTGCCGTAGTCTTTAACGGAAATTTGGACAAAGCGGCCGGGCGACACTTTTTGATGCAAGGCTGCGAAGTCCTCGTCTACATCGACAACTTGCGAGAGGATCTCGATGCGGCCGCCCCGTTGCATTGCATCGCGGGCGTTGATGACGAGATTGATCAAGGCTTGCCCAAACTCGGAGGGGTCGGTTTCGATGCACGCGCCGTCAGTTTGGTTTTCGATGACAAGTTCGTAGCGCTCGCCAGTCGATTTCTCCAAAAGCGCTTCGATATCGGAAATTGCTTCTTCGATTCGGAAAACTCTCTTTTCCATGATCTGCCGGCGGCTGAACGAGAGTAGCTGTTTCGTTAGCTGAGCGGCCCGGTCGGTGCCTTTGAGAACTTCTTCTAACGCCTCGGTGACCGCCTCGGGATCGTCCTTGGCCTTCAAGGCGCGCCGTGTGTAGCCGTCGGTCACCATCAAAATATTGTTGAAATCGTGGGCGATGCCGCCCGTTAGATGGCCGATGGCATCCATTTTTTGCGCTTGGTTGAGTTGGCGTTCGATCTCTTTTCGCTGCGAGATGTCCTGCACGATGCAGAAGTATCCGACAGCCTCGCCGGACTCAACGATATGGGGCGTATAGGTAATCGTGACGTGCCGGGTCTGCCCATCGGGGTATGAGTGGACACCGTCGACAGAAATCGTCTCCCCGGCGAGTACTTTATGAATACGCGCCCGGTAACCCTCCACGTCCATTTCAGGGATAATTCCGTCGATCGGTTTACCGATTAAGTCCTCGCGTTTGCAGGCGAACCAGTCGAGACCCAATTGGTTGTAGAAGAGCGTGTTCATGTCGGCGTCGAAATAGGCGATGACGACAGGCATGTTGTCCGCAATCACGCGCACAAACTCTTCGCTTTCGCGAAGTTTTTTTGCACTTTGAATTCGCTCGGCCGCGCCCCCGAGATGTGAGCCGATCTGCGTTATGATCGACAATGTGTTTTCATCGGGCTCAATCGCATCGAAAGCGTAAAATTCGAGGACGGCGACGACCTTCGGGCCGGCACGGAGCGGAAAAAAGAACGCTGCCTTGACCGGCAATTCGCCCTTTGTGCCGGCATAGACGTAGCTGTTATCTTGGTTGACATCAGTAACCCATTTCGGTTGCCGGTCGATCAGAACTTGGCCGATCAGGCCGTCGCCAGGCGTTATTTTCCTTGCCTCGCGTTCGCGTACAAAGTCGTCTAGCGCGTCTCCTTCCGGTAGGTTCCAAACCCCAGCCGATACGAACTCATCGGGGTTGTCCTCGGTAGGGCGAAAGGCGTGGCCGACCGGCCAACCGGTGAAGGAACAGACTTCTTCGAGGCAAATCCGGATTGCGTCGTTGACCGTCTTGGCCTTGTTTCCGGCCACGGTGAGGGTGTTTATGAGGTGCAGCGCCTCATGTTGCTCCTTTAGTTTCCGTTCGGCGTGCTGGCGTTCCGCCATTTCATCTTCAAGGACCCGGTTTACCGAGGAGAGCTCAGCGGTCCGATCGAAGACTGTCTGCTCGATGACGCGTGTGCGAAGCTGGGTTGACCGCATGAAACTGACAAAGAGGATTGTTAACAGTAATCCGAACGCACCGGCGCTCCACGGTAATGGGCTGGTGGGTATGCTGAACTCGGTGGGTGGCACGAATACGAGTAGCCAGGTGCGGTCTCCGACCAGCAGCTTTGTCTTTTCATAACCCCCAAGCAGCAAGTCGTCCGTTGACAAGACGCCCTCCTGCCCGACGTCTCCCGAGAAATAGAGGAGGGCCTCGTTTGTGGGAGCTGATACGTCGACAACGTAGAGGTTTACCTTGGATAGCTCCTTGGTTTGCTCGGTTGCGGTCCGCAATATGTCGCCAATTCGAAATACGCCGAGTGCGAATCCAGCCAAATTTTTGCGCCGTGCCGCAACCGTTTCCGGCACAGCCCCTGTACTGTAGATGGGAACAATTGCCAGAAAACCGAACCGGTTGTAGATATCCTGGACCAGCCGGATCCGTTGAGTGGTCACAACTTGGCCGCTGTCCCTGGCGCGATTGAGGGCATCGCGGCGAATTGGGTTCGAGGCCAGATCGAAACCCACCGCCGCTTTGTTGCCCTCCAACGGCTCGACGAAGTAGACCGGAAAGTATTCATCCCGTGCTGCTGCTGCGACCATATCGCCTGCGGCATTTCGTTCGATAATCTGAAAGTCCGTAAGACCGTCCCGCCGTGCTGCTGCTTCGTATGCCGCCCGTTCCCCGGCGGGTACCCGCGGAATCCACTCAACCGCGTGTAGTTCACCCGAAGTGGTGAGGTTTTGCTCAACGAAAGCCCGAAATTGATCGCGATCGACTTGGCTTGATGCCGCGTAGAGTCCTCTGATCGAGATAATCGCATCCAGCGAATGCTCTATCGAACGGGTTAGCACTACAGTTAACGGTACAGCCTCCTCCTGGTAGGCCCGCAGTATTTCCTCGCTCTGAGCATGGCGTATCATGAAGGCAAAGAGCCCGGCCGAAATAGCCAGGCCCACGAGGAATGCTGCGATGAGCGGCGTCAGCTTGGGCTTCGGGCCCATTACCGCAGACTTCTCGGTGCTCAACCGAGGCAGAATGGACTCACCTAACGACACGCGAACTCCTGATAATGTTATGTACACACAGCGTTATTGTTTTTTTTAGAGTACAAAAATCGCAGATACGTAAAGTATTTGCGATAGTGAACCGAAAATATTTATTCACTATTTGTTAAATAGAAAAATACCTCCTTGTATTTCTTCCGGAAGCGAAAGATATTCTGTTAATACGCCAAAACCCGAAGCTAAGTATCACTTCAACGTTAAAGATGTCTTACGTATTAGTTAGTGGGAATGCGATGCTACCGGTGTCGCGGCTCGCCGCTTGCATTGAGCGTGCGGGGGGAGAGATGGGTATCCTGGCGTGACCGCGTAGGGTCAATTGAGGTGCTGTATTCTTGACCTGATGGTGCGGACCACCTGTCTTAAAGGCCGGCTGGCATCGATGTGAGGCCAGCCGATCTCGCCAAAACCGGCCGCTAGCTGCTGCCGCACCACGTCCACCCCGGCATCTGATGCGTCGTTGTGGCGGGTTGCGACTCTTTCCAGCAGGCGCTCGGCGGGTGCCTCCAGCCATATGCCGGCAAATGCGGTTTGGTGTCGTTCCGCCAGCTGTTGTGCTTGAGCACGCTCGTTGGGTCTTCCGTGGACGGCGTCGAGAATGCACGAACGGCCAGCGGCCAATGCGGCCTCGGCGCGCGCCCTCATCTCGGCGTATACCGCGTCATGGTGTTCCGGTGTGTAGGCTGACGATGGCAAATGCTCATGGTCGCGCAAACCGGCGAGCTGTTTTCGGATTTCGTCGGTTCGCAGAACCAAGGCGCCCGGCGGAACTCCAATCTCCGGCGCCAATGCAGCGGCCACGGCGCTCTTCCCGGTGCCCGAGGCACCGCCAATGGCCAGCAATATGGGTTCGCTTGGCTCCAAATATCGCTGTGCGGCAGTGAGATAACCTATGGCGGCCGCGCGAGCGGCTCTGGCCTCCTCGCTGCTGGCCGCCGATCTATCAGCCGTCAAGGCGGAGACGACCGCGCGGACGGCCGCTCGAACCGACATGAACAGCGGTAGCGATGCGAGACCGACAATCGTTGCGACACCGTCTTTGTTGTGCGCCATATAGTGGTTGAAGGCTCTGTTGGCGTGGCGGGTGAGGCCGCGAACGTCGAGATCCATCAACAGAAAGGCAAAGTCATAGAGCGTATCGATGCGGGCGATGGTGTCGCTGAATTCGATGGCGTCGAATAAGGTTGGCTGCCCTTCGAACATACAAATGTTGGCGAGGTGCAAATCACCATGACAGTGGCGTACGAATCCCGTCTTCGCCCGCTGATCGAGTAGGTCGGCGGCACAAGAAAGCGCGTCTTCCACAGCTGCGTTATAGGTCTCCACCGTTTCGCGCCCGAACAAACCGGCATGTGCAATGAGTTCCACGGCGTTGTCGGCAATTACATTGTGCAGGCCGGCGGCGCCACCGCCCGAGACCGTGCCTGGCATCGCTACCTCGGCACTATCGTGTAGCGCGATAACCTGGTCGACGGCGTCTCCTATTAGATTGGAATCGAGGTTGCCGTCATCGGCAAGCTGGCTGAAAAGGCCCGCGCCATCGAATCGTCGCATGGCGACGAGATACTCAACCGGTGTTCCTGCGCCGCTGATCGCAAGGTTGCCGT
The DNA here is from genome assembly GCA_965267185.1 of Alphaproteobacteria bacterium. GTDB lineage: Bacteria > Pseudomonadota > Alphaproteobacteria > UBA6615 > UBA6615. The sequence continues at coordinate 2,514,352 of OZ253937.1, read as the reverse complement.
TTTGGTCAACTACGACGGGAGCAACCCCTAGATACAGGTTCGGCGCGGTTCGACGATTGATCGCGACTTCGCGTTCGCAGTAGCGGCGCCGCAGCTCGAGTGTCGAGTAATCGAGAAATGGATAGCGCACGGCGCGTTTCAATTTGAATACTTGCGCGCCGGCCAAGAACACGACGGATGCGTGTGTGTCGATCCGTTCGATCTCAACGCTGTCATCGCCATAGGCCGATGGGTCGGAGAGAAACGCGATAACTTCGGCCTGATCGAACGCGGCGGCGTTCTGACTCGATACGCCGGTCATTGAATTAATGCCACGGTAAACCGGTGAATGGTCCAGTAACTGGCAGGAGCACCTCCGGGTTTGGCGTCAATCGGCGAAGGAGCGAATATAGGCGATGACGCTGTCGATTTGCCGCTTCGATAGCGGCACGTGAGGCATTGGCGGTGTGGGATCGGATAAATAAGCCTGCAAATATCCGATCGTTCGTCCAGGTCGGCTGGCGATAACCGGAAAGGGCGGGACCCCGTCGGGAACGGCGTCTCGTTGACCCTCCGTAACGATGTGGCAGCCGCTGCATAATTCCTGCGCAACGGCTGCTCCCGCGGCGCGGTCGCGCGCCTCGTCGGCGATCGCCATGCCGATGCCCCAAACGGGCATTCCCAGAGCCAAAGCGGTTGCGCATGCTGCGGTAAATTTGATCATGGCTTCCCCGTTTACATGTCCCTAAACCGTTGATCAATAAGTTAACTTTTGCCTTTTTGCCCTTTGATGACATTGATTTGCGTCAACGCAAGGGCGCGCATTGGGCAGCACTATAGATTTGTTCTACTCGGACGCTGCTGAAGCTGGCATTCCACTGCGGCGTATGAGTCTAAAAGAAAGGAGCCACCAATGCAGGCTAAAGACGTAATGACCGCTGCGGTTGAGACCGTTACGCCAGATACTGAGGTGACCGAGATCGCGCGGCGCTTGATCGCCCGAAATATCAGTGCAATGCCGGTGGTTGACGGTGACGGCAGCGTGGTCGGAATCGTTAGCGAGGGAGACTTGATGCGCCGTTCCGAAAACGAAACCGAACGGCGGCCTTCCTGGTGGATTCGAGCTTTTGCCGATCCGGAAGAGCGCGCGCGCGATTATGTCAAAACGCACGGAATGTGCGCGAAAGACATTATGTCGCGTGGGGTGATTTCGGTAACAGAGGATACGTCACTGGCGGAGATCGCCGAGACGCTTGAGCGGCGCCATATAAAGCGCGTAACGGTGTTACGCGACGGTAAGCTGGTTGGTATCGTCAGCCGTTCTAATTTGCTGCAGGGCTTGGTCGCTGCGGGTGCTAAAACGGATACATCGGAGAGCGATCGCGATATCCGCGCAGCCATTGAGAGCGCGGCATCCGGTGCTGGCCTGGCGACTGAAAACGTTAACGTCGTCGTTGCCGATGGTGTCGTATCGCTGTGGGGAATGATGGCTTCGGATGCCGAGCGGTCCGCATTTGGTGTTGCGGCCGAGCGGGTGACGGGCGTTAATCGCGTTGAAAATAACATCAACGTCATGCCTGCCATGGTTCGTGCCGGCATCGGCGCTCAATAGGGATCGGTTAAGAGGTTGAAGGTGATGTCCGGTTTTTATGCAGCGGGAAAAAGAGTGACGCACCCGTTCGCGGTTGCGGCGGTAAGTCTGGGCATTTTGCTGCCGGCAGTTGCTTTTGGTCAGACCATGGCCGATCCTGCCGCGGGTGAAAAGTTCGCATTGGAAGTTTGCGCCCAATGCCACTTCGTCGCTGAAACCCAGCCGTTGATTCCCCGCGCCGACGCCCCGCCCTTCGATGTGATTGCTGCCGATCCGTCGGTCACGGAACTTGGTCTGCGGGTGTTTTTTCGTACACCACATCTGAACATGCCGGACCTCCAGCTTTCGCAGCAAGAGACCGACGACGTAATCAGTTTTATCTTGAGTCTAAAGACGCAACCTCAGAGCAAGTAGAAAGCGGTACTCACTTCGCCGCTAATTTCTACGGTTGGTTGGAAGGTGGTGGGCTCCTATGCGCCGGTTAGATTGTGGGCGGTGAGCTTGGCCGTCATGTTCTTGGCGCGTTCATCGAGTTTCGCCGCCGTCAAAAGGCCACTTTGTGTGTCGATCTCAGCAACCACCGAGGACGCGTTAATCGCGGCGGCCTGCAGCGCCGCGTCGGGCTTTGAGCCTTTTGCCAGGTATCCGGACAGCGTCGAGGCGAAGGCATCTCCCGCGCCTGCCGTTCCTTTCACCTCGGTCGGTAGGCTCGGGCAAAACTGAATGCCGGAGGCGTCGGCGAGATAGGCGCCGTGAACACCATCGGTTATCGCGACCCGCGTGAGTCCGGTGGAGCGAAGCCGCTCGGTAAACTCCGCCAGGTCCATGGTGAATCCGCCGAAGGAGAGCCCGACCCGCGCCAGCCGCAGGTCCAGGTCATCGGGTAATTTGAGCGTGGGGGGTGAGGGCGCATCGCCGGTAATCGCGCCGATGGCCGGCACCAAGGCTTCCGCCTCCACGCTGTTCAATACAAGTAAGTCGGCATCAGCGAGGCTGGCAACGAGGTCGTGGACGCGCGAGGTGATCTGTCGAATGCCAGGGTTTACGGCAACGAAAGCGCCGGCTTTGCTGCCGGCCGAGACAATCGAGGGGAAACACTCGACGGACCGGTTCGACAAGTTGGATACGTAGATCAGATCGCGCTTGCTGAGTACTTCCGGTCCGGCGTCTTCCGGCCGCAGCAGCGTATTCGCGCCGCGTTGGGTGAAAATCGTGGCGTTGCGGTCGTGGGAAGACACCATAACCGTTTCACCCGTCGGCAATTCGTCGGTGCGGATGACATTGCTTGTGTCGACACGTTCGTCTTCTAGGCGCGCCAAAATGGCTTTGCCGCTTTCGTCGTTGGCGATCTTGACGAGAACCGAAGAGTCGAATTCGAGCCGCGATAGAGCGACGGCGGCGTTTACCGCGCCGCCGCCGATATGGCGCGTGATACTCCGCGCATCGAACTTGCGGCCCTGTTCAAGCAGGAGAAACGATGACGTTGCATTGTGCATCGTCATGCGTTCCACATCGCTGCTTCTAACCAACACGATAATGTCGACAGTGGCCGAGCCGATGCAGAGAGAACGCATGGTAAAACCAACTTCGTTTGGATCAGCGACCTACCTAACGGGTCGACGGCGACTTTCCAAGCGGCGTTTCATATTGAAACATTATTTAAGAATCTTCTCGCCATGATCGCACAATGAACGCTAAACGATATGCGCTTCCGTATCCTTGGCCGGTATCCCACTGGCAAGACGGATTTCTGAGAATCTTAATGCAAGGCCGGCGGTATCGCCGTCTGTGATAGTGATTGAAATGAAACGCGCGCCCGATACGAGCTTGGAAATTCGGCAGGAGACTGACGGAAACGATAAGGATTCGCCGTTGCGGGAAGACATTCGTCTTCTCGGGCGCCTATTGGGCGACTGTGTTCGCGAGCAGGAAGGCGAGGATATTTTCGATATCGTGGAGAATATCCGCCAGACATCGATCCGCTTTTATCGTAACGAAGACGAGACGGCGAAACGGGATCTTGAGCAGCTTCTCAACACGCTAAATCCCGATCAGGCGGTGCAAGTTGTTCGCGCCTATAGCTACTTTTCTCACTTGGCCAATATTGCCGAAGACCAGCATCACATTCGCCGGACGCGCGCTCACGATATTGCCGGGGACGCGCCGCGGGCCGGCACCATTGCCAACGCCTTGGCCCATGCACAAAAAGCGGGAATTGCACCTGAGACGATCCGGGAATTTTTCGACACGGCTCTTGTGAGTCCAGTCCTCACGGCCCACCCAACGGAAGTTCGCCGCAAAAGTACGATGCGCCACGAGATGGAGGTTGCTGCCCTCCTCGATAAACGCGAACGTGGCCGTTGGACGCCCGACGAAGCGGCGGCCATCGAAGATCAGCTGCGCCGCTCGGTTCTGACCGTGTGGCAGACCAATTTGTTGCGCCAATCCCGCTTGATCGTCCGCGACGAAGTGGAAAACGGGTTGTCCTATTACGACTACACCTTTCTTCGTGAGCTGCCGAAGTTCTACGCCGCTCTCGAAAACCGGCTCGGTGATCTCGATCCAGACGGTCCGCGGGATGAGATCAGGTCGTTCCTCAGAATTGGCAGCTGGATTGGTGGCGATCGAGATGGCAATCCCTACGTCACTGCGGATGCGCTGCGCCGGACGCTGAAGATGCAATGCACCCGCGCGTTCATGTTCTACCTCGACGAACTCCACGAACTTGGCGGGGAGTTATCTCTTTCCGAACGGGTGGTGCGCGTATCGAACGAGTTGAATACGCTTGCCGAAAAATCGCCGGACAAGTCGCCGCACCGGGCAGCGGAACCCTACCGCCGCGCGATCAGTGGGCTCTATGCGAGGTTGGCGGCGACGTCGGTGAAATTTGGCTCATCAGCCCCGTCGCGCCATCCCATTGGAGAAGCCGAGCCGTATGATTCGCCGGCAGAATTTCTGGCCGATCTGGATGTTATTCGCGCCTCGCTCGACACAAACAAATCGGCGCCGCTGACTGATGGCCGGCTTCGCCATCTCCGCCGCGCTGTCGATTGTTTCGGATTTCATCTGGCGAGTCTCGACCTGCGGCAAAACTCGGAAGTCCATGAACGCACCGTCGCGGAACTGTTTGAAGCAGTAGAGCCCGGCACCGATTACGCCAACAAGGCGGAAGACGAAAGGGTTCGCCTTCTGGTCGAGGAGCTCACAACGGCACGTTCGTTAATTCGGCCCTACTGGGAATATTCGGAAGCAACGGCTGGTGAGCTCGCCGTGTTCGAGGCCGCGGCGGATGTCCATCGGGTTTTCGGGCCCCGTGCCATCCCGACGGCGATCATTTCCAACACCACCGACGTCTCCGACTTGCTCGAGCTGGCGGTTTTGCTCAAGCAGGTGGGGCTTGTACGCCCCGATGGCGATAGCGCCATCAACATCGTGCCGCTCTTCGAAACCATCGAGGATTTGCGCAACTGCGTCGGCATCATGGACCGGTTGCTATCGATTCCGGCATACCGGTCGCTGGTTACCAGTCTGGGCGGCGTCCAAGAAGTGATGCTCGGCTATTCCGACAGTAACAAGGATGGTGGCTTTGTAACGTCTGGATGGGAGCTTTACCGGGCGGAGATCGGGCTGATCGAGCTGTTCAAACGCCACGAGGTCAAGCTGCGCCTGTTTCATGGGCGCGGCGGTACGGTCGGCCGCGGTGGCGGGCCGAGCTACGAGGCCATTCTCGCGCAACCCACCGGCGCGGTGCAGGGCCAGATCCGCGTGACTGAGCAAGGTGAAATCATCTCCAGTAAGTACTCCAATCCCGATCTCGGCCGGCGCAATCTGGAAGCGATGACCGCGGCGACCTTGGAAGCGACGTTGTTGCAGCCGGAGCGGCAAGCCCCGGAGGAACGCTATCTCCAAATCATGGAGCAGCTTTCCGCCCACGCCTACGCGGCGTACCGTGGCTTGGTATATGAAACTGAAGGCTTTGAAGAGTACTTCCGAGCCTCCACCGTAATCAGCGAAATATCGAGCTTGAATATCGGCTCGCGCCCGGCATCGCGAAAACAGACCAACCGAATTGCCGACCTCCGCGCGATCCCCTGGGTATTTAGTTGGGCGCAGTGCCGCCTCATGCTGCCGGGCTGGTACGGATTTGGCTCGGCCGTGGAAAAGTGGCTCGAACAGAACCCGGACGATGGTTTGACCTCGCTTCAAAAGATGTATCAGGAATGGCCGTTTTTCCGCACGCAGCTCTCCAACATGGACATGGTTCTGGCCAAAAGTTCCATCGCCATTGCGTCGCGATATGCGGCATTGGTCGAGGACGAACAATTACGCCACGAGATCTTTGGCCGCATCCGCGACGAATGGCGCACGTCGATCGATGCTCTGTTGCGTATTTCCGGCAACGACAGGTTGTTACAACGCAACCCGCTGCTCGAACGCTCGATTCAAAACCGCTTTCCCTACCTCGATCCTCTGAACCATATTCAGGTGGAATTGCTCAAGCAGTACCGGCGCAAGTCGGAAGATCCGAAGGTTCTGCGGGGCATCCAACTAACGATAAACGGCATATCGGCCGGCCTGCGTAACAGCGGATAGCCGCGCGGCGTTGTTATCGCTGAGCGGAATTGTAGCTACCCCGCTTTCGCTGCCGGCTGTGCGATGTAGGCGTTGAGCGAATATGTCGAGATGACGTGCTTATCGAGCTGAAGCTCGTCGGGCGATAACCCAAGCGCAAGCCCGACAAGCTGCGGCAGGTGCAGCACCGGCATTTGCAACTTCATGCCAAGATCGCGTTCGATCTCTTTCTGGAAGCTGTCCAACACGGTGTGACATAGCGGGCACGGGGTCACCATGGTTTGTGCGCCATTGTCCTTGGCCGATTGGATATGCTCTCCGGTAAGCTTGATCGCGATGCGCTCGTCATGGGCCGCTGTATGAAAGCCGCAACACTCGGTGCGGCCGGAATAGTCGACGGGCTCGCATCCGAGAATTTCGGAAAGTTGTTCGAGGGAGCGGTTATTGCGCGAGTCGATGAAGCCGTAGCGGGCCGGTGGCCGGGTAATGTGACAGCCGTAGAACGCGCCCACGGATAATCCATCCAGCGGGTTGACGATATGGCGGCGGATATAGTCGGCGCCGAGATCCTCGAAGAGAACCCAGAGAAAATGGGTCACCCGCGTCGTTCCCCGATACTCCAGCCCTTCGTCGGCGAGACGCAAATTCACCTGACGGGCGAGCTCCTCATCTTCGGCAAACATTGTGTTGGCGTCGATGAGGTTGAGCGTGCAGGTGTTGCAGATCGTCATCAAGGGCATTTCCAGGCTCTCCGCCAGAGCCAGTATCCGCACGTTCAAGGCAACGAAACCGACGGGATCGATTGCGCGAATTTCCCGCGCGCCGGTGCAAGTGGCCGAGTGAAGTTCGGTCAGTTCGAGCCCGAGGGCCGCCGCGACCCTGTGCATGGCGACGTTGAGCTCGGCGCAGGTGCTTTTGGCGGAACAGCCGGGGTAGTAGGCGAACTTCATTAAGGTGTCCCTTTCGTGCCGAGAATTTTCGCTGCCGCCGTCGCGGCGGCGGTTTTGGCTTTGAAGATTGTGCGTAGCGGCCTGATTTTGCCTCGGCGGAGTAGTCTCATCCCCTGCAGTACGCTGCGGAGGACGCGTATCCCCTGAACCCGGATGAGCAGCAACGTTGGATCGATCCTGCCCCGCGATTCGATGATGCTACGGAAGGTGAGGGAGTGGCTCGCCATCGCCGGTGTGAGTTGGGCGGCTTTTGCCTTTAAGGGCTCGATCACGTTCGTCACGATGGGAATTCGAGCCGGACATACCTCTTCGCACTTGTAGCAGGATACGCAGTTGAAGATTCCCGTTTGTGCAATGGCGCTGGCGACGTTGGCTGGATCGTTGCGCACGTCGAGCGCCGTTTGGGCAAATTGAACCAAAGGCGCCGGGCCGGCGAAATTGGTGAGATCGCCCAGACCGATGACCGGGCAGGCGGAATAGCAGGACATGCAGCCGATGCAATCGATCGCTTTCGAGGCGTTTGCCATGTCCCGGTGCGAAAGCGGTTCCGGGAAGCCGGTATATACCGATGGCCGCTCGATCCAGGGCTCTAGGTTTGCGACGCGTGCCTCGTAGGGCCTTCGGTCGACAACGAGATCGCGGATCAACGGTAGATTTCTCAGGGGTTCGATCCGCATGGTCGGCTCGACCGCTTCCCAGCAGGCCAACACTTCCCGCCCGTTCATGCGCACGGCGCACGTGCCGCACATTTTGGATCCGCAGAACCAGCGATGGGCGAGGTCGGGTACATGATGCTCGGCGACATGATTGAGCGCATCGAGAATACGCATCGACTTGGTGTATGGCACTTCGAAGGTCTCGAACCATTGTGCGGTGCCGTCATAACGTTGGATCTCGACGGTGACGGTGTCGCCAACCGCGAGCCGATTGTTGCGGGCCAGAAGCGAATCCGAGTTTTCGGTCTGCCCAATGGTTCTGGCGTTAATCACATCCATGTAACGCGAGGCTTTCGCTGATTAGCGCCGGTCACCACGGAACCATCAAGTTGTCGCGGCGTTCAAAGTCTGGCGCAAAAAACGGCAGATCGTAGGGCTTTTGCTCGAACCGGAACCCGTTGTCAGTTTTGATCATGACGTTGGCGGCGAGCCAGTTTTTGTTGTCCATCTCGGGAAAGTCGGTGCGAATGAACGGGCCGCGGCTTTCACGCCGTTCGAGGGAGGCGTGAGTGATCAGCTCGGCGGCGTCGAGCATATTGTGGACGTCGATGGCGTCCAGCCATTCGTAGTTGACTTGCCGGGTCGGATTGCCGATTTGCATCCGCGGCAGCTCCAGTGCGCGCAATTGGTCGAGCTCGTCCAACGCGGCGCGCAGGCTGGCGTCGTCCTTTTCCACGCCGACTCTGTCCCACATGATGCGCCGAATCTTTTCTTTGACCTGAAGCGGTGTGGGCCCTTCCTTGGTGCCGCCGAATAGCTGCTCCAAACGCTCCCGTTCCGCCTCGGCTTCGGTCTCCGGCATCGTGCACATAGCTAAACCATCGATTGCCTCCGCCACGCCATCCGCGGCGGTCTTGCCGTCGAAGGTGGCCAACGCGATCAGCCCGTTGCTATGGCCCGCCAGCCCGCCGGCGACATAAAGCCCGGGTAGGGAGGAGCGCATGGTCTCCGTATCCACCTGCACGCCACCTTGCCGGTAGTGGGCGGTGACGGCGGTCTCCAACAGCGATTTCATCGGGTCGAGGCCGACCTGGCGAAATGGTTTGCCATAAGTCGTATAGGCTTCCACTTCGCCGGGTTCGGTATGGTCGAAACCCGCATAGTAGCCGCCTTCGTAAGACGCCTTGCCGGCGCGTACTTGTTTGACGAGGGCCTTGAGTTGGACCGTGTAGGGTCCGAACGCCATCGGGTCGTCAACCTGTTGATTGAAGAACTCTTCGCCCTCGCCATTCACCATCCGGGCCGACTTTTCGGAACCGAGTATCGGGTTGGGATATATCTGCATGCGTTGCCAGGAAGGCGGGTGGGCCACGTCATTGGTGTGCCACCACTGCATTTCCAGGTTGACGAGATTGGCGCCCGCACGCCACGCCATTGCGATCCCGTCGGCCGACATCTCCCTTGTGCCGGTCGAGCGTTGATGCAATCGGTCGGAGTAGCCGGTGGCGAGGATGACCGCGCGGGCGAGAACGACGACATATTCGCCGGTAATGTAGTCGAGGCCGAAAACGCCGCCGATCGAACCGTCCGGCTTGTGCAGAAGCGAGGTGACGGTCGTCTCTTCGACCGTTCGAACACCGGCCTTCATGATCTGCTTGCGGCGCAGATCCATGAATGGAACGCCGGAGTTGCCTTGTGTATTTGCAGCGACGCTTCTGATCTTGCCAGGACTAACGACCATCGACCCGGCATCATCGCGCCGGAAGTAGAGGCCCGCTTCCTCGAGCTCGGCATAGTAAGTGTTCTCGATCCACGCGCCGCACCGGCGCGCCCAGTTCTGATCGATCAGGAACTGATTGTGATATTTGATCAGGAATTCGGCGGTGTTTTTAGCCTGTTCGTCGCTGTTGCCGAGCAATTTTCCCGACAGAACAAGATTACCGGCGAAGATCGACGCGCCGCTTTTGCCGACAAGCCCTTTGCAGACGATGACGGACTTTACCTGTTTCTCGGCGAGCTTAAGCGCGGCATAGCATCCTGCTGCACCGCCGCCGACAATCGCGACATCCGTCTCCAAAATCTTCATTGCGCCGCCGGCTCGGAACTAAAGATCGATGCAGCAACGGGACCGATATGCGCTAACCGCGCTGGGACGTGAACGGCGACCGTTGTCTGCAAAACCCCATCTCGCGCAAGTATGTGGTGCGCCGGAGCGTTGTCAAAACAATTTGTCTTTGGCGAAAGTCGACGCGGCTGACACCGCTCGCCGGCATCACGGTGCCGGCGTATGCCGGGCAATCTTTTCAGATTTATGGCGGAGGGACAGGGATTCGAACCCTGGGTACCCATAAGGCACAACGGTTTTCGAGACCGCCCCGTTCAACCACTCCGGCACCCCTCCGCTAAGGGCCCGGTCACGGGATCCGAGCCCGCGAGCGAAGCGTGCCTCGTATAACGCAAGCGCCAAGGCCGCCGCAAGCCGCTGTAAACATGAGAAAATGGCGGCTTCCGCCTGTGCGACAATAGTTGACAGCGGCGGCGGGCGGCGTATAGTCCGGCCCGCAAGACGGGCAGCTGTGGAATCCGGCGGTCCGCGTTGTTTTTCCGAACGAATTTCGGTGTGGCGGCTGCGGGCCTAGCGCGGCTGTAGCGCCCAATTGGACCAAACGCTATGTATGCAGTTATCAAAACCGGCGGAAAGCAGTACCGGGTCGCCAATGGCGATATTCTGGCCGTGGAAAAGCTCGAGGGCGATCCCGGCAGCACGATCTCGCTCGCGCCCGTATTGATGCTTAATGACGATAAATCGAGCACCGTCGGGACGCCGATCGTCGAGGGGGCGGCAGTAAGCGCCGAGGTCCTGGAGCAGACTCGTGGCGACAAGATCGTCGTCTTTAAGAAAAAGCGCCGGAAGGGCTATCGCCGGACCCAAGGCCACCGCCAGGATGTTACGGTTCTGCGCATTACTGATGTAACCGGCAAGGCGAAAGCGACGCCGAAACGCGCCGCCAAGGCGAAGACCACAGAAGACAAGGCCGAAAAGGCTGACGCGGCACCCGCCGAAGAAGCCAAACCGGCAGCCGCGAAGCCAGCAGCAAAACCTGCAGCGAAGAAGCCCGCGGCCAAACCGGCGGCGAAGAAGCCAGCGGCCAAGAAAGCGGCACCTAAAAAACCTGCCGCGAAAAAGCCGGCGGCGAAGAAGCCCGCAGCTAAGGCGACCACGGCTAAGAAGGCTGCACCGAAGAAACCGGCGGCGAAAAAGCCCGCCGCGAAGAAACCGGCCGCAAAGCGCACGACGACGCGTTCCAAGAGCACCGGCGACAAGGAGTAATCAACGATGGCCCATAAAAAAGCAGGCGGCAGCTCACGCAACGGCCGTGATTCGGCCGGCCGGCGCCTCGGCATCAAGAAGTATGGCGGGCAGGACGTGATCCCCGGCAACATTATCGTCCGCCAGCGCGGCACCAAGTTTCATCCCGGCGACAATGTCGGCATGGGTAAGGACCACACGCTGTTCGCTCTGGTCGAAGGCCGCGTCACGTTCAACCGCGGCCGTGGCGGGCGTGCTTTCGTGTCGGTTGAGCCGCCGGCCTAGAACGGCTGCCGCGAGGCCGAGTGTTTGTTCGGGGAGATTGGGCAACTGATCTCCCCGTTATTTATTCTGAGACCGCATATCTAGGATCTCTGGGCGATGAAATTTCTCGACGAGGCGAAGGTTTACGTCCGTTCCGGTGACGGCGGAAACGGCTGCGTATCGTTTCGCCGCGAGAAAAATGTTGCGTTCGGTGGTCCCGATGGCGGCGATGGCGGCCGCGGTGGCGACGTTGTCGTCGAATGTGTCGGCGGGCTTAACACGCTGATCGACTACCGCTACCAGCAGCACTTCAAGGCCAAGCGTGGCCAGGATGGGCAGGGCAAAGACCGTAGCGGCGCTGCCGCGCCGCCCGTCGTCCTGAAACTGCCCGTCGGGACCCAGGTTCTCGCCGAGGATAAGCAAACCGTCATCGCCGATTTGACCGAAGTCGGCCAGCGCATGGTGATCGCCCATGGTGGCGATGGCGGCCGTGGCAATACCCGGTTCAAGAGCGCGACCAATCAAGCGCCGCGCCGCGCCGATACCGGTTGGCCGGGCGAAGAAGCGTGGCTGTGGCTGCGGCTCAAGCTGATCGCCGATGCCGGGCTTGTCGGTCTGCCCAATGCCGGTAAGTCGACATTTCTCGCGGCGGTAACGCAGGCGACGCCGAAAATTGCCGACTATCCGTTCACCACGCTGCACCCGGCGCTCGGTGTCGTCGGCGCCGATGATGCGGAATTTGTGCTCGCCGACATTCCGGGGTTGATCGAAGGGGCGCATGAGGGAAAAGGACTCGGTGTCCGCTTTTTGGGGCACGTGGAGCGATGCCGGGTGTTGCTGCATCTGGTCGATGGCACGGTGGGTGCGGACGCCGCGGTCGAGGCTTACAAAACCGTCCGCGATGAATTAGTCGCTTATGGCGGCGGGCTCACCGAGAAGCCTGAAATCGTTGCCCTCAACAAGGTTGACGCGTTGACCGAGGAAGCCGCCGTGGAAATTCGGGAACGGCTCTCCGAAGTCGCAGGCCAGGAAGTCCTGGCGATATCCGGCGTGTCCGGGCGCAATGTCGCTGACGCCTTGCGGGCGCTGCGGCGCCATATCGTCAAGGCCGAAACAATCGATAGCGGACCGTCCTGGGACGAGCCGACACCAGAAGCTGCCCAATGATCGAAGTGACGGGCAATGGCGCGCTATCGATCCGCGATAGCCGGCGCCTGGTGATCAAAATCGGCTCGGCCTTGCTGGCCGACGATGATGGCAACCTCCATACCCAGTGGATCGAAGCGCTGGCCGCCGACGTGGCCGAACTGCGTAAGGCCGGAACAGAAATCCTGATCGTGTCGTCGGGCGCTATCGCGGTGGGCCGGCGGCTGCTCGGGTTGGCGCGCGGTCCGCGCAACAGGGCACTTCGTCTGGAGGAAAGTCAGGCGGCTGCCGCGACGGGTCAGGTGCGCCTCGCCCATGCGTGGCAGGAGGCGCTGGCGCGCCACGACGTGCCGGTGGCGCAGATTTTGCTCACCGCGGACGACACCGAGGACCGCCGCCGTTACCTCAATGCGCGGTCCACCATCGCAACGCTTTTGAGGCTGGGTGTGATTCCCGTGATCAACGAAAACGACACGGTCGCCACCGATGAAATACGCTTCGGCGATAACGACCGCCTGGCCGCACGGGTCGCTCAGATGGTGAGCGCCGATACTTGTGTGATCTTGTCCGACATCGATGGGCTCTATACTGCCGACCCGGCGCACGACAGTACCGCCAGCCATGTTGGCGAAGTCCGTGCCGTTACTGCTGAGATCGAGGCGATGGCCGGGGCGACATCCAACGAGGACGGCTCGGGCGGCATGGTGACCAAGATCGAGGCCGCGCGCATCGCTATGCAGGCCGGGTGCCGCTTGGCCATTGGTGATGGCCGTATTGCCGAGCCCCTGAACGCTTTCGATGGCGACGCCACTTGCACCTGGTTCATTCCCCAGGGCGAACCGCAAACGGCGCGCAAGCGATGGATCGCGGCTAGCCTGAATCCGGTCGGCACGATTGTCGTCGACGCCGGTGCAGCAAAGGCGTTGGCGGCCGGCAAGAGCCTCCTGCCGGCTGGTATTGTTGGAGTCGAGGGCATCTTCGAACGCGGCGATCCGGTAATTGTGCGCGGCGAGGATGGCGCAGAACTGGCGCGCGGCTTGAGCGCCTATTCCAGCAGTGACGCAAACCGCATTAGTGGGCTCAAGAGTAGCGAGACCGAAGCGGTGCTGGGTTACCGTGGGCGCGAAGAGATGATCCACCGCGACGATCTGGTCTTGAGCTAGTGGCTGTTGCCATTCATTTTCCAGAACCCCCCACCCCATCCCTCCCCCTCAAGGGGGGAGGGAGGATCCTAGCCGCGCCTCATAGTCATTCCCTCCCCCCAGCGAGGGGGAGGGTTAGGGAGGGGGGGCTTGCGGCAGGCTGATAGCGACCACCCGACCGCAGTCTATGTAACGGTCATGACGGTTGCGCTGGTGAGCGTGGGCCATGGCGCGATTTTCATCCGCCTGGCCGACGCCGATCCGATTGTCATCGCTGCCTTCCGGCTCGCTATTGCAACGCTGGTGCTGGCGCCGATCACACTGTTGATCGCTCACCGGGATCTTCGCGCCCTCACCAGACGGCAGCTAAAGCTTATCGCCGGCGCGTCCGTCTTCCTGGCGCTGCACTTCGCAACGTGGATCGCCTCGCTCGATTTTACGTCGATCGCCAACTCGGTCGTGCTGGTCACGCTTAACCCGGTCTGGCTCGGACTTTACGGCCTACTCATCCTGCGGGTGCCGCCGGGCCGTTTAACGTGGTTCAGCATTGGCCTGGCCGTTACCGGCAGCATCGTTATCGCCATCGGCAGCGCCGCTGATGGTGATACGTCGTTGTTTGGCGATTTCCTAGCGCTGGTGGGCGGCCTGTGTTTCGCGGGCTTCTTGTTGTTTGCCCAGAAGGCACGGCAGGATGTTGCCCTGTTGCCGTTCGTGACCCTGGTCTATGGCGGCGCGGCGGTGCTGCTATGGATTGCAGTGGTTGTCTTGGGTTTGCCGGTGGCTGGCCTGACAGCGGCGACATATGGGGCGCTCGTCGCGGTCGCGCTGGTAAGCCAGGTAATCGGGCACACGGGATACAATTGGGCGGTACGGGCGATCCCGCCGACCCTGCTGGCGGTTACGTTGCTGGGCGAACCGGTCTTCGCCACTCTATTCGGCTGGCTCTATTTCGGCGAAGGGTTCGGCTGGCCGACCGCGTTGGGTGGGGTGCTTATTCTAGCCGGAATCTGGCTAGGGACGCAGGCGAACGGGCGGTCGAGCCAAACGAGATGAACTTGCCGTCCAAATTGACTATTTTCACTGATAGCGCCATTTAAAAGGTGTGAAACCATGACTGTTGCGCACGACATAACCGAAAACGCCGACATCGCCGCGATTATGAGCGAGATGGGCGCGGCTGCCCGATCGGCGGCGCGCGAATTAGCGCGGGCGACGAGTGCGGATAAAGAGACAGCCATTCGCGCCGCTGCGGCGGCCATTCGCGACCGCCGCGACGATATTCTGGCTGCCAACGCGACCGACGTGGAAGCGGCGGAGCAGAAGCAAATTAGCGGTGCCTTGCTCGACCGGTTGATTCTCGATGACAAGCGGATCGAAGCCATGGCACGTGGGCTCGAAGAAGTTGCGGCGCTGCCCGATCCGGTCGGCACGGTGCTCGGCGAATGGGAGCGGCCGAACGGTTTGAAAATCGCGCGCATCCGGGTGCCGCTCGGCGTCATCGGCGTGATTTACGAATCCCGGCCCAACGTTACGGCGGATGCCGGCGGTCTTTGCCTGAAGGCCGGTAATGCTGCGATCCTCCGTGGCGGATCCGAAAGCTTCCATACCTCCGGCGTCATACTCGAATGTTTACGCCAGGGGCTTACCGCCTCTGGGCTCCCCGAAACGTGCCTGCAAGCGCCGCCGACGACCGACCGTGCGGCGGTCGGCGCCATGTTGAGCATGAGCGAGTTCATCGACGTTATCGTTCCGCGCGGCGGCAAATCGCTTGTCGAGCGTGTGCAGGCGGAAGCCCGCATGCCGGTGTTCGCCCACCTTGAGGGGCTTTGCCACACCTATGTGCACGAGCAAGCGCAACCCGATATGGCACGCTCGATCGTGCTCAACGCCAAGATGCGGCGTACGGGCATTTGCGGTGCGACGGAGACGGTTCTGATCGACCGTTCGGTGGTGCCCGAATTGCTTGGGCCAATTGTCGACGATTTGACGGAAGCCGGTTGCGAAGTTCGCGGCGACGACGCGGCGCAGAGTGTTGATGGGCGTATCGCGGCGGCGAGCGACGAAGATTGGGACACCGAATATCTGGATTCCATCGTGTCGGTGAAAGTTGTTGACGGCGTCGACAGCGCGATCGATCACATCAACCAGCACGGTTCCAACCATACCGATGCCATCGTGACCGACGATGTTCCGACGGCGGTCCGGTTTCTCGACAGGGTTGATAGCGGCATTGTCATGCACAACACCTCGACCCAGTTCGCCGACGGTGGCGAGTTCGGTATGGGGGCGGAAATCGGCATCTCGACGGGTCGGCTTCATGCGCGGGGTCCGGTCGGCGCCGAGCAGCTTACCAGCTACAAATACGTCGTTCGCGGCGCCGGGCAGCTGCGGCCCTGACAGTGCCCAACCTCGATGGTGTGATGTGTGGCGGCCGCCAGCGGATTGGGCTGCTGGGGGGATCGTTCAACCCCGCGCATGACGGACACTTTTATATTAGCTGCGAGGCCTTGAAACGCCTCCAACTCGACGCGGTTTGGTGGCTGGTATCGCCGCAGAACCCTTTGAAAGAATCGAGTGGGATGGCGCCGCTGGCGCAACGCGCGGCCTCTGCTCAGGCACTAGCGCGTCATCCGCGAATCCGGGTCACGACCATTGAGACTGAACTTGGCACCCGCTACACGGTGGATACGCTGGCGCGCCTTCAGCAGCGGTTTCCGGCAACGCGCTTCGTATGGTTAATGGGCGCCGATAATTTGGCGCAAATGCCCCAATGGCGGCGTTGGACGCAAATATTTAATACGGTCTCCATTGCGGTATTTGCGCGCGAAACCTATGATTTTGGGGCCTTGGCTGGTATAGCAGCGAGCCGATTTCGGGCCCGCCGGTTGTCGGCTGAACGGGCGGCTATCCTGGCCGATCAAACGCCGCCGGCCTGGATTTTTCTGCCGTTGCGCCGGCATCCGGCGGCGGCAACGGACATTCGCCGGTCGGGAGACTGGCCCAACAGTTAAAGGTTCAGACGGGGAGGACCAATTTGCGAAAGAGGACACGATCATAGAAGCGACACGGGTACAGAGTTCGCCTGAGATGGCGGAAAAAATCCTGGCACTGGTCGAAGAATCATTGGATGACGATCAGGCTAACGACGTTAAAGTAATTCCCCTGGCCGGCAAAACAGACATCGCTGAGTATATGGTGGTTGCCAGCGGAAGGTCTGCCCGGCATGTGGACGCGGTAACAGAACATCTTCTCACAAAACTAAAACGCGCCGGCGTGCGTGATTTGCAGAGCGAAGGCCGCGAGAATAAGGATTGGATCCTGATCGACGCGGGATACGTTATCGTGCATTTGTTTCGGCCCGAGGTGCGGGCTTACTACGATCTCGAAAAACTATGGGAATCGGGCGTCGTTGACCGCAGTGTGACGGAAGTACCGGTGGACTAGCGATCGCTGCTGCGGCGGTGCCGCCGACACGCCGCAAACCAGAGTCGGGGCGCAGATGCGCATTCATATTGCCTCAATCGGACGCGCCCGCTCGGGTCCCGAGGCGGCCCTTTACAAGCACTATGCTGATCGCGTCACTCAATGGCCGGTCACCCTCCATGAGCAAGACCTCCGCCGTCGTGTGGCGCCAGACCGAGTAATGGAGGCTGAGGCGGTATTATTGCAGCAAGCTATTCCTGACGGTGCCTTCGTGGTCGCGCTGGACGAGCGCGGCAAGCAGCAGACGAGCCGGGAGTTCGCGAGCCTTTTGCGCAGCTTGCAGGAAGATGCGCGCCGCGATGTCGTTTTCCTCATCGGCGGCGCCGATGGTTTGACCGATGAACTGCGCAATGGCGCAGATAAGGTGTTATCGCTGGGCGAGGCAACGTGGCCCCATTTGCTTGTGCGGGGGCTATTGGCGGAGCAGCTTTATCGCGCGCAGCAAATTGTCTCAGGCCATCCCTATCATCGCGACTAGCCGTGGCAACGCGACAGACTCAAGGTTCTGCGCTATATCCTGGCTCGTTTGATCAACCTTTTGTGTATAGGCAAAGTAGTCTCATGAACCATCTGATTCTCCTGCGTCATGGCCAAAGCCAATGGAACCTGGAAAACCGTTTCACCGGCTGGAAGGACGTAGACCTGACGCCGCAGGGCGAGGCCGAGGCAAAGAAAGCGGGCCGCTTGATTAAGGATATTCACCTCGACCGGGTCTTCACCTCGACCTTGACGCGCGCGCGCCGGACCGCCCAACTGGCGTTGGATGAGGCCGAAGCAGCGGGTGCTGACGTCGGTTCGATCAAGAACGGTGGAGGTTGGAAGTTGACGCAGGACGACGCGCTGAGGGAACGCGACTATGGCGACCTAGTGGGCTTGAATAAAGCCGAGACGGCGGAAAAATACGGTGACGAGCAAGTGCATTTGTGGCGCCGGGGCTACGAGATCAAGCCGCCCGGCGGCGAGAGCCTAGCGGACGTGGTGGTGCGGGTCCGTCCCTATTTCGAGGCCGAAATCTGGCCCCATGTCGCGGCAGGCGAGAACGTGCTCGTCGCTGCCCATGGCAACAGTTTGCGTGCGGTTTTGGTAATAATTGGTGAGTACGATGCCGAAGATATTCCCAATATTGAACTGCCGACCGGAAAACCGCTGGTATTTGACTTCGAAGACGGCGAAAAGAAGCGTCATTACTACCTAGAGGACTAGCCGATTACACCAGCCTTCCATCTGCCCCGTCTATTTGCGGCACCGACATTGGTGGCGGCCGCTGTGGCCGCGAGCCTTTGGGGAGGCGGCGCGCTTGCTGCCGACGATCCATCGGCGACCCGCGAGCGGTTGGACGCGGTTCGCGCGAACCTGGAGCGTGACCGTTCGAAAAAAGCCTCGCTTGATGACAAAGCCTCGAAGCAAGCCGGCGAACTGGATCGGCTGCGAACAGAGTTGAGCGCGGCGGCCGCGGCGGCACAGGCCCATGAAGCGGCGATTTCGTCACTCGAGGCGGATTTGCAAGAGCTCGCCGCTGAGAACAAAGAGAAAATCGAAGCGTTGAACGAACGCAAAGATCAGCTGGGAAACACGTTGGCGGCACTGCAGCGTTTGTCGTTACGCCCGGCCGCGGCGCTCATCGTCAGCCCAGGCGATCCCAATGATGTCATCCGCAGTGGCCTTTTGATTCGCACCGCTCTGCCGCAAATCGAGGTGCAAACCAAGATTCTCAAAAGCCAATTGGATGAAATTGCCGCATTGCGCCGGGAGATCACGGCTAAGCGCGAAGAACTGCAAGTGGCGAGCGTGGCGTTGGGACGTGAGCAGGAACGGCTCGGTGAACTCACGGCAGCGAAAAACCGTGCGCTCAAACAAACGGAAAGCGCGCGAAAATCGGCGGAGAAACGCATCGCCAAGCTCGTAGGCGAGGCGAAAAGCCTGGAAGAGTTACTCGCGCGGTTGAACCGGAGCGCAACCGCCGTGCCGCAACCGAAACCTCAACCGGGCGATGCTCAGCCAGTTCCTCCGGACAATTTGATTGCTACACCGGCGCTACCGCCGATCACGACCGCTCGCGGTCAGTTGACCCCGCCGGCACAAGGCTCCGTGGTCAAGAAATTCGGCGCGCGCACCGATACTGGCGGAAAAACGCATGGGGTGACGTGGAAAACGCGCCCAGCGGCGGTTGTCGTGGCCCCTTGGGAGGGACGCGTCGTATTTTCTGGCGAATTTCGCAGTTTTGGTCGTATCTTGATCATCGATCATGGCGAGGGATATCATTCGCTGATCGCCGGGCTGGAACGCCTTGATGCACAGATTAACCAATGGGTATTGGCCGGTGAGCCGGTCGGGGTTGCTGGTGGCGAGGCGGTCAATAACACTTTAAAAGGGGAGAGCCGGGCCGCCAAGGGGCAAGCTGGCGGCGCGGTAAGGCAAACCGGGGGAACAACTGTGTACGTCGAGCTTCGGCGCGACGGACAACCGATCAACCCGCTGCCGTGGATGGCGGCTCGCACCGACAGGACACGTGGATAATGCGTAATCTATTGAAAATAATGTCAGTTTTGACGTTGTTGATGGCTTTCCCGGCAGCTGCCCCCGCTGCGGACAATGAAGAGACATTCCGTCAGCTAGAACTTTTTGGCGACATCTTCGAGCGGGTCCGCTCGTTCTATGTCGATGAAACGGCGGACAAAGAGCTCATTGAGTCGGCGATTAACGGCATGCTTCAGTCGCTCGATCCCCATTCGAGCTATCTAAACGAGGAAAGTTTCCGCGATATGCAGGTGCAGACCCGTGGCGAATTCGGTGGGCTGGGCATTGAAGTCACGATGGAGCAAGGCTTTGTGCGGGTGGTCTCGCCGATCGACGATACGCCGGCGGCGCGCGCCGGCATCGAAGCGGGTGATTTCATCACGCACCTGGACGGCGAAACCGTCCTTGGCCTGAATTTGGCGGATGCGGTCGAGAAGATGCGCGGCCGCGTCGGGTCCGATATCAAGCTCACGATCCGCCGCGAAGGCAGAGAGCCGTTCGACGTAACGGTGACGCGCGACGTCGTTCGCATTCAGTCGGTGCGCAGCCGCGTTGAGGGCGAGGTGGGATATTTGCGCGTTACCACGTTTAACGAGCAGACCGACGTTGGCGTGAAGCGCGAAATCGCGAAGCTGCGCGACGAACTCGGTGACAGCATGATCGGATTGGTGCTTGATCTACGGCGCAACCCGGGTGGACTGCTCGATCAGGCAATTAAGGTATCTGACGCATTTCTCGAGCGGGGCGAAATTGTATCGACGCGCGGCCGGGGCGAGGGTGACGCGCAGCGCTTCAATGCTAAAGCAGGCGATCTGATCAATGGATTGCCGATGGTGGTTCTCATCAATGGGGGTTCCGCATCCGCGTCCGAGATCGTCGCCGGCGCCCTTCAAGATCATCGTCGCGCGGTGATCATGGGCTTGCAGTCCTTTGGCAAAGGCTCCGTTCAAACGATCATGCCAATCCCCGGGCATGGCGCGATGCGGTTGACGACGGCCGCTTACTTCACGCCGAGCGGGCGGTCGATCCAACAAACCGGCGTTACCCCGGATATCGTGGTTCAACAGGCCAGGATCGAAACGGTCGATGAGCCTTCCAGGGTTCGCGAAGAGGATTTACGCAACGCGCGTGATGGTGACTCTGGTGCGCCGGATGGCGGCGATGAAGCTGGCGGACCGGATGCGGGCACGACCGACTATCAGTTGGCGCGAGCGGTTGACCTGTTGAAGGGTATTTCGCTGTACAACGTTCGCGTTACCAACTGAGGTTTTCCTGATCGCCTGCGAGAAGCCTGAGCGGTGGTGAGCGATTCCAGACAGGAAGTTCGCTCGAGGTGGGGCGGTCCCGCCCGGTTGCCCTTGGCCTTGTCGGGGTTGCTGGCGATCGTCGCGGGGGCCTTGCTGTTCCTTATCGTAGTCGGTTCAGGAATCGAGGCTGAGCAAGTAGCTGAGGCCGAGCAACCGGGCGTTGATCCGGCTGCTACGCCAGAGGCGCAAACCGGAACGGCTGCAAAGCCGGATGGCCCAGAAATCGTTGAGACGGCTGCGGAAGAATCGCCACCGGACGGCGAGCCGGCCACTGAGGCTGCGGCGGCTGCGCCGGCGCCTGAGGCAGCGCAACCTGAAGCATCTGAAGAGCTGCCGTCTCCAGCCGAAGTGGTGCAGGCTGACAGTTCCCAACAGGCGGAAGATAGTGCGCCGCCGCAAGTGGCGGCGGTACCAACTCCCCCACCGCCTCCTGCAGTTGAAGGTACCGGTATTTTACCGCCGGCTCCCGACCCTGGACTCATCGAGCAAACCGCTGCCGGGCCGCTGCCGCGGATCGGCGACGATGGCCGCTTGCCGTGGCAAGTCTACGCCCGGCCTTTCGATAATCGGGACACGCGGCCTCGTATCGCTATTATCATGAGCGGGCTGGGGCTTTCGGGGGCGGCAACCCAGGCCGCGATCCAGGGGTTGCCTGGCGGCGTAAGTTTGGCTTTTCAGCCGTTCGCCGACGATCTACAGCAGTGGATTCGCTTAGCCCGCGCCGCTGGCCATGAGGTGCTGCTCAACCTGCCGATGGAGCCAGTTGATTTCCCCGCCAGCGACCCGGGACCGCGGGCATTATTTGTTGCTTATGCGCCGGAAGAAAATGTCGAGCGTCTGGAATGGGCGTTGTCGCGGGTGAGCGGTTATGTGGGTTTACTCAACCATATGGGCTCGCGTTTCACGACGTCACGCGAAGCGATGCTGCCGATCATGACAACCCTGCAGCATCGGGGGCTGGCGTTTGTCGATGCGCGGGTTTCTGCGCGCAGCGTGGCGACAGTTTTAGCGACTGAACAAAATGTTCCGCGGGCGATAAACGACCGCTTCCTCGATGCCCGCGAGGTATCCCGGACCACGGTCGAAGCACGCTTGGCTGAACTCGAGAGTATTGCCCAGGAAGTTGGCGTGTCGGTCGGCATTGGTCAGGCATTCCCGGTAACCATCGACCGGATTCGCGCGTGGGCTGCAACGCTTAACGGCAAGGGAATCGTACTTGCTCCGGTTTCTGCCGTCCTGGACCGTCAGGCGGACCGGTGACGCTCAGAGCCGATCGGCCCGACCCCGTTCACTACCGTTTGTGTGCTGGTGCGATGCTGTTCAGCCCGACTGGCAAAGTGTGGGCGGGTCAACGCATCGACATGCCGGGAGCTTGGCAAATGCCCCAGGGCGGGATCGACCCGGGTGAGGATCCCGCAGACGCAGCGTTGCGTGAACTGAACGAAGAAATCGGCAGTGCCAATGTGGTCCTATTGGCAGAAGCGGCCGGTTGGCTGAAATACGATCTACCCCCCGAACTGGCGGCGAAGGCATGGGGCGGTAAGTATCGCGGGCAAATGCAGAAATGGTTCGCCTTCCGCTTTCTCGGGTCTGACGATGAAATCGATATCCATGGTGTCGAAAAGCCCGAGTTTGATGCCTGGCGGTGGGTCGAGCTGGACGATGTGGCGAGCCTGATCGTTGATTTCAAACGGCCGGTGTATGAGGCCCTAGTGGCCGAATTTCGTCAGTTTTCCGCGGGTTTTAAGGCCTCGGCAGGCTCCGAAACCAGTTGTTAACCGGCATTTAGTACAAGTTTATTTCAATGTCCGTGCAGCCCGGTGCTGCAGCGGGATCCCCGCCCAGGTAGGTGCGATGATCTCTAGTGTGAACCCAGCGATAGCCGCATTCCAAAGCGTCGCCAGCGCGCAAAGCCGGGCGTTGGGCGGTCAGGAATCCGCCAAAACGGCCAATCCGGGCGAGCTTACCGAAGAGCAGCAAAAGGAAGTGGAGCGGCTCAAAGAGCGCGACCGCGAGGTACGTGCTCACGAGCAAGCCCATGCGCGCGCGGGCGGACCGTATGCCAGTTCGCCGACTTATGAATATGAGCGCGGACCGGATGGCCGCATGTACGCGGTCTCGGGTGAAGTACAGATAGACGCGTCTCCAATTCCCGGCAATCCGAGCGCGACGATTGCCAAGATGGAAATTGTCATCCGTGCGGCGATGGCGCCGGCGGAACCATCAGCCCAAGATAGTCGGGTCGCTGCCGAGGCGCGGGCAGCTAAGATCGAAGCGCAAGTGGAACTCCGTAAGGAAAAACAGGAAGAGGCTGAGGAAGCCGCCGAAGGCCTGTTCTCGCAGGAAGATGATTTTGGCCGCGCCTCCGAGGCTTACGCAAACGCCGAGGGCCTCATCTCCGATATTACCGAATTTGCTTTAGACGTCGCCGCTTAATGTGCCCAGCTCCAGATAGTTGAGGACACGATTACAATGAAGATCGAAGGCAGCAAACAGGGGCGGGGACGCCCGACCCAGGTTCGCGACGATCTCGATGAGATTCTCTGTAGTGGTGCTGATGGTTCGCCGGTTTGTGCGCCGAACTGTCCGAAAGCAGGCACACGTGTTTGCAGCCGCGACTGTCCGGATATTCCCCGGATAATATCAACCGATCCAGAAAAGCATCCGGTTGAACATAACATTGCGCCGTTGGTATTCGAGCTGAAGCGCCTGGAGGTTTTTCAGCCTTGCTGGTCTTGCGAAGGCCATAATGGACCTGATGGTAAGCTTTGGAAGGTGCCACGCGTCTGGTTCTATTGTAGTTCGGTCGTACACTTGCGTGTTTTGGCCAGTGCTGTTTCGGAATTGCGTGTAAAGGGCCATCTCAACGTACCTTGGCAGGTGGTTCTAACCTTCTCCGAAGATGACAATACGAACACGACTTTTTCGCTCGAGCCAAATCTACCGGATGAGGCTCCCCCGCTCTTGGCCTTGCAGCAGGATGTTGAGACGATTGCGGCACACCTGCGCACTTCAGTTCTTGCCGAGGTGCAAAAACTCTCCAAGCTAGGTTGCTAGAAATGGAAGTCGATTTCGATCCTGCCTGCCTATCGAACCTGCTTAAGGACCCCGGCTCATCGTTCAAAGGAGAATTTGCGGGAGTGGGCTACACGGCCAAGGTGGCAATTCCCAATTACGGTGACCGGATCGCCAGCCACTACAAATGCGACATCGAAACGCTGTCGCCGGTATTCGAGTTTCCCCATTTCGGGATAGTTATCGAGTTCGAGGATCCTATCGAAATAGCGCTGCACGACAGTGAAATGAAGCTGCAAGATGGGATGCGCACCCTGCTTGATTGTTACGGAACCGTAGTGCTGCGCAACGCTTTCCAGCCTCAGTGCGACCGTAGCAGCGACCAGCGCAACGTCTTCTCCAGCCTCCGCTTCCATGTTGACCGGGGTGAAACGCAGCAAGACCACTATTCATTGTTCTGGCGCGACCCTTTTGATGCCGTACAGCGCATGCCGCGCAGCTCGTCGACGCTAGTTCTGCCCTATGCGGTGGCGCGTCTCCAAGCATCGGCGGAAGGGCAAGCGTGCGAAGAGTTCAAGTTTCTCTATCATTTGTTCCAAGAAACCGACCCGCAGTCCCTGTTCGGTGACGTGGTTTTGGAAGTTCCGTGGCGGGCACCCGAAGGGGTGGGCGAGATCGCAATGCTGGATAACCGGCGGGTCTTACACGCTAGCTACTATGACAGCGTTGGACAGAAGGGTTATCCGATTTCGGTCCGTTATCTGTTTTAGAATCGATGTTCCAACCGTAGCCGCGGCGTTGTAGAGAGCCCCGGCAGCGCATTTGCGGTTGCCGAACTCTCTTACACTAGAGACTACTGTTTAGTGGGCCGCTGAAGTCCGGTGGTCGGCTTTGAAGTTGAGGAAACGGCAGGTCAACTTCGCCGTCCAACCGGCCAACTTCGCATGTGGATTTAATCCAACAGCCTTGAAGATAAGGGTAATACCGCGCTCGATATGATGAGGGCGGTAGAAACCGTAGGCGCGCGACATGTAGGCCTTGCCGCACTTTTTGCGATCGTAGGGTTCGCCCTGGTTGTTGGCGGCGTGATAGGCATATGCCAGTTCGTCGTCTTCGCTCTCGCTGATACGGCTGAGCCCCACCAGGATGCGACGGAATACGCCAAGCCTTTCGATCTCGCGATAACGCGCCATGTGTGTGTAGAACAGTTTGTAGTGGCGAATTTCATCGCGGGCGATATTGCGGCAAATCTCGCGCAGCACCGGTTCTTCCGTCGCTTCGCGCAGGGCCGTGTAATACGACGACGTGCCGACTTCGACCATGCAGCGCGCCACGAGCTCGCTGCAACGCGACCCCCGCACTGATTTATCGGCTTTGGTCGGTAGGGTTATTTCCGACGCGAAGTCGGCGAAACGCCGCTCGAATTCAAAGTCCGGATCCGCCAACTTGGCCCAGCGGGCGAGCGCCTTGCCGTGCTGAACTTCTTCGTCGCCCCAACGTCGGGCGGTCTTTTGGAATTCGATATCGTCGTGGAACACACTGGCGAGGTAGTCGGCGTAGACGCCGCCATTGTACTCGACCATGGCTGCAGCTTTGACGATGCGGAGCATCTCGGGATCGACCTTCGACGGGTCGAAGCTATCCCAAGGAATATCGTCGAGCGTCCAATGTTTCGGATGGTCCGTCATGGAAGCCTGTACGTTTGCAGTGCCAATGGTTCCCTGATTCGAACGGTACAAAATCTTACTGCCGTTGGCCGAAACGGTCAAAGTGGTTGACTCCGCATTCTGTGCGCAAATTAACCATATTTGCGTCAAATGCGCGCAATGCGGTGCTACTGTAGTCAGGCGAGCTCTGTCGCGCGGCAGAACTTACTGATAAACGGGAGCGTCGATCGCGGTGAGCTTAGCGCGTGCCGTTATCGCTCTGTTTTCCGCCGCTTTTTGCTCGCTAGGGTCATCGGTCGCGCCGATATCCTCGACCGCGTTCTGCAAGTCGGTTTCAACCGATGCGCGGTCGATATCGTCTACCGGCAAGGCTTCTTCGGCGAGAACCGTGCAGCGGCTGCCGGAGACCTCGGCGAAGCCACCGGCGACAAAAATCCGTGAAGTGACCGAACCGCTGGCGAACACATGGATTACACCGGGTCGCACCGTCGATATCATCGGCGAGTGTCCCGGCAAAACGCCAAAATCGCCCTCGCCGCCGGGTACCACGACCATCTCCACATCTTCTGAGAAAAGGAGCTTATCAGGCGAGACGAGCTCGAACTGAACTGCTGTATCGGCCACGTAACGGCTCCTTATGCGGCCTCTGCGGCCATGGTTTGCGCTCTCTCAACAGCCTCTTCGATGGTGCCCACCATGTAGAAGGCGGCTTCGGGCAGATCGTCGTAGGTGCCGTTTACGATTTCCGTGAAGCCCTTGATGGTGTCTTCGAGGTTGACGAACTTGCCCGGCGTGCCGGTAAACACTTCGGCGACATGGAAGGGTTGCGACATGAAGCGCTGGATCTTCCGCGCCCGCATTACCGTTAGCTTGTCTTCTTCCGACAGTTCGTCCATGCCCAGAATGGCGATGATTTCCTGCAAGCTCTTGTAGCTCTGCAGGGTTTCCTGAACGCGACGGGCTGTTTCGTAGTGCTCGTCGCCCACAATCCGCGGATCGAGGATACGGCTCGTCGAGTCGAGCGGATCGACCGCCGGATAGATGCCCAACTCGGCAATTTGGCGCGACAACACGGTCGTTGCGTCGAGATGCGAGAAGGTCGTGGCCGGTGCCGGGTCGGTCAAATCGTCCGCTGGCACATAAATAGCCTGGACCGATGTGATCGATCCCTTGTTCGTGGAGGTAATACGTTCCTGCAGGTTACCCAGGTCGGTACCCAAAGTCGGCTGATAACCGACGGCAGAGGGGATGCGGCCCAACAAGGCCGACACTTCCGAGCCGGCTTGGGTAAAACGGAAGATATTGTCGACGAAGAACAGCACGTCCTGACCTTCCTCGTCGCGGAAATACTCCGCCAGGGTCAAACCGGTCAGGCCAACCCGCGAGCGGGCTCCCGGCGGCTCGTTCATTTGGCCATACACCAGGGCAGCTTTGGACTCCCCGTCGGGAACGATGACACCGGAATCGATCATTTCGTAATAGAGATCGTTGCCTTCGCGCGTGCGCTCGCCCACACCGGCGAATACCGAGTATCCGCCATGGCCTTTGGCAACGTTGTTGATCAGTTCCATGATCAGCACGGTCTTGCCGACGCCGGCGCCGCCGAACAGGCCGATCTTGCCGCCCTTGGCGTAAGGTGTCAGCAAATCGACGACCTTGATGCCCGTAACCAGCTGTTCTGTTTCCGTCGACTGCTCGGTGAATGGCGGAGCGGAGCGGTGGATCGGCAAGGTTTGCGTCGCGCCAACGGGGCCGCGATCGTCCACCGGGTCGCCGATCACGTTGATGATCCGGCCCAAGGTCTCAGGGCCAACCGGCACGCTGATCGGTGCGCCGGTATCGATTACCTCGGCGCCACGCACGAGCCCGTCGGTCGTGTCCATGGCGATGCATCGCGTGGTGTTTTCACCAAGATGCTGCGCAACCTCCAGAACGAGCCGGTTGCCGTTATTGTCGGTGTGCAACGCGTTCAGGATCGGCGGCAGGTCGCCCTCGAACTGAACGTCGACGACGGCGCCCAGAACCTGTGTGATTTTACCGACTATATTTTTCGACATCTGTTTCTCCTGCCGCAGCGGGCTCGTTCCGGTCTCGGCTAAAGCGCCTCGGCGCCGGAAATAATTTCGATCAGTTCCTTGGTGATGAAGGCCTGTCGGGTCCGGTTGTAGTTGATTGTCAAATCGTTGATCAATTCGCCGGCGTTACGTGTCGCGTTGTCCATGGCTGCCATTCGGGCGCCTTGCTCCGAGGCGAACGATTCGAGCATGGCCCGGTAGACTTGGATCGATAGGTTGCGCGGCAGAAGCTCTTCCAGGATCTCGTTCTCTTCCGGCTCGTACTCGTAGACGGCGTTGGTGGCGACGTCCGCATCGTCAGCGGTCTCGCTGTCGCTCCCATCGTCGTCCGATGTATCCTGTGAGAACGGAATCAACTGTTGGGGCGTGACGATCTGCGAGAGGGCCGATTCGAACCGGTTGTAGACGACCGTGCAGATGTCGAACTCACCGTTGTCGTACATGGTGGCGACGCGCTGGGCGATGGAGGCGGCGATATCGAATGTCGGCGCCGGTTTAGCCGTATCCTCGATCGTATCGATAATACGCTCGCCAAATTCCGCCCGCAGCATGCCCTGTCCCTTGCGGCCGACGATCAGCAATTTGACCTGCTTGCCTTCCGCCACCAGGGCGCGGACCCGCTGACGGACCCATCGCGCGATATTGGTGTTAAAGCCGCCGCACAAGCCGCGGTCTGTGGTCATCACGATGAGCAGTTGAACGTCGTCCTTGCCCGTACCCGCCAGAAGCGGTGGTGCGCTAGTGACGTCGTTGACGCTAGCCGCGACCGAGCCCAGCATACGCTCCATCCGCTCGGCGTAGGGGCGTGCGGCCTCAGCCTGCTCCTGGGCGCGGCGCAGCTTCGCTGCCGCGACCATTTTCATCGCCGAAGTGATGCGCTGGGTCGATTTTACCGACGTAATGCGGACCCGGAGGTCTTTAAGGCTTGGCATTTCGGGCTACGTCCGCTTGTCCGGTGCCGGGCTGATCTAGGCGAATGTCTTGACGAAGGCGGATACGATCTCGCCGAGCCGCTTGTCCGTATCCTCGCTCAATTCGCCGGAGTCGCGAATCGACGCAAGGACATCTGCATGATTGCCGCGGATGTGGTCGAGTAGCTGGCCCTCGAAGCGATTGATCTCGGCGACATCGATCGTGTCCAAATGGCCGCGGACGCCGGCATAAATAGCCACCACCTGCTCTTCCATCGGCATCGGCGAATACTGGGGCTGCTTCAGCAGCTCGGTGAGGCGCGAGCCCCGCGCCAACAGGCGTTGCGTTACCTGATCGAGATCGGAGGCAAACTGCGAGAAAGCCTCCATCTCGCGGAACTGCGCCAGTTCCAGTTTGATCGTGCCGGCGACCGACTTCATGGCCTTCGACTGGGCCGCCGAGCCGACGCGGCTCACCGAGAGGCCGACGTTAATCGCTGGCCGCACACCTTTGTAGAAAAGGTCGGTCTCCAGGAAGATCTGGCCGTCCGTGATCGAGATGACGTTGGTCGGAATATAAGCCGACACGTCGTTGGCTTGGGTTTCGATAACCGGCAGCGCGGTGAGAGACCCCGACCCGTGATCGCCGTTCATTTTGGCGGCCCGCTCGAGTAGGCGCGAATGAACGTAGAACACGTCGCCGGGATAGGCCTCGCGTCCCGGTGGGCGGCGCAGCAGCAGCGACATCTGCCGGTAGGCGACGGCCTGCTTCGACAGATCGTCATAGATGATGACCGCGTGCATGCCGTTGTCGCGGAAGTACTCGCCGATGGCGCAGCCCACATAGGGGGCCAGGAACTGCAACGGCGCGGGCTCCGAAGCGGAGGCAGCGACCACGACGGTGTAATCCATCGCGCCATTGTCCTGCAGCGTTTTGACCACCTGGGCGACCGTGGAGCGCTTCTGCCCCACCGCGACATAGATGCAGTACAGCTTTTTCGATTCGTCGCCGGACTGGTTGATTTGCTTCTGATTAAGAATTGTATCGACCGCGACGGCGGTTTTACCCGTTTGGCGGTCGCCAATGATCAGCTCGCGCTGGCCACGGCCGACGGGTACCAGCGAATCCAACGCCTTCAAGCCGGTTTGCATCGGTTCCGATACTGATTCGCGCGGGATGATACCGGGCGCCTTCACCTCGACCAACCGCCGCTCGGATGTCTCGATCGCGCCGCCGCCATCGATCGGGTTGCCTAGAGCGTCGACGACACGGCCCAAAAGGCCTTTGCCGACGGGAACGTCGACGATGTCGCCGGTCCGTTTGACCGTGTCGCCTTCCTTAATGTCACGGTCGTCGCCGAAGATAACGATACCGACATTGTCGGTCTCCAGGTTCAGCGCCATACCCTTGATGCCGCCGGGAAATTCCACCATTTCGCCGGCTTGGACATTGTCGAGCCCGTAAACGCGCGCAACACCGTCGCCGACCGACAACACTTGGCCGATTTCGGAGACATCCGATCCGGCATCGAAATTAGCGATCTGGTCTTTCAGGATCGCCGAAATTTCGGCGGCACGAATTTCCATTACTGAGCCCCTTTCATGGCCAACTGCAGGCGCTGCAGTTTAGATTTGAGCGACGCATCGACCATCCGCGAGCCAACCCTGACGACCAGGCCGCCGATAAGCGAAGGATCGAGTTTCGCGTCAACGGTTACCTTGCTGCCGAGCGCGTTGCGCAAGGCGTTGGTCACCGAGTCCAATTGCGATTCTTTAAGCGGTTGCGCCGACGTTACCTCAGCGGTGATCTCGCCGCGGCGCTGTGCCAATTCGGTGAGAAACGCGTCGATTATGCCCGGCAAGGCGAAGAGCCGGTTGTTGCGGGCGATGACCCCGACGAATCGGCGGGTCAAATCATTGGCGCCGGCGCGTTCCAAGATAGAACCGATCGCGGCTGCCTTATCCTCTGCGTCGATGAGCGGAGACCGGATCAACGTTTGCAGATCGGTGCTCTCCCCGAGAAGCGCCTTCAGGCTTTTCAGGTCGCCTGCCGTCTCATCGAGTACACGCGCTTCGTCGGCCAGCTCATAAACGGCTGACGCGTAGCGCTCGACAATTTCGCTAACTACGTTTGACTGTGTCGCCACGTTTGGCGGCCCCCCGGCAAAACTCGGAAACGCCTCTAGGAATTTTTATAACCCTATGATTTCGTTGCGAAATTAAGGGGTCCTCGCCAACTAAATTTAACCCGCCGGTGAGGCAGGCGCTTGGTAGCATAAGGTATTCATGGTGGCAAGTTTGTGCGTTGCGGAAAACGGCAGAAATCTGCGCCTTTGCTTTGGTTAGTCGCGGCGACATTTCGACGCGTCGCCGATCTCAGCTTAGAGAAAATTGTAAGGATCGATATCGATTCGTACGCGCACCCGCGTCGGCACCGCGATGGGTTCCAGCCAGGTCCGCAATATCTGTTGTATCGGCTGATCTCGGGCTGTTTTTAACAAAAGGCGACGCCGGTGTTGGCCACGCAGCATCGCCAGCGGGGCCGGAGCAGGGCCGAGCACTTGGACGTCAGGCCCCGACGGAGCGCTGCGCGCCAAGGCAGCCGCAACGTCGTCGGCTGCCGCGCCGTCGCGGCTCGAGATGATGATTGCGGCGAGCCGGCCGAACGGCGGCCAGCCGCCGGCGGCGCGGTTGTCCTCTTCGAGCTGCATGAAGGTCTCACGGTCGCCGCTGACCATCGCCCGCATCACCGGATGCTCGGGTTGGTGGGTCTGCACCAGAACCCGCCCTGGCCGCTCGGCCCGGCCCGCCCGCCCGGCGACCTGATGCAACACTTGGTAGGTGCGCTCACTCGCCCGCAGGTCCCCGCCGTTCAGTCCCAGGTCGGCGTCGACGATGCCCACAAGTGTAAGATGTGGAAAGTGGTGGCCTTTGGCCACCATCTGGGTGCCGATGAGCAAATCGATCTCGCGCGCTTCGACCTCACGTACCAACGCTTGCGCAGCATCGGGACCGCGCATCGTATCGCTCGTCATCACTCCGAGGCGTGCGTCAGGAACGACGGAAAGGACTTCCTCGGCGATGCGTTCCACGCCGGGCCCACAGACAGCCAAGGAACCGGCGGTATCGCATTGCGGACAGGTATGGGGCACCGGAGCGTTATAGCCGCAGTGATGACATTGGAGTTGCCGGCGGTACCGGTGTTCGACCAACCAGGCGCTGCAGCTTGGGCACTCGAACCGGTGGCCGCACACGCGGCAGAGAGTGAGCGGCGCGTAGCCGCGCCTGTTTAAGAACAGCAGGGCTTGCTCGCCCGCGGTCAACGTTTCTATCAGGGCGTCGCGCAAGGCCGGCGCCAGAAACTCGTCGGCTGCGAGCCCGCTTTCGCGCATATCGATCGCTTCGACCGTTGGGGGGGCCGCGACACCGAATCGTTCGGGAAGTTCCAGCCGGTGATAGCGCCCGCGCGACACGTTGACGCGTGTTTCCAGAGACGGTGTGGCTGAAGCGAGGACGACTGGGCAGCCGATCAATTGGGCCCGCACCACCGCCATGTCGCGGGCATGATACGATACCCCGTCGGCTTGCTTGTAGGCGCCCTCGTGTTCCTCATCGACCACCAGCAGGCCCAATTCATCGAACGGCAGAAAGAGCGCCGAACGGGCGCCGACGACGACCCGGGCCTCGCCAGTTGCAACGGCGCGCCAGGCTTGCCGCCGTAGCGATTGTCTGAGGTCGGAGTGCCAGACGACGGGTTCGGTGCCGAAACGCCGCGCGAAGCGGTCGAACCATTGTGGCGTCAACGCGATTTCCGGCAGCAGGATCAGCGCCTGACGGCCGAGCTGGAGGGCTGCTGCGATTGCCTCGAAATAAACTTCGGTCTTGCCGGAACCGGTCACGCCGTCGAGCAGCGTGACGTCAAATTCCTGGGCGTCGACCCGTTGGCGAAGGGAAGCCGCGGCGGCGCGCTGTTCGGTTGAAAGATCCGCGCCCGGATGATCGGGGTCCGGGGGAATAAACGTGGGGCCGGACGGTAAGTCGCGCGGCGCGATGGCGCCGGCTGCCGCGAGACCCTTGATTACGCTGGTGCCGACCCCAGCCTCGCGCGCCAGGTCGGAAGACGTTCGCGGCGGGCCGTCGGCGAGGACTTCGAGCACGCGTTTGCGCGCCGGGGTCAAGCGCAGATCTGGCGGCACGTCAGTCGCCGCGTAGGCCCGCACCGGTTTTGGCGGCTCCAACGCGCCGCGCGCGTTCATCGCCAAGCGTAGGACGGCGCCGGGGGGCGAGAGTGAGTAGGCAGCGATCCAGTCGACAAACTTACGCAGCGAACCGGGCAGCGGTGGCGCATCGAGGCGGGCGGCAACCGGCTTGATCTTAGCGTCGTCGACATCGCCGGCGGCATCGCCCCAGACCACGCCGACGACCTCGCGCGTTCCCAGCGGAACGGCGACGAAGCTCCCAGGCTCGAGCGCCAATTCGTCGTCGGCCCCATAGTCGTAGGCCCCGGCGAGGGGCAGCGGCAGCAGTACGCTGACCCGGTTGCCGGGGTCTGAGACCGTAGCGGTGGTGGCGTCTGCAGTGTCCATCGGCTACACTCTATTCGCCGACTCGGTAATGACCAATGGCGGCGCCAAGATAGGCGTTTTACCGTGTCGGCAGCGGCGAGAACTAACTAGTTTTGGTGGATGGCTCGATAGGACAACACGGATGAAATTTTTCATCGATACCGCTGACCTCGACGAAATTCGCGATCTCGCCGCGACGGGTTTACTCGATGGCGTGACGACGAACCCTTCGCTGATCGCCAAGTCCGGCGGCAATATCTTGGATGTTATTGCGGAGATTTGCGCCGTCGTTGCCGGGCCGGTGAGCGCTGAAGTCACGGGCACCGATGTGGACATGATGCTCGCTGAGGCCGACGTGCTGAGCGCCATTGCAGAGAATGTCACGATCAAGGTGCCGCTGACTCCCGACGGGTTGAAAGCCTGCAAGGCGTTGCGCGAACGCGGCATCATGGTGAACGTCACCTTGTGTTTCTCCGCCGCGCAAGCGTTGCTTGCCGCGAAAGCGGGGGCGAGTTTCATTTCGCCGTTCGTCGGCCGAATCGACGATATCGGCGGCAACGGCATGGATTTGATCGACGAAATCGTCGAAATCTACAGCCAGTATCCGACGATCCAAACCGAAGTTCTGGTCGCGTCAATCCGTAATCCCACGCACGTCATCGAGGCGGCCAAAATGGGCGCCGATGTCGCGACCGTGCCGCCGAACGTGCTGCGGCAACTGTTTGCCCATCCTTTGACGGATAAAGGATTGGCAGCGTTCCTGGGCGATTGGGAAAAGACCGGCCAGTCGATTCTCGATCAAGCCAAAACGCGCGCCAAGGCGGCGGAATAGGCGCAAATACGGGCGCGATCAGTGAGCCAAAAAGCAACCAAGCCTGGCACTTCGGAGTCCGCTGATCCCACCGCGAAACAGGTTGAGGCATATCTACGCGCCCATCCCGATTTTCTTCGCGAGCACCCCGACTTGCTGGCGATTATCGAATCGCCGGTTCGCGAATTTGCCGATGCCGATCCCGAGGGCGGCGAAGTCGTCGACCTGCAACACGCCATGGTCGGACGCTTGCGGGCGGAGCTGGCGCGCAGCACCAAAGAGCATGGCGAACTGATCGATGCTGGCCGCAATAACCAGCATAGCCAAAGCCGTATCCATGCCACTGTGTTGCGGCTGTTGTCGGCCCGCTCGCTCGATCATTTGCTGGAGCTCATGGCGACCGATCTTGTCGGCCTGCTGAATATCGATGCGGTAGCCCTGTGCCTCGAGACCGACAGCGTGGCGCCCGCCACGTCGCACGGCATACGCATCTTGCCCGACGGCACCATCGCCAAGGTGATCGAGGGCGAACGCAGCGTCACGTTGCGCGACAACGTGTCGGGCGACCGGCGGATATTCGGCGAGGCGGCGGGACTGGTGCGTTCCGACGCTTTGTTGCGCCTTTCCGTGCGCGAAGACGCGCCGGTCGCACTGTTGGCGATGGGGAGCCGCGAGCCGCGCCGCTTCCATCCCGGTCAGGGCACCGAGCTGCTAGCGTTCTTGGCGCATGTCATGGAGCACTGCATCCGTACATGGCTGGATCTGCCGCACCGATAACTGACGATGTGTCGTTAGCAATTGGCGATGCGCCGCTGCGGGAGGCGGTTGGCCAGTGGTACGATCAGCTCTCAGCCGAACGCCGCGCGTCACCCCACACGCTAGCTGCCTACATCCGCGACCTTGCCGCCTTTCTCGACTTTCTCACGTTTCACCAGGGTGAGCCGCCAAGCTTAGCCGGTTTGGCGGAACTGAAGTCGGGCGACTTTCGCGCTTGGTTGGCGCAGCGCACACAAGCGGGCTTGGCCCGCAGCTCGACTGCCCGGGCCCTATCGGTCGTGCGCGGGTTCTATCGCTTTCTCGACCGCGAGGGGTTGGCGCACAATGCTGCGATCGGCGCCATTCGCGGCCCGCGGAGTACCAAGGCCGTACCCAAGGCGCTCGCTGTCGCAGAGATGGGCGACGTTCTTGAAAGCGCCAGCGAGCCGGAGCACGAAACGTCGGAGCCCTGGGTGGCGGCGCGCGATGTTGCGGTGCTGACCCTGTTATACGGTTGCGGGCTGCGTATTTCCGAGGCGCTATCTCTCAACCGCCGGGACGTGCCGCGTGGCGAGAGTCTAAGGATCACCGGTAAAGGCGGTAAGCAGCGCCAGGTGCCGGTGCTGCCTGTCGTCAACGACGCCATCGCCGATTACATTGCCGCATGTCCCCATAAGCTAGCGCCCGACGGCCCTTTGTTCGTCGGGGTTCGGGGTGGGCGGCTCAATCCGCGCATCGTCCAAGGGCGCATGCAAACCTTGCGGGCCCAACTCGGGCTGCCAAAAGAGGCAACACCCCATGCGTTGCGTCATTCCTTCGCCACCCACTTGCTTGGTGCTGGCGGCGATCTGCGTGCGATTCAGGAATTGCTTGGCCACGCCTCGCTGTCGACCACCCAACGCTATACAGATGTCGATGCCGAGCGTTTGCTCGATGTTTATTCCCAGGCGCATCCGCGGGCGGAGTCGGGAAAAGGCGACGCCTAGCCGCGCCGCTTTCCCGAAGGTGTTTAGGTTCGCTGGTTAGCGATGGGCGGCCACTACTTTTTGACGACGAGACATTCAACGCCGCGCGATTGGACCTGCTCGCAGAAGCCTTGCGCGCCGGTAATGTCACCGAACGTGCCGGTTTGCACCCAATAGCGCGTCTGATCTGCGGCACCGACCGGCCGCACGTCGAGCCCTTTGCCGGCGAACAATTCGGCATGGGCACCAGTGATCTCACGCCACAGCTCTTCCGCCCTCCGGCGGTCGGACACCGAGCCGACTTGAACGGCGTATTGCAGGTCGATAATTGGTGTCGGCGTGGCAATTAGTTTGTCGGAGTCACTGAGCGCCGCTGCGGCGGCGGAATCCAAATCGGGCTTCGGTACCGCCGCGACCTCGGTTTGCGATGCCAGTCGAATAGTGTTGCGAAGGTCGAGGCCGAGGTCTGGCGGTGTTGCCAGCTGCGATATTTCGGGCTGAGTCGTGGCGTTCGTTGTGCTGGCTTCCGGCGCGGGGGCGCTGTCGCGGGCGATCAGATTGACTGTGAAACCGATTCCGAGACTAACGATCGCCAACACCACAAAGCCGGCGCTGATCATGAGCCGCCGTAAGATGCTGGTTCGTCCAGAAACGACAGGCTCGGTTGCGGCGGCGGTGCTTTGTGCCGCTGGTATATCGGACGCCTGGGATGGCTGAGCCGTGACAAGGGTTTCGACTTGGCCCGTATCGGCGGGAGGCCGCGTCGGGCCGTTCACGCCCACCGGTTTGAACTGTTTGGTGAGCAAGCTGGCTGCGGCTTCAAGCTCGTCGTCCGGCTCGAATTGCTTTGCCTTGGGCGCAGGGTCGGGAAACCCCGCTTCCGACAAGTCTTCGTCGTCGCCGGTCTCCGGATAAATAGAGCGCAAGGCGCTGGCCGGCCGGGCGGTTCCCTTGTGGGCAAATAGGCTGCTGTCGAGCGAAGCGGTACTTCCCTTGGTCAAAGGTTATGCCCTCAATTCAAGCTGGGTTTCTTGCACCGGCGCCGGCGGCTCTTTCCAGATATTGAGGCGCCGGGCCAGAAACTGCCAAAGCTCCATGATTTCCCGGGCGGCGGGCTTAGCGCCGGATACCTCCATCACAGTGCGGCCATCGATCATGCTTGCCGCGAAGTCGACGCGGTGATGAATAATCACCGGCGCTAGAGGACCGAAATAGGAAATTACGGAAATCGCCTCAGACGTAATCCGGGCCCGGTGGGTGGCGCCGTTGAGGACGAAGACCAGCGGTTTGCCGCAATTCTCGACAAGCTCGGCAGTGGCTGTAATCGAGCGCAGATCGTGCGGGCTGGGCCGGCTCGGGATGACGACTAAATCGCTCAGTTCGATGGCTTGGCTGACGCGCCCCGCGATTGTCGGCGGCGTATCGATGACCGCGATATCGACACCTTGGGCGCGAACCCGGTCGAGATCTTGTTCCAGCGATGGCAGGTTCGTGTTGACGTAGAGCGGCGTCGGGGCCGTGCGGGCGTTCCACCAGTCCGCCAGACTGCCTTGAGGATCGATGTCGACCAGGGCCACCTTGCCGCAGCCGCTTCGTTCCGCCTCAACGGCCAGATGGCCCGCCAGGGTTGTCTTGCCGGATCCCCCTTTTCGGGAGGCAACGGTCAATACAAGCAAAACCAGCTCTTCATCCAATTGGAGACTAGATAACCATATATATTGCGGTCGTTTAGTCGTCAAACCGCAATATATATACTTATGGACGGTTTAGCCGTTGCTTGAAAACAACCATTTGCCAGACTTCAAGGTGTATCGTGGTCAGTGGGTCGGCGTTTCGCGAAAACACACCACGTCGAATTCAATCATTTGCCCATGGTGGCGGCTGAAATATCCCGGGATGACGAGGTGTGGTGAAAAGCCGAGATGGCGCACGCTGTTCAGTACGGTGAGATAGTCCGGCTGACCCTGATAGATCGGAACAAGCGACAACTCCAGTTGTAGCCCGATCACCCGATCCGCCGCGCCGCCCAACCCTGTCAGCACCTCCGCTTCATAGCCTTGGGTATCCGATTTGACGAAAACCGGCTCGCCGGCATCGGCATAGCGCGGAACTTCCGCCGCGAGTGTCGTGATCGCAACCGTTTCGCTTCCCGTCATACGCACGCTGGCGAATTTCTCCGCGGCGTCTTCGGTCAGGGGAAGCAGCGAGCTCATATCGGACTCGGGCGAAATGTTTACTTCGGTTTCCCCCGGCGCGGCACCGACCGCACAGCGCGGCGCAACATGCCACAGGGGGTCGGTGCTGGCGTTGGCGGTAAGCTCCGCATGTGCGGACGATAGGGGTTCGAAGGACACAATGCGTCCCGAATAGCCGTTGTTGCGCAGCGAGATGGCGTATTGCCCGATATTGGCGCCGACATCGAGGACCAGAGAAACCTGGTGGCGCTCAAGCAGTTCCGTGAGGCGCGGCCAATGGGACGCCGCGCCGGGAAACCGGGCAACGTCAAACCCCATCGACCGGGCGAGTTTGCGAAACCTACCAACCATGGATAGCAACCTGCCCATGCGGGCAGAGCGCGGTCAACAGTTGCGGTTCACCGTTGTTCAACGGTGTGGCGCGCCGCGGCGGCCTCGCGGCCGAGCCACCACAGCGACGCGGCTCCAGCCAGCGAGCCGAAACCCATTGCCGCGAATGCGAGGAACCAGGCGAAGGCGCTTTGTTGGCCGCCGCCCAGATCAAGCGTCAGTCCGACGATCAGCGGTCCGATCAGTGCGGCGCCGAACCCCAAAATGGCATGCACTGCCAAGGTGGCCCCGCGGTAGCCGGGCGCCGCCGCACCTGCAGCGCCGGCGGTCAGCGATGCCGAGTCACCCATCACGAAGCCACTATAGACGATGATGAAAATCGCGGCGGCGGTGAGCGATACCGTGGGGCTAAACCCCGTGGCCAGCGCCGCGATAACCGTCAAAAGCATCACGGTTAGAATGGTTCGCCGGCGGCCAAACCGTTCGGCGAATTCGTTGCCGATGATGCTGGCCGGTACGGCAAGCAGGTTGGCGGCGCCGGCAATCAGGGTGGCATTCAAGATCCCGCTACCGGCTTCCTTCGCACCGGCGAAAACCAGAAAGGCGACGATCCAGCCGCGCAGCGCGAACAACTCCCACGAATGCCCGGCGTAACCCAAGGTGAAGGCCATGGCTTGGCGGTTCCGCAAAACCGGCCGGAAATCGAGCAGATGGGTATCCGGCAGAGTTTCCTTATCGGGTGGCCGTGAGGCCAGGAACAGCAATGTGATGGCGCCGGCGATGAGCGGACCGAGCGCGGCGACGCCAAACGCGAATTCCCAACCGAGCCGGCTGGCGATTTCCCCCGACACGACGAAAGATACTGCGGTGCCAACGGAAAAGGCGCCGGTATAGAACGCGATGGCGCGCGAGGGCGTGGCGCCGGGGAGGCGGTCGGTCAACACGCGGAGCCCGGTCATATACGTGCCGCCGATGCCTGCACCTTGCACCGCCTGCCAAATCATGGCCGACCAGAAACCCGTCGCGGCAAACGCAAAACCGAACAGGCCGACCGTCGAAATCAACAAGCCGACGAGGTAGACGCGGCGTGAATCGACCCGGTCGGTGAGGGTGACGAGGAGAGGAACAGCCGCCACGTACCCAGCGAAAAAAATGCCGCTAATCCAGCCCGCCTGCGTATTCGACAACTCCCATAGCGGCAGCAACGTCGGCAGGAGCGCCGGGAACGTCGCAAACCCCGCCATGCTGAATACATGGGCGGCGCACACGATGGTAACAATCTGCCAAGTTCTCATCGCCGCAGGTTAGCATTTCGACGCAGCGCCTGTCTGAGATGCGTCGAGTTCGCTGTCGTGCAGTTGGGTGCTCAACGGCGTCGATGCAGCACCTGATCGATCCAGGTGTGGGCCCGTTGACTGATCGCTGCAAATCTCGCTGCCATCCCGGGGTAGCGCTTTCCAAGGCGTACGATTACGCGTTTGACCCAGGCGGACTCCCGCGCGAGCAGTAGCACCCCGACCGCAATAAACAGAAAACCCTGCAAAAACGGCAGGATAAGGCCAGCAAGCCCCAGCAGAACGAACAGCCAGCCAAAGGCCAGCGTGAGCCAGCGTTTCCACTGGCTGCGGCTGGTTCTGTCGGGCTCGGTGCTCAGAGGTGGATGGTGCGGCCAGCGACAGCGAGCGCTGCTTCTTTAACGGCCTCGTTCAAGGTCGGGTGGCCGTGACAGGTGCGCGCAATGTCTTCCGCCGCCGCGCCGAATTCCATCCCAACGACAATCTCGTGGATCATCGTACCGGCGTCGGGGCCGATGATGTGGGCGCCCAACACCCGGTCGGTTTTGGCATCGGCTAGCAGCTTAACGAACCCGTCGGTGTTGTTGCCGGCACGCGCCCGGCCGTTCGCCGAGAAAGGAAATTTGCCGACTTTGTAGTCGACACCGTCTTCCTTGAGCTGTTCTTCGGTTTGACCCACCGAGGCAACTTCGGGCCAGGTGTAAACGATGCCGGGGATGGCGTCGTAGTTCACATGTCCAGTCTCCCCGGCGATGATTTCAGCGCAGGCCACACCTTCGTCTTCGGCCTTGTGAGCGAGCATGGGACCCGGCACGCAGTCGCCAATGGCGAAGATGCCTTCAACATTGGTCTGGTAATGGGCGTCAACGGTTATGAAACCGCGGTTGTCGGTCTCGACACCGACGCCTTCCAACCCGAGCCCTTCCGTGTAGGGCCGGCGGCCGATCGCTACCAACACCACGTCACAGTCCAGGGTCTCCGGATCACCGCCAGCAGCAGGCTCGACGGTCAGCTTCACTTTAGATTTCAGTTTTTCCGCGCCGGTCACCTTGGTGCCCAGCCGGAACTCGAAGCCCTGTTTGCCGAGGATACGTTGGAATTGCTTCGCGACTTCGCCATCCATGCCCGGCGTGATGCGGTCGAGAAATTCGACCACCGTGACCTTCGAACCCAACCGGCCCCACACCGATCCCATCTCGAGACCGATATAACCGGCGCCGACGACGACGATATGTTTCGGTACGGAGGCGAGGGACAGTGCGCCGGTCGAAGTGACGATGCGCTCTTCGTCAATCTCGACGCCGGGCAGTGGCATCGACTCCGAACCCGTGGCGATCAGGATCGCTTTGGTGTCGAGGCTCTGGGTGTCGCCCTTGTCCGGTGTGACATCGACCTTGCCAGCTGCGGCAATCCGGCCAGTGCCGTGATAGCGATCGATCTTATTCTTCTTGAACAGGAAATCGATGCCCTTGGTGTTGTCGTCAACGACTGAGTCCTTGTGGGCCATCATGGCAGGCAGGTCGAGTTTTACGCCGCTGACCTTGACGCCATGTGCGGCTAGGGCATGTCCCGCCTCCGCGAACTTTTCTGACGACGTCAGCAGCGCCTTTGAAGGGATACAGCCGATGTTGAGGCAGGTACCGCCGAGGGCCTCGCGCTTCTCCACGCAGGCAACCTTGAGCCCGAGTTGGGCGGCACGGATTGCGGCGACATAGCCACCCGGCCCACCGCCGATGACGATAAGGTCGTAGGAACGAGTATTGGAGTCCATCGGAGGTTCCAGTAATTGACTAAGGGTAATCCTGAGATTGGTATCGAGCGAACGGAACTACATTTTCAGGAATTGGGTTGTCTCCTAAGTG
Organism: Alphaproteobacteria bacterium; assembly: GCA_965267185.1. Lineage (GTDB taxonomy): Bacteria > Pseudomonadota > Alphaproteobacteria > UBA6615 > UBA6615. Next base: position 2,472,988 of record OZ253937.1, on the reverse strand, counting down.
CTTTACAGCTTCATGGCCAACCAACCTGATAAATGTGTTTTTCTTTAATTGAATAGATTCCGCTATGTCGTTCACATCGAACTTATAAGCGTTGTTTAGCGTCTGCAGTGCCGTGGACAGTAGCTCAGGGGATTCAAGTTCGATCTGATCATCATACCGTTCAACCTTAGTTTGCCCGGATTTACTTAAGAATACGTTCGCTTTCCGGTAAGCGATATCACCGATCAGTTCCAGTTCATATGCTCGACGAATTAAAGCACGAACACTTACCTTCCACCTAAGTTTGAGTTTGTACAACCGAGACCAATTTATGCGGTTTTGGACAGGAAACTCATTAATGAAACTTTCTTTCGGAAGTAGGAACGCGCCAGCAAAGTAATTGGCTTGCCGCTCTGTCTCTCTGTTTCCGGTTTCAATGCCTTTGTGAAGAATTAGATGGGCACATTCATGTGCAATATCGAATCGTAAACGGCAAGCGCTTTCCTTTAAATTACTTCTAACGATTAAAGGCCTCGGTCTGCTCATTGAAAGAGCATCAACTTTCTCAGATATGCCGTCAAAATTAGTAACGATCGCTCCCGCATTTTCCGCAACGCGGGTCATATTGGTAATTGGTCCAGATGTGCCTAATCCCCAGTACTCCCGGCAGTATTTGGCTGCGTCTTCAATCTTTTCAGGTGTGTCGGCCTCGATATCCGGGAAGTCGACCGTCGGCAGATCCAGCCATTCTTGAATCTGTGCAGCTAATGCGTCGAAGAGAGTGCCGTGGGCAATTACCTGCCTAGCGACACCGACCGGTGTCGTTGTCAGTTTGCGGAAATGAACCTGATCTTCCTTTACCGCGTTGCCGAGAGGTACAAAGAGAAACTCCGGCATTACATCCAGAGCCTCCGCGATTGCTCGAAGCATTTCATCGGTGGGTATTTTTGCCCCAGTCTCTAGCTGGTGAATGTACTGGCGAGTCGCGTCGACAGCGTCGCCAAGATCAGCTTGAGACAGGCCGAGAAAAAGGCGAGCTAAGCGTAGCTTACCCCCTCGAAAACCCTCCCTACTCATCGTAGTCGTCGTTTGCCGCTTCTTTGCGCGTGTTTGGTACGCCAACCTTCGGCGCTGGAATCTCGACACCCTCGTCGTCGGGCGCGGCTTCGACCGGAATTAAGGTGCGCGCTGCATCGGTTAGCGGAACGGGATAAATGCATACCGGAGCGTCGTTCAAATCAAACCCGACGAACGAAATTTGAAAAACATCCCCATCCTCGTCGGTCTCTACCGCAAACCGCCATACTAAGTGGCTGTGCGGGTGGTCAAGCCAGGCCAGCAACGAGAGCTGGTTGAACTCATCAAATGAACGCCCGAGCGTTCGATGTGACGGCTCCTCGGGCAAGCCTCGATAGAATCGGACCTGCACGCCTCCTATCTTGAACACGAATTTGAGGCCGGCATCCGCGATCGACAGCCAATCGTATGTTCCCGCTTGGTCTGCCTTAACAATCCGGTCACACGACCACTGGTATGCCCTGCAGCCGTATACCCAGGCGTTGTCGCCCATTTCCGGATCGTGACGATCAAGTGCATCGTGACGAGCCTGCACGATTAATCCGGCGATCACGCGTAAGCGGTCGTCGGTTAGGTCGGCGTTTAAATCCCATGGCTTCTGGTCGGTCATATTTCACCCCTCGAGCGTGGTGGTGGCAAAATACGCGAATCAGAAGATTCGTCAACCAGAATCGAGTATGTCAACCAAAGGCGGCTACACACCTACCAATAGACGCTGCGGGTCTTCGATTGCTTGCTTGATGCGTACCAGGAACGTGACGGCTTCGCGACCGTCGATAATGCGGTGATCGTAGCTCAGCGCCACATACATCATCGGCCGGGCGACAATCTCGTCATCGACCACGACAGCGCGTTTGACGATGTTGTGCATGCCCAGAATACCGGATTGCGGCGGATTCAGGATCGGTGTCGAGAGCATCGAACCGAAAATACCGCCGTTGGTGATGGTGAACGTGCCGCCGGTAAGTTCCGCCATGGTCAGCTTGCCATCGCGGGCGCGGGCGCCGAAGTCGCCGATGGCGCTCTCGATTTCGGCAAAGTTTTTCTGATCGGCATCGCGCAGCACTGGCACGACGAGACCCTGAGCGCCGCCGACGGCGATACCAATGTCGTAGTAGTTCTTGTAGACGATTTCGTCGCCGTAGATTTCGGCATTAACGGATGGCAAATCCTTCAGCGCATCGATGGCGGCTTTGACGAAGAAGCTCATGAAGCCGAGCCTTACGCCGTGCTTCTTCTCGAAGTCGTCGCGGTATTGCGTGCGCAACTCCATTACCGCCGACATGTCAATTTCGTTGAACGTCGTCAGCATGGCCGCGGTGTTTTGCGCGTCTTTCAAGCGCGTCGCCACGGTCTTGCGCAATTTGGTCATGCGCACGCGTTCTTCGCCGCGTGGATCGGGTTCGCGCTCGGGCAGCTCGCTTGCCGGAACGAAACCGGGGGCGGGTGCTGCCGCAGGCGGTGCGGCTGGAGCCGGCTTCGCTTTTGCACCGCCGCTGATATGAGCGAGCACGTCGGCCTTGGTGAGGCGGCCGTCCTTGCCGCTGGCCGGGATTTGCGCCGGGTCGAGGCCATTCTCGTCGATTAGCTTGCGTACGGCCGGCGCCAACGGGTAGTCGAGATTGGCCGCGGTTGTCGCCGGCTGATCGGCCGGTTGAGGCTTCGGCTGGTCGGGCTCGGCAGTTGGCGCTGGGGCTGGCGCGCTGGCGGCTGGTGTAGCACCTGTGCCGGCGGCGATCTGGCCGACCACGGTGCCGACTTCAACGTCGGTGCCTTCCTCGGCGAGAATAGCTGTCAGAGTTCCCGCGGCGGGCGCTGGTAACTCCGCGGTGACCTTGTCAGTTTCGATTTCGACGAGCGGGTCATCGACGGCGACTGCATCGCCGATCTGTTTGAGCCAGCGGCCGACGGTGCCTTCTGTCACCGATTCACCCATCTCGGGGACGGTTATGTCGACCGTGTCACCGTTCGCGGCGGGAGCCGGTGCGGGCTCGGCGCTCGCCGGGGCCGGAGCTGGTTCTGCGGCCGCCACCGCGGTGCCGTTTGTCTTCGCTGGTGCGGCGGGTGCGCCTTCCCCCTCGGCTATCGCGCCGATGATCGCGCCGACTTCGACATCCGCGCCTTCATCTGCGGCGATTTCGGATAGCGTTCCGGCGGCAGGAGACGGTATTTCGACCGTCACCTTGTCGGTCTCCACCTCGACGAGGGGTTCATCGACAGCAACCGCGTCGCCGACCTGTTTAAACCAGCGCGCGATGGTGCCTTCGGTGACCGATTCACCCATCTCCGGAATAATGATTTGCGTTGCCATAACCAGGTATCTCTTTGTCGTCGCGGCCCTATCAGCCGGTTAGCGCCTCTCGCACCAAGGCGGATTGCTCTTTACGGTGCCGCGCCAGGCTGCCGGTGGCCGGAGAGGCGGCCTCGGGGCGGCCGACATAGCGGGGTCGGATTTGCTTGGCGTCGATCTCCACCAACACCTCTTCCAGGCGCCGGTCGATAAACGTCCACGCCCCCATATTCTGCGGTTCTTCCTGGCACCAAATAATTTCGGCATTGGGAAAGCGGCCAAGCTCTTCGGCCAGGGCCTTGCGCGGGAAAGGATATAATTGTTCGAGGCGCAGGAAGAAGACGTCGCGAATGCCTTGGCTGGCACGTTCTTCGAACAGGTCGTAGTAGACCTTGCCGGAGCACAGGACGACGCGTTTGACTTCGTTGTCCTCGCACAGCTTCTCGTCATCGTAGAGCACGCGGTGGAAGGTCGTGCCGGGGCCGAAATCATCGAGCGATGACACGCAGAGTTTGTGCCGCAGCAAGGATTTCGGCGTCATCACGATGAGCGGTTTGCGGAAATTACGGCGAACCTGCCGGCGTAGAGCGTGATAGTAGTTGGCCGGCGTGGTGATGTTGCAGATCTGCAGATTGTCTTCCGCGCACAGTTGCAGATAGCGTTCGAGACGCGCCGATGAATGTTCCGGCCCCTGACCTTCGTAACCGTGGGGCAGCAACATGACCAAGCCGGACATGCGCAGCCATTTCGATTCGCCCGACGCGATGAACTGGTCGATGATGACCTGGGCGCCGTTGGCGAAATCGCCGAACTGGGCTTCCCACAGCACCAGTGCGTGCGGTTCGGCCTGGCTGTAGCCGTACTCGAAACCGAGCACGCCGAATTCCGACAGCGGACTGTCGATGCATTCGAACGGGGCCTGTCCGAACCGGATGTTGTTCAGCGGAATATGGCGTTCTTCGGTGTCTTGGTCATAAAGAATGGCGTGGCGCTGAGAAAATGTGCCGCGGCCAACATCTTCGCCGGACAACCGCACCGGGGTCGATTCGCAGAGCAAGGATCCGAAAGCCAGCGCTTCGCCGGTTGCCCAGTCCAGGCCGACGCCCGTTTCGAACATCTTGGCCTTGGTCTTAAGCTGGCGGACGATCTTCGAGTTCAGATTAGCGCCCGGTGGCGGTGTCGACAGGGCGTGGCCAACCTCCCTCAGCAATTCGAGTGCGACTGCCGTTTCGCCACGCCGCGCTTCGCCTTGGGCAATCCCGATATTGGCCCAGCGGCCTTCCAGCCAGTCGGCCTTATTGGGGCGATAGCTCTTCGCTCCTTCGAATTCGGAATTGAGCTTCGCCTGGAACTCTTCGACGATGCGGTCGGCTTCACCGGCCTTGATCACCCCTTCGTCTTCGAGTTGCTTGGCGTAGATCGCGCGCGTCGTCGGTTGCTGCTCAATTTTTTTGTACATGATCGGCTGAGTGAACGCCGGCTCATCACTCTCATTGTGACCTGACCGGCGATAGCCCCACATGTCGATGACAACGTCGGCCTTAAACCGGTAACGATATTCGGTGGCGATACGCGTTGCCCAAACCGATGCCTCGGCGTCATCGCCGTTCACGTGGAAAATCGGCGCCTGGATCATTTTGGCCACATCGGACGAATAGGGCGATGACCGGGCTTTGGTGGGACTCGTGGTGAACCCGATTTGATTGTTGGTGATGACGTGGACCGTGCCGCCGGTGCGATAACCGCGCAGCTGCGATAGATCGAGCGTTTCGGCGACCAAGCCCTGGCCGGCGAAGGCCGCGTCGCCGTGTAGCAGGAGCCCGACCACTTGCGTGCGGTCGTTGTCGCCACGCTGCTGTTGCTTCGCGCGAACCTTGCCCAACACGACGGTGTTCACCGCTTCCAAGTGGCTAGGGTTGGGGGTCAGCGAAAGATGGACCGAGTTGCCGTCGAAGGTGCGGTCGGAACTGGTACCGAGATGATATTTCACGTCGCCCGACCCCATCACATCATCGGGGTTGGCCGAGTTACCTTCGAACTCTGAGAACATGGCCCGGTAGGGTTTGTCCATAAAGTTCGCGAGAACGTTGAGGCGGCCGCGATGGGCCATGCCGATGACTAGCTCGCGCATGCCGAGTTGGCCACCGCGCTTTACAATTTGCTCCAGCGCCGGGATCAGGGTCTCCCCGCCCTCCAGGCCGAACCGCTTGGCGCCCATGTACTTTTTATCGAGAAATTGTTCGAACACCTCCGAGCGGGTCAATGCTTCGAGGATGGCCCGCTTCCCAGGAACGGTGAAGTCGGGGTGATTTGCCGCACCTTCAATGCGTTCCTGAATCCAGGCCTTTTCCTCCGGGCCCTGGATGTGCATGTATTCAGTACCCACAGGGCCGCAATAGGTGTCGCGCAGCTCTTTGAGGATCTGGCGCATCGTCGCCGATTCGAAGCCGAGCATGAAGTTGATGAAGATCGGCCGGTCGAGATCGGCATCGGTGAAACCGTATGTTGCGGGATCAAGCTCGGGATGCGCTTCCGGCTTGAGCAGCCCCAGCGGGTCGAGCGAGGCCTCCAAGTGACCGCGGACGCGGTAGGAGCGGATCAGTATGAGGGCGCGGATGGAATCGAGCGTCGCCTGGCGTATCTGATCGGGCGCAGCTTGAGGGCCCGCCGCGGGGTAGGCGACGGGTGCGCCCGCCAGCGGGGCGCCTTGCGCTGCGAGGGCAGCGGCATGACCGTTGCCGCCGCCACCGTTGTGGCCGACGACAGCCGTGCTACGCGGTGCCCAACTGGCGCCACGCATTTCGTCCAGTAGCTCACGCACATCGTCGTGCAGCGTGCCGAAAAAGTCCCGCCAACTGGGGTCGACACTGTCAGGATTGTCGAGAAACTTAGCGTATATCTCGGCGACGAATGTCGCGTTGGCGCCATTCAGAAACGACGATTGCTCGATATTGCTGCCCATTCGTCATCCGCGGCCTTCTGCCACGTTCTCCAATGTTGCAGCGCCTTATATGGGCGTTGCGTTGCGCCGCTGCTACCCGTTCAACGCCTTTAACATGGTGCTGCCAAGCGCCGCTGGCGAGTCTGCGACATGAAATCCTGCCGACTTCATGGCTTCGATTTTTGCGTCGGCCGTACCTTGACCACCAGAGATGATTGCGCCGGCATGGCCCATGCGTTTGCCGGGGGGTGCAGTCACACCGGCGATAAAACCCGTTATCGGTTTTTTTACGGAGGATTGGTTAATAAATTCTGCCGCTTCCTCCTCCGCCGAGCCGCCGATTTCACCGATCATGATGATGCCTTCGGTCTCGTCATCGTCGAGGAACATCGAGAGGGCGTCGATAAAGTTAGTGCCATTCACCGGGTCGCCGCCGATACCAATACAGGTCGATTGCCCTAATCCCGCTGCCGTCGTTTGGGCGACCGCTTCGTAGGTCAACGTTCCCGAGCGTGAGACGATGCCAATGCGTCCGCGCGTGTGAATGTGGCCGGGCATGATGCCGATCTTGCACTCGTCCGGTGTAATTACGCCGGGGCAGTTGGGTCCGATCAGGCGGGTTTGCGAACCGCTAAGGGCTCGCTTTGCCTTGACCATATCGTTTACCGGGATGCCTTCGGTAATACATACGACCAACTCGATCCCGGCATCGATCGCTTCCAAGATTGCGTCACCGGCGAACGGCGGCGGCACGTAGATTGCCGACGCGTTAGCGCCGGTTTTAGCAACCGCTTCGTCGACCGTATCGAACACCGGCAGGTCAAGATGGGTCGTGCCGCCTTTTCCGGGCGTTACGCCACCGACCATCTTGGTGCCGTAGGCGATGGCTTGCTCGGAATGAAAGGTTCCTTGAGCGCCCGTGAATCCCTGGCAGATAACTTTGGTATCGCGATTAACCAGCACCGACATCGCTTAAGCCGCCTCTTTTACAGCGTTGACGACCTTTTCTGCCGCATCCGCCAAATTGTCCGCTGACACGATCGGAAGTCCCGACTCAGCGAGGATTTGTTTGCCCAGTTCGACGTTCGTACCTTCGAGCCGGACCACTAGGGGGACATGCAGCGCGACCTCGCGCGCTGCCGCAACGACACCCTCGGCAATGACGTCGCACCGCATGATGCCGCCAAAGATGTTGACCATGATCCCTTCGACGTTGGGGTCGGAAAGAATGATCTTGAACGCCGTGGTAACGCGCTCTTTTGTGGCTGAGCCCCCGACATCGAGGAAATTTGCCGGCTGGCTGCCATAAAGCTGGATAATGTCCATCGTCGCCATGGCGAGGCCGGCGCCGTTGACCATGCAGCCGATGGCGCCGTCGAGCTTGATGTAGTTGAGATCGTGCTTCGACGCCTCAAGCTCCATGGGGTCTTCTTCGTCCTCGTCACGCAACTCCAGCACTTTGGGTTGGCGATAAAGCGCGTTGTCGTCGAAATTCATTTTGGCGTCGAGTGCGATGACATCGCCGCTGCCGGTAACCACCAGTGGATTGATCTCTACCAACGATGCGTCGAGATCGATAAAGGCATCGTATAGACCCGACAAAAGCTTTGAGGCGCTTTTGATTTGGTCGCCCGAAAGTCCCAAACCGAAGGCGACTTCGCGCGCGTGGAAGGGCATCAAGCCGGACACCGGGTCGATTGCCACGGTGAGAATTTTTTCGGGCGTTTCGTGGGCGACGGTTTCGATGTCCATGCCGCCTTCAGTCGATGCGATGATGGTGATGCGCGACGTACCCCGGTCGACCAGCATGCTGAGATAGAGCTCGCGGCCGATGTCGCAGCCTTCCTCGACGTAGATCCGCTTTACTTCCTTGCCTTCGGGGCCCGTCTGCTTCGTTACCAGAACTTGGCCCAGCATGGCCGCGGCATGCGCTTTAACTTCGTCGCTGCTGCGGGCCAACCGGACCCCGCCGCCGCCCTTGGGTTCGTTGGCAAAATGGCCGGCACCGCGCCCGCCGGCGTGAATCTGGGATTTCACGACCCAGATATCGCCGTCCAATTTCTGCGCCGCTTCGACCGCCTCGTCGGGCGTGTAGGCAACGCCGCCGCGTGGTACCGCGACGCCGTACTCCGATAACAAGGCCTTGGCCTGGTATTCATGAATATTCATAGAAATGCTTGTCCGGTTCGGCAAGTTTTAGGGGTACGTACGTATGAGCACTCAACCCCATATGGGACCCGAATGGTTACCAGTTGTTGAACATCGTAAAATTAGCGCCGAAAACCATGGTTAATTATGGTTAACGACGCACTCTAACACCCGCTTCTTGGTGTGCAACTGGTCCTCAAACGCAGCTGTGTAATGCACTCAGCTAGCGTTTCTTCTTCGATTCGCGCTGTAGTTTTTTCGTAATTGCCACCAAATTCTCCACCGCTTTGACCGATTTGCGGAAAGCCGCGCGCTCTTGGGGGGTGAATTTGATTTCGACGATCCGCTCGATCCCGCCCGCACCGATGACGACCGGCACGCCCACATAGAGGTTTTTGACGCCGTACTGCCCGGTCAGCCAGGCAGCAGCGGGAAGAACCCGTTTCTTGTCCTTTAGATAGGATTCGGCCATGGCGACCGCCGAAGAAGCAGGCGCATAGAAAGCCGAGCCATTGCCGAGCAATTCGACGATCTCGCCGCCGCCCATGCGGGTCCGCTGGACGATGTCGTCGAGACGTTTTTGCGTCGTCCAGCCCATCTTGACCAGATCGGGCAAGGGGATGCCGGCAACGGTGGAATAGCGGGTCAGCGGGACCATCGTATCGCCGTGGCCGCCGAGCACGAACGCTGTGACATCCTCGACCGAAACCTTGAACTCTTCGGCCAGGAAGTAGCGGAACCGGGCGCTATCGAGCACACCGGCCATGCCGACACACATGGCCGGTTTCAACCCGGCGGCGGTGCGCAACACGCCGACCATCGCATCGAGCGGATTGGTGATGCAGATGACGAAAGCGTTGGGGCAGTATTTGCGAATGCCTTCGCCGACCGATTGCATGACGCCGGTATTGATGCCGATCAGATCGTCGCGGCTCATGCCGGGTTTGCGCGGCACGCCGGCGGTAACGATCACCACATCCGCACCCTTGATGCCGCTGTAACTGCTAGCGCCCTTTATCTGGGCATCGAAGCCCTCGACCGGTGAGGATTCGACCAAGTCCAGCGCCTTACCCGCCGGCATGCCTTTGACGATGTCGAAGAGAACGACGTCGCCCAACTCTTTCAATCCGATCAGATGGGCCAAAGTGCCGCCGATGTTTCCGGCGCCGATCAATGCAATCTTCTTGCGTGCCATATGGGGTATCCCTGCATGTCAGCTTTCGGGAGGACGCGGCACAAGCGCGTTGGTTGCGCCGCACAAACTGCGCGGTGTGTAACGCGAATTGCGAAGGGGTTCAACCCGCGCTCCCGGCACGGATTCTGTGCCTCCAGGGCTAGGTTAGGTGCGGCGCGGAAATATAGTCTTCGGCCTGCATCTCGATCAGACGCGAGACCGTGCGCTGGAATTCGAAGGCGGTATCGCCGGCGGGGTAGATATCTACCGGCTCGACCGCGGCGCTGGCGAACAAGTTGACCCGGTGTTCGTACAGCGCGTCGATGAGCACCACGAACCGTTTGGCGACCTCGCGCTCTTGCGGCGACAGTTTGGGAATGTTGTCGAGGATGACCGTGTGAAAGTGGGTGGCGATGGCTAGAAAATCGGGCGCGCCGCGCGGTTCGCGGCACAACTGATCGAAACTGAAACGCGCGACACCGCGTGCCGCAATGGGCACGATCAGTTTTCGGCCCAGCACCTTGAGCTCGGTTTCTTGACCCTTTGCGGCGTCGGTGAGGGTCTCGAACGCGGTATCGAGCTTCTCCGTTGCTTCGGGTCCCAGTGGGGTATGGTAGACCGGCTGACCCTTCAGCCGGTCGAGACGAAAGTCGATGCCGGTGCCGATGTCGAGCAGGTCGAGGCGGCTGCAAATAAGATCGATGAAAGGCAAAAACCGGTCGCGCTGTAATCCGCCCTGGTAAAGATCCTGCGGCGCGACATTCGATGTTGCCACGACGACGACGCCGCGCTCGAACAATCCCTGGAACAGCCGGCCTAAGATCATGGCGTCGGCGATGTTCACCACATGGAATTCGTCGAAGCACATCAGCCAGGTCTCGCTGGCGATATCGGACGAGACCGCCATCAATGGGTCATCGCGCTTTTTGGTGCGGCGCTCCTCGGTAAGCCGCTCTTGAACTTCGAGCATGAAGGCGTGGAAATGCACGCGGCGTTTTCGCTCGACCGGTGCTGAATCGAAGAAAAGATCCATCAGCATCGACTTGCCGCGTCCGACCGGCCCGAAGATATAAAGGCCTTGGGGCGGTTCTTCGGTGCGGCGGCCGAGACCAAACCGGTCTTTCCAGCCGGCGAGCCAAGTTTCCCCGGCGGGCTGATAGCCCTTCAGCGCATGATGGAGGCTTTGCAGCTTCTCCGCGCCCAACTCCTGTACGGGGTCGGATTTGAGCGTACCGGCGCGGCGCAGCGCGCGATAGCGCTGCAGCGGCAGTTCCAGTTCCGATTCGGTATCGACGATCCCCTCAGGCATTGGGCGCGTTCCATACGCCGCGCAACGCCTTCGCGCAACTGCCTTTAGAGCCGCGTGGCGGTCTATTGCGCCGCGGTGGCGCGCTGGGTGAACATGGATTCCATCTCGCGGCGAATCTGAACCGCTTGGCTGGTGGCGTCGATATCGACATCGCGCCAGGTGACCGGCCGGTCTTTCGCAACGGCTGTGTTCAGCGTGACACCGTGGGCCAGCCCGATTGGCAGTCCGCCGCAGGCCAGGCTATCTTCCGCCGGCATCAGTTTGCCGTAGACGGTATAGCCGCCTTCGCCGTCCAAGGTCTCGCCCGCCTGCAAATCGCGCTTGGCGGTTGCCACGGCGTCGCCCCGGAAACCGGTGGCTTGGCCTGTCGGTTCGCCCCGTAACGCAACGCTGGCAACGGAAATGCCAAGTTCCAGGCCGATCAGATGGTAGGGTTTCCACAGCGCCGAATAGCGGCCGCTGCTGTCGGTGATGAGCCCGTATTCGGCGAAGCAGGCGGCGACATAGTCGCTCGGCGCCTCGAACACCACATACACGCCCCAACGCAGATCGCCGGTTACATGGCGGCCATCGCGTTCCTCCGACGAAATAACCTCGACCTGTCCCTTGTGGTGGAGTCTACCGCCTTCGGCTTCGGGGCGCATGATGTGCGGCAGGTCGTGGACGCCGACCGGCGGAAAGGCGAGGCCGGTGGGCGCGGGGGTCAAACCGCTGGCGTTGGCGACGGCGGCCATTTCGATGGCCGACTTGGTGCCGTCGAGGAACGAGTTAAACATTTGCGGGTTCATGCCCCCGGCGGCGGCTTGTTCCGGCGTTAGCCCATAGTGCTGCCACACATCGTCGGGGGTCACATAGTGGTAGCCGTCGAGGTATTTGGTGCCCTTGCCGGCGGCGATGACGTCGAGACCGCACGCACGCGCCCAGTCGACCTGTTCGCAGATCAGCGCCGGTTGATCGCCATAGGCCAGCGAATACACGATCCCCGCCTGACGCGCCCGTTCGGCCAAGAGCGGACCAGCCAAGACGTCGGCTTCCACATTGACCATCACGATATGTTTGCCGTGCTCGCAGCAAGCCAGCGCATGGGCGATACCGGCCGCGGGGCTGCCCGTTGCGTCGATAACGATATCGACGTCGTCGCGGGCGATCACCGCCATGGCATCGTCGGAAACAAGCGTCTCGCCGATCCCGGCGCGGGCGCACGCTGCTTGAGCGCGCGCCGGGTCCAGATCGACCAGAGCGGCAATATGGATGCCCGGCGTTCGGCCGGCCTGCGACAAATACATGGTGCCGAATTTACCTGCGCCGATCAGGGCGACGCGCACGGGATTGCCGGCCGCCTTACGGTCGAGGAGCATGCTGTGCAGGTTCATGGCGCGTTGGTCCCCATTTGCCGCTATTCTGTGAGCCATATTACGCCGCTTGGCGTGCAGGGAGGAGTGCCGATGACCAATTATATTGAAACCGCCCGCGTCTCCAGCGTGTCGCGCGAGGCGTTTCCCGCCGATCAGGTCGAAATCTACGACCACATCATGGAAACCCGTAAGCTAACTTACATGGCCGACCTGTTCGCCATGATGGGCCACAGCCCCGGCGCGCTTCAGGCGGTGGCATCGGTCGGCGAACATGTACGTTTCCACAGCGTGCTCGACGAGGTGTTACGCGAAATGGTTATTTGCACCGTTTCGCAGGAGGTCGGCAATTTCTACGAATGGTGCCACCACATCCATCGGATGCCCGACGATATGCGCGATGCGGTCGGCACGCCGGCGGCGGAGGCGCTGCCCGCCCCAACAGGACCGGCGCTTAAGTTTGCACGGCTGGTGGCCAACAACGAAGCCGTCGACGATGCGCTGGTCGACGAAATCCGCGCCTCGCTCGGCGACCAAGGGCTCGTCGATTTGACGGTGATGGTTGGCTACTACCAGCTCATCGGCACGTTTTGCACCACGCTCCACGTCCCCATAGAGGACAATCTCGAACGCCCGCCGTTCAAGAAATAGCGTCGTTTACTCCGCTGCGGCGGCGCCGTTGCGCGCCAGTTCGAGCAAGCAATCGTCGGCGAGCGGCTCGATCGGTGTGAAATCGCGATGGGCGATCCATTCGTCACGCTTGAACTGGCGAATGTGGTTGTCGACGTGGCACAGGCTCAGATAGACGATCGTGCGGTCCCACGGGCTGATATTGCCCGGCGAGGCATGCACCAGGTTCGAGTGAAAAAGCAGAACCGAACCGGCCTTGCCCTTGGGCGCGACCATGCCGCCCTCGTTGGCCAAGCGCGTGACGGTTTCCTTATCGAGGGTCCATAGCGGGTAGGAGGTGGTCAATGTGTCGTGGCCTGCCTCGATCACGCCAGACTTGTGGCTGCGCGGTATGAACATCAGCGCGCCATTGAACTCGGTGACATCTTCCAGGAATAGAGCGATGTTCATGGCGCGCGGTTCGGGCATCAAATCGTCGCGTGCCCAGGTGCCGTAGTCCTGGTGCCATTGCCATACATCGCCATCGAACGCGGCTTTGCCGTTTATTTTGAACTGATGCATGTAAACCGGTCCATCGACCAGCTGCATCACCGGCTCAAGGAGCCGGGGGTGGGCGCCAAGGCGCCGGAAGGCTTCGTTGTAGGTGTGCGCCGCGAAAGCCGTGCGTACCGCCTCGCCGTCGCTCTCGCGCCAAACTTCCTTACGGCGCATGGCGAAGATCTTCGGCACTTCGCCCGTCAGCACATCGATTTCGTCTTGGGAAAAGACGTCCGGCAGAAAGACCCATCCTTCCCGGTCGAATTCCGCGAGTTGTTCGCTGGTCAGTTTCATGGCGTTCCCCCATTTGATGGGGCGTTTGTTGGCGTTGGCTCCGATTATACCCAACCTAGCGGATGTCTGCGAGCATGCTCGATTGAGGCGTTGGCCCGCGACGAGTCGATACCCTAAGCTCGCTGCGACAATCGTAGGAATGGGCTTATGGGCGACGAAACCCTCAATTCGACAATCCGCCGGTTTCTTAAGGAATTCGGCGTTTCGAGCCATCAGGCGATAGATGACGCGATACGTGCCGCCGTGGCGGAGGGCCGCATCAAGGAAGGTGACGGGATCGCCGTATCGGCGACGCTGACCGTCGATGCCGTCGGCCTCAGCCATAAGGTCAGCGGCACTTTGAACACCACGCAGGATTGAGGGGTCGTGCTGGAACTTCTCACAACGGCGATTGAACTCGCCTCGAATCCGTTTGCGCTGGCCGGTTACATCCTCTTGGGCGTGTATTCGCAAACCCTGTGGCGGGCCCTCAAATACGGTTTCATGTGGGGGGCAGCGATATTCATCTTCATTCTCGCTCTCGGCGGTCCGCAGCCCCTCGATTTTAACGTTTTGGCGGTGCGCCTCGGGTTGCATCTGGCAGGCGCCATCATCATTACCGTCGGCGTGTTTTATCTTTATCGTTTGCTGCGGGGCGGTAAAGGCGGTGGCCGCGGCGCTGGCCCGACCAACGGGTCGCAAAAACCACCGCCGCGGCTGCGGCGCGTAAAGTAGCTTCGGTGAACCTGGCTACCGCTGCCGCATAAGCCGCGCCAATGCAGCGCCGTCTTCCGTACCGCTGTCACCAAGCGCGTCAGCAACCCGAGTTTGGTCGGCAGAGGAACGGTCCTGGCTCATTTTGAATTTGCCATGAAGCCGGGATATGGGGATTTCGAAAGCAACGATTCCCTTCAGCATGCCCTCGATATACTTGTCGGGCTGATCGGACATTTGCCACGCCGGCGACCGGCCGGTTTCGTGCATGGTGGCCAGCCGTTCTTGGTGCGCGTGTAGCGCCGCTGGATCTTCGATGCGCCGCGGTCTGCCATAGGCGTGGACCACGGCGTAGTTCCACGTCGGGACGGCCGGTTTGAGGGGCTCATACCATGTCGGTGAAATGTAGCTGTGGGGGCCGCGGAACAGCGCCAACACCTCGCCGTCAAAGTTCTGCCACTGGGGATTGGCACGCGCCATGTGAAAGTGCAGCGTACCGTTCGGCCCGTCTGTCCGGTCGAGCATGAACGGCAGGTGCGACACGAACGGACCCGTGTCGTCATTGTTGATCAGCATGCCGAAACTGTATGCCTCGATCAGACCGTGCAGGCGATCGAGATCGGTCTCGTCGAATACCTCGCGGATATACATGGTTTTGTCCTTTCCAAGCCGCAGAGGGCCCAACCCTGCATAACAAAAGGGCCGCTGGAAGCTCCGGCGGCCCTTTCGTCAAAGAGAACTCTTGGTTCTCGAATTCAAATTTGCCGCTCCAGCATCATTTTCTTGATCTCGGCGATCGCCTTCGCCGGATTGAGACTTTTCGGGCAGGTTTTGGCGCAGTTCATGATGGTGTGACAGCGATAGAGCCGGAACGGGTCCTCCAACTGGTCGAGCCGTTCCCCGGTCGATTCGTCGCGGCTGTCGGCCAGCCACCGATAGGCCTGGAGCAGGATCGCCGGGCCGAGATAACGGTCGGAATTCCACCAATAGCTCGGACATGACGTGGAGCAACAGGCACACAGAATGCATTCGTACAGCCCGTCGAGCTTTTCCCGGTCTTCGACCGACTGCAAACGTTCGCGCTCGGGCGGTTGACTGTCAGTTTTCAGCCAGGGCTCGATGTCCCGGTACTGGGCAAAGAAATGGGTCAGGTCGGGCACCAAGTCTTTCACCACTGGCTGGTGCGGCAGCGGGTAGATCTTCACATCGCCCTTCACTTCGGACGTATAGCTGGTGCAGGCCAACGTATTGGTGCCATCGATGTTCATGGCGCACGAGCCGCACACCCCTTCACGGCAGGAGCGGCGGAACGTCAGCGTCGGATCGATCTCGTTTTTGATCTTGATTAGCGCGTCGAGAACCATCGGCCCGCATGAATCCATGTCGACGGTGTAGGTGTCGACTTGCGGGTTTTCTTCGTCGTCGGGCGACCAGCGGTAAACCTTGAAGGTGCGTGTGTTGCTGGCGCCTTCGGGCTTCGGCCAAGTCTTGCCGGTTTTGACCTTCGAGTTTGCGGGTAATGCGAAATCAGCCATGAAAGATCGGTCCTCTGTCGCCGGGCGCGCCGTAAATCGGCAATCTGCCTAGTAAACGCGTGCTTTCGGCGGGAAACTTTGTACTTCGTTGGTCAGCGGTTGCATGACAACTGGGCGATAATCGATCCGGGTTTTACCGTTGTCGTCGACCCAGCACAGGGTGTGCTTCATCCAATTCTCATCGTCGCGTTCGGTATAGTCCTCGCGCGCATGGGCGCCGCGGCTTTCGGTGCGGTTTACCGCCGAGTTCAGGGTGGCGACAGCCTGAGTCATCAAGTTGTCGAGCTCCAAAGTCTCGACCAGGTCGGAGTTCCAGATCATCGAACGGTCCGACACCTGCAAGTCGTCCAAGCCGCCCCAGATATTGTCGAGCTTGTCGACGCCTTCCTGCAAAACCTCGCCGGTGCGGAAAACCGCACAATGATCTTGCATGGTTCGCTGCATCTGCAGGCGCAGGTTCGATGTCGGCGTTCCGCCCTTGGCATGGCGCAGCTTGTCGAGACGGGCCAACGCCTTGTCACCGGCGTCCGGTGGCAACGGCTTATGCGTTTCGCCGGGTGTAACGGTCTCGGCGGCGCGATTGGCGGCGGCGCGGCCGAACACCACTAAGTCGAGCAACGAGTTGGAACCGAGGCGGTTCGCGCCGTGTACCGAAACGCAAGCGGCTTCGCCGATCGACATCAGGCCAGAGATTTGCGTATGCGGGTCGCCGTTTTCCAAAGTGACCGCTTCGCCGTGATAATTGGTCGGGATACCACCCATATTGTAGTGGCAGGTCGGCAGCACCGGGATCGGTTCCTTGGTGATGTCGACCCCGGAGAAGATCCGTGCGGTCTCGGCGATCCCCGGCAAACGTTGATTGATCACGTCGGCATCGAGATGCTCGAGATGCAAGTGGATATGATCGGCGTTTTCGCCGACTCCGCGGCCTTCGCGCATTTCGATGGTCATCGAGCGGCTGACCACGTCACGGCTGGCGAGATCCTTCGCGGATGGTGCGTAGCGCTCCATGAACCGCTCGCCCTCGGAGTTCGTCAAATAGCCGCCCTCGCCGCGCGAGCCTTCGGTAATCAGGCAGCCGGCGCCGTAGATGCCGGTGGGGTGGAACTGCACGAACTCCATGTCCTGCAGCGGCGCGCCGGCGCGTGCTGCCATTGCGACGCCATCGCCGGTTTGGGTGTGGGCGCCCGTGCATGAAAAGTAGGCGCGGCCATAGCCGCCTGTGGCCAACACTGTTTGATGCGCGCGGAACCGATGAATGGTGCCGTCATCGAGGTTCCAGGCCATTACACCGCGGCACGCGCCATCCTCGTCCATGATCAGGTCGAGGGCGAAGTACTCGATAAAGAATTCCGCGTCGAACCTCAGCGATTGCTGATAAAGCGTATGCAGTATGGCGTGGCCGGTCCGGTCGGCGGCAGCGCAAGTGCGTTGCGCTGTCCCCTCGCCATAGTTGGTCGTCATGCCGCCGAAGGGGCGCTGATAAATCTTGCCTTCCTCGGTGCGGCTAAACGGAACGCCCTGATGTTCCAGTTCGATAATCGCCGGAATCGCTTCGCGCACCATGTACTCGATTGCGTCTTGGTCGCCGAGCCAGTCGGCTCCCTTGACCGTGTCGTACATGTGCCAGCGCCAATCGTCCTCGCCCATATTGCCCAGCGCCGCCGATATGCCACCTTGTGCAGCCACCGTATGGGAGCGGGTTGGGAAGACCTTGGTTATACAGGCTGTTTTCAGGCCTTTATTGGCCATGCCGAACGTCGCGCGCAGCCCGGCGCCACCAGCTCCGACAACCACGACATCGTAGTCATGATCGATAACTTCATAGCTTCCGTTCGTCGCCATTACGCACCTCCAAAGGCAATCGAGAGCACGGCGAAGATCGCTGCCAGGGCGAGCACGATGGCGGCCCCCTTGACGATAAGCAGCAGTGCGATTTCAACCGACTTCGTGTGCACGTAGTCCTCTATGACAACCTGTAAACCTAGCTGAGCGTGGTGAAAGGTCGCTACGATGAGGAGAATAAGCAGTACAGCGGTGACCGGACTGCCGATAAAGGCCCGCGCACTGGCATAGTCGCCCCCGGTCGCGGCGACCATGGAGATCACGAACCATATGGTCAGCGGCACGAGCGCAATCGCGGTGAGCCGCTGGGCCCACCAGTGTTGAGTGCCCGACTTTGCGGAGCCGAGCCCGCGCGCGCGGCCAAGCGGAGATCGCAAGCTCATTTTAGACACCCCCCAGAGCGGCGTAGCCGCCGACCCAACTCGCAACCGTTAGAACGATCGCGGCAATCACAACCAGCCATCCGGTCGTATAGGCCGTGCTGAGTTCGAACCCGCGGCCGCTATCCCACGCCAAGTGCCGAATGCCGTTCCCCAGGTGGTAGAACAACGCAAACGTCCAGCCGAGCAGCAGCAGACGGCCCAGGATCGAGCCGATAAAACTCTGCGCGGTATCGAATGCATCGGGTCCGGTCGCCGCTGCAATGAGCCACCACACCAACAGCAACGTACCGATCGCCAGCGCGACGCCGGTGATGCGGTGAAGGATCGACAGCATAGATGTAAGCTGCGGCCTGTAGATTTGCATATGCGGTGACAGGGGACGGTTATCAGTCGCCATGACCTAGATCTCCAATGCCTTCATCGACCGACGATGCCGCTATGACCAAGCAAAAAAGAGGGGAGCGGACCAGCTGAACAGCCAGTGTCGGCGAGCGAAAATGGTTTAGACCGGGGAATGGTGTTCGTCAATTGCGGCGCTTGGAAACCTGCAGGTTCGCGGGCTGTTAAAATACTTCCTATCTTCATACGAGGAAGTTGCTCTCCCAGATCTGTGGAAAACCTGTGGAGGAACTGTGCTCATCGTTCCGTTTTATGCACAGAAAACTTAGCGGAGTCGGGTTTTTCAAGTTGCCCATCAGGGGCAATGAATCAGAACATACTACCTGCACGCGCAAGCGTGACGGCAGATTTTTCGCCGCTTCCGAAACAACCGTTCGCGGTTCTTCGGAGGAGCCGAACCGGCCCCGAGGGGGCGGCAAGGTAAAGGGGAAAGGTCGTCTGTCGAGAAAGCAACCACTGTTTTCGGACGGATGGAAGTTGGCTCGGCAGGTTAAGTCGGTAGACGGTGCAGGCTCTTCGGAGTCCCTTTCCTCGGAAGGACCGTCTGCGCCGGGTCGTTGGGCGCAGCGAGGCGGGTAACCGTTTCGACGACGCAGACGGCCTCCGGTGACCCGTGCCAGGCGGGTGGTTCGTACCCGGCAGCCACGTCTTCGGACATTGGCGCTGATACGAACGGCAAGCGTGGCGACCGCGGGGCAGGCACGGCCACCTTCGGGAGGACGTGACAGTTCCAGGAGGGTTGCTGGAAGCAGGGGAAAGTCGCCGCATTGGCGGTTCTTCCTCGCGGTGGAGACCTTCGGGTCGACGGCGCGGCCACCTGGAGAGCTTCGGCTCGAAGGGTGGACATGGCGGGCACGCGATGCCGCTTCGGCGGCGGATGCGAGCCGGTCGAGGAAGAGACGGCGTTTCAATTCCAGGGCACTCGCCGGCCGGGAATTCGAGACGTAGCCTGGAACTCAGGAAGGTTCGCTTGCGGACCGGAGCGGGAAGACAGGCAGAAGCGGATGATCGCCTCCTGCGGGCTCAGGTTCTGTAAGGGCCACTGGGTGTGAGGGGTAAAATCCGAACATCCGGCAGCCGCCAGGAGCCGGGGATGACGTATCGGCCAGGGGTGCGTCACCTACGACCAGGCGGTTCCAAGCGGAACGGCTTGCAAGTGTTGAGGGTTGGTATCGCTGTGGCTTCGGCCACGGAGGAAT
Organism: Alphaproteobacteria bacterium; assembly: GCA_965267185.1. Taxonomy (GTDB): domain Bacteria; phylum Pseudomonadota; class Alphaproteobacteria; order UBA6615; family UBA6615. Next base: position 2,453,203 of record OZ253937.1, on the reverse strand, counting down.
TAACCCGAAGGTCTCAGAAGTAAGGGGAGCGATCCCCGCGCTGAAAAGACCAGGAAGGCGTCAGGCGTCACGGGCTCCGCGTCCATGCACCTGGCGCCTTCTTTCTTTGTGGAGCCTCAAAAATTGTCTCGCCCAGCTCATGTCCGGGCATCAAAAAAGGGCCCGGTGTTTCCACCGGACCCTTTTGAGGCGTCTATTTGTAGGCTCCGCATCCAGGCTCGTACGGGATTCCTGTTATCAATGCGGTTTCGCGTCGGTCAAACAAAATCTTGCAATCGGCGCCATTTGGCTACCAAATCTTGTGTGTGACGATTGATGCCGCCGCCGATTGGAGTGGGCACTCGCTTGAACATTCTCTCGATCCAGTCGCACGTTGCCTACGGTCATGTGGGAAATTCAGGCGTCGTGTTGCCGCTGCAACGGCTGGGCCACGAAGTGTGGCCGGTTCATACCGTGATGTTGTCGAACCATGCTGGCTACCCGGATACCGGCGGCAGCGTTGTGCCGGCTGCCGAACTGTCGGATGTGATAAACGCTCTCGATCGCCGTGGCGCACTCGAGCTTTGCGATGGCGTTCTGTCAGGCTATCTCGGCGACGTTGCGACAGGCGATGTTATGCTGGATGCCGTCGCACGAGTGCGCGCGAAGGGGCGTCGCACGATCTATTGTTGCGATCCGGTGATGGGCGACGATGGTGCGATCTATGTCGACGCCGGCATTCCGCGATTTATGCGCGAGCGCGCCGCGCCAACTGCTGACGTACTCACACCAAACCTGTTTGAGCTATCCGTACTAACCGACAGTTCGCCGGATGCGCTGACGGGGGCACCGCTCGGCGATATCGTTGCGGCGTCCAGAAAACTTATGGTCTCTGACCGCCGCACGTCGGTTGTGTTGGTGACCAGTTTGGCCCATAGCGCTTTGGGGCCGTCAGACATGGCGATGGCAGCAGTTACCTCGGCTGACGCATGGGTCGTAACAACACCGAAACTATCGTTTGAGACGTCGCCCCATGGGGCCGGCGATTGCTGTGCTGCTCTGTTCTGTGCGGCTTTGCTCGAAGGCCTTGAGGTCGCACCCGCACTGTCGCGGACCGCGAGCGCTCTTTACGGGTTACTCGAGGAGACTGCGAAGCTCGGTAGGAGCGAACTTGCGCTGGTCGAAGCTCAAGACTTTATAGTTGCGCCGCCGCGTATGTTTGAGGCGGCGTCCCTGAATTGATCACCGGAATTTTATATCCCACGGAAATCTGTTATGAGGTCTCCGCGCTCCTCAAGAAAACGAGAGGCGACGACCCCAACCCGTGAAGTTCCTCTGAATTGACCGACTATATTCTGATAAACGGCTTTATTTTTGGCCTTGTGCTTGCTGTTCCGGTGGGTCCAGTGGCGGTGTTGTGTGTCCAGCGCACCCTATCTGAAGGCCGCCTTCATGGTTTGCTATCGGGGCTCGGGGCGGCCGTCGCCGATTCCCTCTACGGCGCGATTGCGGCGTTCGGTATTAGCGCTATTCAGGATTGGATCACCGATCATCAGGCAGGTTTGCGAACCGCTGGCGGTATCGTTCTGTTGATCCTAGCGATCAAAACGCTGCTTGTTCGCACGCGTCGCGAGGCTCAGAAAGAAGTTGGTCAAGTCCACACCGAAAGCCTGCTGCAAGACTTTATTTCGACCTTCGTGCTAGCGATCACCAATCCGCTGACGATTTTGACCTTCGCGGGTTTGTTCGCAACGCTAGGTGTCACGGAAGCCGGCGATTCGGTCGACAATGCGGCGCTCCTGGTGGCCGGTGTGTTTGCTGGATCGTCGCTATGGTGGTTCGCGTTGGCTTCTACTGCCAACGTTGCGCGGCCCTATCTCGATGGCGGCTACGAGCGATTGGTGCGGCGCATTTCCGCCGCGATTCTATTCGCCTTTGGGATTTACGCGCTGCTTACCGCGCAATTTTACTAGCGGCACAGACCTAGCGGCCTACTCGCGGCGGGTTATCGCGGGTGCAGGCTATAGCTTATGCGGATTGCGATTTGGGCAGGTCCTGTCGCTGCAGCGGTCGGGGATTGTCTTGGTGCCCTCTACGATCAGATGCCCGCAAGGTTCGTCGTTTTCTCTGCGGTAGTCGCAGACAGCTCCGGTGGGGCGCGCCGTTAGAGTGAACTGGCAGGCGCTCTTGTTGGTGCATTTGTAGATCGGTCCGAACCGGCCCCGTTTGGGCTCCAGCGTGCCTGCCTGACATGCTGGGCATGCAATGCCGGTCGGAGTGATCTCGCAGTAGGCAGCGGTTGTATTTTTCTGGTCGGCCATTGAGATTCACTTCCCTGGTCTTGTCCTCACCACCGAAGCTGTCGTACGCGGTTAGTTGCTGTGCAAAGCGATGCGGTTGCCCTCGCTGTCCATGAATTGAGCGATGTGGCCATAGGCCCCGATCGACGTTTTAGGAACGACGACTTGCCCGCCTGCTTCGCCCACCCGCTGCAGAACCGCGTCGATATCCTCGGTCCCGAAGTAGACGAGGGGGCCCGTTGCCGAAGGATTGTTGTGTTCGCTGTTAAGCAGAGCGCCGACCGGTTGGTCGCCGTTTTGGAATGTTTTCATGGGGCCGCCGGGGCTCTCCATGTCGCCTAACTCGACGCCCAGCGCGGTGCCGTAGAACTCTGTTGCACGGGCAAGATCCGTCACCGGAATCTCGAACCAGTTAATTGCGACGGCTGACATTGTCTCTCCTCCGTTTGGTTTCAGCCGGTCGCGAAGAGCATCCGCGTCCGGCTCTCGTCTCTCAAACGATTAGGGCGAACGGAAAGAGACACTTTTTTCGAAAGGAGGGGGGCGATCCTTAGCCCAGCGTACAAACTTCCAGCTGACCGAGCAGGAATTGCTGAACCGGTTCGGTTTGGGCCAGGTGCAAGGCGCGCTGATAATAGTGCGCGGCCTTCTCGTCCCTGCCGGCGCGGCGATGGAAATCGCCCAGTAAGGCCGGCAGCAAGTACATATCGGCCAATTTGCCGCTATCGTCGACGGCGTCCAATTTTTCAATCGCCGCTTCCGGTCCATCCGTCATCATGATGGCGACCGAGCGATTGAGATCCACCACGGGGGACGGGAAGAGGTGGGCTAGGTCGTCATAATATTCGCGTATCTGATGCCAGTCCGTATCGGCGTAGGTTTTCGCGACGGCGTGGCACGCAGCGATTGCCGCCTCCAAGTGATAGCGCGACCGGTCGGCGCTTTTCATTGAGTGGCCTAGCGCGACAAGCCCGGCGGCGATTTTTTCTTGGTCCCAGGCAGAACGATCTTGGTCCGCCAGGCGAATGAGACGCCCCTCTGAATCCGTACGCGCCTCCAGCCGGGATGACTGAAACGCCAGCAATGCCGCGAGCGCCCAGATTTTTCCCTTGTCCTCCAGCGTGCTTTGCAAGAGCAAGGCCGTGAGCCGCTCTCCCTCGGCGCACAAATCTTTGCGGATCAGATTATCGCCGATGTAAGCCGAATAACCTTCATTATAGAGCAGATAGATGCACTGCAGCGTCCGGTCCAGTCGCTGGTCGAGTTGTTCGGGCGGCGGCAAGTCGAAGGATATTCTGAGGTCGCGGATCTTCTGTTTCGCCCGGGTCAACCGCTTCTTGACCGCGGCTGGCGTGCTGAGAAGCCCTTTGGAAATTTCCTCGATACCGAGGTTACAGATGATCCGCAGGGTGATGACGATGGCGTCCCGGGGTCTGAGGCTGGGATGCGCGCATACCAGCATCATTTTCAGCACATCGTCGTTGAGAGGGCCTGCCCATAGCGGCTCTTCTGCCGTTGGTGGGTAAAGGGCGTCCACCACGTCGGGCGCTTTCGAATCGACCAGAGACTGTTTGCGGCCGATATCGATCATTAGATTTTGCGCGACGGTGATCGACCAGGCGACCGGATTGGGGGGCACCCCCTGCTGCGGCCATATCGAAAGCGCCCTTTCGAACGCCGTCTGCAGGGAGTTCTCGATATCCTCTAACCGATGGGCGCCGAACTTCCGCGTGAGCACCAGTAGCATCTCCCGGCGCTTGTCTCGAAAGCACTGGTCGATGGTTAGGCGTATGTCGGCTTGGGCTTCTGTCACAGTGGCTATTCGGGTCCCATTATGGCCTCGATTTCACGCACTTCGACCGATCCGCCATAGGTGAGGATCGGGCAGGCCTTGGCGGCGATTACGCCCTCTTCGAGGGTTTCCGCCCGCACGCAGTAGTAGCCGGCGATTGCCTCTTTCGCTTCGGAATAAGGGCCGTCGACCACTAACTCGTCACCCGCCGCGCGGACCGTCACGCCGAGGTTTCGCGAGAGTTTGCCGGCGCCGCCAAACCGTTCTTCCTCGCGAAGTTTTCGGTTCCATTCGGCATACATATCGACGATCCCGCGCAGTTCCTCCGGCGAGAACTCGTCCCACTTCATTTCATGATCGCGAAGCACCAACAGAAACTGTTTCTCGTGCCAAACTCCCTCTTGCCGTTGTCCGATATATTAAACGAACGGGGAGCGCTAAAGAGGACTTCTCGATAATGTGTGCGTTGACGGTGGGCCAGATATCGCCGCGAGGCGCTGTCCAAGAAAGGGTTAGTCGTCGCCCGGCGTCCAGCCTGCTGGTGCCATTTCGAAGCTGGCGAATTCGAACCCTGGCGCCACCGTGCAGCCCACCAACGTCCACGCGCCGAGGGACTGTGCCGATTGCCAGTGGCCCGCCTCTACTACCGCTTGGGGGCGCTCGCCGGCCGGTAGATCGGGACCGAGCCGGACCTCGTTGTCGTTGCGGCCGTCTGGCGACATGCGCAGAGCGAGCGGTGCACCGGCGTACCAATGCCAAATCTCGCTCGCGTCGATGACACGGTGCCAGGCCGATATCTCGCCGGCCTGCAGCAGATAATAGATGGCGGTACAGGCGCTGCGAGCGGCCTCACCGGTTTGATTGGGATCGCGGAACGTCTCGACGAAATGGCCGCCCTCGGGGTGAGGCTGCATCGATAAGAGATCGATGATCTGAGGCGCGGTGAGAGACTCCATCAGATTTGTCAGCCTAGCCCTCGGGTTCGGTTGCCGTCATCGCGGGACGGGCGGCAAACTCGTTGAACCAATCGGTAAGCTTGGGCCGGTCAATGCGCCAGTTGACGTCCGCAAATCGGAAATCGCGATAGGCTAGGGCGCATCCGACAGCGATCTGACCCATCGTGATGTCGCCGTTGAGTGCTTCGGCCTCGGTTTCGAGCGTATCCAGCGATTGCCCCACCGACAGCTCTTGCCGCTCCACCAGTTTATGGGAAATCTGACTGGGGTCGTGGAACATCAACTCCATGCGCGCGGTGACCGAAGCATCGAGGATGCCATCCGCAAGGGCGAGCTGGCGCAGGCTTGTCCATCGGTCCGGGGCGTCATTGGGGTAGAGCTTCCCATTACCGGCGGCGTTTAGGTATTCGCAGATTACGTTCGATTGAAAGAGCGGCGGGCCGTCGTCGCGGATTAGGGTGGGAACCTTGCCTAAGGGGTTGTTGTCGCGGAACCCGGGAGGGTCGGCCCACGGGTCGAGCGCTTCGGTGTCGACTTGGCCTTCGAGGTTCGCCTCGATCAGAGCGACACGCGCTTTTCGCGCGTAGGGCGATGGCACCGAGTAAATAAGCTTCATGTTCTGATCCCCGTGATGTGCGGTTCGGCACTTGTCGTTAGATGGGACGACTATAAGTCACCCGCAATAGCGCGTCATTGTCATGCCGTTTATTCGATTGTTAAGTCTGTATGGTAAGTTAGCGCCATGTGGCCGGATGTTGTCGATCTTCGGGATTTCTATGCGTCGAGCCTAGGTCAGGTAACGTGCCGGCTGATGCGCCGCCAAATTCGCTCCTATTGGACCGATACCACGGGCATGAACGTGTTGGGCATCGGCTTTGCGACGCCTTACATGCTGCCGTTCTGCGACGAAGCGTCGCGGGTTTCCGTAGTCATGCCGGCACGAATGGGCGTCCTGGCTTGGTCGGCTCCCGATAGCGATGCCCGCAATACCGTGTGCCTCTCTGACGAGGGGGCGTTGCCGTTTCCCGATCTTTCAATGGATCGCATCCTCATCGTGCACGGGATGGAATACACCGAGCAAGTTAGAGGCTTGCTTCGCGACGTTTGGCGTGTTCTCGCGGATGGCGGGCGCCTCATGGTTATCGTGCCCAACCGGCGCGGAACCTGGGCTCATGCCGACGAGACACCCTTCGGGCACGGCCACCCCTACTCGCTCGAGCAACTCAATCGAACGCTCCGGCAATCGATGTTCACGCCGATCCGTAGCAAGAGGGCGCTTTTCTTACCGCCGACCCGCCGGCGGTTTTGGCTCGCGACAGCCCCGGCGTGGGAGAAATTGGGCGCCCGGTGGTTTCGCGTTCTCGGTGGGGTTGTCATGGCCGAGGCGGCGAAACAAATCTACGCCGGCACCATGGCCGGCGAGCGCTCACGCGTGCGCGGCTACGTTACTGTGCCGGAGGGGGCGATTCAGCGGAATCGGGCGACGGTCCACGACTCAGTAAGTAAATAGCTTCTTCCGCTAACCAGTTGGTCCACCGGCCCACCGTGTCGCGGGGCATGGCGCGGCCCGAGTGATCGATACTGACGATGCGGTCGATAGCGAACCCCATCTCGCCGGCCAAGGTTACGAAGTCGGTGAGCGTGCAGAACCGGATATTTGGTGAATCGCACCAGATATAGGGGAGTTTCTCCGACATCGGGCTGCGGCCATGCACCAGCAAATCGAGGCGCACCCGCCAGTATCCTAGATTAGGGAAACTGACGATGGCGTGGCGGCCGATCCGCAACAACTCGTTCAGGGTGCCCCGCACGTCATAGATCGATTGAAGTGTCTGCGACAGAATCACGTAGTCGAAGGCATCGGACGGATAGTTGTGCAAATCGGATTCCGCATTACCCTGAACGACCGCGAGCCCGAGGCTCACCGACCGGTTCACGCCCTCCTGACTGAGCTCGATACCCCGTCCGTCGACCTGCTTGAAGTGAACCAGATAATCGAGCAATGCGCCGTCGCCGCATCCGATATCGAGAACCCGGCTGCCGGGCTCGATCATGTCGGCGACGCGCTGGAGGTCGATACGGCTCTGAATTTGTGGCGACGATTGGGGACGATTCATCATGTCGCGGACCCGTCGCCGGCCGGGGTGTCGCCGTTTAGGCCCCGCAATTCAGCCGCACCGGCCAAAAACCCAGACAAGATCCGGAAGAACTCCGGCTCATCGAGCAAGAACGCGTCGTGCCCGGCATCGGTTTCGATTTCGACAAAACTGACTGAGGCGGCCACGGCGTTGAGAGCGTGGACGATCTGGCGCGACTCCGAGGTTGGAAATAGCCAATCCGACGTAAAGCTGATTAAGCAAAACCGTACCTGGGTATCCTTGAACGCGTTGGCGAGAATCCCCTCATGCTCCGCTGCAATATCGAAATAGTCCATCGCGCGGGTGATATAGAGATAGGAATTGGCGTCGAACCGTTCCACGAATGTGCTGCCTTGGTGGCGCAAGTAGCTTTCGATCTGGAAATCCGCATCGAACCCGTAGCTGACATCGGCGCGGTCCTGCAGCTCGCGGCCGAACTTCCGGTGCAGCGCAGAATCCGACAAATATGTGATGTGAGCTGCCATCCGCGCAACGGCGAGGCCGGCGTGAGGCACCTCCGCGTGATCGTAGTAATTCCCGCCCTTCCAGTTCAGATCGGCCATGATCGCCTGGCGTCCGACTTCGTGGAAGGCAATATTTTGAGCGGAATGGCGGGCTGCCCCGGCAATCGGGATGGCACAGAATACCCGCTCGGGATAGCGTGCGGCCCATTCCAAAACCTGCATGGCGCCCATCGAGCCACCGGTTACACAGAAGAGTTTGTCGATGCCGAGATGATCGATCACCAACTTCTGGGCGGCGACCATGTCCGTAATGGTGATGATTGGAAAGTCCAACCCGAACGGCTTCCCGGTTTGCGGGTTGATGTCTCGTGGCCCCGCTGTTCCCATACACCCGCCAACGACGTTGATACAGATAACGAAATAGCGGTCGGTATCGATCGATAGCCCCGCGCCGATGACGGTATTCCACCACCCCGGCTTATCGGTTATTGGGTGAGGTTCAGCGGCGAATTGATCGCCGGTCAGTGCATGACAGACCAGAACAGCGTTTGACCGCTCGGCGTTCAGAGTCCCATAGGTTTGGTAGGCAACCGTGAACGGGCCGAGGCGCTCGCCGGAGGCCAGCTCAAGCGGGTTCGTCTCGCCGAGCACGATTGCGTGCCCCGGCAGATCGGTTACCGCCGGCTCGACCGCAATCGAACCCGTCTTGGGAGGGCCAGAGTTGGAAACGACAGACATGGTAAAACGCCGCTGGTTCGTGGTTCGCCATATTAGGCGTTAGTTTACTTGATTAGGCTCTAAGTTGGGCGTCGCGCGAGTGTCAACGTTTTCTTTGCCAAAGCGTTGCCGCCGCACTACAAAGTGCCCGCTTTTCCGGGAAGAAATATAGAGATGAACGACGCGCCCCGTAGCCTTGATGCGCTTCGCAGCGAGATCAACACGGTCGATGACGCGCTGCACGACCTGCTAATGCGGCGCGCGGCGCTGGTGGCTGAGATCGGTGCGCTCAAAACCAGCGAACAGACCACTGTTTTCCGGCCAGGCCGCGAGGCTGCGTTGCTCCGCCGACTGTTAGCTCGCCACAGCGGCGACCTGCCGGTTGTCGCGGTGCTGCGTATATGGAGCGAAATCATTGCCGGATCGACGCAGATTCAAGGCGGCTTGACCGTCGCCTATAGCCCCATCGGCGACATCGTTACGGGCGACCGGCTGGTACGGGGCCGATTCGGCTCTGGGGCTCGGGCCGTACCCGTTGAAACGCCAGCGCAAGTTGTCACGGCGGTCACCAGCGGCGAGGCATCGGTCGGTTTGGTTCCGGTACCGCGCCAAGACGACGAGGCACCATGGTGGCCTCTGCTGTATGGCCGCACCGGCGATACGGCGGTTCAAGTCGTCGCCGGCGTGCCGTTCGCCCTGTGCGACGATGGCGACGAGTTGAGCGCTCTCGTTATCACCCTCGGCCAAGCGGAGCCGTCGGGCGATGACCATAGCTTGATTGTGTTCGAGTGCGCCCAGCGTTTCAGCCGCGACCGTATCCGCGAAGTACTTTCCCAGAACGGTTTCGAACCTGCCAACGCGGTTTCCTACGATGACCCTGCCCGGCCCGACGCGCACTTGCATCTCGCCGACATTGCCGGGCATGTCGCAATTGACGATCCCAATTTGGACCGCGTGCGGATGGCCTTGCCGGCGTCTTCGGTCTGGCAGGTGGGCATGTATGCCGCGCCTGTCGACATGACCGGCTGACCCGCGTACAGGCGAGGAGATCGACGGACGTGGCGGGACCGCAAGCAAAAGACGGCGTTCTAAGGGTTACGCCTTATGCCGGCAGCGAGGCTAAGGCCGAGGGCGCGCAACTTATAAACATAAGCTCGAATGAAAGCGCATTTGGGGCGAGCGAGCGTGCGCGTGAGGCCTATATCAATGCCGCTGCCAACCTTCGGCGCTACCCGGAGATCGATGCCCGGTCATTGCGTCAGGCCCTGGCGGCTCACTACGGCCTCGAGCCTGACCGGATAATCTGCGGCACCGGGTCGGACCAGATTATCGACCTGCTCGCTTTGGCGTATGCCGGCGTCGACGACGAGGTGATTTACAGCGCCCACGGTTTTCAGATGTATCCGATTGCCGCTCACGCGGTCGGTGCAACGCCTGTGGCGGCCCCGGAGGCGAATTTAACGACCGATGTCGATGCGGTTCTTGGCGCGATTACCGAGCGTACGCGGATCGTCTTTCTCGCCAACCCCAACAATCCGACCGGGACCTTTGTGAACCGGGCTGAACTGGCGCGCTTGCACCAGGGTCTGCCGGACAATGTGCTGCTTGTGATCGACTCGGCCTATGCGGAATACGTCACGCAGGCCGACTACGAACCCGGCATCGAGCTGGTGCGGGCCCACGACAATGTCGTGATGACCCGTACGTTCTCGAAAATCTATGCGCTGGCCAGCCTGCGGGTCGGTTGGGCGTATGGCCCTGCCGAAATCATTGGGATCCTCGATCGTATCCGCCCGCCGTTCAATGTAAACGCGCCGGCTATCGCCGCCGCCGTTGCCGCGCTCGGCGACCGCGAGCACACCGAGATGGCGCGCCGTCACAACGACGAAGTGCTGCCATGGTTTGTCGAAGAAGTAGAGGCGCTCGGTTTGACGGTGAATCCCTCGGTCGCCAACTTCGTGATCGTCAATTTCGATCCCGAGACGCCGAAGAACGCGGAAGCGGCGTACCAGTACCTGTTTAGCAAAGGCATCGTAACCCGGCGCGTCGGTGGCTACGGCTTGCCCGACTGGGTACGCATGTCGATTGGCGCGCGCGACGAGATGACGACCGTGCGCGACGTGTTGAAAGAGTTTCTTGAAAAAAAATGACTGATACCCAACTGTTCGACCGCGCGGCAATTATCGGCATCGGTCTGATTGGCTCATCGCTCGCCAGGGCATTGAAAGCCAACGGCTTGGCCGGCCATATCGCCGTCCATGATGTCGATGCGGAAGCGTGCGCGACGGCTAAGAAACTTGGTGTTGCCGATAGCGCCCATAGCGATCTGGCCGGGGCGGTCACTGATGCCGACCTGGTAGTTCTGGCCGTGCCCGTCGGTGCGTATCGTGAGGCCGCTGCGGCAATGGCGCCCCATCTAAAGGAGGGCGCTATCGTGACCGACGTCGGATCGGTCAAAAAGGACATTATCTCCGCGGTGAAGCCTTCCTTGCCCGCCGGCGTCCATTTCGTGCCGGGGCATCCCGTTGCCGGTACGGAGCATTCGGGTCCCGAAGCCGGTTTTGCCGAATTATTCAAGGATCGTTGGGCGATTATCACACCGGAGAAAGGTACCGATGCGCAGGCGGTCGAGCGGATTGCCGAGATGTGGCGGCGCGTCGGCAGTGATGTCGAGGTCATGGATGCGGCCCATCATGACCGTGTGTTGGCGATCACGAGCCATTTGCCCCATTTAATTGCCTACACGATCGTTTCTACGGCGGCTGATTTGGAGAGCGAGCTGCAGGCGAAGCGGCAGGACGACGACGTTGTAACCACCGCCGAGGTCGTTAAGTATTCCGCCGGCGGCTTTCGCGATTTTACCCGAATTGCGGGTTCCAACCCGGTGATGTGGCGCGACGTTTTCTTGAGCAATAAGGATGCCGTTCTGGAAATGCTCGGTCGCTTCAGTGAAGACCTTATCGCGCTCCAACGTGCGATCCGATGGGACGACGCGGATCAACTTGAGCAGATGTTTACGCGCACCCGCGCCATTCGCCGCGGTGTTATCGAAGCGCGCCAGGCCGGCCGATTCCAGTACACCGAGAACGGCGATAACGGCAAAAAGAAATAGGGTCTCTTTTCCGCTACTCCCACACGACCGGTGGAAACTCGATCAACGCTATCGGTCCCAGCCGCAGGACACGTTCTTGCAACGTTATCGGGATTTCGGCTCGGTTGGGACCACCATCGTCAGAAGCTCGCGTCAAAACAGCCAGTGTAATACGCGCAATCGCTGCATCGTTTGGCGATAGAACACCGTCGCGTTCCATTGCGGTAACGAGCTGATCGAGTCCCGCGATCTGGGTCGAGAACGACCCGGCCGGTTGGAGATTGTCATCGAGTGCCAGTGTGCCACCTGCGGTGACCAATAGCGCTCCCCAGCGTAGCTCGATCGACGTAACATCGACCGTGCCGCCCGCGTCGCGCCATATCGCGAGGGAGTCTGCATCGACCGACCCCGGGTCCAACTCGCCGTTGACTTGCACTTGCGTTGAAAACGCCGTGATTGAGCCACCAACTGTTTTCATTAGATTTGCCGTCAATAAGCGGTCGGGGAGGCGAATGTCGTGCGCCGCTAAGTCGACCGCCAGAGAAGCGCTCCGCAGATGGACGGCCTGAGGGTCGGGTTGAACAGTGGGACGGTGTATCGCTTCGAAATGGCCCTTACCGATCGCGATCACTTCGGTCCAGGCATCGGGCGCGACTTGGAGATCGGCAAATTGGCCACTGAGGCCTTCAATTCGATTATAGCCTGAGGACGGAAATACCAACTTTCCCGCGAAGTCTTGGGCCGCCATGACTGCCGACCAAGCTGTGTCGCCCGACGTGAACTGAAGATCGTGCGAACCGGGGCTCTCGAAAGAAATCGCGCGCGGTGCTATCGAAGAGAAGATGAGCGTCAACGCCGGCGGTCGCCAGACGGTGGTGCGGTCGGGCTGGTGGACGATCATCTGGGGCTTATCGATCTGAGTGTCGATTCGCAGCGGAAAGCCGCCGAAGCGCATGTTTTGCCAGGTCGCGTCGACGCCTTCCGCGCGTTGGGCGTCGGCCCATTGATTGATTGCGCGCTCGGTTTGACTGACCAAAACGAACCATGCCGCGGTTCCCAAAACGGCGACAACGGCGGCAACCAGCACGGAAAAGAGTGCGATACGGCGGCGCATGTTTTGGACTGGTCTCCAAAATTTCGGCTGTTTCCGTATATACGCAGCGGCACGACTCGGTCGAGCCGGACCGCATGACGGTTGCGTGTAGGCCCCGAGAGCAGTATCTGCCGTGGATGTCGCAACCCCAGCCCGACCTGAGCCACCTCACCGATCAGTACGACTTGACCGAGGAGGAGTTCGCCCAAACTTTGCGCGCGGTTATGGAATCTCATGATCAGAAGAAAGACCTATGGGTGTTCGGCTATGGCTCACTGATGTGGCGTCCCGACTTTCCTCACTTGGAGCGGCACATCGGTGTCGTTCATGGGTTTCATCGCGCCTTTTGCATCTATTCCCACGTTCATCGGGGCACCCGCGAACAGCCTGGCCTGGTGCTTGGTTTAGACCATGGGGGTAGCTGCAAAGGCGCTGTCTACCGGGTGCGCACCACCGACGCCGAAGCGGTTGTCGAATATCTCATTCGCCGCGAAATGGTGACGCGGGTCTATACACCCCGCTGGGTAACGGTCTCGATCGGTGATCGGCGGGTAAGAGCCCATACCTACACGGCGGCTCACAACCACATTCAATATGCGGGCAAGTTGTCACCAGAGCAGGCAGCGCACCTCATCCGAAACGGCAACGGACGGAGTGGAAATAACGTCGAATACCTGCGGAACGCAGTGGTCCATCTGGATGAATTGGGCATTGCCGATGGTCCATTGCACAAGCTGGAGCAGCTCGTGATGGCCGACTAATCACGGTTCAAACGGCTATGCCGATCTCTGATCTATGACAACTAGGTGGCGGGCAAACGCCGCTATGATACAGAGTATGGGCGAGCTTATCATGCTGGATCGCCTCGGACTGGCGCTAGCCGCTGGTATCCTGATCGGCATTGAACGCGGGTGGCGTGGCCGCGCCGGCGCGGAAGGTAGTCGTGTCGCTGGCATCCGCACATTCGGTTTGATCGGACTCCTCGGTGGTGTCTGGATGCTCGTAGCCGATTTCGTTGGTGAGGTTGTGCTCGGTCTGGCATTCGGTGCGTTTGCATTGGTATTGGCGGCCTCCCACGTCGTAGCGGTGCGACAACACCACGATGTCGGCGCGACCACCGCGGTCGCAGCATTGCTGACGTTTGCGTTGGGGGCCTTGGCTGTGGCTGGCGAGTTGGCGCTAGCTGCGGCAAGCGCTGTAATCGTCACACTGTTGCTCAGCTTGAAGCCGGTCATGCATCGATGGCTTGAACGGATTTCCTACGAAGAGTTGTTGGCCGTCCTAAAGCTACTGGTGATGAGTGTCGTGTTGTTGCCGGTTTTACCGAACCGCGGCTTTGGGCCTTGGCAGGCGCTTAATCCGTTCGAGTTGTGGTGGATGATAGTGCTGATCGCGGGCTTGTCATTCCTTGGCTATGCGGCCGCCCGGCTGTTTGGGCCCCGGCGCGGTATTCTTCTTACAGCCCTATGTGGCGGGTTGACGTCGTCAACCGCTGTCGCGATCAGCTTCGCTCGGCTTGCCGCACGCGAACCCAAGCACACATCGTTGTTCGCCGGCGGCGTGCTGTTGGCGTCGGCGATTATGCTACCGCGCGTGTTGGTGATTATTATCATTATCAATCCCGTGCTGGCCGTCGAGTTGGCGTGGCCACTGATCGGTGCAGCGATTGGTGGCCTTGGTTTGGTTGGGCTGTCGATGCGGACCGAGTTTCAGTCGGCGGACCGCGATACGGCTGCCGAGCACATCATTCGCAACCCTTTTGAATTTGGCATGGCGCTTAGATTCGGCGTGTTGTTGGCAATTATTGTCGTTGCCGCGCGGGCACTAAACGCTTGGGCGGGAGATTCAGGGATTTATTTGCTCGGCGCTCTATCAGGACTGGCCGACGTAGATGCGGTCAGCCTGTCGTTGGCGCGAATGAGCCTCGATGATCTGGCGCGCGATACCGCTGTCACTGCCATTCTCATCGCAGTGTTTGTTAATACGTTGGTTAAAGCGGCTATAGCGGGTTCAATCGGTGGTCGTTCGATGGCCGTCTACATGATATCGGGCGTGGCGGTGATGATATTTGGGGCAGGTGTTGCCTTTGCCATCGGGCAAGCCGCGGGAATTACCGCAGTTGCGTCAGGCGGGTGAGGTCGGCGGTCAGCTACACGTGGAATAATCGCAGGCGGTGCAGGTGTCGCAGTTTTCCTGGCGGATCAGCGCAAACTGCCCGCATTTAGGACAAGCGCGGCCGGCGCGCGGGCTACCCTGCGCCTGGTGTTCGCCCACCGCTTGCGGAAGCTCGTGCAGAATGCGCCGGCGCTCCTCGCGCGATTCCGGCAGGAAGCCGACATCGACCATATGCTGTTCGATAACCTCGCCGATCGCTGCTAGCAGGGAAGGCACATAGTGTCCGTCCATCCAATGGCCGCCGCGCGGATCGAACACGGCTTTCAGTTCCTCGACGACGAATGACACGTCGCCGCCACGCCGGAAAACCGCGCTGATCATCCGGGTCAGCGCCACCGTCCAGGCGTAGTGTTCCATGTTCTTCGAGTTGATGAACACTTCGAACGGAACACGCCGGCTGTCACGGACGATATCGTTGATGGTGATGTAGATCGCATGATCGCTGTCGGGCCAGCGGATTTTATAGGTCTTACCGGGCAACGCCTCGGGGCGTTCCAAAGGCTGCGTCATGTAGACCACGCCGCCGGATTCGAGTGAGTCACTCTCCGCCGCCTCGTCACTGGTGCGGTTTGCCGCAGGGCCTGGCTCCAATACTGCGCCGCGTATCTCCGACGGGCGATAAGTGGTGCAGCCCTTGCAGCCCGTTTCATAGGCGAGCCGGTAGATATCCTCGAATGCGTCGAACGTAATGTCTTCCGGACAGTTGATCGTTTTTGAGATCGAGCTGTCGATATACTTTTGCGCGGCGGCCTGCATCGCGAGATGATCGCGCGGGCTGAGTTGGCTGGTATCGACGAAGGCGTCGGTTAGCTCTTTGTCGCCGAACAACTCGCGGTAAGTACGGTAGGCGTAGTCGGCGATCTCGACCGCTTTGCGGCTACCGTCGGGCTGTAGGATGTGACGGGTATGATCGAAGCTGTAGACCGGCTCGATGCCCGACGACACATTTCCGGCAAATAGCGAAATCGTTCCCGTTGGCGCGATCGACGTTAGCAGACCGTTGCGTAAACCATTTTTGGTTATCGCGTTGCGCACATCGTCGTCGAGGCCGGCGACAAACGGGCTTTCCAGATACGCCTCGCGGTCGAAAAGCGGAAAGGGCCCCTTTTCCGCGGCCAAATCGGCTGATGCCAAATAGGCCTCGCGCGTCAGAAGGTGGAGCCACGCCTCGGTCTGCGCCACCGCCGCGTCGCTGCCATAGCGTAGTCCGCACATGATCAACGCATCGGCCAGTCCAGTTACGCCCAATCCGATGCGCCGTTTCGCCATCGCCTCGTGCTGCTGCTGCGGCAATGGGAAACGCGACACATCGATAGCATTGTCGAGCATGCGCACTGCCGTTCGCACCAGGTCGGCGAGCGTGTCGGTGTCGATCCGTGCGTCGGCTGTGAAGGGAGATTCGACCAATGCCGCGAGATTAACCGAGCCGAGCAGGCAGGCTCCGTAGGGTGGCAGAGGTTGCTCGCCGCATGGGTTAGTCGCGTCGATCGTTTCGCAGTACCCGAGGCTGTTTTGTGAGTTGATCCGGTCGATAAACAACACGCCCGGTTCGGCATACGCATAGGTTGCCTGCATGATCTGCTGCCACAGGTCTCGCGCCGGTAGCGTCTTGTAGGTAACGCCGTCGAACATGAGCGGCCACGGAGCGTCGCTGCGTACCGCATCCATGAATGCGTCGGTCACCAGCACCGACAAATTGAACATAGCGAGGCGTCCCGCCGTCTGCTTGGCGGTAATAAACTCTTCGATATCCGGGTGATCGCAGCGCAGCGTAGCCATCATGGCGCCGCGCCGATGGCCGGCCGACATGATGGTTCGGCACATGGCGTCCCAAACGTCCATAAAGCTGACCGGTCCGGAGGCATCCGCGCCCACGCCCGCTACAGGCGCGCCTTTGGGTCTTAGTGACGAAAAGTCGTAACCGATCCCACCGCCATGTTGCATGGTAAGTGCTGCTTCGCGTAGATGTTCGAAAATGCCTCCCATATCGTCGGGGATCGTTCCCATGACGAAACAGTTGAACAGCGTGACGTTTCGATCCGTTCCAGCGCCGGCGAGAATGCGCCCCGCAGGCAAAAACCGGAAATCTGCCATGGCATCGGCGAATACCGATGCCCATTTGCTGGCCTCCTGTTCGCTTTCGGAGAGTGTTCTGGCGACGCGGTGCCAGGTATCGGCGACGTGTTTATCCACAGGGGCGCCATCGGCTTCCTTGAGCCGGTATTTCATGTCCCAGATGTGCTCGGAGATAGGAATCACGACCGTCATCCAAATGAAATATTAACTATGGTTAACGCGCAGAATATAGGAAAAATATAGCCCCAAATGGGTCTATGGGGACTTACCCTATAGTATATAGGCCACAACTTAACGGTTGCCATCGGTTAATCGGACCGGCCCGAGTAATCGACCGTGTTTACTTTACCGCGCTTATAGATGCGTCATGACGGACGTGACCTCGGCGAATTCCACAAGGTTATCCACAGGCCTATGAGGTGTTGCCGGGGGTCGTTGATTTTTCAGACAAAAATTTACGCCGTCCCTCATCGTGCAGCCGCAGGGCCGCCTCTTCGATAGCCGTCTCGAGCGTCCTCATGAAGGTGCGCCGGTCGAGACCGGGCGCAATCGGCGGCAGATATTCGACGGTGATCGTTCCCGGGTGCATCTGCAGAGATCGGCGCGGCCAGAACAGACCCGAATTAAGAACGACCGGCACGACGGGAAGGTCGAGTGCGCTGTACAAAGCCGCAACGCCGGGGTGGTAAGGAACGCTCGCACCAGGTTTTGTGCGCGTACCCTCCGGGTAGATGATGATGGGCCGCCCCTCGGCGGCGCGCGCTTGCGCCTGTTCGACCATGCGTTTGAGCGCTCCGGCGCCGCCTTTTCGATCAACGGCGATCTGCCGGCAGCGCGACAGGCACCAACCGAATATGGGAATAGACAGCAGTTCCTTTTTTAAGACGATGGCGGGGTCGCGCACCAAGAGATTTACCGCCAGGGTATCCCACGCCGACTGGTGTTTAACCGCGAGGATCTTCGGTCCGTCGGGCGGCAGCTTTTGTCCGCGTATCTCGTGCGTTATGCCAACCGTGACCTTGAGGATGGCGAGTGCCCCGGCGATCCAGAAGCGGCCGTATGCCAGCAGCAGCCGGGGCGGCCCCAGTAACAGCGGCAGCGCGGCGATGCCGAGAAGCGTCGTCCAACTATAGAACAGAACCGTGAAGGCGAGGGCGCGCAGAGTCCGCATTTGATAACAGAGATACAGGGATTACGGGATCAACAGGGTACGGGCCAAAGTGGCGAGGTATTTGGTGTACTCGGCGGTCAAAAGCCGAATCGTACCGGGCCAGCGCCACCAGTCCTCGAGGCGGACGTTGCTGGGATGCACAACGCGCGGCAATAACACTACGTCCGGCAACGCGGTGCGGAATTCAACCAGGCTTCGTGGCATATGATAATTTGCGGTAACGACATAGAGAGACGTGTATCCCTCCGAGACGACCCATCGGGCTGTCTCGGTGGCGTTGCCGAACGTATCGTCGGCGCTGTGGCCAACTGCGACGCAGCAATCGATGGTCGCTGCATCGATCTGCTGGTTGCGCAACAGCTCTGTTTTATCGACTCCGCGGTCTACGCCCGACACGAAAAGTTTTGCTGCCTCTCCGCGTTCCAGCAGGTCGAGACCCATCTCCAGACGCCCGCCGCCGCCGGTCAAAACGACGATGGCATCGGCTTTGGGTCCCGAAACTTGAGGTGTCTGCGCGCGTGGAATCTGCTCTAGGAACACCAGGAAGCCAGCTACCCAGAGGCCCGCCGCAAGGACCAGCAGGAAGACAAGCCCCGAGAAGAGCCTGCGAAAGCGCGATCGCTTTCGGCGTCTTTTCATCGCGTCGTGATCATGGCATCCGAGCCAACGCGCGCAGGACTGTCACGCGCGCCGTCACCATGGCGATTAGCACTGCGGCGATGGGCACTGTAATCAAGAGAGGCCATTGCAGCGGCGAGAGGGATGCCGACGGCAAAAAAGCCACATCGATTTTAGCGGTCATCGCCGTTAAAACGAAAAGCACCACGAGCGCAGCGGCGCTGCCAATGATTCCGCCACGAACGCCCAATGTCATAGCTTGCATTTGAAACTGCCGGGCGATGTAGGCGTCTCGGGCGCCCATGACGTGCAGAAGGTTGATGATCGCGGCATGAACGGCAAGACCGCTGCGAGTTGCGAAAATGACGGCGGCGACTGCCGTGAGTCCGATCAAGGCTAAAATACCGAAAGCGACGGCCTCGACCATGCGGGCGAGCCGGATGAGTTGCAGCAGCCATACCCGATGGTCGTCGACGATGACGCCCGGTGCAATTTTGGTGAGCCGGCCCGCCAACAAGTTGACATCGAACACCGCGCCGGCAGCCGTTTCGACGTCGATGACAGCGGGGAGCGGCAGCTCGAGACCGGCGTCTACGGCGCCCAGCCAAGGCTCGACGAGGGCACTCGTCGCCTCGGCGCTCAGCGGCTCGGCTTGGGTGATGCCCGGCGTTGCCTTTAGTGCGTCGACCAACCGCGTGAGGGTTTTCGGGCTTGCTTCGTCGGCGGGCACCTGCACGGTAATCCGTCCGGTCAGGCCGTTGTCCCAACGTTCGATCGCGCTGCCGATCACCGTTGCTGCGGCCAACGCGAGCGCGCCCAGGAACACCATCAGCGCCACGATCCACGGCAGAAACCGTGTCGCCTGGTCGCGCTCGAAAGGCAGATCTGCACGCAAACGGATCATGACGCGACCTCTAAACGTTCCGGCCGGGCTGCGATGACATCGAGCTCGCCATCGTTCAGCCGAAGCACGGGATAACCGAATTTC
This sequence comes from Alphaproteobacteria bacterium, assembly GCA_965267185.1. GTDB lineage: Bacteria > Pseudomonadota > Alphaproteobacteria > UBA6615 > UBA6615. The sequence goes on along the minus strand of OZ253937.1, from coordinate 2,433,645 downwards.
TGTAATAACGCTTCGTTGTGAGTGGCGATAACGATCGTCGTTCCCGTCTTGTTGAGTTCCTCGAACAAATACATCAGCCGCAAGGCAATGCGGTCGTCGACATTTCCGGTCGGCTCATCGGCCAGTAGGAGTCGGGGCCGGTTGATGATCGCGCGCGCGATGGCGACACGCTGTTGCTGGCCGCCAGACAAAGTAGAGGGCTTGGAGTCGAGATGATCGCCCAGGCCGACCCAACTGAGTAGCTCGCGAACGTGATCGTCGATGGTGCTTTGCTTGATACCCGCAACGCGCAGAGGCAGGGCGACATTTTCGACCGCGCTCAGATGGTCGATCAGCCGAAACTCTTGGAAAACGACGCCGATCTGGCGGCGTAATTCGGGCAGCTCGGATCGCGGGGTGAGCGAAATATCATGGCCGAGAAGATGAATAAGGCCGCGGGTTGGCCGCAGCGCCAGGTACATCAATTTGAGTAGGGTCGTTTTCCCGGCCCCGCTGGGACCGGTCAAAAAATGGAACGAACCGGGCTTTAGCGCGAAGTTGATATCGCGAAGAATTTCCGGCCCGACACCGTAGCGCATCCCGACGTTTTCAAACCGCAACACGGAAACGACGGCCCCTTGTTTTGCCGAACAGTGGAGCGAGCAGCCGTATTCGAATCGGACCGACTCGGACCTCCGATGCGAATCAAGTTGGCACGTCGCCGGGCCCCCGTAAAGCCGGTGTCTCTCGCGGCTGCTGTGCCCTCAATCGCGCTTGATACGGGGGCAATAAATTTGGCCCTTGCGGCGCACGTCTAATTGCTCGAAATTCTAGGCGACACCCGAGATTCGTATGGCGCGCGCGGTCGTGAGCGCTCTGCGCTGTTTGGCGGAACATACATGATTCTCAGTTGCCCAGAGTGCGACACTCGATTTGCGATTGATGCGCAGGCCCTGCGACCGGACGGGCGGCGCGTCAAATGTGGCAAGTGCGACCATGTTTGGTACGAGGAACCACCGCCGCCCAGCGCAGCGGAGCCGCTCACCGTTACGCCGCTGGAACCGGAAGAACAGTCGCCGATTCCTACCCCTAATTTGCCAGCGGTTACGAAAGCGGATCAGAAAAGGACCGCGGGAGGGGCGTGGCTGCTGGTATGTTTGATGCTCGCCATTATCGCGGGTCTCGGGTGGTTTGGCCGCGAATCGATCGCGCGCGCATGGCCAACTGCCGAGGTTATCTATGCTGCCATCGGTATTAGCCCGTTCCCCCCGCCGGGTGACGGCTTTAGCGTCGATATGGAGGTCAAGCGCGACGGCCAGAAGCTGGAACTGGTCGGCGAAGTGTTGAACACCACCGACGATAACCGAATCGTGCCGCCTGTCTACGCCGTTCTACAGGACGCAAACGGTAAACCGCTGCATCATTGGGAGTTAAGTGTCGACACAGACGTGCTCGGGCCCGGCGAGACGGTTCCGTTTGCTTCGGAAATTGAGTCGATTCCCGATGGTACCGCAAACGTTAGTGTTTTGTTTACTAATCCTGCCGAAAATCCTTAATCCGTGAATCGATGCGCTGTTTGCTTCCAATCGGGGGCGACTAACGGCGTTACGGTTTGGTTTGTCCGCGCGGATATACCGGTTTGGCGATGTTCGCCGACGCCTCGTCCTATAGCGTCACGTCCTGGGGTGGAGGATCGCAGTCTGTGGCCCGAATTCTAATTGCCGAAGACGACATGGCTGTACGTGAATTCGTGAGCCGGGCTCTTACGCATGACGGTCATGAGGTCGCTACCGCCGACGACGGTCTCGAGGCGCTGGACGTCTTAAACGATCAGCCGATCGATCTCCTATTGACCGATATCGTCATGCCAAATCTCGATGGTATTGCCTTGGCGCTCAAAGTCGCCAAGGACTATCCTGATATGCCGGTATTGCTGATGACGGGCTACGCGGCGGAACGCCAGCGAGCGCATAACCTCGACGTGCTCATTCACGACGTCATCACCAAGCCGTTCACGCTGCGTCAGATATGCGATGCAGCGGACGAAGCTTTAGCCGCTAGCCAGCGGCAAAGGCCGCGCTAGAAACGCCGCAGCAGGCGCTCGATATATTGCAGTTCATCCAACGGCCGGCCCGAATCGCGTAGCCGATCACGTAGTTCTTGCTGGATACGCAGCGCACGCTCGGCGCCGTTGCCTTCGCCAATACCTATCCTTCGACCATCATCCGGACTGGAACCATTGTTCTCCCGAGATTGCAAGGGGCGGCCCAAGGGGTCGCGATTGTCCTGTCCAGGAAGTGGCAGAAAGCCCTGCAGTGGTCCTTGTCCGGGCCCAGAGCCGGGTTGCTGTTGGAAAAGCTGAGCCGCCATGCTTTGCGCCCCCCGGCGCAGTTCTTCGAGCGCCTGGCCTTGCGATGACAGCGCCCCTTCCGACCGGCCCTCGCCTAGCGCATCCTCGGCGTCGCGCATCGCTCGCTCGGCGTTGCCCAAATTTTGTGGAATCCGACCGGTGCGCTCACCCAACTGGCGCATCAACTCGCCGAGCCGCCGGCGCACCGCATTCTGCGCCTCCGAGTCCTCCAGCAACTGCTGGGGGTCGTCGGTTTCCTGCTGGCGCCGGCGAAATGTCTGGTCGTACAGCTCTTGCTGGCGACGCACGATTCCCTGAAGTTCGCGCAGCATTTCTTGTGCTTCCTGCGAACCCTGGGGTTGGCCGGCGGCAGGTTGGTTCTGCAGGTTTTCCAACATTTGCTGCAGTTGGCTCAGCAGCTCCTGCGCGGCGTCTTGGTCTCCGGTCCGCGCCATCTCTTCGAGTTGGTTGAGAATTTGATCGAGCGCTTGGCGATCGATCACATCGAGATTCTGATCGCCCTGGGGTAGATTGGTGACGTCCAGATCCTGCAACTGTTGTCTCAAGTTCTCTGCGAATGCGTCGAGGAACCTGTCGAGGGCTTCCCGTAACTCTTCGATCAGACTTCTAATCTCTTCATCGTCGGCATTTCGGGCCAGCGCATCTTGCAGTTGCCGTTGGATATCCCGCAGGTCGCGCTCAGCGAGCGACAAGCTGCCGTCCTCGACCCGCAATGCGGTCTCCCACAGCAGCGCTTGGACCGACTCGACAACACCTTCCTGCTCGTTATGTACGAGACGCGAACGCGCCGCCATCAAGCTAAGGAACACGGTTGTATCGTTATTGTACCGGTCGGGCCGCGCGGCGATGCCGTGCAAGGTTCGCGCAACCTGACGGCGCCGGTCGGGTGCGAGTGCGAGCACGCGGCGCTGCTCGATAATCTGCCGGGCGACGGGATGGTTGAAAATCCGTTCCGGCAATGTGACCGTTAACCGGTCCGAGCGGCCTTCCTGTCCGGGACCGTCGGTGGCCACGAGCTGAATAGTGACGTCAAGGCCAGCCCAGGGATGGAAGGTCAAATCGTGGAAGCTGGCCCCTTCGCCGTCGCGCGGATTGCCGATCGGCGGAGGCAGCTCGACAATCAACGGTTTGCTATCGGTGTTGCCAGTGTCCGATGGTCCGAATATTTCAGCGTGGACCGCAACGACCCCGTAGTCGTCGAGGGCGCGATAGGCGATCCGCAGCGCATTCCGGCGGCTTCCCTCGGGCGGCTCGGTAAACACGATCTCCGGCACCGTATCGTCGGCCACGTTGAAGGTCCAACTTCCCAGGGTTTTGCCTGATTGCACGACGGCGACAGGGTGGCTGCCCGCATTGGCCAAAGGTACGTCGACTCGCCACGCTTTATCGCCAGCGGACTCCAGATCATTGGCATCGTCGCCGATACGCAATTGTGGCGTCCCTTTGCCGAGATTGACGAGCGCCAGCAAGCGGCTGCCGACGGGGATCTGCACCACCGTGTCCGGGTTCGCGCCGTCGACGGCCGTGCCATCGGCCGAAGCCAACAGGCGCGGCGGTAGATCGGTGTAGGAAGGGGGGGTGACCCAGAGTTCCAAGGTCGCTGCCCCAGCCGACGTAAACCCTTGTAGGTCGGGCGAGACCGCGCGCGCCAGCCGCCGGTCGGCATCGCCGCCGGCGACCGCGAAGCCGACAATCACGGCGATGGCGATTGCTAGACGCAGCGCGTGCGGGTCGCGTTGGGCGAGCCCTGGGCGGGGTAAGCGGACGCGAAGATTTTTTATCGAGGCAAGCGCGCGCGACAGGTGAATTTGCCAGAGAGCGGCTGTGCCGGGGTCGCTCGATTTGCCCGACGGCATGTCCATCAATGTTGTGAGTGGCCGGTGTGCGATGCCGCTATCTTGTTCGAGCCGTCGCTCCGCGTCGCCGCTGTCCGGAAGGTGGAGACGTTTTACCGCGTGCCACAGCGACCATGCCAAGGCGGCGGCATTGATCAGCAATATCAGCGCATGGAGCCAGCCGGGGAGGAGCGGCAGAATGTCGAATAACACGAGCGCGGCAAATATTCCGGCGATTCCGAGCACCGGCCATAGATTTGGCCACACCGCTTCCCACAGCAACACCATGCGCGCCAGCATCAAGCGTCGGGTAAGGCCCGGTATTCGCGTCATGCGTTTCATTCCGGCAACATTGCGCTCTGATTTTGTCAAATCTTGGACACCAATCCCTTAATCTTATCGGCGCTTTGATCCGTTCGTTTCTAGCCTTGCCAATCCGCGAACCGTTCGCGGTCCAATTGCTGTTGGATGGTTTCACGCGACCGTACTACGGCGTAGTCGCTCCCGTTAACCAATACTTCGGGCACCAACGGGCGGCTATTGTAACCTGAAGCCATCACTGCGCCATAGGCGCCCGTGTCGCGAATCACGAGAAGTTCACCTGCCGCCACGTCCGCCAAAGCGTGTGCGGTGGCGAAGGTGTCGCCGGTTTCGCAGACCGGACCGACGATATCGGCATCGTGGGTTGCTGCGTCAATGGCGGGTTCGCGGGTCGGCTCAACGGCATGGTCGGCGCTGTAGAGGGCCGGGCGCATTAAATCGTTCATTGCCGCGTCGACAATAACAAACCGGCGCTCGCCGGTGTCTTTGACGAAGATTATGCGGGTCAGCAGAACGCCGGCATGGCCGGTTAGATAGCGGCCGGGCTCGAAGATCAGCTCGCAATCCAAGTCGCCGACGGTTTCGGCCACCATCGTGGCGTAGTCGGCGGGAGTCGGCACGGCCTCGTCACCATAGGCGATACCGAGCCCGCCCCCTAGATCCAGCCGCTGAATGGCGATCCCCATCGCCCGCAGCTCCCGCGTCAAATCGGCGACCCGGGCGAATGCGGATCGAAACGGCGCCACGTCGGTCAGTTGGCTACCGATATGAACGGCCACCGAAACCGGCGTTAGTCCGGGAAGCTCGGCGGCCCGGTTAAATGCTTCGACGGCACGCGCGATGTCGATGCCGAACTTATCCTCTTTACGGCCCGTGGCGATCTTGTTGTGGGTGTCGGCGTCGACGTCGGGATTGACGCGAATGGCGATGTCGACAGTGGTGTTTTTGCTCACCGCGACGTCGGATAGCGCTGCCAATTCGGGGAAGGATTCGACATTGAATTGCAAGATGCCGGCATCGATGCCGGCCGCGAGCTCATCGCGGGTTTTGCCGACACCGGAGTAAACAATCCGGTTACCCGGAATACCGGCTGCCAGCGCGCGCGCCAACTCGCCATCCGATACCACATCCGCACCGGCGCCGAGATCGGCAAAGGTCCGCAACACGGCCAGGTTCGAATTGGCCTTCATGGCATAACAGACCTGCGCGCGCTGGCCGGCGAATGCGTCGGTAAAACGCCGGTAGGCGCCGGTTAACGCGGCGACCGAATAGACGTAGACCGGTGTGCCCACATCGGCTGCGATAGCCGAGAGCGCGACATTTTCAGCGTGCAATTCGCCGTCTTTATAGGTGAACGCAGTCATGGCGCCAGCCTCGGTTCAGCGCCAGAAGTATGTTTGGCGCAGCGCGTTTTACCGCGATGGATAGGTTCGGGGATAGGTAACAGGTTCGTCTTCCGGTGGCTCCGGTGGTCCCTTCTTCCCGCACGCCGAAAGCGCCATTGCCAGCGCTAACGCGATGAGGATCGATTTCGGTTTGCGCTGCACCTCACGCCTCCAAAAACCGCTTGCGCGCCGCGGCCGCCGCTTTGCGGACATTATCCGGAGCCGTGCCGCCTTCGCTGGTCCGGCGCGCGAGCGCCGCATCGATGGATAATACCGAAACAACATCGTCGGTAATACGGGCATCGATTGCCTGCATATCGCTCACCGGAAACTCGTCGAGCATCACGCCGCGCGCTTCCGCCGCCTTGACGATTTCACCGGTTACGTGGTGTGCCTCGCGGAAGGGCAGCCCCGCCACGCTCACCAACCAGTCGGCGAGGTCCGTCGCGGTGGGGTAGCCTTGTGCGGCCGCCGCGCGCATGGCGTTCGGCACGGGTTCGAGGTCGCCGACCATCCCTGATGTTGCTGCCAGCGCCAAGGTCAGGGAGTCGGCCGCGTCGAAGACCGGTTCTTTGTCTTCCTGCATGTCCTTGCTATAGGCAAGCGGTAGCCCCTTCATCACCGTCAGCAACGTCATCAGGTCGCCGAACACCCGTCCGGCCTTTGCCCGCGATAGTTCGGCAGCGTCGGGATTGCGCTTTTGCGGCATCATCGAGCTGCCGGTTGTGTAGGCGTCTGTCAGGCGAATGAAACCGAAGCCGTCGCTGCACCAGATAACGATCTCCTCCGACAGCCGGGAGATATGGGCCATCGTGATCGATGCGGCGGCGAGAAACTCAAGCGCAAAATCGCGGTCGGCAACGGCATCAAGCGAATTTGCCATGGGCCGGTCGAACCCGAGCGCCGCAGCGGTGCGCTGACGGTCGATGGGAAACGATGTGCCGGCGAGTGCGCCCGCGCCCAGTGGTGATTCGTTGAGCCGCCGGCGGCAGTCGGCGAACCGCCCCCGGTCACGGCCGAACATTTCTGTGTAGGCCAGGAGGTGGTGACCGAATGTGACCGGTTGCGCGGTTTGCAAGTGGGTGAAGCCGGGCATGATGAGCGCGGCGTGTTGTTCGGCGCCGCCGATCAGAGCGGCTTGCAGGTCGCGCAATTGATCGTCGATGCCGTCGATGGCGTCGCGTACCCACAGGCGGAAGTCGGTGGCCACCTGATCGTTGCGCGAGCGTGCGGTGTGGAGGCGGCCCGCGGGCTCTCCGATGAGCTCGCGCAGGCGCGACTCGATGTTCATGTGAATGTCTTCAAGCGCCTGAGAAAACGGGAATTTTCCCGACTCAATTTCTCGCGAAATTGTGTCTAGACCGTCATTAATCACTTTCCCATCTTCAGATGAGAGGATGCCTTGAGCAACCAGCATATCGGCGTGTGCGCGCGATCCGGCAATGTCCTGAGCGAACAGGCGTTGATCGAAACCGATGGAAGCGTTGATCTGTTCCATCACCTCCGCGGGACCGCCGGTAAAGCGTCCACCCCACTGGGCGTTGGCCGACTTGCTGGTATCGTTTGGGCTCATATTGGTGTAACGACCTGTATCAAGGGGATGTCGACGTGCGAAAACTTTTCCTCACGCTAATCGGAGCTGCTGCGGCAGTTGCCGCTGCGATGCCTGCCAACGCCGACCATGGCGAAGCGCCGATTAAAGGCATCGTGCAGAACTTCATCGAGCTCGACAGACCGATAGCCGTGCCGTCCACTCCTGTTGTGTCAAAGGATGAGGGCCCAATAACCCTTGATCGCTTCCAAGGCAAGTTCATCGTGTTGAACTTCTGGGCCACATGGTGCGGCCCGTGTTTGCGCGAATTGCCGTCGCTGAGCCGTTTGAACGAGCGCTTCGGCGGCGATGATTTTGAAGTCGTTTTGATCAGCCAAGACCGCGGCGGCTTCAAGCAGACCGACCGGTTCTTGAAGAAGATGGTGAAAGCCCCCCGAGAAGAACGGCGGATCACCGCCGACTTCGCCAAAACCTTCATCGACGAAAAACTCAAATACTCCAGAGCTATCGGCGTTCGGTCGTTACCTACGACGATTCTAATCGGCCCTGATGGTAACGAAATTGGCCGGTTAGCAGGCGCGGCCGAGTGGGACGAGGAAGAGGCGGTCGCGCTGATCGAATTCTATCGTGCGCACTTCGAAGATTCTCCCCAAACGGGCGGTCTGGACGAAGAGAAGCCCGATACGTCAGCGGACGCCGCGCCGCGCCGCTCGGAATTGGCGGATATCGCGGGCTAGCGGGTCGCCGTCGGCTTGTCGCCGGAGTAGTCGTAGAACCCGCGTCCGACCTTGCGGCCGAGCCAGCCAGCCTCGACATATTTTACCAACAGCGGACACGGCCGATATTTAGAGTCGGCGAGGCCTTCGTAGAGCACCTGCATCACCGAGAGGCAGGTGTCGAGGCCGATAAAGTCGGCCAGTTCCAGCGGGCCCATCGGATGGTTGGCGCCGAGGCGCATCGAGGTGTCGATGGCCTCCACGCTGCCGACGCCCTCGTACAGCGTGTAGACGGCCTCGTTGATCATCGGCAGCAGAATGCGGTTGACGATAAAAGCCGGGAAATCCTCCGACACCGTGCCGATTTTGCCGAGGGTCTCGGTGAGTTCCTGTATCTGTTGAAAGGTCTCTTCGTCGGTTGCCAATCCTCGGATGAGCTCGACCAGCTTCATCATCGGCACCGGATTCATGAAATGCATGCCGATAAATTTTTCCGGACGGTCCGTCGCAGACGCGAGCCGGGTGATCGAAATCGACGATGTATTCGAAGCGATGATCGTGGCCGGCGGCAGATGCGGGCACAATTCCTTGTAGATATCGATCTTGATCTGCTCGTTCTCGGTGGCCGCCTCGACGACCAGATCGCAGTCGGCGAGAAAATCCATGCTGTCGCCGGTCGAGATACGCGCAATCGCCTGCGCCTTGTCCTCGTCTTGGATGAGGCTGCGCTTGACCTGCCGGTCCATATTCGCGCCGATTCCCTCGAGTGATTTGTCGAGTTGCTCGCGCGACACATCCATCAATTTGACGTCGAATTCCGACAACGCGCAGACATGGGCAATGCCACTTCCCATTTGCCCGGCGCCGATCACCCCGATTGTCTTCAACATCTTTGAATTGTCCTAGTACGTTAGATCGTTTGCGTTACTCGATGACCTTCGCCAGTTCGGCGTCGAGTTCGGGAAGCGCCTGAAACAGGTCGGCGACCAATCCATAGTCGGCGACCTGGAAGATTGGGGCTTCCTCGTCCTTGTTGATCGCCACGATGACCTTGGAGTCCTTCATGCCGGCGAGATGCTGGATCGCGCCCGATATGCCGATAGCGATGTAGAGTTCCGGCGCCACAACCTTCCCGGTTTGCCCGACCTGCCAGTCGTTCGGGACGAAACCGGCATCGACAGCGGCGCGCGACGCGCCCATCGCTGCGCCCAACTTGTCAGCGATCGGCTCGATCAAGTTGAAGTTTTCGCCCGACCCCATACCGCGGCCGCCGGAAATGATAACCCGGGCTGTTGTGAGCTCCGGGCGGTCTCCGCCTGATTCCGACCGCTCAATGAAGCGCGATTGCCCCTTGTCGCCGCCCGCATCAATGGACTCGACGGTGCCGCTTCCGCCTTCCGTGGCGGCGGGATCGAACGTGGTTGTGCGTACCGTGATGACCTTCGTTGCATCGCCCGATTTGACCGTTGCCATGGCGTTGCCGGCGTAGATCGGCCGCACGAAAGTTTCGGCGTCGACCACCGCCGAGATGTCCGACACCTGTTGCACGTCGAGCAGTGCGGCGACGCACGGCATGAAGTTTTTGCCGAAGGTCGAGGCGGGCGCCAGGATGTGGCTGTAGTCGCCGGCCAAGCCGGTGACGAGGCCAGCCAGGTTCTCGGCCAACGCGTGTTCTTGCGCCGGGTCGTCAGCCAACAGCACTTTGGAGATACCGGCGACTTGGGCTGCCGCGTCGGCCGCTGCGGTGCATCCGCTGCCGGCGACCAACATGACGATGTCACCGGCGCCATGGCCAGAAAGCTCGGCCGCTGCCGTGACGGTGTTGAGCGTCGATGCCTGAAGCGCGGAGTTGTCGTGTTCCGCAATAACGAGGATAGCCATTAGATGATCCTCGCTTCGTTCTTCAGTTTATCCACCAAGGCGGCCACCGAATCGACCATCACGCCGGCTTGCCGGACGGGCGGCTCTTCCACTTTCAATGTCTGCAGCCGCGGGGCCGTGTCGACCCCTAGGTCGGCTGGCGCCAGCTCGTCGATCGGCTTTTTCTTCGCTTTCATAATATTGGGTAGCGATGCGTAGCGCGGCTCGTTAAGGCGCAAATCGACCGTCACGATGGCGGGTAAATCGATGTCTATGGTTTCCAATCCGCTATCGATCTCGCGGGTAATTTTGGCGCTGCCATCGCCGAGTTCGATTTTCGACGCGAATGTGCCCTGCGGCCAACCGAGAAGCGCCGCCAACATTTGTCCCGTTTGGTTGGAGTCGTCGTCGATCGCCTGCTTGCCCAGAATGACCAGTTCCGGCGTCTCTTTTTCGACCAGCGCTTTGAGCAGTTTGGCGACCGCCAGGGGTTCGAGGTTCTCGTCGGTTTTTACGTGAATGCCCCGGTCGGCACCCATCGCCAAGGCAGTTCGGATAGTCTCTTGGCACTGCTGAACACCCATCGAGACGATGACGATTTCGTCTGCTGTGCCAGCTTCCTTCATCCGGATGGCCTCTTCGACGGAAATCTCGTCGAACGGGTTCATGGACATTTTGACATTGGCGGTCTCGACACCCGTGTTATCCGCTTTGACGCGGATTTTAACGTTGTAGTCGATGACCCTCTTAACGGGGACGAGGACCTTCATGGGTGAATTTGCCTGTGCTTATTTCGGTAATTGGAGTTGGCCTTACGGCTCGACGATACGCTGTAAATGAACTGACAAACCCGGGCTGGCGTCAACTGACGACGTTCGTGCTGCGCTGCAACATGCCGAATGGGCGAAAGTGAGTCAATTGTCTCCCGTGCCGACGGCGCCAAGGTTAGCGATTGTCGCCGGGCACCCAGAGCACGTCCGATGAACCGCCATCGTTCAGATGGCGCGCCAACACGAATAGATGGTCGGACAGCCGGTTGATGTACTGCAGCGCCGCCGCATTGACCGGCTCCGACACCGATAGCTCGACCATTAGCCGCTCGGCGCGGCGCGCGGTTGTGCGGGCCAGGTGAAGGTAGGCAGCTGCGGCGGTGCCGCCGGGCAATATGAAAGAGTTTAAGGGTGCCAGGTCGGCATTGATGGCATCGATTTCGGCTTCCAGGCGTTTGACCTGCGCCGGAACGATCCGCAGCGCTCCCTCTTGTTTGGAAGCTGCGCGGGCGTCACCTTCGGGGGTGCACAGGTCCGCGCCTAGGTCGAAAAGATCGTTTTGAATGCGCGAGAGCATCGCATCGACGTCCGCGTTGTCAGACGTATGCAGTCGCGCGATGCCGATCACCGCATTTGTCTCATCGACGGTGCCATAAGCGGCGACCCGGCGATCATGTTTGGCGACCCGGTCGCCCGATCCGAGCGACGTTTCGCCGGCATCGCCGCCACGCGTGTAGATGCGTGTCAGTTGAACCATCGCGTCAGCCCCGGTTCGATGTGACGATCAGCAGCAGGAACAGCACGACGGCCAGTCCTTGTAATAGAACTCGTGCCCGCATGAGCTTATTGCCGTACTTAGCGTTGAAGTCTCCGCCGCGCGCCATACCCGTGACACCGAGAAGCAGAACACCAACCACGGCGAGTAGGGTCACGACCAGTAGGATTAAGATTACACCGTTCATCGGTGTAATCTTATCTGGCGACTCCCAGGAAGGCGAGGGTTGCCCGCCGTTGTACCAAATTCGTGTATCTAGATCGGTAGGTTGACCGAGACAGCGCGCGCTGCCGGGACCGCTTCGACGATCTGTGGCGATAGCGTCGACATGAGATATTGGGCGACACCGGGCCGGTAAATCGATGCGACTGCGGCCCAGCTTACGCAAAGGTCGCCCGACCAGGTGTGTGCGGAGATGCGCGGGTCGTCGTGATGGGCCTGCAGCATGGCGCCGATATCGCGCCCGTTGCCGACGTAAAGGACGGTGGGCCGGCCGCCGCGATCCGACCAAATCATGTAGACGCCGGCGATACCCTGAGTGAGCGAAAGATCGCGCCAGACGGTCTCAAGCGGGCAGCATGAATTGCCGAGGGTGCCAATCCAGTCGAGTTGAAGATCCACGCCGGCCGATGTGCCAGTGCCGGTTTGCCCGCTGTCGGCGAACTGGCGCGGCTGTTGGTTAACAACATTCTGATGCATCGATTGGCCTTCCTGGCGACATCACGCAAAGCTGTATGGGGCCAGTCTCGGCCAACACGATTGACCAATGATTAAATTAAATTTGCATTGTATCGATTGGGGCACCGATTGCGGCCCGGGTCGGGGATGTACGGTGACTGGCGGCCGTCTGCTTGACGCTGGCAGGAGCCACCGGTAGGTTTCGCGCCATGTTTGCGACCCTCCAGATTCGGCGAATTGCTCGCCCGGCGCACGCGCTCACCCTCGCGCGGCGACCGGGAACGATGACGTTTTCGCTAATCGAATCTCTGGAGTATGCAAACCATGTCTACCGCTGAACCTTTATCGACAGAACGATCCCGCACCGACGCCGGACACGCCGTTTGCTTTTCCGTGCGCGGCATCGCCGATCCGAGCTTGCTGCCGCGGGTGGCCGGCCTTTGGGCGAAACGCGGGCTGACGCCCCAGCGCTGGCACAGCGCTTTTTGCGGTCCTGCCGACAAAGAGATGTATATCGACCTCGAGGTCGCCGGTTTGACGGCCGATTTGGCCACCCAAATCGCTAGCGAAATGCGTCAGATCTGGGGGGTTTCCCAGGTCCTGATGTCGCTGCCCGGCGACGCCGCGCCGGCCTGAGGAGCGTGCTTCGGTGAGTGGTATCTAGGTGTCGCTGTACGATCATATCGTCGCTTGCAATAGCCACGATCTGACGAAATTTAAGCCCTTCATCATCGCCGGGCGGCCGGTTGGGCAGGTCCGCCACGATCTCGTCGAGGTACTGCGCGCCTGGCCCCGGGTTTTTGACATGACCGGCGATGGCGTTGTCATGTTGGATAGTATCGGCGGCGCTGACGAGCGCTCGGCGGCCATCGCGGATGTTTGTCAGGCCCTGGCCACGCGGGAATTGCTCCCCGGCGCCCGCAACGAGCTGTTTCCCGTTGTGACGGCGTTTGGCTGCGAGCCGCTGCTGCGCCTCGACCGTGCGTGGGTACCGGCGTTTGGGGCGACGGCTTTCGGTGTTCACGTCAACGGCTATGTCGATACCCCATCGGGACCCGACTTGTGGCTCGGCGTCCGGAGCCCGGCGAGCTTCGTCGATCCCGGCAAGCTCGATAACATGGTGGCCGGAGGGTTGCCGGCCGATCTGACGCCCGAAGAAAACGTTGTCAAGGAGGCACAGGAGGAGGCTTCCGTACCGGCTGAATTGGCTCGCCAGGCGCGGCCGGTGGGTGTGATCAATTACACCAAGGAAGTGCCTTTAGGGCTGCGGCACGACATGTTGTTTCTCTATGATTTGCATCTTCCGGCAGACTTTAGGCCGGTCAATCAAGACGGCGAGCAAACCGGGTTCGAGAAAATGCCGGCGGCGCAGGCGTTACAAATTGTCGAGGAGGGCGACGGTTTCAAGTTCAACGTCAGCCTCGTGATCATCGACTTCGCCATCCGGCACGGCATCCTGACGCCGGAACATCCCGATTACTTGAAGCTGCAACGCGGCTTGCGGGCTTGGGGTTAGATCCCCTCCACGGCCGTTGCCTGGCGGGCGAGGTTCTGGATCGCGTGTGCCCAAATGGCATCGCCGGAGACCCCAGCGCGGCGCATCTCACGCAAGGTCAGCGGGTTATCTCGCTTGGCGAGGCGCGCGCCGGTCTCATCGGTCAGCATCGGCGTGTGGTGCCATTCCGGCGTATCGAGCCCGAGCAGGGCTTGGAGCAGGCGGTGAATATGGGTCGATTCGAATAGGTCCTGGCCGCGTGTCACCAGCGTTACGCCCTGCGCCGCATCGTCGACGGTTACGGCGAGGTGGTAGCTGGTGGCGATATCCTTGCGGGCCAGCACGACGTCGCCTAGGCGCATTGCCTGCATCTCCTGCTCACCGCGAGTGCGGTCGTACCAAGTGAGATCGCCGGCAATCGCGGCTGCCTTGGCCACGTCGAGACGCATGGCGTAGGGGGTGCCCGCCTCGATGCGCTGCGCGCGTTCGGCGTCGGCCACGTCTCGGCAGATGCCGGGATAAACCGGGCCGTCCGGGCCGTGGCTGTGGGGTGCGCCAGTAGAGCGGTTAATCTCAGCAAGGATGTCTTTACGCGTACAGAAGCACGGGTAGAGCAAATCCATCTCGGACAAACGGTCCAATGCCGCCTTGTAGGCCGCGCCGCGTTCCGACTGCCGCATGACCGGTTCGGACCACGAAATGCCGAGCCAGGCTAGATCTTCATAGATCGCATCTTCAAACTCGGCTTGGCTTCGGCCCGTGTCGATGTCCTCGATGCGCAGGACAAAACGCCCGCCGGGACGGTCGGCGAGACGCCAGGCAAAGAGCGCGGAATAGGCGTGTCCTAGATGAAGATGGCCGCTCGGCGATGGCGCAAAGCGAGTGACGATCTCAAGGTCGTTGTCGGCGTCAGATACCACAGCGTTCAAACTTACAGTTTGGGTTCGGCTTTCAACTCGGGGCCGAATGACCTACCTATCATGCGATGAAAACGCGCAAACGCATAGAAGCAGGATTATCGGAGCTAGGGCGGCTCGATCCGCGCATGGGCGCGCTTTGGGAGGCGGCGGGAACGCCGGCCCCACGAGCGCGCAGACCAGGCTTCACCACGCTGTTGCGAATCATCGTGGGGCAACAGCTCTCGACCAAAGCCGCCGCATCGATCTGGCAACGGCTCGAAGATGCCGGGATGACCCGCGAACCTGCCGCGTTGCTTGCACAATCCGATGAGGCCTTACGCGAGTATGGCCTGAGCCGGCAGAAAATCGTTTATGGCCGCGGGTTGGCTGAAGCGGTTGTGAGCGGCGCGCTCGATCTATCGCGGATGGCCCGTATGTCCGATGACGAAGCCATCGCCGCACTGGTTGGGCTCAAAGGTATCGGGCGCTGGAGCGCGGAAGTCTATTTGCTCTTCGCGTTGGGGCGGACCGATATCATGCCCGCTGACGACCTGGCGCTGGTCGTATCGGCGGGCCGCCACCTGGGCGATGGCGATCGCTGGACCCCGGCGCAGTTGCGCGCCGAAGCGGACAGATGGCGGCCTTGGCG
This sequence comes from Alphaproteobacteria bacterium, assembly GCA_965267185.1. Classification (GTDB taxonomy): domain Bacteria; phylum Pseudomonadota; class Alphaproteobacteria; order UBA6615; family UBA6615. The sequence goes on along the minus strand of OZ253937.1, from coordinate 2,418,360 downwards.
CAGTGCTGCGGCGCGGCTTTTGTGGCACGCTTATCGCATTGAGGCGATTTAGCCCTGAGCGAGAACAGGGAACGCGAAAAGGAAAGAGGCAACATGTCCGAACAAGTGCAACTGAGTGGACCGACACATGCGCCGGCGTCGGGCGGCCCCGCCAAGCAGCTGGTAATTCTGCTGCACGGGGTGGGTGCCGATGGCAACGATTTAATCGGACTGGCGCCTGTGCTCTCGCAGATTTTGCCGGATGCCGAGTTTTTGGCGCCGAACGGGCCCGAGCCGTGCGACATGGCGCCGGTCGGCTACCAGTGGTTCAGCTTGCAGGACCGCAGCCGTGAGAACATCGAAGCCGGCGTCCGCGCCGCGGCGCCGCTCGTCGACCGCTTTATCGATGAGGCCTGCGAAGCGCGGCAGATCACCCCCGACCGGGTCGCGCTGCTCGGCTTCAGCCAGGGTTGCATGATGTCGCTGTTCGTCGGACTGCGGCGGAAATCTCCGCTTGCCGCGATTTTGGGGTACTCCGGCACCTTGGTTGCCGCCGATACATTGGCGGACGAGATTGCCAGCCGGCCACCGGTGCTACTGGTGCACGGCGAGGAAGATCCGGTCGTGCCGTATCAGATGCTCGCGTCGTCCCAGGCTGGCCTCGAGGCCGCCGGTGTCGACGTTCAGGCGCTCAGCCGTCCGGGGCTCGGTCATGGCATCGATGAGGAGGGCATCCGGCGGGGCGCCGCGCTGCTACACAGAACTTTGACTGCCTAAGATTTGTCTCAAAAGTCCGAGTTGGTGCCGGCGCCAAGCTCATTCGAATTATATTCCTAGAGCCACAACACCTTGTGATTGTTATAAAAATTTTTGCTCAACGCGGGCAAATCACCTAAACTATGGGCGATTGTTGTAGATCTCTCGGGAAGTCGCGGCATGCAAGCAGCGTTAGAGAGTTGCCCAACGCTCGTCCTCAATGCCGATTTCCGGCCATTGAGCTACTTCCCTTTGTCGATTTGGCCCTGGCAGGATGCTGTCAAGGCGACGCTGTCGGGGCGGGTGAACACCGTTGCCGAATATGATCGCGTGATTCGTTCGCCGAGCATGGAAATGGCGCTGCCCAGCGTGGTCTCGCTGAAGGAATATATCAGGCCGGCGGACCGGCCGGCGTTTACGCGGTTCAATGTTTTTTTGCGCGACAAGTTCACCTGCCAGTACAGCGGCCAGCGGCTCCCGGCGCATGAATTGACATTCGACCATGTGGTGCCGCGCTCGCGCGGCGGGCGGACGTCCTGGGAAAATGTCGTCACCGCATCGAGCGAGTACAATTTACGCAAGGGCAATCGTACGCCGGCTCAGGCCGGATTGACGCTACGCCACCAGCCGCGCCGTCCGACGACGTGGGAGCTCCTGGAAAATGGCCGGTCGTTTCCGCCCAACTATCTGCACGAAAGTTGGCGCGACTATCTCTATTGGGATACCGAGCTGGATCAGTAACCGTTCCGCGCGGTCTCGCTAGATCCGAGTCGACAACCAGATCGCCAGTTTCGACCCTGATTTGATCGCTTGCGATAATACTGGATAGGCCGTTGTGGCCTCGCCGCCATCTTCCGCGCCGACATGCTCGAGGCCGATGTTCTTGTGCTCGATTTCGTCGCGGCGGAACTCATCGATAACCTCGCGCAGTTCCGCCTCGTCCTCGCCAAGCTGCTCGGATTGACGCGCGTAATGCTCTTCGATCACCTCTTCCACCGCGACGGTGCAGGCCATCGCCGCGCGTTCCCCCATCATGGCGGTTGCGACGCCCAGCGCATATCCCGCGGCGTGCCACACCGGCGACAGCGCCGTCGGCCGGACGCGGCGCTCGACAACCAGCTTATCGAAGGTATCGAGGTGGCGCTGTTCCTGTTCGGCCATTTCGCGAATCGCTTTACCGACCGGGCGGCGGCCGAGCACCGCAAGCTGGCCCTGGTAGATGCGGGCGGCGCCATATTCGCCGGCGTGGTCGACCCGGATCATCCGCTCGACCAGCGTCTTAGGGTCGGGGTCGCCGTGCAGGCGGTGGGCGGCGCGGCGCGATGTCCCTTGTTCGTCTGCCATGTATCTGAATGTAGTGAGCTAGAGCAAAAATTTCAAAACGACGAAACCGCCAATCAGCAACACGCAGAACACCAAAACGACCCAGCCGAGATAACGCTCGATAAAGGCACGGATCGGCGGGCCGAAATACCACAGCAACGCCGCGACGATGAAGAACCGCAGCCCGCGCGACGCCAGCGAGGCAACGCCGAAGACGACGGGGTCCAAGCTGGTCACGCCGCTGGCGATGGTGATCACCTTGTAGGGGAATGGGGTGACCCCGAAGAATGCGACAATCCAGGCGCCCAGCTCGTTGTACTGCTCGGTGAAGCGGGCGAATGCCGCCTCGAACCCGTAAAAGTCGATGATCGGCTGGCCGACGAGATCGAACAGCAAGGCACCGATGGCGTAGCCGAGATAGCCACCCAAAACCGAAGCGACCGTGCATAACGCGGCCAGGAACCAGGCGCGTTCGCGCACCGCTAGTATCATCGGGATCAGCAAGACGTCGGGCGGTATCGGAAACACCGAACTCTCGACGAACGCAACCGCCGCCAACATCCATACGGCATAGCGTGTGGAGCCTAGATCGAGAGTCCAGTTGTAGAGGCCTCGTAACATCGCGCGCGCACAGACCGGTCAGTCGTTTCGTTACGGCCCTGTAACAGGCGCGCGCGAAGCGTGTCCATCGTTGGTCCCGATTTGAGATTCGATAGGCGCTTTAGTTGTGTGCTAGCGGCGCCGAATCTCGCGCACGTAAGCAACGGCCCCTTCTTCGTCGGTGACCGAGACCCATAATCCCGTATGGCTGAAGATTGCGTCTACGCCAAGGTGCGTGTCCGGTCCGAATACCGCGATGGGGATCGGTTGCCCTTGGGGGGAGGTGGGCCAAATCGCGAGGGCCGCCATGGCAAGAACCCAGATCGACAGCAGCCCGGCGAAGCGCCTGCATGTGGTGACGATCGTATCCATAATCTTGATCCTTTAGCCTCCGTAGGGGCGGATTCGCGCGGCTTTAGGCCGAGCGATAGCCGCATGAGAGCGTGCGCCCCCAAGTCACGTTTCCTCCTCCTGTTTGGATGATTGTTATATGGGGTGGCAAAACGGTTCTGTGAAGGGCCTCAACCGCTGTTCAGGCATTTGTGAGCAACTTAATGCCGTTCACGTTGACGCCACGCGGCGAGGCCACTAATTCTTGCCTCGCGCCGGTGTGCGGGCGTGGCGGAATTGGTAGACGCGCTGGATTCAAAATCCAGTTCTGGCAACAGAGTGAGAGTTCGAGTCTCTCCGCCCGCACCAAGCGGCAGTTTAGACCCGAGATTTCTGAAAATGTGCTAGTGGGAAACGGCGGCAGGAAGTGTCCGTACAGTCCCCAACTGTGAAAATCGCATGAGCACAAGCTGCTCGTCCTGCCGGCTCACGACCAATTCGTAACGGCCGGTTCGCACCTGCTGGAAGCCGACAACGGAAGCCGGCCGTGGGCCATAGTCGATCGTCAATTCGGCTTCTGCATTCCAGCGCGACGGCGTTACCTGGCTTAAGTCGATGAGTTTGAACTTCATCAACGCGGCCTTCTCATTCTGGAAGAAAGGTTGCGGGCTATGGCCGCCGCTTGCCAGGTGCTCCCGGACCAGATCTTCGATGGTCGAGGCGGTCGGTGGCGCTGGTTCGCCGGTTACCAGTTCTACGGCTTGCGCACATCCTGTCAGCAAAAGAGATGCGACGGCGGCACTCAGCAGCAGTGGTCGCATGTCGTTGTTCTCCCGCGGCCATTTCCGGTCAAAGGATGCCATTATATTTGGGCAAGACGTCGAACGAAGTCACCATTTTTTTTGCGCCGGAAATGACCGAAGTCAACCGGAGTGGCCAAATCCTCATATAGTGACTGCAAGAGGCTTGTTGGGGTCCAGCATGGGTTTGCGCCGGATCCCGCACTACATAAGTTAAGTGTTTCCAACGAAACGGGTTGTGAGATGGCCTACGGCTTCGACCGGTCGAAGATGACCCGGCATCGTCACAAAAGCCGGGTAATGGTTGCGACGCTGCTCGGCGCGATTACCGCGGTGCTGTTGCTCAGCGCTAATCTGATTGCCGGTCCCAACGGCATGGTTGTTGCCGCTGCTTTGATCGCCGCAGGAATACTATCGGCCCAGCGCGTGGCGCCAGCGTTGGTCATGCAAATGTTCAACGCCAAGCGTATCGAGCCCTACGATTGGCCGGAAGTCTACAACACGCTTAACGCGTTGCGGCAACGCGCTGGCCTAAGCGAGATTCCCGCGCTGTACTGCCTGCCGGGTCCAACGATGATGGCCTTTTCCACCGGTTCGCAGAAAGAGCCTGTCATCGCTGTTTCGATTGGCGCCCTCCGGAACCTCTCATCGCGTGAGATGCACGGGATCATCGCCCATGAGCTGGCCCACGTCGCATCGGGTGACATGACGCTCTTGATGATGTCCGAGGTCATGGCGCGGCTCACGCGGACGTTTGCGACGCTCGGGCTGCTACTGGCGATCTGGCTGGCCGTTGCCGGCGAGGCGCAGGTCCCCCTGCTGACAATTTTTGTGTTGGCAGCGGCGCCGACGGCGGTGTCGCTGCTGCAGTTGGCCCTGTCGCGCAATCGTGAATTCGACGCCGATGACTATGCGGCCGACTTGACCGGCGATCCGGCCGGCCTTGCTTCGGCGCTACAGAAAATCCAACGCGAACAAACCTCGATCTGGCGCCGGGTATTTCAGCCCTATGTGCGCGGCAATCTGCCGACTTGGCTACGCAGCCATCCGAAGACGGAGGAGCGCGTCGCGCGTTTGTTGGAACGCGCGGAGGACTAGGAGCATCGTGCTGGTTGCGATTCCACTATAAGAAAACTACGGTGCATACATAAATTGAATGCCGGCGCAGCGACGCTGGCCGCAAGTCAGGGATGGGGCGCCGCAATGGCGGCGGTTCGCGAGCACGATGGAACTGCAAAACAGTTTTACGGTCGCCGCCGATGTGGAGACGGCGTGGCAAGTTTTGCTCGACGTGCCGCGCATTGCGCCTTGTATGCCTGGGGCGGAGTTAACCGAGGCCATCGACGGCCGTCGCTTCAAGGGCAATGCGAAAGTGCGCGTGGGACCGGTGCAGTTGAGTTTTGCCGGTGAGGCGGAACTGACCGACGTCGACGATACGGCCCACACAGCCAAACTCAGCGCACGCGGTAACGACACTAAAGGGCGCGGCGCGGCCCAGGCGGACGTAATTTTTGCTCTGGTCGAGGAAAACGGCAGCACGCGCGTCAATATCAACACCGATCTCAACCTTACCGGTTCGGTCGCCCAATACGGCCGTGCGGCGGGTCTGATCAGTGAGATTGCGGCGCAAATCATCGCCGATTTCGCCAAAAATCTGGAAGGTCAGCTCGCGTCGGCAACGACAGACGATGGTTCGCCGGAAACCGCGGGCAATGCGCCGGCGGCAGGTGATACGGCGCCGGCTGCCGGTAGTAGTATTTCTGGAATACAGCTTTTGTTTCGGGCGCTCGCGGCAATGATTCGCCGCTGGTTCGGCGGCGGCCGGACCGCCTGAGCGAACACCAAGGGGAGGATGCTATGAAACCCGGACCCTTCATCTATCACGACCCTGCCAACGTCGAAGACGTGGTCGGGCTGCTCGGCCAGCATGAGGATGTGAAGCTGCTGGCCGGCGGTCAGTCGCTGATGCCGATGCTGAATATGCGTTTCGTCGTGCCCGATCACGTGATCGATCTCAATGGCGTAGATGGCATCAGCGGGGTCGACGATACCGGCGACGCGCTTACCATCGGCGCGATGACCCGCCAGCGCGAGCTGGCGAGCTCCGAGACCGTCTTGGCGCGCACGCCGGTCATGCAGGAGGCGTTGTCGTATGTGGGCCATTTTCAAACCCGCAATCGGGGCACCATCGGTGGCAGCCTGTGCCATCTCGATCCGGCAGCGGAACTACCGACTATTGCGGCAGCCTACGATGCGGCACTCACGGCGGCGGGCCCGGACGGCATACGCGAGATCCCGTTCGAAGAATGGCCGCTGGCTTACATGATGACGACGTTGGCGCCGGAAGAGGTCCTAACTCAAGTGCGTCTCACCTATTGGAACGAGCCCCACGGTTCGGCGTTTGTGGAGTTCGCCCGCCGTCACGGCGACTTCGCCATCGTTGGGGTTGCGGCGCTGCTGGCTGTGGAAGGCGGCAAGATAACCCGGGCCGCCGTTTCCGTAGGCGGTGCCGACGTGCGGCCCCTGCGCCTGTCGGATGTCGAGGCAATGCTGGTTGGCGAAGCGCCGGGCGAGACCGTTTTTCAGGAAGCGAGCGCCATGGCACGGAAGATCGACGCGATGTCGGATGCCTACGTCACCACGGAATATCGTCAGCGGCTGGCTGGTGTTTTGGTTGAACGGGCGCTGGCGCAAGCCGCTAAACGCGCAAACGGAGGAGGCTGACCCATGGCCGATACCAGAGAGATTACCGTCACGGTCAATGGCGAGCCGCAAACGCGTGAGGTGGAAACGCGGCTTAGCTTGGCCGATTTTTTGCGCCACGAACTGGAGCAGACCGGCACCCATGTCGGTTGCGAACACGGGGTGTGCGGGGCGTGCACCGTGCTGGTCGACGGCGAAGCGGTGCGGTCTTGCCTAATGCTGGCGGTGCAAGCCAACGGCCACGAAGTCACCTCCATCGAGGGGCTAGCCGATGGCGACGGCACGTTGCATCCGGTTCAGGAGGCGTTTTGGAAGAATCACGGCCTCCAGTGCGGGTTTTGCACGCCAGGCATGGTTATATCGGTGGCGGCGTTCCTGAAGGATAATCCAAACCCCACCGAGGCTGAGGTGCGCGACGCGATCTCCGGCAATATCTGCCGCTGCACCGGATATCAAGGCATCGTTGCCGCGGCTTTGGAAGCCGCCGAAACGATCCGGCAGGGAGGCTGAACCATGGTCCGTTACACAGGCGCAGAAGTGCAACGTATGGAAGATCCGCGGCTGCTGACCGGTCACGGGCGCTATGTCGACGATATTCATTTGGCCGGCACGCTCCACGCCGCCTTCCTGCGGTCGAGCCACGCCCATGCGCGCATCCGCGGCATCGACGCGTCGGCGGCGCTGGCGCTGCCGGGGGTGCATGGCGTGTTCACCCAGACCGATCTGGCGCTGCCTGATACCACCCAACCCATGAACCAGCTTTATCCGGCGCCGGTGATTCATCAAGATATCACCCAGCATCCGCTGGCGGCGGATGAAGTCTGTTATGTGGGCCAGACCGTGGCATTGGTCGTCGCCGATACGCGCGCTATCGCCGAAGATGCGCTAGCACTTGTTAACGTGGATTACGAGCCGCTGCCGGCGATTATCGATTGCCGGGAAGCGCTGGCAGATGGCGCGCCGCTGGCGCATGCCGGTACGGACAGTAATCTGGGCGGACAGTTGCGCTCGGCGTTCGGCGATATCGACTCCGCGTTCGCCAAGGCCGACCACGTGTTCAGCGCCGAGTTTATGCAGCACCGTGGCGGCTGCCATGCGATGGAGACCCGGGGCGTGCTCGCACGCGACGAGCCCTACGGTGAGGGATTGACCGTTTGGTCGTCGACCCAGTGTCCCTATCTGGTACGGCGGGCTCTGGCCAACTATCTGGGCGAATCCGAGGAGCGGGTTCGCATCATCGCGCCCGATGTCGGCGGCGGATTTGGCCCCAAGGCCGGCTTCTACCCCGAAGAAATCGTCATCCCGGTGGTAGCGCGCCAACTCGGCCGACCGGTCAAATGGATTGAAGACCGGCGCGAGCATTTCACCGCGACGACTGGCCAGCGCGATCAGCAATGGGAACTCGAGGTCGCGTGCGACAGCGACGGCAAGATCCTCGGTCTGCGCGGCCAGGTGACCCACGATAACGGCGCGTTCGTGCCCTATGGCGCGCTGCTGCCGTTCACCTCGATCACGCCGCTGCCGGGCTCCTATGCGATCCCCGCCCTCGACGTTGCGCTGAATTTCGTTTTCACCAACACCACGCCGACCACGCCGGTGCGCGGCGCGGGCCGGCCCTACGGCATCTATGCGGTCGAGCGAATGGTCGACACCATCGCCCGCGAGCTCGGTATCGAACCGGCCGAGGTGCGTCGGCGTAACTTCGTCCGCGCCGACCAGATGCCGTACGAAACGGGCGCGAAACTGCGCGACGGCATGCCGGTGCGCTATGACAGTGGTGATTATCATGCGTGCCAGGACAAGGCGCTGGAACTGGCCGACTATGCCGGTTTCTCGGCGCGGCGGGACGCGGCGCGAGCGGAAGGCCGTTATCTCGGTATCGGCGTGTCAGCCTGTATTGAGGATACCGGCGTCGGGCCGTATGAGGGCACGACCGTGCGGATCGAGCCATCGGGTAAGGTGTTGGTGCGCACCGGCGCAGCCAGCCAGGGTCAAGGCCACCACACGATGATCGCACAGATCGTCTCCGACCGACTGGGGGTTAAGCCCGACGACGTGCTGTTCGAAGCCGCCGATACCGGCAAGTTTCCGCAAGGTGTCGGTACGATTGGTAGCCGGGTGACGGCCAATGTCGGCCCGTCGTCGTTCGATGCGGCGAGCCAGGTGCGTGAAACGGTACTCAAACTGGCCGCGGAGACCCTCGAAGCGGCCGAACAAGATCTCGAACTTGAAGACGGCGAGGTGCGTGTGGCCGGTGCCCCCGACGTGAAAGTGACTTTGGGCGAACTGGCGTTAAAGCTAGCGCCCATGTCAGGCGGGAAAATCCCCGCAGGGTTCAAACCGAGCCTTGAGGCGACGTCCTATGAAGGCTCTGCAGGCAGCCCCATTGCCAGCGGTTCCAACGTCGCCGAGGTCGAGGTCGATATCGGCACCGGCGAAGTGAAGGTGCTGCGTTATTCGGTGGCGCACGATTGCGGCACCATGATCAACCCCATGATGGTTGATGGCCAAATCATCGGCGGGGTGGTGCACGGCATCGGCAACGCTTTGTTCGAACGCATGATCTATGACGATCAGGGCCAACCGCTCACTACCAATTACGGCGAATACTTGCTGCCGCTGGCGAGTGAGATGCCGCGCATCGATATCGTCCATCAGGAAACGCCGTCGCCGCTCAATGCGCTGGGCGTGAAAGGGGCGGGCGAAGGCGGCACCATCCCGGCGGCGCCAGCGGTGGTGGCGGCGATCGAGAACGCGCTAGCCGACTTTGGCGTGGTGATCGACTACTACCCGGTCGACCCGCAATACCTCACCGGGTTGATCGATAAGGCGCAGGCGCAAGCCGCCGAATAGGCCGGGCCAAACCTATTTCGACGCGACGATGCGTCCGTCCCCCGACAGCAGGATGGCGATCGGGCGGGTGCGCTCGAAATGCGACAGGATGATCATGATGATCACCGTCAAGGGCACACATAAGAACATGCCGGCGATACCCCAAATGCTGCCCCACAGCGCCAGCGACAGGATCACCACGAGCGGGCTGATGTTGAGCGAGCTGCCCGTCAGCCGCGGTTCGACCACGTTACCGATGATCACTTGGACCATGCCGATGCCACCGAGAACGATAAAAAAAGGAACCAGTGTCGGGAACTGGATCAACGCCAGAAGCGCCGGAAATAGGGTCGCGAGCAGCGAGCCGACCGTGGGGATGTAGTTGAGCAGAAAAATGATGAAGCCCCAGAACGCGGCGAAATCGACCCCGACGATCAACAAAATGATGTAGCTGATAACGCCAGTCGTCACGCTGGTGAGGGTTTTGATTGCAACGTATGTTTGGATTTGCTCCTGCATGCGGTGCAGCAGGTTTCGCATCTCATCACGCCTGTCGCTGTCCGGGAACAGCGCGCGCATTTTCTTGTTGAAGCCACGCTGCTCGATCAACAGGAACAACACGTAGATCAGGACGATGCCGAAATTGCCGGCGAAGCTGGCGGCCGCGCTCGCAAACCGGGAAGCGGCGGTGCGTAAATCGATCTGTTCAAACACGCCGGCGATGTCCGGCGGCTGCTCGAAACCGACTAATTTCGACCCCTTGGCGACAAGGGCTTCCACATTAGCCTGATAGGTCGGTGCGGCAGCCACGACTTCGGCGATGTTGTCGCCGACAAGCGTGGCGATCAGGCTCAAGCCGATCAACACCGTGATAATCGCCAAAAGTAACGAGACCCAGTACGGCAAGTGGACCGTGCCTAACGGCAGCGCGTGGAAGCCGCGCATCAGCGCGTTAAGCAGATACCAGATCATGATCGCCACCGCGATCGGGATCAGCAGGTCGCGGCCCTCGATCAGCAGCAAAACAGTGAGCGCGACGACAATGATCGACGACGCGAAGGCAACGATCCGTGGGGAGACTTGCTCGGCCACTTGAGGCACTCCCATTTTCGATTTCGATATGCGCGTCTAGCATATTCGCCGCCGATTTGGCTCTAGCCGTGCGCAAATCGCGAGGGCCGCGTTGACGGCGCTGGCCCGAAAATGGTTTCCTGAAACCAATATCGAACGTGTGTGCGGTGTATGGAGCCTACGCACGGAAAACAAAAATGACGGGGAGATTAAACTGTGACGACACCCTTGGAAGGCTCGCGCCTCGAGCGCATGGAACGAGAAGATTGCCCGGCCGAGTTTCTGGAGGCCTGGGACGAAATACTGCGCACGCGCGGCCATGATGTGATGCCTAATGTGTTTGCATTGTTGGCGAATAGCCCGGGCGCGATGGCCGCAGTGACACCGGTCGGCGCCCATGTGCGCTATGAGACCGATTTCGACGATGTCTTGCGTGAGCTGGTCATCTTGACGGTGGCCCAGGAGCTACAATGCGAATACGAGTGGAAGCATCACTGGCGGGTCGCCGAAAAGGCGGGGGCGTCTAATGAGTTGCTAAAAAAGATAGGCTCGGCTGAGCTCGAAGCCGAGCCCGCGCCAGTGGGAACGGCGGTAACCTATGCCCGCTTGCTGACCCGCAACGAGCCGATTTCCGACGAGATGGTGGATACGTTGAAGGAAAGTTTCGGCATCGGCGGGTTCGTCGATCTCACCGTTATGATCGGCTACTACGGCATGCTGGCGCGCTTCATTAATACCGTCCGCATCCCGGTCGAAGAGAGCTACGACGACATCACGTTCAACAAGGTCGCTTAGGTTTTTATAGACAACCGCTATAGGCGATATCGGTAGTTGCTATTTGGAGTGATCATTAGGAGGCGATAGCATCGCCGAAACATAATAACGGCCCGACGTTTGTAGGGCCTGAAATGGAGGGAACCCATGGTCAAAGTCCTTGTCCAAATGTACCCGGTGCTTCGCGCTGAGAGTGTTGAGGAACGTAAGGCGCTTCGCCCGATGGGGCGCAACAAAGAGCGGTTCCAGGAGGCCATGGACGGCATGCCGGACATCCTCCAGGCGATGGACGATTTGGATGTGTGGGGCATCTCTTCTATCGAGCATCACTTTCATTCCGAAGGCTACGAAGTCGGTCCGTCGATCGGAATGAATACCGGCTATTGGGCCGGTCTGTCGAAAAAGGTGCGGATCGGCAGCCTGGGCTACGTCATGTCGGTCGACGATCCCATCCGCGTTGCCGAGGAAACCGCGACCCTCGACCACATCACCAAAGGGCGTTGTTTCGTGGGCTTTGCACGCGGCTATCAGTCGCGTTGGACCAACGTGCTGGGTCAGAAGATCGGCAGCGTCGCCACGCTGTCGGACAAGAGCGCGGCCGACGAACACAACCGCAAGATTTTCGAAGAGCAGGTCGATATCGTTTTGAAGGCGTGGACCGAGGGCACCTTCGATTACAAGAGCGATCTGTGGGAATACCCCTATCCTCATGACAAAGGTCTGGAAGGCTGGTTCATGGGCGACGTTACCCGGCAGTTGGGAGCGCCGGGCGAAATGGATGAAGACGGTAATCTGCGTAAAATCTGTGTCGTTCCCGCGCCCTATACCGATCCCCATCCGAAGGTGTTTATCGCCAGTAACGCCAGTATCGAGACCGTCGAGTACGCCGGCGAACGCGGCTTTATACCGTCTTACTTCTCCAGCATCGGGCGGTGCGCGACCTACGGCCCGCGTTACACCGAAGTGGCCAACCAACACGGCTTCAACTTCGCGCCCGGACAGAACCAGGCAATCGTCCGTTGGCCCCATATCGGCGAAACCCATGATGAGGGGGCGCAGATGGCGCTCGACTGGTCGAGCGATATTTTCATGAACTTCTATGGTCCGCTGTTTCCCGATTGGACCGACGCGAAGAAGAATGCATCCGATCAGGAAATGCTCGACTTGATGGACGACACCGGCCTGTTTCAATACGGCACGGTGTCGGAGGTACGCGACTTCTACGTCGACCAGTGGAAGCAGCTACCAGCCGAATACATCACCTTGATCTATCACTACGCGCAGACGCCGAAGGACGACATGATCAAGCAGCTCAAGATTTTCATGGAAGAGGTGAAACCGGCCTTGGACGAGCTCACCGACTATCCGGACGTCGAACAAGCCGCCGAATAGTTCCCGCGAGACGCAAGAGCCGCGCCGTTCTGGAGTCCGACTGTTGTACTGACTCTATTAATTCAGGCGGCAGTTCGTATTTGTTTGAGTGAGGGTGTGGATTTCTCCCATCGCTACCGATAGGGCGTTTTGTCCAGCCACGCTTGTGCTTAGTTCGTCGTGTAATTCGCTAAGGAGTTCACGGGCCCGATTACAATCTCCATACCAAGATTCACCATTTATCCAATCAGCATAGACGCTCGCAATTAACTGTGGCCGAAGAAACGACTGTATTTTTCGTGCACTATCCAATGCTGTCGTGAAGGTTTGGCGGGCTAGTTCGATGTTTTGGAGGCCGCTAGGAAGTACTTGCGCTCGAGCTAAATATCGAAGCGATTCGGCGCGTTCAAACTGTGAAATGGATAAATGCTCTGCCCGTTTTGCATACACTGCCGCCTGGGCATTGTTGCCGAAATTCATATGTTCAAAGCTTAGGGTGATGAGATTCGCGAAGTCCGCGGTGGCCGGCTGACGCTCTATCAAGCGATCAGCAAGGCTGAGCGTTGACGCCTTTTCAGCATTGATAACCTTAACGATCTGAACGCTGACAGGATCGATTTGTTGTGTGTCCTGGCCGACACTCAATTTCACAATCTCTGAGTTCAATTCAGCAATCCGCCGCACATACCCAGCCAATTCCCGCGCGTCGGCATTAAACGCCGCCTGCTGTCGTAGGACTAACTGATCGAATACCTGGAAACCACCAGTGAATATTGAGATGAACAGGGCTATTAGTCCGCCAAATAACCCAACCTTTTTTAGTAGCGATCGCTCGTCCGCACCAAGTTGCCCTTCGATACGCGCCAGCCGTTCCTCGACGGAGGCACCAGATGTATCTGCCATTTATTGCTCCCTGCGCACGGTCTGGGTTCGAGTTTATTGATCACGCTCGCGTCGAACATGCTTGCTTACAATCTAAACGAGTTATATCTTTATTTACACAACTTTATAGAGTATTATTTTAGGCAGGCATTGACCATACCCGAGTCGAAACTCGTACATTTGGGAGGGAGCAAATGATACGCGTTGCTATAGTGATTTTCTTTGTCCTCATTAATGGAGCGGCAGCACAAGTACCTGAAATAGCAAATCCATACTTAAATGACATTGCGCGCGTTGTTCCAACACCTCAAGGTCCGGTTATTGAATACAACCCAAACATTTGCCGACAGGCCGGCCCATTACTATGTGGTTTTTTTCGCGCACATGAGTATGGACACGTGAATCTTGGTCACGGGTATCGTCCCCAATGGCCGCAACAAATGGAAGCGGAGGCTGACTGCTGGGCTGCTAGGAATGCCCGACCGGCGGAAGTCCAAGCGGCACATGACTTTTTTATGAATGGTGGGGGGACATCCTTTTATCATGGAAATGGCCCGGAGCGGGCTGCCCGTCTAAGACAATGCGTACAGTGAAATACGCAGGTTCAGAGACCCAGTTCAAATTGTAATGGAACGGCAGCGTTATCCATCTTTGGGATTGATCAAGTATGTGCACTGTAAAACATCAATCTAGCGCGCGAAGGCGCGGCTAAGAAAATCCCCTACCGCCTGGTTTGATTTTGCCCGCACGGTGTCGTCGCGGCCGATCAGATAGCCGTCGCTATCGACACAGGCCGCCAAGATGAGGCGGCGCGTAAACGGCCCAGTCATGTGTAGAAAGGTAAAGCGGTCGCGAACCACCCCGTTGGCGCCAACCTGGAAACGGCAGTCGGCGAGGTTGCGCCCGATCGTTCGGGGGCCGCGGAAGCTGCCATCCCATTGGTGAAATGCGCCTTGGTAAACAATAAACTCGGTCTCGGCGCCGCCTTTTCGCAAATCGGCCAACACCTGGTTGCAGCGCTCGGGATTAACGATGGCGTCTTCCGATCCGGCGAGCATGAGTATCGGGGCGCCGGTCGCCCGGGCGTCATCGAAGCGGGCGATGCACGGCCCATAGTAAGAAATATGGGCGGCGAAGCGCGGACCGTCGGGGTTGAGTGTCTCGGCGACTTGCTCGAAGGCACCCAACGTGGCGGAAAGACCGCCATAGGAAAAACCGATGAGAGCCACCCGCTCGCCGTCGATCTCAGGTCGGGAGTCGAGAAACCGCAGCCCAGCATAGGCGTCGGCAAGAACCATGGTTTCGGTGACCTCGAGAAGGCGTTCGACAAAGCCGGTCGCCCGGTCGCGCCGAGCGCCGAACGCATCGACCACCAGGGCGGCGACCCCCATCTCGGCGAATTGTCCGGCATAGGTAATTTCTCGCGCGCGCAACACGCCGGCTGCCCCGTGGAGCAACACCACCGCCGGCACTGGGTTATCCGCCGTCGCGGTTGCCGGCACGAACAGCCCGGCCCGGGCCGGCGTTGCCGGATCCTCTTCCTCGCCGCGGCCAACCTCCCGCAAGGTAAAGGGGCTGTGGCTCGGGTAGCTGACGATTGCGCCGTTAACGCCAGTTGTCGTTCCGGGATCGGGCCAGCGGCTGAAATCGAAGGCAGCGGCGGGTACAGGCAGCGCTAAACCGAATGCGAGCGCTGTGAAAGCCAAAAATGTGCGCCCACGGCGGTATCTGGGCACGGTGCGCCGGCTGCGGTAAATCATGGGATGGGGATTGTTATAAGCGTCGCTACGGGCCGTCCAGGCGCGAGCATTCAATTTGTCGGGAGGAAAACATGACCTTTGAGCTGTATCACACGGCCCATTCGACCTGCAGCCAGAAAGTACGGTTAACGCTGGCGGAAAAGGGCTATCCGGAACGCGGCAAGGATTGGGTCGATCACGAAGTCGATCTCGGCAAGTTCGAGCAGCTCACACCGGAATATTTAGCGCTCAACCCCAATGGCGTGGTGCCGACCTTCGTCCATGACGGCGAGGTGATCCTCGAATCCTCGGCCATCGTCGAATATCTCGACGACGTTCTTCCCGATACGCCGCTCTCGCCGCCTGACGCGCTCGGCAAGGCGCGCATGCGGGCCTGGCTGCGCTATCTGGAGGAAGTGCCTACCGTTGCGGTGCGCGTGCCGTCCTTCGCGAATCTGTTTGCGCCGATGCGTTTCGCCAAACTGAAAGACGAGCAGTTTCTCACCCATGCCGACCGGCTGCCGATCCGCAAGGAATTCTATCAGCGCATGACCAAGGACGGTTTCGGCGAGAAGGATATCGGCAATGCGTGCGACCAGATCCGCCAGACTTGCGAACGCATGCAGCAAGCCATCGAGGAGACCGGCGGCCCCTGGATCATGGGCGAGCAGTTCACGCTCGTCGATATTTTGGTAGCGCCGGCGATCGACCGCATGGACGATCTGGGCTACGCCGACTTATGGGCCGATTTGCCCAAGGTTGTCGAATGGTACGAACGCTTGCGCGCGCGTCCGTCCTATGCCGCGGCCTTCTATCCCGGTGCGCGGGTCTCCGAACGCTATGCCGACTATTTCCGCACCGCCGCCGACCTGAAAGCCGAACGGGGATATTAGCCGATAGCGCAGGAGCCGCTATCTTCTTTACCGAACCTCAGCGTTAGATCGTCGGGAAGGGGCCGACCCGTGACTCATAGGCCTGGGTTGCCGGGTGCTCGATTATCGGTGTGACATCCACGGTCATCCATGGGTGGAGCGGCAGCGACGAGATATTCGCATGGAATTCTTCGAGGCTGTCGGCTTCCCAGACCGAAAAGTTTGCCCGCTCGCCGACGACCCGCCAGATTTTCCGCAAGCTTCCGGCCTGGATCAATTCGATCGCCCGGTCGGCCTCGGCGTCTCCCAGTTCTTTCACCCGCGCCGGGTCCATTTCGCCTGGCAGTTCCACTTTGATCCGCACCATAAACAGCATCAGTTCCCCCCTTTTTGTTATTTACGGGTAGACGCCCAGCAGGCGCCCCCACAGATATTGCAATGGCAGAATAACGATGAGCGCAACGACAAAATAGACTGCTAAGACGCGGGCGCCCGCGCGCATGGGCACGCCGCCGATTGCCATGGTTATCGCCACCGGCGGTGCCATGTAGGGCAGGGGGAAGACCATGAAGCTCGGCACTTCGGCGAGCAGCACCGATCGGAGCGGCCAATTGGTCCCTTGGGCGATGGCGTCGGCGAACGCGGTCATGATCGGCGCCATAACCGGTGCGGTGGCGACAAAGCTGATCGCGGAGCCGATGGCGAAAATCTGGTAGAAGGTGACTAATCCGCCGTCGGCCGTCAATGGGACGTTGGCCAACAGCAATTCGCCGATGGCGGTGCCCAGACCGGTATGCCGGGCGATCGCCCCCATGCCGATAATGCCGGCGATAAATATCCAGGGCCCGTAATTGACATCGTCAGTCAGCACCTTCGGCGACAACATGCCGACGCGTGGCGTGATGCAGAGCAGGGCAGCCGCCAACGCGACCCAGGCGGGCGATAGGCCGTGCAAGGAATCGGTGATCCACAACGCCAGGGCGGCCAGCAATATGGTCAGCAGCCGGCGTTCATCGGCCGACCAATTAGCCGGCGTTTCCGCCGCACCGCCGGTCTGTGGTTTGGCGCCGAACATGAGCGTGATCAGGGTTGCTTGAATCAGCAATCCGAGCGCGCCGAGGATCGGAAAATTCAGCAGAGTATAGTCGAAATAGCTGAACCTTACGCCGTGGATGCTTTCCGCTGCGCCCGCGAATGCCATGCTGACCACGGTCGACGGCAGGATTCCAAAGGCGGGAATGGTCGACCCTATGCCGGCGGCGATGATCAAGCCGAAGCGCGCCTGGGTGTTCTCCGCGAAGCCCAGCCGGTCGGCCAAAGCCATTGCCAGCGGTGCCATCAAAACGGCGCGCGCTGATGCCGACGGCATGAGGAACGCCAACACGACGCCGGCGGTTCCAATACCGAGCGCCATCGCGAAGTAATGCGCCGGCAGGTGCGCGACCAAGGCTTGCACCAAACGGGCCGCTAGACCGGCGCGTTGCACGGCAATGGTGATCACCAGCCCACCGAAGACCAGCCATGTGGCGCTAGCGTGGAACCCGGCGAACGTCACGTTCGCAGGTGCGATGTCGAGCACCACTGTCGCCAAAAACATGATCAGTGCGGTGATATGGATGGGAATGACGCCGGTTGCCCACAGCGCGACGGAAAACAGCACGATCCCGATAGCCTGCCAGAGCAAGGCGTCACCGCTCCATAGCGGGGCGGCCAGCAGGGCGATACTCGCCAGTGTGGCCGTTGCGGCAATAATCTTGGAAACGCCCATCGGCGATGCGTCGGCTTGCGCCATGAAACAATCCTGAGAGTAAAGCGCCCGGAGAAGATTGGGGCGCGGGAGGCTAAGATATGACGTGGCTATAGCATACGGCGCGCGCCCCTTGCTTTGAAGGCGCTGCATGGCTGCAATCGCACCGCGGTTGCGGTTTGCCGGGCCGGGAGGCGAGTGGTACTCAAAAGATAAGAAGATTTCAGCGGAGGAATGAGGCGATGGCAGGCACGCAATCCAACGGTCCGGTGCACTATGAGCGCGACGGCGATATCGCGGTGCTGACCCTCGATAATCCGCCGGTGAATGCGCTGGGTAAAGACGTTCGCGTCACCCTGGCGCAGCATTTGGAGACGGCGGCCGGCGATCCCGATGTGGCGGTCATCATCATCTGCGGCGCGGGCCGGAACCTCTGTGGCGGCGCCGATATTCGCGAGTTCAACACGCCGGCGCGCGATGTCAAACCCATGAGCCGTGAGCTCATGAACCTGATCGAGACTTGCGCCAAACCGGTGGTCGCGGCGATTCATGGGCCCACCTTGGGTGGCGGTTTGGAGCTCGCCCTCGGTTGCCATTATCGGGTCACCGATGAGACCGCTCAGATCGGATTTCCCGAGGTGTTGCGGGGGATCATCCCGGGTGCCGGCGGCACGCAGCGCGCCCCGCGTCTGCTCGGTTTGCAAACAGCGCTCGATATGATCACCGGGGGCGCGCCGGTCGATGGCGGCACGGCCGTCGAACTTGGCCTCGCCGACCGGGTGGTCCCGGAAGGCACGGTGCGAGACGCCGCGATCACCTATGCGCGGATGCTGGTGCGGTCGGGCGATGGGCCGCGGCGTATCAGCACAATGAACGTGCCCGGCGACAAAGCGGCAAACGAAAAACTGATCGAGGACTACCGCGCCAAGCTGGAGAAGACGTCGCGCGGTTTGCAGGCGCCGCTGCGCTGTTTGGAAAGCGTCGCCAATGCGTTGACGATGCCGTTCGATGAAGGCTGGGCGCGCGAAGCCGAAATAAGCCGCGAAGCGATGGTCTCGGACGAATCGCTCTCGTTGGTCCATGCCTTCTTCGCCGAGCGGCAGGTGACCAAGATTCCCGACATTCCCGCCGATATCGCGCTGCGGCCGGTCAACAAAGCGGCGGTTATCGGCGCCGGTACGATGGGCGGCGGTATCGCTATGTCGTTCGCCAATGCCGGATTTCCGGTCACCGTTATCGAAGCGAGCCAGGAAAATCTCGACAACGGTATGAAGCGCATGGAGGCGAACTACGACGCCACCCGCAAACGCGGCCGTTTGAGCGATGAGGAGATGGCGGCGCGTCTGGGCCGGATCACGCCCTCGACCGACTACGCCGACATGGCCGACGCGGATATCGTGATCGAAGCGGTGTTCGAGGAAATGGACGTGAAGCAAAGCGTCTTTGCCGAGATGGACCGGCTCGCGCGCAGCGACGCCATTTTGGCCACGAACACCTCGACCTTGGATGTCGACGAGATCGCCAACGCAACCAAACGGCCGGAAAGCGTGCTTGGCACCCATTTCTTCAGCCCGGCCAACGTTATGACGCTGCTTGAAGTGGTGCGGGCGGAGAAGACCGATAAGGACATCGTGGCCTCGGTGATGGCGATGGCCAAGGCGATCAACAAGGTGGGTGTCGTGGTGGGCGTGTGCGACGGCTTCGTGGGCAACCGCATGCTGGCGCCCTATTTCCGCCAGGGCGATTTCCTGATTGAGGAAGGGGCGCTGCCGCAAGACGTCGATCGGGTGATCGAGGAATTCGGGTTTCGCATGGGACCCTTCCGGGTTTCCGACTTGGCGGGTCTCGATATCAGTTGGGCCATCGAGAAGCGCCGCGCCGAAACGCGTCCGGCCGATGAGCGGTTTTCGCCCCTATTGGATCGGATATGTGAGCTCCGCCGGTTCGGCCAAAAAACGGGTGCCGGCTGGTACCGCTACGAGGACGGCCGAACGGCGTTACCGGATCCCGAAATCGAAGAACTCATCATTGCCCGCTCGCGCGAAATGGACCTGAACCGAAGGCCCATCGATGATGATGAGATCTTGCAGCGCTGCATGTATTCGATGATCAACGAGGGTGCGAAAATCCTCGAAGAGGGGTTGGCGATCCGCGCGTCCGACATCGATGTCATCTGGCTGCACGGCTACGGCTTCCCGCGCCACCGTGGTGGTCCCATGTTCTATGCCGACACAGTCGGCCTGCGCGAGGTGTGCGATACGCTCGACCGCTACCACGCCGAATGGGGTGACAAATGGGAGCCCGCGGCGCTGCTGCGCGAACTCGCCGACGCCGGCTCCAGCTTCGCCGAGTGGGATAAAGCCGAGCTTGGGTAGATAAGTATTTCTGGCTGCCCGTAGAGATCCCTACAACGGCTGGATAATCCAATCGATGGTGAGGTCGACGCCGGCGTCGCGGATCAAGTTGCTCACTGGACAGCGCTGCTCGACGTTCTTTTTCAGCTTCTCGATTCGGTCTTCCGGCTCGTTGGTCTGAATGGTTTTTTCCACCACGACCTTCTCAAAATAGGGCCGCACGCCTTTCACTCCAGCGGGCCCGCGCGTATCGATCTGCGCTTCGCATCTGTAGTCGATCTCGCCATATTCGAACTTCAGAATACTGGCGACAGAGTGGGTGATGACGGCGTCGCAGCCGACCAGCCCGCCCAACACCGTCTCGACCGGGGTCGGGCCCTCGTTGGTGCCGCCGCGCTCGATCGGATGGTCGATCACCAGGGTGGGGGTGTCGCGCACGGAAACCAGCGTTTTGTCACCGCCGTCATTGTGTGCGCTGAGGTTCCGGTAGGTCAGTTTTCGCGCATTGGGGTCGACGGTCGGTTCGATGAGGTCGGTATCTGCCATGTTGTGCTCCCAGTTACTTGGCTTCGCGCGGCTCTACACGATCACCGTGGCGCCGCCATCGACGACGATGGTCTGTCCGGTGATCCAGCGGCCCGCGTTGGACGCTAAATACACTGCCGCGCCGGCGATGTCTTCCGGCTCGCCGAGGCGGCGCAGCGGCGTGGCGGCGATGCGCGGCTCGGCATAGTCCGGATCTTCCCATAGTGCGCGGGCGAAATCGGTTTTGACCAGCCCCGGGGCGATGCAATTGACCCGGATATTGTCGGGCCCGAGTTCGATCGCCAGATTGCGGGCGAGCTGGATATCGGCGGCCTTGGTAATGCCGTAGGTGCCGATGACACCCGAGCCGCGCAGCCCACCGATCGACGAGGTGAAGATAATCGCGCCGTCTTTGCGCGCGCGCATCTCGTCGGCCACCATCTGCGCCAGCCATAGGTTCGACTGAATGTTGGTGTGCATCATCTTGGCGAAAATCTCGTCGGGGATTTCCGTCGACGGGCCGTAATGGGGGTTGATTGCGGCGTTGCCGACCACGATGTCGATCTGGCCCCAGGCGTCGCGGGTCTCGTCGACCAGATTTTGCATTTCTTCCTTGCGGCCGACGTTGCACGGGATACCCAGAACCTCGGCCTCTCCGCCGGCGAGCTCCTTGGCCGTCTCAGCGACGCGGTCTTTATCGCGGCTCGACACCACCACTTTGGCGCCCTGACCGGCCAAAGCGGCGGCGATCGCTTTGCCGATCCCCTTGGTCGAGCCGGTAACGATGGCGACCTTGCCAGTTAGATCGAACATACCAGACATGATGGTTCCCCCTTATGGGCCAGTTAGCGCTATCCTATACAAAGAACGCCGAAGGAGAGCAGTGTTATGGATTTCGAACTGTCGCCCCGCACCAAAGAGCTGCAAGCAAAGCTCACCGCTTTCATGGACGAGCACGTTTATCCAAACGAAGCGGCTTATGAAGAACAGCTCAATGGGCAAGACAATCGCTGGCAATTGCCGCAGATCGTCGAAGATCTCAAGACGGAGGCGCGGGCCCAAGGCCTGTGGAACCTGTTTCTGCCCGATGCCGAGCATGGCGCCGGGCTAAAGAACGTCGAATACGCGCCCTTATGCGAGATCATGGGCCGGGTGCATTGGGCGCCGGAAGTGTTCAACTGCTCGGCCCCCGATACCGGCAATATGGAAGTGCTCCATATGTACGGCACGCCGGAGCAGCAGAAACAATGGCTCGAGCCGTTGTTGGCCGGTGAAATCCGTTCTGCGTTCGCCATGACCGAACCAGCGGTAGCGTCCTCCGACGCCCGCAACATTGAATGTTCGATCCAGCGCGATGGCGATGAGTATGTGATCAATGGCGTCAAATGGTGGACGTCGGGCATGGGCGATCCGCGCTGCAAGATTATCATCCTCATGGGTAAGACCGACCCCAAGGCGAAGACGTATCAGCAGCAGTCGCAAATCCTAGTGCCGTCGGATACGCCGGGGGTCGAGGTCAAACGCATGCTGCCAATCATGGGCTATGACGATGCGCCCCATGGCCATGGCGAAGTGGTGTTTCGCGATGTACGCGTACCGGCGGAGAACATGATTCTTGGCGAGGGACGGGGCTTTGAGGTCGCCCAAGGACGCTTAGGGCCGGGCCGTATTCATCACTGTATGCGGGTTATTGGGGTGGCTGAACGGGCGCTCGAGCTGATGTGTCAGCGGGCCGCCCAGCGCGAAACTTGGGGCCGCTTGTTGGCTGACCGCAGTATCACCCAAGAGCGGATTGCCCAATCGCGCATCGAAATCGACATGTGCCGCCTGTTGGTGATGAAAGCGGCGTGGAAAATGGACACGGTCGGGAACAAAGAAGCGCGCCAGGAGATAGGCATGATCAAGGTGGCGGCGCCGAAGATGGCCCTCGACGTGATCGATCGCACGCTGCAGCTCCATGGCGGCGGCGGTATGTCGGACGATTTCCCCATTGCCTATATGGCCGCCCACACGCGCGCCATGCGGCTGTTCGATGGCCCGGACGAAGTGCACCGTCAGCAGATCGCGCGGCTTGAACTAAAACGGCAGATCGGCTGGCCGAAAACCCAGAAAGCCGCGGAGTAGTAGGCGAGAATCGAGGATCGACCGATGTTCTGGCGCATGCTCGCCACCGTCTTGATCTTGCCCGGCACCGCGCTGGTGTTTGTGCCAGCGCTCATCCTTTGGTTCACGACCGACGCCGAAACTGATTTCACAATCGCCGGGCTCGGCGACGCCCATTTGTGGATTGGCCTGATTGCTGGCATTCTCGGGCTCGGCCTCGCTCTCTGGACGGTGCGATTATTCGTGACCCAAGGCGAGGGCACGCCCGCACCGTGGGACCCGCCGCAGAAGCTGGTCGTTGCCGGGCCCTACCGCCATGTGCGCAATCCCATGATTACCTCGGTCTTATTGATGTTGTTCGGCGAGTCGCTGATCTTTCAGTCGTCGGCAATCGCCGCTTGGCTGATTCTGTTTTTTGTCATCAACGGCATCTATTTCCCGTTGTCGGAAGAGAAGGGGTTGGAGCAGCGATTTGGCGACGATTATCGCCGCTACAAGGAAAACGTGCCGCGCTGGCTGCCACGCCCGACCCCGTGGACCGATCCTGGCGCCCAAGGAGAGCAAGAATGATCGCCGTTATCTTCGAAGTTTGGCCGAGCGAAGGCAGTCTTGATGAGTATCTCGATATCGCCCACGGCTTGCGCTCGGAACTCGACAAGATAGATGGGTTCATTTCCATCGAGCGGTTTTCCAGCATGTACGAGGAGGGGAAACTACTATCGCTCTCCATCTGGCGCGACGAAGCGGCGGTGCAGGCTTGGCGCGAACACATGGATCATCGCGCCGCGCAGGCCAAAGGCCGCGGCGAGTTGTTCGCCGACTACCGCCTGCGTGTCGCCGAGGTAGTGCGTGACTATGGCCTGAATGAGCGCGATCAGGCGCCGGACTAGGATTTCCCTTCCACCAACTGCCACGCGTTGCGGGCGAGTTGGCGCGCCAGGTCGCGGCGCAGCAGCGCTTCGGGCGAGGCGGCGTTTCCCTGTAGGCCGCGGTAGTAAACACCCTGGATAATGGCGGCGAGCCGGAACAGCGATAACACCAGGTAGAACGTCCAATTATCGATCTCGCCGCGCCCCGTGAGCTCGCAATAGCGCGTCACATAGTCCTGCTCTGCCGGGATACCGGGAGTCGTGGGATCGAGACCGCGCATATCGCCGAACGATTCCTCCGGCCAGTGATAGGGCAGGCAATTGTAGGCAAGGTCCGATAGCGGGTGGCCTAGGGTCGACAGCTCCCAGTCGAGCACCGCGATCACCTTCGGCTCGCTGGGGTGAATGATCAGGTTCTCTAAGCGGAAATCGCCGTGAACGATGGTCGTTTCGCTATCGTCGGGCATGTTTTCCGGCAGCCACGCCATCAGATGGTCCATCTCGGCGAGTTCGTCGGTCTTGCTCGCTTCGTACTGCTGCGACCAGCGGCGCACCTGGCGGCCCATATAGCCACCGACACGGCCGTAATCGTCGAGGCCGACGGCGGCGAAATCGACCTGGTGCAGGGCGGCCAGTGTGTCACCCATGGAATCGTAGACCGCCACGCGATCGTCGGGCGACAGGTCGGGCAGCGAGGGGTCGTGGAAAATTCGCCCCGCGGCGTGCTCCATCAAAAAGAACTCTGTGCCGACCACCGATGTGTCGTCGCACAGGCCCAGCGTGCGCACCACGGGCACCCGCGTATCGGCAAGCGCAGACGTGATCCGATGCTCGCGGTCGACCGCGTGTGCCGAGGGCAATAATTCGCCGGGCGGTTTTTTGCGGAGCACGTAGCGGGTGTCGCCGGCGTCGGTGACGAGGAAGGTGGGGTTCGACATGCCGCCCTGAAACTGGGCGATTTCGATAGGTGCGCGGAAGCCGTCAACATTCGCCTCCATCCACGCGATTAGCGGGCCGGTATCGAAGCGGTGCTGTTCGAGTACCGGAACCACTTGGTCGGTGCGGGAGAATGTGCGCTTGGCTGTGCTCACGGCAGGTCCGCCTACTGCTTATGGGTAAATCAAACGGATCGTCTGCGCGACAACGGCGGGGCGGTCGCTACCTTCGATTTCAAGCACACCGTCGAGCACGACGCGTATGCCGTCATCTTTCGCCTTCTCCGCGCTGGCGATGGACTGGCGCAGCCGCACCCGCGAGCCGACCGGAACCATGGCGGTAAACCGTAGCCGGTCGAGCCCATAGTTCAGCGTGTAGCTGTTTTGCTCAATATGGAAAAATTGGTCGCTTAAGCCGGGAAACAACGATAGCAGCAGAAAACCATGCGCGATCGTCTTGCCGCCGGGCACCTCGCGGGCGGCTTTCTCGGGATCGACATGGATCCACTGATGATCGCCGGTGGCGTTGGCGAAGGCGTCAATTTTGGCCTGATCGATGTCGACCCAATCGCTGACGCCGATTTCGTCGCCAACATGGTCGAGCAAGTCGTTGGGGTGGGCGAAGTTCATGACATTCAGCTCGTCGGATTCGGCCGCAGAGTGCGATGAAGATCCAGAGACGGCGGTGCGACCGCTGTCTGGCTCAGCATATCGTGGATTTGGCCGCGATGGTGGGTCTGATGATTAAAAAAATGCGCCAAGATCATCGGTTTGGGATCGGCGCAGCGAGCGCCGGCGTTGTTGACGTAGACGATATCGCCGTCAAACCAGCCGCCGTCGAGATTGGCGACAAAATTGTCGATCCGCCTGTCTTCGGCGCGGCGCGCGCTCAAAAGATCGCCGAAATCCTCGTAGAGGATTGCATCCAGGTTGGTCGACGCTACTTCACCGCCTTCGAACCGCGTCATCCAGATTCGGTCGCCGACCATGATATGGTTGAGCGTTCCGTGGATCGAATGGAAGAAGGCGGGGCGGGTGAGTTTACGCTCGTCGTCGCTGAGTTGGCCGCACGCCGCGTAGAGTGACTCGTTTGCCCGCCGGTTGTAGTCCGCAAGCATGCGGAAATTATCGATTAAGGCATCGGCCATTAGCGGTTTGCCCCCAGAAGTTTCTGCGCCACCTGTTTGACCCGATGGAGCGAGCTTTGCAAGATACGCCGATGTTCGGTGGCGTATATGGCCGCCAAAGGGGAGCGCAGGAAAATGTCCGATGTCGTCGGTTATGAGGTGCGGGGCCGGATTGCCGTCGTGACGGTCGATAATCCGCCGGTCAATGCGCTCAGCTTGGCCGTTCGCGAGGGGCTGATGACGCAGATCGACTGGGCGGCCGCCGATCCGGCCGCCGAGGCAGTCGTCTTGATCGGCGCGGGACGCACCTTTCCCGCGGGAGCCGATATTCGCGAATTCGATCAGCCGACCCGCGAGCCGCACCTTATCGTGGTCGTCGACCACTACGACACGGTGGAAAAACCGATCATCGCCGCCGTTCACGGCACGGCGCTCGGTGGCGGGCTAGAGCTCGCGCTCGGCTGTCATTTCCGCGTGGCGTCGCCGAGTGCGCGAGTCGGCATGCCGGAAGTGAAGCTCGGCATCTTTCCCGGCGCGGCGGGAACCCAGCGCCTGCCGCGCGTCACGGGCCTCGATCATGCGCTGGAGATGATCGTGACCGGTGAGCCGATCGATGCTGCCACGGCGCTCGACTACGGCATTTTTGATGAGGTCGTCGAAGGAGACCTGCTCGACGGTGCCATCGGTTTCGCCGAGCGCGTGCTCGATGAAAATCGCAATCGCCGCATCACCAGCGAGCCCAAGGAGGGGATCGGCTCGCCTGACGATTTTGCTGACACGATCCAGAAGTACCGCGACCTTGCGGCGCGGCGCATGCGCGGCCAGGAGTCGCCGCTCGAAGCAATCGAAAGCGTGATCGACGGTTTGAAGATGCCGTACGACCAAGCGATTGCCGCTGACCGGGAACGGTTCGGGCGCTGCAAGGATAGCGAGCAGTCGAAAGCGTTGCGCTACGCGTTTTTCGCCGAACGCGAAGCGTCGAAAGTCCCCGGTATCGGCAAGGATATCTCGCCGCGAAAGGTTGAGAGCGGCGCCGTTATCGGTGCCGGCACCATGGGCGGCGGCATTATCATGTGCTTCGCCGATTCTGGCATTCCGGTCACGGCGATAGAGACATCCCAAGAGGCGCTCGACCGGGGACTGGCGAAAATCCGAGAAAACTATCAGCGCATGGTCGACCGTGGCCGCATCGATGCCAGCGAGATGGACCGCCGCCTCGGTCTGATCTCGACTGGTTTGGACTATGCTGCGCTGAGCGATGCTGATCTGATTATCGAGGCGGCGTTCGAAGACCTCGATCTCAAGAAAGAAATCTTCGGTAAGCTCGATGCGGTGGCCAAACCAGGCGCCGTGCTGGCCACCAACACGTCGTACATGGACATCAACCAGATGGCGGCAGCCACCAGCCGGCCCGAAGACGTTATCGGCCTGCATTTCTTCGTGCCGGCGAACGTGATGAAAATGCTCGAAGTCGTGCGCACGGAATCGTCTTCGCCGGAAGCGGTTGCGAGCGGTATGCGGATCGCGCGAACCTTCGGCAAGGTCGCCGCGCTGGCCGGTGTGAGCCACGGCTTCGTCGCCAACCGCAGCCGCGCACCGTTGGTGCGCGAGGCGATTTTTCTGGTGGAGGAGGGCGCCAGCCCGGCGCAGATCGATGGCGTATTACGCGACTTCGGTATGCCCATGGGGGTTCTGGCCGTAAGCGATCTATCGGGCCTCGATGTGAGTTGGCGCATGCGCCAGTCGCTGGCTCATCTGCAGGATCCGGAAGAACGCTATGTGCATCTTGCCGACCGGCTGTGCGAGATGGGCCGTTTCGGCCGCAAGGCCGGCCAGGGCTGGTACAGCTATGGCGACGGCGGCAGCCTGCCGGTGCCTGATCCGGAAGTTGAGGAAATTGCAGCGCAAGTTGCGGCCGAGCACGGCATTGAACGGCGCCGGATCGACGATGCGGAAATTCTCGACCGCTGTTTGTACGCAGCCGTCAACGAAGGGGCGAAAATCGTCGAAGAAGGCGTGGCACTGCGGGCCAGCGATATCGACATCATGTGGCAATACGGTTTCGGGTTTCCGCGGTGGCGCGGCGGTATTATGTATCATGCCGACCAAGTCGGGCTGTCCACGGTGCTGGCGCGGGTCGAAGAGTTCCACGCCGCGCACGGCAAACTCTGGCAGCCATCGGCGCTGCTGCGCGATCTCGCCGCATCGGGCGGTTCGTTTACCCAAGCCTGATACAGCCGTGGTCAAAGTTCTTCGTTGCCACGAATACGGTACGCCCGATGTGCTGCGTATTGATGAAGTGGAGCCGCGCGATCCGGAGCGCGGTGAAGTCAGGGTGCGTCTACGCGCTTGCGCGGTAAATTTCCCCGATATCTTGTCCTGCGCCGGCACCTATCAAAACAAACCGGACTTTCCGTTTAGCCCCGGCTTGGAATCCATGGGAGAGATTATCGACCGCGGCGCTGGAGTGACCGACTTCGACATCGGCGACCGGGTGATGCTGTGGTGCGGCCCGCACTATGACGGCTACGCCGAGGAGGTAACCCTGCCGGCCCAGCGCGCCTTTGCCGTGCCGGCGGCGATGAGCGACCTCGAGGCGGGGGGGTTCATGCTGGTTTACGGCACCGCCTGGCATGGCTTGGTCGATTGCGGGCATCTCGAGGCCGGTGAGACGGTCGCGATACACGGTGCCTCGGGCGGTGTCGGCATGGCGGCGGTGCAGGTGGCCAAGGCGTTGGGCGCGACGGTGATCGCCAGCGCGGGCAGCGGCGAGAAACTGGGTATCGTTGCGGAGCAAGGCGCCGATCATTTGATAAACTATGCCAGCGAGGACATACGTCAGCGGCTTAAGGAGTTGACGGCGGAGAGCGGCCTCAACGTGGTCTTCGATACGGTTGGCGGCGATGCCTTTCGCGCGTCGCTGAGTGCGATTTCCCACGAGGGCCGTATCTTGATCGTCGGTTTCACCAGTGGCGAGCATGTACAAGTGCCGACCAACATTATTCTGGTGAAATGGGCGTCGGTGATTGCGGTGCGGTTTGGGCAGTTCACGCTGACTTATCCCGAGCGCACCCGCGAGAACCATGAGCGTTTGATCGAACTCTACGAAGCGGGAAGACTAAAGCCTCACGTGGGGCGTACGTATCCGTTGGAACAGGCGGTCGACGCGCTGAAGGCCCTGCAAAACCGCGAAGTTACCGGCAAGATCATTCTGACGACTTGAGATGCCGCGCAGCAGGCGTGAGCGATTTGAGGTAGGCGATGATGTCCCTACGTTCATCGGCCTTACGCAAACGGAACCCCATCTTTTGTCCGGGAATGAGGGCCTGCGGGTTGGCCAGCCAGCGGTTGAGAGTCTCAACTGTCCAGACGGTGCTCGACTCACTTAGCGCCTCGGAATAGTCGTATCCGGGGACCGAGCCGGCGGCGCGTCCGAACACGCCGCGGTGGCTCGGGCCAATCCGATTGGTATCGATCGAGTGGCAGGCGGTGCAGCGCTTGTCGTAAAGCGCTGCACCCCGCTCGGCGTCGCCCCGTTCTTGCGGTGCCGCTGCGAAGGCGGCGGCGGTTGCCGCAAGATAGAGGACGAGCGCAATGCCGGTCGGCTTCATCTCGGCACGCAACCTAGGCGCCGAAGGTCAGACCGTCGACTGGCAGCAATCCGTTCGATGCCAAGGTCAAGGCGGTCCAGTGCATGGTTTCGTCGGCTGCGATGCGTGCTGCCAGGTGCCCGAAGTCAGGGTCGCCGAAAGACGGCAGCAAGCCGAGATAGCCTTCAGCGGCCCCGCGTTCCAGCCGCAGTGCGAGCGCGATGATATCGTTTTGATCCTTCAAGGCTGCTGCATTCAACGATTTGGCGTAGTCGTCGAGAGATTTCGGCGCGACCGGTTTGCCACCCAACGAGCCGACGGCTTTCGCGAGTTCTTCGGCATGCTGCTGGTGGTGGCTTTGGAACAGGCTTGCGGTCTCCTTCACCGCCGCTTGCAACAGGCCGCTGCCAATGGCGAGTTCGTAGGCGCCGATACCTTCATACTCGAGCCCGAGGGCAGTATTGAGAAGTTGCGCATCGGCCTCCGGGTTATCCTCACGGGCCAGGGCGCCGCGCGGTGCGGCGATGTTTGCCAGGGCGGCTACGCCGGCGGCGGTTAGGGTCGCGGAACCGGCCGATTTCAAAAAGGTGCGGCGCGGTGAATCTTTCGAAGTGAGTTCGGTCATTGTGTTTGCTCCGTCTGTCAGGCCGGCACACGCGCCGCCCTTGCTACAGGGGGTTAGCTAAGCGCTGGAGGGGCATTCACAATTGGGGAGAGGGCATAATCGGACGCGCTGCAAAACGCTTCGGACGATGAGGTAAATCTCTCACCGGCCGTGCCGCCAACCGTCGAGAAAGGGTCGTTAGTCGGCGTGTCTGGCGTTGCGGAAGTCGCTCGGCGACTGACCGAAAGTATCGCTAAAAGCGCGCGTGAACGAGGCGGGCGACCGGTAGCCGACCTTCGCAGCAATCACGCCGACACCATCATGGGTCTCGAACAAGAGGGAGCGGGCTTTCTGCATGCGCCATTCGGCAAGGTATGCGGCAGGCGACAGACCGACCAGGTCACGGAAGCGCTCGGCGAAGCGCGAGCGAGACAGGGCGGCCTCGCTCGCTAAGGTATCGAGAGTCCAGTCGTGTGCCGGGTCGCGATGAATCGCCGAAAGGGCCCGGCTCACCCGCGTATCACCGATCGCTTTCATGATTCCGTCGAGTTGTGGAATCGTCTCGGCTGTCGCGCGCAAGCTCTCGATAAAGAGTATCTCCGATAGCTTATTCACTGTCGCTGCCGAACCGGCCGCGCCATAGTGCGCCTCCCGGGACAGCGCATTGATCGTGTCGTCGAGCCATGCGTGGCGGGTGCGCAATTCGCGGGAAATCAGGATGTCGTCGGGAAGGGCGCGCAAGAGAGGATGATCCGCGCCGTCGGCGAAGGTGAGGTGTCCGCAAGCAAGTTGGGTAACGGCCTCGGATTCAGGCCCGCCCACGACTAGCGCCCCCTCGCCGTTAAAACCGCTTTCTGCCACGACGCGGTCGAGCTCCAGCACTTTGCGATCGGCGGTGTCCATAAGCCGATGCTCGGCGCCTTGGGGAATGAGCAGCATGTCGCCTTCGTGCAGTTCGCGCACGTCACCGTTCGCCAAGCCGATATAGCAATACCCTTTGACCACGATATGGAAACGCGCGGCGCGTCCATGGGCGGGCACCTGAATGCCCCAAGGCGGCGTAAACGCTGTACTGAAATAGAGCGTACCGCGAATGCGTACAGTGCTGAGAATGTCGCTAAGCAGGTCCATGATTGCGCCTCGCCGTTCAGTATATCACCGGGCGGGCAATCTAAAGATGGGCGATGTTACTAAGGCCCTATCGAATTTCCGGTGGCCAGGATACGAGCCACCCTGGCCGCAGCGCTAGTGTGTTGCCCTGATATGTTCGAAGTTTTGCGTGAAGGCGTCGACGTGATCATTCATAGCCTTGCGTGCACCCGCTGGGTCGTTGGCGGCAACCGCCTGACAGATCAGAATGTGTTCTTCGTAGGCGGCGCGGAGCCGATCTTTCAGGTTCGCCGGATCGAATGCCGAACTAATGAAGAAGTCGCTTTGATCCCACATGTAGGCGGAAATCGAGGCCAAAACGTGCGATCCCGCGATCGCGGTGAGCTGGCGGTGAAAGTCCCTATTGAGAGCCCGATAGCGTTTTACCCGCTGTTCGTCGTCGATGTCTTCTAACAGCAACTGAGCGACCGTTTCGTTGACCTCGGCCAGTTTTTCAGCGCCTTTTTTGTCTGCGCGCTGGGCCGCGAGTTCCGCAATAACCGTTTCCATTGCGCCCAGCAGCCGGAAGAAATCGACCATCTCCTGGCGCTCCGTGGTCAACACGCGAACACCAACCTGGGGGATGATTTCGATAAATCGCTGTATAGCCAGACGTTTGAGGGCGTCCATGACGGGCTGGCGGCTGGTTCCCAACTCGATGACGATATCTTCGACGGAAATTCGGTCGCCCGCCCGGTAAACGCCAGTACGCAGCCGTTCCTTAACGATCTCGTAGGCTTGTTCCGTAAGTTGACCACGCGGCGCCATCACGGACGCTCCTGATCAACGGCTTCGGGGGGAATAGAGTAGGTTCCCGTCGCGTGAGCTATCGGTTCGTCCTCGCCCTCCGAGAACAGCGTCACCTCCAACACCGCCAGGCGCTTGCCTAGTTTTAGAATATTGCACTCGGCAATGATGTCGGCTTGTCCGGGTCGGCGTAGAAAGTTGATGTTTAGGTTTGTCGTGACTGCTAACTCGACTTGGCCGATCGCTCCCATCAGAGCGGCGTACATGGCGAAATCGGTAAGCCCCATCATCGCGGGGCCGCTTATCGTGCCGCCGGGACGAAGCGTTGCATCGTTGTACGGCATCCTTACTGTTGCAGCGCCATCGCCAATGGTCTCGGCGCGAAAACCGAATTGATACGCCAGAGGAAGCTGCGCTTCCGAAAGGCGGTTGAACGCTTCCGGGGTAATTGCTGTCATATTGTACCAACACTAATGCTCTCATAACGGGAACAATTTATCCGCGAATAACTTCGTGGGCAACGTTTCTCGTTCGATCGGCGGAGAAATGTTTCATCC
Source organism: Alphaproteobacteria bacterium (assembly GCA_965267185.1). GTDB lineage: Bacteria > Pseudomonadota > Alphaproteobacteria > UBA6615 > UBA6615. The sequence goes on along the minus strand of OZ253937.1, from coordinate 2,386,021 downwards.
GCTAGGTTAAGATTAGTCTTGCCGGCGGTTCGAGTTTGTGACGCCGACGTAAATGGGAGACGTAAAAAATGGATGTTTCTTTCGTTGGATATCAGCCCATGACATCGGTTCACACGCGTGCGGCTCAGGTGTTCGAGAAGGCGTTGAGCGGCGAACTGGAGGGCGGTCTGCATTTCCAACTCGAGAACAATGTTGCCGATGGTGGCTTGAAGGCGGCTGATTGCCTATCGCTTGTCGAACGAGGCGAGCGAACATTTTGCTATTTTGCGTCGAGCTATTCGGCTCACCGTTTTCCCGAAATCGCCATACTCGATTTACCTTTTCTGACGTCAGACCGTTTTCGCGCTTATAAGGCACTCGATGGTGCCTTCGGCGATGCCTTGAAGACGATCGTTCGGACTAGCTCCGACTACGAACTATTAGGGTTTTGGGATAACGGATTCCGGCATTTGTCCAATCGCGCGCATCCTATTCGGTCTCCGTCCGATTGCGCGGGGCTGCGGATCCGCACAGGCGATAGCAAGCTGCACCAAGACACCTTTGCTGCGCTTGGCTTCGAGCCAACCTTTATCGATGTCGCCGATCTAGCGGCGGCGGTCGCGAGCGGCGAGGTGGATGCGCAAGACAATCCGCTATCGAATATTTTCAACTTCGGCATTCACCAGCATCATCGCTACATCACGCTGTCGGGCCATTTCTTGGGGTTTGTTACCGTTTTGTGCCACCGTCCGACCTACGAAAGCTGGGATCGGCGGACCCAAAAAGCAGTGCATAGAGCCCTTGTGTACGCGACAGAGGCGCAGCGAGGGTTTGCACAGGCAGAGGACGATCGGGTTTTGAGTGAGCTTGCTAAGACCGACAACGAGGTGGCCGAGCTCTCGGACGCAGAACGGCGTTTGTTCGTTGAGGCCGTCCAGCCGGTGATCGAAGCGCAATTGACCACGCTCGATTCGCGGCTGGTCGACCTTTATACGAAAGCGCCTGCGTAAACGGCTCCTAAGAAAAGCAAACGGGGCGCCGGATTCTCTCCGGCGCCCCGTTCTTTCTAAAATGTTTGAAGCTAGCCTTTTGCTTGCTTGCGCTGTTCGATGTGTTCTTGGGTTCCCTGTTTGCCTTCGTCGGTCTCAGGCTCCCAAATATTCTCGTGCGCCAAGAATTCGGCCTCGTCCCACTTATGGGAGGCGTCGCCCATGTAGACGATGAAGACTTCGCAGCCGTCTGGATATTCATACGGTCCGTGCGGAATATCCCAGCCGAACACGTAATCGCCGGGCCGCAGATCTTTACCGGCCACGCACATGCGTCCTTCCAGGACCAAGATCGAATGCCAACTTTCGTGGGTGTGCCGCGGTTCGACATAGCCCTTCGGGAAACGCTGTTTCATGTCGAGGCGTTTCATTACCGGATCGTAGTTCAGAACTTTGACCTGAACACCTTCGGGCAGGGTTAAGAGACCGCGTACGTCGTCGCTCTCCCACTCGACCTCGTGGTCATGGATCGCCTTGAATGTATGATCGTATTTATCGTCTGCAGCTTGCTCGCTCATGAATTCCTCCAGTTTTGAGTGACCGCGGCGAAGTTCAAACCTTCTCCCAATTGCCGCTTTTTGTGGATTTGCCGATGGCTTCTAGCACCGCAACGTTGTGGATGAGGTGCTGGTTTGAAAATCTGTAGGTGCCGCGGCCCTCGACCGCGTCCGCCCATTCTTCGAGGTTGGCCTTGACCGCGTTTTTGGGGCCGAGGGTCTGGGCATTCTGCGCGCCGTCCTTGGCGCAGGTGACGACATGGGTCTCACCGCCCATTTGCGGATGCCCCGTATCGCGGACTTCGAGCCAGGCTTCGGTGCCAAACACGGAAAAGCGTCCGTAGTAAGGGGTCGTCGCCATGTTGCACATGAGGCCCGTCGAACCATCTTCGAATTTGAATTGAATCGTGATGATGTCGCCGTCGGCCCATTCCACGGCCTTTTTCGCTGTCTGGGCACAAACCGAGTCAATCGGCCCGAACAGCCAGAGATAGAGATCCGTTAGGTGAATACCCATGCCCGTCATGGGCAGCGACGGTCCTTCTAAAGGTGATACGCGCCAACTATCGAGCGGCACATCGGCTAACAGATTGTGCGAGAAATTGGCCTCTAGATGCAGAGCCGTTCCATGTTTGCCCTGCGACACGAACTCCTGAGCAGCTTCCATCGATGCTTCGTAGCGCCGTTCATGGCCAATGCCGGTAATCTGACCTTTCTGATCGGCGGCGGCGATCATGCGCTCCGCACTTGCCTTGGTCAGAGATAATGGTTTTTCGCAAAAAACCTGCTTGCCGGCGCCAACGGCATCGATGAATTGCTGTTCGTGCTGCGTGTGCGGCGAACAGAGGATCACCGCATCGACGTCTTTATTTTCGAGGATTTCATCGTAGCTGGCAGCGAGGGCAACACCTTTCTCATCGGCGAAGTCTTGGTGTTTGGCCGGGTTGCCGGAGGTAACGCTTACCACATTGATCTTGTCGCTTTGTTCGAGGGTGGTGACCAGATTACGGCCCCACCAGCCCAAGCCGACAACCGCTGCTGTAAACATTTTAGGACCTCAGTTCGCTTAAAAGTCGATTTCGTGCGTGCTTTTTAGAGACTCAAAAGGTCTCTGGCAAATTTGCCAAGACCAACTATCGCGCATTGCAGCAGCCGGACAATACATCGCTTTTGGCGAGAAATACCGAGCCGATATCCGATGGGATGGCTACAGCGTGGATCCGGATCTGAAGCATAGACTATCTGCAGCAAAGCGCTGGGGGCGAGTTCAAGATTTTTGAACTGATCGACACTTTGGCACTAACCTTTGATTCCAGGGCGGTCGCCACCGCTAGTAAGGGTGCTTACAGGTTTTCTCGCAGTGGTGCCATTCTAGTATCGCTGTTCTGGAAGCGTCGCCGAAATCGGCTTAAGTGGATGTTGCGAACGCGTCGATAACTGCCGGGCGACGCTCCAGAACTCGTTCGTTTTATTCGATCTTGGCACAACACTTGTCGCATGTTCCTCCCCGGTATTGCATTGGTCTGAGGGATATGATTTGTGTTGCTGGTGCTTACGTCCGGCCTGGCCGAATTCCTCGCGTGCGGCTTTACTCGGAACGGGGGCGACTTTATCGAAAAGCGATCACGCATCAGGACTAGGAACGCGGGAGGAGATTAAATGTACCACGGCACTGCGAATTTCGGCATCACTGGCCTCGACTGGCAGCAGCGGATCAACTGGGAGCGTCTGCGGAACTACCGGTTGGAACGCGCGCGCGCGATGATGAAGAAGCACGGTCTTGGCGCCATGCTCTGTATGTATGACGAGAACGTCAGATACATCACGGGCACGCTGACCCCCGGCTGGAACCGACTGAAGCCCGGACTTCGCTATGCGATCCTGTGCGGCGACGGGCAGCCCGTCCTGTTCGAGCAAGGCGATATCGGTGCGCAGGTCGAACGTCATGCGCCGTGGATTCCGCCGGAGAACATTCGCTACTCCTATGCGTGGATCAAAGGGGCGGCCGGTCCGGCGTCCCAAGTGCAGGTGACCAAGTTCACCAACGCCATCAAGGAAGAAATGAAGCGTCACGGCGTCGCCGGCGAAAAGCTCGGTGTCGATTTCGTTGACATCAACATGATGCGCCATTTCGAGGAAGAGGGCATTGCCTGGGAAGACGGCATGACCCCGATGATGGCGGCGCGCGCGGTTAAGAACGAGGACGAGCAAAACTGCGCCCGTATCGTCGGCGCCATTGGCGACGCCGCCCACTGGGCGACGATGAAGTTCCTCGAGCCGGGAATCACCGAGAACCAGGTGACCGCGCACATCATGAAGTTCCTCTACGATATTCCAGGCATGGAAGACGTCGAGGACGTGATCGTTTCGTCCGGCCCCAACACTTGGCCCAACTGGCGCAACTTTAGTGACCGCATTATCCAGCCCGGTGATATTACCTTTATGGATTTGGCTGCGTTGACGTGGAACGGCTACAAGTCGTGCTACTACCGCACTTACTGTGTCGGCCGTGAACCGACCCAGAAAATGAAGGACATCTACGCCGAGGCGCTCGATTGGCTATATGCGTCCATCGAGGCCGTGAAGGTGGGGGCGACGACCCGCGATATCGCCCTCAAATGGCCTTCGTCGAAAGAAGCCTGGGGATATGAAGAAGAAGACCAGGCGGCCGCGAACTTGTGGGGCCATGGCCTTGGTCTGGCTCAGTACGACCCGCCGGTGATCTCGCGCATCTGGTCGCTCGATCACCCGCTCGAGATTGAAGCCGGCATGGTATTCGCGCTCGAAACCCAACACGGCATACCGTTTGAGTTTGGTGTTCGGATCGAGGAGATGGTTATCGTTCATGATGACGATGTGGAAATCATCTCCAACTTCCCGGTCAATCAGATCACGGTTGTCGACCCGATGGCGCACTAGAAGCGCCTACTCGGACACTAATGTGACATGATGGGGCGGCCGGGCGATGTTTCGCCCGGCCGTTCCGACTTTTTGAGAGAGTTCCATCCGATGGCAAGGTTCGTTGTAAATCTCGCTGACTCGGCCGCTGCCGACGCCGAGCGTTTCGGCCCCAAGGCCGCCAATCAAGCGGCGCTCGGCCATGCCGGATTGCCGACGCCCGGTGGATTTTGCCTTGGCGCCGATGCCTACAACCATCAGCTCGAAACCTTGGGGCTGACAGACGCCGCCGAGAAGGCTGTGACGTTGCCATTTATGGAATCGCGCGGCCACGTCGCCGATGTCCGGATTGGCCTGTTTTCGGAGCCAATCGCACCGGAAATCGAAGCAGAACTGGTGGAAGCCTACCGGGCGCTTGTTGCCGAGAGCGGCGGGCGTATCGCCGTGCGATCTTCGTCGCTGATGGAGGATACCGAGGGATCGTCCTTCGCGGGTCAATTCCAAACATTTCTTGGCATCGAAAACGAGCAAGATTTCATTACGGCCCTGCGCGCTTGCTGGGGGGCGCTGTGGTCGCCCCGCGCGATGCGCTACATGGACGATAAGGGCATCATGGCGATCGACACCGCTATGGCGGTTCTCGTGCAGCCGCTCATCGAGGCGGAAGCCTCCGGCGGCGGCTTAAGCCAGACCGCCGATGGCGGCATGTCCGTCAGCGCCACGTGGGGGCTGGGAGAAGCATTGGCGCAAGGCGAGGTTGTACCAGACCGCTATGACTTGTCAGCCGATGGCGAGTTATTGGAAACGGTGCGGGGTGAGGAGTTCGAACATAGCGCTCACTGTCACGTCCATCACGGCGGCGAAGCGCATACGCACAGCCACGACCACGATCATGAGGCAAAAGGAGCCTGCCTCACCGAGGGTCAGGTCCGCGAACTCGCCGGTTACATGAAGGTTGCCCACGACCTGATGGGACAGCCCGTCGAAATCGAATGGGCCATGGACAAAGCGGGCATCAAGATGCTGCAGGCGCGCCCGCTACACGTCCAAGAATCGCAAATCCCCGATGAAATCTGGCGCGGTAAGCCCGGTTTGCGCGGTCATCCTGGCGGCATCGGCTTGGGGACGGGGCGTGCTTGCGTCATCGCTTGCGAGTGCGAAGTCGCCCGCATCAATCCGGGCGATGTGTTGGTTACCAAGGTCGCCGGGCCGGCGCTGGTGAGCGTACTGCCGCGCGTGTCGGCCGTGGTGGCGGAACTGGGCGGCAGCACGTCGCATCTTGCATCTTTGGGGCGTGAACGCGGTATTCCGATGGTGTTGGGCGTTCCGGAAGCCACGCGCCAGATTGCCGACGGTGCGATGGTAGCGGTCGACGGCGTGGCCGGCGTCGTGCGGTGGATGCCCGGCGACAGCAAGGGCGCACTGTCGCCCTAGCTGACGCCCCTCTGCTTGGCCTTGCCATAGTGATATGCTGGCCGCGGACATTCCTTATTGGGGAGCACGGTATTGGCAGAAGTCGCCGTCGCGGTGCTGGTAACCTTGGACAGTAAGGGGGCCGAGGCACAGTTCGTCTGTGACGCCCTGCGGCGCGCGGGCGTCACACCGCGGTTGGTCGATTTGTCGCTGCGTCCGCACCCCAATGGCGGCGCGGACATCACCGGCGGCGAGCTTGCGGAAGCAGGTGGCGTCAGCTGGGACGGCCTCTCCGAACTCGACCGTACCCGCGCGGCGGAAGTTATGGTTGCTGGCGGAGCGAGCGTTCTGCGTGAGCGATTCCGAACCGGCGCGTTCGGTGGCGTCATTGCGTTGGGCGGCGCCAACGGCACATCGATGGGGTGCTCGATGATGCGAGCGCTCCCGGCATTGGTCCCGAAGGTTATGGTCAGCGCCGTGGCCGCGACTGCCGCTGTTCAATGGTATGTGGCGGAAAGCGATATCGTCATGTTCCCGTCGATTGGCGATTTTACGCTCAACCGGATTACCCGCGGGGTACTGGAAAACGCCGCCAATGCGGTCGCCGCCATGGCGTTAGCGCGCGCGGCGCGCGGCGAACACAGCCTTGAAGAGCCGCCGCTGATCGGTGTGTCGTCGTTCGGCGGCACGGCCCGCTGCGTCGACCGCGTGACCGAGCGGTTGACGGAATTGGGGTACGAAGTGATTCACTTCCACGCCTCGGGCCCTGGCGGCAAAGCGCTTGAATCGCTTGCCCGGCAAGGTGAGCTGGCGGGCGTGGTGGATGTGACGACCCACGAATTGACGGACCTGCTGGTCGATGGGGTCTATAGCGCCGGCGAGACCCGCCTGACATCTGCGAGCGCCGCCGGTTTGCCTCAGGTCATCGTACCCGGCGCCATCGACCACTCGAACTTCTGGGTCGGTATGGTGCCGGAGAAGTTCGCCGACCGTGAGTTTTTTCAATACAACGCACAAAACATCCTGATGCGCACTAATGCCGAGGAGTGCGAGGCGCTGGGCCGTCTATTCGCCGACCGACTGAACCAATCGCTTGGCGATTTCGTAGTTCTTATTCCCAAGCGTGGTTACAGCGAACACACGAAGCGCATGACCCATGACCTTGAAGGAAACGATATTGGCTCGTGGGATCAGCCGGACGTCGACGCTGCCTTCGTTCGTGTGCTAGCACAGCACCTTAACAAGGGACGGCTCGAAGAGCTCGACCTTCATATAAACGATCCCGAATTCGCCGATGCGTGCGTCGACGCTTTTGAGCGAATTATGCAGTCGTAGCGTCCTCGCGACGCGCAGAGGAGAGAGTATCCGTGGCACTTGATATTCCTGTCGAACATTACGAAACCGATGTTCTGGTTGTCGGCGGCGGCGCTGCCGGCGCAATGGCGTGTTTCGAGTGCGCTGATGCCGGCGTGAAGGTAATCCTGGCCGGCAAAAGCCGGCCGCCGAGCGGCACGACATCGGTTGCGCGCGGCGGCTTTGCCGCCGCGATGGGGCCCGGCGACAGCCCGAAGCTACACCTAGCGGAAATCCTGGAGCATGGCGGCGAGCTGATCGATCCGGAACTTGCCGGTGCGTGGTGTGAGGGCATCATCGACGTGGTCAACGATCTACGCGAGTGGGGCGCGGAGTTCGTTACCAAGGAGAATGGCGAGCTCGACCTCAAGATGTTCCCCAATCACACCAAGCCGCGGGCGGTCCACCATTTCGACACCACCGGCAATATGGTGACGAAGACTTTGGCGAAGAAATTGCGGCCCGATCAGCGGATCGAACAGCACGCCAATACGGCAATGATGGATCTCGTAGTCGATAATGGGCGGGTCGTGGGTGCCTGGGGCGTCAACTACGGCACCGGTAGCCTTGTCGCTTATGCGGCGAAAGAAGTCATCCTTTGCACCGGAGGTGGCAGCGGCCTGTTCTACGTGAATGATAATCCACCTCAGGTGACCGGCGATGGCTACGTCATGGGATTCCGCGCCGGTGTCCCGCTACTTGGCATCGAGATGATCGACTTCCAGGCCATGTGCTGCTCGCCCGAAGAGCTGTTCGGTTTCGCGCCGCATCCCACGGGTTTCATTAATGCGGGTGCGGTGTTCCGCAACCGCGACGGTGAGCTGTTCCTGAAGCGCTACTTCCCCGATACCGCGGAACGCAGCACGCGCAGCGAAGTTATCTTGGCAATGGCGAAGGAGATTCACGCCGGTCGGGCCGGTCTGACCGGTGGCATTTTCATGGATGCCACGGAGGTTCCGCTGGAGACCATCCAGAAGCAGATCCCGCACGTCTACAAAACCTGCCTTCACCGCGGCATCGATATCACGGAAACGCCGCTGGAGGTGGCGCCGGGCAGCCATACTTGGCTCGGCGGGCTCAAGATCGATGTCGACGGCAAGACACCGTTGGACGGTTTATGGGCGGCTGGTGAAACCGGCGGTGGCATTCATGGCGGCAACCGTATCGGTGGGTCGGCGCTGTCGTCGGCCTTGGTCTTTGGCCGCCGGGCAGGCCGGGCCGCATCCGCAACTGCCAAGGCCGAGAGCGCGTCGCCGGGCAAGGTCGATGTGCCTGCCGATGCGAGCGACTGGCTCGCCGAACTCATCGGCCGCGACGAGGGGCCCTTGCAAGCAGATGTCCGGTTGCGCTGCCGCATGTTGGCCCACGAACAACTCGGATCGATCCGCAGCGCCGAGGGCTGTAACGCCGCGCTTGCCGAGTATGCGGAGATCGAAGCGGAGCAGATTCCGCAGATGCGGCTTTCAGATGAAGCGCGCGATTCCGAAAAGGTGCGCGGGCAAGAGCTGGAGAGCGCGTTGTCGGTGAAGAATTTGGCATTGTTGGGCCGCCTTCTCGCCACGGCGTCGGTCGCCCGCGAGGAAAGCCGCGGCGCCCATTACCGTATCGATTTCGAAGAAACCGATACGGTCAATTGGAATGCCGTCACCCGGCTCGAGCAAGGGCCGGGCGGCGAAATTGTCCTTCACAAGGACCCGCTCAAGCAGGCCGCGCCGTCGGCGGCCGCCTAGACATTCTCCAGGATGATCTTCATGCGCTGTGGCGCGTCGGTGCCGACCATCTCAAGCGCTTGATCGAGCTGGTCGAGCGGGACGACATCGCTGATGAGCGGTTTCAGATCGATCGCGCCGCTGCCGCACATCTCCAGACAGGAGGCAAAGTCTTTTTGCGTGGCGGCACGCGCGTTAATGAACTGAATTTCCTTGAAATACATGTCGTAGAACGGCAGCGCTCCCTCGGTATTGGTGTGGATACCGAAGCCCAGCACGCGTCCGCCGAGCCGCACCAGGTCCATCGCTTGCGCCAACACCGGCAGTTTCCCGGCGGATTCAACGACGACATCGGCGCCGATGCCACCGGTGGCTTCGAGCACCCGATCCTTCGTCGTCTCGTCGGGCGCCAAGGTCAAATCGGCGCCGATATTGTCGGCGACCTCGCGCTTCCAGGCGCTGCGCGTGATGCCGATGATGGTTTTGGCGCCGCGGGCTTTGGCAAGCTGTACGTGAAGCAATCCGCTCACGCCGAGCCCCAGAATGACGACGGTATCCCCGGGCGAGATGGACGCCATCTGCTGGGCATGCATTACCGTGGTGAGCACTTGAATTAGCGGCGCCTCGCGGTCGCCGATACTGTCGGGCATGGCGTACATATTGCCTGGCGGTGCAGCGACGAACTCGGCGAAGCCGCCGTCGCTATCGCGCCCGATTAGCCCGCCATTGGGACAGAGTTGGGTCTGTCCGATGTCGCAGTGAAAGCAGTTTCCGCAAAAGGTCACCGGATCGACGATAACGCGAGTGCCTGCCTTGGGTGTATCGGAACTTGCGGCCTCGATCACTTCGCCGATCATCTCGTGGCCCATGATCAGCGGGTATTTTGCCGGGATACCGCCCGTGAAGATCTTGAGGTCGGTACCACAAATACCGCTGTGAGTTACCCGAACGACGCTGTCGCCGGTGTCGGAATTGGGTTGCTCAACATTCTCCAGGCTCACCGCGCTGGGTGCGCCGAGTACCATTGCCTTCATTGTCTCTCACTCCAGGTTCTGTCGCCCGTGCGGTTGGTTGAAGCGGTCGCCGGGTTTGCTTTATCCCTCCAACACCTTCTGATTAACTGGGTACTTCGGCTTGCCGCCGCCCAGAACAGTCGCCACGTCGGTCGCGACAGTGGTTTGCAGGTCGAGTAGCGCGTCTTCGGAATAGAAACCGGTGTGCGGGGTTATAATGACGTCGTCGCGTCCCAGCACGGGATGGCCTGCGGTGGGCGGTTCTTGGGGCAGCACGTCCAGCGCGGCGCCGCCGATTTCACCCGCGTCGAGCGCTTTGACCAGAGCGTCGACGTCGACCAGGGGGCCGCGCGAGGTGTTGATAAGCAATGCGTCCGACTTCATTTTGGCGAACGCATCGGTGCTGAACATGTTTTCGGTTTCCGGCGTCAACGGCGCATGCACCGAGATGTAGTCGGAGCGTTCAAGCAACTCATCGAACTCGACTTTTTCAGTATTCGTCTTGGCAAAGATCTCGTCGGGCGCGTAAGGGTCGGCGGCGATCGTTTTGATGCCGAACGCCTGCGCCTTGGCGACGATTGCCTGGGCGATGTTGCCGATGCCGACCAAGCCGAGCGTGCGGCCTTTGAAGCGGCGAATGGGCACGACCGCCGGCATTTCCCAGCGTCCCGCGGCGACCATCGAAGTCGAAAAAGGAATCTTGCGGGCGAGCGACAGGAGCAGCGCCATCGCGTGGTCGGAGACCTCGTCGAGGCAATAGACCGGTGCGTAGGTAACAACGATGCCGGCGTTGGTGGCGGCCTCGATATCGATATTGTCGGTGCCGATACCGAAACGGCCGATAACCTTACAGTTCTCCAATCCGGCAATAACGTCCGCCGTGATCTGGGCGTAGGTCACGAACACCGCTTCGGCATTCTGGGCGACGGCCAGGATTGCGTCCTGCTCCGGAGTTTCAGCTCGTACCAGCTCTACATCCAACGCCGACAGCGCTTCCTCGGCCGGTTTCCAGTCGGGAAATACTGTGTCGGTGACGGCAACCGTTATCTTGCTCATTATTTTCCTCGTGTTTCGTGTTCCGACACGGCGCAACTCATAGCCCAACGGTCGAGACCGGAAGCGCATCGATGAGTTTGGCCGAGTAGTGTCGATAATGCCGGTTGGATATAAAATAAAAATACCGGTGGCGCCATCCCGTCGCCGGAGCGTTCAGCCAGCTCGCCACCTATGCCTTGGGGACTAGGACGTCCCGTGGAGCCAAACGCCATCGGCGCGGGTATGCCGTTCGATGCGGCCCAGAGTTATCAGGTAGTTCAGGTGGGCGAGTGTCTCCGTCACCGCCAAACTTGCCTGTAAACCGTCGAGATCACTTGAAAAAGACTGTTGTGCAACGCCATAGGCGGTCGATGGTTTGCCGCATACCTTGGCCATTTGCTCGAGGCGCTCATCGTGATGTGAGGCAAGCTCTTCGAGCCGGTGATGCAGCCCATAAAACGGCTCGTTGTGCGACGGCAGAACAAGTGCTGTGTCCGGCAGTTGCGCCCGGAAGGTCGAAGTGGTGGCTAAGAAATCTCCTAGTGGATCGTCGCCGCTATCACCGGGAAATAGCGAGACATTGGGCGATATCCTCGGCAGCACTTGATCGCCGGCAATAAGCACGTTCGAGTCCGCGCAGTAGAGCGATACATGCTCGGGAGCATGGCCGCGGCCAATGAGCACCCGCCAGGACCGCCCCCCGATATCGAAGCTCATACCCTCGCTGAGAGTCGTATGTAGCTCGGGCACCGGGCTCATGCGCCGATTGTACCCCGACCATATCGAGTGCGTTTCGGTGACCATGTTTTTTGGGCAGCCGGCTTGATGGAAGAACGACAGCACGTCTTTCGACCATGATGGGGCAGGGCCGCCGGCCAGCAATTGCGTGCGCTCCCATTCCAATGCGCTCATCCATAACTGCGAACCGAAACGGTCGACCAGCCATCCGGCTAGCCCGGCATGATCGGAATGAAAATGGGTGACGATGATGCGGTTGATTGGCCGTCCGCCGAGACGGTTGGTAATGATTTGATCCCAGGCGTCACGTGCTTCGTCGGTCGCCATTCCTGTGTCGATCAAAGTCCACCCGTCGCCGTCTTCCAAGAGCCACAGGTTGATGTGGTTTAGCCGGAAGGGCAGTGGCATGCGCAGCCATAGGATGCCGGGCGCGACTTCCAGGGTTTCACCAGGTTCGGGAATTGCGCTGAGCGGGTATTCGATCATTTGGTATCGGCTTTGTGACGGCGCAAACGAAAGGGGCTGCTTGGGCAGCCCCTTATCGCTCGAAGCACCAAGTCGTGCTTATTTCTTGTATTTGACCACCTTGCTGCGGTGCTCGCCGAGCCCTTCGACGCCGCAGGTCACGACATCGCCGGCCTTCAGGTATTTTTGCGGTTTCATGCCGAAGCCGACGCCGGAAGGCGTGCCCGTGTAGATGACATCGCCCGGGTACAGTGTGATCATCTTGCTCATGTTGCTGATGATGTCCGCACAGCCGAAAATCATGTCCGACGTATTTTCGTCCTGATAGCGCTTGCCGTTCACCTCGAGCCACAGGTTGAGTTTTTGCGGGTTACCGACCTCATCGGCGGTTACCAGCCAGGGGCCGATTGGCGCAAATGTGTCCGGGCTTTTACCCATGATCCATTGCAAGCCGCCATGTTCGATCAAAAATTCACGCTCGGACACTTCATTACCGGTGGCGTAACCGGCGACATATTTCAACGCGTCGCGTTTGCTCACATGCTGGGCTTTGCGGCCTATGACCAGGCACAACTCCACTTCCCAATCGGTCTTTTTCGAGCCCTTCGGCAGAACGATGGAATCGCGATGGCCGGTTAGCGGACAAGTCTTGGTGAACACGAAAGGCTCGCTTGGCACCTTGGCATTGGCTTCTGCGGCATGCTTGGCGTAGTTCAGCGCGATGGCAAACGTCCGCCGTGGCACAACTGGCGGGCCGAGGCGCGGTCGGCCCTTGACCAGCGGCAGGCGCTTTTCGTTGAGGGAAGCGATTTTCCGTAGGCTGGCCGGCGACAGGGTGTCGCCGTTGAAATCGTCTATTTTTCGCGACAGATCGCGGATCTTTCCGTCGCTGTCGAGCAGGCCGGGTTTCTCCTTACCGGCAGGTCCATAACGTAGCAGTTTCATCGTCTCGTCCCTGTTGTGCAGATGTGGTGCGAAGGCCGGGCGCGTTCGCGCCGGCGTCAGAATTTGAGTGGCGAGTTGTAGCGTGGTCCGCTCACCAAGGAAACTACTGCGGGCGCATCATTTGGCCGCAAGAGAGAATTTCTCAGTCTCTCTTTCTGAAGACGTCCAGTCGCAGGGTGAGGCTGTCGCCGAGCCACATGGCGAAATCGGAATGATCGGCGAGGTCGTCACCGGTCTCCGGATGGATCAAGATCGAAAGATCTTCCCGGTTGAGCGCCATCCAGGGCACGAGGTCAGAAAACAGCTCCGGCGCGAAAGCCACTTGGTAAAAGCTGATAGGATGCGGTCCGATCGGTTTGTCGTGCCACCGCCCGAGTTTGGTATCGAAGCGGGCGCCGATACGCCGGCGCAGCCGCCCGGCGGCTTCTTTGGTGTTGGCGTCGTAATAGACGTGCGCGTGATAGCTGTCGATTTCAGGAGACTGGCGAGACATAGCAATAAAAATAATTCTCTTTCGGCTAGCGTCAACAGCCCATCGCGACAAAGAAATATGCCCTCTGTCAGTTGACGCGGCGCGCGCCGGGTTGTTTTACTCCCGCCAGCCGTCGATTCCGGCCATGGGGTCGTGAAATTGAATCACAAAGCTTGCTGTCTGTTTCAGTAAAGCAATCCGCTCATCTAAGCGCGGTTGCCGTAAACAGGCTCCGGGGGCGTTCCCGTAGGACGGCAGATGCGGAAACTGACGCCAGCGGGGGAAGACTTTGAGTTCGACCGTACCCGCGCAGAGGGTTCTCGCGGCTCATCCTGAAGACCGCGAGGGTGTACTTTCCCAATACCAGTGGGTTCGCAGCGAGACCGAGCGTTTAGCGGCGCCGTTGTCGGAAGAGGATCAGGTTGTCCAGTCGATGCCGGATGCCAGCCCGGCAAAATGGCACCGTGCTCATGTCACCTGGTTTTTCGAGACACTGGTCTTGCTGCCCCATGCGCCGCTGTATCAGCCGTTTCACGAACAATTTATTTACCTGTTTAACTCGTACTATGACTCGGTCGGCGATCGCCACCCGCGCCCTGAGCGTGGCCTGCTAACGCGTCCCCCGGCGGCGGCGATCGCCGAGTACCGCCGTCACGTCGATGCCGCCATGGAGGCGTTTATCACTGATGCCGACACCGAGACGTGGGCGGTGGCGGGTCCGTTGATTGTCCTCGGACTAAACCATGAGCAGCAGCACCAAGAGCTGCTGCTGATGGACATCCTGCATGCTTTTTCGCGCAACGTGGTCCATCCCGCCTATCAGACCTATCGGGCGTCGCCGGCACGTAAAGCACCCGCGTTGTCTTGGTTCGATTACGAGGGTGGGGTGAGTGAAATCGGGCATGCTGGTCTCGACTTCGCTTTCGACAACGAAGGACCCCGTCACAACGTTTTCGCCGCACCGTTCCGGTTGGCGTCGCGGCTCGTCACCAACGCCGAATGGAAGGCGTTCATGGCCGATGATGGCTATCGGCGGCCTGAACTCTGGCTATCCGACGGTTGGGCGACCGTTCAGCAGGAGGGGTGGGACGCACCTTCGTACTGGCAGCAGGCCGACGATACATGGATGGCGATGTCGCTTTCCGGCCTTCAGCAGATCAACGACCAAGCGCCAGTCTGCCATGTGAGCCTCTATGAAGCAGATGCTTATGCGCGATGGGCAGGCAAACGGCTGCCGACCGAGGCCGAATGGGAAATCGCGGCACAACCGTTGCCGATTGAAGGTAATTTTCAAGGCCACGAGTTATTGCGGACGGCTCCAGCGCCGGGGACGAGCAAAGACACACCAGAGCAAATGTTCGGTGACGTGTGGGAGTGGACGCAGAGTCCCTACGGTCCCTATCCCGGGTTTAAGCCGGTCGCCGGCGCGGTCGGCGAATACAACGGCAAATTCATGTCGAGCCAGATGGTTTTGCGCGGTGGCGCCTGCGTAACCCCGGAAGGACATACTCGGGCCACTTACCGCAACTTTTTCTACCCCCATATGCGCTGGCAGTTTGCCGGCGTGCGACTGGCTGACGACGGATGAGCAATGCCGCAGAGTTAGATCTCGGGCCGCTGCACGATTATTTTGAGTTCGAGCACGCTGACGAGGATTTTCGTGCAGCCGTGGTCGAAGGATTGTCTCAGCCGCAGAAGCGTATCTCGAGCAAGTATTTTTACGACGAGCGCGGGTCCAAGCTTTTTGAGCAGATTACCGAGCTGCCCGAGTACTACCCGACGCGTACGGAAACCGCTCTACTGCGCGCCCATGCGAAGGAATTCGCCGAGCTAATCGGACCCAATGCGAGCCTGGTTGAGTTTGGCAGCGGCTCGAGCACGAAAGTTCGTATATTACTCGATGCGCTCGAAGACCCATCCGCCTACGTGCCCATCGATATATCGCGCGATCATTTGATTGAGTCGGCGAAGGGGCTCGCCGACGCCTATCCCGACCTGATGGTGGTGCCGGTCGCTGCTGACTACACCCAGCCGCTCGAACTCCCGGAAATTCCCAACGAGGTCGTTCGAATTGGATTTTTTCCGGGTTCGACGATCGGCAACTTCTCCTACGCCGAGGCAGTTAACTTCTTACGCACTGCAGCTACCGAACTAGGCACCGACAATGGTTTGCTGATCGGTGTCGATCTAAAGAAAGACGCCGCGATATTACATGCCGCCTACAACGATGCGGCGGGCGTCACGGCTGAGTTCAATCTCAATATGCTGCGCCATATAAACGACGAACTTGGCGCCGACTTCGATCTCGATAGCTTTGCACACGAGGCGCGATGGCAAGCAGATGAGGGCCGTATCGAGATGCACTTGGTAAGCAAGTGTGAGCAAACAGTTCGTGTCGATGGCCACACCTTCGAGTTCGACGAAGCGGAATCGATCCATACCGAAGATTCTCACAAGTACACGATCGACGAGTTTCATGCGTTGGCCGCCGAGGCGGGTTGGCGCGCCTACCGGCATTGGACCGACGACGACAACCTGTTCTCGATCCATTATCTGCGTGTTGCCTAGCCATCGGATTATGGCTGGATCGCATGGTGTTTAGCCGCAGTAAGCTGATGCTACTAGTGCCAACTCGCAGCGCACTTTCGGAATGGAAAATAGTGTGTGTTCACTTGGTCGCAGCGAGAAAAACGCTGTTACGTCAGAACATTATGGTCTCATAATTCACAACTTCGAAAATATCGATATTTTGATTGAAGGGGCCGGCAAAGGAGTGTTAGCGTATCGTTAACTAGGGAGGAGACCAGCGTCCATGCTCATTGCGTTAAGTGCGAGCGTGAGTAGCCCACAAGTGGGCTGTCGGTCGAAAAACAAGAGCTTAGAGAAAGATGTCCGATAGCGCATTGGAGGCTGCGACGGCAGCAACTCCGCAGCCCTCGCTTGTGGGCGACACAGTCATTGAAGCGACCGGCCTAACAAAGGCCTTTAGCGAAGAGGTCATTGCGCTACAGGGTGCGTCGTTTCAAATCCAACAGGGCGAATTTATCTCGCTGGTCGGGCCAAGCGGTTGCGGCAAGTCGACTCTTCTTCGCCTGGCCGCCGGACTGATCGACCGCACGTCTGGAAGCATTAAGGTGCATGGTCAGGAAGTCGAAGGGCCACGTACCGACATCGGCATGATGTTTCAAAAGCCGACACTGTTGGAATGGCGTACGGCGGTTGAGAACGTCCTCCTGCCGTCAGAGATTAAGGGGTCGGTATCGGAAGACGACAGGCGCCGGGCCATTGAGGCGCTCCATCTTGTCGGACTAAAGGACTTTGAGTTCCATTTTCCGCGCCAGCTTTCCGGCGGCATGCAACAACGCGTGGCGTTGGCGCGGCTGCTACAAACCGGAACCGATATTCTGCTGCTCGACGAGCCGTTCGGCGCGCTCGATGAGTTCACCCGCGAACGTCTCAACATCGAACTCTGCCGGATCGTCGATCCGGTGCCGACGACCTCGTTGTTCGTCACCCACAATATTTCCGAGGCGATCTTTCTGGCGGACAAGGTCATGGTGATGACCCCCCGGCCGGGACGCTTAGCGAGAATTGTCGAGGTGCCCTTCGAGCGGCCACGGTCGCTGGATTTACAGCTGACACCGGAATTCAACGCAATTGAATCGGAAGTACGCGACATCCTCGGAAGTTACGTATGAGTATCGAAACAGAAGCTGCAGAAGTCGAATTCGTACCGGAGAAAGCCAATACGCTTCGCTATATTCCCAAGCATTTGGCCATTTTCGCGGCGTTGATATTCGTTTGGGAAATGGCAAACCGGTTGGGCCTCATCGATCCTCTGCTCGGACCCAAGCCAACCCAAATTGTCGAAGCGATGTATTCTATTTTTATCGGCAAAGCGGGCATCTGGCCGCATTTGGGTAATACCTTCGCTAAGGCGATGGGCGGGTTCGCCATCGGTACGCTGATCGGCATGGCGCTTGCTACCGCTGCTGCGCTGAGTGCAGGTTTTCGCGATTACCTAAAGCCCTATATCATCATTGTCGAGGCGATGCCGCGTATCGCTGTTGGACCGATATTTATCGCGGCGCTCGGGTTTGGCTTTTCTTCGGCGGTCGCATTGGGCGCGTTGGTGTGTTTCTTCGCCCCCTTTGTCAACACCATGACCGGTCTTTTGCAGGTTGATGAAGAAACTGAGGAATTATTTCGCTCGTTGGGGGCGTCGAAGCGGCAGATATTCTTCAAGCTGCGGGTTGCCAATGCCATGCCTTTGATTGCGGCGGGAATCAAATTGGCGGTCGCGGGCGCTTTCGCGGGTGCGTTAGTCGCGGAGTTTATTTCCGCAACCAACGGTCTTGGTGTGTTGATGCGGCAGTATGTGCAGACATTGAATATGGAATTTTCGTTCGCGACTTTGTTGTCGATTACTATGTTTGCCTTTCTGCTGTTTCGCGGGATGGAATGGATCAACTATCACGTCATTTATTGGCATAGCGAACCGTTGATGCAGAAGCGAAGCCGGCGCCTTGCCCGTAATTGGGAAACGACGATGAACGCGGTAGCAGGCGGTCAGCCCATCGTGGCGCGAGGTGTGGCATGAGCACCGCAGTCGGTTCTGAACCCATCGCGCGTTCAAAGGCTGCGTCGGCGCTGAGAGCGTCGCTCAAACACATCATCACGTTCGGCCTTATTATTGGGGTCTGGGAAGCACTGGGGCAGACCGGAAACCTCAATAAATTAATTCTGCCCTGGCCATCGCTGATTGGCGCCCAGTTGCTCGATTTGTTCTTTATCAGCGGCAGGATCTACTTTCATTTCTTCACGACTTTAGGCGAAGCCGTATTAGGTTTCTTCATCGGTGTTACCATCGGTATTAGCCTAGCGGTATCGGCCGCGTTCAGCCCAACTTTTCGGCGTTATATCGCGCCTTACGCGGTGGTGTTCAACGTCACGCCGGGTATCGCCGTGGCGCCGATGATTATTGCCTGGTTCGGATTTGGCTGGAGTTCGAAAGTAGCGCTGGCGGCTTTGGTGTGTTTCTTCCCACCGTTCGTCAACACGCTCACGGCGTTGTTGCGGACTGACGAGGACTCGACGGATTTGTTCCGCTCTTTGGGCGCATCGAAGCGCGATTATTTCTGGAAGCTGCAGTTGCCCAATGCGATCCCTCTCATAGTTGCAGGTTTGAAGCTAGCACTGACAGGTGCTCTTCTTGGTACGATCGTCGCCGAGTTTTTCTCAGCTAGTGCGGGGGTTGGAATTCTCATGCAGCGTTTCGCATTTTCGCTTCAAATCGATGGGTCTTTTGCTGCGTTGCTGACGATGTCGGTGATGGGGTTGATGCTGTTCACGTTGATGGAGGTATTGGATTACCGGATCGTGTTTTGGAAACGCGATTCCAGAATGCTTGCTGTCTCCAGAAAACGCGCAGCGCGTTGGAAGAGAGAGCATGGAAGCATAGAGGTCGGCTAATGGTTAGCCGACACGGGTTTTTAATAGCGGTGGAATCAAAGGAAAAAACCGCAGAGCAGGGCGATCTGAACGCTCTTTAACCAAGGGAGAAGAAAATATGCTACGTAAAGCACTATTAACCACTTCGCTGGTGGCTTTGTTAGCCGTTCCAGGACTTGCTGAGGCGCAAGACAAAAAGACGATAACGCTCATTCAGCCGAACAATGCCACCATGGGTTTCTATGGTTTGCACGCCGCGCGGCTTCTCGGTTATTTTGACGAAGAGGGCGTCGATGTTAAGTTGCTGTCCGGCGACACATCGGTTCCTTATGCGGCGTTCCTGACCAACGGGCAAGTCGATTTGGCGATGCTTGACGGGTCGGAGACCTTCCAGGCCCGGAATGCCAACATCGGCGCGGTAACGGTCTATACACTCCACAATAGGGCGCCGGAAGGGATTTTTGTCTCCAAGGATAGCCCGCTCCAGTCAGTGACCGAGCTCAAGGGCAAGACCGTTGGGCTGGCCAGTGACCGTGACTTGGCGGTGGTCAAGGTTGCGCTGGCGCACGCCGGTTCAAACGCCGACGGCATCAACACCGTCGTCGTGGGCGATTCGGGCCCGACTTTGGCCAACGTGTTCCTCAAAAACACCGCTGCTGCCTTTGCTGGTTCGGGCAACGACGTGGCAGCCTTGTTAGCTCGTGGCATCGAGCTTCGCGACATCACCCCGCCATCGGCCAAGAACTCGCCGGCGAACACCTATTCGATGCTGCGTAGCCGCATGGACGAATTGCGCGAGCCGCTTTGCGGTTTCTTCCGTGCCTATTCGAAGGGTGTCCACGTTGGTCTAGTCGACATGGAAGCCGTCGCCGCGCTTTCGCGTAAGGGGACGCCGCATGAATGGGAAAGCTCGGCCTACGGGTACCAGTATCTTAACACCGTTAAAGACCTGCAGCTTCCGCCTGATCCGATGAAAATCGGTGAAGTCAATGTTTCGGCCTGGCAAGGCGTCCAGAAGGACATGGTCATGATCGGTTCGGTCGAGAAAGAGAGCGCCTTGGATGATATCCTCAGCAACGATTTCATGGGCTGCGCCAATGACTTCGATCGCGACGAGGTTGCGGCCGAGGTGGCTGCCTGGATGGCTGATCCGGCCAACGCTGAATTCGTGAAAAAGCCGGCGACCCAATAGATCGCCAACCTCCTAGTGTTAAAGGGGCCGCTTTCGGGCGGCCCTTTTTTCTTTGGTGTTACGCCACTTTCAGATCTTCGTTGGTCACGTTCCCCATGAACACGTAGCCGGTGTCCTTGACGCTGCTGGCGCCGACGTAAATCCCAACGGCCTCAATTGGCTCGCTATCGCTGAGATTGTGCAGCCAATGTTCGACCCCGCTGGGGATGAAGTGAAATTGGCCGCCATGGACCTCGACGCGGTCCGGTCCGGCGCCGGCCAGCCCGTGGCCGCTGATCACGTAGTAAATTTCTTCGCAGTTTTCGTGCCGGTGCTTGGCATGCACAGCGCCGGGGAAGAAGCGCGCGCGGAACAGGGTGGAAGAGCAACCGTTGCGCCCGGATAGCGGCAGACGGAAATCGGTAATGTGCCAGCCGTCGCCCTTATCCATATTCTCCGGCGTCACATCGTCGAGGTGGACGAATATACCGGTCGAAATCCCGTCCGTGCCATGCAGCTCGTCAGGGCTAACAGGCGCTCCTTGCTCGATGCCGATACCGTCGGCGCTGGTGGCGCCGATATAAAAGCCGACCAGCACGGCATCGCTGTCGCCGTTGTTGAAAAAGAAATTCTTCTCGCCCTTTGGGATCAATTGGCAATGGCCGGCGCGCATATCGGCGCGTTCCGGCCCGATGCCGGCGATGCCGCTGCCTTGCAGGCAGATAAGGGCCTCGTCGGCGTTGCGGTTGGTCTGCCAGCCGCGCGAGCCGCCAGGCGGGATCGTCAAATGATAGGCCAGTCCCGATTCGATCTCCGGGATATCTGTCAGCAGGCGCAAACCGCCCTCTCTTGCGGCAACGCTCTCAGCGTCTATCAAGGGGTATCTAAGGTCCAAGGTCTCCTCCCGATCCACATTGTTCGTTGTTAGCGTAGATATAGCACGTCAGGCGGCTAATCGCGTAGCTCCGGCCGGTCGGCGAAGGCGTCGAGCGCATCGGCGTTGGCGAGTGCCTCGCGGTTGCGCACCGCATCGCCGTTGACGATATCGCGCACAGCAATCTCGGCGATCTTGCCGGTCCGGGTCTTGGGGATATCGTCAACCTGCACGATCTTACGCGGTACGTGGCGCGGCGAAGCGCCGGTTCGAATGGTTTGACGGATCTTGTCGGTCAAAGCGTCGTTGAGTTCGGTGCCGTCCGCCAAGCGGACGAACAAGACCACGCGCACATCGTTCTGCCATTTCTGGCCGACGACAACGCTTTCCAGGACCTCCTCTACTTTGTCGACCTGGCGGTAGATTTCCGCTGTGCCGATGCGCACCCCACCGGGGTTAAGCGTTGCATCGGAGCGGCCGTAGACGATGTACCCTCCACTGCTGGCCACCGCCTCTGCGAAGTCGCCTTGCGTCCACTTTCCGGGGTTTTGGCTGAAGTAAGTTTCATGGAAACGCGATCCGTCGTTGTCGCCCAGAAGGCCGAGCGGGACCGACGGGAAAGGCGATCGACAGACAAGCTCGCCCTTCTCGCTTTGCACCGCTTGACCGTTCGAATCGAGAACTGCCATATCCAGGCCAAGCGCCGGTGCCTGCAATTCACCGCGGCGCACGCCCCCCCAGGGATTGGCGCCGACGAGGCAGCCCATGATCTCGGTGCCGCCCGTCGCCGAGCTGAGCTGGACGCCGCCCGGAAAGTTCTCGTAGACATAATCGAAGCCCTCGGGCGACAGCACCGAGCCACCGGCGAGGATCATCCGCACCGCGCCCAGATCGAGGTCGGCGGTCGGCCGTACGCCGTTCTTGCGGCAGGCTTCGATGTAGGACGAGCCCAACCCCAAAACGGTGACGCCTTCGTCGGCCGCGAGCTGCCACAGCCGGCCGGTGTCGGGATAGAACGGCGAGCCGTCGTAGCAAACGATCTTGGCGCCCGTGCCAAGATAGTTGATCAGAAAATTCCACATCATCCAACCCAAGGTTGTCGGGAAGAACGCTGTTTCGCCTGGCTTTAAATCGAACAGCATCGAATGCTCGCCGATGCTTTTCAGCATGCTGCCGCCGGCGCTGTGGACAATGCTTTTGGGAACACCCGTGGTGCCCGACGTATAGAGAATGAATAGCGGATGATCGAAGGGCAGCCTCGTGTAGGTCATGGGGGCGGCGTCGTAGGGGATAAGAAAATCGTTCCACTCTTGAGCACCGGCGATCGGTCCGATGTCAGCCGTGCCATCGCTGCCGATGACGATCACCTTGCGGATGCTCGGCAGCGCGGCGGCGACTTCGGCGATTTTATCGCGCACGTCATAGTGCTTGCCGGCGAAGGTATAGCCGTCGACGGCCAATAAGATTTCGGGCTCGGCTTGGGATAAGCGGTCGAGAATACCGGGCGCGCCAAAGTCGGGCGAAACAGACGTCCACACGCCGCCCAGCGAGGTGGCCCCGAGCATCGCCATAATCGAGTCCGGTGTGTTGAGCAGTATGGCGCCGATCCGCGTGCCAGGCGCAACGCCGCAATCAACGAACGCCTGTTGGGCGCGCGACGCACCAGCCCTGAGATCGGCGAACGTAAGTTCATAGCGTTCGCCGGACTCATCTACAGCCGCCAGGGCGACTTGTTCATCGGGCCATTTCAGGATCGTTTCGGCGTAGTTAAGCCGCGTTTCCGGAAACCATTTGGCAGTGGCGAAACTATCGCCGTCTACGAGCGACGGCTCGAGAGGGCCCTCTGAGACGATATCGAGAAACTTCCAGGCCTCCCGCCAGAAGTCACCCTTCTCGGCAACAGACCAGCGCCACAGCGCATCGTAATCGCGGCCGAAATCAAACCCGAGGTTTTGCTTCACCTGCTCGGCGAACGCGGTGAGGTTACGAGCCTCGATCTCTTCCGCGCTCGGCTCCCAGAGGATCGGCGCTGGCTCACTCATGGGGCGAGGGTCAGTCGTTACGTCCGACGATGCACACCGCGGCGACGTTCTCGTGCGGGAAGCCGCCGAGATTGTGCGTCAGACATAAATCCACGTCATCGCGTTGGCGTTCTGCGGCACGTCCGAGGAGCTGCAAGTACATCTCATAGAGCATGCGAATGCCCGACGCGCCGATAGGATGACCAAAGCACTTCAAGCCACCGTCGATTTGGCATGGTACCTTGCCGTCGGCATCGTAGAAGCCGTCCATTACGTCGGTCGGCGCCGTGCCTTCGGGTGAGATGTGCAGGTCTTCCATGGTCACTAATTCGGTGACCGAGAAACAATCATGGACCTCGATCAGGCTGAGATCGTCGCGCGGGTTCTTCACCCCCGCTTCCTCATAAGCGCGCTGGCTCGCCACCCGCGTCGTGAGAAAGTGGCTACCGTCCCACTGGTTGAACGACGCCTCGGTGCCGTTCGAGGCGGCGATTTGCAGCGCTTTGATCGTGATCACCGGGTCCTTGCCGAGTGATTTGGCGATTTCCGGTGTCGTCAGAATAGCGCAAGCCGCACCGTCGGAGACGCCGCAGCAATCGTAGAGACCCAACGGCTCGGCGATGATGGGGGCGTTGAGTGCTTGTTCTTCCGTGATCGGCCGGCGCAGATGGGCTTTCTCGTTGAGCGCGCCGTTGGCATGGCTCTTAACCGAAACATGGGCAATCGCCCGCTTTAAATCGCCCTTATCGATACCGTGCTTGGCGCGGTAGGCACTGGCGAGCTGTGCGAAACCGCCGGGTGCCGTGATGTTGGCCCACCACTGACTATTGAGCGGGCCGGGGTTCATGTTGGGTAGGCCGCCGAATCCGGTGTCCTTGAGTTTCTCGACACCGATGGCGAGCGCGATATCGCAGGCACCCGAGGCGACCGCATAGGCAGCGCCACGAAACGCTTCCGAGCCGCTGGCGCAATAATTCTCAACCCGTGTGACCGGGATGTTAGGTAGGCGGAGCGCTTGCGAGTAGGGAATAGCCGACTTGCCGACCCCCATCTCATCGAACGTCGTCGAGCCCCACGCAGCCTGGATTTCGGACACGTCGATGCCGGCATCGGCGATGCATTCCTCGAACGCCTCGACCATCAAATCTTCGGCGTCGGCGTCGAAGCGTTCGCCGAACTTGGCGCACCCCATGCCGAGAATGGCGACCTTATCCTTGATTCCACTGGCCATCAGCTCGCTCCATCAAGTTAGAGTGATATTCTACCATAGTTTCCTAGGCCGGGGTCACGTCCCCTCCGGTGCGGCCTTCCAGAAATAGCGAACGAAGCCGCGCTGTTCGTCGAGCTCTTTGATGCGGAATACCATGCGCACCGGCATGTTGACTTCGACGGCATCCGGTTCGACATCGGTGAAATCGACCATCAGGCGGCCACCGCCTTCGAACTGCACCATCCCATAGTGGGCCGGGGGGTCGATAGAATAAGCCAACTGATCCGCTGTCCAGGACATCACGCTAGCCGGTTTCTCGGCAAACGGTTCTTCGACCTGCGTATTGTGTGCGCCGCAGTTTGGGTTGACACAGATACGCGTCTTGGGAATCTGCCTTGTGCCGCATTTCGTACAGTGACCGCCGATGAAGGAAAGCAGTAGGTCGCGGTTGCGATAGAGCGCAGTCAGCGCCGTTTGCTTGTCCTGCTCGGCGCGCATGCCGCGCTCCATCTCGAGCAGACCATTGAAAGTGAGGTACTTGATGTAGTTCGATTCCTCGCGCCGTTGCGCCAGCGAACCGGTGACGCCACGCCGTGCGGGATAGTCCGCTAGAGCATCTGTCGTCTCGAAGAGCAATGCGTCGGCGCCTTGGCCGAAACCGCAAACCAAAATCTTTTCACCCGGCGCGGCAGCTTCGAGCGCTGCTACCAGCATAATTAGCGGGTGGGCAACGCCGGTTTCGCCGCAATTCGCTTGCAGGGTATCGGCGACCGCTTCGTCGCGAATGCCTGTCGCCTTGGCAACGCCTTGCGGGGCACCGCGCGACATCACCGGCACGATCAGCCGGTCGATGGCATCCGCCGCAATGCCGGTTTTATCCAACAACTCGAAAATTGCCGCGGGAATCAGCTTTAAATGGCCTTCCTGGCGGATCCAGCGCTCCTCCCAGTAGTAATCGAACTTTCGCCCTTCTGCACGGTAGTGATCGACGAAGTCCTCGGTGATCGAATGGCTGTCGATGAACTTAGCGATCATCTTACCCGTGCCGACGGTCAACGCTGCGGCGCCGACGCCATAGGTGAGTTCCTGAGTGCTACCGGGCCGCGCTTGGCGCTTGTCGGCCGCTACGCAGAGATGCGTGCCGACATCGCTGCCGTTTGCCGACGTCAGTGCCCCGATCAAGGCACTGGTACCGGCGCGCTGCGACCCCCCAACATCGAGGGCGCCGATGTTAGCCGGTAGACTCAAAGCTGTGGCGGCGATACCGGCGTTCTGCCGGTCGGTGAATGGCAGGGTGGTCGAGGCCAGAGATATATGACCGACCGCGCCGCGGTCGCTACCGGTGAGGCAGTCGCGGGCGGCCTCGACCGCCAGGGTTATCGAATCCTCGTCCCAGTTCGCCATCGAGCGTTCGCCCTTGGCAAGCGCGGCGAGCCCTGGATTAGCCCATTTATTGGCCTCGACGACGACCGAACGCTGTAAACGAAGGCGCGGGATATAGGCGCCAAATCCGGTTATTCCGACCATTCCGTGACTCTCCCGGTACGGCGTTGTTGTCCACCGCTACACTGAATTTAGCAGAGATCGGGAGCCATCACGAGTGGGACCGGGACTCGCTTCCCACGGCATCTTGTATTGATGCAAAGCCGTCAGCGGCCAGCAGGGCCGCCAGGTCGCGCTTGATGCGTCCGATCAAGCCCGGGCCCTCGTAAACCAGAGCGGTATAGAGTTGGACCAAACTGGCGCCGGCGCGAATCTTGGCATAGGCGTCGGCACCGCTCGAGATGCCGCCCACGCCGATCAGGGGAACCTTCCCGCCCGTTACTTGATAAACGTGACGGA
Organism: Alphaproteobacteria bacterium; assembly: GCA_965267185.1. Taxonomy (GTDB): domain Bacteria; phylum Pseudomonadota; class Alphaproteobacteria; order UBA6615; family UBA6615. The sequence goes on along the minus strand of OZ253937.1, from coordinate 2,359,886 downwards.
GCATCTCCGTCGACCGGGCGAACAGGGGTTTGCCCGATAAACCGCCGCGCTCGTTCCGGTCCGGGCTGGTCAACGTATCGGGCCGGGCCGTTGTCGTGTTGCAGACGGTAATGCCATCGATTCCCGCCGCGACGATGATTTCAAGCAAAACATCGAGCGGGTCGTTTTCGATGTCGGGCGCGATTTTGACCAAGAAGGCGGGCGGCTTGGCGAGCCCCTTGCGGTCGCGTAGAGCGGTGAGGCGGCCGAGCAGGTCTTCCAAGGGCCCCGGCGACAGAAACACCAGCCCGTTTTCCGAATTGGGGCACGAGATGTCGATGGTCAGAAAGTCGGCGAGCGCTGCAAACGTGTCAACGAGTTGTTCGAAATCGACTGCTGGGTCAGTGCTGTCGGAATTAGCTGCGAGGTTTACCCCAAGCGGGCGGGGGTCTTCGGTGGATGCGCGATAATCGGCGATGCGCCGGCGCATCGCCTCGGCGCCAAGGTTGTTGAAGCCCAAGCGATTGATGGCGGCTCGGTCGGCGGTGAGGCGAAACAACCGCGGCCGCGGGTTGCCGGGTTGGGGGCGCGGCGTGACGCCGCCGACCTCGACGAAGCCGACGCCCAGTTTCATAGCACCAGCGATCGCGACCGCGTTCTTATCGAATCCGGCAGAGATGGCGACCGGGTTTGCAAAGGGCCGGCCCCATAGGGTTTGGGCGAGGCCGGCGGGCTGGTCGGCCGGTGCGCGCGGGCCGAAGCCGTGGGCGAGCCCCCACAAGGCGGCTTGATGTCCGCGTTCGGGGGGGAGCGCCGTCAGGGCACGAGCACCGATATCGTAGAGAGTAGACAAGACGGGGCGGACGCTAACGCAGGTCTCCCATTGTGGAAAGACCCTGTCGGTACGCCATCCGCGCAACCAGCGATGGAATTGCGAACGCAGCCCGCAGATTATTGTATACGTTGACAAATTCGATCGTGTGAACTGTGAGAGGTATTCGGCGATGCCGACGACAAGCGACAATTCGGCGCTGCGAATCGTGACGCTGCCCGGGGACGGGATCGGACCCGAGGTGATGGCGCCGTGCCTGGAAATGATCGACTTGGTTGCCGACAGAATCGATGGCGTCGATCTCGAAATCGAGCAACTGGAAGGCGGCGCCAACTACTATGCGAAAACAGGCGAAGCGCTGCCGCCCGATGCTTCGGAGCGGATACGCGCCGCCGACGCGATATTGCTCGCGGCGATCGGCGATCCATCGATCCGTTATCCCGATGGGCGGGAGATCGCCTCGCAGGTGGATATACGCGAAGAGCTTGAATTGTTCGCCGGCTTGCGCCCCATCCTAACATCGCCGGGAATGCGGATACCGCTGGCCGATCCGCGTGCGCAGAACCTCGATGTCGTTATTATTCGTGAATCGACCGAGGGCTTCTTCGCTGGCCGTCACAGCGCGGAAGTGACCCAAGACTACGCACGCGAAACCAGCGAGATTACCCGGGCCGCCAGTGTGCGGGTTTTCGACCACGCCTTTACATTGGCCCGTCGGCGAAAGGCTGCCGGCAAGCCGGGGGTCGTCACCTGCGTCGACAAGGCGAACATATTCCGGTCGTTCAAGTTCTTTCGCGAGGTATTCGACGAATGCGCGAGCAATTTTCCGGATATCGAGGCTCGCCATCTCTATGCCGATGCGGCGGCGCTCAATCTCGTAAAACAACCGTGGATGTTCGATGTGATCGTTACCGAAAATCTATTGGGTGACATCCTATCCGATCTCGGCGCTGGGCTTATGGGCGGTTTAGGGATGGCGCCATCGGGCGACATCGGCCACGAGCATGCTGTTTTTCAGCCGTGCCATGGCACGGCGCCCGACATCGCCGGGACGGGCAAGGCGAACCCGACGGCCATGTTTTTATCCACCGCGATGATGTTCGAGTGGCTGAGCGAACGTCATGATCGCCCCGGACTAAGCGTGGCGGGAGCGGTAATCCGTAACGCCGTCCGCGACGCTTATGCCGATGGGCGCATTCATCCTACCGAAATCGGCGGTCGCGATGGTTTGGCGCAAATTACCGAAGCGATCCGTGGTGAGCTGTCGCGTGCGTTGGAAGATGCTGCGTGATCTCATGCCGACGCCAATGCTGCTGATGTCGGCCAATAGGTCAGCGCCAGCAGCCAATCCGGGCCACCACCTGTCTAGCAAGCGCCGTCAGATCTGTTGGGTCGAGCGGTGTGCGGTCCGCCGAGCGCGCAACGGCGATGCCGTTCTCGCGTAAGAATTCCTCGGTTGTATCGGCGGGAATGGCAATAGCGACATCGCGGACCAATTGCCCCGTTTGCTTGAAAACCGCTGGCGTATTGATCTCACCGGTGATGACTGCGCCAAGGCGACCCGCCGCATCCAGTGCCGGGCCGCCGCTATTGCCTGGCGCGACTGCTGCGTTGAGGGTCACCATGCGTTGGCCCGCGAGACGGCCGGTGTGGACGGCGTTTTCGATCTGGGGTGACAGCGGCGGCAGCGTGCGGACGGGGTAGCCGACAATCGTCAGTATTTCGCCTGCTTCAAGCCGGCCGTCATAACGAAATGTCACTGCCGCGGGCGCCGTCAGGTCCGTTTTAAGCAAGGCCAGATCGCGATCCGGGTCGCTGGCGACAAGGGTCGCCGCGCCAGCCGTTTTCCACGGCGTCTCCAGTGTAATCACACGGCAGCCCGCGATGACGTGGTTATTGGTGATGACCGATCCGCCGCGGGAAACGAAGAAGCCACTGCCGATGCCGACGCGCCGGCGGCCCTCGGTTATCGTCGCCAAAGGGTCTTTGGCGGTGGAGTCACGCCTGATTTTCCCGTCGGCGCCGCGTTTCAACTGACCGCCTTTCCATTCGGGCGCTGGCGGCAAGCCGACTTTCTTTTCTGTGGCAATCGCGGCGGAGGACGGCAGCGCGAGATGTGCTAGCAGAAACGCGAGGCCGATCAGCGAGTTCAATGCGGATATGCGAAGAGCGAACATTTGAGTACGGTCGACGTTTTCCAGTTGAGCAGTTTGTAACTTCGCATTCCGATAGGCTCGGTCGTCGCAGGGACGCTGGCCAAAAGGTCAGTTTGGCACACGGCTGTTCTCTAATGAGCGCCCGACGGTTGAACCGCTTTCCACAGCCGCCATATTGGCAACAAAAAACAGTCATGAAAGGGCCGAACCGCATAGTACAGAAACCCGGCCAGCGGCGGCAACGCCACGAATTTGATGTGAGCCGGCCGAGGCGCGAACAACGTGCGTACGATATAGACTAGCTTACGCCAGGCGCCCTCGTGAATGTCGAAACGGATACGCGTCGGCTTATCGAATGAATCTGGCGGTATCGGATTTGCCAGCTTCAGCTTTTCAGTCACGATGACATCCAGTAGAGGTTCGATCCGCCGATCCGCAGCAATCTCATCTTTTAATTGATCGGCCAACGGAGCGTCGAAAATCCTATTTGCCAAACCGACTCCGATCAGGAGCGCACGCAGGCATTTCTGCGAACGCGCCCGCTCGATCACCGTTGGCCAGCTGAGGGGGGAGCCTTCCGTATCCGCGAGGCACTCGTTCAGATCGCATACCCAGTTCAACCGCCACCACTGCTCTTTGGCGCCGTGCAGACAGGCGACAACAATCATATCTTCTTTAGATAGACACCTGACTTCGCCGCTTTCGAAGGAGAGTTTCTCGGCGCGGCGCCACATCGCGCCGTAATCGATGTTGAGGGCCAGTGTGTTGGGAAACAAACTCCAATGGGGCTCGACGGCGATTTCGTTACCGTCGGAAAAGTGCGTTTCCTGACCAGCACAGCGCTGCATCGCTCGAATTTGCCAATCACCCAGGTTGACCGCGCGATGTTGATAACCGAGCTCGCGCAGAATGTTTGCCACCTGCATCCGGTCGTCCCAATGGATGAGTAAATCGAGATCGCGGAACGTTCGGTGTGCGAGGTCGCCGTAAATCTGTATGGCCTGTGTGGGGCCTTTAAACGACAGCGCCTCGATGTCCGCCTGCCTCAGCGCATCATCTATGCGTATGAGTTCGGCGACGAGTTCTTCATTGTGTTCTATGAGTTCGGATTTGTGGACGGAAAGGGCGTTGTCGATGTCGTCAGGCAGCAGATCGGCGCATGCGTGACGGAGCCCCCGGTCCAACAATCCAGTTACGCCGTGTGCCAGGGACATTTCAACAAGGGTCGTCCAATCGATGCCATTGTTTAGGGCATCCCGCAGCCATTCCCGCTCACTATCGGTAAGGCGATACTTGAGCGCGAGAAGCAGGCATCTGACTTCGATATTGCCGCTCAACACGTTGTTATGCGCCTCGTCTGGTTCGAGCCGAGAATAAAAGCTTTTTTAAAAGAAAACCCGCCAAAACTAGATACCCAGCCAGGCGGACGGTAACTGGCGTCTATATCGGTATTCCGGAGCATTTAAACTATTGTCCTGGTCCGCGGAAATCGATGCTAAATGACTAAATCATTGAAGGGTTGAGATTGTTTGAACTTTAGCGCACCGGCCAGTTACCGGAGTGTGATTGCGAGAAGCCCGGAGATGGCTGCGTTGACAACCCCGCGTTATGTGAACCTCTCGAAGAGCGTGCGATGATTGGGAAAAAGATGTCGCCGATTATGGTTGTGAGCCACGAGCGATCCGGCACCCATTTCCTTATGAACGCGCTTGCCGCGGAGTTTGGCTACAGTTCGGAGCCCCACTTGGCTTTTGATCGGCCCATCGTAGACATCAACTTTTTCCGCCCGCCGACGTTGGATAAGTACTTTAAGGAGACGAGAGGGCGTAAGCCGAAACTCATCCGAAAATCTCATCATCAGTTCGATTTCTTCCGGCCGGTCATTTCCTCGGTCGCGAGCAACATTCAGATCTTCTACATCTATCGCGATCCGCGGGCCGTTTCCCATAGTTTTCGCCACTTTCTCAATTCGTGGGACTGGTTCGAGGGCCCGAAGGTGGAGACCGCGGGTGACTTTATCCGGGCGGCGCCGGCGGGGGCCATGCTGCGGTACCAGTACCATCAGCTGCCCAACATGCTTCGCCGATGGAGCACCCATGTGGAAGGCTGGCTGGCTGCTGCCGAGTTATGCCCCGATGTCACGCTGGTTCAGTATGAGAAACTGAACGATAGCTACGACGAGGTTATCGACGCCATCGCTAAGAGAATGGGATGGAACCGGCAACGGGGCACCCGGCCCGAAATGGATCAGAACACCGTTCTAAGGAGTCAGCAGCAGTCGCCGTCGAACCGGTACACCGACGAAGACTTGGCTTTTTTCCGTCAAGAAATCGGGCCCACCATGGAGTTCTTGGGCTACGAAATCTGATCTGCGCGAGCGTCGGCGATTTCGTGTCAGGATGCGATGCTGTAGCTCATCGCTGGAGAATTCTGCAGCGTTTGATAGATCACGCAGTAGCGTTCGGTCAGCTCGACCAGGCGCTGGCGGGTGGCTTCGTCGGCGTCGGTGTCGATCTCGAAGGACAGTTCGATATTAGTGAGGCCGATCGGCGTTTCCTTGGAGACGCCCAAGGTGCCGCGCGCGTCCCAGGTCCCTTCGGCACGGACCACGGCGTCCCGCAGATTGATCCCCATGGCGGTGGCGACGCTACTCAGCGTGACGCCGGCGCAGGCGACGAGGGCTTCGAGCAGCATGTCGGCGGAACAAGCCTTGCTGCCATCGCCGCCGGCGGCGGGATGCAGACCGGCTACGGTATTGCCGGCCCAGCCCGGGATTGCGCAGGTAATCCCACCACCCAGCCGCGCCTCCGCTTTTGCCGGTATCCGTGCGGTCTCCGGGTCGTCGCGGTACATTTGTTTGAGTGGCGCCTGCAACGCCCTGAGTTCGGTGGTATCCATGCCAGTATTCTCCCCTACTCGGCGGTCATCGAATTTCGCGGCATTTTGCGGCTCTCCTCTACAGAGAGTCGAGGTGCGCCCGATCAACTTCTCTGGAGCACTTCGACGAACCGCAGTATGGCGACAATCGCTGCCGACAGGTTTTCGTCTTGGGTGTGACCCGAGGATTTGCGCGGCTTGAACGAATGATCACCGTCGGGCAGCCAGGCGATTTCGATGGCACTGTCCAGCTCGTAGCGCTCCACCTCGGCGCGCGCGCCTAGCGCATCGCGTTCGCCTTGGACGATCAGCAGTGGGACGGGAAACGCCCGCAGATGCTCGGTGCGCAATCGCTCGGGTTTACCGGCGGGATGAAAGGGATAGCCGAGACAGGCAACGGCCGAAATCCCAAGGTCGGCTGCGTCGGCGGCGGCGAGTTCGCTGGCGATACGACCACCCATCGACTTGCCGCCGACGATCAAGCGATCTGTCGGCCCGAGCGCCGCGATAACCTCGCGCCAGCATTCCAGCAAGGTGGGCTTACGGTCGGGGCCGCGCCGTTTACCGTCCCGCCGGCGCTTCGCCATATAGGGAAACTCGAACCGCACGACGCGTAGGCCGCCCGCTGCGAGGCCAGCCGCTATCTCGTTCATAAACGGCGAATCCATCGCCGCGCCCGCGCCGTGCGCGAGCACGATTGTAACGGGCGCGCCCTCGGGTCCATCGATCAGCCAATTCGTCGTCATTGCGGGGGCACTGTAAATTTGGTGCCGGTGACTTGCACGCCCTTATCGTCGATGCCTAAGTTGGCCAAGGTTTTGGGGGAATGCCATGGCTAACAATAAAGATCTAATCGCGTTGACGGCGCGCGACGCGGTTGAGCTTTTGCGAGCGGGGGAAGTGTCGCCCGTTGAGATGGTTGATGCCGCGGCAGAGCGTATCGCCGCTGTCGATTCCAGCGTAAATGCCCTGCCCATCTTGTGCCTCGACGCGGCGCGCGATCAGGCTAAATCGCTTACGCCGCCCGGCGATCCGAGCCCTGGCTGGCTGGCGGGATTGCCGGTCGTGGTGAAGGACTTGAACGAGGTCGCTGGCGTCCGCACTACCTTTGGGTCGCCTGTATTCGCCGATCACGTGCCCGACCAAGACGAGCTCTCGGTCGAGCACTTGCGGCGCAGCGGCGCGGTCTTCCTGGGCAAATCTAACACGCCGGAATTCGGCGCCGGTGCCAATACCTTCAACGAGGTATTCGGCAAGACCCTCAATCCCTGGAACACCGCGTTGACTTGCGGCGGCTCGTCGGGAGGCTCGGCGGTCGCGCTGGCAACCGGCATGGCCTGGCTGGCGACCGGTTCCGATCTCGGGGGGTCGCTGCGAACGCCAGCCAGCTTTTGCTCCATCGTTGGCATGCGTCCGAGCCCCGGACGGGTCGCCCACGGGCCGAGCCGTAATCCATTTCAAATGCTGGCGGTCGATGGCCCCATGGGCCGAACCGTCGGCGATGTCGCGCTGATGCTCGATGCCGAGGTCGGCCGGCATCCGCGAGATCCCATTTCACTGGAAGCACCGCAAAATTCATTCCAAGCCGCTGCGGATGCGCCCCGGGCGCCGGTGCGCATCGGCTTCACCCGTGATCTTGGCATTGGGCCGGTCGACCCCGAAGTTGCCGATATTTGCGCCGCGGCAGCGGCCCGGTTCGCTGACGCCGGCACGATCGTCGAGGAAGCGGCGCCCGACTGCAGCGATATCATTGATATTTTCCAGGTGTTGCGCGCCGCGCTTTTTGTCGGGGTGCGTGCGCCCATGCTCGAGCAGTATCGCGATCAACTCAAGCCTGAAATGGTATGGAATATTGAAAAGGGGATGAAACAGTCCACCGGCGATGTCGGTAAGGCGTGGGTTGCGCAAGGGGCGCTCTACCAGCGCCTCATGGCGTGGTTCGAGGATTACGATCTGCTGGCCCTGCCGACGGCAATCGTACCTCCCTTCGATGTCAACCGGCGCTACCTCGACCGCCTGGGTGACCATGTTTTCGACAACTACATCGACTGGGTCTACGTGGCCTATACCGCGACCCTGACATCGTCTCCCGCGATATCGGTGCCGTGCGGCTTCACGGCCACCGGCCTACCGGTCGGGCTGCAGCTTATTGGCAAGCCGCGCGGCGAAGCCGAGCTCCTGTCGTTCGCTGCTAAACTCGAAGAGATCCTCGCCCTGGGTAAACAGACACCGATCGATCCGCGCGCCGGCGAAGTACCGCCGGGCTAGATTTGTGCGGCGCACCGCGCGATTCGGCACCATATTTGAAAAATTAGCTCCGATTGTTGGAAATACATTAATTATTTTCAAATATTTAGGGGCCATTGACCGTAGCCGAGCCATATCGATATGCTGCGGTGCAATAATAATCGTTGCACAACAGCATTGGGGTTTGTCATGTCGGTTGAAACCATCTCCACACCGCCTGAGCCGGCCGCCGCCGATCCAATCAGCGAACTCAGCGGCTATTTTTTCGAGGATCTGGAAGTCGGCATGAGCGCAGCCTATGCGCGCACGATAGGCCCTGCCGATTTAGTCATGTTCGCGGGCATATCGGGCGATACCAACCCGATGCATTTGAACGAGGAATACGCCGCCGCGACGATGTTCGAAGGTACTATCGCCCATGGCTTTCTGAGTTCGAGCTTTATTTCGACCGTTATTGGCACTCGGCTGCCCGGCCCCGGCTGCGTCTATGTCAGCCAGTCGCTGAAGTTCAAGGCACCGGTTCGCCCCGGTGATACCGTGACGGCGCGGGCGACGGTTATCGAACTCGATCCTGGCCGCAACCGCGCGAAGTTACGCACGACATGCACCGTCGGCGAGACGGTCGTGATCGATGGTGAAGCGGTGGTTCTTGTCCCCAGCCAGGCGCAGGCGGCGGAATAGCAAAGCCGCTTCTTGAGGGCGCCGTACTTGATCGTAGGGGTGCCCACAGGTAAATCCCCTCGGTCATGCGCTTATTCCGCCACATTTCGAGCGTGCCGGCCGATGCCCGCGGCGCGGTCGTCGCGATTGGTAACTTCGATGGGCTGCACCGCGGCCATCAAGCGGTTATCGGGGCGGCGCGCGCCCAGGCCGATACCCTAGGACGCGATCTCGGGCTCCTCACGTTTAGGCCACATCCCCGGCGATTTTTTCGGCCCGATGACGAGCCGTTTCGGGTGACGCCGTTTCGCACCAAAGTGCGGGCCATCGCGGCGCTCGGGGTCGATACGCTGTTCGTGTGCCGATTCGATGCCAAGATGGCGCGTATCAGCGCCGATGCGTTTGTCGAAACGATATTGCATCAAGGTTTTGGCGTCTCGCACGTTGTGGTGGGCCATGATTTTGCGTTCGGCAACAAGCGCGGCGGCAATGCCGCATTGCTGCGGGAGAAGGGCAACGAGCTCGGCTTCGGCGTGACGGTTGTGGAACCCGCGAAAGACGATAGCGATCAGATCTATTCTTCGTCGGTGATCCGCCGATATTTGCAGGAGGGGCAGCCCCAGCGGGCTGCGGCGTTGCTGGGGCGGCTCTGGGAGATGGAGGGCCGCGTTTTGCCCGGCGATCAGCGGGGCCGCACTATCGGGTTTCCCACCGCCAATATCGACCCGGCTGAATATGTGAGGCCGGCACGCGGCGTTTACTCGGTTCGGGCCGGTGTGAAGAGTGGGGATGAAACGCACTGGTATGACGGGGTCGCTAATTTGGGCGTCCGTCCCACGGTCGATGGCAGCCGGTTATTGCTGGAAACCCATTTGTTCGATTTCGCCGGCGATTTGTACGGGTCGTACTTGCGCGTCGCCCTGGTCGACTATCTGCGATCGGAGCGGAAATTCGAGAGTTTCGAGGCCTTGAAACAGCAAATTGCGGCGGATAGTCGGCAAGCACGCGAAAATCTCGCCGCTTTTGCGCTAAATTCCAGCGATTCATTGGCTTTTTAGCTAAGATTAGGCCATATGCGGCGGGATTCTGATGGTTGCCCGCTTTTGATGAGGGCACTATAAGCCAGCCCGATTGGCGTCGACATATCGCCGGTGCCCGATCGAAGGACCCCCGGATGACAACTGATTATAAAGATACGGTTTTTTTGCCGTCGACAGAGTTTCCTATGCGCGCGGGCTTGCCGAAGAAAGAGCCGGAGTTGCTCGACCGGTGGTCGTCGATGGACCTGTTCGCCAAGCAGCGCGAACAGTCGCGTGGCCGGGAGAAGTTCATCCTTCACGACGGCCCGCCCTACGCCAACGGCAACCTGCATATCGGGCACGCGCTGAACAAGATCCTCAAGGACGTGATCAGCCGCTCGCAGCAGATGATGGGCAAAGACTCGAACTATGTGCCCGGCTGGGATTGCCACGGCTTGCCGATCGAGTGGAAGGTCGAAGAGGAGTATCGCTCGGGTGGCCGCAATAAGGACGAGGTGCCGATTCTCGAGTTTCGCCAGGAGTGCCGCGATTTCGCGCGGCATTGGGTCGATGTGCAGTCAGAGGAGTTTCAACGCCTTGGCGTAATCGGCGATTGGGACAATCCCTATACGACGATGACCAACCACGCCGAGGCGCAGATCGCCCGCGAGATCGGTAAATTTGCCATGAATGGCGGGCTCTATCGTGGCGCGCGCCCCGTGTTGTGGTCGGTGGTCGAGCGCACCGCGCTGGCCGACGCCGAGGTCGAGTACGAGGAGCACAAGTCTCCGACGATCTATGTTCGGTTCCCGGTCACCAGCACGGCGCTGCCGGCGCTGGAGGGCGCGGCGGTTGTCATCTGGACAACAACGCCTTGGACCATCCCCGGGAACCGGGCGGTGGCCTATGGCGAGACGATCGATTATGTCGTTTTTGACGTCACCGGGGTTGCCGAAGGCGCCGTTGCAAAAGTGGGCGACCGGCTGGTTGCCGCCGCCGACCTGTTGGAAACGTTCCGCAACGATTGCGGTCTCGAAAGCATTACCGAGGTGGCGCGCGTTAAGGGCTCGGAGTTCGCGGGTACGGTCTGCGCGCATCCTTTTGCCGGACAAGACTACGATCATGACGTGCCGCTTTTTGCCGGCAATTTCGTCACCACCGAAACAGGCACGGGGTTCGTTCACATTGCCCCGAGCCATGGCGAAGACGATTACCGTCTCGGCCTCGAGCATGGCCTGCCGGTACCCGACATGGTCGACGAGGATGGCCGTTACTTCGACCACGTACCGCTGTTCGCCGGCAAGGCAGTGCTGACCGATGAGGGTAAGGACGGCGACGCCAATGGCGCGGTCATTAAAGCGCTCATAGAGGCGAATGCGTTGTTGGCGAAGGGTAGCCTGCGTCACTCCTACCCCCATTCCTGGCGTTCCAAAGCGCCGCTGATTTTCCGCAATACCGCGCAATGGTTCATCTCGATGGAGACCAACGAACTGCGCGACAAGGCTCTCTCGGCGATCGATGAAACACGGTTTGTGCCGCCCGCCGGCAAGACCCGTCTACACTCGATGATCGAAAGCCGGCCGGACTGGTGCATTTCGCGCCAGCGCGCCTGGGGCGTACCGATCCCGGTATTTGTTGAGAAAAAGACCGGCGAGCTTTTGCGCGACCAAGCCGTGTTCGACAGGGTTGCCGAGGTGTTTGAGGCGGAGGGTGGCGATGCCTGGTTCTCCAGCCCGCCGTCGCGTTTTCTCGGCAACGCCTACGATGCGGAGGACTATGAGCAGGTTTCCGATATCGTCGAAGTGTGGTTCGAGTCGGGTTCGACACATGCATTCGTGCTGGAAGACCGGCCCGAACTGCAGTGGCCGGCTTCGCTCTATCTCGAGGGCTCGGATCAGCACCGCGGCTGGTTTCACTCATCGCTGCTGGAATCGTGCGGTACCCGTGGCCGGGCGCCCTACGATGCGGTGCTGACCCATGGATTCGTGATGGCCGAAGATGGCCGCAAGATGTCCAAGTCGCTGGGCAATATCGTTGCGCCCCAAGCTGTCGTCGACCAGTACGGTGCCGATATCTTGCGCATTTGGGTGGTTTCCTCCGACTATTCGGAGGACCTGCGTATCGGCCCCGAAATTCTCAAACACCAGGCCGATCTATATCGGCGTATCCGCAATACGCTGCGCTTCTTGCTCGGCAATCTCGATGGATTCGACCCCAGCGAGCGCGTCGAGGTGAGCGAGATGCCGGAACTAGAACGCTGGGTGTTGCACCGGATTTGGGAGCTCGATGGCCTCGTTCGCCAATGCGTCGACGACTTCGAGTTCCATACGCTGTGGACCGCGCTGCACAATTTCTGCGCCGTTGAATTGTCGGCCTTCTACTTCGATATCCGCAAAGACGGGTTGTATTGCGATCCCGTCGACTCGTCCGCGCGCCGCGCCTGCCGTACGGTGCTCGACGTGCTGTTCGATCACCTTACGGCATGGCTAGCTCCGATCCTGTGCTTTACGGCGGAGGAGGCTTGGTTGTCACGCAACGGCGACGATGCGGAGGCGAGCGTTCATTTGCGAACTTTCCCCGAAGTTGATCAAAGCTGGCGCGACGACGCGCTCGCCGAGAAATGGGAGAAAGTGCGCCGTTTACGCCGGGTCGTCACCGGCGCGCTGGAAATCGAGCGGGCTGAGAAACGCATCGGATCGAGCCTGCAAGCGGCACCTGACGTGTATGCCGACAACGACACGGTCGCGGCGATGGCGGGTGTCGACCTGGCTGAAATCTCGATCACCTCGGCGGCGACCCTGATTGCCGGTGAACCCCCCGCCGAAGCGTTTACCCTCGACGACGTTCAGGGTATCGGCGTTGTGCCGAAGCTCGCTGAAGGCGGCAAGTGCGCGCGTTGTTGGCAAATTCTTCCCGATATCGGGGCGCATGGCCACGCCGAAATTTGTGGCCGGTGTTCTGCGGCCGTGGATAAGCTGCCAACCGCGGCGGAATAACGGATAGGACGGACTGATGCAGCGCTGGGCGCTAATATTCATCGTCGTGATCACAGTCGTCGATCAGATCTCGAAGCAGATCATGATCGGCCTTGTGTTCGAACCGGAGCGTAGGATTGAGGTAACTTCCTTTTTCAATCTGGTTCCGGTCCGCAACACCGGCATTAGCTTCGGGTTGTTCAGCAATAACGCCGAATTCGGCCGCTGGGCGTTGGTTGCACTCGCGACCGTCATAATCATAGCCCTTTTGGTATGGCTGACGCGGGCGGGCAGCACCTATATCACCGTTGCTTTGGTGATGGTCATCGGCGGTGCGATCAGCAATGTGATCGACCGCGCCCTCTCCGGCGCGGTGATCGATTTCCTGGATTTTCATGCATTTGGTATGCACTGGCCGGCCTTTAATCTCGCCGATAGCTTGATTGTGCTGGGCACGGCTATGTTATTGTACGATGGCTTGTTTGGGCCGCAGCGCGCGCTAAGATAGGCCTAATCGATATCGTCGAAACGAACTATTGAACGGAGCGGGTCGTTATGAGGCGTTCTGTCCAACAAATTGGAAATCGTATGGGTGACGGTAAGAACCGTTCGTTATCGCTAAGCTTTCCGAAGCCGGTAGTGCTGATGATTGGCGCAGCGCTGATCCTTGCGTCCTGCGGGGATTCGACGAAGCGGGCGCTCGGTCTCGCACGCACCTCGCCTGATGAGTTTGCGGTCGTAAAACGGGCGCCGCTGTCGCAGCCGCCGGATTTCAAACTTCGTCCGCCGCGGCCGGGTGCCGACCGCCCCGGTGTCGCTTCCACGCGGGAGCAGGCCCGCCAGGCCATTTTCCGTGGCGAAGAGCCTACTGCAACGCGTACAGCGCAGCGCAATGAGGGGCCGCGCACCACGGCGTCGCCGCAAGGCGCTGTAAGCCGGTTTACGCCAGGCGAAACAGCGTTTCTGGCGCGCGCCGGCGCCGATGACGTGGAGCCCGATATCCGTACTAAGGTCGATCGCGAAAGTGCGCTATTGGCTGAGGCTGACTTGAACTTCGTCCAGAGGCTTCTCAACTTTGAGCCGGACGTGGATGAACTGGTCGACGCCCCGGCCGAAGCACGGCGGCTTCGGCAGAACCAGGCGCTTGGGCGGGATGCGACCGAAGGCGATACCCCGCTGATCGATCGCAAAACGAACCAGCTGTTCAAGATATTCTAGCCGTTACCGCCGGTGTACCGGCCTGCTTCGACCTAGCTTAGTTATCGCGGCAATGTGAGCGAATGCGTTTGATTTCGCGTTGCACCGGCGCGTGGAGCCGCCATATGTGATCAGCATGTAGAAGGAGGCGAAATTGCAACACCTTAGCAGACCACCTTGGCGCAGGGTTTTTGCACCGATAATCAGTAGCGGGCTCGCTGTAGCTTTTCTATTCGCCGCTGCGGTAACGCCGCCGGCTCAGGCGCAAATCTTCAATCCCACAACGTTCACGCTCGACAACGGCTTACAGGTCGTTGTTATCGAAAATCATCGCGCGCCGGTGGTGACACATATGCTTTGGTACAAGGTTGGTGCGGCAGACGAACCACCAGGCCAGTCGGGCGTGGCCCACCTCCTCGAACACTTGATGTTCAAAGGCACGGAGACGCGGGCCCCCGGTGAGTTCTCGGATATCATTGCGCGCAACGGTGGCCGCGAGAACGCCTTCACCAGTCAAGATTACACCGGCTACTTTCAGACGATCGCCGCCGACCGTTTGGCCTTGATGATGGAGTTGGAGGCCGACCGCATGACGGGCTTGATCTTGACCGACGAGATCATTGAGCCAGAGATTCTGGTTGTTCTCGAAGAGCGCCGGTCGCGCACCGACAGCAGCCCTCGGGCGCTTCTAAGGGAGCAGGTGTCGGCGGCGACCTACAGCAATCACCCCTACCGTCTTCCGATCATCGGCTGGGAGCATGAGATTCGCGCTTTGACGCGGGCACAAATTATCGACTTCTACAACACGTGGTACGCTCCGAATAACGCAGTCTTGATCGTGTCGGGCGACGTTACACCTGAGGAAGTTCGTGAACTGGCCGAGACTCATTACGGCCCGATTCCGTCGAAGGAATTGCCGCCGCGTGTGCGTCCGGCTGAACCCCCGCATCATGCCCCGCGCGAAGTCGTGTTGCGCGATGCGCGCGTCAATCAGCCCTCCTGGTCGCGTCAATGGCTGGCACCCAGCTATGTCGCCGGCGAGAAGCAACATGCTTACGCGCTGGAGGTCTTGTCGGAGGTTATCGGTGGCGGGTCATCGAGTCGCCTCTATTCGTCTTTGGTCATCGATCAGGCGCTAGCGGTGTCGGCAGGCGCCTGGTATTCGCCGGACCAGCTAGATCTGACAACGTTCGGCATGTGGTTCAGCCCACGCCCGGGAGTAGAGGTTGAAGACCTTGCAGAGGCTTTGCAGGCGCAAGTCAATCGCTTCCTGGAAAGCGGCGCGACGGAGGATGAGGTCGAAAGGGCGAAGCAGCGCTTGGTCGACAGCGCCGTGTTCGCCCGCGATAGCTTGGGTAGCCCGGCACGTATCTTCGGTTCTGCCTTGTCGACCGGGCAGACGGTTGAGGACGTGGAACAATGGCCGGCACGCATTTCCGAGGTAACGGTCGAGCAAGTCAATGCAGCGGCGCGCGCGATATTGCGTTCGGAGACATCTACCACGGGCATCCTGCTGCCCTTAGGCCCGGATGGGAGGTCCTAAAATGGCGGCGCTTTCCCGATCTGTTCTGAACCTCATTGTTTTTGCCGCCGGCCTGTTGGTGCTCTTTAGCACGACCCCGGCACGCGCCATCGATATCCAGCGGGTCATCAGCCCCGGTGGCATCGAGGCCTGGCTGGTGGAAGACCACACGCTGCCAATTATCGCCCTGTCGTTTTCCATGGACGGTGGTGCGGCTACCGATCCGGCAGGTAAGGAAGGCTTGGCAAATATGGTTTCAGGGTTGCTCGACGAGGGGGCGGGCGATCTCGATTCCCAGGCGTTTCGCCGGCGTTTGGAAGACCAGTCGATCTCCCTTTCGTTTAGCGCATCGCAAGACCGGTTTAGTGGTCGCCTGAGAACATTGACGCGCAATCGGAACGAGGCGTTCGACTTACTGCGCTTGGGGTTAACCGAACCGCGTTTCGACGAAGAGGCGGTGGAGCGGATTCGGGCGCAAATTTTGACCGGAATTGCCAGCGCCCAAAACAACCCCGGAGATATTGCCCGCCGCACATTCTGGGCGGCGAACTTTCCCGACCACCCCTATGGACGGCGTTCGCGCGGCGAAGCCGAAAGCGTTCAGGCGATCACGAAGACCGATTTGACGACATTTGTGCGCCGGCGGCTGGCGCGAAGCGATATGGTGATCGGTGTTGCGGGCGATATTTCGGCCGCTGAACTCGCGCCATTGCTCGATTCGACCTTCGGGGCACTGCCCGAACGCTCCGAGGCATTCACTATTGTAGAGGCGGAGCCAGAAGCGCTTGGTGAGGTTATTGTCGTCGAGCAGGACGTACCCCAGAGCACCATCATGTTCGGCCATCGGGGCCTGTCGCGCGACGATCCCGATTACTATGCGGCCTATGTGCTCAACCAAGTTCTCGGCGGTGGCGGCTTTACCTCGCGCTTGTATGAAGAGGTGCGCGAGAAGCGCGGCCTCGCCTACTCCGTGTTCAGCTACTTGCTGCCGCTCGATCATACGGCGTTGTGGCTCGGCGGGGCAGGCACCGAAAACGGTGCGGTCGCACAATCCCTCGATGTGATCCGGACCGAGTGGGCGCGCATGCGCGATGCGCCAATCAGCGAGGAACAGCTAGCGGCGGCCAAAGACCACATCACAGGATCGTTTGCGTTGCGTTTCAGTAACACCGGCGCCATTGCGGGTATGCTGGCTGGCATTCAGCGCCAAGACCTCGGCATCGAATTCATCAACGAGCGCAACGAGTTCTTTGAGGCGGTGACGTTAGACGATGTTCGCAGGGTGGCGCAGAAGCTGCTCGATCCGGAGGCGCTAACCATCGTCGTCGTTGGCAAACCCGAAGGCGTCGAGCCAACCGAACGGCCGGACGCGGGCTGAGCTGGATTGGCCTGCGGCCGTAGTCGGTTCCGATATTCCTGCCGCATGCAGATTGGGGCAAGAACTAACGCATAATGAGTAATTGTATATTTTCCCGCGTGTTTATAGTTAATAATATTGCATAATTAACCTTAATTAAAAAATATCAATGTAAAATATAGTTAATCATTTATTACTTCAACCATTTGGCTTAGTATAGCCAAATGGTTGCGAAAATAACGAGTTTGGCGGTGTCTGCCGTTATGATTTTGGCGTTGTGGCAGGGAGACGGGCTCGCCCGCCCCGCCGCCAACGACGCGCTGGCACGAGCCGATACACAGCCGGTACAACTGGCCGCGCTCGGTTCGACCCAACCAAATGCCGCTGATCAACTCGATCCTCACGCAGCGTGGGAGCACCACGTCAATGCGGGGATCGAGGCTTATGTGGAGGGCGACTATGCCGCGGCGGTGATCCACGGCGAGGCGGCTCTCGACGCCGCCGACGTCTTCATGCCGGACGATCTGCGCCGTGCCGCCACAATTCATAATCTTGCGTTCTTCTACACCGCGGCGGGCCGATATGAGGGCGCCGAGGCGCTCTACAAACAATCGTTGGCTATCTATCAAAGAGCTCACGGGCAGACCCATCAAGACGTGGCGACGAACCTGAATAAT
The DNA here is from genome assembly GCA_965267185.1 of Alphaproteobacteria bacterium. Lineage (GTDB taxonomy): Bacteria > Pseudomonadota > Alphaproteobacteria > UBA6615 > UBA6615. The sequence goes on along the minus strand of OZ253937.1, from coordinate 2,342,388 downwards.
CTGGCGGGGCTTTATCGCGATGAAGATCGCTTTGCAGAAGCCGAACAGCTTTATAGCCAGGGGTTGGTGATCCAAAAGACGGTCTTCGGGCCGAATCACTCCGAGGTAGCCGTCACCCTCAACAATTTGGCCGCTGTTTACACCGATCAAGGCAAATACCTCGAAGCAGAGCCACTCTTCAAAGAGGCCGTGGCGATCTTGGAGAAGGCGCTGGGGCCTTCCCATCCGGATTTGGGTACGGTTTTCGAGAACTACGCAGCCTTACTCCGCGAAACGGGGCGGAACGTCGAGGCCGACAAGCTGGCCGCCCGCGCGCTCGTTATTCGCGACGCGTATTCGAGCCGAGACCAACAATAAGCGGCCCGAAGCGAAACTCTCTCTATCGTGAAATCAGGTTTGGTTCGTTGCCCGCAAACGCAATTTGCGGGTGATCTTGAACGTACAATTCACTTCGCATTTGCTACGTGAGATCGACGTCCCAAAATGTGGTATGCGGTAACTTGTGCAAATTGATGCGGAATTTATCGATGATGGCTCGATTGATTGATTGTGGTCACCCGGCTGCGGAAAACCATGGCGGCTGAGACGATCTGCGTCGTCGGTTGCGGTGGTTTCGTCGGCAGTCATGTGACGGCCGAGCTGTTGTCGCGCGGCTACAATGTGCACGGCACGCTGCGCGATTCCGAGAGCGATAAGGCGCGCTTGCTGGCATCCGACTTGGCTTCGAAAGCGAGTGGCTCCAACGAGTTGAACCTGTTCTCCGCCGATGTTTTCGACAAAGCCTCGCTGAAGCCCGCGATGGCAGGGTGTAGCGGCGTGGTCGTCTGTGCCGGGTCTCCGGTGATCGAGCCGGAAACGATCGAGCTCATGGCGGCAGTTGCCGAGAATGTGTCCGACGCGGCGATTGAAATGGGGGTTCGCCGCGCCGTTTTCACTTCGAGTACAGGATCGACCAATCCGCCCGAGGGTGAGCCCGATATCAAGAATGAGGTCGATCACTGGTCCGATCCCGACCTGCAACTAAAGGCCGGGAAATTTGCAGCGGTCGGCAAGACCCGGCTTGATCGAACTGTGCTGGCTAAAATGGCAGCATCCGATGGCGCCTTTCGAGTGTGCATAATCAACCCCTCGATGATCGTGGGGCCAGCCTATCAGCGCGAGCCCGTGGTGAGCCTCGTTCGCTTTGCCGCGATCATCAATGGCGAGCGTTTCGCCGATAAGATTCCCAACAGTTCCATGTCGATGGTCGATGTGCGCGATCTCGCGGCGCTGCATGTCAATGCCTTGGAGAACGAGCAAGCGAGCGGGCGCTACTTCGGCGTCAAGCAGAGCTGGCACTGGCGCGATATTCTGAAAGCACTGGAGCGGGCGTGTCCCGGCTACGTAATGCCCGCGCCGGATCCTAACGAGGTTCCGGTCCGGGCGACCCAATTCGATTTGACGCGGCAAAATTCCCTAGGTGTGAAGTTGCGCGGCCTCGATGAAATGTTGGCGGGGCTGGTCGAAGAATTGCGCCGGCGAGAGATGATCTAACGGGGTGTTTCCGCCGATTCTCGGTCATCTCCTGGCCGATTTAAGAGTCCTTAACCTCACCACTCTACGTCATGATCTTTGACCCTTGTCGTGGGTACGTATCACTATACGTTTCCAGGTGTACGGTGCGAGGGTCCGGTCCCTAATTGACGCGAGCTGCGTTAAGCGACGCGCCGAGATAGCGAGGGAGCAATGCCATGGCGCATACCGACATCCTTAAAGCTAACGGTTTGCGAAAGACCGACATAAGCGGCGGAACGCTGGCCGTTCACACACCGATCGACGGCGCTGAGATCGCTCGGGTCAAAACGCATTCGCCCGATGACGTCCAGATAATGATCGCCAAGAGCCGGACGGCATTTAAGGCGTGGCGGGAGGTGCCTGCGCCACGGCGCGGTGAGCTCGTTCGCCTTCTCGGTGAAGAACTCCGCGCGCAGAAGGAGAATCTGGGGCGTCTCGTGACGCTTGAGTGCGGCAAAATTTTGCAGGAAGGCCTTGGCGAAGTGCAGGAAATGATCGACATCTGCGATTTCGCGGTCGGTCTCTCGCGCCAGCTCTATGGGCTTACCATCGCATCCGAGCGCCCTGGCCATGCCATGCGCGAGACCTGGCATCCGATGGGTGTCTGCGGGGTGGTTACGGCCTTCAACTTTCCCGTCGCCGTATGGGCATGGAACGCGGCGTTGGCCTATGTCTGTGGCAATCCGGTGATCTGGAAGCCGTCAGAAAAGACGCCTCTTTGCGCGCTTGCGATCGAGAAGATTTTTGCGGCGGCGCTCGCCAAGTTCGGTGATGCCCCGGACGATTTGCTTCAGGTGGTTGTCGGTGAGCGCGATGCCGGCGAAGCGTTGGTGGCAAGCAAGGGTGTCGCTATCGTCTCTGCGACCGGTTCGACCAATATGGGGCGCGCTGTCGGTGCCAAAGTCGCAGAGCGGTTTGGCCGCTGCATTCTCGAGCTGGGTGGCAACAACGCTATGATTGTGGCGCCATCGGCCGATCTCGACCTAACGATCCGCGGCGCTGTGTTTTCCTCTGTCGGCACCGCGGGTCAACGCTGCACTACGCTCCGGCGGCTTATCGTCCATGAGGACGTGTACGATCAACTGATTCCCCGGTTGAAAACGGTCTATGAGGGTTTGCCGGTCGGCGACCCGCTCGCCGACGGAGTTTTAGTCGGACCTCTCATCGATGAGCGGGCGTTTGATGGGATGGAACGGGCCCTCGATCAAGCCAAGGCGGAAGGTGGGGTGGTTCATGGTGGCGGCCGTGCACGCGCCGACGCTCATGCGGATGCGTACTATGTGAAGCCCGCGATCGTCGAAATGCCGGGCCAGACCGGCATCGTCTGTCAGGAGACCTTCGCGCCGATTCTGTACGTGATGAAGTATCGCGAGCTGTCGGACGCAATCGCCCTGCAAAACGGCGTCCCACAGGGCTTGGCCTCGTGCATTTTCTCGACCGATGTGCGCGAGACCGAGATGTTTCTTTCCGCCGTTGGCTCCGACTGCGGTATTGCCAACGTGAACATCGGACCCTCCGGCGCTGAAATCGGTGGCGCTTTTGGTGGCGAAAAGGAAACCGGCGGTGGCCGTGAATCGGGTTCCGACGCTTGGAAGGGCTATATGCGCCGGCAAACGAACACGGTGAATTACTCGCGCGAGTTGCCGCTCGCACAGGGCATTGAATTCAACATCTAGAGCTGAAATCGAGGCCTGGCATGACCGATAAGATCAAACGCATCGCCGTTCTCGGCCTCGGCAAGGTGGGCACCCTGGCGGCGACGCTGCTGCACGAATCGGGCTTCGAAGTTGTCGGTTTCGATGTGCACGCGCCTCACGACGACCTACCGTTCCCAGTAAAGAAAAAGTCTGCGGCGACGGAGAAAGACGTTGAGGCGGCGTGCAAAGGGTCCGATGCGGTGCTGTCCTGTTTGCCCTATCACCTGAACATCGGTGTCGCCACCGCGGCGCACCGGCTGGGGCTGCACTATTTCGATTTGACCGAGGACGTGCCCACCACCAAGGCTATCCAGGACATGAGCCAGACGTCGAAGGGCGTCATGGCGCCGCAATGCGGTCTGGCGCCCGGTCTCGTCGGCATCATCGGTGCCCATCTCGCCGAACAGTTCGAAACGGTACGCTCGATCAAGCTTCGGGTCGGGGCTTTACCCCAGCATCCGACCGGTCTTCTCGGCTACGCCTTCAATTGGTCTCCCGAAGGTGTGGTGAACGAATACCTCAACGACTGCGAAGTGATCGAAGAGGGTCAGCACAAATGGGTTTCGCCCATGGAGTGGGTTGAGAAAATCTATATCGATGGCAACCGCCTCGAAGCGTTCACCACATCGGGCGGCTTGGGCACCATGTGCGAAACCTATCTCGGCCGTGTCGAAAACCTTGACTACAAGTCGATGCGCTACCCGGGTCATGTGGAGCTGATGAATTTCTTCTTTCATGAGCTCTTGATGCGCGAAAAACGCGAACTTGCCGGTGAAATCCTGACCCATGCAAAGCCGCCGGTCGACGATGACGTCGTGCATATTCATGTCTCGGCGGAAGGCACGACTGACGACCAGCTGATGCGCCAGGAATATGTTCGTTCATACTATCCCATCGAGATCACCGGCCGCACTTGGCGTGCCATATCGTGGACGACATCGGCCTCGGTCGTCGCGGTTATCGAGATGGTCAGCCGTGGTGATCTACCGGAACAAGGCTTCATCAAGCAGGAGCTCATCCCGCTCGAGCCCTTCCTGCGGACGCGCACCGGAAGCCTCTTCGAGGCAGCCAGTGCAGGCAGCACCGGCTAAACCCCTAGCGCTGCGCCAGTCGGGGGACCGGATGGGTGCCGTCATTGTGCCAGATCAATGACGTGTCTTTCCTATCAGTCAAAAGAGTAGGTAGGGTGAAAGGCCTTTGCGCTTTTCGCTGCCCCGTTGTGTGCCAAGCGTCCTGCCGCTAATGCTCAAAGCGGTCAAAAACAAGAATAGGAAAACCGATGGACCTCGCCTATTTCACCATGCCGTTGCATCCCGAATCCCGGCCCTTCGCCGAAACTCTACGCGAAGACCGTGAGGCGTTTCTTTTGGCCGACACGCTCGGCTTTTCCGAGGCTTTCATGGGCGAGCACGTCACCGACACGTTCGAGCCCGTGCCCAACTCAATGATGTTCCTTGCCTCGATCGCGTACGAGACCAAAAACATCAAACTGGGAACGGGCACGGTCAATCTGGGCCATCACCATCCCGCCGCGACGGCAGCCGAGGCGGCAATGCTCGATCATATGCTTGAGGGCCGGTTTCTGTTCGGCGTCAGCCCCGGCAACTTACCGTCCGATGCCGAGGTGTTCGGTACGCTTGACGTCAATCGTAATGAGATGTTCGTCGAAGCGCTCGAGCAGATCATCGCCATTTGGACCGAAGACCCGCCTTACAACCTTACCGGCAAGTATTGGAACATAACCACCGAGACCACCCTTATGCCCGAACTGGGACAGGGTATTATTGGCAAGCCCTATCAGAAACCTCACCCGCAGATTATTGGCACCGTGGTAGCGCCCTATTCCAAGGGCATCGTCGGGCTGGGCGAGCGGGGTTGGTATGCCATCTCGGCCAATTTCCTACAGCCCAAATGGGTCGCGACCCACTGGCCGCTGTTCGAAGAGGGCTGCAACAAGGTTGGTCGCAAAGCCGACCGCAAGGACTGGCGGGTGGCAAAAAGCGTTTTCGTTGCCGACGACGACAAGGTGGCCCAGGAATACGGAAAAGGCGAACAATCGCCCTACCGGTTTTATTTCAAGCAGCTGGGCGCCAAGCTGCGGCGCGGCGGCAAGCTGGATCTGTTCAAGCTCGAGCGCGATCAGCCCGACGAGGAAATCACCCTGGACTTTATGGTCGATTCACTCGTCACGGCGGGCAGCGTCAACTCCGTGGTCGATCAGCTCCTGGAGTTCCGCGACCAGATCGGTGACTTCGGCACTCTGGTCTATAACGGCCCCGACTGGGTCGATGAGAAATTGGCCAAGCGCTCCATGGAGCTGATGGCCACCGAGGTGATGCCGCGCGTCAACGCAGCGATTGGAAAGCGGGAAGCGGCCGAGTAGGCGCGCGGATTCGATCGGTCTGGCCCTCTATTTCGCCGGATACGCATCGGCCCTTTCAAAGGATATTCCAGTCCGACAGCCCGCTGAGAGCGGCTCTGGCCTTGGTGTGCGCCGGGGACGGCCAGCTTTCGCCAAATAATCTACTGACCGCGGAATTTCTTCTCCAAAACGGTGTTTGTAGATCGAGCGCCCATTGTGCGTGGGTGGGATCGCATACCGGGAGCTGGCGGCTTGTGCCGGCCGTTCTAGGAGGAGCCATAGATGAGCGAGATTGCTCCCGAGGCTGGGGCCGCGGCATCGCAGAAACGCCGCTCGAAAGAAGTGGTCTACCGCCACGGCCTGACCACGCGGCTCACCCATTGGATCAACGCGCTTTGCTTCACACTTTTGCTGATGAGCGGCTTGCAGATACTCAATGCGCATCCGGCGCTCTACTGGGGTCAGTTCGGCGCCGACGATGACCATGCCTTCATCCAGTTCTATGCTGCGCGAAGCGGCGATGGTCTAGAGGGTCGCACAAGGATCGGTTCGCTCACCCTCACCACAACCGGGTTATTTGGAGCCTCCGCTGGCCCTGACGGCGAACTGCAGGTCAGAGCGATGCCATCTTGGGCGACGATCCCCAGTTTTCGCGATTTGGCGACCGGACGCCGTTGGCACTTTTTCTTCGCCTGGCTGTTTGTCATCAATGGCTTGGTCTATATCGGCGCTAGCCTGATAAGTGGCCATTTGCGGCGCGATCTCGTTCCGTCGCGGCGTGAGCTGCGACCGCGCCATATCGTGCAAGATATCTGGAACCATGTCCGGCTTAAGTTCCCCAGGGGCGAGGCGGCGAAACGCTACAACATTTTGCAAAAAACGGCCTATTTGGGCGTTGTTCTGATTCTGATTCTTTTAGTTTTGACCGGCTTGACCATGTCGCCCGGCGTGAATGCCGCCGCGCCCTGGATGCTCGATCTCTTCGGCGGACGGCAATCGGCGCGAACCCTCCATTTTATCGCCGCAAGTCTCGCCGTGGCGTTTGTCGTTGTCCATCTGGCGATGGTGTTCCTCGCCGGTCCGATCAACGAAATCCGCTCGATGATTACCGGCCGCTACGTCGTTCCTCCGGAGAACCGCCAATGAAATCGAAACTGCTGTCCAGACGCGCTCTCCTGACCGCCGGTACCCTCGGCGCCGGCGGCCTGTTGCTGGCGGGCTACAACCGGCTTTTGGGAGGGCCCAATTATTTGGAGATTCTCGAGTCGGCGGAAAACGCCACTTACGCCGCGCAGCGCTTGCTGTTGGCGGGACAACCCCTGGCGCGGGAATTCAGCGAAAAGGACATGTCGCCGACGTTCAAGGCCAACGGCACGGTGATGCCGGATGATCCTGCCTACCAAGCGTTGCTGGCGAACGGCTTTGCCGATTGGCGCCTCAAGGTCGACGGATTGGTGGCCAATCCGGCGAGCCTTACCATGGCCGATCTGAAACGCTTGCCGCAACGAACCCAGATTACTCGTCACGACTGTGTGGAAGGTTGGAGCGCGATCGGTAAGTGGACCGGCGTGCCGCTGAGCGAAGTGCTGCAGCGGGTCGGCATGGCGCCGAATGCGCGCTTCGTGGTGTTCCACTGTGCCGACAATCTGGGCGGCGGCAGTGATGGGTCGGGTTTCTACTATGAGAGCATCGATCTGCGCGATGCGTTTCATCCCCAGACGATCCTGGCCCATACCATGAATGACGAGACGTTGAAGGTTGCTCATGGCGCGCCGCTGCGTCTGCGCGTCGAGCGGCAGTTGGGCTACAAGCACGCCAAGTATCTTATGCGGATCGAAGTCACCGATCGCCTCACCCATCTGGGGCGCGGCAGAGGCGGCTTCTGGGAAGATCGCGGCTACGAGTGGTACGCCGGTATCTAGTTCGCTACCAGTATCCACAGTGTGAGGTGCCGTTTCGGCGACTCGGGTATCTGTCCACAATGGGTTGGTTGCCGCGTTGAAGGCGGCGATGCACACTGACTCAAATCGGCTCCAAACCGGCACATTTGTCCGATGCACTATCGCCAGGATGTTTCGGCCTGTCTCTCGACCGCGATCGGCGATCACGGCGCAAGCGAGCAGGCCTTTAATAACGCTGTCGCCGGCGCCCAATCGGCGCTGACTTGGCTGCGTGCTGAAATCGACGGTGGCGCGCTGCCGGCGTTCGATGTGTGCCGTCAAACCACAGACCTGGCGGATTTAGAGACCCTCGCTGCGGAATTTCGCCGCCGGTGCGATACCGTTGCCATATTGGGCACTGGCGGATCGAGCCTGGGTGGGCAAGCGCTGTGTGCCGTGTCGGCAGATGGCGCCGCGCCCGAGATGCGATTCTTCGACAATATCGACCCCGCCACTTTGGATACGTTGCTGTCCGGCGCTGCGCCCGAGCGGATCGGCCTTGTCATCATTTCCAAGTCAGGCGGCACGGCGGAAACCCTGGCGCAGGCGCTGACGATCGTTCCGCAACTGGCAGAACGGGCAATGAATGGTTTGAAAGAACGCGTCGTGGTTGTGACCGAGCCCGGCGACACGCCGCTACGCCAATTTGCCACCCACTGGAACTTCATGACCCGCGACCACGATCCGGGGATCGGCGGCCGCTATGCGGCGTTGAGCTTGGTTGGTTTGTTGCCCGCGCTCATTGCTGGCGTCGACGCAAAGGCGATTCGCGAGGGAGCGGCAGATGTCTTGTCACAAGCATTAGAGACTGAGAACGCTTCGGACGTACCGGCGGCGGTTGGCGCCGCAGTATCGGTGGCCTTGAGCCAGGAGCGGGGGACCAGTATCTCGGTGTTGATGCCCTATAGCGACCGTCTGGAGAAATTCGCCCAGTGGTATCAACAACTCTGGGCCGAGAGCCTGGGCAAAGACGGCAAGGGAACAACGCCGGTGGCGGCACTCGGGGCGGTCGACCAGCACAGCCAGCTGCAACTCTATCTCGACGGGCCCACCGACAAACTGGTCACAATCGTGGCGCCGGCTCATGCGGATACCGGTGCGCGAGTCGATCCCAGCTTGGCGGAAAAGTTTGGTCTCGGATATCTCGCCGGCCGCACGGTCGGCGATTTGATGGCGGCAGAGCAGCAGGCAACCATCGATGCTCTGATCGCCAAAGAGTGCCCAACGCGAGTCTTGGCGGTCGGGCAAGTCGACGCCGGAACGATGGGCGCACTGATGATGCATTACATGCTCGAGACGGTGATCGCCGCCCGGCTGCTTGGGGTCGACGCGTTCGACCAGCCGGCGGTCGAAGATGGCAAAGTGCGCGCGAGAGTCTATCTAGAAGCAGGTAAACCTGCAGCGCCGGAAGCGGCTAAATGACTATCCGACTACTGCCCGAAACCGTCGTCAATCGCATCGCCGCCGGCGAAGTCGTCGAGCGGCCCGCGGCTGCGGTCAAGGAACTGGTGGAGAACGCGCTCGACGCCGGCGCACACCAGATCGACGTGGTGCTGCGCGATGGTGGCCGCACCCTCATCGCCGTCACCGATGACGGTTGCGGGATGACGGCGGACGAAATGACGCTGGCGGTCGAGCGGCATGCGACCTCGAAACTGCCCGACGACGACCTAACTCACATCGTCACCATGGGGTTTCGCGGCGAGGCGTTACCGTCCATCGGCGCCGTTAGCAGGCTCACGATTACCTCGCGCCCGCGCGATGGCGAGGCCTGGCAGATTACGGTTGAGGGGGGGCGCAAAAGTGCGCCGCAACCGGCCTCGCACGCTTATGGCACGCGCGTCGAAGTGCGCGACCTGTTCTATGCGACCCCGGCGCGGCTGAAATTCCTCAAGACCGAACGGACCGAGCTCGATCACGCGGTTGATGCCGTGCAGCGTCTGGCAATGGCGCATCCGGAAGTTGCCTTTTCGGTGAGCGATGGCGAGCGGGTCCGCTTTACCTGCAACAGTGAAACCGATCTTTCCGGCGATGAGGGGGCGCAGCTGCGCCGGTTGGCGGCGGTTATGGGGCGTGACTTCTCCGAAAATGCGCTGAGCGTCGACGCCGAGCGCGACGGCGTGCGCCTGTTTGGCTTCGCCGGCCTGCCGACCCTCAACCGCAACACGACGCGTCATCAGTACCTCTTCGTCAACGGCCGTCCGGTACGTGACAAACTGCTGCATGGCGCGGTGCGGGGTGCCTATCAGGATTTTCTTGCCCGCCAACGTCATCCTTTGGTGGCGCTGTTCGTCGACATCGATCCCGAGCTGGTGGATGTGAACGTTCATCCCGCGAAAACCGAGGTTCGCTTCCGCGATCCCGGTGTCGTCCGTGGACTGATCGTCGGAGCGTTGCGCCACGCGCTTGCCGAAGCTGGTCACCGGGCGTCGACCACGGTGGCCGATGCCGCGTTGGGCGCGCTGCGGCCGGCGAGCGGCTTGCCTTACACGGGCCGAACTACCTATCCGGCACCGGGATTGGCGGTGTCGCAGGAGTTGGCCGAAACCGCGGCGGCCTATCACGCGCCGTTAGACAGCCAGATTCCGGGGCTCGACAGTGCACCCGCAGCGGAGCCTGTTTCTTTTGAGAGCGACCAAGCGGAAACAGCTGGTGGCGATCATCCGTTGGGGGCGGCGCGGGCTCAGGTCCACGAGACATACATCGTTGCCCAGACCGGCGACGGCATCGTCATCGTCGATCAGCACGCCGCCCACGAACGGCTCGTCTACGAACGCATGAAGGCGGCGTTGGAGAATGGCGGCGTGATGCGCCAGGGTCTGTTGCTGCCCGAAGTGGTCGATCTCGACGATGCCATTGCCACCCGGCTGGCCGAACGCGCCGACGAACTCGCCGAGTTGGGTCTGGTTCTGGAGAAGTTCGGTAGCGGCGCGGTGGTGGTTCGCGAGGTGCCGGCGCTGTTGGGGCAAACCGACGTCGCGGCTCTGGTGCGCGACTTGGCCGACGATTTGGCGGAATTGGATTCAGCTCTGGCACTACGCGAGCGCCTCGAAGACGTGTGCAGCACGATGGCCTGCCATGGCAGCGTGCGTGCCGGCCGTCAGCTCAATGCTGCCGAGATGAATTCTTTGCTGCGCGAGATGGAAGTCACACCCCACGCCGGCCAGTGCAACCACGGGCGGCCGACATATGTCGAGCTGAAATTGGCCGATATCGAGCGCCTGTTCGGCCGTCGTTGAGCTGAACCTCCTTAACCGGGGTAGTTCAAGAAATGTAGTTCCGTTGAGCCGTAGTGGCGGCGGTCGGATTCGCTGAAACCATTGGGTAGCTCAAGCCTGGCGTTTCGCTCGGTCTCGACAATGACAAGCGCTGGGTCGGCGAGCCAACCGGCGGCGGCCAACGCGGACAGCGCCCGTTCAGCAATGTCGGTGCGGTAGGGCGCATCGAGAAAGACGAGCGAACATGCATCCGATCCCTCGGCCTTCGGCGGGTTTGTGGCATCGGCTTGACGAATATCGGCCGCCGATTGTTCGCCGAGCGCCGCAACATTTTCACCGACGGTCTTAAGGGCGCGGCGACTGGTATCGAAAAAAGTAACGTGGCTTGCGCCTCGCGACAGCGCCTCCAGGCCCAGGGCGCCGGAACCGGCGCAGCCATCGAGCACACGGGCGCCGCCGAGGGCTTGCTTGCTCTCCAGAATACTGAACAGAGCTTCGCGCACGCGGTCGCTGGTCGGCCGGGCAAAGTCGCCTGCCGGTGCGGCGATGCGCCGCCCGCCGTGCCTACCGCCGACGACCCGTAGCATCGGTTTTGAGGTTCGCGGGCAGATGGGATGCCAACACCCGCGCGGGGACTTCCTCGACGCTGCCGCGCGGCAGTTTGCCGAGCTGGAACGGCCCGAACGATGTGCGAATCAGCCGACTGACGGAATAGCCCAGATGCTCCATCACCCGGCGTATCTCACGGTTCTTGCCTTCGCGCAACGCCATCAGAATCCAAGCGTTGCTGTTGACCTGCCGTTCCAGGGTGGCACTTATGGGGCCGTAGTTTACACCATCGATGGTGACGCCGTTGACGAGGCCCTCCAAGGCCTTTGGATCGACGCTGCCATGTACCCGCACCCGGTACTTGCGAATCCATCCGGTCGACGGCAGCTCCAAGTGGCGCGCCAGCCCGCCGTCGTTGGTCAGTAACAACAGTCCTTCGGAGTTCATATCCAAGCGACCCACGGTGATCGCCGTCGCCAGTTCTGGCGGCAAGCCCTCATAGATCGTCGGCCGTCCTTCCGGGTCCTTGCGGGTGGTCAAGCGGCCTGCCGGTTTGTGATAGCGCCAGACCTTAGTCGGCTGCCGATCGGGCAATGGATTACCATCGACCCGGATGTCGGCGTTGGGTGACACGTTGAGGGCGGGACTGTCGATGATAGCGCCGTCGACGCTCACCCGGCCGTCGGCGATCCAGCGCTCGGCTTCGCGGCGGGAGCACAAACCGGCGCGCGCCATTACTTTAGCGATGCGCTCGCCGGTCAGGTTCTGATCCGATTGGGTCATTGAAGGATACCGTCAGCCGGCGACCCAGCCGCCATCGACCGGCAACGTATGGCCGGTCACCATCGACGCCGCATCGCTCGCCAGGAACGTCACAGCGGCTGCGACTTCGTGGGGCTCAACCGGGCGGCCCATCGGGGTTAATCCTTCGATCTGTGCGCGTTGGTCGCTCTTCGACAGTAGCCACTCGGTCAGTTGTGTGGCTGCGTAACCGGGTGCGACCGCGTTGACCCGGACCTTGTGTTCCGCCCACTCCAGGGCGAGCGCCCGTGTCATGTTGACGACACCGCCCTTGGACGCCTGATAGGCGGTGTTGGTTTTTAGAACACTACCGATCAAGCCGTACATCGACGCGATATTGACGATAGCACCGCTCTCTTGCGCTACCATGTGGCGCGCTGCTGCGCGGGCGCATAAGAACGTGCCATCCAGGTTTACTTGAACGATTTTCCGCCAGACATCGGTTTCCATGTCGAGGGCACCCGGATAGCCGCCGATACCGGCGCTATTGACCAAGATGTCGAGGCGGCCATGAGCGGCGGCGACGGTATCGAGTGTGGTGTCGATCTGTTCTTCGTAGGAGACGTTCATCGTCTCGGCGCTGGCCTTGCCGCCGGCGCTGGCGATTTCTTCGGCAACCGCCTGTGCCGCTGCTTCGTCCCGATCGGTAACCACGACAAAGGCGCCTAGCTCGGCCAACGCTTTGGCCGATGCCCGGCCGAGACCGCTTCCGCCGCCGGTTACCACGGCAACGCGGTCATCGAGGCGGACTTTATTCAGAAAGCTTGGCGACTCCGCCGTCATGTCGTGGTCTTCGCCGAGGCCTCGACAAACGCCTCGAAGATCGCGCCATCGCCGGCGGAGACGCCATATTCCGGGTGCCACTGAACGCCGAGGCAGAAACGCTGCCCGGGCGCTTCGATGCCCTCGATCACGCCATCGGGCGCAATGGCATTGACGATAACGCCCTGGGGCGCGCCTTTTGCCGCCTGATGGTGCGCGCTGTTGACCTGAAGCTCATCGGCCTTGACGATCTTGTGCAGCAGGCTGCCTTTGGTGACCTTCACCGAATGGCCTGGCTCGTCGCGTGGGTTGGGCTGCTCATGGGCCAGCGCCCCTTCGATCTCATCGGGAATATGCTGGATTAAGCTGCCGCCCAGCGCGACATGCAGCAGTTGCTGACCGCCGCAGATCCCGAGCACCGGCATATCGCGCACAATCGCGCCGCGGGTAATCGCCAACTCGAACTCAGTTCGGCGGTCCTTGGTCGTGACCGTGGGGTGACGCTGCTCGGCGCCGAAGATTGCGGGATCGACGTCGAACGCACCCCCGGTGACGACCACACCGTCGATTTGGTCGAGATAGGCCTCCGCCTGTTCCGGCTCATGGGGAAGCGCCACCGGCAGGCCGCCCGCCTGGGTGATCGATTGGCTGTAGTTTTCGCGCAAGGCGTACCAGGGCAGGTTGGAATATCCGCCGGGGTCCTCGGAATCGAGGGTGATGCCGATCAGGGGCCGGGTTTTAGAGTTTGCCATGGCCGGACTTTACGCCCGGCGCCCGCATCGTTGCAATTTGAACCCGCGCGCGGCACGGTCGGGCCATGAGCGACGATCGATATATGGAGATGGCGATTACCGAGGCCGAGGCGGCGGCTAGCCGGGGCGAGGTGCCGGTCGGTGCGGTAGTGGTCGAAGCGGATAGCGGGAAAGTCTTAGCTAGCGCCGGTAACCGGGTCGAGGCGGACTGTGATCCCAGCGGTCATGCGGAATTGTTGGTGTTGCGCGCAGCGGCGGCAAAGGTGGGCGCACCTCGTCTTCCCAACTGCGATCTCTACGTCACGTTAGAACCTTGCGCCATGTGCGCAACGGCGATCTCCTTCGCCCGCATCCGTCGGCTCTATTTCGGTGCATACGACCCCAAAGGCGGCGGCGTTGAACATGGCCCGCGGATTTATACGCAGCCGACCTGTCACCATGCGCCGGAGGTCGTCGGCGGATTGGAGGAAGGCCGCTGCGGTGCGTTGTTGCAGGAGTTTTTCGCTCAACGCCGCTAGGCCGGGCGACTTGTTCGAAACGTAGCGTCGTGCTTGGCTGGTCGAGCTACACGATACATTTGGGGGAGGGCGCAGGTGGCCGATCTATCGCGCAAAGCGCTCAATATCGAAGATCTGCGCCAAATGGCGCGGCGGCGCCTGACCAAGGCCCTTTTCGAGTTCATCGACCGGGGCAGCGAAGACGATATCGCCCTGCGTCACAACCGGGCGGCACTGGAGCGCATCAAGCTGCTCCCGCGTGTGCTCAACGATACGTCGACGCGCGATCCGGCGACCACGCTCTTCGGCAAGCAGCATGCGCTTCCGTTGGTGATCGGGCCAACGGGCCCGGCGGGATATGCCTGGTATCGTGGCGAGACCGCGCTCGCCCGTGCCGCGGCACAAGCGGGCATTCCGTTTACCCTGGCGAACACGTCGAACACGGCAATGGAGAAGATCCTCGCCGATGGTGGCGGCACCCAATGGTCGCAGCTCTATGTCTGGCGCGATATGGAGGCCTCGCTCAAGGCGGTCGTGCGGGCCCGCGATGCGGGGTTCGAGGCGCTGGTCGTGACGGTGGACTCGACGGTGCCCTACAACCGCGAATTCGATATCCGCAACGGCGTGACGTTTCCGGTGCGGATCACACCGCAGAATCTGATCGACACGCTGATCCATCCGCGTTGGCTGTTCGGTACCTTGGGCCGTTATGTGCTCGCCGAGGGCCACATGCCGCGCTACGTGAATATCGAAATTCCCGACAAGCTTCGCCCCGCGCAGGTGCGGGAATTTCTCGCCAAGAACGATACGTTGACTTGGGGTTTTCTGCGACGGATCCGCGATATGTGGCCACGCACCTTGATCGTCAAAGGCATTCTCCACCCCGATGATGCTGTGATGGCTGCTGACTGTGGCGCTAACGGAGTGATCGTCTCCAACCATGGCGGCATCGCCAACGACGCGGCGGTGGCACCCATCGATGCGTTGCCGGCAATTGCCGCGGCGGCGGGAGACCGGTTGACGGTGATTGTCGATAGCGGCTTCCGGCGCGGCAGCGATGTTCTCAAGGGGTTGGCGCTGGGCGCCGACGCGGTGATTATCGGCCGCCCGACGCTCTATGGGCTCGGTGCTGCGGGCGAAGCGGGTGCGGCCCGCGCGCTCGAAATCTTCGACGCCGAAATCCGCCGGACTATGGGCGTGATGGGTTTGACCGACCTCCAATCATTGACGCGCGACCATGTCGTCTTACCGTCGCAGCTTTCAGTCTAGCGGAAACGCTACAACGGCGAGGAAGCACCGGGATGGAAATCCACATCGACCCACAACTCGTCGAGAAATACATCTTTGAGCTCGCGGCGCACGGCGCTTATGGCGAAACAGGCGTTTGGCGTACGGTTTATTCACCCGAATGGGTGGCGGCGTGTGAGCAATACGCCGGTTGGTGCGAGGACGCAGGACTCGATGTTCGCCGCGATTCCGTGGGTAATGTCTGGGGCCGGTTGGTGGGTGGCAAAAGCGGCGGGAGCATTGTCACGGGCTCTCACATGGACACAACGACGCCGGGTGGGCGCTATGACGGTGCGTTGGGCGTCGTCGGTGGTTTGATTGCACTTCGCGCATTGCGCGAGCAATTTGGGATGCCGCGGCGGACGCTCGAGGCGGTCGCGCTATGCGAGGAAGAATCGAGCCGCTTTCCTGCCAATTTCTGGGGATCGCGTGCCCTCGTCGGTGGCATAAGGCCAGACGATCCGGAGACTATCGTTGACAGTAACGGCGATACGATCGCGGCGGCGATGCGCGATGTTGGTCTCGACCCCACCCGGTGCGGAGAGGCTAAGCGCGACGATATCGACACCTTTATCGAGCTCCACATCGAACAAGGTCCGATTCTGGAAGATGCTGGCTTACCGGTCGCTGTAGTTACGGGAATTACCGGCATCCGCGGCACTGTCGTCGAGTTGACGGGTGAACGGAACCATGCCGGTGCATTCCCGATGGACCTGCGCCGCGATCCCATGGCGGGATTCGCCGAAATCGCTTCGCGTTTGATCGACATGGCTGAGCAGCAGGGCCGTCCCACGGTTACCACTATTGGGCGTGTCGTTACCGAACCCAACTTCGCGACGATAATTCCCGGCAGTGTGCAATTCACTGTTGACGCGCGCCATCCCGAGCCGACGGCATGTGCCGAACTATGTGCGAGTCACGACGCGCTTATTCGCGAAGTTGCCGAGCGCCGCAACCTCAAGGTTAGTTGGCGCATAACCTCGGAGCATAAGGCCTGTCTGAGCGATTCTGAGCTGGTGGAGACTCTGCAACAGGGTGCCGTGGAGGTGGGCGTGCCCACGATGACCATGGCCAGCGGTGCGGCCCACGACACGCAGCAGATTGCGAGAATTGCTAAGGTCGCAATGGTCTTCGTTCGCAGCCGAGAGGGTCGTAGCCACACCACGCAGGAGTTTTCCTCGGTCGAGGATATTGTTGCCGGAATCAAGGTGCTGGCTGCGGGCCTCCATCGAATGGCTTACTAGCGGCACGTCCGCCGCAACGCTTACGGGCCGTCCTGAAATTTGGCTTTACAGCAGCGCATTTTGAGATTAATTCGCGCCGTTTCGTTCCGACTGTTGCGGGCGAACTTGGTTTAACGATTCGTAGGGGGCTCCATGAGATGGATCTGTTTACGTCCGCTAATTCGCTCGTTCGTGCTTGGGCGCCGACAAGCCCCGTCACCTGTCTGAGGCCTCATGCCGCTATCCAAGCGGCGCGTTATTTCAGGGGTCATTTCCCCGGCGAAATTCTCTATGCGGTTAAATCGAACCCGAGCTTCGAGATTCTCGACGCGGTGTACAACGCCGGCATCGTTCGCTTCGACGTTGCGTCGCTGGCGGAGATCGAGCTGGTTGCCAAACGTTTTCCTGATGCCCGCCTATCTTACATGCATCCGGTGAAGGGCCGTGAAGCGATTCGCGATGCCTATTTCGAATTTGGCGTGCGCGACTTCGCTCTCGATTCACCGGACGAGCTGGAAAAAATCATCGCGGCGACGGAGCACGCGAGCGATCTAACGTTGCTCGTGCGCCTCGCTGTGCCGAACGATCATGCAGAGCTCGACCTTTCGGGCAAGTTTGGCATCGCTTCATCGGAAGCCGTTGACCTGCTAATGGAGGCTCGTTCGGTCGCCGCCCATGTTGGGGTTTGTTTCCATGTTGGGTCTCAATGCATGGACCCGTCGTCGTTCGGTACCGCCCTCGGAAGGGTCGGCGATATTATCCGGTCGTCCGGCGTTATGCTCGATATCGTTGACGTCGGCGGGGGGTTTCCGTCCGCCTATGCCGGTATGTCACCACCGCCGCTCGATGCCTATATGACCGAGATATCGGCGGCTCTCCGGCGCGTGCCGATCGGTGATTTATGCGAGGTTTGGGCCGAGCCGGGTAGAGCGCTGGTCGCGGAGGCGGCATCAACAATCGTGCGGGTCGATCATCGCCGCGGCGAGCACCTATTCATCAATGATGGTACCTATGGCAGCCTATTCGATGCCGGCGCGCCGGGCTTCGTCTATCCTGTTCGCGCGGTTCGCCCGGACGGGGCCACCTCGCGCGACCTTACTCCCTATTCTTTCTATGGCCCGACCTGCGACGGTATGGATTTCATGAGGGGGCCCTTCATGTTGCCCGACGATATGCGCGAGGGCGACTACATCGAAGTCGGCCAGACCGGTGCCTATGGGGCCACCATGCGCACCCAGTTCAATGGCTTTTATTCCGACGAAACGGCGATCCTGAGCGATCAGCCGTTGCTGTCCTCATATCCGCCACTACGCGCCGTCAGCGGTACTCGCCGCTACGGTAAATTGGGAACCGACCAATGACCATAAATCCCCATTCCGACTATCGAAACGAGAGCGAAAAAGCCGCGCTTTTGAGCACACCTGTCGAGCATATCGATATGACGGCATTCGACGCCCGCGAGATCGTCGATGCCATGGCAAAAATGTCGTTCACGTCGCGCGATCTGGCGCGGGCGGCCGATATCTACAACGCCATGCTCGCAGACGAGTCCTGTTCGATCATCTTGACGTTGGCCGGATCGACGTCAGCGGGCGGCTGCATGCAGGTCTATGCCGATCTCATAAAACACAACATGGTCGACGCGGTGGTCGCGACGGGCGCCAGTATCGTCGATATGGATTTTTTCGAGGCTTTGGGCTTTCGCCACTTTCACGGCGACAGCGGGATCGACGACACCTATCTGCGGGATCTCGCGATCGACCGGATCTACGATACCTACATCGACGAGGCAGATCTCCAGTCGTGCGACAACGCGATTGCCGAGATCGCCAACGGGCTGGAGCCTCGCCCGCACACGTCACGCGAATTCATCCGCGCGATGGGCGCTTATCTGGCGTCGGGCAAGGCCCGCAAGGAGGGCTCATTGGTGCAGACCGCCTATGAGAACGACGTGCCGGTGTTCTGCCCCGCCTTTACCGATTCAAGCGCCGGGTTTGGCTTGGTGATGTACCAGGACCGCAACCCCGAACGTCATTTGACCATCGACTCGATCCGCGATTTCCGCGAACTTACCGACCTCAAGGTCGAGGCCGGCACCACCGGCCTGCTCATGGTGGGTGGAGGTGTACCCAAGAACTTCGCCCAAGACACGGTGGTCTGCGCCGAGATGCTCGGTAAGCCGGTGGAGATGCACAAATATGCGGTCCAGATCACGGTAGCCGACGTTCGCGACGGCGCTTGCAGCAGCTCGACCCTTAAGGAGGCGTCGTCCTGGGGTAAGGTCGATACGGCGATGGAGCAGATGGTGTTCGCGGAGGCGGGCAGCGTCATCCCGTTGCTCGCGAGTGACGCCTATCACCGCGGCCACTGGAAAAACCGGCGCCGGCGGCGTTTTACCTCGATTTACCGATAGCGCGGCTTATGGAGACCCTACAGCCAGCGAAAGGGTTTCTTGGCCTGAACGACCGCGAAGCCAATGGTGCGACAGGAAAGCCTGGCGTTACCATCGTGCCGTTCGGCTTGGAGGCATCGGTCACTTATGGCGGCGGTACAGCTAAGGGGCCGCAGGCGATCATCGAGGCGTCCCACCAGGTCGAGCTGTTCGACGAAGAATTGTGGTGCGAGCCGTTCCGCGATTTAAATTTGGCAACTCTAGCACCGTTCTCTTTGCAACCGGGTATCGAGCCTGCGCTTGGCCAGTTAGCGGGAGTTGTTGAGGAAATCCTCGCTAACAATCGTTTTCCGCTTATCTTTGGCGGTGAACATTCGCTAACGGCAGGCGCGATTCGTCCGTTCGTTGCGCGCCACGACGATCTGGTCGTCCTGCAGTTCGACGCCCATGCGGATTTGCGCGACGGCTATGACGGCGAGTTCTATTCCCATGCGGCCGCGATGCGGCGGTGTCTGGATAATCCGGGGGTAAGCCTGGTGTCGGTCGGCATTCGCAATATATCGGCTGGAGAGGTTTCCTTCCTCGAAGCCAACCGGGATCGCATCGACATTTATTGGGCCAAGGATCGGGCTTCTTGGGACGTTGGCCAAATCATTTCCCGGCTGGCCGGGCGGCCAGTTTATCTGACCTTCGATCTAGACGGGTTCGATTCCAGCCTGATGCCGGCAACGGGGACGCCGGAGCCCGGTGGTTTGTTCTGGGACGACGCAATGCCGATCATTAAGGCCGCCAGCGAGGCTGCGGGCAAGATCGTTGGCGCGGACATCGTCGAGCTCGCGCCGATCGACGGATTCCACGCGTGTAATTTCCTGGCGGCGAAGCTCGCCTATAAAATCTTGGCTTATCGGTTTGGCGCAAAAGCCCCGCACCCTATTTAAAGAAAACCGATATTGAATATTTAGAGATGAATATGAGCAGTAAATCGTACGAGGTTTCACTTTGTCAGCGCGCGCCCGACCGCGAGCCAATGAACGCCTTGCTTGGAGAATATTACGAACTGATGATCTCGCGGCTACAGAACATGGGCGGCAGCGTCTCGGGCCGCGCAGAGGCAGCGCTAAAAGAATTTTGGGACGAGGTAGACCTGTTTTTGCCGCCGCAAGGACGCCTGTACGTTGCGCGTGATGCCAATGGCGATTGGATTGGCTGCGGTTCGCTCAAAACCATCGATGCCGACAAAGGGGAATTGAAACGGCTTTACGTCAAGCCGGAGGCGCGCGGTAGCGGTTTGGGACGCCACCTGGTCGAGCTTCGTATCCAGGCCGCCCGTGAGATGGGATTATCGAGGTTGCTGGTTGATACACTCAAGGTGAATGTCGAAATGCAGGGTCTCTATGCAAAACTTGGATTTGAGGAAATTGAGGTTTGCGCCGAAAGCACGACCCATCGGATGATGCCGGAATTGCGGCCCTTCATGTGCTTCTTCGGCATGGACCTAAAGTGAGTGCGCTTTTGCGTTGTGATTTCGCGGTTTTACTAGACGCGGAACCCTCATCCTAAGCCTGCAGACAGATGAGGGCCGGCTTTACACCCCCAGGGCGACGGCGCGCCAACCGATGTCGTGGCGATAAAACCCTTCGGGCCAGTCGATCTTTTCAATTGCGTCGTAGACCTTGGCCTGAGCCTCGCTGATGGTGGAACCCGTCGCGGTGATATTCAGCACCCGTCCGCCATTCGCCAGCAATCGTTCGCCGTCTGCCTTGGTGCCGGCATGGAAGATGATGGCGTCGTCGAGCCTTATCGCGTCGAGGCCCCTGATCTCGCTGCCTTTCGGGTAACTCCCGGGGTAGCCCTGGGTGGCCATAACGACGGTCAGCGCAGCGTCGTCAGCCCAGCGCAAATCGAAGGTGTCGAGCACGCCATCGCACGACGCAACGAGCGCCGGCAGAATGTCCGAGCGTAGCCGCATCATCAGCACCTGGCATTCGGGGTCGCCGAACCGGACATTGTATTCGAGCAGCTTGGGGCCTTCGTCGGTCAGCATCAGGCCGGCGTAGAGCACGCCTTTGAACGGCGTTCCCTCCGCCGCCATGCCCTCGACCGTCGGCGTAACGATGCGCTCCATGATCTCCGCCTGCAGCGCTTCGGTCAGCGTGGGTGCTGGCGAGTAAGCGCCCATGCCGCCGGTATTGGGACCAGTGTCGCCGTCGCCGACCGCTTTGTGATCCTGGGCGCCGACCAGGGGCAGGGCCGTTTTGCCGTCGACCAAGGCAAAAAAGCTGAGCTCCTCGCCGACCATGCACTCTTCGATGACAAGTTCCTGTCCGGCCGCGCCGAATGCGCTGTCGGTCATCGCGGCGTCAACCGCCGCCAGCGCCTCTTCGACCGTTTGCGCCACGGTGACGCCCTTGCCAGCGGCGAGCCCGTCGGCTTTGACGACGATGGGGGCGCCGGTGTGCTCGATATGGGCTTTGGCCTTCTCCGCGTCGGTGAACCGGCCATACGCGGCGGTCGGGATACCGTATTTGGCGCAAAGGTCCTTCATGAAGCCCTTCGAACCCTCGAGCATGGCGGCTGCGGCACTCGGTCCGAAGGCTTTGATCCCGGCCTCGGCGAGCCGGTCGACCAGCCCCATCACCAACGCTGCCTCCGGGCCGACGACAACGAAATCGATAGCGTTTTCGGTGGCGAAGCGCAGCAGAGCTTCGATATCATCGGCGGCGATCGGGACGCACTCGGCTTCCTGGGCGATACCGGCATTTCCGGGGGCACAATAAAGCGCCTCGCACAACGGTGATGCCGAAATAGCCCAACACAGCGCGTGTTCGCGCCCGCCACCGCCAACAACCAGTACCCGCATGTTCGATCCTTGTTTCGTAGTCCCAGTCTTTTATCACGCCGGCTGAATAGATGAACCCGCCCGCCTTCGACAGCCAACCATCTGACGCCGCCGGAAGCAATGAGCCGCCGGTCTATAGCGTCGCCGAGCTTAGCGGCGCGCTGAAACGCGTCGTCGAGGATACTTTCGGCTATGTGCGGGTGCGTGGTGAAGTTTCCGGATTTAAACGCGCTGCTTCCGGTCATCTTTACATGGCGCTGAAAGATGCCGACGCCAATATGGATGCGGTGTGTTGGCGCGGCACAGCGGGCAAGCTCGAAATCGAACCGGAAGATGGGCTCGAGGTGATCGCCACTGGGCGCATCACCACCTATGCCGCGCGTTCGAAGTATCAGCTCGTCATCGAACGCATGGAAGTCGCCGGCGAGGGCGCGCTGCTCAAGATGATCGAAGAGCGGCGCAAGCGGCTCGCCGCCGAAGGCTTGTTCGACGAGGACCGCAAACAGGCGTTGCCGTATCTGCCGGAGGTCATCGGCGTAATTACCTCGCCAACCGGGGCGGTGTTCCGCGACATCATGCATCGCCTAAACGACCGTTTTCCGCGCCATGTTTTGTTGTGGCCCGTTCTGGTGCAGGGTACTGACGCCGCCGAACAGGTGACCGCGGCCATCGCCGGTTTCAACGAGCTTGCCGTTGGCGGCGACGTGCCGCGGCCCGACTTGCTGATCGTGGCGCGCGGTGGCGGCTCGCTGGAAGATTTGATGGCGTTCAACGAGGAAAATGTCGTGCGCGCAGCGGCGGCGAGCGCGATTCCCCTGATCTCGGCAATCGGCCATGAGACCGACACCACCTTGATCGATTTTGCATCCGATCGCCGCGCCCCGACACCGACGGCAGCGGCGGAACTGGCCGTACCCGTGCGCGCCGAACTGCTGGCACAGCTCGCCGACGATGGCGCCCGGCTATTCGGCGCTATGACCCGCCATCTCGGCGGATTGGGCCAGCATCTAACGGGCCTCGCCCGTGGCTTGCCCGAGCCCCGGCGGCTGCTTGAGGCGGCCATGCAGCGGACCGACGATTGGGCGGAGCGGTTGGGCCCGGCGGTAACGCGACTGGTCCGCGACCGACGGCAGCGGATCGATCAGGCGGCGCGTCAGCTTGGCCGGCCCGGAGATAGTGTCGCGCGCAAGCGTCAGGACTTAGCGGTCGTCCTCCAGAATGGCGAACGCCTTCCCCGCCTGGGACAGGCGATCTTTCAAACCCGGGCTCAGTACTTGGAAAATGTATGCAAGCTGCTCGAGAGCTATTCCTACAAGGGCGTGCTCGACCGCGGGTTTGTCGTGGTGCGTGACGGCGCGGGCGATCCGGTGACCGCCGCCGATATGCTGTCGCCGGGTGACGACATATCGCTGGCGTTTAAAGACGACGGACGTGCCGAGGCGGTGGTCTCGTCGGTGGGCGCGGGAGGCGGCGCGCCGCCGGCACCGAGGAAACCGAGAGCGAAAAAGAAACCGTCGGCGAAACGCAGCGGCAAGCCGGCGGACGATTCCCAGGGGCGTTTGCTGTGAAAGCGGTCTCGGTTGTCGCAGCGTGGATTCTGCTGACCGCAACACCGGCGGCGGCGCTCGAACTAAACGGGCCGTTGACCCAGGGTGCGCTGATAATTGGTACGGCGGATCCGGGAATGAAGGTATCGTTCGATGGGCGTGCCTTGCGGGTCGATCCTGAAAACGGAACATTTGTGTTTGGGATTGGCCGTGATCATGAGGCCGAAGCGACGTTGACCCTCACCCATGCGGACGGGCGCGTCGAAACACGAACTTTGGCGATTGTGACCCGGCAATGGCAGATCGAACGGATCGACGGCTTGCCGCCGCGCAAAGTGACGCCGTCGGAGGCGGATTTGCAGCGGATTCGGCGCGAGGGCGCGTTGATTAATGCGGCGCGGGCGCGCGATACCGAATCTACGATCTTCATAGATGGTTTTGTGTTGCCGACGCCGGGGCGGATCAGCGGACGTTATGGCAGTCAGCGCATTCTCAACGGCGAGCCGCGTCGCCCCCATCTCGGCCTCGATATCGCCGCGCCGACGAATACGCCGATTCGCGCCTCGGCGGCGGGTGAGGTGGTTTTGGCCGAAGCCGACCTATTTTATACCGGCGGCACGGTGGCGATCGATCATGGCCACGGGGTTACCACGATCTACTCTCATTTGGAGTCGGTCGACGTGGCAGTTGGCGACAGAGTCGCCCAGGGTGCACACATCGGAACCGTCGGCGCGACGGGGCGCGCCACCGGACCGCATCTCGATTGGCGCATCAACTGGTTTAATGTGCGCCTCGATCCTGAACTCGTCCTGAAGCAAGCCGCCAAGTAGCTGCGTTCATGCGCGCTAGCTATCGATAGACTTCGATAGCAGCGCCCTTACTCGGCTTTCGTCCTCCCATTCGAGGATTACCGGTACGGTTTGCACCATCGAGCGCGTGGCGGGGGGCAGGCGCACCCAGTCTTTCTCCGTCGTCACCGGTATGGCGTCGAGCGCTGCGGCCTCGGCGCAGATATTCTCGACCTCATCGGTGGAGTACCGGTGGTGATCGGCGAACGCGTGATGCGCCGCCAGGGCGCACCCCATTTCCTCCAGCGTGGCGAAAAACTTTTTGGGGCGACCGATCCCGGCCAGCGCGACAACTCTTTCGCCCCTCAGACTCTCGGAGTCCACCGTCGGGGTCAGACGGGCCTTGAGGACCGGAACATCGTTGGGCAGAGCCTCCGCGAGGCGGGTTTCGTCGTCTCCGACGATCACTACCGCATCGGCGCGTGCTAAGCCCGCGGCAATGGGCTCGCGCAGCGGGCCGGCGGGGAGTTGACGGCCATTGCCGAAGCCGGTGGCGCCGTCGACGACGATCAAACTGAAATCCTTGGCAAGCGACGGATTTTGAAACCCGTCGTCCATGATGATGAGTTCGGCGCCGGCGGCAACGGCGGCCACAGCGCCAGCCACGCGGTCGCGGGCCACCCAGGTCGGCGCGGCGCGAGCCAGTAACAGGGGCTCGTCGCCCACGTCGTCGGCGCTGTGGCGGTCCGGTTCGACGCAAACGGGGCCGGCTTGTGTGCCGCCATACCCGCGGGTCAGAAAGGCGATCTGGCGTTCGGTGAGCAGTGACGCTAAAGCCAGTGCCACCGGGGTTTTGCCGGTGCCACCAGCGACCAAGTTGCCGGCGCAGACGACGGGAACAGCAGCGTGCTCTGTTGTGGCGAACCGGTTCTTAAGGCCCCTCGCCAGCGCATATAGGCCGGCGAGCGGCGCAAGTGCTGCGGCCGCCGCGCCGGGTTCGCTGTACCAAAACGCCGGCGCTTTCATGAACCACGCGGTGCGATCTTGTCGATCAATGGCGACAAATCTGCCATCACACGATCGAGAACGCCGTCATGGGTCGCCGCAGCCGCGGCGGCGGCTTCGGCCATTCGGGTGGCATCGTCGGGCCCGGTCAGCAGTGCCTCGACCGCTGCCGCCAGCGCGTCGGCATCGCCGACCTGGCGGCTCGCGCCTGCTTGCGCCAAGCCCTCGGCGACCGTCTCGAAATTGGCAATATGGGGTCCGTGCAGGATAGCGCATTTGAGAACCGCGGCTTCCAGCATGTTTTGCCCGCCATGGGGGATAAGCGAGCCGCCGACAAACGCGACCGGCGCGATGCGATAGAACAGGCCAAGCTCGCCGGTGCCGTCGGCGAGATAGATATCCACGTCATCGGCGATCGGTTCGGATCGGGACCTTTGTGCGACCGTCAGACCTTGCCGTCGCAGCTGGGTCGCGATTTCTGTTCCCCGTTGCGGATGGCGCGGCGCCAGGATGGTCAGCAAGCCGGGAATCTTGTTGGCGACGGAGGCATGAGCTTGGCCGACCATAACTTCTTCGCCCTCGTGGGTGCTGGCGGCGAACCACACCGGGCGATCTCCGATAGCGTCCTGCAGCGCGAGCAATTCCGTGGCGGTGGCCGGTAAGGGGGCGGCGGCGGTTTTCAGATTGCCCGACACGCTCACCGGGGCGGCCCCGAGGTCGCGCAGGCGGTTGGCGATGGTCTCGTCTTGCGCCAAAACCAGCGAGAAGCTTGATAGCAAGCGGTGAGCGAGGCCGCGGGCGCGTTGCCAGCCAGTATGCGAATCGGCGGACATGCGGGCGTTGAGCAACACCATAGGCACCCCCCGATCTGCCGTTTCAAGCAGCAAGTTCGGCCACAGCTCCGATTCAACCCATATCGCCATGTCGGGCCGCCAGTAGCGGAGAAAACGGCGCACCCAAGCCGGCCGGTCGATGGGCACGAACTGGTGGAGCGCCCGTTTGGGCAGGCGCTCGCCCATCAAGCTTGCCGATGTGATGGTTCCGGTTGTCATTAAGACGTTGAGCGTGGGCCGCTCGCGGGTGAGCCGGTCGATTAGCACCAGAACCGACTGCGCTTCACCGATACTTGCAGCATGGAGCCAAAGTAGAGGTCCGTCCGGGCGTTGCAATGACGCAACCCCGCGGCGCTCCTCGATACGGGCAGGGTCTTCTTTACCCCGCGCCACCCGCCGCCGCAGCAGGAGTTGAATCAGCGGTAGCCCCGCCGTTGTGAGCGCGCGGTAGAGGCCGAGCAATGGCGGCGTACGGTCCGGCCTGGCAGCGGGTTCTGCGGTAGCCCCCGTTTCACTCATGAGCAACTCATGCTGGCGCGGGAGCGCTCAAAGGTTCGTCCTGCGCGGTGTCCGCCATGGACTCTCCTTCGGTTGGAGCATCGCGAAACTGAAGTTTACTGAGCCGCGAATAGAGCCCTCCTTTGGCGAGGAGCTCGGCGTGGGTGCCGACTTCGGCGATGCGTCCTTCGTCGATAACGTAAATAACATCGACTCCCATGACGGTGGCGAGGCGATGGGCAATGACCAACGTCGTTCGCCCTTGGGTAAGCCGCTCGAGCGCTTGTTGTACTTGCCGCTCGGCTTCGGCGTCGAGGGCGCTGGTGGCTTCGTCGAGTAACAAGATTGGCGCATCGCGAACCATCGCGCGCGCAATGGCGATACGCTGGCGCTGCCCGCCCGACAATTTGGTGCCGCGCTCGCCGACGACCGTGTCGTAGCCCTCCGGTAGCTCACCGATGAACTCGTCGGCTGCTGCCGCTTTCGCCGCGGTGACGATTTCGTCGCGGGAAGCCTCGGGCCTGCCGAAGCCAATGTTTGCCGCCACGGTATCGTCGAACAGGGTGACATCCTGGCTAACGAGTGCGATTTGTGACCGCAGGCTGGCCAGGGTGAGGTCGCGAACATCGGCGCCGTCTACTGTGACCCGCCCCTCGCCGACGTCGTAGAAGCGCGGGATCAGGTTGAGGATAGTGGATTTTCCCGCACCGCTCGGTCCCACGAGAGCTGCCGTCTGCCCTGGCGGTATGGCGAACGAGATGTCGCTCAGGGCTGGAATTTCGTCTTCGTATGAGAAATCCACGTTTTCGAAGGCAATAGCGCCTCGGCAATCTTCAAGGGGTTTAGCGCCGGCCCGGTCGACGATGGTCGGTTCCGTATCGAGCAGGACGAAGCTGCGGTGTATGGCCGAGAGGCCTTCCTGGAGGCTGGCGTTGAGCGCGCCCATGGGGCGTATTTGCTGGAAGGCGATGACCACGGTGGTGAGAAATGCGACGAATTCGCCTTGCGTTCCGGTCTCGGAAATGACGCGCCAGCCGCCGAACGCGAGAATTGCCGCAGTCGAGACGCCCCCCAGACTTTCGAGGATCGGGTAGGTGCGCGAGCGCGCCTTCACGATTTTCATGACCAGGAGGTAGATGCGCTCGAACAAGTTGTTGGCGCGGTCCCGCTCGTAGGCTTCCATCCGGTAGGATTTGATGAGCCTGACCCCGGTGAGAGCCTGATCGAGGTTAGCCGTCAGGTCGCCCATTTCCTGTTGGGCGTTGGTCGCGGCACGGCGTATGCGATGGCCAATCCGCATTACAGGACGGCCACCGATCGGTAACAGAACAACGATGATCAGCGCCAGCAACCAGTCGTAGTAGAACATAAAGCCAACCAGCACGGTGGCGGTTACCGCGCTGCGCACCAGGGAGACCAGTGACTTCGATAGTGCGTCGCGCATCATGTTTACGTCGTTGGTGAACCGCGACATCAGCGTGCCGCTCGCCGTTTCGTGGAAGCTGGCAATATCGGCCCGCATCAGATGGGCGAACATCGCTTTCTGAATCCGGTTGATGATGCGTAGCGCCACCGACTGGCTGACGACCGTCTGCGCGTAACCGGTCAGGCCTTTGATGATGGCGAGCACGACGATCGCGATCGGCATCCAAAGAAATTGTTGCCAGTCGCGCTCCTCCAGCAGGTCGACCGACCTCTCGATCAACAGCGTGAACGCTCCCGCTAGGCCGGCGACGATGAATATCAAAAGAAGCGAGAGCGCCAGTTGCGGCAGATGAGCCCGCATCCAGTCGCGCCACAGCCGGGTGACGAGTGCGCGGGTGGTCGCGTCAGGCGCTTGTGTATTCTGTGTCGGTTCGGTCAATGGCGCGCGGCCCCTGCGTCATGCGCGCATGGGTATACCATGCCGGCGCGAAGCCCCGCTAGCGGGGCGGTTCCCGTTCAGCCGGCGCCAGCGACCGTCATGCCGTCGATACGCACGGTCGGCGCGTTGGTGCCATACCGGAACGCCAAATCGTTCGCCGGGCGCAGATTCCGGTACATATCCTTGAGGTTGCCGGCAATCGTCATTTCGCTTACCGGAAAGGACAGCTTGCCGCCCTCGATCCAGAATCCGCCGGCGCCGCGGCTGTAGTCGCCGGTCACACCGTTGACGCCCATCCCCATTAGCGAGGTGACGTAGAACCCGCTGTCGATATCCGCCATCAACTCGTCCGGCGTTTGGTTGCCCGGCTCCAGATAGAGGTTGGTGGGGGCTGGACTGGGCGGGGCCGAGGTGCCGCGTGCCGCTCGGCCGGTGCTCGTCAATCCGAGCTGGCGCGCCGAGGCCAAATCGAGCAGCCAGGTCATCAATACGCCGTTCTCGACCAAGTTCATCTTTGCATTCGCCAAGCCTTCGCCGTCGAAGGGTTTCGAGCGCAGGCCGCGGGGGCGGTGCGGGTCGTCGACGATGGTGATGCCCGGTGCGAAAACGGCTTCGTTGAGGCTGTCTTTCAAAAAGCTGGTGCCGCGGGCGACCGCGGGTCCGCTGATCGCGCCGGTCAGATGGCCGAGAAGTCCGCCCGCAACCCTTGGGTCGTAGACGACCGGTACTGCAGCGGTCGGCATCTTGCGCGCGCCGAGGCGGCGCACTGCGCGTTCGCCCGCGTTGGTGCCGATGGTGGCCGGATCGTCGAGGTCGGCGCGGAACACCGCTTGGCTAAAGTCGTAGTCGCTCTCCATGTCGGTACCTTCGCCGGCGAGTACCGAGACGCTAACGCCGAAGTCGGTGCGGGCGTAAGCGCCGGAAAATCCGTTGGTTGCCGCCAGCGTCACCTGGGTCGAGCTCCATCCGGCTTCGGAACCTTCGGAATTCGTTACTCCATCGACCGCCCGGGCGGCGTCTTCGCACGTGCGCGCCATGGCGACGAGATCATCGCCGCTTGGTTCCGCGCCGTCGACCATATCCAACTTGGGCGCATCGCTGGCGAGTTGATCGGCGCTGGCCAATCCGCACCACGGGTCGTCGGGCACGGTGGTCGCCATTGCCAGTGCACGGTCCACCAACTCGTCGAGAGCCTCTGCACTAAGGTCCGTCGACGACACGATGGCCTGCTTTTGGCCGCGAAAAACCCGCAAGCCCAGATCGAAACTTTCCTCGCGTTCGAGCTTTTCGATCTCGCCGAGCCTTTGCGCATGGGCCAGCGAGGTCGAGCGGACCAACACGCCGTCGGCATCGTCGGCGCCGCGCGTTTTGGCGGTCTTAAGCAGATCGTCGAGCAAACTACGGTCGTCGGCGGAAGGTTCGAGGCTCATCTGAGGTTTCCTGCAATTGCGTCGACTATCGACTTTGGATGTCACGCGCTGGTGTCAGTGGCGGCATACGCCTTTTACCCATGTAGGCCCTAATCGTTCCACATCGAAGAAACTTTTTCGATAGCCGCACGGTGAATTTATGTCCCGCTACGCAATCGAGCCGGATTAGCGAGTTGCTAACTGTCACGGGCGATAATCAAGGCGGTCGATAAGCCGCCTTTTCGGGCGGCCCTGGTTGATTTTTCGAGGACGGCATGGCGGAAAAATACTGGGTGGTTGGCGGAACCTACACCGATACGAAATTTACCAAGTTCGTGGACGGCGAATCCGAACGGCGTTTCGGCCCTTACGATTCCGAGGAGGAAGCGCGCGAGATGTGGGCCGGCGTCTCTATGGCGGCGGTCGACGATTGTCATGTCCGCTACCGGATCGTGCGCGAGGGAGGCGCGTCATTTTGGGTCGTCGGCGGCCAGTATGCCGATACGCAATTCCGCAAGCTCGCACGCGGTGCCACCGAGGAGCGGCTCGGTCCGTTCGCAAAGTATGCCGATGCCATGGAAGTCTGGCGCGGCAAGGCCTGGGCCACCGTCGATGACGGGTTCTCGCGCTACCGGATCGAGGAAGCCTAAGCTCAAGCCGCTTGTCGGGGGCACGCCTTGGCGGCAACATGGTTGCCATGGAACGCGAACCCTTTCGGACCGATCCGGTGCTGAAGCGTGCGGCCGGCTACCCCTACGACATCACGCAAACGTCCTTCACGTTTGTGGAGGGCGAGGCCCGGCCGTTCGACCGGTCGCTGACTAAGGGGCGCTATCCGGTCATCGGCTATGGCTCCAACCAGTCGCCCCAGCGGCTACGCCAGAAATACGGCACCCGGCATGCGCCGATCCCGGTCCAGCGCGGCCGGCTCATCGACCACGACGTTGTCTATTCGGCGCATTTCTCGTCCTACGGTTCTTTGCCGGCGGCGCTGCGTCACGTCGATGGCACGACTGTCTCGGTGGCGGTTAATTGGCTCGACGACGACCAGTTGGCGGCAATGCACCCCACCGAATGGGACAACTATCACTACGTTCGATTGACCGGCATTACGTTGCAACTGGCGGAAGAGGGCGAGTTGAACGAGGCTTATGCCTATCTGAGTTTCCGCGGGCATGTGGCCCGCGAGGGTGAACCCATCGCGCTGGCCGAGGTGGCTGCGGAGAACCGCCGGCACGGCGCGCTCGGCCAAATCGATGCGTTAGCGCTCATGCGGGACCGTTTGGCTCCGGGTGTGGCGCTCGCTGATTTCGTGCACGCCCACATCAATGACGCCGAATTACGGGCGACACGCGTGCAGCAGCTGTTAGAGGCTGCGGTAGAGGGCCAGCATGCGGCCCATGAAATTGTCACCGAAGGGCGAGTCTAACGGTCATTGTTTTGTTTCACGGCTCAAGATATACTTAACTTATTGGTTAAGTATATGCTCGGAGAGGAGACGAGAATGGCGAACCACGGCACGTTTTATTGGAATGAGTTGTCGACGACCGATGTCGACGGCGCGAAGGCCTTCTATAGCAAAGTGCTGGGTTGGGATTTCGACGAGATGCCCAATGTGAGCGGCGGCACCTATTGGATTCTCAAATCTGGTGACGAGATGGCCGGCGGTTTGATGGCCATGCCGGAGGGTGTGCCAGAAGGAACCCCGCCCCATTGGATGTCCTATGTCGCCGTCGACGATGTCGATGAGGCGATCGCGAAGGCAGCCGATCTGGGCGGTGTGGTTTTGATGGCGCCGTTCGATATTCCCAATGTTGGCCGCATGGGCGTCATCAAGGACCCTCAGGGGGCCGTACTTTCGTTGATGACCCCTGCGCCACAGGGGTGAGCGGCTAGATCACTTGGCCGGCGACGATAGCGGCCAGCACGATGAGGCCGAGGTCGCGATTGGACTTGAAGCGGGCGAGGCAGTTCTTGGGATTGCCGAAATCGGCGCTTACCGTTTGCCATATGGCGTGAATTGTGGCCAACCCAAGCCCGGCATAGAACGGCCAAGCGAGGCCGACGCGCCAACCGGCAAGCGCGAGCAGTATGAGACAGATGGCAAAGAAGCCGGCAATCCATGGCCGCGAGTTGTCGCCGAGTAAGCGGGCGGTCGATTTGATACCGACCAGAGCGTCGTCTTCTTTGTCCTGGTGGGCGTAAATGGTGTCGTAGGCGAGTGTCCAGAAGAAGCCGGAGACGTAGAGAATGAGCGCCGGTGCGGCGATGTCGCCGCGCACCGCTGCCCAGCCCAGTAAGGCGCCCCAGTTGAAGGTCAAGCCGAGCCAAGCCTGCGGCCACCAAGTGATGCGTTTCATCAGCGGGTAAGGGACAACAAGAACCAGGCTCAACGCGCCGACGACGATTGCAAACAGGTTGAACTGGAGCAAAATCAGCAGGCTCACGCCGAACAAGGCAGCGAGAAAGACCAGCGCGCGCGGCACCGAAATCGCTCCGGACGCGATTGGCCGGTCGGCGGTGCGGGCGACGCGGGCGTCGAAGTCGCGGTCGAACAGGTCGTTGATCACGCAGCCGCCGCCGCGCATCAAAATGGCGCCGATACCGAATAGCGCGAATAGCCAGGGGTCAGGCCAGCCGCCGTCGGGCGCCAGCGCCAGCGCCCACCAGCCCGGCAGCAACAGGAGCCAGGTACCGATTGGCCGATCGAACCGCGCGAGGCGCAGATAGGGATGCGTTGCCCGAGGCGTCAGCCGGTCGACCCAGTTGCCGCGCGGTATGTCACTGGCGTTATGATGTTGCGAGTCGGTCACCACAACTATTGTTAGCCCATTGTCTACAGAACCCCCAAACTCTCCCGATCAAACGGCTGCACCGCGGCTGCCGAAATTGCGTTTGTTCATCACCGATGATCTGTCCGGTGGGGTGGGGATCGTGCTCGGCAAGGAGCAGTCTCACTACCTTACCAACGTGATGCGGGCGGCCGCGGGCGACACGGTGTCGCTGTTCAACGGCCGCGATGGTGAATGGGAGGGTCGAGTAACCTCCCTTGGTAAGCGTTCGGTCGAGCTCAGCGTCGACGGAAGCCTGCGGCCACAGACCGCCGAGCCCGATCTGTGGCTGGCCTTCGCGCCGATAAAGCGCGGACGCATCGATTTTGTTGCCGCAAAGGCGACCGAACTTGGTGTCAGCCGCCTTATCCCCGTGATGACGGCGCGAACCCAAATGACCCGCGTGAATACCGGCCGGTTGCGGGCCAATGCCGTCGAAGCGGCTGAACAATGCGAGCGCTTGACCGTGCCCGAGGTCGGTGAGCCCGTGCCCTTGACCGATTTACTGGCTTCGTGGCCTGAGAACCGCCGCTTACTGGTGGGGGACGAGACCGGGGGTGGTCAGCCGATCGCCGAGGCGGCTGGCGGGCTTGCGGCCCAGACTTCTGCGGCTGGAGCAGCCCAGCCATGCGCCGTTTTGGTGGGCCCGGAGGGCGGATTTGCCCCCGACGAACTTGACGCCCTTGCTATACTGCCCTTTGTTACAAGGATCGGGTTGGGGCCACGCGTGATGCGTGCCGATACGGCAGCGATTGCCGCCCTTTCTGTAATTCAAGCAGTCGCGGGCGATTGGCGTGGGGGCCGAGCCCACTAAGCGGTTACCCAGTTAGGACGGCACGGCGAGATATGGCAGCTCCTTCCACCGGCGGCGGCCCGGTTATTGAATCCAAAGCTCAGTTGGTCGAATGGTTTGAGGCCGGCAATAAGCCGCCCGAAGATTGGCGCATCGGCACCGAACACGAAAAATTCGCGTTCCGTATCGATGATCACAGCCCGCTGGCCTATGACGGTAATCCGGGGATTCGTGATCTGTTGAACGGGATGCGGCAGTTTGGCTGGAAACCGGTTTTCGAGGGCGAAAACGTGATCGCTCTGACCAGCGATAGCGGCGCCAACGTATCATTGGAGCCCGGCGGCCAGTTCGAGCTTTCGGGAGCGCCGGTCGAGACCTTGCACGAGACTTGCGACGAAGTGCACGAGCATCTGCGGCAGATCCGCGAGGTCAACAAGGAACTTGGTGTCGCCATGATCGGCATCGGGTTTCACCCGTCGCTGCGCCGCGAAGACGTGCCGTGGATGCCCAAGGGCCGGTACAAGATCATGCGCGAATACATGCCCAAAAAGGGGTCCATGGGCCTCGACATGATGTTGCGGACCTGCACCGTTCAGGTGAACCTGGATTTTGCCAGCGAAGCCGACATGGCGCGCAAGATGCGCATTGGCATGGCGTTACAGCCCGTTGCGACCGCGCTATTTGCCAACTCGCCGTTCCGCGAAGGCGAGGCGACGGGCTACATCAGTCTGCGCAGCCTCGTCTGGACTGACACCGATCCGGACCGTTCGGGCATCTTGCCGTTCGTGTTCGACGACGATTTCGGTTTTGAGCGCTATGTCGACTATGTGCTCGACACCCCGATGTATTTTGTCGTCCGCGACGGCGAGTACATCGATGCCAGCGGCCAATCGTTCCGCGACTTCATGGACGGTAAATTGCCGGCGCTACCTGGCGAAAAGCCCACGATGGGCGATTGGACCGATCACACCACAACGCTCTTCCCGGAGGTGCGGCTCAAGCGTTACATCGAAATGCGCGGCGCGGACGGCGGGCCGTGGCGGCGCATCTGCGCGCTGCCGGCTTTGTGGGTGGGATTGCTTTACGACAACGAGGCGATGGATGCGGCTTGGGATCTGATCAAGGATTGGACGGCCGACGAAGTGATCGAATTACGCAACGAAGTGCCGGTCACCGGGCTCGAGGCGCCGTTCCGCAACCGCCAGGTGCTCGACATCGCGCGTGAGGTACTTGAGATTGCCCGTATGGGCCTCAAAAACAGAGCCCAGGAAGATTTCTGGGGCCAGGACGAAACGCACTTCCTCGCCACCCTGGAGCAGATTGTCGACTCCGGCATAACGCCGGCCGAGAACAAACTGGCGGCCTATTACAGCCGCTGGGACCGCGACGTCGGCCGCGCGTTCGAGGAATACGCTTACTAGTCCGTAATCGGAGCGGCAGTCGTGCTGACGCGGACCTTCTGACGGCCGAGGAACAGTGCGAAAAAGACGGCGGAAAAGGAAAAGATCGCGAACATGAGGAATGTATCGCGGAACGCCAGCGCGGTCGCTTGCGCTGAGAGAACCCGCCCCAGATAGATCATCGCTCCGGGCTCCTGAATCGTTTCGGGAAGACCGCCGGTCGCCAGTAAGTTTTCCACCTTGTCGAGCAGTTCTGTCGTTGCGGAGTTTGCCAACGATTGCGATGCGGCAAAGGCATCGCTGAAAAACGCTATTCGTTGCTCGAGGAAAATCGCCAGCAGGTTGATCCCGAAGGCGCCGCCCAACTGGCGGGTGAAGTTGATGGTGCCGTTAGCCGAGGGGATCTGATCCGGCCGCATGTTACGCAGGCCGGCGCCCATCAACGCGGGAAAAACAGCCGCATGGGTGGCACGGCCGATCATCACGATAATCGCAAACGTCCAGAACCCGGTATTTGCGTCGACGATACCCAGCGCATAATTCGACCAGGCGAAACCGGCGGACCCGAAGATGATCGGAATGGCAGGCGGAATGCGGTCGCCGATCCGGCCCATCAGCGGCATCACGACGCCGAGGATGAGACCGGCCGGAATCAAAACCAGCCCGGCCCGGGTCGGCGTGTAGCTCTGAACCAGTTGAACGAATATCGGTGTTAGGTACAGCGAGCCGAACAGGCCGGCGCCGAACAGGAAGGAGATCACATTGGCGGCGGCGAATTGACGGGAGTTGAAATGCCGAACTTGTAGGATCGGATCGTCGTGCCACCACTCCCACAGAATGAAAGCGACGGTACAAAATACGCCGAGGGCCAGTGAAAAGACCACGCTATCCGATGCCCAGCCGAGGCGCTGGCCGTTGGATAAGCCGGTTAGCGCGGAGAGTATTGCTGTCGAGAGTAGTGCAAACCCGAGCCAGTCAAAATTGGGGCGCGGCCCGGACTCCTCGCGCGTTGGCAACACGAAGCTCCCCAAGAGCGCCGTCGCGGCGGCGAAGGGTAGCGCAACATAGAATGTGAAACGCCAGTCGAATGCGTCGATCGCCATGCCGCCGACCCAGGGACCGATGCCAGGGCCGAGCACGAAGCTGAGACCGAACCAACCGTTCGCCGTCGATCGCCGGTCGGGTCCGAACACTTTGTACATGGCAAGCTGCGTCAGCGGCAGAATAATACCGGCGGCGAAACCCTGAACCGCGCGGGCCATGATAATGACGTTGAATTCCTGGGCGGTGCCACCGAACACCGATGCGACCAAGAACACGCCCATCATGCCAACGAACACGTGGCGTTGGCCGAACGAGCGGATCGCCCAGGTACTTGCCAGCAGGCCTACGGTCATCGCAGCGAAAAACGCGGTCGCCATCCATTGGGCCAGATCCTGACCGACCCCGAACGCCCCCATAATGTCGGGCACCGCGACGTTGATAATTGTGCCGGATAGCGCCAGCGCCATGCTGGACGTGAGCGACATTATGACGATGAGAAGGCCGTGGGTCCGGCCGTACCCGGAGGTGTCTGCGCTAGCGGCCTGGGATGTCAATTTCAACCACCACCAGCATGCCGGGGCGCAGTTGGCCCTGTTGTTGGGCCACGCTAATGCGGATCGGTAGACGTTGCGTCACCTTGGTAAAGTTGCCACTAGGGTTCGGGTTGGGCAAAAGCGCGAACTCGCTGGTTGCGGCCTGGCCAATGCGCTCGACCCTACCTTCGAATTCTTGACCGGGGAAGGCATCGACATACAGCCGGACCGGCATGCCGGGTTCCAGATGGCGAAGCTCGGTCTCCTTGATATTCGCCTCGACCCAAATGTTTTCCGGATCGTGGATCAGCATCAGGCGTTGGCCGGGACGCACGAATTCACCCTTATCGATGAAGGTGCGCGATACGACCCCGTTCAACGGGCTGCGGATCGTGCGGTCTTCAATATCGAGGACCCGGCGGTCGCGCTGTGAGGCGATTTGCGCTTCCTCGAAGCGCAGCTTATCCAACAGATTTTCGTTGACGATAATCCTCTGCCGGTCGGCGACCGCCTCGCGCGCGTCGGCCTCGGCAGCTGCGAGATTGGCGACCGCTACCTGGTAGCGCTCGTCAGACCGGCTCAGCTCGGTACGTGTCTGGTCCAAACGCTGTTGGGAGACGACCCGCGTTCCCGTTAAAGATTCGATCCTTTCGAAATCCGTGCGCGCCAGATCGCGTTGCTCGGAGCTTGCCGTGACTGCCGCGCGAGCTGCCTTGACCTTCGACTCTGCGGCCTCTTGGCGGCTGCGTGTCTGGGCGTCGATCATCGCGGTCTCGGCCGATATCTGCGCGCGCTGCGCCCCAATCGCCAAAAGCCGCGCGTCGAGTTCTTCCAACCTTAGATTTGCATCCCGCGCGTCGATCCCGATCAACAAGTCGCCGTGGGAGATTTGATCGCCTTCGATGACCGGCAGTTCTGTCACCCAGCCGCTCACCCGGCTGCTAATTGCAATCTGATCGGTCGTGATGCGCGCGTCGGTTTCGGTAATTTTGGTCCACTGACTAAAGGCCCAGTTCCCAGCCCAGAGGAGCAAAATAAGCGCTATCCCTAGAAGAATGCCACCGCGCAGGAACTGACGAGTCCGATGCCGTCGCCGTGCACTCCCTTGGAAGGGGGCGCCGCTGCTAACTGGCATCTCAAGGCGGCTATCATCTGGCATGGGTCGGCGAGTGTCCGCGGTGCGGTGGGAGCGATCCCGAACCTACAGTTTAAGGCCGACATATATTGCGGAATGGTATAGGTTTGCAATTCAGCCATGCTTTATTTGCATAGCTGCCCTGTGTCGTAGGATACCGCCCTAGACAGCCGTGCCGCCGACCGTCAGGGAATCGAGCAACATGGTGGGCTGGCCGACGCCGACCGGAACCGACTGGCCATCCTTGCCGCAGGTGCCGACGCCGTCGTCGAGGCGGCTATCGTTACCGATCAGTTTCACCCGCGTTAGAGAGTCAGGGCCGTTGCCGATTAGGGTAGCGCCCTTCACCGGTGCGCCGAGTTTGCCGTTTTCGATCAGGTACGCCTCGGTGCAACTGAACACGAACTTTCCGTTGGTGATGTCGACCTGTCCGCCGCCGAAATTGACGGCGTAAATGCCGTTGGAAACAGCCCGGATACACTCTTCCGGTTCGGCCTCGCCGTCGAGCATGTAGGTATTGGTCATGCGCGGCATCGGATGGTGGGCATAGGATTGCCGGCGGCCGTTGCCGGTGGGGGCGACACCCATGAGCCGGGCGTTCATACGGTCTTGCATGTAGCCTTTGAGAATGCCGTCTTCGATCAGTACGTTGTAGGAACTGGGCGTTCCTTCGTCATCGATGGTGAGGGAACCGCGCCGGTCGGGAATAGTGCCATCGTCGACCACCGTGACCCCGGGGGCGGCAACGCGTTCGCCCAACAGGCCGGAGAAGGCCGATGTTTTCTTGCGGTTGAAATCACCTTCGAGTCCGTGGCCGATC
Source organism: Alphaproteobacteria bacterium (assembly GCA_965267185.1). GTDB lineage: Bacteria > Pseudomonadota > Alphaproteobacteria > UBA6615 > UBA6615. The sequence goes on along the minus strand of OZ253937.1, from coordinate 2,304,015 downwards.
GCTTCGTGCAAAAGAACGCCCGGCCAGCCCGGCCCCAGGACTACTGGCATCTCGCCAGCAGGAGCCGGAACCGACTCCAGATTAACCAGCGCTTGGCGCAACGCCTCGTCGACCTGCGCATGCCAATTATCGGGGCTCAACCACTGGTCGTAGGCGGCGCGGCCGCCGACCCCCTGGGAACCGGACTCTTGGCGATCACCTTCACCGACGACGATGGACACGTTGAGCCGCACTAAAGGCCGGACATCGGCGACCCGTAACCCACCAACCCGTACGATCTGAATGGCCTGCCAACTCCCGGCCAGCGAGGCCGTGACTTGGCGGACCCTCGAATCAGCCGCGCGTGCATAAGCGTCGATGTCGCTCAGCAGGCCGACCTTCTCTTCAAAAGTCGGTGATCCCAGCGGGTTTATGTCGGCGTAGAGGTCGCGGTTGGTACCGGCGGGCGCATCCGCGACCGTGCCCGAGGCTCCACCACGCACCGCGCGTACGGTTTCCCCGGCACGGGCGATCGCGGCTTCCGAAAGTTCGGTCGAGTGGGCGTAGCCGGTGGCCTCTCCGGATACGGCACGCAACCCGAAGCCCTGCGAGGTGTCGAAGCTGGCGTTACGGACTCTGCCGTCGTCAAAGGTAATGCTCTCGCTTTGCTGATATTCAAGGAACAACTCGCCGTCGTCGGCATCGCCAATCGCGCTTTCGGTCAGGCTTTCTACGCGTTTCGCGTCCATGCCCGTGCGCTTGAAAAAGAGATCGTCGGTCCGTGCAATATCGCTCATGTCGGAGTTTCCTTGGTCGCTGACCGCACCGTGCGGCCACTTATGCCTCTCCCTAATATGTGACGTTGCGTGCTGTTTGACAGCAGCAAATATGATTGGCAATCGCAATCGCCGTTTTTTCAGTGTCGATGCGCCATCCGATCGCAGTCCTTCGGCCCAAGAAATAGCACGTCGATACCGCTTGTTCTTAGCTGGTTTGATTAATTTCCGACCGGTTTATAGCGATGCGACATGGTGTCTCAAACGCCGCATTAATTGACGGATTAGCTTGTTGAGAATCCGGACGTAGTTTATTTACTCGCGGGTTACTGATGTTTTGCTGGAACTTTTGCGTATTTTCGGAAACCGACCTACCAGTAGCTGAGGCGAACAGGTGGCCATGAATTCAACTTTAAATTGTTCCTGGGTGAGGCAAATGCGGACAGCTTCGGCTGCAGTGGTTGCACTGGTTTTCGGCGTGTTGATTTCGTCGCCAGTTTCGGCGCAACAGCCGACGCCGTGGCAGATGAATTTTCAAGAAGCCCACTCAACGATCATGGAGGAGATGGTAAGGTTCCATGATTTCTTGCTTATTGTGATTTTTGCAATCAGCCTGTTCGTGTTGGCGCTGATGCTCTACACGATGTACAGGTTCAGCGAAAAGCGCAATCCGACACCGTCGAAAACCACCCACAACTCGGTCATCGAGGTTTTGTGGACTGCCATTCCCATACTGATACTGGTTGTCATCGGTCTGTTTTCCCTGCCGCTGCTTTATAACACCGACGACACCGTCGACGCCGACATGACCGTCAAGGTCATCGGACGTCAGTGGTACTGGAGTTACGAATATCCCGATCACGGCGATTTCACCTTCGATGCCTTCATGATCCCCGATGACGAAATAGAGGGTGACCAGGTACGGCTGCTGTCGACGGATGAAAATTTGGTACTGCCGATCGGTACAAAAATTCGCGTACTGGTGACGTCATCCGATGTTCTGCATGCGTTTGCCATGCCGGCGCTTGGTTCGAAGGTCGACGCGGTACCGGGCCGGACTAATGAAATTTGGTTCGATATCGATGAAGTCGGCATGTATTACGGCCAGTGCTCCGAGTTGTGCGGCGCGGGCCATGCTTTTATGCCGATTGCCATACAGGCGGTGACGCAAGCCGACTTCGACGCTTGGGTTGTCGAAGCGCGTGAGCGTTACGCAGAAGCCGAAGATGAACTGACACCGCGTCCGGTGAGAATTGTGCGCAACGACGCGCCGTCGAATGCGATAGTACGTTAGCCGAAGGGATATAATCATGGCTCACGCTGCCACTGCAGACCACGCTCACGTCGACCATCATCCCCGAGGCTGGCGCCGGTTCGCCTACTCGACGAACCATAAAGACATCGGGACGATGTATATCGTCTTCTCGATCATCGCCGGCGTTGTCGGCGGTGCCATGTCGATCCTTATGCGTATGGAGTTACAGGACCCGGGCGGCCAACTCTTTGTCGCCGATGGGGCTGTCGACGGTCAGCTATGGAACGTGGTGATCACGGCGCATGGCTTGATCATGGTGTTCTTCGTGGTCATGCCCGCGGTAATCGGCGGTTTCGGAAACTGGTTCATTCCGCTGATGATCGGCGCGCCCGATATGGCGTTTCCGCGCATGAATAATATTTCGTTCTGGCTGTTGCCGCCTGCGCTACTTCTGCTGATCGGTTCGACTGTCGTTGGCGGGGGCGCCGGCACCGGATGGACGGTTTATCCACCCTTGTCATCGGTGGACGGGCAGCCTGGTCCTTCGGTCGATATGGCGATCTTCGCCCTCCATCTGGCAGGTGCGTCGTCGATCTTGGGCGCCATTAACTTTATCACCACGATCTTCAACATGCGGGCGCCTGGCATGACGCTGCACCGCATGCCGTTGTTCGTGTGGAGTGAGCTGGTCACGGCTTTTCTGTTGGTGCTTGCGGTGCCCGTGCTTGCCGGTGCGATCACCATGCTGCTTACCGACCGCAACTTCGGAACGACGTTCTTCGATGCGGCCGGCGGCGGTGATCCGATTCTATTCCAGCATCTGTTCTGGTTCTTTGGTCACCCGGAAGTCTACATCATGGTCCTGCCGGCCTTCGGGATCATCAGCCAGATTGTCTCGACATTTTCGCGTAAGCCGGTGTTCGGCTATCTCGGTATGGCCTACGCCATGGTTTCGATTGGCTTCATCGGTTTCATTGTGTGGGCGCATCATATGTTCACGGTCGGCCTCGATGTCGACACGAGGGCGTATTTCACCGTGGCGACAATGGTCATTGCCGTGCCAACCGGCATTAAGATCTTCTCCTGGATAGCGACGATGTGGGGCGGGTCAATCCGTTTCGACACGCCGATGCTTTGGGCGCTCGGGTTTATTTTCCTCTTCACCGTCGGTGGCGTCACCGGTGTTGTGTTGGCGAATGCCGGAATCGATATTGCCCTACACGATACCTACTACGTCGTCGCCCACTTCCATTACGTTCTGAGCTTGGGCGCGGTGTTCGCGATGTTTGCTGGTTTCTATTATTGGATCGGCAAAATGTCCGGCCGCATGTACAACGAAACGCTCGGTAAGTTGCATTTCTGGGTCACCTTCATTGGCGTCAACCTGACTTTCTTCCCGCAGCATTTTCTCGGGTTGGCTGGCATGCCGCGGCGCTATCCCGACTTTCCGGACGCCTATGCGGGCTGGAATTTAGTGTCGTCGATAGGTGCCTATGTTTCTGGCATCGGCATGCTGATGTTCATCTATATCGTGATCCAGACCCTGACGAGCGGGAAGCGAGCGGAGGCCAACTATTGGGGTGCTGGAGCGACCACGCTCGAGTGGACCGTTCCGTCACCGGCGCCTCACCACACCCACGAACAACTGCCGGAACTAGAGCCCGTCGAGGCCCATTGATCGGCGGCTAAGATCCAGTTGGGGAAACGACGTTGAGCGTCACGACAATAGCAAACCAGGTAGCGGACAGCCGCGACACAGCAGGTGCCATGCCGGTGGCCGGTGTCGGCGACTTCGTGCAGCTGCTCAAGCCGCGCGTGATGGTTCTCGTCGTGTTCACCGGCTTCGTTGGCCTGGCCGTTGCCCCTGGCGCTCTTCATCCGTTGCTCGCGGCTGTCGCGGTTTTATGTATCGCGGTGGGATCGGGCGCGGCCGGGGCCATCAACATGTGGTACGACCGGGACATCGACACCGTCATGGAGCGTACGGCAAACCGGCCTATTCCAGCCGGTCGGGTCGCCCCCGACGATGCTTTGGTTTTCGGCGGTTTGTTGTCGTTATTGTCGGTCGGGTTGTTGGGGTTGACCACTAACTGGGTCGCTGGCGGCCTATTGGCAGCCGCAATCCTGTTCTACGTCTTCGTTTACACGATGTGGCTCAAGCGGCGAACACCGCAGAATATTGTCATTGGCGGGGCTGCGGGGGCGTTCCCGCCGATGATCGGCTGGGCTGCGGTCACGGGCGATATTGCGCTTATGCCGGTGATGTTGTTCGCAATTATCTTTTTCTGGACGCCGCCGCATTTCTGGGCGCTCGCGCTGTATCGCAGCGGCGATTATAGCCGCGCCGGTATACCCATGCTGCCGGTCGTGGCCGGGCGCCGAACCACCAAGGCGCATATGCTTGCCTATACGGTGTTGCTGCTACCGTTGAGCTTGGCGCCTTATTTCATCGGCGCGGCCGGCTTGGTTTACGCTGTCGGCGCAGCGCTGTTGGGCCTGCTGTTTGTCATAAGCGCCGTTCGCGTTTGGCGCGAAGCAGATGATGCGGGCGACCGGCGGGCGCGCCAGATGTTCGGCTTCTCTATCCTCTATCTATTTTTGCTCTTTGCGTTGGTCCTTGCGGATTTCGCGGTGGGGATCGGAGTAGGAGGGATCTAATGGCGCGTCGTGAGTACAGCGAGCGGCATCGTGAACAGCGCGTTAAGAATAGGGTGGTACTGATCGGCCTATTGGCGTTTTGTGCGGTCTTCTACCTAGTCTTCATTACACGGGCAGGACTGTTGGGATGAGTGGCGAGGCGACAATGGATTCGACGCCTCGGCGTCAGCGGCGGCGGCGCAACCGGTACGTCTTCGCTGGCCTCGCGGTGCTCGTGCTCGGCATGAACGGCTTCGCTTATGCCACTGTGCCGGCGTACCGGGCGTTTTGTCAGAAATTCGGCTTTGCCGGGATTCCGTTGGTCGAAGCAGAGGCGCCGGCGGGGGACGATATCCTTACCGACCGGGAGATCACGGTCCGCTTCGATAGCAACATCGAACCCACGCTCGATTGGCGTTTTAAGCCGGTCCAACGGTCGGTCACGCTTAATGTCGGGGCGACGGGACTGGCGTTTTACGAGGCACGCAACCGCCATACCGACGCGGTGACGGGAACGGCGACGTTCAATGTAACGCCGCTGAAGGCCGCGCCTTACTTCGTCAAAATCGAGTGTTTTTGTTTCACCGAGCAAACACTGGCGTCGGGCCAATCGGCGCAAATGCCGGTAACGTTCTTCGTCGATCCGGATATCGCGCTCGATGAAAATCTCGATGACGTTACAACCATAACCCTGAGCTACACCTTTTTTCGCGACGAGGAGGCTGACGCCGAACGTCAGTCGGCCCAACTGGTGAATGAAGAGCACCGGTCGATTAACTAGAACGGTCTAAGCGAGTATTACGCGATGAGCGAACAGAGCCACGGCAACCACCCCTATCACCTCGTCGAGCCGAGCAAATGGCCGATCGTTGGCGCGACCGGCGGCCTTCTGACGATGTTTGGAATAGTCCTGTTCATGCATCCCGACACGATGGGGTTGGGGCTGGAACCGTTTTTCGAGGTCATCGGTCTGTGGGCTATCGCGCCAGGCATTATCATTTCGATGATAACGATGATGGGTTGGTGGCGTGATGTCATCGATGAAGCGACGGTCCAGAAGCTGCATACTAACTTTGTGCAGCTCGGCCTGCGCTATGGCATGGCGTTGTTCATCATCTCGGAAGTGATGTTCTTTTCGGCATTTTTCTGGGCATTTTTCGACGCCAGCCTGTTCCCCAAGGAGGCGATCGGCTCGGTATGGCCGCCCGAGGGGCTCGAGATTTTTGAGCCGTTCGGTCTGCCCCTCCTCAACACGGTTATCTTGCTGACCTCCGGTTTTACGGTGACGTGGGCGCACCATGATATCCGCGAAGGCAACATGAAGCATGCCACCCTGATGCTCGGGATAACGGTGGGACTAGGCTTCTTGTTCACGCTGTTGCAGGCCTGGGAGTACGCCCATGCGCCATTCGGTTTCACCGAAGGCATCTATGCGTCGACCTTCTTCCTGGCAACCGGTTTTCACGGATTCCATGTGATCGTCGGTACGGTGTTCCTGGCCGTTTGCTGGATGCGCTGTGCAAAGGGACATTTCCAGCCCGATCATCATTTCGGTTTTGAGGCTGCTGCTTGGTATTGGCATTTCGTCGACGTGGTATGGCTGTTCCTGTTCACCTTCGTTTATGTGTGGAGCGCCGCTTAGGCGCCACCGGATGGCGTGACGATGGTTGATTACCATCCACGCCAGTCGACGGTGGTAACGGGTCTGCGCTGCGCCTGTCCGCGCTGCGGCCAAGGCAGGTTGTATCAAGGCCTGCTGAGTGTGCGTGACACCTGCGACGAATGCGGACTCGACCTGTCGCGGCTCAACGCCGAAGACGGGGCAGCGTTTTTCATAATTGTCGTTTATAGCGCCATCGTCATTCCGCTCGCATTGTGGGTCGAGTTTACATTCGGCCCACCGATCTGGGTTCACCTGATGATCTGGGTCCCGGTTGTTGTCGGTGGAGCGATCGCCTTGATGCGGCCCCTTAAGGCTTGGCTGATGGCACAGCACTACAGGCACAATGTCGACGACTACAACCAATAGTACGGTTGGTTTTCGTAAGCATTTGCGGGCCGTCACTTCATGACATTTCGGCCGACTCTATGGATGACCGTGTTCGTTGCGGTGGGATTGGTGGTTCTCGTTGGTTTGGGGACGTGGCAGCTCGACCGGCGGGTCTGGAAGGAGGATATACTCGAACTCCGAGCCCAGCGCATTACCGCCCCGGTGCGAACTTACTCGGAAGTCGTTGATGCCGCGTCCGAAGGTTTGGATGCGGTTGAGTACGGGCCCATCCAATTGCAGGGCCGCTATCGGCCGGACGCCGATATAAAACTACAGAGCCGGACGCGCGGTGGCCGCGCGGGATTTCACATTATAACGCCGTTGGTGTTGGAGACGGATGGCGCCGTCGTTCTGGTCGACCGGGGCTGGGCGCCGGTCGGCAGCGAAGACGAGGTCGCACCGGCGCCGGCTGGCGTCGTTAGCGTTGAGGGGTATGTGCGCCGCTTCGAAACGCCGGGCCGGTTTACGCCGGATAACGACCCAGACACCGGCACTTGGTTTTACGTCGACCGCGATCAAATGGCGTCGGCGACCGGGGTGAGGAGCGTTGCGCCATTCTACGTGCAGCAGGCTCCCAAAACGGCGGCTTCGGGCATTTATCCCGCCGGTGGTGTGCCCGACATCGCGTTGAGCAATCCACATTTGCAGTACGCCATGACGTGGTATGCGCTTGCGGTTGTTCTGCTCGTTATCTATGTGGTTTTTCAGGCCCGGCGCAAAGTTGGCGGTGACGAGTAGAATTCATGCCAGCGCGTACTTCATATGAAGATTTGGCAGCCCGTTTTCACCGGATCGGCGTGATCGAGGATGCGTTGGGCATCCTTCACTGGGATCAGGCGACGATCATGCCCGAAGGCAGCGCGCCGGCCCGTGCCGAGCAGGTTGCAACGCTGAGCGTGCTGCACCACGAACTACTCACCGAGCCCGAAATCGGTGACCTCTTGGAAGCCAGCGACGATACGGGGGGCGATAAGGAAGGCTGGCAGGCGGCTAATCTGCGGGAGATGCGCCGCAGCTATCTGCACGCGACGGCGGTTCCAGCCGACCTGGTCGACGCCCGCTCGCGGGCCAACGCGGCGTGCGAATTGGCCTGGCGTACTGCGCGCACGGAGAACGACTACAAGGGCCTCCTGCCGAGCTTAACGGAAGTGTTGCGGTTGGTTCGCGAGGTGGCGGCGGCTAAGTCGGCAGCGTTGGGGCTATCATCCTACGATGCGCTGCTCGATACCTACGAACCAGGTGCCCGCAGCGAGGCCATTGATCGGGTTTTCGGCGATCTTGCGGTCTTTTTGCCGGATTTCCTTCAGGAGGTTCTCGATCTTCAGCGCAGCCAGCCCGATCCGGTTGTGCCCGCAGGGCCGTTTCCCGTCGAGACACAACGCGCACTCGGCCGCCAACTCATGCGCGCTATCGGTTTCGATTTCGAGCGTGGCCGGCTCGATGTGAGCCACCATCCATTCTGTGGCGGCGGCGCCAGCGATGTGCGTATCACAACCCGTTACGATGAGGCCGATTTCACGTCGTCGCTGATGGGAGTTTTACATGAGACGGGCCACGCCATGTATGAGCTCGGCTTGCCCGAGGCTTGGCGCTACCAGCCCGTCGGCAACGCTCTGGGTATGGCGATACATGAGAGCCAATCGTTATTGGTCGAAATGCAGGTATGCCGCTCCCGGCCATTCCTGGCCTATGCCGGCCCCTTGATGCAGAAGGCCTTTGATGGCAGCGGCCCCGCTTGGGACCTGGAAAACCTTTACCGGCTGTATACCCGCGTTGAGCCCGGATTCATCCGCGTCGATGCCGACGAGGTGACCTATCCGGCTCACATTATTCTCCGTTACCGGCTGGAACGCGCGTTGATCGCTGGTGATCTGGCGCTAGCAGATCTGCCCGCCGCATGGAACGACGGCATGAAGGAGCTGCTCGGAATTGTGCCGCCCGACGACCGCTTGGGATGCTTGCAGGACATCCATTGGCCGGGCGGAGATTTCGGCTATTTCCCCACCTATACGATGGGCGCGATTGCCGCGGCCCAAATCTATGCGGCGGCCCGCCGCGCGGCGCCGAATCTCGAAGACGAGATCGCCAAGGGCGAGTTTGCGCCGCTTATGGGGTGGCTGCGCGAGAACATCCATTCCCGCGGTTCCCAGGCGGTAGCCGACGACCTGCTAACCGCGGCGACCGGCGAACCGCTCAATCCCGTGATATTCGAGCGCCACTTGCGCGACCGATATCTGAACTAGCCCTATTTTCATCGAGTATCCACGACCGGTTGTGACGCTGGGGTCCTTTGGATAGGTTAGCCCGCCCAACGAGGAGCGGCCTCTATTGCACTATATCAGTACCAGAGGAGCGGCACCGGCGCTCGGTTTCGAGGACGTCGTTTTGGCCGGACTTGCGCGCGACGGCGGCCTCTATATTCCGGAGCGGTGGCCGCCGGTGTCGCGCGACGATGTTCGCGCCATGGCGGATGCTGAATATGCGGAGAACGCCTTTCGTGTGATGCGGCCTTACATCGACGAAGCTTGTATCGATGATGCGGCGCTACGCTCGATGATCGGCGAAACCTACAAGGTTTTTGCAGACCCGGCGGTCGCACCGTTGCGCCAGCTCGACGACGATACCTGGTTGCTTGAGCTGTTCCATGGCCCGACATTGGCGTTCAAGGATTTCGCCCTTCAGTTTCTCGGCCGCATGTTTGAGCACATCCTGGGCCGGCGCAACGAGCGGATCACGATCGTCGGCGCCACCTCGGGCGATACCGGCTCGGCAGCTATTGAAGCCTGCCGGGGGCGTGAAAACCTCGATATTTTCATGTTGCATCCCGTTGGCCGGGTTTCGGAGGTGCAGCGCCGGCAGATGACCACCGTGCTGGCGCCGAACGTCTACAATATCGCTATCTCCGGCACGTTCGACGACTGCCAAGACTTGGTCAAAGGCATGTTCAATGATGAGGCGTTTCGTGACGCGTTGAACCTGTCGGCGGTGAACTCGATCAACTGGGCCCGCGTTATGGCCCAGATCGTCTACTATTTCACCGCCGCCGCGAAACTGGGCGCACCCGACGAAGCTGTCTCGTTCGTCGTACCGACGGTAATTTCGGCAATGTGTATGCCGGCTATGCGGCGCATAAGATGGGGCTGACCGACAGCCGGTTAATCGTAGCTTCCAACCAGAACGATATCCTGACGCGATTTTTCGAAGCTGGCGATATGTCGGTGGCGCCGGTGTGTCCCTCCCTATCGCCGAGCATGGATATCCAGATTTCCAGTAACTTCGAACGCCTTCTGTTCGATCTTTGCGATCGGGATGGCGCGGCGGTTAGCCAGGCCATCGAAACATTTCGGGCGACCGGGACGCTTCCTGGCGGTAAGGCACTGCAGGCCGCTGCATCGGCATTTTCAGGGTTCCGCACGAGTGAAGCCGACACTTTATCGGTGATTCGCGAGATTTATGAGAAGTGCAGTGTTTTGGTCGACCCGCACACGGCGGTGGGCCTGGGTGCCGCGCGGCAAGTGAGTTCCGACGGTTCGAAGCGGATTGTACTGGCAACGGCTCATCCGGCGAAATTCCCCGACGCGGTGGAGCAGGCGACAGGCGTACGCCCGGCGCTGCCGCCGCACTTGGCCGACCTGTTCGAAAGAGAGGAACGGTGCGAGACCCTCGCCAGCGATCTCGCTTCCGTGCAGAGTTATGTTCGTGACAAAGCACAAGTTGCGGCCTAAATTTTTCGCCTAAGGCATTGATATTATGCGTGATATTCAGGTGACCACACTGGCGAACGGACTGCGGGTCGTAACCGATCCGATGCCTACCGTTGAATCGGTTTCGTTGGGTGTTTGGGTGCGTGCGGGAACACGCTACGAGCCGTCCCAGGTCAATGGCGTCGCCCATTTGCTCGAGCATATGGTGTTCAAAGGCACCGAGCGGCGTTCGGCGCGTGAAATCGCTGAAGAAATCGAAGCCGTTGGCGGCAATATCAACGCGTATACCTCACGCGAGAGCACAGCCTACTTTGCCAAAGTCCTCAAGGAGGATATTGGGCTCGCCGTCGATGTGCTGGCCGACATACTGCAACATTCGGTCGTCGACGAGGTTGAACTCGGCCGCGAGCGGTCTGTCGTGCTGCAGGAAATCGGCCAGGCCCACGACACGCCCGACGACGTTGTGTTCGATCATTTCCAATCGACAGCATTTCCCGATCAGCCGCTTGGCCGTCCGGTCCTGGGAAAGTCGGACATTGTCGCGAACCTCTCACGGGATGCCGTCGTCGGCTTCCGCGATGAGCACTACCGCACGCCGCGTATGGTGGTCGCCGCCGCGGGCAAGATCGAGCATGGCCAGATGGTCGAGCGCGTCGAGCAGGTATTCGGTGAATTGCCGAATGGTGGTGAAGTGGCTGTAGAGGACGCCGTCTACAACGGCGGCGAGTATCGCGAGATGCGAGACCTTGAGCAGATCCACCTGGTTCTCGGATTTCGCGGCGCGCCGATCGGCACGCCCGAGTTCTACACCATGACGGTGCTTTCCAATCTTCTGGGTGGGGGCATGTCGTCGAGGCTTTTCCAGGAAATCCGCGAGGAGCGCGGTCTGGTGTACTCGATCGACACCTTTATGTCGGCTTTTGCCGATACTGGTCTGTTCGGGGTCTATGCGGGTACCGGCACCGAGCAGATCGGGGAGATGATCCCGGCGCTCTGCGACCAGATTACCGGGCTGGCAGGCAGCCTGCGTGACGACGAAGTCGTTCGCGCCCGGGCACAACTCAAGTCGAACCTGCTTATGGCGCTTGAATCGACGGGCGCGCGGTGCGAGCAAATCGCACAGCATATGTTGATCTTCGGCCGTGTCCTACCGGTGGACGAGATGGTCGCACGGATCGACGCGATCGACGTCGCGCAGGTTAGCGCATTAGCGCAGCAAGTCTTCGCGCACCCGCCCGTTCTGGCCGCTGTGGGGCCTCTGGACATGTTGGAACCCTACGATACCATTGCACAGCGTCTCGCTGCGTAACGCTGGAGCTTTCTGTAGTCTCATGCGCCTGTTTCGTAATCTGTCCTCGCCGGCCAGCAATGTTCGTCTCGAGGGTAAAAGAGTTTATCTGCGCGCGCCGGCGGAGCGGGACTGGCGCCCGTATGTTGAGGTGCGTGCGGCCAGCCGGAAATTTCTCGAACCGTGGGAGCCGGCATGGCCGCCCGATGCGCTGGGTCGCGAAGCTTATTTTCGCCGCCTCAATCGCTATGCAGCGGACTGGCGCGACGATGTGGGGCACAGCTTCTTCATCTTTCGTAACGACGATGACAGTCTGCTTGGCGGCATTAGCTTGTCGAACGTCCGCCGCGGCGTCGCTCAGTGCGGCACCCTGGGATACTGGATCGGTGAAGCGCACGCCCGGCAGGGTTATATGACAGAAGCGCTGCGGCTCATCGTCGATTTCTGCTTCGGTCAGCTCGCTCTGCACCGTGTCGAGGCGGCCTGTCTGCCCCACAACGAGGCGAGCCAGCAGCTCCTGCGTCGGGGTGGTTTCACTCAGGATGGATATGCCCGCAAGTACTTAAAAATTCGCGGCGAGTGGCATGACCATCTGTTGTTTTCGCTGCTCGCCGAGGACCATAAGGCGGGGCCGCTCGGCTAACCGCCGACCAACGGCCGTACTGCGGACCGAGGGGATGGGCTCAGGCGCGCCCGGCTGTTCCAGAGAGGGTTGAAAGGTCGACGCCGATGCTGTTTAGGGCGCGCTGCCATTTGGTGTCGATTTCATCGTCGAACACCAAAGTTGCGTCAAACGGCGCATGCAGCCAAGCATTATCGCTGATTTCGCCTTCCAGCTGGCCGGGTCCCCATCCCGCATAGCCGAGCGCGAGCATGGTGCTTCGAGGGCCGCTGCCGTTGGCGAGCTCTTTCAAGATATCGAGTGTCGCTGTTAGCGCGACCTGATTATCGACGACGACTGTGCCCTTACCGACATATTCCGTCGTATGCAGAACGAAGCCCCGTTGGGCTTCCACCGGGCCGCCGAAATGAACGCTTACGTCGGGCGATGACTCGGCTGGGGTAATCTCGAGCTGATTGAGAAGCTCTTCGAAATCAATCTCGTCAAACAGCTTGTTGACGACCAGCCCCATGGCGCCTTCCGCATTGTGGGCGCACAAATAGATCACCGAGCGCTCGAAACGCGGGTCGGTCATCGCCGGCATGGCGATCAACAGTTGTCCTTCGAGGTAGGCGGACCGGGGTGCTTCGTCGTCCATTGCGATAACCGGTTGTTAACCTTAAATCTCGTTATTTCCCAAGGGGCTGACAAGGGTTAATAGGGCACGATTCCGACACGTGATTGTGACGAAAGGGTGATCAATCGACCAGTATACTTCGCCACCGCATTACCCATATATCAACCCTAATCCGGTATTCGTTCGGTTAAGAAAATCGAGGCTGAGTAGTTTTTCATGCTGAAACGCCTTTTTTCCGTTGCACAAATTGGCTTGGCAGCGCTGCTGGCAGTCGGTTCCTGGTCCGATGCGGCCATCGGCGCCGAGGCGGCAAGCGCGTGGGAGAGCGGCCCGAAGGCCGAGGTTCGGCTAATCGCGGCGACGACCGCTGTTGGCGAACTCGATTCCATTCCGTTGGGCGTGGAAGTCAAACTCCAGGATGGCTGGAAGACCTATTGGCGTTCGCCTGGCGATGCCGGCATTCCGCCGCAGGTCGACTTTGAGGGCAGCACGAACGTCGCGGCGGCCGATTTCTTGTGGCCCGCGCCCGCGCGCTTTCAGTACTACGATCTCGAGACCTTCGGCTACAGCAAGGAAGTCGTTTTTCCGATCGACCTAGCGCTCGAACGCCCCGGCGAACCGGCGGCGCTGCGTGCGCGCGTCGACATGTTGATCTGCGACGACGTGTGCATCCCGCATACGATGAATGTCTCCTTGGATTTACCGGGAGGTCCCGCCGCGCCCTCCGACCATGCCAATTTGATCAACCGGTATCGTGTCCAGGTACCCGGTGACGGTAGTGGGGTTGGCCTCTCGTTCGAGGCCGCTACGTTCAGCGGCCCCAGCACTAAGCCTTTGCTCGAAGTGGCGTTCCGCGGCTCGGTGCCGTTCGTCAATCCGGATCTCATGGTCGAAGGTTTCGAAGATCACGCCTTCTCGAAGCCCGAGTTCGAAATTACCGACGGCGGCATGCTGGTGCTGGCCCGCATGAATGCCGAAGACATTTTTGGCGAGGGTGCGGATGTCGACCTGACGGCGCATCCCGTCACGTTGACGCTGGTCGACGGCGCCCGCAGTATCGAGACGCAGGTGACCCCGATGCCGGGCGAGCTTACGGTTGGCGGCGGCGCCATGCACTACGTTACGCTGCTGTCGATTGTAGGCTTGGCGCTGATCGGCGGTTTGATTTTGAACCTGATGCCGTGCGTTTTGCCGGTTCTCTCCATCAAGCTACTCTCCGTAGTCAGCCACGGTGGCGGCGACCCCAAGCAAGTGCGGCTTGGCTTCTTGGCGACAACGGCAGGTATCATCGTGTCGTTCCTCGCGCTGGCGACGCTGGCTGTTGGGGTCAAAGCGGCTGGCTTGGCCGTCGGTTGGGGAATCCAGTTCCAGCAGCCGCTGTTTATCATCGCTATCGTCGTGATCTTGACCCTGTTCGCCGCCAATATGTGGGGACTGTTCGAGATCAACCTCCCTGGCCGGGTTTCGGACGCCGCAGTTAAAGCGAGCGGCGGAACGTCGCTCTCCGGCAACTTCTTCCAAGGTGCGTTCGCCACGTTGCTCGCCACGCCGTGCACGGCCCCGTTCCTCGGTACCTCGATTGGTTTTGCGTTGAGCCGTGGGGCGAGCGAAATCTATGCGGTGTTTGCGGCGCTGGGCGTCGGCATGGCGTTGCCGTTTATCCTCGTCGCGATCTTCCCGGCGTTGGCAACCAAGTTGCCAAAACCCGGCCCGTGGATGGATTGGCTGAAGAAATTCCTCGCCCTGGCCTTGGTTGCCACGGCAGTGTGGCTCCTCTCGGTCATGGGTTTCCAGGTGTCGGCAACCGCTGCCTTCGTGGTTGGCGCTCTAATGATCGCCATCGCCGCGTTGTTCGCGCTTCGCCGTTACGTATCGCCGGCCATGGTGCGGGCGGTGCCGGCGGCAATCGTCGTGATCATCGTTGGCGCTTTCGCAACGCCGGCCACATTGTCGGCGCTGAATCTGAATGGCAGTGATACACCCACGGAGTTGGCGTCCGATTGGCAGCCCTTCGATCGCGCAGCCATTCCACAGCTGGTGGCGGCCGGCAATGTCGTGTTCGTCGATGTTACCGCGGAATGGTGCATCACCTGTCAGGTGAACAAGAAACGGGTTCTTGAGGTTGGCGATGTCGCCGCGACTCTGAACAACTCCAAGGTCATCACGATGCGGGCCGATTGGACCAAGCCTAGCGACGTCATCGCGAACTATCTGGCCAGCTTCAACCGCTTCGGTATTCCGTTCAACGTGATCTACGGCCCCAACTCGCCGAACGGTGTGGTGTTGCCGGAATTGCTGACCAACAACGCCGTTTTTGCCGGGTTCGAGAAGGCTGGGTTCAGCCCCGAGGTCGCGTCGGCCAACTAATATTCCGGAAATCGCGGCTGCGGGCTGGAATATTCCAGCAACTGCTCTATCTTCTATCTGAGCTGGCCCAGGGGTCAGTAGCGCGTTGCGGTGTTGCCGCTTGGGGGCGTGTCTAACTTAGTAAATTCAATCTCAGAGAGGGGAGAGCAATGGCGATTAAAGTCGGTGACAAGGTTCCTGAAGGAGCGCTCGGGCATAAAACGGCCGATGGTATCAATCCGGTTTCGACCGAAGAACTATTCAGTGGCAAGAAAGTCGTTCTGTTTTCTGTACCCGGTGCGTTTACACCGACCTGTTCGGCGAAACACCTGCCGGGCTTTGTTCAGCAGGCCGACGCTATCAAGTCGAAGGGTGTCGATACCATCGCCTGTATGGCGGTGAACGACCCGTTCGTGATGGAGGCATGGGGTAAGGATCAGGGCGTGGGTGATTCGGTGTTGATGCTGGCCGATGGCTCGGCTAGCTACGCCAAGGAATTGGGTCTTGAGCTCGACCTCAACGCCATGGGGCTCGGCACGCGTAGCCAACGCTTCGCCATGGTCGTCGACGATGGAACGGTCACCGAATTGATGATCGACCCCGCCGGCGAATTCGGCGCGACTTCGGCGGAAAGCGTCCTCGAGAAGCTCTAGCTGGAGTTGATATCGAAACAGCAAACGGGGGCCTACGGCCCCCGTTTTCATTGCTTATAGGATTGCCGCGTCACGTTTCTGACGTAGCGCGAGCCCGGCCAGCATGTCGGCGCGCTCGTTTTCGGGGTGGCCGGCATGCCCTTTGACCCAGTGCCATTCCACGTCATGGGGTGCGATGGCTTCCTCGAGGCGTTGCCACAGATCCACATTCTTGACCGGTTTTTTGCCCGCGGTTTTCCACCCGTTCGCTTTCCAATTATGTATCCACTTCGTAATCCCGTCACGCAGATAGGTACTGTCGGTGTGGAGGCGCACGCGCGCTGGCCGCTTAAGGCTCTCCAATCCCATTATCGCGGCGGTAAGCTCCATGCGGTTGTTTGTCGTCTCCAGCTCGCCGCCCATCAGTTCGCGTTCGTTGTCGTTGTAACGCAGCAACACCCCCCAACCGCCAGGGCCTGGATTTCCCGAGCAGGCCCCGTCGGTGTAGATGTCGACGATGGATGAATCGCTCATGTGCCTGCCAATGCCGCGTCGAGCCCGTAGGCGCCGGGCCCGTCGACTTGTTGATGGAAGCGCAGCCGGGCGAGAAATTCGAGCGGATCCTTGGGTCGGACGAGCGCACTCTCATCGTGATGCAGCTTGTCGTACAAACGGGTAAGCAAGAATCTCAACGCACTGCCGCGCGCCAGTAGAGGCAGCGCGGCAAATTCAGCCGCATTCAACGGTCGCACCTCAGCGTATCGCCGCAACAGAGACCGCGCCTTGGTGATGTTGAAACTGCCATCGGTCTCGAAGCACCAAGCGTTGAGACAAATTGCGAGATCGTAGGCGAGTGAATCGTTGCAGGCGAAATAGAAGTCGATAAGCCCCGACAACTCGTTGCCCAGGAAGAACACATTATCGGGAAACAGGTCGGCGTGGATTACGCCCTGGGGTAAATTTTTCGGCCATTTTGCTGCTAGATAATCTAGTTCCGCCGTTAACGTATCGGCCAATCCCGGCTGTATTTCATGCGCTCGGTCGTGGCTTGCGTCGAGCAGGGAGCGCCACCCGTCGAGCGACATATCGTTGGCGCGGTGCATTTGGAAATCGAGCCCGGCGACGTGCATTTGCGCCAGCGCTGCCCCTAAAGCGGCACATTGTTGCGGGGTGCTGCGCTTGGGCCACATGCCGGATAGAAACGATACGATAACCGCCGGCCTGCCGCACAATTGTCGCAGCGCTGTCCCGTCGCGCCCGTGGAGCGGCGTGGGGCACGAAATTTCGTGCTCCGCTAGATGCTCCATCAGCGCCAGGAAGAAGGGTAGATCCTCTTCGCGGACGCGCTTTTCGTAGAGGGTCAGGATGTAGCTGTCCGCGGTCTCGGCGCCCTCGGGCAGGGTTTGCAGCAAATAGTTGGTATTCTCGACACCTTCGGCGATGCCCTTGCACGAAACCACTTCGCCCAGATCGTATTGGGCGACAAAGGCCTGCAATTCTTCGTCGGAAACGTCGGTGTAAACAGCCATGCTATTTGGCGCCTCGATCAGGCAACGAGCATGCGCGGCAGGTTAAAACTCACATCTTCCTGGCGGACCGAGATTTCTTCGATTGTCACTGCGAAGCGCTCGCGGCAGGCCGAAATAAACTCTTCGACCAGTTCTTCCGGGGCGGAAGCGCCGGCCGTGACGCCGAGGGTCGATGCCCCCGAGAGGCGATCCCAATTTACCGAATGGGCGCGCTCGATGAGGAAGGCGTCCTGGCACCCGGCGCGCAACGCTACTTCGACCAACCGGTTCGAATTGGACGAGTTGGGTGCGCCGATAACGACAATGACGTCGCATCGTTCCGCGATGGCCTTCACTGCGTCCTGGCGGTTCGTCGTCGCATAGCAGATGTCTTCCGACCGTGGCGTCACGATTTGCGGAAAGCGCTGTTTGAGCGCCGCAACAACGGTTGCGGTATCGTCCACCGAAAGCGTGGTTTGCGTTACCAGGGCGAGCTTATCCGGGTCGGCTACCTGAAGCGCCGCCACGTCATTTTCGTTTTCCACCAGAAGGATAGCCCCCGTGGGCAATTGCCCCATGGTACCCACCACTTCAGGGTGGCCATCATGGCCGATCAAAATAATTTGACGGCCAGCCTTGTGCTGATGCAGCGCCTCGTTGTGCACTTTGCTAACGAGAGGGCACGTAGCGTCCACGTAGAAGAGTTGCCGGCGGTCGGCCTCGTTGGGAACCGTCTTCGGCACGCCATGGGCGGAGAATATCACCCGGCCCGTGTCTGGCACTTCATCGAGCTCATCGACGAAGATCGCGCCCTTCCGTTCCAAGTCCTCGACCACATGCCGGTTGTGGACGATCTCATGGCGAACATAGATGGGCGGGCCGTAGCGCTCGATCGCGGATTCGACGATTTGGATTGCCCTGTCGACGCCGGCGCAAAAACCGCGCGGGCTGGCGAGTAAGAGGGTCAAAGGCGGATACGTCATACTTTTTACGGTTCGATTGCAGTGGCGCGCTTGTTCTGCCCGCACACCTCCAGTAAATTTCTCGCCTCGCGCGGCGACGTATGCACCCTAATATCCTAGCATCCAAGCCGCACGCAAGGCGTGGAGAAAAGGCGTTATGGCCAAAGGGGAAATCGCCCAAAAATCGCCAATCGCGGTCGATGTCATCCCGGGGCGTAAATATTGGTGGTGCGCCTGTGGGCGGAGCAAGAAGCAGCCGTTTTGCGATAGCGCCCACAAGAATACGGAATTCTCGCCGGTCATGTTCGAGACCGACACGGCGCAAACCATTTACTTCTGCTGTTGCAAGCAAACCGGGAACAGTCCGCAGTGCGACGGTACGCACAACACGCTTTAAAAAAGTCCGATCTATCTTGACCTTCCGGCGATATCTCACCACTCGCGCCAACCTGTTCGGCGCCCTTGCTGTCTTCACACTAGCGGCATGCGACTCCCAAGAAGCCGTCCTGGCGCCGGCGTGCCCGCACATTGTGATCGTCAAGGATACTGCCGAGCTGACGGCGTTTCGGCCCGGGCCCGGCCGCGACTTGACCGACGTTGTGTTCGATGCCCGTATCGATGGCTTCGATGGCACATGTGAAACCGACCTGGATGACGACCGTTCGGGTCAGGTCGATGTGGATTTGCAGCTTGTGTTTGAAGCGACGCGGGGGCCGGCTAACACGACGCGCCAAGGCAAGTTCTCTTATTACGTCGCTATTGCCGATCGCGGCGGCGCCATATTGGCGAAAAAGGTGTTCGACACAGAGTTGGAATTCGAGGGTAACCGGAGCCGGGTCGGTGGGATCGAGGAACTCACGCAAGAAATTCCGCTTCGGCCGGGCCAGCTTGGTGAAGATTTTGATATTTTTGTCGGTTTTCAGTTGAGCCCCGAGCAACTCAACTACAATCGCGCCAAGCGCGTTCGATAATCCACAATATCGGGAACGGCTTTTATTGACTCTGGGCTCGTGCCCGATAGTCTCGGTAACGGTAACCGGCACGAGTCGCGTTACTGAAAATGTCAGAAGATCCCTGCGGGAGAGACCGCCCTTGTTGGGGGGCGCCGAAGGAGCAACCGCCCCGGAAACTCTCAGGCAAACGGACCGTAGGGGAATGACACTCTGGAAAGCAGGCGCTGCGGCCATTTGTGGCGTCTCACCGAAGGGGTAAACCGGCCGCCGTTGGGCGCCGGCGATTCTCTCAGGTTCGGATGACAGAGTGGGGCATTGGCACCCCGATAGGGGCGCCAGGTCGTCAACAGGACTTGCCGCGTGCAAGGAGAGGTGACATGGCCAATGCCCCCGATGCGTCCGCCGCATCGCTGAAAAAGACACCGCTTCATGCGCTCCACAAGGAGTTGGGCGCGCGCATGGTGCCGTTTGCCGGCTACGAAATGCCGGTCCAATACGCTGCCGGCATCATTGCCGAACATACCCATACGCGCACTGCCGCCGGGCTCTTCGATGTTTCGCACATGGGCCAAGCGGTATTGCGGGGAGATGATCCGGCTGCTGCGTTCGAACGCCTGGTGCCCGGCGATATTACCGGCCTGGCGCCGGGTGCCATGCGCTACAGCCTCTTGCTCAACCCCACCGGCGGTATTCTCGATGATTTGATGGTCACGCGGCCCGGTGAGCCTGGCACCGAGGGACAGATCTACCTGGTCGTTAATGCGGCCTGTAAAGACACTGACTTCGCCCACATTTCCGAAAAACTGGAAGGCATGGCGACGCTGGAGCGCGCCGACGATAAGGCCCTCTTGGCGCTCCAAGGCCCTCAGGCGGCCACGGTGTTGGCGCGCTTCGCACCCGAGGCGGCGAACCTGGTGTTCATGCAGGCCGCGGCGATGACGGTGGATGGTGTGGACTGCTACGTCTCGCGGTCGGGATACACCGGCGAGGACGGCTATGAAATCTCGCTGCCGGTGGAGGCCGCCGACGGCGTGGCTCGGCGGTTCCTTGCCGAACCGGAAGTCGAACCCGTCGGGTTGGGGGCCCGTGATTCATTGCGTCTCGAGGCGGGCCTTTGCCTTTATGGTCACGATATCGATACGGCGACGACACCGATCGAAGCGGCCTTAGCGTGGGCTGTCGCTAAACGGCGGCGTGAGGCCGCCGATTTTCCCGGTGCCAATACTATTCTGAAACAGCTTGAGGATGGTGCTGAGCGACGCCGCGTTGGACTGTTGCCGGAAGGCCGTGCGCCGGTGCGCGAAGGTGCGCCGATCAGCGATCGTGACGGCAATAAGATCGGTCATGTCACCAGTGGCAGTTACTCGCCGGTGCTGGAGCGTCCGATCGCCATGGGCTACGTGGCCACGGCGTTTGCGGACCCGGGGACGGACGTCGAAATAAGCCTACGTGGACGTTCCGTCGCGGCAGAGGTCGCGGCGCTACCGTTTGTCGAACCGCGCTACTACCGCGGCAATTAGCAACCGAAAGTAAGGGAACCATGAGCGAGCGAAAATATACCGAAGACCATGAGTGGGTCTCGCTAGAGGACGGGATTGGCACTATCGGCATCACCGAATACGCCCAGGAGCAGCTGGGTGACGTGGTATTCGTCGAACTCCCCGATGTCGGCAAGACGTTGGCTAAAGGCGATGAAGCGGCGGTCGTCGAATCGGTGAAAGCGGCGGCTGAGGTGTATAGCCCGGCGGCGGGCGAGGTGACCGAGGTGAATTCGGCGCTGACTGACAATCCGTCCTTGGTCAACGCCGAAGCCGAGGCCGGCGGCTGGTTTCTGAAGCTTCGTCTGAGCGACCCCGGGGCGCTCGAAGGTCTGATGGACGGCGACGCGTATGCGGCCTATGTCGAAGGGCTGAGTTAGCATGCGTTATCTGCCGCTAACCGATGCCGATCGCCGCGATATGTTGGCGTCGATTGGCGCGCCGTCGGTCGACACTCTTTTTCGCGACGTGCCGGAAGCGGCAAGGTTCGATGGCGGTTTCGATCTGCCTGATCACAAAAGCGAGCTCGAAGTCGAGGGGATCATTTCCGCGATGGCGCGCCGCAATATGGCGGCCGGCGATGTACCGAGCTTTCTCGGTGCCGGCGCCTACCGCCACCACATACCCGCGGCCGTCGATCATCTCATTCAGCGTGGCGAGTATCTGACCTCTTATACGCCGTACCAGCCTGAGATTTCTCAGGGCACCTTGCAGGCGCTGTTCGAGTTTCAAACGCAAGTGGCGCTGATCACCGGCATGGATGTGGCCAATGCCTCGATGTATGACGGGGCGACATCGTGCGCCGAGGCGGTATTGATGGCCCGGCGCATTACCCGGCGGGACAAGGCAATCCTGTCTGGTGGTCTGCACCCGCACTATCGCGAGGTAACGGAAACCCAAACCCGCTATCTCGATCTCGAAATCGTCGCCAGCGCGCCGGATTTGACCGGCGGCGAAGATTTGGCCGGCATGATCGACGATGACACCGCCTGTGTGGTGGTGCAGAACCCCGGGTTCTTCGGCCACCTGCGTGATTTTTCGGCGCTCGCAGAGCAATGTCAGGCCAAGGGAGCGTTGTTGATTGCCGTCGTGCCCGAAGTAATCTCGCTGGGTGCGGTAATGGCACCCGGCGATATGGGCGCCGATATCGTGGTGGCGGAAGGCCAAAGCCTGGGTAACCCGCTAGGCTTCGGGGGCCCCTATGTGGGCTTATTCGCGGCGCGTGAGAAACACGTTCGCCAGATGCCGGGCAGACTATGCGGCCAAACGGTGGACGAAGAAGGCCGGCGCGGCTGGGTGCTTACGCTATCGACCCGTGAGCAACATATTCGCCGCGAGAAGGCGACCAGCAATATCTGCACGAACTCAGGCCTCTGCGCGTTGGCCTTCACCATCCACCTGGCGCTGCTTGGAGAGCAAGGTTTCAGCAAGCTCGCAGCGTTTAACCACGCAAGGGCAGTGCAGCTTGCCGAACGGCTGTCGAAGTTGAAGGACGTCGAGGTCGTAACCGATGCGTTTTTCAACGAGTTTGCGGTGCGTTTACCACGGGCTGCGTCCGACGTGGTGTCCGAGCTCGCCGCGCGTGGTGTCTTGGGCGGCGTTCCGGTATCTCGCCTAATACCTGACGATGCTGGGTTGGCGGATATCCTTTTGCTCGCCGCCACCGAGTGCACCAGCGAGGATGATATGGACGCGCTTACCGCTGCCTTGGGCGAGGTGCTGTGATGAGCCATTCGAGCGATTTGAGTCGTCCTCGCACTGGCGGCGCGTCTGCCGGTTCCCGCGAAACCGTTCTGGGGCACGAAGGCTTGCGTCTGGAAGAGGATCTGCTGTTCGAGCTGGACAGCCCGGGCATGTCCGGTGTCGACTTGCCCGAAGTGCCGGAAGTTGAAACGCGCCTGGGCGCTTTGGAGCGCCGTTCCGAGGTCGGCCTGCCGGGATTAAGCGAGCCGGAGGTGGTCCGCCACTTTACAAGGCTTTCACAGAAAAACTACGCGATCGATATGGGCACCTACCCGCTGGGGTCGTGCACGATGAAGCACAACCCGCGGCTCAATGAAAAGATGGTGCGCTTGCCGGGGATCGCTGGCCTGCATCCGTTGCAGCCGGCCGAGACGGTGCAAGGTGCGCTTGCATTGATCGACGAGACGGCCCGGTGGCTGAAGGTCCTAACCGGCATGCCGGCGGTCGCGATGTCGCCCGCCGCCGGCGCCCATGGCGAGCTGTGCGGCATGATGACTATCCGCGCGGCGCTGGATGCGCGCGACGGTGGCGCGACATCGCGCCGGCGCGTATTGGTTCCGGAGTCCGCCCACGGAACTAATCCGGCGACAGCGGCGGTCTGTGGCTTTACCGTCGACTCGATACCGGCCGACGAACGCGGGCGGGTCGATGTTGCCGCGTTCACCGCCAAACTGGGCGACGATGTCGCAGCGGTGATGCTCACCAATCCCAATACCTGTGGGTTGTTCGAGCCCGACATGATCGAAATCGCCCGGCTGATCCACGAGGCTGGCGGCTATTTCTATTGTGATGGCGCGAATTTCAACGCCATCGTCGGGCGAGTCCGGCCCGGCGATCTGGGCATCGACTGTATGCACATAAACCTGCACAAAACATTCTCCACGCCCCATGGCGGCGGCGGGCCCGGTGCCGGGCCGGTTGTTTTGTCGGACGCGCTAGCGCCGTTCGCGCCACTTCCCTGGGTAGTGCATGGCGACGATGGGTTCGATCTCGTTGAAAACGACCAAGACAAAGGCGATGCCGAGCCGATTGGCCGCCTAAAAGGCTTCCACGGACAAATGGGCATGTTCGTGCGCGCCTATGCCTACATGTTGAGCCATGGCAAGGACGGTCTCGCTCAGGTTTCGGGCGATGCGGTGCTGAACGCCAACTATGTGATGGCGCGCCTACAGGATTTGATGACGCCCTCGTTCGAGGGACCGTGCATGCATGAATGCTTGTTCGATGATCGATTCCTCGAGGACACCGGCGTCACCACTCTCGATTTTGCCAAGGCGATGATCGATGAGGGCTACCATCCGATGACGATGTATTTCCCGCTGGTGGTCCATGGCGCGATGCTGATCGAGCCCACGGAAACCGAGTCGAAACGTGGCTTGGATGACTTCATCGCGGTCATGCGGCACTTGGCAGAAGCCGCTAAGGCGGGTGACCAGGCGCGTTTCGCCAACGCACCGGAACTCACGCCACGCCGCCGTCTCGACGAGACCATGGCGGCCCGTAAGCCGGTCTTGCGCTGGTATCCGGAGAGTTTGGAAGCCGAAGCGGCCGAATAAAACCGCTAGTTCAGTTTGGACGGCAGGTCCTGAATCGCCTGGTCGATCATCGCATCGCCACCGTCTGCTTTCGTCGCGTCCACGAGCAGTTGGCGGGTCGCTTCGATGGCAACATCGGCGGCGAGCCCACGAACGTCGGCCAGCGCTTGGGCTTCCGCTGCGGCGATCATATCGAGCGCCTGTTGTTCGCGCCGGCGTAGAAGCTCCGCGGTGCGCTCCGCGGCGGCGGCTTCGATGCGGCCGGCTTCTTCGTGGGCTTCGGCGAGGATGCCTTCGGCCTCCTTTAGCGCGTCGCGTTGTTTGCGTTGATATTCGGCGAGGGTGTGTTGCGCTTCCTCGCGCAGCCGTTGCGCCTCGTCGAGTTCCAACTTGATCGCTTCCGTACGTTTGTCGAGCGTCCCCGTCAGCATTTTTTTGATCGGTTTCGCCAAGCCGACGAGGAAAATCACGAACGCGACTGCAACCCATGTCTCAGCGCTTTCCAAGAAAGGCTCTTCGTCTGCTGCCAAGGCGGGTGCCGCCGCAAGCAGTGTGAGCATTATCGGAGTTGCTATTCGACCGATCATGACGTGCGATCCTCGACCGATGACGCCACCGCCGATTTTATAGCGTCGCCGTCGGGTGTGCGGCCAATCAGCCGTTCGACGGCTTGTCGGGCTATGTCCTCCGCGATCTCGGCCACATTACTTGTTGCCGCCGCTGACTCTGCAGCAATTCGTTCGCGCGCCTTTGCTGCATCTGCGGCAAGTTTTTCTGCCAACGCCGCATTCTGTTTATCGGCCTCGGCGGCCGCTTGCGTCGCCGCGTTATGCAGCTCCTGCTGGGCATTTGCCCGCGCCTCGGCCAGCCGTGCTTCGTAGGCGGCCATCAATTCATCGGTCTGATCTGCCAATTCAGAGGCGCGTTCCAGATCCCCGCTGACTTTGCGCTGCCGGTCTTCCAGTGTTCCGGCAACCCGCGGCAGCACGATGCGCCATGCGAAGAGGAACACGATGGTGAAGAACACGACGAGCCAGAAGATCTGGCTTGCAAACGTCGATGTGTCGAACTGAGGCATATCGCGCCTTTTCCGCCCGTCTTAGGGGTTTCGGTTAGCTGCCGAGAATAATGAAGGCGACGATCAGCGCGAACAGCGCGATAGCTTCGGTCACGGCGAAACCGATCCAGATCGTGGCGCCGATTTCCTCTCGTGAAGCCGGATTGCGGCCGACCGTTTCGATATAGCTCGCCCAGATGCGGCCAACGCCGACGCCGGCTCCGACCATACCGACGGCGGCCAAGCCGGCGCCGACGAGTTTCAGGCCGTCGCTGATGAGCTGTGCAGCTTCGGTTTCCATTTTATTACTCCTTGTAAGATCTCAGAATTCTGTTGGGGATTTAGTGCAGATGCAGCGCGTCATTCAGATACACGCATGTCAGAATTGCGAAGACGTACGCTTGAATGACGGCAATCATGACTTCGAGCAGGGTAATCGCCACGAGTAGAGCCAGCGGCAAAATTCCCGGCACAACAAAGAAACTGCCGAGTGCGACTACACCGCCACCGATCACCTTTAAGAGCACGTGGCCCACGGTCATATTAGCAAAAAGGCGAACGGAAAGGCTGATGGGGCGCGAGAAATACGAGATTATCTCGATCGGCACCAGCACCGGCGCTGCCACGATCGGCGCGCCGTGAGGAAAGAACAGGGAAAAGAACTTAAACCCATGGGTGATCAGCCCAATGATTGTCACGCCGACAAAGATGAAGGCGGCCAATGCAAAGGTAACAGCCAGGTGGCTGGTGAAGGTGAAGGAGCCAGGCACCAACCCCAATAAATTGCCGAACAGGATGAACATGAACAGGCTGAAAATGAAGGGGAAGTAAGGTCGGCCTTGCGCGCCCACATTGTCGCGCACCAAGTCGGCGACGACCTGGTAGAAATACTCGACCGCCGATTGCCATCGGCCCGGAACCATCGCGCGTCGCTGTGTGCCGACAACCAGAAAGACAATTAGCACTGTCGCGGTGATCGCCATCCACAACGAAGAATTGGTAAACGAAATATCCGTTTCGCCAATTTGCAGGTCTAAGATTGGCTTGATCGTGAATTGTTCGAGAGGGCTCGCCACCGAAAACGTCTCCAGTCCTACCTAACGGTCCGCATTGCCAGAGGGCTTTGATTTAGAAGATTGATTTGCGGTGCGTATGACATTCAATAAGCCCGCGACAAACCCCAAAATGAAAAACAGCACAAGTAACCACGGCTTTGTACCCAACCAGAAGTCGAGGCCCCAACCGATACCAGCGCCAACCCCCACGCCTGCAACGAGATCAACACCGACTTTAATGCCGACCCCCATGCCTGAACCTGCGTAGGATGCGGCCGCTGAACGTTTCTTTGATCCGCCAGAATTTCGATCCTGCGCAGCCTTCACACGCCGATGTAGATCTTCGGTTGGGGAGGGCCGATCCGGATCGGTCATAAACAGACCTCGTGATCTTTGGTTACGGCTCCCGCCAGCTACGATCCAATCCACGCCGGAAGGCGGGCGCAAAGTAGCCACCGCCCTCAGGCAAGTCAAGGCGGCGTTGGGGCTGCGGTAAATGGCCGCAAATAGGCAGAAAACAAGGGAATTTCCTAGGCTGTGGCGCGTATCTCTTCGGCCTGGCGAAGGTCCACCGAGACCAGCTGACTGACCCCTCGTTCGGGCATAGTGACGCCGTACAATCGGTCCATCCGAGCCATGGTCATGCGGTGGTGGGTGACGACAAGAAAGCGCGTGTCGCCGCTGTGCGCTATCTCGCTCAACAGTATGCAGAAGCGGTCGACATTGGCGTCGTCAAGGGCCGCATCGACCTCGTCGAGCACGCAGATCGGCGCCGGGTTTGTCAAGAAGACCGCAAACAGCAACGCGATAGCGGTCATCGCCTGTTCGCCGCCGGACAACAGCGATAAGATTTGCAGTTTTTTACCTGGCGGGCTGGCATAGATTTCCAGGCCTGCTTCTAGAGGGTCGTCCGCTTCCGTTAGGGCCAAATGGGCCCGGCCCCCGCCGAATAGCCGCACGAACAGCTCTTGGAAGTGGGTGTTGACCTCTTCAAACGACTTGAGAAGGCGTTGGCGCGCTTCGCGGTTCAGATTGCTAATTCCTTGGCGCAACCGGGCAATCGCCGAGACCAGATCTTCGCGCTCGGACTCCACCGTAGCGATTTTCTCGGTCAGTTCCTCGGCCTCCTGCTCGGCACGCAGATTGACGGGACCCATATTGTCGCGTTCGCGTAGCAGCCGTTCGAAGCGTTTTTCCGCCGCTTCGAGGTCGGGAATGTCGCGCCCTTCCGGTATTTCAGCGAGCTCGAGAACTTTCGCAGGGTCGCATTTCAACCGCTCGGCGATGCGGTCGCGAACGACGTCGCGGCTTTGCACGGCTTGCGCAACAGCCGCTTCGGCACGGACTTTGTCTTCGCGTTTTTCCGTGAACCGGGATTCCGCTGCCCGGAGTGCTTTCTCCGCCTCGGCAAGCTCACCTTCGGCAACCGCCACTTTGTCCGCTGCGCTGCGCCGTGCGGCGTCGGCGTCGTTCAGCGTGTCCATCAGCGAATTTCGTTGCGCTTCGATCTCACCGGGACGCGCCGCCAACGCTTGCAGTTCGCCTGCCGCTTCGCTTTCGCGCGTTTGCAGTTCGCCAACCCTCTCCGCGGCGCCATTGCGCCGGGCGTTCCACGAGGTTTCATCGGCGGTAATTGCGGTGATCCGCCGCTGGCGTTCTTCGGCTTCGCGCGCCAATCGGTCATGGTCGATTTGTGCCGACTGAAAGGCGCTGCGGGCTTCGCTCAAACGTGCCCTGGCGGCGGTGGCATTATCGCGCAGCGTGTCGAGATCGCCGATACTGTCTCTGCGCGCTTGCGCTTCTTGAATGGCGTCGGCGATCTCGCTCATTTCAGCCTCGAGATGGCTGATCGTGCTTTGCAGGCTATCGAGCCTTGACCGCTTCTCTTGCAAGTTGCTCGCCACCCTGGCGTGCCGGCTACGCGCTTCGGTGACGTCGCTGTCCATAAGGCGCATGTGTTCGCGCGCCCGCCGTTCTTTTTCGGCGGCTGCCGTAGCAGCCTCTACGGCCGCTCGGTGTATCGACTCGGCTTCGGTGAAGGCGCGGTCGGCCTCCGGCAGGCGAACGTCCAATTCGGCGAGGCGGTTGCGCTGTTTAAGCCGCGCCGACGCCGTCGAACCGGTTTCCGCCCGGGCGACAAAGCCGTCCCACCGCCATAGGTTTCCGTCACGGTCGACGAGGCGCTGTCCGGTCTTAAGTTGAGGGGCTAAGCGCGCGCCGAGCGCGGCATCTTCGACAACGCCGACATGCGCCAAGCGGCGCGCCAGTGGCCCGACATTGACGACAAACTCTGTGAGCGGCCGAACACCGGGCGGCAGTGACGGCTCGCCGGTTGGAATAGGCAACAGGCGCCAATGGCGCGGCGCCGTTTCGTCTGTGGAAGCCTCCAGATCATCACCCAGAGCAGCGCCGAGCGCGGCCTCATAGCCCGCCGCGACCTCGATCTCGTCGAGAATCGGGGGCCAAGAGCCGTCGTCGTTCGCCTCACCGGCCAGCAAATCCTGCAGGGCGGCAGCTTCGGCGCGCAGGCGCGAGCGTACTTCTTCCCTCGCGGTTCGGCGCTCGAGCGCCGCTTCGCGCTCTTGGTCGGCCTTCGAGCGCGCCTGCTCGGCCGCGTCTAACTCGTTGCGGGCCTCGGCAAGCTCGGTTTCCGCCGACGCGACGGCCGCCTCGGCCCTTTCTAGGATCGCGGGATCGATACCTTCCGACGTCAAGGCGTCGTGTTCGGCCTTGGTATCGGCGTGCTGGGTCTGGCGGCGGTTGGCCCGCGCCGCCAAATCGCTCAATTCGCGATCCATCGCTGCCAATTGCGCTTCGCCGTTGGCCACTTGCTCGGCCAGGCTGGCCAGCTCGGATTCGACTGCAGCCGTGCGTTCGCGGGTTTGATCTAGGGTGCGGTTCGCCGTTTCGAGCAATTCGTCTTCACCGGCGCATGCGCGCTCGATCTCGCTGCGCTCGCCGGTCAACCGGGCGAGCGCAGCATCGGCTTCCGCGGTTAGACCTTGCTCGCGGGCAAGATCAGCCGCGATTTGGTCGCGCCGTGTCGTCCATTGCTCAATCGCCGCGCGGACGCGCTTTTCCTCGGCATCCAATTCTTCGCGCGCCATGGTGAGCCGCTGCAGTTCTGCGGCAGCGCGGACTTCGGCTTCGCGCAGCGGCGTGACCGCTTCGGCGAGTTTCTCCCGCTTTACGGTCGCTTGGCTGACAATCGTGGTTTCTTCGGTAACCGCTGCTTCCGCGGTGTTGAGCCCGGCTTCGGCTTCGGCAACTTGTTCGCTCGCATCGGTCCAGCGATGGTGCAGTACGACAGATTCGGTCTTGCGGATGTCATGCGAAATGTTGCGGTAGCGCCGCGCCTGGCGCACTTGCTTCTTAAGCGCAGTCAGCTGCGCGTCGAGTGTCACCAGAACATCGTCGAGGCGCTCCAGATTGGTTTCGGCCGCGCGGAGACGCAATTCCGCTTCGTGCCGGCGCGAATGAAGGCCCGTGATGCCCGCGGCTTCCTCGAGCAGCAAGCGGCGGTCTGTGGGCTTGGCATTGATAACGGCGCCAATGCGCCCTTGGCTGACCAGTGCCGTCGACCGCGGCCCGGTTGCCTGATCGGCGAACAATATTTGGACGTCGCGGGCGCGCACTTCTTGGCCATTAACGCGGTAGGTCGACCCTTTCTCGCGCTCGATACGCCGTGAGACCTCGAGTTCGTCACTCCCGTTAAATTGCGACGGAGCCTGATGGTCGCTGTTGTCGAGCGACAACACGACCTCGGCGACATTGCGGGCCGGGCGATCGGCGGTGCCGCCGAAAATGATGTCGTCCATGCCGGCGCCGCGCATTTGCTTGGCCGATGTTTCGCCCATGACCCAGCGCAGCCCCTCGACCAAATTCGATTTGCCGCAACCGTTGGGACCGACCACGCCGGTGAGCCCTGGCGCAATATCCAGCTCCGTGCCGTCGACGAAGGACTTGAAGCCCGTCAGTTTGAGTTTGTTAAAATGCACCTACTGCTAACTCCCGTGCCGCTCACAGCGGCGAACCGGCCCATTGTGACGAGCGAATCAGTTGTTCGCTACCAGTGGATCAATGATTTCCGAAAATTCGTCAAGCGAATAGCTGCCTGGATAAACCGTGCCGTTGACGACAAAAGTCGGCGTGAACTGAACACCGGCGTTGGTTGCTTCGGTGCGCATGCGAAAAAGACCGTCGCGTAATTCGGGTGAGGCAAGGCAGGCACTCAACATGGTTTCGTCGAGCCCCGCTATCTCTGCCAACACCGCCGCCGGGCTCTCCGTACTCGTCCAATCACCTTGCGTTTCATACAGCGCTTTCACCACATCGAAATACGTCGCCCGGTCGACACAACGCGCCACCATCGACGCCCGTAGCGAGACGCCATCGAGGGGAAAATCGCGATAGATTAGCTTGACCCGGCCGGTATCGATATAGCGCTCGATCAGCCCCTCATAGTCAGCACCAGTATGAAAGCTGGCGCATAGAGGGCAGGTGAACGAGGCATACTCGATGATGGTCACCGGTGCTGCCGGATCGCCGGCGACACGGTCGGCCAGTGCCGTATTCGCATCGAAGGTACCCGCTGCGCCCGCCTGCGCCGCAACCGCAAGCCAAAGAAAGACGCTAATTCCTGCACGCGAAATATGACGATTTAGCTGCAATTATCTCTCCACATACAACATCTTGATTATACGCCGTGTGGATTACGCGGCACAAGACGGGTTCAGGCTAGTTGCGGTGCGCTACCAGCCACCACCTCCGCCCCCGCCCCCACCTCCGCCGGAGGAGCCGCCGCCACTGGAAAAGCCGCCGCTCGAGAGACCGCTGCTGGAACCGGGCGCCGTCGATGCCGAAGAGATCGCGCTTGTAAAGCCACCGCTTAACGTCGACGCGCAATCGCTGAATCCACTGTCGAAACTTCGCCCGGAATACCAACGCGGCCTGTATCGACCGCCCGTCGTTGAGTCTTCACGCGCGGCATTGGCCAATACATCGGAAAACTGTTCGGCCCACTGCTGCTCGACGCCGAGAGCCAGCGCGTAGGGCAGGAACTGCTCGAACAATTCCGGTGTTTTCTCCGGCGGATTCAAAAAGTTCATTCGATCTTTTTCCGCGACCGAAAGGTAATCTTTGAACCCGGCGATCGCGTCCATCGCCCGGCGGCCGAGCCGTGTTGGCGCCTTGAGCAGGTGGTAGAATACGACATTAAGTAGCTGGATCAGCACAACGATGATCGCTGCGCCAACAGATGTTGTGTCTGCGTAGAAAGTGAACCCCATCAGCTCGCCGCCGAAAAAGGGCACTGAAAAAATCGTTGCAACAATAACGTCGTTGCGGCTCACCGCGCTACTGCCGGAGAGTAGGGCACGCCATCCGCGCCAAACACGGCGCGCAAGGTAATAGATGACAGCGGTCCAGATCGCGAGCCAGACAGTGACAATTCCCGTGATTTCAAACTGATCCGAAGCCGCGACCATCAGGATCAAAGCAATGATGGAAATTGCGATTCCTGGCGCGAAGTAGCGCGTGTTGCGAACGAAATAGATTTTTTCGAACTCAGTTCGGAGTGATTGCTGCAACGCCGCGCTGGCAGATTCCAAGATTTCGTGATTTTCCTGTTCGAGCTCGATTCTTTTGGTGATGCCGGGAAACAGCTTCAAGACGATGGCGGTCTCGCCTTTGGATAACCGAGCCGGTTGTCCCGTCCGCTCAAGTGTGTACGCGCTTGAGACACCCTCCTTGATAGTTAAAAAGCCTTTTACCGCCAGGCTTACGATCGCCGCCGTGAAGGTCTTGTCGTCGAAGCTCATCCGCGTCACATACCGAGCGCCGGCGGGTGACAAGCCTTTCGGCGGCTCGTACAAGGGAAAAATTGCCCCTCGTTCGGGATCGCGGCCGACCCGCATCCATATCACCAGGTAATAAGCGAACAGCAGGACGAGACCGGCTACACCGGCGACCGTGGCGCCGTTATCTCTTAATAAGTGTTCAAGTTTTTGCAGGTCGCTCGGACGCTGCACGAACCCGCGGGGCCAGGATACGGCAATCGATAGGCCTTCGCGTGGCCTCAGCGCGCGGTTGGTTTCAACGCTAAGTGTCCCGTCGGTCTGCGCAGTATAGATAAAGTCCTGACCCCGTTCGCCGAAGGCGCCGGTATAGCCGGCGCGGTTGAGAACGTTGGCGCCACCGGGCAGGTGTATCGTGGCGCGTGCCCGGTCGATGGGAAATTCCCAGCCATTTCCGGTAACGTTCCAAAACAGTTCGTCAAAATCGTCGAAGAAGCCGAGTTGGCGGTCGGTCTTGTACGAGATCTCATAGACGTGGCGCCCCTTTGGAATGAAGACGTCCGCATCACCGATATATACACGGACTCCATTCGAGCGTCGCTCTGTACGAAATGGTTCGCGCCGGCCATCACGCGTGACCTCCTGAACGTCGAACCCCACAACGGTGCGCCGGCCTGATGGGCTGTCATAGGTCGTCGGGAAATCGCGGAAAATCCCGCGATTGATCTTGATGCGTTCGCTGTTGACAGTGATGGTTTCGCGAACCGTCATTGATGCGTCTGGATGTATCCGGATCTCGCTATGGAAATCGATAATTCGCTCGCGTTCCTGCGCCGATGCCAGTGGCGCAACGACAGCGACTGCGAGTAGCGCCGCTAGCAGTGCCAGAAAGACTCTAGTCAAAACTGACCGCGACCGGTTGCCGCGCAGCACTGTCGGCTTCGTCGAGTTCGAAAAATTCCGCTTTAACGAAGTCGAATTTCCGCGCGACCAAATTGCCTGGAAACTGATCGACCTTGGTGTTCATCTCCCGCACGCTGCCATTGTAGTAGCGGCGAGCGGCTTGAATTTTGTCTTCGACCTCGGCGAGATCGTTTTGCAGGCTGAGGAAATTCTCATTCGCTTTCAGATCGGGATAGGCCTCAGCGACGGCGAATACCGATTTAAGCGCGCCCGTGAGTATGTTCTCCGAGTGCGCCTGCTCGCCCGGTGTGCCTTCGTTTGACAATGCGGCGGCTCGAGCCTCGGTCAGTTTTTCTAGTGTACTGGCCTCGTGGTTGGCGTAGCCCTTCACCGTTTCCACCAGATTGGGGATGAGGTTGTAGCGCCGCTTCATCTGAACCTGGATATCGCTCCACGCGCTGTTCACCCGTTCGCGCAGGCGAACAAAACCGTTGTAGAGCGCGATTGCGTAGATTGCGAGCACGACAATTATACCGAGTGCGACGAATACAATGTCCATACCGGGCCCCTTTGAGTATGAAACTCAGCAACAAACTTCAAAAAACCGCCTAAAACAGCGGCCAACGAGTACCGCACGACCTTTTCTTCTTAGCATACCTGTCAAGGGGGTTAGCCGGTCGTGGTTTTGGTGCCCCGCCGTTTGCGGCCCAACACGCCGTGCCCCAGCGACTCCAGCGCTTGGCGCAGTTCGTCGTCGGCGACGTTGTCCAGTCGCGCCGTGAGCGCGGTAGCATCCTCGTCGGACGGCGCCGGTTTCGATGGTCGTTCCGGTTGTTTGCGCGCGTGGACCGGACCCTGTTGCAGAGCGATGCGGGCGATCGCCTGATAGCCGAAATACCCGTTGATGCGCGCGATGACCTGAGGTTGCAGATGCTGCAGCTCGAGCGCCAGCGCGCCGCTGACACGGATGTGCAGCGTGCCGCCGGTGCCGTCGGCGCCTTTGGCGATACGAAGCGGAACGCATTCGGCAGCTAGCGCGGCCCCAATGATATCGCGCCACTCCGAGATTAGCGCCGCTTCGGTTAGTCCGCGTTTGCGGCGGATCGGTGCGGTGACACGATCGGCTTCGGCGGCGACGGCTCGCAGGCTTTTGTTTCGGCGCGGCGGCATGGCAAATGGTCTTACCGAGAAGGTCGTTCGGTCATATGGTAGCGGCCGATGATAGGACCGCACAGGATTGCGAACAACAGCGGTCGATGGTGGAGGAAAATGGGCGATCCCAACGCCACGGATTTATTTGATTGGTACGACCGGCATGCGCGCCGGTTGCCATGGCGCCTGTCGCCGGCGCAAACCCGTCGTGGCAAGCGGCCCGATCCTTACCGGGTCTGGCTCAGCGAAGTGATGCTCCAGCAGACAACGGTTGTAACGGTTGGACCCTACTTCCAAGCGTTTCTCGAGCGGTGGCCGACGGTTGTCGATTTAGCGGCGGCTGACCTCGACGAGGTGCTGCATGCATGGGCTGGCTTGGGCTACTACGCGCGGGCGCGCAACCTGCACAAATGCGCGCGCGTGGTAACCGAAGAATGGAACGCGGCCTTTCCCGACACGGAAGAGGGGCTACGTTCGCTGCCCGGCATCGGGCCCTACACCGCCGCGGCGATTGCGGCGATTGCATTCGACCGCCCAGCGACAGTCGTGGACGGCAACGTTGAGCGGGTGATGGCGCGGTTGTATGCGGTCGAAGAAACGCTTCCGACTGCCAAGTCCCGGTTACATGAGCTCGCCGAGGGACTTACGCCGCGGGAGCGGCCCGGCGACTACGCCCAGGCGGTGATGGACCTTGGCGCGACCATCTGCACGCCTCGATCGCCCAAATGCCTGATGTGTCCCTGGCAATCCAGTTGCCGGGCGCGGGTCAAAGGCATCGAAGAATCCTTACCACGGCGCGCGCCCAAGGCGGAGCGGCCGCTGCGCCAAGGCTTGGCGTTTTGGACGGTACGCAACGATGGGGCTGTATTGCTGCGGCGGCGTCCGGAGCGTGGGTTGCTTGGCGGTATGATGGAGGTGCCGTCCAGCGATTGGGCGGCACGCGAACCGGCTGACATGTCGCAGGCGCCGGTTGCGGCCGAATGGCGCGAATTGCCGGGCCGGGTAGATCACGGCTTCACCCATTTTCGCTTGGAGCTAACCGTTCTATCGGCCCACGTGAGAAAAAATGCCAAAGCCGAAGGTGTTTGGGTCATGCCCGATGCGCTGGGCGATCATGCGCTGCCGACACTGACCAAGAAAGTCGTGCGCCACGCGCTGGCACATGTCTAGGTCGCGCCGCCCCAGCCGAGCCAGTTGCATATGGCGCCGCCCATGATCAGCTCCTTGTCGGCCGGCGACAGCCAATCGAGCTCTTCGGCGACCAACGTCACGCATTCGCGGTAGGTGCAGGTCAGGCGGGTGACGTCGGACCCCCA
This sequence comes from Alphaproteobacteria bacterium, assembly GCA_965267185.1. Lineage (GTDB taxonomy): Bacteria > Pseudomonadota > Alphaproteobacteria > UBA6615 > UBA6615. The sequence continues at coordinate 2,268,593 of OZ253937.1, read as the reverse complement.
GAATATTCGTTCGGGCCCGAATGCGTCATAGACCTGCCGGACATAGGGGTGAAGTGCGGTATAGGGGTACGGTTCGGTCGAATAACAGGGTAGCGAAGTTGCTTTCACCGCGACGTTCGGATGGGAGGCGAGTGAGAGGAGCAAGGGCAGATCGGCGAATGCCGCGTCGTCGGTCGCGTTTCTCACCAACCCCAGATGGTCGACACAGAGCTTTAGATCGGGATGGGTCTCGGCGATTTTTGCGACTTCGGGGAGATAGCCCGAGATCATCACCATTACCGGAATGCCGGCACGCTCGGCACCATCCCACAACCATTCGAGACTGCCGCCGGTCAACCATTCGAATTCTTCCGGCTTGGCGAATGTGAATCGCAGGCCGAGCATGCCGGGCTGGTCGTTCCATCCGTCGAGGAGTTTTGCGTTTTCGGGATCCCCGAGCGCGAGCCTGCCGAGTACGGCGAGGCGGTCGGGCTGCGCCTGTGCCGCTTCCAAGGCTAGATCGTTGGTGTCGCCCATCCACATAGGGGGCACGATGACCGCGCGGTCGACCCCGGCTTCATCCATCTCAGTCAAGAGATCTTCTTTTGAGTAGCTCGGAATCTGCCGGTGCCACGGGTTCGGCGTGCCGGCGTTCCAGAGGTGTACTTGCGAATCGACGACGAGCATAACGCCGTTCTCCCTGTTCTTAGGAGTGGAAGCGAACGGGCGCGTGTAGCTAGTTGCGGGGTCGCGCTAGTTCAGTTCGGCCCGCAATTTTTGCCGCAGAACGTCGATGGGAACAAGTTGACCCTCGATATCGAGGTGCCAAAAGGTCCAGCCGTTGCAGGCATCGGCACCTTGAACGGCGGCACCGATTTTGTGGATCGAGCCGCGGTTTTCGGCTGATATGATCGTGCCGTCGGCCCGCACCTTGGCGGTGTGGCGCCGCCGCGGGCCGTACAAAACCTCGCCTGGCCGTAACAGGCCACGCTCGACTAGCCAGCCGAAGGGGATGCGCGGCTGATCGCGCTTCGACGGCGTCTCCAGCAGCGACGTTTCTTCGATGGGCCGCACCTTAGCCAGCCGCGCTTCGGCGACGTCGATATATTCCTGCTCGCGCTCGATACCGATGAAGTCACGCTGTAGCTGTTTGGCAACCGCGCCTGTCGTGCCGGTGCCGAAGAACGGATCGAGGATCAAATCGCCCACCCGCGTCGACGCCATAACGACGCGATGCAATAGCGATTCTGGCTTCTGCGTTGGGTGCGCTTTCCGTCCATCCTCGTTTTTCAGGCGCTCGCCGCCGTTGCAGATGGGCAGCAGCCAGTCGCTGCGCATCTGGATGTCGTCGTTGAGCGCTTTCATCGAGTCGTAGTTGAACGTGTATTTCGACTTTTCCGAGTGCGCGCACCAGATCAACGTTTCGTGGGCGTTGGTAAAGCGCCGGCCGCGGAAGTTCGGCATCGGGTTCGACTTACGCCAGATCACGTCGTTCAGCATCCAGAAGCCGAGGTCCTGCAAAATGCTGCCGACGCGGAATATGTTGTGGTAGCTGCCGATCACCCACAGGGTGCCGTCGGGCTTCAATATCCGCCGCGCTTCGCTCAGCCAGTTGCTGGTGAACTCATCGTAAGCGGCAAGGTTTTGAAACTTGTCCCAACCCTCATCGACACCGTCGACGCGGCTATTGTCGGGCCGCACCAATTCGTTGGCGAGTTGAAGATTGTACGGCGGATCGGCGAACACCATATCGACGCACGCATCGGGCAGCGCCGACATTTGCTCGGTGCTATCGCCGTTTAAAATGATATTACGCGGAACGTTTTTGTCCGCGCGTTCTCGGCCAGGGGAACGCATGACGGCGGACACTGGCGAAGTCAGGAATCCGGGTCAATCGAAAAATTTCACCGATTGCCGATATTGTGTTCGGAATCAGTACTTTACCGATATGTAGTAGTGTCGGATAAGATTTTTTTGATCGGTGCGAAGCTTTTTCGGTGATGTGCAGTCGGCCCGAAGCTGCTCAGCGCTTCCTGATGCTGCCGGGTTCCGTACCCGACATTCTGCTCCCATCCGTAGCCCGGGCACTCTCCTGCGAGGTCCGTCATCAAGCGATCGCGTGAAACTTTGGCGTAGATCGACGCGGCGGCGATCGACAATACGCGGCTGTCGCCTTTGACGATGGCTTCGGCGGGGCAGGCCAGATCGGGAACGCGATTACCGTCGATTAGCACGAAAGTCGGTTCGACCGAGAGGGCCGCAACGGCGCGTTGCATCGCCAGCATCGTTGCACCGAGGATGTTCAGTGCGTCGATCTCGTCGACGTCGGCGTGACCGAGCGCGAGCCAGGCTTCGCCGGCCTCGCTGGCGCGCGTGAGCGTATCGAAATAGTGCTCGCGCGCCGGTTTGCTCATGGTCTTCGAGTCATCCAGACCGGCAAGTTCGAGGGTTGCCGCGGCGCGGGGGCTGAGAATAGCCGCAGCGGCAAACACCGGCCCGGCCCAGGCACCCCGGCCGACTTCGTCGACCCCGGCAACATGGCCTCCCGCAGCGGCTTCTCGCGTGTAGTCCGGCACGTCAATCGTTGGCGGTTTGCTCGGCAGGTGCCGTCTGAGGGGGCTGCTCTTTGGGCTGTACGGTCAAGGCTTTTCTCGGTCTGATCTTGTTGCGAACCGCACCGCCGGCGTTCCGGACCGCCCGGGCGATCATCGCGCCGCCGCCGGTAATGCGGTCGGCCTCGCGGCCGAATGCGATGCGGAAGACGTAGCGAACCGAGACACGCTGGAACGTGGCGACGCGATGTAGGCGCCGCACCGCGCCCATCCACAGCGGGGAGACGGCGAGCGACAGGGCCGTGACGGTGATAATGATGCGAAATTCTTCGATCGTGATGACTCCGCGCTCAAAACCGATACTGCCGAGCAGGAAAGAAAATTCACCGACCTGCGCCAGCACCAGCGCCGTCAGCAGGGCCTGCGCCCAGGGCAGGCGAAGCGCGGCAAAAACCGCCAGATTGACGATGGTTTTGCCAACGGTCGCGACGAGCAGCATAACCACGACCACCCCGAGGTTGCTCCATACCAGCGAGAAGTCGATCAACAGCCCGATGGACAGGAAAAACACCATCATGAGGATGCTTTGGATCGGCATGACGGTATCGAGCATGCCGACGCGCAAATTGCTGTTGCCGATGGTTAGCCCGGCGAGGAAGGCGCCGTAGGCCGGCGACAGGCCGAGCAGGCCGGAGACTGTTGCCGCGCCGAAGCAGCAGACCAGGCCGAGTAAAGGTGCCAGATCGGTATGCCCCGCGACGATGGCGGGCAACGGTAAGTTGACGCGCCGGCGTCGGCTGAGGAAGAGAATTAGCGCTAGCAAAAGGGCGACGGATAAGACAATACGCAGGACTGCCAAGAAACTGAACTCGCCCAGCGCTGCGACATCGAGCAACAAGATCATCGGCACGATGGCCAAATCCTGAGCGATAAGAATACCGACCGCGATACGCCCGGTTCGGGTTCGTAGCTCGCCGATGTCTTCGAGAATCTTAACCGCGACGGCGGTGCTCGACAGCGCCAGGACGAACGCCAGCAACAGTATGGCGACGGTTGGCCAGCCCATCACTTGACCGATGAACCAAACCACAAGCAAGGCACCTAAGGTTTGAAGCACCACGGTGGCTACGGCGATCCGCCAAATACGGCGAAAGGCGCGCAGGCTCAGCTCCATCCCGATGACGAAGAGCAGCAGCAAAACGCCCAAATCCGCCAGGAGCGCGATGTTCTCTTCGTTGCGAACGAGGCCGAACCCGGCTGGCCCTAGGACCACACCGGCAAGGATGTATCCGATCACCGCCGGTTGGCGTATGCGCGTGAAGATCACTCCGCACGACAACGCCACCAGAATAACGACAGCCAGAGGGATTAACTGTTCGTGGGCGAGCATGGCGAACCTACGCTACCACACGTCACTATAACCATGCCTTAATCAGACGGCACTAAAGCGAAAATAACTGAAGCTGTTCGTCATTGGTTTGCGGCGGCGCTCGAAACTGGCCGACGTCGCGGTGTGAGGTCTCCATATTGAGGTTGTTTTGGCGGCAGGCGAGCCGGAATCGGGTGGCTAAGAGTTCGGCATGGCGGCCCGTGCCGCGCATGCGCGAGCCGAATTCACTCCGGTAGAGCTCGCCGTTGCGGAAGTCGCGCAAACGATTGAGCACACGCCGTTCCCGGTCGGGAACATGCTCGGCTAGCCACTCCCGGAACAGCTCCTTCAGTTCGCGCGGCAGGCGTAAAACGATATATCCGGCGCGGCTTGCGCCCGCCAGGCGGGCCCGTATGAGAATGGCCTCGAGTTCATGATCGGTAAGCGCTGGGATCACCGGGGCCACCATGACTCCGACCGGAATATCGGCGCGCGCGAGCTCCGTGATGGTGGAGAGGCGCCGCTCCGGCGGTGCGGCGCGTGGTTCCATGGCGCGGGCTAGCTTTGGATCGAGGGTGGTCACCGATATCGAAACGCTCGCCAGCCCCTTAGCCGCCATCGGTGCTAGAATGTCGATATCCCGGCACACCAAATGGCTTTTGGTGACGATAGAGACCGGATGGTCGCGCTCGGCCAATACCTTCAATATCTCGCGAGTAATTTGCAGGCGCCGCTCGACCGGCTGATAGGGATCTGTATTGGTCCCCATGGCGATAATGCCCGGCTTGTAGCCGCGCGCCGCCAGCTCTCGCCGCAGGATGTCGGCAGCGTCGGGTTTGGCAAATAGCTTGGTTTCGAAATCGAGACCCGGCGACAAACCGAGCCAGGCATGGGTGGGCCGGGCAAAACAGTAGATGCAGCCGTGTTCGCAGCCGCGATAGGGATTGATCGAGCGGTCGAAGCCGATGTCCGGCGATTGGTTGCGCGCAATCACGGTACGGCTGGTATCGGCCTGCACCCGGGTATCCAGTCGTGGCATATCCTCGTCAGGATCGTCGACGCTGGTCCAGCCATCGTCGGTGCGTTCGCTGCGCAGGCGTTCGTATCGGCCCTCGCGGTTGGAGAGCGCCCCACGGCCCTTATGCTTGCGCGCTGGCAGCACATCATCTGGCGCGCCGCCGCTGCCCGTGAACGGAGGGAGGGAAGCCTCGGTCCTTGTCGTCATCGAGCCCATAAAAAGAATATACGAGCCTGATGAGAACAAAACAAGAACTTTTAACCGAAGGATAACGGAATCGAGTGGTAGGCGCCTTTTAAGTCAGGGCCTGCTGCAAATCCGGTTCTAGCCAGTCGGCACGGGCTGTCTCAATGGCGCCGGCCTCGAAGGACGCTGCGACATGCCGCGCTATGTGGTCGGTCATTGCGGCGTCGCGCGAGGCGGGATGGTCGCCCCCTTGCCAAGCGGCTTGCCATCGCGCGAACCAAGTCATGGTGCGCAGCCATGTGAGGCGGCGCAGGGGCAGCAGCCAGGGTGCCAGTTCGGCGGTGCGGGCGGGGCCGACGGCGCTGAGATAGTGGCGGTAAAAAGCCGCAACCTGGCCGGTGGTGAGACGCGCTGCGCAATCGGGATCCCAACCGGTTGCGACCGCCAGGGTGGCGTGAGCCAAATCGATTGGCGGAACGCCGTAGAGCGCCTTTTCCAGATCGACGAACCAGGCTTTTCCGTTCGGATCGATCAAGAAGTTTCCCGGGTGGGTGTCTGTACCGACTAGGCAGAGCGCGATGTCCGGCTCCCCTTGGTTGGCGATGTCCTGCGCCCAGGCCAGCTCTGCTTGGATCGCGCGCCGGGCATGGTCGGATAGCTGAGCCTGCGGAAGGTACGTCGCCTGTTCCTGTATTACCCGCAGCGTTGCCGCCAGTGGGTCGCGATGGGTTTGCAGCGGTGGTTGCGCCGCCGCCGCCGGCACCGGCACCTGATGTATTGCGGTGAATGCATCGGCGATTGCGGCGAGGTCACCTGGCAATCGCGTTGGCCGGCCTTCGATCAGATCAACGATAAGCCCGCCGCGCGGCAACGCGTCGCTCACCGGGATCGCTTCATGCAGTCGTGGACTGTGGCCGCTCGCTGCGGCGCGTTCGAACGCTGTGGCCTCGTAGGTTAGTTGCTGCTCGGGCGCCATACCCCATTGGCTCATCCGTGGAATACGCAAGACCAGTCCGCTGTCGCCGATGCGCCAATGGTCGTGTGAAATCCCTTTTGTCATGAGGATTTCCGGCAAATGCTGCCGGACAGCGGGTAGAGCTGAGCAATCCTGCAGTATGGCGGCAAGCCGGTCGGCCGATAGCGGGTTGTTCACGGACAAATGCGGTTGGCAAACCGGGCCACAGTTATGCGGCGTCGGTTTCTGTCAGGCGCGGCAGCAGCTCGGCAAAATTGCAGGGCCGATGACGAATGTCGAGCTGATCCTTTAGTATCCCGTCCCATCCGTCACGGCATGCGCCCGGCGAACCCGGCAGGACGAAAATATAGGTGCCGCCGGCGACGCCGGCGTCGGCGCGCGATTGGACGGTGGACGTGCCGATCTTCTGATAACTCAGCCAGCGAAACATTTCGCCGAAACCGGGGATGTGCTTCTCGGCAACTTCGGCCAACGCTTCCGGCGTCACGTCGCGGCCGGTCACTCCGGTGCCGCCGGTCGAGACAACCACGTCGACGCCGGGCTCCGCAATCCACGTTCGGAATTGCGCGGCGATCGCGTCGACATCGTCGCGCACGATGGCGCGGTCAGCCAGATTGTGGCCGCTCTCAGTCAATCGTTCAGCCAAAACGGTGCCGGACTTGTCGTCGGCCTCCGTGCGGGTATCGGAGACCGTCAGTACCGCGATATTGAGCGGCTGAAATTCGATCTTATCGGAAGATTTTCCCATTGGCGTTTTGTGCGCCTGCATTGGTATCGAGTTGGCGATAACCCGGCCACAACCCTGCAACGACGTCGTCCATCGAGGGCGACGGCTGGCCGAGCCGATCACGGTATAGCCATAAGTTAGTCAGAACTCGCTCAATGAAAAGGCGTGTTTCACGCGACGGCAAGCTTTCGATAAACAGCAAGGGGTCGCTGCCATAGTTTATTTTGCGTTCCCACTTCCGCAGATTGCCGGGCCCGGCGTTATAAGCGGCGGTGAGGCGGAATAAATCGGCGCGAACGTTCTTATCCGACAACAGGTGACCGATATAACGTTGGCCGAGCGCGAGGTTCAACTCGGGCTCGAAAAGCGTGTCCTTCTTGCGTCCATGCAGGCTGCGCTGGCCGGCGACGAAGCTGGCGGTTCGCGGCATCAACTGCATCAGTCCGCGGGCGCCCGCCGGGCTTTTTGCCCGCTCGTTGAACGCCGATTCCTGGCGCACGAAGGCGTAAACCAAGGCCCGGTCGACCGGGAAGCTGCCGTTCAAATTCCAATCCGGCAGCGGGTAGAGCGCTGCGTTGCGCGTCGCCGGTTCCGCGGTCGCTGCAAGCTTAAGGCTCAAAGCGGGGAAATTCGCCCGGCTGGCGAGCGCCAGAATATCGCGATGGAGGGTTGGCTGCGTGGCGGCGAGGCCTGATAGCTCGGTCTGTGCGTGGCGGGTTAGGCCGACCTGCATCAGGGCAATCGCGCGGCCGCCATAACCGGTTTCAGCGATGTCCTGAAAGGCGGCTTCACTCAGCGGGGGCTGGCGCCAGTCGATTTGCAGCGGTTGGCCTAGCGCGCGCTTCGAGAGCAGGCCATAGAAGGTCAGAGGATAGCGCGCTCCCTGCTCGAGCATCGCCGTTACTTCGGCGGGCCGCCGGCTGACCAGCGAAGCCCGCGCCGACCAAAACGCCGCCGCCGACTTCATCCAGTCCGATGTATCCTCGAACATGGCGAGCGCGGTGAAATGGCGGTGGGCACTAGCGACGTCGCCGGCGCGCCAGGCCGCCAGTCCGCCCCACCAGCGTGCGAGCGGGTATCGTTCGGAGCGATCTTGACGGCGCGTTCAGCGGTGGCGATTGCCTCGGTATCTTTGCCCGCCCGATAGTAGGCGCGGGAGATGTCCCGTAAGGCCTGGCCGATTTGCGCCCGCGACAGCAGACTCCTGGAGCTTGGCTGTTCCAACAGTTCAAGTGCGCCGGTGGGCCAGCCGCGGCGGATCCGCGACCGGAGGTTCGATTGCAGGCGCCGGCCCTTTTGGCTTTTGGCGCGCGAATAGCGCGGCCGGGATTCAGATGTCTTTTGCTCTCCCGAGATTTGCGCCGATACGCGGCGGACGATCGGTGCGCGAGGCCCCCGCGCGCCTTTCGGCTGGCGAATCACTGCGAGCCGGTGGATTTGCCGCGCTTGCGGGTGGTCGGCGTACTTCGCCATCCATTGACGAAGTTCTTTGTATTTGGAGCGGTACTTGGTCGGATGGAGATACTTCTGCGCCAGTACGTAGCCCATCAGACGGCGATCCTGAAGGCGCCTCGTGAGCGCCTTGGCGTCGCTCCACCGGCCGTCTTCTTGCAGAGCGAAGATGGCGCGGTAATTGTCGACATCGGCTTCCGACAGAACGGCTTCCACCGCACCCAGCCCGGGAATCTGAACGCTGGCCGGGCCCAGCAAGGCCGTTTCGACTGGTCTCGGTACCGGCACCTGCGCCGAAACCGGGACGGCCGCGAGAAACGGCAAAAGGAGGGCGGCGGCAACAATCGAGCGCATTGATTCTTTCCCTAACGCCGGTTTCGGCGCATCAGTCTGGGGGTGGGACAATCAGTAGGGTGGACCCTTCAGCCTTCTTATTTAGTTAACGTATCGAGACGTTGGCGCACGCTCAATAGGTCGCTCCAAGCGGCTCTTTTTTGCGCCGGCTGGCGCAGCAAATAGGCCGGGTGCAGGGTCGCCATGGCCGGAATCGGCCCGATTCCGACGCTTTCCAGCGCAGGCGAAGAATATTCGTACCATTGGCCCCGGAGCCGTGTGATGCCCTCGCGGCGGCCCAGTAGGGTTTTTGCCGCCGTGCCGCCGAGAAATACCAGGATGCGGGGGGCGACCAGCGCGATATGGCGGGCGAGAAACGGCAGGCAGGCGGTGATTTCGGCATCGGTCGGTTGGCGGTTTCCCGGCGGCCGCCACGGTAGAATGTTAGTAATGTATATATTTTCCTCCCGGCTCAGACCCACATAGCCCAACATAACATCGAGCAACCGGCCGCTGACGCCGACAAAGGGAACGCCTTCACGGTCCTCGTCACGCCCCGGCGCCTCGCCGATCAACATCACGTCGGCGGGTGTTTGGCCGGTCCCGAATACGAGGTTCGTCGCGGTTGTCTTCAATGAACAGCCGTCGAACACCGCCAAGGCGTCGCGCAGCGCTGGCAAATCCGCGGCCGACTCGGCCATCGCGCGGGCGCTCGCCGCAACATCGTCTTGGCTCGCCAGGGGGACGCTCGGCGGCGCGGGTTGCTGTGGTGGGTTGTTGGCCGGAATTGCTGCCGCGGCGGGCTTGGACGCTTGCTTCTGTTTCGCGATTGCGAACCGGTCGACCGGTTGGTCGGCGATGGCTTCGTCAGCACCCACATCGATTTGCCACTGCAACGCGGCAATCAATTCCTCATGTGTCGCAGCGCTGTCTTTGGGGTGGTTCATCGCGAAGTCATGCTAGCAGATTGTGTGGAAACGAGCACCCGCCACGTCCTCTATTTGGTCTGTTTCGTGCGGTGCGGGCAGGTTTGTATTATGTTGCAGTTCTAGTTGCCGCAGCGGTCATAGCAGATAAGGGGATTGGTTCATGAGCGACCCCGGTTCGCCCGATCAAGACGTAGCCGAAGATGAACCCATTGAACGGGAGTCTATGGCCTACGACGTGGTCATTGTCGGCGCCGGTCCGGCGGGCCTTGCGGCGTCGATCCGGCTGAAGCAATTGGCCGCCGAAGCCGAGAAGGAAATCGGTGTTTGCATTATCGAGAAAGGGTCCGAGGTCGGCGCTCACATCCTGTCCGGCGCGGTGTTGGAGGTGCGGGCGCTCGATGAACTGCTGCCCGACTGGCGCGATCAAGGGGCACCGGTGACGACAGCCGTAACGGCTGAGAAGTTTCTGTTTCTCACCGAGACCAAGTCCCGGTCGGTACCGACGACTTTCCTGCCGCCGCCCATGCACAATAAGGGCAACTACGTCATCTCGCTCGGCAACCTCTGCCGTTGGCTTGGCGAACAGGCCGAAGCTCTGGGTGTCGAAATCTATCCCGGGTTTGCCGCCTCGGAAGTGCTTTACGACGCGGACGGCAAGGTGAGGGGGATCGCGACGGCGGATATGGGCGTTGCCCGCGACGGCAGCCACACGGCGAATTACACGCCGGGGATAGAGCTTCACGCGGCTTACACGTTCTTTGCGGAAGGTTGCCGCGGCCATCTCGGGCGGCAACTGATGGAGCAGTTCGGTTTGCGCAGCGATTGCGAAGCGCAAACCTATGGCATCGGCATCAAGGAGCTATGGCAGGTCGAGCCCAAAAAGCACCAGCCGGGGCTGGTCGTTCACACCGCGGGCTGGCCGCTCGATAAGCAGACCTATGGCGGCTCGTTTCTGTATCATTTGGAAGACAACCAAGTTGCCGTTGGTTTCGTGATCGGTCTCGACTACAAGAACCCTTACCTGTCGCCGTTCGATGAGTTCCAGCGGTTCAAGACCCACCCGGCAATCCGGCCGACCTTCGAAGGCGGCAGCCGTGTCTCCTATGGCGCGCGCGCGCTGAACGAGGGCGGCCTGCAGTCGCTGCCGAAACTCGCCTTCCCAGGGGGTGTGCTCATTGGTTGTGAGGCGGGAACCTTGAACGTGCCCAAGATCAAAGGCACGCACACCGCGATGAAGTCGGGCATGCTGGCTGCTGAGGCGGCATTTGATGCAATCGTTGCGGCGGATGGCGGCACCCCTGCCGCCGAGCTCAGCGCTTACGCGGCTTCGTTCGAGCAGTCATGGATTCGCCGCGAACTGCACCGCGCCCGCAACTTCCGGCCGGCGTTCAAGTTCGGGCTTTGGTGGGGCACATTGCTGGCCGGCATCGATCAGGTGGTTCTGCGGGGGCGCGCGCCGTGGACTTTGAAACACGGTCATGCCGATCATGAATCGCTGGGGCATAAGGACAATTACGCACCGATCGACTATCCCAGTCCCGATGGTACGGTGAGCTTTGATAAGCTGTCTTCGGTCTATATTTCGAGCACAAATCACGAGGAAAATCAGCCAGTTCATCTAACGCTAAAAGATGCCAGCGTGCCGGTGGAGATCAATTTGGCGCGCTACGACGCGCCGGAGCAGCGATACTGCCCGGCCGGCGTCTATGAGATATTGACCGATGACGACGGGTCGAACCCGCGCTTGCAGATTAACGCGCAGAACTGCGTCCACTGCAAAACGTGCGATATCAAAGACCCGACTCAGAATATCGTGTGGGTTGCGCCCGAGGGTGGTGGCGGGCCGAATTATCCCAATATGTAGGGAACGAACAGGTACTCGCGGCGGTCAGCCAACCCGTAACGAGAACGTGTCCTGGTGGTGCGATAGGCCCTTGGGTAAACTGTTGGCTAATACATGGCCGCTAGCGTATCGGCCTGTGTGCTCCATATCGGGATCGAATATGCGGACACTATTCGCGGTTATTGCAGGTGTTGCTGGGCTGGGACTAGGTGGTCAGGCTGCCATGGCGGCAACGACCGGCCCGACGGCGCCCATTGTGGAACAGACTGATCTAAGCGGTACGCCGGTGCAGGTGGGCGAGACCGTCTACGGTAAATTCCTGGCCTCGCGGCACGCCGAGACCGTCGGTGATTTTGCCGCCGCGGCGTCATACACAGCACAGGTCCTGGCCGAAAATCCGGATTTGGACAATATCGCCCAGCGCGGCCATTTACTGATGGCGAGCGCCGGCCGAATCGCCGAAGCTGCTGAGTTGGCCGAGCGGGTGATCGCCGAGAATGAGCGCGACCCGTTGGCGAACATGACGCTGGCGGTAAGAGCTCTCGCGGCCGAGGATTATCGCAAAGCGCTCGGCAGGCTGGACAAGATCGAGCTGACAGGAATTCAGCGCATCATCGTGCCACTGGTACGGGCCTGGGCCCTGGCCGGCGATGGCCGCACGGAAGAAGCGCTCGAACTGCTAGACGGCCTGACGGCGACCAATGGATTGGGGCCGCTCGCGGGTCTTCATGCGGGCATGATCGCCGATATGGCGGGTAGACCCGAGGCGGCTGATGCCGCATTCCAGCGCGGCGTTGACGCGTCGGGGGACACCCCGGCCCTGCAGCTCATCGAAGCCTATGCCGGTCTGCTGGTGCGAACCGGCCAGCCGGAAAAAGCGGTTCGCCTGGTAGAGGATTTTAGTCGCGTTAACCCGCGCACATTGCTGATTGAACCGACCCGCGCCGCGCTCGCGAATGGCGAGCAACCGGCGCCGGTCGTGACGACCTATGCCGAAGGTGCGGCGGAATCGCTGCACGCTGTCGCCAACCTGTTGAACCGTGAGCGGCTGCGGGCCCAGGCGCTGATCATGATTCAGTTGGCGCTGCATTTGCGGCCTGAATCTCCACCGACGCTTTATCTTCTGGGTCAGGTGCTTGAGCGCGAGGAACAGGTAGAGACCGCTCTGGAGGCTTATGGCGAGATCGACCCCAATACCCCTTATGGCTGGTACGCGCGGCTCAACTTGGCCGATGGCTATCGTTCGCAAGGCGACGTGGACAAGGCCGTCCAGTTACTGCGCAAGATGATGAACGAACAGCCTGAAAGATCGGATGCGGCGATCGCACTGGGTGACTTCCTGCGCATCGATGAGCGCTATACCGAAGCCGTTCGAGCCTACGATACGGCCCACGAGCGGGCCGCCGAGGATGCGGATTGGCGCTTGTTCTACACCAGGGGAATTGCCCTGGAGCGTGCCAAGCAATGGGACCGCGCCGAACGGGACTTCCTCAAAGCGCTCGAATTGCAACCTGATCAGCCGTTGGTCCTGAACTATCTGGGCTATAGCTGGATCGAGCAGGGGCAAAACCTCGAGCGTGCCAAAGAGATGATCGAAAAAGCCGTCGCCCAGCGGCCCCAAGACGGTTTTATTGCCGACTCCCTGGGCTGGGCGTTGTACCGGCTCGGCGATTATGAGGCGGCCGTCACCCATCTCGAACGCGCCGTCGCCTTGGAGCCTGGCGATCCGGTCATCAACGATCACCTCGGTGACGCTTATTGGCTCGCCGGCCGCCGCGACGAAGCGCGCTTCCAGTGGGTTCGTGCGCTGTCGCAAGAGCCCGAACCCGACGTCGAGGCCATTATCCGCGACAAGCTGGAAGGCAAGCAGCTGCCGCAACCGATAACGGCGGACGAGCGGCGAGACATCTAGCGCTTCGTTTTCGAACACCGGAGGCCGGAGCCTTGAGTAGTGGTGGGGCCGCGCTTCGAGAGCTGGCGCCGGCGAAAATCAACCTGTTTCTGCACATTGTCGGTCGACGGGCCGATGGCATGCATTTGCTCGATAGTTTGGTCGTCTTCGCCAAGCTCGGCGATATCGTAACGGTTCGCCCCGGCAAAAGCCTCTCGCTCACTCGCGACGGGCCGATGGCGGATGACTTGCCGCCGGTGGAAGAGGACCTAGTGTTCCGGGCCGCCAACCTGTTGGCCGAGCTGGCACCTGAACCGGCGGGCGCTGCAATCCATGTGGAAAAGAATCTTCCTGTCGCGGCTGGTATCGGCGGCGGAACGGCCGACGCCGCTGCTGCGATACGGGCGCTCGTGCGGCTATGGTGTCTCGATCTCCCCGCTGACCGTCTTACGGGTTTTGTGGAGGAGCTCGGTGCCGACTTTCCTGTGTGTCTTGAAAGCCAGCCCTCTCGGGTTGGCGGTATCGGCGAGCAGATATCATCGCCGGGGCAACTCGCGCCGCTACACGCTGTCCTGATAAATCCACGCGTGGCGATCTCCACCGCTGAGGTATTCGCTGGCGTTGCCGCTATCTCGTCCGGCCAGGCGGCGGAATCGGCTGTAGGCGAAAAATGGGCCGCCGAACCGCGCGAATTAGCACTGCAATTGGCGGCCTGCCGCAACGACTTAGCCGACGCTGCGATATCGCTGTGCCCAGCGATCGGCGACGTGTTGACCGCCCTTACCGGCCGCCCGGATTGCCTATTGTCGCGAATGAGCGGTAGCGGTACGACCTGTTTTGGTCTCTTTGCCACCTCCGCCGAGGCAGAAGCGGCTGCGGTCACGCTCCAGCACGAGAATCCGGATTGGTGGATTGTGGCAACCCCGCTTGACGCGGACAGCGACTAAGCTGTCTTCGGCCTTGTTAGGCGAGGGTTCGACGCAAACCCTTGCGGCAAATTGTGCGGAGACCATATTGCCGATATAACGACATGATTCGAGCAGCTATTGGGGCGTAGCCAAGTGGTAAGGCAACGGGTTTTGATCCCGTGATTCGCAGGTTCGATCCCTGCCGCCCCAGCCAGCCTCCTGGCCTTGTCTAACGAGAATTGGTTGTTGTTGACGCGACATCGCTTGTTAGACCGACGCCTGCTCGACTTTGGCGTCCTCTTGTCTCCTGTCTAGCTTGCGAACTAGTACATAGAAGACTGGCGTCAGGACGATACCGAAAAAAGTCACGCCCAACATCCCCGAAAACACGGCGATGCCAATCGATTGGCGCATTTCCGCACCTGCGCCGCTGGATAGCACCAGCGGTACCACGCCCATGATAAATGCAAAAGATGTCATCAAAATGGGGCGCAAGCGTAGGCGGCTCGCCTCGATCGCCGCCTCGACGAGGCTACGGCCTTGCCGCTCCAGCTCGCGGGCGAATTCGACGATTAAGATCGCGTTTTTGGACGCCAGCCCGGCCAGTACGAAAAGGCTGATCTGGGTGAAAATGTTGTTGTCACCGCCGGTGAGGTAGATGCCGAGGAGCGCCGATAGAATACTCATGGGCACAATCATGATCACAGCCAGGGGCATGGTCAGACTTTCGTACTGCGCCGCGAGGACCAAGAACACCAACAGAAGACAAAGCGGGAAGATAAAGAGCGCTGTATTGCCTGCCAGGATTTGCTGATAGGTAAGCTCGGTCCACTCGAAAGCCATTCCCGGCGGCAAGGTCTCTTCGAGGATTTCGGTTATTGCTGCCTGTGCCTCGCCGCTCGAATATCCCGGCGCGGCGTTACCGTTGAGATCGGCGGAGCGAAACGCGTTATAACGCATCGCCGTGTCGGGGCCGAAAGTCTCGGATACCGAGACCACCGAGCCGAGCGGCACCATCTGGCCATCGGCGTTGCGGATCTGCAGCCTCGCGATACTCTCCGGGGCCGAGCGGAACTGTTTGTCGGCTTGGGCGATAACCTGATAGGTGCGGCCGAACAAGTTGAAGTCGTTAACGTAGAGCGACCCAAGATAAATCTGCATAGTCCGGAACACCTCGTCCACCGGGATACCCAGGCGCTGAGCCTTGGTCCGATCGACGTCGGCGAAGAGCTGCGGCATGTCGATGTTGTAGCTCGAGAAAACGCCGGTTAGCTCGGGTGCAGCCCACGCCTTCGCCAGGACTTGTTTCATGACGTTGTCGAGGGCTTGGTAACCTTGGTCGTTGCGGTCTTGAACTTGCAGCTTAAAGCCGCCGATTGTCCCCAATCCCTGCACTGGCGGGGGCGGAAATATGGCGATGAAGGCCCCCCTGATGCTGGCATACTTTTGCTGTAAGCGTTGGGCGATGGCGGGGCCGGAAAGGGCGGGGTCCTTACGCTGGTCGAATTCGTCGAGCGTGACAAAAACGATGCCCGCGCTGGGGCTGTTAACGAAACCGTTGATTGAAAGGCCGGGAAAGGCTACAGCGCCGGTGACACCGGGTTCCTTCAAGGCGATTTCGGACATGGCGCGCATGACCTCTTCGGTTCGCTCCAAAGTGGCGCCCTGAGGCAGCTGTGCGAAACTCACCAAATACTGTTTGTCTTGAAGCGGAATGAAACCGGACGGCACCATTTGGAACCCCTGATAGGTCGCACCCAGTAGCAGGACATAGACGGCCATCGTGACCCCCTTGCGCCCGAGAAGCCCACCCACGCTCTTGGCGTAAAGTGAAGTTGCGCGCCCAAAAAACCGGTTGAAACCCCGGAAGAACCAGCCGAACAACGCGTCCATGGCTCTGGTCAAGAGGTCCTTGGGGGCGTCGTGTGATTTGAGGAGCAGGGCCGAGAGCGCCGGGCTCAGGGTCAGGGAGTTTATGGTCGAGATGATCGTTGCGATGGCAATGGTCAGAGCGAACTGCTGGTAAAACTGTCCCGTCAAGCCGCTGAGAAAGGCGATCGGTACGAAGACGCCAGCTATGACTAAAGACGTCGCGATGATCGGGCCGGTCACCTCTTTCATGGCGGCTATGGTGGCATCGCGTGGCGCTAAGCCGCCGGCAATATTGCGTTCGACATTCTCGACGACGACGATGGCGTCATCCACCACGATGCCGATGGCTAAAATCAAGCCGAATAACGACAGCACGTTGATCGAGAAACCAAAAGCCAGCATCAACGAGAAAGTACCGACAATCGACACCGGTACGGCCAGCAAAGGGATTATTGAGGCGCGCCAGGTTTGCAGGAAAACGATCACGACCAGAACGACCAAGGCGAGGGCTTCCAACAACGTTTTGACCACGGACTTGATCGAATCTTGTACGAAAACCGTTGGGTCGTAGACGATGCTGTATTCAACGCCTTCGGGAAAACTGGTTGCCAGGCGCGCCATGGTGGCACGCACGTCCCGGGATATGTTGAGTGCATTTGCGCCCGGCGAGGCGAAAATCGGAATGGCGACGGCGGGCTTATTGTCGAGTAGGGAGCGGAGCGCGTATCCCTGGGCACCCAGCTCTATGTTCGCCAAATCGCCCAAGCGTACCACGGTGCCGTCATCGTCGCGCCGAACGATCACCTGGGCAAACTCTTCGGCGCTTTGTAGACGGCCCCTGACGTTGATCGGAAGCTGAACCTGCACACCCTCGCCATAGGGGGCACCACCGATCTGGCCGGCGGCCACTTGAAAGTTCTGTTGGCGCACCGCGTCCAAGACCTCGGCCGCGGACATGTTTCGCTCAGCCACTTTGTCGGGGTTGAGCCAGATGCGCATGGCATAATCGCCCGAACCGAACAGGCGAACCTGTCCTACGCCGCGTACTCGCGCCAACTGGTCCTTGACGTTCAAGGTCGCGTAGTTACGAAGATAGAGCATGTCGTAGCGCTCATTGGGCGATCTGAGATGCACTACCATGGTCAGATCGGGTGAGCTTTTCACGACGGTGACACCCAGTTGGCGTACCACGTCTGGCAGGCGCGGCAATGCCTGAGAGACCCGGTTCTCCACCTGCTGCTGGGCTAAATCTGCGTCCGTACCGATTTCGAAGGTCACTGTGAGCGAGAGGTTGCCGTCGGTGGTGGCGAGCGAGTTCATGTAGAGCATGCCCTCGATGCCGTTGATCTGCTCCTCTAACGGTGTCGCTACTGTCTCCGCGATTACCGCCGGATTGGCGCCCGGAAATTGAGCGCTGACTATCACCGACGGCGGTGTCACCTCGGGATACTCCGAGATCGGTGAATTCAGCATAGCGATTAGGCCGCCGAGAAAGATCAGTATCGAGACCACACCGGCAAAGATCGGTCGATCGACAAAGAATTGCGAGATAGACATAACGACGGCTCTTGATTGGGACTGACGTCAGAAACTGCTGAGTTTGATTGCTTCGACGCTGCTTTAACTGCCGGATGAGTCCGCCAGCGTCTTGGCGTCATGGCCGCTGGGTGCGACGTTCATGCCGGGGCGGACTTTCATCAGACCTTCGACAATGACCAACTCGTCGGCTTCGAGGCCGTGCAGGATGATGCGCTCACCGCCGACGGAGGCTCCCAGCAAGACTTCTCGATAGACGACGTTGTTGGTTTCATTGACCACATAGACGAACTTACGGTCCTGGTCTGTGCCGACCGCTCTCGTGCTCAACAAGATGACCTCCTCGACTTCCGGGCTACCGAGCCGCACGGCGGCGAAGATACCGGGAAGAAGGCTACCGTCTTCGTTTGTAAATATGGCCCGTGCGCGGATCGTGCCGGTGGCAGGGTCGATCTGGTTATCGAAGCTATGGATGTGTCCGTAGTAGGTCCGCAATTCGCCGGCGTCGATCGTCAACTCCACCGGAAGCGTGGAAACTGCTCCGCCAGCCTTTGCGACGCTATGCATATGGCGCAAATAGGTGCGTTCGTCGACGTCGAAGTCGGCGTAGATCCCCTCGGTGGCGACAATGGTGGTGAGGACGGGAGCGTTGGGTCCGGCTTCGACCAGGTTGCCCTCGGTGATCTCGGCGCGGCTCAGCCGGCCACTGATCGGCGCTCTTACGGAGGAGTAGTCGAGGTCGATTTGGACTTGTTCCAGCTTCGCCTTGGCGCTGTTGACTTGGCTGATAGCGACGGTGTGATCGTTGATCCGCTCGTCGAGAACACTCTGTGATACATGTCCTTTGGCGACCAAGCGCTCTGCCCGGTCGCGCTGCTTCTTCGCAAGGTCCACATTGTGACGGGCTTCCCTTAACTCCGCCTTGGCCCGGGCGACCGCTGCCGCATAGCGCCGAGAGTCTATGGTGACAACGATGTCACCCTTGGTCACCATCTGCCCGTCTTCGAAATGGATTTCCGTGATCGTTCCGCTAACTTGTGGACGCAGTTCCACTCTGTCGATCGCTACTAAGCGCCCGGAAAACTCCGACCACAAGCGGATCGGCTTGGGTCGAACCTCCACAACGGTAACCGGAACGGCCTGTGGAGCTGGTGCAGCCTGGACGACGCTGATACCACCTGTCAGTTCAGATTTGACCAGATAGGCGCCGGCTATAGCGGCGCCACCCACTGCAAGGGCGATTATTGCGGTTTTAAGTCCTGCCGCGGCGTTCATCTCTCTACTTCCTTCGAACAAAAAACTTCAGAAAACGGACCCGTCACCTGAGCGACCGGATCAGTCGAGACCACGGTCCTCATAGCTGATTGCGCTCCTGCGTCCGGAGCTGTGCTGAATGGGCGTATGGATACATCCTCGTTCGCCGCCCGCGCGGCGATGAGAGGAATGTCTGACACTGGCTGCCGAAATGGAGTGACAGCCGTCACACTTCGCCTACTTTTTTTTAGCCGCATGATCGATTGAGCTGGCGCTATTGGCCGGCAACTAGATCAAATAGGTTCCAGGCAGTTTGTCCGAGGCTGAGCCGACAGCCGCTCGAGAGAGTTAGGTGTTCTCCGGTTGTGCTCGTAGCCGCGCGACCCGCCGGTGGAGATCGGTCAGCGTCGCGTCGCGGATGCCGAGCTCGGCGAGGTGAGCGACCGTGTTTTCCAGATATTCGGCCGATGTGCCCAGGTAGCCCTCGGCGGTTGCCAAGTGTGACGCAATGATGTCCGGTGCGAGGCGGCCGGCGTAGCGCTCGTGATCCCGATTGATCGTGAAGGTGAGCCCGGCAACGGCACCGGTTTCGGTGTGCGCCCGAATCCATGTCGGGACGTAGCTATCGAGGGCCATCTCGCGGGCCCACAGGATCGACAACTCTTCTTCGAGCTTGTCTCGGGCGATCCGAAACGCCGCACCGCAGCACGAGCCGCCCTGGTCGAGCGCGAGCATGAGGCCGGGATTCTCCGGCGTGCCACGGCCCAGGGGCGTCCAGATGCAATATGCCCGGTGGAAGCCGTAAATCCGCGCCCGCCGTTTCTCGGCGTAGTCAAATGCCGGATTCCAGATCAGCGATCCATATCCGAATACCCACACATCATCCTCCAAAGCGCCGGCCGGTGCGTTCGCCAGCGTCGTCCTCAGTGACGCGGCGCGCTCCTCGGCGGTCTTTGGGACGGCGTTGGTGACGTGTTGGTGTTGCTGCAGCAGCTCGTACAGGATGCCACTGCGAATCGAATCTCTGTTCAACATGGGTCTATCTTAAGCGACTCGGGCTGCCATTGCCGCTGGCACCCGGCAAAAACTCCCTCGGTAGTGGGGGTCACTTGGTATAACGGGTCAGAATAAAGTTCCGGTAAAGCACGGGAAAAGCACGATGACGGTTAATGCTGACGATGTTCTGCGTTTTTGGTTCGAAGAGAATGGCCGCGATCAATGGTTCGGCAAGGACGAAGCGTTCGATGACGAAATCCGCACCCGGTTCGGCGAGGCCGCGCATCAGGCGCGCGATGGCAAACTGGAGCGCTGGGTCGAAGCGCCGCGATCATGCTTGGCTCTCATCATTTTAATCGATCAGTTTTCCCGTAATCTTTACCGTGACTCTCCGCTCGCCTGGTCGGCCGATGTGCACGCGTTGGCGATAACCAAGCTGGCCCTTGAAAAGGGCTACGATGCCGAGCTGAATAGTCATGAGAAGGCTTTTTTGTACATGCCGCTGATGCACAGTGAGGTTTTGGCCAATCAAGAGCGCTGCGTCGAGCTGGTCGAAAAACTTGCCGATGGCGGCGATGAGTTCAACCGGGACAACTATGAATTTGCGGTGAGACACCGCGATATCATCGCTCAGTTCGGCCGGTTCCCGCACCGCAACGAGGTTCTTGGCCGCGAAAGCACCGCCGAAGAACTCGAGCTTTTAAAGGACCCGGACGCCCACTTCTGACCGCCGTCCGACCGGTCCGTCGAGACTTTGTAGACGCCATGGCCGATACGCTTAGATTAGCGACGTTCAACCTGGAGAACCTCGACGACGGGCCCGGCCTGTTGCCGCCGCTCGCCGAGCGGATCGAGGTTTTGCGTCCCCAATTGGTGCGCACCAGCGCAGATATTTTGTTTTTGCAGGAGGTCAACGGCCAGCCGGCAAAGGCCCCGCGCACTCTGGCGGCGCTTGGCGCGCTGCTTGCCGATACACCGTTCGCTGAATTTGAGTGTGTCGCCACCGAAAGCCCCCATGGCGGTCCGATGGATAAACAGAACCTGGTTATTCTGAGCCGCTGGCCGGTGCGGGAATGGCGCCAGCTACGGCACGATTTGGTATCGCCGCCCGGCTACCGACCGACAATGTCAGACCCGCCGGCGGCCGAGCCGGCAAGCCAGGAATGGGACCGGCCTTTGCTATATGCGCGCATCGAATTGCCCTCGGGCCAGCCTTTGCACGCGATCAATCTGCATCTACGGGCGCCTTTGGCGGCGGCGATTGCGGGACAAAAGTCTGGACCCTTTTCGTGGAAGTCGGCAGCCGGATGGGCGGAGGGATTTTTTCTCGCCGCGGTTAAGCGCTCGGGCCAGGCGCTGGAGGCCCGGCTGATGGCCGATGCGTTGTTTGAGGTTGACCCGCAAGCGATGATTGCCGTTTGCGGCGACTTCAATGCGGGAGCCGCCGAGACGCCCACCCGCATTCTCATGGCAAGCGATGAGGATACGGGCAACAGTGCGCTGACTGAGCGCAATCTGGTGCCGGTCGAACTCGCGGTGCCGGCCGAGCGCCGCTACTCGGTCATTCACGCCGGCCAGCCGCTATTGCTCGACCACATGTTGGTATCGCGCGCGCTGCTACGTTGGTTCAGCAGTGCGGAAATTCACAATGAAGGTCTGGTCGACGAACTGGTCGACTACGCGAACGAAGGTCATTCGCCGGAGTCCCATCACGCGCCGGTCGTCGTCGAATTCGAAATGCCGCGGGCTTAGCTGGAGCGGTTCCTGGTCAGATAGAATCAATTCTGTTGGCGGTTCGGGGCGGCAGTCCACGCGGAAGACGGTGCAGCACGATGCGGTGTCATCGGGCAAACCGTCTGACAAAGTGGCTGCCTCCCGATCGCCAACCCTTAAGGGGCGGGCGGCTTTGCGCCAATACCATCGGATTTCGGCTCGACCGTAGCTTCGGCTATGCTCTTCGCCGAAATCCTTGATCTTGACCCAAATCCGCTCCGCCAGAATGGTTCAATCTGACCAGGAACCGCTCTACGCTGCTTTCTTGAAGCGGTCGCGGTCATGCGGCGCACCGAAGTCGATATCGGGACCGAGCGGCACGAGCTGGGTCGGATTCACATTGGTGTGGCTGAAATAATAGTGCTGCTTAATGTGGTAGTGGTTGACCGTGCTCTCGACCCCAGGAACTTGATAAAGCTCGCGCGTGTAGTTCCAAAGATTGGGGTAGTCGACCAGCCGGCGGATGTTGCATTTGAAATGCCCGTGATAAACGGGGTCGAAGCGCAGCAACGTGGTGAAGAGCCGCCAGTCGGCTTCGGTGATCCGGTCTCCGACCAGGTAGCGTTGCTGCGACAAGCGTTCTTCCAGCCAATCTAGGGTCTCGAACAGAGCGGTGACCGCTTCTGCATGCGCCTCTTGCGATATGGCAAAACCCGACTTGTAGACCCCGATGTTTACCGTGTTGAACACGCGGTCGTTCACCGCGTCGATTTCGGCGTGCAGTGGCTCCGGGTAATAGTCGCGTTCCGGGTGCGCCGCGATAGCGTCGAAGGCGCTGTTGAACATGCGGATGATTTCCGACGACTCGTTATTCACCATGCTGTCGGTCTGCTTGTCCCACAGCACCGGCACGGTAACGCGCCCGGTATAGCCAGCGTCGGTATGTTTGTAGATTTCCCACAAATAGCGCGCGCCGAAGATCGGATCGGGCACGACACCGTCGCCGTCTTCGAAGGTCCAACCGTCGTCGCCCTTGAACAGGTTTACCACTGAGACGGAGATGGCATCTTCCAAACCCTTCAAGGTCCGTAGGATCATAGTCCGATGGGCCCAGGGGCAGGCGTGGCAGATATAGAGATGGTAGCGCCCTGCTTCCGCTTTGAAGCCGCCGGTGCCACTCGGGCCGGGGGCGCCGTCTGCGGTGACCCAGTTGCGAATGACAGAATCGGGGTGGTTGAATCGGCCGTTTTGGTGCCGGTCGGCTGGCTCCTCGACATGCCAGGTGCCGTCAATCATTACGCCCATACCGGTCTCCCTGCCTTCGTTTCCACCGCAGTCTGCGGCGTAGGCGATTATGTTGTATGGCGGCGGTAATTTGTCGAGCCCCAAATGCGACGCAGCGCCCAACGAACGGGCGCCGCGTCTGAGGAGTTGATGCTGCGGTATCTACGCGGCGAGCGCGATCTGTGCGCTTTCGCGGGCGGCCATCCGGTCTGCCCAGTCGGATACGCTGCTGGCCTTCTCCAGCAATGGCCCGCCTTCGGGAACCATTGCGAGATAGTTGATGGCCGGCAGAACGAACAAATCAGCCAGCGATAGTGACGCGCCGGCGAGGTAGGGCGTCGTCGCCAACTGAGTGTTGAGAATTCCAAGAGCTTTTTCGGCGCTCGGTACGGCTGCCGCGATAACGCTCTCGTCGGGGCTTTCGACGACGACCCGTTGGATGACGATATCGTGCACGATGGGGCCGTACATGTAATCGATAAAGGCGGAGATCCACTGCTCCATGCGCGCGCGGTCGACAGCGTCGGCTGGCTGCAAAGCGGGGCCGTCAAATGCTTCGTCGACGTAGCGCGTGATCGCAGCCGACTCGAACAGCATCACGTCGCCATGGGCCAAGGCCGGAACCTTCCCCCACGGATGGCGTGCAATCTGCTCGGGGGTATTGGGCATAACTTGATCGTGGGTGTAGGCGACGCCCTTTTCGTCGAGCGCCATCCGGCAGGTACGGACATAGCTGCTGGGGCCAACTCCATGAAGAATAACGTCGGACATATCTCTCTCCCTTGTTGAATTAGGCTATGCCGCCAGCGCGGCTTCGAGGCTGTCGAGCGAACTGCTCCATCCCTTGCCGTGCATTTCCGCGGCGTTCTCGGTCGGTAGAAGCGAATGGCTGAGGTGCAGCACGGTTTCGTTGCCGGCTTCTTCGAATTCCAAGGTCAGCAAGGTCTCGCGGCCGGCCATTGGGCCCTCGCCGCCCCACGTCCAGGTGTAGACCAGCCGTTCCGGCGGCGACATTTCCTGGAACACGCCTGAGAGCGGTGTTTCGTCGCCATCGGCATGATGCATTGTGAGGCTGTATTCGCCGCCCGGTCGAGCATCCCATTCGTGAATTTTGCACGTCACTGTCTCTGGACCGAACCATTGCGACACCAGTTCTCTCTCGGTCCAGGCGGCATAGACCCGTTCGCGCGATGCGGCGAACCGCCGGGTCATATTCAGAGTATGGCCCTCGTCGGTCTCGTTCATCACCATTGTTGCTTCGGTCATTTCTTCGGTTCCTTCTTCTTGCCCGAGCCTTCTGCCGGTTGGCTGAGGAATTGCGCCAGAGCATCTAAGCGGTCATCCCAGAACTGGCGGGCTTCTTCGATCCATTGGGCGGCGTCGCTCAACGGCTCGGTGCGCAATTGGCAATGATGGGTGCGGCCTTCCTTGTGCCGAACCAGCAACCCGGCCTCTTCGAGAACGCGAAGGTGTTTCGACACGGCGGGTAGGGACATCGAGAATGGCTCGGCGAGCTCGCCGACGTTGGCGTCGCCAAGGGCGAGGCGGCTCAGGATCGCCCGCCGAGTGGGATCGGCAAGGGCGGCGAATGTGCGATCGAGGGATGAATAGTTAACCATATAGTTAACTATCTACGATTTCGAACCCCGCGGCAAGACCTAATTTCACGCCAATCGGTTTTCTCAGCGACCTTCGCGCCGCCAGGCTAAAAGCAGGGCCGCTGCTGTGAGAAACAATAGGAGCAGGGTGGGCAGGAGCGGCAGCGCGCGGATGCCGCTCACCGTAAAGGCATCGTTCGCCTGGAAGGCAAGCCATCGAGTGTTGGTATTCGCGCCGACATTGGCCATATCGCGGCCGCGCTGGTTGTGGCGAATATCGGGAACGGGATTCTCCTCTAGCCAGGAGATGGCGCCACCAGTGGCCGACACCACGGGTCTTAGAACGAGGTCGGTTGCCCTGACGTCGCTTAGCTCGACCGGGTTGAGAGCGCCGACACCGGCCAACGTCGATCTTTCACCATCGTTGAGCTGATAAAGGCCGGCCTCGTCGATCTCCAGTTCTCCGACCGCTCTTCCTTCCCCGGCCTCTTCGAGGGTGATTTGCTCGGTTCGGCCCGAGGGAAATGTAACTTCGACGGGTTCTGAGACCGGTTCGAGGCTGCGCCGCGTGATCTGAAGCCGGTTTGCGCGCGCCACCGCCGTCAACCGTTCCTCCTCGAGCTCGGGCTCCTTCATTAGCCAGTGCGCGAGGCGGCGGAGCAACTCGTCATGGGGGCCACCACCTTCGAAATCCCGCGCCCACAGCCAGATGTGATCGCTTAGAATTTGGGCCACCCGCCCTTCGCCGACGCGATCGAGAATGAGTAGGGGGCGATCTTCCGTACCGTCCATCACTACGGTGCCCGAACGCCGTTGGGCGTCGATCTGGCGGAACCAGCGTCCCCATTCCGGTGGCGTGTCCGATCCCAGCGGCGGCAGGCCACGTAATGAGGCAGTCACCGGATGCCGCCGTCCCACATCGGTGACGCCGGCGCGGAACGGCTCGCTCACCACATCGCCGGTGGGCTGACCTGGGAGCACCCGCGAGAGGTCTGTCAGATACAAGCTGGTCAGGGGCGAGCGGCTCGCCGTGGCCGCATCGAGAAGGGCGCCGCCCGCCTCCACATAATCGGCGATATTCCGCAAGTAGACTGATGGCAGGACGCCCATACGCCGGTACCGATCGAAAATGATGAGATCGAACTCGTCGAGCTTAACTTCGAACAGCTCTCGGTAGGGAAATGCAATGAGGCTGAGCTCGCGCACCGGGGTGCCGTCCTGTTTCTCAGGTGGGCGGAGGATCGTGAAATGAACGAGGTCGACCGACGGATCGGCCTTTAAGAGATTGCGCCACATGCGCTCGCCGGGGTGAGGCTGGCCCGACACCAGGAGAACGCGGAGCCGGTCGCGAATGCCGTTTACGACGACAATCGACCGGTTGTTGGCGAGGGTCAGTTCCGCTGGTCCGGCAGCGACGGAAATGTCGTAGACGCTCGGCCCGCCGCGGTCGACCGTCAGTTCGATAGTGTGATCTGATCCAACAGGGGCCAAAATCGTGCGGCCATCGGATTCGCCGTCGCGCCGTATGGTAACCTGGGCTTGGCGGGCACGGACCGGACCGGGTTCATCAATACGCAGCGTGAGACGAACACTCTGACCGACGATGCCGTAGCCTGGCGACTGGACAACCGATAAGCGCCGGTCGCCGGCGTCCGGGCGGCCCGACAAAAGAACGTGCAGCGGACCATCGATCGCGAAATCCTCCAACAGTTCCGGCGCGTCGTGTACTTGACCGTCGGTAATGAACATGGCGCCAGCGAACCGGTCGCGCGGTATATCCGCCATGGCGCTTTCGAGCGCCGAAAACAATCTGGTGCCCGTGGGGGGCTGGATTCCGGCGTCGATAGAGGCCGGATCCGACGACGCGCTCACCCGGACCACACGCAACTCTAACCCGTCCCGGTTGGCAAACTGGGCTTCCACATTTGCCAGCGCCTGGCGCGTTTCTTCGGCCCGGTCGCCGATGCTTTGGCTCAGGCTCTCGTCGACGACGACAATGGCGATATCGCTGAGCGGTTCGCGGTCCTCGACGATGACCGACGGATTGGCGAGCGCCGCCACTAGGGCCCCGGCAGTGATTACGCGCCATCCCAAGGCGGGTGCCACGCGGCCGATCCGCGGCGCGACAAGGCCGAGCAAAAAGATCGCGGCGCTTATTGCCGCAACTACGATAAGAATATTGGCCGGCAGGAGAGGGTCCCAGACGATCGAAAAATTGTTCATCGCGCGACGCCTATTGCCCTAGACGCTCGAGGATGGCGTCGACATGGACTTGGTCGGCCTTGTAATTCCCGGTGAGGGCGTACATCACCAGATTGACGCCGAACCGGAAGGCCAGCTCCCGTTGCCGGTCGCTGCCCGGTATCACGGGAAACAGCGACCGGCCGTTTCTATCGACCGCCCACGCGGCTGCGTAGTCGTTGCTGCCAACGATGACCGAGGAAACACCATCGTTAACCCGCTCGTCGGGTTGCTCGACCCATAACTGCCCACCATCCCAACGGCCGGGGAAGTCCTGCAGCAGATAGAATGCCTTGGTGAGAACGTGGTTCCCTGGCACCGGTATGAGCGCTGGAATATCGAGCCCGTCGACGAGTTGACGTAACTGCTGCGCGCCGTCGCCGACCCCGCCGGTAAACTGTTGGTCCCTTGTGTCGAACAAGATCGACCCACCGGTTCGCATGTACTGATTGATTCGAGCCTTGGCCCGGTCGCTAAGCGGCTGCTGGGCGCTCGACATCGGCCAGTACAGCAAGGGAAAG
Organism: Alphaproteobacteria bacterium; assembly: GCA_965267185.1. Lineage (GTDB taxonomy): Bacteria > Pseudomonadota > Alphaproteobacteria > UBA6615 > UBA6615. The sequence continues at coordinate 2,241,415 of OZ253937.1, read as the reverse complement.
AACAAGAGCTCATCGCGCTCGATATCGAGGCCGACCGGTTCGCCGGGCACGACCGATGTGCGTGTTTCGAGCACCAGGCCCAGACCGACGAGGCCGGCCCTGCTGGTCTCGTCGAGCCGGGTATCGCCGGTTAGAACGTAGGCGAGCCGCGTATCGCTGGTGACGTCGATGGCGAAACGGTCGCTTGTCTGTGCGATTGCTTCGCCGGTACCGGCGATAATTGCGATACTGACAGCGAGCGCTCCAACGGCCGCTGCCGTACCTCTGGCCGCTTGCGCGGGTAGCAGCCCGCGCAGCGCGAGGCCAATAACGAAATCTATCAATAGAAGCACAAGCGCTGCGGTTAGGAACCATGACCGTAGATCGATTTGCTGCGCCGGACCGTAGAGGGTGGGAAATACGCCAGCCGCTGAATCATCGAGGACGCTCAGTTCGGTAATCTCCGGCCCCAGGTTGATCGCCCGGCGGCTGCCCTCGGGGCCATAGAGACCCGGAGGCGTTTGCGGCGAAATTCGGACCGAGTTTGCATCGGCGGCTTCGATCGGGCGCACCGTGACTTTCGGATCGACGAAATGGCCGAATGCGTCGAGCACGCGGTGGGGCCGCAATGTGCCGGTTTCGGCATCACTGGCGACACCCTGGCTCAAGGTAACGATCCGCCGCAGCATATCTACATAGAGGCCCGAAAGGGCGAGCGACGACCATTCGGCATTGGCGGTCGTATGGAAAAGGATCAACCAGCCATCGCCGCGCTGAACGGCGGTTACCAATGGTGTACCGTCGCTCAAACGCGCCCAGGTCTTGCTCGCCAGAGTGGGAGAGGGTTCGGCCAGAACCTGCCGCGTCACAACGATTTCTTCGGAAACGTCGAGACCGGCAAACGGCGAGTCGGGTTCGAACGCCGCTAATGTTGCCGGCTGTTCCCAGCTCATGACACCGCCGAAGATGCGGCCGCCGCGCCGTAGGGTTACCGGCAGAAACTGGTCGGAGCCTTCGGCCAGTTTGGCACCGGCGAAGCGAACGAGAACGCCGCCGTCCTCGATCCACGCTGTAAGCTGCGTCTGCTCCAGGCCGGTCAGCGTACCGATATCGGCGAGCATCAGAACCGCAAGCTCGCGCTCAAGTAACTCGTCGATCGTACCTTCTCTTAATTCGGCGAACGGCTCGAGCGCGCGACTCACATAGAACGCGTCGCCGAGCAGCGGTTGGTCGACTTCCGAGCGGTCGCCTGAGGCGATGCCCACAGGACGGCGGCGAAAGCGTTCATCGACGAGGAAGACCGCGCCGATTGTCGTTTCGTCGGCGACCGCGATGCGGGCAACCCGATTGCGTAGTTCGCTGGGAAGTGCGAGCCGTATGTCGGCGGTCTTAGAACCGGGCCCAAATTGCACGGCCTCGCGGGCGAGTAGACGCCCGTCGTCGGCGAGCGCGATAAGATCGACATTCTGTGGTGCGCTCGATATCGGCCGAGCGAGCTGTACGACAATGGCGTCCGCCGCATTGTCGACGCCGATAATCGCGGTGGGTAATGCGTCGACAGGTGGTGTGAAAAGCTGCAATCCACCCGACGCCTGGAGCTGGCGGACGAGCGATTCGTCGATGGCGACGGTATTCGCGTTGTCCGATGCCGGTTCTTCGGCAGTTTCCCGCTCGCTGGCGAGCCCGTCGCTGAGCCAGACCGCGTTGACCGAACCGTCGAGCTGGAGGTCGGCGATTGCCACCGCCGCCGCATCGCGGTCTGCCGGCCAGGGTTTGGGCTCGATCGTCAGGAGGTAGTCACGTGCTTGGGCGGGCCGCATTAGATCGGACGCCGCCAAAGGTTCGCCAACTTCGGGCGCCGTGGTCACCACAATGACGTTCTTATCGCTGCGCTCGGCTTGATCCAATAGGTCGGCAGCCGTCGCGAGGCGGGCCGGCCAATCCCGCGCTGCCGCCCATCCATTGTCGATCACCATGAGCAACGGCCCGCTACCCCGCAGTTCGCGCGCGGGATTAACGATGGGATGCGCGAAGGCGGCGATAACCAGGGCGGCAAGGCTAAGGCGCAAGAGCAGCAGCCACCATGGCGTGCGGTGCGGCGTTTCCTCGCGCTGTTCGAGGCCGAACAGAAGCCGGATGGCCGGGAAGGTAATACGCCGCGGCGCCGGTGGAACGGCGCGGAGCAGCCACCATAAGACCGGCAATGCGGCCAGACCGGCGAGGATCCAGGGAGCGGCAAAAGACAGGAGGCCTAAACTCAGCATCTGATAAATGCGCTCCTAAAGGCCCAAATGATCGGCAATCGCGGTGTACAAGCCCAGCAGCGCAGGCTGCGCCGGACCACCGGTGCTGTGGACGGAGAAATACCAATCGGTGCGGCGGGCGAATGTGGCGAGCTCGTCCTGCAGTTCGGCCAAGCGCTTCAGATACCCGAGGCGCAAACTCTCGGCGCGGCCGACCAATAAATCACCTTCGTCCTCCATGCCCAAGAACCGGCGGCGGCCTTGAAACGGCATCTCGACCTCAGCGGGGTCGAGCACTTGAAGCATAAAGCCGCGGATGCCTTGGGCGGCGAGGGCGCGCGTCGCTTGTAAAACGGATTCGGGCGGAGCGAGAAAATCGCCGATGAGAATCGCCGATCCGAAGCGCGGCAGTTCCGGTGTTGGCGGGATACCCGTATCGTCGTTGTCTGGCCGGCGATGCGTCACGATCGAGGCCATTCGGTTCAGTGTCGCACGGCCAGTCGCCGGACGGTCCGGCCTATCGAGCAAGGCAATCCGCTCACCGCCGCGGACCAGGAGCGACATCAAGGCGAGATTGAGAACCGTGGCCCGTTCCCATTTTTCCGGCAGCGCCCGGTCGCTTCGATAGTTCATCGAGGCCGACTGGTCGTTCCAAAACCAAACGCTCTGCGCGGCCTCCCATTCGCTTTCGCGGATGTAGAGGCGGTCGCTGCGCGCCGATCTACGCCAGTCGATCTGCTGTGGAGCGTCGCCATAGCCGTAGCGGCGGAACTGCCAGAAGCTTTCGCCTTGTCCGACCCGGCGGCGGCCGTGCACGCCTTGCGCCACGGTGGTCGCAACGCGCTCGGCGGCAACGAGCAGCGGCGGTAGCGGCGCGGCAAGCGCTTCGGCTGTCCGCCGGTATCCGGTTGTCTCGGCGACGCCGGTTGCGCTCACGAACGCAGACCGGCGGTGTGGGTTGGGAGAGCCGTCACGAAAGCCGCTCGCAAAGACGCGCGATGACGTCGTCGACCGTCACCCCGTCGGCTCGGGCGGCGAAGTTGAGCGCCATACGATGGCGCAGCACCGACGGCGCCAGGGCGATGACATCGTCAACCGATGGTGAGACACGGCCCTGCAGGAGCGCCCGGGCGCGACAAGTCAGCATCAGTGCCTGGCTGGCGCGGGGGCCGGCTCCCCAGGCGATCGATTGCTCGACACTTTCGTCGTCGGTCGACCCCGGGCGGGCGGAGCGGACCAGTTTGAGGATGGCTTCGACAACGCTTTCGCCAACGGGTAAACGGCGGATCAGTTTCTGGGCCGACTGCAGTTGCGCGGCATCCATAATATTCTCAGCCTTGGCCTCGTTGAGTCCGGTCGTCGATAGGAGCATTTGGCGCTCGGCATCGTTGTCGGGGTAGTCGACATTCACCTGCAACAAGAACCGGTCAAGCTGCGCTTCGGGTAAGGGGTAGGTGCCTTCATGTTCGAGCGGGTTCTGGGTGGCAAGAACATGAAAGGGCTGGGGGAGTTTGTGGGTCTGACCAGCGACCGAGACTTCGTTTTCCTGCATCGCTTGCAGTAGCGCCGACTGCGTGCGCGGACTGGCCCGATTGATCTCATCGGCCATCAGCAACTGGGTGAACACGGGGCCACGAATAAAGCGGAATGACCGCTTGCCGGGCTCGCTCTCGTCGAGAATTTCCGAGCCAATAATGTCGGCGGGCATCAGGTCGGGCGTGCACTGGACCCGCCGATTGTCCAGGCCCACCACGGTGCCCAGGGTTTCGACGAGAAGTGTCTTGGCCAGCCCTGGCACACCGACCAACAGAAGATGACCACCGGCAAGCAGCGTGATAAGAGTTTGATCGACAACGTCGGTCTGGCCGAAGATGACCCGGCCGATACTGGTGCGCACGCGCCCCAACTGCTCACCGACCTGCTCGATCTGGTCGTAAACCTCGTCGAGGGTGCCAGCGCTCGCTTGCGGCAGGTCTTCGATGGTCATGGAGCGGCTCCTAGTTTGGCAAACACTGAACGATGAATTCTGATTCTGCTAATCCCAACGTTCTCGCCGCGCGGGTAAAGCGCGGCAAAGCAGCTGGCGCCCGGCGTGTTCCGATCGATTGCGGCCACTTCGACATACGCATTAGCCGGGATGGAACATGGTATTATCGCGGTTCGCCGATTCAGCGTAAACCGTTGGTAACGCTGTTTTCATCGGTTCTGAAACGCGACGACGGCGGACAGTTTTGGCTTGAGACGCCGGTCGAGAGGGGGCGTATCGATGTCGACGATGCTCCATTCGTGGCGGTCGCATTGGATGTCTCAGGTTCGGGCGAATCTCAAACGCTAATATTCCACACTAATCTGGACGAAACTGTGACCGCCGATGACGATCACCCGATCCGTGTCGAGACCGACGGTGAAACAGGCGAACCATCGCCCTACGTTCGGATACGCGATGGTCTTGATGCCCTAATCGCGCGTTCCGTCTATTACCAACTCGCTGATTTGGCAGTGAGTCGGCAAGACGATGTGTTAGGCGTGTGGAGCTCGGGGATTTTCTTTGAATTGGGACGCGCGCCGGAAGATGACGAGTGATAGGCCGGGTGAGATTGCCGATTTGACTCGCGAGCAGGTCATTGCGCGAATTTCGGCGGCGCAAAGTCATGTGGGCCGGCGCCGGGCGCCCGGGGCTTCAATTCGCCAGATGTTACATGACGACACGCCGCTTGACGCGCCGGCGCCGATTGAAGATCAGGCCAACGAGCAGTCCGAAGGCCCGGCGTCCAGCCGCCGTGGCGATCACGATCTAAACGATGCGGCCATGCGGCCGAACCCTCCCTTGATCCCCGCTGCGGTATTGGTGCCCCTGGTGGAGCGTGATGCGGGCTATACCGTGTTGCTGACCGAGCGCTCGGCTGAGTTATCCAAGCATGCGGGGCAGATCAGTTTTCCAGGTGGCCGCATTGAAAAAACAGATGGCACGCCGACACATGCGGCACTGCGGGAAGCCGAAGAAGAGATCGGATTGGCCGCAGACTTCGTCAATGTGATCGGAAGCCTAGACGTTTATGAGGTGCGCACTGGGTTCGAGGTGTTTCCGATTGTCGGGCTGGTGCGTACGGGATTCGATCTCAGCCTCGACGATGGGGAAGTCGCCGATGTGTTTGAGGTGCCGTTGTCGTTCATATTGGATCCCCAGAACCACCATCGCCAGAGTCGAACTTTCTACGGGAAGCTGCGTCATTTTTACGTGCTGCCCTTCGAAGACCGTTATATTTGGGGGGCAACGGCGGGCATGCTGATCAATCTTTACGAGGTTTTGACCGGCGAAAAGGCGGCGTGGCGATGATCGGTTGCAATAGCTAGTTGGTTGGCGGCCGATGGAACCGGTAACGAATATCCAACCTCAACCGTGGATGACCGCGCCGGCCACCGCTGCGGTGATGTCGGCCCTCACCATGGGCGACTCAACCGAACTGGTGGCGCTGTTCGTCGGCGGTTGCGTACGGGACAGCGTGTTGAACCGCGATGTCGGCGACATCGATATCGCAACGGCGCTGGCGCCCGAAATTGTGGCTGACCGGTTGGCGAGGGCGGGGTTGAAAGTCGTACCGACAGGCCTCGCGCACGGGACCCTCACTGCTGTCGTCGAAGGTCAGCATTTTGAAATCACCACTCTGCGGGTCGATGTCGACACCGACGGCCGGCGGGCCACCGTTGCGTTTACCGACGATTGGGTGGCTGATGCCGAGCGCCGCGACTTCACCGTGAACGCGCTGTTTGCTGATAGCTCGGGGGCGATCTTCGATCCGGTCGGCGGCCTTGCCGACCTAAAGGCCGGCCGCATTCGTTTCGTTGGCGATGCGGAGCAGCGGATACGCGAGGACGTTCTGCGCTTGCTGCGGTTTTTCCGCTTCTATGCACAGCTCGGCTCACCACCACCTGACAGCGAGGCGATCGCTGCGTGCGCGAGATTGGCCGATTTGCTGCCGAGCCTTTCAGGCGAGCGGGTCGCAGCTGAGCTTTTCAAGCTGCTGTCCGCCGCCGACCCCGCCACGACCATGACCTTGATGTCCGCCAACGGAGTTCTGCAACACATCCTTCCTGAAGCAAAAGAGATCGATCGGCTAGCCTCCTTGGTGACCGTGGAAGGCATTGTCGAACAAGCCGATCCCATACGCCGCTTGGCAGCTGGTCTGAAGGTTGATTCGCCAGGTGCCGATGCGATCGCCGACCGGTTGCGGTTGTCCAACACGGACAGGGAGCGTCTAAAGCGATGCATCGCGACAGGCGACAGACTCTCCACAGACCTCAGCCCGAACGACCGGCAGACGAGGTTGTACCGGCTCGGAGTCGATTCATGGCGCGATAGGGCGCTGATCGACTGGGCAGAAGAGATTGCCCTGGGTACGCCGCAGGATCGTCGGACGACTGATGCCTGGCGGGAACTCTATGACCTGCCCGACACATGGACGCCGCCGCCGTTTCCGCTCCAAGGGCAAGACGTCTTGGCGCTCGGTGTCGAGCCGGGGCCGAACGTGGGGCGTTATCTCGGCGAAGCGGAAGATTGGTGGATTGCCGGCGGTTTTGCCGCCGATCGCGACGCTTGCCTCGCTAAACTGCGCGCGCTTGTTGGCGGAGACCGCCCGGAGTGACGTGAGGCTATTTGGTGCGAACCAACTCGCCTTGCATCTGCAGTTCGATGACTTCGTCGCGCATGCGCAGGAACGAGATATCCATGCCTTTATCGGTCAACGTACGCCGGTAGACCTGCAACTCCGAACCGCCATTATCGTTGATCGCCATTGAATAGATGGTCATTGCACCATTTTCGAGGGTCGCCCAGCGCATCGGTTCGCCGCGCAAGGGGTTCGGCAGCTCGGCTTTTTGGAACAAGCCGCCCTTGGGGGCCAAGATGAATACGTCTTCTTTATCTTCGAGGGGGATAAAGTTCTCCTCGACCTCGCGGCGCTTCACGTCGTCGGCGACCCGATCACCGTCGGTTCCGCGGACCACGGTGATCCACTTTATGGTGAAGCCGCCATTCTTGTATTCCTCGACCGTGACATCGAGGTCGCGTTGCTCGGTGACATTTTCGATAACGCGCTTCGCGGTGCCGGAACCGACGTAGGAACCGTAGAATTCTTCCGGCCCTTCGGCGCCGAGCGCGCCGCCGACCGGCAGCAACGCTGTTAAGACGACGACTGTCAAAAGCGATTTCAGGGAGCGTATAGCCATTTGAGGTGTTTCCTGCTGATAGGCGGGGTTTTACGACCCGCTCCTCAATTTCCAACCTTGACCAAGCGGGCTTCCACCGTGCGCTGGGGCTGGCCATCACTCGTGCTCACAAAGTTCAGGGTCATTCCAGTCCCGCTCAGAGTTCGATCGTAAGTTTGGATCGTGTAGCTTCCGTTTTCGTTAATGCGCATAACATTCACCGTTAGCGTTTGGTCGGCAATGCGCGCCCAAACGAGGCCGCCGTCATTGGGGTCGGTCGCCGTTTTACTGCTGAAAACGGTCGGCCTATCACTTTGTGAAAACGTCATACGCTGACTGCGTTTGCGCACGTCCGGATTGTTGGGGTCCCCGCCGCCGCGTATGACGCTGGTCCACTCAATGTAGAACCCATCGGTCTCTGGCCCGATGCGCACATCGAGGTCGCGGACGGTTACGCCGAAATACAGGCTGTCCTCGTTTTCAGCAATGCCGGAACCCTGGAAGTGACCGTAGAAAGCGTCGATCGGAAGTGGTTGCGTCTGAGCGCCGGCAGATACCGTTAGCGCCAGTAAGGCGACCCCGACAAAAAGGGCGCGCGTCGCCGCGTCGATCAATCTCCCAACCATCAAACCACCCTCTCTCATCGCCACATGCGCTTTATGGCGCGCAGTGTAGCTGGCGCGAAGCCTCTCCGCCATATGGTGCCCTATTTGTGAACTGCAACGGGTTGAGCCGCGATCCGGCTTAGTTTGCTGTAATCCACTACTTCCAGGTGGCGTGCGGCGGCAGGGACATTAGTATTGCGTCGACGTTGCCACCTGTCTTCAGGCCGAATTGAGTGCCGCGGTCGTACAGCAGATTGAATTCGACGTAGCGGCCCCGCCGTTCCAATTGGTGGGCACGTTGTTCATCGGTCCACCCGCTATTCATATGACGGCGAACGATTTGGGGGTAGATGTTGTGAAACGCGCTGCCGACCGCCTGAGTGAAAGCGAAATCGGCCTCCCAATTACCGGTGTCGACATAGTCATAGAAGATGCCACCGACGCCGCGTGGTTCGTTGCGATGGGGCAGGAAGAAGTATTCATCGCACCATTTTTTGAAACGGTCGTAGTATTCCTCGTCGTGAGAATCGCAAGCTGCTTTGAGGGCGCCATGGAACGCCGACGTATCATCGTCGTCGGGATACATCGGCGTTAAATCGGCGCCGCCACCGAACCAGGCCTTGCTGGTTATGATGTGGCGCGTATTCATGTGAACGGCGGGAACAAGAGGCGACTGAGGATGGGCGACGAGAGAAATGCCCGAGGCCCAAAACTGACCAGTCGTATCGGCGCCGGGAATTTGTTTGCGAAACTCTTCAGAAAATGTTCCCAACACTGTCGAGACATTGACGCCAACCTTCTCGAACACTCGGCCATGCATCACTGACATGACGCCGCCGCCGCCGTCTTCATCACCACTATCGGACCGCTTCCACGGAGTTTGTTCGAACTTTCCGGCGGGGCGGTCGGCGAATGTTCCAGTGAGCTCCTGTTCGATCGTTTCGAACGCGGTACAGATATGGTCGCGCAGAGATTGGAACCAAGCGGCGGCCGCCGTCTTGCGCCCGTCGTCTGTGTCCAGGTTGGATTTTGATGGCATCTAGGTCGTTTCCGGCAGTTGATTGGTCTGACGCAATGCTTCACCCAATACCATAGCGGCGGCTGCCGCGACATTCAGCGATCTCAAAGGCGGCACCATGGGAACGAGCACCGCGGCATCGACAAACCGGCGGACGGTATCGGGTACGCCATCGGTTTCGCGACCGACGATTAGCGTATCATCTGCGGCGAACCGAAAGTCGACGTAAGGCAGATCTGCCTTCGTCGTCAAAAGAACCATCCGTCCCTGCCGCGCGGGCCGATCCGTGTAGGCTTGCCAAGAGCGGTGCCGTACCAACTCTACGTGTTCGATGTAGTCCATGCCGGCGCGCCGCACCTGCTTGTCCGTCATCACGAAGCCGGCCGGTTCGATCAAATCGACGGCAACTCCCATGCAGGCGGCGAGTCGCAACATCGTGCCTGCGTTCTGTGGAATGTCGGGTTGGTATAAGGCTAGTCGCATATGTGCTTTGTTGGTGGCTTAAGCGTTGGTCAATCAATAATTGTCAGGTTTCGTGCGGACTTGGCAAATCGCCCGTACTTCGACTATATGCTCGGCCACATGCGGTGGTACCAGGTGGTTCCCGCACCAGATATGGGAGAACGTCGCCTGTCAAACTCAGTGCGTCTGGCGGGAGACGCCGCTCGTTGCGGCACGGTGTCACATTGTGTCTACGCCCACGAAACGCCTATGCAGCGGGGAATGTGGGGAAGTTTGCCGTGGGTGGCGCGGCATGCTGCAGAAAAGGGATGTTTCCAATGACCGATCATGCAAGCGAGCCCGACGGACATCAAGAAAGCCGTCGAGACTTCTTGTATTTATCCGCTGGTGTTTTTGCCGGTGTTGGTGCGGCCGTAGCGCTGTGGCCATTCATACATTCGATGAACCCGTCGGCCGATGTTCTTGCATTGTCGACGATCGAAGTCGACATATCACCGCTCGAAGTAGGGCAGGCGATCACCGTTATCTGGCGCGGCAAACCGGTATTTATCCGGCGCCGCACCGAAGACGAAATCACGATCGCCGAGCAAACGCCCGAAAGGGATTTAAAAGATCCGGAGCCCGACGCGGATCGTGTGGTTAAGCCGGAGTGGCTGGTCGTGGTTGGCGTGTGCACCCATCTCGGCTGTGTCCCGCTGGGTCAGAAACCGAGCGAAAATCGCGGTGAGTGGAATGGCTGGTTCTGCCCGTGCCACGGTTCCCACTACGATACATCAGGTCGTATTCGCAAAGGTCCGGCGCCGACCAACCTGGTCGTGCCGGAGTATGAGTTTCTAGACGATGCAACGATCAAAATCGGCTAGCCGGAGCAGAGCGGAACAATGAGTGCACATACGCAACCCAGCGATTATTCAGGCGGCGGTTTGGTGAAATGGATCGATAGCCGGCTGCCGGTCTTTACATACCTGCAGAAGGAATACGGTGAGTTTCCCGCGCCGCGGAACTTTAACTACTGGTGGAACTTCGGCGCGATCCTGACCTTCATGCTCGTGGTCATGATTTTCTCAGGCATTTTTCTCGCCATGCAGTACACGCCGCATGTGGATATGGCCTTCGATTCGGTCGAGCGGATCATGCGCGACGTTAACTACGGTTGGCTGATGCGCTACGTCCACTCCAATGGCGGCACATTCTTCTTCATTGCGGTCTACATCCATATTTTCCGCGGGCTGTACTACGGCTCGTATAAGAACCCGCGTGAGCTGTTATGGATATTCGGTGTCGTCATTCTGGTGCTGATGATGGCAACCGCGTTCATGGGCTATGTGTTGCCGTGGGGGCAGATGAGCTTCTGGGGCGCCACGGTCATCACGAACCTGTTTTCTGCCATACCGTTGGTCGGCGATGCGATCGTCACTTGGCTGTGGGGCGGATTTGCGGTGGACAACCCGACGCTCAACCGCTTCTTCTCGCTGCACTTCCTATTGCCGTTCGTCATTTTTGGCGTTGTCATCTTGCACGTGATCGCGCTCCATGTCACCGGCTCGAACAACCCGTTGGGTATAGACCCCAAAGGACCGCAGGACACGATCCCGTTCCATCCTTACTACACCGCTAAAGACAGCTTCGGTCTGGCGATTTGGGTGACGCTGTTCGCGGCAGTCGTGTTTTTCGCTCCGAACTTTTTTGGCGAACCGGAGAACTATCTACAGGCTAATCCGCTGCAGACGCCCGCGGAGATTGTGCCGGAGTGGTACTTCCTTCCCTATTTCGCCATCCTGCGGTCGATCAACTTCGATATTTGGTTCATTGACGCCAAGCTGGCCGGCGTGATCGCGATGTTCGGTTCGATACTCCTCTTGTTTGTCGTGCCGTGGCTTGACCGGTCTAAGGTTCGCAGCGCCCGGTTCCGTCCAGTCTACAAATGGTTTTTCTGGATTCTCGTGCTCGATTGCTTCGTGCTCGGATATGTCGGCGGTAACCCGCCTGATGAACCGATTCGTGCTTGGGAAGTTGTGATTACCGATCCCGAAGACATCGTGGAAGAGATGGCCGAAGGCTCGATCATCCTCGACCTTCGGGTTGTTTTTGATGGCCGAACAATAACGGACGAAAGCGAGTTCAGGAGTCTGTTGTCGAGCGCTGCTGGGGACGATGACGACGTTCCGGCTGCCTTTACGGAAGGCGAGATTACAGTTGAGCGCGCCTTTAGGTTCATCCATTTAGGGTACATATCGACCTTCTGGTACTTCTTCCATTTCATCATTTTGCTCCCGCTCTTGGGACTGGTGGAGAAACCGAGGCAGCTGCCGACCAGCATAGCTGAGCCGGTTCTCGGCGGCGGACATGGGGCCGCCGGGGCCACAGCCAAGCCGATGGAGAAAGCGTAATGGATATCGGCAAGAGGTTTTCGCGAGCGGCGGCCGTTATGGCGGTTGCCGGTGTAGCTCTTTTTGGCGGAACGACGACGGGACTGGCTGCCGGCGAGGCGGAGAAACCGGAGTCCCAGGATTGGCATTTCTCCGGTCCGTTCGGCACGTTCGATATCGCCTCGGTTCAGCGCGGTTTGCAGGTGTATCTGGAAGTCTGTTCGTCTTGTCACTCGCTTGATCAGGTGGCGTACCGCAACCTTGTCGACCTTGGTTTCAATGAAGATGAAGTCAAAGCGATTGCAGCAGAGTATGAAGTGACGGACGGGCCTGACGAAAACGGCGATTTATTCGAGCGGGCGGCTATTCCGTCGGATAAATTCGTCGCGCCCTTTGCCAACGAGGCTGCTGCGCGAGCTTCCAACAACGGCGCTTTACCGCCGGATTTGTCATTGCAGGCAAAGGCTCACCCAGGAGGTCCCGACTACCTCTACGCGTTATTGACCGGTTACAAGGATGAGCCGCCCGAAGGGGTCGAGCTTGGTGATGGCTTGAACTACAACCCGTTCTTTGCCGGTGGGCAAATCGCCATGGCCCAGCCGCTTTTCGAAGACGGGGTTGAGTATGCCGACGGTACGGCGGCGAGCGTGGAACAGATGGCGTGGGATGTTGTCAATTTCCTCCAATGGGCGGCGGAACCGGAGATGGAGGATCGCAAGCGGGTCGGCTGGAAGGTTATCCTTTTCTTGCTTGTGTTGAGCGCGATTCTCTATGCCGCCAAGCGCAAAACTTGGTCCACGCTGCACTAAGCGAACGAACTTTTTTTGCGAGGTAAGGCCGTCGGCGGATGCGTCGGCGGCCTTTTTCATGCCTTTTGACAGGTGACGGCACGCGCTGCGGATGGTAGCCAACAGGGAACACAAATTAGGGGACCCCATGGCTCGCGAAACAATTGTCACCTGTGCCGTTACCGGCGGCCACATGAATTTCCACAAGCACCCGAATTTTCCGATCACGCCAAAACAGATTGCCGAGGCGTGCATCGAGGCCCGCGCCGCCGGTGCGGCGGTAGCGCATATCCACGTTCGCGATCCGGAGACCGGAGCACGGTCCGCCGACCCGGCGCATTTCCGTGAGGTCGTCGAGCGCATTCGCGACGCCGATTGCGATGTTCTGATCAATTTGACCACTGGCGAAGGGGGCCGTTTCGTCCCCAGCGAAGAAGATCCACGCGTTGCCGGCGAAGGGACAACGCTGAATCCGCCCGAAGTTCGGGTTCGCCATGTGCTCGAGCTGCGCCCGGACATCTGCACCCTCGATATGGGGACAATGAATTTCGGCGAGCATGTTTTTATGAACACGCCGGGCCATTTACGGCGCATGGCCGAACTCATCAAAGATGCCGGTGTAAAGCCCGAACTTGAGGTATTCGAGGCCGGTCATATTCGCCTAGCCAACGAGTTTATCGAGCAAGGTCTCGTCGAATCGCCGCCGCTCTTCCAGTTATGTTTGGGAATTGCTTACGGCGCCCCGGCAACGCCGAAAATGGTGCAAGCGATGCACGACATGTTGCCGAAGAATGCCAACTGGGCGGCGTTCGGGATCAGCCGTTGGGAATTTCCGATTGTCGCTGAGGCGGTGAATTCCGGCGGACACGTCCGGGTCGGTCTGGAGGATAATTTGTATCTGGGCAAAGGAGAGTTTGGCACCAATGGTCAGCTTGTCGACAAGGCGGTGCGCATTATGCGCGAACTCGATGCCGAGCCGGTGGAGCCAGCGCGTGCTGCCGAGCTCCTCGAGCTGTTGCCGCGCCAGCAGTAACGAGAGATAGGATAGTAGGCAATGAACGCTGTTTCCGAACCGGGTACGCCGCCAACCCTCGGCATTTTGGGCGGCAGCGGGATCTACGATATCGACGGCCTCGAAGATGTGCGCTGGCAAGCTGTCGAATCGTCATTCGGCAACCCTTCCGACGAACTGATGTTCGGCACCCTCGACGGGCTGCCCGTTGTATTCCTGCCCCGTCACGGGCGCGGTCACCGGGTGCCGCCAAGCGAGTTGAATTTCCGCGCCAATATCGATGCGCTAAAGCGCGCTGGTGCAACCGAGATTATTTCGTTGTCGGCGGTGGGATCGCTGCGCGAGGAGCTGGCACCGGGCACCTTCGTTCTCGTCGATCAGTTCATTGATCGTACCTTCGCGCGGACCAAAACTTTCTTCGAAACGGGGTTGGTTGCCCATGTCTCGATGGCCGATCCGGTGTGCGGCCGCATGGGCGGTCACCTGGCCGATGCTGCAACGGAAACCGGTATCGATTGCCGCGAGGGCGGCACTTATCTGGTTATGGAAGGGCCACAGTTTTCCACCAAAGCGGAGTCCGAACTCTACCGTTCTTGGGGATGCTCGGTGATCGGTATGACCAATATGCCGGAAGCCAAACTCGCGCGCGAGGCGGAGCTCTGCTACGCCACGGTTGCCATGGTTACGGACTATGATTGTTGGCATCTGGATCACGATGCGGTGACGGTCGATCAGGTGATAAAGGTTCTGATGGAAAATGCGGACAAGGCGCGCGCGCTTATCCAGGCGGTGGCGCCCCGATTACGCGATCGCGACGTGCATTGCTCGAGCGGATGCCACACGGCGCTCGATTCAGCGGTCATCACAGCCCCCGAAGCGCGTGACGCGGCAGTGGCTGGCCGCCTTGACGCCGTTGCGGGCCGGATACTTACTCAGAATTAATCCCAAGGCGGTGGTTTGCCGCTCATCGCTGACCATAATAGAATGGAACGTCGGCGAGGATGGCCCGGTTGGGGGAGAACCGGCACAGATGGAGCTATCTGTGCGTGTTTAGTGATGGCGCTAAACACGAAGGCCATGTGTTGAATACGCAGCCCCGATTATCCATGACGGCGGGAATAGGTTTGTAGATGACCGACATCGATAGCGATACTGCAGTGCAAACGCGGCCGATCATCGGGATCGATCACGCCCTCGTTGGCGTCGCCGATCTTGAAGCGGCCCGCCAGGCGTATGAGCGTTTGGGGTTCACCGTAACGCCCCGGGGCCGCCATGTCGGATGGGGCACCGGCAACTACACCGTGATGTTCGAAAACGACTATGTAGAGCTGTTGGGGATCGTCGATCCCTCGCAACATATCCACAACCTCGACAAGTTCTTAGAACATGGTGAGGGGCTTCTAAACGTTGCGCTGGCAACTGGCGATGCGGATGTCACCTTCGATTGGCTCTCCTCGCATAGTTCCGATGCTACGCCACCGGAGGATTTGCAACGGTTGTTGGAGCTCGACGAAGGAGAAGAGACGTTGCGTTTTCGCAATATCTTTCTGCCGTCGGAACTTACACCGGGCCTAACGACCTTCGCCTGCCAGCATCTGACACCGGAGAAAGTGCGCCGCCCCTCCTGGCTATCGCACCCCAACGGCGCACGCGGCATCTCCGAGGTAACGGTCGTGATGGAGAGCGTCGAGGGTGTCGGCGAAGCTTATGCCGAATTGTTTGGCGCCGACGCGGTCTCAGGCGACGAGCGCAAGGGCAGCATCACCGTTGATACGGGCAACGACGAGCTATGGTTCGTCACGCCCAAGACGTTTCCCGAACGCCACTACGACAAAACATTCGACGAACGCTTGCCGCTGCCGCGCTTGGCGGCGCTCACCCTATCGGTTGCCGACCCACAGGTGACTGCCCTCTATCTGTCGGGCCAGCAAGTGGCTTTCGAGCGCGACAGTAGCGAGGCGGTCATTGTGTCTTCGGAAGAGGCCTGCGGCGTGTTCCTGGTGTTTGCCAGCGACGACTAACCCTAGCCTCTAGCCCAAACTTTCTGCGGCGAACGCGAGTGTCCGCTCCATCGCCTGACGCGCTGAGGCTTGATGGTAGGAACCGCGCCGCGAACAGCTAAAGCCGTGGCCAGCGCCCTCATAGATATAGCTGGGGATGTCGGGATGGGCCGCTTCGACTTCCTTAACACCGTCGAGCGGAATACCGGCATCTTCCGCGCCCCAGTGGAACATTACCGGGCATTTTGGAGTCTCGTTGCGGTTGGCGTTGATGTCGCCACCGTAGTAGCAAACAGCGACGTCGACAGGCGAGCGCGCGGCGGCGAGCCAGGCGACGGAGCCGCCCATGCAGAACCCGACGACTCCGACTTTGCCGGCGCCCTTTACGTGGTCGACGGAGGCATTGACGTCCTTAATCACGTCGTCCCAATCGAGCTGGCCCTTCATGTTACGGCCACCTTCGATACCGGCTTCATCGAACCCTAGAACGGCGCCGGGCTCGATACGGTCGAACAACGCGGGCGCGATCGCGTGATAACCTTCCTTGGCGAAGTTATCGACGGTTTCGCGGATATCGTCGTTGACGCCGAATATCTCCTGGATAATGACCATGCCGCCCTTCGCTGCGCCCTCAGGCTCGGCGGCGTAGGCGTCCAGGCTATGGCCGTCGGATGTGGTGAGCTTTAGATCGTAGCCCATGTTTCTCTCCCTCGTTGATGCTGTTGAATGCCGGGAGGTTGGCCCGGCGCAGTTATCCCATCTTAGCGGGCTCGGCCGGGCGGACGCGAATAAATTTACGGTTTGCTGGCGGGTGTATGCCGGATCCGGCGGCTTATGGGGTCAGTAGCGCCTAAATAGCGGCAGGAACGGCCACTAAGTCCGATTGTGCATCGACGAGATGCGCGTACGGCCATTCTCCTGATTTTATTCGCGACGATACGAATGTTCGAAGTGCGGTTGTTATTCGTTGAACCGAAACCGAGTGGCTGCGTGCGCGATTGGTGCACAGGGCCCACGTGATATCGACGTCTTCTATGGGGGCCGCGACCAATGCCGAGTCTGGTGCGATTGTCTCGTGAATCGCGGAATAAGGCATAACGGTGAAGCCTAATCCTGAGCGCGCGAGCTCAAGGCACAACGACAGGGTTTCCGCCTCGATATGATGCTGGTATTTGCCGCCGACCTGGGATACCGCGCTTTCGACTTGTGCGCTGATCATGTTGGGACGGCCCGGCAGGATCAGCTCTACCGATTTCAACCGGGACTTCGGTACCATGATATCGGCTTGCAGATTGGATGACAGTGGCCCCACGAGCATGAGTTGCTCGCGGACGAGCGGTTGCATCTCGAAACTCTCCGGTGAGCGTTCCGATGTCACCATCACCCCGAGATCGATCGATCCGTTTTCCATCAGCATGCGGATCGAATTATTGATGCCCTCGTGCAGGCGGAGCGTGACGTTCGGGTAGTCGCGCGCGATTTGTGCCGTGAACGGCACGGTGACAAGACGTTGGAACGCCGATGGCATGCCGAGCGCGATCTGAGTAACCGCAATATCGCCGATTTCATCGCGCAGCAAGTTGAGCTGGCGCAGGATTGGGCGTACCCGCTCGGCCAGCAGTTCGCCCGCGTCGGTGGCGCGGACCCCGCCGCGCGACCGGATGAGGAGTGGTGTTCCGACATCGTGTTCCAGCAGCAAGAGCCAGCGCGAGAGGGAGGGCTGTGACAGGCCCAGCTCTGCGGCGCCACGGTTTATGCTGCCGAGCTCGACGACACGCAGAAAATATTCGAGAACTCGAATGTCCATGCGCGCTCCTTGTTATGCAAATTTGCATAACAACTATAGTCAAATAATCTTTCTGAGCAATTCGGCGTCGCTCTACAATGGCGCTTCGACACCAGAATAAAAGGGGAGAGAGTCGTGGCCGAGCGCAAAGTGATTGTCACCATAGCGCCCACCGGTGGTATGGCGAGTAAGGAGCAGAACCCCAATATTCCGACCCAGCCGGGCGAGATCGCCGACGATGTCTACCGTTGCTATGACGCGGGCGCCGCAGTGGTTGCCGTGCATGCGCGCCGGCCCGACGATCAAGCGACGTGTAACCCGGAGATTTATCGCGACATCAACGAACGCATCCGCGCCAAGTGCGACATCATCCTCAACAATTCGACCGGCGGCGGCATCAACGGCGACATGTTAAAAGAAGGCCCGGACGGGTTCATGGAGCTCTCGTTTGAGGAGCGCCTGAAGGGCATGGAAGCCGGCGCTGAGATGTGCACCCTCGATCCGACAACCATTGTGGCCAGTTTCGAAGGCCGCGAGATCGTCATGAACACCTCGCCGGCGCGCTGCCGCGAGCTGGCGACAAAGATGATGGAGCGGGGAATCAAGCCGGAGTGGGAAGTCTTTAGCCCGACCCACTTGCTACAGGACGTGATGGCGCTGCTGAAAGACGGGCTCGACAACCCGCCCTACTTCATCAACTTCGTGCTCGGCGCCGACCGCGGATTTCAAGGCGCCATGCCTTACTCGCCGAAAATCCTGCAGGACATGGTTGATTTAATGCCCGACAACGCGGTGTTCAACGTTAGCGCCATCGGTCCGGCGCAGCTCAACGCGGCGCTCCAGTCGCTGCTACTCGGCGGCCATGTGCGCGTCGGTCTTGAGGACAATCTTTATTACGAACGCGGCGTGCTGGCCAACAATGTTCAACTCGTCGAGCGCATTGTGCGGATCATTCGTGAGTTGGGCATGGAGCCGGCCACACCCGCCGAAGCGCGCGAGATTATGGGTCTAAAGCCGCTCGCTGCGTAGGACGTAAAAAGGAAGTATTACATAATGCGTATCGCTGTCCTCGGCGGTGGACCCGCCGGGCTTTACTTTTCAACCTTGTGGAAGCAGCGTCACCCGGGCGATGAGGTGCGGGTCTACGAGCAGAACCCAGCCGACGCCACGTTTGGCTTTGGCGTCGTGTTCTCCGAACGCGCGCTCGAATTCCTGCGGGAAGACGATCCCGAGACCCACGACCTGATCACGCCGGCGATGGAGGCGTGGGAGGACATGACGCTGATCCACCGGGGCGAGACGGTGACGATCGACGGCGTTGGCTTCTCCTCGATCGGGCGTTTGAAGCTGCTGCAGCTGCTGCAAGAGCGCGCGCTTGCGGTCGGCGCCGAAATTAGGTTCGAGCATCTCGTCCACTCGGTGGATGCGCTCGACGGTGCCGACCTGATTATCGCCGCGGATGGCGTCAATTCGCTGGTGCGGCGAAGCTTCGAGGGCGACTTCGCATCGTCGCTATCGTATCTCGGCAACAAGTTCGCCTGGTACGGCGTCGAGAAGCCGTTCGACACGTTGACGCAGACGTTCGTGGAAACCGAGTACGGACCCTTTAACGCCCACCACTACCGCTACACGCCGCAGATGAGCACGTTCCTGGTCGAATGCGGGCGCGAGACATGGCTGCGCGCCGGTTTCGCGACCATGAGCGAGGCGGAGTCGTGCAAGCTTTGCGCGGAGATATTCGCTGACACGCTCGACGGCAAACCGTTGATCGCCAACAAGTCGAATTGGCGCAACTTTCCGTTGCTTTGGAACGACCGCTGGTCGCACCTCAACATGGTGCTCGTCGGCGATGCGCTGCACACGGCGCATTACTCGATTGGGTCGGGGACGCGGCTGGCGATGGAGGACGTGATCGCGCTGGTCGAGGCGCTCGAAGCCGAGCCCAACGATATTGCGGCCGGTTTGGCGCTGTATGAGAGCGAGCGGCGGCCGATTGTCGAAAAGTTGGTCGCGGCGGCGACAACGAGCGCACGGTGGTACGAAGATTTCGCGGTGCATATGGAACTAGCGCCGCTCGATTTTGCCTTTAGCTACATCACCCGTTCGGGCCGCGTGGACGAAAACCGGCTTCGCCAGCTGGCGCCCCGTTTTATGGCGGCTTACGACGCCCATCGCGGTGAAGGAAATGCCGATGGCCAGTAACCAACGCCGGATCCGCATCGAGTTCGGTGACTGCGACCCGGCGCGGATCGTCTACTATCCCAATTATTTCGATTGGTTCGATCGGAGTACGCAGGAACTCTTTGCGTCGGCTGGCGTACCGCTCCGCGAGTTGAGCGAGAATACCGGCATCTTGATCCCCCTCGTAAGCGTGCGCAGCGACTTCGCCGCCCCGGCCAGTTGGGGCGATGAACTTGAGGTGGTCAGCGAGATCGCGCGCTGGGGTAAGAGTTCATTCGATGTGTCGCATCGTCTCACCAATGCCGATTCCGGCACGCTTATTGCGAAAGCGACGGAAACACATGCGTGTGTGCGGTTCGATCCCGCGGATCCAAAGAAGGTCACGTCGGTGCCGATACCGGCGGAATTGAAAGACGCGCTGACCGCGGGCTGACTCGGCAGTTTTTGAGGGCGCTGGTTTGCGCTGGTGAGGCAACTCAGACGTTGAAGCGAAACAGGATGACGTCGCCATCCTGGACCACATAGTCCTTGCCCTCTTGCCGTAATTTGCCGGCGTCGCGCGCCTGTTGCTCGCCGCCGCATGCGACGTAGTCATCGTAGCTAATCGTTTCGGCGCGAATGAACCCTTTTTGGAAGTCGGTGTGAATGCGCCCGGCCGCTTCCGGTGCGGTTGCGCCCTTGGGCACTGTCCAGGCGCGTGCTTCCTTGGGGCCCGCCGTGAGAAATGTAATCAGATCGAGGAGCCGGTAGCCCGACCGGATAACGCGCGCCAATCCGGTCTCCGACAAGCCGAGTTCCGACAGGTATTCCTGCTGTTCTTCGGCGTCGGCCAGTTGGACAACTTCCGCCTCGATCGCGGCTGAAACGACGACGCATTCGGCACCCTTCTCGGCGGCGAATGCGGCCACTTTCTCCGATAGGGCATTGCCGGTTGCCGCCGAATCTTCGTCGACGTTGCAAACGAACAGCACCGGCTTAGCGGTGAGCAACTGCAGTTTTTGAAAAGTCGCGCGCTGGTCGGATGGAATATCGAGCGTACGGGCCGGTTCACCGTTGCGCAACGCCTCGAGCACAGGCGTCATCACAGCGAGTTGGTCTTTTGCGTCCTTATCGCTACCCCGCGCGCGTTTCTCGGCACTCTCCACCCGTTTTTCCAGGCTTTCGAGGTCCGCGATCATAAGTTCAGTTTCCACCGTCTCGATGTCGCGGACCGGGTCGATCGAGCCTTCCACGTGGGTGACATCGCCTTCCTCGAAGCAGCGGACCACGTGGCAGATCGCGTCAACCTCACGGATATGGCCAAGAAACTGATTGCCCAGTCCTTCGCCCTGGCTGGCGCCGCGGACGAGCCCAGCAATATCGACGAACTCCAAATAGGTCGGAACGACCGAGGCCGATTTCGCCAACTTGGCAATGGTGTCGAGTCGCTCGTCGGGAACCGCAACACGCCCCGCGTTCGGCTCGATCGTGCAGAAGGGATAATTCGCGGCCTGCGCCTGAACGGTCGCGGTCAGCGCGTTGAAGAGGGTCGACTTGCCGACATTGGGCAAGCCGACGATGCCACAATTGAAACCCATATTACTCGCCGCGGAACTTAGAAAGTGCTCGGTTGAGCGCAGCGCCCACGGACGTCTCTTGCGCTTGCTGGGCTGGTGTTTCGCTTGGCTTCGTCTGTTTAGGAGATGGCTTCGCGTCTGATTTCGCGTATGGCTTTCGCCCCTTACCTGTCGCTTCCTGCACCGCCATGGTGACCTGGCTCATGAAATCGCTGTCACGGCCGGCGAGCAGGGCAGGCAGGGCCTTGGCGATCGCGTCCAGCTCGGGCTCAACCCACTTCCTGTCTTCCTTAGAAAAGTCGCCGAGCACGTGACCGTGTACTTTTTCCTTGTCGCCGGGATGTCCGACACCGAGGCGCACGCGCACATAGTCGCCGGACCCCAGATGGGAATGGATACTGCGCAGTCCGTTGTGGCCGGCGTGTCCACCGCCGCGTTTAACGCGGATTTTGCCCGCCGCCAAATCGATTTCGTCGTGCAGGATAAGGATGTCTTCGGGGGCAATTTTGAAAAACCGCGCCGCTTCGCCTACCGCCTGACCCGATTCGTTCATGAACGTCGTCGGCTTGAGCAAAAGCACTCTCTCGCCGTCGATCGTGCCTTCGAAAGTTTCGGATTGAAACCGGGAGCGCGGCGCCGACAAATTGTAGCGGCGGACGATCTCGTCCGCCGCCATGAAACCAATATTGTGGCGATTGTCGCGATGTTTTGGCCCCGGATTGCCGAGGCCGGCCAGCAAACGCATGCCAGATAACTCCGGTGGCGCGGCCCCTAACTCTCTTCGCTGTCGCCGCTGCTCGCCTCGGCTTCGCCGCCCTCGGCGCTCTCGGCGCCTTCTTCCGCAGCACCCTCTTCGCCTTCTTCGCCTTCGAGACCCTCTTCGGTCTCTTCTTCTTCGACTGGCATCAGCGTTGGCGCGGCAATTGTTGCGATGGTGAAGTCGCGGTCGGTGATCGTGGGCTGTACCCCATCGGGCAAGCTGACCTCAGAAATGTGAATACTGTCGCCGACCTCCCGGCCCGTCAGATCGATGACGATCGAGTCCGGAATGGCGCCCGCGCGGCAAATAACCTCGACCGAATGGCGCACGATGTTCAACACGCCACCGCCCTTGAGGCCGGGACTTTCGTCTTCGTTCTCGAACAGTACCGCGATGTCGACGTTGATCTGTGTCGACTCGGTAACCCGCAGAAAGTCTGCGTGCATCGGCACATCGGTTACCGGATGGAGATGCAAGTCGCGGCACAAAACCCGCTCCTTCTGACCATCGCAGTCGATGTCGTAGAGCGTGGCAAAAAAACCGGGTTTGCTTAGCTCGGCGCGCAGCGCTCGCGGGTCGATTGTAATCGGCAGCGGGTCTTTGTTTGCGCCGTAGACGATGGCTGGAACGGCTCCGGCCTTACGTGCGGCCCGGGCGGCCCCCTTGCCGACCCGAGTGCGCGCTGCGGCACTAAACGTGATTGTTTCCGTCATTCTCTAGTCTCCATTTTCGGCCATCGGCGGCGGTGTTGCGCGTTGCCGATGGGTCGATCCGGCGGTGCCTCCAAGGGTGCGGTTGCCGGTCCAGGTAAAGCGCGGAACTTAATATCTCCGCGGTGCTAGTCAAACAAACTCGATACCGAGGCCTCTCGGCTAATTCGGTCGATTGCCTCGCCCAGTAGGGGAGCAACCGTAAGCTGGCGGATGCTGCTCGCCACGCGTACCGCCTCTGTTGCCTGGATTGAATCCGTCATCACCAATCGCTCCAAGGGCGACGCTGCAACCCGTCCGACGGCGCCTCCAGACAATACGCCGTGGGTCACGTAGGCATCGACCGATTTCGCCCCATCTTGCATCAAGGCTTCGGCCGCGTTGCACAGCGTGCCGGCGCTGTCGCAAATATCGTCAACCATAATGCAGTGGCGGTCTTTGACGTCGCCGATGATATGCATAACCTCGGAAACGCCAGCTTGTTCGCGGCGCTTATCGATGATCGCCAGGTCGGCGTCAAGCCTCTTGGCCAGCGCGCGGGCCCGCACCACGCCGCCCACATCGGGCGAGACCACCACCAGTTCCGAACCGTTGTAGGACTTGCTGATATCGTCGGAAAACAGCGGCCCGGCAAACAGGTTATCGACCGGAATATCGAAAAAGCCCTGTATTTGCCCGGCATGAAGATCGAAGGTGAGAACCCGGTCGGCACCGGCGTTGGTTATCAGATTAGCGACGAGTTTGGCTGAAATCGGTGTCCGTGGCCCGGTTTTGCGGTCCTGGCGGGCATAGCCGAAATAGGGGATAACCGCGGTGACGCGCCGGGCCGACCCGCGCCGCAAGGCGTCTAGGGTCACCAGCAATTCCATCAGATTGTCGTTTGCCGGATACGAGGTCGATTGCACGACAAACACGTCCTCGCCGCGCACATTCTCGAGGATCTCGACAAAGACCTCCATATCCGAAAAGCGCCGGATCGAGGCCTTCGTCAGCTCGATATTCAAATAGGCGGAAATCGCTTCGGCCAACGGGCGATTGCTGTTGCACGCCAGCACCTTCATCGGCCAGTCCCCGGAACGTTGGACGGCGCCGTTTTGCTGTAACGGGCGCCGTCGGTCGAATTAGAAATACCCCTGTCCCGGCAGTATTCTCACCGGGTGTTGCGGGCCGGAAACTATCAATACGCCTGGGGTGTGTAAACCAGCTATCGGGCAGAAATTCGGGCTTCTTCCAGCTCAGTTGAGAAGAGGCTGAAATCCCTGGCTCCAGTCGATCTGGCGGACCATCTCGGCAATGCCAGTCGCGCCCGCTAGTGCGGCCTCATTCGCGATCAGCCCCCAGTCCGCGTTGAGGCTGCCAACGGCCACGGGGCGCCCTTGCGCGATGGTTCCGACCTCGGTGCCGAAGGGGTCGCGCACCGTCCAGGCAATTTCAACGCGCTGCTCGCGGCCGTTCGTGGGATCGATGGTGACGTGGCCGATAACGACGAGGCTCTCCGGTGTGGCCCGGGGCACTAATTTGAGGCCGGTACGGGGGAGCAACTGCTCGATCGCGGCGCGGAGACGCGAATTACCGTCGCCCGGCGCGCCAGAGACTTTGCCGACGTGAAGCGGCGGCGGGGTTGAGTCGCTCGGCAATTCATCTTGAATGAAGGCCGCAAGTTCTGCTGCCGCACGTTTGTAGGCCGCAAAGTCCCGAAGCTTTGATGGTTTGCCGCCACCCACCTCCAGCGGCTGAACCGTTCTACCGATCTCCTGGCCTTGCGGGGTCTTCAACACCCACATGAGCGCCGGCGGTGCGGGTGGGGCGCTCAGCTGCCCGGATAGCAGGAAGCTCGACCGGCTGCCGCTGTCGTATGCAGCGGGGATATTTTGCTCGTGTAACGCCTGCACCATCGGCGCCGTGAGTTGGGTCTGTGGCGCCCCGGCCGAATCGGTCAGCGGTAACACCATGATGCCCTGACCATCGGTCAGCGTTAGAAGGTCGTTGGAGGCCGCGTTGCCATTGCTGAAGGGTTTCGGGACGGGTTGGCATGCCGTCAGCATGACCAACACGATAAGCAGACTAAAGCGCACAGCTGAACAACATCGCGACGAGGGACAATAGAATTAGGTTGAGCAGATAGGGCATTCGCTTAGCTTTCGTCGGCCAAGGCAATCACTGAGAGATTGCGCCCATAGTCGGGCTCTCCACGATGGCAGGTGCGGCGATAGCTGAACAAATCCTCGTCGGCATAGGTGTCGGCGCCGAGAGCGCTCGACATGGAGACCCCTGCGCCCGCCAGCCGCGACAGAACATAGCCCGGAAGGTCGAACTGCAGGTGGCCCTCCCGGCGGCCCGGTGCAAAAAACCGCTGGTTTGTGGGGTCCTGTTCGTCGAACGGTTGCGGGAATTCCGCACCGACCTCGTAGGAGTCCTGACCAATGCACGGACCCACCACGGCGGTAAGCTGGCTGCGCTGTGCGCCTAGCGTTTCCATAGCTGCAATCGTTGCCTCGATGATACCCGACACAGCGCCGCGCCAACCGGCGTGCGCCGCGCCGATCACGCCGTTTTCCGGATCGGCCACCAACACCGGCGCACAGTCGGCTGCCAGCACACCGAGCGCGATTCCCGGCTGTGCGCTAACCAGGGCGTCGGCCTTGGTGCTGGCGGTTTGTTCCGCATTGTTGACCGTTACAACATTTGCCGAATGGACCTGGTAGACAGTTCTCAAAGCATCGGCGGGAAGCCCGATCTCGCGCATAGCCCGCCGCCGATTTTCGGTTACGCGCGCTTTGTCGTCGTCCGACCCGAGCCCGCAGTTGAGCGAGGCATATATGCCTTCGCTGGTCCCGCCCTGACGGGTGAAAAAGCCGTGACGGATGGACTTTGCGTCAGCAAGGGAGTCGGCGGTCAGTCGCATCAACTTAAACTTGCCTCTTCGGCTACAAATCCCGCAGGTGGCGCGGCCCCCTGCTGACAGATCGCTAGAACCTTGAACAAAGTGCCCATTTGATCGTCGGCGATCAAGCGTTCGAGCGCGGTTCGAATGTCGGTTTTTTGCTCCGGCCTCGCGTTATCCAGCAGCATAGTGGCACGCGCTTCGATACCTAACCGGCGCAGAAAGGCACCCTGTGGAATAACACCCCAGGTGGCGGCGCCGGCTGAGCGGGCGGCTTCGGCAAGAGCGCTAAAATCGACATGCGCTGTCAGATCACGTTCGCCGGGCCGCTCCAAGACGGGTACTGGATTGTGCCGGTAGACCGCCTGCAGCGTATCGCCCAACACGGGCCCCGCATAGCCATAGTCGACGATCAGAGCCGCACCGGTATGCGAGCGGATGCGCCGCGCGATCTCGGCAGCGATTTCTTGTGCCGCCGGTGAAGATTCGGCGATCGCGCCGATCTCCGCTGGGTTTTTTGCCGCGGGCGGTAGGCGTTCGGTGGGGCAGGCTTCCCGTTCGCATTCGAACGTGAATTCGCCAGTGCTTCGGGATTCTTGCTCGGCACGCCCCACCAACCGAAGGTGCCAGCCATCGCTTTGACATACAAATTGCTCGATTGGCAGAGCGTCGAAAAATTCATTGGCGATGAAAATCGTTGGCATCATCGGCAATTCATCTACGCTTTCGCGCCAACTGATCTCGATATCGTCGTCGAGAAAAGTGTTGAGCTGACGCCTGCGCATGTGCGGACTAAGTTCCACGAAATGCACTCGTGCTGCCGAATGGCAATCGGGAACGGTTTTGAGCGCGCGCAAGGCATCGGCCATGAGGGTGCCGCGGCCGGGGCCCAGTTCCGCAAGGGTGAAGGGCGTGGGCTTTCCGAGGGCCAGCCAGGAATTGGCGCACCACAGCCCGATCAATTCGCCAAACATCTGACTGATTTCAGGTGCGGTGGTGAAGTCGCCGTCGACGCCGAAGGGGTCTTCACCCATGTAATAGCCGAATTCGGGATGGCCTAACGCCTCCGCCATATACTCGGCGACGCTGATCGGCCCGTTCGCCTCAATACGTTGGGTCAGGACCTGGGTGAGGTCGTTCTGGCGTGTGGGCACAGACTCTAGAACGTTCTTGCTCTCACTCGCCCGCGGGGGTCGGCGACGGCCGCCGATCCATTGGCGTGTGTGATCCGGCGCGATAGACGAAGTAAATACCCGCCAGGAGGACAGGCAACGACAGCCATTGCCCCATCGTTGTGCCGTTGGCCAGGAAACCGATTTGGACATCCGGCTCACGGAAGAACTCGACAATAATGCGGGACGCACCATAGCCGATCAGGAAAATCCCCGTGAGCAAGCCGGGCCGTGTTCGCGCCTTAGTGAACCGCATCAGCACGAACAGCAGGATGAATAAGATAATGCCCTCGAGTGCCGCCTCGTAGAGCTGGCTGGGATGACGGGGAACGTCGCCGCCGGTGGGGAAAACCACGGCCCATGGCACATCTGTTATCCGGCCATACAGCTCACCGTTGATAAAGTTCGCTAAGCGGCCGAGAAACAAGCCGATCGGCGCCGCGCAAGCGACTAAGTCGGCGAGCGCTAGCAGGGGAATGTTGCGCCGCCGGGCAAACCAGACGATGGCAATGACCACCCCGATAAGGCCACCGTGGAACGACATGCCGCCTTGCCAGATCAGGAATATTTCGAGGGGATTCTGCAGATAGTAGCCTGCCTGATAGAACGAGACATATCCCACTCGTCCACCAGCGATGACGCCGATGATCGCCCAGGTAAAGAAATCGCTGAGCTGGGGACGGGTCATGATGTGCGGCGGCTGCCGCAAAAATTGGCCGATATACAACCAGCCGCCGACCAGTCCGGCGATGAAGGCGAGCGCGTACCACCGTATGGCCAGGGGCCCAATCGATATCGCAACGGGATCTATCTCAGGAAACGGCATGGGCTTTCAAGGGCTATGCCCGTTCAACGGTATGGGTCGCTGGTTTCCAGGTAGTCCTGAACATAGGAACGGACACCATCTTCAAGCGTTGTGAACGGCTGATCGTAGCCCGCCTCGCGCAACCGGTCCATTCGCGCTTGCGTGAAGTACTGGTACTGATCGCGCACATTATCCGGCATATCGAAGTATTCGATGTTCGGTTCAACCCCTAAAGCACTGAATATGGCGTTTGCCATGTCTTCGAAGCTACGGGCTTGGCCTGTGCCGACATTGAACAAGCCCGATATGCCGTAGTTGTCGTAAAGCCACAGCATGATCTGCACACAATCATCGACGTGGATGAAATCACGCGATTGTGCGCCGTCGCGATAGTCGGGGTGGGCCGATTTGAACAAGCGCGCTTTGCCGGTTTCTTTGATTTGCTGCCAAAACTGCGGAACGACACTGCGTTGGCCGCCCTTGTGATTTTCGTTGGGGCCATACACGTTGAAGAACCGAAGCCCGGCCCATTGGCCTGGCAGACGCGTCATACGGTCGGCATAGCGCCCAACCTTGCGGTCGAACAGCAGTTTCGACCAGCCATAGGGATTGAGCGGCCGCAACGAGGTCATGGCTTCGAGCGAGCATTCGTCGTCGAAACCGGTGCTGCCGTCGCCATACACGGCCGCCGAAGAGGCATAGATCAGCCGGACGTCGCGGCGCACGCAAATGTCCCAGAGCGACTGGCTGAGGCGGAAATTGTTGGCGACGATAAGGTCGACATCGCGCTCGACGGTTGATGAAACGGCGCCAAGGTGAAAGATCATGTGAACGGCGGCAATGTTCGACGACAGCCATTTGAGCAAATCGTCCGGCGTTATCAGCTCGGTGATTTCGCGCTTCGCGATGTTACGCCACTTGTCCTCATTGCCGAGGTGGTCACAGACGACGATTTCATCACCGCCGCGCTCTTCCAATGCAGCGACTAGATTGGAGCCGATAAAACCGGCGCCACCGGTTACAACAATCATGAGCGGTCTCGTCCTGAACTCGGGCTCTTATACGCGCTGGCGCCGATGCCCTGCAATGAGCCCGGTACGCTCTTGCGGCAGCCCCCTTGGGCACCATATGGTCGGATAAGCAAGGAGACACATGATGCAAACACGTAACCGGCTGCTTGATGACATCGCTCGGGTCGCCAATGGCGCCGCCGGCGTCGCGACCGGCATGCGCGACGAAGTCGAAGCCCTGGTACAGCAGCGGGTTGAGCGCGTGCTTGGGCGCTTGAATTTGGTGACGCGCGAAGAGTTTGAGGCGGTCAAGGCGATGGCGGCGAAAGCGCGCAGCGAGCAGGAAGCGCTCGAAAAACGTCTCCGCGAGCTGGAAACTCGCCCGCACGAGAATAACGAGTAAGTCGGAAGCGGGCGACCGCTTCAGCAGCCATTTATCGTGATTGATCCAGCGCAAGGAACGCTCGGACGATCCATTATAAGTTCCTTATCACAGTGTAGTTTTATCACCGGCGGAGACAGGTTCCAGCCAACTTCCGTGTCGGCGGGTTTGGAGTCCGTCGACGGCCGGTATGAGTCATCAAAATATTGATGGTGAACTCCTCGCGAAACCGTGATTAACTACACTGTACGGGGTGTATTGATGCACGCCGTCGTGGGCGGAAACAAACAAATCAAGCAAATCCCGCTCCGATAAGATACTGAAAAACATAACAAAAAGGGTGGGGTACGATGAAACAGCACCTTGTTAAAACTTCGATGATCGCGCTGGTTGGCGCTATCGGTTTTGGCCTAATAGGCACAGCACCTGTTCTCGCGCAGACCGATCCAGTGGCTCAGCGTGCGATCGACGGCGCCAGAGCCTATGTCAAAGCGAAGGGTCTGCAGAACCCGAAACTCGATATGTTGCTCAACTCGCTCTACCGCAACTCGATGCCCGATTTTGCCGCGGAGTGGAAAGAGTTGACTGGGGTCGAGATTGTCAGCGAACCGCTCGGCTACACCGACATTCCCAGTAAGGTGATGGGCGAAGCGGTCGCCAAGACCGGCGCTTTCGATATCTTTAATGACTTTCCCTATACCCAGCCCGACGCGGCCGGCGCCGGCGTGCTTCATCCGCTCGATGAATATGCGGCCAAGTACAAGCCGAACTTCGCGGGTATTCCCGCAGCTTTTGTCGCCCAGCAATATTACAATGGCAAGCAGTACAGCTTCGTTCTCGACGGCGACCACATCATGTTGGTGTTGCGCAAGGATATTGTCGAGAACCCGCAGGCGCAGGCGGAGTTCAAGGCGGCAACGGGCAAGGACTTGGGATGTCCGGCGACGATGGCCGATTGGGAAGAGCAGGCCAAGTTCTTCCACACCAAGGCGGGGGAGACCCGCTGGGGCATCAAGTTCGAGCAGCCGCTCTACGGTGCCATGGGCTATCGCTCGGTGAATTTTTCCCACCGGCATTTCCCAGCCTATTTCGGTGGCCTGTTGTTCGACAAGGACATGAACCCGAAGATCAACACGCCGCAGGGTATTAAGGCGATCAAAGACCTTGCTTCGATCGTGCAATACATGCCGGAGGATATCCAAGGGTGGGGTACGCCGCAGATCTATCCTTTCTGGGGCAGCGGCCAGGCTTATTCGGTGATGTCGTTCCCGTCGATCTTCGGCTACGGCAACGCCAATCCGAAGAGCACCGTCAAAGGCAAACAGATGCCATGCGTGATCCCGGCGACTGACGCTGGTGGCAAAATGGCGCGGCGGGCGGCAGAAGCGGCTGGTACCAGCTACATGGTCAATGCCTATAGCGACCACCCGGAACTCGCCTACTTGTTCATCCAGTGGCTGACCAGCCCATCGGTCGGCAACCGGGCGATCGCTCATCCCAAAGGTTTTTGGGATCCGTTCCGCGAAGCCAATCTGGGCAACGAGGGCATCATCAAGAAATTCTCCAACGAGTTCCTCGAGAAGACGATGGAGAACGCTCAATTCACGACCTCCTTGCTCTACATCGAGGGCCACTACGAGTACATGAAAATCCTCGATAACAACCTCGCCAACGTGATGAACGGCAACATTTCGGCCGAGAAGGCGGCGGCGAACGTTGAAAAAGGCTGGAACAACGTCACCGAAGACATCGGTCGAAAAGAACAGATCGAAGTGTGGCGCAAAGGCGTCGAGGCCGGTCTCTACGTCGACAAGTTCTAGGTCTAACGGCCGAAAATCGGGCTCCGGCGCGCAACTGATTTGGATCAGTCGCGCGCCGGTCGCCTGCCGTTACACTTTTCATTGGATTGATCGATGACCGAGACGACCCTCAAAGGCGCGGTGCCCCGGCGCAGCGAAGGGGCACTTAAGCGGCTGGGCGCATGGCTTGCCCAGGAACGGGTGTTCCGCTGGATACCGTTCGTGCTGGTCGAGGGTACATTCATCCTCGTCATCATCATCCCGTTTATTCTCACGATCTACATCAGTTTTTTGCGCTGGCGCGCCAATCGGCCGTTCGAACAGGCCTATCTCTCCGGCTTTCGCAACTATGAACAGGTGCTCACCGACGCGGGGTTCTGGGCGTCGCTGGGGCGCACCTTCTACTTCGCCGGCACCGCCGTCATTTTCGAGCTGTTGATCGGATTTTTGCTGGCGATGCTAGTCCATCGGGTGGTGCGCGGCCGGCGCATATACATCACGTTGTTTCTGATCCCGATGATGGTCGTGCCGGTGGTCGCCGGCTACAACTTCTCGATGATCTATCTCGACAGCGGGCCGCTGAACCAGCTGCTGTCGCCGGTCATGAACCTGCTGGGGATCGATCCCCGCATCCGCTGGCTGTCCGACCCCACGGCGGCGCAACTGGCGATCATCTTTGCCGATATTTGGCAATGGACATCGCTGACCTTCCTGATTTTCCTATCGGGATTCTCGTCGCTGCCGCCGCAGCTGATAAATGCTGCGCGCGTAATGGGCGCCAGCAAGCGCCAGATCTTTTTCTGGGTCGAGCTGCCGCTGCTTAAACCGGCGATCGTTATCGCCGTCGTTATTCGCTCGATGGAAGCGCTGAAACTTTTCGACCCGGTCGTGCTGCTGACCTTCGGCGGGCCGGGAACCTCGACCCAGACGATCGCCTACTATCTGTGGGAACAGGTCTGGCAGTTCAACAAGTTCAGTTTCGGCGCCGCCGCGTCGATCCTGCTGTTGATATTGTTCTCGGTTCTCATCTTCACCGGCATTTGGTTGATGATCCGCGAGCGCAACCAGCTCGATGAGGAGAAGGTGTCGTGAGCGAGCATATCTACAAGCCGTCAGCCGCCGCGACCGCCGACGCGCCGGGCCGCAAGCGCGACCATATGGTTTGGCTCCGCCACGTGATTCTCATCGCCTGGGCCCTCATCATCATGTTTCCGATTTTCTGGATGCTGCAGACGTCGTTCAAGGATTCCGGCGAATGGGTCACCTGGCCGCCGCACTGGCTGCCCCACGATCCGACGCTGAAGAACTACGAGCAGATATTCACGTTCGATGTGCAGCAAGCGGGTGTCGCCCGCGAAGCCACCGAACAACCTTTCAACATCTGGGGCTCGCTGCGCGATTCGTTGCTGATCTGCACCATCTCGTCGCTAATCGCGTTGTTCATGGGCACCTTCCTCGCCTACTCGATCTCGCGCTTCAACGTCGGCGGCAGCAAGTTTCGCCATATGGTGCTGCTGGTGCGTATGATCCCGCCGATCGTCATCGCGATCCCGCTGTTGATGTACTACGCCGTGCTGATCCCGTTCGCGACGGAATCGGTTTTCGGCGCGCGGATCAGCTTATTCGATACGCGTGTCGGCCTGAGCGCGCTTTATCTAACGGTCACGCTGCCGTTTGTGATCTGGATGATGCTGAGTTTCATCGACGAGGTGCCCTACACGCTCGAACACGCGGCGCGTATTATGGGGGCGGGCCGAATGTATACGTTGCGCAAGGTCGTCCTGCCGCTGGTGGCGTCGGGCATGGTGGTGACGTTTCTGTTCGTTTTCATCCTCAATTGGGCCGAGTTCCTGCTCGCGTTGACACTCACCCACCCCGACGTTTCGACCCTGCCGGTGCTGCTGAACAAATTCCAAAGCGCATCGGAGGGCCGGCTCTACGGACCGCAGGCGGCGATCGGTACGGTCATCACAATCCCGGTGGTGATTCTCGGCATGCTCATCCAGAAGCATTTGGTGAAAGGTTTCAGTTTCGGAATGATGCGCCGCTAGGCGGCGCGCCCGTATGACAGGCAAGGGAATAGTTCTGTGGCACGCATCGTCCTGCAAGATTTGGTGAAAGAGTTCGGCGACTTCACCGCCGTCAAAGGGATCAATCTGGAAATTCGCGATGGCGAGTTTCTCATCATGGTCGGCCCGTCGGGTTGCGGCAAAACGACCACGCTCAACATGATCTCAGGACTGGTGACACCGACCAGCGGCGACGTTTTGATCGGCGAACAGGTGGTAACGCATATCGAGCCCGGCGAGCGCGGTCTCGGCATGGTGTTCCAGGACCTGGCGCTGTTTCCCCATATGACCGTGGCCGAGAATATCGCCTTCGGCATGCGCGTCCGCTCGACGCCCGAGGAGGAGATCAAAGAGCGCGTCCACAACGCGGCGGAAGCGATGCATATCGTGCCGCTGCTCGACAAGCGGCCGGGCCAATGCTCGGGCGGTGAAGCGCAACGCGTCGCGCTGGCCCGCACCATCGTCAACAATCCGTCGGTCTATCTGATGGACGAGCCACTATCGAGCCTCGACGCCAAGCTGCGCATCGACATGCGGACCGAGCTCAAAGGGCTGCACGAGCGCCTCAACGGCACCTTTGTTTATGTCACGCACGACCAGGCCGAGGCGATGACGATGGCCGACCGTATCGTGGTGATGAATGGTGGCCGCATCGAACAGCTCGGCGGGCCGCTCGACATTTACCGCAAGCCGGCGTCGCGCTTCGTTGCTGGGTTCTTCGGCATGCCGACGATGAACTTTCTCGATGGCGAGATCGCCGCCGATAACGGCGCACCGACGTTCTTCGCCGACGGCATCAAAGCGCCATTGTCGGCGGATTTGCCAGCCGGTCTCGCTGGCCGAAAAGCCACTATGGGTGTGCGCTCCGAGCATGTCCTGGCCCAAGACGGACCAATGGGTGGAACGGTGAACCTGATCGAGCCGTTGGGCGACGCTACCCTGGTGTTTTTCGACTATGGCGGTTCGAAGCGCCTGGTGGCCAAGGTCGATCCTGACCGGCCGTTCGGGCCGGGCGATAATCTGAACTTCGCTTTCGATGCCGAAAACTGTCACCTATTCGACATCGACAGCGGCGCGCGGCTTAATTAGCGCCTACAGTCTAGAACAGCGAGCGGATCATGCCGCCATCCGCGCGCGGCGCCGCGCCGTTGATCGCCGAGGCGAGAGGCGAGCATAGAAAAGCAACCACATGGGCGATTTCTTCCGGTTCGGCCCAGCGTTGCAGCAGCGAGGTGCGGCCTTCGCCCTCGGCGAAGTAGGCCTTGCTCATTGCCTCCGGCGTCGTGTTTTCGATATCGGCCATCTGATGCATGAAGGCGTCGACACCGTCGGTCCAGGTGGGCGCGACTTGCACGGTATTTACCGTGACGCCGGTGCCGCGGGTCAGCTCGGCGAGGCTGCGCGCTATCGATACAACCGCCGTTTTGGTCATGGCGTAGTGGGCCATCGAGGGGTTCGGTTTCGAGCTTTGATCGGACCCAATGAAGATGATACGGCCCCAACCGCGCGTCAGCATATCCGGCATGAGCGCGCGCGACAGGCGCACGCCGCTCATTACGTTTAGCTCGAACATGTCCAGCCAGTCACTGTCTTCGATATCGAAGAACTCCTTGACCGTGAAAACGCCGGCGTTGTTGACCAGGATATCGATAGGGCCCTGGCTCTGCGCGAAATCGAGCAGTTGGGCGGCGCCGTCTGGCGTCAATAAGTCGGCAGCGCAGCCGCTGGCATTGCCGCGCTGCGACATGTCGGCGACCGCTTGATCGACCCGCTCCGGATCACGGCTATTGACGATGACATTGGCGCCTTCGGTGAGCAGGCTCTCGGCGATTGCCCGCCCGATTCCGAGAGTCGAGCCGGTAACAAGCGCACGCTTTCCCGACAGGTCGAGGTCCATGAGAACTCCGTGAGTGATGAGATGCTGTGTCCTTCAACTTAGCGCCTCGGGAGTTCGATTGCGACGGCGATGTAGCGTGATTCCTGACGCGCCTCGGTGCAATGCAACCCACGCGGAATCGCGGGTCGGCGATCTCGATGCAAGTTCTGGCGATGGGAGGGCTTTGTTAACAGTCTTTTTGCAGCGCTGTTAGTTTCCCACAGGGTTAGCTGTTGCGGCGCAAAAGGACTCCGTGACACTCTACACTTGATTGTATGTCTCGGTGCTCGGAGCACAAAATATTGTGCGAGCATTGAGGCGTTTTGATTCTTACGCCGATGGCGTAACGATCACTCGTATGGACCGTGGAGGCCCGAAGACATGGCTGTCGTTTCGACCGATTACGTCCGCCAAAATGTACATCCTCTCGACCTTGTCGAAGAAACCATTGCGCTGCGCGATTGGGCTTTGGAGCGCAGCAGGCGTGACGAGCTGCTGGCCGAGGTCACCGGACGCTGGTGCGATTATCATATTGTGTTCCATTGGACCGATGATTTCGGCGCGCTGCAAATGACGTGCGCCTTTGACATGCGCACTCCCACGGAACGCCGTGCGCCGGTGCATGAACTTTTGGCGTTGATCAACGACCGGCTCGGCATCGGCCATTTCGATGTCGGCACCACCGATGGCCTGCCCTCTTATCGCCATGCCCTGTTGTTGCGCGGTGGGGCGTTGTCGGCCGAGCAGATCGAGGATTTGCTCGATATCGCATTGCATGAGATGAACCGGTTTTACCCGGCGTTCCAGTACGTTGTTTGGGGAGACCGCACGCCGGCTGATGCGATGGCGACCGTGGTCTTTGAAACGGTCGGCGAGGCCTGATACGGTCCAGCCCAGGTCTGGTCCGGGTCGGGATCGAGCGTAGACCGGGGTAACACCAATGACAGATCGCGAACAAATCCTGCTCGTCGGGTGCGGCAAGATGGGCAACGCTTTGCTGAACGGCTGGCTTAGCCGTGGCACACCTGCTGAGCAGATAGCGGTCGTTGAGCCGATGCGGCCCGCACTACCCGATGGAGTCACGGTGTGTGAAAACGCGGCATCGCTCGGACCCGGTTTCACCCCGTCGGTTGTCGTCTTTGCGGTTAAGCCGCAGTCGATGGATGAGGTGTTGCCGGCTTACGTCAAATACACCAGTTCCCAGACGGTGTTTCTATCGATCGCGGCGGGCAAGCCGATCGGATACTTCGAGACGACGCTTACGGGCGGAGCGATTGTGCGGGCGATGCCGAACACGCCGGCGGCGGTCGGCCGCGGCATCACCGTGCTGTGTGCCAACGAGCGTGTGTCGCCCGAGCAGCGTGGCGTCTGCACCCAATTGATGGAGTCGGTTGGCGAAGTCGCCTGGATCGACGACGAATCGTTGATGGATGCGGTGACGGGATTGTCTGGCAGCGGCCCCGCCTACGTCTTCTACCTCGTCGAAGCGATGGCGGCTGCCGGAGTGACCGCCGGCTTGTCGCCGGAGTTGGCGATGCAACTGGCGCGCGCGACGGTTGCAGGCAGCGGCGAATTGCTTGCGCAGTCCAGCGATTCCGCTGGCTCGCTGCGCGAGAACGTTACCAGCCCGGGCGGCACAACGGCGGCAGCGCTGGAGATTCTGATGGGTGCTGAGGGGTTAACCGAGCTTCTGACCAAGGCAGTTGTTCGCGCCACGGAGCGGTCGCGCGAATTGGCGCAGTAGGCGAGCTCATGCCATAATTTTACCGAATTACCGGTGCATGGTGACCGGAAACCATCGGTGGAATTCAATGGCGACAAAACCAAGACGGGATAAACAGGCGCGCATCGTCGATGCCGCTTTGAAGCTGTCAGCCGAACGCGGCTGGGCCGCGGTAACCCTCGACGATATCGCTGCGGCAGCGAAGCTCGATGCCGACGAAGTTTACCGACTGACCCCGACCAAATCGGCGGTGCTCAACGCCTTCGCCCGGCGTACCGATCTCGCGGTGCTCGAAAGCCAGCCCGAGGAAGATGAGCAGGAGGCTGACGTAAGTACCCATGACCGCCTGTTCGATATACTGATGCGGCGTTTTGAAGTTTTACGGCCCGATCGTGCGGCGCTTGGCATCTTGTGCCGCGACCTGCCGCGGGATCCGATTTCGCTGGTCGGCGCAATTCCTCAGGCGCATTGCTCCTTCGCGCGTATGCTCGAGGCGGCCGGGGTATCGGCCAAGGGCCTGCGCGGCCTTGCCCGTATCCACGCCATTGAGGCGGTCTGGCTCGCCACTCAGCGCACTTGGTTTGCCGATGAAGGTGAGGATATGGCGAAAACCATGGCGGTGCTCGACCGTAATCTACGGCGCATGGAAGAGACCGCCGGGCTCGTTCTGGGCTTGCGTTCTACCGGGAAAGTCAGCGAAACCTAAACACCGTCCCCTACGCGAAGAGCCTGACGAGCGCTTTAGGCGGCGGAGGGGGCTGCCTAAAGCGAGCGAAAGTTACCCAAATGACCATCTCATTCGACGATTTTCTCAAAGTCGATATCCGCGTGGGCACGATTGTCGACGCCCAGGAATTTCCGGAAGCGCGAAAACCGGCCTTCAAGCTCTGGGTGGATTTAGGCGCCGAAATCGGGACCCGGAAAACATCGGCGCAAATCACCAAATACTATTCGCCGGGAGAGCTGATCGGACGGCAAGTCGCGGCGGTTGTGAATTTCCCGCCCAAGCAGGTGGGCAAGTTCATGTCCGAAATATTGGTGCTTGGGTTTCCCGACCGCGATGGCGAGGTGGTTCTTCTTGGCGTCGACCACGATGTTCCCAATGGTGGCCGCCTGTTCTGATGCCTAGATGGGAATGCGAATGGTGGCGCGCAGGCCACCGGACGGCGCATCGCTGAGCGAAATATCACCCCCGTGGGTTCGCACAATGTCGCGTGCGATCGACAACCCGAGTCCGGTGCCGCCGGTCGCGACGTTACGCGACTGATCGAGTCTAAAGAACGGACGAAATACTTCTTCACGCATCTCTTCAGGGATGCCAGGGCCATCGTCGTCGATGATAAACTCCAAAACACTGCCATTTCGCTCGCCGGTGATCGAAACCGTCTCGCCGTGCCGGGCGGCATTATCGATTAGATTGGTCAGGCAACGCTTGAAGGCATTGCGCGCGAGCGGCAGTTCTACCGGTTCGTCCATGTCGTACGAAATCTGAATGCCGTTCCGTCGGGCATCGTGCACGACCTCGTCGAGAAGCTTTTTGGCGTCGGTCGGTTTTGGGGTCTCGCTACCCTCGCCGCGGGCAAAATTTAGGTAACCCTCGATCATTCCTTCCATGGCCGCGACGTCAGAGTTCAACTCCGCTATTTCGGTGTTGCCTTCCAACATGGCGAGTTGCAGCTTCATGCGTGTCAGAGGCGTTCGCAGATCGTGGCTGACGCCGGCCAACATCTCGGTGCGTTGCTGAATTTGACGCTGAATGCGATCGCGCATCGACATGAAAGCCGCCGCAGCCTGGCGGACCTCAGTCGCGCCGGAGGGACTGAAGTTGGGCGCATCGCGCCCCTTGCCGAAGTTCTCCGCGGCGGATGCCAGGCGGCGTAGTGGGCTGACCTGATTGCGCATGAAAATGGTGGCGACGCCAAACAGAACGAGCGACGTACCGATCATCCACATGATGAAAATCTTGGTTGTCGAGCTGATAAGCCGCTCCGCATTTGCGGACACGTGCAACACGCCCTCGGGAACCTGAACGGCGATAAGGACTCGGCGCCGCTCGCTGGTCGAGTCGATCACGAAGGGGCGTTGAACGATCTGCGTGAGCGAGCGGCTGAGTGTTGTCTCCAAGTTGCCCCTGGGCTCGAATGTCTCGTTCGTCAGGATATCGCCAAGTTCCATTCGCACGATAAGGTCGAGGGTGCGGTGCGCCATTCCGAACATCGCTTCCTGGCGTTTTTCGGTGTCAATATCGCGCATGAGTTCCAACAGCATTGCGATATCACCGGACAGCGCGTTGGCTCGATGGCGGCTGACGTTGGACCAATGACGATCGTAGAAGACAATACCGCTGACCACCTGCAGGACAACGAGGGGAACAACGATGATCAGGAGCGAGCGCCCGAGCAGACCGCGCGGCAAGAACCGTTTGATCGCCAGGCGCAGCGACCGGGCAGGCCGGTAGACATCGTCTAATCGGGCCATAACACGTAGCCCTGTCCGCGAATTGTCTGCAGATAGCGCGGAACCTTCGGATCAGGTTCGATTTTGCGCCGCAAACGAGTGACCTGTACGTCAACGGCCCGCGCGGTACCGCCGAGCTGACTCTGGGTTTGCAACGCTTCCCGGCTTATCGGGTGTCCTGGATTTGCCGCCAGAACCTGTAGCAGCCGGGTTTCTGCGCCGGTCAGTCGCACCGGGCCCTCTGGACCGAGCAGTTGCTGGCGCACGGGGTCGTATTGGTGTTGGCCGAGCCCAATTTCAGCTTTACCGCTACCTTGTGGCGCGGCACGGCGCAAGATCGAGCGGATACGCGCCAATAATTCGCGCGGCTCGAAGGGTTTTGATAAGTAGTCGTCGGCACCTCGTTCCAATCCGTCAATGCGGTCCTCGGGTTCACCCATTGCGGTGAGCAACAGGATGGGTACCTCGCTAAACTCGCGCAACCCGCTGGTAAGCTCAAAGCCCGACTCACCCGGCATCATGACATCCAGCACAAGGAGATCGAACTCAAGCGACGTGAGCATTTGGCGCGCTTCGTCGGCGTCTGCCGATGTCGTCACGCGAAACCCGCTCTCCGTCAAAAACTTCTGCAATAGTTCGCGCAGCCGGGTGTCATCGTCAACCACGAGGATGTGGGGCGTATCGTCCATCGCGCCGCAGTATACTTCGCTTCTGGCTTACGGCCAGTGCGATTGGTTGGCGTTGCGTTAGGTCAATGCGGCGATCTTCGGTTTACGGCCCTGTCCAAACACTGGAATGAGCCAAAAAAGGGGAGACACCGGTGGACCAAGATGCAAAGAAAACCGCTCTGCGGATGATTCCGTATGGGATTTACGTACTAACTGCTGAAGCGCCCGACGGTACGACTGCAGCGGCCACAGTCAATTGGGTTACTCAAACATCTTTTGATCCGCCGCTCGTCGCGGTGGCCGTGAAGGCGGATTCCTCGGCCAACACCGTTGTTCGCGAAGCAGGCACTTTTGCGTTGAATGTCCTGGGTAAGGATCAACCGGGTGTCGCGTTTGCGTTCTTCAAACCGGTCGAACGGTCGGGCGACATGATCGGCGACGAACCCGTGGAAATCGGCGAAGAGGGTGTTCCATTGCTGGTCAACGCGGCGGCTGCCGTCACATGCCGCGTGGCCGATACGGTTGCGAAAGGCGATCACCATATCGTTGTGGGCGAGGTCATCGATGCGCGGGTCACGCGCGCGCCGGAAGGCCGGCCCGATGAAGCGGTTCTGGAAATGAAAAATCTGGGGGAGAATGTTTTCTACGGCGGGTAGTTTGTAGCTCTAACCGCGGGTGCCGCTTGACCGTTGACGCGGCCGTACGCGGGCGCGGTCTTCCGGGTTAATGATTCCGCCAAGCACACGCCGAAATCCTTCCACCGCCTCGGCCCCGGTTTCCCGATAAGCGCGGGCGAAGCGGGCCATCTGGGTCGTTGTGAGCTCGCGCTCCAATTCGCGGCCTTTTTCGGTGAGCGTCAAAAGCTTGCGCCGCCGGTCGGAAGGATCGGCGCGCTGACTGATAAATTCTTCCTCGATAAGCGTGCTGAGCACTCGAGACAGGCTCTGTTTGGTGATTTTCAGTATTTCCAGAAGTTCGGTGACCGTAATATTGGGGTTGCGGCCGACAAAATAGATCACCCGGTGATGGGCCCGCCCGAAACCCCATTTTGCCAGAATTGCGTCCGGTTCTGCCGTGAAATCCCGGTAGGCATAGAATAACAACTCTATTCCCTGGCGTAGGTCTTCTTCGCGCAGGAATAGGGGGTTGATGTTCGATTTAAGGTCAGCCATGTTGACTTAATTACCTGGAAATGTTACTCCATGCAAGTCCAAGGGATAACAA
This sequence comes from Alphaproteobacteria bacterium, assembly GCA_965267185.1. Taxonomy (GTDB): domain Bacteria; phylum Pseudomonadota; class Alphaproteobacteria; order UBA6615; family UBA6615. Next base: position 2,200,672 of record OZ253937.1, on the reverse strand, counting down.
TATGTCTCAGGGGCGGGGATAAACGTACGAAAATGTCAAAAGGGCTCGGGCCATGCATGAAGTGCCTTACGACGATCGGGATGGCGTTATCTGGCTGAACGGCGAGTTCGTGCCGTGGCGTGACGCCAAGTTGCATGTTCTGAACCATGCGCTCCACTATGCCTCATGTGTATTCGAAGGTATGCGGGCCTACAACGGCGCGATTTTCGAATCGACGGCGCACAACGAACGTTTGCATAAATCCGGCGAGATTTTAGGTTTCCAAGTGCCCTATACGGTCGCTGAACTCGACGACGCCTGCCGCGAGACCTTCGAAAAGGTCGGCGCGCCCGATGCCTACATCCGGCCCGTGGCGTGGCGGGGCCCTGAGCAAATGGGTGTGTCCGCGCAGAACTGCGATATTAAGGTTGCGATCGCGGCCTGGCAGTGGCCAGCCTATTTCACGCCGGAAGCGCGCATGAAGGGGATCAAGCTGGATTGGGCGATTTACCGGCGGCCCGATCCGGCGACTGCACCGGTCCACGCCAAAGCTGCTGGGTTATACATGATCTGCACCTTGTCGAAGCATGCTGCGGAGGCCAACGGTTGCTCCGACGCCTTAATGCTCGATTGGCGCGGACAGCTTGCCGAGACCACGGGCGCTAATATCTTCCTCGTCATCGACGGCAAAATCCACACGCCGACGCCCGATTGTTTCCTCGACGGCATCACGCGGCGCTCCGTCATTAATTTGGCGCGGCAGCGCGGCTACGAAGTGATCGAGCGGGCGATCATGCCGGAAGAGCTCGGCGACGCGAGCGAGATGTTTGTTACCGGCACGGCGGCGGAGGTCACGCCAATTTCCGACGTCGGCGGCGATTACTCCTTTGAGGTCGGCACGATTACCAAGACCCTCATGACCGACTATGACGACCTGGTGAATGGCCGCCCGGTGGCGGTGGCTGCGGAGTAGCGAGAGCCGCCTGACCCAATGAAAAGGCGCCTCCGGGCGCCTTTTTTGTTATCCGCGGGATGACGAACCACTTTGCTGAATGGATGGGCAATGGACATCGCCATACGAGCAGAAAACGCAACAATCACCCGGTTGGGGTTTTAGAACTTCGCTGCACGAGCGACATTCGTAGAAAACCTGTCAGGTGTCAGTGGGCATTATCTCGGGCTGACGATACCCGCAATGGGGACAGGAGATGGTCGATTGTAACGTTATGCTCACTCAGCAGCCTTGTCCGGTTTGATTTGCCAGCGCGCCGCTGCGGTATCGTCGCTGGCGCGGCTGTCGACCCATGACTCGCCTTCGTCTGTCTCCTCCAACTTCCAGAACGGCGCCTCGGTCTTAAGCCAGTCCATCAGAAAATTGCAGGCATCGAACGCCGCTTGCCGGTGTGCTGCGGCGCAGGCGACCAACACAATCTGTTCACCGGGCTCCAACCGTCCATACCGATGAATGATCAGGCTGGCTTCGAGGGGCCAGCGCGACCGGGCTTCGGCTTCGATGTCGGCGAGCTTTTTCTCGGTCATTGCTGGGTAATGTTCCAGCGTCATTGCCTGCAGTGCGACGTCTTGATCGTCGACCCGTACGAGGTCACGGACCAGCCCGACGAAGCTCGCGACACCGCCGATTCCGTGATTGCCGGCCGTCAACGCGGCGAGTTCGGCGCTGACGTCGAAATTATCCTGCTGAACCTTGATCATCCCGGCAGATTACCACGCTAGCCGCCCGTTACCGGGGGGAAAAACGCCACTTCATCTGAGTTAGAGAGCTGATGATCAAACGAGACGTACTCAAAGTTGACAGCCGCGCGGATCACTTGGGGTTCGGCAAATCCTTTCGCGTAGCCTGGCCCCTTTGCGGTTAGCCAGCCGACTAAATCGTCGACTGTGCGGACGTCGGCCGGCAGGTCGAATTCCTCTTCGGCGATCCCGATCCGCTGCCGAAGCCAAGCAAAATATAGAACTTTCATTGGCTTACTTCCGTAAACGGCAGAAAATCCACCATCGTTCCTGCTGTCAATTGGGTCATATCTTCCGATAATTCAACAAGGCCATCCGCCTCGACGAACGATGTCAGGATGCCCGCACCCTCGCGTGGGAACTTATGGGCGACCAGGGTACCGTCTTTAGCGGGCGACAGTCGAACGCGAACATACTCGCGCCTTGCCGGTTTTTTCGTGTGATCGAAACCGGCTTGAACCTTGTATAGGTGAGGTTCGAGATCGGTTGCGCCGGCAAGGCGCAAGAGAGCCGGCCGGGCGACCCGCAGGAAGGTTACCATCAACGCCGCCGGGTTCCCGGGTAGGCCAATGAACGCCACGCTGCCGATTTGACCCAGCGCGACGGGGCGTCCTGGTTTGATGGCGAGTTTCCAGAAATGCAATTGGCCGATCTCGGAGACGGTGGCAGAGAGATGGTCTTCTTCGCCGACCGACATGCCGCCGGAGCTGATCAAGGCGTCGTGTTCGGCGGCAGCTTTACTCAGAACGTTGCCAATTGCCGCCCGATCGTCGGGCAGAATACCAAGGTCGGTGACGTCGCACCCGAGCCCGTCGAGTAGCGCGAGCAGGCTATACCGGTTGGCATCATAGATGCCGCCCGATGGCAGATCGGCGCCCGGTTCGAACACCTCATCGCCGGTCGACATGATGGCGACGCGAAGCCGCTTGAAGACGGCCAGCGACGTTGATCCAACTGAAGCGGCGAGTCCTATTTCTTGCGGCCGAAGTCTCTGGCCTTTGGTTAGCAACGTCGCACCGGCGCGAACGTCCTCGCCGCGAAAACGCCGGTTGGCGCCGCGGCGGATCCCTTGTGGAATAAGCACATCCTCGCCATTCGCGCTTTGCCTGACGATACAGTCCTCCTGCATCAACACCGTGTCCGGGCCACCGTTCTCGCCATCGGGCATAGGGGCTCCGGTGAAAATGCGAACAGCCTCGCCCCTTTTTTGGGGGTTTGGGAGCGGATGACCTGCCGCTGCCCGGCCGGTAACGGGCAGCCGGGTGTCAGCGTCGCTCGCCAGGTCGTCGAAGTACACAGCAAAACCGTCGACCGCCGAGTTGTCGTGAGGGGGGACGTCGCGCTCCGCAACCACGTCCGCTGCCGCGATGCGGCCGGCTGCGGCCCGTAGGCTAGCCGATTCTAAATCGACGACGGGGTGCAATCGGTCGAGCAATATGCTCAGCGCCTTTTCGGTCGGCATCAACCCGCCGTCGTTGACAAAACAATCGTCGCGTAGCTGCACCATGATGCTAGCTGACCGTTTCGGCCTGTGTGCCTAGGTGGGCATCGAGGCCACATACGGAAAGAATGTATTCGGCGATGGCCGGTGGATTGTTGAGATCGAGAATGGCAACGCCGAGTTCATCTGCATTGGCAGGCGGCCTATCGCAGGCGATGGCGATCACCGAAGGCTCGGTGGGCGCGATGACCGGCTGGCCCAGCGACGGACGGTATACCTCGATCTTATCGTGGGCGTGATGTTTGTAGCCTTCGACGAGGACGAGATCGACCGGCGACATATGGGTTATTAGCTGGTCGAGGTCGGGCTCCGGCGCACCCGCCAGTTCGTGCATGAGCGCCCACCGGTTAGCGGAGGCAACCAAAACCTCAGTAGCACCAGCCGTCCGGTGCCGGTACGAGTCCTTCCCCGGCTGATCCACATCGAAGGCATGGTGGGCGTGTTTGACGGTTGAGACCGTGTAGCCCAGGGCGGTGATGTGGGTTACCAGCTCTACCAGCAGAGTGGTTTTGCCGCTGCCACTCCAACCTGCCAGGCCCATGACGCGCATTTGCTAGTCCTCTGCCTTTTTGGTCGAGGCGAAAATATGGCTGCTCGAATGCATCCAGTAACCATAGGCGCTCGTGATTGTCAGTGCGGTTGCCAACCACAACCCGGCAAGTGATATCTGCATAAACACCGGTCCGAACAAGGGGCTGACGATTAGAAGGGCCGCCGAAATCAACTGTATCGTAGTCTTGTACTTTGCTTGCCGGCTCGATGGCATGGTCACACCGCGTTCTGCGAGGTATTCGCGAAGGGCGGAGACCAACAGTTCACGGCTCACAATGACAATAACCGCGGCGACATGCCATCCGGCGATGATACCGGTGCCAACCAACGAGAAGTAGACCGTGGTGACCAATAGCTTATCGGCGATCGGGTCGAATAGCCGTCCGAAATCGCTTTCTTGACCCAGCTTACGCGCCAGCCATCCGTCAAAAAAATCGGTAACAGCAGAAGCAACGAACAGGATGAAAGCCCACCAACGCGTCGCTTCGGCTTCGCCACCGATCAGAAGCACGACGACAATCGGAATTATCGCGACACGGAGCAAAGTGAGTGCGTTAGGGATAGTCATTCGGTTAGTCCTTGGCAACGCGAACGAGCCTGTCGGGGGCGACTAACCGTCGCTATGGAAGTGATCATAAACCGTCCTTGCCACGGAACTGCTAATACCGTCGACCTCTTCCAGATCCGTGAGCCCGGCCCGGGCGACCGCGCGTGCCGAGCCAAAATGCGTCAGCAACGCGCGTTTTCGCTTCGCACCGACGCCGGGAATCTCGTCGAGTGGGCTCGCGGTGATCGCCTTAGAGCGTTTTGCCCGGTGAGTGCCGATGGCAAACCGGTGAGCCTCATCGCGCAGCCGTTGCAGATAGTATAGCAGCGCATCTTGCGGTGGCAGAGAAAAGGGCTCTCGGTCTGCCGTAAAGAAGCGCTCACGGCCAGCATCGCGGTCCGGTCCTTTGGCGATTGCGGCGATCGCAACGTCGTCGACCCCCATCTCCTCCAATGCAGCGGTTGCGGCGCTCAGTTGACCCTGGCCGCCATCGATCAAGACCAAATCCGGCCACTGGCCCGTAGTGCGGTCAGGATCTTCCTTTATCGCCCGGGCGAACCGGCGAGTCAGCATTTCGCGCATCATCGCGTAGTCGTCGCCGGGCGCATATCCATCTTCGTTATCGCGAGACGCCCCCTTCATGTTGAACTTTCGGTAAGCCCCTTTGATAAAGCCATCTGGGCCCGCGACAACCATCGCGCCGATTGCATGCTGACCGCCGACATGGGAGTTGTCGTAGACCTCGATCCGGGCCGGGGGGGAATCGAGGCCGAAAAGCTCGGCGGCCTTTTCGAGCAGTTCCTGATTGCTGGCTTTTTCCGCTAGCCGGCGCTGCAGCGCATCGCGGGCGTTGTCGAGCGCGTGTTGCACGAGCTTGCGCCGCGCGCCGCGAACCGGAGAGGTAACAGTTACCTTGTGATCGGCGCGGACCGTCAGGGCAGCCGACAGCAGGTCCTGTTCGGGTACTTTGTGGCTGAGGAGGACCACGCGAGGCGGCGGTTTGTCCTCGTAGAACTGGCCGATGAAAGCGGTGAGCACCTCGAGCACGTCGACGGATTTGTCGTGCCGGGGATAGTAGGCCCGGTTGCCGTAGTTGCGGCCGCCGCGGAAAAAGAAAACCTGAATGCAGGTTAGCCCCGCCGTTTGCCACGCCGCGATGACATCGGCTTCCGGCAGCTTAAGGTTCTCGACGTTGATGTCTTGATGCGCCTGGATCTGGGTTAAGGCGCGAATGCGGTCGCGCAACCGCCCCGCGGCTTCGAATTCGAGATTTTCGCTGGCGGTTTGCATCTCGGCGGCGAGGCTTTCCTGGACCTTGCGCGATTGACCGCCGAGGAAACGCCGCGCCTGCGCAACGAGCGCATTGTAGTCATCGGCGGAGATATGACCGACGCAGGGCCCGCTGCAGCGTTTGAGTTGATATTTAAGACAAGCGCGTGTGCGCCCTGAAAACACCGCGTCCGAGCAGCTCCGCAACAGAAACGCGCGTTCAAGCGCGTTGAGCGTTCGGTTCACGGCACCCGCCGAGGCGAAGGGGCCAAAATACTCGCCCTCGGCGGTGCGCGCCCCGCGGTACTTGGTAACCGCGAGCCAGTCTGTCGGCTGGGGACCTTTGCCGGTTGAGCGGGGTTTGGTGCTTTCGTCCCGTCGGCGTTTGGATTTTTGTGGCTCGGCGCCGGTTTTGAGAATCTTACGATTGAGCTGGCTGGTCAGCAGAATGTAGGGAAAGCTTTTATCGTCGCGCAGCAACACGTTGTAGCGTGGCGCCAGGCGTTTGATCAGGTTGGACTCCAGCAGCAACGCCTCGGCTTCCGTGTGCGTCGTAACGACTTCCAGGGCCGATGTTTGCGCGACCATCCGCTGTAGGCGGATGGGCAGCCGGGCAAGCTGCGTGTAGCTGGTCACCCGGCGTTTGAGATTGCGGGCCTTACCGACGTAGAGAACGTCGCCCGCACCATTGAGCATGCGGTAAACGCCCGGCGAAGCCGGCAAAGTCGGTAGCGCTCGGCGCAAGGCCTCCAGACCGGCATGACCGGGGCCCTTCGCGTCTACTTGGATTTCAAGGTCGGCTTTTTCTGCCGTCGTCATGCCGCTTCATCGTCTCTCGATCCCGGCGCTCATTGCACCCGAATGCGCTATGCACCCTGTGACCATCAGTGATTATAAGCCGTTGATCTTACTAAAACTGTCGAATCTAAGCGAACAGCTGACGCACGGGCTCCAATTGAGCGGCCAGATAAGCCACATAGAGCCCGGCCAGGAGCCGGCCCTCCATACGGCTAATTTTGTTCTCTGTAATCATTAGCGGCAGGAGCAAGATTGTAACGCCCAGCAACACCCAAATATCGAAGCTCATGATTTCGGCGGGCATATCGAGTGGCTTGATGGCGGCAACGCCGCCGGTAATGCCAAGGAGGTTAAAGATGTTGCTGCCGAGCACATTACCGAGAGCAATATCGCTGTGTCCGCGCCAGCTTGCGACAATGACGATGGCGAGTTCCGGCAAACTGGTGCCCACTGCAATTAGCGTGAGGCCGATGATCGTTGGCGAAACATCGAATGCATGCGCTATGCCCAGACCGCCACGCACCAATAACTCGGCACCAAGAATGATGCCGACCAGACCGCCGACAAAGAAAACGACGGCGACCCAGACTCTAGACGGCACCCCGCCGACGTCTTCCGCTTCGCGCGCATGCAACGCCTCTGCGTTATTTTGCTTCTGCTCTACCTTGTAGGTTAAATACAGATAGCCAATCAGCAGAAATAGCAGCAGGAGCCCTTGCCACCGGTTGAAGCCTCCGGTGATGCCGATGGCCACGAAAATTGCTGTTGCGCCGAGGACCATCACCGCATCGCGTGTGACAACTGTTAGATCGACATTGATCGGACGGATGATCGCGGCGATCCCCAGAATAAGCATCATGTTGGCCATGTTGCTGCCGACGACGTTTCCGACCGCCATGCCGGTGGCACCGGATAGCGCCGCTTTTAGCGCGGTGACAAACTCGGGCGCCGAGGTGCCCACGGCGACAATCGTTAAACCGATAATCAGAGGTGACACGCCGAAGAGGCGTGCGAGTGCAACAGCGCCGCGCACCAAGTAGTCGGCCGCAAATAGGAGCAATGCCAGCCCAACACCGGCTTCGATGAAAACCAGGTAGCTGATAACTATCTCCAGGCGGCTTTGAGGGGCGGTGCTAGCGCGGCAATCCGACCACTTATGAAAAAGGTCATTAGAAGATTAAATCGCCCGCCAGCCCTGCGGATTCAAGGAGAATTCTCAGTTCGGCACGAAGATCACGGTCTTGGTCATTAAATTAGGAGGTGATCGTGGGCGATGGCGCTGTCATACGATATTACGAGTAGTACAAGGGGTGCCCGCTGATGCATTTCAGGGGCTGCCACAAATTTGCGCCGCCGAGGCGCCTCTGAAGGGAGGTTACAGTGGAAGTATCAGTAGAAGAACAGATTCAAACCGTCACACGCCTAGTCGACATCGCGATTGAGTTTGCCGTGGCCTATGGGCTGCAGATACTCGGAGCTTTAATCGTTCTTATCGTTGGCCTGAAGGTCGCCAGTTGGGCGGGGTCGCGGGTCGTCCGCCTCTGCGAGATGAAGAATCTTGATGTCACATTGGCCCGTTTCTTTGGCAATGTGGTCAAGTTCCTTCTCGTTGCAATGGTCGTGATTATCACGCTCAGCAACTTTGGGATCGACATTGCGCCGTTGGTTGCGCTCGCCGGTGCCGGCGCCTTCGGCCTTTCCTTCGCCATAGCCGGGCCCCTGTCAAATTACGGCGCCGGACTGGTCATCATCCTGACGCGCCCCTTCGTCGTTGGCGATACAATCGAGGTGCAGGGGGTAAGCGGTGTGACCGACGAGGTGACGCTGTCGACAACCACCCTCATCGGCGAAGACGATGAACGTATTGTCATTCCCAACCGGCAGATTGTCGGCGAGATTTTGGTGAACTCGGATGCGCACCGCATTGTCGAATCGCAGCTGGTGATCGATTCGAAAGATGATCCTGAAACGGCGATTACAGCTATTGAAAGCGCTCTAGCGGAGTTCTCGGGCCTGGCCGAAGGATCGGCGCCGCAGGTTGGGATCCACGATTTCAGTTTTGGTGGAATTGTTATCGGATTACGCTACTGGGTACCCAGTAGCCGCTACTACCAAACCCGATATGAAGTGAATCGAGCCGCGCTGGCAGCTTTAAAGGCCAAAGGAATTTCCCTGTTGCCGGCAGGCCGGGCGGCGATCCTCACGGATATGGCACCGGCGTAAGACGAGTATGCGCTAGAGGGCGTGGGCGAAAGTCTGCGCCGTGATGTCGGTATCCGTCCGGGCTTGGTGGTTCAGTTCCAAAGATACCGGCACGGGTGCTTGTAGAATATCGAGGACCGGGCAGTGGGCATCGACGATCTGCTTTAGCTTCGCCAATTCTTCTTCGCCGGCGGGACTATCCAGTTCGACGGTGCCGCGAATATCTTGAAAGCCGGCGCGCACGCTGTCGTTGACCGCGAAGAAACCACGCAGGTCGACATCGCCCTCGATTTTGACCGATACGCCGTCGAGGGGAATCTCGAGCGCTTCCGCGAAAGCCCGGTAGGTGATTTCCTGGCATGAGGCGAGCGCGCCGAGAATAAGTTCAACCGGGTTGGGACCGGTGTCCGTGCCACCGAGGCTCTCCGGCTCGTCCACCGTGAGCGTGAATTGCCGGATCTTGGTTTCGCTCTGCAGTCCCTGGACTTGTCTGGAATCAGCGCTGAACTTTGCGACAGCTCCATCCGGGTTCGCACGTAGCTCATTTTGGATGAATTCGACCGCGTCTTTTAGGGCTACGGGCATGATTGGCTCCTAAATCCAAAGACTGTTTTGTACAAAACTAAAAATAGCATATCAAAAATGTAAATAACTGTATATTACAATATTTTAGTGTTTATAGAATGGAGAATCGGCTCCCTCCATTGTCAAAGCAGCGGCGATCTTCAAATATGATGCCGTTACTCGTGTGATGAGGGGAGATAATGGCAAAGGCCACGTTCGGCGCCGGGTGTTTTTGGCATCCGCAGCATGTCTTCGACCAGGTCGCCGGCGTTACCGCCACCTGGGTGGGCTACATGGGCGGTACAAAGCTCAAGCCGACCTATGAAGAGGTTTGCATGGGCGTCACCGGCCATGCAGAAGTCGTACACATCGACTTCGACCCAGAGCAGGTAGCCTACGATCAACTACTGAATGTATTCTGGGATATTCATGACCCGACACAGCGAGATCGGCAAGGACCAGACATCGGCACCCAGTACCGCTCGGTTATCTTTTTTCATAGCGACGAGCAGGAAGCGGCGGCACGCGGCTCTAAGGAGGCGCTGACGCGCTCCGGGGCGCACAGCCGTGAGATTGCGACGGCGATCGAGCCGGCGGGGACGTTCTGGGAGGGCGAGGATTATCACCAGAAATATGTCGAGCGCATGAACCGGCCAAGCATCCTCGCCGGTTTGTTTGGCCGAAAATAGAGCTCAACCGAAGCGATGTCGGCTGAGGAAAATCGTCAACTTGTTGAGACATTTTTCAACGTCATGTGGAACACATGGTCGGAGGAAACAGTCCGCACGATCTTGAGCGAGGATATCGATTTCCGCGGCTCTATCGGCCTCCACGTTCACGGACATGACGGTTTCTTGGGATACATGCAAACTATCCGTGATGGGTTTCCCGATTTTCACAACCATATTGAAGAGATCATCGCGACTGATGACCGGGCGGTAGCGCGGCTCACCTATAGCGGCACCCACCAGGGCAAAGTATTGGACCGGGAAGCGACGGGAAGGCGCATCGAATACGCTGGGGTGGCGATGTTCACGATGCGCGATGGCCGTATATCGAAAGTGTGGGTGCTCGGCGACGTTCATGGGCTAACGCTACAGCTCGATGGAGGCACAGATGCCATATAGCGGAGGTAGCCCCTCAGTTTGAGTTCTGCCGTCAGGCGTTGTGCTGGGATTCCCAATGCGGGCTTCAGGCTGTTTTTGGCCGTTTACTCTCTGGAAAAGGCAGCGTTAACGAGTCGGCGATAATATGGCCAGAGACCCAACAAGAGCGGACCGAGATCCGCCATTTCCATATCAAGAACGACGTCCCTCGCTCGAATGGCAAACTCGGTTTCTTCCCGTGAGTGTTCCGGAAACATGAGTACTGGGCAACCGAAACATCTGGCACGTCAAGGCGCTGCGGCTACCGATGCGGTGTCCCGGAATTTCCAGTGGCATTTGCTGGACCTAAGGGACCAAGCCGCGCTTTCCGGCGTACGGGAAGCGGCGTTGCGTATCGTGCGGGAGGACGAGCGATCGACGCTCGAGAATGACGTAGATTGGGCGATCGCGAGCTGCGCCAACCCTGATGATATTGCGAAGATTTGGGTCTGCTCGGGGCAAAACGAGATCGTTGGCATAGCGGCCCTAACGGCTGGCAAATCCAAATTGAATCTCGAGTTGGGAAATTGGACTCTGGCCTCGTGGCCGGTTGAACGCCACCAGCTAGCCGGGTGTCCAGTATTTTCGGGTTCTGCTCGTAACCAGGAAGATCGACTAACGCGGGATTTAATTACTACGATTTTCCGGTCTCTGCCGCGCCGAGGTGTGCTGTTTGTACTGGGTAGCCGTGCCGACTCAGCGTTATTCGATATCCTTTGTGATAGCGCATCCCAGCTGCCGTGCCTCGTTTTGGGATATGGGCCGCGTTATCGCCGCCGTCTCATTCAGCTGCCCGACTCTTTCGATGCGTACATCGCGAGTCTCAGCAAGAAAACGCGCGCGAACGTGCGCCGCCTCGAAAGGAAACTAGCGTCAGCGTCCATTGCCGAAATCAGACTCTCACGTTTTGTCTCACATGAACACATAGACCCGTTTCTGGAAGCCTCGATCGCGATCTCACGCAAAACCTATCAATGGAAGAAGTTGGGCCTGGGGTTGCGCGACCGGAAGGCGCTGACCGAACGGTTCAAGCTGGCCGCCGACCGGGCTTCGTTGTTGTGCTACGTCCTTTTTAGTGGGGATAAGCCGATCGCCTATCAGATTGGTTACAAGTATAACGGTACTTTCTATGCTCATGACCCTGGTTACGACCCCGAATGGTCCCAGTATTCGGTGGGAAACAAGCTCGATCTTTTGATTCTGCAGGATTTGATTAACTCCGAACCCGAAGTTCGGACGGTCGACTTCCTATACGGCGATTCATTCAACAAAGACCGGTTCAGCAACGCGCACCGCGAGGAGCGCCATTTCTATCTTTTCCCGCATTCGGTGCTCGGCTACGCCGAGTTCATAACCCTGAAAATGGCTAATGCTGCCTCGGAGGCAGTGGGTCAGTTGCTCGATCGCTTTGGCTTGAAAGAACGGTTGCGCCGCGTGCTGTGGCGCTGACGATGTTCCAAAGCGGCCTTGCTCCCGATATACGAACCGTTTCATGTGCAATCTGATTGTTTTTGCCGGCCCGGAAGTCGATTGGTCGCCTGCCATGACGGAGGCGTTCCTAAAAGCAGCCAATGAATCGAACGATATCGAATCGATTTCGGTTTGTGTGACGTCGGAGGATGCGCCAAGACCTGACCAGATCATCCGATCGGCAGGAGTTTTTCTGGGAAAGGCGCTGTTCAATCCGGGTGCGGTGCGCGATTTCGAGCATCCCAAATTCAAGACGATCACGAGCGTTGCGAAAAAGTACGGCGCGGAGGTCATCACCCCGCCGCAGTATCAAATAAACGACCCGGCGTTTGTTCAAACCTTGCGCGACCGTTACGCGCCAACGTTAGCACTGTCGTTGGGATGTCTGCAGATCTGGGGAAACGACCTGCTCAATACGTTCGACGTTGCAGTCAATTTTCATAATGGTTACTTGCCCGATTACAAGGGGTTATGGGCGACCCATTGGTCGATCTACCGAGGAGAAGAATTTTCCGGCTATGCGTTCCACGTAATGGACCGCGACATCGATACCGGACCGATTATTCTGCGGGGCCGTGTTCCGGTTCTACCCGACGAATGCTCGCCCGCAGTGGAGCGCCGTAAAATCAAGGCGGCTCAGCGCGACGTTAAGGAGGTGTTGGCAGCGATGACATCAGGACAGCTCGAGGCCATCGCACAACCGGGTAGCGGTTCGTATTTTTCCGGCAAAGCTTCTGCCGAAATTTGGACTATCGACGATCCTCGAGAACTTACGGCTGCGGAAATACTCCGGCGGATACGCTGTTTCGCCCCGCTGCAAATTCGCATCAATGGTGCGATGTATCCGGTCACATCACTGCGCCCGGGCCGGAAACGCGCAGCCGGTCTCATGTTTACGGCTGCTGATGGCGTGGCGCTATACCCGGACCGGCTCCAATATCTGCCGGTTCCGATATACAAGGCGTTCACGAAAAACGGCTCGCTCTAAGCTCGCCAATTTGTCCTGAACCGCCTAAGAATCTAAGTAGGTCCGGCTGCAGTGGCGACTAGGGATCGATCGTTTGCAGCGTTCCCAGGCGCGGACGGTAGTAGGCCACATGCCGGACGGTCGTGGTTGAGATGGGAACTCCGAAAAACGGCTCCAGGCGGTAGAAGACCTCGGCGACAATGATGGTTTCGTCGGCATCCACTGTGATCCCGGCCGGCAAGACGGCGGGGTCGTTTACTACCGTTCCTATGGAGCTAACGGCCGGTAGCGTGCCGGAGCCCGCGGACTGCCAAAAAATACGGGGATCGTCGTCGACGGTGGCGCTAACCCCGGTAAGGATAACCGTGCCGTTGGTGGCAATGTCGAAGGGCCGCATGATTTGGCCGGCAGCGCCGAAGAGGTCGTTGAGGCTCGCTACAGTAAGCGTTCGGTCACGACTGGTAAGGTCCGCCATCGACGCGGCCGCGTTGTAGGTCTTCAAGTTGACCAACGCCAGTCTGCCGACATCGATCCCCGCCATGAACAGGAACATGATAACCGGCAGAAGCAGGCCGAACTCCACCAGGCTGGAGCCACGACGGTCTGCGACTAATGCTCTAATCTGTTGAATCATGTCGGTGCTCTCCCCACCGTCTGACTAGAAGGGCTCGTTGCGGACCGCGACACTGCTCGTCAGCGTAATGTCGCCGATAAGTGGCTGGAACAGGCCGGTCAGCAGGCCCCACGTATAGTTGACGTTGTAAACGACGATGTCGCCAGCGCCGCCGAGTCCTGCGAGACCCATATCGGCGTCCCAGCTCCCATTGCCGTTGACGTCGGTAAAAGCTTCGCCGTCGTCATAGCTACCGTTGGTGTTTTCGTCGGTGTATGGCTCGGGCTGACCAATCGAGGCAAAGTTCGGGTAGACGAGCGTGGTCACATTCGACGTGTCCAAGTTGACCAGCCCGAACCCATGCTGGTTGAGGACTTGGACCACCCGCTCCTCGCGGGTAATGCCGGGCAGCGTGGACCCGGTCACCGCATAACGCGACGCATTGATGACCCCAGCTTCGAGCGACGAGTTCAGAAACAGAATTACCGCGAACTCGACAATCCCGAAAATGATCGTAATAAACGGCACTGCGACGAGACCGAACTCGACCGCGGCTGCACCGTCCTCGTTTTTCCATAGACGTCTCATCATTCGGCTATCCGCAGGTTGCTGAGTTGTTCGGCGATCGCCTGAAATGCCGTTGCTAACTGTGCGTTGGTGGGCGCATGGAAGTAGTTGGCCGGCACTGTTGCGCAATTACGGAAAAGCGTTTGCGTCGACGTGTTGGGCGTCGAGCCGAACGTGATTGTGTAGAGGATAATTCCGTTTGCTTTCATCGCCTCGCAGGTAGCGGTGAGGCGGGTGTCGAGTTCGGCTCGCGCATCGTTTTTGCTCGTGAAACCGAAATCGTTGAGCCGCCCATAGGCCGTGTAGTCGGAGCCCCCAGGGCTCGAGCCGGCAAACTGGTTTTGACCGTCGGTCAAAACGACAGCGACCTTGTCGATCAGCGGATGGTCGTAATCGAGCGGAAGCTGAAGATCGGGATCGGGGTTGGAGACATTCCACAGGCCGCGCCATTGGGGCGAAATGGCGCGCCACCCCCAGGCCAAGCCAAGATTGGCAGCAGTGCCGCCGCGGCGCCAGAAATTCATTTCGCTGACGGCGGCCGTCAGCGTCGAGTATTCCGCCGTCAGTGGCGTGATCGCGGAGGCGCAGTTGAGGTTCGGGCCGGTCCCATCATTGCCCGCTTCCTGCGCTTCGTCGACCGGAGGCCACTCATTGTCGGAGGCGGGAGCCCAGAAGAAACTGGTGAACTTGTCGACCGTCGGCGGCGTATCGGTTTGATCTAGCGGCGCGGCGCGGGCTTCCACGCAACCCTTCCAATTTGTCGGATCGAACGGGTCGGGCGAATCGAAATATCGATCGGTGTCCGCGAGCCAGGCCGAGTTCGCAGTTCCGATATTAACGGTGGCCGTGAAGGGCACCAGGCTGACCCAGAAATTGGGCAAGGTTTCGTTGCCGGCGTACAGAATGTTGAGCAGATTCTGCGCCGCCGCCTTCATGGTCTCCATCTTGCTGGGGCTGCCTGAGCGCATCGAGCCGGTGTTATCCATCACCAGAACCAGCTCCATACCGCGGGTTTGACGATGAATGACCGTGCGTGCGCTGACCGAGACCTGGTTGATCCCGAACAGCCGCATGAATTTCGTCGGCATCGTTGCCGATGCCGATAGCGTAATGAACTCGTTGTTGGCGTCGGGGGTGACTTGAAACTGGGTAACGTTGGCGCCGAGGAACGAGTCCGGGAAGTTTGCGTCAAAAAAATCGCGCGCTTCCTGAGTGACGTCAGCCGAAAGGGCCGAGCGGCCAGCAGCGAGGCCGGCGGCGTCGAGCGCCTTCGACATTCTGGCGTTAACCAGAAAACCCAAAGCGGAATCGGTCGAAAGGCCCATAAAGCCAAGCAACATGACGCTGGAGAACGCGAAGGTAATCAAAACATTGCCGCGCCGATCCCCAACGAAGTTGTGGACGGTGCCCCACGCTTTCTTCCGAAATCTCGGTAGAAAATCCATTGGTGCTCAAATGTAGCGAACGGGGCCGAATAATAAGTTCGGACAGGCCCGCGGAACACCAATATAAATAGCGATTCAACTAAATTTAGCGTTAAATTTATATTCTTAATACTTTGTTTACTATTATAAATTGGCTTATTTTTGGCTGTATTATTGAACATCGGCAAATTCGGTATCAATTTTCTATTATCGAGTACACGCGATAACACCGTGAATTCGCACCTACTCGGCAATCCGCAGATTACTGAGCTGTTCGGCGATGGCGTGGAACGCGGTCTCCAGGGTCGCGTTGTTGGGCGCATGAAAGTAATTCAGCGGATCGCTTGCGCAGTTTCGGTACAACGTCTGGGTGTCCGTGTTGGGGGTCGACCCGAAGGTAATCGTATAGAGCAGGATGCCCTCCAGCTTCATCGCCTCGCAGATATTGGAGAAGCGTTGGTCGATTTCCTCCCGCCCGTCATCCAGGGTGGCGAACCCAAATTCCCCCAGTCGGCCGTAGGCGGTGTAGTCGGAGCCGTCTGGCCCGGTGCCGGTGGGGCCGTGGCTGGGCCAGTCGTAAAACTGGTTCTGACCATCGGTGAGGATCACCACGACTTTGTCGATCAACGGCGTATCATAGGCAAGCGGGCTACTCGGATCGCCCCACAGGCCTTGCCAGCTTGGGGATAGTACCCGCCAGCCCCAGATTAATCCGAGGTTGCCGGTGGTGCCGCCCCTATGCCAAGGCAGCATTTCCGCGATTGCTGCGGTCACCGTCGTTTTATCGGCGACCAGCGGGGTTATGGCGGGGCCACAACCAAGGTTGGGGCCGGTTCCGTTATTCTTCGCATCGTTGGCTTCGTCGACCGCGGGCCAGACGTTGTCGACGTCCGCCTCATAGAGGAACGAGGTGAACGGCGCGAGGTTCGGGGGGGTATCGTCTTGATCGAGCGGCGCGGCGCGCGCTTCCACGCAGCCCTTCCAGACCGTCGGGTCGAAGGGGCTGGGAACGTCGAAATATTGGTCTCCGCCATCGAGCCAGGCTGTGTGTGCGTTACCGATGTTCACGGTTGCCGTGTAGGGCACCAGGCTGACCCAGAAATTGGGCAAGGTCTCGTTGCCGGCATACAGAATGTCGACCAAGTCCTGCGCGGCGTCCTTCATAGCGTCCATCTTGCCGCCCGAGCGCATCGAGCCGGTGTTATCCATCACCAGCGCAAGCTCCATGCCACGTGTTTGGCGGTGGACGACTGTGCGGGCGCTAACATCGACCTCGTTGATCCCGAAGAGCCGCATAAACCTTGTTGGCATCGTCGCCGACGCCGTTAGGGTGATGAACTCGTTGTTAGCATCGGGCGTTACCGTGAAGCTGGTGACGCTTGAACTCAGGAACGCGTCAGGGAAGTTGGCGTCAAAGAAGTTGCGCGCTTCCTGCGTGAGGTCGGCGGATAGAGCGGAGCGCCCGGCGGCGAGGCCGGCGGCATCGAGGGCCTTCGACATGCGGGAGTTGACCAGGAAGCCAAGCGCGGAATCGGTCGAAAGCCCCATGAATCCCAATAACACCACGGTGGAAAACGCGAAGGTCACCAAGACATTGCCGCGGCGATCGGAGGCAAATTTGCGCGCGGTTTGTCCCGCTCGAGTTCGGATTTTTGGCAAAATTCTCATCGGTGCCCAAGTGTTGTGAACCGGGCAGAATTATAAATCCGAAGAATTTCGAGTGATACAGGTAAAGATAAAGATTAAATTAGATTTTGTGTTAAATTTTTATTCAGTTTATTTTATTTATGCGCAATAAATACAGGACTAATTGCGTCAGTTTATTTGCGTCCGACGCTGAATTTCAGTGGCCGGTAAACCCAGTGAAGGGCTGGTGATACTCTAAGGGCCACGCCGGCGGCGGCGCTTGCCCGGCCGGCCGGTGCCGCGGCGCTTGGGACTGGTCAGCGAGGTTTTGGTCCGCTCGGCGCGCTGGGCGGCGATAGCCTCTTTACCCGCGCTATCGCTAAGGGCGGTCCCATTGGGGCCCTCGCCGAGCAGCTCGAGTTCTTGCGCTTCCAAACGGCGGATTTCGTCGCGTAACCG
Organism: Alphaproteobacteria bacterium; assembly: GCA_965267185.1. Lineage (GTDB taxonomy): Bacteria > Pseudomonadota > Alphaproteobacteria > UBA6615 > UBA6615. The sequence continues at coordinate 2,183,237 of OZ253937.1, read as the reverse complement.
GGCCGCTTCTTCAAATTCCAGATTGGCTGCCGCCTCGCGCATACGCGTTTCCAGGCTCGTTAGATGGGCCTGCAGATTGTTGCCCACGAGGTGCAGAGTCTCAGCGTCCCCGGTGTCGATTGTCACGCGGTCGCGCTCGAACATGCTATCGAGAATATCGGCGATGTTGGTGCGGATCGATTCCGGCGTTATGCCGTTCGCCGCGTTGTATTCTTGCTGTTTCTCGCGCCGCCGATTGGTTTCTTCCAGGGCCGCCGTGAGGCTTTGGGTCATTGTGTCGGCGTAGAGGATCACGCGACCATCGACATTGCGCGCCGCGCGTCCGATCGTTTGGATAAGCGATGTTTTCGAGCGCAGATAGCCCTCTTTGTCCGCATCGAGAATGGCCACCAAGGCGCATTCGGGGATGTCGAGACCCTCGCGCAGCAGGTTGATGCCCACCAGCACGTCGAACACGCCAAGGCGCAAGTCGCGCAGTATCTCGATGCGTTCCAACGTGTCGACGTCGGAGTGCATATAGCGTACACGGATGCTTTGCTCATGCATGTACTCGGTGAGGTCTTCGGCCATGCGCTTGGTAAGGGTTGTGACCAGAACGCGCATTCCCTGAGCGGCGACATCGCGGCATTCGGCGATCAGATCGTCGACCTGGGTTTCAACCGGGCGAATAATGCACACCGGGTCGATGAGGCCCGTGGGCCGCACAACCTGTTCTGCGAATACGCCGCTGGTTTGTTCCAGTTCCCAATCGCCGGGGGTGGCCGATAGGTAAATCGTATCGGGCCGCATCTCGTACCATTCTTCGAACTTGAGCGGCCGGTTGTCGACGCATGACGGCAGGCGAAAGCCGAACTCGGCCAAAGTCGCTTTACGCGACAAGTCACCCCTAAACATGCCGCCAATTTGCGGCACGGTGATATGGGACTCGTCGACGAACAGGATGGCGTCGTTGGGTAGATATTCGAACAAAGTCGGCGGCGGTTCGCCTGGCTGGCGGCCGGTCAAATGCCGCGAATAGTTCTCGATGCCAGCGCATGAGCCGGTTGCCTGCATCATCTCCAGGTCAAATGTGGTGCGCTGCTCGAGCCGTTGCGCTTCAAGGAGCTTGCCCTCCCGGTGCAAGTCTTCGAGACGGGCTTTCAACTCGGCTTGAATGGTTTTGACCGCTTGATGCAGGGTCGGTTTCGGTGTGATGTAGTGGGAATTGGCAAAAACCTTGATCTCGTCGAGGTCTGCGGTTTTCTCGCCGGTCAACGGATCGAACTCCCGGATCGCCTCAATCTCGTCGCCGAACAGCGAAAGCCGCCATGCGCGGTCCTCCAAATGCGCCGGAAATATCTCAAGCGTGTCGCCGCGCGAGCGCAGCGTGCCGCGATGAAAATCGGTGTCGTTGCGGCGGTATTGCAACTCGGTGAGATCACGCAGGATTTTTGTCCGGTCGACCCTGTCGCCCACCCGGTAGGCCTGGGTCATCTTTAAGTAGGATTCGGCGTCGCCGATACCGTAGATGCAAGACACCGAAGCGACGATTACCACGTCGCGCCGTTCGAACAGGGCGCGCGTCGCGGCATGACGCATACGGTCGATCTGCTCGTTTATCGAAGACTCTTTCTCGATATAGGTGTCCGAACGTGGAACATAGGCTTCCGGCTGGTAGTAGTCGTAGTAGGAAACGAAGTACTCGACCGCATTGTTGGGAAAAAAGCGCTTCATCTCGGCATAGAGCTGCGCCGCTAAGGTCTTATTGGGCGCTAGGATGAGAGCCGGCCGCTGGGTTTGCGCCATGGTTTGCGCAATGGTGAAGGTCTTGCCTGAGCCGGTGACGCCGAGCAGTACTTGATCATGGTCCCCCTGCTGCAGGCCGCCGACCAACTCGGAGATCGCCTGGGGCTGGTCGCCCGCGGGTTGGTATTCGGAAACGAGGTCAAAGGGGGCCGGGGCGTTCCCAGCGGGGTGATCCTGCAAGAAACGACGCGCCGGCAGCTCGGCTGCCAGGGGAAAATATTTCGCTTGAACTTCGGCGAGATCGGCCATGGCATCTATATAGGGCGGCAAGGTGTGGAAAGGCCAGTACGCCGACCAACCCTAATCGCGCCGTCGGGCTCTCCGGCTGATCGGGGCATGCTTCGAGTCGGTTTGACCCAAATCAATGCCTGCTTCGAATCTCGGCATATCCTCCTCGGTATACCTGACCGGGAGGAGAGATATGCCGATTGAAAATATCATCGTGCTCCTGATTGTAGGTGGCGGAATGGTGGTGTTCATGCTTGTGGCCGCGTGGCTGTCGCATGAGCAGAGTGCCCCTCGCCATGAAGATCAAAATGCGGCCGAGTAGGCGACTCGGTCTTGCGAATGTACGCCCACGATACGGGACCTGTCAGGTAAGAATCGTCTTGTGGACGTCGGCTGTTCTTCTTTGAGCCGCCACCGTCTGCGTGACATCGCGGTGCGCTGCCGGCTTTCCCCACTCCCCTAGCCGGTGGCGCATCGTGCTATTTGATTGGCGACCATCCGTACAACTCCTTTGAAGACTTGCGCCGCGATCTGCTCTAAGTTCGCGAAAACTACGGCCCGCGTAAACGGAATCGAGATATGGGTTTTCTTGCCGACCGCCTGAGCAGCATCAAACCGTCGCCGACGATCGCCATCAACACGCTCTCGCAGGAGCTCAAGGCGCAGGGGCGTGACATTATCGGTCTTGCCGCCGGCGAGCCCGATTTCGATACGCCGCAGAATATCAAGGACGCTGCCAGCCGGGCGATGGCCGAAGGCAAAACAAAGTATGCGCCGCCGGCCGGGATCCCGCAGTTGCGCGAGGCGATTTGCGAGAAACTGAAGACCGACAATGGGCTGACCTACACGCCGGCTCAGATAAGCGTGGGCTGTGGTGGTAAGCAAACCATCTACAACGCGCTCAATGCGACGCTGAATCCCGGCGACGAAGTGATTGTCGCGGCGCCATACTGGGTATCGTACACCGACATAACCTTGTTATCCGAGGGTACGCCCGTGGTCGTCGAGTGCTCGGCGGAGAGCGGATTCAAAATCACGCCGGAGCAGCTCGAGGCGGCGATTACGCCGAACACTAAGTGGTTCATGATGAACTCGCCGTGCAACCCGTCCGGCGCGGCTTACACCATTGCCGAGTTGAAGGCGCTGGGCGAGGTGCTCAAGCGGCACCAGCATGTGTGGATCATGCCCGACGATATGTACGAGAAAATCGTCTATGACGATTTCGAATTCGCCACGATCGCCCAGGTGGTGCCGGAGCTGTTCGAACGCACGTTGACCCTGAACGGCATGTCCAAGGCCTATTGCATGACGGGCTGGCGGGTTGGCTACGCGGCCGGGCCGGTCGAGTTGATCAAGGCCATGAACATGATCCAGTCGCAATCGACCACGTCGACTTCGACGATATCGCAATGGGCGGCGGTGGAAGCATTGGTCGGACCGCAGGACTTTATCGCTGAGCATAACAAGGTCTTCAAAGAACGCCGCGACCTGGTGGTGTCGATGCTCAACCAGGCGTCAGGCATTGAGTGCGCCACACCAGAGGGCGCGTTCTATGTTTACCCGTCGGTTGCCGGCCTGATTGGTAAGAAAACACCCGACGGCAAAACGCTGACAACGGATGCGGACGTGGTCACCTACTTCCTCGAAGCCGAAGGTGTGGCCGCCGTGCATGGCGAGGCGTTCGGTCTGTCGCCTAATTTCCGCATTTCCTACGCCACTGCGACCGACCTCCTGGAAGAGGCCTGTATTCGTATTCAGCGAGCTTGCGCCGCGCTGGCTTAGTTCTACTCAGTAACGCCTATTTTTGACCGAAATCGCGGAAATATTGGCCCGTTAACCACGGTGTGGGCCTTTCCTCTGGACTCTCCTGCCCGATAAGTGAAACGATAAAAATAATAAAAACGCACCAGCGCGGTTTGCGGTGCGAGATGTCTGGGTTGTGGAGGATGATATGGCGGACACTGTAGGTTCAGGCCCACGCTGCGTGGCGCTCGTGGGTCCTTATCTCAGCGGCAAAACCACTTTGCTCGAGGCCATGCTGGCCGCGACCGGCTCGGTTCGGCGCAAGGGCTCGATTAAAGAAGGCAACACGGTCGGCGATGCGTCGGCGATCGCACGCAAGCGGCAAATGAGTGTCGAACTCAACATCGCCCATTGCCAGTTTATGGACGAAGATTGGACGGTCCTCGATTGCCCCGGTTCCATCGAGTTCTCGCAGGATGGACGCTATGCACTCCTCGCAGCAGACATTGCCGTCGTGGTTGTCGAGCCGGATGCGAATAAGGCGAAAGCGGTATCGCCGATATTGAAGTTCTTGACCGACCGCTCGGTTCCCCATGTCGTGTTCATCAACAAGATGGACAATCCCGTATCCACCCTCGAAGAAACGATCGCGGCGCTGCAAGAAGCTTCCGATCTACCGTTGGTGCTACGCCACGTACCGATCCGTGACGGTGACAAGACCACAGGGTATGTCGATCTGATCAGCCAGCGGGCCTATCAGTATAAGGAAGGAGAGCCGTCGACGGTCGTCGAAGTCCCGGCCGAGCTCGCCGACGAGCAAACCATGGCCCGGCAGGAGCTTCTCGAATCGCTTGCCGATTTCAACGACGATCTGTTGGAGCAGCTGCTGGAAGATGTGGTTCCCGACGAGAAGGACATTTACCGGCAACTCACCGAGAACCTCGCCGCCGACAATATCGTGCCGGTTATGATCGGGGCCGGCGAAATTCAAAGCGGCGTATTCCGGCTATGGAAATCGTTGCGCCACGATGCGCCGAGCGCCGAGACGACGGCCACGCGTCGCGGTTTCGATGCCAGCAGCAGCGATCCGGTTGCGCAGGTTTTCAAAACCACCCAGGCGCGCTCCGGTAAGCTTAGCCATGTCCGCGTCTGGTCTGGCGAAGTCCGTGACAGCGCGCAACTCGGCGGCGAGCGTATCGGTGGCTTGTTCCGCATGTTCGGGCACGAGCAGGAGAAGGTCGAAAGCGCCGCGCCTGGCGAAGTTGTGGCCTTGGGCCGTCTCGAGGAGGTCAAGACCGGCGATGTTCTGACGTCGTCGGGCCGTGGCGAAGGGGGCGATCCCTGGGATGGTCCGCTACCACCCGTCTACGCAGTCGCGGTCGAGGTCGATAAGCGCGACGATGAGGTGAAGCTGTCGTCGGCGCTGGCTAAACTCGTCGAAGAAGATCCGTCTTATGTATTTGACCACAACGCAGATACACACGAGTTGGTGCTTCACGGCCAAGGTGAAATTCATCTGACGGTCGCCGCGGAGCAACTGGCCGAGAAGTACAATGTTGCCGTATCGACACGCCGGCCGAGCGTTCCCTACAAGGAAACTATCCGCAAGAAAGTCGAACAGCACGCCCGCCACAAGAAGCAGAGCGGCGGTCATGGGCAGTTTGGCGATGTTCATATCGAAATTGGGCCACGGGCGCGCGGCGAAGGATTCGAGTTTACCAATCGCGTTGTCGGTGGCTCGGTACCGCGCCAGTACATTCCGTCGGTCGAAACCGGCGTGCGCCGTTATCTCGATGAAGGGCCGCTGGGCTTCCCGGTCGTCGATGTCGAAGTGTGCCTGTTCGATGGCCAGCACCACGCGGTCGACTCGTCGGATATGGCCTTTCAGACGGCAGCTCAAATGGCAATGCGCGAAGGTATGCCCAAATGTAATCCGGTACTTCTCGAGCCCATCTACAAGGTCGAGATCGATGTGCCGTCGGAGCATACCAGCAAGGTCAATCAGATCGTCAGCGGACGGCGTGGCCAGTTGCTCGGTTTCGATCCGAAAGAGGGCTGGTCTGGCTGGGACACGGTGAATGCTAATCTGCCGCAGGCGGAAATGGCCGATTTGATTATTGAGCTGCGGTCGTTGACGCAAGGCACCGGCACTTTCCGCTACGAGTTCGACCACTTGCAAGAACTCTCCGGCCGAGAAGCTGAAGCGGTGGTCAATCAGCGTCAGGAAGACAAGGCCGCTTGAACTTAGAAGCCTAGCGCGCATCGCACACGCACTTGTCATTGGGCGAGGCGCCGCCTCTCGGTTACCTATTGTCCGATATTTTTGTGTAAAATAATATCGGGTTCACGTTTATGCCTTTGAGCCGGGGCCGCGCCCTTGCCGTCATAGCGTTTTGCCAAGTGGCTGCGATGGCATTGTGGTTTTCGGCGTCGGCTGTCGTGCCGGCGCTGCGCGCCGAGATTGAATTGCCCGCGGCCATTGCCTCGCTGTTTACCAGTTCGGTTCAGGCGGGGTTCGTTGTTGGCACCATCGTGAGTGCCCTGTTCGGACTTGCGGATCGGCTCGACCCGCGGCGTTTTTTCATGTGGTCGGCGTTCGTTGCGGCGGGGGCTAACGCGATCATCTTGTTGATCGAACCTGCGTCTGCATTGGCGATTTTCCTGAGATTTACGACAGGGGTTTGCATGGCCGGGGTCTATCCGGTTGGCATGAAGTTGGCCTCGACTTGGGCCAAGGGGGATATGGGGCTGATGATTGGCGTGCTCGTGGGCGCCCTCACTCTGGGCTCGGCGGCGCCACATATGTTCAATGCCTTGGGTGGCATTGATTGGCGGTTTACCCTCGCCGCTGCGTCGATCTCGGCGGTGATCGCCGGCTTAGCGATACGGCTTACCGCGATTGGCCCAAACGTCGCGCCCGCCCCGCCGATCGAGCTGCGGGCAGTATTGCGCGCGTGGACGGACCCGGCGCTCCGCTTGGCCAACATCGGCTATCTCGGCCACATGTGGGAGCTCTACGCTATGTGGGCGTGGATTGGTGTCTTTCTCGATGCCAGCTTCCAGATCACCCTTGGCGAGGGGGCGTTGACGGCACGCTGGGCAGCGGCCTCCACATTCGCGATTATGGGCGCAGGTGCTGTCGGATGTATTGCCGGCGGGCTGCTGGCCGACCGGCTCGGACGTACTACGGTAACCATCACCGCCATGACAATTAGTGGGCTCTGCGCCCTAGGCGTTGGGTTTCTCTTCGGCGGTAGTCTTGTTCCGTTGATTGCGCTGTGCTTGATCTGGGGCGCCAGTGTGGTTGCCGACTCGCCGCAATTTTCCGCCAGCGTTGCGGAGCTTTCCGAGCGGCGTTTGGTTGGCACCATGCTGACGGTTCAAACTAGCGCCGGATTCCTGCTGACCCTGATTACCATCCACCTGGTGCCGATTTTGGTCGATATGGTCGGTTGGCGCTTCGCCTTCATCTTCCTGGCCGCAGGGCCGCTGATTGGGGTATGGGCAATGTGGCGGTTGCGGGCCAGTCCGGCGGCCGCACGCCTCGCCGGGGGGCGTGGTTAGACTTTATTTTTTGATCCGATTGCCGATTTTTCTTGAATGTAAAAACCAATCTATTATATATCATTCAGGTATATTTTAGACAAATTCTAAAACTAGGGGGCGCGCCATGAGCGAAATCACACAAGCGGCCGGTGTAGAGGTCAATATCGGCATTTCCGAAGCCCAACGAAAGGCGATCGCCGAGGGCCTGTCACGGCTGCTCGCGGATACCTACACCCTCTATCTGAAGACCCACAACTTCCACTGGAACGTGACGGGACCGATGTTCAACACACTGCACCTGATGTTCGAGGGGCAGTACAACGAGCTGGCGCTGGCGGTCGACCAAATTGCCGAGCGCATTCGTTCACTTGGCTTCCATGCGCCGGGCAGCTACGCGGCCTTTGCGAAACTGTCATCCGTGCCGGAAGCTGAAGACAACCCGAGTGCGGAAGAGATGATCCAGCAGTTGGCGGAGGGTCAGGAGATTGTGGTCCGCACCGCACGCGAAATCTTCCCCGCGGCCGACGAGGCCAATGACGAACCGACCGCTGACTTGCTGACCCAGCGAATGCAGATCCATGAAAAGACTGCCTGGATGCTGCGGAGCATGTTGGCTTAGACGCCTCGCCTGTTACACGACACTCGCCGGAGCGGTCAGCCATTGGAGAGGTGGTTGCAGCCCGGCTGAGATCGAGAATGCCGGCGGGAGCGCCGTAGCGAGAGGGGCAGGCCGTCCGCTATAGTCCCATATATGGACGATACCGCTGCGCAACATATTCAACGCGACGACCTCTTGCGGCCGGGTGAACCGCCGCCGTTTGAGATCTACAACGGCGATGCCGGTGGACAGTTGTTGTTGATTTGCGATCACGCTTCGAATCGCGTTCCCGATGGCCTGAATAAGCTTGGGCTAAGCGACGCCGAACTGGCCCGTCATATCGGTTGGGATATCGGTGCGGCGGATGTCACCTATCGCTTGTCGCAGCGGCTTAGCGCCCCCGCCATTTTGGCCGGCTATTCGCGTCTGGTAATCGATTGCAACCGTGCGCTCGATCATCGGGGATTGATTCTCCCCGAAAGCGATCAAACACCGGTACCGGGCAATGCAGCTTTGGTTGAAGTCCAGCGCGAAACGCGTATCGGTGCGTTGTACGATCCCTACCACACAGCGATTGCAGATCAGATCGAACGATTGCGCGCTCATGGTGCGCCGGATGAAGCGCCGGTCGTCGTGTCGATCCACAGCTTCACTCCAGTGTTCGACGGCATCGAGCGGCCATGGCATGTGGGCATTCTCTGGAACGTCGATCCACGTTTGCCGGAGCCGCTGATCGCACGCCTGCGCGAGGACGCAGCGTTGGTTGTCGGTGACAACGAGCCCTATTCGGCGCGCGAGGGGTTCGGACATACGCTCGAAACGCATGGCGACGGCAAGGGTCTGGCGAACGCGCTCATCGAAGTTCGCCAGGACCTCATCGATACCCATCATGGGGCCGAGGAATGGGCCGAGCGTCTCGCCATTGTTTTGCAGGACACGCTGGCGGACCGGACGTTGTTTCGCCCGCGGTCTGTGGGATGATCCGAAATGACCATTAAAACGCCGCCTTTTACTGTCGGTGTCGAGGAGGAATATCTCCTCGTCGACCCCAAGACGCGCGACTTGGTCGTCGAACCGCCGGAGGAATTGCTACGCGATTGTCAGCAGGTCGTACCGAAGGAGATCGGTGCGGTGGCACCCGAGTTTCTGCGACCTCAAATCGAGGTCGATACCAGTGTGTGTGCCGATATCGGGGAAGTTCGTGACAAACTCGCCGCGTTACGCCGGATCGTCGCTGACATTGCCGCCGGCTATGGCTACCGCATAATCGCCGCGTCGACCCATCCGACCGCCGACTGGCATGAGCAGGTCCATACCAACAAGGCCCGCTACAATGCGTTGGCGGCCGATCTGCAAACGGTTGCGCAACGGCTCTTGATCTGCGGCATGCATGTGCATGTAGGCGTCGAGGATGACGAGTTGCGCATCGATTTGATGAACCAGGTCAGCTATTTCCTGCCGCATTTATTGGTGCTGTCCACGTCGTCGCCCTTCTGGCAGGGCCGCGATACCGGACTGTTGAGCTATCGGTTGAGCGTGTTCGACGAACTGCCGCGCACCGGTTTGCCGGCTCGGTTCGATAGCTATGGCGAATATTGCCGCCACCTCGATATGTTGGTCGGTGCGGGACTGATCGAAGATGCGACGAAAATGTGGTGGGACGTCCGGCCGAGCGCCCGTTTCCCCACTCTTGAAATGCGCATCACCGATGTGTGCACGCGACTAGACGACAGCGCGACGATTGCCGCGATGTTCGTGAGCTTTTTGTCGATGCTGGTGCGGCTGCGGCGGGAAAATCAACGATGGCGCATCTATTCCAATCTGCTGATCAACGAAAACCGGTGGCGTGCCCAGCGCTATGGTTTCTCCGAGGGCCTGGTCGATTTTGGCCGTGGCGAGGTGGTGGCGTACACCGACCTGCTCGACGAAATTCTCGATTTGGTGCGCGCTGACGCCGACGCCTGCGGCTGTTGGGCCGAGGTTGAGGCCGCTCGTGACATCCTGAGTCGTGGCACCAGCGCTCACCGACAGCTCGCCGTTTACCGTGACGCGCTGGGGCAGGGGGCCGACGAGCGTGAGGCGCTCAATGCGGTGATCGACTGGCTTATCGAGGAAACACTCAACGGCGTGGACTAGGTACAACCTCGTGGAATGTGCCCCTTGATATTGTGACTGTCACGTTATATATATTTTGTGACAGTCACAGTAAATGAGGTTATAATGCGTAATCCACTTAAACGACGAAGCCAGGCAATGGGCCGCCGTCCGATCCATGACGAAGCGATGTCAGCCGCTGAGCGCCAGCGCCGCCGCCGCGCGCGGTTGCGTGACCAACCCTGGCGCGATCAACGGTTGGCGGTGCGCGCGATCCTGCAAGCCCTGCGGGATCTACAAGACACATCGACCGATGTCGCTCGTCTAAGTCCCGACTTGGTGGCGCAGATCACCGACCGGGCGGTTCACAATTTGGCACCGCAAGACGAAGAAGCGACCGCCGAAGTGCGCGCGGCTATAACAAAACTGCTCGATCCCAGCGAGCCCTTGCCGGAGCGCGGCCGCCGAGGCGGCCGGGGCCGGAGGAGGCACCGGTCGGGTGACGGCATACGGCGGCGTCATGGCCGGCGAAGCCGGGATACGGATCGCGGTGAAGAGAAAGAATAACGCGGCGCGATGTTCGTGGCAGTTGGCCTTCGCCGTATCGAACCCATATTATCTTGTTAGATGGCCGATGGGGCGTGACCTATGAGCCATCTGACAAGATCGATAGGAAGAGAAGCAACATCATGACCGAGATCGATGCCAACACCCGCACCGAGCTTGAGGCCGCCGCCTTTCGCACCCTGGTGCAGCATTTGCGCGACAAGCCGGAGGTGCAGAACATCGACCTGATGAATCTGGCCGACTTCTGCCGTAACTGCCTATCCAAGTGGTATAAAGCCGCGGCTGACGAAAAGGGCTTGGAGCTCGATTACGACGAGGCGCGCGAGCTTATCTATGGCATGCCCTATTCGGAATGGAAGTCTAAGTACCAGACCGAAGCCACGCCGGAGCAAAAGGCCGCCTTCGATGCGAAACAGGGTCATTAGGCCTCACGAATAATATTAGCGGCTAAGTGAGCCAGCTATTCTCGTTCCGCCGTTTGCTTTTCCACAGGCGGGCGGGCTAAACCGATGCCGGACAAAACGTCCGGCATCGCGGTTTCAGCGGTGGTTATCGAGAATTTGGGGAGAGAAAACCGATGGCCGATACGGGCGGCATCGCTGCGGACCGGTTGCGCAGCTTCATAGAGCGGATCGAGCGGCTGGAAGAAGACCGCGCCGGTCTAAATGCCGACATCAGAGAGGTTTTGTCGGAAGCAAAATCCGCCGGCTTCGACGCCAAGACCATTCGGCAGATCGTGCGCTTGCGTAAACTCGACCCGAGCGAACGACAGGAACAAGAACATCTCCTGGAGGTCTACCGCCGCGCCGTGGGGATTTAGCCGGCGGTCTACACGGCGGCCGAGTGGCGTGCTTGGCTCTGCTGCAAATACCGATCGAAAATCGAGCAGATTACCCGCAGCCACGGCCGGCCCGGTTCCGCCACCGTAAGGGTGGTGCCGTCGAGGTGTATCAGTCCGTCATCAGCGAAGTCCTGCAACGCTTCCAATTCACTGCCGAAATCCGCAATTTCGGGCGCGAAACCGATACTCGCCGAATTGAGATCGACCTTCATGTCGCACATCAAACGCTCGATGATGGCGCGGCGCAGGCGGTCGTCGTCGCTCAACCCGATGCCACGCACTGTCGCGAGCCGGCCGTTGCCAATCGAGCGGGCGTAGGCGCCGAAGTCGGGACTGTTTTGGACATAACCTTGGGGCAAGGAGCCGATGGCTGAGGCACCAAAGCCGAGCAGGGCGTTCGCCGGGTCGGTCGTGTAGCCTTGGAAATTGCGCCGCAGGCGGCCGGCCTGTAGGGCGACGCTAATCGGATCGTCGGCGCGGGCGAAGTGATCCAGCCCGATTCGGCGGTAGCCGTTTGCCACCAACACTTGTGCCACGGTCTCTGCTTGTTCGAAACGTTGATCGGCATCCGGCAGAGTTGCCGCATCGATCATCTTTTGGTGGCTTTTCATCCACGGCACATGGGCGTAGCCGAATACCGCCAGCCGGTCGGGCGAGAGCGCCAGTACGGCGTTGGCCGTTCGGCGCACGTCGGCCACCGTCTGATACGGCAGGCCGTACATCAGATCGATATTGATGCGGTCGATCCCGGCGGCGCGCAAGCCGGCAACCGCGTCCGCTGTTTGTTCGAACGGTTGTACGCGGTTGATCGCAGTTTGCACGTGGGCGTTGCAGTCCTGCACACCCAGGCTCACCCGGGTGATATCGGCTTCCGCCAGAACAGCGGCTTTTTGGCGCGTCAGGGTGCGCGGGTCTGCTTCGATGGCGATTTCGGCGTCGCTGGCGATATCGAAGCGGTCATGCAATCCGGCCATGAGGGCGGAGAAGTCGTCGTCCGACAAAATCGTTGGTGTGCCGCCGCCCCAGTGAACGTGACTCACGGTTTGCGGGTTGCCGATGGTGTCAGCGACGAGGGCAACTTCTGCCGCCAGGACACCGGCGTAGTTGTGCACCGGTGCTTGACGGCGTGTCGCCTTGGTATGGCAGCCGCAATACCAGCACATTTCATGGCAGTACGGGATATGCAGGTAGAGTGATAGTGCTGCGCCGCGGGGCAGGTTGCGCAGCCAATCCGTATAGGTATCCGCTGTAACGTCCGTATGGAAATGCGGCGCTGTCGGATAGCTGGTGTAGCGCGGCACCCGCAGGTCGGATTGTTGGAGAAGTTGGCCGGACATGGGGAGACCCTACCAAGTTGGGTTTCCCGATTGGTTGATCTGGCTCATCTGCCGGGCTTGAGCGCTATAATTGATCCAGATCAACACAAGATAGTGGGTTCTGTGTCTCGCTTTTGCTCATAAGCAATAAAAAGAGGCACGCCATGACCGCGCTAAAAGCACCGGCCCGGCCACCCAAGATACAGTTCAGCCATTTCGGCATTAATGTCCGAGACCTCGATCTGATGGAGGACTTCTACACGAGAGTGGTGGGCTTCACCGTCACCGACCGGGGAGCGGTCGACTCGCTGGGTATCTCGTTGGTGTTCATGAGTATGGATCCGCAGGAGCACCATCAGTTTGTGATTTGCACGGGAGACCCCGACGATCTCGGCAGTAATAGTAAGGGCGCATTCTTCGCCGGCCCGATCAACCAGCTTTCCTTCCGGCTGGAATCACTCGACGATCTGCGCATCATGTATAATCGGCTGGTGGAGGAGTGCGGCGAGGACAAGCTGCTGGTGGGGACCCACGGCATCGCCTGGTCAGTCTACGCCCACGACCCCGAAGGCAATACAATGGAGTTCTTCGTCGACTCGCCGTGGTTTGTCGACCAGCCGTTCCTGGAACCCTTCGACCTGTCGAAATCCGACGACGAAATCTTCGCCGAAACCGAAGCCATGTGCCGCGACGCATCCGGTTTCCAATCGTATACGGCGTGGCGTGAAGGGCTAGCGAAGGAGCTAAATCGCCCGGTGGTCGCCAAGCCGTTCTAGCTTGCGTTGGTCCGCCATGCAGCGGAAACTCCTGGGCTGCGGGCCTTGAGGTCCGCAACCCAGGAGTAAGACATGAAACCGCTCGCACTCGGAGACATGACTGTACAGTCGGTGGTGGAGAACGTTGCCGAGGCCGAGGCGCCGGGCGACATGTTCCCAACCGCGCCGCCGGAAGACTTCGCGCGCCACATCGACTGGATGGCACCGACATTTTTCAACCCGGCAAGCGAAATGCTGGTTCTCGCGTTCCAGAGTTTCATTGTGCAAACGCCTCGGCTCAACATCCTCGTCGACACCTGTGTCGGCGAGGACAAAGAGCGGCCGTGGCCGGCGTTTCATAAAAAGAAATGGCCCTGGATGGGAAATCTGCGGGCCTTGGGGCTAACGCCGGAGGACATCGACATTGTCATGTGTACCCACCTGCATCCCGACCATGTAGGGTGGAATACCCAGCTCCGCGACGGCCGCTGGGTGCCAACGTTTCCCAATGCCAACTATGTCTTCGCGCGCGACGAATACCATTACTGGGAAAAGGAAAACGCCAAGGGTTCCGAACGCATTGGCTTGACCTTCGAAGACAGCGTGTTGCCGGTGATGGAAGCGGGCCAGGCTACTTTGGTCGACAACGATCATGAAATCGATGCCGGCGTCTGGCTTGAGCCGACGCCGGGTCATTCGCCGGGTCATGTGGTGGTGAACCTGGAGTCGAATGGTGACAGCGCCGTGTTTACCGGCGATTTAATGCATCATCCAGTGCAAGTGCCGGAACCCCATTGGAGCACTTGCTTTTGCTGGGATTTGGAGATGTCGGCGCAAACCCGCACGGCCTTCGTCGATCGCTACACCGATACCGAGACGATTATCCTGCCGGTGCATTTCGCAGGCGAAACGGCGGGCCGCATTATCGGCGGTGCGGACAAATCGATGTTCGAATTTCTCGACGGTTAACGCGGCTTTCGGACTTTACTCCGCCGCCTTAGCCGTCGGTGCGTCGGGATTGCGGAAGGCGCGCAACAACGCGTCCTCTTCGGTTTTGGCCTTCTCGAGATGCTCTTCCTTCACGTGGCCGTATCCCCTGATGTGCTCGGGGATCGTCGCGATGGCGACAGCCAGTTCGTGGTTGTCGAAGGTGAGCTTGCTCAGTAGCTCTTCGATCGTGGCCTCGTAATCCGCGATAAGCTGTCGTTCCTGCCGGCGTTCGGCGGAATAGCCGAAGATATCCAAAGCGGTGCCGCGCAGGAAACGCAGCCGCGCGAGGAGCTGGAAGGCGGGTTTCAGCCAAGGACCGAACTCCTGCTTGATCAGTTGGCCGGTCTCCGGGTCGCGCTTGGCGAACAGCGGCGGTGCCAGGTGGAACTTCAGCTTGAAGTCGCCTTCGAATTGGTCGCTCAGCTGCTGAGCGAACGCGCCGTCGGTGTAGAGACGGGCGACTTCGTACTCGTCCTTGTAGGCCAGGAGTTTGTAGTAGTAGCGCGCGACCGCCTCGGCGAGGCCCTCGCGGCCCTTGGCGCGGTCGGCCTCGGCCTTTTGCACCTTAACGACGAAATCCTTGTAGCGCCGCGCGTAGGCTTCGTTTTGGTACGCGGTGAGGGCACGGATACGGCGGGCGACGATGTCTTCCAGCGTGGTCGCGATATCGGCTTCTTTCAGACGCAGCGGCGTCACTGGCGCGGCAGCCTGATCCACCCGGGCGCGGTCCACCACGGCGCGGCGGCCCCAAAGAAAAGCGCGCTTGTTGAAATCGACGGCGACGCCATTGATCTCGATCGCCCGTTCCAATGCTTCCGCCGACAGGGGGATCATTCCCTGCTGCCAGGCGGCGCCGAGCATGAACAGGTTGGTGGCAATCGAATCACCCAGCAGGGCGGTTGCCAGGCGCGATCCCTCGACATAGTCGGCAGCGCCATCGCCCACCGCGATATCGATGATCTTCGCCATCTCGGCACCCATCAGGTTCATATCGGGATTGCGGGTGAAATCGCCGGTGATGGTTTCCTGGCTATTGATGACCGCGCGGGTCACACCCGGCTGCATTTTCGCCAAAACGTCGGGACTGGCGGCGACCATGAGGTCGCAGCCGATCACTGTGTTGGCGCTGCCCGCGGCGATGCGTACGGCATGCAAGTCTTCCGGTTTGGCACCAATGCGGATGTGGCTGACCACGGCGCCGCCCTTCTGCGCGAGCCCCGCCATGTCGAGCACCGAGGCGCCCTTGCCCTCGATATGCGCCGCCATGCCGAGCAGTGCGCCGATGGTGACCACGCCCGTGCCGCCGATGCCGGTGACGATGATGCCGAACGGCGTGTCGAGCGAGGGCAAATCGGGGGTCGGCAACACAACATTGTCGAACGCGCCCTCGGCGCCGCCGGCGGCAACGGTTTGCGGCTTCTTCAACTGACCGCCATGGACGGTCACGAAGCTCGGGCAGAAGCCGTTGACGCAGGAATAATCCTTGTTGCAACTGGACTGGTCGATCGCCCGCTTCCGGCCGAACTCGGTATCGACCGGTACCACCGATAGGCAGTTCGATTTCACCGAGCAGTCGCCGCAGCCTTCGCAGACAGCCTCGTTGATCATGACCCGCTTGGGCGGGTCAGGGAACAGGTTGCGCTTGCGCCGGCGGCGCTTTTCCGCCGCGCAAGTTTGGTCGTAGATCAGTACGGACGTACCCGGCCAGTCGCGCAGATCGCGCTGAACTCGATCCAGTTCGTCGCGGTGATGCACCGTTGTGCCATGGGGAAAGGCGGTACCAATGGGGTATTTATCCGGCTCGTCGGACACGACGACCACCTTTGTGACGCCCTCCGCTTCGACTTGCTTGGCAATCGCGGCGACCGACAAGGGGCCGTCGACCTGCTGTCCGCCCGTCATCGCGACGGCGTCGTTATAGAGAATTTTGTAGGTTACGTTGACGCCGGCGGCGACCGATTGGCGGATGGCCAGATAGCCCGAATGGTAGTAGGTGCCGTCGCCCAGATTGACGAACACATGCTCGTCGCTGGTGAATGGCGCCTGGCCGACCCAGCTCACCCCTTCGCCACCCATATGGGTAAAGGTATCGGTGCTGCGGTCCATCCACTGCGCCATGAAGTGGCAACCGATGCCGGCCAAGGCACGGCTGCCCTCCGGCACCTTGGTCGATGTGTTGTGGGGGCAGCCCGAGCAGAAATAGGGGATACGCTTGACGGTTTCGGGTTGCTGCGCCAGCGACGCTTCCTTGCGGGCCAGAAAAGCGAGGCGCTCTTCGATCTCTGGTGAGTTATGGAACCGGCCAAGACGCGCGGCGATCACGCGGGCGATGCGCGCCGGGGTGAGTTCGCCCGACGAGGGCAGAATCCACTCGCCGTCTTCGTCGAACTTGCCGATAACGTGAGGCCGTACGTCGGGCTTCCAGTTGTAAAGCTGTTCCTTGAGCTGGTTTTCAATGAGGGCGCGCTTTTCCTCGACCACGAGAATTTCCTCGAGGCCTTCGGCAAATTCGCGAATGCCCTCGCGCTCCAACGGCCACGACATGGCGACTTTGTAGAGGCTGATGCCGATGTCTTTTGCCTGGGCTTCGTCGATACCCAGATCGTCGAGCGCTTGGCGGACGTCGAGATAGGATTTACCGGTGGTGACGATCCCCAAGCGGCGCTTGGGGCTGTCGATGATGGTTTTGTCGAGCTTGTTCGCCCGTGCGAACGCCAGGGCCGCATAAAGCTTATGGCGATGGTGGCGCTCCTCTTGGCCGAGAAAATCGTCGGGCCAGCGGATGTTGAGCCCGCCCTCGGGCATTTGAAAATCTTCGGGTGTGACGATGTCGACCCGGTGGGGGTCGATATAAACCGAGGCCGAACTGTCGACCGTCTCGGCGATAGTCTTAAACGCCACCCAACAGCCGGAAAAACGGCTCATCGCCCAGCCGTACAGCCCGAGGTCGAGGAATTCCTGCACACCGGCCGGGTTGAGCACCGGAATCATGGCGTCGACGAACGCGAACTCCGATTGATGCGCTGTTGTCGACGATTTACATGTGTGGTCATCGCCGGCGAGCAGCAGTACGCCTCCATTGGGCGACGTTCCCGCCAGGTTACCGTGCTTGAACACATCGCCCGAGCGGTCGACCCCGGGACCCTTGCCGTACCACATGCCAAAAACGCCGTCGTAATTGGCGTTGGGGAAAAGATTAAGCTGCTGGCTGCCCCAAATGGCGGTGGCGGCAAGGTCTTCGTTCACGCCGGGCTGGAAGACGATGTGGTGTTTCTCGAGAAACTGTTTTGCCCGTTGCATCTGCTGGTCGACGCCGCCCAGGGGAGAGCCACGATAGCCACTCACGTAGCAGCCGGTGTTGAGGCCGGCCTTCTCGTCCCGCTGGCGCTGCATCATCGGGAGGCGGACCAGCGCCTGAGTGCCGGTCAAATATACCTTGCCTGACTCAAGCGTATATTTGTCGTCGAGACTGACAGCCGTTAACGCCATCCCTTCCTCCGTAAAGCCGATCCGCCTAGGTACCGCGTGGTAAGGTTAAAATGTATGAGTGACTGACCTAACTGTCCATTAACCCGGCGGCTTCAGGGCGATTCGGCAATAAATCGCATGTAACCGCACCCTTCGCGACGAAAAATTATCGTCCGGCGGCCAAATATTTGCGATTTGTAAGGACCGATTCGGCAGATTTCACGCAATTAGTGAATTGCTGAGAACACTTGGCTATACGTTGCGTTCGAACAACGCATCACGTGTTGCTATCTGCGAGGGATCGGTCCCGTGGCCATTTTGTTGACCGGCGCTGCCGGTTTTATCGGTATGCATGTTACGGAATCGCTGCTGGCGCGCGGCGAGACGGTGATCGGCGTCGACAACGTCAACGATTATTATGACGTTGTCCTGAAGGAAGCCCGGTTAGCCCGTCTCGCGGACCACGAGAACTTTCGCCTGGAAAGGATCGATATCGCCGACGAGGGTGCGCTCGCGCCGCTCGCCGATGGCGTCGACCGCATCATCCATCTGGCTGCGCAAGCCGGCGTTCGCTACAGCCTGACCAACCCCGGTGCTTACGAGCGCGCTAACCTCGCGGGTCACCTCAATGTGCTCGAGTTTGCTCGGCATCTGGGCGACGACCTGGTTCATATGGTCTACGCCAGTTCATCATCGGTCTACGGTGGCAACACCAAGCTGCCATTTTCCGTCGACGACCAGGTCGATAACCCGGTCTCGCTCTATGCCGCGACCAAGAAGGCCGACGAGTTGATGAGCCATGCCTACACGCATACCTACGGCATGCCACAGACGGGCTTGCGCTTTTTTACCGTCTACGGACCGTGGGGTCGGCCTGACATGTCGGCTTACATCTTCACTTCAAAGATAATCGCCGGCGATCCGATCCCGGTGTTCAACAATGGCGACATGCAGCGCGACTTCACGTTCGTCGACGATATCGTTGCCGGTGTCATCGCCGCGCTCGACCGGCCACCGGCCGCGGACGGCCTTCGTCATCGGCTTTACAATCTCGGTAATCACCGCTCCGAGCCGCTCATGCGGTTTATCAATATTATCGAGGAGGCTATCGGCAAGAAGGCGCAGATTGATTTTCAGCCGATGCAGCCGGGCGACGTGCAGGCAACCTACGCCGATATCGAGGCCAGCCGGCGCGACCTGGGCTTCGAGCCCGCCACGCCCATCGATGTGGGCATTCCAAAGTTCGTCGCCTGGTATCGCGACTATCACAAGGTTTAGGGAGGCGGCGCGTCCGCGTTTTCTCGACGCCACGCGCTGATGTTGCGCTTGGTGTCCTGGATGAATGGGCTGTGCCGGGCTGCCGCGATGAAGGCATCGCGCACTAGTGATCCGGGAAATCGCTCCGGCCGCTCAATGTGTAGTAGCAACACCACTCGGCGTTCATCAGTGTCGTTCCACACTTCGTGCTCATACATATCGTCGAACAAGATCATGCGGCCTTCCTGCCAAACATGGTCGATGTTGGCGATTTGCATGTGACAGCGGTCGGGTTGGCGCGGAATGCGCAATCCCAAATGACCGGTGACGATCGCCTTCGTCGGGCCCGTATGGCGGGGAATATGGGCATGCGGATCGAGCACCGAAAACAATGCCGACAAGAGCCCGGGAACACGCTCGAGGAGTCGCGCGGTCTGCGGACATAGCGCGCAGTTCGCCTCCTCGCGCAATCCGTAGCCCCAAAGGACGAAAGATTTCCACCCCTCATCGGTAGCGATGCGTCCATGATCCGGCGATATAAGGCGAACGGGAGGCGTCGCGGCTTTGCTGTCGAGCACACTATCCGCTTCGTCGCGGATGACCTCCCAATTTTTCTCAAGTTCAGGAACCCAATCGAACTGTTCAAGGTCGATTACGGGTTGATCTTCGAGTTTCGACCATCGCGTTAGAGCGCGGTCGATCAAGGGCGAAACGCGCAAACCCATCCAGATAATTGCTGCGCGTTTCGCGTCGAAGGCCTTCATATCCTCCTCCACGTCGTTGCAACAGATACTGCAAGTGGTGCGATATTCTGCTTATTACGGCGCGTCGGGGCGGGAAAATCAACACGGTCGCGCGAGAGCTTTACCGGATCTGGGGTTGTCGCAGATAGTCCCGCGAGATGGCATGAATAGCGCTACTTCAATGGGCTATCGCCGTAGCAATGCATCTATCATTCATGTTTATCAATTAATAGTTATTGAAAAACGATAATTATTTCACTATAGTCCTCATATGGGTTGGAGAAATCATCGCATAACGGAGCCGAAAACTATGATCGATCACGGTAGAGGCCGCATACGGCGTACGAGTCAGCGATACCGATTGCTGTTCAATGCATTGATCGTATGTGTTCCAGTTCTTGACCTTCTGTTCTGGGCCTCCTTCAATCATCTGCCCGAAGGGCTAACCTCCGGCCTTCCTGTAGCTCCTCTTCAAAAGCTTTCAGCACTATCGCTAGCATTGGCGTTTCTTGTCAGTTTGCTGCCTACAGGCGTGGCGGTGTATGGCTTGATAACCCTAAGAGCGCTTTTTCGATTTTATGAGAGCGGCATCGTATTCTCTGCCGATACCGTTCGGTACTTTCGTCGACTGGGTTATGTGCTTATCGCTTGGGTTATTGCCAATGCGGCTTTCACGCCACTCATCAGCATTGTGCTCTCCTTCACCAATCCGCCGGGACAACGGGCGATGGTCGCTCAGTTCGATATCCTCGACATAACCACCTTACTTATCGGTGGCGTAGTCCTATCGATCTCGTGGGTGATGAACGAGGGGCGCAAGTTGGAAGACGAACAAGCTCACACGGTATAGGCCGCATATGCCTATCGTTATTAATCTTGATGTGATGCTTGCAAAGCGCAAGATGCGGTCGAACGAACTCGCGCACCGTATTGGGATAACCGAGCAGAATCTCTCGATTCTTAAAACGAATAAGGCGAGGGCGATCCGTTTAACGACATTGGATGCTATTTGCCGGGAACTTGATTGCCAACCTGGCGATTTGTTGGAGTATCAGGAATAGCACTATGTTGCCTTGGCGCGGCCGTAGAGGCCTTCGAGGCGTTCGCCATAGCGCTCCGTGATCAAGTGACGGCGCGGCTTGAGTGTTGGCGTCATGAGGCCGTTGTCGATGGTGAAGCCCTCGCTGGCGACGATAAAGCGTCGCACCTGTTCAATCGCCGATAATCGCTCGTTGGCCCGATCGACCGCAGTTCGTAAAGCGTCGTGGAAAGGCTGCAGTTCCGACAAGGTTTCGAGGTCGCGTGCATGGCCGGTCTCGCTAGCCCATCGGCCGATGAATTCGTCGTCTGGCACCAGCAACGCCACGAGATGCGGCCGCTTGTCGCCGTAGACCATCGCCTGGCCGATTTCCGGTTCGAAGATCAGCGCATTCTCGACGCGCTGCGGCGACACATTGTCGCCTCCTGAATTGACTATAATGTCCTTCTTGCGGTCGGTAATTTTGATATAGCCGTCTTCGTCGAGTTCGCCGATGTCGCCGGTGTGGACCCAGCCGTCTTTCAACGTCTCGGCAGACAGATCCGGCGCGTTCCAATAGCCCTGCATAGCGAGTTCGCCCCGTACCAGCAGCTCACCGTCCTCGGCGATTTTTACGTCGACGCCGGGGAAGGCCGGACCGACAGTATCGATCTTGATCCGGTTGGGCGGGTTGCAGCTCACGACTGGGGCCGTTTCCGTCTGCCCGTAGCCCTGTAGCAGGCGAACGCCGAGCGCCAGAAAAAACACGCCGATGTCGTAGTTGAGCGGCGCACCGCCGGAGACAAAGGCCTTCAGCCGGCTACCAAAACGTTCCGAGACTTTCTTTCGTACCAGCTTGTCGAGCAGAGCATCCTGCAGCCGCTCGACCAAGCCAAGCCCGCCCGCGCCGTTTTCGTATCGCTTTTTTCCCAATGCGATGGTCTTGTGGAACAGCTTGGCAGATAGACCGCCTTTGCGATTGACGCTGGAGACGATACGTTGGTGCATGCTTTCATAAAGGCGTGGCACCGCCGTCATGATGGTTGGTTTGACCTCCGCGATATTGGAGGCGAGGCGGTCGATACTTTCGGCGTAGTAGATCTCGGCGCCGATCGAGATCGGGAAGTACAGTCCGCCCGTATGTTCGTAGGAATGGCTCAAGGGTAGAAACGAGAGAAAGACATCGCGGTCGATGTCAAGGAGGCCACTGTCGTCGAACAAGTGGTAGGCGCCCATGCAGTTGCAGAGGATAGCGCCGTGGCTCAGCATCACACCCTTTGGCGCGCCGCCCGTACCCGACGTGTAGATCAGGCAGCTGGTGTCGCTACGATTCAGCTCCGATAGGTATGCGTCTGTGTCATCCGCGAGTTCACGGCCGCGCGCCAGCAGGTCGCGCCAGTTGATAATCTCGACACCGTCGGCTTTACCCGCTGGCGCTTCGAGCGCGACGATGGTTTTGACATCTGCCAGCGCGCTTGCGGCGGGTAATAGGCGTTCGGCGAGCTGCGCCGACGACACAATGACCACCTCTGCCCCGCTATCGGACAGAATATGGGTGTGGTCTTCGATGGTATTGGTCGTATAGGCGGGAACGGTTAGCGCGCGTACCGACATGATTGCCAAATCGGCGACACCCCATTCAGGCCGGTTTTCAGAAACCAGCACCACACGGTCGCCTGGTTTTACGCCCAGTGAGCGAAGGCCGCGCGATAGCGCGCTGACATCGGCGGCGGCTTGCGCCCAACTCACCGACTGCCAGGCATCGTAGTGCTTCGCCCAAAACAGCGGTTTGTCGCCGAGTTCTTCAGCCTTGGCGAAAAACATTTGCGGCAGTGTCTGCCACGCGTCATAGCGTTCGATGTAATTCATCCTGCTCCCTCAGCTGGTCACATTCGCGTTGATGGCGCTTGGCTAAAGACTGCGACCGGTTGCTGTCGGTACAAATGGAGCTTATCTGTGAAGGTGTTGCAAGTAGAGCTGTGAGGCCAATGTTGAAACGACTACAGGCACCCGCCACCGCCACTTCGTCTGCCAAGGTGTTGGGCGATCTTCCCGAGTGGAACCTCGATGATTTGTATCCCGGACCGGACTCTTCCGAGCTGACCCAAGCCACGGAGCAAGCCCGAACGCAGGCACAAGCGTTCGAGGCCGCTTACAAGGGCAAACTAGCGAGCTTGAAGGCTCCGGCATTGGCCGCGGCAGTCGGCGAGTATGAGGCGATCGACGAAACGCTGGGCCGCATGATGAGCTTTGCGTCGCTGCTTTATGCCGCCGACATGAGCGCGCCGGAATCGGGCCGTTTCTATCAAACCATGCAGGAGCTGGTGACCGAGATATCCACCCACCTGCTGTTTTTCTCGCTGGAGATCAACAAGATCGATGACGCGGATTTAGCGGAAAAACTTACCGATCCGGCGCTGGTGAAGTACGAACCTTGGCTCCGGGATACAAGAGCGTTCCGGCCGCACCAATTGGATGACGAGTTGGAACGGTTGCTGCTTGAGAAACATGTGGCCGGTAAAGCGGCGTGGGTGCGTTTGTTCGATGAGACCATGGCGGCGCTACGGTTCACCGTGGACATGCCGGGCGGCGAGAAAGAAATGACCAGCGCCGAGGTTTTCAATCTGCTTTCCGACAAGGACGGCACCGTGCGCAAGGCCGCCGCAAAGTCGATCGGTAGCGTCTTGGGCGAGTCGGCGCGGGTCTTTACGCTGATCACCAACACGCTCGCGAAAGACAAAGAAATCGAAGACAAGTGGCGCAAGTTTGAGACGCCCGTGTCTTACCGCAATCTTTCGAACTTCGTTGAAGACGAGGTCGTCGACGCGCTGGTATCGGCGGTGAAGGCGACATATCCCAACCTTTCTCACCGCTACTACGCGTTGAAGGCGCGGTGGTTCGGCCGCGATCAGCTAGACTATTGGGACCGCAACGCGCCGTTGCCCGATGAAGACGATACGACGATCAAGTGGAGCGACGCGGTTGAAACGGTGATCAGCGCCTATGGCCGTTTTTCGCCGCAGTTAGCCGAACTCGGCCAGCAGTTTTTCGACAATGATTGGATCGATGCGCCGGTTCGTCCCGGCAAGTCTCCGGGGGCCTTCGCACACCCGACTGTGCCGAGCGCGCATCCGTATTTGTTGCTCAACTACCAGGGTAAAACGCGCGATGTCATGACCTTGGCGCACGAGCTCGGCCACGGCGTGCATCAAGTTCTTGCCGGTGCGCAGGGGCATTTGATGGCTGATACGCCATTGACACTGGCGGAGACGGCGTCGGTGTTTGGCGAAATGCTCACCTTCCGCAAGCTTCTCGATGAGGCGTCGGACCCAGCGCAAAAGCGGGTCATGCTGGCCAGTAAGATCGAGGACATGCTCAACACCGTGGTTCGCCAGGTCGCGTTCTTCGAATTCGAGCGCCGGGTGCACGATCGGCGCCGCGACGGCGAATTGCTGACTGACGAAATCTGCGACATCTGGATGGATGTGCAGAGCGAGAGTCTGGGGCCGGCGATCCGGTTCGAAGACGAGTACCGTTTCTACTGGACCTACATTCCCCATTTCATTCACTCGCCGTTTTACGTCTACGCGTATGCGTTCGGCGATTGTTTGGTGAACTCGCTTTATGCGGTCTATCAGGGCGCGGAAGAGGGGTTCGCGGCCAAGTATCTCGACATGCTGCGCGCGGGCGGCACCCTGCGCCATAAGGAATTGCTCGCGCCGTTCGGCCTGGATGCCGGCGATCCCGCGTTCTGGCAACAAGGCCTCGGTGTTATCTCCGGCCTGTTGGACGAACTCGAAGCGATGGGCACCGGTACCTGACAGGGGAGCGACGCCAGCGTGGCGGATAGCGACGACGACCGTTCGACGTTACGCGGCCGCATGGGCCGCTATGGCCGGGTCGGCACCGCGGTTGGAGGTGCGGCCGTGCGGTTTGCGGGTAGCCGGTACCTTGGCCGCGAACTGGATCGTGAAAAGCACGCCGAGGACCTGAAGGTTGCGCTCGGCGGCCTGAAGGGCCCGCTGATGAAGGCGGCGCAGATCCTGGCGACGATACCCGATGCGCTGCCCCAGGATTACGCGCGTGAGTTATCCCAATTGCAGGCCAACGCGCCCCCTATGGGGTGGCCGTTCGTGCGAAGGCGCATGTCGGCGGAACTCGGCAGCGACTGGCAGTCTAAATTTAAAAGTTTCGAGCGGGAGGCGGCGCGTGCGGCTTCCCTCGGCCAGGTTCACCGTGCGGTGGCCCATGACGGTCAGGAACTCGCCTGCAAAGTACAATACCCCGATATGGCGTCGGCGGTTGCCGCCGACCTCAACCAGCTCAAGCTCTTGTTCGCCGTGTACAAACGATACGACCGCGTGATCGACACATCGCAGATCCACGCCGAGCTGTCCGAGCGGTTAACTGAAGAACTCGATTATCTGCGCGAGGCGAACGCGACCCGGCTCTATGGCGACATGCTGGCCGACGAAGCGGGCGTGAATGTTCCAGAGGTCGTCAGTGACTTATCTTCCAAGCGGCTGCTGACGACGAATTGGCTCGAAGGCATGCCGATGGCGGAGTTTGCCGAAACGGCAACCGAAGGCCGTGAGGCTGTCGCCGTGAATATGTTCCGCGCCTGGTACGTGCCCTTCTACTACTACGGCGTGATCCATGGCGATCCTCACCTGGGCAACTACACCGTCAACCCCGCGGACGGCTCGATAAATCTCTACGACTTCGGATGTATCCGCGTGTTCACCCCCCATTTCGTGGGCGCGGTAATCGATCTCTACCACGCGCTGAAGAACGACGATCGGGCCTTGGCGGTGCATGCCTATGAGACGTGGGGTTTCGCCGATCTCACCAACGAGATGATCGACGTGCTCAATATCTGGGCGTCGTTTCTCTATGCGCCGGTGATGGATGACAAGGTGCAGCGCATTCAGGAATCCGATTCCGGATTGTACGGCGCCAACATTGCCCACCAGGTC
Source organism: Alphaproteobacteria bacterium (assembly GCA_965267185.1). Lineage (GTDB taxonomy): Bacteria > Pseudomonadota > Alphaproteobacteria > UBA6615 > UBA6615. Next base: position 2,157,312 of record OZ253937.1, on the reverse strand, counting down.
CACGAAGAACTGCGCAAACTGGGCAGTGTCACACCGCCGCGAGAATTCGTATTGATGGACCGTGCCGCGATCGGGCTCGGTTCGGTGTTCTTGCGGCTGCGCGCCGAAGTCAACTGGTTCCAGCTATTTCAAGGTCTCATTTCGGACTTCGATCAAGCCACACTGGCCGCCCGCCAGGCCGAAACCCTCGGCCGATACGACATCCCTCTGGCGGAATAAAGTTCACGAGAAATTGCCTTGGCAGCGGCCGTCCTGTGGTGTCTAGGAGAGATATCCGGGAGGTCAATCATGCTGCGAAGACGCGATTTCTTACTATCCACACTTGCCGCGCCGCTGCTGGCGGCGGCCCCCGCGGCGGCGCAACAAGTGCACCTCGATGACGATTTTCGCGATATTCTGAAATCGCTCGATTCCCTACGGGGGACCGTGGACGATTCGGCATTCGATGGCCGGCCGGTCCTGGTGACGTTTTTCGCCAGTTGGTGTCCGCCCTGCCGCCAGGAAATGGTCGAGTTGGCCGACTACATCGAAGACAACGGCAACAACGTATCGATGATCGCGGTGAACTGGATGGAAGGTTTCGTCGGCCGGCCCAACCCTCGAAACGTCAAACGTTTCGTCAGCATCATTCATCCGACGATCCCGGCGGTTGTCGGCAACGCCGATCTCGATGCCCGCATAGGCGGCATTCGCGCCGTGCCTGCCGTTGTTATTTTCGATGGTGAGGGCAAAGAGATATTTCGCCTCGGCGGTGGCAGCGAACGCGATATCGGCCGGTTTTTCATCACCAAACGCCGGCTCACCGGAATTATCAACGGCCTGTCCTAGTTCCATTCCTTAGGTGGCGAGGACCCCGGTACCCTCACGGCCGTCTTTGTTCTGCGACTTTCGGTATGGATTCTTAGTCCGCTGAAGATCGCTCGCGCCTTCTGTTCCACTAGAGAACATCTTTATAGCCAGCGAAGCCTTGTCCTGACTCGGCTCTAGCGCCATATTCCGGCAACTCTGGACGGCATCGCCGAACTCGACGGTTCCGTGCTGTCCCGGAAGGGCCGAAGCATAAGGTGTTCACAAAATGAAGATCGCCATTCCCAAGGAACGCCGCCCCCATGAGCGCCGCGTTGCGGCAACTCCCGATACGGTCAAACGGCTGGTGCAGATGGGCGTGGAGGTAAGCGTTGAGGCTGGGGCCGGAGAGAACGCGGCCATCCTCGATAATGCGTTTGCCGAGGCCGGTGCGACGCTTCACCCGACGCGCGCCGAAACATTCGCCGGCGCCGATGTCATCTTTAAGGTCCAGCGGCCGCGAACCAGAGACGATGGCGGCGCCGACGGGCTTGGCGACTATCCCGACGGCGTCATTCTGGTCGCGCTACACAATCCGTTCGGCGATCCGATCGGCGTCGAACACTACGCCGAGAAGAATATCATCGCGTTCGCAATGGAGTTTTTGCCGCGCATCAGCCGCGCCCAGTCGATGGATGTGCTGAGCTCGCAAGCCAACCTGGCGGGCTATAAGGCCGTCGTCGATGGGGCGGCTGAGTATGGCCGCGCGATCCCGATGATGATGACCGCTGCCGGTCGGATTAATCCTGCCAAAGTGTTCGTGATGGGAGCGGGGGTTGCCGGCCTGCAGGCCATCGCCACCGCGCGGCGCATTGGTGCCGTGGTGTCGGCAACCGATGTGCGCATGGCCGCCAAAGAAGAAGTCGAGAGCCTCGGTGCGACCTTCGTGATGGTCGAACCCGATGAAGGAGAAACCGGCCAAACCGAAGGCGGTTACGCCAAGGAGATGTCGGAAGATTACAAGCGCCGGCAAGCCGAACTGGTAGCTCAGCACATTGCCGATCAGGATATTGTCATTACGACAGCTCTTATTCCAGGCCGGCCGGCGCCGATCCTTGTTAACGATGACATGATTGCGTCGATGCGCGCAGGTTCGGTGATCGTCGATCTTGCGGTCGAGCAGGGCGGCAACGCGACGAAGAGCGTCGGGGGCGAGGTCGTTACGACCGAGAATGGCGTCATCGTTATGGGGCACTACAATTTGCCGTCGCGTCTCGCCGCCGATGCGTCGGCGCTGTATGCGCGAAATCTCTTCAATTTCGTCGAGTTGATGATCGATAAAGAAACCAAGCAGCTCGCCATCGACTGGGAAGACGAGATAATTGCCGGTTCGTGTTTGACCCGCGACGGTAAGATTGTGCACCCGGCGTTGCTGCCGGAGGATCAGTCGAGCGCCGAGGCTGATGCCGACTCTACGCTGGCGGAAGCCGAAGAGGGCGCGCCGCCAGACTCGTCGGAACCGGCGCCAGATACAACAGCCGAAAAAGGGACCTAACCGATGGATCCGTCGACCCTCGCAGATAAAGCGGCACAGCTCGCCACCGAAGCGCAAAACGTCGCCGAACAGGCCGCGACGTTGGCGCAAGACGCGACGACCCTGGCGGGGGCCTCAGTCGGCGCCGGTGGCGACCCGTTTGTCTTTCTTTTCACCGTATTCGTACTTGCCGTGTTTGTTGGTTACTACGTGGTTTGGAGCGTGACGCCGGCGCTGCATTCGCCGCTAATGGCGGTCACCAACGCCATCTCATCCGTCATCATCGTCGGCGCGCTGATCGCCGCGGGACCACAGGATTGGAACCTGGCGAAGATATTCGGGTTTATCGCAGTGGTGCTCGCATCGATAAATATTTTTGGCGGCTTCATCGTGACGCAGCGCATGCTGCAGATGTTCCGGCAGAAGCGGTAGTGGGGATACGTTAGATGTCATCGTCATTGACCGCCTTTTTGTATTTGATCGCCAGCGTCTGCTTTATCATGGCGCTGCGCGGGTTGAGTTCGCCGAAAACCGCGCGCATGGGCAACATCTACGGCATCGCCGGGATGGTGATCGCGGTGCTGACCACCCTGGCGTTGCCAGGTGTGGTGTCGTTCGGAACGATTATTCTGGGTGTACTGGTGGGCGGCGCCATCGGCACGGCGATTGCGCTGCGCATCGAGATGACCGCGTTGCCCCAGCTGGTCGCCGCCTTCCACTCTTTGGTGGGTCTAGCAGCCGTGTTCGTCGCTGGTGCGGCATTCTATGCGCCCGAGGCCTATGGCATCGGGGTATCGGGCGATATCAAGACCGCGAGCCTGATCGAGATGTCGATTGGCACGGCGATTGGCGCCATCACCTTCACCGGCTCGATCATCGCGTTCGGCAAACTGCAAGGATTGGTGAGCGGCAAGCCTCTGGTATATCCCGGCCAGCATTTGGTCAACCTTGGCCTCGGCATCCTTCTTGCCTTGATTGTCATCTGGTTCGCCGTTGGAGAGTCCCAGACCGCCTTCTGGATCATCGTCGCCATATCCTTGGTGCTTGGCGTTTTGATTATCGTGCCCATCGGCGGTGCCGATATGCCCGTTGTTGTGTCGATGCTGAACTCCTATTCCGGCTGGGCCGCAGCCGGCATCGGGTTCACGCTCGGCAACCCGCTGCTGATCATCACCGGTGCCATTGTGGGGTCGTCGGGTGCGATCCTCAGCTACATCATGTGCAAGGGGATGAACCGTTCGTTCATCAACGTCATCCTCGGCGGTTTCGGCGGTGAATCCGCAGGGCCGGCCGCGGATATGGGCGACCGCACGGTCAAACAAGGCGCGGCGGCCGATGCCGCCTTCATCATGGAACAGGCGTCGTCGATCATCATCGTTCCCGGCTATGGCATGGCGGTAGCGCAAGCACAGCACTCGCTGGCCGAGATGGCCAATCTCTTGGAAGAGCGTGGCGTTCAGGTTCGCTACGCCATCCACCCAGTCGCCGGCCGCATGCCGGGGCATATGAATGTGCTGCTCGCCGAGGCCAACGTGCCTTACGAGAATGTGCTCGAACTCGACGAGATCAACCATGACTTCGCCTCGACCGAAGTCGCCTTCGTGATCGGTGCCAACGACACGGTCAACCCGGCGGCCAAGACCGACAAGTCGAGTGCGATTTACGGCATGCCGGTGTTGAATGTCGAAGAGGTGGGCACGGCGCTGGTGGTCAAGCGCTCCATGGCATCGGGCTATGCCGGCGTCGACAACCCGTTGTTCTATAACGACAACACGATGATGCTGTTTGGCGATGCCAAAAAGATGTGCGAAGACATCGTCAAAGCATTGCAGGGCGGCGGCCACTAAGCGTTCAGCCGCCTAACACTGCTTTCTTCAAGACAAACGAAATCGTCTCGGGACCAGCCGGTGGTCCCAAGGCTTTGCGATGGTCGTGAAAGGGATCGAGACCCTAGCTGGAGTGTGCCGCATGACAGCGGCTGCAGCTAATAGCCTTCGCGTTCCTTACGCTTGCGGGCCAATTTGCGGGCCCGGCGGACAGCTTCCGCCTTCTCCCGTGCGCGTTTCTCCGACGGTTTTTCATAGCTCCGGCGAAGCTTCATTTCACGGAAGACGCCCTCGCGCTGCATTTTCTTCTTCAGCGCCTTCAGGGCTTGGTCGACGTTGTTATCTCTGACAACGACTTGAACGATGGTGCTCACCTCCTTCGACGTTCGTTTGAGCCTGTAGAAACCCCGCGGTGGCTGGAAAACGTTCCAAACCGCACGGGCCGCGGGTTCTAACACATGGTTCACGCCTGTGCCAAGGGCATCTGGTTAACCGTATATCACGCAGCCTGCCTGTTGGACGTCTGACTGAAGGCCTTGCCGGGATTACCATTGGTTAACGCGCGGCAACGTAGGAAACGGTAATAGCGCAAGATGCGCTTGAATTATGCGCTTACCGCTCACTACAAACGGGCGCAACGTGGGCATATTCGATGGCAATACGGAAGAGACAAAAGAAAACAGATAAATCGGCACCCCGCGCGCGGGTTGTTCGGGGAACCGTACACTCTCGCCGCCGGCCCACGGGGCCCGCGGTGGCGAACCATTTCTTCCCGCCGCTCGAGGAAGGGCAGCGCCTTTCCGTTTTCGACATTGCCGAGTTTCTGGCGGAAACCGAACGCTGGACGGCGAAGCGGCTTGCGGAAACGCAGTTGCGCCAAGCGACGGAGCTGGTGCGCTATGCCCAAAAGCTTTCGCCCTTCCACAAGAATCGGCTGGCGGAGTTCGTTCCGGAGCCGGGCGCGGTGCTAACGGCTGAGGCATTTGCGTCGCTACCGCTGCTCAGCCGTGACGACGTGCAGACCGCCAAAAGCTCGTTGTTCAGCGCCATACTGCCCAAGGGGCATGGACCAACCTTCGATGTTCACACAACGGGCTCGAGCGGTCAGCCGGTGCACGTTCGCTCGACCCGATATTCCAGCGCTTCCAACCTCGCCGTAACCCTGCGGGGGCACCGGTGGTTCGGGCGCGATCTCGGCGGCGCTAATGTGACCATTAAGGTTGTCCCCGGGGAACACGGCCGGTCCAAGGTCAAGGGGTGGGCAGCCGGCAGCACCGGGCCGTCGTTCATCTACAGCAACCGCATTCCGGTGAGCCAACTCTACGATTGGCTGTTGCGAGACGATCCGCACTACCTGCAATGTCATCCATCGATCTTGCAGGAACTGATCCACCGCTCTTTGGATATCGGTGTGAAACCTGTGCGGCTGCGCGATGTACGCTCCATGGGAGAGATCCTCGAGCCGGGCCTCGTAGCCCTCTGTCAGCGCGAATGGGGGGTTCCGGTGCGTGACAACTATAGCTGTGAGGAGCTAGCGACGCTGGCGCTGACCTGTCTGGAGCATGATCATTTGCACATTCAAGCGGAGCGGGCGCTGGTCGAAATTCTCGATGACGACAACCGTCCGTGTGCACCGGGCGAGGTGGGGCGCGTGGTGGTCACCGGGCTGATGAATTTTGCGACGCCGCTGATCCGCTATGAGCTCGGTGATCGCGCCATCGCCGGCGCGCCGTGTCCGTCCGGTCTCGGTCTTGGTGTGATAGAGCGGATCATCGGGCGCGAGCGGCTACCGGTGGTACTGCCGTCCGGCGACCGGCTATTTCCCGTCCTCGACGCCGAACCGCTACTGCTCAAGGGCGGCGTGCGCCAATATCAACTGGTGCAAACGAGTGTCGAGGAGATCGACATCAAGCTGGTTGCCGATGATCGGTTGACCGATGCGGCGGCGGCGGAAATCAGCGCGCATCTGCAGCGCAACTTTGGACATCCTTTCCAATTCAACTTTGACTATGTCGACGAAATTCCACGCGAACCTGGCGGCAAGTTTCAGATATTTAAATCGGAACTGACCTAGTTCGGCCGGGTGAGCATGAACATTACCGACCTCCTCACCGAGCATGCGCGCGATCGCGCCGATCACCCCGCTATCGAGGACGGCCAGCGGGTCGTTACCTATGGCGCTTTGGATCGCGAGATAAATGCCATGGCTGGCAATCTGCAAGGCGTTGGTATCGAGCGCGGCGATATCGTTGCGGTTTTACTCGACGATTCTGCCGACCATCTCGTCCTCGTATGCGCCTTGGCGCGGATCGGGGCGGTGATATTCTCGCTCAATCCCAAGCTGCCGCGCCGGGAAATCGGCGAGGCGATGAAGGACTTGTCCGTGAAGGCCATCGTGGCGGCGCCGAAAACCAAGCCGTTCGCGGGGCGCGAAGTTCTCTCACTCGACGATCTTCGCCAAACGCTGACTAAACCCTTTAGCGGTTCGGCGACGGGGGGAGATTTGCCCGTCATGCTTAATCAGTCGTCGGGTACGACCGGTGCACCGAAATCGTTTCTGCACAGTCATACGGAAATGCTGGCCTGGATGGCGCGAAATACCAAAGTCCAGGGCTGGAGCCAGGACGAGCGGTTCTTGTGTCTGTCGTCAATGTGCTTCACGGACTGCCGAAACATCAGCCTTTGCATTCTGCGTCTCGGCGCGACCGTTGTTATTCAGCGCTGCCGCAGTATGGAAGAACTTGCCGCCTTTGTACGCGACAAACGTGTCAGCTACCTGAAGCTTACCCCGTCGCACTTGGTCCCGATGCTGGAGTATGCGGCCGGCAAGAAATTGCTCTTTCCAGACTTGCGTCTGATGGTTGTCGCTAGCGCGCCGGTCACGCATCCGCAACGTTTGGCGGCACGGCAACAGCTGACGCCGAATTTCTGCGAGCAACTCGGTTCCAATGAGACCGGGCCCCTGGTCTTCGGCAATCCAGCCGACCAGGATCTTTATCCCGATGCCGTGGGCCGCGTCGTGGAAGGTGTTGAAGCGCAAATCGTCGACGAAAAGGACAAGCCGGTACCACCGGGCAAAACCGGAAAGGTGCGTTATCGCGGGGCCGGATATCCAACCGCTTATCTGAACGATCCTGACGCCAGTGCGCGCGCCTTTCGCGATGGGTGGTTCTACCCGGGCGACATCGCCGCACTGAACGAGCAGGGCTACCTGTTCTTCAAGGGCCGCGCCGATGACGTCATCAACAATAGCGGCGTAAAGTTTTATCCCATCGAGGTGGAAACAGCGCTGCTGGCGCACCCCCATGTGCGCGAAGCGGCTGTGTTCAGCCGGGCCCATGACCGCCAAGGCGAAGTTGCTGTTGCGTGTGTGGTCGCAAGCCGGGACGTCTCCGCGGACGACCTACAAGCGTTCTGCGCAAAACGCATCGCTGGCTACAAGGTGCCGCGGATCGTCGCCACGGTGCCGGAGTTGCCGAAGAACGCGATGGGTAAAGTCAAAAAGGACGTCCTCAAACGGAGCTTTGAACGTACCCTCACCGCGAAAAAACCGCAGAGGAGGGTCACGTTAACGGCTAGCGTCGACTCGACCGCGGGTCGAGCGCGTCCTGCAGACCGTCACCGAGAAAGTTGAAAGCAATCACGGTGACGAAGATGATCAGCCCCGGATAGATCGCCAGTTGAGGTGCGCGGGTAATCAGTTCTTGCGCGTTGGTCAGCATATTGCCCCAGCTCGGGGTCGGCGGCTGGATACCGAGGCCGAGGAAACTCAGAACCGATTCCAACAGGATAATCCCGCCGATCGAAAGCGTCGTGGCGACAATGATCGGCGAGATCACATTGGGCAAGATGTGGCGCAGCATGATGCGCCAGGGCCGCGTCCCTATCGCTTCGGCGGCCCGCACGAACTCGCGTGTGCGCACCGACAGTGTCGCGCTGCGCACCAACCGGGCCACCGTGGTCCAGCCGACGATAGCAATGATAAACATGATGCGATAAAGGCTGACGATCTCCGATTGGGCAATCGCGTCGGGGACGCCCACCTTTTCGAGATCGACGGCGGCGAGCACGATCAGCAATGGCAGCACCGGCAGCGCGATGACCCCGTCGGTTGTGCGCATCAACAGCGCATCGAGGCGGCCGCCATAGTAACCCGCCAGCAAGCCGATAAGTGTGCCGATGGTCGCCGCGGCAACCGCGGCAACGAGGCCAACCAAGAGCGAGACGCGGCCGCCGTAGAGCAGCCGCAGGAAAACGTCGCGCCCCGCTTCGTCGGTGCCCAGCCAATGGGTCGCATCGGGCGGCGCATATTGGTTGAACAAGTCGACCCGTGTGGCGTCGAGCCCTAGCGCTGTTTCGATAACCGGCGCGAGCAAGGCCATGGCGGCGATGATGGCCAGCAAGACGGCGCTAAACAGGGCAAGCCGGTGTTCGCGAAAGCGCCGCCAAAAAAGCTGCCGCGTGGCGAGGTCGATGGGCCGGTCCGCGATGCTGGTCATCGGCGTGCCGTCATTTGTCTTGCAACGACTTGAAGCTGATGCGCGGGTCGATCGCCGCATAAGCGATGTCGGCGAGGAAGTTGCCGATCAAGACCAGCAGCGTGGCAAACAGCAGGCCGATCAAAGCGAGATTGAAGTCGTTCGCGAGGATCGAGTCGAAGAGCAGTTTGCCCATACCGAGATAGCTGAACATGGTCTCGGTGATCAGTGCACCGGAGAACAGTTGGCCGAAGTCGAGGGCAACGACCGTTACCAGAGGCAACAGCGCGTTTCGCATGGCATGGCCGATAACCACCCGGCGGGTCGCCAGTCCCTTCGCATAAGCGGTGCGCACATAGTCTTGGCGCATCGCCTCCATCATCGAGGCTCGGGCGAAGCGGGTGTAGCCCGCCAAACTGGCGATGGTCAGGGTCAATACGGGCAGGATCAGAAACTCGAGGCGTTGGAAAAAACCGCCGTCGCCGCCCACGGGCCCCATGCCTCCGGCGGGCAGTATCCCGAGCGTGACGGCGAACAGGATGATCAGCAGAATGGCCAGCCAAAAGGGCGGTACGGAGATACCCGCAAAACAAAACAGGTTGATGCTGTGATCGGCTGCGCTGTGGGGCCGCACGGCGGCGGCGAAACCCAGCGGCAAAGCGATCGCGATCGCAAGCATCGAGGCGATGCCCAGCAGGATGACGGTGTTGCCGAGACGCGGCAGCAGGATTTCCAGGACTGGCCGGTTGAACGTGCGCGAATAACCGAAATCGCCGCCGAGGGCGCCGGTCAGCCAGTTCCAGTAACGCTCGGTGATTGGCAGATCGAGCCCATGCAACTTTTTCAGCCGCTCGCCGTCCGCGGGGCTTAAATCCGGGTTCGAGGCGATCATGATATCGATCGGATCGCCCGGCATGAGGCCGATCAAAGAGAAAATGACGAACGACATCACCGCCAGAACGACCAGCGTTCCCAGCAGGCGGCGCGCGAGGTAAGTCAACATCCCTCGATCTATACCGTTGTTCGCACCGTTCGGCGACCGCGATGTGGGACTAGAAACCCATTCCGAAGCCTATTCGGCCCGCCAATTTTCAATCCACAGGGTGCTGGGGTATTGGTGGCCCGTCGGGGTCACGCCGGACAACCACTTCGGCATGACAAATGCGTTGGAGCGGAAATAGAGCGGCAGTACCGGCAGGTTTTCGGCGTAGTTGGTTTGGATCGTACGCCACCACTTCGTCTGCTCGGCTTCGCCGCACTCGACTTCGATCTTGTCGATTGCCTCGTCCATCTCCGGCGATTTGTAGCCGGTGTAATTTTGACCCGACCAGCCGTTGGCCTCGGTGGGGATCATCGAGGAGTGCATGGTGCTGCGCGGAATATTTTCCGGCGTCGAGAACCAGGCGAACATGCCCAATCCGGTGTAACGGCGTTGTTGCATGGTGCGGCCGAAGAATACCCGTGCCGGTTCATTGCGGATGCGCAGATCCACACCGACATCGCGCAGATTGCTTTGGATAACCTGTTCGACCAGCTCGCGCACCCGGTTGCCCGATGTGGTCATGATCTCCAGCCGTAACGGCTCTCCAGCCGCGTTGTGGCGCAGGCCGTTGCGGATATCGGTCCAGCCCGCTTCGTCAAGCAGCTTGCTGGCGCGCGACGCGTCGAAGGGATACTTGCGGACATCGTCGATGTGGATGCTGTCGAGCGGATGCACGAAAGAGTTGGCAACCGGCTGCTTGCCTTCAAACAAGCGGGCGCTCATCGCCTCCCGGTCGATGGCGTGTAGTAACGCGCGGCGTACCCGGATATCGGACAGGATGGGGTTGTCGAGGTTGAGATCGATGTGCTCGTAGAACAAGCCTGGCTTGAACACCACGTTGTAGTCGTCGCCATGGCGCTTCTCGAACGTCAGCGCTTGATCCAGCGAAATGCCGTCCTCACCGGCAATGTAGTCGATTTCGCCGGACAACAAATTGGCTTCGAGCGCGGCGGTGTTTTCGATGGTGCGTACGATGACGCGCTGGAAGTGAGGCTTGGTGCCCCACCAGGTGGGATTCGGTTCGAGGGTGACCGATGCGCCGGGCTCGATCCGGGTGATCCGGTACGGACCGAAATAAAGCCCCGGGTTGGTGGGGTCGGAATCGTACAAGTTACGGCTGATATATTGGCGGGGGTCCTCCGTCGCTGCGGTCTCCAGATGCGCGGGAACGAGCTGGAAATCGTTAATGCCTCGCGCGTCGCAGGTCCGCTTGTTCCAATGGATCGTGAACTGCTTGTCGTCGTGGGCGACAATTTTCTCCATGCGCCGGTAAAGCTCTTGATTGTTTATGCCGGCTTCGGGGATGCGGCCGATCTCCCAAGTGAACATCACATCCTTGGTGGTTATCGGCGTGCCGTCGCCCCACACCGCGTCGCCGCGGATCGCATAGTCGACTTCGAGACCGGGCTTGCCGTCGTCGGTCTCCCAGTCTCGGATCGTACCGTCTTCGCGGCTCGGCAGCTCGACGCACAGCATGCAGATGAGTTCCCAGTCGGCGTTGAATACGGTGAAGGGGCGCCGTGTCATGCCGTTGATCAGCGACAGGGCGACATGGGTTTCCAGGTTGGGATGGAAACCGGTCGGGAATTGGCCGATACCGATAACCAGTTCGTCCTTCGCAGCCTTGGCGATGCCCGGAATAAGCATCGCCGCCAAGGCTATGGCAGCGGCATTTTTACCCCACTTCGACATGCGCAACCTCCCAACGCGGTTCGTGTATCCACAATCCATACATCAAACAGTCTAACCGCGCCGGGCAACTGAAACTTGTGTGACCGCGAATCCGGCTTGTCATCTGTGAGCTAGGATTATATACACAAATTAATAGATATATTTTCGTATATAACATTTTTATAGTGTTATATAGACGGGGTCGGCGAGCCCCCCTACCTAGGGAATAAGCTTATGAAATACCTTGAGAAACTACGGCGCTTCGGTGCCGCGGTAGCGGTTGCCGCGGCGTCGCTCTGGCTGGTGTCCGTCCCGGCATCGGCGCAGACCAAGCTCGATGTGGCCTACATTCCGATCATGCCCATGAGCCAGCTGTTCGTGCTGCAGCAGGAAGGCTGGGCCAAAGAGGCGGGCCTCGATCTGCAGCTCACCAAGTTTTCGTCCGGCCCGGCGATTGTACAGGCCATCGCCTCGGGCAAGTTCGATGTCATCTATTTCGGTATTGGACCAGCGATGGTGGCGCGCGCCAACGGGATTCCGATCAAGGTGGTCGCGGCCAACGGCACGGAACAGATCACGCTGATTGCGCAGGGAAAGCTCGGCGAATATTTCGGCAGCGCGGCGTCTCCGGCGGAGGCCGTGCGAAAGTTTACGGCGGAGGAGGGCCGTAAGCCGAAAATCGCATCCTTGCCGAAGGGGTCGGTCCCCGATACGGTGTTCCGCCATTGGCTGATCAAAGTTGCAGGTCTCACCGAACAAGATGTCGACATCGTCGGCATGGGCGCTGGCAAGGTGCAGCAGGCGATGCTCGCCCGCTCGGTCGACGGCGCGTCGATCCTGGAGCCGATCATCACCATCATTCAGCAGCGCCTGCCGGACGCGAAGATCATCGCCCGCGGCGGCACCATGTTGCCGAAGCAGCCCGGCGCGGTGGTTGCGGTGCGCGAGTCGGCGCTTGCCAAGCATCCCCAAGCCATCAAGAAGCTGGTCGAACTGCACAAGCGGGCGACCGATCTCATCAACAACAATCCCGATCAGGCGGCGCGCGACGTTCATGCCGCGATCGGCCAAGGTTTGGTGCCCGTCGAGACGATTCGCGCGGCGCTGGAGTCGCGGCTCAACCAGTTCGTTTCCGATCCACGCCTGATCGTCGATGGCACCAAACGGATGCACGACTTCCAAGCGGAGACCGGTACGCTGAAGAAACCGGTGCCGCTGGATCAGCTGTTTGATGTGACCATCTACGAGTCGGTGGCGGGCAGCAGTTGAGCAGCCGACCGTTTGCGTCCGCGGCGGGCCTGATCGTTTTCCTGTTGATCTGGGAGGCGATTGCCCGCAGCGGTATCGTCGCGCCGACCCTGTTGCCGGCACCGAGTGTGTTACCGGGTGCGTTGATCTCGGAGGTCACGCTCGGTTTCTGGCACGCGATGGTGTTCGCCAGCTTGGAACATTATCTGATCGGGCTGGCACTCGGCTCGGCGCTCGGCATTGCCTGCGGCATGTCGGTGGCGCTATTCCCCCAGGTCGACGCCGCGCAGGCGTGGCTCGCCCGAGTGTTGCGGCCGATCCCGCCGCTCGCCTGGATTCCGTTCGCTATCATCTGGTTCGGCGTCAGCCAATCGGCGGCGGCGTTCATCATTTCGATCGGTATTTTCTGGATCAACTATTTCGCCGCGTTGACCGCGGTTGAATCGGTGGACAAGGAGTTGATCGAGCTGTCGAATGCCTTCGGTCACCGCTCGTTTTTCGCCCGGCTCATCAAGGTCATTCTGCCGGGCGCCGCGCCCGGTATTCTCGGCGGCTTCCGCGCCGGTCTCGGCATGGGTTGGATGACGGTGGTTGCGGCCGAGCTGTTCGGCATCATCGGTATCGGCTCGCGCATGATGGAAGCGGCGGGTCTGCTCGCCACCGAGGTCGTGATCGTCTATATGCTGACGATCGCGTTCTTGTACGCCGTGAGCGACACCGTCTTCGTGCGTGTCAGAAACCGCCTATTACAATGGCAGCCATAGTCGAAATCGATAATCTCGCCGCTGCGTTCGACAGCAAAGGACAGCCAGCGGCGACGCCGGTCTTCGCCCGCCTCAACCTGACGATCGAGCGGGGCGAGTTCGTGACCCTCGTGGGGGCGTCGGGCGCCGGCAAGTCGACGTTGCTGCGCATCATCGCCGACTTGATGCCGGCGCGCGAAGGCACCGTTCGCAAGACCATGCAGGCGGACGCGGCGCGGCGGCCGATTGCCATGGTGTTCCAAGAAGCCCGGCTGATGCCGTGGCGGCGGGTACGCGATAATGTGGCGTTCGGCCTCGAAGGTCTCAAGGTTGATGCCGGGGCGCGCAACCGGCGCATCGACGATGTTTTGAGATTGGTCGGTCTGGCCGACTACGGCAACCGGTGGCCCTACGAACTGTCGGGCGGTCAGCGTCAGCGGGTTGGTATCGCCCGCGCGCTCGCCGTCGACCCGGACTTGCTGCTGATGGACGAGCCCTTCGGTGCGCTCGATGCCATTACCCGGCAATCGTTGCAGGACGAGTTGCTGCGCATCTGGCACGAGACCGGCAAGTCGGTGCTGTTTGTCACCCACGATATCGACGAAGCGGTCTATCTCGGAGACCGGGTTTTGCTTCTGGGCGGCACCCCGGCGACGATTACCCAAAGCTACGATATTGCTGCCGCCCGACCGCGCCGCCGCGACCAGGAACAAGTGACCGAAGCGGTCAGCCAGGTGAAGCGCGGCCTTTCGCAAACCTTCGAGGGCGGTGCGGGAATCTAGCGCGATCCCGGGATGAGGGGCGCTATTTTTGGGCCGCGCGCCAGGCGGCATAACCGCCCGCTAGCGAGGATACGTCCTGGTATCCCATGTCGCGAAGCGTTTTGGCCGCGAGTACGGAGCGCCCGCCGGTCCCGCAATAGAGTATCAGCCGGTCGTCGGGAACCAGTTCTTCCTCATACACCGGGCTCTCGGGATCGGCCTTGAATTCCAGCAGTCCTCGCGGAACATGGAGGGATCCCGGTATCACGCCGTCGGTCTCGCGTTCGACGGTTTCTCGCACATCGACCAGCAGAACTTCGGAATCTTCCATCAAGTAAGTCAAATCCTGCACCGAGACCGATTCAATCACGGCATTGGCCTCGGCCAGCATTTGCTTGAAGCCCAGTTTCAACATGGCATCCTCCCCTTCGGTCAGAGGCGGACAATATCCGTCTCGACAGATTTGCCAAATGATGTCGATCAATTGGGATATCAGCCAAGTCGCATCCCTAAATATAGTCGAAGATGTGCGCAGACGGTTGGCGATCAGTATTTCCGCGGCGATAGACGGTGATTCAAGTAAGGTTTAAGTGATCGTACCGCCTAAGAAGCCAACAATTGGGGAAGTTAGCAAAAAAGCATATGATGCTGAGGCAGGACAAAGGGGTGAGTTCGAAGTTAGAGATATCTTTGCGATATCTCATCGGTCTCATTATGGCGCCAGTCGTGCCATCTCTTATTTTGTATGTCGTAACTGGCGCAACATCTGGTTTTCGCCCGGCAGGTTTTGTTGCTCTGCTCACGGCGTTCTATGGGGGTTTGGCTACTCTCGTCTTTGGGGTTCCGCTTGCCCTACTTTACCGTTTTAAGGGTTGGAGTACCTGGCAGTCGTACGTGGTAGGTGGTGTGGCCGTTGGGCTGTTATTTGGGATCTTTACTATCCCAATGGGGCCACTTCCTCTACTTGCTGTTGGTTACGGTGGCGTCGCCGCATTCACACTCTGGTGCTTTATTTACATCGGTCGCCCGAAAGCATAACTCTGACGACATGTCACCATAGCTGTTTCGTCGCATTAGAACTGTTTGCCCAGTCCTTTAGGCCCGTGCCGCGCTCCAGCCATCCGGGTCGTTGAGATAGGCCTCCACACTGTCGAGCTGTTCGGGTGTGTAAGCGCCGCGGGCGCGGGCCACATCGAGAACGTCCCACCAGGTAGCGAGCGCGTGCAGTTTCACGCCGAGATCGGCCATGGTCGTGAGGCTTTCGGGAAAAATGCCGTAATGGAAGACGACATAGGTGTGTGCGACGGTGGCGCCGGCCGCACGCAGTGCCTCAACGAAACGCACTTTACTACCGCCGTCCGTGGTGAGGTCTTCGACCAGCAGCACCCGGGCGCCCTCGGAGAACTCTCCCTCGATTTGCGCCATGCGGCCGAAGCCCTTGGGTTCCTTACGTACGTAGATCATCGGTTGCCCCAAGGCATCGGCGATCCAGGCGGCAAACGGGATGCCCGCCGTCTCGCCACCGGCAACCACATCGATTTCGCCGCCGTCGATATCGCGTCCGATCAGTTCGACGGCGAGCTGGGTGAGTTCGCTGCGGGCGGCGGGGAATGAAATGATGCGTCGGCAGTCGATATAGCTCGGGCTCTTCCGGCCCGAGGTAAAGGTATAGGGATCGTCGGGGCGAAAGTTCACCGCCTCGATATCGAGCAGGATTTCCGCTGCACGTCGCGCCGCCGCTTCGGCGTCGTCGGTAGCGTGGGCAAGTTCGGCGGGCCGGGGCATAGACGAATTCCTGTTAACCTAGCGATCGGGGGGCATGTTATAGGCAATTTGGCAGAGTCGTTATGAGACGGCTACCGCCATATTTGCTAGACTGTTCGCTCGACGGAACGGGAAGACGGATGACCAGGGCCTGGTCACGCAAGGTAATACTCTCGATCGCGGTCGCGCTGCTCACTATGGCCGCGCCGACAGGCGTTTTTGCCGACGACGAGACGGCGAAACGGAGCTGGCAGGGCACCGTTCGGGTAAAAAATCTCAACGTGCGCGGCGGCCCCGGCGAGGGCCACGATATCGTCGGCCGGCTGAAGCGGGGCAACAAAGTCACCGCCGTCGATCAGACCGGACGCTGGGTGCGCATTATCGGTATGAAAGCCGAAGACGCGGGTCCGGATTCGCCCGACATCGAGGCCTGGGTCCATCGCTCGTTTGTGAATTTACCCAAGGATTTTCTGGCGCCAGCTTTCGGTAAGGTCGAAAATGCCTTCGTCGATTGGGCGATCGCCCGCGGCGATTTATCGGAACTGTCGATTGAGAGCAACGAGCGCCTATCGGTGAGACTGGCCGAGAATATCGACGTCGCGCGGGCCGACCTCATCGCCTTCGAGATTGGTTGCGCCTATCGCGACCAGCTCAAGATCGCCGAACCCGTTACGGTTACGGTGTGGAACGAAGACGGCGCCGCTGCCGGCTGGATCACCCAGGTAAGCTGCCCCTAGGCTAGATCGTTTGGCCGGTTTGGAGACGCGGGCCCGAGGAGCTCGGCGCGCCCGCGCATTTCCTGGGCGGACCCCCGAAAGATCACGGCGCCCCGGTCGAGGATAATCGCGTCGTTGGCGATCTCCAACGCCAGGCCGGCATTTTGCTCTGCGAGCACGATCGCCGTGTCATCCGCGACCGCGGCCAGCGCCGCAACGACATCTTTCGCGACGGCCGGCGCCAGGCCCAGCGAAGGCTCATCCATCAACAGCAGCTTTGGCCGCGCCATCATGGCTCGGGCGATCGCCAGCATCTGCTGCTGACCGCCTGACAACTGCCACGCGGCGTCGGTGTCGCGTTCGGCCAATTGGGGAAACAGGGCGTAGGCCTCGTCCCGCCGCCGCTGGCGCTCCTGTGTGGTTGTGTGGGCAGCGACCTCAAGGTTCTCGCGCACGGTCATACCGGCAAATACCCGCCGTCCTTCGGGCACGAACGCGATACCCCGGCGCGCCCGGTCTGCCGTCGTGAAGGCGGTGATGTCGGCGGTGTCGAAGGTGATTTGCCCCGTCGCTGGCGCCAACCCCATGAGACCGCGCAGCAGACTCGACTTACCCGCGCCGTTGGCGCCTAGCACGGCGAGGCGTCCGCCGCGGGTTACGTCCATCGTCAACGGCTCGACCGCGGCAGCGCCGCCATAGCTTACCGAGAGGCCGGTGACAGAAAGCAAGGGGGCGCTCACGAGGCGTCCGTTCCGGCGCCGAAATACGCGGCGATCACTGCCGGTTCTTCAACAACCTCGCTCGGCGACCCGCCGGCGATAACTTGGCCCGCATCGAGACAGACTAAGCGCTGCGCCAGTGGCAGCAGAAAAGTCATGTCGTGATCGATCACCAGTATCGCTGCGCCGTTTGCGGCATAGGCCCGTAAGGTGTTAGCCAGGGTGGCGGCTTCGTCTTGGGTGAGCCCCGCAGCTGGCTCATCGAGAATGATTATCGAGGGCCGGCGCGCAAGCGCAGCGGCAAGATCGACACTGCGCTTAATCCCATGGGGTTGGTCGTGACAAGGTTGATCAGCGCGCTCCGCCAAGCCCAAAGCGCGGAGAATTTCTGCGGCGTCGGCGCGCGCGGCGGCGAGGCTAAAGCCGTCCGTAGCGTGCGCGGCGGCAACGGCGTCGATAAGGCTTAGCGATGGCGCGAGCTGGGGCACCTGAAAGGTGCGGCCGACACCGAGCCGGGCAATGCGGTGAGCGGCGAGGCCGGTTACATCGCTCTCTCCGAGGCGGATGTGGCCTTGGTCGGGCTGGCCGAGCCCGGTCACCAGGTTCGCCAGCGTCGTCTTGCCTGAGCCGTTTGGTCCGATCAGACCGACGATCTCGCCAGGTTCGACCGTGAGGTCGACACCGGCGAGCGCGCGAACGCCGCCATAGTTTTTTGCGAGGCCGGTAATCTCGAGGCTGTTTGTGCGGAACGGCCGCAGGTTGAACAGTGGCGCATCGGTTCGAGAACGGCCGCCAGAATTGCCGGACCGCCGGGTGAGATAAGCCGCTGCACCATCGGGGGCGAACAGGATGATCAGGAGGAGCGCCGCCCCGACTGCGACCAAATAATACTGCTCGAGACCGCGAAACCATTCGGGCAGGTGAATCAATGCAACCGCGCCAATCACAGCACCGATAATCTGTGTGCGTCCGCCGGCGACGGTCATGGTGAGACAGGTCACCATAATGGCGAAACCGAGCACTTCCGGGGAAATCACCCGCACCGTGTGCACGAACAGAGCGCCCGCTGCGCCGCCATAGGCGGCGCTCAAGACGAAGGCGGCGAAACGCAGCGCCGCCCGGTCGATGCCCAATGCGCCCGCGGCCAGCGGCGTTTCGCGCATCACCGTGAAGGAAAGGCCGTAGAGCCCGTGCATCACCCACCAGGTCAGCGCCGCGCCTGATGCGGCGAGCGCCCAGACGAACCCTAGCAATGCCAGGCCGCGGGGCACCGCTAGATCGAATATGATAATGCCGGGGACGCCGGGCAGGCCGTTCGCGCCGCCGGTCACCCCCTCCCAGTTGATCGCGATCAGCAGCAACCCTTGGCCGAGGGCGAGCGTGGCGAGCGCGAAATAGTGAGATTCGAGGCGCAGTACCGGCAAGGCGATCGTCGCCGCGAGAAGCGCCGGAACCAGGATCGACAAGGGAAATGTCGCTTGGAATTGCCAGCCGAACTGGCTACCGAGAATGCCGGTTACGTATGCGCCGAGACCGAAGAACGCGCCCTGGGCGAGGCTTAGTGCTCCTGCATGACCGAAGATGAACTGATAGCCCAAGACCAGGATCACGTAGATGCCCGAGACCGTGAGCACGCGCAGATCGTAGGACGAGGCGAAAAAAACCGCATAGAGCGCGATCGCCGCCACGATGATTGCGAAAATGGGACCGATACCGGCGCGCACATTCATGATTGCCGCCTCATGCGCGCTGGCTCGCGGTTTCGCCGAACAGGCCCTGGGGCCGGAAGAACAGCACGATGAAAAGGGTGACGTAGAGCAATCCTTCCGCGACCGGTTGGGAGAACCAACTGGCGACGGCCACTTCGAAGGCGGCGATAAGCAATGCCCCGGCGACCGCGCCGCGCAAACTGCCCCAGCCGCCGATGGTGACGGCGATATAGGCCTTGAGGATCAAGATGCCGCCGTCGTTCGGCGAAACGAAGAACTGGTTGGCCAACAGCAACCCGGCGGCGCCAGCCAAGGCGGCCGCGAGCGCAAAGGTGATCATGGTCATGCGTGTGAGGCGTATGCCGACCGCTTGCGCCATTTCAGGGTCTTGCGCGCAGGCGCGCAGCTGGCGGCCCAACTGCGTGCGGTTGAGCAGCAGCGACAGGCCGGCGATGAGTAAAGCCGAGACGGCGACGATGGCGATCGATTGGCGGCTCAGGAACAGATCGCCGGCGCTGAACCCGCCGCCGCCGATGAGCGTCGGCGCGCTGCGTGGCGCGGCACCGAACAAGGCGTTGAGCCCGTTGGCAACGATGATGCCGAACGCGATGGTGGTGATGAAGGTCGTGACCGGGGGGCGGTCGCGGACCGGCAAGTAGACCAGCCACGACATGACGACGCCGAACAGCGCCATCAGCGCCAATATGCCGGGCAGCAATAGGAGACCCGGCACGGCGAGATCGTCGGGAATCAACGTCGCCAACAAAACCGCTAAAAATCCGCCGGCAACAACAGTATCACCATGACCGAAGTTCACCGCGGTCGTAGCGTTGAGCACTAAAACAAAACCCAACGCGACCAGCGCATAGGCGGCGCCGAGGGCCAGCGCGTTGAGCGCCAGTTGTGCGGCGAACATCTAACTATTTCCCGGCGAGTGAGCCGCCTACCGCGCCCCGGTGACGTTCTCGTAGCGCTTGACGATATCGGGGGTGCGGCCCGAACCGTCGTAGCAAATGATGACCGCATCATGGGCCATGTTGCCCTTACCGTCGGAGCGGTAGCGCATGGCGAGGCCATCATGGCTGTTGTTGGCGAGCGCGGCGCGGATTGCGTCGGGCGTTCGTGCGCCGGATCCGACCGCGGCGAGGATCATCTGCACCGCGTCGTACTGGCCGAGCGCGAACGCATCCGGTTCGCTGCCATAGGCCGCACGGTATTTGCGGGCGAATTCTTCGATGTCGGCGCTGCCGCCCGAGATTGGCGACGAACCGCTTTCGGCACATACGCCGGCAAGTTCGGTGGGCTCCAATAGCGCCGCGGTCTGCGGCTGATGCATCGCCGATCCGGCGATAATCGGCAGATCGATCCCCGCGGCCCGCGCCTGCTTGATGATCAATGCGGTGGAACCGGCGTGCAAATGCAGGAGCAGCGCATCGGCATTTGCGGCGCGCGCTTTGCTCAACACCGGCAGCATGTCTTTCACCGATACGTCGATCGCTTCTTCGATGACCGGCGGGCTGCCGAGTGCGGCGAGGTTTTTCGATAACTCGGCGCGGCCGCTTTGACCGTAGGCGGTGGTCTGAAACACTACGGCGGGCCGCTTGATCCCCATCTCCTCCACCGCGTAGCGGGCGTGAGCCCGCTTGACCACCACGTCGCCTGGGAAAAAGCGGTAGACGTTGGGACTGCCCAGCTCGGTAATCTTGGCCGTGCCCGATACGGTCACCAGCGGCACCTCGAACTCATCGGCAAGCGGCACCAGGGCGAGCATTTGGGTGCCCAGCATCGGCGCGACGATTGCGACCACATTATCGCCGGTCATGGCGCGCTCAAGTGCGTTCACGGCTACCTCGGGCGACGTCGCCGTATCCGAAACGTCATAGCGGACGCCGGCAACATCGCGCAGCGCCAGTTCGGCGCCATTGCGCTGGCTGGTGCCTTCGAGCGAGAGGAACCCGGTGAGTGGGACCAAAACCGGTATGTCGACCGGTTGCGATTGGGCGTCGGCAGTAGTGGATAAGGCGAGGGCGCAAGCGAGCGCGCCCAGCGAGGTCGCAATCCGGTTTGCGGCCCGTTGCAACGAAGAGTGAATAGGCATTGCTACCTCCCGGCAGATGATCCGGTCGTGGTGCAGTGGAGGAGGGGGATTGCCGAATTTGCGATAGCTCCCTCCGCCGGCATGATCCGGATCAGGTTCGTGGGTCTAATCTCAGCCCCCGGTTATCGGGGACACCCCAGCATCACGTTAGGCCGACACGATGGGTCGGCGGTGGAGGCTTGTCAAGATCGGCGCGGCCTCAGGCGGCAGCAGCGCCCAACTTATCGGCCAGCCAATCGGCCATCAGCGGGCGCACGACCGCCGGCATGTTGTCGCAGCAATGGTTGCCGCCCTCGAACACCACCAACTCGGCGTTGTCGCCCGCCGCCGCAGCGGTGCGCTCGGCCTCGGTCAGCGGGCAGATATCGTCGCCGTCGCTGTGCACGACCAACAGCGGACACTCGATGTTGTGGGCCGAGCCGGCGAGGGTGAAGCGGCGTGCGGTTTCGCGGGCTTGGGTGCGGTCGTCGGCGCCGAACGCGAATTGCAGAATATCGAGCAACACGTCGGACGACGTATCCCAGAAGCTCGCCAGATCGAAATAACCGCCAAGGCTCACGCACGCCTTTATGCGCCGGTCGTGGGCGGCGACGCGGGGGACAGCGTAGCCCCCCATGCTGCGGCCCCAGATGCCGAAGCGTACCGGGTCGAGCTCGGCCCGCGTCTCCAGCACGTCGAGCACGGCGCCCACCGGCGCCTCAAAATCGGGGCGCAGTTTCATCTGCTGCCAGGTCATGCCCTGGCCCGGTCCGTCGAAGGCGCAGGTGGCGAGGCCCCGTTTGAGGAACTCGTTCTCCAGCGTGAAGAACTCTTCCTTGGTGGAGTCGGCGCCCGCGTTCAGGAGTACGCACGGAAACGGCCCCCCGTTGTTATTTGTCGCACCGCCGTTTGCCGGCAGGCGCAGATTGCCCGGAAACGTGATGTCCTCGAAGGGAATTTCGATGCGTTCGGCCGGCGGCCGCAGATGGGGCATTGCTTTCAGATAGGCTTCACGCTGGCGTGTCTGCACTCGCAGCTTTTCCTGCGGGTTCTCGACATTGCCTGATTGGCCGGTGTGGAACGAGATAGCGGCGCGGAAGTAGGCCTCGCCAGCAGATACCTTGTTGCCCGCCGCAAGCGCTTTGTCGCCGCGTTTCTCGTGGTTCTCGCCTGCCGCTTCCCAGCCGCGTGACCAGTCGGCGACCTCGCGCATATTGGCGATCACGGTCATGGCATCGTTGTAATCGACGCCGGAGCCGAGCAGCCGCGGCAGGCGGCCGATCAGATGTTCCCGTGTTTGATCGTCGGTCATCGTCGCTCCCCATTTTAATGCGCCATTTTTTCGGCAACGATCCTACCACGATATTTTAGGTTGAAAATCACGGCCGATATCTGCGCGTTTCACTAGAAAAGTACTAACTTTTAACGCTGTTTGATGGGTTTCGATCCCGTTCGATCTGGAATTTTTAGAGACAGTAGAAAGGACTTATTGACTACCATATTTATATGGCGACTCGACCAATCCGATAATATTGCCGGTAAATGATGAGATGACGATGCTGGAGTATATGAATTGGACACTGAAGAAATCTATTTGAGAGCAATATTGGGAACGATCGCCCGGCAAACATTTCCGGAGGAAAAGCTTTACGATTTAGTTGCCGGCGGTGGTGGAGGCGAAAAGCAAGTAATCGCGTATAATTTGTGTGATGGTTCAAATTCGCAATCTGATATCGCAAGGGCCACAACTATAGATAAAGGTAGCCTAAGTCGGTCCTTGGGGAGGTGGGTTGATGCTGGAATTGTTGTGCGTGTGGGTGAAGGACGCGATATGCGTCCGGTACACGTTTACCCGTTATCAAGCTCATTCTTAAAGAAAGCCAAGAAATCAAATGGTTAGCAGGCTAACAACGGAAGAAGCTATTTTAGAGAAATTGGACACGCTGATCAGGCTTCAGGCGCACGGAACAGTTGCGGGATTTGATTCTCAAAAGGACCGGATTTTGTTTCTGGAAAAGGCCGGAATTTCGCCAAAGGATATCGCCGGTATTCTTGGAACAACACCAAATACAGTGAACGTCGTTTTGTCTAAGGCTCGCAAAGCCCCAAAATCTTCGCGCTCGAAGCAACATAACCGAAAGTGAAATGGATAATGGAAATTAGTGAACAGCATTTAGCCGAACTCACTTCAATCAAAAAACTCATGATCTTAGGGCTATTGCGTTCAGGATTAACTCAGAAGCAAGTCGCCGCTGCCTTAGGGCTAGATCGAAGTCAGATCAGCAGAATGTTTCCTTCTGGAACTTTACGAGAAATATCAAAGAAACACATGGCAGCTGATTAGGTTTTAATGGAGGGGGCGATGAAGGACAAAGATGCCGAGACGCTTATTAAAGAGATGGAAGCCGTAAAAAAACTTTTGATTATGCAGCTACTCGTCGGTGGCGCTCGACAAAAAGATGTCGCCCAAATGTTGGGCGTAAGCGAGGCGACTATGAGCCGAATGCTCCCCAAGGGTATGGAGATTATGAAGACAAGGTCAAAATCCTAAAAGGAAGACAGGTTGGAGCTAGGAGTTTAATTTGGAAATGACGGATTTAGAGAAAGTTATATCTGAGCTCGATGCACTGAAAAAGTTGATGATCTTGCATTTGTTGGAGAAGGGATACTCGCAGACGCAGATAGCTTTAACCCTCGGAGTTGGCCAAGCGACAATTAGTCGTATGTTTCCGAAAGGTGTCCTCGGGAAGAGCGCTACCAAGCTAAAAGCCGATTAGTATGACCGCAATAAAGGTTACTGACTCCCTTTCAAATAGGCCGGAACATATAGTCGAAGCAGCAAAGGCAATAGGACGCTCAAAGCTGAAGCGCCTAGTGTTTGATGCGGTCTATTATCATAAAAAGAGAGTAAAAACTGTAACCGAGATTAGCGCTGCAACGGGTCTAACCAGGATGCAAGTTCTTCAGGCGGCCGGCCAGCTCAAGAATTCTGGAATATTTGGACAAGAACGGAAGAATGGTGAAACAGCGTATTCTCAGATTGAATTCTTTCAACATAACAAATCGAAAATAATTCGACTAATCGATAATCCGAACCTAATTGGTCAGGTCCAAACTAAGCGAAACCAGGTTGGCGTAGCGGTTGATGGTCTTTCGTTTACAAAAAAGCCTGTCCGAAAAAAAACACGAAAAACCAAAAAAAAACATAAAAGCACGGCGCCGAGTGTTCGAATTGCTTTCCTTACGACTAACCCGAGCCGAGCCTCATCTCTTCGAACAGATATCGAAGCTCGGGATGTGCATCAAGCTGTATTGAAGTCCGCAAATAGAGATCTTGTTGAGATAAGGCACCTTCCCGCTGCGCGGGTGTCAGACCTGCTAGATGCTTTAAACGAGTTCAAGCCTAACATCATCCATTTTTCGGGCCATGGCGGGGAGGAAACACTAGTTTTTGATAATCAGTTCGCCGATGAAGACGGCGGAATTGAAATTGATTTTGAACTCGTCAACAAAATTGTCTCAGCAACCGTTCAACCTCCAGACCTCTTAGTGTTTAACGCATGTGATACTTTAGACGGTGCTGAAATTTTTCTAGAGACAGTGTCGACGGTTGTTGCGATGGCTAGTGCGATCAATGACGCAGCGGCCTGCTTTTTTTCGGTGCAATTTTATTCGGCAATTGCAAGTGGCCAATCCATTGCGGCAGCCCTGGAGCAGGGTAAGGTCGTTTTAGAGGTCGCAGGAATGAAAGATTCTGAGCTTCCGTCGATAATTTGCGCCGAGAATATTGATCCGAATAGCATCAAGTTCATAGATTGATCGTCCAGCGCGTTAATTAGGATAGATACTCATCTGAGATTTGCGTTGCATAGTTTTCGCATGTGAAGACGCCCTCAAAAAGCACTGAGGCCCAATGTGCCAAGCTTTAAGGTGAAATGTTATTCTGCTGGTGTTTGGGATCAAAAGGAAGCCCGCGATGTTGAGGCTCTAAATGAGCGAGAGGCTGCAGAGAGCGTTTGTGAAGTTTCCCTTGTAGATAGGGGAAAGCTTGGGCAGCTTCGTGCTGAGGTGTGGTCTTCTACCTCGCCTGGTGCTAAGAGCCTCTTTTATGATCCAGCCTAGAAAATTTGGATTTTAGTCCCGTTCACTTGTCGGCATTGCCTCTTAGCGATCCACGTAGGCGTAGACCGCGTCTGCCGTGGCGACGAGGTTGTCCTCATCGTCCTTGACCTCAGCGGCGGAGAAGTAAATCCGCCGGCCCGCTTTCACCACATGCGCGCTGCAGATCAGCCGCTTTCCTTTGGGGCGTCCCACGAAATTGATGGTGAGCGAGACGGTGGCGTTGCCGCGGCGCTTCTCCCGATCGGGTTCGTAGACGCCGCAGAACCCGGTCGCCGCGTCGATCAACGCCGCCATGGTGCCGCCGTGGATGCCGCCTTGACGGTTCTTGTGCCGGTCGTCGAGCTCGACGGAAATCTCGGCATAGCCGTCGCGCCAGGCATCGACGCGGAAGCCGAGATAGCCGTTCAGGCCTTCAAGCAGCTCTTGCGGGTCGAATTCCGCCATGGTGTCCCCCGGTCTTGTTCGTTCTTGTCGGTTGGCGTCTCCATATGCCCGATGGCGGCGCGGCGGGCAATTCCCCCTTAGGCGTTCAAGCGCTAGACTGGCCGGCATTACGTAGGAGCTCCCATGCCAAAAGACCCGGAATCCCTCGGCCGGAATATCCGCCACGCCATCGAAACCCTCGACGGCTCGCTCATCCGCAAGGTCGCCGAGACCAATATCGGCCGCGACGATGTGATCCCCCTGTGGTTCGGCGAGCCCAACGTGCCGACGCCCGATTTTATCAAGAAGGCGGCGGTTGCTGCGCTCGACGACGACCAGGTGTTCTATGCCCAGAACCGTGGTGTTCCGCCGTTGCGCGAAGTGCTCTCCACTTACGTCAGTAAGCTCCACGGCAGGCCCATCGATATCGATCGGCTGAGCGTGACGGTGTCGGGCATGAACGCCATCATGCTGGTGTCGGAGGTCCTGATCGACAATGGCGACAATATGGTGGTGGTGGGCCCGGTGTGGCCGAACTGCCGTCAGACGGTGCACATCATGGGCGGGGAGCCACGCCAGGTGGCGTTGAAGCCGGACCAGAACGGCCGCTGGCAGCTCGATTTCGACGAGCTTTTCGATGCGTGCGACGACCGCACGCGGGCGATTTTCGTCAACTCGCCGGGCAATCCCACGGGCTGGGTGATGACAGAGCAAGAGCAACGCGCGTTGCTCGCCGAATGCAAACGCCGCGGCCTCTACGTGGTGGCCGACGAAGTCTACATCCGGCTGTCCTACGATCAGCCCAAGGCGCCGTCTTTCCTCGATTTCGCCGAGCCCGATGATCCGCTGATCGTGATCAATAGTTTTTCGAAGTCCTGGTCGATGACCGGCTGGCGGCTCGGTTGGCTGACCCATCCGCCGGCGCTCGGCGACGTGTTCTCTGTTCTCAACGAGTTTAACATCGCCTCGCCGACCACCTTTGTGCAGCACGCGGGCGTGGTCGCCGTGCGCGATGGCGAAGACTTCGTCAAGGAAACGGTCGAAGGCTACCGGCGCAATCGTGATCTAGTGTTTCAGCGGCTGGCGGCGATGCCCAAGGTAAGCTTGTCGCGTCCGGAAGGGGCGTTTTATGCCTTCTTCGCGGTTGATGGCATGACCGATAGTTTGGAATACGCCAAAGAGTTGATTTCGACGACGGGGGTCGGCTTGGCGCCGGGCCGTGCCTTCGGTGAGGCGGGTGAGGGCTGGCTGCGATTGTGCTTCGCCTCCGAGCAGGATCTGCTTTCGGAAGCGCTGGACCGGCTCGAACCGGAATTTTCTTAAGCGCGGCGGGGGAGGCACCGGGTCATGAATGTGGTGATTACCGGCGGCACCGGCATGTTGGGGCGCCGCCTGGCGCTTCGGTTGCTCGCCGCCGACGAACTGGTTGGTCCGTCCGGTCAAACCGAGGCGCTGGAACGGCTGGTTCTCGTCGATGCCTTCGATCCCGCCGAGCCGCCGCCCGACGATCCGCGGGTCGAGGTCGTTCGCGCCAACATTTGCGAACCAGAGGTGGCGCGGCAGTTGATCGATGATCGCACTGACTCGGTGTTCCATTTCGCCGCCGTGGTGAGCGGTGGCGCCGAAGCGGATTTCGATCTGGGCTATCAGGTCAACCTGGATGGGGCGCGCAACGTGTTCGAAGCCTGCCGCGCGAGCAGCAAAACGCCGCGCGTTGTATTCACCAGTTCGCTGGCGGTCTATGGCGGCTTCCGCAATATCGTCGACGATACGCCGTTGACCCCGCAAACCTCATACGGTGCCCAGAAGGCAACCGGCGAGTTGATGGTCAACGATTACACCCGCAAGGGCTTTCTCGACGGGCGCAGTTTGCGCCTGCCGACCATCGTGGTGCGCCCCGGCAAGCCCAATAAGGCGGCGTCGGGGTTCGCCAGTTCGATCCTGCGTGAGCCGCTGCAAGGCGATACCGTCAACTGCCCGGTGACGCCGGAAACCCGCATGTTGATCCTGTCGCCCCGGCGGGCCGTGCAGGCGTTCATCGACGTTCACAACGCCGACGGTGAACAGCTCGGTTTCCGGCGTGGTGTGATGATGAACGGCATCTCGCCGTCGATTGGCGAGATGGTGGCGGCGCTACGCGAGATCGCCGGCGACAAGGTCGCTGAGCGAATCTCTTGGGAGCCCGACTCGCAGGTTCAATGGATGGTCGACAGTTGGCCGTGGTTCGCGGACGGCGAACGGTCCCGCGATCTGGGCTTCGAGCCCGACGGCTCGATCGAAGAAGTGATCCAGAATTTTATCGATGACGAGTTGGGCGGCGAGATCGCCAACTAAATAGCTAGAGCGGTTCCTGGTCAGATTGAACCATTCTGGCGGTGCGGATTTGGGTCAAGACCAAGGGTTTCGGCGAAGAGCATAGCCAAAGCTACGCGCGAGGCGAAACCCGCCGGAATTGGCGCAAAGACGTCCGCCCCTTCGGGTTGGCGATCGGCGGGCAGCCACGTTGTCAGACGGCTTGCCCGATGGCACCGCATCGCGCCGCGCCGTCTTCCGCGTGGACTGCCGCCCCGAATCGCCAACAGAATTGATTCTATCTGACCAGGAACCGCTCTAAGCGTCGAAATCCACTAACACGGTGAGCGGGACGTCGAGCTTGTCACGGCCGCCAAGCCCATTGAGCTCGATAATGAAGGCCGCTGCGCGCACTTCGGCGCCGACACTGCGCAGCAGCGCGATCGCCGCTGCCGTCGTGCCGCCGGTCGCCAGCAAGTCATCGATGATCACGACGCGGGTGCCTTCCTTCACGGCGTCCGACTGGATTTCGATAGTATCGGTGCCGTACTCCAAATCGTAAGTGTGCGAGATCGTCGGGCCCGGCAGCTTGTCTTTTTTGCGCGCCATGATGAATCCGCAGCCGAGCTGCAGCGCCAACGGCGCCGCCACCAGAAATCCCCGGCTCTCGATGCCGACGAGCAGGTCGGGTTGATGCTGGCGGATAGCGACGGCGAGCAAGTCGACGGTATGGCGCCACGCTTGTGGGTGCGCCAGCAGGGTAGAAATGTCGTAAAATAGGATTCCCGGCTTTGGAAAATCCTCAATCGTGCGAATATGGTCGCGAATTTCCATATTTTTTTCGGCCCTTTTTCTACGGCAATGTTAGAGCTTAAATCGTTGAGTTGGAACCGCTGCGTTGAAGTGTTTAGCGCGGAACACAAGGGATAACGGACGGTGCGGGGATTGTGGGACATTTGCATCGGGAGCGCCAGATGCCGCATCGTTTGTCGATTTTCGACCTTCGCTAAAGTATTTGTGCGAATCTTCCCTTATTGGTAGTGCTGCGTGAATCAAGTGTTGCAATATGCTGCCAACAGGCTTGTTATAGCTGCAATAAGACCTAGCCAGGATGCGAGAGAAATAGTCAATGCCGATTGAATTGGAAACGGGTACCGAGGACAGGCGCTCGGCAGCTTCGGTCCTGACGCGGTTGCGGGAAATGTACGATTCGTTGAGCCCGCAGCTGCAACGGGGTGCCCAATATATCCTGGAGCGTCCAGACGAAATTGCCTTTACCTCGATGCGCCAAGTGGCTCAGCGCGCCAATGTCCAACCTGCGACCATGGTTCGGCTCGCGCAAAAGCTGGGTTTGGACGGCTACGAAGCTTTGCGCGTGCCGTTCCGCGACGAGCTACGGCGGCACCCCAGCGGCTACGGACAACGCGCCCGGCAATTGCAGGAACGCACCGGCCGGCGCAGCGGCGGTCGTGCGCTAACCCATCTTGCTGGCGAAATGATCGCTGCCGACCGGGAGAATTTATCGCTCAGTATGGATGCGATTGGTGCCGACGGATTGGCGGCTGCCTCCACTGTCCTGGCTAACTCCCGCCGGCTGTACATCATGGGCCTGCGCAGCCTCTACCCGGCGGCTTTCTATACGCATTACGCGTGCTCGATGTTCCGCGAGAATATTGTGCTTCTGGACGGCCCGGGGGGCACTCTAGCCGATGGCTTGCGCGGCATCGGCGACCAGGACGCCATGCTGATTTTTTCGCTCGACCCCTATTCCAGCGAGGTGGTTCAAGCCGCGACGTTCGCGGTGGAGCGCGGCGCGGAGCTGGTGGCCATCACCGATAGCCTGGTATCGCCGTTGGCGGCGCTCACGCCGCATCTGCTGCTGGTGGGCACCGATGGGCCGGCCCTGTTCAAGTCGGTCGTACCGGCTATTGCGATTGCGCAGGCGTTAGTGGCGCAAATTCTGGCACAAGGCGGGCAAGCCGCGCTCGACGCGGTTGCCGAGAGTGAGCGTCAACTCGAGCGGTTCGACGCCTACTGGCCTTCTGGCGCAATGCCGGAGCCTGTGCATTTGAATGCCACACCCGACGCTGGGGAAGAAGACGCCGACTCGCACTACGAGGAAACCGACAAAATCGGCCTTCCCCGCGAGTAAGCCGGGTTCGGCATGTCATCGCGTCCGGACGGAGCACTTCGCACGCCGAATAGGCTGGCGCCGCACACGCGCATCCTGCATCGGCATACCCACGCCGATCTACCGGTCGCCGTCGGCGGTGAGGGGCCCTACGTTATCGATCGTGACGGAAAGCGCTATCTCGATGCATCGGGTGGCGCCGCCGTGTCATGCCTGGGTTATAGCGATACCGATGTCATCGCCGCGATCCAGGAACAAGCCGGCAGCTTAGCTTATGCCCACTCCGCGTTCTTCACCAACGAGCCAATGGAGCGGCTTGGCGATTTGATGGTTGACGGAGCGCCGGCAGGCCTCGACCGTGTGTACCTGGTTTCGGGAGGATCGGAAGCTGTCGAGTCGGCGCTCAAGATGGCGCGCCAATACTTCGTCGAAATCGGTCAGCCGACGCGGCAGCACTATATAGCCCGCCGGCAAAGCTACCATGGCAACACTTTGGGCGCCCTTGCGGTGGGCGGCAATGCGCCGCGCCGCGCGCCGTTCCATCCGGTCATGGCCGATGGCCATCATGTGAGCCCCTGTTTCGCCTACCGCGAGCGGCGCGATGGCGAAGACGACGAACAGTATGCGGCGCGGCTCGCAGAGGAACTCGAGACCAAGATTTTAGAACTTGGTCCCGAAACCGTGGCGGCCTTCGTTGCCGAGACGGTCGTGGGTGCGACCAGCGGGGCTGTACAACCGGTTGCGGGTTATTTTCGGCGCATTCGTGAGGTCTGCGACAAGTACGGCGTATTATTGGTGCTCGACGAAGTCATGTGCGGTACCGGCCGCACCGGCACCCTCTACGCCTTTGAGCAGGACGGCATCGTGCCCGACATGGTCGCCGTGGCCAAAGGCTTGGCGGCGGGCTACCAGCCGATGGGCGCTGTTTTGCTCAGCGAAGAGATTTTTCAAGCGTTTTATGACGGCTCGGGCTTTTTTCAACACGGCCATACCTTCATGGGACACGCGACGGCCTGTGCCGCAGCCGCAGTGGTGCAGCAAAAACTGCAAGACCCTGCGACGATGGCCACCGTGCAGCGTTTGGGAACGCGCCTCATGGATGCCTTGGATACCACGTTGGGGTCGCACCCTCATGTCGGTGACATCAGGGGCCGTGGCATGTTTCGCGGTGTCGAGTTGGTCGCAGACCGGGACACCAAGGCACCCTTCGACCCCGGGCAACGCCTGCACGCCCGCGTCAAATCAGCAGCGATGGACAATGGCTTGATGTGTTACCCCGCCGGCGGCACGATCGACGGCAGCGTAGGAGATCACATTTTGTTGGCGCCGCCGTATGTTGTCTCCGAAAGTCAAATCGACGAGATTGTTGGCCGTTTGCACACGGCCATCGACACCGCGATAGCCGAGTGCCGGAAGTGAGACCAGAAAGAGTCGTAACGGTATGAACCTTTGGTCCGGTTTGCGTTTCCTCTTGAGCACTGCTTGCTTCGCCATTTCGGTTGGCGGGACCGTTGGGATTGCCGCGGCCGCGGAGCGTGACACGGTTATCGTCGGAACAGGTACGGCGGCGGGCATTTACTATCCCGTCGCCGGCGCAATTTGCCAGGTCGTTAACGGTGCGGGGGCCGAAGACGATCCCGTCTGTGTCGTCGTTCCAGGGGAAGGCTCGAAGGAAAATCTCGAGGCGCTGCGTGCCCAACGCACCGACTTTGCCATCGTCCAGTCCGACTGGCAGTTTTGGGCGCATACCGGCGCCAATTTTTTTGCCGATCCGACGCCGTTCTCAAACCTTAATTCAGTCCTTGCGCTCCACGCCGAACCGCTAGTGATAGCGGTCCGCCGCGGCAGCGGCATCGATACCCTCGACAATTTGAAAGGCAAGAGCGTCGCCGTGGGCGCGCCCGCGACGGCCGCGCGCGGGATGATGGAGGATTTACTCGGCGCGTTGGGCTGGTCGATGTCGGACTTTGCCGAGGCGCATGAACTTACCGCTTCTCAACAAACGGTGGCGCTCTGCGCTGGCGCTATCGACGCCGCCGCTTATGCGGTCGGCAGTCCGTCGGCGACCCTGGCAAGCCTCGCCGCGCAATGTGACGTATCGTTCCTACCGCTGACCGGTTCGGTAACGGATCGACTTTTGGACGAAAACCCGTTCTATCGGGTGGCGGAAATTCCGGGAGGAATCTACGCTGGTATCGACGCAGCCGTACCGACATTTGGTGTTGGCGCGACCCTGGTAACCCGCGCCGATGTGCCCGACGCTACGGTGGAAGCTATGGTCGCTGCGGTCTTGGCCGACTTGGAGACGTTGCGCCGGCTGCACCCCGCACTGACCTGGCTCGATGCCGAGCAGATGGTAGGTGGTGGCTTGTCGGCGCCGTTACATCCGGCGGTGGCCCGCCGTTTTAGCGACCGGGACGGCAGCTGAGTGGGCCTCGATAAGTCCTACGAAGGTTGGAGCCGGGTTATGTGACTCTGCCGTAAGATTGTGTGTAAGGTTAAGGTCCGGAATACGGACATCCGGCGCACCTCAAGTGAGGCCGGCAAAGACAACTAAATCAGGGCAAGAAGGAGAGAGCTAGTGTCCCAATATCGTAAAGGTCTAATGACGGCAGCTGCAGTTGCCGTAATGGCGCTTGCCGGATCGGCTACCACGTCGACGGACGTCCATGCGCAATCGCGCGACATCCTGATTGGTGGCGGTTCGGTGACCGGCGTTTACTACCAGGTCGCGTTGCAGACGTGTCAAATCATCAACAAGCATGCCGGCGATAAGTACAACTGTGTTGGCCGTCCGGCGCTCGGTTCGGTGTTCAACGTCAACGCCGTGAACCGCGGTCTCCTCGACTTCGGCGTCGCTCAGTCTGACCGCAACTGGCAGGCCGCCAACGGCAAGGCCGATTGGGACGGCAAGCCGGTCGGTAAGCTACGCAGTGTATTCTCGGCGCATCCCGAAGCCGTGTTGTTGGTAACCCGCTCGGACACCGGCATCAAAAGCGTCGGCGACCTGAAGGGTAAGACCGTCAATATCGGTAACCCCGGTTCCGGCCAGCGC
This sequence comes from Alphaproteobacteria bacterium, assembly GCA_965267185.1. GTDB lineage: Bacteria > Pseudomonadota > Alphaproteobacteria > UBA6615 > UBA6615. The sequence goes on along the minus strand of OZ253937.1, from coordinate 2,124,215 downwards.
GGTAACTCGATGGATCTGCTGCCGCTCTACGGCATCGATCCGGATAAGGATATCAAGGCTGAAGGCCTGCAGCAGGGCGAAGCCTCGCGGGCGCTGGTCGACAAGAAGATTGACGCGTTCATCTACACGGTTGGCATGCCGAGCGCGGCGATCGAAGAGCCGGCGAACTCCACGGCGATCGATATCCTCGATATCAATTCAGACGCCATCAAGAAGTTCATTTCCGACAAGCCGTACTACGTGCTGGCGAAATACCCCGAAGGGATCGTTAAAGGTGTTGGTGAGTTCGAGACCTACGCCGTGAAGGCGACGGTGGTAACAAGCGCCGATGTCGAAGATCAGGTGGTCTACGATTACACCAAGACTGTCTTTGAGAACCTCGAAGAGCTCAAGGGCACCCACGCGGCGTTCCGCATCCTTCAGCCTGAAGAAATGCTGAAGGGCCTTTCCGCGCCGCTGCATCCTGGTGCGGTCAAGTACTACAAGGAACGCGGCTGGATGTAGTCCAGTTGCTTAGCCGGACGGTGCGTTAGCGCACCGTCCGGTTTTATTTTGCTGCGATGCATTTTCCAGGGGGGTTGGGATGAACGCAGACCAAAACAGCGCGGCTGGCGAGTCGGCGCCCAATCAAACTGCGGAAGACTTAGTTGCTCAGGTCGAGAGCGGCCCGCGAAATCCCAAAAACCGTATTGCCGTTGGCGTGATTATTGCGCTCAGCGCAGCGTGGTCCGTGTTCCAACTCTGGATTGCCCAAGATCCGATTGCATCTAACTTAGCGAGATCCTGGCATCTCGGTTTTGCACTGGCGCTCGTCTATCTAGCTTACCCAGCCTATAACTATCACAACCCGCCGGGCTGGGTTCGCTTGTTATATGGTCTGCTGCCGTTCCTACGCCCGAAGCGGTCGAACCGCGATTTCATACCGGTTATCGACATTATCCTTGCGGTTATAGCGTCGGCATCTTCGCTCTATATCGCTGTGTTCGCGAAACGCATCGAGGGCCTCGGCGGCATCGGCGAGATGCAGGACGTCGTTATCGGTTCGGTCCTGATCGTCTTGCTGTTAGAGGCTGCCCGTCGGGCGCTTGGCGTAGCCCTGAGCACGATCTGCGTAATTTTTATAGTTTACGCGTTCATCGGTAGTGAGCCATGGATGCCAGATATTTTGCGGTATCGCGGTACTAGCTTCGACTTCTTCGTGTCGGAGATGTATTTGACCGATACCAGCATCTTCGGTGTACCACTTGGCGTCTCAACGAGCTTCGTTTTCTTGTTCGTCTTGTTCGGGGCGCTGCTCGATAAAGCTGGCGCTGGGAAATATTTCATCGATATCGCCTTTGCCGGGCTGGGCCATAAAACTGGCGGTCCCGCTAAAGCGGCTGTTGTCGCGTCGGGCTTGTCCGGGCTCGTTTCGGGCTCGTCGATTGCAAATACGGTGACGACTGGCACCTTTACGATTCCTCTAATGAAAAAGGTCGGCTTGCCGGCCTATAAGGCGGGAGCCGTCGAGGTAGCGGCCTCGACCAACGGCCAATTGATGCCGCCGATCATGGGTGCGGCTGCGTTCATCATGGCCGACATCATCGGAATACCCTATTTGGATGTGGTGCGCGCGGCGCTGTTCCCGGCGATTATTTCCTATTTAGCGCTGTTCTATGTGGTTCACCTGGAAGCGCTGAAACTCAAGCTGCCGCGATTGTCGAAAAGCGAACTGCCGCCGTTGCTCAAGACGTTCTTGAATGGCATCCATTATCTGGTGCCGTTGATCGTGCTCATATACTTCCTTGTGATTGCACGGTTTTCGCCCATCACATCAGCGCTCTTCGCTATTGAGGCCCTCGCGGTCATCATGATTGTGCAGCGGCCGATCATTGCCTATTTGGCATTGGGTGCGCAGAAGAAGGCCGGCAACATTGATGCTGATGCCAAGCTCGGACCCATCCTGGGTGCAGCCTTCCTCGACGGTCTCAAGGATATCTGGGACGGATTAGTCGCCGGCGGCCGCTCGATGATGAGCGTTGGTGTCGCCACGGCGGCGGCCGGCATCATCGTCGGCGTTGTAACCACGACCGGATTGACCGGGCGGTTCGTCAACCTGATTGAGACAATTTCAGGCGGCAGCGTCATCGTGATGCTGCTCCTTACGGCCATCACCAGCATGATTCTTGGCATGGGCCTGCCGACCACGGCCAACTACATTTTGATGGCGACGTTGACGGCACCGGTGATCGTTGAGTTGGGCGGCAATGCGGGTTTGATCTTCCCGCTCATCGCTGCCCATTTGTTCGTGTTCTATTTCGGCATTCTCGCCGATGACACGCCGCCAGTCGGTCTCGCGGCTTATGCGGGTGCTGCCATTGCCGGATCGGATCCGATCAAAACCGGTGTGCAAGGCTTCACCTACGATATGCGGACGGCAATCCTGCCCTTCGTCTTCATTTTCAACACCGAGCTGTTGATGATCTCGGGTGTAGCCGAGAATGGCGACATCATTTGGATCAACAACATATTTGTGCTCGTTTGGGTCTTTGTCATCTCTCTGTTCGCAATGTTCGCTTTCGCCGCGTTCATGCAAGGCTTCTTTGCCGACGACTGCAACTGGGCCGAGCGAATATTCTTGCTCATATTGGCGATTGCGATGTTCCGACCTGGCCTCGTCGCCGACGATATCGGTACGCCACGCTGGATCATCCAATTGGTTGCGCTCGCGCTCTACTTCTTGATGTATCTCTATCAGAAACGGCGGCGAAGCGGCCGCGATCCCGGTGCGCCCGTCGCGCAGCCCGGGTGAGGAGAGACAATGTATAAAAACATCCTGTTCCCCGTCGATCTCAACCAGAAAAGTTCTTGGGAGAAGGCGTTGCCCACTGCGGTCGAGTACTGCAAAGCGTTCGGCGCCACGCTGCATGTTCTGAACGTGGTGCCCGACTTCGGCATGGCGGTGGTCGGCACCTATTTCCCCGATGATTTCGAGGAAAAGGCGCTCGAGGCTGCGCGCGAGCAGTTGCATGAGTTCGTGCGCAAGAATGTTCCTGACGGGGTGAAAGTGCAGCATATCGTCGGAAACGGTACGGTCTATGACGAGATTCTACGCACCGCGCGGGACATCAAGGCCGACCTTATCCTACTCGCCTCCCACCGGCCCGAATTGAAGGATTTCCTCATCGGCCCGAACGCCGCGCGGGTCGTGCGTCACCACGAAGGTTCGGTCCTGGTGGTACGCTAGCCGCGGCGCCCCGCCGGTCATTGCCAAGGGGAGGCGCTGTGTGTATAGAAGCCCGCCGGTCGGGGAGTAGCTCAGCCTGGTAGAGCACTACGTTCGGGACGTAGGGGCCGGAGGTTCGAATCCTCTCTCCCCGACCAATTTCTGCCCTACGTTTCAACCGCTTACATAAACCGGTAATCTTGCCGGAGCTGACCCCTGGCGGGTATCCGGCGAGTAAGGGGATGGTACGATGAGCAAGAAGATCGCCGTGCTGGCGACCGGCGCGAACGGTAGCTGCATTGCAGCAGACCTCACCCGAGCCGGACTCGATGTTTCGCTGATTGACCAGTGGGCGGCCCATATCGAGGCGATGCGGGCGAACGGCCTGACCATCACGACCAAGGACGAAGAGTACAACGTGGCGGTGAAGGCCTATCACCTATCCGATGTTTGTACGCTCACCGAAAAGTTCGATGTGGTGCTTCTCACGTCGAAAGCCTACGACTCCCGCTGGCTCACTGAATTCATCGAGCCGTATCTCAGCGAAGATGGCCTTCTGGTGGCGGTACAAAACTGTATGACGGCTGAGATGATCGCCGAGATCGTCGGGCCGGAGCGCACGGTTGGCTGCGTCGTCGAGTTGTCGTCGCAGCTCTTCGAACCCGGCGAGATTACCCGCAACACGCCGCCGGAGGGGACCTGGTTCGGCGTTGGTGCGTTCGATCCCGCCCATGCCGACCGGGTGGAAGAGGTTGCCGACGTGCTGCGCCACGCCGGCAAGGTCGACATCACCGACGATATTATTTCGGCGAAGTGGATGAAGCTCATCGTCAACGCGATGACGATGGCGCTGAAAGCGATTCTGGGAGCGACCAACGAGCAGGTTTTCAAACTACCCGGCGCGCGTGAGCTGTTCCTGCGCTCCGGCGAGGAGGCGTTGGCGGCCGGCCAACTGCTTGGCTACAAGGTCGTGCCGATTTTCGGGCTCAAGCCGGAGGACGTCGAAAACACCAACAATCTGCTGGAAACCCTACTTGAGAAAATCACCCGCGATGTCGGACCGACGGCGCTCAACACCGTGCTGCAGGATCACATGAAGGGCCGTTACTCCGAGATCGACATGATCAACGGGCTGATTGCCGAGGAAAGCGCGAAGAATGGCCGGCCGACGCCGGTGAGTGACGTGCTTGTCGATTTAACCGCCCGCATTCACGCCGGCGAGCTGGAACCCGATCAGGCAAACATCGATCTGGTGCGCCGAGAGCTGGCGTCCTAGAGCAGATCGGCAATCGCCTCGCGTATTTCAGTGCGCGGTGCCCTTTGGATCTATCGGTTTTCGCATTTCAGTGACCTTTTGAAAGGGAAAGATCCAGCGCAGAGGACCGATGTCTTCGGTTTTTTCGGCGTTGAAGCCCATCCGTTCATAAAGCCGCCGGGCGTTGGGGTTCGTGTCGATGACGTCAAGCCGAATGCTTGCCTTGCCGAGAGCGCTCGCATGTTCGGTGAGCGCGTTTAAGAGGCGGCTTCCAATCCCCCGACCCCGCGCATCGTCGGCGACGGCGATGCCGTCCATAAGTAAACAATCGGGTTCCTCTTTGCGTTCAAGCAGAGCCAGACCGAGATAGCGGAGCAGGGCGGACCAGCCGTACGCTTCGATCATTTGTTTGAACGTGATTTTGAACAGACCCTGACCGTCGAGCTCGAACCCGGCAATCCCCACCAACCGCCCGCCCTGGAGCGCCACGAACGCGCGATCCTTCACCAAACCCGATGCCAGGAAGGGGGCCGCGCGATCCAACTGGCCCAGAAACGGCGTAAGTTTCTCACCGAGCGCTGCGCCGTAGAGTTCGGCCGCGGCTTTTACCTGATCGTCGGGAACGCCAAGCTGGATCGAGACTTCGTCCACGGACTTATGCGATGGCGTCGAGTTTTTCTTTCAGGCCATCGTCGAATTTGCCGTCGATGAGCACGAACAATACCTCGCAGACCTCGTCCGAGCGGTTGCTCCAGGCGTGATTCGTACCGCATTGCACGACGACGTCGCCGGCCTTCAGGTGCACGTCCTGGTCATCGAGCACCATGGTGATTTCGCCCGAGAGGATTACCGCATAATCGATCGTTTCCGTGCGGTGCATCATGGGGTGGGAGCCGCCGCGCCCAAAAGTCGAGCCTTCTTCGTTGCCCAGGGCGGCGAACACCGCGCGCGCCTCGTCGACGCTCATGTTGCGCACCTCTTCGGATTCGGGCTCAAAGCGGTTGATGCGGATCACGGTGCCGTTGGCGGTGGGCCTCTGGCGGCGCGGCCCCAGGGTCGGTTCCTCATGCTCGGCCACGATGGTGACCGGCATGTCGCCGGTGCGCCAAATGTCGGTCGAGGATTGCGATTTCTGCGGATTGACGTGCACGAACGGCGCCGGGCCGTCGGATATCACCGTTGCTTTGCCGTTCGCGTCGTGGCCGGTCACCACCCGTCTGATCTCGCCTGCCATGTTTATCTCCCTGCGTTGCACCGCGCTTGTTCATTTCGGCGACTAGACTAGGGATTGGCCGACATGGCGGCAATCGCGCGCCTGGAATGCGGATTCAGCGGGCCAGACGTGCGCCGCGACGATGGCGGCGCGGTTTGTTCGCGCGTAATATCGATAAAATGCAGCGTGCGCGGCCCGCTGCAAGCAACGGAGATTTGCGGTGGTAAGTGTCGCTGAACAGCGATTTGGCCATGGCGCATGGCCTTGGGCGTTCTTGGCGACGGGCGCGTTGGTCGTCTCCACCAATCACGTGCTGGGCCGCTATGTCAGCGGCGAGATACCGCCGATGGGGCTCGCGTTCTGGCGTATCGCTGTGGGCGCTTTGGTGCTGCTGCCGTTTGCCTGGCGCGATCTCTTGCTGCAGCGCCAGGTCATCCTGCGCCATTGGAAACTGTTCTTTGTGATGTCGCTCGCGTTTATGCCCTTGGGCAACGCGACGGTTTATCTCGCCTATAATTTCACCACGGCGCTCAACGGTGGCGTCATTGCCACGGCGCAGCCTGCGATTACGGTGATTCTCGCCTGGCTCATTCTCAAGCACACAATCAACGGTAAGCAGGCCCTTGGCATTGTCGTCGCCGCGGTCGGTGTGCTGGTGATCCTGTCGCGGGGCAATCCGTTGGCCTTGAGTGCGCTTTCGTTCGGCGGCGGCGATCTGTTGCTGCTCCTCGGCACCACATCTTTTGCCTTCTACACAGTTATTTTGCGCCGGGTGCCGGCTTCGATCGGACCGATGCTTATTCTCGTGGTGGTACAAATGTTCGGCATGGTGGCTCTCGCGCCATTCTATATTTACGAGTCGATCACCTACTTGCCGATGCCGGTCACGACCCAATCTTTGCTGGTCGTTGCTTGGGTCGGCACCGCGATCGCCGTGGTCGCGGTCGGGCTCAACAATATGGGCGTGTTGATCCTCGGTCCGGCCAAAGCGAGTGTCGGCCACTATCTGCGCGCGGTCTTCACCGCCGGGATGGCGATCGTTCTCCTAGGAGAAACGCTGGAGCTCTTCCACATGATCGCGTTTGCCTTGGTTATTGTCGGTGTCGTGCTGATGAGCCGTGGGCGCACGCCAGACCGGCGCACTGCAACGCCTTAAAGCGAGGGCAAGGCTTTTCACCGAATCCCGTTGCCCTGGTACTAAACTAGCGCTGCTAGGGTCGTTTCAACGTTCCGATGAGAGGCGCTTACCCGCGACGTCATGATACGCGTCGATCACGTCCATAAATATTTCGGCGGTATTCATGCCGTCGACGACTGCAGCTTTGATATTCCCGAGGGCAGCATCACCGGCTTGATTGGCCCCAATGGCGCCGGTAAGACCACCCTGTTCAACATCATCGCTGGGTTTCTCCGGCCTGATGGTGGATCCATCCTGCACGACGGCGCCGACGTCACCGGCTGGCCGCCCCACCGCCTGTTCCGCCGCGGATTGGTGCGCACTTTTCAAATTCCCCATGTGTTCGATCGCATGAGCGTGCGCGAAAATATGATGGTGGTGCCCGCTGAGCAGAGCGGCGAGAATCTATTCACGGCCTGGTTCAGCAGCGGCCGCGTGGCACACGAAGATGCGGCGATCGGCGAACGTGCCGACGAGGTGCTTGGCTTTCTCAATCTCACCAAGCTGGCCGATGAGCGCGCCGGCAATCTGTCAGGCGGGCAGAAGAAACTGGTCGAGCTGGGCCGCACCATGATGTCGGGTGGCAAGACCATCCTGCTCGACGAGCCCGGCGCCGGCATCAACCGCACGCTTTTGTCCACGCTGCTCGACGATATCGCGCGGCTCAACCGCGAGCACGGCTATACCTTTTGCATCATTGAGCACGATATGGACGTGGTCGCCCGCCTTTGTGATCCGGTGATCGTGATGGCCGAGGGAAGGGTGCTCGTCGAGGGATCTTTCGAAGACGTGCGCCGTAACGACGAAGTATTGGAAGCCTATCTCGGTGGCACACCGGTGCGCGACTTCGATATCGATAACAGTTCGCAGGCAACGCCGTGAGTTTGCTGACCGCAACCGATCTTTATGGTGGCTATGGCGGGGTCGATATCCTCAACAGCGCCGATATCCGCGTCGACTCCGACGAAATCGTCGTCATCATCGGGCCCAACGGGGCGGGCAAATCGACCCTCATAAAAGCTCTCTTCGGCTTGGTGCCGCTGCGGCAGGGCACGGTCACATTCGAGGATAGCGAGATCACCAACCTGCGGCCCGATAGGCTGGTGGCGCGGGGCATGAGTTACGTGCCCCAAGAGCGCAATGTTTTCCCCACGCTTAGTGTCTCTGAGAATCTCGAGATGGGCGCCTACGCCCGCACCGACGATTACAGCGACGACATGGCGGCGATCTTCGATATCTTTCCGGTACTGGCGGAGCGGCGGCGGCAACCGGCAGGTCAACTCTCCGGGGGCCAACGCCAGATGGTGGCGATCGGCCGGGCCCTGATGGTCAATCCCCGGTTGCTTTTGCTCGACGAGCCGACCGCTGGGTTGTCGCCCAAATTCGTCGACGAGATTTTTGAACGTATTGTTGCGATCAACCAGCGCGGCATCGCTGTGCTGATGGTCGAGCAGAACGCCAAGCGGGCGTTGCAGCTGGCTCATCGCGGCTACGTGCTGGTGATGGGCGCCTGCCGCATCGAGGATACCGGCGCCAACTTGCTGGCCAGCCGTGATGTCGGCGAAGCGTTTCTCGGCGGTAGCGCATGATCGAGGTTGCCCAACTGCTGGTGTTCGGCGTCGTGCTGGGCGGCATCATCGCGCTCGGTGCAGTCGGCGTCTCGCTACTGTTTGGCATCCTCCGGTTCGCTCATTTCGCCCATGGCGACATGATGACCTTGGGGGCGTACCTCGCTTTCGCCTTCGTCGCGGGCTTAGGTTGGCCGCTATTGGCCGCGTTCCCGCTCGCCCTCGTGCTCACCATTGCCGTTGCTATTCTCATCGATCAGGTGTTGTACCGGCGGCTGCGGCGCACCGCGCCGGTCATTCTGTTGTTTTCCTCGTTCGGTGTGGCGCTGATGCTGCGCGCGGTGATCGAGCTGGTGTGGGGCGTCGATACGGTGGTCTACGATCAAGGGATCCAGCCGCCCTGGATCGTCGGCGGCCTGCGTATCAAGCCCGACCATGTGACGATTGTGGTCGGTGCGATTGTTCTGGTCACTGCTCTGCATCTGTTCTTACAACGCACGCGCACTGGCAAGGCGATGCGCGCCATGGCCGACGATCCGGATCTGGCGCGGGTGACGGGGATCAATACCGAACAGGTGGTCATCTGGACCTGGATCATCGGCAGCGCCCTGGCCGCCGCCGCAGGCATCTTCCTCGCCCTCGACACGAGGTTGGTGCCGCTCCTGGGATGGAACCTGCTGCTGCCGGTGTTCGCCGCGGCGATCCTCGGCGGTATCGGCCAACCCTATGGCGCCATTCTCGGTGGCTTGGCGATCGGCATCGCCACCGAGATGTCGACCTTGGCGATCGCGCCGGTCTATAAGCCCGCCGTCGCGTTCGCCGTGATCGTGATCATGCTGATCTGGCGGCCCACCGGGCTGATGCGAGGCCGCTGATGGAACTGCCGGGTCTCATCAGCTTTGCCGTCTTTTTTCTGACGCTGGCGGGCATCTACGGTGTGTTTGCGCTCGGCCTCAACGTGCAGTGGGGCTATTCGGGCCAGTTCAACCTCGGTATCGCCGCTTTCTGGGCGGTCGGTTCGTACACATCGGCGATCCTCACCACCGCACCCAGCGACGCCTATGTCGGTGGCTTCGGCCTGCCGTTCGTCGTTGGGCTTGCGGTGGCGATCCTGCTCAGCGCTGCGCTCGCGGTGTTGATCGGTATCGTCACGGTCAATCTGCGCACCGATTATTTGGCAATCGGCACCATCGGCATCGCTGAGATCATCCGGCTCGTGCTGAAAAACGAAGCCTGGCTGACCAATGGCGTGCGGGGCATTCCCGGCATTCCGCGGCCGTTCGCCGACCTGCCGGGCGATGTGCCGGCGCTGATCTTCCTGGCGATCGTCGCAATCGCCTTGGCGGTCGCGTTCTTCGCCATCGAGCGCCTCTATCGCGCGCCGTGGGGCCGGGTGCAGCGGGCGTTGCGGGAAAGCGAGCCGGCGACCCAGGCCGCAGGCAAGAATGTGCTGCGCTTCCGCCTCGAGGCGTTTGTACTGGGTGCGGCGGTGATGGGGTTGGGCGGTGCGCTCTACGCCCACTTCATCGCCTTCATCAGCCCCGAGGCCTTCGATCCGCTGATCACCACCTTCGTCGTCTGGGTGATGCTGATCGCCGGCGGCAGCGGCAACAACAAGGGCGCCTTGTTAGGTGCGTTCCTGATCTGGGGCATTTGGTCCGGGACCGGTTTCTTAACCGCCGAGTTTCTGCCCTTCGACCTGCAGGCGCGCGCCGGCTCGGTGCGCATTCTCCTCATCGGTGCGCTACTGCAGATTATCCTGCTGTCCCGTCCCGAGGGCTTGATCCCCGAGAAATAGACCGGGCTTTAGGGCCGGATCAGTTCCACCTCTTTGATCTCGCCGCCTTGTATTGCCCAATGGGAATAGGTGCCGGGCACGTCGCCGGCGGCATCGAAATCCTGGGTGCCGGCGGCGCCCTGGTAGTCGATATCCTCGCCCCGGTCGAGCGCTGCTTTGGCCTCGCTGTACTGGCCTGGTCCGAACTGAGCGCCCGGCGGGCCGGCGACCTCGCGCAATGCGTCGCGCACCGCGGCGCCGTCGGTCGATCCCGCCTTGTGGATCGCCAGCGACAACAGAATCCCGGCGTCATAAGAGGAGTCGATAAACGGCTGTGGCGGCAGCTCACCAAACTTCGCTTCGTACATCTCGCGGAATCGCTTCGCCGCCGCGCTATCGGGATCGGCGCTGGGGGCCGTGCCGAAAGCCGCATCGAGCGGGCCGCCGATGGCGTCGACGACTTCTTGCGCCTTCAAGCCGTCGGTGAAGACGAAACTGTCGAAAACACCCTCCTCGAGCGATTGGCGCAAGATGGGGATACCGTCGCCCGGATAACCGATCAGCACCAGCGTGTCGGCGCCACCCTCTTTGGCCTTCAAGAGTTCGCCACGGTAGGAGGCTTGTTTTTCCTCGTAGGCGACCATCCCGGTGATGGTGCCGCCATAGGATTCCTCCAGCGCCTCGGCCAGACCCTGGCCGTAGTCGTTGTTGATGTAGATGACGCTGACCTTGTCGATACCTTTTTGCTTCATCACGTCGGCCAGAATGACGCCCTGTAGCGCGTCGTGGGGCACGGTGCGGAACAGGAAGTCGTTATCCGCCAGGCCGGTGATCACCGGAGAGGTGGAGGCGTTGGAAATTTGCGGCACGCCTTCCACTGACGACACCGAACTGGCGATGGGGATGGTGACACCGCTCGACAACGCACCGACCAGCCCAGCCACGCGTTCTGTCGACACCAATCGCTTGGCGGCATCGACGCCGGCCTGCGGATTGGTCTGGGTGTCGCCGAACACCAGCTCAACCGCGCCATCAAAGGCGCCGCCGGCGGCATTTACTTCGTCGATGGCCAGGCGCAACCCGTTGATCGAGGCTTCGCCATAGACTTGCAGGCCGCCGGTTGTCGGCATCAGCGCACCGATTTTGGCGCTTCCTGCCGGCCCCGCCGTGTCGTCTTCGAAGGCGATGGCGATGATGACCACCACGACAACCGCGATGCCGACGATAATGGACGTTACAGATGTTTTGTTCATCGAATTGACCCCGCTGTTTTGCCTTTGACCGCCACTAACCGCCTAGCGTTCGTCGTCCCGGCAAGGCGCAGGCGACCCGGGAACTATGCGCCGACGATATCTCCTTGGATGAAGAGTGACAAGCTGAACTAAACGGGAATGTCGTTTGAATGCAGCGTGGTGTGGCTAATTCGCGGGCGACTCTACGCCGGCCGTCATTTCATCTATCCTTGCTTCGGTATCCACGTAAACAAGAGCAGGGAACTGCCATGTACGATCTTCATCTAAGCGAGGAACAGCTCGCCATTCGCGATACGGTGCGCGACTTCGTCGCCCAGGAAGTCACCCCGGTCGCGCTGCAGCCCGAGCGGCTCGAGCCGTTCGCGCCGCCATTACCGGTGGAACTGATCGACAACGCCGCCGCGCTCGGCCTGCGCACATTGGCGCTTGCCGAAGAGGCCGGCGGCGCGGGTGCCGATACGCTCACCTGTTGTCTTGTCGCCGAAGAGCTCGGAGCAGGCGATGTCGATGTTGCGGCGGTCCTCATGGAAACCGCGGCGCTGGGCGGCGGGTTGTTTGGCCGGCTGATGAACGACGAACAGCGTGCACGTTTTCTCCCGGCGTTTCTCGATGACAATGGCTACCATCTGGCGCTCGCCAGCCGCGAACCGGATTCCGAGACGGCTTTGGGGGTCAACTACCACCGGCCGGTTTCCAGCAACGCCGGCCTCGAGACGACCGCGGCGAAGGCGCCGAATGGCGGCTGGATTGTTGACGGAGTCAAAAACCGGGTTGCCAACGCAACTGTCGCGAAGCTGTTCGTCGTTGAAGCTGCGACGGGGTCTGGCACGGGTTTGTTCCTGGTGCCCCACGACGCTCCAGGGATTACCGTTAGCGAGATTGACCGCGACGGCGGCTGGTACCACGGATCGTGCGGCGACGTGACGTTTAGCGACTGTCAGGTGCCGGCCGAAAACCTGCTCGATGCGCACGACGCCGGCCTTGACGCCGGAGGTTCGCCGATCGCGCAAGCGATCAATTTGGGGGTCGCGCGCGCCGCCTTCGAGACGGCGGTCGATTACGCCAAGCTCAGGGTCCAGGGCGGCCGCCCGATCATCGAGCATCAGGCGATTGGCGATAAACTGGCCGGTATCGCGGTCAGTCTCGAAACCGCGCGCAGCATCATCTGGCAGGCAGCATGGGCGTCGGATCATCCTGAAGCTCAGGCCGATGGCAGCCTATCCGACCTGCCGCACGCCAGGGTCGCCCAGGTCGCAACGGCGGGAATGCTGTACCACGCGGCCAAAGATGCCGCGGAGTGCTTCGGCGCCATGGGCGTGATGCGCGATATGCCGCTGCAGAAATACATCCACGATACAAAGATGTTTTTGCATTCCGGAGACGGCGCCAGCGACTCCAAGCTGAGAATCGCCGAGGCCCTGGCAGGCTACCGCCAGACTTAGTCTCGGGCTGTTGAATAAGAATAAGACCGAGGAGGTCATCATGGATTTTTCGCTGAACGAAGAACAAACCGCCTGGCAAATGAAGGCGCGGAAATTCGCCGAGGAAGAAATAAAACCTGTTTCGCTTGAGCGTGACCGCATCGCCGATCCGGCGGAGACTATCGACTGGGAGCTTATCAAGAAGGGCTCCAAGCTCGGCTTTCGCACCGCGGTGGTGGCCAAGGAACAGGGCGGCCACGGTATCGACTATGTCACCCAGGCGCTGGTGATGACCGAGCTTGCCAAGGCCGACAGCGCCATCTCCAAAACTTTCAGCCAGTGCTGGAAGTGGAGTCATCTGATCGCGGCTGCGTGTACCGACGAACAAAAGGAACGCTTCCTTAAGCCGTTCCTGGAAGATGACACGTTCGTGCTGGGTTTCGGCCAGACCGAGGCCAACAGCGGCTCGGACAATCGGTTGCCGCCGCTCGGCGACACCAAGATCGGTGTGCGTTTGCGTGCCGAACTCGACGGCGACCATTGGGTCTTGAACGGCGAGAAGCAGTTCATCGCCCATGGCAATATCGCCAAGCTGTTCTTTCTGTATGTGCGCACCGACTTCTCCGTGCCGTTCTATGAAGGCACGACGATACTGTTGGTGCCAGCGGATACGCCTGGTTTCCGCTACGGCAAGGTGTACAACAAAAGCGGCTGGCGCTTTTACCAGAACGGCGAAATGATCTTCGAGGATGCCCGCGTGCCGGTAGCCAATCAGATCGGCGAGACCAACGCCGGTTTGCGCAAGGGCGATGGCGACCGGTCGGGCGACATGTTCGGCGATCTCGAGCTTGCGTCCAACGCCCTGGGCATCTGCGATGCCGCCTGCGAGCAGGCGCTCGCCTTGGCCCGCTCCCATAGTTCCGGGGGCGAACCGCTGGCGGCGCAGCAGCAGATACAGTTGAAGATCGGCCGGATGAATATGCTCACCGAGGCGCTACGGTCCTTTGTGATGCGTGTGGCCTGGGAGCATGACCAGAAGATCCATTCCACCAACGCCGGTTTGGCGATGAATCTCTCGACCGACACGGTGCAAGAGGTGACCGAGCTCAACATGGACATTCACGATTACGCCGGTGCGCCGATGGACCGCGGGGTCGATAAGCTGGTGCGCGATTCTTTCATCTGGAGCCACCTCGCTGGTGACTCGGTGCAGCGTCTCAAGGTCGCGGGGCGCGTTCTCAGGTAATTCGCGCTGCGAGTGCGTCGATAATTGCGTCGGTCATTTCGGCGCTCGTCGCCGAGCCGCCGAGATCGCCGGTGCGGATGTCGCCGGCGGAGAGCACGTCGGCGACTGCTCCTTCGATGGCATCGGCGCTGGCCGTTTCGCCCAAATAACGCAGCATCATTGCCGTGCTCAACACCGTGGCGCACGGATTAGCGACGCCCTTGCCGGCGATGTCAGGCGCGGTGCCGTGCACCGGCTCGAAGTAGGCCCAGCGGTCGCCGATACAGGCTGACGCAGCGAGGCCCAATCCGGCGGAGAGTCCGGCCCCGATGTCGGACAAGATATCGCCGAAGGCGTTGGTCGCCAGAATGACATCGAAATGCGCTGGGTCGCGCACCATCTCCATGGCGCAAGCGTCGATGTTGCGTGTTTCGAACTCGATAGCGGGATAGTCTTTCGCCACTTCGCGCGCGGCCTCTAGGAACAACCCGTCGGTCAGCTTGAGCACGCCGATCTTGTGAACCGCTGTCACGCGGTGCTTGCTGTTGCGCGCTTTGGCCTGCTCGAAGGCCAGGCGCGCAGCCTTCGACGATGCAGTGCGTGTGATCACGCGTACCGCATGTGCGGTGTCGTCATCGATTTGATGTTCGATGCGTGAATACAGACCCTCGGTTACTTCGCGCACCACCACACAGTCGATGTCGTCAGAGGGTGACGTGACGCCGGCAATGGCGCGCGATGGCCGGATGCTCGCGCCAACCTCAAGACCAGTGCGCAATTCGCCAAGCGGATCGCCGCCCCCGGGCGGGATTTGCGCCACGTCGATGGCGCCAACCAGCACGGCGTCGGCAGCCTTGGCTGCGGTAAGCGTACCCTCGGGCATCGCATGACCGTCGGAGAGAAACATGTGATGGCCGGCTGGCCGGACGTCATAGGTGAAGCTCGGTCCACCGCTCGCCGCCAGCGCGTCGAGCACGCGGCGCGCGCAATCGGTCACCTCGGGTCCAATGCCATCGCCGGGCAAAACGCAGATGGAATAAGTCGCCGCCATGTAGGTCTATCCCCTTTGTGAAGCCGGCGACGAGCGTACACCGGGCGGGCAAAGGTAGGCGATCGGAGGCGGCCGGTCGAGCGCATCGCGGTATGTTTGTTGCCAAATCCGTCTAGGCCTTCGACCAGTGGTAGTGCGCCAATGTGAGGATGAATACAGCGAGCACGATGTGGAACGCCGCCGGCAGGCTCGCCGCAAACCAGGCGCTGTCGGCGAGAAATGTTAGCCCGGCGACGAGCCGAAACGTCATGGCGGCGAAGTAGATTCCGCCGAGACCGAACAGCCAGTAAGCCCAACGTCGTTGCGCGCGCACTCTTCCGCGAGACAGCTTGCGGATGATGTCCACGGCTACGGCGATAATGACCACCTGGATGGTGACCAGTACCGGGTAGGGCAGTCCGCCCGCCGCCCATGCAGAGAACGGAGGCAGCCATTCGATACTCGAATAAGCCTGCGCCAACTGGGCGAGCACGCGCAGTACGAACGCCGCCAGCAATATCGACAGCACAGCGACATGGGCGCGGTTGTAGGTGAGTGGTGTCATTCCTGTATCGAATCGAGCGGCTCGCGGCGCCACGGTTATCCGAACACGGCGCGAATGCAAGGCAGATGTGACGATGAGCTGTTGGTGGGGTTGCCGGCGCGCCGTTGCAGACTAAGCTTTACAAGTATGACAAACGACACCGACAACCTCTCCCTCGACGCGTTCACCGCATCGTTGGGCGACGACGGACCCCCAGACGGGCTCGACAACGCGCTCCAAGCCCTGTGGTACGAAGCGCGGGCGAACGGACCCGGCGCCACAAGCCCGCAAAGCGCCGATGGCGAAATGTCCAGCGATTGGAACACCGCGCACAATTTGGTCCAGCGGCAGCGCGACGCCCGCGGCCGTTGGGTGCATGGCTATTTGCACCGCATCGAAGGCGATGACGACAACGCCGCGGGTTGGTACGAGCGGGCCGGTCAGCCGTTTCCGACGCAATCGTCCTCTGAGGAATGGGCGCAGATCGTCACCGCGCTATTGGCGCGTTAAGTCCGAGCTGAGGCCAACTGCCGAAGGCGGGATTAGCCGCTCTCGTTGGTGATCCAGAGCGTCGGCGGACCGGCGACCCCTGCGTCTTGCATTGCGCTTTTCAGCTGATCGGACGAAATAAACGCTTCGGCTGCGTCGCGCGTATCGAAATCATGCCACAGCGTAACATCGTTGGGGTCGTCGACCGACTGATAGACGGCGTGGCCGGTGACACCCATCTCGGTGCGGGTCGCATCGAAATCGTCATAGGCGACCCGCCAGGTCGCGTAGTCGTTAACCGGGTGACGCGCAAATAAACGGACCATGAGGCTCTCCCTTTGTTTGCGGCGGCGATTGTTTCGCTTGCCCGTCAGGAGATCATAGCGGCGAATAGCCGTTGCGGTCGACTTCGGTTTTCACGAATCGGTGACGAGTAGCCCGTTCCATCGCCTACCGTGATTTGAGTCCGGCTATGTAGTTGGTCACCAGAAGATCGATCAACTCTTCCGGCACTTTGCCCTCCGGTAAGCTTGTCGTTTGAGCCAACGCGGTGACGCCGTAAAGCGCGCTCCATAGGACATAGGCATTGAGCTCGCGCGACGCGGCTTCGTCTGCGCCAAACAGATCGGCAATGGCGTCCTCCCCGAGCTTCACAAGCCGCTGTGCTTTGTGCAGATACCAATCCGGGGTTTGCGCGTCGTCTTGCGGATCGAACTCGATAACCGCGGACCACAGGCGTGGATGCTTACCGACAAACTCCAGATACCGCCGGGCCAAGCTGCGCAGGGCCAATTCGGGATCGCCATCGACCGGGTGAGCGGTAACGTGATCGTAGAGGGCGTCCATGGTGGACGCGTTCATGTGGCGAAGCAGGTCGTCGAGATTTTCGAAGACGTTGTAGAGCGTGCCCACCGTGTAACCGATTTCGCGGGCGATCCCGCGCGCAGTCACACCGCGTAATCCATCGCTCTCAGCAATCTTCGCGGCGGCGGCTATCGCCATATCGGCGAGCTGTTCGCGTGAATGATCCGACCGGCGTGCCATGGCGCTCCTCGGAGGTTCAAAAAAAGTTCCCATAACCTATTGAACGTCGTTCATTAATGCACTATGTTTAATTGAACAATGTTCAATAAAGGACCTAAAGCCCCGTTCACGGCGGGAAACGGGGCTGAAAAGAAATTGGGGTGTGGGATGATGACGATGCATTATGGGAATTTGGCTGATGCGGCCCTCGGCGAGGGACGTTTTTTGCGAACCGCCCGCAGGCATGAAAGCTGGGGCGGTCGGACGCGGGCGACGCGAACACTGATAGGCCTCGGATGGGCGATTTTGGGTCTGTGTGCCGCCGCAGTCTTCGGTGCCATGCAAGACCTGTTTATGGCGGCAATGCCGGAGATGGCCGATCTTGAAGATTGGCTGACGTGGGGCGGGCCGAGACCTTTCTAAGCGTTGTCTCGCGTACCGCTTCCGTCCCTTCCGCCGCTGCTTGTAATTGTCCGGCTATGGAGCCGTAGCGGTGTGTGCCGTGCGGAACGTCAGGTTGAGGCGGCAGTCACCTGTCAGCGGGTCGGTGCCAACTTTCAGCGGGGCAACGCCGTGATAAGCCATTCGGGCGGGACCACCCCAGGTGACGACGTCGCCGCTTTCGAGCCGGATGCGCCGCGGCCGTTCGTTGCGCTTCAGGCCACCGAACAGGAATGTGGCCGGTAGGCCCAAGGAGACCGACACGATTGGCGCAGTGAAATCGCCTTCATCCTTGTCCTGATGCAGTGATAGCCGCGCCGCCGGCGTATAGCGATTGATCAGGCAGACGTTCGGCGCGAACCCGCCAAATCCGCCCGCGGCGGCTGCCCGGCCCGCGAGATCGAGGAACGCCGGCGGCATACTGGGCCAGCTCCGGCCCGTCTTTGGGTCGTTCGGATCGTAGCGATAGCCGGCGCGGTCGCTGACCCAGCCGGCGTCGCCGCAGTTGGTCATGGCGACCGACATCGTATAGCCGCCCGGCGTTACCATCTGGCGAAACGGGGCCATCCGGGCAATTGCCTCGACTGCCGCCACCAAGCTGGCGGCCTCCTTTGCGGCGAACCCACGCAGCAGCGTGGCGCCGTCGGCAAGGGTTTCGATATCAGGTTCGGTGTCGAGGTGGCTCAGCAGATCGCTCACTGTGGCGGGTCCGGTACAGCTTACTTAGCGTCGTGAAAAATTATGCCGAGAGTCTGGCGGTGTCCCGAACGTACCCGGCTCACACCATGGCGCATATTAACCCGGTAGATGCCGCGCTTGCCTTGCACGGGCCGGTTATGCACCGGAAAGATGACACCATCGCCCTGACGTAGCGGTACGACTTCGGCGCGCGATTGCATGCGGGGCCGCTGTTCGGTCAGCACAAACTCGCCGCCGGTAAAGTCCGCAGTTGGGTCGGATAACAAGAACACGGCTTGCAGGGGAAAGACGTGTTCGCCGTATAGATCCTGGTGCAGGCAGTTATAGTCACCGGTTCCATAGCGCAGCGTCAGGGGTGTTGGCCGTGTCTGGCCGGCGGCATGACAGCGCGCGAGATAGTCTTTGTGCTGGTCGGGATAGCGCATGTCGACGGCCATCGCTTCGTTCCAACGATTGGCGATTCCTGCCAACGGCCGGTACAGTGCCGAACGTAGATTGCTGACTAGGCGCGGCAGGGGATAGGCAAAGTATTTGTACTCGCCTTGCCCAAAGTTGTGTCGTGCCATCACCACGCGGCTGCGAAAACGCGCCTCTACGTCATAGAGGGTAATCAGCTCGGAACACTCATCCGGACTTAGCAAGGAGGGGAGGGTTCCGTAGGCGTCGTTGTCGAGTTGCGTAGATATAGCCTGCCAATCGAGCGCCGCCACCCGCGCCGCGATAGATCGCGTGGCGCGGGTGGCGGTAGCATGGCTGCGTTGAGCGGTGGCAATCAATTGGTGAGCTCACGTGCTAGCAAGGCTTGCTTACGTTCGACGCCCCACCGGTAGCCCGATAAGTCGCCGTCGCTGCGAACGACGCGATGGCATGGAATCGCGACTGCGATAGGGTTCGATGCGCAAGCGCGCGCGACGGCGCGGACGGATTTAGGTGACCCGATACGCGTGGCGATATCCATATAGCTCGCGGTTTTGCCGGAGGGGATCTCACGCAGAGCTCGCCATACGCGACGCTGAAAAGCAGTGCCACATACATCAAGCGGTACCTCGATACCGAGCTCGGGGCTCTCGATCACGCGAGCAGCTTGGGCGAGGGCTGGCTCTAACTCGGTGCGCTCCTCGGTGAGTTCTGTTCTGGGGAATCGAGCGCGCAAATCGTCGACTAAAGCTTTGTTGTCGTCGCCAAGCAGGATGGCGCAGATGCCGTTTTCGGTGGCTGCGACCAGCACTTTGCCCAGGGTGCAGTCACCGGCAGCGAAACGCATCCGAGTGGGGATGCCATTTTTCTCTGAACGCACTTCGTTCGGCCAGCAGCGTTTGCAGGGACGAAAGCCCGCGCGTTCGGCGGCGGCGCAACTGTCGTGAAACGCCACATTTTCGCGCCGTGCGAGGCGTGCGGCGCAGGAAGGCCGGCAATACACGCCGGTTGTTGCCACGGAATAGTAGAAAACGTCGTCGGCTCTGGCGTCGCGCTCGACAACAGCGTCCCACCGGGCGTTCTCACTGGAGAACAGTGCCTGGAGGCTCGCGGTTGTCGCTCTACTCATTTCTTCGTTCCTGGTTGCCGGCCTGCTGGCGTCTATCGAAACCATTGTAATCCTCCTTACTCTATATCGGCGCTCATCGTCGCGCTGGGAAAGTGTCATCGCAGGCAACCGATATAGGTCTCCGCATACGCGCCAACATTCCGGTTCTTGCGGTTTTCGTGAGACCGCATGTTTCGGTTTTCCCTGAAGCGTTTGTGGCCGGTTTTTCGGCTACAATTTTAGGTGGTACAAGGATGCCGGTTGTGAGTGAACACGGTTAACATTCTTCGTCCAGCTGGGTCGCAAAATCCGCCATCGTGGCGCGTTTTTTGGATCATTTGGTCCAAATACTAGACGGGTCATCGAAATCCGCCGCACACTCGGATACAGCGACTATCGGCGGGTCTTCGACGCGTCATCTAGATCCGGATCCGTCGTGCCTTACGCTCACTGAGGGCCGCCAGACTACGCTGCCAACCTGCTAAGCGGTATCCGCGTGTGAGCCGCTGTCAGCTTGGTTTTCGCACATTGGGCGCTGTTTTGTTGCATTGGCTCTGTTAACCACACTTAAAGGCGATGGCCGCTAATTTTATTATGGAATATCAGCGCTTTACACCAATAAGTAGAATTCTGTTTAAGGCGAGGTTGTCAGCCGGTACTCAGATCGGTTTGTAGGAATAATGAAGAACGCGAACCCAACCGAGGCCCGCGGAGCTGTTTCAAATAGCAGCTCCGGTGACGGTATGTCGTTGCGTAAGGCGTTATTTCGCGATCAGCATACCTACGGCATCGTCATCACCGATTGGGAAGGCAAGATAATCGATTGGAGTCCAGCGGCCGAACGCATCTACGGTTACACGAAGGATGAAGTCGTTGGAAAAACCCCGCAGATATTCCAACCCGAGGACCGAACACAAGATTCGATCGCCGATGTCATTGCAGCGGTGGAGCGTGACGGGTACTGGGCGGGCGAACGGCACATCGTGCGCAAAAACGGCACCGCTGGGGTCACCGACACGGTTATTTTCTCCTATCAGGATGAGAACGGTCAGTCCCTGCGGATCGGTATTAACCGCGACATTACAAAGGGTACACAAATAGAAAATGCTCTGCGCGAGAGCGTAGAGCGGATGCGGATGATCACCGATAACGTAGCTGCGGTCATCATCCATTTCGATGCCGACCAATGTTATCGCTTTGTCAACGATGCTGCCGTCGAGGTATTGGGCAGGCCGCGCGAACACATCATTGGTCAGCGCGTTACCGATATCCTCGACAAGGACTTTCACGCCATATTGGCGCCGTATATCGAGCGGGCCCTAAGCGGCGAGCAAGTTACGTTCGAGGGTGAACGCAAGGCGCCCGACGGTGGGTGCACCATCTTTCAATCCACCTATCTGCCTCAGTTCGACGAGCATGGCCAGGTTGTCGGCTGCTACCTTGTGTCGGTTGATGTTACCGAGCGCAAACGCGTTGAAACCGAAGCGCGCGAAAACGAAAAGCGGCTACGTACGATTACCGACAATGTTGCCGCGACAATCATCTATTTCGACGCCGACGAACGCTATCAGTTTGCCAACAAAGCCGCTGCCGAGATGCATGGGCGTTCTCCCAAAGATATCATCGGCCGGAACCTGCGCGAGGTGCATGGCGAGGCAGAGTACAAGCTAATCGAGCCTCGTATTCGTGAAGCGTTGAGTGGTGCGGAGGTGAGTTTTGAGCAGGAACGGCTGACAGAGGATGGCCAGCGCCGCTACTACCAGACGACATACTTACCCGATAACGGCCAAAATGGCGAAGTCGTAGGCATTTACGTTCTGCTGGTCGATATCACCGAAAGAAAACTGGCCGAAAATATTTTGCAGGACGACGAGCAGCGGCTGCGGTTGATCACCGACAACATGCCGGCGAACATCGCCTACTTCGACGCCGATCAACGAGTCCAGTTTGTGAATAAAGGTGTTGAAGAGCTTCACGGTCTGTCACGCGATCAGATTATCGGTAAACGGGCTTACGAGTTCCAAAGCAAAGACGCTTACCGAGATCTCGGACCCAAGATCGAGCGTGCGCTTGCCGGTGAGGAAGTTGTCTTCGAACAGACGCGGGTTGCGGCGGACGGCTCACTACGCCATTTCCAGTCGACGTACCTGCCGCATATCGATGATCAAGGGCGAATACTGGGTTGCTATGGGCTGTCGGTCGATATCACCGAACGTATGCAGGCCGAGGCGGAACTAAAAGAAAACGCAGTCCAGCTGCGTACGATCACCGACAACATGCCAGCCAATGTGATGTACTTCGACCCCGATCAACGTATCCGGTTCGTCAACAAGGGCGTTGAAGAGTTGCATGGCGTCCCACGCGAGGAAATCATCGGCAAGCGCGCGTGCGAGTTTCAAGACGAAACGACCTTCCGTGAACTTGGGCCAAAAATTGAACGCGCGCTAAACGGCGAAGAAGTCGTCTTCGAACAAACCCGGATTGCGCACGACGGCACGCCGCGCAATTTCCAATCGGTTTACCTACCGCATGTTGATGAGCAAGGTCAGGTGCTCGGGTGCTATGGGCTTTGGGTCGACATCACAGAGCGCATGCGGGCGGAAGCGGAATTAAAAGAAAACGAAGTACGACTGCGTACGATCACCGACAACATTGGCGCTCACATCGTTTATTTCGACGCGGACGAGCGTTATCAGTTTATCAACGAGGCAAACAGGGAAATCTATGGGCTGCCTCGCGAAGAAATTATCGGTAAGACCTTGCTCGAGATTCAAGGCGAGGAGGTGTACGACCAGGTTCGTCCCCATGTTCAGCGTGCGCTCGCTGGCGAGGAGGTCGTATTCGAGCAAGTGCGAACGTCGCTTGACGGTCGCGTAATTCACTTCGCAACCACATACCTGCCCGACATCGACCAAAGCGGCGAGGTGCAAGGTGTGTATGTCTTGCTGGTCGATGTCACCGACCGCAAGCAGGCCGAGACCGTGCTGCAGGATAACGAGCAGCGGTTGCGCTTAATCACCGACAATATGCCGGCGAACGTCATCTACTTTGACATCGACGAGCGCTACCGTTTCGTCAATAAGCGCGTCGAAGAGTATTACGGAATTCCGGTCGACGACATCATTGGCCGATCCGCTAAAGACATTCAAGGGGATGTGGCGTACACCGAAATCGGCCCGCAGATAAAAAATGCGCTTGCGGGCGAAGAAGTGGTCTTCGAGCAAACGCGAACCGCGGGAGACGGCACGACACGCCATTTCCAATCAACTTACCTGCCGCATTTCGACGAGCGGGGCCGCGTTCTGGGCTGCTATGCACTGTCGGTCGACATTACGGGCCGCACGCTTGCTGAAGCCGAACTAAAAGAGAACGAAAACCGGTTGCGTCTCATCACCGACAATGTCGGTGCCATGATCACTTACCTTGATACCGATAAGCGCTATAGCTTTGTGAACAAGGCTTTCGCGGACATGCTCGGTCTATCGCAAAGCGAGATTGTTGGGCGGTTGGTGAAAGATCTCCAAGACGAGGAAACATACCGGCAAACCGAACGCTATATAGATATCGCCCTTCACGGCGAGGAGGCGTCATTCGAGCGCACCCGCACCGGCGGCGACGGAATAACCCGCAGCTTTCTATCAACCTATCTGCCGCATTTTGACGACTCCGGCGATGTAGTCGGCGTTTATGGATTGTCGGTCGATATCACCGAGCGCAAACGCGCCGAAATGGTAGCGCGGGAGAACGAGGCTCGGCTGCGCCTGGTTACCGACAATGTCGCCGGTAACATATTCTACATCGATGCCGACCGGCGCTACCAATTCGTAAATAAGAACACCGAGGAGATGTTCGGTCTACCGCGCGAAGACATAATCGGTAAGACGGTCGATGAAATCCAAAGCCCCGAAGTTGTCGCGCAATTGGAACCCTTTACCGAGGCGGCGCTTTCCGGTCAGGAGGTCAAGTTCGAACTGGACCGCACGGGCCCTGACGGGTCGGTGCGCACCTACCAATCCACCGGCATTCCTCATTTTGCCGAAAACGGGGACGTGCTGGGCTACTACGTTCTGACCGTCGACATTACCGAGCGCAAGTTCGCGGAAACCACGGCAAAGGAAAATGAAGCACGGTTACGTCTGATCACCGATAACATCGCGGCGACTATTGTCTACTTTGATGCCGACCGGCGTTACCAATTTGTCAACAAGACCATCGAAGCGCTGCATGGCATGCCTGGCGACGAGCTGATCGGTAAGCCGGTACGCGATGTTATGGGCGAGTCCGGCTATCAGGAGATCAAGCAGTACATGGATGCTGCGTTGGCCGGAGAGCAGGCGACCTTCGAGCAGGTGCGGACGCGCCCCGATGGTTCGCAACGCACCTATCACTCGACATATCTTCCCCATATCGATGAGAGCGGTGAGGTTTTGGGCTGCTATGCGCTGCTGGTCGATATAACCGAGCGCGTCAACGCCGAAGGCGAGCGGCAGGCCAACGAGCAGCAACTAAGGCTCATAACCGATAACCTCCCAGGTCATTTCATCTACTTTGACATGGATTTGAATTACCGCTTCGTGAACAAGGCTGTTCTGGATCTTTTTGGCTTGGAGCGCGAAGACATTATCGGCAAGCACACCATCGAAATCCAAGGTGACGTCGAGTATCGCAAGGTCGAACCGTACTTCAAACGGGCACTTGCCGGGGAGCAGGTGAGCTTCCAGCAGCGGCGCACGTCCGTCGACGGCGTTTCGCGTGACTACCAGTCGACCTATCTGCCGCACTTTGGCGATGACGGTGTGCAGCTTGGCTTCTACTTGATATCAATTGATGTTACCGAGCGCATGCGCGCCGAGGAAGAGCTAAAGCAGCAGACGCGAGCGGCCGACTTGCTGCGAAAGATAGCCGTCGCAGCTAACCATGCCGACAGTGCGGATGAAGCTATCCAGGTTTCTCTTGACGAACTCTGCGCCTATAGCAACTGGCCGATTGGACATGCCTACTTGCTTAGTAATGATGGCTCTGAGGAGCTGTCCTCGACTAATTTGTGGCATATGGACAATCCCGATCGATTTGAGCCATTCCGCCGCGATACGGAACGGATGACATTTCAGGCGGGAGTTGGACTTCCCGGACGCGTGGTTTCGGACACCTCTGCCCATTGGATGACGAACGTCGAGGCGGCACCAAACTATCCCCGTTCCTATGTTGCGCAGTCGGTTGGGATCGTAACTGGGTTTGCCATTCCGGTGATGGTAGGTCGGCAGGTCGCGGCCGTGCTGGAATTCTTCACCGACGCGGTAATCGAGCGGGACGATCAGTTGCTGTCAATAGCCGAACAGGTCGGTGTTCTTGTCGGTCGCGTCATCGAACGTCAGCGTACGGAAAGGAGTCTGCTCGACGCTAAGGAGGAAGCCGAGGTGGCGAGCCGCGCGAAATCCGAGTTCTTGGCTAATATGAGTCACGAACTGCGAACACCGCTCAACGCTATTATCGGATTCTCTGAAATTATCAACGATGAAACTCTCGGCGCGGTCGGCAACCCAGCCTACCGGGAGTATGCGGGCCATATCTATGACTCGGGTCAACATTTGCTGACGCTGATCAACGATATTCTGGACATCTCAAAAATCGAAACGGGTAACGCACCGCTGCATGAGGAGCGCGTCGATGTCGTCGACGTCATCAATTCTTGCATGGTGATGGTTCGCGAACGCGCCGACGCTGGTGGGTTGACACTTAGCATCGATACACCGGATACGCCGCTGCCGCAGCTATACGCTGACGCCCGGCGTATCAAGCAGGTCATTATTAACCTTGCGTCGAACGCTGTTAAGTTCACCGAGGCGGGTGGTTCGGTGACGGTGAAGGCCTGGTACAATTCGGACAGTGGTTTCGTTATTCAAGTACGCGATACCGGAATCGGTATCGAGGTGAACGATATTCCGAAAGCTCTCGGCCGTTTTCAGCAAGTCGATAGTGATCTCAATCGTAAATACGAAGGTACCGGCCTCGGGCTGCCTTTGGCTAAAGCACTAATCGAACAGCATGGCGGCTCTCTCAATCTACAAAGCCGCGTTGGAGTGGGTACCACGGTTACGGTTCGGCTGCCCGCCGAGCGCGCCCTGCCGGCGGCGGAATAGTCTAAGCATCGCGGCGTCTACCCGACGCGCTCGAAGCCTGAGCCGGCGTCCACGTGGACGCGCTTGGCACGTCCGGCTGTTTTTTGTCGCTGCGCGCGCTAGACTATTTCCTCGATAAGCGCTGATCGGCGCAGACAACAACACAACTGGGGGACTTCGACGGTGGCAAAGCCAGTTCGGCGCATCATTGCTGCGCATAATGAAAATGGTGAATCGTATATATCGGAAGACGGTCCTGCACCGAATACGACAAACACAGGCGGCGTTGAAGGCTACCTGTGGGCAGATCTATGGGTCGTCGATAGCGTGCCGGCGAGCAATGCCGGTCATGCCGATGCCGCCGACCGGCCGATAAGTTTGCAGCCGCCGGCTCACGGTAATGTCTTCCGGATCGTCGATATTCCGCCCGATACATTGCGGTTTGGCCCTAACGTCGACCAAGCGCCCGATACGAGCGCGGTAGCTGGTGACGAAGCCTATGCCGCTGGCGCTGGGTCGCGGCACCCCGGCTTCCATAAAACCAGGACGGTCGATTACGCCATCGTGCTCGAAGGCGAGGTTGTCGCGATGATGGACGTAGGCGAAACGACGATGGGCCCTGGCGATGTGCTCATTCAACGGGGCACCAACCACGCCTGGTCGAACCGCACCGATAAGGCCTGCCGCATCGCCTTTGTGCTCATCGATGCTGAGGAGCTGCCGGGGTAGGGGGTGGATTTTACCTTCACACCATTTACGCCTCCAGCGGAGTTGGCGCCCATTTTGCGCCGTTCTTTTTTCGCTAAGGGGCGGATTGCTTATCGCTCCGACAAAATACTTCCTAATGGCTTGGTCGCTGCTGTGTTCAATAGGGGCGAACCCCACCAGCTGGGTAAATCCGAGGTCGTAGACGGTAATCCACAGTATGCCCATAGCTGGTTGCAGGGTGTGCAAACCACCCCGATTTTCAACACTCCTCAGGGTGAGACTCACGTTCTAGGTTTGGTGTTCGAACCGATCGGTTTTCATGCGCTGTTTGGTGTCGATATGCGGTCGCTGGCGGACCGGATCGTCGATGCGCGCGACGTTTTGCCTTCGGCGTTCATTGCGGAGATCGAGGCTGTTCTGGGCGATGCTGCCGAAGAAGAAACGCACCGCGCCATTTACGATGCGCTCTTGGCGTACGCGCCTGAAAAGTTGCCAAGCTGGCTTGAGGCGCTGTACGCGGCCATTAGGGCAAGCCATGGGTCGCTCCGGCTGATGGATGCCTATGATCGGACCGGGCGAAGCCCGCGTCATGTGAGCGCGCGATTTAAGACAGCGGTTGGAGTCGCACCGAAAGTTCTCACCCGTATCTATCGGCTGGCAGCGTTATTGGAGGAGGTCGAGCCGGCTGAGAAGGTCAATTGGACGACGCTTGCCCATCGCTTTGGGTTCTTCGATCAGGCGCATTTCAACCGCGAGTTCCGCAGATTTTCTGGACTCCACCCCAATCAATATCTCATGCAACGCCGCCGCGATCTGCCGCAACTGGGCCGGGGCGACAGCGTCCATTTCGCTCCGCAAGCTTAGGGTCATTTTTTTACAATTCGGCCCAAAGGCCGCTGGCTATTTTCAGTCGTAAGTTATCTTTGACCGGAAAGGCCAGCAGTGATTTTTGAAGCGAGAGAAACGATCAACTGTTCCGTCGACGTGGTCTGGCGCTATTTGACCGAGCCCGGTCTGATGGCGGGCTGGATGCCGGGCATCGAAAGCATGCGGACTAGCGATGGCGGTCCGCTTTCCAAAGAAACGCAGCTCTTTTTCACGGCTCGAGGATCGGAAAGAACATCGAGTGTTGTCGCCTACGAACGCGACCGGCTGATTGCGCTGCAGTCGAAGCAAGGTCCATTCACCGCAACATATACCTATGCGGTGCAGCCCGCGGGAGCCGGAGGTGCGGTAACTGAAGTGACTTTGCAGGCCGATTGCATCGCTAGCGGGATGGCGAAAATTATCGCACCGCTCATTCGGTCGATGATCCGGAAAGCGGATCAGGGACAATTGAGGGATCTGAAGACAGCGGTGGAGCAGGCGGTGGGAACCGGTACCGCGTGACCTTTCGCTCGGTGCCACATATCTTTTCGTCTGTTCCGTCTAACCCCTAAATCGCCACACTGTTTCTCGGCTCTGCCCCAATGGCGGCGTGCTTTCGCCGTACCGCGCGCTTGTTATGCGTTCCCGAGTTGGCCGGTTATGGCCAGGCTCGCGGATACAAGATCAGGACAAGCGGGGAAAGCCAATGACCTTTCTGTTTAACCGAACATTATGCGCATGCCGAGCGGCGCTATTTGCAAAGTGTGCCGTTTTACTCGGCGCGGTTCTGCTCAACGCCGTGGTTTTGGCGGCGCTGGCGTTAACGGCTCCGCCAGCTCGCGCACAAGCGGTAACGCAAATCGCAGCTATTCCAGCGCCTGTCGAACTGCCGCCGGCGGCCGGCCTGTTCTTCAAGAGCGATCGCACCGAAACTTTATTTGCTGCTGCCACGTTGGCATCGGATGTGACCATTGAGGTGACGGGTGAGGTCGCGCGCGTCAACGTGGTGCAGCATTTCCGCAATCCGTCGAAGGTTTGGCTCGAAGGCGTATACGTCTTTCCGTTGCCGGAACGCTCCGCTGTCGATCGACTTACACTGCGGATTGGCGACCGCGTGGTTCGCGGCCGCATCCTCGAGAAAGAAGAGGCTCAGAAAGTCTATCAGGAGGCCGCGGCTGCCGGGAAACGCGCTTCGCTGTTGACCAGCGAGCGGCCTAACGTGTTCTCGACCAGCGTCGCCAACATCGGCCCCGGTGAACAAATCAGTGTTGAAATCGAATATCAGGACACCGCCCTGTTCGCCGATGGGACCTACAGCTACCGTTTTCCGCTTGTGGTGAATCCACGCTATACACCGTTGGCCGATTTACCCTTGGTGGCGGTACCGCCTGTTATGCCGCGGCATCCCGCCGCGCCGCTCGGTGACGGCGGCGGTGTCCGGAACATCAGTTTCGATGCCGGTGTGACACCGACCGGGCATCAGGGCGATAACTCACCGTCGCGACCGACTGCTATGCCTGATCGAGGCCGCGACGTTTTCGGTCCGGTGCGCAATCCGGCGCTGGGCGAGATCAATCCCGTATCCCTGCAGGTGTTTATCGATGCGGGACTGCCCTTGGCGGATGTTTCTGCGCCCAACCATCAAGTCGAGCTACGCCGTGGCGAAGACGACGGTGTCCATGTGACTCTAGCCGATGGTGAGATTCCAGCGGACCAGGACTTCGTGCTCAATTGGACGCCGGCAATAGGCGCGCAGCCAGAGCTCGGCCTGTTCGGCGAAACGCGTGACGGTTCGACATATCTATTTGTTAGCCTGTTGCCGCCCGCTGAAGCGGCATGGCCCAAACACACTATGCCTCGCGATTTGGTGTTAGTGCTCGATAAGTCGGGCTCGATGCATGGCCCGGCAATCGCTCAGGCGCGAGAGGCCGGACGATTGGCGCTGGAGC
This sequence comes from Alphaproteobacteria bacterium, assembly GCA_965267185.1. Lineage (GTDB taxonomy): Bacteria > Pseudomonadota > Alphaproteobacteria > UBA6615 > UBA6615. Next base: position 2,094,727 of record OZ253937.1, on the reverse strand, counting down.
GGCTAACCACCCGCGACCGTTTCAATCTCATCGTCTTCGACGACGAGAGCCATCGGCTATTTAGCCATGTTCAGCCAGCGACGGACGCCAATGTGCGACAGGGCCTAAAGGCGTTGCGCTCGCTGGACTCGGATGGTGGCACGGAAATGCATGCCGCGTTGTCCGCGGCCTTTGCGGACCAGGCGCCGGCTGGTCGTATGCGTCAAGTGGTGTTTCTGACCGATGGCTCAGTCAGCAACGAGTATGCCCTGACAGAGTTGATCGAGACGAAGCTCGGTGCGACCCGGCTGTTTACCGTTGGGCTGGGGCCGGCGCCGAACAGCTTCTTTATGCGCCGCGCGGCCGAGGCGGGCCGCGGTACATTTACTTATATCGACGAGCCGGATGAGCTCGTGGCGAAGATGGGTGCATTGCACCGTAAATTAGAACGCCCGGCGCTGACGGACATTCAGCTCGATTGGCAATTGCAGGAGCCGGCCCTACCCGAGGTGTTTCCCGCAATCATCCCCGACCTATATATCGGCGATCCCATCAGCTTTTCGGTACGCTTACCTAGTGACTCGACCGAAACCGTTTCAGGCGCGTTGCGCATTTCGGGCCGCTTGAACGGTGAGGAATGGTCTCGCCTGGTGCCGTTGCAAGACATCAAGGCAGTTGCCGGTGTCGCGGGCGTGTGGGGCCGCGCCAAGGTGGCCGATTTGCGTGCCGCCTACCCGCTCCGGGAATCCGATTTTGCGGTCATGCGTAGCAGCGTCGTCGAAACGGCGCTTGCCTATGAACTCGTGACGGAGTTCACCAGTTTGGTAGCTGTCGACGAGAGCGAAATCGCACGGCCGCCTGAAGATGAGCTTGAGACCAGTGAAATCGACCGTAACCTGCCGGCGGGCATGAGTTTCGAAAAGATATTCGGAGCGGAGGCGTTTGCACCCGGCGGCATGAGCCCGGTTCCCGCTGATCTGCTGCAGGATGCATCGTTCCGCCAGTCGGTCGGCTTGCCGCAGACGGCGACACCGGCTGGCATGCTAGCGTTGATCGGCGCGTTGTTGCTGGCGATTGGACTTCTGTTAGTAGCCATCGTTTACGGGTTACCTCGGGTGATCGGTATGCAAATCAAACTGCGGGGAATCACTCAATGACGGAAGCCTCCGCGAATGCGGTACGGCAGCGCCGGAAACCCGGCCTATCGAGCGTGCGTTTTATACTTATCCTTGCCGCGGTGCTCATTGTGGGTTCCGGTGTTCCACTGGCGGGCGCGGGCTGGATCCATGCCAAGGCGGTACTGGCCCAGGTGCTGCTCGATCGTTCGTGGCAAGCGCGGTTGGCGGGGGTCGATGAAAGCGCGTCAAAGCCATGGCCTTGGGCCGACACGTCGCCGATCGCGCGGCTGCAGGTGCCTCGCCTCGAAGTTGATCAGGTGGTGCTGGCGGGAGCGAGCGGGCGAAGTTTGGCGTTCGGGCCTGGTCATCTGACGGGCACGGCGCTCCCGGGCGAGCGCGGCAATAGTGTTATCACCGGTCACCGCGATACCCATTTCGATTTCATCGGCGAGCTCAAGGCCGGCGATACATTTCGCTTGCAACGTCCCGATGGCACCTGGGCGCGCTACCGGGTCGCCGGAGGCGAGGTGGTCGATGCCCGCACTGCCCAACTGGTCGATACGCCCGACCGCTCGGCGGTGACTTTGGTAACTTGCTACCCCTTCAACTCACGGGACTATAACCAGCCCTGGCGCTACGCCGTGTTCGGTGAGGAAATTACCGGAGAGGGGTAGTGTGAATTTTATTAAAATAGGGTATTATAGTATTCAGTGCATTCAAGAGTATGTTAACGCATGTACTCCTAGCATGGAGGTGAACCAAAAGAAGAAATATTAATCGTTCTAGGCAGTAACCTCTAATGTCATCGGAGCGCTCATCCTTAACAGGGTCATACCGTCTGACCCGTAAGTTCGCTATCGGCAGCGCGCTGGTGATCTGTGTGACCGGTGCCGTACTTGGCTATTTATCGCGAACAATGGCCGTCGAGCAGCTCGAGTTGATGGCGCAGCAGAATAATTCGGCGCTGACTCAAGCCTTCGCTAACGGTGTCTGGCCCCGCTTCGCTCCCTTCGTCGGCTCGGCCCACACCCGGTCGGCCGATGAAATCGTGACCCATCCCGAGACCAACGATCTTAACTTTACGCTTAAAAACCTGATGGCCGGGACGCAGGTCCTAAAGGTCAAGCTCTATGATCTCGGAGGCCTTACGGTCTTTTCTACCGATCCCACTCAGATCGGGAGCGACTACAGCCAGAATTCGCGATTTCTGACGGCGTTTAGGGGTGGTACGGCGAGCGAGCTCGAGTTTCGCGAAACTTTCAACGCTTTTGGTACCGACCTGGAAAATCGTTGGGTCTTATCGAGCTATGTACCGATCCGAAAGGGCGGTGAGACAGGAGCCATCGAGGGTGTTGCCGAAATTTACACCGACGTGAGCGATTTTTACGCCCATGTCCAACGGGTCGAGCGCATCCTGATCGTTGTCGTTGCTATCGCTTTCGGAATCGTTTTCTTATTACTGCTTGGCATGGTCGGTCGGGCGGATCTTCAGATTCAAAGCCAGCACCGACGCACTCTGCAGGCTACCGCGGCGACGGCTCGTGCGGAAGCTGCCAGCAAAGCCCAGTCCGAATTTCTAGCTAATATGAGCCACGAGCTGCGCACGCCCCTGAACGGCATTATTGGATTTTCGGAGATGATCCGGGACGAGGCAATGGGACCGGTAGGTGCCGCTACCTACAAAGAATACGCTGAGCAAATCAATGTTTCGGGGACCCGTCTTTTGGAGATCATCAGTAACGTGCTGGACTTGGCACGCATCGAAGGTGAAACGATGCCAGTGATAGCGAGCTCGGTCGATGTTACCGCGATTGTGCGCGAGGCGATCGACAGCATGGTCACTGAAGCTGAACAGGCGGCTATCGAGCTCTCCTTTGAAGCAGACCAGGAGCGTTTGCAGATCGAAAGCGACGGCATCAAGATCCGTCAGATTGTCCTCAACTTGATCTCTAACGGTATCAAGTTCACACCGGCAGGCGGTACAGTGGCTATAGCGATGGCGCTGTCACCCGACGGTGGCCAAGTTCGTATCACTATTGCAGATACAGGAATTGGCATGCGCGAGCAGGACATCCCCATGGCGCTGGCTCCGTTTGAGCAAATCGATGGTTCGCTAGCGCGTGAATTTGGTGGGACTGGGCTTGGTCTGCCGCTGTCGCGCAAATTGGCGCAGTTGCTCGGCGGTGAGATCGAGATCGATAGCAGTCCAGGCAAGGGCACATCGGTTGTCGTGATATTGCCCCGGCGGAACGCGGGCGCATCTGGACAAACCCCAGCCATCGCGGCCTGACCGCTTCTCCGGCACACCTTCCAATATAGCGGCTAGACCTTGCGCTTTTATCGACAGGCCAAGTCGCGTCTATATCTCGGCTAGGGGCACCATCGACAGATCGGGGTCGGCGGCCGGTACATAGACTTCATCGAGGCCGAGCTCTTTACGAACGATGTTGGCGCCGCGCACCAGCGAGACCATTTTATAGAAAGCGTGACTTCGGCTCATCGATTGGCGGCCGAAGCCGCAGTCGCTCGAAAGGATCAGCCGTTCGGGCTCGATATATTTGAGCGCGCGGCGGATTAGCGCGGCGACTTCTTCGGGCCGCTCGATCTGCAGGGTGCGGTGGCTCACTACGCCGACCGCAATTTTTTTATCCTTCGAGATCATCGAGCCGTAATGCTCGAAGTCAAGTCCGTTGTTGGAAGCGCCTTCCAGCGTAATCACGTCGACATTGAGTTGATCGAGATAGGGCAACGCCTTCTCGTAAGACGCATCGGCAGCGAACATTTTTTGTGCGCCGGGCGAACCCCAGCATGTGTGGCACCACACTTCGGTTTTGTCGCGCAGCCCAGCGACTTCGCGATTGAACGCCTCGACATATTGCTCGGCCGACACCTCCTGATTAGGTACCTGCATCGACTGGTGGATCGATGGCTCTTCGACCTGCAAGAGCGGCGCGCCGGCGTCGGCAAGCGCATGGTATTCGGCATTGAAGGCTTCTGAGAGCGCCATCAGAAGCTCGTGCCGGTCGGCATAGTGATCGTTGTTGCACATGTGGCTGATCACTTGCGCCGAGATCGAACCGATTTTGACCGGCCGGTCGGTCATTGGCGCAATCGCTTTCCAGGCGCGGTCGAGCTGTAGGTCGGTGGCGCCGATAGCGCTTTCGACATGAGGGGTGAGGCGAGTTTCGATAACTTCCCAAATAAAATCGCCCGGCCCTTTGTCGGCCATAGCGGCGTAGGGCTGTACGGCGACGCGCGGTGGACCCATGCCTTCGATGCGCTCATAGGCGTAGCTGACCCAGCTGCGTCCGGCGACATCGTCGTCGAGCCGGGCATCGCCATCGACGAGGATATCGATGCCGGCCTTATGCTGTGCGGCCACGTGGCAGGCAAGACAATCGAAATGTTGTTCCCTATAGGCTTGACGCGAAAAGCCACTCGACAGCGGCGCCCCCCGTAGATTTTCCGTGTACCAGTGTGGCCGCGGTAACGCGCCTGTTGTCGTCGTGAGCAGTACCTTGTCCTTGGTCGCGTTGAACATGGCTGACTCCTTGTCAATCGATTGCGGGTTTCAACAGCAATTGCCCGAAACCGGGTATCGGGTCGTCGATGCCTAAGGTTCTGAGAGCGAACCAATAAGTTGCGGGAATACTTGAGATAACCGGTTTGTTGAACTTCGCTTCCAGCCGCTCAACCATATCGGCAACGCCGAGCGAGCCGCCGACATGGAGAAGGGTGTCCACGTCATCGTGATCGATCTCTTCGAACGACGCTTCGATGGTCTCGATGGGCACATTAATCGAGTCCCTCGGATGGCTGATGCCTAGCCAGGAGAGATAAGGAACCTCGAAGCCCAAAGCTTGGTAGTAGGCTTGCGCGCTTTGTGCGGTGGATTCGAATAGCGGCACCATCATGCCGATCCGGTTTGCACCGACAGCCCGCAATGCTGCCTCTGTCGCGTCCGTTGCGTTGACGACTGGAACATCTCTGGCGCTCTCGCGCAGCTCTTCGCGATATTGAATTTGGCGTTCCACCGACCAGGACCGCATTTCCAGCGAATTACCGCCAACGATTAAGTCGGGCCAGCAGCCATGGCAGGCGGGTAGAGCGCGCAAGACCGCCGCTTCGACGGCCTCTTGGCTTTCAAGCTCGAAGCGGTAGATCTGGTTCGAAACACCAGGCGGCCGTAGTGCCTCGTATTCAGGCTGCATGTTGGCGTTCTGCTGTGGAACTAAGAAAGCGATAACACCGCGCGGGCCGTACCGGTCGGTCATTCGATCAATCCTATATGTGAGCCGACGGAACCGCCGCTGAGGCGGCAAGCCTATCGGGGGGCGAACCCCAACACAACATCGCGGCTCTTCTTCTCGCCTACGGCTTGCAAATTATTCTTTTGTTAACTCGACGCATCCGCTGCCTCTTCGATGAGGCAACCCGCAATCATTGGCTCCACCGTCGTTTGTGCATACAGGGGTCTACCATCATGGAGGGTAAAGGCGGCGCCAATTGACCGTTTTCACCACCCCTTAATCACTTGAAACGCAAAATAGATTGCCGAGCTGTTTTTGGTTCGTTTTTTCGGTTTAGCCCCGAACCGATCTTTGGGATATGCAGAAGCAAAAAGAAACTATTGCGGTTATTCACGATAGCGTGCCGGCGTTGGAGGCCGTGCGGGCCGCGCTTTCGAGTTACTATGCGTTCAGTGAAATTCCGCTGGAGAAATATGTCTCCGGCGGTGCGGTGAATGCCGCCGTCAACATTTTTTGCGCCGATTTCGATGCCAAGGGTGCATCGGATCAAGTCAATAAGGCCCTAAAGATTTGCGAAGGCGCTACTCTCTTCGTCTTGCCAACCGGCGATGAAGATAGCGCAGCGCCGATTCGCCAAGGTGCGAAGTCGAGCTATTTCACGCTACCGCTGGATTCGGATCGGTTTCGTGCATCGTTAATTGCAATTCTGAACAAATCGGTCGAAAAAACCTGGTCTACCTTGGAGCCTTTGAAGCGTAAGGCGTTGAAATCGGCTGTTGCTTCGTTTGAGAAATGTTTCGACCAAGTAGCCAATGGCGAACCCATTCCGTTGGAGGACATCAAAAATAGTTGTGAGCATATTCGTCGAGCTGCTGAGTTAGGTGGACTGGATAGTTGGATAAGCGCGCTCGACGATCATCACGATTATTCGTTTCGCCACAGCATGTTTGTTTGCGGAACCCTGACCTACTTTGCCCACGCCATGGGTATCCGCGGAACGGACTTGGATGCGTTGACGCTTGGCGGGCTACTGCACGATATCGGTAAGTGCCGCATACCGCTGAGTATTCTCGATAAGCCGGGAAAGCTGGATGATTCGGAGTGGAAAATCATGAAGCAGCATCCGGTTCATTCCCGAGAAATCTTGGAGCTAGAGAACGATCTCGAAAAAAACTTGATTGGCATGGCCGTCTATCATCATGAAAAGCTCGATGGGACCGGTTATCCGGATGGCCTTTCCGGGCTCAAGATCAATGACCATGTTAGGTTGACGTCGATAGCCGATGTTTACGCGGCCTTGATCGACCGGCGCGCCTACAAAGGTGCGATGCCCAGCGAAAAGGCACTGGACCTCATGTCCACGCTTAAATATCAGCTCGACATGGATCTGCTGCGTGAGTTCCGCAGCTTCACTCTCGACAAAGGCTGATTGGAGAGCATCCGTCGAGGCACAGTTGCCGGCTGGCTATAGCGCTGAAGCGACTTCGGCAGCCAAGCTTAGCTCCACATAGTCAAAAGCGGTGAACGGGTCGGCGGGCGCATCGAAAATAACAATCGCGCGGCCATGCCAGTTGCCGTCGCTATCGGCCGTGAATATCTCATTGAAGTCCAAGCTGGCGGTGCGAACCTGAATCAGGCCATCGAGCCCGCGTATTTGTTGGTTGGGGATACGCAAAATTCGCGGCGGCGCATTGGTGAAGCGCACACGCACAACGGCGGGATCGATGTCGTAGTCGCCAAATACCAGATTGAAAAAGATCTTACCGCCGGGTGTGATGTCACCGCGTGCCACCGTGAAATCGAATACGAAAGCGGCGCTGTTCGGCATCGCCGGTCCATTTATATCGGGCCAATTATCCGCTGTGGCGGTGGGCGATAGGGCGAGGTCAGTCCAGCGCGAGCCGCCCGTTGCCGCCCCAACGGCCAAGCAGCCCCGGCACTCATGTCCGGTATCGTTGCTCTCAGCGGCGGACCGGTTATCGAAGTTATCATCGCCGCGAAACCACACGCCCCCGTCGGCATTGAGGTCCGGCAGAAACTCCTCAGGCTCCAACCGGCCGTTATCGTTGGTATCCGCCGGACCGGGCCCGATTCCCTGGACCGGCCGCACGAGCCCGCGGGTTGGCGTAAATCCGAATCCGTCGATATCGCCGATGCGTATCCATTGGAAAGGTTCCGCTGCGGCGTTCGATGGAACAAGTTGGGCCGTTGTTAGAAAAGCTCCCAGCACGACACCGAAAATCGACCTGAATGTAGCCATTAAGTCCGCAGTCCCATTGCGTGAGTTTCGAACCATAATGCGGTGGATCGTAAGCGCTCCCCAGTCAAATTCCCGTGGGTTGAAGCAACCATTTCATTCGATCGGCTGCTCAGAAATCTGATTAAACACTGATATGGGCGTACATTTATTCGTCGCCGAGAGTCGAATATTTCAAGTTGATCAAACTTTCGGTAAATACAAATAAAATTAGTTAACAATGAAGAACAAATTAAATACAAAAATAGATTGATTTTTGCCATATTTTCTTGTTAATTCTTCTTTAACAATGTTTCAGGAGTTGGCGGGAAATTGGTTATGACTAGATGGTTCAGTAGCTTGTTTTCACGATTGTTTCGCCCCGCGAGAGCGGCAGGGCGAATTCTGCCGATGCATAAGGTCACGCCCAATGGCTTGTCGGCCTATCACACGGCTCTTGCGATGCATATCGCAGCGACAACACGGAGCTCTGGCCGCGGTTTGGCACGCTAGCGGTACAATAGGGGATAAGGGCGCTAACAGCGCGTTTTATCGTTCGGCGTCCCTCGATACTACCTACAGATTCTGATCGATCCCGGGCCTCTATTAGAGACCCGGGATTTTCTTTGTACCGCCCAGTGACGCTAGTTGGGTACGAAGCAATAGAACAGGCCGTCGCCGCCCGAGGATCTTAGCGCTTGCTGGCTACAGCCGCGCGACGGGTGCGACGCATTCCATGATTTCGACGGCGCGTCATCGCGCAGGCCTATCCGGTCGTGATGGCCGACGAAGGCGCTGCCTTCATCGTTACTGGTCCAGTCGCTGCATGTTCTATCGGCGACGGCCATGCCGTTAGCATCGGAGCCTGTCAGGATATCGTGGCGATTAGGGCTGTCGCCGCGGCCATTGACCTGATTGCCCTTTTCATCCAGTCCGGTTTGCTTGTTGATGTTGTTGGCGTCGCTATGAAGCGCGGCGAGGCTTTCCGCGATCATCACACCATTGGCGTTAAACCAGGGCCCGTCGCCGATGCGGTCGCGGGCGTTGACCGTGCTGGTGCTGAGATAGGCCCGCCAGGTTTTGCCGGTCACGCCGGCCGCTTCGGCGAGGATCAAACACTGGCGGTCGGCTCCGGCCAGTCCCCCCAGATTTGCGCCATCACCGGGCCCCTGGCTGGTGATAAAAAAGCTCATCGAAGTGTCTTGCGCGTGTCCCGACCATGCGCTCGCCGTCAGAATTGCCGTGGTGGCGAATGCAATCGCTACTTTGTTCATGATTATATCTCCTCCCGTAAATCACGATTCAGCTGTAGCCGACAGTTCAGCAATCTAAGAACAGAACTGTCGCGCTTTTATTCCTGGACCTAGCGCTCGCCCACAAGCGCAGACAACGGCAATGCGATCATTTCCGCGTGAGCGGCGTGGTTGCTGCATGAGGCCCGCGGCGTTAGAAACTTGCACCGTTGAGCGCTGTCGGTCGCGGGATCGATGGCAACAAACAGCAAGGGCGAAACGACATGAAAGCGGCGTATATCGAGGAGCAGGGTGGGCCCGAGGTGCTTAAGTACGGCGATCTGCCCGACCCCGTGGCGGGCACTGGCGAAGTTGTGGTCGATATCCATGCCGCCACCATTAATGGCGCCGACTGGAAAGTGCGCGCGGGCCACTACAGCGCGCTGACCAACTTTCCCTATATTCTCGGACGGGATTTTTCCGGTGTTGTCAGCGAGGTTGGTGACGGCGTTGAGGATTTCAGCGTCGGCGATGCCGTTTTCGGTGTGTGCGATGTGGGCCAAGAGGGCACATATGCAGAAAAAATAGCGATGAAGGCGTCGATCATTGCGAAAAAGCCCGACAGCCTGTCCCATCAACAGGCGGCTGCGTTGGCGTTGACCGGGCTCACCGCGCTGGTGTCGATTGAAGACACCCTAAAGCTTCAGCCAGGCGAAACGATCCTGATACAGGGCGGCGCGGGCGGCGTAGCCAGCTTCGCCATACAGCTTTCTAAACATATCGGTGCGCGGGTGATTACCACCACGAGTGCGGCAAACGTCGACTATTTGCTCGGTCTCGGCGCTGATGAAATTATCGACTACAACGCCCAAGATTTCACAGAAATCGTGTCGGAGTGCGATGCGGTATTTGAAACGGTAGGTGGCGATGTCGCTGAGCGGTCGTTTCAAGTGGTGAAATCCGGCGGGCGGGTGGCCTTTATTGCGTCTGGACCAAAGGCACCGGACTCACCGCGCGACGATGTGCAGTCGTTACGGCCGGCGGTGGGCCGCGACCGGCCGCATCTGGAACGTATCGTGGAGCTGTTTGAAGCCGGTGCCGTGCGCGTGCCGGAAATTACCGCTTACCCGCTATCGGAGGCCGAGGCTGCTCACCGTGTTAGCGAAGGCCGTCATCTGCGCGGAAAACTGATGTTGGAAGTACGCTAGGATACGGTTTGGTTGGATTTTGGCAGGCCGAGCGCCGGTAATGTAAAGACGAAGACGAGCGCAGCTAGTATCGAGATGGGGAGCTCGAAACTGCCCGTTGAATCGCGCAACCAACCAATTGCGACCGGTCCCAACGAAGCCAGCAGGTAGCCCACGCTCATGGCCATTGCCGTTAGGCACGCCACCTCTTCGGGGTCAGCACCGAACTCGACTGGTAGGGTGAGTGCCATCGTGAACAGCACGCCGAGCCCCAATCCTATCGAGATCGCCCATACCCAGGGGGCCGCGAGCGGTACAAACGCTGCCGCAACGAGGCCGGCGACGCATAACGCCATCCCGAGAAACATCAAAAGGCCGCGGACGGACTGACGCGCGAATGCCGTGGTGACAATCAATGCGGTGACGAGTTGGGCCACGAATAGGATCGCGACGAGAGAGCCAGCTGCCGCGGCGGTCCATCCATGCGCCTGATAGATCGGCGCGTACCAGGCCAAGATCGAAAAGAACAGCGTGAAAGTTACAGCCGAAAACAAGGTGATGCGCCAGGCGAGAAGGTTTCGCCACGGCAGTCCGGCTGCCTCTGCTATCGGGGGCAATGCGGGCTTGCTGCTGCGGGCGATCGGGATCCACAAAATGACAGCGAGCAACGCCGGCAGGCTCCAGATAGCCAATCCGGCGGTCCAAGACTCCAGATAGCGGGTGACAAGCGGTGTTGCGGCAACGACCACCACGGCGCTCGCCGACATCACGGTCGCGTATAGAGCTGTAACGACGGTGGCATTGTCGCGGAAGTGTCGTTTAGCGATGGTCGGAACGTAGATCTGTCCGCCAGCGACGCCCAGTCCAACGACAAACGCCGATACGAATAATACCGCCGCGTGTTGGCCGGCGAGCCGTGCGGCGGTCGCGATCGTAATGAGCGCGAGCGCCAGCAGCAAAGCTCGTTCGGCGCCGATCCTGCCTGCCAGGCGGTTGGCGGCTACTGGAAACACCGCTAAGCAGGCCACCGGGATGGTGGTCAACAAGCCGAGCGCTGTGTACGGGAGTCCAAGATCGAGACGAATCATTTCGATCAGCGGTGCGAGCGACGCCATCGCAGGCCGCAAGTTCAGCGCCGCCATCACAATTGCGAGCACGAGTAAGGCTCCGCTTACCGTTTTTGGCGCGTCGGCTATCTCTGCCTTATCTTGCATGATCGTAGCGCTACCCCAACGCTGCCACGAACCCACGGGGCTCCTTGGCTGCTCAACCGACCTTAACCGGAGCCCCTTGCTCCGCCGATTTAACGATAGCTTCGATTACCGAACAGCCGTGGATCGCTTGCTCGGGGGAAACGGGGTAGGCCGCACCGCCCGCCGCTGCATCGGCGAAGGCTTCGAGTTCGGCTGAAATCGTATCGAATCCGGAAAAGTCGCGCGTTTCGGTTTCGATCACACCCGCAGCGCCGGTAATCTGACCGGTATTATTGGGTGTGTAGAGGAACGCGCCCATATCGGGATTGCGTATCTCGGTGGAACCTTCGGAGCCCCAGACATGCAGCCGAAACGACGGATGTGTGGCGAGTAGTGTCCCCACATAGCCCGACATGCCGTTGGCCATGCGGAAGAGAATCGACGTTGTATCGTCATGGTCATTAGGAACGATTCGCCGGAAGCTTTGGCAATAGACCTCGTCGACGTCGCCGAATAGATCGATCATCAAGTCGATAATGTGGATCGCCATCGGGGTTAGCCCGCCGGCGGGCGTCTCGCGTTTGTCGGCCCGCCAAGCATCGGCGGAAAGCGCCATGCCAATGGGCGCACACATGGTGCCCTCCCAGTGAAGAAGAGTGCCTAGAACATCGCCGTCGATTTGTTCGCGCAAGGCGTCGACCGCGGGACTAAAGCGCCGGTTGAAACCGACCGCCAGGGCCACGTCTGCCTTTTGTGTCGCCGCGACAGCCTCTTCTGCGCCCGCTTTGGTCAAGGTCAGAGGCTTCTCCATAAACACGCTCTTACCCGCCGCCGCAGTCGCCACGATCTGGTCGACGTGGCGCGAATGGGGGGTCGCATAGACCACAGCGTCTATGGCGTCGTCTGCCAGGATCGGATCTACCGAGTCGTAGAGAGTGAAGCCCTGTTCTTCGGCGAAGTCAGCAACCTTCGACGGTGTGCGGACAGCACCTGCGGTAAAGCGGATTTTGTCAGACTTGTTTTGAACCGACTGGACGAGGACTTTACCCCACCAGCCGAGGCCAACAATGGCGGCGTTAATCATGCGACTCTCCCAACGCGAATAAGTTTTCTTTGTTTGCTGATTTGCAACGCTGTGGTGCGGCGACGCCAATGATGCTCGAACAGCGGACCAGCCGCAACCCGTTCGCGTGAAAGTAGTCGCGAAATACTACACGGGGAGACCGCATACTCGTTCCCCAGTCGACAAAGTCGTTGCGATAGGCTTTGTTCGGGCTTGGTTTTGAAAAAGGAATTTGACCCCATGCCTGATCGTTTCGGACCGCGCGGCGTGTTCGCGCTTTTCATCCCCCTGCAGAACGCCAACATGCAACCCGAATACGAAATGTTGCGCCCCGAGGGCATTAACAATCAGATTTACCGGTTCACCCTTGAAGTTCCCGACCGGGTGCCCGAGGCGGTCTTGCGGGTTATCGAAGGCGGGCTCGGGTGCTGGCCTGACCGCGTAATTGTTGGCAACAATGTCGAGATGCGGGTCTGGACGCCCGATCAACACGCCGAATACCGGGGAAAACTTCAAGAAGCGATTGGCGATATTCCCTTGGTAACCGCTACGGACGCCGCTGTCGCCGCCCTTAAAACCATGGGGGCAAAGCGAATTGCCGCATTGTCACCGATGTCGGATGTCTATTCCAAGAGCGTGCAGAATTATTATGAAACGATGGGTTTCGAGGTGCCGTATCACGCCGGACTGCAGGTCAAGAAACCGGAAGATATCATCAAGGTCTCGCTTGAAGACGCCCTTGCGGGCTTCCGCAACCTTGATCACGACGACGTCGATACCTTTCTGCACGTAGGCGCCGCCTTGGGTATCGTCGATATGGTTGAAGATCTGGAGAAAGAACTGGGGCGGCCCATTGTGTCGACGAATATCGCGACTTATTGGTATGCCCTGCGCCAGCACGGCATAAGTGATGTTCTGGAAGGTTTTGGCCAACTGGCGAGAAAAACGGAGATAGCGAGCTAACCGCGACGGTCTAGTCTCGTTTAGAGAAGTCGATCGAGAGAAGTCAGACAATGGAAAAGTTCGGTGTTGGGCAGGGGGTCCTGCGGCAGGAAGATCCGCGGTTGCTGCAAGGTCGCGGGCTATTCGTCAACGATGTGAATCTACCCGACCAAACCTACGCGGTGGTCTTACGCTCGCCCCACGCCCATGCGGCGATCAAGTCTGTCGACGTTAGCGCCGCCACGGCGGCACCGGGGATCCTGGCAGTTTTCACTGGCGACGATATCGCCGCCGATAATCTTGGTGTGCCCGGAATGCCGGCTAAGTGGAAACGCCCCGATGGCGAGCCGATGAAGTATCGCCCGCAGCCGCCGCTGGCGCTCGGCCGGGTGCGCTATGTCGGCGACCCCGTGGCCTTGGTGGTTGCCGAGACCCTCGATCAAGCCCGCGACGGTGCTGAGCTCGTCGAGGTGGACTACGACCCCCTCCCATCGATCACCGATACAGCACAAACCGTGGCTGACGACCCGCCTTTGGTGTGGGACGACTATCCAGACAATATTTCGGGACTATACCAAGCGGGCGACTCTGCCGCGGTCGAAGCGGCCTTCGCCAACGCCGCGCACGTCGTCAAAAGGCGTTTTGTAATCTCTCGAGTGTTCGCGCAGTACATGGAGCCCCGCGGGGCGATCGGCGTATACGATGAGCGTGAGGATCGCTTCACCCTCCATGCGGATGTGCAGTACCCGCACCGAGTGCGACAGCTCCTGGCCGAGAAAATATTCTCGATGCCGGAGCAAAACCTGCGTGTCGTTGCGCGCGATGTGGGCGGGGGGTTCGGCACTAAAGGCTGGCAGTATGCCGAACACCGGCTGGTGTTGTGGGCGGCGCGCAAGGTGGGCCGCCCGGTCAAATGGGCGTGCGAACGCAGCGAGGCGATCCAGGCCGACGAACACGGGCGCGACAACGTAACCGAGGCGGAACTGGCGTTTGACGCCGAGGGTAAGATTGTCGGCTTGCGGGTCAACACGGTCGCCAATATCGGCGCCTACTTGTCGGCGATCCGAAATCTCCTGGCGGCGTTTACCAATGTCGGCACGCTGATTGGGGTCTACGACATTCCTGCTGCCCATGTGGCAGTGCGAACCGTGCATTCGAATACCAATCCGACGGCGCCGTATCGTGGCGCCGGGCGTCCCGAGGCGACCTATGTGATCGAACGCATGCTCGACGAGGCGGCGCGTGAAATGGCTGTTGATCCGGCGGAGCTGCGCGCGCGCAACATGATCGCGTCCGATGCGATGCCGGTCAAAACCGCGTTGGGCTTGAGCTACGACTGCGGTGAATTCGCCAATAACCAAGCCGAAGCCCTCCGCATGGCGAACTACGCCGAATTTGCCAGCCGGCGCGAAGAAGCCGCTGGGCGCGGCAAGTTGCGAGGGGTTGGTATTGCCAATCCGATCGAACGGGCGGCATCGCCGGCGCCCGATTTTGCCGAGATTCGCTTTAGCACGGATGGTACGGCGACCATTTTGATGGGAACGAAAAGTCAGGGCCAAGGCCACGAGACGATCTACAAACAAATCGTTGGCGAAAGATTGGGCTTGTCACCGTCTGAGATGCGGGTGATCGACGGTGACACGGACCGGGTCGCCTTCGGTATGGGGACCATGGGGTCCCGTTCAACCGTGATCGGCGGATCGGCACTTTACTTTGCGGCAGATAAAATCATCGACAAGGCGACGGAAATCGCCGCGCATTTGCTGGAAGCAAGCGCTGCGGATGTAGAGTTCGCCGAAGGCAAGTTTGTTGTCGCGGGCACCGACCGCGAGTTAACGCTGAGAGAAGTCGCAAAGGCCGCTTTTCTGCCGGCCAAACTGCCATCGGGTGTTGAGCCGGGCCTATTTGAGTCCGCGACGTTCGTTCCTGAAGACGATACCTATCCAAATGGCAGTCATGTTTGTGAAGTCGAAATCGATCCTGACACCGGAACCATCGAGATTGTCGGTTACTGGGTGGTCGACGATGTGGGCACCATGATCAATCCGATGATCGTGAAAGGGCAGATTCATGGCGGTGTCGCTCAGGGCGTCGGCCAGATATTGATGGAGCAGGTTGCCTACGAGAAAGAAAGTGGGCAACTCCTCAGCGGCTCGTTCATGGATTACGCAATGCCGCGCGCCGACAATTTCGGGCCCATCGAAATCGCCAGTAGCGATGTTCCTACCAAGCGCAATCCTTTGGGGGTCAAGGGCGCGGGTGAGGCTGGCACCGTTGGCGCGATGCCGGCGTTGATGAACGCGATCATGAATGCCTTGGCGGAGGTGGGGGTCGAGCATCTCGACATGCCGGCAACGCCGGAGCGGGTCTGGCAGGCGATCGCCGCTGCGCGGGCCTGAGTTAGAGGTGCGATGGACCACGTTGCCCATAACGCTGCCTTAAGACGCAAGGTTAGACGCAAAGCTGTTTTCGGTTACGGCTACCTAGTTACGCCGGGAATTGCCATCCTTGGGTTAGCGTTGTGGGATGCGATTATGGGGTCCCGCTGGCTCGTGTTTCTCGTGCTGGCCGCCGTGATCGCGGTGTTTCTATTTTATCTACCGCTCATCAGCCATTTCAGGTGTGCAAATTGCCGGCGCTTCTTCCACTACCAGCGCATGGGGCTCGATGGTGGCGATACCGTCTATCAGTGTATCGAATGCGGTCACACCAACCGCGAGCGGGAATGGTGTGGGTTGTCCGATATCGTCAAATCGTCGCGGAGTTTGACGCGGCGGCGATTTTGATACCTATTCGGCGTATCGCTTGATCGCCTCGGGGCTGAATTCCATGCCGTGACCCGGGCGGTCCGGCGGGGCCATCATGCCCTCGACGATCTTCGGTGGGTCGCGCCACAGGTCTTCGGGACTGCCGGCCAGAAACTCGACCAGCGCGCCGTTGGGAATCGACGCCAAGACATGGATCGAAAGCTCAGGCACCAAATGGGGTGCGATTTGCACGTCATACGCGGCGGCGAGATGGGCGATCTTCATCATCTCGCTGAAACCGCCGCAGCGATGGATGTCGGGGTTGAGAAATTGCGCTGCCTTGGCGTCGATAAGGTCGCGGAAGCCGTAGCGGGTGTATTCGTTCTCGCCGGTCGCTACGGGCGTTGTGATGGCGCGGGCCACCTCGGCGCATTGGGCGATATTGTCGGCGAGCACGGGCTCTTCGTACCAATAGAGAGCGCTGTCCTCCAATAGATTGGCAACCCGGATATTGGTCGCCACGTCCCAACGCTGGTTGGCGTCGACGAGGATCTCCATGTCGTCGCCCAATGCTTTGCGTACCTCCTGCACGCGCTGGACGTTTTCCATGAGGTTCGGCCGGCCGAGCTTGAACTTGTAGTGGCGGCAACCAAGCTCGCGGAACCCTTCGGCCTCCGTGACGATTTGGTCGACGCTGTAGGGCAGGAACCCGCCGCTGCCGTAGACCGGCACTTTGTCGGTATGAGCCCCGAGAAGCCGCCAAACGGGCTGCTCCACCGACTTCGCCAGGATATCCCAAAGCCCGATATCGATGGCGCTCATGGCATAGACCGGGACCCCCTTTTTGCGGATGCCACGGTCGTTCTCGTACATTTTTTGCCAGAGTCGGCCGACATCGAGCGGGTCTTCGCCGGTGAGCAGGGGGATCAGGCTATCTTCAAGATAAGCTCTGACCGAGCGGGCGCCGAATCCGCCGACCAACATGGTGTACCCGAGACCTTCCAAACCCTGGTCTGTCTCGATCCGCGCGACGACATAAGTATTGGCGGGGTAATACTCCGAGACGGGCGCGCCGTTCGGCACGTTCAGGGTCGATGTCGAAATATTGGTTATTTTCATCGGCTTCCCCCGCGGTGGTTCTATTCGTCAACGAGCGAAGCGTAATAGAATAGCTCCGGAAAGGGTAATGACTGTCGATACGACCTTCGCGAGGTCGAGCCTTTCTTTCAGGAAGACAACACCGATCAGGAGGGCAAAGATAATACTGGTTTCGCGAAGCGCCGTGACCAGGGCAATCGGCGCTTGCGTGAACGCCCAAATAACCAGCCCATAGGCCGCAAATGACGTCGCCCCGCCGAGAACCATTGTGGGAATAGCCTCGGTGCGAATACGCCCCATGAGCCCCGGTTTTGTAATCATCATGATTGCCGAGAAAACCAGCGCATTGGCGATGGAAAGCCATCCGTAGAAGCCCAATGCCGTTCCTGCCTGCCGCGCGCCCAGTCCGTCGACGAGCGAATATCCGGCAATAAAGCAACCGGTTGCAAAGGCTAACGCCGCGGCGCGGGAATTTCGAAGTCCGTCTTTCTGGCGAACTAGACTCAGGCTCATAACACCAATGGCGATCACCACGATGGCCAGTAATTCGCTGGCGGAGAGTGCAACGCCGAGAAAGACTACGGAGATGCCAGCAACCAGCATCGGCGCGGTGCCTCTCGCAATTGGATAAACCTGGGTTAAATCGCCGAACCGGTAGGACGTTAGAAGAAACAACTGGTAGCCGACATGGAGCACGATACCTGCTGCCAGGAACGGCCAGCTCGAGGGGTCTGGCAGCGGTACAACCAGCACCACGATAATGGCGATGGGGGCGTGCCCGAGGACAAGAGCGGCCATGCCAAGGTGCTTGTCATGGCCGCTCTTTATGACGGCGTTCCAAACCGCATGGAGTATCGCGGCTCCGATGACTGCAATGAAAACCGTGAGTTCCAAAGTGTGTTCCCTTCACAAACGAATGGGTCGGACGGTCGAATATCCATGTCCGACGACACCTGGTCGAGGGCGCACGGGCACAAATTTGCTCTTTCAATACCGGAAAACTAGCTGTTTTGGGCTGATTTCAGGTCACCGGTGGTACGCGCAAATGTCTGCCCGGTCGAGCTCATGCGGCCATCGTATGTTGCCTCATTGTCACCCTGGCCATCATAGTCGCTTTGGATTAATCGCTTGACGACGCGAATCGCATTGTGATTCGGTGAATCCATGGCGTCGTTCGAAACGATCCGCCCTCAACCGTCATTTAATTTAGCTGGGGCTGCGACCACGATGCTTGGCGGCTTCGCCGCTGCCCTGACCATCGTGATCACGCTTGTGCTCAGTAGTGGGTCGGCGCACGCGCAACTAAACTGCGATATCCGCAAAAGCCTTCTAGCAAAACTCGACACCGGCTACGGCGAGCAACCGGTGGCTCTCGGCCTGGCATCGACGGGCAATGTCGTCGAGTTGCTCATCTCATCCGGTGGCTCGTGGACGATCCTTATAACGAATCCAAATGGAATCGCGTGCATAGCCGCCGTTGGCGAGGATTGGGAGCATCTGGTCCGCAAACCGGCGGGTGAATCGAGCTAACGCGGCCCGGGTCCAGGTGGTGGCCGGCGCTAGCAAGTCTAGCGCGCGGTGGAGCGGAAGTTCGAACGGAGTTTAGTCGAAGAGGCTGTCGATATCGTCCTGCGACAGACCTTCCCCTTCTAGTTGCGGGCCGTTGAGAAGCGCGGCATCGCTCTCGGCGTCTTCTTCGTCGACTTCAACAGCTGCCAGTTCTTGCTCGCCAAGCAGATGTTTGAGCGATTCGACGCGCTCTTCGACGAAGGTGATCGATTTGGCGACCCGCCCGACCCGTTGGCCCGTAATATCCTGAAACGAACAGGCTTCGAATACGTTGTTGGCGTTTTCGGTGATTGTGTCGAGCAGTGCGAGCTGCTCGGGGTCATCGATATGCTCGCGTAATTTAGTGACGGCGTCGCTGTTGCTTTCCATCGCCGACATGATGGTTTCGGTCGCTTCTTCCGTTGCCTTGACGACAGCGATCATCTGATCGCCCATACTTTCGAAGTCATCGGTTGGTTTAGCGGGACGGTCGATTGCCGCAACTTCCTCGCGGACGCGAAGGATGTATCGCGAAAGACCATCAAGTTCTTGTTTTAGCCGACTCATTTCCCCCTCCGTATGGTCAACACGCTTACGCACGCGTTGTCCGCGGAACCGATGCCGCGGTGAAATGTGGCGTGGGACTAGAACATGAAGCATCTTTGTCAACGGATCTTTAAAATGCAGGGACCAATCCTTAACATCGGTTAATAAGTTACCGAGCAATGCACGTCTAAGCGCGGCTAAGAACGCGTGAAAAACGATAACTGGGGGAATTATATGAAACTCGTACGCTACAACGATGGAGCAACCGGTCTCCTGGTCGGTGAACAGGTTGTAAACATAGGCGCGGCGCGCGCGATGCTGGGGTCTGGCGCGGCCGATACGCTTGCCCGCTTGCTGCCTGACGACGGACGCGGTAGCTGGAACGGCATGATTGCCCGCTGGGATGAAGCGCGCGAACCGCTTGGCGAACTCGCTGCTCACGCAGCCGAGGGCGGTGTCGATGCCACACTCCCGTTGGCTTCCGTCCAGCTTGTGGCGCCATTGCCCGACCGGCGCAATCGTATCATCGCATTGGGCGCTAACAATGCGGCGCACGCTGCCAACGCCTTCACCGCCGTCACCGGCGAGACCTACACCGAGGAGCAGTTTCTCGAGGAGCCACGCGAGGGACTGCCGCCTTGGGGGTTTCTCATTATGCCCGAAAGCGTGGTGGGCCCTGGGGCGGAGATCAAGCCTGAGGCGAATGTTCAAAAACTCGACTACGAAGTCGAAGTCGGCGCTATCTTGGCCTCTGGTGGGCGGAATCTGTCGGCCGACGATTTTGCGGTGTGG
Organism: Alphaproteobacteria bacterium; assembly: GCA_965267185.1. GTDB lineage: Bacteria > Pseudomonadota > Alphaproteobacteria > UBA6615 > UBA6615. The sequence goes on along the minus strand of OZ253937.1, from coordinate 2,074,796 downwards.
GGGGTGACCGTTTGGAACGATCTGTCGATCCGCGATCCGCGGCTCGGGATCGGCCAGCCGATCCATCGGGGTGCGTTCAACTGGGCGTTGGAGAAAAACTTCGACACCGGGAATGCTTGCGGACCCTGTGTCGTTGTCGACGAAGACTACGACGTGAACCGGATGCGCTGCATCATGCGCGTCAATGGCGAAGTCCGGCAGGATTGGTCGACCGCCGATATGATCTATAGCTTCGCCGAAAGCGTGGCGTTTATCTCCCGCTACGTCGAACTCGCGGCCGGCGACATCTTATGTTCGGGCACCGGTGCCGGCACAGCGATCGAAAGCGGTGTCGACGGCGACCGCTGGTTACATCCCGGCGATCGGGTCGAGGCCGAGGTCGAAGGGATCGGCGTGCTCGCCAATACCGTTGTCGAGTGGCGTAACGGCTGAGTGGTGCGAAAAGCCTAGATAACGGCGTTGCCGATATCCTTGCCGAGCAAAACGCGTCCATAGATATCGAAGTTGGTTTCGCGCATCATCATGCCGTGCATATTGACGGCATGGAGGTCGCGTTGGGCGCGTTGGACGGGGTTTGAATTGCTCAATCCGCGGCCACCACCGGCGATATAAAGGGTGTCAACCGCGTCAAGGCATTTACGCACCGACCAACTGCACTCCGCGCGGATGCGGGCGCGCTCTTCGAGGGCCATGTCTTCGCCGCGCTGCGCGTGGCTGTCTATCGACTCAGCGGCGCGTTGTAACACTAGATGAGCTGTATCGATTTTGGTTCGCGCCTCGGCGATCTGTAGATGAGTCGCCGTCCAGTTCTCCTGCTTAAGATCGTCGGCGTAGGGAACCTGGCGTCCCGGCAAATTGTCGACAAAGTGCCGGAACGCGGCGTCCGCAGTCCCCGGCGCTATTCCCGTCACGGCAAGAGCCATCGTTGGGACCGCAGCCGATCGATAGAGCGCGCCGTCATTCTTCGCCATCCCCGGGCCCCGGCCCGTCATGGCGCGGGCGAGCGAGACGTGGCGGTGGTGGGGTACGAACACGGCGTCGGTTGTCACGCTGTGGCTGCCGGTACCCTGTAGACCGCCGACGTGCCAGTCGCCGGTGATTTCGATGTCTTCGATCGGCAGCAGGAAAATCGCCTCGGCCACCGGTGGCTTGGCCTCCTCGATCACAGCGCCCAACATCATCCAGTCGGCATGGTTGCACCCGGATCCGAAGGGCCAGCTTCCCGATAATAGATAGCCGCCGTCGGTCTTCCGGGCCTGCCCGCGCGGGCGGGGAACCGCCGCAATCAGCGCATCCGGGTTATCGGCAAATGCATCGGCTTGCGCTTCTTCGGGGAACTGGGCAGTCAGCCACGAATGAACCTGCAAAACGCCGAGAACCCAACCGGTGGACGCGCAGCCTTCTGCGACCTTGGCAGCGACATCGATGTATGTACGCATGTCGGCTTCGAGACCGCCCCAGCGGCGGGGCAGCAAGAGGCGGAAAAGCCCAGCGTCGCGGACCGCGTTAACACTGGCGTCCGCGAGTTGGCGTTTTTCCTCGCTTTCGGCGGCATGGTCTCGGAGGATCGGAACGATCTCGGCGGCGCGTGCCATGACGTTGTCACGCGATGCGTTGGCTGCCTTCTCGATAGTGTCCATGGATTGTCTTAGCCCCCGTTTTTGCCGGCCGTTCCTGCCATAATGCGCTCTATTCGGCGGTTTGCATGTCACTTGCAGTTCACGCATCATTGCGGCCAATAACAAGATATGGGGCGTACATATGGCACGGTTCAAGCGCGATGAGATCAACGAACGGCTAAAGGCAGTCCGTGCCGCGGACGGCGTCGTATTCGATGCGTTTTGCGGCACCGGTATTACAGCGAAGATGGCGGCGCGCGGCGGCGCCGACATGGTCACGACCCATATTCTCGCATTCTTTCGCATGCAGGGGCTGAGCTCGATGGCCGGGTACCTGCCCATCGGCGATGCCAACGCCATTACGTTGGAGCTTGGCGAACGTTATCTGGCAAATGTTGTGCCCGATTGTCCGGTGATGGCTGGCATTCTTTGCGGTGACCCGACGCGCGACATGCGCCGATTTGTTCATACGCTGGTGGACGCAGGATTCGACGGCATCATGAACTGTCCGACCGTGGCGTTGATCGACGGTCAGTACCGCAAGGATTTAGAAGAAACCGGGCTCGGCTATTCCCACGAGATCGATATCCTGGGTTATGCCAGCAGCCAGGGCGTGTTTACCAAGGCGTTCACCACGACGCCCGACGAAGCGTTGGCGATGGCGGGGGCGGGGGTGGACAACATTATCGTCCATTTCGGCAACAGCTCCGGCGGCTCGATCGGTTCACAGACGGTCATGGGACTCGATGGGATGGTCGAGCGCACGGTCGCGATTTGCGATGCCCTGGCCGGCCAATACGACGACCGGATCATCACGGTCCATGGTGGCGCCATAGAAACGCCCGACCAGTTCGCGGCCCTGCTACATCAAGTACCGCGGCTCGATGGTTATATCGGTGGCTCGTCGGCTGAACGCTTCCCGGTCGAAGACGCTGTGCCCAAGGCAGCCGAAGGCTTCAAAAGCGTGCGGCGAGGTTAGGCGGCCGGAGTTTCGTCACGATCGTCGTCGGAAAATGCCGTCGTAGAAGGTGTAGAGCACGACGACGATCAAGATGTTGCCCACCGGGCTGGTGAATACGTACCACCATTCCTTGTCTTCGAAGATCACCAGCGCGCGGCGCAGATTTTCGTCGGCTAATGGGCCGAGTAGAACGGCGAGCACCATCGGAGCGACCGGAAATCCGAAGCGGTAGAGAATGTAACCGGCGATGCCGGCCGACAGCATCAGATAGACATCGAAGTAACTGAGCCGGACGGCAAATGCGCCGATCACGCAGACCGGAATGACCATCGGCAGGATCAGTGTTTGCGGCAGGCTGAATAGCTTCACGCACGGTTTGATGAGCACGAAGGCCATGCCGTACATCAAAAAGTTCGCAACGATCAGGCCGATGTAGATAAAGAATATGAGCCCTGGGTTCTCGGTCTGAATGGTGGGTCCGACCACCACGTTCTTCAGCTCCAGCGCAGCGAGGATGGCCGCGGCGGCGGCATTGCCGGGAATGCCAAGAGTGAGCGTCGGCAGCATCGAGCCACCGATATTGGCGTTATTGGCGACTTCGGCGCACACGATACCCTCGTAGCTGCCCTTGCCCCATTTTTTGCGTTCTTCGGGTTTCGCGCGCCGACGGCCGATATCGTAGGAAAAGAACGACGCTACGTTGGCGCCCGCGCCAGGAATGGCGCCAACGATCGTGCCGATCAGGCCGGAACGTATCGACGCGCCCGAGTATCGAACCAAGCTGCGCAAGGGTGGTACGACGCGTCCCACTTGCGATGGGATGCCGGCGGGGCTGTCTTTCGGTAACACGCGCAACACCTCGGCGAGGCCGAAAAGACCGATCAGCAACGGGATGTAACTGATGCCGTCGTCGAGAACGAATGAGCCGAAGGTAAAGCGTGAAACACCATGGATGGCGTCCAAGCCGACGAAAGCGATCAACAGGCCGATCCAACCCGAGATCCAGCCCTTCAGCGGCCGGTCGCCCGCCGCCATGGTGCCGGAGATGGCGATACCCCATAGCGCTAAGAGAAACATTTCCCACGATCGGAACTCGAGAGCAAGGGTGAGCAGCAACGGGATAAAGGCGATCAACAGCACGATGCCCACCCAGTTGCCGGCGAATGACGCGGCAATGGCGGTACCCAGCGCCAGCCCGCCTTCGCCGCGCTGGGCGAGCGGGTAGCCTTCCATCATGGTTGGTACGGCGTCGGGTGTGCCGGGAATGTTGATGAGCACGGCGGAAATGGCGCCGCCGAATACGCTGCCGGTATAGACACCGAGCATGAACATGATGGCGACGCTTTGGCTCATGCCGGTCGACAGCCCGATCAATAGCGCCATCGCCATGGTCGTCGATAGTCCGGGCAGCGCACCCCAGACGATGCCGAGGGTAACGCCGAGCAGCGCCGTTCCCACCATGAGCGGTGACAGCGCTAATACGATTTGGTCGAACAACATCGTGCTAGCCCGCCGCCGGCAAAGGGATATGGAAGGCGTAGCGGAAAATTGCGGCGAGCGAAAACACCACGCATAGGCTCAGCAGGCCGCATTTCCACCAGGCGCCGCGCCAGAAGAACCAGAGCACGCCCGCCAGAACAGGGATGGATATAGATTCCCAACTCGAGAACTGGAAAACAAAGAAACTTGTCGGATAGCGCAGATCGAAATTAATCTGGCCGACCAGAAACACGTAGGCGGCCAATGTGGTCATCAAAAGCAAAGTGCGCCGGTTTTCGCGCTGCCCGAGATAGGTGCCTACGGCCACGCGCGCGGCTGGGAAAAAGTCTTCAGCACCGCCTGAGCGCACGGCGCCTGCGCCGAGTCCGATCGCCATCGCTAGCAGACTGAGTCCGGTGAGGAACGGAAATAAACCAGGCGCTGTGAACAGCGAGGTGGGAACTTCCAAGCGCAGCGACAAAACCATCGCTGCTATCGCGAACGCTCCGATAACGACGGCCGCGCCAAGGTCTTTGCGCGGCGTCGTCCGTTCGCTGCCGCCTTCCTCGCCGGTAAAGCGCGCTTTTTCTTCCGGCGGCCCGGAAGTTTCGTTCGTCGTCATGGCAAAACGTCCGAAGTTCGTGCGGCCACACAAGTAAGGGCAGGCCGCGACGTGCGCGGCCCACCTGTTACTTCAAGCTAAACGTTCGCGAAGCGAGCGATCAGCTTCCTGCCAGGGGCAAGGGTTTGTAGCCCTTTGGCGGCCACCACTTGTCGAACTCTGCGGGGTCCGGCAAGCCCAGCTCTTCCGGCGTTTTGGCGCCGGGTACGTTGAGCTTCTGGAAGGTATTCGCCGTTACCGCTTCGAGGAACGCGGCACGACGATCCGCCTCTTCGCCGAGCTTGATGTCGATGAACAGCTTGCGCTTTTTGACGACCTCCCGGAACGAATCCGAGTTAACGGCGGCGACGAACGCATTCTGCACCGCCTGGATCACCTCAATCGGCGCGTCGCGGCGGATACCGATATTGTAGATACCGCTGAACGGTAGATCGTCCTTGATTTGAGGCAGGAAGTTGCCGACCGACGGCATTACCGTACCGTCTTCCAGCTTGATATCTTCCGGCCCGGTTTGCTGCAGGTTGCGCAGCTTACCGGCACGCACGAACTCGATGTGCTCATGGACGCCGCCGCCGGCGACATCCACTTCGCCGTTGAGGCCGGCCAACGTTGCCGGCTTGCCACCCTTATACGGGACGTATTTAAGTTCGACACCAGCCGCTTGCGCTACGATGGCGGCCAACTCATGCCACAAACCACCGGAACCCGATGTCGAGATCGTCACTTGGCCTGGCCGTTTCCGGGCTTCCGCAATGACATCGTCGAACTTCTTGAACGGTGAATCAGGGCGCACCGACCAGCTTGCCAGCGACGTACCGGCTTGCATGTAGTACCAGTCTTCCCAGGACTTCGACGTTGCGCCGCCTTTCACGCGGGCGAACTTGTTGTAGTTCGCGGCGCCGAGCCAGGTGTAACCATCGCTCGATTTGTTCAACACGAACTTGGTCGCCACGCCGCCGACGGCGCCGGGTTTGTTGATAACGTCGATTTGCCAATCCATTTGCTTGGCCATCTCGGCCGAGAGTGCGCGAAGCACGGTGTCCGTGCCACCGCCTGCCGAATACATGACGACGGCTGTGATCGGCCGTTCGGGCCACTCGGCCAGCGCCGCCGACGGCGTTAGCGCAACTGCGGTCAAACCTGCAGCAAGCAAAAGTTTCGTTCTCGATAGCATGATCAATGCTTCCTCCATGTTGTCATACGCTGGGGTCGTCGCTGCGTAATCCGCAGTTCTTTTCTAAGGAATATGTAACACCCAACGAAATCTTATATAAGACTCTTTGTGTTGTCACGATAAGCCATTCGGTGACGTTGTGGGAACGTCGATGGAAATCACGCAAACCGCAAACGCGATCCGAACAATTGGCTGAGTTTTCTGGCTTTGCACTACAACCTCCGGGTGGCCCATGGTGCCCTGTTGAGGAAGACCGTATGCCCGATTCTGCTTGCTTTTTCGGGGTTACTGTTCCCATATATTGTGATGTGATCACCCCACACCGGGTTTAGGGAGATTCTCGCCCCGCCGCAGGGTCGGCGAACTAATATCTAAATGTGTTGTGAGACTAATCACACCGCTCGCTGGAGCGTAGCGGGTCCTTACCACTAAGAAAGCATGACTAATGACGACAGGTACCGTGAAGTTTTTTAACGTAACGCGAGGCTTCGGCTTCATTTCCCCCGAAGATGGTTCGAAAGACGTTTTCGTGCACATCTCGGCGGTGGAGCAGGCCGGAATGTCGCAGCTGACAGAAGGCCAGAAAGTTAGCTTCGATGTTCAGCCCGACGCGCGCGGCCCGAAGGCAGTGAACCTCCAAGAAGCGTAAGCGCGGACAGTTTCCGACTAGAACAGGGTCGCCCTTTGGGCGGCCCTTTTTACGTCCATTTTCCAGCTTCAAGCCGTGGCGCGAGTCATCTAAGCCGACCGCCTTTTCGACCATCAACTATAGCTAATTACGGTATCTGTTTACCATGATTTTCTCAATTTTCATACGATTTGTGTACATGAAAATACTACTATAAGTAGCAAATATATTCAGATTATTTTAATTCGGAACATACAATATTCCGAATAAAGCTACGAATAGTGAAGGATCGTCAAAGATGAAATGGGCGCAGCACATATCGCTTGTCGCCATGCTTGGGTTTGGCGCGGCGTTGCTAATGCAGTCAAAACCGGCGTTAGCCGGCGAGACGCTTGTTATTTCCACGATAGGCACGAAGGTAAAGAAGTCGACGAAGCGTTTTCAACCGTTGGCCGACTATTTGGAAGAAGCATTATCCGATGCCGGTGTTGAATCGGTCGAATTTGTCCTCTCCACAAGCAAAGCATTTCTCATCAATGGCCTTAAGGCCGGCGACATAGATATCTATTTCGATAGTCCGTTGGTTATGGCGGAGATAATGAAGGAAGCCCCACTACGTCCGGCGCTTCGCAGCTGGAAAAAGGGGGTGGCTAAATATCACAGCGTTTTCTTTGCGTTGCAGGATAGCGAAATTGCTTCGGTAGATGAGTTGTCCGGCAGGCTGATCGCTTTCGAACGTGATTTCTCCACATCCGGCTACTTGTTGCCGAAATCCGAACTTCTAAAACGCGGTTACCAGATGACGGCATTGAGCGGCCGGCGTGGTGAAGTTCCGCGGAGCCGGATTGGCTATGTGTTCTCCAACGACGATACGAACACCGTTTTCTGGGTCCTCCAAGGCGAGGTGGCAGCGGGTGTTGTGGACTCTGAAACCTTTCGAGAAATTGCTGAATCGCGACCGAATACCTTCAAGATCATCGGCCGGACGGAAAGCGTTCCCCGGCAGGTCATAGGCTATCGGTCCGGCCTCGATTCTACGATCTCGCAGGCGCTCACTGAACAGCTTTTGAAGATGCACCTTTCGGAAGCGGGTAAGGCTGTATTGAAGTCCGCCAAAACCGCGCGTTTCGATCATTTGCCCGATGGCCCCGAGCCCACTTTCGAACGTATGAGTCAAATCCTTACGCGACTCAATGGCGGTTGATGACCGCCAGAAGCGCTGTCGTTTGTCATGGGTAAGTTCCGGCATAACTTCCGTCGCCTGAAAAAGTTCAGGTTTGGAATATCCCAAAAGTTCGGTCTGCTTGTCGTTCTATTGCTGGGCGTGTCGTTGACGACAGTCACGGCCATTCATTCGTGGTCGGAGCAGGCGTTGTTGACACGTCTTTCCGAACAAAACGCAGTCGCTATCGCGACGCTTTTGGCGGACGCTTCGAGTAACTTTCTGTTCGAACTCAAGATCGATGAAGTTGCGACGATTACTGACGAGGTTCAATCCAGGGAAGGCGTGATCTATGCTTATGTGATCGATCCCACTGGGATGTTGCTCGTCGCCAGCGATGGAATCGGCGAAGAATACCAGATAATTGATGACCCGCTCAGCGAGCGGGCCCGCGAGATTAAAAGTGAGATCGTGGAGGCACGTGATGGCGTGCTCCACGTTGCGGCGCCGGTGTTCCTGGGCGATTCCCAGCTAGGCGTGGCCCGGTTGGGGGTATCGCTTGCACCATTGCAGGATAACATTGCCGCCATACGATTGCAGAGCTCGGTCGTTGGGCTGGTCTTCCTCGCCGCCAGTTTGCTCATTACCGTTGTGGCGCTCAGGCGTGTTGTCTCCCCCCTCAAGAGGCTACGCGAAGCAACGAGGGCGGTCTCGAGCGGCGAGTTCGACCGGACCATCACAATCCGTACTGGTGACGAGGTACAGGAATTAGCTGAAGATTTCAGCCTCATGGTTGCCGAGCTCAAGCGAACGATGGGTTTGCTCGAGCAACGAAGCGAAGAAATGGAGCGCGCGCTGGCCACTGCGGAGGAGGCCACCAAGGCGAAATCAGAGTTCCTAGCCAATATGAGCCACGAGCTTCGCACGCCGCTGAACGCGATTATCGGCTACAGCGAAATGATGCTCGAAGATGCCGAAGAAGAAGGCGCGGAGGAGCGGGTTTCCGACTTGCGGAAGGTGCACCGGTCGGGGCGTCATTTGCTGGGGTTGATCAACGATATCCTCGATATCTCTAAGATCGAGGCTGGGAAGATCGAGCTGAATTTCGGCCCCCTCGATTTGACCGCTTTACTGTCCGAAATCGAAAACACGGCTACCCCCCTCATGGAGGCGAATAGGAACCGCTTCAAGATTGTTGCGCCGGACGCGCCTGGCCATCTCGAATGCGACGAGCAGCGCCTCTGTCAGGTGCTCTTTAATCTGGTGAGCAACGCCGCCAAGTTTACCGAGGAGGGTGATGTCGACGTCACGCTCGAACGCAGTGGCGACGGTTGGGTGCGATTGGCCGTGCGTGACACTGGGATCGGTATGAGTGCCGAACAGACGAAAAATCTCTTCGAGCCTTTCGGTCAAGCAGATAGTTCGATCGCCAAGCGATATGGCGGTACCGGTTTGGGTCTGACGATCAGTCGTCGGTTTGCCGAGATGATGGGCGGCCGTATCACCGTCGATACCGAACTCGGCAAAGGCTCCTGTTTTACCGTGTGGTTGCCCGACATCGAGCCGGCAAAACCGACTGACGCTCGGCAAGGTGAGGGGGCGTTCATTCTAGTGATCGAGGACAGCCTGTCGGATGCCTCGTTGCTTGAACGCTATCTCGATCATCTTGGTTACCAGGCCCAAGTGGTCCGCAGCGGCGATGAGGGTTTAAGGCGCGCCAAAGAGATATCACCCGCGGCGATTATCCTCGATATCGAGATGCCGGAGGCTGATGGCTACCAAGTTCTCAGCGCGCTGCAAGCCGATATGGCGTTGCGGCCGATACCGGTCATCGTTTCATCCGTGCACGATGATCAGAGTGCGCGCGTCATACGCAGCGGGGCAACATGCTTCCTCGCCAAGCCGATCAACCGGAAGTCCCTGGAGAGCGCTCTCCGCCAATGCTTTGACCCCGCCCCGGCTGCCGAAGTCGCTTTCGCGTAATACTGCAGACGAACCGTTTCTCTACCGGCAACACTATTGTGTCGCCATCCTGGCAAGCTCTTTACGCAGATGCTTCAGCGCCGGTGTAACAATGGCGACGAAATGTGCCTCGCGAAGACGCCGTTGCGCCGGCGAATGGGTCAGATAACCGCGCGCGCCTGCATGCAGGAGCGCCGAAGTGGCGGCACGGAGCGAGAGGGTCGAGATGTCGGCCCGGGCCTGTAAGACCGACCGCATGTAGTCCGAAGATTGCTCGATGGGCGTTGCCGCCAGGTTTCGGATCGACTCAACGACCGATTCTAGCTCAGCTTCGAGGTCGTCGGGCCGGTCGTCGAGGTATCGATTGACATGCTCAAGCGTCCGGTCGGACCGCCGCATGATATCGAGGCAGGCGCGCACGAGACCGATGCCCATGCCGGTCTGGAGCAGGACGAAGCCGGCACGAATCCGTCCTACCATGGCTTCGGCGGGGTCGGCGAGAACTCTGGCGTCCGGTATGAAAGCGTCGGTGAACCGGACTGAGAAAGTTTGCGTGCCCTCGAGGGCCGTGAAATGCGCGTCTTGGCGCAGTGTAACGCCTGGCTCGGCGCAATCGATCAGCGCCATGACCCGCTGCTCGCGCTCGTTTTCCTTGATGCCGAATATGGCGCCGAACACATGGTCCGAGCCGAGGTTCGACACCCACGGCAATTGGCCGTTGAGCACATAGCCGTCCGAGACCCGTTCGCCGAACAAGCGTAGCGGTTCGATTCCGGCGAAATGCTTCATCGGGTTCGAAAGCGCCGTGCCGCCCAATTGGCGTGCGGTTGAGACATCATCTTGCAGCTGGGCGCGCAGCGCCTCGTTCTCAGTCTGCTCCAGGTACCAGGCGCAAGCGTTCTGACACCACATGAGGAAAGAGGTCGATAGACATTCCTCGCCGACGGCCGCCATCGCATCGATGGCACCTGCCATATCGCCGGGGCCGCCGCGCGCCGACAGGTGCTGGCCGAAAGCTCCCGCGACACCAAGATCTTTCAGCACGTCAGCTGGATACAGGCCTTCTTGATCGATCTGTACGGTGAGCGGCCGGAGACGCTCGGCGACAACCTGCCGGGTCGCTTCGAGCGACCCGGCAGGTGCCGGTACGACTAGGTTTCCGTCAGGCACGAGGGTTAACTCCGCGGGTTAAGCTGGCTCGACGGTCACGTTGACCGGATTGCGCAGGGTGCCGCCAACCGGCGACCAACGATCGGCGTCGGCAAGCAAGGCATCAAGTTCCTCGTCGGAGGCGTCGCCTTCCAGGTGGACCTTTACCCGGACGTCAGAGAAACCAAGGCGCTTGTCGTCGTCGAGGTCGCCAACGCCCCATACGGCAGTGGTGTTGATATCGCCTTCGAGTTCCAACTCGACACGCGAAAGCGAGATACCGCGGGCTGCGGCGTTGGCCTGAATGCCGACCGACAGGCAAGCGCCGAACGCGGAGAGGATGACCTCTGACGGCGCCGGTGCGGTGTTGTCGCCGAGCAGGTGCGGCGGCTCGTCGACGACGAGGGGTTCTAGATCCCGCACGTAGGACAGGGAGCGAAAGCGTTTATCGACAACTGTCCGCGCCTTTAGTGTGTTGATATTGCTGGGGTTTTGCTTGCCCGCCTCGGCAAGCCCGGCAAGGCCTTCGGTATCGACTGGGGGAATGAAACTTGTTTGAAGCTCGGTTACGGACATCGTGATTTTCCTATTTTGAGGTTGAAGGGAAAAGTTAGTCGGACGTATGCCAGCGGTAGCGCCGGATCAGCGCCAGCAAGCATCCATCCAAAGCGAGACCGATGATGCCGATCGTGATGACGATGGCCGTGAGCCGGTCGTATTCCAACGTGTCGCGGGCGTCGTTGATGGCGAAGCCGAGGCCGCTGGTGACACCGAGAAATTCGGCCGGTACCAGAACGATCCAAGCCACGCCGAGTCCGAGGCGAATACCGGTTAGCAAGTCTTGCGCAATCGCCGGCAAGACGATGACACGCAGCAACGAGAACCCGCGCCCGCCAAGGTTGCGCGCCACCGTGAACCAATGGGGATCGATTTTGCGCAGCCCGTTCGCGGTGGCGAAAAGGATCGGCCAAATTGCGGCGGCGGTGATAAGAAAGATGATTGCGCTATCCCAGGTGGCGAAAACGATAACCGCCACCGGCATCCACGCCAGCGGGCTGATCATGCGCAGAAACTGGAAAGGCAGGTGGGTGGTCGAAGCCGCGGCGCGGGAACTGCCGATCAAGATGCCGAGCGGTACGCCCACGGCGACTGCCCACCCTAGCCCGGCGCCGACACGAAACAGGCTGGCACCAGCCGCATCCCACAACCATCCCGACTGGAGCATTTGCCAGAGCGCGGCAAATGTCGGCCCCGGCGCGAAACCGGCAAAGGCTGCCGTGTCGGGATTAGCCGCGAGCCATAGGCCCCCCAACCACCACAACCCCAGAGTCAATCCGATACCCGTGCCCGCAAAACTGGCACGGCGAAGCAGCGCTACTGCCGATCGCCGCAGCGGCAGCTGCGTGCGGTCCGGGCTTGTGGATACGCCAAGCGGAATGACAGTCGTTGTCACAGCGCGATCACCTCTTCGCGCTCGAACGGGTTGGCGGGATCGACGCCGTGCTGCAGTCTGGCAATCGGGAAGCGGTCCAGGGCCTTACGAACAAACCGGTAATCCACCAAGTCGTCCGCGACAAAGTTTGGATCGAGGCCGTTAAGGAATGTCGTATCGCCGCTCACCACCGTCTTGTTCATCGATTCGACGATGAGCTTCGTGGCCGACGGGTAGGGGTAAGGCTGGAAGTCGATGCGCCCGTTTTCCCATTCGGGATGTTGCAGCGCGCCGGTCGCGCCATATTCCGTAGCGTCGTAGTTGGTCATCGCGCGTTCGACCACTTTGGAAGGCATCGGCAGGTAGCCGGCGCCGTCGCGCGATAGCAGGTGCGCAACTTCAAGCTTGTTGGCGGCAGAGTAGTGAGCGGCGCGTACCACCGCGTTATTGACTTTCTGACTCCACTCCGGCCGCTCGACGGTATCTGCCTCGTGCATGGCGACGACGCAGCAGGGATGGTTCTTCCAGATATCGCCTGTAAATCGCAGCATGCTTCCACCGGCGAGGAGTTCGCCCGCAGCATTGAAGGGCTCAGCGACGATGTAGGCGTCGATCTTTTTCGCTGCCAATGCCGGCGGCATATCCGGCGGCGGCATGACCAGGAGATTGGCCTCATTAGGCGCCAACGCGGCCGATTGGGGCTTGATGACCGGCGTGATGCCGGCATGACGCAGGCCCATCTGCAGCACGACATTGTGCATGGAGTACCAGAATGGGACGGCGATCTGTTTGCCACCCAAGTCGGCGAACGACGTGGCGGCGATGTGCTTGCCCGTCACGACGCCGGACCCGTTGGTATGGTTCCACGCTGTAATTTTGACCGGTACGGCGTTGTTGTAGCGCATCCATACAGGGATCGGCTTCAACAGATGGACCAAGTTGAACTTGCCCGCTGCGAAGGATTCCACGAGGGGTGCCCAGCCGCGGATCAGCGTCGGTTTTGCAACCTCCAGGCCTTCATCTTGGAAAAATCCCTTAGCGTGAGCGACCAGCAGAGGCGTGGCATCGGTAATCGGGATGTAGCCGATACGCACTACTTCATCGTCCGGCTTGCGCAGGGCGCCGAACGCTTGTCCGGGGAGGGTTGCCGCCAGTGCGGCAAGGCCGCCCCCGGCGAGCAAATCGAGAATATCGCGGCGTCCAAAGGTATAGGAGTCGTCGGAGAAATCGTTCATGTCTGTGTCCAGTTTGGCGTTGTCTGCAGTTAGGGCTGGATCATGCTGCTTTTGTTATCGGGCGCGGGCCCGCGGGCGTTTCGCCGCCCAGGAAACTCAATAGATCTGCGTGGAGCGCGGCTGTGGCGGCCTCATCGGCCTTCCCGGCGGGCGTCCGCTCGACGAGGCGGTCGGCGACGATGCGCCCGGGTTTCTCTCCCACGACGATAATGCGGTCGGAGAGCGCGATTGCCTCGTCGAGATCGTGAGTGACGAGCACCATGGTGAGGCCTAGATCGCTGACGATGCGGCCCACCACTTCTTGAAGATCGGTCCGGGTCACCACGTCGAGCGACGAAAACGGCTCGTCGAGCAGCAACAGGGTCGGTTCAGTCGCGAGCGAACGCGCCAGCGCCACGCGCTGCTGTTGGCCGCCCGATAGCTTTTGCACATTCACATCGCCAAGTCCTTCAAGGCCGACGAGTGTGAGCAACCGGTTCGCGACCGCATCGCTTTGGGGTTTGCGATTTAGAAAGCGCAGGCCGAGCTCGACATTCTCGCGAACGCTCATCCAGGGATAGAGCGACGCCCGTTGAAACATAACGTTCCACCGCGGCGACGGTCCGGTGACGGTTGCGCCATCGATCTCCACGCGGCCTTGCGTGGGCCGAATGAGGCCGGCGAGCAGATGCAGCAGCGTCGATTTACCGGCGCCGCTTCGGCCAATGAAGGCGACGCGCTGGCCGGCGGGAATCTCCAGATCGATACCGCTAAGAGCGGGTGTCGCCCGGTAGTTGTGGCCGAGTCCCGAGGCGGTGACATGGGAGGCGTGCATCACTGATTCCATAAAGCACATCTGATATTATGAGAATTGATAATAATCACACTTAAATAGGAGTCAATAGATACTAAATAACATATTATTAGTGTTATTTAGTCCGACAAACAACACCACGCCGAAATGGGCGCCGCGGCGCCCTACCGCGCTGAAGCTAATTGAGGAGGGGGAGGGAGCGGGCTGGCCGCTACGCAGACGATGTGGGCTCGGCGCTTGCGGCAGCTACCGCTTTATCGTCGGAAGCTTGAGTGTCGGCATTCTTCCAGCGCCGGTGGATCCAAAGCCATTGTTCGGGGTTTTCTTCCACCCAGCCGGTTATGACGTCGTTCACCTGCTGCATGAATTCGCGTTCCGCTTCGGGGCTGGAATCTTTCAAGGGCCGCAAAGGGGGGGACGCCACAATAGTAAGATCGTGACGATTTTTTCGAACCATGCGCCCGGCGATTACGGTGGCGCCAGTCTTCGCGGCAAGGATCGCCGGCGTTCGAATGGTCAGCGCGTTCTTACCCATGAACGGGATCAGTAGATCGCCCGTGGTCCCCTTTTGATCGACAAACAGTGTAATTGCGCCGCCGGCGCGCAGTTGCCGCAGCAGGTGGATGCCAGCACGGTCGCTTTTTTCGATGAGGCGAACCGGCAGCCCGTAGGTTCGCAGTTTCAGGAGTTTGTCGACATAAACATTGTTCGGGCGCCGGTAGACGTTCGTAAGCTCGCGCCCCCAGATACGGCTGAACCAGGTAAGGGCTTCCCAGTTGGCCATATGGGCGGTCACAATGATTACCGGCCCGTCGTCCTTGGGCACGTGCTCCATGCCGGTCACCGTTACCGTCTCGCCAACCTTCGAGATCTGGGCAAGCTCGCCCAGGGTGCGGCCGAGATTGTCCCACACGCCGTCCATGATCTTGCGCCGCTCGGCCTCGGACATGTCCGGATAGACATGCGCCAGATTTGCCATTCCGCGTTTATGCCAGGGAAGGAACGGCCCCAACGTACGCGCCAGCGCGCTGCCCGCATTGCTTGCCATCCGATAAGGGATCAGCGCCGCCAAGCCCAGCAAAACAGCGGCGACCGCGCCCTGCAGAATTTGCCATGGGCTTATCCAGGGTCCGTACTTACGCCAGAAATTGCTGAACCAGTCTTTCAATACCTTCGCGCCGGTTAGTGGATAGGAACTTCATGTAGGCTCAGGCAAGCCAGAGTCGCTAGCGGGAATTTCACCATAAAGGATACTGCAAAACGGATCGCAACTGTAACGGATCGCCGCCGGGCCTTTGTGAGCGGACGAAGTCGTTTACACTGCATCCGAGAAACCCACCATACGGAACGTCGGGAGGCGATATGACTCGGATCGAGATACTGAAGCGTGAGGACATGAACGAGGCGCAAGGCAACGTCTATGACGAGACCAAAGCGTCCGGTGGACCGGTTGGCGGCCCCTACTATGCCTATATCCGGATCCCGGAACTGATGCGCCGGGCGCAAAGTTTACGCGCCTGTTTGCATGAAGGCCCGTTGAACGGGCGCGAACGGCAAATCATTAACTTGGTCGTGGCGCGGCATTGGGGCGCGAAGTATCCCTGGTTTGCCCAAGCGAGAAACGCGCTTGAAGTGGGACTGGAACGGGAAGTCATCGACGCCATTAACGCCAATCAGACGCCGAGTCTAACCGATGAACGAGAGCGGGCTGTCTATCACGTCGCGCGTGAATTGCTCGCCGATCATCGGCTCAGCGACGCGACCTATGGTTCCGCCGAAGTGGCGCTTGGCCTTGAAGACCTTGTGGCGGCCGTTGCCAATGTCGGACAGTTCGCCATGACTTGCTCTACCGCCAACGCCTTTGAAATCGATCCGCCTGCCGATGCGCCGATCCCGCTGGCTGATTTGTAGACTCCTCCTGGACAGCGCGGTTGTTTCGCGCGACGCTATCGTTTGCGAGTAGCCAAGACGCGCCGTGAAAAACACTAAATCGGGGGAGGCGGCTGATGGCGGAGCTTAAGCGGATCAATGTCGGACTCGTCGGCGCGGGTTGGGTTGGCGGCATTCGCGCCAATGCGTGTGCCCACAACGCTGTCGTCGACCAGCTCCACATCGCTGAAATCGACCCGAAACGTCAGGCGGAGATCATTGCGGAGACCAACCCGGCGTCGATGACCGACGATTGGCGGGTCCTGATCGACGACGATTCCATCGACTTGATGGTTATCGCCATGACGCCGGAAACTCAGCGGTTTCCCATTGTCATGGCGGCGCTCGAGGCCGGTAAGCATGTATTCGTCGAAAAACCTATTGCGCCGTCGATCGAGGAAGCCGAACAGGCCTATGCGCTCGCCGAAGCCAATAATCTCAAGGTTACCATCGGCTATTCACGTCGTTTCGACCCGCGCTACGTCTACGTCAGAAAGGCGCTCCAAGAGGGGCTCATCGGCGAGCCGGTCACCTGTCTGGTGTCGCGCCATTCAACCCGTGAACTGGGTGAAAAGATCACCGGCCGCTCGAAAATGTCGCCGACATCCATTGGCGGTGTGCACGATCTCGATTTCGTTCTGTGGTGCTTGCAGCCGCGCAAACCGGTACGGGTCTATTCGCAAACCGCCGGCAAACTGTTCAGCCAGAAGAGCGAGACGCCCGATCATCAATGGGTCATGGTGACCATGGATGACGGCACGACGATTACTGTCGGTGTCGGCTGGATTTTACCTATCGGCTATCCCAACTATGTGCAGGCGTGGATCGAGGTGGTCGGCACCGACGGTGCCTTGACCATCGACGACACTCACAAGGAAGTACAGTTCAATACAGCGGAAAATGGTATCCGCTATCCGCTGTCGACGATGCCGGGTGAGCCGGTGGACCATGTCTTCGCCGGTTCCATGTACGACGAAACCGGGCATTTTCTTGAAGCCGTCGCCTATGACCGGCCGGCCATGGTGACCAAGGACGAAGCCATTTTGGTGATGGATGTCTACAATGCCGCCGACCTATCGGCGGAGCGCGGCGAGCCGGTCACCTTGCCACGCAACGATCCGTCCACCACATAAAGCAAAGCCCCTGAATATAGGAAAAAGGCATGAACCATCCCACTGACGCGACGGAAACCCCGACGATCGAAGCGCCGATCGGTTACCTGATCGATACCGGAGAAATGCCGGTCTTCTATCAGTCGAACGTGGCGGGTGAGCGCACTAACTTCGAGGGCGAGCGTGAGAAGCGGCCCATGGCCGTCCGCGATGGCCGCGCCTTGCCCAACACCTTTTCCCTCGATGTCGAAGGATTCGCCTTTGTCGATCACCCGACCAAGGTCGTCGATTTCTATGACGATGCCGAAGTCGAGGCGGTCTACAATCCCGAAGTCGAGGCGCTGATCAAAGCGCATATGGGCGCGTCGCGGGTATTCGTGTTCGATCATACACGGCGCTCGTCGTCGCAGACGTTGCGCGAGAAACACAACGCGCGCGATCCCGCTGGCGCGGCGCACACCGATTACACCGACTGGTCGGCGCAGCAGCGGATCAAGGATCTGCTGCCCGATGAAGCCGAGGCCCGGCTCGCCAAGCGGTTCGCCATCGTCAATGTGTGGCGTTCGGTCGCCGGTGTGGTCGAAGAATGGCCGATGGCGTTATGCGATGCCCGCACCGTCGACGACAGCCACCTCCACACGGTCGAACGCAGGGCATATAACCGGGTCGGGCAGACGCGGCATGCGTCCTACGATGCCGGCAATGTTTGGTACTATTTTCCGCGCATGACCCGCGATGAAGCGGTGCTGATCAAGAACTACGATAGCGCCGCTGCCGAGCTAGGGGTTGCACCCTACTCGCTGCACACGGCGTTTGAAGATCCGACCAGCCCGGCCGACGCGGCGCCGCGCGAAAGTCTCGAAACGCGCGCACTCGTGTTTTTCGATTAGCTTGGGAGCTACTGCCCGCCCGCTTGGTCGAGCATGGCGCCAAGCAATACCTGGCCGCCGGCGGTAATCCATTCCGGTTTGGCGTCTTCGACTTCGTTGTGGCTGATACCGTCGATACAGGGAATGAAGATCATCGACGTAGGCGCCACCGCGGCGATGTTGCAGGCATCGTGGCCGGCGCCTGAAATGATATCGCGCCGCTCATAGCCCTGCGCCGCCGCGGCATCGCGCACCGCGGTGACGCATCGTTCGTTGAAATGCACCGGCTCCAGGTAGAGGATTTGCTCGATCTCCGTTTCGAGGCCGATGCCGTTGGCGATATCGTCGAGGCCAGCGCGCATGTCGGCGTCCATTTGCGCGAGCGTATCGTCGTCGGGATGGCGAAAGTCGATGGTCAGAAACACCCGGCCGGGGATCACATTGCGCGAGTTGGGGTAAGCATCGATCATGCCGACCGTGGCGCATGCCTCCGGCGCGTGATGCAGGCCGATACTATTGACCAGTTCGATCAGCCGCGCCGCGCCGACCAGTGCATCCTTGCGTCGGTCCATCGGCGTTGGCCCAGCGTGAGATTCGACACCGGTTAGAGTAACCTCGTACCAACGTTGGCCCTGGGCGCCGGTAACGATACCGATGGTCTTGTTCTCGGCCTCCAGGATCGGGCCTTGCTCGATATGGGCTTCGAAATAGGCGTGAATATCGCGTGCTCCAACCTCCTCGTCGCCAGCATAGCCGATGCGCTGTAGCTCTTCGCCGATGGTAAGCCCGTCGGGGTCGGGTCGCGCGAGCGCTTCTTCCAATGTGAACTCGCCGGCGAACACACCGGACGAAATCATCGATGGCGCAAAACGGCTACCCTCTTCGTTGGTCCACACCACGACATCGATGGGCCGCTCGGTCTGACAATCGAGATCGTTCAGCGTTCGCACGACTTCGAGCCCCGCCAAAACGCCGTAGACCCCATCGAAGCGGCCCCCGGTGGGTTGGGTGTCCAAATGGCTGCCGGTCATCACCGCCGCTGCGTCCGGGTCGCTGCCGGGACGCCGTGCAAAAATATTGCCCATCTTGTCGATCGAAATGGTGCAGCCCGCGTCTTTGCACCACGCCACGAAGAGGTCACGGGCTTCGCGGTCGAGGTCGGTCAGCGCCAACCGCCGGCTGCCCCCTTTCTCGGTAGCGCCAATTTTGGCGATTTCCATAATCGAGTTCCACAGGCGGTCGCCGTCGATGGAGAGGTTGCGGGGGTCATTCATGGGGTAAATCTGCCCTAATTCGGCGGGATGAGATGCGCTTGCCAAGCTATCTTACCCGGCTCGTTCGGGTAAGGCGAAGACCCTTCAAACTAACGGTCTGGATAATGGGTTAGTAGTGCGCCGGGCTTACGCGGGCGGGGCATTTCGGGTCCGTCTGGAGGCGAAAAATTTTTGTTTCGGACGATTCGATTAGCGCAGCGCCCGCAACCTCAGAGTATAGTTCAAAAATATTCTTAATAAATATAATTAACAAATAATGTAAATTAAAATATATACGATAATAGTAGTAATATCCGTGATAAAATGAGAAATAAAGTGCGCAAAGTGCATGGAGATTGGAGAAAAGCATGAGCGCAATTACATGGAATGCCCAGGCAAAAGCCGCGCCGCTGGCCGCTTCGGACGTGCCGATGAATTTCGCGCGGGGGCTGGGTTTCGGACTTGGACTGATTCTCGCCACTGCTTCGGCGTATGTCGGTATCTTACTCTTCGTCCTAATGTCTGCCTCGATCATCCAATTCTAGTCTGCTGTGTTGGCGGCGCTTGAGAGCCGCCCGGCGACGAACCACTTGAGCACGATCTCTCTCTTTCGACCGAAAACGTCTCTCTCCACTAAAATCGAATACGACACCTTAATGAAAGGGCCCGGCGCAGCCGGGCCCTTTCGATTCTGGGTATCGAGGACCAAGGATGCTGGTCCGCGATGCTCGGATATAAACAACAGGATATGGTTCGCTGAATTAGGAGCATTCCCAGCGATTGGTTTTTGTGCAAGATAGTCTCAAGCCTTCGCTCGCGGCGCGATATTCGCCGCCTCGGCTTTGGCGATGGGGAGGCGTATATGGCGGGAACAGCCAAATTCAGCAGGATCAATGGGTTTATCGACCGTATCGGCTCGGTCGAGGTTCCGTTCTCCATTGAAATGCCCGATGGCAACAAGCGTACGGTCGGCGACGGCGAGCCGCGGTTCGACGTGTCGTTACATACCGACCGCGCGGTGAAGGCGCTCGGCTCACTCGATGAGGCCAACATCGCCGAGGCCTATCTTCAAGGGGACATAGATCTTGAAGGCGACATGATCAGCCCGTTTGCGTTGCGTGCGTCGCTGGACGACCGCCATCCTATCGTCGCAGCTTGGCGGTTTATTCAACCGCTGATTTTCGGTCAGGTGTTCACCAACAAGGCGGCAATCACATCGCATTACGATCTCGACCCTAAGCTATTTCTCAGTTTTCTCGATCCGGTGCTGCCGGCTTACAGCCAGGGTGTTTACGAGAGTGACGATGAGAGCTTGGAGACAGCGCTGCGCCGTAAGTTCGAGTACGCGACGGAAATGTGTGAGCTCGGTGAGTCGAAACGAGTGCTAGAGATCGGCCCAGGATGGGGTGCCTTCGCCAGCCACGCGCTTCCCAAAGGCGTCAATTTCACCGGCCTGACGATCTCGCACGTATCGCAGACCTTCATCAACGAAAAGCTGAGCGAATACCGCGAGAGCTTCGATATTCTGCTGCAGGATTTCTTGGAATACGATCCCAAGGAGAAGTTCGATTCAATCGTGATCATGGGGGTGATCGAGCATTTGCCCCACTACGAGCGGGTGTTGAAAAAATTCGACCATTTGCTCAAGCCAGGCGGGCTCGTCTTCCTTGATGGCAGCGCCGCGCGCAAGAAGTACGAACTGTCGACCTTCATGGTCCGCTACATCTATCCCGGCAATCACTCGTTCCTGGTGCTCGACGATTTCGTCAACAAGGTGGCCAAGACGCCCTTCGAAATGCTCGAGATCTTGAACGACCGCCACAGCTACTATCTGACCTTCAAGCAGTGGGCGGAGAACCTGGAGAAACACAAAGACGCTGTCATTCGCGAGTTCGGCGACTTCGAGTACCGCAAGTTCCGCCTCTATCTGTGGGGCGCGACCTACGAGTTTCTCTCGCGCAATCTCGATTGCTACCGCATGGTGCTGTACAAGCCCAAATCGGCGTAATCGCCGGTTTGATTATTGCCGGCGCATCCAGTCGACGAGATTTAGAAGGCGCGCACGCATCTCCTCCGGAGCCCGCCGCGCGCTGCCGCCATGGCCGGCAAACACCCATTCGAAGCGATGGTCCGCCAAGCGCGCGAGAGAGTCTGTCTGAGCCGCCCACGAATACCAGCACGTACCGGGCGATGCTCGCAGATCTTCCTTATCGTGGTTCCAGTCCAAAGAGTCGCCGGTAAATAAGAACGTGTCGTCGAGTAGAAAAACGACGCTGCCGATCGTATGGCCGGGCACTGGGATGACCATGACGCCGTTGGCGATCTCCGTCGGCTCGCTACCGCGAACAATATCGGTAGCGAAGGGCGCTGCTCGGGCATCGTCCTCGTGGATATACACTCGAGCGCCGAATCTTTTAGCATAGCGCTTGGCATCGGCGACGTCGTCACGGTGGGTAAGCAGGATGCGCTCCAGGCCGCCCGAGCCGGCAATATGATCGACCACATGAGAACTCCAGCGCGGAGAATCGATCATAAGGTTTCCGTCGGTGCGCGCGGCGAACCAGCTATTCGCGCCATAGGAACTGCGCGCGTTGTAGCCCAGTTGAAAAATTCCCGGCGTCCATTCGCGCGGGAAGAGCAACGGCACTTCGCGCTTCGATTCGGTTCGCACCGACGCGGTGGGGCAAACCAGCATGGCGCGAAACGCAGCTTCCTCCTCGAGCGGTGTCTCAGGTTGCCTGGCAAAAATGCAGAGGCCCTGGTGACGCACGATCAGCCCGGGCGCTTCGTTTGGTGCGGCACCGCAATCGATACAGGCGGTATCGATGAACCAGTCGCCGGGGGCGGAAGCCGGATTGCGAGTGCGGGCGGCCATTCGAAACGTCCTCGGCTCCGTTCGTGGAAACACTAAAGATAGAGTCTAGTCGCCCGCTGACTTTGACAAGGCCTAACGCCTAGCTGCGAGACGGCAACACGACGGCGACATCGGTTTTCCATTGGGCGTCGCTACTGTTCGAGCTGGAATTCACGGTCATGGAAACCCGATCGCGCTCGGCAGCATTCATTCGGTTGAACAGGAAATCGCGATCATTTTGCGGATGTCCGGCTAGGTAGAGCTGGGTGGTCAATTCTGTCCGTCCGCCCGTAACGATTTTGGCGTGAATATGAGGTGTGCGGCCGGGGTAGGGGACCGGCACAATTGTGCGAAACGTGAACCGTCCGTCATGGTCGGTACGGGTTCGTCCAAAACCTTGAAATGCGGTGTCGCGGAGACGAGACCGGGGATCGCGCGGGTGACGGTAGACGCCGTTGGCGTCGCATTGCCAGATTTCCACCGTTGCCCCGGCCACTGGTTTAGCGCCCTCATCAGTGACCAAACCCCGCAACCGCAGGATTTCGCCGCCGGCTTCACGGACCGCCGTGTCGATGCGGACCAAGTCGTTGTCGTGATCGGTTGGGATCCGGACGGGGTAGAACGGGCCCTCAGTGGAGCGGGGGGTAGCCTCGGCAGCCCAAGCGTGGCGCGCAAGCAGCAGCGCTGGTACGGCCAGGATCAATCCTCGTCGTGTCGGCGCCATCCCAAACCCTCTCAATCGAATCATTGCAAATGTGCCGCTCAAACATAGGAGCGCCTGCCCGCTTAAGCAGGTGTAGTGACGATCAACATTGGGTGAGGGGGGCAAGGGAGGGGCGGTCCGCCCCATAGCGTCTATCCGTCGATCACCGCGGTGACGTCGATTTCGACTAGTGCGCCATCAATCAGCAGTGAATCGATGCCGAGGCACGTGCTGGCAGCCGATCCGGTATCGCCGTAAAACCGGTTCATGGCACCGGCGATGGTCGGCCGATGATCCAACTGCATTCCGACGATAAAAATTCGCTGACGCACTACATCGGCGGGGGTGGCGCCGACGTCAGCGAGCGCTTGCTTGATCCCATCGAAGATAAAATCCATCTGGCCGCCAAGATCGCCGGCAGCAACTAGAACTCCATCGGCGTCCGAGGCCACCAAACCCGACATATGGATAGTCTTGCCGCCTTCGCTGGTCACCAGGTTCGTAAAGTGAGGCTTGTTGTGCAGGTGGCTGGGACGGAATCGTTCGATTGTTGCTTGATTTTGGGACATGGTCACTCCAGAGGTGAATTGTTGCGGATAAGCGTCAGCGTTCTGCAACTTTAGCCTTGTCCGGAGCGTGTGCACCACCTCCGGAATTGCATATGTTCAATCGCAAAAAGCCCCGGCTCGATGGCCGGGGCTTATGCGTTGCAGCGCGGCGAAGGCGGTTAGCCCATTGTGCCACCGTCGTTTCGTGTGACGGCGATGACGGAGGAGCGCGGCGCGGTACCGGTGCCGCCGGGGAATGTACTGTCGCCTCTCTCACCGGGATGTTGGATCCCCACGAACATCGTTCGCCGGTCGGTGCTCCAGGTCAGGCCGGTTATTTCGCACTGCTTCGGCCCCACCAGGAACCGGTTGATTTCGCCGGTTCTGGTGTCGCCTAGCAGCATCTGGTTGTTGCCGTGTCCGGCGAAGTTATCCGCGTTGCTGTAGTTGCCGTCGGTTTGAATCCACAAGCCGCCCTGAGTGTCGAACGCGATACCGTCGGGTGAGTTGAACATGTTGGCGGCGGTTACGTTCTTTGAGCCGGCGTTGGCGTCGGAGTGAACCATCGGATTGCCGGCGAGCACGAACAGATCCCACGCAAATTCATCTGCTGTGTGATCCTGTTTGTCGGGAGTCCAGCGCAGGATTTGGCCGTATATGTTCTTCTCGCGCGGATTGGGTCCACCAACCGGCGTTGCGTCACCGCCGGCGTTCGGTTTGATGCCACGGTTCTTGTTGTTAGTGAGGGTGACGTAGGCTTCCACCTTGGTGGGGTTGACCGCGACCCATTCCGGGCGATCCATGGTTGTTGCGCCGACCGCGGAGGCCGCCTGGCGGGTATGAATGCTGATTTCCGCTTGGGACGAGAATCCGGTGGTGCGGGGGTTAAGCTCGCGCCATTCGCCGCGGCCATCGTCCTCAAACTTGGCGACATATAGGCGGCCGCTCTCGAGGAGATCGCGGTTGTTGCCACCGGGTACAAACTTACCGTCCGAGATAAAGCGATAGAGAAATTCGCCACGCTCGTCGTCGCCGAGATAAACGACAACGCTGCCATCACCAGCGATGGCGACCTCGGCGTTTTCATGTTTGAAGCGGCCGAGCGCTGTGCGCTTCCGCGGCGTCGATGTCGGGTCGAGCGGATCGATCTCCACGACGTAACCAAAACGATTAGGCTCGTTGGGATGTTTGGAAATGTCGAACCGTTCGTCGACCGCCGGCCAAGCGTAGCCACGATCTTTCAGGCCGACGCCGTAACGCTTTAAGTCGTCGGACCGCTGGTAATTGGGATCGCTGCTTCCGAAGTAGCCGTGGAAGTTTTCTTCGCAGGTGAGATAAGTGCCCCAAGGTGTACGGCCACTGCCGCAGTTGTTCCACGTGCCGAGTGCCGTCGTCCCAGAGGGGTCGGCGCCCGTCCGCATTAGCGTGTGGCCGCGCGCCGGTCCGGTGATTTCCATCGGCGTATCGGCAGTTATGCGGCGATTGAACGGTGAGTCTTTTATAACGCTCCAGAAGCCGCCTTTTTGTTCGATTTCCATGACGCTGATGCCGTGGGCGGCCTTGCCTTTGCGAACATCGTCAGCTGTTTCGGGTCTTCTGGAATCGCGATTAGCGAAGGCGACGGGGATGTCGACATATTCGTTGTTGACCGCCAGAACCGACCGGCCGTTGGCATCGAACAATTCCATGCCGTCATTGTTCCCGCCGAAGGATAGTTCTTGGCTGGCCCCGGTGCCCCGCGTCGCATGATCGAATGCATCGCCGCGCGACCATAGCGGGTCGCCCCAACGAACGACGGTGTGCCAGCTATAGCCCTCGGGCACTGTCACGGTATCGAGTGTGTTTGCGGCAATCGGCTCGAAGGGTAGCCATAGGCCTGCCGCACGCGCCGTCGATGGTGTGAGCGCGCTGGTGCCGAGCAGGAAGGCCGCCGCGCCGAACGAGACGGAGCCGCTGAGAAATCCGCGGCGTGAGATGGCTTTTTCCGCGAGCTGGGAAATCTCCGTCTCTTGCGGGCGCGGGTCGTTCAGTTCGTCGAATTCATCGAAGGAAAGGGTGGCGTAGTCGACTTTCGTCATTGGGATCTCCGGTCGCAGGTGATGATATGTGAGAACGTCATGCTTACCCAGCACGATGTTCGGCCCTTATTTGCGCGACCGAGGAAACGCGATGGCCGTTACAAGCGCATGGCAGTTTGGTGACATGCGGATAAATCGTGCAACAACCATTCACAGGCGGCACAGCACTACTGGTATAAGGAAGCGCCATGACAGAGTTCGAGCTTTACAACGCGGCTCAATCGATTTGCAGCCACAAGGTGCGTTTCGCGCTCCACGCGAAAGGTCAGCCGTTTACCGAACACAAGCTCGACCTGTTTTCAGGCGATCAGCTGAAGCCGGAATACTTGGCGATTAACCCCAATGGGCTGGTGCCGACCTTAATTCACAATGGCGCCAACATCATCGATTCCCTGGTTATCGTTCAGTATCTCGACGAGCTGTTTCCGGAACCCGAGCCGCTGGTACCGCAGGACCCGATTGCCCGGGCGCGGATGCGCTCGTTGATGGCCTATATCGACGAAGTGCCAACCCCGGCGGTGCGGGTGCCGTCCTACAACATGGCGTTTCTGGTTCACTTCCAGAACATGCCGGAAGACGAGTTTTTGGCGATGGCCAATTCCAAGCCGCTGCGTAAGGAGTTCTTGCTGAACTTCGGCCGGGTGGGTTTTCCGGAGAAAGCCTATAACGAGGCGCTCGACCGCCTGAGCCGATCACTGGAACGCATGCAAGCCGAGATCCAAAACAGCGGTGGACAATGGTTTCTCGGCGAAACGTTTACCATCGCCGATATCGCGATGATGCCGGTGATCGTGCGGCTAGACGATCTCGGCCTGGATCATATGTGGGCGGACAAGCCCGAGATTTCGCGTTGGCTGGAAACGATTCAGGCTCATTTCGCCTATGAGCCGACCTTCTATCATGGCTCGTTGCTCACCGAGCAATACCCCCATCTGCGGGACGCCTAGGCCCAAGACCCATTACTCCAGCGGGGTGACACAACCCCATTCAACTCTCCGGCATCGATCCGGGCCGCAGATAGGCAAAGATATGCTGGACGTAATCAGCTTTCCCCAGCTCGATCTTTTGGCTTCTGAGAATGGCGTAAGCCGTAACCAGGTGAAAATAGAACTGGGGGATTGCCCAGTCCCGTGCATATTGTTCACCGCTCATGTCGAAGATTGTCCCGTCCGGAAGCTCAAGTGCGATCGACCGCTTTGCACCGGCATCAAGCGCGTCTGATCCAAGATCGTTTAGGAATGAAAGGGCTTCACTGATCCGCGCCTGAGCATCGGAAATTGAACCCGGGCGGTCGCCCGCGTTCTGGCCCTCGCCGGCGAGCTGATCCAAAAACTCCGGATAAGGCTCACCTTTCAGCCGAAATACCGCTTCCTGTGCTTGCAGGCAAGCAAAGCGAATTTGGGATGCCAGAGGATACATATCGGGCGCGAGCCGGGCAGATAGCAATGCTTCAGCTGCTGAATGCCCGAGTTGTTTCTGGGCCTTGGCGAGCCAACCCGATAGCGCCTGCAGCATTTGTGTATAGCTCGGGACGAGCAGGTCGGTCAGCGACATGATGGTGCTCCTGTAACGTGTAGATCTCTTGCGAGCCGGCTGCTGATGTTTGTGCCGTCCGCCGTTGGCAAATCCGGCCGGTCTTTCAGCGTGCGTTTATACACATCTCGGTTGCTCAAATGAAATCCACGGAAAATAAAGTAATTAGGGTTAATAATGGAAATTAACTATAATTAAAAACAAATTAACGCTGATATCATTTGAAATAAAAAACAAATATTGAAATAATATCCGCTCGGAAATCGATTTGCAGGGGTCGATATGAGCGTAAACATCTGGACGACCGAGAAACCGGCAGACCAAGCGCGTCTTTCATTAATGCGGCGGTTGGCGTTGGGGCCAGCCTTGATACTGGCGCTCTGCGTTGGATCTTCGGGCGTATTGGCGTTGGCGCTGCTACTGGCATCGATTTTGGAGTTTTAACGCGACATGTCCTTCGGCTAGAGCGGGCTAAATCCCGCCACCGTGTCATGAGAAGACATGCGGAGGATCGAGAGGCAGGGAAGCCAATGACAAAGTTTCAGGAACTAACCTATCGCGACCGCGCCGCGGTCGAAGCCTATGACCGGGCGAGAGAATTGGGCGAACTCGCCTACGACGCTTGGTTGGCCGCAATGAATGCTTACGGTGAAGACAACCCGTCGGCGCGCCTGAGGGTCAGCGAAATCATCGCCACCGCCAGTTAAACCACACCCTACGGCAGCGGGGTCTTTTCCCCTATCAAGGACTGTCCCGCGGCGGCTGCTTCACGCTGAAGGTCGGCGATACGCTCGGATAGGCCGGGGTGACTCGCGAGGAAAGCCGGGGAGTCGGTTGTGTCTCCTGTTGCCTCTTTCAACGACGTGAATAGGTCGGTCGCGCCGTTCAAGTGACCATAAAGCGCAAAAACGGCTGCGGCAGCGTCGCGGTCTGCCTGTGTTTCCTGTTCGCGGCTAAACCGCAACGCGGTCAACAGGCTGCCGGCCCCTGCCAAATCGCCGAGAATGCCCACATCGCCAAGCACGGCACCAACCGCAAGCGAGGCCAGCAGAGCACCGCTGGCGCTGCGGATAGGATCGCGATTCTTGATATGGGCGATCTCGTGGCCGATCAGCATGGCTGCGGCATTCTCGCTGTCGAGCCGCTGCCACAATCCATCAAACACGAAAATATGGCCACCCAAGGTAGCGAAGGCGTTTACGGTATCCTCGTCGAGGATGTGAACGGTGATCACCATATCGTCGGGCAGTTCCATCGCGGCCGCTATCCGGTTGGCCAGGTCCTGCAAATAGGCTTGAACTTCAGCATCGCCTGCTTGCGCGTCGAGCGCCGATGGGGCCACCCGGTCGGCAAGGGCTCTTTCCCATGCAAACGGTAGAAACGGTGCGGCGGCGCGCGCGACAAAAAAAGATCCGACAATCAGCACCGCGACCAAAACGATGACGATCGCCAAGGACTTGGCAATGTCGAGCAGGGGATGCTCGTGGCCGGAGCTGATGCGCTCCGGTGCTTTCGGGTTAGTGTATTTCGGAGGGGTCATCGTGCCGCCGATAGGCCGTGCCGTAGGCCACGGCCTCGACGCTTACCGTCGCGTTGCCGCCGCCGGCAAATATGCGTGTCGTATCGAGTTTAACGTTCAAGACGATGTCGCTGCCTTCGCGCTGGGCGGCCTCCTTGAGGCGCACTAATGCTTCGCGGCGGGCCCGCTCGAACAGAGATTCGTAGCTGCCGATTCGGCCACCGACGATCCCGCGCAAGGTTGCGGCAAACCGCTTGAAATAGTCTACGGAGATAACTGCACTACCGGTGACCAGGTGCGGCGACGACAAAATAAGATCGTCTGGTGCGCGGCGTATCGCGAAAGCCAAGAGGCCGCGTAGCGCGTCCTCGCGCTTTCGGATACGGCGGAAGTGGCGCCGCTCGACCCACGATCCGATAAAGAACCCGGCGACAATGAGGATCGCTGGAATTCCGAAGTTGATCAGCAGCGTGATCGTTTGATCATGCACGCGGGTTTTCCTCGATGATAACGGCGGTGCCGTAAGCCAGCAGCTCGGCTGCACCCTGGGTAATCGTCGATGTCGCGAAGCGCACATTCAGGACGGCATTGGCGCCCAGCGCCTCGGCTTCCTGTTTCATACGCTCGATGGCCTCTTCGCGGGCGCCGTTCATCAGGTCGGTGTAGCTACGCAGCTCGCCGCCCACTAGGTTCTTGAGCCCGGCGCCGATGTCGCGGAACACGTTCTTGGCCTGCACGGTGCTGCCTTGTACCACCCCCAAGTGCCGTACGATGCGCTGGCCTGGAACTTCTTCCATGTTGGACACAATCATCTGACTTTCCGTCTATACCTTCGGCGTTGGTTGGTTGTTATTGTCTTGGCGAGCCGGCGAAAACGATACACCGGCCTCCGCTGCGCACAAAGCCGTCCTAAAACTCAATCCTGGGAGCGGCCCTGCCTAGGGGCGTCTATACGTGAGATAATGGCAGGCAAAATGAAAGAAATGGGGGACCGTAGGAATGCGTTGTGAAGTCGTGGCCATCGGCACCGAGCTGCTGCTCGGCCAGATCGTCGACACCAACTCGTCATGGATCGGCGAGCAGTTGGCCCTGGTGGGGATCGACTCTCTGTTTCAGGTCAAGGTCGGTGACAACTTTGCGCGGATGGAGGAAACCATTCGCCACGCGCTCGACCGTAGCGATGCGGTGATCTGCTGCGGCGGGCTGGGGCCGACGCAAGACGATATTACCCGCGAGGTGATCGCCAAAATTATGGGCGTCGAAATGGAGCGCGACTACGCGATCGCTGCCAGAATTCGTGAGATGTTCGAGGCGCGCGGTCGGGTCATGCCGGACAACAACATGCGCCAAGCTGACATTCCTATCGGCGCCACACCGATTGCTCAGATGCCGGGCACCGCACCGGGCTTGGTATGCCCGGTCGGTGACAAGGTGATTTACGCCGTCCCCGGCGTGCCGTTTGAAATGCGCGAAATGATGGAAGGCACCATTCTGGCCGACCTGCAGCGCCGCTCTGGACAGACGGCCGTGATTCGCAGCCGTGTCGTGCGCACCTGGGGTCATGGTGAATCCGCGTTGGCGGAAACTTTAGCCCAGCGGCTCGAAGAGCTCGATGAACTGGGTACGGCGACCCTGGCGTTTCAGGCCAGCGGCATCGAGGGCATCAAGGTGCGTATCACGGCTAAAGCTGAGAACGAGACGGCGGCGGAGGAGATCATTGCGGCGGAGGAAGAGCTCATCCGCGGCTTGCTAGGTGACGTTATCTTCGGCGTCGATGAAGAGACCATGGAATCGGTGGTTCTCGATGCACTGCGCGAACGGAATTTGACGTTGGCGGCAGCCGAGCATCTGACCGGCGGTATTCTGGCGACGCGCATGACGGCCTTGGACCCGGATATGGAGGTTTTCCACGGCTCTCTCGTCAGCGTGCTCGAAGAAACCGAGAAGACTGCAATGGATGATAAGCGCGCCGCTGCTGCTGCACAGCGGGCTCGGGCGCACTTCGATACCGATGTTGGCATTGCAACGCTCGCACCGGGCGAGATGGAGGATTATCCGCCGGGTACGGTGTTCTTGGGGATTGCCATGCGCGGTTCGCGTAAATCGCGTTCGGTAACCTTGCCCGGCGCGCGCAGCCGTATGCGCAGCTATGCGGTGATTAGCCTGCTCGACTATTTGCGCAAGACACTCTTGGGGGATTCACAAGAGGCCGCGCGTTAGGGAAGTTTGACCCAATGGGCAAACCTGATGCGCGCTCGAATCCCTTTGTATTTTGAGCGCGCGCCTGGAGTGCTATACCAACCGTCGATACAAAGACTTTCGATTGCATCAGGGAGAAAAACCGGTGGTAGCGAACAAACCAAAAATGACCCGCCCGAAGGTGTACCAGTTCAAACTTGGTGATTTTACAATCACCAATATTCTGGAAGGCTACATCCACCGCGAGGATATGCACCCCGTAACGGGCACCAATGCCACGGCGGACGAGGTGCAGGCCGTTGCTGAGGCCAACCGGCTGCCATTCCCGAATTTCGAGCATAATTTCGTGCCCTCGCTGGTCGATACCGGCGATAAGCTGATCGCGCTCGACCCCGGATTTGGAGCGCGCGCGCATGCGCCGACGACGGGTTGGCTCAACGATTTGCTACCGGAAGCGGGCTATACGCTCGATGATGTCGATTACGTTGTCGTCACCCATTGCCATCCCGACCATATCGGCAATTTGACGACGGCCGAAGGTAGTCCGAACTTCCCCAACGCCGAGATCGTATTTGGGCGAACCGAGTTCGATTACTGGATGAAGGGCGAAAACATCCCTTCTTTTCGTCCGCCGACTTTGAAGATGTTCCAGGAAGTGTGTGCGCCAATGGCGGATACCGCGCGCTTTGTCGAACCGGGCGATGACATCGTTACTGGCGTCACGGCGGTAGATGCCTTTGGCCATTCCGCTGGCCACATGGCCTACCATATCGAAAGCAAGGGACAAGAGTTGATGATCATGTCGGATACCGTGGCTCACTACGCGGTGTCGTTGGCGCATCCGGAATGGAATTTCGGTATGGACGATAATCCGGAGGCGGCGGTGGTCTCGCGCAAGCGGGTGCTCAACCAGGTCGCCGACGCCAAAATGGCGGCAATCGGCTTCCACATGCCGTTCCCCTCGGTGGGTTACATCGACCGCCACGGCGACGGCTTTGTCTGGATACCGGCCAGCTATCAGATGAACCTGGCGTCGTAGCAGCGGCGGTTCAACGTGCAGCGTCGTCAGCCGCTGCCGGTGTGCTGATATCCCGGTGTTGAGGCGGAAAGCGCTATTTCTTCGTCGGTCATGTCTTCGACGATGTCGCCGAACAGTGGCGTCGACAGATAGCGCTCGCCGGTATCGGGCAGCATCGCCAGGACAGTCGCGCCCGGGGCGACGTCTTCGCAGAGTTTGAGTGCGCCTGAGAAGGTGGCGCCGGCTGAAATGCCGACGAAGATACCCTCCCGTTGCGCCAACTCACGCGAGCAGCGCAGAGCGTTGGCGCCCGCGATCGGTATTAGCCGTTCGATGACGCCGGAGTCGACGACGTCGCCGGTCAGCTTCGGAATGAAGTTAGGGGTCCAACCCTGTACCGGATGCGAATTATGAGCTGGATGAGTGGCCGCCGCCGATCCGTCCGGGTTACGTTTCTGGGGCTTGCCGCTGGCCAGTAACCGGGAGTTCTCCGGTTCGCACACCACGATTTTGGTTTCAGGGCGTTCTTTTGCGAGCACGCGTGCCACGCCGTTCAATGTACCGCCGGTCCCGTAACCGGTGACCCAGTAATCGAGCGGGGCGCCGTCGAAATCGTCGAGAATTTCTTGTGCGGTCGTGCGCGAATGAATGTCTGGATTTGCTTCGTTTTCGAACTGGCGGGTCCTAAACCAACCATTGGCCTCAGCCAGCTCGGCAGCTTTACCAACCATACCGGTGCTACCGGTTGCCGCAGGTGTAAGCACTACCTTCGCGCCGAGGAAGCGCATCAGCTTGCGGCGCTCGATGCTGAAATTGTCGGACATGGTAATCACGAGAGGGTAGCCCTTGGCCGCGCACACCATCGCGAGGCCGATCCCGGTGTTGCCGCTTGTGGATTCGACAACGGTCTGGCCGGGTTTCAGCTCTCCGCTGGCTTCGGCGGCCTCGATCACGCCGAGCGCTAGACGGTCCTTCACCGAACCCAGTGGATTGAACGCCTCGATCTTGACGTAGAGGTTCACGCCCTCGGGCGCCAGACGGTTGATCCTGACCACCGGCGTGCGGCCTACCGTCTCAAGGATGCTTGCGTACCGATGTCCCATTCGTCCTCCAACTATCCTGGGCCTTCAATGAACGGACCCTTCGCGCACATAAACACCGTCGCGCAATTCATCGAAGAACTGATCGAGCAATGGGTGTGCCACCGGATTGCCGGTTAGGTCGGGTTCGAGATTCTGCTCGGTGACGTAGGTCGTGTGCGTCGCCCCGTCGACCAGGACATGGTACCAGGGCTTGTCCTTAGGCGGCCGCGACCGCGCCATCGTTTCATACCATTCCTCGGTGCCTTGGAATGTGGCATCGACGTCGACGATAACGCCGCGGTAATCGAAGCGTTTGTGGTGGATCAACTGGCCGACACGAAAGCGGGCGCGGCGTTGGCTCATCGTTGGACTCGCGGCTTGTTTGTACCCCAAGAATGCATGTACGGCGCGGAGTGTAGGTTCTGCGACGGCGGGCGTCGAGTTGACAGTACCGCTATCCGTGCGGATACATTTGCGCCGCCCGTTTCCTGAGCACCGTGCCCCTTGAGGAGCCTTAATCCGATGTCAGCCCGTCTCGGAACTTTGTGGTACTGGCTGAGCGTTGCCGTCGCGGCAGTGCTCATTTTGTCCGCCATTCTTTGGAACGCATGGACGTTCAACCAGTACCGTATGACGCAGCGGCAGATCGACTCGCTGGGGATCGATGCGAACGTTGCGGTGGATGAACCGGCGGCGGGCTCGCCGGAAGCGGCCGAGATCGACCTTCTACTCGATGCCGACCGGCGCGGTATCCTCGAAGAAAATTTCGAAGCTTTGCTCACCGACCCGCAAAAGCGCGCAATTAATCGGGACCGCCGCAGCCGTCTCACCGCGAAAGCGGACGCGCGGAGATCCTCGTTGATCTTCGGTGGCATTCTGATCTTGGGTGGCATCGCGGTTTACGGCGTTGGGCGCGCGACGCGACGGAAGGCTTAGGCTTCGACGATAGGCTGCGCCAAGATCCATAAACTGATCATGGTGTAGCCCACCATCAACACCAGCATGGGGTATTGGCTTCGCAACGCGACAGCGTGGTTGCCGAACGCGCGCAATGCCATGACATGCGCCAAATAGACGGCGACGATGTGGCCGATGACGATGGCGATAACGGCGGTGATCCAGGCGAAGCGTGCGCCGACGATGGCGATGTCGACCTGGTAGTCCGCCGTGCCGAACGCATTCCAGCCATAGCCAAAGGGGTCGGAAATCAGCGGGATGATTTGCTGGCCGAATATCAGAAGCAGCGTGAGGAAGTGCGCTAAATGATACGCAATAGCGATCGGAACCAGCGTAAAAATGAAGACGCGTCCAATGCTGAGCGCCGACCATTGCGTCGGTGCACCGCGAACCTCGCTGCGGCTAGCCTCCTTCACCAGCACGGCGATGACCGCGCAGAACGCCATATAGACAGCAAAAAAGATAAGCGGCGTCAGGATTATACCCGCCGTGGTCATAATCCCGCTTGCATTGTTCAGGCCGAGCGCGCTGGGTAGGGCGCTGATGAACGGGACAGCAAGCGCGGCATCGAAGATGGACCGCCAGGCGGGCGTGTCGGCGAAACCGTCGAAGCTGACCGTTGCCAGAACCAACAATACAAACGCCATGACCGAAGCCGATGGAACAACGTTGGTCAGTAGCCCAGCGCCATAGGGGCGCAGCTTGATCCGGCGTTCCTCCGGGCTGGCCCGGCGAAAGCAAGAAGGGCAATCGACGCAATGTCCCTTTTCGTTGCCGTGGCAAATGTCGTTGCCGCATGCGGTGCAGTGAGCCGATGAAGCAACTTGAAGCTCCGTGCAGCTGAAACGGGCGAACAGGCCGTAGAGAATCGAGAAAGCTTCGCCACGGCGCAGCCATCCCTCGATGCCGGCATAGTACATGCCGGCCCATGTGGCGATGCTGTAGAGGATGACGGCCGTCGCCAAGCTCGCCGGCACCGCCCGGTCTGGCCACACGAGCTCCGCCCACGAGAAGCCGACGAATACGAATACGGCGGGCCAGGCAGTCGCGTGCGCGGGTAGCTGCCGTTGCCGGGAAGGGGTCTGCTGAAATAAGCGGGAAACCCATTCGGCGACGATCCGCCACGGGTTGAGCAACGACCAGAAGTTACCGAGCAGCGCACTCAGAAAAGCGAGGCCGACCCACCAGATCACCCATACCGCGGTCGGTAGAATATTTTCTTCGGGCTCGTCCTGAATGCCGAACAGACCCGACAGGATGAGAATGACAAAGATCGTGACCGAGAGAAGACGTAGCAGGGTCAGGACGTTCCGATGGGCGATGATGCGGCCGACCGGTGTGTCGAGCAGCTCCAGGCGGGGGGCGGAGTCGCCCTCTTTCCCCTTGCGGACAAATATTCCGACGATGATGAACGATACCGCGACCGTGGCGCCTGCGCCCACCACATACAGCCCGAGTGGAATCGGCAGATCGTAGCGTTGGGCGAACGCATGTGCTTCCGCGGGCGCCGCCGAAGCGACAAACATTGCAGCGGCGAGAATGCCGAAATGGAACACCCTCACGAGGCAATCCTGCGCTACCGGGCGTTTCGAGATGGCGCGGCCCACGATCAGCTAGCGGGGCAGAACTTCGAGATAGATAAGCGTTTTTTCGGCGTGATGATCGGCGCCGAACCCATGGCTTTCAATGGCAAAGCGTCCCGCGGCGCGGGCGTTCACGTTCATCACCGCCGCGCCGTCGGTCCCCACCTTAGTCGTGACATCGTATCCGTGCAGGTGGACTTCGGTCGCCTCATCGGTGGTCCAGCGAATTTCCACTTGGTCGCCCTGGGTAACCCGTATCACCTCGATGCCACCGGAGGTCTCGACGTCGCCACCCGTGGCCGTCCGTTCGACGACATCGACTTCGACAACCCGTTTTTCCTGGGCGCCGCCGGTTGCGATCGGAGCAAGCGCGATCACTGTGGCGACGCTGAGCGTTGCGATTGTCCGATAAATACCGCGCATAACAACCTCTTGGCACTTAGTGAGCCGCAGACCCGAATATTTACAGCGCATCTACCGGTTCTCAAGGGCTCGATCACCCGCAACCTGCGACCGGTCGCCGCGCTACGGGATAGGCCGAAATCGCATTCAAACCCTCGATTGTGGCTGTGACATGGCGCGCAAAAGCACCTGCCGGTAAGCGCCGGCACCGGCGAAACCGCCGTCGACATCCATGTCCATGCCGGTAACGAAGCCGGCCTCGTCACTGGCAAGGAATAGAACGGCATTGGCAATTTCGTCCGGCTGAGCAATCCGTCCCAGGGGCGTCATCCATTCCATGGCTTCCTTGAAATCGTCGGAACCGGCGACGATTGCTGTATCGACGATACCCGGATGAACCGCGTTGACGCGGATATTCCAGGGCGCGAATTCCATTGCCGCGCTCTTGGTGAGCCCGCGTATGCCCCACTTTGTGGCCGTGTAGGCCGTGGCGAAGTGGCCGGTGACACCGGCGATCGAGCCAATATTGACGATCGCGCCGCCGCCGCTGTCGCGCAGCGCCGGTGCTGCTGCTTGGGTTCCGAGAAATGGCCCTGTGAGGTTCACGTCGAGGACGCGCTGCCATTCGTCGCGGCGGATATCCAGCATCGAGGGTTTGCGCAGACTGATGCCGGCGTTGTTGACCAGCACGTGCAGTCCGCCGAGTTCCGCAACGGCGTAGTCCACTGTCGCTTGCCACGCAGCTTCGTCGGTAACGTCGAGATGGCGATAGCGCGCAACGTGACCGCCACCGCGAATAGCTTCGGCAACCGCTTCGCCTTCGTCGTCGAGTACGTCGCAGATCAATACCTTTGCGTCCTCGGCGGCGAACAGCCGTGCTTCGGCCTCGCCTTGACCCCGGCTGGCGCCGGTAATCAACGCCACCTTACCTGCAAGCCTACCGCTCATGTGTTTCCCCCCTTTTATTGTGGTTGCGCATTTCTGTCTGCACGGCTTTCAGTGTAGGAGTGCCAACGACGAGAGAGCAACGACTCTGGGCTGAATACCTTCGTTGACACGTCTTGCAATTGCCGTAGGTTTTGCCGGTTTCTTCGATACAGGTCTGCCGAAAATGTGCGCGCTGCTACACCTCGAACCCCTTGCGCCGGCTCTGGGCGCCGAAGTCCGCGATATCGATCTGTCGGCGACGCTGTCGGACGAGACCGTCGCCGCCATCCGGGAAGCCTGGCTTCAGCATCTGGTGTTGGTGTTCCGCGGCCAACAATTGTCGGACGCGGCGTTGGTGGCGTTCAGCGAGCGGTTTGGCGAGCTCGATAGCGTGCCCGGGTGGGAGCCGTTTTCACCCAAAGGTTTCCCTGAGGTGCTCACCATTTCGAACGTGACAGAAGGCGAGGCGGCCATCGGAGTCCTCGGCGATGGCGAGGCTGCGTGGCACACCGATATGTCGTACCTAGACCTGCCGCCGCCGGCGAGCCTGCTGTACGGTTTGGAAACGCCGCCGGAAGGCGGCGACACCTGTTTCATGAGCATGTATGCCGCGCTCGATGAGATGCCGGCCGACTTACGTGCGGAGATTGCCGGTAAAACTCTAAACCATGACGCCAGCTATGATAGTAGCGGCCGGCTACGGTCGACCCACGACCCGGTGCGCGATGTGAGCCAGGCGCCGGGGGCGCGTCACCCGATTATCCGTGCCCATCCGGAAACCGGCCGCGCGGCGCTCTACCTCGGCCGGCGGCTCAATGCTTACGTGGTCGGCGAAGGCGTGGCTGATAGCGAAGTGCTGCTCGATCGGTTGTGGGCGCATTGCGATCAGGCGAAGTTTACCTATCGGCACCGGTGGCAGCCGGGCGACCTTTTGATGTGGGACAATCGTTGCACGATGCACCGCCGCGACCCCTTCGACCCTGCCGCGCGCCGGCTTATGCACCGTACGCAAATCAGGGGCAATGCGCCGGTTATCGCGGCGGAAACCTCCTGATACCGAAGCAGGAACCCCGCTGCGCCAGTCGGCGAGCGGGGTTCGTTCGACATTATCGTCGTGGCCCAGCATGGATACCGGGCACTTATCTTGGGACCGGGAGCGGCCGTCTCGACCGTGTCCCCAGTCATAGGTGTATTCAGTTGTGAAACCGGCGGGAAATGCTGGCGTGCCTACGCCGCCGCTATATTCGCGCCGTGGCCCCGCATCCGGCGGGGCCGGATAAATTGTCGGGTGGATTCATGCCTACGCACCTCCCTTATAGGGTTCATCCTGGGAGGCGAAGGTGAGAGAAAATCGGGCGCGTCATCGGGGCGCAAATCCCGATAAGCTCGCAGCTTCGACATAAAAACTATGCGCCTGTGCGGTGCGTTTTTCAAGCAGTTCGTTTTACCCGCTCTGGGGACAACCGCGCAGCCCGGTTATGACGCCAGGCAAAGGCCGTGATCGGGCTGGAAACTCAGATAGACTCTCTGTCCCGGCGCCAACTGCTCGAAATGATCGATCTGGATGCCGACTTCGTGTTGGCCCACTTGCACCCGGCATTCCAAGAAGTTGCCGAGATACACCGTGTCGATTACATCGCCTTCGAGAAGATTTCCATTGACCGTTGTGTCGGGTTTTTCCAGATGCAGCGTTAAATCTTCGGGCCGCAGGCTCAAATAGATCGGCTGCCCGCTCTGCGCACCTTCGCCGCCGGTCGCGCGGACATGCAAGGGCGGCAGTTCGTTGCCGAGCGGAATTTCCACATCGCAATAGTCGCCGGTGCGTTCGAGAAGCGATCCTTCGAGCAAACTGGCGACGCCAATGAAGTTCGCCACGAATGTGTTTACCGGATTCGCATAAATCGTTTGTGGGTCGCCGATTTGTTGGATCACTGCCTTGTCCATCACCACCACCCGGTCGCTCATCACCAGCGCTTCTGACTGATCGTGGGTGACGAACACCGACGTAATGCCCACCTCTTTCTGCAGGCGCACGATCTCATCGCGCATTTGCTCGCGCAGCTTGGCATCGAGGTTGGACAAGGGTTCATCGAACAGAATGACCTTCGGCTCGTAAACGATAGCGCGCGCTAGTGCGACGCGTTGGCGCTGGCCACCTGAAAGCTTTGTGGCGTAGCGTTCCGCCAGATGGTCGAGGCCGACCAGCTCGAGCGCCCGCATCGTTTGCCTTTTGATTACAGAACCCGGCGCTCGGCGCACGCGCAGACCGTAGGCGACATTGTCGAACACGGTCATGTGCGGCCATACGGCGTAGCTCTGAAACACCATGCCGATATTGCGGTGTTCGGGGAACAGGTAGATATCTTTCTCCGGCGACACCACGATCTCATCGCCGATGCGGATTTCGCCCGCTTCCGGCCGTTCGAGGCCGGCGATGCAGCGCAGTGTCGTGGTCTTGCCGCAACCCGACGGGCCGAGCAGCGTAACGAACTCTCCTTCCGCGATGGATAGGTTGAAATCCGCGACCGCCGTTTCGGGGCCGAAATGCTTGTAGAGATGCTCAATCTCTACCATGCCAGTTTCTGTGCCGATCATGGCTGCACCGCCAGAGTGTGATCGGGGTCGAGGCGCAGATACACTTTTTCGCCTTCCTTCAAGCGATCGCGCGGATGGGCGAGCACTTTCCATTCGAACTCGCCCCAACGGACGCGGCAATCGACGTAGCTGCCGAGGAAAATTGCCTGCAGCACTTCGCCTTCGAGATCGGTATCGCTGCCGTTTTCGCGCGAGGCGCGCACATTCTCCGGTCGCACCGAGAGAACCGCTTCGGCGCCTTCAGCGATGCCGGGCCCGAGCAGACAGGGAACGCGAACATCGCGGCCATGCTCGTTGATCTCAACCGATCCCCGGCCTGGTTCGTTGACCTCGACCACGCGTCCCTTGATCAGATTGGCGACACCGATAAAGTTGCTGACATATTCGTTGACCGGGCGGCTGTAGATTTCCAGGGGCCCGCCGCGTTGTTCGATATGACCCTTGCTCATCACGATAATCTCGTCGCTCATGACCAAAGCTTCGGACTGGTCGTGCGTGACGTAGATCGACGTAATCCCGACCTCGTTTTGAATACGCTTGAGTTCCACGCGCATTTGCTCGCGCAACTTCAGGTCAAGGTTCGATAGGGGTTCATCGAACAGAAGCAGCAGCGGATTTGAGACAATGGCGCGCGCCAGCGACGCCCGTTGCTGTTGGCCGCCCGACAATTGCGTGGCTAGCTTGTCGGCCATGTCCGTCAAATTTACCAGCGCCAGAACATCGGCGACGCGGTCGTCGATCTCCTGCTGGGGCACTTTGCGGATTTCCAGCGGGTAGGCGACGTTTTGGGTCACCGTCATATGCGGCCAGATGGCGTAGCTCTGGAACACCATGCCGATGTCGCGTTTTTCCGGCGGCAGGAAAATGCCTTCGCGCGGCGACGTATAAACCACGTCGCCGACCCGGATGCGGCCCGAATCGATGCTGTGCAGGCCGGCAATGCTCATCAGGGTCGTCGTCTTGCCGCAGCCGGACGGCCCGAGCAGAGTTAGAAACGCGCCTTTGGGAATGCCGAAGGAGATATCGTCGACGGCACGGTCGTCACCGAACCATTTGACCAGGTTCTGGACTTCGAGATAGGGCCCGGATGAGGTGTCGTTTGTCATCTGCCGATACCCCCTAAGCCGTCAACGCCTCGCGCCCGGCGACCCGCCGGAACACGTAAATGGCGATCAACAACACCACCGTTTGCGCCATCGAGAGCGCAGCGGTCAGCGGCTCGTTCTCGAAGTTGGTGAGGTAGTAGACGCCAACCGATAGGGTTTCCGTTCCGGTACTGAACAGAATGATCGAGATCGACAACTCCCGCAGGAAGATGATGAACAGCAATATCCAGCCGGCGAAGATGCCCGGTTTAAGCAGCGGAATGGTAATTCGGCGCAGGGTGGTGAACCACGACGCGCCGGCCATGCGCGAACTTTGATCGAGTTCTTCGGAGATCGCCAGCATGATCGAAGAAATGTTGCGCTGGCCGTACGGGAAGAACCGGGTGATGTAACCAAGCAGGAGGATCCACAAGGTCGCGTAGATCGGCGTTTGGATGTAGGTCACCAGAACGCCCATGGCCAACACGATGCCCGGGAAGCCGATCGGCACCACGGACAGAAAATCGAGCAGGCGTACGCCGAAGCCTTTTGTGCGGTGGATCATGTAGCTGACGATCAGCGCCATCACCATGGCGATGCTGGCGCCGCCGAAGGCGAGGATCAAACTGTTGACGATGCCGTTGGTGGCGGACTGGATCGCTTCCGGATGCCAGTAGAACAATGTTTTCACATAGTTGTTCAGCGTCATCTGGTCGGGAAGGATCGAACCGGTCCAAACCGGGTGCAGGCTCACGATGATCAGGCAAAGGATGGGCAGCACCACGGCGACGGCGATGAACAGGAGGTTGTAGCCGAACGCGACCCAGCGCCACGGACCCAGATCGAGCACGTTGGGGCGGAAACCTTTGCCGGTCACTGTGGTAAACGAACGCGGCGCGATGTAGCGCTGCTGAATCCAAATTAGGAACACCGTTATCGCGCCCAAGGACATGGCCATGGTCGCACCGAGGTAATGGTTGGCGTCGTCGCCAACGGCTTTGGAGAAGATTTGTGTCGTCAGTGTTTCCCAGCCGTACGGCGCGCTGAGCTTAAATGGCACACCGAATTCGCCGGCGCTTGTCACGAACACGATAATCGCGCCGGACAAGATACCGGGCATGACCAGCGGCAGGGTGACGGTCATGGTGGTGCGCAGCAAGCCGGCACCGGTGGTGCGTGCACTGTCTTCCAGCGACGGGTCCATGCGCCGCAGCGAGCCGACGACAAACAGATAGACCAACGGCGCGAAGAAAATGCCGGTCACCCAGACAACGCCCCAGATGTTGTCGACATTCAGCCAGTAGCCCTCGAAGCCGAAAATGTCGCGTGCCCAAGCGTTGAGCAGGCCGGTTTGCGGCTCACCGAGATTGTGCCACGCGATGGCGCCGACAAACGGGCTCAAGAAAAATGGAATCAGATTGTAAGGCTCTAAGTAGTCGCGGCCCGGACAGTTGGTGCGGGCGTTGATCCATGCCAGCGACACGCCGAGGAATGTCGCAAGAATTGTTGAACCGGAACTAATGATAAGCGTGTTGACGAACGCTTTGGGAATGATGCGGTCGGTGAACAGCGTTACGTAATTGTCGAATCCCCAGGTAGTGTCCCATCCGAGCGGGTCGAGCACCCGGAAGCTGCTGACGAACAGAGTCAGCAACGGCAGGATAACGGCCGCCGCGACGATCACGCTGACGATGATCGTGATGATGTTTTCCTGGGTGAGCATGGCGCGTAGGCGGTTAGCCCACAGCGACCGCTCGACGTTTCTCGGTAGAGTTTCGGTGGTCATCGCAGTTCCCAGATCACCTTTTCGGCGGCGTTCGCATGCGGTGGCCAGCCGTTAGGCCGGGCCCGCATGGACGTAAAAAAAGCAACCGTGGGGCTCCGTTCGACGCAGAGCCCCACGGAAAGCCAGATCAGGCAGGCCTAACGGAAATTGTCCTGCCAAAGTCCGCGAACGTCCTTGAACTGCGTCTGCGCACCAACCCAATCGTTCATGCCGATGAGCTTGTGCTGGCTCAGATCGAGCAGATACGGCGCGGCCGCTTCCGGCGGCTTATAACCTTCGCGCAGGCTGTAGATCGCTTCGCCTTCGACGAAGATGTCCGAGCCTTCTTCGCTGAGCAGGAATTCGACCAGCAGCTTGCCGGCGTTCGGATGCGGCGAGCCTTTAAGCACGGCGGTCTGGTTGCCGAGCAACACTTGGCCTTCTTTGAAGTAGCCGATCTTGATCTTCTCGGCGAGTTCCGGCGCTTTCAGCACGTTCTGATAAACGCGGCCCGAAAGGTTCCACATATCGAACGGGCGCTGGCAAGAAATTACCATCTGCATCTTCGGCTCCGTGCGGAACTCGACGATCGGATCGGTCGTCTTAAGCGCAGGCCAGAACTCGTCGAAGTTCACCGCACCGGCTTCGCCGAGCGCGATCACCGTGTTGGTGTAGGTGAAGCTCTTGGTGATGTCGGACGAAATCGTCTTGCCTTTGAGCGAAGCTTTGATGGCGTCGGCGTACGAGGTGACGTTGAAATTCTCCATGCCTGGGCACGACGCATTCCAAACTGGCTGGAACGTATACGCCAGCGGCGTCACGACATGCGGATAGGCGGAATACTGGCCGGCGTCATTGACCAGTTTTTCGCTGTCTTTCCAATAGCCGCTGTCGAGCTCCAGAAACGCACCGCGCTTGTTGGCGCCGGCAAAGAAGCCGGGGGCGCTAACCAAGATAACGTCGACGGTGAGCTTACCGGCTTTGATCTCTTGGGTAACCTGCGCCACAGTCGCGCCGGTGCCTTTGCGCAAATTGTTGAATTTGAAGTCGTCGCCCAAGCCGTACCGCTTACGGAACGCAGCGCCCATGCGCTGGCTCGTGCGGTCGCTGAACAACGGGTTTATGATAGTAACGGCGCCCTCGGCCTTGGCGCCCGCGATCAACGCTTTTTCCTGTGCATTCAGATCGGCGGCATTGGCCATCGATGCCGCACCCAATAGAGCAACGGCCGACACGGCGCCGATGGCGGCGCTTGTCAATAATTTCATGGATCCCTCCCAGTGTTGGGCGTGGCTCCCGCACATTAGAGCAACCCCCTGATCATCCCAGCGGCTCTTATTCGTGAGCCCTTATTCGTAGGTGCGTTTAGGCTTAGCAGCCCGATAAAACACTCAAACATCCTATTGTAATTGTCAAACCAAAATTAGTCCGGACAAAGAGCATTTTTTGGCGATCTGCACTGTCGGCTTTAAGCTGCCGTGAGCCCGCCATCGACAACCAGCGTGTGCCCTGTGATCGACGCGGCGTCGGGTCCGGCGAGGTAACGCACCGCGGCGGCGATTTCGCTCGGCTCGGGAAATCGGCCGGTGGGAATGCGTCCGAGCATGCGTTCGCGCACGTCGGGATCTTTCAGGAGTTCCTGACGGGACTCGGTTAGCACGGTGGTCGGTGCCACGGCGTTGATACGCACGCCGTACTCTGCCCATTCAATCGCCAACATTCGCGCCATCTGGATCATTGCGCCTTTCGAGATCCCGTAGACCGACCGGCCCGCCAACCCTGTCATGCCGTGGGTCGAGGCGATGTTGACGATCGCCCCGCTGCGACCGGCCTCGATGCAGTGACGCGCTAACCTGCCCGCGAGGAAATAGGCCCCCTTTAGATTGACGTCGATCACCGCGTCCCATTCGTCCCAGGTCACTTCGATCGCTGGTTTAAGCAGTGGACGTCCAGCGTTGTTCACCAGCACGTCGAGGCCGCCCAGCCCCTCCGCAGCGGCATCGAACCCTTCGTCGATACTATCTTGCGAAAGCAGTTCGATGGCGACTGGAACGGCGTTTACTTCAGCGAGGTCGGGATGGGTCATGACATTGTCGAGCAAACCAATCTCGCGGTCGGCAAGCGCAACATCGTAGCCGTCGCGTGCCAGGGTCAGGGCAATTTCGCGCCCCAACCCGGTCGATGCTCCGGTGACTAGGGCGCGGCGCCGACTGGGAATGTCGCCGTTGGGTTGCATGTCGGACATGATCGATGGCTCCGGACCGGCCCGATTGGCGGCCCTCCGATTTCGTGCTTTTCAATTAGCGAGACTAGCGAAGCAAGGAAACCATGGCTAGGGATGGCCATTGCGGGGTAAGTATCGGCAACGTTCGGGCCTAGCGAGTGGGCTCAGGAAAAATTGGCGGATTCTGCGATGCGAGTACTGGTTTTGGGAGCGGGTGGTGTTGGCGGTTGTTTTGGTGGCCGGCTGGCCGAGGGCGGAGTTGATGTGTCGTTCCTTGTACGGCCTGGGCGCCGCGCCCAACTCGAAAAAAGCGGTTTAGTGGTGCGCAGCGGCTTCGGCGACATCAGCATGCCGGTAACGGCCGTCGCACGTGACGAAATAACCGAGCCGTATGATGTCGTGCTGCTGTCCTGTAAGGCCTATGACCTTGACGATGCGATGACGGCGATAGAACCGGCGATGGGACCTCATAGCGTGGCGTT
The DNA here is from genome assembly GCA_965267185.1 of Alphaproteobacteria bacterium. Taxonomy (GTDB): domain Bacteria; phylum Pseudomonadota; class Alphaproteobacteria; order UBA6615; family UBA6615. Next base: position 2,029,863 of record OZ253937.1, on the reverse strand, counting down.
GCCGCTGCTCAATGGGCTGCGGCAGGTCGAAAGTCTGCAAGCGCGTTTTGGTGAGAACAATGTGTGGGGCGGTGTCTGCTATATCGGCGCGGCGTTCGATTCCGCATCGGGCGAAATCCGTCATTTCGGCGATTTTCAGCGCATCGTTTTTGGCGAACTCGACGGCCAGCCCTCAGAACGCGCCGAGGCGTTCGCCGCGCTGGACGCACGCGTCGGCTTCGACCTCGAACTCAGCCCCGATATCACACAAACGATGTGGGATAAGTTTTGCATGCTGGCGGCGCTCGCCACCGCCAACATCATAACCGGCGCGACCATCGGTGACATTCTCGAAGGCGCGTCAGGTGAGGCGTTTCTGCTCGCCACATTGGCGGAATGCCGCGACACTGCGGCGGCGCTGGAGCATCCGATCACCGAACCAACGCTCGACTTCTACAATCGCATGTTCACCACCCGCGGTTCCGAGTTCGCCGCATCGATGCTGCGTGACTTCGAGGCAGGACGGCCGACCGAAGGCGAACATGTTATCGGCGACCTCGTCCGGCGCGCCGAGGCGGCAGGTCTCGATACGCCGATGCTGCGCTGCGGGCTCGCGGCGATCGAAACCTACGAGGCTAAGCGGCGGGCGGGCGCGTTGTGAGGCCATCGGGCTGCTTCTAGCGTTGCCCAAGCGCTAGCGCCGACGGTGCGTATCGCCCATAATTTGGCGGTCAATTGGTAGGGAGAGAAGTTATGGGTTCAATGCGTCTGATCGCAGTTTCGATGCTCGCGGCAGCCGGGATGTTTCAAATTAGCGGCGCGAGCGCTCAGTCTGACGATGCTCAAGTCGTGCGCGGCGGTAAGGCGGCAACCATCATCGAGACCCAAGAGGCGAGTGTGCGGGTTTTTCGTGGGTCGCCGACTATGACGGTTGCCGTGGCAGAAACGACCGTTGGTGCTGCGCCGATCGGCGACGTGGTGTCCTCCGGATCGACCGTTTGGTTTGTCGACCGCGAGGCCAATAAATTACAGGCATGCCGGTTGGTGTCGACCACGCAAGTCGGCGAACACAGGATCGACTGCCACTCGCGCAGCCTGCCGCGCTAACCTTGCGGGTTACCGCACGGCGATGAAGTAAACCGCCCAAGGCCAGCGGCCTTCGTCTTCGTCGGTTATGGAGGCGCCGTTCGGCGGGTCGTAAACCAGCCAGACCGGCCCCCGGCCGCCGATGCCGAGATATTCGCCATTGCGTTTGAGGGCGACGATCCAGTTTTGAGCCGCTAGTTCTTCGGCCGATATTTCCGCCGTAAACCCGTCCAGTGCTTGCGCAAAAACGCCGCTGCCGGCCGCAGCGCCTGTTGCCTTCAGAAGGTCGGTAAGCCGCGGGCCTTCGAGGCGCACCGTCTCCCGCCACTTGTCATAGGTCACCGAAATGCTGACAGAGCCCAGCGCTTCGAGCATCGGGATATCGAAAGCGCTGGCGCGCTCAAACGTCTGATCGTGAAATTTAAAGAAACCGTCTTCTTGCTCGTCGAGCGGTCCCCGGTTGGTCACGGTAACGGCCCCGGCGACAGTTAGCACCACTTGGCCGCTGGGTTTGTCCAGCGCTACCGCGTTGCCGCCTGCGAAGAACGAATACGCTAGCAGCACCACCACGGTCGTCAAATTGAACTGGAAAGGCTTTGGTAGCCGCATGATTTTTCTACCTCGGGGTTGCGGGACGGGCGGGTGTAGCGCCGCTCTTAAAGCTATTGGGGAATAATAAAGTTCTACCGGATATTTGGGCGTAACCAGAAGCGTCTAAATTTTTGTCCAGCAAATGGTGGCCGCTTGAGAGCGGTCTGCACTCGGCCTATGCTGCCGAGTATGATCTGGCGGGGAGTGGTCAGTCGCAAATAGGGAGACATTCCGGTGAAAAATGTTTTTGCCCCCGTCCTCATCGCTACCGCGATTTTCTTAGCTTTTGCATCGCCGGCGCGCGCCGACTCGATCGACCCCTTCATCGGCCAATGGGTGGGCACCGGCATCACGGAAAACGGGGCGCCTGCCGAAAATATCGGCCTGGTCGACCGCAATCTCAGTGTCATTATCGAGGCGAGAGGGGAGGGATTCGATCTCATCTGGAGCACGCTACGGCCGTCGAGTGGGAAGCAATCGGACAAGGTGAAGCTTTCCAGCGTCAACGTCTCGTTTGCGGAAAGCGGCAAGCCCGGTATTTACCGCATGGTCGGCGCGAAGGAGCCGGTCTCCGGCGCACCCTATATCTGGGCGCGGTTGGCCGATCATGTGCTGGAGGTTCACAGCGTCACGATTTCGGACCGGGGCGTGCTCGAATATCAGAAGTTCGTCCGGACATTGTTGTCGGACGACGAGATGCAGCTTCGTTTTACCCGATCGCTCGATGGCAGCATCGTGCGCACCGTGTTGGCTCATCTGACCCGCCAATAAGGCCGCACCGCTCTCGTCGGAGCCGCAAATGTCCGAATTCGATTATATCATTATTGGTGCGGGCAGCGCCGGCTGCGTGCTGGCCAATCGTTTGAGCGCTGACCCGGATTTGCGTGTACTGCTGCTCGAGGCCGGTCCCCGCGATCGCCATCCGTTTATCCACATCCCTGTGGGGTTGGCGCGGATGATCCGCAACTCGCGCTACAACTGGGCCTACGAAACCGAGCCCCAAGCCCACCTCGACGACCGCCGCATCATGTGGCCGCGTGGCAAGACTTTGGGTGGAACCTCGTCGCTCAACGGCATGATCTATATTCGCGGTCATGCGCGCGACTACGATTTGTGGCGCCAAATGGGCTTGGCCGGTTGGTCTTATGCCGATGTGTTGCCCTACTTCAAACGGGCGGAGGGCAATGAGCGCGGTGCCGATACGTTCCACGGCGCCGACGGTCCGCTCAATGTAACCGAAGCCCACCACGACAACCCGCTGTTCGATGCCTTTGTCGAAGCGGGACGGGAGGCCGGCTATCCGGTTAACTCGGATTTCAACGGCGCCAGCCAGGAAGGTTTTGGCCGATATCAGTTCACCATTCGCAACGCGCGGCGCTGGAGCACAGCGGCGGCGTATCTGCGCCCGGCGCTATCGCGGCCCAATCTAACGGTCGAAACAGAAGCGCTGACCCAACGCATTGCCATCGCTGAGGGCCGCGCGACCGGCGTCGTCTATCGCCGGGACGGTAAAGAGGTCGTCGCCAACGCCGAACGTGAGGTGCTGCTTGCGGCCGGCGCCGTCAACTCGCCGCAAATTCTGATGTTGTCGGGCATCGGCAATGGCGCTCATCTTAGAAACCACGGCATAGCGCCGCGCGCCGACCTGCCCGAGGTTGGACGCAACCTGCAGGACCATTCGAATATCCATACCGTCCACGCTGCGACGATAAAAACACTGACCGACGATCTAACTCGGGCCGAACGTGGTGCGTTCGCGGTGGCCCGCGCGGCGTTACTCCGGTCCGGCCCGGCGGCGGGATTTCCGCTCGAGGGGGGCGCTTTCATCCGTACTGCGCCAGAACTCGACATCCCCGATGTGCAGTTTCATTTCAGTGCAGGCAACTTGATGTCGATGATCCGCCAGCCTTTCTCGGCGCCGTCGACCGACCACACAAGACCCGACGCTTTTATGTGCCACGCTTGCTTATTGCGGCCTGAGAGCCGCGGCGAGATAACTCTTCGGTCGTCTAACCCAGCAGATGCGCCGGCCATCCAGCCTAACTATCTGTCGACCGAGCGCGACCGCACGACCCTGCGCGAAGCCTTTAAGGCGATGCGCCGCGTTCTGACCCGGCCGGCACTGGCGCGCTACAGCGAGGGTGAGGTTTGGCCGGGACCCGAAGTCGAAAGCGACACTCAGTTGGACGCCTTCGTGCGGAGCGCCGCCAGCACGGTTTATCACCCGGTGGGTAGCTGCCGTATGGGGGCCGACGATCAGGCTGTGGTTGACGAACGGTTGAAAGTGCGTGGTATTGAAAGCCTGCGGGTGGTTGATGCCTCTGTGATGCCGACCTTGGTCGGCGGCAATACCAATGCACCGACGATAATGATCGCTGAAAAAGCTTCCGATATGATTCTCGGACGCGACCCCTTACCTCCGGCGGAAATCGCGTAGCTGCCGCTATTTTTCCGCCAATGTCATGACGTTTGCGAGCCGGCCTTCGGCGAGGCTGCGTGCTGAGTTGGCGGCGCGCTCGCCAAAATCCGCGCCGGCGATCAGGCCGACTCCAAGCTTGCTGTGGCGCTTTTGCTCCGCCTGCGACTGGGCTGCGGCGACAACATCTGCGCTGGCGTCGCGCCATTCCAAGATGCGCAACCCGGCGGCCTCGAGCGCGGTGCGCATTTCGTCCTGGGGAACGAGAAAACTGATTTCCGGCACCCGCGCCCAGGGTAGAGGAAAATGGGGCGGTCCGGCGGCACCCGCCGCCATCTCCGTCGACGTAAATCGCCCGCCTGGCTTTAGGACGCGGGCGACCTCGCGATAGAAACCCGCCTTGTCTTCGATGTTCATGGTGATGTTTTGGCACCATACCATGTCGAAGCTGGTGTCCTCGAACGGCAGGTCGAGCGCATTACCCTGTTGGAAATCGACGAAATGATCGAGACGGCAGCGCGCCGTCAGCATTTTAGCGACTTCAACAAACTCTTCGGTGAGATCGATACCGGTCACCCGGCAACCATAGGTCGCGGCCAGATAGCGGGCCGGGCCGCCGACGCCGCAGCCGACATCGAGCACATGCATGTCCTCGCGGGGCGCGGCGAGTTCGGCATGCTCTCTTGTAGCGATAATACCGCGAGTGTGAAATTGATCGACCGGCGCCAACAGCTCCGGTGTAAGGGCCCCGATATCGATGCCCTCTTCTTGCAGCGCTGCAAGAATGCGCTCGCCGATACCCGTTTCGCCGTAGTGCGCCGATACCCTGTCAAAACTGCCGGTCATTCTCGAACGCTCCCGTTCAAATGCCGCCGCCGCCCGCTTGGCGGGCTTCATAGGCTTTTACATGGGCATAGGCGGCGGTCAGTAAAGCGCTGTCGACTCCCAGATCGCGCGCGCGTTGCAACATCAGGCCGATGATTTGCTCGCCTTCGGTACGGTTGCCTGCTTCGATGTCACGCAGCATCGACGTTGCGTACGCCGTTTCGCGATCCGCGAACAAGATCCGGTAGGTGTCCATGAACTCGTCGCTGGGCGGATAACCGCTCGCCCGTGCCACTTCTGCCGAGGTTTCGAGCATTTGCTGAAACAGCGCCGCGCCCTCATTGTTCGATACGATCTGGCCGACATTCGCGCGCATCAGGCAGGTCATGGCAGCCGCGGTCGCCAGATGGACGAACTTCTCCCACATCTCCTGCATGATGTTGTCCATCGCGATGGCCTCTAGGCCGATGGCGCCGTCGAATGCGGCTTTGACCGCGCTGACCCGTTCGCTGATGCCGCCCTCCTGCTCGCCAAACCGCAGCCAATGCCAGTCGTTCATATGCTTGATCGTGCCATCGGGTAGGCGCGATGCCGAAAGCTTGATCGTCCCACCGAGGACGCGCTCCGCCCCTACCGTTTCACTAAGGATGGCGATGTGGCCAAGGCCGTTGAGGATCGGCAACACCATGCCGTCCGATGCCAAACCCGGGGAGATCGCTTCAACCGCGCTGTCGAGATCGTAGGCTTTGCAGGTTAGGAGCACCAAGTCGTGGTCGGGAGTAAGCTCGCCGGCGCTCACGGTCTTTACCGGGCAGTCCAAGTCGCCAAACACCGAGCGTAAATGGAGCCCATCACGGTCCAACTGGGCGCGCCGGGCTTCGCGCAATAGAAACGTCACATCCGCACCGGCTTCGGTGAGGCGGCCGCCGAGATAGCCGCCGATCGCGCCGGCGCCGAGTACGAGAATTTTCATGGTTCTGATCCTTAGCCGCGCTTATCCTCGCGCGCCTACACTCGTTTGCGAAAGAACTGTAACTTAGCGCGCCACGAGGCTGGCGTCAGGGGTGCGAGCATGCGCGCGTGGCAAGCCTCCTATGTGAGGTTCAAACCATGAAGATCAGCGCCGTCGATATCCAGCGTCTCGCAATCCCACTGCGCAAACCGATCCGCACATCGGTACACGACTTCACCCATGCGCATACGGTTTTGGTACGGTTGCGGACAGACGCAGGACCGACGGGCATTGGCTGGTGTTTCGCCTTCGAGGCGTCGAAGGCGGCAGCGCTCGTGGCATTGGTCGAAGATCTTGCATCGGTTTACGAAAATCGCGATCCGCGGGCGGTTCGGGCGAACTTTGCCGCCGCGTGGCGCGATTTGAACTTTTTCGGCCATGCCGGCGCCGCGATGATGGCGCTATCGGCGCTCGACACCGCCTGTTGGGACCTCGCCGCGCAAGCCGCCGAACTTCCGCTCTACCGCTATCTCGGCGGCGATAGCGAGCGCGTGACCACCTATGCGTCCTCCGGTCTGTGGCTGAACTACACGGTCGACGAACTTATCGCCGAGGCAGACGCGTTTTTGGCCGAAGGACACCGGGCGATGAAAATGCGGATCGGCCGGGCCGATTTCACAACCGATATCGACCGGGTTCGCCGCGTGCGCGATGCCGTCGGCCCCGATATCGCCTTGCTGGTCGACGTCAATCAAGCCTGGCCGGAATCGGTTGCGATCCGCGCCGGGCGTTTGCTCGAGCCGCTCGATATCTTCTGGCTCGAAGAGCCCGTGTTCTATTCCGATTTGGAAGGATGCGCCCGCGTTGCCGCGGCGCTCGATATGCGGGTGGCCACGGGGGAGACCTCCTATGGATCGGCTTCCATGAAACAGCATTTGGACGCACGCGCCGCCGATGTGCTGATGCCCGACTTACAGCGCATGGGCGGGATCACCGAATATCTCAACACCGCCAGTCTCTGTGCGGCCTACAACCAGCCGGTTTCCTCCCACTTGTTCACCGAGGCTTCGGCGCACGTGTTGGCCGCCCAGCCGCACGCGCTGATGCTCGAGCACATGGAGTGGTGGGAGGAACTGTTCGAAAATCCGCTGCCCGTGGAGGACGGTCAGGTGATTATGCCTAATGGGCCTGGCCTTGGGTTAACGCTGTCGGAAGCGGCGTTGACCCGTTTCGCTGTTTAGAGCGCTATCCGTTGGAACTTATCCCCACCGAGCCCTTCGCCGGAATGACACGAATCTGCCATAAATCAATCGTAGGGGAGTGCTTCGAATTCTATCGAAGCTTGTTGGAAAGGTTCAGCAGACATCATGAACGCCAAAGCGTTTTTTGCCGCCGTGGGAATCGGGGCACTGGGGTTAACCGCGACTGGCACCGTTCCCGAGACTCAGGCTGCCAAGCATACGGCGGCAGTTGAAACTGTAGTTCCCACCGATTTCAAAACCACCTGGGATCTGTTGGTCAGAGAGCTCGATGAGGGCGATTTCACGATCAACGCGACGATCTGGGAAAACTCGACCATCCGCGTGCTATTGCAATCCGCAATCCCTTCGACCTGGGTGGATTGCGGGACCGTCACGGTAAATTCCAAACACGAAGCCTTCGGCAACCGCACCTACAAATTTCTCGCCGCGAACTCCGTGCGGTATCTCGTCCCCGATGAAACAGCCGACGAACTCGTCGATGTGGAGCGGCGAACCACACTGAATGCTTTGGCGACGATCAAGCTTAAGCCGGTACGCCGGGGAACCTTGGTCAACATCGATGCGCACTACGCGATGAAGGTCAAAACACGTGAGTTCGGGAACAACATCCCGCTGCGCAGCCTCGATGAGAGTCTGGACTTCGGCAGCGGCGGCCAGGCGCGCGTGACCGAGCAGATTCGTGAGGGCGCCAAGATGAAAATGGTGACCAACTATTGCCGCCCGACCGGAGAACTCGAGCGGCGGATCGCGGCGGTATTGGGTGTACCCGCCAGCTAGCCCCGAAATATACTGTCAAATAAGGCAGACACGCTGTTCCAGCTCGTCGATGAGAACGCGCTGGTTTTCGCTGTAGTCGATCGGCGCGTCGACAAGGTGGACCCCACCCTCTCGGAAGCAACCTTCCAGGATTGGAACGAAGTCTTCGGTAGCGTCGACGCGGTGGCCGGTAGCGCCGTAACTGTTGGCATATTGCACGAAATCGGGATTGTCGAACTCGAGCCCCCAGTCGGGGAGGTCCGCGTCGGCTTGTTTCCAGCGGATCATGCCGTAGGAATCGTCGCGTAGAACAAGCACGACAAGGTTGAGGCCGAGGCGCACCGCCGTTTCCAACTCCTGGCTGTTCATCATGAAGCCGCCGTCGCCGCAGATCGCCATGATCCTGCGGTCCGGGTACAGCATTGCCGTCATCATCGCCGAGGGCAGGCCGGCGCCCATCGTGGCGAGCGCGTTGTCGAGCAGCACCGTGTTCGATTGCCGCGTGAGGTAGTTGCGCGCGAACCATATTTTGTAGGTGCCGTTGTCGAGCGCGATAATTCCATCCGGCGGCATGACCGCGCGCACGTCGGCGACGATGCGTTGCGGCAGCATTGGAAAGGCGGGATCGTCGGTTCGTTCGGTGATATGCTTTAGCACCTCTTCGCGTACGCGCATGAAATAGTCGAAATCGTGTCCCGGCTCGGGTTCGAGCCGTTCGGCGAGGCGCTCGAAACTCGAGGCGATATCGCCGATCAGTTCGAGTTGGGGGAAATAGACCTCGTCGACTTCGGCAGGGCTGAAGTTGATATGGACGACTTGTTTACCGCCGTGCTCCATGAAGAAGGGCGGTTTTTCGACGACGTCATGGCCCGCATTGATAATCAGATCGGCCCGGTCGATGGCGCAATGCAGGTAGTCGCCCGCCGATAGTGCGGCCGTGCCGATGTACAGGTCGTGGAAACCGCCGATAACGCCTTTGCCCATCTGCGTGTTGAAGTAGGGAATGCGGGTTTTCCCCACGAAAGCTTCCAGCGCGTCTATGATACGTTTGCGGTTGGCCCCGGCGCCGACGAGCAGAAGCGGGTGCTTCGCTGCCCGGATCAACGCCGCGGCGTGATCTATCGCGTCATCGTCGCAGGTCGGGCGGCGCGGCGCCGTCGGTTTAAAAAGCGGTTGGTCGTCGACGCGCTCGGCCGCGATATCCTCAGGCAGTTCGATATGTACGGCGCCCGGGCGTTCTTGCTCGGCCAGGCGAAACGCTTCACGCACAATGCCGGGGATCGTGTTTCCGTTGACGATCTGCTTAGCGTATTTGGTGATTGGCCGCATCATCGCCACCACGTCGACAATCTGGAAACGGCCCTGCTTGCTAGCCTTGATCGGCTTCTGGCCGGTGATCATCATCATCGGCATGGCACCGAGCTGTGCGTAAGCCGCCGCGGTCACGAAGTTCGTCGCACCCGGGCCCAGGGTCGAGAGGCAAACCCCGGCCTTCCCGGTCAGGCGGCCATAGGTGGCGGCCATAAAGCCCGCCGCTTGTTCGTGGCGGGTCAAAATGAGCTCTATCTTCGATGTGCGGAGCGAGTCGAGGAAATCGAGGTTCTCTTCGCCGGGGACGCCGAAAATATACTCAACGCCCTCGTTCTCTAGCGCTTTGACCAGCAGGTCCGAGGCCCGCATTCCGGTGTCCGCGCCTGTTGCAGGGAGATTACTCATTGAAGGCTCCTCGTTGATCTGATGTCCATGCTAGGCGGCATCCTGCGAACCGTATTCCGGAAGGACATGGGGCTGAGGATAGCGTTCGTCGAGTGGCACCGATTTACCGTCGCCGATAGCGATACGGCAATGGAAGCGCTTGAGCGCGCGCGGGTGCGCGACACCGCAGGAATGCGCGATGATCCCGGTGCCATAGGTTAGCTTCTCGACGAAGTTTTTGACCCGCACCGATTTGACCTCCGGATCGAGCCCGCGCTGCAGCCGGCGGTCGTGGGTCGTGACCCCGGTGGGGCAGGTATTCTTGTTGCACTTCAGGGCCTGGATGCAGCCGAGGGCGAACATGAAGCCACGCGCCGACACAACAAAATCGGCGCCGACACAATAGGCCCACGCCACCTCTGCCGGCGTGATCAGCTTACCTGATGCGATGACTTTGATGCGGTCGCGCAGCCCGTATCGAATAAGGATGTCGACGACCACGGCCAGGGACTCTTTAACCGGCAAACCGACATTGTCCATCAGCGGCATCGGTGCCGCTCCGGTGCCGCCATCGCCGGAATCAACCGCGATGAAGTCGGGCGCCGATGCGATTCCGCGGGCGTGGATTTCTTCGCAGAGGCTTTCGAGCCAGCCATATGCGCCGACGACCGCCTTGAAGCCGGCGGGCTTACCGGTGACGTCGCGGATACGGGCAATCAAATCCAACAGATCCGCTTCCGAATCGACCTCGAGGTGCCGGTTGGGGGACACCGAAGCGCGATGGGCTGGAATGCCGCGAATAGCCGCGATTTCGTCGGTGACTTTTACGGCGGGCAGTATGCCGCCTTTACCCGGTTTGGCGCCTTGGCTGAGTTTGAGCTCGAACATCTTTACTTGGTCGTGGGCGGCGACTTCGCGGAGCTTGTCGTCGCTTAAATTACCGGCCTCATCGCGCACGCCGTACTTCGCGGTGCCGATTTGAAAGACAATGTCGCACCCACCCTCCAAATGGTACGGCGCCAGTCCGCCTTCCCCCGTATTCATCCAGCATCCGGCCAGGGCGGCGCCTTTCGACAAAGCTTGGACGGCGGGTTGCGAAAGTGCGCCGTAGCTCATGCCCGAGATATTGACCAGCGACCGGGCTTCGTAGGGGTGCCGCGAGAACGGGCCGATCGTGACCGCCGGCGCCGGTTCGGTGTCTTCGTCCATCTTGGGGAACGGGCAATTGACGAAAATAACCGTTCCCGCGGGCGTCAAAGCTTTGGTCGATCCAAATGCGATCGTGTTGTCGGCGCCGCGCGAGGATTTATAGACCCAGTCCCGCTCCGCCCGGTTGAACGGCATTTCCTCGCGATCCATGGCAAAGAAGTACTGCCGGAAATACTCGCCGAGGGTGGTGAAGATATGGCGGAACCGGCCGATAACGGGGTAGTTGCGCCGCACCGCATCGGCCGTTTGCGTCACGTCGATGATGAACATTATCACCATCGCAAGAACGACGAGGCCGATGAGGAAAACGAATACCGACGCCAGGACGTTGATGCTGGTCATCGTAAAGGACGCGAATAACGACATTCTCCAACCCTCCCGATACGAGGGCGAACGTCACCCTCGGGTTTAGGCACTTCGCCACCAGTCATGGTCGAGGCACCATCGCACGATCATAGACGCAATACAGCGCCTTCGCTGGCCCCTGCGCTGGCCGCCACCGCTATGTAGTACACCTGGATACAGAGAAAATTCCCACGGTAGCGATTGCAATGCCCGAAAGGGCACGTTGTATGGTAGTCAAACGGTCGAAATACGGTTGTATCGTTCGAGGCGATGGGAGCAGTCTAGTGTGCTACGTAGTGGCGAACGCGCAGCTGGGTGGCCTGTGATTGCCGAGGTCGGGTCGATGGTTGCGAAAGAGGGAATGGCGTAATGGGGCGTGTAATTATTTGGTTGAGTGCGATTGTTACGGCAGCTGTTTTCGGAACCTCGGCTGTATTCGCCCAGCAGCAACCCTTTTTTGAGTTTCGCGCCTGCGAGGGCGAGATATCGAGCTTGGCGCCGGGTGTGATCCCGGATACCGACGCGTACGCCGTCGATATTTTCGATCCCACCGATACGGCTCTTAAGTTCCGCGATGTTTTTCTCGCCGAACTGAGCAAAGCAGGAAGGCCGACGAGCCAGGACGGGAACCTGGTTTTTAGCTTCCGGTCGGAATCGATTTTCCGAGGGATCACATCACGCACGCAAGTGAACCCCACTTTTCGGGGCGACCGAAGCACTTCGGGGCCTTCGCAGCGCTCCGATGAAGCGGAAACGCGGGCGCTTATCGAGAGTGACCGCCCGACACGACGGCGCCCTGGCTCCGCCAGTCAGCAGATCTTGGTTGAGGCAGAGCTACGAAACAACGAGACACAGCGCGTGGTCTGGTTAGCCAGCATTCGGTGCGACCCGCTGACCAGTGACGAAAATTTGTTGATGAAGTTTGTTTCCGAGGTGTTTGTGCAAAATCTCGGGGCGGCGGTTAAACAGAAGGCGTTCTAACAACCCAAATCAAATGGAGGATCAGCCATGGTTCCGCTGACCGCAAAACCGGAGCCGGTGGTTGTCGACTGGGCGCAGACCGCGTTGATCGTCGTCGACATGCAAAACGCTTTTCTGTCGAAGGGCGGAATGTTTGATCTGGCCGGGTTCGACCTGTCCGGCGCCCCGGCGGCTATCGAAGTCAATCGAGAATTGTTGGCGGTTGCGCGGGCGGCGGGTTTGAAGGTGGTTTACCTGCAGATGACCTACCGCGCCGATTTGAGCGATGCCGGCGGCCCGTCCTCGCCGAACTATCACAAAGAGCTTGGCATGGTGATGATGCGCGATCGTCCCGAGCTTGCTGGCACCCTGATTACGGAAAACACTTGGGATTGGCAGATCGTCGACGACCTGGCGCCGCAGCCCGGTGATCACGTGGTTACCAAGTCGCGCTACAGCGGTTTTTGGGGAACCAGCCTGGATAGCTATTTGCGGAGCGAGAATATCCGCTATCTGCTGTTCACTGGCGTGGCGACAAATGTGTGTGTCGAGAGCACCGCCCGCGATGCCTACTTCAGCGAGTACTGGCCGATCCTGGTCGAGGACGCGATGAACCATGCCGGCCCCGATTTCAACCGCGAGGCGACCTTGTGGAACTTCGAGCATGTGTTTGGCTGGGTCACCGATGCACAAAGTCTCACCGACGCACTGACAGCCAAGTCCAACCGGTAGATTCGTCGTGAGTTGCAATCCGGCGCGGCAAGTCCGATCTAAATAGTCAGGACACTGTCACGTTACGAGGGTTGCTGGCGTGAGAAACGCTGCCATTTCAGCTCTGATCGCCGCTGTTGCCGGGCTCGCCATGCTCAATTCATCTATCGCCAAGGCGGATGTTGAAATTGCGCAAAGTGCGGCGGAACGGGAAGCGTTGCGCGCTGCCGAAGAGTCCGAAAGCGATGCCCGTCGCGAGATTAACAAAGAAAAAGAGGAGGAACACGACGCCCGCGAGCAAGGCAAACGGGATCTGATTCTCCAGCGGGAGCAACGGGACCGCGACGCGCGCGAAGCCGAGGCTGTCCGCAACCGGGTGCTGCGCAAAGAGCGCCTGGAAAACCTTATTGACCGATAAAAAGCCCGCCAGCCGATCGTCGCGTCTTGCGACGATAGATATTGGGTGTGGTTGCGAATCTTCACCGCCGTCTAAACTTTCGGACAATCAGGTTTGTTGTCGGCCTGGTCTTGGTATTGGTCGGTGCTGACCACGTGCGTGCGAGAAAGCTGCGGTGAATATGATCCTGACTCCGGTGACGGCGCTCGGCATTTCTGAGATATCAGCATGAACGACCTGGTCAACATGGCCGTTCTTAGGACCTATGCCGAAGGTGCGCTCGGTTGGGTTGAAACCGAACTCCTGACAATTGCTGCGCTGTGGCAGACCGGTGTCATTATCGTCGCGTTTGGCCTCGCGCTCATTATCACGCCGCCGTTCCGCAGTTGGTTGCAACGGCGCGTTGACGAGGCTGCGGACGATCCGCGTCTGTCGTTTGTTTGCAGCACCTTCATAAGCTTGGTCACCCCCGTTTTATGGGTAGTTTTGCTGTGGCTCGCGGTGGACATTGCCGGTCGCGCCGGGTGGCCATCAAAGCTGATGTCGATCGTCGTCAGCCTAGTCAATGCCTGGATCGTTATTCATCTCGTCACCCGGTTTGTAAGCGATACCGCGTGGGCGCGGCTTATCGCCCTGATTATCTGGACAATCGCTGCGCTTAATATTGTTGAGCTTTTGCAGCCTGCTTTGGCCCTGCTTGATGGGATTGCTCTGCAGGTTGGCGATGTTCGGGTGACCGCCCTGTCGGTTGTCACGGGCATTTTTTACCTGGTGGTTCTGTTGTGGCTGGCCAATCTGGTCTCCAGCATCCTGGAACGCAGGATCCAAAAACTCCCGACCCTAACGCCGTCGATTCAAGTCCTGTTTTCCAAACTGCTCAAAATCGCGCTGATTGTCATCGCCGGGGTCATCGCAATCGATGCTGTTGGGATCGACCTGACCGCGTTCGCTGTTTTCGGCGGGGCGCTCGGTGTTGGTATTGGCTTTGGTTTACAGAAAATTGTCGCCAACTTCATCAGCGGCATCATTCTGCTGTTGGATAAATCCATTAAGCCTGGCGACACAATCGGCGTGTCGGGAACCTTTGGCTGGATCCAGTCGTTGGGCGCACGCTACGTGTCGGTCATAACGCGTGATGGCATTGAGCACCTGATTCCCAATGAAGAACTGATTACCACTCGGGTCGAAAATTGGTCGTATAGCAACGAGTTAGTTCGGCAGAGGATTCCGGTGGGGATTTCCTATCGAGCCGATGTGCGCCGGGCGATTGAGCTTTGTATCGCAGCAGCAGCGGAGAGCAAGCGCGTGGTATCGAATCCTAGCCCGAACTGCCTGTTGAAGGGATTTGGCGATAGTTCGGTCGAATTGGAAATCCGCTATTGGGTGCTCGACCCCCAAAATGGCCTGTCAAACCTCAAGAGCGAGATCTTGCTGGGGGTCTGGGACCGTTTTCATGAGAACGGTGTTGAAATTCCTTTCCCGCAGCGCGACTTGCATTTGAAGTCAGTCGCCCCGGAGGTTGCGGCGTACGGTATAGAGCCTATCTCCGATAGATCAGGATAGTGCTTGTCGCTGGCCGCAACTAGCCGGGTGAGGATATGTCGAGCGTAGACGAGCCGGAAAGCGGCAAGGCAAGCCAGCGCTCCTGTGCCGGCTGTACAATGTGCTGCAAACTTCTGAGTATCGAGGTGCTTGATAAGCCACGGCTGAAGTGGTGTCGTCATTGTGACATCGGCGTCGGCTGCAAGATCTATGAGGAAAGACCCACCGATTGCCGGGTTTTCAATTGCGGTTATCTAACGCAACCGCATATTGGCGAGCATTGGAAGCCAGCCAGTTCGAAAATGGTGGTCGCTCTCGCCACCAATGCCAATCGGCTGATCGTCTATGTCGACCTCGACCGGTCCGATGCGTGGCGCAAGGAACCCTTTTACTCTGATGTGAAGAGCTGGGCCCGGGCCGCAGCTCAAAATGGGGGGCAAGTCTTGATCTCGCAGGGCCATGACATGATCGTCGTCATGCCAGACGGTGAGACGAACTTAGGCCGGGTCGGCGACGACCAGCTCATAATCACCCGCCGCAAGAAGGGTGCCGGTGAGGTCGGATTCGACCACATTGTGGTCGACAAAGACGACCCTGTCTTAACCGATATCCAGCTTCTGCAAGACAAGCAGGCAGCGGGCCGGGTCGCCCCAGAGAAACTGGCAGATGCCAAACGCCGGGTCGATGCGTGGCTGGCGCGGCGGACGACTTAGCGCGTGTGGAACAAATATTTGGCGATGTCGGAGTTCTCGCGGCGCCACATCACATTGTCCAAGAAATAGTGATGAACGTTGATGAATATGGCGAACATGAACAGAAACATCTGGCTACCGAAAATAGCTTGATCGTAGGTCACGAACAGATCTAACGCGGTGGGAATGACCCAAAAACCCGCGAACGCGATGACGACACCGAAGACGAAGAAATAGAGCAGCCGCGCCAGCGGGTTGTTCAACAAGTTGCGCGGGCTATTCGGGCGCTGTTTGTCCTGTTCGACGTTGAGCTGGTAGCGCCAGACCACAATCAGATATTGCAGCGAATGCGCCGCCGGCGTGGCGAGCACCATCAACACAACGAACGCGGCAGGCGCGGCGATCGCCGGAAACAGAACCCAAACATAGAGCGTTACGAGGTAGGCAATGGCGCCGTTGAACGGGAATGGTTTGTCGGTGCGCCAGCGACGGTAGATCGCGGTAAATGAGAGAGCCGAAGATACTACGGTTGCTATGGCGACGATGATCAGCAGAAATTCCGGGACCGGAATGCTGAAGGCGGAGAGTCCGAACAGGTCGCGCTCGGCGACGGCGTTGTTCAAGAACCCCCAACTCAATATCCAACACAAATAGGCGTTTACGATCAGGATCGTTTTTTCTCGCGCCGCGAAGAAGTTTTGCTTCAGCACGGAACCGACGATGATCATGCCATAGCCCTGCTTGACGTAATGCCAGCCGACCAGAAACAGCATGATGTTCAGCCCAAAGCCTAGGACCGCCGCGCTGCCGCTTGCGACTGCAACCGCGAAGAAAACGATGAGTGCCAGCGGTGCCACGATGCCGGCGACGATATAGCGGGTGCGAAGGTGAGGCGAATATGCGCTCCCGAACGCCTTTTCGCCGAAGCGCCGATAGAAGATTTGATAGGAGTGCGCGAAGTGGGGCGAGTTGATGAAATGGGCCAAGAAAAGAATGGTAGCCGCAACCATCGGCTCGAACGTTTCGACGTCGAGGAACGACAAGGGAATGAAGAGCAGGAGCGATCCGCCGCCGAGGCAGAGAAAGTCGATAAATGGTGAAAACAGCGAACCTTCGCGCGAGCTTGCGCGTCGGCGCCACGAATCGGCTCCAGCGGGATCTTGGCTCAGCGGTGGGGCGGAGATTGTCATATGTTAAGAGCTGCTTGGCTTGGGGGTCTCCAACGTTGGATAGGCTGCAGCCACCGGCGTTAACATCTCCTAAAAGATGCCGCGTTTGCGCTCTTTTTCTTAAAAATATTGCGTTACAACAATAGGTTAGGATAATTTACCAAATCCGAGCGGCGCCCCAGGGATTGCCGGCACAATAGTTGAGCGAGGCGGCATATGAGCGATTCCCTGGATCGGGATGAGGTACTCCGTTTGCTGGAGCGGCTGGGGGGCGACCAAGATGACGAGGTTTTGGAAGCGGCGCGCTCGCTGCACACGCTGGTCGCCGATGCCGATATGGATTGGGACGAGTTGCTCGCCCCCGATATGGAAGCGCCGTCTGCCAGCACGAGTGACGTGGCTGCTGAAAGTTCTGATCCGCCAGCTGCGGCAAACGGTTCGGATACCGAGACCCTCGCGCTGATCGAAGAGCTTATCGCCGGCCCGGACCGTTCGGAATCCCTGCTTGAAGAGTTAAACGAGTACAAGGCGGATATCGCTCGAGGCGAATTCGAGGCGTCGGACCACCAATATGTCCGCGCGCTCTATGCGCGCCTCACGAAGTAGCAGCCGGTCCTTATAGGCGGCTTTGCTTGCGCTGCGCGGCGATCGGCATCTCGCCAAGGCGCGCCCACTCGCCGTTTAGAAACTCGGCAGGATCGCTCAGATAGTCGAGCATCATATCCGTAACATCGTCGCCCCAGAATATTTGATCGTCGATGGAGAAGGTCGGAACGCCGAAAACACCACGCGCGACGGCCTCTTCCGTATTCGTGCGTAATGCCTGTTTTACGGCGGGGTCGTCGACTCTTTCCTGCCAATCGCTCAAACCGATGGCCTCCGCCAGGCTAGCGAGGCTTTCGGGATCTTGCCCGTCGTTACCGGCGCCCCAAACGTGATGAAATATGGCACCGACCGTGGCGGGTTCGCTGCCCGCGACGATTGCCAGGCGCAGAATAGCGAGAGGGTTGAACGGATGACGCGGCGGGGCTTTGAACGGAATGCCCCGCTTGCTCGCCAACCAATGACAGTAGCGATAGGTCTGGTTGCGTTTGGCGGGGATTTCCGCCGGGCCCATATTGTCCCATGCCGCCAACAGTCCGGCGAACAGCACCGGCTTGATGTGCACCGTCAAATCGTCCGGCAGCCGGTCGAAGGTAGCAAACTGCAGATAGGCGTAGGGCGATATGACGTCGAAATACCAGTCCGCGTTGCGGGCCATGAAAGTGTTCCCCTTGGTTCGTGGCTGCGAGTAGGCGGGGAGTGTAACCAACGCCTCGGTGGATCGAAAACGGCAATCGCTTCTAGCTGACGATCTCCCAGTTGCCCGTGCGCTCTAAATAGGGCGAGTATTCGCCGAACTTGAAGCGAAGCGGCAGGCTCGCCTCGGCGCGGACGACCGTGTGAGCACGGAACCGGATCAAGCGCTCCGCTCCGTCGAATGCTGCTATTTGGTCGCTGTCCCAGACAATCTCCGCGTGGCCGGTCGTGTAAACCAGATCGCCGGTATCGAAATCGACGAACAGGAAACCGGCCTTGGGATTCGAGATGATATTGCCGATCGTATTGAAGTGCAGGTTGCCCGAGAAATCCGGAAACACGAAGGTTCGGTCATCCTCAACACGAACGAACCCCGGCTTGCCGCCGCGGTGGGAAACGTCGGTACCGCGCGCCGCGGTGTTGGGACCGTCCAAATATGCCGTCGCGATGAACAGGGTATCGGACCGCTCGATCAGAGAGCGTGTCGCGTCATCGAAACGGTCCGTCGTGACAGCTGGGCGGGGCGCAGGCGCCGCCTCGGACAACGCCTCAACCGTGCGGGTTTGAATATATTTTGGGCAATTGCCGAAGGTTTGCCCGACCTCAATCGCGATACCGTCAGGGCCGGCCGAGCGTATATGCCCGCTCAGCCGGTTACGCCGTCTTGTCTCGAGTTGAAGGCCGAGAAGCCCCACGTCAGAGCCTGGACCGAGTGAGACTTTCGCCGGGGCACCGGGCGGCAGATGCGCGGCAATCTCTAAGCTCTGCGGATCGGGAGACGACATAAACCCCGGCTGGCCCGCCACGATTGAGGCCCAAGGCCGGCCTTGATCGTCGACGCTGCCGAGCAGAACGAACGGTAGCTCAGCGTAGAACTCTCGATGCTGATCGGGCAGGTAGTCGCGAATATGCTTACGGCCAATTTTCTCGAGCTTGTCGCGCACGCCGGCCCGTTCCTGGGCTTGCTGTTCACCCGGATGGAACGGTGAATCGGTTTCGTGCAGTTCTTCGATCATCGTGTTCTCTGCTTCTGAGCGGCTTCAGTTCGCTGCTGCTTCGCCGCTAGGCGTTTGGCGCGATGAACTCCACGCGGATGCCGCCGGGGATTGTGCACATCATGTGCTGGATCGGCCCGCCGCCGAGCGACTCCGGGGCGAACTCGAGCTCGACCCCGTCTGTCGACTGGAGGACTTGGTGGAGTGATGCGAGTGTCTCCGCGTTTTCTACCTTGAGAGCGAAATGATGGAGCCCGATCACGTTCTTGCGGTCGAATGGCACCGCGGTCGCGGGGTCTGTCGCGCGCCAAAGGGTCAGCATGGTGGTGCCATCGGTGAGAAACACGGCGGGATAGTCTGGCACCTCGCCGACTTGCGCGAACCCTAGGGTGCCGACAAAAAAGTCGCGGGTCTGCTCAACATCGGGAACAGTCAGCCCGATGTGGTGAGCTCCCTGGGTAATAGCGGTATCTGGCATTGTCCTTCTCCATAGTTCGCTGGGGCTCCGCCTCACTTCGTGGAAATCCCTCGTTGCGTTGTGCTCAACTTGGGCCATTTCCTTGAAAAGAATAATAGGATAATTATGGAATTTATTATTTTGTATATAGGAATAATAAATGGATCGTCTTCAAACGATGAGCATATTTGTCGCCGTCGCTGAGGAAGTCGGCTTTGCGGCCGCGGCGCGGCGGTTGAACATGTCGCCACCATCGGTAACACGCGCCGTTGGCGAACTGGAGTCGCGGCTTGGGGCCCGGCTATTGCACCGCACGACCCGGGCGGTTCAGCTCACGGATGCAGGCGAGCGCTACATGGCGGATTGCCGGCGCATCCTATCGGAAATCGAAGAGGCGGATAGCCAGGCGGCTGGCATTCATGCGGCGCCGCAGGGAGTCGTTTCGCTCACGGGGTCCGCCTTGTTCGGCCGCATCGTATTGACGCCGATACTCGTCGATTTGCTGGACCGCTATCCCGAGATTTCGGTCGATACACTATTTGTCGACCGCGTCGTCCATCTCGTCGATGAAGGGATCGATGTCGCCGTGCGCATAGCCGAACTCCCGGACTCATCCCTTGCCGCCATCCGTGTCGGCGCGGTACGCCGCGTTTTATGTGCCGCGCCCGACTATCTAGCAGCACGCGGTTCCCCGAAAACGCCACGCGAACTTGAAACCCACGATACAATTGATTTCCTTAATCTTATGCCGCGCGGCGAATGGACTTTTGAACGCGATGGCAGGAGCGATCGCTTCGTGCCGCAGTCGCGTCTGCGGGCCAACAATGCCGATGTAGCGATTGCCGCGGCGGTGGCTGGCCGGGGTATCACGCAGGTTCTTTCCTACATGATCGCGCCGCAGCTCAAGCGGGGTGAATTGGAAATCGTGCTTCCCGATTTCACGCCGTCAGAGATACCGGTTCATGTCGTCCATAAAGAGCAAGGGCAGACGTCGGGGCGGGTGCGGGCGGTCGTCGATTTTCTCGCCGACCGGTTGAGGGCCGTGCCTTCATTGCGCTGACGCGCAAAAGATTTCAAAAAAAAGTCCTTCCTGTGATGCTGGTCACTTACGTGCGCGGCGGTCACGGCTACGTGGGGTGGAGGTGGAGGACGCAAGATGACAATAACACCGACGCTAAATCGAACGTCCGGGAGCTGGGCTCATGACGACCACAGCCGGGCAACCTCGATACCAATGACCACCCGGGCACGCCGAAGCTACGCTGAGCGAAGCGCGGCCCGGTTCCAGCTTCTATTGAGCACCTTTTGGGCCGTGTTCTGGTCGATGAACGGCCTCGACAAGGTTTTCAACGCTCCGAAGTTCTTCGGGATTACCCGCGATGCCAGCTTCGTTGAGTATTTCGCCAGAATCGGCTTGCCGGAATGGGTCGCGACCGCGGCGCTGCGAGGTATCTGCGCCTACGAAGTGGCGCTCGGTGCGTTGTTCTTCGTCGTTGTCTATGGGCGCAGCCGGCTAACCGCGTTCGATCCGGCGCGGCTCAACTTGATCGCTCTGGAGCTGAGCCTTGCTTTGTTCGCATTCTTCGCGCTGGGCGACATTTTGTTCGGCGGCCGTGCCGAGCTCTGGGAGCACAGTACCTACATCGCGCTGATCGCTATTTCCTATGTGATCGCCTACCGGTTTACGCCGCAATTGGACGACCCGGGCACAGGAGGTGCACGCTGAGGTCGTCGTTCGCCTAGACTACCGGCCTGGTAATGAGTTTTTCCTGGACTACCACGCCGACGAACATGTGCGTGGCGGCGTGAAAAGCCAGGATGTTTTGCGGGCGTTCTTTGGGCCAAGTTCCCCAACTGGGACAATATCGAATTTGTTCAATCGGCAGCCGGGTTGAGCGGCAATTGCGACTGCTGGGCGAGCTTCGGCATAGATCCCAAGTCGTCCACCCAGTGTTGTTCGGACCGCGCCCAGACTTGTTTCTGGGGAATGAGTTGATCGCGTTGGCGAATGGTGCCGGCTCGGATGCCGTGAATTTTCGGGCCTGTATCTTCCGAAGTGGAAAAGATCGGAGTGCCGCAGTCCGGACAAAAGGCCTGCTGGCGATTGGCGCCGCTTTCGGCGACCTTCACATAGATCTTCGGTTCGCCCGATAGCAGTTTGAAGGTGCCGACGCGTGACAGCGCGACGGTGCGAAAGGCGGAACCTGACAGGGTTTGGCAATCGGTGCAGTGACAGATCACGACGTTTTCCGGGTCGATTTCCGCTTCGTACGTTATGTTGCCGCAATGGCAGCCACCGTCGATTTTCACCACGTCCTCGTCGTCGTATCCGTTGATCAGTTGCCGTCGCGGTCGGCGTCCGCCGCCGGTTCGTCGGTATCAGCGGCGAGCGGGTCTTTAAGGGCTGCAGCCGCCGCCCTCTTGGCCTCGGCTTTTGCGGCTTTCTTCTCTGCTTTGCGCCGTTCGCGCTCGAGCTTTTCGAACTTGTAATTCGTTCTGCGCGCCATTGCGGCCTCTCAGTTGCTGTGCGGTCAGAGACTAAGATCCCTAACAACCGCCCGGGTTTAGCCACAGTACCACGTCGGCCGGCAAAAGACCCGCATTGTGACGAACATATGAACGGGTGTTGGCTAAAAGCTTGCCTGATATGCTGGGCTGCAAACATCGGGGAGGACCGGCGGATATGAAAGAGCGGGTTGTCGAAATTGAAACACCGCACGGGCGAATGGAGACTTTTATCACCCATCCCGAACAGGGTGGACCCTTTCCACCGGTCGTTCTGTTTATGGACGTGTGGGGTGTGCGTGAGCAACTTTTCGATATCGCGCGGCGGATCGGGACGGTCGGCTATGCAGTGGCGGTGCCGAATTTTTACTACCGGAAGGGCGGCATCAATTTCGACTATCGCCACGCCGACGGTAAAACGATCTCGCTAAAGGCACTCGATGCAGCCGAGCAGGAGAAAATTCTCTCCTTCCTATCCCATCTGACCGACGAACTCGCGGTCTCCGATACCGGTGCCGTGCTCGACTATTTTGCCGGGGATGGGGATATCCGCCCCGGACCGGCCGGGTCGATCGGTTACTGCTTGGGCGGCCGCTTGGTCGTCCGCGCCGCCGGGGCGTTTCCCGATGCGTTTCGCGCGAATGCGAGCCTACATGGCACGCGCTTAGTTACCGAGGCCGCCGATTCTCCCCATTTGGACGCGCCGAAAATGCAGGGCGAAATCTATTGCGGTTACGGCGAGCTCGACCACTACACACCGCCTGAGGTGATCGCGGCGGTGCGCGATGCCTTCGCCGACGCCGCGGTGGACTACCACGACGAAGTGCACCGGCAAGTCGATCACGGCTATGCCATTCCCGACCGCGACGTTTTTGACAAGGCCGCCGCGGAGCGCGATTGGGAGCTGATCTTCGCGATGTACCAGCGCCAGCTTAACCCGTATAGGACCGCACCAAGCTAGTCGGTGCTGAACCCGGCGGGCGGGTCGCAAACATCGGTACCCATATCCGCCGGTACGGAGAATTCGAGCAGCTCGAACGCGTCGGATGTACGGATTTCGTTGTGGGGAGCGTAGCCGGGAATATAGACCGAATCGCCTTCCTCCAGCCGGACCGTCTCGCCGTCGGCGAACTGCAGCTCAAGCCAGCCATCGAGCATATAAACGAACTGGCCTTCGCATTTGTGATAGTGCCAGCCGGTTGGCTGCGATAGCCCGTCGGTCGCCGACGTCTTCTGGACGCGCATGCGCCCCTGGCTCGCGTCGGTCACGCCGAGGTCGACATACTTGAAGAAGTCGCGCCGGCCTTTGACGTAATTGGGGTCGGATTTTCGGGCGACGGCGTATTCTTGCGCTGTTAGATCTTCGGTTTTTACGGCGCTTTGGCTGGTCATCGTGGATCTCCTTGCTCAGTGAGCGTTATGCGATCTGTGCATGGGATGGTAGAGCTCCGCTCATGGAGCGGCAAGCGCTGTAAATTAACCGTGAAGCGATATGTGCGTCCGTGGTGGCTGGGTTGCGATAAGAGATGCAGAAATTGCATAGCAAAATGTTAGTGTTCCCCCCGAATTGACTACCGCCCCGCACCGATATGTATGTACGGTGCGGGCGGCACTGCGAAGGATTAAAGGGAGTTACGCTATGTCAAAATTTATCATCGAGCCTCATTTCCGGCTTCATGAGTGGGTTGCCGAGGAATTGGACTTTTTCAAAGAGGAAGGCCTCGATTACGTCTTCCAGGAAAAAGTACGCTCCAGCGATGGCGCGATCCACGACACTGGGGACGGGGTTGGTGCTTATCAGTCGATCGAAGGCGGCCGCGAATCGACGGTGTCGTGCGCCTGCCATTGGACGGTCAATGTCGCCGCATCTGCTGGGCATACGAAGATCTTCGCCGACGCTTATTCGGTGGCGCCGTCGGGTATTTTCGTACCGGCCGATTCCGACGTAAAGACCCCGGAAGATCTCGCCGGCGTTCCGATTTCCGTCGGGTTCCAGTCGGGCAGCCACTATTCCACGATCCAGGTCCTCGAGCGGTTCATGGACGCGGATTCGATCAACTTGTCGTTCCACGACGGTATGCTGTTCAACCGCATGGAGCTGTTGATCGACGGTAAGTCGCCGGCTGCCGCGCTATTCAGCGGCCCCTACTATTTGGCCGAGCAGCTTGGGTTCCGCAAGGTCGCCGACACGACGTTCATGATCGCCGCCAACATTAAAGACGGCACCGATCCTGAAGACATCCGCAAATACTATGCGGCGCTGAAGAAAGCCCAGATCGAAATCGATCTGAGGCCCGAACTCTACACTCATTATTACGAGAACGAGTTCCCCGAGCGGTTCCACGCGCGCATGGACACACGCCGCTGGGGACCGGGCGAGCGGATCGTATTCGAAAGCTACACCAAAGACACGTTCGAGCGTTCGTTCGAATGGGTTGCCCAGCACGAAATATTCGCCGATGGCAATATGGGGCAGGGCGACTACGAGAAGTCGATCTTTACCCTCGCTGACTAACCGGTTCTGCCTGCTCGCCTAGCCTCCAACAAGGCGGGCGAGCAGGCTCTCCGCATCTGCCGGTGTGGCATTGCCGCGCCACGCAATGTGCTGATCCGGACGGATCAATACCAAGTCTTTCTGATAGAGTTCACGAACGCGGGCATCCGTCACGGTAACCGCGTCGAGCGGTATGCCGCGAGCCGCGGCGGCTGACGCGAGTTCGTGTCCGTCTGATGCTGTCTCCGTGAGCCTCAGAAGCGTAAACCCTGCACCAAGCGTGTCGGAAAGGGCGCGCCCGTCGTCGAGCCAGGCGTGCGGCGCCCGCCCGCCCGGAACGGCAGAGGGCTGATATTCGAAGGGCGAATCCGGCGGCGGTGCTTCGCTATCCTCTGCGATCAGCGAGGAACCGTCGTAGCGCGCGCCAAGCTGGATCCCGAGGGAGCGGAATTCTTCGGTAAATGTCGCCAGATAGGCGCCGATCTTGCGGCGGGCGGCGTCGCCGGCGGTGCTGTCGTCTTCCAGTTCCGCCGGGATTTCGAGGTTGGCCACCGCGCTGGCGAACTGGTGCGACATGGTGGTGTTTCGGATGCCGATCGGCCGCCGCTCGGCTTCGTAAGTATCGAGCAGCGAAGGCGGCGCCCACCCTTCGACGACGGCGGCGAGTTTCCACGCCAAGTTGGCGACATCGTCGACGCCGGTGTTCATGCCGAATCCACCCGTCGGCGTGAACAGATGAATCGAGTCGCCGGCCATGAGAACACGGCGGTCTTGATAGCGGTCGGCGACCAGGGCGAGACCGGCGGTCCACGGCTTCGCCGAATGTACCTTGATCGGAATATCGGCGCCGACGGTGGCGCGAAAACTGGCAACCGGGTCGACATCGGCAAACTCGACGCCGGGCGGGATCCGTGTGAGCGCGACGTATTTTCCTTTGGCATCAAGGGCGGCGACACTGGAGCGGGCGTCGGCGTTGACTGTCCAATAATGCCAGCCCGGCGTGAGCGGCATAAGGTCGAGCAGCCCCGGCGCCTCCACATAGCTCGACAACATGCGCCCGCGCATGAAGGTATCGTCCTCGCCACCTTTGCCGCCGTAGCCGATCCCGAGTGCTTGACGCACCGTGGAGCGGGGGCCATCGCAGCCGATCAGCCAGTCGCTCCGGATCGTGTGGCGGCTTCCGTCGGCCACGCGCTCGACTTGGGCGGTTACCGAGTCTGCGCTTTGCTCGAATTCCAGCAGCCGCCAGCCGAAGCGCACATCGACACTGGTCAGAGCCTCGGCGCGTTTTTTGAGAATTGTCTCGATGTAGAAAAAGTTGGCCCGGTGCATTGGCTCCGGCGTCAGTTTCATGTGCTCGGAGTTGGTTGGGTCGTGCAGTTTTTCGGCGGTCGAGGGCATCGGCAGGCGCGCCAGTTCCCAGCCGGCAAAGCGGGTGACGTAGACCACATCGGTGGGGTGGTCGGCAGGCAGTCCGGCGCTGCGCACTTCGCCGGCAATGCCAAGGCGGCGGTAGTGCTCCATGGTGCGCGAATTAAGCGAGTTCCCCTGGGGATGTGTAGCTTCCGTGGCGCCGTCGTTGATGAGAATGCAGTTGACGCCGCGCGTGCCCAGGTCGACCGCGAGGGACAGGCCCACCATGCCGCCGCCGACAATCAATATGGGCGTGCGAATTTCCTCTGAGTTACCGGCACTGGTCATCGGTAAATGCCTCGAATAATCGGCAAGAACGGGGCTTGCTGCCCGTTTTTATAGAGGCCGCTTGACCGATGTCCAACCAACGACTTTGCGGGTCTGCTATGTCAGGCGGCAGCCGGTTCTGGAGCTAGCTCGGGGCCATGTGGCGTGCCGGGTTCATGGCTGGAGAACGAGTTTACCAGCAGTCCATATTTCATCTTGGCGTCACTGACCTGGCGGTAGAAGGCTATGGTGTCGCGCATCGGTCCGCCGAGGCGCTCGAAGCCGGAGATGAAGGCGACGATTACGCCGACCTCCAATCGGTCCTGCATCACCATCCAGCCGCCGAAGGCGATGATGCCGAAGGGCCCCAGCTTCATGAGGAAGTTGTTCAACGCCTTCATCAGCCATTTCAGCTTCTCGATGCGCAGGCGAACGGCAAAAATATCGTTGGTGATGTTGAGGAATTGCTCCGGCACCTCGTTGCCGATGGCTTCCTCCTCGGCGATCTCGACAACGAATGCTCCCAGCTTGCGCACATAGACAGCACGGGTCAGCGCCAACGCATTTATCTTGGTTTGAAGCCACGGAACGATGACCAGCTGTGGCGCGTAGAGAGCAAGTGCGATGCCAGCCACGAGCGGCTCGATAAATAGCATGTAGCCGATGACGACGACCGCTGTTCCGATTTGCAGAACAGGTTGCGAGATTGCTTGCCCGGCGAAGCCCCCGAGTTTCTCGACCTCCGACGATAGCATGGAGACCACGGCGCCTTCGTCGACGCCCTGGTGATTGCCGTGTTTCCAGCTCTCCGGCTTCACCACCGTATAAACGCAGTAGTACACCGAGTGGCGCAGCGCATGGGTGACCTTTGCGGTAATCCGGCCGCGCACCCTGTTCATCGCATATTTCAGGGTGTCGCTGACGATGATCGCGCCCAGATAAAGCAAGCCGAGTTTGATCAAGAGGTCCAGATTGCCGCCTTCGACCGCGTCGTTGAGCATGCGGCGCTGCAGGTCGAGCGGGACCGTCGCCAGCGGCACTAGTGCCAAGGTTAGGATGACGGCGACGACTTGTGCGCGGCCACTTTCCTGAATGATGTATTTGTAGAGCGATGCTGGCATGGAGCACTCGTTGTTCGGTTCGACCGGGGTGGGCAACATGGCCCATAAGCCATGCACTCCTGACTGTCGATGGAGCCCCTTGGCTGTTAACGCAGCTGTGAACGATACTGTTGCCGGAAACGGAAACCCCTGGGGTCAGACGTTTATGGTTGAACGATGACAGTAGACTTAGCTCCGAACGCCGATTTGATCGGCCAGGCGGGATCGCGGTGGCAATTGGCCACGCCGGCGCTCGTTCTCGATCTGGACCGTTTTGAAGAGAATGTGGCGCGCATGGCCGGCTTCTGCCAAACGCGCGATATCGCTTTGCGCCCCCATGCAAAATCCCACAAGTCGGTGGATATCGCCCAGTGCCAGCTCGCGGCGGGCGCGGTTGGGATTTGCTGTGCCACCATCGGTGAAGCGGAGGTAATGGCGGCAGGTGGTATCTCCAACTTGTTGATAACGTCGCCGACGGCCGGCGACGCCAAGGTCGCCCGCTTGGCAAGGCTCAACGCGAGCGCTTCGCGACTGATGGCCGTTTGCGACGACCCCGATAGTGCGGCGGCTTTTAATCAGGCAGCGGCAGAGGCAGACGCTCCGCTCAAACTACTGGTCGATGTGGACATTGGACACCGGCGCACCGGTGTTGCATCCGCCGAAGCCGCGATCGATCTGGCCCGTCTGGTCGACGCTGCATCGCATCTGGAATTCGCAGGTGTTCAGGCCTATGGCGGTCACCTGCAGCATATGGAGTTTTCTCTTCGGGAAACCGCAGCAGCTGAAGCATCGGAGCAGCTACGCTACGTGATCGACGAACTCGCCGCTGTGGATCTGCCGCCGGGAATCGTGACCGGCGCGGGAACCGGTACTTTTGAAATCGACAGCGAGTTAGCGGTCTACACCGAGTTACAGACGGGTTCGTACATTTTCATGGACGTGGAATACGCCGATCGGGCGTTGTGGCCGGATGGCCGTCCGCCGTTCGAGGCCGCCTTGTTTGTGCAGATGACCGTCACCAGCGCCAACTGGTCCGGCCAAGCGACGACCGACGCGGGACTTAAGGCATTCGCGACTGACGGACCGTTGCCCGTGCTGGCGCGGGGGGCGCCGAAGGGGTCTCTCTATAAATTCGCGGGCGACGAGTTCGGCCGGATCGAGCTCCCGCCGGGCGAAGTATTGGCCCTGGGAACCGCCATCGAGTGCATGGTGCCCCACTGCGATCCCACGGTTAATTTGTACGACTATTATCACTGTGTGCGCGGCGACACATTAGTCGATATCTGGCCGATCGGTGCGCGTGGAAAATAGTCGTGCAGATGCTGACCTGGGGGTAGGCGGGTTTTCATTACTGATCCATAAGTTTGTACGATGACGAGAGATACCGACGCCGAGAACGAAATGCGGTCGGTGCTGGATCCAGGCGAGAACTTGCTTTGGGCCGGCCGGCCGAGACAGGGAGTTACTTTTTACGGAACCGATCTGATTGTTGTTCCCTTCAGTCTGCTGTGGCTTGGTTTCATGATCGGTGTGTTGGTGCTTTTGGTGACTAGCGAGGCGGAGATTCATGGTTCCGCCATAGCGATTTATTCGATTTTGGGTTTCTTCATTGTTATCGGACTTCAGTTTGTTTTTGGGCGATTTTGGCTGGATGTCCTGAGACGACGCAACACCACCTACGGCATCACGAATAACCGTGTAATCATTCAGTCTGGTCTGTTTCGCCGACGGTTGAAGTCGCTCAACCTGCGTACTCTTTCAGACATCACCTTGCGCGAGAAACGTAATGGCAGTGGAACGATCGCACTCGGGCCACAGAAGATGTTCGATAATTTATATCGAAATGCACCATGGCCTGGCATCTCGCCTTCCTCTCAAGCATTCGAAGGCGTGAAGGAAGCGAGGCAAGTGTTCAACACCTTGCGCCAAGCCCAGATGGATAGTTGAAGTATGACCTGAGATGACAATCGACCACGAGGCACAAGATAAGGTTCGGTCAGCGCTCGACACTACGGAGCGGCTGTTGTGGTCGGGCCGACCCCAGCAAGGGATCATGATGCGTGGATCCGATGCTATTCCTGCTTTATTTGGTTTAGTTTGGACTGTGGCCGCGTTTCCGTTTCTTGCGACGGAGGACATCCTACACAGGATCGATTTGACGTATGTTCTCATGCCCGGCGTGTTCCTCGTCATCGGCCTCTACCTTCTAATTGGCCGATTCATAGTTGACGCGCTTAGACGAAGAAACACTATCTACGGCGTCACGAACCAACGCGTGATCATTCAGTCTGGCGTTATTGGGCGTCGGCTGAAATCGCTTAACCTGCGGACTCTTTCGGACATAACGTTGTCGGAAAAGCCCGGCGGCGATGGAACGATTCTGTTGGGGCCGCAGATCAACCATAGTAGTTGGTCTGTTGGTTATCTGTTTTCGACTGGTCCAATCTCGCCGGCATTAGAAGGTGTGGAAGAGGCGCGGCAAGTGTTTAACATTTTGCGCGAAGCCCAGAGGGAAAGTTAAACAATGACCGACCATCAAGACCATGTTGCGACATGTACGTGCGGCCAGTTGCAGGTGACCGCGAGCGGAGACCCTGACGTAGTCGTGGCGTGTAGTTGCTTTGAGTGTCAGCGGCGGACGGGCGCTCCGTTCGGCGTGGGCGCCTACTATCAACGCGCCAGCGTTACCGCCGTTGACGGCACGCATAAAAGTTATACGCGGGAGACAGAATCGGGGCGAACGTTCACCACAAGCTTCTGCCCCGAATGTGGCACGTCGGTGTTTTGGGAGCTCGACATGCGGCCGGACCATATGGGCATCGCGGTAGGCTGCTTCGCCGATCCACAATTTCCGGGCCCGGTGCGTGCCGTGTGGGCCGAGAACCGCCACCATTGGGTGGCGTTTCCCGATGATCTACCGCTGTTCGAGCAAGCCGCGAGCTAGCTACTCCGCGGCTTGCGGAACGTCTACGCCGGCAGCGCGCATCTTCTCGATCGATTCTGGTGAAAACTCCGCGCCGGGGGTATCGCCGCCGATGACGCCGAGAATCATGCCTTGTTCGGCCCCGTCGGGGGCGCTCACGCATTCGAAGCGGCGTTGCGAGCCGGGCTCGAACGACACGATATCGCGCTCCTTCAAAACCACATGATCGTCGCCCTGATCGCCCTCCCATTCGAATTTCCAGGTTCCGGCGATCACCACGAATGTCTCGTTGGTGTCATGGGTATGCATCATCACACCCTGGCCCGGTTTCGCCTCCACATAGGCGAGGTTGAAGCCCGGGGTTAGATGGTTGATGAGCGGCTGCGCGACGTCGCCGATCGGCGAATAAACGCCATCACCCTTGGGTTGGGAAAATCCGAGGGCGTTGTAGAACGTGCGGTAATAGCCTTCGACCTCCTGGTCGGGCAGGCCGTGGTCGGCGGGGACGATATCGTCGAACCGGGCGACGCATTTCAGTATGTCTTCGCGCTTTGGCTTGTGAACGGGGATGGCCATGGTTGTCTCTCCTGATCTTGTGCCCGTGTTTTCGCAAGTGTCACAGCGGTCGCGTGCCGGTGTCAATGCGGGCTGGCTACGGAAGCCAATCCCCGGCATTATCATCGTATGAGCAAAGCTGTGGCTATCGAGAGCGAGGATTTCGAACAAGCCGTTCGCGGGGTACCCCATCGCGACCTGCCGGTGCTCGATCTGTCGTCGCTCGATGGCGGCGATGCGGACAGCATCCAGAATTTAGCCGATAATCTGCGGGAGATCGTTACCGAGATCGGGTTTTTGTGCGTGGTAAATCACGGTGTCCCAGATGCCGTCATCGCCCGGATGCGCGACCGCAGCGCCGCTTTTTTTGCATTGCCGGTAGCTGAGAAGGCTGCGCTGGCGATCAACCGCCACGAGCGCGGTTACACGCCTATGAACGTCGAGGTGATTGCGGACGATAGGTTGGGGGAGGCACCCACGAATGACCGCAATGAGGCCTTCAACTATGGCGTCGACTATCCGGCCGACGATCCCAATGTGCTTTCCGGCAAGCGCATGTACGGCGCCAACACCTGGCCGGACTCGGTGCCGGGTTTCGCCGAGACAGCGCGTGAATATCTGATGGAAATGGAGCGGCTGAGCAAACGTTTGCTGCCGGTGTGGGCGGTGGCGTTGGGGCTCGATCCGGGCCATTTCGATCTCTATTTTGAACGCGCTCATTCCTACGTGCGCACCATCCACTATCCGGCAAAGCCGAGCCTCGACGCCGGCGAAATCGGCATCCGATCTCACGCCGATACCTCGTTCAACACGCTTCTGCCGCGCGAGAACGAGCCCGGCCTGCAAGTCATGGATGAGAACGGCGACTGGTTTTGGCCCGACTGTCCGCCCCGCGCCATTGTGGTGAATTTCGGGCTCTATCTCGAGCGGCTATCGAACGGTGTCGTTCGGGCCACGCCGCACCGGGTCATCCCGCCGGTGAACGGGCCACGCTACTCAATGCCGCTATTCATGTGTCCGCAACTGGATGCGATGGTCGAGTGCCTGCCGACATGCTGGGGCCCCGATAACCCGCCGCGCTACGAACCGGAAACCTTCTGGGCATTCCATACCGCGCATATGAGCCGCATCTATCCGCACTTCGCGGCGAAGGAAGGCGAGACGTAGAGAGCGTGAAGAGCACAAACTCGCCGCTACGGTAGCGGCGAGCCGCCTTGTTCGCGTAACGCGCGCTCGTAGACCGGGATATCGGTACTCGGCTGCTGGCATTCCGCCTGGCCGAACATGTCGGAAATCCAGCCGCGATGATAGCTGCCATGGGTCACTAAATGGGTGAGGCACATGGCACGCGACAACGACCCTTTGTTGCCGCCGATGAGCTCGTAGTCGACGATCTCTTCCAGAGCGTCTTCGTCGAGCGAATCCACATAGTTTTGCAGCGTGCGGTCCATTTCCTGGCGCGCCTCCCACAGGTCGTCGAGGGTGTCGTACTGCACTTCTCTCAAGCCCGATATGCCATGCGTCTCGCCTTGCATATGGGCAAGCCAAATGCGGTCGACATTGAGCAGATGATTGAGGCTGACAAAGATCGACTGCAGCGGGGTTTTGCGCTTTTTGGTGACCTCTTCCGGCGGCATTTCAGCGACCAGCCGGTAGGTCTCAGCATTCGCCCAGGCGTTATAGTCGAAGAGCGACCGCAGATAGGTTTTGTCTTTCATCGTACTCCCCTTTCCCGTTGGTCCAGTCAAACATATGGTTTCTTTGTAGGCCAAGGGGAATATCGCTTGGCTGCTTTGTGCAGAGGGTCTGGAATCAAAGACCTGGGAAGTGCTCTAATATGTGTGCACTAAGCCGGCAATGACTTGTAGCCTCCAAAGATCCGGCGCCAAAAAAAGGGGACCCGCACGATGACCATCGATATGCATTCTCACTGGCGTCCACCCGCCCTAATCGATGCGCTCCGCGCGCGGACCGAAGCTCCGCTGATCGAGACCGACGAAAGTGGCGTCGAGGTTTTGCGGAGCCATAGCGGCAGCACCGAACCGATATCAGAAGCGTTCGATGGTTTGGAGGAACGTCTCGCCGTTATGGACCGGCAGGGAATCACCACGGCGGTGCTTTCGCTGTTCGGCACCTTCCAGTGGATCGAGGCCTTGCCTCTGGAAGAATCGCTGGCGATGTTGCGCACCCACAACGACGCTCTATCAGAGATTTGCGCCGCCCATCCGGGCCGCTTCGTCGCGTACGCTTCGCTACCGCTCGTCGATCAAGACGCCGCGCTTGCGGAGTTCGACCGGACGATGGAGCTTGACGGTATTATCGGCGCTATCGTGCCGGGGAATGCTTTTTTAACTTACGAAGATGCTGAGGCCTTTCGGCCATATCTTGAAGCCGCAAATCGTCATAGCGCCGTCCTATTCGTGCATTGGGGGCCACGGCCGGGCGATACGTGGCCGCGGGTCGCTAATAGCTCCGACAATGCGAGTGCGCGACTCTTTACCCTCGATATGCAGGCCAGCCTTTCTGCTGACATGATGACGCTGTGCTACTCGGGCCTTCTCGATGAGTATCCTGATGCGCGCGTCCATATTCACAATCTCGGTGGGAATATTCCGTTCGAGGTCGAGCGGCTCGACCATCGTAATATTCTTGATACACCGGATGAGCCGATGCCATCGTCGCGGCTGATCAAGCCCAATCTCTATGTCGACTGCAACTCACTCGGCGCTCAGGCTATCGAATGCGGCGTGGCGGCCTATGGCACGGAGCGGATCATGTTCGGCACCGATGGCACCGAATTCGGCTGTGAATGGTCGCGAAAAGCATTGAATGAGGCCCGCATCGATGATGCGGCGCGGTACGCCATTTTGCACGGCAACGCCGCCCGTTTTCTTGGCCATTTGGCAACGCTGGCGCCATACCAGGAAGCGGCTGAATAGAACCGCGGGTGCCTCGTTATTGAATTTAGAGCCGGCATTGAACCGGTGGGTCGGCGACTCGAACAATTGCGATATCGATAGGGATATATGAGCCCTTATGGGTTCATATATCCCGGCTGGAGACCGGGGTATCCATAGCAAGCAGAGCGAATGATATGCCTAGTTTCGATATTGTTTCACGTACTGAAATCCCTGAAGTCGACAACGCGGTGCAAGGCGCGATGCGTGAGATCGGGACGCGCTTCGACTTCAAGGGCAGCAAGTGCACGATCGAGCGCAATGACGAATCTTTGCAGCTTGTGGCTGACGACGACATGAAGCTGCGCCAGGTGCAGGAGATGCTGCGGGGTTATCTGGCCAAACGGAAAGTCGATGCCGGCGCGTTCGATTTCGGCAAGCCGGAAATGGCGTCGGGTAACACGATGCGCCAGACCGTCGCCATTAAGCAGGGTATCGAACGCGAACTAGCCCAGCAGATCGTGAAGGCGGTGAAAGGCTCAAAGCTGAAGGTGCAGGTCGCCATCCAAGGCGACGAACTGCGCGTGTCGGGCAAAAAGCGCGACGACCTGCAAAGCGCGATCGAGCTGATCAAGGAATTGAAGATCAAACAGCCGCTGCAGTACGTGAACTTCCGCGACTAGCGGTTCTTTGGTTAGGCGGTGTCTCTCCTAACCGTCTCTGGTCCTTCGCCACCGAACCGGGTGGCGAAGTAGCCGATGATGAGCCCGACGACGGCACCCTCTGCCGTGAACCAGAACGGTGAGGCTATAAGACCTTCGGGGCCGAACGCGGACTCCATAACAGCCGACATCGTGTCGTAGGCGAAGAAGGTGAGCACGAAGTTCATCCATGCGCCAACGATAGGGGCTCGAAACCACCACGGCATGGGCAGCTTCAGAACGGGGTGCTGCGTGTAGACGCCGAACATGCCAATGATCGCGCCGATTGTTGCATACCAGAGCAGAATTCCCCATCGGAGCAGATCGTTGTCGCCAACGGGAAAGAGGGTCAGATAGACGAAGCCGCCAATGCCGAACACCGCGCCGATGGCTTTGCCAATGGCGATACGAGTGGTCAATGAGGGATTCCCGAACATCTCGATCTCCGATATTGCAGATCGGGTCTTGGGGCTTGTTTAGCAAGTTTGCGAGGAGGTCTTGTTGACTGAAATCAATTGCAGCGGTGGCTTTTCCATTGTTGCGGCAATCGAAACTAAGACCCAACGAGCCTAGTCTTTTCGCTTAGCTAGCACCCTTAATAAGGGTACTGTTTCTATAATGTTCTAGCTTCGATCTCGAGCTGAATACAATAGTACTTTCTGATTGTACTACGGGAACAAACCCTATTTGTGCTTGTTGGGAAACGGCGTTCCGCGAACTCATGGAATATATTCCGCCCCGACCATCATTATGGGCTTAGAAACCCGGCGTTGGGGCTTTTGAAGCAGTTTGGAGGCGGCGCAAGTAAGAAATCGTTCACCACGACCGGATAAGCTAGAGCGCTAATCACCGCTGGAAGGACTAGCAATGTCTACTAAGTTTCTGGTGACCGACGACAATGCCGAAGGTTACAAGCTGGAAGATATCCTGATGGTGATCAGGAACGACATCATCCAGCGGGCGACTTACATCATGGATGACAAGCGCCCGGAAGCGACCGCTGTCCTGAACAACAATCTCAAGATCCTAAATTTTCTGGCGGATAGCATCGAGCTGGCCAAGAACAGCTCGGATATATTGAACAAGGCATTTGGTCCTGGCGGTGAAGACACCCCCCGGATCGGCAAAGCCTAGCTCCTCTACAAAAACTAGAGTCCTGCTCCCGGTTGGGTTGGCGCCCGTCGGTTAGTCAAAGCGTACTCGGCCGTTAGCGTGATCGTCTCGATTGCTTGGGCGCACGGTCTTCGTCGTGGGCTTGTGCGAACCCGCCCGAGCGGCAGAATAGTTGTGCCGCGGGCCGACATTGTGGCGGTCGGGCCGAGCGCATATCATCGCCGCCGAGTACGCAATCGACCGCGAGAATTAGAGGAAGTTTATGGCCAGAATAGATGTCGGCGAAATCACGCTTAACGTTGAGGAGGCGGGCGAAGGCCCTGCATTCATTTTTATCCCGGGGCTGGTTGGGTTGTTAAACGCCTGGCAATACCAGGTAGAGGAGTTTTCCAAGGATTACCGTTGTATTTCCTTGGACCACCGGGGCGCCGGCGATAGCGACCGGCCGCCGCTCGACCAATATTCGACCGAAGCGATTGCGGGCGACGTTATCGCTTTGATGGATACGCTCGGCATCGAGAAGGCCCATGTGGCGGGTACGTCGACGGGTGGCGCTATTCTGCAAAATTTGGCGATCGACTATCCGGACCGGCTGCGCTGCTGCATTTTTTCCAACACCTGGACCAAAGCGGATGAATATGTCCGACGGGTGCAGACGGCGCGTAAGGAGATCGCCTTGGCCGAGGGGCAGGAGGCCTATGTGAAGGTCAGCTCCCTGTTCACCAACGGCGCGATGCAATTTCGCTACAATTTGGACCGGGTCATGGAAATCGAGCGGCGCTCGCTCGAGACGATCGCGCCGCCCGAAATTCTGGCCGCTCGGCTCGACATGACCATGGCGCACGATCGCCTTGATGAGTTGCACAAGATTCGTAACCCGTCGCTTATTATCGGCACGCGCGATGACGCCACGGTGCCGTTCTACTTCTCCGAAGATCTCCATGAGGCAATCGAGGGGTCGCGCCTGATCTTGGTTGAAGAAGGCGGACATTATTCCTACCGGCGTCACTCCGATGAGTGGAACGCCTTGGTTCGTCCGTTCTTGGACGAAATGGAAGATAAAGTTTGACCCCCGGGATCGTCGTTTATTTCGCGGAGCCGGCGGTCTGATATGAAAAAGGTGAAGGTCGGAATCGTCGGTATCGGCTGGTGGTCGGATGTTCTCGCCGGCGTTATCGCGAAGTCCGATAAGCTGGAGCTGCGCGCCTGCTATACGCGCAGTGCCGGGAAAGCGGCGGCGTTTGCCGAGCAGTTCGGGTGCGAGGCGGTTGCTAGCTATGAAGACATGCTGGCGCTCGACGGGCTCGACGGCGTTGTTCTCACCACGCCCAATTCTGCCCATCGGGCCGGTACGGAAGCGGCGGCCAGCGCCGGCAAGCATGTTTTTGTGGAAAAGCCCATCTCCAACACTTTGGAGGACGGCCGGGCTATGATCGCCGCGTGCGAAGACGCGGGCGTAGTCTTGGCGGTGGGTCATTCCTACCGCCGCCACGGCGCTCTGCGCCATCTCCGCAGCTTGATCGACGCGGGAGAACTGGGCCGGGTCAGTCTGGTGGAGGGCGTATTTTCCAACGACAACGGATTAAAGCTGAAGCCAGGCCTGTGGCGCTCCAACCCGGCGGAAATTCCCGGCGGCTGCCTGATGCAAATCGGCATCCACCAGGTGGACAATCTGCTCTACCTGCTGGGGCCGGTCAGCGATGTCTCCGCTTTTTTTAACCGCCTCGAAACCGAACCCGATGTCGAGGATGTCACCGCCGTTTTGATGCGGTTCGACGCTGGTGCGATTGGATACGTCGCCGCCGACTACATTTCGCCGCGCCGGTTCACACTGGCCGTCCACGGCACCAAGGCGAATGCCTATTTCGATATGGATAATGATGGGCTGCGCTTGCAGCGAACCGGTGAGACGAAACCGTCACCGGTGGATTACGAACCGAAGGATCATTTGCTCGCCGAGTTGGAAGATTTCGCCGATGCCGTTCGAGGTGGCACCGAGCCGGAAATCGACGGTCACCGGGCGATGGTTCCGCTCGCCATCGTGCTTGCGGCTGGCCGCTCGTCGGCCGAGGGACGCGCCGTTCCGCTGTCGGAGCTACTGCCCGATCATTGAAATAATGAAGGCGCTGACCAAAGCGATGAACGCGCCCAAGAAGGCGTATTCGATTGCAACGGTTTCAGCTTGGCGCTTCGCAACGCGTAAAGTCGCGGTTTTTAGTCGACGAATGTTACGCATCGAACTCTCCCGTCATCCATGTTTGCGCGAGCGGTGATTTATCAGAATACAAAAAATATTCATTAAATGTCAATGATTTATTAAGTAATATAGAATTTGTTAACTATAAAATTCGCGGAATACGGCAGATTTCGCACTCCTTAAGGTTAACGGTTCCCGTGGTTTCCTGCTGATGCGAATACGGAAGATTCAGGTTCGTTAGGATCGCCACATCTCGCTGGCAACCAACGAACCGCCATCGACCGGAATCACCACACCGGTGATGTAGGCCCCGGCGCGTGATGACAGATAGATGACTGTTCCAGCAATATCCTCCGGGGTGCCGAGCCGGCCTCTGGGAAGTGTGGCTTCGATTTCGTCGCGGTAGTTCGCCAGCGTGTAGTCCATCATCTTGCTTTCGAACGGTCCTGGCGCGATGGCGTTGACGGTGATATTTCGCTCTCCCAGACGGTGGGCGAGGACCCGGGTCAAGTGGTGAACCGCGGCTTTGCTGGCAGGATAGGAATAGGTCTCGAGCTTGGGGATGGCGAGCCCGTCGACCGAACCGATGTTGATGATCCGCGCCGGGTCGTCCTCGGTTGCCGCAGCTTCGATTTGTGGCAAGAGGGCTTGGCTGAGAAAAAACAGGGACTTGGCGTTCAAGTCCATCACCTTGTCCCAGCCGATTTCGGGCACTTCGCCAATCGAAGCACCCCAGGCGGCGCCTGCGTTGTTGACTAAGATATGCACCGCGTCTTCCCGTTCGGACACCACTGCGGCAAGCCGTTCGACTTCTTCGAGTTGAGACAGGTCTGCCGGAAGCGCAATGCACTCACCATAGGCTGCTAGTTCGGCTGCAGCCTCATCACATGCTTCGCCCGAGCGTGATGAGATGTAGGTTTTCACCCCATTCTCGACGAGACCGCGGGCAATCATCAGGCCGATACCGCGCGAGCCGCCGGTAACCAGAGCCACCTTCCCGGCGACTGAAAATAGGTCTTTCACACCAGCGCTCGACGTCGGTCTTCAGCGTTCCAGCTAGTAGATCGTGTCTTTGATCCGTTGGGGATAGGCGGCGTCATACGCATCGCCGTCGATCTCGCCCTTGGTGATGCCTTCCAAGATATTGCCGGTGGTGGGAAGCTGTTTTCGCGGCACAATACTTTCCGGGTCCCAGAGTTTCGAGCGCACCAGCGCCTTGGGACACTGGTAGTAGATGCTGCTGGCCGTCACCACGATGACGCTCTGAGGGTTCTTTCCTTGCATCTCGAATGAGGCACATAGCTCCGGGTCGACCGAAATTTTGGCGGTGCCGTTGATACGGATGGTTTCGCCAACGCCGGGGATGAGGAATAGAAGGGAGATACGGGGATCGCGAACGATGTTGCGCAGGCTATCGACGCGATTGTTTCCGCGGCGGTCTGGAATCATCACGGTGTGCTTGTCGACGACGCGAACGAAACCGGCTGGATCCCCCCGGGGCGAGCAATCCGTACCCTCGGGGCCGACCGTCGCGACCACAACGAACGGCGCTGCCTCAATGAAGGCTTGGTAGTGTTCGGAGATGTAATTGATCTCCTTCTTCAATGATCCTTCTGGCGATTCTCCATAAACCTCTTCGAGAGCCTCGAGAGAGGAAATAATCGTGTCGTCAGCAGGGAGGGAGGAAGCGTCGGGAGCCATAGCTACGATCCAGTAGATTGAGGTCTGACAAGCTGCCGCAAGTCAGCTTCAGGGTAGGGCGAATTGCGGCACCGGGGCAAGGGGCCGGTAAGTTTCGGCGCCGGAGCGGCCGTTCAGCTGCGTGGTTTGGGATAAGCTGTCCCGGGGCTTCGACTGGCGTACGTTTGCCGGTCAAACTGCGGCGGTTAACACCCGCTGGGTTTCGCCTTCGGTCTGATTTCTGAGTAAATCGAAGGCTTGCGCGGCTGGAACAGGCTTCGAGTACAGGTAACCTTGCCCGTATTGAGCGCCCATATCACGAACGATCGAGGCCTGAGATTCCGTCTCGATTCCTTCCGCCACGATATCTTTGCCAAGGCTTTCGGCCATATTGATGATGGCTCCGACAATGCGGTGGGCTGCCGGATCGGTCTCGATCGTTGCGGTAAAAGACTGGTCGATCTTGATGGTATCGATCGGAATACGCAGCAGTGTGCTTAGCGACGAATAGCCTGTGCCGAAGTCATCGATGGCGATGCGAACACCGAGGTTATGGAGTTTCTCCAAGGTTCGAACTGCCTTATCGAGGTCCTCTAGAACCGCGCTTTCGGTGATTTCAATCTTGAGCCATTTTGGCGCTAACCCGGTTTGTGCGAGGACGTCGGCGAATTGATCGGCTAAGTCGTCCTGCTGGATCTGCCGCGGCGATACATTAACGCTCAGCAGGAAATTGAAGTCCTCAGACAGTGTTTTTTGCCATTCTGCGAACTGACGGCACGCCTTTGTCAGTACCCACTTTCCGATGGGATTGATCAGCGCTGTACGCTCGGCTACCGGAATAAATATCGCTGGTGAAACGGGCCCGTGTTCCGACCGGTCCCAACGCAGCAGTGTTTCGAAACCTGTTATTTTTCCATCCGCTAAGTCGACAATGGGCTGATAATGCAGGTCGAAGGCTTCTTTCGTTGCCGCGCGGCGCAAGTCCGCCTCCAGATGCAGGCGCTCTAAAGCTTGCGCGTGCAGATCCGGGTCGACGATTTGGCAGCAGTCCCCGCCCAGCTCCTGAGCCGAGCGCAACCCGAGCGTCGCGTCGCGCAGCATATCTTCGGCGGTGTCGTAGGATGTATGGCTGGTGGCGATGCCAGCGCTTAGCGTGGTTGAGATTTCCTGGCCGAAAATATCGAAGGGAACTTCGACAATTTCCCGCGCACGTTCGGCGATCCGTACGGCATCGGCGACCATACCGATTTCGTCCAGCAACATGGCGAATGTGTTCTCGCCGATTAAAGCAACGGTGTCGCCGGGCCGGGTGTGAGCCGTAAGACGCTGGGCGAAGTCTTGTAAAAGCTGCTCGGTAACGCTGTGACCGGCACTTGATTCCAGATCTTGGTAGACGTCGAGTTCGAGGACAACAATGCCGAATTCGAAGTTGTCATTACGCTCTTTGCGGGCAATAACCCGGTCGATACAGTCGCGGAAATGGGTTCGATTGGGAATGTCGGTGTGCGGATCCATGAGGATCTGCTCGGTCACGTCCGACAGCGATCCGGCTAAGCGTAACGCGGTGCCATCGGAGTCACGCCGCGCCATCCCCACCGTCCGCATCCAGCGGTGGGTTTGGTTCGCATGCCGAAGGCGATAGGTGACGTCAAGTCGCAGCGAAATCCCGTCGAGATGTTTCTTTATTTCCGCTCTTACCCGATCAACGTCTTTTTCATGGATACGGTCGAACCATTCGGACGTCTGGTTCGATAGGTCGTTGCCGTCCTGGCCGATCAGTGCCTTCCAGCGTCCCGAGTAGTAAATCTCATCGCTCCTCAGGTCCCAATCCCACAGACCTTCGGTTGCGCCCTCCATCGCCAGCGAGAACCGCTCTTCGCTGTCCCGCAAGGCATCGTCGGCGCGTTTCAGAGTCAGATGCGTTTCGATACGCGCGAACGCCACGGGAAAATCTATCGGTTTGGTAATATAGTCGCTGGCGCCCATACCCAGAGCCTGCACGAC
This sequence comes from Alphaproteobacteria bacterium, assembly GCA_965267185.1. Taxonomy (GTDB): domain Bacteria; phylum Pseudomonadota; class Alphaproteobacteria; order UBA6615; family UBA6615. The sequence continues at coordinate 1,988,676 of OZ253937.1, read as the reverse complement.
GTCTTCGCTCTCGCTTTTTGCCGATACCATAATCACCGGCAGTGACGCGGGGTCGCTGTTTTTGCGCAATCCGGCCAGCGTTTCCAGCCCGCTCATACCGGGCATCATGATATCCAAGAGAACGAGCTCGAAGTCGTGCTGCGCCGTCAGATCAAGCGCGGCCTGGCCGCTATCGGCGACCTCTACATCGTATCCGCGGCGTTCCAGCCGGCGTTTCAGGAGATCGCGGTTTTCCTCGATGTCGTCGACGACGAGGAGGCGCCCCGACACTTCAGCCATCCGTCGTCTCGCCCAACCAACTTGCCAGCTTGCTCAGAAGGCGGTTCATATCGACAGGCTTGGTCTCGAAGTCGTCGCAGCCTGCTTCCAAGCACTGCTCGCGGTCGGAAGACAGCGCGTGCGCGGTCAACGCGATAATTGGCACCCGATTGCCGTTCTCCTTCGCTCTGATCTCGCGGGTGGCGTCTAAACCGCTGGTCTCGCCGAGCGAAACGTCCATTAAGATCAGGTCGGGATCGATTTTACCGGCTTGTTCGACGGCGCTGGGTGCCGAATCCGCCCAAACCACGTCATAGCCGCGCCGGCCGAGGCGGCGGCTCAGCATGTCGCGATTGAGTTCGTTATCTTCGACCAGCAAGATCGTAGCCATGACAACACCATGTCTGAGGCCATGATAGCGTCCCCGGTACAATCCGCGCGGCTATCAGGGTGACGTTAACCGTAAGTTTAAGACTCTATTCCTTAACCCTCAGTTACCATTGTATTCATCCATTTGCGGCTTGGGCGGGGATGGGCACATGAGCTGCCGGATCGGTAGTGTTTGGATGCTGAATGTGTTCGCTCAACGCCACCGTTAGCGCCGGGCGGTCGATTGGCTTGGTGATATACTCCCAGGCCCCAAGTTCGAGCACTTGCTCGCGGGCGTCGTGAATTGACGTGACGATAATCGGGATCGTGCGCAGCGCCATGTCGGTGCGCAGCGCCTTGAGCACGGTAAAGCCATCCATTCCGGGCAGTTCGAGGTCGAGTATGATTGCCGCTGGGTTTATTTTGCGCGCGAGTTCCAGGCCTTGCTCGCCGTCGCGCGCGAGCGCTATCCGATAGCCTAGCGGGCGCAGATAACGTTCGAGCAATGAGCTGTCCGTCAGGGTATCTTCGATGATCAGAATCAGAGGTCCGTCATCGGCCTCGCTGGAATCCGGATCGGAGACTGCGAAATCGGGTAGCCATACTGTAAAACAAGAGCCAGCGCCCAACTCGCTATCGATGGTAATCCTGCCCCCCATCATTTCGACGAATCGAAGGCTGATCGCAAGACCCAAACCGGTGCCGCCGTAGCGTTTGGTGATTGTGTTGTCGGCCTGGATAAAGGGCTCGAACAGTCGGCTAATTTGCTCTTCACTCATACCGATGCCGTTATCGCGAACGGCGATCCTGATCCAGCCGTCGCTGTTGCGTTCGATGATGAGACCAATGGCGCCGTTTTCGGTGAATTTGGCGGCATTGCTGAGCAGATTTATCAAAACTTGACGCAACCGTTGGTCATCGCATTCGACGCGGCCGAGATCGTCGGGGAGGGCTATTTTCAGCTGGTTCCCGTTGGCTTCCATAAGAGGAGCCGTGGTGCTCTCAACTTCAGCGATCAGATTCGTGAGGTCTATCGAATCAATATTCAGTTCGATCTTACCGGCCTCGATCTTGGAGATATCCAGGATGTCGTTGATCAGCTCAAGCAGGTGGCGGCCAGACCGTTGGATCTTCTGCAGATCCGAGACCCGCTCCTGGGCGCCGTCCTCGATCGCATCTTCCAGCATCATTTCGCTGTACCCGATGATCGCATTCAGCGGTGTCCGCAATTCATGGCTCATATTGGCGAGAAACGCCGACTTGGCCTGGCTTGCCGTTTCGGCCCGCTCTTTCTCGTCGAGCAGCGCCGCTTCGCTTCGGCGGATCGCTTCGGTGCGCTCGGCGATTAGCCCTTCGAGGTTGTCGTTGAGTTCCTTGAGCGTTGCTTCCGCTTTGAGACGATCCTCGATTTCGTATTTGAGTTCGGATTCGGATTCTGCGCGCGATTGAATATGTTCTTCGATGGCTTGTCCGAGTTGGTTGAAGGCGGCACCCAATCTCCCGACCTCGTCTTGCGACGCAACGTCGACGCGCGTGGAGAAATCTCCTTGCGTCATCCTTTCTGTTGCAATGACTAACTCGTCGAGCGGACGGGTTATTGTCTTGGTTACGAGGTTGCCAACGATGAGCAGGAGGACGGCAAAAAAAGCCGATCCCGCCCAAGTTAGCGTGCTCGCGACTTCGGTGATCTTACTAAGGGCGATTTTTTGCCGTTCGAAGTCGAACCGTGCCAGGTCGAGTGCGGTTGCAATCGTCGCCAAATAGGCGCGCTCTAAATCTTCCAAATCTTCTTTGATATCGAGAAGCTCCGTCTGCGATCCTTCTTCTTCCACAGCGGCTGCAAGGCGGAGGCTTCCTGCTACAAGGGCTGTCCCGGCGGCACCGATCTCGTCTCGGGTTTCGGTACTGTCGGGGCGGAACTCTTCGATAGTCTGTGAATAACGAGTGAATGCTTTATTGAAGGTTTCGATACCCTCGTCGAGTTCTTCGAGTTCGTCCTCCTCCGCCTCTTCACTTGCTTCGTTTTCCTCGGCGTCTGATTCCTTTTTATCCGTGCCGGCGATGAATGCGATTTCGTTGGTGGTCGCCAAAATGCGCAAGCTAGCCGACCTCAGGTCGTTGAGCTGATCAATGATCAGAAAAGTTTGGTCGCTGAGTGCGCTGACATCGCGATCGATGCGATCGATAACCAATTTGGCACCAAATACGAGGCCTACTAAGAACAGGCTCATAACCAGGTGTGTGACAGCCAATTTGCGGCCAATGCGCATCGCTCAGTCGTCCACTTTCGCCAGAGGTACCGCCACGGTAGGCGGTACTATCGGATGCTGAGACTAGCTGACGACCGTTAAGTGATCATAAATGGTTTGGGACCGGATAATACCGCTCGCATCGGCGCTATCCCATGCTGAGAAAGGGTTACAGCCGGCCTGACAATTTGGATAGGGCGCTTCATCTAGGGGTCGGAAGAGAGGCAGCGGCCCGGATCGCAAGAGCTAACGTATGGCGCTGCCCATGAAATCGACCTTGCCGATTTCGACCCCGGCATGGCGGATGATGTCATAGGCTGTGGTCACGTGGAACGTGAACTGGGGCAGGGCGAAGTGAAGCAGGAAATCGGACCCGTTGAAGGTGAGGGTGCCGACGCGCGTTGGCTGCTCGATAGTTGCGGTTTCGCGGCCTTCCATCTGCGCGGGGGTCAGCCCGTCAAGGAAGGCGCGCGTCTGCGCAATTCGCGCACGCAGATCGTCAAAAGTGGTTTCATCCTCGGCCTGCTCGGGAACATCGATATCCGCCAAACGCGCCGCGGCGCCGCTGGCGTGAATACAGGCGCGCTGGACCTGCTGCGTCAGCGTGAACATATCCGGCGCAAGCCGCAGTTCGAGCAACTCGCCCGGCGTGGTGCCGGTCGCTGTGCAGTGCGCTTCGGCCTTGTCGAGGATCGAAGACAGCGATTCCAGAAGTTGGTCGAAGACCGACACGGACACTTGGTGCAGCGACAATGGCATTACAGGCACTCCCTTGAAATTTAATCAGCTACCGCAGCGGACGGAGCCGGCCGTGTCAATCCGTTTCTGCGTTTGCGAGGCATAGCCATAGCCGTTCAGCGGGGGCGAGATGGATGCTAACTTAGTAGGCATGAACGGTTGGCTTTTTGCACTGAACGTAGTTCTCGGCCTGTTTCTGGTTGTGTCGCCCGGCGTGGCGCAGGACTTCGAAAAGGGAATGGCGGCGGCGCGCGCGGCCCACTATGCCGATGCCGTCGCCGAGTGGCGGCCGCTCGCCAAGGATGGCCACGCCGAATCACAGTTTAGTCTGGGGGTTGCCTACGAGAGAGGCCTCGGCGTTGCTGTTGACCTCGCAGAGGCCGCACGTTGGTACGCGATGGCGGCGGGGCAGGGTCATGCCCAGTCCCAATATAATTTGGGGCTGATGTATGCCGACGGACGCGGTTTATCCCAAGACGATGTCCGGTCGGCTACCTGGATGCGCAAAGCGGCCGAGCAAGACCATGGCCGGGCACAATACAATCTAGGTGTTCTCTATAAGCTTGGCCGTGGCGTGGCGCGGGACCCCGAAGAGGCGCGTGTCTGGTTCGATAAAGCGGCCGCGAACGGTGTTGACGCTGCGCTCGGTGGCGATGACAAAACCTTGAGTGACGCGACAGCCAAGCCCGAACGGGTGCCAGAAGCCGCCGCCGGACGATCCGCGGTGGCGGATGCGAGCGCGGCAGCTGAAATCGAACTGCTAAAAACTACAGACAAGACGCTCAATCCGGAGATTGTTGTCGAGGAGGTGAAGTCGATCGGTCTCAGCCTCGTCGATCCCAGCTTTATGGGAATCGAGGAAGCGCGTGCCCCGTTGTTGCGCGACGGACCGCTCCGGATCATGGCGAACTTCCCCGTTGAGGCGAACTATCAGCTCGAGGTGCTCGAAACCCGGAAAAGAGAGCGGGATGGCGGCATTCTGATGGCGCGGACATCGGCAATGGATGTCGATATGGTGGTCAAGGCGGGATCGGGCGAGGGAGTGCTTGTTGAATGGATTTATGGCCCGGCGATCGTCAGGACGGCCGGAGACCCCAATAACGGCCTTTTGGCGAGCGAGCTCGGTAAGCTGATCGATGGACAGAAAGTCGCCTATCGTACCAATGAGGCGGGCGAAATCATCGGGCTCGAAGATCCCAGCGAACTCACGTCGTTCTACGAGGAGTCTATTGAGCGCGTCCTGTCGGAAATCGATGAGCAATTTGGCGATCCGGAATTGCTCGATAGCGTTCGGGCGCGCCTGGCGCCGTTGTTATCGCCGGATTATGCGTCGAGCCGGGCGCTCGACTTGCCGGCCTTGTTGCATTTTTTCGGGGGTCGCGAACTGGTTGCCGGCAAGACCTACAGTGAGCCTGGCACAATGAGTTTGCCGCCTACCGCCGACGCGTTGCCCGCCACGTTGGAGTACGAGCTGAAATGGTTTGACCGCGCAGCGGGAATAGCCTGGTTGCGTTGGCGGCAGTCGGTCGATCCCGAAGAAGTTGCCGCAGCAGTCTTGAACCGGGCCCAAGAGTCGGCTGCTCAGTCTGGGCAACCGGCACCAGCGGAACTCGATATTGGTCCAATCGAAGTTTCGGACGGTGCTGACTATGAGATCGATGTGGAGACAGGACTGCCTACGCAGGTGATTTATACCCGCACGATCGAACTGTTCGGTTTCTTGCAAACCGAGAAACGGCGCATCCGGATTGTCCGAGAGGACCGCACCGAGGCTCCGGAACCGGAACCCGATCCTTTTTAGCTAGCTGACGATTTTCCAGCTGCCGTCAGGTTGCTGGCAGGCAGTGCCAAATGCCGATTGTTCACGGCCATCGATCACGACAGTCGTCTGGTATTCCCGGCAGTAGGCATTGGTCTGCGCGTTGCGCCCGTCGCGAATCGGAGTGACCGAGCCCGAGTTGCCGGTATCGGGATTGTTCCAAACGATTTTCTCGCCGATTGGTGCGGTGTGGGCCTGTTGTTCCGCCTTGACCATCGCCTGTTGGTCGGCGCGGTCGAGCGATCTGCCGATTTCGTTACCGATAAACGCGCCAGCCAATGTGCCGACTGCTGTCGCAATGAGCTGTCCCGAGCCGCTGCCGACTTGCGAGCCGAGTACGGCACCGGCGACGCCGCCGATAACGGTGCCGACGGTTTCCTTCTGTCCCGCGTCATTTGTGCACGCCGCGAGGATTAATGCAGCGGCAGCGAGGGGAGCTATTGCCTTGCGTTGCATGATATCGCCCTTTGGTTGTCTGACTTCGTTGGCGCCAATTTGGCGCTGCTATCTCGGAATTTTGTAGCGCCGTGTGCCGATTTGACGCCAGTGCGATACTGCCGTCCGGATTATGGCCTAACCAAGGCGAGACTACGCCCTCTGAGCCAGCGAAATGTTGATATAGCTCAACATTTGTAGCGTCGAAATTCTGTAGCGGCGGGCCTTAACTGCCCCGGTAAGTGGTGTAGCTCCAAGGGCTCGCCAAGAGTGGCACATGATAGTGCTGCGACGGGTCGGCGATGGTGAATCGAACAGGTACGATGTCGAGAAACCCCGGTTGCGATGCCGCCGGAGCATGGCTGGCGAAGTATGCACCCACATGAAAAACGATTTCGAATGCGCTGGCGCGCATTTCTTCGGCGCCGATCAGGGGCGCGTCGGTACGTCCGTCCAGGTTGGTCACGGTCTCGCAGATCAGCGTGCGCTGTTCGCCTGCGACCTCGAACAATTCGATGCGGACACCGGCCGCGGGTGTTCCCTGTGCGGTATCCAGAACGTGTGTGGAAAGTCCTGCCATCCTTCATCTCCACGCGATTTGGATCAGCCTTAGCTCATGTCGAGCCGTGCCGCCAGTGATTGTCGGCAGGCCTTGCTGTGGCTTTATGCGCGATGCTGGACGCGGTAACTACGAATGGTAACTTGAACACCGCATGTGATAGCTATCGCTACTGGGCGAATTGAGAGAAGCAGGATGGCGTCAGAACAAACTTACCCCCGTGACCTGGTCGGCTACGGCCCCACACCGCCCGACCCAAATTGGCCTGACGGCGCGCGGCTGGCGGTGCAGTTCGTGATCAACTACGAAGAGGGTGCGGAGAATACGATCCTGCACGGAGACGAGGCGTCGGAAGCTTTCCTCTCCGAAATCATCGGCGCCCGTGCGCTTCCCGGCGTTCGCCATATGAGCATGGAGTCGTTCTACGAGTACGGCAGCCGCGTCGGCGTGTGGCGGCTGTTCCGGCTCTTCCAGGAACGGCAGATACCGGTAACGATCTTCGCCGCGGCCATGGCGTTGGAGCGCCATCCGGCGGTCGCCGAGGCGGCGATGGCGTCAGGCTTTGAGATCTGCAGCCACGGCTACCGGTGGATTGATTATCAATATGTGCCCGAGGATGTCGAACGTGAGCACCTGCAGAAGGCCATTGAGATCCAAACCCGCGTTGCGGGCGAACGTCCCCTGGGCTGGTACACCGGACGCACCAGCGAGAACACCCGCCGGCTGGTCGCTGAAGAAGGCGGGTTTCTCTATGACGCCGACGACTACAACGATGAACTACCGTTTTGGACAACGGTCGAAGGCAAGGCCCATCTCGTCGTGCCGTATACGCTCGACGCCAACGATATGCGTTTCGCCACGGCCCAGGGGTTCAACTCAGGCGATCAATTTTTCAGCTATCTAAAAGATAGCTTCGATACGCTCTACCAAGAGGGGGCGACCAGCCCGAAAATGTTGTCAGTCGGGTTGCACTGCCGCCTGGTGGGCCGCCCTGGCCGTTTTCAGGCGTTGAAGCGATTCATCGACTACGCACAAAGTCAGGACAATGTGTGGTTTTGCCGCCGCGTCGACATCGCGCGCCACTGGCGGGCCCAGTTCCCCGCGCCGGCCGAGGCCTAGTATTTCCATGACAGACGAAATCACACCGCCGAACTTCACCACCCGCTATGTCAATCTGGCGAGCGCATCTCTCGGCGCTGTCGCCACCAGCGCGAGCGATGAATTTTTCGCCGCTAAGGAGCGCATGCTGCAGGATTCCGATCCGGTTTTTTACCCCGACAAGTACGATGACAACGGCAAGTGGATGGACGGATGGGAGAGCCGTCGCCGGCGCCAGGGCGGTCACGATCATTGCATTGTCCGCTTGGCCCATGCAGGCCAACTCCATGGGGTCGAGGTCGATACCAGCTATTTCACCGGTAATTACCCGCCGGGATTCTCGCTCGAAGGCGCGATGGGTAACGGCCGGGAGCCTGAGGACAATGATTGGCAAACCGTCGTTGCACAGTGCTCGATCGCCGGCGATTGCAAAAACTTTATGCCGGTCGCAAACACAGATGCCTTCGACACCGTTCGCGTGAACATTTTTCCCGATGGCGGGATCGCCCGCCTGCGTATTTACGGCCAGCCGGTCTGGAATGTCGCCGACATTGACCGGACCGCCGAATACGAGCTTTCGGCCATTGCGAATGGCGGCCGGGTCATCGGCTATAGTGATTCTCATTATGGGCCGCCTTGGCGAATCTTTGTGCCGGGGCGCGGCGTAAACATGGGCGATGGTTGGGAGACACGCCGCCGGCGGGATGGCGGTGCGGATTGGCTCGTCGCAGCACTGGGTAAGCCGGGCCGGATAACGCGCGTCGAAGTCGATACCGCTCATTTTAAAGGGAACTATCCCGACCGTTGTTCGATACAGGCGGCGTTGTTAACCGACGAGAACGACGACGAAGCAGTGACCGAGGCCGGTGCCTGGCCCGTTCTGTTACCCGAGCAAAAGCTGGAAATGGACCGGCAGCATTTTTACGCCGACGAGGTCAACACGGATATCGGACCGGTGTCGCATATCAGGTTCAACAACATTCCCGATGGCGGGATCAGCCGGTTGCGGATCTACGGAACGGTCGATTTCGATGATTAGTCTGAAGCCGCGATCCCTGACAGCGGAGGCGTTTGCGCCGTTCGGCGACGTTATCGATGCCGGGTCGAAAACGCCGCTCGCGATAAACGATGACACCGCGCAACGCTATGACGATTTAGCGTTTATCGATGCTGACGACGAAGGGGGCCGCCCCACTGTCAGCATTTTTGTCGGTCAGCCAAGACCGCTGCCGGTCGTCATCGACATGGTTGAGCGCCATCCGCTCGGCAGTCAGCTCTTCGTGCCGTTGGGCAATCATCCCTATCTGGTGGCAGTCACGAATGGCGATCCGCCATTCAGCGCGAGCGATCTCACCGTATTCCTGATAACCGATGGCCGTGGGGTGAACTACCGCAAAGGTCTCTGGCATTTTCCACTATGCGCATTGTACGAGCCGGGTCGTTTTCTCGTTGTCGACCGAGGCGGCCCCGGCGAGAATTGCGACGAATTCCGCTTCCCGCCGGACGAACAGATAACGGTCGAACTCGACGGCTCGACCTGATTCGTTTTAGTACTCGATTTTATCGTCTGCGTTTTCCCATGCCCGGAAAGCGGAGATGGCTTCCTCGCTCAAAATCTGCGCGGTGGGAATAGCACGGTCGCTGACCGGAAGCGCGATCTCGCGATAAATATGATCGTCGTCGAAGCCGATTGCGGCGGCGTCGACTTTGGTATTGCCATAGAAAATGCGTTCGATGCGTGCCCAATAAATCGCACTCAGGCACATGGGACAGGGCTCACAGCTTGCATAGATTTCGCATCCGGCAAGGCTGAACGTGCCGAGCTCGGTGCACGCTGCTCGAATAGCGACGACTTCGGCATGGGCCGTGGGATCGTGGGAGCCGGTAACCTGGTTGGTCCCTTCGCCGACAATACGGCCGTTGTGCACGACCACGGCGCCGAAGGGGCCGCCGCCGCTGCTGGCCACGTTCTCTTCAGCAAGTGCGATTGCCCGCCGCATGAAATTATTCCGGTCCATGCCTTTTGTGCTCCCTTGTTCCGTCGCGCACTGGTGCTGTTAAAACGCCACGCCGCTTAGAATTCAGACCGTATCACGTCGCTATCGACGTTAAACACTGTTGAAAATGCAATCAGGGGTCCATCCAGCGCCTGCCGGGACCGTTTTTCGATTGGCGAAGAAGGGCTCGCCATTGTGCGAATACCGATGTACGCTAATCGCGCGATAATAAGAAATGCGCACGCGTCGCGGCGTTTGAACTCGGTTCGAGTGCCCAAAACAATTAAGACGCGCAAGGAACCATCCGCATCTTCCTCGATCGGAGTAAACGCGGGTTTTGGCGGTCGGTGAGCCGACGGCCAAGCTCTATGGGGGAGGGTGCGCGACGGTCGAACGGGTGGGTGGTATTTGAGGGATGGCAGTGCGTACGGTGACATTGGCTGAAATCAACGGTGGCAACGCCGCCGATTTCGTCGACGTGCTAGGGGAGGTATTCGAAAACTCTCCGTGGCTTGTCGAACGCGCCGCTGCGTCGCGCCCCTTCGCGTCACGGGAGGCTCTCGTTGCCCAACTCGTCGACGTGATGAATACGGCGGCGCAAGACGAGCAGCTAGCCTTGATTCGCGCGCATCCCGATTTAGCCGGGAAAGCCGCGCGCGCCGGCGAACTCACCGCCAGTTCCGCGCGCGAACAAGCGGGTGCAGGTCTCGACCAACTGACCGACGACGAGTTCGCTCTCTTCCACCAGCTTAACACCGACTACCAAACCCGGTTCGGCTTTCCCTTCATCATCGCCGTTCGCGATCATACCAAGGCGTCGATTTTGGCGGCCTTCCAGGACCGGTTGAACAATGAACCGGAAACCGAGATCTCGGAAGCGATGCGCAACATCGCGCGTATCGTCAGTTTGCGTATTTTGGATACCGTTGCGGAGTAAGCAGGCATGGAAACTGTGATTCTCGACTGGCTAAACTTGGTCATCCGTTGGGCTCATGTGATTGCCGGCATCGCCTGGATCGGCTCGTCGTTTTTCTTCATGTGGCTCGATGCCCATCTCGAGCAACCGGCGCCCGGTAAACAAGGCGTCGAAGGCGAGCTATGGATGGTGCACAGCGGCGGGTTTTACGAAGTCGATAAGTTTCTAATCGCCCCGGCGACGATTCCGCGCACACTCCACTGGTTCAAATGGGAAGCTTATTTCACCGGTATCACCGGCGTGCTCCTGCTGGCCATTGTTTACTATCTCGGCTCTGAGGCCTTCCTCATCGATGCGAGTATCGCCGATCTGACGCGCCTTGAAGCTGTTGGAATCGGTGTGGGCACGCTGATTGTGGGCTGGTTCGCCTACGATGCCCTGTTTTCCTCGCGGTTCGGCCGGGAAAACCCGCTCGTGGCGAACACGATCTCGGTGATCGTATTGTGCTTAGTCGCGATTGGCCTGAGCCAGCTATTCACCGGCCGGGCGGCCTACGTTCACGTCGGTGCCCTCATTGGCATCGTGATGGTCATCAATGTTTTTGCGCGGATCATTCCCTCGCAGCGCAATCTGATCGCGGCGCGTACCGCTGGCGACGAACCGGACCCGTGGTTCGGTAAGCGGGCGAAGCAGCGTTCGGTGCACAACAACTATCTAACCCTTCCGGTGCTGTTCATCATGATCAGCAGCCACTACCCGATGACCTTCGGGCATCCCCAAGGGTGGGCGTTGCTGATTGTCATATCTGTTTCAGGAGCCTTGGTCCGGCACTGGTTCAATCTGCGCAACGCGGGCACCCCGTCGCTATGGCCGATACCGGCAGCCGTCGTGATTTTCGTCGCCGCCGCCGTATGGGCGTCGCTGCCCACATTGCAGGCCGACCGGTTGGCGGCGTCGGGCGGAGACGTTGCCTTTACGGAAGTTCGCGCGGTGATCGACTCCCATTGTCTGGCTTGTCACGCCGCGCGCCCGACCAATGAAGATTTCGATGCGCCGCCGAAAAACATTCGCTTCGATACCGCGGCGGAAATTCGCAAGCACGCGACGGCTATCAAAAAAACGTCGGTCGATACCGATACGATGCCGTTGGGCAACGAAAGCGGCATGACGGCTGAAGAACGGCAGTTGCTTGGTGCGTGGATTCGCGCGGGCGCGAACGTCGAGTAGACCAAGGAACGGATGAGATAAACCGGTGGCGATCAACTTCATCTTGAACGGCGAGCTTCGTGAGGAGGCTTCCGTGTCGCCAACGATGACGGCACTGGATTTCTTGCGTGAAAGGGCCGGACTCACGGGTACCAAGGAAGGGTGCGCCGAGGGCGATTGTGGCGCTTGCACCATCGTTATGGTGCGCAACGGCTCCGACCGGCGCGAAGCCGTCAACTCATGTTTGCTCGCTGTCGGCCAACTCGATGGTGCCAAAGTTACCACCGTCGAAGGCTTGGCGGAAAAGCGTGGGGAGTTGGAACGTGTCCAGCAAGCTATCGTCGAGGAAGACGGCACCCAGTGCGGCTTCTGCACCCCCGGTTTTGTTATGGCGCTCCACGCGCTGCGCCATAGCGGTGAAACCGTGACCGACGATGTCATCCACGATGCGCTTGCGGGCAATCTGTGCCGGTGCACCGGTTATAGGTCGATTGTCGACGCCGCCCGTGCTGCCTGCGCTGTCGCTGTGGACGATGGCGATGACGGTGGCTCCCCCGGCATACAGTCGATCGACGCGTACGAGATCGATGGCCAACGTTATTTCGCGCCGAAGACTATCGACGCGCTGATTGCGCGGCGCACCGAATATCCCGACGCACCATTGTTGTCCGGCGGCACCGATCTCGGTTTGCTGTTCAGCAAGGAACGCAAGACCTTCCCGGTGACGATCTATACGCAGAATGTCGACGAGTTGCGGCAGATCGAGGAAAGCGACACACATATAACCATCGGTGCGGCGGTGACCTATACCGACGCTCTTCCTCTTATCGAAGCGGCTTACCCCTCCTTCGGCATTCTCATTCACCGCATCGGCTCGCGGCAAATCCGCAACGTGGGGACGATCGGCGGCAATATTGGCAATGCCTCGCCCATCGGCGATACGCCGCCTTGTTTGATCGCCCTCGGTTCGACCCTGACATTACGCGGACTTTCCGGGGCTCGGGAACTTCCGTTGGAAGATTTCTTTCTCGACTATCGCAAAACCGACCTGGCGAAAGACGAAGTGATCGAAAGCGTACGACTTCCCAAGCTCAGCGCTGGACAGGTATTCCGCACCTACAAGATTTCCAAACGTTACGATCAGGACATTTCCTCCGTGATCGGTGCGTTCCGGCTGACCCTCGAAGACGGCGTGGTCACTGCCGCACGGGTTGCCTTTGGTGGCATGGCGGCGACGCCGAAACGTGCGATCAATTGCGAGGCCGCGTTGACCGGGCAAGTCTGGTCCGAGGATACGGCCCGGCAGGCGGCTGCCGAGATCGGCAAGGATTTCTCACCGATCGGCGACCACCGCGCGAGTGCTGCCTACCGCTTGGGTGTGGCGGAAAATCTATTTATGCGGCTGTTCCGCGATCTTGCGGGTGAAGATGTGGAAGTGATGGCTTTATGACGGTCGACAGCGACATCGTCGGCGCGGTCCATTCCAAGGTCCGCCATGACAGCGCCCGCGGCCACGTTACCGGCGCGGCGCGCTATATCGATGACATGCCCCTGTTGCCCGGCACCTTGGAAGTCGCGCTGGTCACCAGTCCGCATGCTCATGCAGGCATCGTATCGATCGATGCATCAGCGGCGCGCGCGGCGGATGGCGTGCGCGCCGTTGTGTCAGCCGACGACATTCCCGGCGACAACAATATCGGCCCGGTATTCGAGGGCGAACCGATTCTGGCGGCGGGGTTCGTCGACTATGTCGGTGCGCCGGTGGTTGCGGTTGCGGCGGATAGTTACGACCAGGCACGCGCTGCTGCGGCTTTGGTGAAAGTGGAATACGAAGAGCGCCCGGCGGTGCTCGATATCGAACAGGCGCTCGAGCAGGAGTCCTATACCTATCCGCCACAAATCATGACGATTGGTGATCCTGACACGGCGATCGCCAAAGCCAGCCATCGTGTAGATGGCGAGGTTCGTTGCGGCGGCCAAGATCATTTTTATTTGGAAAGCCATATCGCTCTGGCGGTTCCCCACGATAACGGCGATCTCGATATCTATAGCTCGACCCAGCATCCCAGCGAGGTTCAGCACGGTATCGCGCATGTGCTTGGCGTGCCGACCAACGCGGTGAACGTCGAAGTGCGGCGCATGGGCGGCGCCTTCGGCGGTAAAGAGAGCCAGGCGACAATCATCGCGGCTCTGGCGGCCCTATTGGCGAACCATTGCGACCGGCCGGCGAAGCTTCGCCTGCGCCGTGACGACGACATGATCGTAACCGGCAAGCGACACGACTTTCTATTCCGCTACGACGTCGGCTTCCACGATGAGGGGCGGATCGAAGGCATAGATATTCTGATGGCGATGCGCTCCGGCAACGTTGCCGACTTGAGCCCCGGCGTGTTGGCCCGCGCGTTATGCCACGCCGACAATTGCTACTACCTGCCCAACGCCCGGCTGCGTGGTTATCCCTGCAAAACCAACACGGTGTCGAACACCGCCTTTCGCGGGTTCGGCGGCCCCCAGGGCATGCTGGTGATCGAAACCGTGATCGAACACATCGCGCGCATATTGGGCCGCTCCGTCGATGAGATCCGCGCCGTCAACTATTACGGTACCGACGACCGCAACGTGACGCCGTACCAGCAGACGGTGAAGGACAATATCATCGTTCCGCTGGTCGACCGGCTACGATCGGAAATTGATTTCGACGCGATGTCCGAAGCGGCCGATGCCTTCAACGCAGCCCACAGCACGCTCAAGAAGGGCGTCGCCCTGATGCCGGTAAAGTTCGGCATTTCGTTCAACACGCCGAAGCTCAATCAGGCCGGTGCGTTGGTCCACGTTTATACCGACGGCAGCGTCCACCTAAACCATGGCGGCACGGAAATGGGGCAGGGCCTGTTCACCAAGGTGGCCCAGGTGGTGGCGTCGGTGTTTCAGATCGATCTCGACAACATCAAGATATCGGCGACCCGTACCGACAAAGTTCCCAATACCGCGGCGACTGCTGCCTCGGCGGGTTCCGACCTGAACGGCATGGCGGCGTTCAATGCGGCAAACACCATAAAGGCGCGTATGGCCGATGTTGCCGCGGCTCACTTCGGCGTCGGTGCCGATGCCATCGAGTTTCGCCAGAACCGCGTATATGCCGGCAACGAAAGCTTGTCGTTCGGCGAGCTCGCACAGCTCACATGGGACGAGCGCGTGTCGCTATCGGCGACCGGCTACTACAGCACACCGGGGTTGAGCTGGGATGCCAAATCTCTGATCGGCAATCCCTTTTACTACTTCACCTACGGTGCCGCAGTTGCGGAAGTGGTGATCGACACGTTGACCGGAGAGAGCCGGGTACTACGGACCGACATTCTGCAAGACTGCGGCAACTCGTTGAACCCGGCGATCGATCTTGGCCAAATCGAAGGTGCCTTCGTTCAGGGGCAGGGGTGGCTGACATCGGAAGAGCTGGTGTGGGACGAGTCCGGCCGGTTGCTGACCCATGGCCCGTCGACCTACAAAATTCCCGGAAGCCGCGACGTGCCGCCGGTCTTCAACGTGCATATTCTCGAAGATGCGCCCAATCGTGAACCGACGATATTTCGCTCGAAAGCCGTCGGTGAACCACCATTGATGCTTGCGTTATCGGTTTGGCTGGCGATCCGCGATGCTGTTTCGCGTGTTGACGGTTATCGTCACATGCCGCGCCTCGATGCGCCGGCGACCCCGGAGGCGATACTGATGGCGGTGGAAGACATCAAACAGCGTGACAACCAAACCTCTCGTACAGAGAAAGTGTGACGGTCGACATGGCAGAGACTCCCAGACTGGAACTGATCGGTATCACCAAGGCCTATCCCGGCGTCGTGGCGAACAACAATGTCAGCCTCAAGGTCATGCCGGGCGAAATACACGCGCTGCTTGGCGAGAACGGTGCCGGCAAGAGCACGCTAGTTAAGTTTATCTATGGCGTGCAGAAAGCCGATTCCGGGACGTTGTTGTGGGAGGGCGAGAAAACCGAGATCCCAAATCCCAATGTAGCCCGCAAGCTCGGCATCGGCATGGTGTTCCAGCATTTCTCGCTGTTCGACGCCATGACAGTGGCCGAAAACATAGCGCTGGGCATCTCGCCCGAGTTGGCCAAGTCCGGGCTTGAGCAACGAATCATCGACGTTTCGACGCAGTATGGCTTGCCGCTCGAGCCCGACCGTTACGTACACACATTGTCGGTGGGCGAGCGTCAACGCATCGAGGTGGTGCGCTGCCTCCTGCAGAACCCGAAACTGCTGATTATGGATGAGCCGACCTCGGTGCTAACGCCCCAAGAGGTCGAGATCCTATTCCAGACGCTTCGCCAGCTTGCTGCAGATGGCGTCTCGATCCTGTACATCAGCCATAAACTTCAGGAAATCAAAGATTTGTGCCATACGGCAACGATCATGCGTATGGGCGAAGTCGTTGCCGAATGCGATCCGGCCAAGGAGACGGCGCGCAGCATGGCCGAGTTGATGATGGGGGCGAATTTAACGCCGCCCGAGCGGGCCGGTAATGGCGCAGAAGGTGAGCCGCAACTCGTCGTCCGAGGGCTGAACGTCGCTTCCGCGCACACCCATGGGACCGACTTGAAGGACGTTAGTTTTGAAGTCCGGGCCGGCGAAGTGTTCGGGATCGCCGGGATTGCCGGTAACGGTCAACAAGAATTGATGGACGTTTTGAGCGGTGAAGTGCTCGTGAGCGACCCTGAATCGATTATCATCGGTAGCCATCCGGTCGGCGCTGCGGGGCCGAACCGGCGGCGCTCCGTCGGGATGGCCTTTGTGCCCGAGGAGCGGTTGGGGCACGGCGCGGTACCGCAGATGTCGTTATGGGAAAACGCGTTCCTGTCCGGAGCGACACGAATGAACCTGCTGAACAATGGGTTTTTGCGCGTCAAACAGTCGGAACACTACGCGACCAACATTGTCGAGGAATTCCGCGTCAAAACCCCCGGTATCGCCAATGTGGCGTCGAGCCTGTCCGGCGGTAACTTGCAGAAGTTCATAATCGGCCGCGAGATCATGCAGGAGCCGGGCATCATTATCGCGTTGCAGCCGACCTGGGGCGTCGATGCCGGGTCGGCGGCGGCGATCCGCCAATCCCTGATCGATTTGGCGGCGAATGGTGCTGCGGTACTGGTGATTTCGCAAGACCTGGAAGAGTTGTTTGAGATTGCCGATCGGCTTTCGGTGATCTGCGAAGGCCATCTGTCGCCGGCGCGAAAAACCGAAGAGCTGAGTGTCGAAGAAATCGGTCTGCTCATGGGCGGTGTTTCGAGCGACCCCACAACGGAGGCTGCTGCACATGCTGATTAGACTCGAGGCAAGGGGCGAAGCATCGCGCGCGATGGTTTACCAGTCGCCGCTTATTGCCGTCGTGTTGACGCTGCTCGCGGGCATGGTGATGTTTTCCATTCTCGGCGTAGATCCGTTTGATGCCGTCCACGCGTTTTTCATTCAGCCTATTTCGTCCGTTGACGGTGTTGCCGAACTCCTGATCAAAGCGACGCCGCTGGTATTGATTGGCGTCGGACTGGCGCTGGGTTTCCAGGCAAATGTTTGGAACATCGGTGCCGAAGGCCAGTTGACCCTCGGTGCGCTGGCCGGCGGCGGCTTGGCGCTCGCCTTCTTCGACGTCGACTCGGTGTTTTTGCTCCCGGCGATGCTGATCGCCGGAATTCTGGGCGGTATGGCATGGGCGGCTATTCCGGCATTCCTGAAAACCCGCTTCAACACCAATGAAATCCTGACGAGCTTGATGCTCGTCTACGTGGCGCTCTTGCTCTTGAGCTATCTCATCCACGGTCCGTGGAGAGATCCCGATGGTTTCAATTTCCCGGAGTCGAGGCTGTTCCATGACTCAGCGGTATTGCCGATCATTCTCGAGGGCACGCGGCTCAACATCGGATGGCCGATTGCGCTGTTCGTTGCGGCGCTTGCCTGGGTGCTCATCGTGAAGCACCTGATCGGCTTTCAGATTCGCGTGATCGGCATGGCACCCGCGGCCGCGAGCTTTGCAGGCTTCAAAGAGAAGCGCTTGGTTTGGCTCACGCTGCTCATAAGCGGCGGCGCCGCCGGCCTTGCTGGTGTGCTCGAGGTGGCTGGGCCCATTGGCCAGATCATACCGGTGATTTCTCCCGGCTACGGCTTTACGGCGATTATCGTCGCCTTTCTCGGCCGTTTGCATCCGGTCGGTGTCGTCCTGGCCGGTATCCTTATGGCGCTCACTTATCTCGGCGGTGACTCGGCGCAAATCACCATGAACCTGCCCAACGCCGTCACCGGCGTGTTCCAGGGAATGTTGCTGTTCTTCCTGCTCGCGAGCGATGTGCTCATCCGCTATCGCATCCGGTTCGGGTCGCAGCGGATCAAGGAGGAGCCGGCGGCGACCCAAAGTGCACCGGTACAGGAGGGCACGACATGAGCCCCGACTTCATCGTTGCGGCGCTGCTGACCATTGTCACGGCGTCAACGCCGTTGGTCTTCGCCGCCATTGGCGAGATTGTCGTCGAGAAGTCCGGCGTCCTCAACTTGGGTGTCGAGGGCATGATGATCGTCGGCGCCATCGGCGCGTTTGCGGTCGCGGTGACCACCGGTAATCCGCTCCTGGCGATTTTGGCCGGTGCCCTTTCAGGTTTGGTCTTGGCGTTCATTTTTGGGTTTCTGACCCTGTACCTCTTATCGAACCAGGTGGCGACCGGCTTAGCGCTGACATTGTTCGGCATCGGGTTCAGCGCGCTGCTCGGCCATGGTTTCGTCGGTCAGACCTTTGCCGGTCTGCCGAAATTGAACATTCCCGGCGTCAGCGACCTCCCGTTTATCGGCCCGCTGATATTCGGTCATGATGTGCTGGTTTACCTATCTGTTTTCATGGCGCTCGCCGTTACCTGGTTTCTCGGTAGTACCCGCGCCGGGCTCGCGGTGCGCGCGGTTGGCGAGAACCATGACGCGGCCCACTCGATCGGTTTTTCGGTCGCTCTAATCCGGTTGGCGGCTGTTCTATTCGGTGGCGCTATGGCCGGGCTTGGCGGCGCTTACTTGTCCCTGGTGCACACACCGTTGTGGGTCGAAAACATGACGGCGGGGCGCGGTTGGATTGCGCTGGCACTTGTTGTCTTCGCCTCATGGCGTCCCTGGCGCGCCTTTTTTGGCGCTTATCTATTCGGCGGTATCACGATCATCCAGCTCCATGCACAGGGGTTCGGTATCGATGTTCCGTCGCAGATTTTGTCGATGCTCCCGTATCTCGCAACAATCGTTGTGCTCGTCCTGATTTCTCGGGATGATACGCGGGCGCGACTCAATGCTCCTGCTTGTCTTGGCCGGAGTTTCCATGCATCGGGTTGATAGTAAGTACAAAAACGGAGGAGGTATCATGAAGAAATTTACTAAGTTGGCATCGCTGACGGTTGCCGCGCTGGCGACCGCGACGATGGCGTTATCGGGGGGCGCCCAAGCGCAGTCGGACCCGCTAAAGGTCGGCTTCGTCTATGTCGGTCCGATCGGGGATCACGGTTGGTCCTACGAACATAATCAGGGCCGTCTTTCCATCGAAGAAGCATTTGGCGACAAAGTGGAGACCACTTTCGTCGAAAGCGTTCCCGAGGGCGCGGATGCACAGCGCGTGATTAACCAGCTTGCGTCGTCCGGCCACAAGCTGATTTTCACCACGTCGTTCGGCTACATGAACCCAACAATTCGGGTGGCGAAGAATCATCCCGATGTGCATTTCGAGCACGCGACCGGGTTTAAACGCGACAAGAACGTCTCGACCTACTCGGCTCGCTTTTATGAAGGCCGCCATGTGATTGGGCTGATCGCTGGCAAAATGACCAAGACCAACACCATCGGCTACGTCGCGTCATTCCCGATTCCCGAGGTCATCCGTGGAATCAATGCCGTCGCCCTCGCAGCGCGCTCGGTAAATCCGGACGTCACGATCAAAGTCGTTTGGGTTTCTTCTTGGTTCGATCCGGGCAAGGAAGCCGATGCCGCTAAAACGCTGATCGACCAAGGCGTCGATATCATCATGCAACACACGGATTCACCGGCACCGATCCAGGCCGCCGAAAGCCGTGGCGTTTGGGCGGTCGGTCAAGCTTCGGACATGACGGCTTTCGGCCCCAAGGCGCACCTCACCGCGATCATCGATAACTGGTCGCCCTACTACGTGGCGCGGACCAAGGCCGTGCTCGACGGCAACTGGGAGTCGATCGACACTTGGGGCGGCTTCAAGTCGGGCATGGTGCAGATGGCGCCGTATAACTCGGCTATTCCTGCCGATGTTGTCGCGCTCGCTGAAAAAGCGCGGAAGGGCATTATGGACGGCTCAGTCCATGCGTTCGCGGGTCCGATCAAGGATCAGTCGGGAAAGATCGTCGTTCCGGCGGGTGAAGTGGCATCCGACGAAATGCTCTTGGGCATGGATTTCTATGTCGAAGGTGTCGAAGGCAAGATCCCGCAATAGAGCATAAGCAAACTTATGTTGGGGCCCGCTCCGCTGGTCGGAGCGGGCCTTTTTGCGTGCGACGATCTTCAGTCTTCGAACCAGTCGCGCCATGCCGGCCAGTCGGCGATCTTGTCGGCAATAAGCTGGTAGCCGTCGCCCGTCGCGTGGACACCGTCGCAGTCTCTTTGACTTTTGTTCCAGGCCGGGTCTGCCCGGAAGGCTTCGAAGATATTCAGATATGGGACATCCGTTTCCGCGCACAAATTCGAAAGCGCGGTGTTCAGTTCGTCAATGCGCTCGTTGGCGTAATGATAAGCGATCCCGTTGGGAAAAACGTAGGGCTGCATATCTTCGATGATCGGGATAGGACCGACCATCAAGGTTGGCAACCAGCTGCGGGCTTCGCCGATAATTGCGCTCGCGTTGGCGAGCGATGCGTCGAGCGGCACACGAATGCCGACCCCGGATTCCTCGGCCGTATCGTTGAGTCCGAATGAGAGCACCAAGCGCCCGTTTACATGCTCGGGTAGCCGCACGTCGCATTCGCGCCGCCAGCGCGGCAGGATCATTTCCGATGTGTCGCCGCGAACCCCCATATTGTAGAGCGTGACGTCGTGACCGCCCTCTGTCTCGGCAACGCAAAGGCGTCCCGGCCAACCTAGAAAATTGGTATCGCCGCTGCCCACGGTAATGCTGTCGCCAACGAAGCAGATGCGCAGTGTCGCCATTTCATTCCTCCCCCAAGTCGATACGCTCGATAGTACATAAGCGCTTCTACATTTCGGCGTGAACCTGACGTGATTTCGCTGGATTTTAGCGCATTTTGGCCTATTTCATCATCATACCGGCGGTGCCTGGACCCGTCGCTTGAACCCGAAAATCCAAACTTTTGGCGATTTTCCGCGACGGCGTTCCGCTGGAATGCGGCTTACTGGGACTCACTAGCCGCTGGGTACCTGGGATCTGTTTCCCAGGAGAGAAAGGAGATCAAAAATGTTTGCACGCTCGACAAGAAACGCCTTTGCGAAGCTGGGTGGAATTGTTTTCGCGCTCGCAATATTGGTCTCCCTCACGTTCGGCGGCGCGCCGGCGCATGCTCAGTCCAACTGCGAGGCGCGCACCAGCCTCGTTGCAAAGCTCGATAAAGGGTTCGGCGAGCTGCCGGCCGCGATCGGGCTCGCGTCGACAGGCAACGTGCTAGAGGTGCTCATTTCCGCAGATGGGACGTGGACAATTCTGATCACGCGCCCGGATGGCCTGGCGTGTATAGCGGCAGCGGGCGAGCATTGGCAGATGCTGAATAAGCTCAAATCTCCCGGCGAGACCAGCTAGCCCAATTTAACGCTGAGAAAACGATTGGCGATGGCGGCCGAAGACGGCATTAGCACCTCTGAAGCCGCCAAGGGCAAGCAGAAGACCAACCGTGATGACCAGAATGTTGATCCGGTAGTCTTGTGCAAATACTGCCTCGATTAGGGCCTCTAACAGCACGAGGATCAATATTGCACCGCTGGCGACCCTCGATCGGCGGAACGCGATCTTCGCCAGAATTATGTACACAAAGCCGATGCCCAATTGGGCCAAACCCGGTCCCACCGGCAAGGGCGAGAACAGCCAAAGACCGCCGAACAGCATTCGGTTTGTCGCCATGATTGCGCCCGCGTATCCGCTATTGGCCGCAGCCTTCCAGGCTTCTTCCGGCGTATCGGTACGTGGGTAAACAATCCGTTGAATGAGCGCAGCAAAGTCCACAGGCGCTGTCTCCGTGCTTGGTTGGCGTGGGTTGCGATAACACTACATCTAAGGACAACCCTCTTAGCTGCGAAGGCCATAGGCTGCCAAGTAGCGATTGAGCGAATATGCCGGCCCGCCGATCCTGATCGCAGCTCGCGATCAGTTGTTGCGGGTTTGTTCTCATCGCCCAGTTTGGCGGGCTGGGCTAAAGTTTTGGCGGCGACGCGGAGTCTTTGATGTTTGGTTACGTTGAACAGTACTGGCCGTACGCGGCGACGAGTTTCGTCGTCGTGGTAACTGTCGTGCTGTCCGCTTCGGTCATCTTGTACAAACGCAATGAGCGCGCGGCCATCGCTTGGGTGGGGCTCATCCTGCTGTCGCCGATCGTCGGTTCGATCGCGTACCTATTGCTGGGCATCAACCGTATTCGCCGCCGCGCTGTGCGGGTGCGGCCGCACGCGGTCGGGCAGCCGGTCGCGCCGGCAATTTCTCCGGCCGGTATATGTTGTGCGCCCGAAAAAGATCCGTTGGACTTGGACCACCGGGATGGCGTGTCGGTTCATAGCGGGTTGGCACGTGTAACGGGCGCGTTGGCCCCGAACCGCTTATCGGCCTCGAATAGCATTACCCCACTGGTCAATGGTGATGCTGCGTATCCGGAAATGCTGCAGGCGATCGACCAGGCTCAGCATTCGATAGGTTTAGAAGCCTATATCTTCAAATACGATGACGTCGGCCGTCAGTTTGTGGCGGCATTGGAGCGCGCCGTAGCGCGCGGCGTCGATGTGCGGGTTCTGGTCGATGGTGTGGGGCAAGTCTATTCGTGGCCGCCAATCGGAAGTGCGCTGCGGGATGCCGGTATCCCCTATGCCCTCTTCATGCACTCGTTATGGCCATGGCGGATGCCGTATCTCAATCTGCGCAACCACCAAAAAATTCTCATAGTCGATGGCACGGTTGGATTTACCGGCGGTATGAACATAAGCGCCAACAACCGGTCGGATACTGCACTACGCCGCGTCGTACGGGACATTCATTTCAAGGTTGAAGGGCCTCTCGTCGCCCACTTCGCCGAAGCGTTTGCCGACGATTGGCACATCACGACGAAGGAATCTTTGGTTGGAGAGCACTGGTTTCCGCCGCTGCAGGGCCGAGGCGATATAATTGCGCGGGGTATTGCATCGGGTCCGCACGAACCTATCGAGCGAGTGCGCTGGATCATCGCCGCCGCGATTTCCGAAGCTCGGCAGTCGCTACGCATTATGACTCCGTATTTTTTGCCCGATGAAACTTTGGCGGCAGGTTTGCGGTTAGCGGCGTTGCGTGGCGTTAAGGTTGATGTCGTTCTGCCGCGTAAGACCAACCTGGCGTTTGTGACCTGGGCCTCGATGGCGCGGTTGGACGAGCTGATTGCTGCTGGCTGCAATATCTGGTTGGGGCCGCCGCCATTCAATCATTCCAAGTTGATGATGGTCGACGATAGCTGGGCGCTTTTCGGCTCGTCCAACTGGGATGCACGCAGCCTAACGCTGAACTTCGAGTTTAACGTGGAATGTTATGGCGCCGATTTGGTCGGCAAGCTGAATGACGTTTTCGAGGCCGAACGTTCTCAAGCCCGCCGTCTAACCTTGGACGATCTCAACAATCGAAATCTTGTCGTGAAACTACGCGATGGTATCGCGCGCCTGTTCTCGCCGTATCTTTAGGTGAACCTAGAAGGTTCGTTCGACACAGAAGTCGACAACTTCCTCCAAGGCCGTTCGATGCGGACTCTGGGGAAATATATCGAGGGCGGCGCGGGCGGTCTCGGCGTATCCACGCGCGCGGACCTGCGTGTCGGACAGCGCGCCGTGTTCAACGAGTAGCTGAGACGCGCGCTCGAGATCACCGTCGCGCTGGTTGAGATCTTCCAGCGTACGGCGCCAAAAATTCCTCTGCTCCGAATCGCCGCGGCGGAAGGCGAGGATCACCGGTAGCGTTATTTTGCCCTCGCGGAAATCGTCACCGACATCTTTACCGAGCCGGTCATCGGCCGTTCCGTAGTCGAGGTAATCGTCGACCAATTGGAAGGCGATGCCGAGGTTGAGGCCATACTGGTCGAGGGCGTTTTCTTCTTCCTCGGGCCGCTGACCGACAACCGCACCGATCCGGCAGGCGGCAGCAAATAGCGCTGCCGTTTTCGCCCGAATGACGCTGAGATACCCGTCCTCGTCGGTTTCCGTGTCATTGGCGGTGGTTAGCTGCGCAACCTCGCCTTCGGCGATAACAGCGCTGGCGTTGGCCAGAATGTCGAGCACGCGCATGGAATCGCTCTGCACCATGAGCCGAAACGCGCGGCTGAACAAAAAATCGCCGACGAGAACACTTGCCTGATTTCCCCAAACGGCGTTTGCCGTGTCCTTGCCCCGGCGCAAGTCGGAATCGTCGACGACGTCGTCGTGCAACAGCGTGGCGGTGTGAATAAACTCAACCGCCGCGGCAAGGCCGATATGGTCGTCGCCACGATAGTTACACAAACGCGCGCTGGCCAACGTCAGCAGGGGCCTTAAACGCTTGCCTCCCGCGGCGATCAAATGCCCCGCAAGCTGCGGTATGAGCGGCACATCCGATTGCATGTGATCGATGATGAGCTGGTTAACCCGCGCCAGGTCGGCGGCGCAAAGGGTGCGCAGCGCATCGAGCGATGTCGGCGCGCCCGTTTCTCTAACGCCTGCGAGTTGTGCGACGACGGCCAAAGGATTACCCCTGCATGACGGTTAACGCCGGTGTGATGCGTTCGAGGGGATCGCAACATTGACGTAGAACGACAGTAACGCGAGCATAGGTTGGTCTAGCTGGGGGTCAAGAGGGCGGTTCGCCGCATACGTAAATATGATCTTGGTCCGATTGGAGTGATTGAAAGTTGCAAGAAGTACTGCGCAGTAACGATCCGGTTCGCCTCTCTTGGCTGTGCGCCTTGTTGGCGGACGAGAGAATCGAGGGGATTATCCTGGATAGCCACTCCGCAATCCTGCAAGGCAGCGCCAGCGCCGTCATGCGGCGCCTTATGGTGATCGACGAGGACTACGATCATGCCATAACCATTCTGCGCGAAGCAGGCGAGCTGCCCCCTGCCGACGCGCCATGAGCCACGGCCTTGCGAACGCCTCGGCGACGACCGAAGATCTGCTGCTAAACGGACGAGTCCGGCTCACTCAATCGGTGACTGGATATCGCGTTGCGGTTGATCCAATTCTTCTGGCGGCGGCGGTTCCAGCGGCGGCGGGCGATCAGCTACTCGATCTCGGCAGCGGCACCGGCGCGGCGGCATTATGCCTACATCACCGGGTACCGGGGTGCCGGATCGTCGGCCTGGAAGTCGATGACGATATGCTCGCGCTGGCGCGGCAGAACGCGGCGCTTAACGAGGCCTCGAAAGCGGTCACTTTCGTTCAAGGCGACGTGGCCGCTCCGCCCCCGCAAATCGCTGCCCCCACCTTCGATCACGTTTTCACCAATCCACCCTATCTTGGACCCGACCGTAGCGATGTTCGGGTGTCCCGCGACGCACAACGTGACGCGGCAGATATCGAAAGCACCGCAGACCTACGGCGTTGGATCGTGTGCGCGGTTGCCGCGCTGAAACCGAAAGGGCGGCTCACATTGATCCATCGAGCGGACCGGCTGGACGAACTGCTCAGCGAACTCCGCCGCCATGCTGGTGAAATCGTGGTTTTTCCCCTTTGGCCGAAATCGGGGCGGCCGGCTAAGCGCGTGCTGGTGACCGCCCGGACCGGCGTGGCGACACCGTTGCGGCTGTCGTCGGGATTGATCCTGCACGAACAGTCGGGCGCTTACACCGAGGCGGCCCGCGCGGTGCTTGAAAACGGCGCACCGCTGGTCATATGAGATAAACGTTCGTATTCGAAAGAGGCCACCATGGGCATTCTGAGACCCTTTCGCCGACTCTTACCGAGACGTTTTCGCAAGAGCGTACCGATTGTAAGTGTGGTTCGTATGGAAGGCGTGATCGCCAGTGGGCGAGCCGGCTTTCGATCTTCGCAGCTCAATATGCGAACGCTTGCGGGGCCTCTCGAGCGCGCTTTCAAAATGCGCGACGCGGTTGCCGTCGCGTTGCTGATAAATTCGCCGGGAGGTTCACCGGTGCAGTCGTCACTGATCGCGAAGCGGGTGCGCGCGCTGGCGGAAGAAAACGAGCTGCCGGTTGTCGCGTTTACCGAAGATGTCGCCGCTTCCGGCGGTTACTGGCTGGCCTGCGCGGCAGATGAAATCTATGCCGATGCTTCCTCTATTCTCGGGTCGATTGGCGTGATCTTCTCTGGCTTCGGCTTCCAGGAATTCATTCGGCGTTATGGTATCGAGCGCCGTCTCTATACGGCGGGCGATCACAAGGGGTCGCTGGATCCGTTCAGCCCCGAAAACCCCGATGAGGTGGCGCGGCTGAAAACGGCGCAGGCGACGATTCACGAGAGCTTCAAAGACCTTGTGCGCACCCGGCGTGCCGACAAATTGAAAGCGCCGGAAGATGAGCTATTTACCGGCGAGTTCTGGACCGGAACCCAGGCGCAAAAGCTGGGGCTGATTGACGGCATCGGCGATATTCGCGCCGTCATGCGCGAGCGGTTTGGCGACAAGGTGCGGCTGGTGCAGATCGCGCCCAAGAGAAGCTGGCTGCGGGACCGTTTCGGCATGGGCGGAAGCTTCGCCGCGGGCCGTTTCGCCGGTGGCGACGACTGGTTCGATACTGCCATCGCGGCGGTGGAAGACCGGCTGCTATGGAGCCGCTTCGGCCTTTAGAAGGGGGCGGCATGTTGGCGCTTGACGCCGGAGCCGCAACAGCCTCTATTTGCCGGCATGTTTGGGTTCTCAATCAGCAAACTTCTGGTGCTGGCGGTCGTCCTGGCGGTAGTCGTCTATGGGTTTAAGCTGCTTTCGCGGGCCAACGCGGCGCCGCGCCAGGCTGAGGACGACTCTGCCTCTACGAGTCGCATCGATACGGTTTACGATCCGGAAACCGATACCTACGTGCCCAAGGGAACGGGAAAGAACTCCAATAAAAATTAACGTTTTTAGCAAGTTATCCCGTTATCTTGCCTGAGAACGGCCACGGTATCCGCGGATGTCAGCGATCCTTGTGTCTGCTTGACCGTCTCTGGGGTGCCACCTATGTTGCGCCGCGCCGGGCGGGCAGTAAAAGTCTTTAAGAATGACAGCTGAAACAACACAAGCCTCGGGTACGCCGACTGGCGTATCGAGCTTTCAGGACTTGATCCTGACGCTGCAGTCGTTCTGGGCTGAGAAGGGCTGCCTGATCCTCCAACCCTACGATATGGAGGTCGGGGCGGGCACCTTTCATCCGGCCACCACCTTGCGGGCATTGGGGCCTGAACCCTGGCGGGCTGCTTATGTTCAGCCCTCGCGCCGGCCGACCGACGGCCGTTACGGCGAAAACCCCAACCGGCTGCAGCACTACTACCAGTTCCAGGTTATCCTCAAGCCGTCGCCGATCGACAGCCAGGACCTCTACCTCGAGAGCCTGCAGGCGTTGGGCATCGATCCGGCGCGCCACGATATCCGCTTCGTCGAAGACGATTGGGAAAGTCCCACGTTGGGCGCTTGGGGGCTCGGCTGGGAGGTTTGGTGCGACGGCATGGAGGTCAGCCAGTTCACTTATTTCCAGCAGGTCGGCGGCTTCGACTGCGACCCGGTGGCGGTCGAGCTAACTTACGGGCTCGAACGGCTGGCGATGTATGTCCAAGGCGTCGAGAACGTCTACGATCTGGCCTTCAACAATGCTGGCGTTCGCTACGGCGATGTGTTTCTGCAGGCCGAACGCGAGTTCAGCACCTACAATTTCGAGCACGCCAACACCGAAGCGCTGTTCCGCCATTTCGCCGACGCCGAGGCTGAGTGCGGGACGCTGTTGGAAAACAAGTTGCCGCTGCCTGCCTACGATCAATGCATCAAGGCGAGCCACCTGTTCAATTTGCTCGATGCGAGAGGGGTGATCTCGGTCACCGAGCGGCAGTCTTACATCCTGCGGGTACGCGAGCTCGCCAAGGGGTGCTGTGAAGCGTGGCTGGAAAGCCGCGGTGAGGCGGCCTGAGCATGGCCGAGCTACTTTTAGAGCTACTATCGGAGGAGGTCCCTGCCGGCATGCAAGCGCCGGCTGCCGATCAACTGCGCCGCTACGTCGTCGACGCGCTCGGCGAGGCAGAGATCGAATTCGCCGACGCTAAAACCCATACGAGTCCGCGCCGGCTGGTGTTGACAGTTTCCGATCTGCCGATGGCCCAGGCGGACCGGACGATCGAGCGCAAAGGCCCGCGGACCGACGCCCCAGAAAAGGCGATCCAAGGATTTCTCGGTGCTGCCGGCGTTTCCTTGGAGGATTGCGAGGTCCGCGAGGATAAAAAGGGCGCCTATTATGTGGCGATTATCGAGCAAAAAGGTCAGCCGGTAAAAGACGTTCTGGCCACCATCGTTCGAGATGCCATTGCCAATCTGTCGTGGCCGAAGTCCATGCGATGGGCGGATCATCGGCTGCGTTGGGTCCGGCCGCTCCACAACGTTCTAACCATCTTCGACGGTGAACCCCTCGCCGGTGGTGTCGACCTGGGCAACGGAGAACTACCGTTTACCAGCCAGTCCTATGGGCACCGGTTTTTGGCGCCAGACGCGATCCTAGTGACGAGCTATGCCGATTATATGGAGAAGCTCGAGGCAGCGTTTGTGGCGGTTGATCAGGATCGTCGGCGCGCGCAAATCGCCGACGCACTCGAACAATCCACTGCGGCGATCGGTATCGGTGTTCGTGATGACCCGGCGCTACTTGACGAGGTCACCGGGCTGGTCGAATGGCCTGTCGTATTAACTGGCGATATCGACCCACAGTTTATGGAGTTGCCAGCGGAAGTTCTCACCGCGTCGATGCGCGGTCACCAGAAATACTTTGCTTTGGCGCAATCTGACGGAACGTTGGCGTCGAAATTCGCCTTTGTAGCCAACATGGTTGCCGACGATGGCGGTGCAGAGATTGTTGCTGGCAATCAGCGGGTTTTGCGGGCCAGATTGGCCGATGCGCGGCATTTCTGGGATCAAGACCGCAAAATTCGCTTGGAAGACCGGGTGCCTGCGCTGGATCAGATCGTGTTTCACGCCAAACTCGGTTCCCTGGGGGCGAAGGTGCAGCGTATCCAGGCGCTTGCCGTGGATCTGAGCGAGAATATCCCCGGCGCCGACCGCGACCGGGTGCGCAGCGCGGCAACCCTCGCTAAAGCCGACCTAGTGACCGGAATGGTTGGGGAGTTTCCCGAACTACAAGGGACGATGGGCCGGTACTACGCGCTCGCCGAGGGTGAGGCGGAGGATGTGGCAGCCGCAGTTGCCGAGCACTACTCGCCGGCTGGCCCGGCGGATGATTGCCCCTCCGCGCCGACGAGCATTGCTGTGGCGCTCGCCGACAAGATCGACACGCTCGTCGGGTTTTGGGCGATCGACGAAAAGCCGACAGGCTCGAAAGATCCCTATGCGCTGCGCCGGGCGGCGTTGGGTGTGATCCGCATCGTGCTCGAAAACCGGCTGCGGCTGCCCTTGCGGAAAACCTTTGCGGCGGCTGGCGGCCTGCTCGATGTCGATGATGCCTCGATCTACGACGACCTCATGGCGTTTATCGCCGACCGTTTGAAGGTTCACCTTCGCGACGAAGGCGTATCGCATGATCATATTGCGGCAACGTTCGCCTTGTCCGGCGAGGACGACTTGGTGCGGCTGCTCGAACGCGTGCACGCGTTGGCCGCGTTCTTGGACTCGGCGGACGGCGCAAATTTGCTGACGGCCTATCGCCGGGCGGCGAATATCGTGCGGGCCGAGCAAAAAAAGGACAACGAAGAGTATTCGGGCGCGTCCTACGATGCGGGTCTTGCGCAGGACGAAGCGAACGGCGTAGAAGCCGCGCTATGGGCGGCACTGGGCGAGGTCGAAAAAAAGGCCGGCTCGTCGCTGGGGGAGGATCGGTTCGCCGATGCCATGTCTTTGTTGGCGCAGTTGCGCGAACCCGTTGATACCTTTTTCGACGACGTGACCGTAAACGTCGACGATGCAGATCTCAGGCGCAATCGCTTGCGTCTCCTCGCTCATATCCAGCAGGTAATGGACAATGTCGCTGACTTCTCGAAAATCGAAGGCTAATCGCTCAAAGGCTGCAAAGCCCAAGGCCAAATGGGTCTACAGCTTCGGTGACGGCCAGGCTGACGGCCATACCGATATGCGCAATCTCCTTGGGGGTAAAGGCGCCAATCTCGCCGAGATGAGCAATCTTGGTCTGCCGGTCCCGCCCGGATTTACGATCACCACCGAGGTTTGCACCTACTACTACGATCACGACAACAGTTTCCCCGACGATTTGAGCGCCGCGGTGGACAAGGCGCTCGCGCAAGTCGAAAAGGGCGTCGGAACCAAGTTCGGCGATCCGGATAATCCGCTATTAGTGTCGGTGCGGTCGGGTGCGCGGGCCTCGATGCCCGGTATGATGGATACCGTTCTCAATCTCGGCCTTAACGATGTGACCGTCGAGGGACTGGCGGCGCGGTCGGGCGATGCCCGCTTCGCTTACGACAGCTATCGCCGGTTCATTCAGATGTTCGGCGATGTGGTGCTTGGGGTGGAGCACTATTTGTTTGAAGAAGCGCTTGAGCAGACCAAGCTGGATCGCGGCGCCATACTGGATACCGATCTCACAGCCGACGACTGGCGCGCGGTGGTAGCCGACTACAAAAAAATCGTCGAGCGAGAGCTCAACGAGCCGTTTCCCCAAGACCCGAAACAGCAGCTGTGGGGCGCGATCGGAGCGGTGTTTGGTTCCTGGATGAACCAGCGCGCGATTACCTACCGGCGGCTTAATAGCATTCCGGCCGAATGGGGCACGGCGGTGAATATCCAAGCCATGGTGTTTGGCAATATGGGAGACGACTGCGCCACCGGCGTCGCTTTCACGCGCGATCCGTCGACCGGCGAGAACATGTTCTACGGCGAATACCTGGTTAATGCCCAGGGCGAGGATGTGGTGGCCGGCATCCGTACGCCGCAGCACCTCACGCTCGTTGGCAAGGAGCGCAACGACTCCACAATGCCGGCGATGGAAGAGGTGATGCCGGAGGTATTCACCCAATTGGACGATGTGCGCAAGAAACTCGAAGTCCACTACAAGGACATGCAAGACATCGAGTTCACGGTGCAGCAGAGCAAGCTCTATATGCTGCAGACGCGCTCGGGCAAACGCACGGCCGCGGCGGCCGTGCGCATCGCGGTCGAGATGGTGCGCGAAGGGCTGCTCACCGAAGCCGAGGCGATTAACCGCGTGGACCCGGCGCAACTCGACCAACTTCTACATCCTCGTCTCGATCCCGATGCACCGCGCAATATTTTGACCAGAGCTCTGCCGGCCTCTCCCGGGGCGGCTTCCGGCAAGATCGTGTTTAGCGCCGATATCGCGGAAGACATGGCGCAAAAAGGCGAAGACGTCATTCTGGTACGCATCGAAACCAGCCCAGAGGACATCCACGGTATGCACGCGGCGCGCGCTATTTTGACGACGCGCGGCGGCATGACGAGCCACGCTGCGGTGGTCGCGCGGGGGATGGGGCGGCCCTGCGTTTCCGGCGCTGGCGATATCACGATCGACTACGACGCCGGCACCATGTCGATCGGCGGACGGAGTTTCGCCGCGGGCGATCTCATCACCATCGACGGCGCCGCTGGGGAAGTGATCGAAGGACAGGTGCCGACGATAGAGCCGGAGGTACACGGCGACTTTGCGGTGCTCATGGAGTGGGCCGATCAACAACGCCGGCTGAAAGTGCGGACCAACGCCGAAACCCCGGCCGATGCGCAGATGGCGCGCGATTTTGGTGCGGAGGGGATCGGTCTGTGCCGAACCGAACACATGTTTTTCGATCCTGCGAGGATCGTTGCCGTGCGCCAAATGATCATGGCCGAAAGCGAATCTGGACGGCGCGCAGCACTCGACGAACTGCTGCCGTTCCAGCGTACCGACTTCATCGAGCTGTTTCGCATCATGTCGGGGCTGCCCGTCACCATTCGGTTGCTCGATCCGCCGTTGCATGAGTTCCTGCCGCACACCGAGGCCGAAATTGCCGAGGTCGCAAAGGCGGCGGGCCGGGAACCCAAAGAAATGCAGGAAGCAGCGATCCGGCTCCACGAATCGAACCCGATGCTCGGCCACCGTGGCTGCCGGCTCGGCATCAGCTATCCAGAAATCTACGAGATGCAGGCGCGCGCTATATTCGAGGCTGCGGTTGCCGTGGCTGCGGAGCCCGAGGGTTCGGTTTTTCCGGAAATAATGATTCCGTTGGCGGCCACTAAGCGTGAGTTGGATATTCTCAAAGAGAAGATCGATGCAGTGGCAAAAGAGGTATTTGCAGCGGCTGGGCAGGAGGTCGAATACTCGATCGGCACCATGATCGAGCTGCCGCGTGCCGCGTTGCAGGCCCACGAACTCGCTGAACCGGCAGAGTTCTTTAGTTTCGGCACCAACGATCTGACACAGACTACATTTGGCATCAGCCGCGACGACGCCGCGAGCTTTCTGCCCGACTATCAGCACTACGGCATTTTCGATGTCGACCCCTTTGTCAGCGTCGACGTTGATGGTGTCGGTGAGCTTGTGACTATAGCGGTCGAGCGGGGACGGGCAACGCGCCCCGACATCAAGCTGGGGATTTGCGGTGAACATGGTGGCGACCCTGCGTCGGTACAGTTTTGCGACCGGGCCGGTCTCGATTATGTGTCTTGCTCGCCGTACCGCGTGCCAATCGCCCGTCTAGCTGCCGCCCAGGCGGCAACAGCGTCGGAGGACTAGGGCGGCGCCATATAATAATAAAGGCCGTATCCGGTTTTGCCGGATACGGCCTTTATTGCGCGCTGAGGTGCGCCGTTTATATGGCGGCTATTCAGCGGGAATCGGATTGGTCGGCAGGTTAGCGCTCTCGTGGCGGCTAAACAGGCGCGTGAAAAAGTCGGAAACATACTTGCTGCGCTCTTGCTCCGCGCGCCGGATGATCTCCGATTCGCTAAGATGGCTAAGTTCGTTATTCATCGTACTCTCGCTGATTGGTGTTTATGTGCACTGCAATATATTGGTCAGCAAGAGCTACTATTCAATTAATGTAACATGCATTTTTTGCAATGCATGTTTTCCTATATATCAAGGCATTAGAAGTTTATTAACGATATTCGAGCCGCGTGATACCGCGTTTCCGCGATCTAACTATCGGTTCGATATAAGTGAGACCGTTGCATCGCCTGCAGTTAGTTCAGGACCGGAATCGGAGCCGCCCAACGCATCGGAGCGGATGAATGCGATCGCAATTCCATCGTGAATCGACCGAATTTCACCCACTTGTTTGCCATCGGAGAAGATGACGGTCCCCGGTTCCGGCGATGTTCCCTCGATGGAGACCGGTACCAATTGCCGTTTCACCAGACCGCGGTACTTCATGCGCGCTGTTACCTCTTGGCCGACATAGCAGCCTTTGTCCCAGTCGATCCCATTGAGGGTGTCGAAGCTGCATTCGAGAAGCGTCGATTTCTCGACCTCCATGTCTCGTGCCCCGTCCGGGACGCCGAGGCGGATCCGAAGGGATTCGTATGCTTCGCGGGTGTCTCGCTCGAGCGGTAGCTTGGCCAGCACCGCAGGGGCGTTCTCGGTTGGGAGGACCAGCCGGCAGCCGAGTTCTACGGCGCGTGGATCGACGAACGCGATACCATCGCCAAGCCGCCGCGCTGCACCGGTTTTCGCCTCCAGATCCAGAGCCGATAACGCGTCGTCGCCAAGGATAGCGAATACTGTGAGGTCATTGGCGGGGGCAAGTTCAACTTTGGCGCGCAACTTAAAGCGCTTCATCCGCGTGACGAGTTCGTCGGCGCGGCCGGGCTCGCCATCGAGGATCAGGCGTTCACCTAGTTCGGCGAGGCAGAAATCATGAAGGTATTTGCCCTGCGGCGTAAGAAAAGCGCCGTAGACCGCTCGGGTTTCGGAGATCCGGTCGACGTCCTGAGAAACCAGTCCCTGCAAGAACGTCCGCCGGTCGTCGCCTGTCACGGCAACGATCCCACGATCCAGTTCTACATACTTAGCGGTCGGCATGAGGTTATCTTACTTCGTTTGCGCTTGTTGGTTGGCCATTTACATCTGAGCGACAAGATTGGATTTCGCGGCTGCGAAAGCAAGTCCGTCGTCACTCACAAGCAGGTCCATGGTGGCACCGCTGGAGTCGCACGCGTATAAGCACCTTCAATGAAAATACTGTTTATCGGACCGACCCGGATCGGCGACGCCGTACTTTCATCAGGCTTGGTGCAGCATCTGGGTGAGACCTATCCGCAGGCGGCAATCACAGTTGCGTGCGGCGCTGTGCCCGCGCCGTTGTACGCAAGTGCGCCCAATCTCGACCGCGTGATACCGATCGTCAAGCAACCTATGGCGGCTCATTGGTTTGCGGTTTGGCGCGCGGTCGTGGGGAGCCGTTGGGCTCTGGTCGTCGACCTACGGCGCTCAATCATTCCGTGGACGGTCTGGGCGAGCCGCCGGCGGATTTCCCGCCCGGCAGTTGATGCAGACGAGCACCGGGTGATTTCGCTGGCCCGCACGCTCGATCTCGCCGAGCATCCACCTGCACCTTGTTTGTGGACTCATGAGCGAAATCGCGAACGTGCGAAACAACTCATCCCAGCCGGTAGCCCGGTGCTGGCGATTGCGCCGACGGCGAACTGGCGCGGCAAGATTTGGCGTGCCGAGCGCTTCGTCGAGCTCGTCGAACGGCTGACCGGGACGGAAGCCGATCCCGCGCTGCGCAACGCGCGGGTCGCGGTTTTCGGCGGGCCCGGCGAGGCCCTCGCGGCGGCAGCCGTGCTCGATAGCGTGCCGGCGGATCGGCGCATCGATTTGGTGGGGACGGAAGATTTGCCTACCGTTGCGGCGTGCCTTAAACGGTGCGCGTTGTTTGTCGGCAACGATTCCGGGTTGATGCATATGGCAGCGGCGGCTGAAATCCCAACCGTAGGCCTGTTTGGTCCCAGCCGAACCGAGCACTATCGCCCGTGGGGCGATCATGCTGTCGCGGTGCGCACCGAAAAAACATACGAAGAACTGGTCGGTGGGCCCGGCTACGATCATCGGACCGCCGATACGATGATGGATTCGCTGAGTGTCGACTCCGTGTTGACAGCCGCGACGGCGCTATGGCGACAACGTCAGCAGATGGCGGCTCAGTGACGGCTGTCTCTACGACCGCACCGCGATTGTCGGCCCTCGTCGTTGTACACAACGAAGAGGCACAACTGGCCGCTTGTCTGAAAACGGTCGGGTTTGCCGACGAACTCGTCGTCGTGCTCGACCGGTGTACGGACGGTTCTAAGGAAATTGCTAAGAGCCATGACGCCCGGCTTATCGAAGGCGGTTGGGAGCTTGAGGGACCGCGCCGGAATGCTGGTATTGAGGCTTGTACCGGCGATTGGGTCCTCGAAGTTGATGCCGATGAGCGTGTGACGCCCGGGCTCGCGGAAGAAATCCGTACTTCGATTGCTACCGCGTGCTATGGCCATTTCCTTATTCCTTTCGACAACTACATCGGCGATCGACTGGTTAGATACGGCTGGGGCGCGGCCTGGGGTGTGAGTGCAACCGTGCGACTATTTGCAAAAGGCCCCGGGGGGCCGGCAAAAATCTGGGGCGATCAGCGCATTCACCCCGCGCTGGTCTTGAAGGGGCAGGCGGGCGTGCTGCGGGAACCGATGGCGCATTACGTTGACCGCAACATCTCGGATATGCTGCAGCGATTAGACCGTTACACGTCGGCCCGTGCTATGGACTTGCGCGCGGCTGGCGACATAGGCACGTTCGGGGGAAACGTGCGCCGGATATTTTCGCGATTTTGGAAATGCTACGTTTCCCGCAGGGGGTATCGGGAAGGCGCATACGGATTCTTAATCGCTTTGATGGCTGGCTTGTATCCAATACTCAGCTACCTCAAAGCCCGGTACGAGGACGATTAGCTCGTGCGTCTTATGCAGACCATGGCGGGCGCGGAAGTTGGCGGCGCCGAGGCGTTCTTCGTTCGGCTGGCGATCGCGTTGCAATCCTTCGATATCGCTCAGCAATTGGTCATTCGGCGCGATCCATCGCGCGCTCGCGCTCTGCGCGAAGGCGGTATCTCGCCGATAGAGCTTCCCTTCGGCGGCCGTATGGATTTCCGTACGCGGCCGGCACTGCAACGCGAGATTGCGCGCTTCCGTCCGGATATCGTTTTGAGCTGGATGAGCCGGGCCGCTTGGGCGACCCCGGCAGCACCGGGTAGTTACGTTCTCGTCGGCCGTCTCGGGGGATACTACGACCTCAAATACTATCGGCACTGCGATTATCTCATCGGCAATACGGCGGATATCGTCGACTATGTAGTAAGCGAAGGTTTTAGTGCCGAGCGCGCTGTGTGTTTGCCGAATTTTGTTCACCCGCCGAGCAATCCGCCACTGTCCCGGGTCGGGTTGGATACGCCCTTGGATGCCCCGCTGCTTCTAGCGATGGGGAGACTGCACAAAAACAAAGCGTTCGACACCTTGCTACGAGCTATGCCCGACGTGCCGAATGCCTGGCTCTGGATTGCTGGCGAGGGCCCAGAGGGAGGGGCTCTGAAAACGCTGGCCCGCGATCTCGGAATCGCCGACCGGGTTCGTTTTCTCGGATGGCGCGACGACTCCGATGCGGTGATGCGCGCGGCAGATTTGTTTATCTGCCCCTCGCGCCACGAACCCCTGGGTAATGTAGTGTTGGAGGCCTGGGCGGCGGAAAAACCGATCATTGCAACGGCGGCCGCCGGACCTGCCGAATTACTCGGCAATAGCCAGCGCGGGAACGGTGAGCGCGGGGTGTTGGTGCCGGTGGACCAGCCTGCCGAGCTGGCGGCGGCAATTGTCGAGTTGCTGGCGAACCCGGAAAAGGCCTCGAGCCTTGCGGCGGCCGGGCGCGCCGCATACGAACGGGAATTCACGGTAGACGCTGTCACGGCGCAGTATCTGGCCTTCTTCGAAAGGGCACGGCAAGAATGTGCGGCATAGTCGGTTTGATGACGCGGGACGGAAGCGCTCCCGACGACAATAGGGTCGGAGGGCTCGCCGCCGCGATTCGTCACCGCGGACCCGATGGTGAGGGCCGCTATAGCGCGCGCAATTTTGCGATGGCGCAAACGCGGCTAGCGATTATCGATTTGGAAACCGGTGACCAGCCGCTCTACGAGCCCGGCGGTGCTGCGCTGATCGCGAACGCAGAGATCTATAACTATGTCGAATTGCGCACCGACCTTAGCGGCATAGATTTCGCAACCGGCTCCGATTGCGAGGCGCCGCTTCATCTGTACCGCCGCCATGGTCTCGACTTTGTCGATTATCTGCGGGGTATGTACGCGATTGCGCTCTACGATCCGGTCGAGGGCCAGTTGGTGCTGGCGCGCGATCCGTTCGGAATTAAGCCGCTTTACTACGCCGAGACCGAGGCCGGGTTCTGTTTTGCATCCGAGCCTCAAGCCTTGTTGGAAGCAGGCTTGGTTGAACGGGAGGTGAATCCGACAGCTCGCGCGGAACTCTTACAGCTGCAATACACCACTGGCGCCGATACCGTTTTCGCCAACATCCAGCGTGTTCTACCGGGCGAGACCCTGGTGGTACGCGACGGGCGCATCGTGGCGCGCCGCCGCAAGCAGGCGTTGCCGCAGAGCGAGCCGGCCGACTGGGATACCGACACGGCTATGGAATTGTTGGATGAGGCTCTGCTCGATAGCGTTGAAGTCCATCAGCGCGCCGACGTCCCGTACGGTATGTTTCTCTCCGGCGGGGTCGATAGCTCGGTACTGCTGGCGTTGATGTCGGAGTTGAACGATCAACCGGTGCGAACCTTCACCGCTGGGTTCGACGACCCGTCGGTTCCCGACGAGCGCGAGCACGCGATGCGGCTTGCCGATGCGATAGGGGCGGAAACGGTCGATGTGGGTATTACCCAGGATGATTTATGGCAGCGGCTGCCGGAAATCGCCGCTGCCGTCGACGACCCCGCTGCCGACTATGCTGTCTTGCCGACCTATCTTCTTGGCGAAGCGGTTAGCGAAAGCGGCTTGAAAGTGGTGTTAACTGGAGAAGGTGGCGACGAACTCTTCGCCGGTTATGGCCGTTACAGAAGCGTTGTCCGGCCATGGTGGCAGGGCGGACGCAATATGCGCGCGCGGGGGATGCTCGACGGGCTGGATGTGTTGCGTAAGATTCCCGAAGGTTGGCGCGACGGTATTTCGGCGGCGGAAGAAATGCTCAACACCGGCTCGCTCACGCGGCTGCAGATCGCCCAAGCAGCCGATTGCGCCGACTGGTTGCCCAACGACCTGTTGACTAAGGTAGACCGGTGCCTGATGGCGCATGGCGTTGAAGGCCGCACGCCCTATCTCGATCCCCGCGTCGCCGCAGTAGCGTTTCGCCTGTCGGATCAAATGAAGGTCAAGGACGGTCTCGGTAAATGGCTGCTGCGGCGGTGGCTGGACAACCGGCTGCCGATTTCGGGCGCGTTCGAGCGAAAACGCGGCTTTTCGGTGCCGGTGGCGGAATGGATTTTCGCGCGAGGGGCGGAAATTGGGCCCCTGGTGGCCCGGCAGCCCGGAATCATGGAGATTTGCGACCCCAAGAAGGTCGAAAATCTCTATCTTCGCCGCGGCAAAAGGCAGGGATTTGCTGTCTGGTTGCTGCTATTTTATGCGCTATGGCATAATCACCATATCGTTGGAAATTCCGGTGTCGGCGGCAATGTCCTCGATGTTCTGGACGATGCCCGCCGGGCAGCTTAGTTAAATACCTGAGACCGTCGCGGGTTAGTGCTCAAACGGTACTAGCCTCGGTCGTGGGCCGGTATATACGGCCTTCAAGAATTCAACGGAGCCGGGACGTAGATCGCCGGCTCCGTCACAAGGAGATACGAGATGACAGCGTGTATCGTCGGTTGGGACCATCTGAAATTCGGAAAGCACGAGGGCGAAGACATCGAGGACATGATCGTCCAGGTCGCGACCGGTGCGCTCCAGGACTCCGGTGTTGAGCCGAAGGACATCGATGCAATTTATCTCGGCACGTTCGGTGGTGGTTTTGTGAGTCAAGAGTTTCCCGCTTCGTTGGTGTTGCAGGCTTCGGACGATCTTCGGTTCAAGCCGGCGACCCATGTCGAAAATGCCTGCGCCACCGGCTCGGCGGCGCTCTATCAAGGCCTAAATCATATCGCGGCCAAAAAGGCGCGCGTCGTACTGGTTGTCGGCGTAGAGAAAATGACCGAGGTCAGCGGTGAGGTCCTCGGCGGTATCCTCTCCAAGGCGTCCTACCTGCGCGAGGAATCGGCATCGAGCTTTGCCGAGATCTTCGGTCAGATTACCGACCGCTATTTCCAGGCTTATGGCGACAAGTCTGATGCGCTGGCAATGATCGCGGCAAAGAACCACAAGAATGGCTGCGATAATCCATACGCGCAGATGCAGAAAGATCTCGGCTACGATTTCTGCCGCAACGCCTCCGACAAAAACCCGGTCGTTGCCGGCCCGCTCAAGCGCACCGATTGTTCATTGGTTTCTGACGGTGCGGCGGCTTTAGTCCTCGCCGATGTCGATACGGCGCTGAAGATGGATAAGGCGGTGTATTTCCGGGCAGCGCAGCATGTGCAGGATTTCATGCCGATGTCCCGCCGCAATGTGATCGACTTCGAGGGACCCGCGCAGGCGTGGGGTCAGGCATTCGCCGAAGCTGGGATTACCCTGGAAGACCTCGGGTTTGCTGAAGTCCATGACTGCTTTACCAGTGCGGAGATGCTCACCTATGAGGCCATGGGTCTCACGCCGCGTGGTGAGGGTGAAAAGGCGATCAAAGAAGGCTGGACCGCTGCCGACGGCAAGCTGCCGATCAACCGTTCGGGCGGGCTCAAGTCGAAAGGACATCCTCTCGGTGCAACCGGCGTTTCGATGCACATTATTGCCTCGATGCAGCTCACGGGTGCCGCGGGCGATATGCAGCTTCCCGATCCCAAGCTCGCCGGCGTTTTCAATATGGGCGGTTCGGCGGTCTCGAACTACGTGTCGGTCCTCGAGCGCTTGCGTTAGCGCCTCCTACCGGAGAGACATATCCAAAGAAAACGCCCCGCAAGGGGCGTTTTTTTTATTCTCCGCCGGTAAGACGGCTCAGCGGGAAGTGATAGTAGACCGACAGAATATTGGCGCCGGGGTTTTGGTCGTCGAGATCGGCATTGGATATGTGGCTGATCGCGGCAGTTAGCCGTGACCGGTCGTCGAAACGATATCCGATCTCTAACTGTGAGCGAAATTCGATGGCGCTGCCGAGGTCTTTACCGTCGCCGTCGGAGTAGACACCGGCACCGAAGCTCGGCGTCACAACAACCCGGCGGCCAAAGAAAATATCCGTGAGAATGCCGACGGCGCCGTATGCGGCGATATCCGAGGTCAGCTCGACGCCCAACCAGGGTTTCACAAAGCCGAGATATTTTACGCCGGGCCGGTATTCGAAACGGAAGTCAGCGGCCTGTTCGTTGTCATCGAAGTCGTAATAGCCTAGCCCGACGCTTAAGAAGCTTGGATCGTCGGCCGATGCCGGTGGCGCTACTAGAATGGCTGAAAGTGCGACCGCCGATAGAAACGATATGATAAATGCGCCAAGCTTCATGGCTTTTCCCCCAAGTTCTAAAACCAGGCCGAACCCTATCGAATGATGGGGCACAAAGGAAACCTCTAATGCCGCTGCTCGGGTTTGACCGGCCGGACTGTGATAACTTACAAGCTACGGCGTTTACTAGAATCGAAGCAAATAGAAGCGCCGGGTTGGCGTACAAAAAAAGCTGGCGATACCGCTCCAGAAATCAGGGATCCAACAAATCATGGCGAACGACTTCACAGCGCTGGTCCTCAACGACGGCGACGATTTCACGGCAGAGTTCAAATCGCTGTCGGAAAACGATTTGCCGGAAGGAGATGTCACCGTTGCGGTGGAGTACTCCACCGTCAACTACAAGGACGGCCTGATCGTTGACGGCAATAAAG
Source organism: Alphaproteobacteria bacterium (assembly GCA_965267185.1). Lineage (GTDB taxonomy): Bacteria > Pseudomonadota > Alphaproteobacteria > UBA6615 > UBA6615. Next base: position 1,947,687 of record OZ253937.1, on the reverse strand, counting down.
GTCGTCTCGTTCGTTCGTTTCCCCATGTTCCGGGAATCGATTTTTCCGGCACGGTGAAGGACTCCGACAGTGCCGACTACAAGGCGGGCGATAAGGTTGTGTTGACCGGGTGGCGCGTCGGCGAAACCCACTGGGGCGGCTTCGCGCAACGGGCACGGGTGCAAGCCGGTTGGTTGGTGCCATTGCCCGACGGAATATCCACGCTTCAAGCGATGGCGGTCGGCACCGCGGGGTTTACTGCTATGCTCTGCGTCGATGCGCTGGAACAAGCGGGGCTCGCCACGGACGACGGCGACGTGTTGGTTACCGGTGCGGGGGGCGGTGTCGGGAGCACGGCGACCGCTATTTTAGCGGCGCGCGGTTATTCGGTGGTGGCGTCTACGGGACGCCGCGAACTCGATGCCTACCTGCGCGACCTGGGAGCCGCCGAAATTATCGACCGCGATGAGTTGTCCGCTGCCGAACCGAGGCCGCTTGAAAAAGAGCGCTGGGCGGGTTGTGTCGATTCCGTTGCCGGCACCACGCTGGCGACTGTACTTACGCAAATGAAATATGGTGCGTCGGTCGCGGCGTGTGGGCTGGCGGGCGGCAACGATCTGAATACGACGGTTCTCCCCTTCCTGTTGCGGGGTGTGAATCTGCTCGGCATTGATTCTGTTATGCAGCCGGCAGAAAACCGTCAGCGAATTTGGCAGCGCCTCGTGGACGATCTACCGCTCGATAAGCTGGACGCGATCACGACGGTGCGTCCGCTGGCCGATATTCCACAATTGGCTAGCGAAATTCTCCGTGGGCAGGTGCGTGGCCGGACTGTTATCGATGTGAACGCGTAGCCGGATTTTTTTCAATTTACTAACAAGACGTTAACCGTGCTCTGATATACTTCTGAGTACTATGCGTCTCCTTCCGACAGTTCCGGTTCGCCGTGGCGCGATCTTGCTCGGTGCCTGTTTTGCGTTGAGCGCCTGCGAAAATCCCCTGGCTGACAAAGCGCCGTCGCTCGAGAAGGTTTTGTCCAGCGGTTGGTTGTTTGGCGACCTGCAAGAGGCCGAGCCGGTGCGTAGAACCCCCGAACCCATCTATTGTTACGAGACCATCGGCGTCGGCGATTGTTTCGATGAACCGCTCGAAGGCGGCGAAGAGCGTCTCGTCGGGTTCGAAGGACCGGAACCGAGACGGCGGTTGGCAAAGCCTTAGCCTCGGCTTGAATCTGTTACAATTTTATGGCGTGTAGTCGCGTGAATCGCAGCAATCCGTCATTCTTATGCCGGACACCGGGGGCGAAGCGTCTTGGCCAGGACAATTGCGTTTGCTTTGTATTTGAGTGCACTTCTCGTGCCGGTGACTTCTCATGCCAGCGAACACCTGTCCCGCGGCACTTATGGCGAAGCATTGCGATGGTACTTCGATAGGGCGGAAGCCGGTGATGCTGGGGCGCAGTTCTTGCTCGGCCTCAAATATGAAACAGGTACCGATGTTGCGCGGGATCTTTCCGCCGCGGCCGACTGGTACGAAAAGGCTGCCGCTCAAGGAAATGTAGAAGCACAGTTTAAGCTGGCAACCTTGCTCGATAGAGGGCAGGGCCGGGAAGCCGATCCACAGGCAGCTGCGCAATGGTACGAACGCGCCGCTCAAAAGGGGTACGGCCCCGCGCAGTACAATCTAGGCGTTCTCCGGCTCAATGCGGCGTCAAGCGATAGTGAGCGCATCGACGGTTTGATTTGGCTGATGAAAGCGCGGAGCCGCGGCGTGCCGCAGGCCGACACACTGCTGGAGCGGATCCAGGCAGCATGGCCCGCCGAGCTTATCGCGACGGCGGCGCGGCAAATCGCCGCCGACCCGGCAATGGATGGAAGCGTGCGCCGCTGAAAACGGGCGATAGACACCGATCTTCGAAAGCGAGTCTGTGATCGGGCGTTAGGTTCTCGCTGCCGAATTTTACGAATAGAATGCGCGCATCCGCCAGTAGCTGAGGACGCGACAATGGATACTGCTGCTTTGAAGGTTTTCGAGGCCGTTGCGCGCTTGGGTGGAATGAACCGGGCCGCCGAGGAGTTGAACACGGTCCAATCGAACGTAACCAGCCGTATTCGCTCGCTTGAGAATGAGTTGGGCGCCCGTCTTTTTGAGCGGCATAGCCGCGGTGTCACCTTGACCGACGCCGGTGCGCGGCTGCTGCCGTATGCCCGCCAAGCCGGCCATCTGCTCGATGAAGCGCGCCGCGTTGTCGAAGACGATGGCAAACCGAAGGGGCTTCTGACCATCGGCTCACTCGAAACGACAGCGGCGCTGCGCCTCTCCCCGATTCTTGCAACCTATGTTGCTGAATATCCCGACGTCGATTTGGTATTGAAAACCGGCACGACCCGCGAGTTGATCGACGCCGTTCTGGCGCGCCAGTTGGAAGGGGCTTTCGTGTGTGGCCCAGTTGAACACAAGGCGTTGGAGCAAGAAATCGTCTTTCGCGAGGAGTTGGTTGTTGCGACGGCGCCGACGGTGAAATCGCTCCAAACGCTATCGGACAAAGGCGACCTCAAAATCGCCGTTCTCCGGGCCGGCTGCTCCTATCGGCAGCGGTTGGAGGAGATATTGACGCGGCGAGGCACCGTCGGTTTACGGCAGCTCGAATTCGGTACGATCGAGACAATCGTGAGCTGCGTCGCCGCCGGGTTGGGCATCACGTTGTTGCCGAGAGGAGTGCTCGAATCCGCTGCTTTCCGCGACCGGGTCGCGCTGCACAAGCTTCCCGCAAGCGAAGCCGAGGCCGACACATTGTTCATCCGCTGCCGCGACGACCATCTGTCGAGTGCCCTCGCGTCGTTCCTCGATAGCGCGCGCACAAGCTTACGTCCCCTTCGAGCGGTTGGCTAAATCAGATATCTCAAAAAACGATAGCTACAATCACAAAATTTCAGTTTTCGCGATTGTTGCGCAGCCCTAGTCTGGCGCCCGTGTGATCGGAAGCGGCGGTGCCATGGGCGATCAGTCACGAGCGTATATCGGTGTTGGTGTCGCCCTCGGCGGCCTTATCGCGCTCGCAGCGGGAATGGGTATCGGCCGCTTCGTTTATACGCCTGTGCTGCCCTTCATGGAGGAGGCCCTTAGCCTGACTAAGCCGCAGGCTGGCATCATCGCGTCGGTCAACTTCCTTGGCTACTTGTTGGGCGCTCTTGCGGCCGCTGCGTCGAACCTGCCGGGCAGCCGGCGGGCCTGGCTGGTCGGCGCGCTTGCCGTTAGCGCCGTGACGACGGGAGCGATGGGGCTGACGGCGTCGCTGGAGTTGTTTCTGGTGCTGCGGTTTGTCGGCGGTGTGGCGAGCGCATTCGTTTTGGTTTTTGCGTCTGCGCTGGTTTTGGATCGGCTGGCGGCCTCCGGCCGGTCGGGGCTATCGGCGATTCACTTTGCTGGTGTCGGGGTCGGCATCGCGGTATCTGCCGTGGTTGTCTCCGGTCTCGCGGCGCGTGACGCCGATTGGCAGACCCAATGGATTGTGAGCGGTGCGATCGCTCTCGTCGGACTCGCCGCCGTGATCCTCTTGGTGCCGCGCGAGTTAGACGCCGAGCGTCCGGCGCCGTCCGCGCAGAGCGACGGTGTTAACGGGCGCCTGCTTGCGTTGATCGTGGCCTACGGTTTGTTCGGCTTCGGCTATGTGATCACGGCAACATTTATCTCCACGATGGTCCGAACGATCGCTGAACTACAATCGATCGAACCGGTCGTCTGGCTGGTATTCGGCCTCGCCGCTATTCCATCGGTCGCTCTGTGGACATGGGCCGGGCGGCGGTTGGGAAATGACCGCAGCTTTGCACTCGCTTGTATTGTGGAGGCCATTGGCGTGGCCTTGAGCGTTTTGACGACCAACGGATTGTTGGTCCTCCTGGGGGCCGCGCTGCTCGGTGGCACTTTCATGGGAATCACTGCATTGGGCTTCATTTACGCCCGGGATCTAACGGCGGGCGATCCGCGCCGAAGCCTTGCCCTGATGACCGCCGCATTCGGGCTTGGCCAGATGATCGGCCCGACATTCGCCGGCGTAACCTATGGGTTTGGCAATAGTTTCCTATTGGCTTCCTTGGTGGCGGCGGCCGCCTTGGCGATGGCGGCGGGCCTCGTTATGACGACGCGCTCGCGCACGGCATAACAGAGTTGCAGCGCTGAGCCTCACTCTATGGGGTGCATCGGTGCTAGCGTTGGGCGTTCACCGGCGGATTAAGGCGATGTCTCCCAAGCTGCAGATCGTTCATCTCGCAGACGCACCGGCTGCGGTTCCCATTTTGACCGAATGGTTTATCGCGGAGTGGGGGCCGTATTACGGCCCGGATGGTCCTGGCGATGCCGAAACCGATCTAGCGGCATGCTGCAATCGCGACGAGCTTCCGATAGCGGTGGTGGCGCTGGACGCCGACCAAAACATCCTCGGCACGGCGGCGCTTAAACCGTATTCGCTGGAAACCCACCGCCATCTCAGCCCCTGGCTGGCGGCGTTGTTGGTTGCGCCCGAACACCGCGGCAAAGGCATCGCTTCGGCTCTCATCGCGGCGATAGAAGATGAAGCGCGTGGACGCGGTCTCGAGGCACTCTATTCCGATACCGCCAGCGGTTCGACTTTGCTGGAGCGCCGCGGCTGGCAAATGCTGGAGTCGGGTGTGCGGACCTTGCGCGAGCCCGCGACGGTTTACCGCCTCGACCTTGCGTCTTCTCCCGCGCGTTAGGCCGTCGGCAGTTGGTGATCGCCGAATTGTTCGCGCAGTTTGGTTTTCAGTACTTTGCCGGTGGCGCCAATGGGTAGAGCTTCGACAAGGACCATGTCGTCCGGCAACCACCACTTTGCGACCCTATCCGCCAAATACGCATTCACGTCTTCGAGTTCGGGTGTTTTGTCCGGCGCTGGGACGACGATCAGAAGCGGCCGCTCGTCCCATTTGGGGTGCGGAACGCCGATCACGGCTGCTTGCGCGACATCTGGGTGGCCCATCGCCTGATTTTCCAGATCGATCGAGCTTATCCACTCGCCGCCTGACTTGATCACGTCTTTCGAGCGGTCGGTAATCTCCATATAGCCGTCCGCATCGATCGTGCACACGTCGCCGGTGGCGAACCAGCCATCGTCGCCATGGGCATCGGAATCGTCGAGCTTGAAATAGCCGCTGGTGATCCACGGGCCGCGCACCATGAGCTCGCCATAGGCTTTACCGTCATGGGGCAGTTCCTTGCCTTGGTCGTCGACGATTTTCATATCGACGCCAAAAACGGGCCGGCCCTGTTTGATCTGCTGCCGGTGTTTTGTGGCTTTGCTGTCCTCTGCCATACGCGGTTTGACGAGCGAAATGGTGCCGAGCGGGCTCATCTCGGTCATACCCCAGGCATGCCGGACCTCGACACCGAACTCGTCTTGGAAGGCTTCGAGCATGGATTGGGGAATGGCAGAGCCACCGATCACGGTGCGCTCCAGCGAGGGAACCCTCGTGTCGTTTTCGCGCCAGTGGTTCAACAAGCCAAGCCAGACGGTTGGGACACCCGCCGCAAACGTAACGTCCTCCGCAACGAGGAGTTCATGGAGGCTCGCACCATCGAGCTTAGGGCCGGGAAACACCAGTTTGGCCCCTGTCATTGTGGCGCCGTAAGGAATGCCCCAGGCGTTTACATGGAACATGGGGACGACCGGTAATACGACTTCACGTTCCGCCAGGTTTAGGACATCCGGGAGTGCCGACGCATAGGCGTGAAGAATCGTCGAGCGGTGGCTATAGAGCGCGCCTTTCGGATTACCTGTCGTGCCCGATGTGTAACAGAGCGACGATGCCGTGTTCTCATCGAATTCCGGCCACTCGAAGTCGTCGGAGTGGCTGTCGATCAATTCCTCGTAGCAAATCAAATTGGCGATCTTTGACTCGGGCATATGCGCTTTGTCTGTCATCACCACCACACCCTTAACGGATGTGAGGTCGTCGGCGACTGCGTCGACCAATCGCACTAGATCGAGATCGACGAAGATGTACGAATCTTCCGCGTGGTTCACGATGTAGGTGAGTTGGTCCGGCGCCAGGCGGGGGTTGAGGGTGTGCGTAATCGCACCGACGCCCGACGCCGCGTAGTAGATCTCTAGGTGCCGGTAGGTGTTCCAGGCGAGGGTGGCAATCCGGTCGCCAAATTCGACGCCGAGAGATGCCAAGGCGTTGGCCAGTTGGCGCGATCGGGTATGGGCGTCGTGGTAGGTGTAGCGGTGGATCGGGCCTTCGACCGAACGCGAAACGATCTCCCGGTCGCCGGAAACCCGATCAGCGTGTTCCAGCAAGCTGGATATCAACAGCGGCCGGTCCATTATGAGTCCGCGCATGACACTCCCCTCTGTCTTATCGCCGGCGTTGGCTCGCCGGGCTTCTCGATCCGATTATCGGGTGGCCGCGGAGTTGGCTCAAGAGGCCGATCAGCTATGTCTCACTGTTCGATACTTTACGAAGGAACTCGAGGCAGACATTGGCGAATGCCTCCGGTGCCTCCATTAGGGCGACGTGACCGGTCCCTTCCAATAGCCGGAGCTCCGATCCAGCGATCCGGTCGTGGATGACCTGGGACAGGTGCGGTGACGCGATGAGGTCGAGATCGGAACAGGTGATCAGTGTCGGTATGTCGATTTGTGGCAGCCGGTCGTAGGTGTCGCCTTTAATGCAGGCTTCCAACTGGCCGATCCATCCGGCGTTAACCGGCGATTGCTCCAACAAAAAAGCCCGGTGCGCGTCCATTTCGTCTGCATGGTCGTCGTAGTAGGCCGAGGCGTGTAGGGCGAGCATGCTAATTTCGGCCAGCGCGATCCGTTGGTCGTGTTCCGCGAGATATCGCCGTGTTTCCTGAAATTTCCTAAGCCGCGCGCCGTTGCGGCTCCAGCTATGGTGGATGCCCAGGCTGAGCACGCGATCGGGATGGTTTAGCGCAAGTTCCTGGGCGATATGGCCACCCATGGAAAAGCCCATAACATGGGCGTTGTCGATATCGGCGTCATCGAGGACATGGGCGGCGTCATCGGCCATATCGGCTAGGGAGTACCCTGGCGGCGGAACGCTCGATCCCCCAACCCCGCGATTGTCGAAAACGATCGTGCGGAACTCAGGCGAGAAAAAGGGAAGCTGCCCGGACCAAAAAGTAAGATCGTGGCCGGTCCCGCTGATCAGGATTAGGGGCGGACCATCGCCATGGGCTTCGTAGTGTATTTCGACGCCGTCGCGCGGCGGGGTTAGCGGCATTTGTCAGTCCAGTGACCTATTTGAACACCGTGTCACTGTAGCGCCCTGCGCAACATGGGCAACTGTCCGACGTTATTGAGGTCGGCACCAAAAAACCGCCCCGATATCACTATCGGGGCGGCCAGAGAATCGGCGCATACCCTTAGTGCGCCAGTCGCGGGTTCAAGCGGCTTAGCCTGGGCTCCGCTTCGCGAACAGCCAAAGAATAATACCAATCGCAATCAAGCCGACGAGGCCGTTGTTTCCGAGGGTTGCGATAAGACCTGTTAAGTTGCCAACGACGTTGCCAAAAAACGGAATAGTATTTCCGAGAAGAATCTGCAGAACGATTGCAAGAGCAACGAGGAGAAGGCCAAGCTCGGTTACTTGACCGATCCAACGTTTAATTTTCTCAATCGCATTTTCAGGCATGAGTCCCCCTTTGGGCGATTTAAAGACTTATAAGTCTAAGGACCCACTATCTAGTGGGCTGCAATTAATATCCCACAAAATGTGTTACAACTGTCAAGTCCGTTTGAAATGATCTATCGACAAGCAGACAAGACACTATTTTTTTACTTTCTTATTATTATTGAGAAATCGTCATCTTCGACGAAGTAGTGTAATTTCTGATCTTTATATTTAGAATGATTCAAAGATTCCATTTTTGATTCAAAAAAACAGGCCATAAGTACAGATATTCGCAGGTTCTCGTTCGAGGGTGAAAATAATGCGATCGCTATTTCGTTTAATTGATACCGGTACCGGACCAATTTGAGCTGGCAGTCAAATCGCGGTGATTTGCCCGTTTTCTAGTCAACCTGCACAAGTGATTCGCTTTTTCTGCACTTTTGGTGGGCAGTCCGCGGCCCCGACGAATGGTGCTGCTACCACCTGATCTAGTCCCTGTGGGGTTGGTCTCGCCAGTCCAAGTCAGTATCTTGGCCTTCCTGTTCTTCGCTCTTTGACAACTCGTGCGGACCGGTTGGGGCTCAATCTGTATGGCGGACCAAGACTTCGATAGGCGTGCGTTTCGTAACGCCCTGGGCAACTTCGCCACCGGTGTTACCGTGATTACGGCGAAGGGAGAGGACGGCGCCCTGGCTGGTGTGACGGCCAACTCGTTCAATTCGGTATCGCTAGACCCACCGCTCGTCTTGTGGAGCCTGGACCGGGTTTCGCCCAGTCTGAAAGTCCTCGAGAATGCGAGCCATTTCTGCGTCCACATTTTGGCCGAAGGGCAGAGCGATCTGTGTATGAAGTTCGCTAAATCGGGCGATGACAAGTTCAACGGCGTCGAATTCGCCGAAGGCCTCGGGGGGGCGCCGGTATTCGACGGCTGTTTGGCGTATTTCGAATGCCGCAATGTTGTCCACCACGACGGCGGCGACCACGTTATTATCGTTGGCGAAGTTGAACGCTTCGAAACCGCGGCGGGCGAACCGTTGGTCTTCTTTCGCGGCCAACTGGGCGATCTGACGCCGGTGCCGAAGGCCGGCTGAGGGTGCGCCAATTGGCAGCTTGCGCCTGCCCGTGGTGTCTCCTATAGCTGGGATAACTGAAAAATTTGCGCCACCAAAGGTCTGATCACGGGTACCGGTCACGCCGTCTGGTTGGGAAGGCGCTAACGGGAGTAGAGCCATGAAGTCGCTATCACATTGGATAAACGGCGAGCTTGTCGACGGGCAGTCGACGCGAACCGGACCGGTCTTCAATCCGGCGGTAGGGGAACAGGTCGCCGAGGTTCGGCTGGCCAGCTCGGCGGACGTCGATAGCGCCGTCAAAGCCGCTCAGGCAGCGCTGCCCGAATGGTCGGCATTGCCGCCGCTGCGGCGCGCGCGCGTTATGTTCCGCTTCAACGAACTCATTCTGCAGCACATCGATGAGCTGGCAGAGCTGATTACGACGGAACACGGTAAGACGATCGAAGATGCCAAAGGCGACATTACGCGCGGCCGCGAGGTGGTCGAGTTCGCGTGCGGTATACCCCATTTGCTGAAGGGCGACTTTACCGAAGACGTCGGCACGGGGGTCGATGCGTTTTCGATCCGCCAACCGGTCGGTGTATGTGCGGGTATCACACCCTTTAATTTCCCCGCGATGATCCCGCTTTGGATGTTCCCCCTGGCGATCGCGTGCGGCAACACCTTCATCTTGAAGCCTTCGGAGCGCGATCCTTCCTGTCCGCTGCGGCTGGTCGAGCTTGCCAAAGAGGCCGGCGTGCCCGATGGGGTCGTCAATCTGGTCAACGGCGACAAGGAGGCGGTCGACGCCATCCTCACGCACCCCGACATCTCGGCGGTATCGTTCGTCGGCTCTACCCCGGTGGCGTCCTATATCTATTCGACTGCGGCGGCGAGCGGTAAGCGCGTTCAGGCGCTGGGCGGCGCCAAGAACCATATGGTGGTCATGCCCGACGCCGACATGAACCAAGCAGCCGACGCCCTGATCGGAGCCGGTTACGGGTCGGCGGGCCAGCGTTGCATGGCCGTCTCGGTCGCCGTCGCCGTTGGCGATCAGACTGCCGATAGTCTGGTCGAGAACTTGGTACCGCGCGTTCAGGAGCTAAAGATCGGCCCAGGCGGCGATCCCGATATCGAAATGGGACCCGTCGTCACCGAACAAGCCTACAACCGGATTAAGGGATTGATCGACAAGGGCGTCGAGGAGGGAGCCGAACTCGTACTCGATGGCCGCGACTTCAAAATGCAAGGCTATGAGAACGGCTACTTCTTGGGCGGCAGCCTGTTCGACCGCGTAACCGAAGACATGTCGATTTACAAGGAAGAGATTTTTGGCCCCGTTCTGTCGGTCGTAAGAGCGCCCGACTACGAGAGCGCCGTCGATCTGGTGAACCGCAATGAATATGGCAACGGTACGGCCATCTTTACCAAGGACGGTGATGCCGCGCGCGATTTCACCGAGCGGGTTCAAATCGGCATGGTTGGCGTCAACGTGCCGATCCCGGTTCCGGTCGCTTATCACAGTTTCGGCGGCTGGAAACGGTCACTGTTCGGCGACACCCACATGCATGGCATGGAAGGCGTGCGGTTCTACACGCGCCTTAAGGCAATAACGTCGCGCTGGCCAAAGTCCGGCGTACGCGAAGGCCATAGCCTGACCATGCCGACGATGCAGTAGGGCCGACTCACGGGCAGGCGCCATAAGAAGCGCATGACAACGCCGAAGATTCGCCTGATCGATGTCTGCAAGACGTTCGATGGCTACCGCGCGCTCGATAGCATTTCGCTCGATGTTGCCGCCGGAGAGTCGCTGGTCCTGATTGGCGGCTCGGGCAGCGGAAAATCGCTACTGCTGAAAACTATTCTCGGACTGGTGCCACCGGACTCCGGCCGGGTCGAAATCGATGGGCAAGACTCCGTCGGCCTGTCGGAGAACGAAAGAATGGCCTGGATGAGCCGCTTCGGTGTGCTGTTTCAGCGGCAAGGCCTGTTTGACAGTTTGACCGTCTGGGAGAATGTGGCTTTCCGGCTCTTGCAGGACCCGGCAGTAGATAACTCGACGGCGCGGGCGCGGGCCATCGAAAAGCTCGGCTCGGCCGGCCTCACCGCGGATACGGCAGACCTATATCCCGCCGAACTGTCGGGAGGTATGCAAAAGCGCGCGGGATTAGCCCGGGCGATCGCGACCGACCCGGAGATCATTTTCCTCGATGAACCGACCGCCGGTCTCGACCCGATTATGAGCAACATCATCAGCGAACTCATTATCGAACGCGAAAGCGAGCTCGGCGCGACGATTATCTCGGTCGTGAGCGATATGGCTGTCGTGCGCAAGATCGCCGAGCGGGTGGCGATGCTTCATGAAGGCCGCATCGTTTGGCAGGGCTCAATTGACGAACTCGAAGCGACCGACAATGCCTACGTCCACCAGTTCGTCAATCAACTGATCGACGGCCCTATCCAGATGCCGTCGTTGGCGGTCTAAGCGGAGTCCATGCCGTAATAGAGCGACACCGCGTGAACCGCCTCGGCAAAAAACAGCCAGCGTTCGACGAGCAATCCCGCACCTGCCGACAAAACAGCCAGCAATCCCACCAGCACCGCGGCCGGGTCAGATAGTTGAGTGGCCGCCACGGCCAGAATCACTGGTATCGCGCCACCCAGGATGAGCGCGATGATGCGCAGTCGTGTTGCGTGCTTGCGGGCGACCTTGTAGCCCATTTCGCGCATCAGGTAATTGTCGCCGGTATGCGGCGCCTCGAATAGACGAACCCTACCGAGATGTCCCAATCCGGTGGCCGTCTCCGCTGTCGACCTAGCGGGAGCGCGGTCGATTCTGTTCCAGTAGATCAGTTTTACGATCCAGGCAGCGGCCGTCAGAGCCGCCGCGGCCCAACCGCTGCCAACGAGATCGAGACCGAAGGCGCGGACCCCGAGATGGAACAGCAACGCTCCACTGGCCAGGGCGAATCCGAGATAGACCAGCGTCACCCAAGGCGTGTTCCAGCGCGGTATGGCCTGCAGACTTTGATAGATCATCGCAGTGCAATACACGGTGACGATTGCCAGTATCCCGGCGGCTGCCATCAGCCAGGCCCACACGCCATCGTTGCGGGTCAGGAACACCCAGCCGATCGCGGCAAGCCCAGCGGGAATGTAAGTGAGGACCGCTGCGACGCCTTCGCGCGATAGCCACGACGACCGCCACTGGGTCAGTCCCCGCCAGGCCCGTTCCGGATGACCCAGGTGGAAGGTCGATGAGAGTAGCCCAAAAGTAATCAGGACTAGCGCGACGGCGAAGGAGGTAAATCCGAACCAGCGATCGGACGGCAGGTCGAAAAAAATGGTCCCAACAGCGAGCCAGACCAACAGCCCATAACCTGCGCCGGACGCTGTTGTGAAAAAAATGACCGAGTAGGCGGGATGCACGGCGAACGAACCCGATGCTAACGCGACAGCGCCCGGTCGACCCAGGCCAGGAAACCGTGGCCCGTTGTATCGACGGTTTCAGACGCATCACCGGGCAAGGCAGCGGGCGCGCCGGTGTCGCCGGCTGTTGTTTTTGTTGGCCGCGGCGGCAGATATTTATTGACCGGCTGCATCTCCATCTCGGGCATCAGGTCATAGCCACCGCGCTCGCGCACCAGCTGCGACACCTCGGAGTTCGGATCGCCCAGGTCGCCAAAATGACGGGCCGAGGCGGGGCAGGTGGATACGCAGGCGGGTACCCGGTCCTCTTCTTCGAGGTTCTCGTTGTAGATGCGGTCGATGCACAGGGTGCATTTCTTCATCACCCCATCGGTGTAGTCATACTCGCGTGCGCCGTAGGGGCATGCCCATGAACAGAGTTTGCAGCCGATGCAGGTGTCGGCATTGACCAAAACGATGCCGTCTTCTTCGCGCTTATAGGACGCGCCGGTGGGGCATACGGTCACGCAGGCCGGCTCGTCGCAGTGCAGGCAGCTCTTGGGAAAATGCACGGTGCGCCCCTGCGCTCCTTCGCCGGCTTCGAACGTGTGGATCCGATTGAACCAGACACCGTGAGGATCTTCGCCATAAGGTTCGAGATCGGTGAGGGGGGCTGAATGGCCGCCCGTGTTCCATTCCTTGCAATTCACCGCGCAAGCGTGGCAACCGACGCAGGTATCCAGGTCGATCACCAGACCGAGCTTTTTCTCCGGTGGCGTTTTGGGCAGGCTCGTCATGACGCCCGCCTCCGCCGCCAGTCGCCGGTAGGCAGGAAGCGTTCACCGTAGCGTAAGATTGCGGGGCGTTTCTTGGTGTTGGGTAATTCTTCCAGGACCGGGAATACAGGTTCGCTTTCTTCCGCTTCGCCGGGTTCCGCTTTGCTCAAGCGCACCTTCAAGTCGAACCAGGCCGCCTGTCCGGTGATCGGATCGGCATTGGCGTAGCGATGGCCGTTTTTCGGTGGCAGCAGATCGGTGATCAGATGATTGAGGAGGAAGCCGCGACGTGATTCCGGTGCGTTGTCGTCGAGATTCCAACTACCGCGGCGCTTACCGATCGCGTTCCACGTCCACACGGTCGCTGGGTTGCAGCCCGTCATGCATTTGATCTGCGCCTTGACGCGACCATAGGGGCTCTCGATCCACGCCCAGTCGTCATCGGCGAGTCCCGCGTCGCGGGCTGTGTCAGCATGAACAAAGAGCCGGTTCCAGCCATGGATTTGCCGCAGCCAAGCGTTTTGCGACCCCCACGAATGGTACATCGCCATCGGCCGCTGGGTGAGCGCGTGTATCGGATAGGATTCGTCCGTGCTGAATTCCTCCTCGAAGGGTGCGTACCAGATCGGCAACGGATCGAAGAAGGTCTCGAGCCGCTCGCGGTGCGAGCCGGGCGGCTGGTGGGGCCCGTGTCCCTGCGCGGCCAGGCGAAACTTCTGCAGCGGTTCGCTGTAGAGCTGCAGGATTATTTGATTGGCATCGGGAATCCAGCCCATGTCGGCCGAATACTGCAAGTAGCTTTGGTTGGCGAACTTGAAGTAGCGCTGATCGGGCGCCAACTCGTCGCGCCAGAAGCAACCGTTCTCAATATAGCGGGATAGCTGGTCAGGATTTGCTTCGCCGCGGCCGTGCGATGTTCCGTCGGCGCCGCGCCATCCGGCCAGCGGACCGATACCTGGCGTGCGTTCATGGTTGGCGATGTAGTCGGGATAGCCGCCGGGATAACGGGCGCTGCCGGCCTCATCGACAAACGCGGGGAGGCCCAGGCGTGCGCCGAGATCGATCAGCACATCCTGGAAGGGCCGCACGTCGCGGTCAGGAGCAACAACCGGTTGGCGGATCGAGTCCGCCGGTCCGTCGGCATCGCAGATCGGCCGGTCGAGCAAGCTGATGCAGTCCCACCGCTCCAGATAGGTGGTGTCGGGCAGGATGAGGTCGGCGTAAGGCACCATCTCGGAGGAAAATGCATCCGAGTAGATAATCTTGGGGATGCGGTATTCGCCGGTGTCGGGATCGATGTCGGTCAACATTTCGATGGTCTCGGCGGTGTTCATTGCCGAGTTCCAGCTCATGTTGGCCATGAACATGAACAGCACATCGATGGGGTAGGGATCGCGCGCCCACGCGTTGCGGATCACCAGATGCATCATGCCGTGGGCGGCCAGCGGGTACTCCCACGAAAAGGCCTTGTCGATACGCGAAGGCCGTCCGTCGGCTTCGACCAAAAGATCTTCGGGACCGGTGACGAAACCGAGCGGCGGTCCGGGCATCGGCGTTTCGGCGGCGATCTGCTCACCGCGGCCCGCTGGCTTCGGTCCGGGTGGCGCCGGCCTTGGAAAGGGCGGCTTGTAGCGAAAACCGCCGGGGCAATCGATGCTGCCAAGCAGCATCTGCAACATGTGGATCGCCCGGCAGGTCTGGAAGCCATTCGAATGGGCGGAGATGCCGCGCATTGCGTGCATCGCCACCGGCCGGCCGATCATTTTGTCATGACGGCGGCCAGCCCAGTCGGTCCACGGCGTGTCGATCTCGATCGTCTGCTGAAAGGCGGCGTGGGCGAGCTCTGCCGCAATGCGGCGGATCGTATCGGCGTCGACGCCAGTTTGCGCGGCAACCGCCTCCGGTGCGTATTGCGGATCGCTATAGCGGTCGAGTAACTGCTGGAAAGCCGGCACAGCCAGCCCGCTGATATCGCTATCGACACCGTCGAGTTCAGCTAGATCGAATTTACCTTGCAGCGCAGGGGCAATGTCGGCGGCCAACGCGCTGACGAGTTTTCCGGTGTTTTTGTCGACCGCCAGGGGATTGCCGTCGGCATCGCGCACGAACAGCCCATCATGAGCCTCGCCCGGTGCTTCATAGATCAGCCATGGCGCGTTGGTGTAGCGCACCAGATACGCGAGATCGACTTGTCCGGCCCGCAGAAGCTCGTGAACCAGCGCCAGAACGAATAAGCCATCCGTTCCGGGCCGTACACCAATCCATTCGTCGGCGACGGCGGAGTAGCCGGTGCGCACCGGGTTGACGGAGACGAATTTGGCGTCGCCTTTTCCTTTTAGTTTGCCGAGCCCGGCTTTGATGGGGTTGGAATCGTGATCCTCGGCAACGCCGAACATCAAGAAGTAACGCGTTCGTTCCCAGTCCGGCTCGCCGAACTCCCAGAACGATCCGCCGATAGTGTAGAGCCCGGCGGCGGCCATATTAACGGAGCAAAAGCCGCCATGGGCCGCGTAGTTAGGCGTGCCGAACTGGCTCGCCCAGAACCCGGTCAACCCTTGGCTTTGATCGCGTCCGGTGAAAAAAGCCAGCTTGCGTGGGTCTGAGCGGCGAACTTCGGTGAGCCATGCCGTGGCGGTCGCCAAGGCTTCCTCCCACTCGATCTCAACGAACTCGTTGGAGCCGCGCGGACCCACCCGCTTCAACGGCTTGGACAGCCGGGCCGGCGAATAGTGCTGCATGATGCCGGCCGATCCTTTGGCGCACAAAACGCCTTTGTTGACCGGATGGTCGCGGTTGCCCTCGATGTAGCGGATCGCCCCGTCGCGGAGGTGGACGTTGATGCCGCACCGGCAGGCGCACATGTAACACGTGGTGGTTTTGATCTCGTCGGCAACCGGCGGCGAGGTATCGATAATCTCGGGCGAGTTTACGCTTCTCGTTTGGTCGGGCATGAAGGCACGCAATCGGGTTAGGGCTTAAGTCAGCGTATCGATCTGATTGTTGGTGAGTCCTCCGGGCACAATCGTGACCGGGATGCGCAGCTTGCCGATTATCTTTTTCATCAGGAACGTAATAAGGGGTCCCGGCCCGCGTGTCCCCGTGGCGGCGGCGAGAACCAGAATACGAATCTGCGCGTCTTCATCGATCAGCTCGAGAAGAGCCGACTTGGTGTCGCCCTCTTTGATGTAGAGGATCGGCATCTCGCCGCCGGTTAACTCGGTGACCGTTGCCGCATGTTCTTGCAGCAACTGTTCGGCCTCATCGCGCGCTTCTTCGCGCATCAGGTTGCCGATCGCCGCCCAATGCTGAAAGTCGGCTTTGCGTACAACACGCAGTAGACCGACGCGGCCGCCAGTGCGTTTCGCGCGAAGACTTGCGAAACGCAGCGCCACTTGCATCTCCCGCGTGTTGTCCGCCACCACAAGAAAAACATTGGGTTGGCTCACTTCGGGGCGCCGGTCGTCCGGCGCGGCATTTGCTGGTTCGGTTGTCGTTTGATCGGTCATAACGGCGTCAGACGTTTCGGAAGACAATGCCGGCAAACCATCCCGCCGCCAATGCAATAAGAATGGCAATGATACCGTAGATCGCCGCATTTTGATTGGCGAACTCGAACACTTTGGCTTCGAAGCCCGATTTTCGAACTTGCAGCAGCGTGTCGGTGCGGTCGATGATCTCTCCCTTGTCCACCAGATATACCGTTGCTGTGTAAGCGCCCGTCGGTACGTTTGACGGGAGTTGTACCTGAGTACGGAATAGCCGGTCACCGAGGAACTTGATCTCGCCAAGCTGTTCATTGAAGAGATCTGTTCTCTTCTTGTTACGGATCAATGCTTCGGTAAATAGAGCGAACTCTGCGGCCGACGTTGGCGATACAGACTCCAACGACAAATTCTCGGCACCGATTTGTTCACTTTTCAAGGTCGCTTCCGGCAATAGATCGGTCAGAGGCTGCGAAGCGGCGACATGATAAAATCCGGGCACTTTGTCGAAAGTTAGGCTATCGGCGTTGATCCACACACCGGCGACCCGTTCTTTTCGGCGCACAACGACCTGGCTTTCCGGCGCCTTGACGACAACAATGATTTCGCCGGAACCCACGGTCGCTCCGAACAGCAAGACTTCGGTGCCGGTAAATCCGGTTGTGATTGCGATGAGATCTTCGCTGAGGTCTGCTACCAAAGGCGACGACGCGAGGGTTGGTGTTTGACCTTGTGCCGGTGCCGCCGCGACTCCCACAAACAGGAGCATAGCCAATATTGTGTGATGAAGGTTTCTCATCCGCCAAATCCTGAGATTTCGCTGATCGAGAAGATATCAAACGGGGTCGATACGAGATCGTAGGCAATCTTGGCGCAGACGCCGAGAACGATAAGCGCCAGCAGACCGCGCAGTTGTTCGCCGCGCAACAAGCCGCCCGCCTTCGTTCCCAACTGGGCGCCAATCACGGCGCCGGTGAGCAGCAATAGCGCCAGCACGATATCGACGGTCTGATTAGTGGTCGCTTGCAAGAAGGTTACGTTGGCGGTGACAAAAATGATCTGGAATAAAGAAGTGCCGACAACGACGGCGGTCGGCATTCCGAGCAGGTAAATCATCGCCGGCACCATGATGAATCCGCCCCCGACACCCATGATGGCCGCCAGAATACCGACGAAGAAACCGATACCGATCGGCAGGAGCGCGCTGATGTAGAGGCGCGAGCGGCGAAACCGCATTTTCAGGGGTAGTCCGTGCAGCCATGTATGCTGGTGCAGCTTGCCTCTGGTTGCCGTGCCAGCCCGGTGCCGCAGCATGGTCCGGCCGCTTTCGATCAGCATCAACAAACCGATGGCACCGAGAAATACCACGTAACTTAGCGCGATCAGCAGTTCGACCTGCCCGAGTTGGCGCAGCAGCGTGAAAATCAACACCCCAACGCCGGATCCCGCAAAGCCTCCAGCGGTCAGGATCAGGCCCATTTTGATATCGACGTTACCGCGCCGCATATGTGCGAGCGCACCAGAGACCGACGCAGCGACGATTTGGTTTGCCTCGCTGGCTACGGCCACCGCGGGTGGTATGCCGATGAAAATTAGTAGTGGTGTCATCAAGAACCCGCCACCGACGCCGAATAACCCGGACAGAAATCCGATGCCGCCCCCCAATCCAAGGATCAGGAAAACATCGACCGACATTTCAGCAATGGGCAGGTAGATATTCATTGGCTAACGTGAAATCGCCCGGACGTCGTGATTGTTGGCCTTAGTCGTTTGCGCCGCTCTCCACCGGTAACCCCGCCGCCGTCCAGGCGAGGAGGCCGCCGGCCATGCGATAGATTGCGCCTTTGTAGCCTGCAGCGATTAGCTGTTCGGAGGCCACGCCGCAGCGTTGAGCGCTGCGGCAATGGAAGATCAGGTTCTTACCTTCCGGAGGTGAGATTTTGCTTGGATCAAACTGTGATAGCGGCATGAGAACGGCGCCGGCGATATGTGCTTCGGCATATTCATGCGGCTCGCGTACGTCAACGACATAGGCCGTACCGTCGGTGAGTTTGGCCTGTACCTCTGCCGGTTCCAGGAACGTGACTTGCTGTGTCATTTTCGTAGGGCCTTTGGGTTTGTGTTGATATCGGCGTTGTCTTGGAGGCCCTGTGGTGATTTATCGGCTCAAACACCCGACGCGCTGCGCCGTCCAGCGGCGGCGGTGGGCCGGGTGGTCGGCGCATCGTCGGCGCAGTAAAGCTTGTACAGGGTTTTTAGAACCTCACCAGCCTCAAGACTGGCAATTGAATAGTAGATCGTTTGGGCTTCGCGGCGCGTTTGCACGAGATCGTCGCGGCGTAGCCGTGCAAGATGTTGCGATAGCGCTGACTGACTGAGGTCGACCAACCGCTCCAGCTCGCCGACGGATTTTTCACTCTCGCTCAAATGACAAAGAATCAGCAACCGTCTGTCGTTCGCCAACGACTTTAACAGGCGGCTCGCTTGCGCTGATTTTTCTTTGAGCCCGTGGATATCCATAAAATTAGTATATTCGCATATTAGAAAAACGGTCAATCGAGATAACGCCAGATGGGGGTTGCGGCGGCGCCCGATAACCGCACTATGAGTCAACCTAGAGTGACTCGAACGAGCAGACGTATGGACGTACTCGACACGTCGGGACTCAAATGTCCTTTGCCGGTGTTAAAAGCCAAAAAGGCTCTCAAGGGTCTATCGGCAGGAGACCGGCTGACGGTGATTGCCACCGATCCCGGCGCCATGAAGGACTTCCACAATTTTTGTGACGCGACGGGCGACACGCTCGAGAGCGCGACCGAGGACGATGGCGTGTTGACATTCGTCATCAGCAAAGCGGGATGAGGTACGTATTGACGGGCTTGGGGAATAAACGATGAAAGTCGACGGTACTGCCTATCGCACCATTTGGTGCGACGATGACGGCTGGACGGTTCAAATTATCGATCAAACTCAGCTGCCTCATCGCTTCGAAGTCGTGTCTTTGACGTCGGTGGAAGCCGTTGCCACAGCGATCAAAACCATGATGGTTCGCGGCGCGCCACTGATCGGCGCGACGGCGGCGTATGGCGTTGCACTGGCAATGCGCGACGATGCGTCCGACGCCGCTCTCGACGCGGCCTACGACGCGCTGATGGCGACGCGGCCAACGGCGGTCAATCTGCGCTGGGCATTAGACGATATGCGCGCTCTCCTCCGCAACCAACCCCACGACGCGCGCGCCGAACTGGCGTACCGGCGTGCTGCCAAAATTTGCGATGAAGATGTCGCGATAAACAGCGCTATCGGCGACCATGGCCTTGCTTTGATACGAGAGGCTTATGCGGCCGCGGGCGAGGATGGGCCGGTTAACGTGCTAACTCACTGCAATGCTGGCTGGTTGGCCACTGTCGACTGGGGTACGGCGCTGTCGCCGATCTACAAGGCGCATGACCTTGGTATCCCGGTTCATGTATGGGCCGACGAAACCCGCCCCCGCAACCAAGGAGCGGCGCTGACCGCGTGGGAACTCGGCCGCCACGGTGTCTCCCATGCGGTGATTGCGGATAATGCCGGCGGTCACATGATGCAGCATGGCATGGTCGATCTATGTATCACCGGCACCGACCGCACGACTGCGCATGGTGACGTAGCCAACAAGATCGGTACTTATTTGAAGGCGTTGGCAGCGCGCGACAATAACGTTCCATTCTACGTGGCGCTGCCGTCGCCGACCATCGATTGGACATTGAGCGATGGGGTGCGCGATATCCCCATCGAGCAGCGCGACGAGATGGAAGTCACTCACATTACCGGCCGCTTGCCTGGCGGCGATATTGCCACCGTCCAGCTGGCACCCGATGGCACGTCGGCGGCGAACTATGCCTTCGATACAACACCTGCACGGCTGGTCAGCGGATTGATCACCGAGCGCGGCATCTGTCCGGCCAGCGCGGAGGGTTTATCGGCATTGTTTCCCGAGCGCGCTACCCACGCGGCCGCTACGGTGCAGGGATAGCCGGCAGCGACTTGAGGTAGGTGGCGATCGCAGTTAGATCGGCTTCGGTGAGTTTGCCCGTCGCGTCGTCGATCACATCGGTCATTGCTCCACCGGCAAAATCGCCATCCGGCTTGATGCCGATCTGCAGAAACGACACCACGTCGTCGATGCTCCAATCCTTAATGCCCAATCGGGGATGGCCGGTAATGTTCGGGACGGGCTCGTTGTCGGGACCCTCGGGATTTCCGGATAAGGCGCGACTTTGTTTAAGACCGCCGAGTATGTTCCGTGGGGTATGGCACTCGCCGCAATGTCCGGGGCCGTTCACGATATAGGCGCCTCGGTTCCAGGCTTCGCTTTGCGCCGGATCGGGCGACAGCGGATCCTTATCGAAGAACAGCGTGCGCCATACATGCATGCCCGTCCGCACGCTGAAGGGGAAGCGGAGATCGTGGTCGGGCACCTGCTTGCTCACCGGTTCGACCGTATCGAGATAGGCCTTTAGATCGACCATGTCTTCGCGGGTCATACGCGTGTACGACGTGTAGGGAAAGGAAGGGTAATAGGGTTTTCCGTCGGGCGACTTGCCATCGCGCAGGGCCCGTACGAAATCCTCGTCGCTCCACTTGCCGATGCCGGTTTCCGCGTCGCTTGTGATGTTTGGTGAAAAAAAAGACCCAAACGGCGATTTGAGCTCGCGCCCGCCGGCGAGAAATTGGCCCCCTTTTGGAGCCGTATGACAGGAGCCGCAACCGGCGACACGAAGAATGTAAGCCCCGCGTTCGGCATTGCCCGCGCTTGCCGCGAGAGCTGCATCTTGCCCGGCTGGCGATAGTAGGAGCAGGGTTGCTAACAAAATCAAACGCATAACGCTTTATAAGGAAAAACGGCCGCCGGGAAAATTCCTGGCGGCCGTTGTCCTCCCAAGACGTGCGTGTACTAGTTCTGCTTCGGCACGCGGTAAACCTTGTGGCAAGCACCGCAATTCTGGCCGATTGACCCTACAACCGCTTTAGGATCGCTGCCCAAATTACCGGCGTTGGCATCGGCGATCACTTTCGCTGATGCTGCATCCAGGGCATTTGCCTTTGCGGTGAAGTCTGCAAAGTCTTGCCAGATCTCCGGTTTCGCCCTGGTTTCCCCGGTGCCACTGCCTTCCGGAAATACCGATGCGATTGCTTTCGCGACATTGTTGATCTCTGTAGCTGCTGCTGCTGCTGCCGCATTGTCGCCGCTGGCAACGGCGCCGCCGAGCTTCTTCATGTTGCCGCCCATCGATTTCATAGCGGCGACGCGTTGCTTGGTGAGTTCACTCATCTGCGCATCGGACGGGCTGGTGCCAATGGTGCCGAAGGCAACGCCAACGGCAATAACAGCGGCGACGCCGAGAGTGCGTTTCACGGTATTTGAAGAGAATTGCATGATGTGGATCGTGCTCCCTGTTTAGCTCGTAAACTTCCCCATAGCGGTGCTCGAACGCATATCGCTGATGCGCCACGACACCCTCTAAGCATCTGAAATGCTAGTAAAAACTTAGGCGCTTCACGCAAACGTGAAGTCGTTACCCCCAAATTCTTCAATCTTGTGTGAGAGAGGGAATAAAAGACCGATTGCCTTGTTAATGTGTTCGTGTATTCGCGTTAAACCGAGGTGCTAATCCCATGAAACGACATCTGCAAGCCGCTGTATTGAGCCTTACCGCTATCGGTATTCTGCCACACGGAGCTACCGCTGCGGATGCAGGTGAGCAGCCCACGGTGGTCGAATTATTCACCTCGCAAAGCTGCTATTCGTGCCCGCCGGCAGAAGCTTATCTCGGCGAGCTCGCCAAGCGCGACGATATCATCGCATTGGAACATCATGTCGATTATTGGGACCAGTTGGTTTACGGCTCGGCGGGACGCTGGAAGGATACTTTCTCAAGCCCCGAGGCAACCGACCGGCAGCGCCGCTATAACAAACACATCGAGGGGCGCGGATACTCCTTTACGCCGCAGATGGTGTTCGACGGCAAGACCGAGGCGGTCGGTAGTCGGAAACGGACGGTCAACCGCAGGATCAAAGAAGCGCAAAAAAATGCGGGCGAACGGGTCGCGGTCTCGGTGACATCGCCTCCCCAGGGCGGCCTAGCTATCACAGTTGGCGGTGCGGTCGCCGGTAATGCCGGGATTTGGCTGCTACGCTACAAAAACCAGCAGGCCGTTCAGCCCACTGGCGGCGAAAACAAGGGCAAGAATCTCGTCAACCACAACATCGTTCGCGAAGTGCGCCGGGTCGGCGATTGGACAGGGCAGGCCGCGACTGTCGAAGTGGCTGACTATACGTTCGAAGAAGGTTTCAGCTGCGTTGTCCTGATACAGACCGAACGCCCCGGCCCGATCATCGGTGCTGCGCGGTGTCCGGCGGTCTCCTCATAGCGCGAACGTCGCCCCGGCACTACTTTACGAATTTACGGAACTCCGGTTTGCGCTTTTCACGGAAAGCATTGCCGCCTTCTTTTGACTCCTCGGTGTCGTAGTACAAACGCAGCGCCTCGAATCCGAGCGCGCCGATGCCGTTGATATGGTCGGTATCGGCGTTAAAAGAGCGTTTCGCGATCGCCACTGCAGTCGGGCTGCGTTCAACAATTTCCTCGCACCAGGTGCGTATCTCGGCGTCTAATTGGTCGGCAGGAACCACCTTGTTCACCAAGCCCATCGCCTCGGCCTCATGGGCTGTGTACTGACGGCACATGTACCAAAATTCGCGCGCCTTCTTCTCGCCGATAATGCGAGCCAGATAGGCGGTGCCCCAGCCTGGGTCGACAGAGCCCATTTTGGGGCCGACCTGACCGAACTTAGCGTTCTCCGAGGCGATCGTCATATCGCAGATCGTTGCTAACACGTTGCCGCCGCCGATCGCATAGCCTTGCACGCGCGCGATGACCGGCTTTGGCACGTCGCGGATCAGTGCCTGCAGCTCGGAAATCGGCATTCCGACTGTGCCGCGTAAATTGCCGTATTGGCCGCTTGCCTTGCTTTCCGCCGATTGGTCGCCGCCGGTACAGAACGCTTTGTCGCCGGCGCCGCCAAAGACGATGACGCCGATTTCCTTGTCCCAACCGGCGTCTTGAAACGCGTCGATGAGCTCGTTGACGGTGTGGGCGCGGAAGGCGTTGTAGACCTCGGGGCGGTTGATGGTGATCGTCGCGATACCGTCCGCCTTCTCGTAGATAATGTCCTCATAGTCCATCGCCCTGTCTCTCCCGATTGTTGGTTTACCTAATTTACATGTACCTTAGCCGTGCATCGTGAGCCCACCGGACACGCTAACCACCTGGCCGGTGATGAAGCTTGCATCTTCGCTCGCCAGAAAGGCAACGAGACCCGGAA
Organism: Alphaproteobacteria bacterium; assembly: GCA_965267185.1. Classification (GTDB taxonomy): domain Bacteria; phylum Pseudomonadota; class Alphaproteobacteria; order UBA6615; family UBA6615. The sequence continues at coordinate 1,923,970 of OZ253937.1, read as the reverse complement.
TGTCGTCGGGCTCGCCCAAACGCCGCATGGGAATCGCCCGCGTAAACGCTTTGCCTAAACCGCTGTCCAAATCGCCATCCGGAAAGAACGACCGGAGCAAAGGTGTATCGACCGGACCCGGTGCGACCGCGTTGCAGCAAATCCCGCTGCGCGCCAGTTCGCGGGCAAGCGTTTTCGTAAAAGCGATGATACCGCCCTTGCAGGCGGCATAGACCGCCTCGCCGCTCGACCCGACACGGCCGGCGTCGGATGCAATGTTGACCACTTTGCCACTGCCGCGCTCCGCCATTCCCGCCACGACCGTGTGATGCATGTTTAGCGGACCAAGCAGATTGACCTCGATGATTTGGTTCCAAAACGACGGTTCGGTATCGAGGAAATTTACCAGCCGGTCCCAGCCCGCGTTGTTGACCAGAATATCGGCTGGGCCTGCCTCTTTCTCTAACGCGCTGACCGCCGAAGCGACCGCGTCGTAGTCGGTGATATCGACTTGCTGCGCGATCGCGGTCCCGCCGGCGGCTTCGATCAAACTGACGGTTTCGCCGGCCGTGTCTTCATCCAAGTCGAAGACGCCGACCACGGATCGTTCCTCGGCGAGCCGCCGGCAGATGGCACGTCCGATTGCACCACCGCCACCGGTGATAATGGCGACTTTCCCTTCCAGACCGCGCATCTTATCAACCCCTCGCTTTACCAACGTCGATCATAGCGATTCATTACGCCCCTGCGGCATAGTCTACTGTAACTGATCCGCCGATAGTCATGGGTGCGCCGTTGGCACAAAAAAGCGGATTGAAAGCCTGTCGGTTGCTGCAAAGGACGACTTGGTGCCCGTATCGTGTCAATAAAGTCAGATACCGTGACAAGCCAGCCGCTGTTTTCCGGTGTGATGCGGTTGGGCGGCGCGACGCTTGTCGGACAGATCGTGGCTTTGGCGGCGTGGCCGGTTTTAACGCGGCTCTACACCCCTGCCGATGTTGGCGTGTTCGTCGTTTATCTGGCGCTGGCCAACCTGATCGGCACCTGTGCGTGCTTGCGCTACGAACTCGCAATCGTCTTGCCACGAACGCTGCGGGGAGCGGCCAGCTTGGTCCAGGTGGCTTGGGCCGCGAGTTTTGCCATAGCGGTGATACTTGTCGTGCTCGTTCTTGTTGCAGGGGAGCAAATCGCGCTGTGGTTGGGGGTCGAGAACTTGGGCGCGGCGTTGTGGGTTCTGCCGGCTGCAGTCGCGGCGCGCGGGATGTATCAGGCATTGAACTATTGGGCGAGCCGGCGCCACCATACGGGTGTCATCGCGACGGCGCGCATCGGGCAGCAGACAGTTGCGGCAGCTGTGCAAATAGCGGCGTCGTTCAGTGCTTTAGCCGGTGGTGTGGCGCTCGCGGTTGGGCATCTTGCCGGTATCGCGGTTGCTGGCTTGACGTTTTTGATTGTCGAAGGCGGCGCCTTGGTTCGCCAGTTCCGGTTGCAGGCGGGCCGCACTGTCGGCCGAGCGTCGGCAATGGCGACGCGGCACAAAAAGTTCCCGTATTATGACGTACCGGCGGCGCTGCTTAACGTGGCTGCTCTCGAATTGCCGGTGATCGTCATCGGCGTATTCTACAGCGAAGCCTTGACGGGACAGTTCGGGCTCGCCGTGCGCGCCACTGGCTGGCCGGCTGCTATGGCGACGGCGGCGCTCGCTCAAATCTATTATCCCCGCGCCAATCAGGAATTCATGGCGTCGGGCAACGCGAAGTCTGTCACGGTCGACAGTTTACGTGGGTTGATCCGTGCCGGGGTTCCCTTGTATGCCGGTGTTCTCGTTCTCTCTCCTTGGCTGTTTGCGCCCGTCTTCGGTGATCAGTGGCGGCTTGCCGGTTTGATGGCCAGCCTTCTCGCACCGTTATATTTGACGATGTTTTTAGTGGCCCCGATTTCACAATTGTTTTTCGTTCGCGGCCGGCAGCGCGCCTTTCTGGTTTATCAGGCCGCTTACTTTTCGGCTGCGCTCGTCGGTTTGGCGGCCGGTGCACTACTCGAGAATGTGCTCATCGGCGTTGGCCTATTCTCCGCACTTGCGACGCTTCGTCAGCTGGCAATGTTGATCGATCTGTGCCGGCGCGAAAGTATCGGGTGGGGTGAGCTGTTGCGGCTCAGCAAACCGGAGCCGGTTGCATGATTGTCGCGATCGGTAACGCGCCGAGTTCGGGGAGCACCTATCTAGCTGATTTGCTGGATAGTTTGCCGTTCGCCGTATGTGGGCCGGAGCTTCACTTATTTTCGCCGCTGGATCATTACCGTCGGTTTCGTGCGAACTATCGACGCGATTTTGGCCGGTCATCGTCGCCAGCGTGCTACGCCATGTTTGGAGACCGGTTCGGTGACTGGGAATTCGCGGAATACGGTCTCGATCGACAAACGGTCGCCAAGCTGCGCCAGGAAAGCGCAAGCTTCGCCGATTTCTCCGGCAAACTTTTTCACCATTACGCAGAGCATCGCGGTAAGGCGGCGACGTTGTTCTTTGAGAAAACGCCGGAGAATATCCACAGCGCGGCGGCATTTCTTGAGACCTTCCCGCAATCGGTCTTTGTTCACATCGTGCGGGACCCGCTACACGTCTATCGCTCGTTGCGCCGCCGCGGGTTTGGGTTTTACCTGGCTGCGTCTACGTGGTTAATCGACGTAAGTGCCGCGTGGGCGCTACGTGAACATCCGCGTTTTCTAACCGTCCGCTATGAAGACCTCGTCGATGATACCCAAGCCGAAATTCAGCGGTTGTTGGAGCGATTGGGGCATAGCGCTGCACATCTCGATATCGCCAGCCTGTACAGCGAAAACACCTATCGTGCAGAACGTCCACGCCTCGATAGTTGGCGTTACAGCGCGTACGGTACTATGGGCGACGCAAACGAGGCTGCGGTCTCTGACGAAGATCGAGCGGCGGCGGCATTTATGGCCGGACTGTCGGTCAACCCAGCGTACGCAGCCCGTTTTGATTTGCCCATCGTTAGGCTACGCGATCTCGCGGAGCATTACGGATACGAAGTACCGCCACAAGGCAGTCCGGCTAGTTGGGCCAGTTTGGCGTCCACGTCCGGTCGCGACTGGCGATCGCTCAGGCGTCTCGGCGTGAAATGGACGAACGATTTCCTCCGCGGCTACAGTTCGATCGGAAACGCGGCGGCTTACCTGCGGCCCACTCTTTGGCACGGTGGGTGAGACATGTGCGGTATCGCCGGAATCATTCCCGGGAATGGTGCGCCCCCGACGACAGATGTCGTCGCTGCGCTGAGCGATAGCCTCGAGCATCGTGGACCCGACGATATGGGATATCTGGCCTGGCGCCCGGAGATGCCGCTATCGCCGAGCCGGACTTTGCCGGAGGGCGGGGAAACGATGGATGTGTGGCTTGTCCACCGCCGCTTGTCGATCTTGGATCCGAGCCCGGCCGGGTGGCAGCCGATGGCAACGCCGGATGGCCGCTATGCCATCATCTACAATGGGGAAATCTACAACTTTCTAGAGCTTCGGGCGGAGTTGGCAGCAGAGGGCGATCACTTCGTGTCGAACTGCGATACCGAAGTACTACTACGCGCCTATGCCCGATGGGGCGAAGCGGCATTATTACGGCTCGACGGTATGTTTGCTTTTGCGATTCTCGACACTGTCGCCAACGAGCTGTTTTTGGCGCGCGATCCGTTCGGCATTAAGCCGCTTTATTACGTTACGCTATCGGGTAGCGGATTTGCCTTCGCGTCTGAAATACGCCCGCTACTGACCCTCCCTGGTGTTTCGCGGCGTATCGCTCCGGAGGAGCTTTATCGCTATTTACGATTTGGGCAGTGCGACGACGGTACGGCGACCATGTTTGCCGATGTGAAGTCTCTTCTACCGGCGCACAGTTTGAAAATCGATCTGAACCGTCCATCCGACGTATCGCCGCAAAGATACTGGCAGTTGCCGGAGCCTGCCGTGCGGTCAATCTCGCTGGATGACGCCGCGGAGCAGTTACGCGAAACATTTGCCGAGAGCGTACGTTTGAGGTTGCGTAGCGATGTACCTATTGCGGTGGCCTTGTCGGGCGGCATCGACTCCTCGGCTATCGTCTGTGCAGTACGGGAGCAATTCGCAGGCGAGCTTCATGCGTTTAGTTACATTGCGGACGACCCCGCGCCGAGCGAGGAACGATGGATCGATATAGCGGGTGATGCCGCATCGGTCGTCTCTCACAAGGTGACTGTTGGTGAAGCGGAATTTGCCGACGATCTGATCGACCTCGTTGGCTGCCAGGAATTGCCGTTTGCCGGTACGAGTATCTACGCCCAAGCTCGTGTTTATCGATCTGCAGCCCAGGCGGGGTTCAAGGTCATCCTCGATGGCCAAGGAGCCGACGAGTTGTTCGGTGGCTACCCGGTATTCCAGGCTGCCCGGTTTGCGGACCTGGTTCGTTCTGGCCGTCTGGCATCGGCGGCGAGGTTGTTGTGGCACATAGCGGCTAACGCGCCACGCGGTGCTCGAGCGCGCGACCTTATGCGCGCAGGATCCTTCTTGTTACCCAGCGGTTTGCGTAACTCCGCGCGCTGGGTGGCTCGCGAAGAACTAGTGCCTCAATGGTTAGACGGTGATTGGTTTCGCGCCTGTGGCCTGACGATAAGCGATCCTAGTGCTTCAGGTGACCACAATACATTTCGGTCGTTGTTGTCGAATACGCTGACCCGCACGAGCTTGCCGGCTCTGTTGCGCCATGTTGATCGCAACTCGATGGTAGTGTCCTTGGAATCGCGCGTTCCGTTTCTGACAACGAAGCTTGTCGAAACCGCGGCGGCGCTGCCGGACGACTATCTGATTGGCCGCGGCGGCACAACAAAAGCAGTGCTGCGAAATGCGCTGCGCGGAGTGGTGCCCAATGCAATACTCGACCGCCGGGACAAAGTTGGCTTTGTGACGCCTGAATCGAAATGGATGCAGGAAAGCGCTGATTTCTTTGATGATGTGTTGGGGGGTGGGCGGCTTGATAATATACCGGCTTTGAACTCAGAAGCGGTACGGCGGCTTTGGTCGGAATACCGCTCAGGCCGATCGTCCTCGGTGACCCATCCTTGGCGCTGGGCCAACTTAGTCATATGGGCGGAACAGGTTGGCGCCGAATTTTCGGTGTGATCGCAAAGCGAGCCTTATGAAAATTCTCCTCGTGTCTTTCTACTTCCCTCCGTTCAATGCGATCGGCGCAGTACGAGCGGGCAAGCTGGCGAAGGAACTATTGGCGGCCGGCCACGAGGTGCGGGTTCTGACGGCACGCCAACAGCTGCTTCCGCAATCCCTGCCGCAGGAAGTGCCGGAAGAATTCATCACGCGCACGGGGTGGTGGAACATCAATGGTCTGCCGTTGGCCCTATTCGGTAGGCAACAGCGGCGTTACCGCCGAAGCGAGGTGCCGCCTTCCGGGATCTTCGCAAAAGTCGTCCGGCTATACCGGACACTACTCAATATCCCTGACGGACAGATCGGCTGGTACCCCCAAGCCGTTCGGGACGGCAAGCGCTTGATAGCGGATTGGCGGCCGGACATGATTTATGCCAGCGCGCCACCGTTCACCGGGCTAATTGTGGCACGCCGCTTGGCGCGGGTGGCGGACGTCCCCTGGGCCGGCGAGCTGCGCGATCTATGGACCGATAATTACTACGCCGATTGGCCGACATGGCGGCGCACTCTTGAGGTGCCGCTGGAGCGTCGCACACTATCCACAGCCGCTGGGTTGGTTACAGTTTCCGAACCGTTGGCCGATCGATTACGGGAAAAATTCGACTGTCCGGTTTCGGTGATTCCCAACGGCTTTGACCCGGATGACTATTCGAGCGTTGAGTCACCGCCGGAGTCGCCCGAATTGAACATCGTCTATACCGGAACCGTCTATCCTGGCCGGCAGGATCCGGCACCATTATTTGCCGCGGTAAAGTCACTGGGCGACCAAGGCCTAAAAATCAAAATCGAGTTTTATGGCCGTACTTTACCCGGTATTCGACAGCTGGCCGCACAATACGGCCTCGAAAATCAGGTCGGTGTTCACCCCGAAGTGCCGTTTATGGAATCGGCGCAGCTACAAACCAAAGCCGATATCCTGCTTTTATTGCAGTGGAACAGCGCGTCCGAACCTGGCGTGCTAACCGGCAAACTATTCGAATATCTAGGAGCGCGCCGACCCATTCTAGCTGTCGGATTGCCGTCGGGTGTGGCTCCCGACTTGATCCGCGAGCGTAACGCCGGCTTTGCCAGCGACGATGTCGAGCAGCTAGCCGGCCAACTCTCCCGGTGGTTGGCGATCAAGGCGGCTGATGGTGTTATTGCAGCGTTGCCTCGGTCCGTAGGTGCCGGACTCAGCCGAGCCGAGCAGTTTGCCAAGCTGTTTTCGCGGTTGGCGGATTGGCGCGTAGATGTTGCCCTCGCTCGCGAACAACGGCGCGTTGCCGTGTTTGTTCCCCGGTTGGCCATAGGTGGCACCGAGCAGCATTTGCTCGATGTGCTACCTAGGATCGACCGGCGTCGATTTGCCGTAACAGTGGTGACCACGCGTGGCCCAGGTCCGCTGGACGCTGAAATGGAACGGCGGGGTATCCCCGTTGCTCACGCCGTGTCCGTGGGTCGAAGCACGCCGTCGCTCATACGTTCTTTTTTGGGAATTGTGCGCTTCCTGCGACGCGCGCGGCCCGATATCGTACATTTTTTCCTGCCGGAAGCGTATTTTATCGGCGGTCTATGCGCTTTGTTGTTGGGCCAACATTGTCGCGTGATGAGTCGCCGCAGCCTTAACCGGTACCATCGCCGGCGACGGTTCAGCGCGACGATTGAGCGATGGCTGCATCGCCACATGAATATCGTCCTCGCCAATAGTAATGCCGTTGCCAGAGAACTTGCTGGCGAAGGGGTTTCAGCCGATCGGCTTCGCACGATTTACAGCGGCGTTAATCCCGAGGCCTACGCGGAATATGAGCCGTCGGAAGCGCGTGATGATCTGGAGCTGAACGATGACGCAGTCGTGTTTGTCTGCGTTGCGAATCTCATTCCCTACAAGGGGCACAGCGACTTGCTGAAGGCGTTTGCAGTGGCGGCGGCAAACTTACCGGACGGTTGGCAGTTGCTGATTGTCGGCCGCGATGACGGTATCGGCTCTAAACTTCGCCGGCAGGCACACAAACTGGGACTTGAAGACAGTATTCGATGGATTGGCGAACGCACTGATGTTCCGATGATCCTCAAGGCAAGCGATATTGCAGTTCTCGCTTCGCACGAAGAGGGGTTGCCAAAAAGCATTCTCGAGGCGATGGCGGCGGGTTTGCCCAGTGTCGTCACCGCGGCAGGTGGAACGCCGGAAGCCGTTCTCAACAACGTGACCGGACGGGTCGTCGAGGTTCGCGATATAGAGGCCATGGCCAACGCTCTCGTCGAATTGGGGACGAGTTCGGAGCAACGGGCCCGCATGGGAAGCGCTGCCAAGTTGCGTTTAGACGAAATGTTTCGGTTAGAGAGCTGCATCGCTTCATACGAGAGCGTATACGAAAGTCTGGCGGATCGTCGCGCAGGGGCGACAGACGGTCATGTGCGGAACCCAGTTCCGGCAAGTGAACCGGATAGATTGGCATGACTAATTTCGGCGGGCCGATGGTGGACCAACCGTATGGAACGATTGGCAATCCGACCGGCGCACTACGCGACTTTCGGGTTTATCTTGTAGTCGGTCTCGCGGCGCTGCTGCATGTGCTCGTCAATGTCGTCTCGACCGATGCTGGGTTACGCGTAATGATTGCGAGCCCGTCGGAATTTGCTGGCTCAACGGTCAGGTTTGCCATCTCCGATCCGGTATTGGTTCTGGTGCTGGTGGTTGTGGCGACTGACTGGCTAATGTCTGGCCTCCAGCTGCCCGAGGCGCGTCTTAAGCTATGGTGGCTTTGGCTTGCCGGCCTTACGGTGTGGATGGCCGTTTCGCTGATTACCGGCCGCCTAAGTACAGGAGAATGGATTCGTTGGGCCTATCTGAATAAGGGTGTCGGCTGGCTGGTCCTCACTGGATATTTTGCCGCCGGAATATGGATAGCTGATCGGGGGCGCCTGTTAGCGGTGCCTGCATTGGCCACTTTTGTTGGGATGGGGTGGCTTGTCAGCGCGATTGGTTTTGCTGCGTTCTTGATATTCGTACTGTTCCCGGACCTCACCGATGCGGAGCGCTTTTTCCGGCCGCAGGGGTTGGCGTCGAATCCTAATGCGTTTGCGATATCTATTGCCGCCATCGTGGTAATTCAGCTGCCACTTATGAAAGCGCAAGCTGTTTACCGACCGCTTTGGTTTCGGATCGGGTTGTCCCTCATGATGCTTGCGTTCGCATACGCTGGTTCGCGTAGCGCTTGGGTTGGTTTGGCGGCTGGTTTGGCCGTTCTCTTGGCTTTTCGACAAATTCCCCTGCGCGAGATACTGATCGCGGCCCTGCTGGCGTTGATTATCAACCTGCTCACGGTTGATTTGCTGACATGGTCCAAAAAACAAACCGCACCTGTTGTAGCTTCGGAGACGGTCGAAGCGCCGAACGCGGCCGGAGCAGATGTTGAGCCTGTCCCCCCTCCACCGGTCGTTCGCGATCCCTACCACTATCTGGCGCGTGACAACGTCTTGTCCGATGAGGGCCTAAGTCATCGGTTGATAACGGCGAAGCAGGCGATCAGTGATTGGGGCGATAACCCGGTGTTTGGGGTCGGTCTTGGGGGGTTCTTGTGGCGCCACGGCGGTTCGGACGATCCGTTGCGGGGTATTCAAATTCACGCGACGCCGCTTTGGCTGCTTGTCGAGACGGGTATCGTTGGGGCGTCTCTATTCGCGGCGTTCTTCTTTGCAACACTTTTCGCCTTACTGCGGCGAAACGGCCGATGGGTAAATGATCCCGTCTTGATCGGCATAGCCGCCGCGATTGTTGTCGTCGGCGCCTCATCGGTCGGTACCGAAATACTTTACCAGCGATATTTGTGGTTTCTCGCTGGCCTCGGACTCGCTTGGCCGGGTCTTGAGGCAGTAAGGCAAACTAAAGCGGACGAGGCGTAGCGCGTAAAAATGGAGGTGTAGTTCATTGGCAAGAACAGCTCACAAAAGACCGCCGGTTGCCGTTGGGCACGTGCATCTGCCGGTGAAGAGCGTCCCGACGACGAGTGCATTTCTCCAGCAATTGGGATTGCGGCAGGTTTTCGAGAAAGACACGTTTGCCGTTCTCGAACTTCGCGGCGGAACGCATCTGATACTCGAGAAATCGCGCAAGCGGATTAAGCCGGGCGATCAGGCGCCTGTCGACTTCATGGTCGACGACGTTAAAAAAGCCCGTGCGAAATATGCCAAGATGGGTTTGAAGCCGACGCGCATCAAATCGGGCACCATCCACAGTTCGTTCTTCATTCCCGGGCCTGACGGCTGGTCGTTTAAGATTACATCGTCGCACACCGGCGGGCGGCCGGTCTGACGCTCCGCATTCTTGCAGCGCTTTATAGACCCGTTACTACGCTGGATCGATGCGATGCATACCGCGCGCCACACTGTGTAGCGATTCGACACCGGTCTCGGTGATCCGAACCGCTTCTCCGGTTTGCACACCGGCCTTTTGATCGGTGGTTATGACATTGGGTTGCACCACCATGCACATCCCGGGTGCCAAAGTGAGGTCCGGGATTGGCCCCGCCGGCCGGCTCTTGCTGCCGAGCACCGGCGGCAGGTACCCGCCACCATAGCCGTGCACGAGATCATCGTAGATCGAGAAACCGGCATCTTCGATGACGGAAGATGCCTCGACGATCTGCGCCGCTGTCGTTCCTGGTGCGAGAATCGAGATGATGGCGTCGAACGCAGCATCCGCGGCGGCATGCAGGTCCTGATATAGCGGCGTTGGATCGGCGCCGACGGTGAATGTGCGTAAGACTTGGCCCGAATAGTCCCAGAAGTCGGCGCTGATCTCCGTGAACACAACATCGCCGTTCGCGACTTTGCGGGTCAACGGCCATTGCCGCGGCACGCAACAGTCAGGATCGGCCATGCTGGTGACGCCGAAGAAATGGATGAGATTGGTGGCGCCCCAGGGGAGGTAGCTATGCTCGACGATATCTCCCAACACCCGTTCGTTGTCGCCGAGCTTGGTGTCACGCAACACCGCCTCATAGGACAGATCGCTCAATACGGCACCGATCTTGAGCCAATCGAATTCCTCTTCTGACTTGATCATGCGTGCGCCGAAGTAGGTTCGGTTGAGATCGACGACATCTGATGTGCGTGCTTCGAGCGCGCGGTAGGCCCCCATCGGCAGCGGCCCAATCACACCGACGCGCGGGTTCGGTTTGCCGCGCGCTTCCATGGTCGCGATTGCGGTTTCGATCGTCGACTCGCCGCCGGGACCGACCTCGCACTGGTAGGCGATGTGGGTGGCCTCGGGAACATGGTTGTAAAACTGCACATACATTGCCGGCGTGGCGTTCGGCGAAAACACGACAGCGGCCTCGGCGGTCACCGGCCATCCGGTAAAGAAGCCGACACCGTTGCCAGCCCAAAACGCTCCATAGACCAAAATGTGATCGAGGCCGTGTTCGCTAAGCCATTGATCGATCAGTTGGCGGCGCCGATCCATCTCGCCGTCGGTGAAGTGGGGGTACTCCTGATCGAGAATCGCGCGTTGCGCGGTCGTCAGCCGTGAGGCAAGCGCTTCTTCGGTGTTGGTCATGATTTGCTCCCTGCCGTGTTCGACAGCGAGCTTAACCGAAATGAGCGGTGATTGGGCAACAGGCAAGCGGAAGTGTCGCGCGCACAAACGCACGCCGCCCGACGGGTTACTAAAGCCCCGTGGGAGCTATTGGCCAGGAACGGTTAATATCAGGCAATGGGCCCGATGGCTTAGGCTCTTCTTAGAGGCCGCTCCGCCACGTTCCCGACGATTTGCAGCGCTTGCACACACGCTCTCCCGACCATTCACTGCTGAATGGTTCGCGGCACTTCAGACACTGGCGCTGTTTTGGCTCTTCAACACGCCGTGCCGTGAAGCCGGCATACAAATCGTCTTCGATTTGTGCATCGATGTTTTTTGTATCGTCCATGATCCGATTAACTAATTTCTTCTTTTTATGTCATCGGAACGCTGGCACCCGGAAACGCCCGGCTCCAGCTCCCCATGATCCTCTCTCTTCCCTATGAGACGGGGCTTTCCTCTTTGTTGGCGGTCCAAACGCAGACGCGCCGGGAAAACTCCCGTCCCGTTTCAAGTAGGCATTATGACATACGAGTCAAGCCGAAGGCGATTCAGGATTGATCCTTTCGACTGTTATGGTTAACGGCCATGAAGCTTTGGCAGGCAATGCGGCGGCCCGTAAGATTGCGGCTCAGTCGACGAGGGAGATGGTTGGATGAATGTCTTCGTAACGGGCGCAACCGGCTATATAGGCGGCACTGTTGCGGCTAAGCTCATCGCGGCGGGACACCAAGTTACTGGTCTGGCGCGCGACGAAGAAAGGGCGGGATTATTGCGGGAAAGGGGGATATCCCCTTTGGTCGGCACGCTCGACGACTTCGACGTGCTGGAAGCAGGTGCCCGGGCTGCCGATGCCGTTATCAACGCCGCTAACGCCGATAACCCGTTCGCTGCACGCGTGCTGGTAGATACGTTGCGCGGCAGCGGTAAGCGGTTTGTGCAGACCAGTGGCACAAGTATTGTTTCAGACAATGCCGGCGGTCAGGCAGGCGGCGCCGTCTACACCGAGGATATGCCGCTCAACGCGCTGCCGGAAAAGGCCAGCCGCATTGCGACCGACCGGATGATTCTCGACGCCGCCGGTGATGGCGTTCATTCCGCGATTATGTGCCCCTGTCTGATCTACGGGCAGGGGCTCGGCGTGCGGCCTCATAGTCCACAGATACCGACGTTTATTGCTTTGGCAAAAGCCTCCGGGGTGCCCCGGCACATCGGTGCCGGCGAAAACGTCTGGTCCCATGTGCATATCGAAGATTGCGCAGACGCCTATCTGCTCGCGCTCGACAAGGCGCCCGCGGGCTCTTTTTTCTACCTAGAAGGCGGTGAGGCGGCGATGATTGATGTTAACCGCGCCATTGGTCGGATGCTCGATCTCGGAGAGGCGACCGAAACGTTTCCGATGGCTGACGCCTTGCGCGCTTGGGGGCCGGCGATGGCCTGCGCGATGGGCTCCAATGTGCGTGTCTGTGCGGATAAGGCGCGTGCGATGCTGGGTTGGTCGCCGAACGGACCGGGCTTGTTCGATGACATCGAACACGGTTCTTACCGGGTCTATCGTTGAACATCTGGAGCGAAGCGGAGATAGAAAAGTGGCGAAGCAACAAATCACATCGGACCGGATGCGCGAGCCGAGCGGTCATTTCTCACACGCGACCACCATCGAGGCCCGCGGCAAGCTGGTATTTGTGTCGGGCATGACGGCGCACCAGCCGGATGGCTCGGTCGCCGGAATCGGTGATGTCGAGGCGCAGACCCGTCAAGTCTGCGAGAATGTCAAAGCCGCGGTCGAGGCGGCGGGTGGTACGATGGAAGACATCTGCCGTGTCGATGTTTTCGTGCGCAACATGGAACACTTCGACACCATCCATAAAGTGCGCCGGGAATATTTCAGTTCACCCCTTCCGGCGTCGACGATGGTGGAAGTCACCAAAATGACGAACCCCGACTACCTCATCGAAATGAGTGCAATCGCGGTTGTCGAGGAGAATTGAGCAAAGCGTCGAACCGCTAGGATCACGGCTGATTGCCGCTCGCTGCGGGAACAGTAACTTTAGTAGTCTTTACGTGGCGCTCGCGGGGGGTACGATCGGCCGATATTATTCTGACACGCCCGGTATATTCACCCGGCGGCCAGTGCAATTCCTCTCTTTTTTTACCAATCCAAACGAACCGCCGAACGGCGTTTTTCCGCTGCTCAATATCGCGACCGGCCACGATTTTGTCGTCGGGGCCATGGACCGTAAGCCGGATACGGTCACCTGCACGAGCGCCAAAGATGCCTGTCCAGAGCAGAATTGCTGGTGAGTCAGGCATGATCGCTTGATTTGGAATATCGCCCAGATCGACTTGTTTTTTGCCTGGTACAGCCTCGCGGAACCCAAGCGCGAAGACCGATGTCGGTTCATAACGCAGATTCTGCTGCGCAGCGGCAGCCCATATTTGCATTCTACCGCCGGTGCCGTCATCTATTGAAAAGGGATCCACAGGCTTTCTCTTGTGCAGCACCATGAAATGAAGGTGGGGGAATTCAGTGAGACCGGATTGCCCCACAAGCCCGATAACATCGCCGGTTTTGACCCGTTGATCCTTGGCGACGCGGACGCTGCCCATTCTTAGATGGCAATATCGGGTCATCCAATCGGGACCATGACTGATAACGATGCCGTTGCCGCATGAGTATCCCTCGATCGAATCCCGATCGATTGTCTGAATATTGACGTCTTCGATGCCGTTGACCGTCGACCGAACCCAGCCATCTGCGGCAGCTCGAACTGGTACGCCGGCGTTCATTGCCGCTAGATCTCTTATCGCGAAGTCGATGCCGTTGTGGTTGTTGGTGGTACGCGGGCCGCCGGTGTAGTCACGGGCGTCTTCGCCAGGATCGACATCGAAATACTTCGCGATCCAACAATCGACATGGACCTCACAGGCGACGGGCAGCGCCAGTTGCGGTGCGGATTGCGCGGGCGCCTGCTGATGGGGCAGCCCCACCAACAAGGCGGTGCTCAGCGCTACGACGGCCGCGGTTCCGGTTACGGTGGACCCTTTCGGATTAGCACCGTTGCGCCAGGGCGGGGGGACTATCGATTTCAATACCGGTTCCGTTTCGTTGTTGATTGCTGAAAAGTTGCGTTAAATTGAGGCGCAGTTTCAGCGCGTACCAAATCAACTCGAGAGACCGATCCCCGGCCGTTTTGCGAGGAGGCGATAATGGATGCCGTAACGCCAACCGATTATCTACCCGAGAAAGTTTCACCGCTGCGCCATGATGCGCCGGGTGCGGTGACGTCGATGCCGTCGCCTACCAAGCTCCACCATATCCATATCTTCTCCGATGAACGTTATGACGAGATGGTGGAATACTACAAAAAGATGTTCGGCGCTGAAGTTATCAGGGTGAACCCATACGGCCTGACGTTCTTGTCTTTCGACGACCATGATCATCGAATCGTCATAATCAAGCGCGAGGGTGCCGGCGACAAACCGGAAAACGCCATCGGTGTTTCACATGTTGCGTTTTGTTATGCGAGCTTGGGAGAGTTGATTTACGTCTATCGCTCGATGACTGAAGCCGGATATGACGGGCCTGGTTATTGCGTGAACCACGGCAACTCGACGGCGTTCTACTATCGCGATCCCGACGGCAACCAGGTCGAGTTGATGATGGATAATTTCACCACGCTCGAGACCCAGGACTATAAGCGCTATTACCAGTGGTCTGAGGAATTCGGCAAAATGAGCGAAGGTGAGTTCGATCCGGCAAAGATGGCCGATCTTTACGAATCGGGCGTGCCGGATACGATCCTGATCGACCGTGAAGAGGTGCGCCGCTTGCGCCGTGAGGGCAAGCTCTAACGTCAATCGCCGGGAAGATACGCCTAGATGTTGATTGTGGCGCTGCCGTTCGGTTCAGGGTGGCGAGTGATGAATGTGCTTGCACTTTTCGGGCTGTTGCTCGCGTCGTCGTCGGCTTTTGGGCAGTCGCCGGGATCGCAGCAACCGATCCAAGGGAAAGCGCGTATCATTGATGGCGATACCCTGGAGATTGGCATCGACCGTTTCGATCTCTACGGCATTGACGCGCCAGAGGAAGACCAAACTTGCGAGCGCGGTGGCGCACAATGGCGATGCGGGTTGGAGGCGACCTTCGCCATGGCTGCGCTTCTTGAGACCCATTGGATCTCGTGCCGGCGCCGCGGTGTCGATGCCGGCGGGAATCTGACCGCCGATTGTCGTATCGGGGGACCGAAGGGTATTAGCGTCAACGAGGAATTTGTCCGCCGCGGCTGGGCGCTGGTGAGACCGCCATCGGCCGGTGAGTTTGCCGCCGCGGAGCGCGAAGCGAAGGCGGCGCAGGTGGGTTTGTGGTCGGGAACGTTTGTCGCGCCGTGGGAGTGGCGGCGGATGAAAGGAACGGGTACGGCAGCGAACTGACGAGAGACTCTCGCTTTTCCTGGTAGCCGGGTATGATGCGATATGGGTTGGCGGTTAGAGAACAGGTACCGATGAAGAGACTATTCCATCCCATTGTTCTTGCAGTTGCGTTGGTCGGTGTCGCCGGCTTTTTGCTCGGTTTGATCATTGCCGTTGAGCGCCAGGTGCCCGGCGTCGTCGCGCCGCAGGCTGATCCCGAGGCTGAAAACCGTATTGCTCGATTGGAAACGGAGCTGGCGCAAGCTCGGTCCGAGGTGGCAACGCTGCAAGGCGAATTGACCGCGAGACAAACGGCGTCGCCGAGTCCCGCAGCGGATGCAGATGCGGAAAATCGGATCGAAACTCTTGAGGCTGCGCTCGCGGACAGCAGCGTGGAACGCGAGGCGCTCGTGGCGGAGGTGGCCGAACTGTCGGACCGGCTCGCCGAAACCATTAAGCTGAGTGAAGAGCTGCTTGAGCAAAGCGAACGTGCTCGCAGCGACAGTGAAAACGAACTCGCTGGTTTGCAACAGCAACTCGAGCAAGCGATCCAAACGCGCGATGAGTCGCGTGCACAAAATGAGCAAGTGCTGCGCGATGGCGCGGCCGAGCGGTCGCGGCTCGAACAACAAGTGGCGGACTTGCAGACCCAGCTTGATGCTGCCCAGGAGCAAATCCAGACCGCTGGTTCTGCCGCGGCGCCACCGCAAGCGAACCGGACACCTGAACCGGTGAGAGAGGGGCAGCAATCGGCGCAAGATACCGCGCCGAGGGCAGAGCAGGCGGCGGTGCCGGCTGACGCCGCGACCGAACCAACACCGTCTGAACCGGATTCGGCGAAACCCGATGAGCCGGCAGATGAACCCGTCGTATCGGTGTCTAGCGTCAATGCGATTGCGCAAGGGATTTCGGCCTATCGCACTGAAAATTATCGGGGCGCGTATGAAATTTGGCTGCCTGAGGCGCTAAACGGTTCGCCGCGCGCGCAATTCTTTGTCGGCGCGCTGTATTTCGAAGGGCGTGGTGTCTCGGTCGACCGTGTGGCGTCCTATTTGTGGCTGCGCGAGGCGACGCGAAACAACGCGCCCGGTGCGTCGCGTCTCCTCGAGCGGTTGCGTGAGGTCATGTCGGGACCCGAACTCGCCGAGGCGGAGACACGCATCGCTAGTGGCGAGACAATTCCCGCGCGCTAGCGAGGTCGGCCGCGAGCAGGCGCTTATTTTACTGACTGGGGACGCCGGGTGTTCAAACGAGCGTTACTGCCGGTAGAAAAGCGAATTTGTCAGGACAAATTTTCTTGCCATTGGCATACGGGGCTGCCATCGTGATTTTGTTTCGGTTGGGCGCCTGGGAGAGTGCCGAGCTGATTGAAACTATCGCTTAAGAATGTGCCGAGGCGGATCTCGTCAAAGCACGCACATAGGGAGGAACGCATGAAGTTACTTACTACAGCGCTTGTGGCTGGTAGTGCATTGGTGTTTGCCGGTGTGGCTCAGGCCGAGGAAAGCTACCGGATCGGCGGTGGCCCGGCCGGTGGCGGCTGGCATCCGTCGGTCAGCGCCGGCGCCCAGCTGCTGAACAGCGAACTCGAAGGCAAGTACAAGTTCAATTACTCGCCCTCGAACGGCTCGGTCGATAATGTCCGCCGCGTCTCGCTCGGCAAGTTCGATACGGCTTGGGGCCATGTCGGCCAGGCCTATCAGGCGTGGAATGGCGTTGGTCTGTTCAAAGAGGACGGCGCCAACAAAGATTTCCGCGTCATTGCCAACGTGCGTAAGCAGTCGCAGATCGTCGCCGTGCTAGCCGACAGCCCGATCAAGTCCTTCTCGGACATGAAGGGCAAGATCGTCAATCTGCTGAACAAAGGCTCAGGTAGTAACGTCAACTGCCGGAACATTATGGAAGGCGCCGGCATCGCCGACTCGATCGAGGTTCGCAACCTTGGGTTTGCCGACTCGGCACGTGCGCTGGGCGATCGTCAGATCGACGTATTCTGTTCCGCCGGTGCGCCGTTCTTGATCCCGGCGTTGACGCAGCTGTCGATCACCAAACCGGTGCGTTACATCAGCTTGACGGAAGAAGAGCAGAAAGCCGTGATCGCGAAGAACCCGTTCTACTCTGCCGTCACTATTCCGGTGCAGTCGGACGTGCGTGGCATGGACGCGCCTGCGAACTCGATCTCGTACGACGTCTACTGGCTCGCTCATAAGGATGTCTCCGACGAGGCCATCTACGACATGCTGTCAGTGACGGCTAAGCCGGAAAACCTGCAGAAGCTGGTGGCAACGGCGGCTTATTGGAAAACGCTCAACGGCGATTTCACCAACTTGAAATCGGTTGGTATTCCGGTACACCCGGCTGCGGCCAAGTACTGGAAAGAGCGTGGCTTCGATGTTGCGGGCGATATCGTCAAGGGCTTCTGATTTAGCTCAGAGTACCTAAAGCCGGGGTTGACCCGGTGACATTTCGGCAAGGCGCGAAGAGAACGGCTCTCTTCGCGCCTCGTCCGCTCACAAGTTGACCGAGTTTCCAAGCATATCGGTGGGGCGATCGAGCATGGCCAGCAGTACGCTCAATGTTTTGATGAAGATCGGCATTATCTCGGAAGAGATGGCGCCGCCGCGCCACTTGACCGGCGTTATCAAGATTCTGTTCTCGATTATCGCTGTCGCTTACTCCTACTTTTTCATCCATATCGCGTTCTTTGGCCCGCCGGTGGAAGCGGTGTTCCGCGGCACGTTCTTTCTTGGTGTCGTGGTCATGTCGCTGCTGCTCTTCAAAAACCGGCACCGCCGCATTCAAGACAAGACCGTTTGGCTCGACGAGCTATTTTCCCTTGCCGACTTGGTTATGCTCTGCGGAGCCATTGCCGTTTGGATTCACTGGCAAGTTGGCGATCACCATGTGAAGTGGGTCCGCTATTTCGACAATGAGGTGCTGACGGTCGGCATTATCGGCGGCGTGGTGGGCGCTGCCATCTACCTGTTCGAAGGCCTGCGCCCCAGACGCGGCGACGGTTTAACGATTTCCGACGTCCTGTTTCTCGTTTGCGCTATCGCGTCGGTGCTGTGGTGGGTGGACAACGTCGAGCAACTCCGCGAAAGCGCGGGGCGGTCGGTCGACGTTCTGCTGTTCGTCTACTCGATCATGCTGGTTGCGACCAGTGCGGAGATCGCGCGGCGCATCGTCGGGCCGCTTATTCCGCTGCTCGGATTTCTGTTTTTCATTTATTCCTTCGAAATTGTCGCCCAGGCGATGCCCGGTATTCTCAACTATCTCGGTTACGACTCCGAGACCGTCATGGAATTCCTGATGGCGTCGACCGAAGGCATGTTCGGCCTCATCACCAATGTGTTCGCGACGTTCATTGTGATCTTCGTCGTGCTCGGCGCGTTTCTGCAAAAGACCGGCCTGGGTGCGGTCATGATCAACACCGCTTACCGCATGACTGGGGCGAAAACCGGCGGGCCCGGCCTGGCGGCCGTTATCAGTAGTGGCTTTTTCGGTATGATTTCCGGTAGCGGTGTGGCCAACGTCATGACGACGGGCACATTCACCATCCCGCTTATGAGGCGGGTGGGCTATCGAGCGCCGTTTGCCGGCGGGGTCGAAGCAGCGGCGTCTACCGGCGGCGCTTATATGCCGCCGATCATGGGGGCAGGTGCCTTCCTACTCGCGGAGCTAACTGAAACAAGCTACTTCAAGATCGTCACGATCGCGGTTATTCCGGCGACGCTTTACTATCTGTCGGTCGGCTTGATGGTTTATTTCCGCGCCGTCCGCGACCGTTTGCACGGCGTGCCCGCGAACGAGTTGCCGCAATGGGGCGATATATTGCCGCGGTTGCACTTGCTGCTGCCGATTCCGGCGATGGTGTTTTTCTTGGTGATTGGCGATTCGCCGTTCCTCGCTGCGGCGAAGACAATCGTGTTGATCATCATGTTGAAGCTGATCGACCTCCTCGATGCGGTCCCGACGGCGCGCTCGCGTACCTCTTGGAAACCCTATCTGGCGATTTCGTTCGCCGTCGGCGTTTTTGTTTTCTTCTTCGGCATGAAAATCGGTGCGCCATTTTCCTGGTTCGTCGAAGACTATGTCGGAATCGGCATTGGCGACGCCGGGTTTTGGGTCGTTTTCACGTTTATCGTCTTAAAGATTGGCGAGATTCTGATTCTCGGCGCGTCTGAAATCCCCGAGGCCGAGTTAAAGCCGGCTGACACGGGACCCACCATTGGTGTCCACGAGGATACGAAACCGATGCGCGGGCTGGGGGATGTCTTCACCGAAATGGTTAGGACCATTTGGGTGTCGCTCGAAACCGGCGCCCGCAACACCCTGGTCGTCAGTTGTATCGCCGGCGTGCTCGGCATCCTGCTGGCAGCGGCAACCAAATCAGACCTGCCGGGGCGCGTCGCGTCGCTTCTCGTCGAGGCAAGCGGCGGCTACCTGTTCATCGCGATCATTTTGGTGATTATTGCCGGCTACATCGTGGGCATGGGCCTGCCGATCGCAGCGAGCTACGTCATCCTCGCCATTTTCGCCGTCGGTGCGTTGACGGAACTCGGGGTGCCGAGCCTCACCGCCCATATGATCAGCTATTGGGTGGCCGTCGTCAGTGCGGTGACGCCGCCGGTTGCGCTCGCGGCTTTTGCGGCCAGTTCCATATCCCGGTCGGATCCGGTGACGACCGGGAATCAAGCTCTCAAGATGGGGTCGATGATCCTTATCACGCCGTTCCTGTTTGCCTACACGCCGATCCTGCTCAACAGCACCTCGTTCGATATCAGTGTGACCGTTGCCGCCGCTGTTCTCGGGGTCGTCGCTTGGGCCAAATTCTTTGAGGGTTTCGGCATTGGCCGCGCACTTCCGTTCGAACGCGCTCTCTGGTTCATCTCTGCCGCGTGCTTGTTGATGCCGGTGGGCGTTTTCATCAGTTTTCTCACCGGAATCGAGGCCGATCTCCGCTATCACGCCTACATTATCGGCGCGGGGATTTTGTTCGGCGTCTATACGTATCAATTCGTGGGACGGCGCAGCGCGGCGGCGTAGGACAGGACCCTACCGAACCCAAAAATGGTGCCGGCTGGAGGATTCGAACCCCCGACCTACTGATTACAAATCAGCCGCTCTACCAACTGAGCTAAGCCGGCTCTGTGCCGCGATGGCGATTGATAGACGGCAATAGCCGGGAATATTGACCGCGTCAACGAAAGTCGCGCCAAACTGGGGTAGCCGAGGTTAAACGTGCTCGTATTCTTGCACTAACTGTCCGCATCACCCGCAGATCGGGCAATCTCGTAGAGTGCAACGGCCGCCGCATTGGAGACGTTCAAACTGGCGGGCGCTTCGGCGTGGGGGATACGGGCGATGACATCGCACATATCCCGGGTCAGGCGCCGCAGACCGCCGCCTTCGGCGCCCAGCACCAGCGCAACCGGACCGTCCACCCTTGCATCCTGTAGGGATTGTGGCGCTGCGCTGTCGAGGCCGATACACCACACCCCCGCGCGTTTGAGGATCTCGAGAGCGCGCGCCAGGTTGGTCACGCGCACGATGGGGCAGTGTTCCAGGCCACCCGAGGCCGCTTTTGCCAAAACCCCAGTTACCGGCGGTGTGTGCCGGTCTTGAACGACCATCGCGCTTGCCCCGAAAGCCGCGGCGGTGCGGAGGATGGCGCCGATGTTATGGGGATCGGTTACTTGGTCGAGCACGACGATTCGCACTTCGGACTGGCCGTTTATCCGATCGCAGATATCTTCCAGGGAGACCGATGCCAGCGGTTCGGCCAGCACGGCGATGTTTTGATGGACGGCGCCATCGGGCAATACCGCCTCGATGTCGTCCCGCGATATCTTTTCAAGCTTAGCGTCGGGACTCACCGCCGCCGCGATTCGCGTTGCTATATCCGGATCGCTCACAAGAATGCGCGAATATCGCCGCGCCGGATTGGCCAGCACGGCCGACACCGTGTGCATGCCGTATAGCCATGCCGATGAACCGGATGGACGCGATTTTTTGCTTTTACGCCGTCCGTGACGGGAGGGCGGGGTCTTGCGGCGGGCCATGGCCGACCTTACCTATTATAGTGCTGTCGGCGGCACAAGTTGCCGATTTGCGCATTTCAGGGCCGGCAAATACAAAAATGTGTACGCTTTACACCGGTTTACGCCGATTAGCGGTTGACAGTCGTTAAGAAATCCAGATATTTCGCGGCGCGGCCGTCGCCAATGGCGAACGGCGCGTTTGCTGCTGGACAAATGCGTTTGGCAAACGGAGGGGTGCCTGAGTGGTTAAAAGGGGCGGACTGTAAATCCGTTGGCTATGCCTACGTTGGTTCGAATCCAACCCCCTCCACCATTCTACCTCTTAGTGCCCGGCGGCATCGAACGAGAGTGAAGAATGTGCCTGCGGCGACCATGCACTTACGCCGAAAAGTGCGGAAAACGGGCAAGAACGGAGTAACGGGCGGCAATTCTGAGCAATCGAACAACACGTCTTTGCGGGTGTAGCTCAATGGTAGAGCAGAAGCCTTCCAAGCTTACGACGGGGGTTCGATTCCCCTCACCCGCTCCAGTTAAGGGGCCGAGCAAGGGCAGCTCAGCCGGTTTGAAGATGAAGGTTTAGGGGTTGGCGCTGCCAGCCAGAACGCAACGCAACGCATGGAATAGTTGATGTCGAAGGAAAAGTTTGAGCGCACGAAGCCGCATTGCAACATAGGTACGATAGGTCATGTTGATCACGGCAAGACGACGCTGACGGCGGCGATAACGAAGGTTCTGGCTGAGGGTGGCGGCGCCGACTTTACGGCGTACGACCAGATCGACAAGGCGCCTGAGGAGAAGGCGCGGGGGATCACGATCTCGACGGCGCATGTGGAGTATGAGACGGACAACCGTCACTACGCGCATGTGGATTGCCCGGGCCATGCGGACTACGTGAAGAACATGATCACGGGCGCGGCGCAGATGGACGGGGCCATTCTGGTGGTGAGCGCGGCGGACGGCCCGATGCCGCAGACGCGCGAGCATATCTTGCTGGCGCGCCAGGTGGGTGTGCCGGCGCTGGTGGTTTACATGAACAAGGTGGACCAGGTCGACGACGAGGAGTTGTTGGAGCTGGTTGAGCTTGAGGTGCGTGAGCTTTTGAGCTCGTACGAGTTCCCGGGCGACGATATTCCGATCATCAAGGGCTCGGCGCTGGTGGCGCTGGAGGACGGCGACGAGGCGACGGGTAAGAACTCGATCCTGGAGCTGATGGCGGCGGTGGATGACTATGTGCCGCAGCCGGACCGTCCGAAGGACCAGCCGTTCCTGATGCCGATCGAGGATGTGTTCTCGATCTCGGGCCGGGGTACGGTTGTGACGGGTCGTATTGAGCGCGGCATCGTGAATGTGGGCGACGAGATTGAGATTGTCGGCATTAAGGACACGACGAAGACGACGTGTACGGGTGTCGAGATGTTCCGCAAGCTGCTGGACCAGGGCGAGGCGGGCGACAATGTCGGTGTTCTGCTACGCGGCACCAAGCGCGAGGAAGTGGAGCGCGGTCAGGTATTGTCGAAGCCGGGGTCGATTACGCCGCACACGAAGTTCATGTGCGAGGCGTATATTCTGACGAAGGAGGAGGGGGGCCGTCACACGCCGTTCTTCTCGAACTATCGTCCGCAGTTTTACTTCCGCACGACGGATGTGACGGGGACGGTTGATTTGCCGGACGGCACGGAGATGGTGATGCCGGGGGATAATATCTCGATGCAGATCAACTTGATTGCGCCGATTGCGATGGACGAGGGTCTTCGCTTTGCGATCCGTGAGGGTGGGCGCACCGTCGGTGCCGGCGTCGTCACCTCCATCATCGAATAATTGGTTAGAACGGCAACATATCGAATTGGCCGGAATGCTAGGAGTGTAGCTCAATTGGTAGAGCACCGGTCTCCAAAACCGGGGGTTGCGGGTTCGAGTCCCTCCACTCCTGCCAGCCAAATGACTACATAGCTTGCCGGTAGGACAAGTACAGGTTCAAAGAAAGTACAGAATGGCAAAACCATCGGTTGGTGAGTTCGTTCGGCAGGTGCGCCAGGAAGTTGGCAAGGTCACCTGGCCGACCCGCAAGGAGACGACTCAGTCGGTAATCATGGTTTTCATAATGGTGGCGATCGCTGCGCTTTTCTTTTTCGCAGTCGATATCGTCTTGGCGTGGTTGGTGCAGCTAGCTTTGTCGGTCGGAGGCTAATTAACAATGACGATGCAGTGGTACGTCGTTCATGCCTATTCCGGCTTCGAGAAGAAAGTCGCGCAATCGCTGCAGGAGCAGTCGGTTGTGAAGGGTATGGAAGACCTGTTCGACGAAATTCTCGTGCCGACCGAAGAAGTGGTCGAAATGCGCCGCGGCAGCAAAGTGAACTCGGAGCGCAAGTTCTTTCCCGGCTACGTGCTGGTGAAAATGGAACTGAATGAGGACAGTTATCATCTGGTGAAAAACACGCCGAAGGTGACGGGCTTTCTCGGGGCGGGCAACAAGCCGGTTCCCATTAGCCAGTCCGAGGCGGACCGGATTCTGCACCAGGTGAAGGAGGGCGTCGAACGGCCGAAACCGTCGGTGACCTTCGAAATTGGTGAAGAGGTGCGGGTAAATGACGGGCCGTTCCAGTCTTTTAACGGACAGGTTGAAGACGTTGATGAGGAACGCGCCCGGTTGAAGGTTTCGGTATCGATTTTCGGCCGGTCAACACCGGTCGAGCTTGAGTACGGTCAGGTCGAGAAACTCTAGGCTTGGCATATTTGCCGGCGGGTGTTGCCGGCGCGCGGGAGATGGGCTCGAAAGACCATGGGCTGTCGTACCGCGAACCCTCGTAGAAGGAAGGGTGGAGTATGGCGAAGAAGATAGAAGGCTACGTCAAGCTGGAGATTCCGGCTGCGGCGGCAAATCCGTCGCCGCCGGTGGGTCCGGCGCTGGGTCAGGCGGGCCTCAACATTATGGAATTCTGTAAGGCGTTCAACGCCGCAACCCAGGATTTGGAGCAAAATGCACCGATCCCCACGGTCATTACGGTTTACCAGGACAAATCATTCTCGTTTGTCACAAAAACGCCGCCGGCGAGCTACTACTTGAAGAAGGCGGCAAAGCTCGACAAGGGCAGCGGCGAGGCCGGCCGCGAGGTGGCCGGACGTGTGAGCCGGGCGCAGTGTCAGGAGATCGCCGAGCGCAAGATGGTCGACCTGAACGCCAACGATATAGACGCAGCGACCCTGATGATTATGGGCACGGCCCGTTCCATGGGTCTTGAGGTGGTGGGGTAGCGATGGCGCGACTAAGCAAACGAACGCGCGCTGCGCGCGAAAAGGTTGATCCGACCAATCAGGTGTCGGTCGAAGATGCGATCCGGATCGTCAAAGAGCATGCGGTATCGAAATTCGATGAAACCGTTGAGTTGGCGATCAACTTGAACGTCGATCCACGGCACGCCGACCAAAATATTCGCGGTGTGGTGGCGTTGCCCAATGGTACGGGCAAGCCGGTCCGCGTTGCGGTCTTTGCCAAGGATGCGAAAGCCGAAGAGGCGCAAGCCGCCGGAGCCGATGTGGTGGGCGCTGACGATCTCGCCGAGCGCGTGCAGAACGGGGAAATGGATTTTGACCGCGTTATTGCGACCCCTGACATGATGGCCGTGGTCGGGCGCCTCGGTAAGATTTTGGGGCCGCGCGGGCTGATGCCGAACCCCAAGCTGGGAACGGTGACCAACGACGTTGGCGAAGCCGTTGCCAGCGCGAAGGGCGGGGAAGTTCAGTTCCGTGTCGAGAAACAGGGCATCGTTCATGCCGGTGTTGGCAAGGCCAGCTTCACCGAAGAACAGTTGGAACAGAATGTCTCTGCGCTGCTGGACGCTATTTTGCGTGCCAAACCGAGCGGCGTTAAGGGGGCCTATCTGAAAAAAATGGCAATGAGTTCAACAATGGGGCCGGGCGTGCGCATCGACGTATCGACGCTGCCGACCAGCCCTGCAGCGGCGGGATAGCCCCGCATTCGTTTTATCGCCGCGACGAGAGTGGCGGCGGTGGAAGGGCCGGGTTTAGTAACGATCCGGTCTGACCTGTCCGAGACTGCAGGCGCCCGAAGGGTTTTACCTGGAAGGCTTAATCGCTGGTTTGCGCAGCGGCCCTGCATAGACAGGAGAAGAGATTGCCCCGGCTTCGTTGCCGGGTGCCTCGGCTCCTGGGGCAGGAGTAGCGGTTTCGCGCATTCGCGGGGAACCAAATTGCAGCCGGTGCGTCCGTTGGTTTTTGGGCGCGCCAAATTGCGGAGACGGTAAGTGGACCGAGCTAGAAAAGAAGAGCTGGTCGGCGAGCTCAACGGAGCGTTTGCGGATGCCACCCTGGTTGTGGTGACGCAGCAATCCGGACTCACGGTGGCGGAGAGCACAGATTTACGCCGCCAAATGCGTGAGGCTGGCGCCAGCTTTAAAGTGACGAAAAACCGGCTCGTAAAACTCGCCCTTGTTGGCACCCCCTATGAAGGGATCTCAGATCTTTTCGAGGGGCCGACGGCCATCGCGTATTCCGACGACCCCGTGGCGGCGGCGCGCGTAGCTGTCAATTTTTCGAAGGACAATGACAAGCTCGTCGTTATCGGCGGTGCCATGGCGGAAAACCGGCTCGATGAAGCCGGCGTCAAGGCGCTCGCCACATTGCCCTCGCTCGACGAACTGCGGGGCAAGCTCGTTGGCTTGCTCAACTCGCCTGCGACGAAGGTCGCCGGTGTGCTGCAGGCGCCGGCGGGGCAGTTGGCGCGAGTTGTCTCAGCCCATGCCGAACAAGGGGATGCTGCGTAAGCCGGTCCCGTCAAAGCATATCGTTTAGTCTCAGGAGCAAAGAGAAATGGCAGATCTGGAAAAAATGGTCGACGACCTCAGCAACCTCACGGTTATCGAGGCTGCCGAGTTGTCGAAACTGCTCGAAGAAAAGTGGGGCGTTAGCGCCGCAGCACCCGTCGCGGTTGCTGCAGCGGCTCCGGCAGCCGGCGGTGACGCTGGCGGTGCTGAAGAGCAGTCGGAGTTCGACGTTATTCTCGCCAGTTTCGGTGACAAGAAGATCAACGTTATTAAGGAAGTTCGTGGCTTGACCGGACTTGGTTTGAAGGAAGCCAAGGACTTGGTCGAAGGGGCGCCGAAACCCGTTAAGGAAGGCGTCTCCAAAGAAGAGGCCGATGAGATCAAGTCTAAGTTGGAAGAAGCCGGCGCGACGGTCGAAGTCAAATAGCCTCGCGCTGCAATAAAGTATCGGCCGGACCGGAACGCGCGTTATCCCGCGTTCCGGTCCACCGCCGACATTTAAGCATCGTCGGTACGGATATCCGGGCCATGACGGTGAGAGAGAATAATTACCCAGGCTCCTCGAGATTTTTGGGGAAGCCCTGGCGTCGGGTTTAAACCGCAGAGCGTCGACAGACGCATGAAAGAGGGCAGTTGATGTCGAAGTCTTTCACCGGTCGCAAGCGAGTTCGCAAAAGCTTCGGTAGAATCACCGAAGTCGCTCCTATGCCCAACCTGATCGAGGTGCAGAAAAGATCGTACGATCAATTTCTGCTCAGCGGCGCGGCGGATCATGAACGGTCCGATGTGGGTATCGCCGAAGTCTTCAAATCGGTTTTTCCGATTAAGGATTTTTCCGAGCGCGCGCAGCTTGAGTTCGTCGATTACGAGCTGGAAGAGCCGAAATACGATGTTGAGGAGTGTCAGCAGCGGGGCATGACCTATGCCGCGCCGCTCAAGGTGACGCTGCGTCTCGTCGTGTGGGACATCGATGAGGACACCGGCGCCCGGTCGATCCGCGACATCAAGGAACAGGACGTCTATATGGGCGACATGCCCCTGATGACGGACAAGGGCACGTT
The DNA here is from genome assembly GCA_965267185.1 of Alphaproteobacteria bacterium. Classification (GTDB taxonomy): domain Bacteria; phylum Pseudomonadota; class Alphaproteobacteria; order UBA6615; family UBA6615. The sequence goes on along the minus strand of OZ253937.1, from coordinate 1,896,927 downwards.
TGTCGTCAACGGCACCGAGCGCGTGATCGTCTCGCAGATGCATCGCTCGCCCGGCGTGTTCTTCGACCACGACAAAGGCAAGACTCACTCATCGGGCAAGTTCTTGTTCGCGGCACGCGTTATCCCTTACCGGGGTTCCTGGCTCGATTTCGAATTCGACGCCAAGGACATTGTCCATGTGCGCATCGACCGCCGCCGCAAGCTGCCGGTGACCACCTTCTTGATGGCGTTGTATGCCGCCGAGGCGGAAGCGTTGTTGGAAGAGCGCGTTGCTGAGGGCCGCGAGCTTGAGCAATCCGAAGCCATCGGGATGTCTCATGAAGAGATCCTCGACTACTTCTATGAAAAAACTAGCTATACGCGCACCAAGGATGGCTGGCGGACGGCATTCGATGCCGAGCGTCTGCGCGGCGTAAAACTGTCGCACGATCTAGTCGACGCCAAGACCGGCAAGGTGCTGGTCGAGGAAGGCGCGAAGTTCACACCGCGGCTCGCCCGCCAGATCAATGAAGACGGCGTGAAAGAGATTCTCGTCGTTAACGATGCGCTGATCGGCCAGTACATGGGCGAGGATCTGATTAACGAGGAGACCGGCGAAGTCCTTATCGAAGCGGGTGAGGAGATTACCGAGGAAACCCTCGAGACGGTCGACGAACTGAAAATCAAGAAGTTCACCACGCTGCTGATCGACCACATCAACGTCGGCCCCTATATCCGCAATACCCTCGCGGCCGACAAGAACCGCAGCCGCGAAGATGCGTTGATCGAGATTTATCGCGTGATGCGCCCGGGCGAGCCGCCGACCTACGAGACGGCGAAAGTCCTGTTCGATGGGCTGTTCTTCAACGCCGAACGCTATGACTTGTCGGCGGTCGGCCGCGTGAAGATGAACGCGCGCTTGGATATCGACGTTCCCGACACGGTTCGCACGCTGCGCAAAGCCGATATCCTGCACATCATCAAAATCCTGGTCGACCTCAAGGACGGCCGCGGTGAAATCGACGATATCGATCATCTCGGCAACCGCCGGGTTCGCTCCGTCGGCGAGCTTATGGAGAATCAATATCGGATCGGCCTCTTGCGGATGGAGCGGGCGATCCGCGAACGCATGTCGACGGTGGAAATCGACAGCGTGATGCCGCACGACCTGATCAACGCGAAACCGGCTGCTGCTGCCGTGCGCGAGTTCTTCGGATCGTCGCAGCTCAGCCAGTTTATGGATCAGACCAACCCGTTGAGCGAAATTACGCACAAACGGCGGCTTTCGGCGTTGGGACCGGGTGGTTTGACGCGCGAGCGCGCCGGTTTCGAGGTTCGCGACGTTCATCCCACGCATTATGGGCGGATTTGCCCGATCGAAACGCCGGAAGGCCCCAATATCGGGCTGATCAATTCGCTGGCGACCTACGGCAGGGTGAACAAGTACGGCTTCATCGAAAGCCCCTACCGCAAGGTTGTGAAAGAAAAGGTCACCGACGAAGTGGTGTATTTGTCGGCGATGGAAGAGGGCCGCTATACGATCGCCCAGGCGAACGCGACCCTCGATAAGAACGGTAAGTTCGTCGATACCCTGATCAGCTGCCGTCAGAACAACGACTATGTGATGGCATTGCCGGAAGACATCGACTTTATGGATGTCTCGCCGAAGCAGTTGGTCTCCGTCGCTGCGGCGCTTATCCCGTTCCTGGAGAACGATGACGCCAACCGCGCTCTGATGGGTTCGAACATGCAGCGTCAGGCGGTGCCGTTGATCCAAGCCGAAGCCCCGCTCGTGGGCACCGGCATGGAAGAAACGGTGGCGCGCGATAGCGGTGTGGCCATCATCGCCCGGCGCTCAGGCGTGGTCGACCAGGTCGACGCCACGCGTATCGTGGTGCGGGCGACCGACGATATCGAAGGCGGCGATACCGGCGTCGATATCTACAACCTGTTGAAATTCCAGCGCTCCAACCAGAACACGGCCATCAACCAGCGCCCGTTGGTGAAGGTTGGCGATGTCGTTGAGAAAAACGACATCATCGGTGACGGCCCCTCGACGGAATTGGGCGAGTTGGCGCTCGGGAAGAACGTGCTGTGCGCGTTCATGCCGTGGAACGGTTACAACTTCGAAGATTCGATCCTGATTTCGGAACGGATCGTCCGTGACGATGTATTCACCTCGATCCATATCGAAGAATTCGAGGTGATGGCCCGCGACACCAAGCTGGGCCAGGAGGAAATCACCCGCGATATCCCCAATGTCGGCGAAGAAGCGCTGAAGAACTTGGACGAGGCGGGAATCGTCTATATCGGCGCGGAGGTGAACCCCAGCGACATCCTCGTTGGTAAGGTCACGCCGAAGGGCGAATCGCCGATGACCCCGGAAGAGAAATTGCTCCGGGCGATCTTCGGCGAAAAGGCTGCCGACGTGCGCGACACCTCGTTGAAGGTGCCGCCAGGGGTTACTGGTACGGTCGTCGAAGTACGGGTCTTCTCCCGCCGCGGCGTCGACAAGGACGAACGCGCCCTATCGATCGAGCGGTCCGAAATCGAACGCTTGGCGAAAGACCGCGACGACGAGAAAGCGATCCTGGAACGCAGTTTCTACGGCCGCTTGAAGGAACTGCTGGCTAACCAAACGGCAGTAAAAGGGCCGAAGGGCTTGGCCGAGGGCACCCGGATCACCGAGAAGGTGCTTAGTGACTACACGCCGGGGCAATGGCGTCAGATCGTTGTCGGCGCGGACAAGCGCATGACCCAGATCGAAGCGCTCCACAAGAACTTCGACGAGTCGGTATCGGCTCTGGAGGCGCGTTTCGAAAACAAGGTCGATAAGTTGCAGCGCGGCGATGAGTTGCCGCCGGGCGTGATGAAACTGACCAAAGTGTTCGTCGCGGTGAAGCGCAAACTGCAGCCGGGCGATAAGATGGCTGGCCGTCACGGCAATAAGGGTGTGATCTCGCGAATCGTTCCGATGGAGGATATGCCTTACCTGGAGGACGGCACACCGGTCGATATCGTGCTCAATCCGCTCGGCGTGCCGTCGCGCATGAATGTGGGGCAGATCCTTGAAACCCATCTGGGTTGGGCGTCTCATGGCCTCGGCCGGCAGATCGGCGAAGTGCTTGATTCACTGAACGGTTCGGGTGATGCGCGCAAGAAACTGCGCGATGTGTATGGCAAGGAAATCTTCGATGCCGATATCGCCGAGTTGGGCGACGACGAAGTCGTCGAGTTAGCGGGCAATCTGCGCCGGGGTGTGCCGATGGCAACGCCGGTGTTCGACGGCGCGACCGAGGACGAGATCAATCAGCATCTTGAAGCCGCGGGTCTCGATCTGTCGGGTCAGGTGCAGCTGATCGATGGCCGCACCGGCGAGAAGTTCGACCGGAAAGTCACTGTCGGCTACATCTACATGCTGAAACTGCATCATCTGGTCGATGACAAAATCCACGCCCGTTCGATTGGGCCGTACAGCCTGGTGACGCAGCAGCCGCTGGGTGGCAAGGCGCAGTTCGGCGGGCAGCGGTTCGGCGAGATGGAAGTGTGGGCGCTCGAAGCTTACGGCGCTGCTTACACGCTGCAGGAAATGCTAACCGTCAAGTCGGACGACAAGGCGGGCCGCACCAAAGTCTACGAAGCCGTTGTGCGCGGCGACGACAATTTCGAAGCGGGCATTCCGGAATCCTTCAATGTGCTTGTGAAGGAACTTCGGTCGCTCGGGCTCGATGTGCAACTGAGGCAATCGGGAACTTAACGTTCAAACGATTGTCTTTGGGAACACGAGCTGAACTTCTAGCAGGAGTAATTTCATGAACGAACTCGTCAACGTATTCGGCCAGCAACAGGGACCGCAACACTTCGACGAGATCCGCATCTCGATCGCCAGCCCGGAACGGATCCGTTCGTGGTCCTACGGCGAGATCAAGAAGCCGGAGACCATCAACTACCGGACCTTCAAGCCGGAGCGTGACGGATTGTTCTGCGCGCGCATCTTCGGCCCGATCAAGGACTATGAGTGCTTGTGCGGCAAGTACAAGCGCATGAAGTACCGCGGGATCGTGTGTGAGAAGTGCGGCGTCGAAGTTACGCTGCAGAGCGTGCGGCGCGAGCGGATGGGCCATATCGAATTGGCCTCGCCGGTGGCGCATATTTGGTTCATGAAATCGCTGCCGAGCCGCGTTGGTTTGCTGCTCGACATCACGCTGCGGGCGCTCGAGCGCGTCCTCTATTTCGAGAACTTCATCGTCACCGAACCGGGGTTGACCGACCTCGAGTTACACCAACTCTTGTCGGAAGAGCAGTTTGCCCAGGCGCAGGACGAATACGGCGAAGAGTCGTTTACCGCGATGATTGGCGCCGAAGCTCTGAAGTTCATGCTCTCTGGAATCGACCTGGAGGAAGAGCAGGCCAAACTGCGGGTCGACCTCCGCGAAACCGGTTCCGAAGCTAAGCGCAAGAAATACGTTAAGCGGCTCAAAATCATCGAGGCGTTCATCGAATCCGGTGCCCGGCCGGAGTGGATGGTGCTCGACGTCGTGCCGGTTATTCCGCCAGAGCTGCGTCCACTGGTGCCATTGGACGGCGGCCGCTTTGCCACGTCCGACCTGAACGATCTCTACCGGCGCGTCATCAACCGCAATAACCGGTTGAAACGGCTCATTGAACTGCGCGCGCCCGATATCATCGTGCGCAACGAAAAGCGCATGCTGCAGGAAGCCGTTGATGCGTTATTCGACAATGGCCGCCGTGGCCGGGTGATCACCGGCGCCAACAAGCGTCCGCTGAAATCGCTGTCCGACATGCTGAAGGGCAAGCAGGGCCGCTTCCGGCAGAACCTGCTCGGTAAGCGCGTCGATTATTCCGGCCGTTCGGTGATCGTCGTCGGTCCGGAATTGTTGCTGCATCAGTGCGGTCTGCCGAAGAAAATGGCGCTCGAACTGTTCAAGCCGTTCATCTATCACAAGCTTGAATTGTACGGGTACGCCACCACGATCAAAGCGGCGAAGCGCATGGTCGAAAAGGCGCGGCCGGAAGTTTGGGATATCCTCGAAGAGGTGATCCGCGAGCATCCGGTTCTGCTCAATCGCGCGCCGACATTGCATCGCCTCGGCATCCAGGCCTTCGAGCCGGTGCTGATCGAGGGTAAAGCCATTCAGCTGCATCCGTTGGTCTGCGCTGCGTTCAACGCTGATTTCGACGGTGACCAGATGGCGGTGCATGTGCCCCTGTCGCTCGAAGCCCAGCTCGAGGCGCGGGTTTTGATGATGTCGACGAACAACATCCTCAGCCCGGCCAACGGTAAGCCGATCATCGTGCCGTCGCAGGATATCGTGCTCGGTCTCTACTACCTGACCTATGAGTCCGAAGAGATCGCCGGCGACGAGGTCGATATCGACAACAAGAAAACGCTCGAAGCAGCCTTAGAGTCGGGAGACGTGGTTTTTGTCAATCCGAAGAAGGCCGGCGAGCCTGTCGATACAACGAACGTTACGGCTCTGACCAAGGTGCTCAAGGACGGAAGCGTAAAGGCCTATCGTGTGCCGAGCTACGGGTCGATCGATGAGGTGGAAAAGGCGGTCGAAGACGGCTTCCTGACCCTACACGCCCGCGTTAACGCTCGTGTTGACACAGTTGACGAGGCCGGCGAGCCGGTAACCCAGCGGGTTGAGTCCACCCCAGGCCGCCTCATGCTCGGCCGGATCCTGCCGGACCACCCGCAGGTACCGTTCGATATCGTCAATCGCCTGCTGACCAAGCGCGAGATCAGCGAAGTAATCGATCTGGTCTATCGTCACTGTGGCCAGAAAGAGACCGTTATCTTTGCGGACCACATGATGGCGCTTGGATTCCGCTGCGCCTGTAATGCCGGCATCTCGTTCGGCAAGGACGATTTGATCATCCCGGACATGAAGCACCGCTTGGTCGAAGATACGACCGACCGGGTGAAGGAGTTCGAGCAGCAGTACCAGGACGGCCTGATCACCAAGGGTGAGAAGTACAACAAGGTCATCGATGCCTGGACCCGCTGCACCGACGATGTTGCCGACGCCATGATGGCTGAGATGCAGCGGGTCGATGAGGACGGCCAGATTAACTCTGTTTATATGATGGCCCACTCCGGTGCCCGCGGTTCGGCGGCGCAGATTCGCCAGCTTGCCGGAATGCGCGGTCTGATGGCCAAGCCGTCGGGCGAAATCATCGAGACGCCGATTATTGCCAATTTTAAAGAAGGTTTGTCGGTGCTCGAGTACTTCAACTCGACCCATGGCGCGCGTAAGGGCTTGGCCGACACGGCCTTGAAGACGGCGAACTCGGGCTATCTAACGCGTCGGCTCGTCGATGTAGCGCAGGACTGCATCATCATCGAAGAAGATTGCGGTACCAAAGAAGGTCTCACCATGTCGGCGGTGATCGAAGGCGGTGACGTTGTCGTCCCGTTGGCGGACCGGGTGCTGGGACGCACGGCGGCGGAAGATGTCGTCGATCCTCTCAGCGGCGATGTCATCGTCAAGGGCGGTCAGCTTATTGACGAAGCGTTGGTCGAGGGGATCGAAACCGCCGGTATCGAAACCATCAAGATCCGCTCCGTCCTCACCTGTGAAAGCATGGGCGGCGTGTGCGGCCATTGCTACGGTCGCGATTTGGCGCGCGGCACGGCAGTGAACGTTGGCGAGGCCGTGGGCGTTATTGCGGCGCAGTCGATCGGCGAACCCGGCACGCAGCTCACCATGCGGACCTTCCATATCGGGGGTGCTGCGCAGGGCGCGTCGGAGCAGTCGAGCATCGAGGCGGCGTTCGACGCCACGGTCAAGGTGGAAAACCGAAACGTCGTCGAGAACTCCGAGGGCGTGCTCATCGTCATGAGCCGCTATACCGAGGTAGTCTTGATCGACGAGGCGGGCCGGGCCCGGGCGCATCATAAACTGCCCTACGGGTCGCGCCTGCTGGCCGACGATGGCGCCACGGTCGAGAAAGGCCAGACGCTGGCGACCTGGGACCCCTATACCTTGCCGATCATCACCGAGAAGGAAGGCTTCGTCGATTACGTCGACCTGGTGGAAGGCGTGTCGATGCGCGAAGTGCTCGATGAGGCGACCGGCATCACCGCTAAGGTGGTTATCGACTGGAAGCAGCAGCCGCGTGGCGCCGATCTGCGGCCGCGTATTTCCCTGCGTCCGAAGAAGAACTCGAAGCAGGGCGAGGTCGTGAAATTGGCCAACGGCTTGGATGCCCGCTACTTCATGTCAGTGGACGCCATCCTGAACGTCGACCCCGGCCAGCATGTACAGGCCGGCGACATCGTGGCGCGTATCCCGCGTGAAAGCTCGAAGACCCGGGACATCACCGGTGGTCTGCCGCGCGTCGCCGAGCTCTTCGAAGCCCGGCGTCCCAAGGATCACGCGATCATCGCCGACTGCGATGGCCGTATCGAGTTTGGCCGCGATTACAAGACCAAGCGGCGTATTGTGATTGTGCCGAGCGAAGAAGATGCGGCGAATGGTGCCGAGCCGGTCGAATACCTGATCCCGAAAGGTAAGCATATCTCGGTTCAGGAGGGCGATTTCGTCCAAACCGGCGATCTGCTGCTCGACGGTAACCCGGTACCCCACGATATCTTGCGGGTTTTGGGCGTCGAAGCGCTCGCCAGTTACCTGGTGAAGGAGATCCAGGACGTCTATCGCCTGCAGGGCGTGACCATCAACGACAAGCACATCGAGGTGATCGTTCGCCAGATGCTCCAGAAGGTGGAAATCGCCGATGGTGGCGAAACGACCTTCCTGGTCGGCGAAATCATCGATGAAATCGAGTTCGATGCGGTCAACGCCAAGGCCAAGGAAGAAGGCTTGAAGCTGGCAACCGCCACTCCGGTCTTGCAGGGTATTACCAAGGCCAGCCTGCAAACGAGCTCGTTCATTTCCGCCGCCTCGTTCCAGGAAACCACGCGGGTCCTGACCGAAGCCGCCGTCAACGGCAAGGTCGACCAGCTCGTCGGTTTGAAGGAGAACGTCATCGTCGGCCGGCTGATTCCCGCGGGTACGGGCCATGCGATGAACAACGTTCGGATTACCGCTGCTCAGCGCGACGCCGAGTTAGCGGAAGAAGCGGCCAAGCGGTTGGCCGAGCAGGAAGCGGCCGAGCAGGTTACCGTTGAGGAGGCTGGCGCGGCCGAATAAAGGGTTAATATGCGAGGACGCCGGGTCGTTTTTTTACTTTGCGGCGGCATCTGAATTTGGGGTGCCGCCGAAGTAAAAGACAAGCTCGGTGACGAACCAAGAATTGTTGTGCAAGCCCCCGGAATCGCGAGGATTATTAGTTGACGGGGGTTAGGTGCGTAAGTAGTATCCGCGCCGCTGCGTAGGGGGGCGGTCGTAGGTCTCAAGTAAGCCTAAACACGACCCCAAGCAAAAGGCATATGAGTGCTGACACGCCGTGCGGGCTGGCGAAGAGAGCTCGTTGGAGTAAGACCGTTTGTCTTGCTCCGTTTGCTGTGTTGTATCCAGGAACTAGTTCGGGCCCGTTTATTGGGCCAGAGTGACTATAAGGAAGGCTGATGCCGACTATTAACCAGTTAATCCGTAAGCCGCGGAAAGCGCCGATTAAGCGCAACAAAGTGCCGGCACTAGAGGCATGTCCGCAGAAGCGCGGCGTTTGCACCCGCGTCTACACGACGACGCCGAAGAAACCGAACTCGGCGCTTCGCAAAGTGGCGCGCGTGCGTCTCACCAACGGATTTGAGGTTACCAGCTACATTCCCGGCGAAGGCCATAACCTGCAGGAGCATTCGGTCGTGATGATCCGCGGGGGACGCGTCAAGGATTTGCCCGGCGTCCGCTATCACATTATCCGCGGAACCCTCGACACCCAGGGTGTCGGCGACCGCCGCCAGCGCCGTTCGAAATACGGCGCCAAACGGCCGAAATAGGGAGCGCGGCAGATGTCACGACGGCGGCGTGCGGAAAAACGCGAAGTTCTACCGGATCCCAAATATGGCGACCGGGTTGTCAGCAAGTTCATGAACAACGTGATGCGCGACGGTAAGAAATCCGCCGCGGAACGGATTGTTTACGGCGCGTTCGATGAAATTACGGCGCGTGGGGGCAGCGATGCGGTCAAGGTGTTTCACGACGCCATCGAGAACGTAAAGCCGCAAATCGAAGTTCGGTCGCGCCGCGTCGGCGGGGCGACCTATCAAGTACCGATTGAAGTACGGGCCAGCAGGGCTCAAGCATTGGCGTTTCGCTGGCTTATCGCGGCGGCGCGTGGTCGTTCGGAGAACACCATGGTGCAGCGGCTGTCACGCGAATTAATGGACGCGGCGGAGAACCGCGGCAACGCCGTGAAAAAGCGGGAGGATACCCACCGAATGGCAGAGGCCAATAAGGCCTTCTCGCATTACCGGTGGTAGGGGCAACACACAACCACCCGCAAGGATGAGTATTTCGACATGGCTTCCTCTCGTACAACCCCTCTCGAGCGATATCGCAACATCGGTATCATGGCGCATATCGACGCCGGCAAAACGACGACGACCGAGCGTATCCTTTTCTACACCGGAAAGTCCTACAAGATCGGCGAAGTGCATGATGGCGCCGCGACGATGGACTGGATGGAGCAGGAGCAGGAGCGCGGCATCACCATCACGTCTGCCGCGACGACCGCGAGCTGGCGTGACCATCTGATCAACATTATCGACACACCCGGCCACGTGGATTTTACCATCGAGGTCGAGCGTTCGCTTCGCGTACTCGACGGCGCGGTCGCGGTATTCGATAGCGTTGCGGGTGTCGAGCCACAATCGGAAACAGTATGGCGGCAGGCTGATAAATACGGCGTGCCGCGTATTTGTTTTGTCAACAAGATGGACCGGGTCGGCGCGGATTTCTTCAATTGCGTGTCGATGATCGAAGATCGCCTGGGGGCGGTTCCCCTGGTTGTCCAGTTGCCGATCGGCAAAGAGGCCGAGCATCGCGGCGTTGTCGATCTGGTGCGCATGAAGGGCGTCGTCTGGAAAGACGAGAGCTTGGGCGCCGAATACGAAGATATCGACATTCCCGACGATCTGGCGGATGCCGCTGCTGAATGGCGCGAGAAACTAGTTGAGCTTGCGGTCGAGTACGACGATGCGGCGATGGAAGCCTATCTGGAAGGTACGGAACCCGACGCGGAGACCCTCGACGCGTGCATTCGTCAGGGCACTCTGACCGGCGGCTTTGTGCCGGTACTGTGCGGTTCGGCCTTTAAGAACAAGGGTGTGCAGCCGCTGCTCGACGCCGTCATCGCCTACATGCCGTCGCCGCTCGACGTGCCGGCGATCAAGGGCGTGAAGCAGGGTACGGACGAGCCGATCGAGCGAAAGAGCTCGGACGACGAGCCTTTCTCCGCACTGGCGTTCAAGATCATGACCGATCCCTTCGTCGGTTCGCTGACATTCGTGCGCGTCTATTCGGGCGTGCTCGAAACCGGCCAGTCATTGCTCAACTCGGTTAAAGATAATCGGGAGCGGGTTGGCCGCATGCTGGCGATGCACGCGAACGACCGCGAAGACATCAAGGTGGCGCGCGCCGGCGACATCGTCGCGCTTGCCGGTCTCAAGGGAACGACAACGGGAGACACCCTGTGCGATCCCAATAATGCGGTCGTGCTGGAACGGATGGAGTTTCCCGACCCGGTTATCGAGATCGCGGTGGAGCCGAAAACCAAGGCCGACCAAGAGAAGATGGGCAACGCCCTCTCGAGCCTCGCTGCCGAGGATCCCTCGTTCCAGGTTTCGACCGATCATGAAAGCGGCCAGACCATCATCAAGGGAATGGGCGAACTCCACCTCGACATTATTGTCGACCGGATGAAGCGCGAGTTTAAGGTCGAAGCCAATATCGGCGCGCCTCAGGTGGCGTATCGTGAGACCATCACTAAAGAGGTCGAGGTCGACTACACCCATAAGAAACAGACCGGCGGTTCGGGACAGTTTGCCCGCATGAAAGTTACCTTCGAACCGCTCGAGCCCGGTGGCGGTTTCGTATTCGAAAGCGCGCTCCACGGTACGTCTATTCCGCGTGAGTACGTTCCCGGCATTGAAAAAGGTTTCCAGCAGGGGCGTGAATCAGGCGCGGTTGCCGGCTTCCCGGTGATCGACTTCAAAGCGACCCTGACCGATGGCGCCAGCCATGACGTCGACTCCTCGGTTATGGCGTTCGAAATTGCCGCCCGCGCGACCTTGCGTGAGGCGCTTGAAAAGGCGGCGCCGCGTTTGCTCGAGCCGGTGATGAATGTCGAAGTGGTGACGCCGGAAGAGTATATGGGCGACATCATCGGCGATCTGAACAGCCGCCGCGGACAAGTCGGTGCCATGGATAACCGCGGCAATGCGCGGGTGATTTCGGCCATGGTGCCGCTCGCCAACATGTTTGGGTACGTCAACACATTGCGTTCAATGAGTCAGGGCCGAGCCACCTACACCATGGTGTTCGACCACTACGATCAGGTGCCGCAGGCAGTGGCTGAGGAAGTCGTCGCCAAGATGGCCTAAGCCAAAGTCGAGAGACCGGAGAAACAGGGGCGGCTCGTGTGACGCAGCGGCCAAGTGAAGTGGAGAATAGTTGATGTCGAAGGAAAAGTTTGAGCGCACGAAGCCGCATTGCAACATAGGTACGATAGGTCATGTTGATCACGGCAAGACGACGCTGACGGCGGCGATAACGAAGGTTCTGGCTGAGGGTGGCGGCGCCGACTTTACGGCGTACGACCAGATCGACAAGGCGCCCGAGGAGAAGGCTCGGGGGATCACGATCTCGACGGCGCATGTGGAGTATGAGACGGAGAACCGTCACTACGCGCATGTGGATTGCCCGGGCCATGCGGACTACGTGAAGAACATGATCACGGGCGCGGCGCAGATGGACGGGGCGATTTTGGTCGTGTCCGCCGCGGACGGCCCGATGCCGCAGACGCGCGAGCATATCTTGCTGGCGCGCCAGGTGGGTGTGCCGGCGCTGGTGGTTTACATGAACAAGGTGGACCAGGTCGACGACGAGGAGTTGTTGGAGCTGGTTGAGCTTGAGGTGCGTGAGCTGTTGAGCTCGTACGAGTTCCCGGGCGACGATATTCCGATCATCAAGGGCTCGGCGCTGGTGGCGCTGGAGGATGGCGACGAGGCGACGGGTAAGAACTCGATCCTGGAGCTGATGGCGGCGGTGGATGACTATGTGCCGCAGCCGGACCGTCCGAAGGACCAGCCGTTCCTGATGCCGATCGAGGATGTGTTCTCGATCTCGGGCCGGGGTACGGTTGTGACGGGTCGTATTGAGCGCGGCATCGTGAATGTGGGCGACGAGATTGAGATTGTCGGCATTAAGGACACGACGAAGACGACGTGTACGGGTGTCGAGATGTTCCGCAAGCTGCTGGACCAGGGCGAGGCGGGCGACAATGTCGGTGTTCTGCTACGCGGCACCAAGCGCGAGGAAGTGGAGCGCGGTCAGGTATTGTCGAAGCCGGGGTCGATTACGCCGCACACGAAGTTCATGTGCGAGGCGTATATTCTGACGAAGGAGGAGGGGGGCCGTCACACGCCGTTCTTCTCGAACTATCGTCCGCAGTTTTACTTCCGCACGACGGATGTGACGGGGACGGTTGATTTGCCGGACGGCACGGAGATGGTGATGCCGGGGGATAACATCTCGATGCAGATCAACTTGATTGCGCCGATTGCGATGGACGAGGGTCTTCGCTTTGCGATCCGCGAGGGTGGGCGCACCGTTGGTGCCGGCGTCGTCACCTCCATCATCGAATAATAGGCTTTTGACCGGCGGTCTCAATCAAGAGGCCGCCGGTTCTCTTACGGGATACCATTATGGACAGCCAACATATCCGCATCAGATTGAAAGCGTTCGATCACCGGATTCTCGACGTGTCGGCGAGTGAAATCGTCGGCACCGCGAAGCGTACCGGGGCGGATGTCCGCGGGCCTATTCCGCTGCCCACGCGTATTGAAAAGTTTACCGTGCTGCGTTCGCCGCATGTGAATAAGAAGTCGCGTGAGCAATTCGAGATCCGCACCCACAAACGGTTGCTCGATATCATCGACCCCACGCCGCAAACGGTTGACGCGCTCATGAAGCTAGACCTGGCCGCCGGTGTCGACGTTGAGATCAAGCTGTAAGAGACGACGATGCGTACCGGACTAATTGCTCAAAAGCTTGGCATGACCCGGGTCTTCGACGACACGGGCAATCACGTGCCGGTAACCTTGCTCAAGGTGGATGGCTGCCAGGTCGTTTCCCAACGGACCCAGGAGCGCGACGGCTATACGGCTGTGCAGCTTGGCGTCGGTGCGGCCAAGCCGAAGCGGGTGGGTAAGGCCATGCGCGGCCATTTCGCCAAGGCGAAGGTCGAGCCCAAGCGGCGTCTGGCGGAATTTCGCGTCAGCGAAGATGCCATGCTCGATCCGGGTGCTGAGCTTTCCGCAGCCCATTTCTTGGCGGGCCAGTATATCGACGTGTCGGGAACGTCGATCGGTAAGGGCTTTGCCGGGGCGATGAAGCGGCACAATTTCAGGGGCTTGCTGGCCTCTCACGGTGTGTCGATCTCGCACCGTAGTCACGGCTCGACGGGCCAATGCCAGGACCCCGGTAAAGTGTTCAAGGGCAAGAAAATGGCCGGCCACATGGGCGACGAGCGGGTAACCGTTCAGAACCTACGGGTCGTGTCGACCGATTCCGAAGACGGTTTGATCGCCGTCGAGGGCGCCGTTCCCGGATCGCGCGGCAGCTACGTTTTGTTGCGCGACGCGGTTAAGAAAAGCGCTCCCGATGATGCGCCGTTCCCTGCCGCAATCGTTGGCGAAGGAGATGCGGAAGCAGCTTCTGAGGAAGCTCCGGAAGAAGCGGTCGAAGAGGCTCCTGCCGATGAAGCTGCCGCCGAAACGCCAGACGAGGACGCTGCGGCGCCCGCCGATGAAGACGGCGCCGACGACGCGGCGAAGGAATAGATCATGAAGTGCAAAGTCATTAACCTCGACAACAAGGCTGCAGGCGAGATTGAGCTCGAGGACGCGGTGTTCGGCGCCCCCGTCCGCCGCGACCTGTTGAGCCGCATGGTGAACTATCAGCTCGCCAAGCGCCGCCAGGGCACTCATAAGACCAAAACAATCGGTGAAATCTCGGGAACTGGTGCAAAGCCGTTTCGGCAGAAAGGCACCGGCCGGGCGCGGCGCGGCAGCAACCGCGCGGCGCAGATGCGCGGAGGCCAGACCACGTTTGGTCCCACACCGCGCAGCCACGATATCGACGTGCCGAAGAAGGTGCGCCGGTTGGCGCTGAAGTCGGCGCTGTCGGCCAAACAGGCGGACGGCAAGCTAATCGTTCTCGATGAGGCAAAAACGGGTGAACCCAAGACCAAGCCGGTGGCGGCCAAGCTCGATAAGTTGGGGCTGACATCGGCACTGATCGTCGATGGTGCGGAACTCGACCGTAACTTCATGCTGGCCGCGCGGAACATTCCGGGTATCGATGTGTTGCCGCAAAAGGGCACGAACGTGTTCGATATCTTGCGCCGCGATACTCTGGTCTTGACCCGCGAAGCGGTTGAGCAACTACAGGAGCGTCTGCGATGAGCACGTTACGTAAGCCGCGCGGGCGCATCACCATCAGCCAAGAGCGGATGTACGATATTGTGCGCTTCCCGGTTATCACCGAAAAATCGACGCTGATCTCGGAGCACAATCACGTGGTGTTCCGCGTGCCGATGAACGCGACCAAGCCGGAAATTCGCGCCGCGGTGGAAGGCCTTTTTGGGGTCAAGGTCGATGGCGTTAACACGCTGCGCCAGGTCGGCAAGAAGAAGCGGTGGCGCGGCCGGTTGGGGCGCACTTCGGACTACAAAAAAGCACTGGTTCGCCTCGCGGAAGGCGAGTCGATCGACATTTCGTCGGGCGTTTAGGGAATTAAGCGATGGCACTGAAACAATATAAGCCGAATACGCCCGGTCAGCGGGGGCTGGTTCTGGTAGACCGCTCCGCCTTGTGGAAGGGCGGACCGGTTAAACAGCTCACCGAGGGGTTGTCGAAAAAGGGTGGCCGCAATAACGCCGGGCGCGTTACCGCGCGCCGTCGCGGTGGCGGGCACAAGCGGCTGTACCGGAAAGTCGACTTCAAGCGTAACAAGTTCGACGTGCCGGCAACGGTGGAGCGGATCGAGTATGATCCCAACCGCAGCGCGTTTATCGCTCTCGTTAAGTACAGCGATGGTGAGCAGAGCTATATCCTGGCACCTCAGCGCCTGAGTGTCGGCGACACGGTTGTTTCGGGCGAGCGGGCCGATATCAAGCCCGGCAACGCCATGCCGCTGCGTTCGATCCCGATTGGCACGATTGTGCACAATGTCGAGTTGAAGGCGTCGGGCGGCGGCAAGTTAGCGCGCGCCGGTGGCACTTATGTGCAGCTGGTTGGCCGCGACCAGGGCTATGCCCTGTTG
Source organism: Alphaproteobacteria bacterium (assembly GCA_965267185.1). Lineage (GTDB taxonomy): Bacteria > Pseudomonadota > Alphaproteobacteria > UBA6615 > UBA6615. Next base: position 1,881,475 of record OZ253937.1, on the reverse strand, counting down.
AAACTCACGTCGGGCGAGGTTCGCATGGTGCGGGCCGAATGCATGGCGACGATCGGCGCCGTATCGAACGCCGACAAATCGAACATCAAGCTCGGTAAGGCAGGCCGCAAGCGCTGGTTGGGCAAGCGGCCGTCGGTCCGAGGCGTTGCCATGAACCCGATCGACCATCCCCATGGTGGCGGTGAAGGACGGACGTCCGGCGGCCGTCATCCTGTGACACCGTGGGGTAAACCGACGAAGGGTAAGCGGACCCGGTCCAACAAACGGACCGACCGGCTGATCCTCCGCCGGCGTGCGAAGTAGAGGAGACCGAGGGTGACACGTTCCATTTGGAAGGGACCGTTCGTAGACAGCTATCTGCTGAAAAAGGCAGAGGCTGTGCGGGGTTCGGGGCGTAACGATGTGATCAAGACATGGTCGCGCCGGTCGACGATTTTACCGCAGTTTGTGGGTCTCACCTTTGGGGTGCACAACGGTCAGAAATTTATTCCGGTGCTGGTGACGGAGAACATGGTGGGCCACAAGTTCGGCGAATTCTCGCCCACCCGCACCTATTATGGCCATGCGGCTGACCGCAAGGCGAAGCGGGCTTAGGATCATGGGCAAGAAATCAGCACCACGGCGTTCCGCCGACAACGAAGCACGGGCAGTCGTGCGCTCGCTGCGGATAAGCCCGCAGAAACTCAACTTGGTGGCCAAGTCGATCCGTGGCAAGGACGTGCAAACGGCGCTGAACGATCTTGAATTTTCGCGCCGCCGTATTGCCCGGGCGGTGAAAACTGGGCTCGAAAGCGCAATCGCCAACGCGGAAAACAATCATCAGCTCGATGTCGACCGGCTGATTGTTGCCGAAGCGACGGTCGGCAAGGGAATGGTCATGAAACGCTGGCGTCCACGCGCGCGGGGCCGGATGGCGCGCATTTTAAAGCCGTTCAGCAGCATCACGCTGGTCGTACGCGAGCAAGAGGAGGCCTCTTAATGGGCCAAAAAGTAAATCCGATCGGGCTGCGGCTCGGCATCAATCGCACCTGGGATTCCCGCTGGTTCGCCGACGGCGACGCCTATGGTGCATTGCTGCTGGAAGATCTCGAGTTGCGCAAGTTTCTCGACAAGCGCCTCGCCGGTGCCGGCGTGAGCCGGGTCATTATCGAGCGTCCGGCGAAAAAAGCGCGCATCACCATTCACACCGCCCGGCCTGGTGTTGTGATTGGCAAGAAGGGTGCGGACATCGAAAAACTGCGGGCGGACTTGGCGGAGCGGACGGGCTCTGAGGTGAGCTTGAACATCGTCGAAGTTCGCAAGCCTGAGATCGATGCTGCCCTGGTTGCGGAGAATATTGCACAGCAGCTCGAGCGGCGCGTCGGTTTCCGCCGGGCGATGAAACGGTCGGTGCAAAACGCCATGCGCCTGGGCGCTGAGGGTGTTCGCGTCATGTGCGGCGGGCGTCTTGGCGGTGCAGAAATCGCCCGCACCGAGCAGTATCTCGAAGGCAAAGTGCCGCTCCACACGTTGCGCGCCGATGTTCAGTACGGCACCGCGACCGCTATGACGACCTATGGCACGTGCGGCGTCAAAGTATGGGTCTATCGCGGCGACATCATGGAACACGACCCGATGGCGCAGGACCGTCGGGCCGATCAGCAACAACAAGCCGCCGGCGGCAGTGCACAGCGCCAATAAGCGGCTGGGTAATTGAACGATGCTAAGTCCTAAACGAACTAAATTCCGCAAACAGCACAAAGGCCGGCTGCATGGAAATGCATCGGCGGGCACGAGCTTGAACTTCGGCTCGTACGGTTTGAAGGCTGTGACGCCGGGACGGGTGACGGCGCGGCAAATCGAGGCGGCGCGGCGTGCCATGACCCGGCATATGCGGCGGGCCGGGCGCGTTTGGATCCGCGTCTTCCCTGATGTGCCGGTCAGCACCAAGCCCGCGGAAGTGCGGATGGGTAAAGGTAAGGGTACGCCCGAATATTGGATGGTGCGGATCAAGCCGGGCCGGATGATGTTTGAGCTCGACGGTGTGACGCCGGATGTGGCGGAAGAGGCGTTTCGTCTGGCTGCGGCGAAGCTGCCTGTGCAAACGCGCGTCGTCAGCCGGTTGGCAGGATAGGTGGATCGTGAAGATTGACGAAGTGCGCTCGAAGAGCGACGACGAATTGCGCGACCAGATACGTGACCTGAAGAAGGAAGCGTTCAATCTGCGCTTTCAAAAGGCGAGTGGACAACTCGAGAACACCGCTCGGCAACGCCAAGTGCGGCGCGATATCGCGCGGGCGAAAACCGTTCTCGGCGAGCGCAGCAGCGCTAAGTAATCAACGGGAGTTCGGAAGAAATGCCGCGACGTGTTCTTACCGGTACGGTAGTCAGCGATAAGATGGAGAAGACCGTTGTCGTCCGCATCGATCGCCGGGTGATGCACCCGCTGTACAAGAAAATCATTACGCAATCAAAGAAGTACGCCGCCCACGATGAGACCGACAAAGTTTCGGTTGGCGACACGGTGCGGATCCGCGAATGCCGGCCGATTTCGCGCCGTAAGCGCTTTGAAGTTATTGAAAAAGTTGGCGCTTAGCCGGCCGACGTAAGAGGACTACGGGTTATGATTCAGATGCAAACCAACCTATCGGTTGCCGACAATAGCGGCGCCCGCCGGGTGCAGTGCATCAAGGTGCTTGGCGGGTCGAAGCACATGACCGCCGGTGTCGGCGACGTCATCGTGGTTTCCGTCAAAGAGGCGATTCCGCGCGGCCGGGTGAAAAAGGGTGAAATCCACCGCGCGCTCATCGTTCGCACGAAAAGCGATATTCACCGCGACGACGGCAGCACCATCCGGTTCGACCGCAATGCGGCTGTGCTGCTCGATCAGCAGGGCGAGCCGATCGGTACGCGTATCTTTGGCCCGGTCACGCGCGAGCTTCGCGCCCGGCGCTACATGAAGATTGTCTCGCTGGCGCCGGAGGTTTTGTAGATGTCCGTCAAGAAAGCGGAAAAGAAGAAGATGCGGATCCGCCGGGGCGACAACGTTGTTGTCATCAGCGGCCGCGATAAGGGCAAAACCGGCGAAGTGCTGCGCGTCGACCGCGCGCGCAACCGGGTTTTGGTGCAAGGCGTCAATATGGTGAAGCGCCATCAGCGCCCGACCCAGACATCGCCCGGCGGGATCAACGAGTTCGAGGCGATGATCCACGCGTCGAACATCGCCGTTGTGGATCCAAAAACAGACAAGCCGACGCGGGTTGGCTTCAAGACCCTCGAGGATGGCAGCAAGGTGCGCGTGGCCATGCGCTCGGGCGAGGTCATTGACGGGTAGAGAGACGATGGCAACGCGTTTAACGGAACATTTCGATACGGTTGTGAAGCCTAAGCTGAAAGAGCAGTTCAGCTACGGCAACGATCACCAGGTGCCCCGGTTGGAAAAGATCGTGGTCAACATGGGAGTTGGCGAGGGGGCGCAGGATTCGAAGAAAGTGGACTCCGCGCTCAACGAGCTCACCTTGATTGCCGGGCAGAAACCGGTGGTGTGCCGGGCCCGCCGGTCTGTCGCCAACTTCAAGCTGCGTGAAGGTATGCCGATTGGCTGCAAAGTTACGCTGCGCGGCGAGCGGATGTACGAGTTTCTCGACCGTTTGATCACGATCGCGTTGCCCCGGGTTCGGGACTTCCGCGGTCTCAGCGCGAACAGCTTCGACGGCCGGGGCAACTATGCGCTCGGGCTTCGCGAGCAGATCGTGTTCCCGGAGATCAACTATGACGATATCGACGAGATCCGGGGTTTGAACGTCGTGATTTGCACGACGGCGAACACTGACGATGAAGCGCGCGAATTGCTGCGTGGCTTCGAAATGCCGATCAACAACTAAGCGCCGATAAGAGGCAACGACGTATGGCGAAGAAAAGTTCGATAGAGCGGAATAAGAAGCGGCGGAAGATGGCCGCGCGGTATGCCAATAAGCGTAGCGAGCTCAAGGCGATTGCCGACGATCAGTCGCGCAGCCCCGAGGATCGCTTCGCCGCCCGCATGAAGCTTGCCAAGCTGCCGCGAAACTCGTCGAAGGTGCGGGTGCGCAATCGTTGCGAGCTTACCGGCCGGCCGCGCGGTGTCTACCGGAAATTCCGCATGTCGCGAATCGCGGTCCGCGATCTTGCGTCGACGGGGCGTATCCCCGGAATGGTTAAATCGAGCTGGTAAGGGAGAGACCGCAATGGCAATGAGCGATCCTCTTGGAGATATGCTGACGCGCATCCGTAACGGACAACGTGCCGGAATGTCGTCGATCATCTCCCCGGCGTCCAAGTTGCGCGCCAACGTTCTCGACGTTCTGGAGAGCGAAGGCTATATCCGCGGTTACAGCCGCGCTGAAATTCGCAACGGCATCGCCGAACTGACGATCGAACTCAAATATTACGAGGGCGAGCCGGTCATTCGCGAAATCCAACGGGTTTCGCGGCCGGGCCAACGGGTTTATTCGAAGATTAGTGATCTGGGCAAAGTGTATGACGGCCTGGGAATATCCATCTTGTCGACCCCCAAAGGGGTGCTCGCCGATCATGAAGCGCGTACACAGAATGTTGGCGGAGAGGTTTTGTGCCGCGTCTTTTGATGACGGCCGATTAGGAGCTTAGAGCGATGTCGCGTGTTGGCAAAAACCCGGTAACCATCCCCGATGGGATCGATATCGAGATCGTCGACCAGGTTGTTCGTGCAAAGGGCAAGCTGGGTGAACGTTCGGTGACCCTGCCGCGCGAAGTCGAGGTGAGCCGCGAGGACGGTATCATTTCGATTAAACCGCGTGATGATGGCAAACGCGCCCGGGCGATGTGGGGAACATCGCGCGCGGTTGTCACCAACCTGGTGACCGGCGTTTCCGAAGGTTTTTCGAAGACGCTGGAGATTACCGGCGTTGGCTACCGCGCTGCGGTTCAAGGCAAAACCCTGAACCTGCAGCTGGGATACAGCCACGACGTCAATTTCCCGATTCCCGAGGGGATCGAGATCAAGTGCGAAAACCAGACCACGATCGAGGTCTCCGGCGCCGATAAACAGGCGGTCGGCCAAGTCGCGGCGGAAATTCGCGCGTTTCGGAAGCCGGAGCCCTACAAAGGCAAGGGTATTCGTTATCGCGGCGAACAGATCCTGCGTAAGGAAGGTAAGAAAAAATGAGCAGCAATTCGGCTCAGTTGGCGCAACGCCGCCGGATTCGGACGCGCAGCAAGCTGCGCAAGGTGTCGAAGCTGCGTCCGCGGCTGTCGGTGTTTCGGTCGTCACGGCATATATATGCGCAGATCATCGACGACACCGCCGGTCACACGGTTGCCCACGCGTCGACCAAGGACAAGGATTTCAAGGGCGCCAAGAGCACAAATGTGGAGGCTGCGGCCGAAGTCGGCAAGCTCGTCGCGGAACGGGCGAAGGCGGCCGGCGTCAGCGACGTCATCTTCGATCGTGGCAGCTATATGTTTCACGGGCGTGTCAAGGCCCTTGCCGAGGCGGCCCGTGAAGGCGGCCTGAACTTTTAGGGATATAAGAATATGGCACAGGCACCGCAAAGACGGGGACGGCGTGAGCAACGCGAGGAAAGCGATCTGCTCGAACGGCTTGTCAGCATCAATCGCGTCGCCAAGGTGGTGAAAGGTGGCCGTCGGTTCGGTTTTGCCGCGATCGTCGTTGTGGGTGACGGTAGCGGCCGGGTCGGTCACGGATCGGGCAAGGCGCGCGAGGTGCCGGAGGCGATCCGCAAGGCAACCGAGCAAGCGAAGCAGACGATGGTGCGCGTTCCGCTGCGTGAGGGCCGTACCTTGCATCACGATATGCGTGGCCGCTTTGGCGCCGGAAAGGTGATCTTGCGCGCCGCTCCTGCCGGTACCGGCGTGATCGCCGGTGGTCCGTTGCGCGCCATTTTTGAATGTCTCGGCGTTCAGGACGTGGTCGCGAAGTCCGTCGGCAGCTCCAATCCCCACAACATGATCAAGGCGGCCTTCGATGGGCTCACCCGCACGTCGTCGCCGCGCGCTGTGGCCTCGCGGCGGGGTGTTAAAGTGTCCCAGATCGTAGGACAGCGCGGCTCCGCCGAGGGCAATGGTGCGGAGGAAGCGGCCAATGGCTGATCAAAAATCGGGGCGTATTCGCATTACTCAAATCGGCAGTCCCATCGGCCGGCGGTCCGATCAGCGCAAAACGCTGGTCGGTCTTGGCCTGAACAAGATGCACAAGACGCGCGAGCTCGAGGATACGCCGGCGGTGCGCGGCATGGCAGCGAAAGTTAGCCATCTCGTGCGCGTCGAGGAAATTGGCTAACTGGGCCGCTGGCGCAGCTGGTCGGCAGGAAGAAAAGTCATGAATTTGAATGAGTTACGCGACAATTCAGGAGCGCGCCGGAAGCGGAAACGCGCTGGCCGGGGTATCGGTTCGGGTCTCGGCACGACCGCTGGTCGCGGCAACAAGGGCCAGAAATCGCGCAGCGGTGTATCGCTGCTGGGGTTCGAAGGCGGTCAGATGCCGCTCTATCGCCGGTTGCCCAAGCGCGGGTTCAACAAGCCCAACCGCAGCCGCTACCAGGAATTGACGTTGGCGCGGCTACAGACCGCCGTCGATGCCGGTAAAATCGATGCAGGGTCGGAGATCACCGAAGATGCGTTGGTCGCCGCGGGTGTCGTGCGGCGCAAGCGCGACGGGGTACGCTTGATCGGCGGTGGCGACTTGACCGCGAAAGTGCAGATTAATGTCGCTGGCGCGACCAAATCGGCGATTGCCGCGGTCGAGAAAGCCGGTGGTTCGATTACGGTTCGCCCGCCCGCAAAGCCGGACGGCGAACCCAAGAAGAAGCGCTCAGCAAAAAAGGCCGCGAAGCCGGCTGCTGAAGATAGCGATTCTGAGTCGGCTGACGACGCGGAATAGTGAGCACGATAAGGCTTGAAGCATTGCGGCAACTCCCCAGATCAAGGGAGTTCCGCGGCGACCAGGATCGGATTAACTAATGGCAACCACAGCTGAGCAACTTGCCTCCAGTCTCAATTTCGGGGCGTTTGGGAAGGCAAAGGAGCTTAAGCAGCGGCTTCTGTTCACGCTTGGCGCGCTGATCGTTTACCGCCTCGGCACCTTTATCCCGATCCCCGGCATCGATCCGACCGTGATCGGCGATATTTTCGCGCAGCAGTCCGGCGGCATTCTCGGCGTCTTCGACGCTTTTGCTGGTGGCGCACTGTCGCGCATGAGTATCTTCGCCCTCAACGTCATCCCCTATATCTCCGCTGCGATCATCATGCAGCTGATGACAGCGATTTCGCCGAAGTTCGAGGCGATGAAGAAGGAAGGGGAAAGCGGGCGTAAGAAGATCAACCAGTACACCCGTTATCTGACCGTGTTTTTGGCCGTTATTCAGGCCTACGGATTGGCGGTTGGGCTGGAAGGGTTGAACTCCTCGCGCGGCGCGGCCGTGGCCGATCCGGGACTGTTCTTCCGCGCCAGCACGGTGATCACCATTGTGGGCGGCACCATGTTCTTAATGTGGCTCGGCGAGCAAATCACCGCGCGTGGGGTCGGTAACGGCATTTCGTTGATCATTTTTGCGGGCATTGTGGCGAACCTGCCGACCGCCTTGGCGTCGACCCTCGAACTCGGGCGCACAGGCGCGCTGCCGGTCCTGCTGATCATCGGCTTTCTGATTTTCGCCGTCGCCGTCATCGCGATCATCGTTTTCTTCGAGCGGGCGCAGCGGCGCATCATCGTGCAGTATCCGAAACGCCAGGTGGGCAACCGCATGTTCGGCGGGGAATCGTCTCATATCCCGTTGAAATTAAATACTTCTGGCGTTATCCCGATTATTTTCGCCACATCGATTCTATTGACCCCGGTATCGATTGCCGGGTTCTCCGGTGGCGGCGGGGGAGAAGTTCTAGGTTTCATTGCCGCTAACCTCGGCCGCGGCTCGCCGATGTTCATGATTGTGTTTGCGCTGTTGATTGCGTTTTTCGCGTTCTTCTACACCGCGATCGTGTTCAACCCCGCGGATACCGCCGACAATCTGAAAAAGAATGGCGGCTTCATTCCGGGAATCCGGCCGGGCAAGAACACGGCGGAGTATTTCGACTACGTGTTGTCACGGCTCACTGTGGTCGGCGCGACTTATCTGGTTGCCGTGGCGTTGTTGCCGGAGATTTTGATTTCGCGGTTCTCGTTGCCGTTCTTCTTCGGTGGCACCAGCCTTCTGATTGTCGTTGTGGTATCGATGGACACGGTGGCGCAGATCCAGAGCCATCTGCTGGCGCATCAGTACGAAGGCTTGATCCGCAAGGCGAAACTGAAAGGCCGGCGCGGGTAACGCCGCCCTTAGAACTCGTATGAATATCATTCTGCTCGGACCGCCGGGTGCCGGCAAAGGCACCCAGGCGAAAATCCTCGAAGAGGCCCACGGTATCGTCCAGTTATCGACCGGCGATATGCTGCGCGCGGCTGCCGCGTCCGGCAGCGAATTGGGGCAGCAGGCCAAAGCGGTGATGGATGCGGGCCAATTGATGCCCGACGATATTATGGTGCAGATTATCTCCGAGCGGATCGCTCAGCCGGATTGCGCCAACGGGTTCATTCTCGACGGCTTTCCACGCACCACGGCGCAGGCCGAGGCGCTGGACGCGATGCTGGCCGACAAGGGGCTGAAGCTCGATTTCGTCATCGAAATATCGGTCGATGACGAGATTCTGGTCGACCGGATTAATAGCCGTATTGCCCAAATGCCCGAGTCAGAGCGGCGCAGCGACGATACCGTCGAGACCCTGCGCAAGCGCCTTGGGGTATATCATGAACAAACCGCTCCGATTCTTCCCTTCTATCGGGACCGGGGCATGTTGAAACTGGTCGACGGTATGCAGTCGATCGAAGAGGTGACGCAACAGATTGAGCAAGTGGTCTCAGCCGCCTAAGCTGTTGACCTATCGGCGAAAAATCATATAATCCGCCGGCTTCGGTTACCCGAAATTTGCCCAGTTTGATTGCACCGTAACGTCAAGGAGTTCGGAGCGTGGCCCGTATTGCTGGTGTCAATATTCCAACCCAAAAACGGCTGCCTATTGCGCTGACCTATATCCATGGGATCGGCCGCACGATGGCCGAGGAAATCTGTGAGAAGTGCGACGTGCCGTTGGAACGGCGGGTTCACGAACTCACCGATGATGAGGTGATTCGGGTTCGCGAAACCATCGACCGGGACTACCAGGTCGAAGGTGACCTCCGCCGCGAAGTGGCGATGAACATCAAGCGTTATATGGACTGGGCTGCTACCGCGGTGTGCGTCACCGCAAGGGGTTGCCGGTCCACGGGCAGCGCACGCACACCAACGCCCGTACCCGCAAGGGTAAGGCGCGCCCGATTACGGGTAAGAAAAAAGTTTAATCAGGTAGTTATCGGATAAGAGGGTAATGGCAAGGGCGGCAACAGCAACGCGCGTTCGCAGGCGCGAGCGCAAAAACATCACATCGGGCGTGGCGCATGTGAGCGCGACGTTCAACAACACCCACATCACGATCACCGATGCGCAGGGTAACGCTATCGCGTGGTCGTCGGCGGGTAATCGGGGCTTCAAGGGATCGCGCAAGTCGACGCCCTATGCCGCTCAGATGGCGGCTGAGGATGCCGGACGTAAAGCGCAAGAACACGGGATGAAAACCCTGGCGGTGCAAGTCCGGGGCCCGGGTTCCGGCCGTGAATCGGCGCTGCGGGCGCTGCAGGCGGTCGGTTTCGAAATCACGTCGATCCGCGATGTAACGCCGGTACCGCACAATGGGTGCCGTCCCCGCAAACGCCGCCGCGTTTAAAGGGGCCGGGCGCGTGGGGCGTCCGTAAGAGGCATCACCCCGCTAATTGCTGTCGCTAACCGCGTAATGGTCGACTCGGGCGCTTCGCGCCAAGGACCGGCGAACCGGTCTAGTCGAAATCTAGGGTAGACAATAATGCTGCAGAAAAATTGGACTGAACTAATCAAGCCGAGCAAGCTCGACATCCAGCCGGGGGCAAATCCCGCGCGGCAGGCAACGATCGTCGCCGAGCCGCTGGAGCGTGGCTTCGGGCTGACGTTGGGCAACGCCATGCGCCGGGTGCTGCTGTCGTCGTTGCAGGGTGCGGCCGTGACGTCGATTCAGATCGAGGGCGTGCTTCACGAGTTTTCGTCCATTCCGGGCGTGCGCGAAGATATCACCGACATCGTCTTGAACGTTAAATCGATGGCGCTGCGCATGCACAGCGAAGGCCCGAAACGGATGACGCTCACCGCGACGGGGCCGGGCGAAGTGACGGCGAGCCAGATCGAGACTGGCCCCGACATCGAGATTATGGATCCCGACCATGTGCTGCTGACCCTCGACCAGGGCGCCCGCGTCGTCATGGAAATGACCGTTGAATCGGGCAAGGGGTATGTTCCGGCGGCGCAGAACCGCGCGGCGGATGCGCCCATCGGGTTGATCCCGGTCGATGCTCTGTTCTCGCCGGTCAAGAAGGTGTCTTACCAGGTTGGCAATGCCCGTGTCGGCGAACGGACCGACCTTGATAAGCTGACACTTGATATCGAGACCAATGGTGCGGTGAACGCCGAAGACACGATCGCGCTGGCCGCCCGTATTCTGCAGGACCAGCTGCAATTGTTCGTCAATTTCGAAGAACCGCAGGCGGTTCAGCAGATCGAAGTCGTTCAGGAAGACCTCGAGTTCAACCGCAACTTGCTGCGCAAGGTTGACGAGCTGGAACTATCGGTTCGCTCGGCGAATTGCTTGAAGAACGACAACATCATCTACATCGGCGATCTGGTGCAGAAGACCGAGGCGGAGATGCTGCGTACGCCGAACTTCGGCCGTAAGTCGTTGAACGAGATTAAGGAAGTGCTGGCGCAAATGGGCCTCCATTTGGGTATGGAGATCACCAGTTGGCCGCCGGAGAACATTGAAGACATGGCCAAACGGCTCGAGGAGCCCTTCTAGAGCGGCCTGTTTACGTAGGAGTATTGTCCGATGCGTCACCGTATGAGCGGGCGCAAGCTCAACCGAACTTCCAGCCACCGCAAGGCCATGTTTGCCAACATGGCGGCGGCGCTCATCAAGCATGAGCAGATCACCACGACCTTGCCGAAGGCTAAGGAATTGCGGCGGATCGTCGACCGGCTGATCACGCTGGGCAAGCGTGGCGATCTACATGCGCGCCGGCGCGCCATGTCGGTACTCAGAGATACGGGGTTGGTCGATAAGCTGTTTACCACGCTGGCCGAACGTTATGCCGAACGGCCGGGAGGCTATACGCGGGTCTTGAAGGCGGGGTATCGCTATGGCGATTCGGCGCCGGTCGGCATCATTGAACTGGTTGAGCGCGACGAAGACGCCAAAGGGCTCGATTCAGGGCCGGTGCTTGGCGACGACGAGGAGTTCGACGAAGAAGCCGCGTAACCTTAGCATCGCCAGATCGTTTAAGGGGTCGCCACAGGGCGGCCCTTTTTCGTTGGCGCTCAACCTACCTTGGAGCCATAGACGCCGCCGCTGATTTAATCGCTCAGTAGCGCTAAAATCGACAAATGTTTGGGAATACAATCTCATATTCACTTCGGGTGATCTTAGCTGCCGCCGTGATCGGGGGCTTTGTGGCCGTCGCGATTACGGGTAGTGCGGTAGCGCAGAAGACCGTCCCCGAAAATGCGCAAGCTATCACGCTCTCGTTCGCCCCACTGGTCAAACGGGCGGCGCCCGCCGTGGTGAACATTTTCACCCGGAAGGCGGTCACCCAACGGGTATCGCCGCTGTTCAACGATCCCTTTTTTCGCCGTTTCTTTGGCGACTCCTTCCCCCAACAACGGCGTGAGCGGGTCGAGAGTTCGCTTGGTTCCGGTGTGATCGTCGAGCCCGATGGGCTCATTGTAACCAACTTTCACGTTATTTCCGGTGCCGACGAAATAAAGGTGGTGCTGGCCGACCGCCGGGAATTCACCGCCACCGTTCTGCGTGAAGATGAGCGGTCCGATCTTGCCGTTCTGAAAATCGATGTGGACGGCGACGATCTTCCCCATATCGAGCTGAGCGACAGCGACGAATTGGAGGTCGGCGATTTGGTTATCGCCATTGGAAATCCCTTCGGAGTGGGGCAAACGGTGACCAGCGGCATCGTTTCAGGCCTTGCGCGGACCAATGTCGGTATCACCGATTTCAACTTTTTCATTCAGACGGACGCGGCGATCAACCCGGGTAACTCCGGTGGTGCCTTGTTGCGGATGGACGGCAAACTCGCTGGGGTGAACACGGCGATTTTCAGCCGTAGCGGCGGCAGTCAGGGCATCGGCTTCGCAGTGCCGGCCAATATGGTGCGTACAGTGATCGCGGGCGCCGGTGTCGCCGGCCGCTTGCAACGGCCGTGGCTCGGCGCGGACGTCCAGGACGTGACAGCGGAGATTGCCGAGGCGATCGGTCTGGCGCGGCCGATTGGAGCGCTTATCACCGAGCTTCATCCCAATGGCCCGGCCCGCCGTAGCGGATTGCAGGTCGGCGACATCATCGTCGAGATGGACGGTCAGCGGGTCGAGGATGTGGAGAGTTTGCAATTTAGGATCGCGACTGCAGTGCTGGGGGAAACCGCTGAACTTGCTGCTATGCGATCGGGCGGTGACGTGCAGGTCAGCCTGCCATTAGAGGCGCCGCCTGAAATACCGCAGCGCGATCAAACGCTGTTGCGCGGCGCCCATCCGATCGCTGGCGCCACAGTCGTCAACCTGTCGCCGGCGGTTGCCGAGGAACGGGGATTCAGCCGGCTTGCTACGGGCGTAGTGATTATCGACGTGGCGCGCGGCAGCCCTGCTGCGCGGCTGGGCTTTCGCCCCGACGACATCATTCTGCAGGTCAATAATACGGATATTCAGTCGGTGGCCATCTTGCGCAACGCGGTGGCCGCCAGGCCCGAGGTGTGGGGTCTGGCAATCTTGCGCGGCGGTCAGCGGCTGACCGTGACGGTGCCGGGATGAGTGCGTCCGGCCAGCAACCGGGGTTGTTTGCCGATCAGGCTCACCGTCCGCTTGCCGACCGCCTGCGGCCCACCACCTTGGCAGAGACGGTCGGCCAGGATCATCTGTTGGGCCCCGACGGGCCGATCGGCCGTATGGCAGCCCAGGGGCGCGTGGCTAGCATGATCCTTTGGGGACCGCCGGGCTGCGGAAAGACAACGATTGCCCGCTTGCTTGCGGATGTCTCCGATGCCGAGTTCGAGCCCCTATCGGCGGTGTTTTCCGGCGTGGCGGACTTGCGCAAAGTATTCGAGCGGGCCAAGACCCATCGCGCTAATGGCCGTTCGACATTGTTGTTTATCGATGAAATTCACCGTTTCAACCGGGCTCAGCAGGATGGATTTCTGCCTTATGTCGAGGACGGTACAGTAACGCTCGTCGGCGCGACGACGGAAAACCCGTCGTTCGAAATCAACGCCGCGCTGCTGTCGCGCTGCCAGGTGCTCGTTTTGCACCGCATTTCCGATGAGGGTTTGGAGGAGCTTCTCCGCCGGGCCGAGGCCGAGGAGGGGCGCAGGCTGCCGCTCGACGACGGTGCCCGCGAGGCGCTGCGGGCGATGGCCGATGGCGATGGCCGTTATGTCTTGAACCTGGCCGAAGAGCTGTTCCTGTTACCCGAAGAGCCGGTCCTTGATACCGCGGCATTGGCAGAAACCGTACAAAAGCGGGCGCCGCTCTACGATAAGGGCCAAGAAGCCCACTACAATCTGATCAGCGCGCTCCATAAATCGATCCGCGGATCCGACGCCGACGCAGCTCTGTATTGGTTGGCGCGGATGCTTGCGGGGGGTGAAGATCCGCGATTCATCGGTCGCCGCCTGACCCGTGCGGCGGTTGAGGATATCGGGCTGGCTGACCCTCAGGCCCTACCCCAGGCGCTGGCGGCGTGGGAGGCCTATGAGCGTATCGGCAGCCCGGAAGGCGAACTGGCGCTGGCGCAGTGTACGTTGTATCTGGCCACTGCGCCTAAATCGAACGCCGCCTATAGCGCCATGGGGGCGGCGATGCGGATGGCCAAGCAATCAGGATCGCTGGCGCCGCCCAAGCACATACTGAATGCGCCGACCCAGCTCATGAAGGATATCGGCTATGGCGAAGGCTACGCCTACGATCATGCAACGGAGGAGGGTTTCTCGGGGCAAAACTACTTCCCCGACGACATGGCGCGGCAAACCTTCTATGAGCCGGTCGACCGCGGTTTCGAGCGCGAAATCGCCAAGCGGCTCGCCTACTGGCAACGCTTGCGCGATCGGGGCGGGGCAGAAGACGCCCCCGACGAGGACGGCGAATGAGTTCGCGTGGCTGCCTTGTTCCGCCCGCTGGCTGCGGTTAGCTTCGCCCCATGAAACTGGTCCTCGCAATAGCCCTGGGGGGCGCCATCGGTGCCGTAGGCCGGCACTATGTGTCGGTAACCATGGCTTTACTGATGGGGCACGGATTTCCTTGGGGAACCCTGGTCGTCAATATTACCGGCTCGTTTCTCATGGGAGTGTTGATCGAGACCATGGCGCTCGTCTGGTCGCCGACGGCGGAAATGCGGGCGCTGTTAACCGTTGGGGTGCTTGGCGCGTTTACCACTTTCTCGACCTTTTCACTCGACGTCGCGACGCTCTATGAGCGCGGTGCGTCACTGCTATTGGCGGCATACATCGCCGCATCGGTAATCGTCTCCATCCTCGCGCTGTTCGCCGGTCTACGCCTGATGCGGCTGGTTCTCGCGTGATCGTCGAGGAAAACAGCCAGGACCCGTCGGTCCGCCATATCGGCGTCGATGCGGGCGACGATGAGGTAAGGCTCGACCGCTGGCTGCGCCGTAAGCTTCCCGACGTTCCCTACGGACAGCTCGCGAAATGGTTGCGTACCGGTCAGATACGCGTCGATGGCCGCCGTGCGAAACCCAACCAGCGTTTGTCGGAAGGCCAGACCGTGCGCTTGCCGCCCCTCTCCATGGCGAAGGTGGCTCGTCCGGCAACGGCCGCTGCCATCGACGAGAAAACCAGCGCCGACTTGCAGTCGCGCATATTGTTCCGAGACGATGTGTTGATTGCCCTGAACAAGCCCGCTGGGCTGGCCGTTCAGGGCGGCAGCAAGACCACCCGCCACCTCGATGCGATGCTCGACGCGTTGCAGTTCGAGGCGCCCGAGAAACCGCGGCTGGTTCATCGGCTGGATAAAGATACCAGCGGGGTGCTTCTGTTGGCGCGGGATGCCACGACGGCGCGCCAAATGACTGCCCAATTCCGCCAGCGCGACATGGTTAAGATCTACTGGGCGTTGGTCGCTGGAGTCCCGGCGAGCGACGAGGGGCGTATCGATCTCCCCTTGGTGAAAACGCCCGGCCAAGGCGGCGAGAAAATGCGCCCCGCCGGGGCCGATGGCCAGAGCGCGGTTACCCGCTATACGGTCGTCGACCGGGCCGGGCAGAAAGTCGCCTGGCTCGCCCTAAACCCGCTTACCGGGCGCACCCACCAATTACGGGCCCATTGTGTGGCCCTGGGGACCCCTATCGTGGGAGATGGCAAATATGGGGGAAAGGCCGCCTTCGTTGCCGGTTTGGCCAATAAGCTGCACCTTCATGCCCGTTCGCTGACATTTTCCCATCCCAAAACGGCCGAGCGGATGGAAATTACCGCACCGCTCGACGGCCATTGCGCAGACAGTTGGGCCAAGCTCGGTTTCGTTCTGGAAGGCGCTGATTTCCTAGGGTTTTGAAGGGAAAATCCATTAATAACTAGGACAAATCCTCAGCGATAAGAGGCGGTCGAAGCCGGTTTCTCGGCTACGATTTCTTATGCGTTTGAGGACAGCCAAGTACTATCTGGCGGGGGTTACCCTTGGCGCCATCGCCGCTGTGGTGACGGCAATTTTCCTTATTGCCGACTTCAATGCCTATCGGGCCGAGATCGCCGCTGCCATCGAAGCCGAAACCGGCCGGGAGGTCGAATTCGGCGGCGATATTGTATTAAAGCTTGGTCAGACTAGTGCGCTCACGGTCAACGACGTCCGTCTCGCCAATCTGCCAGGCGGCAGCTCGTCGGACATGCTCAAGGCAGCGGAGGCTTCGGCAGAAGTCTCTATCTGGCCGTTGTTGCGCGGTGATATTGTGATTCAGCGCCTCGTCTTGCGTGGTGCCGAGATCAACATCGATATCGATGAGCGGGGCGGCACAAATTTTGATTTCATGTCTGCCACCCCGGACGGTTTGGCTCGGGCGGAAAGCGAAGACGCCAAATTCTCTCTGGCGCGCGTTGGTAATATCGACATTCGCGATTCAACGGTCACCATTCGGGATGCCCGGTCTCGCGAAACCCAGAAGCTCACGTTGCAGCGGCTGCGGATGCGCGACGCTGATCTCGAGACTCTTATGCACGTCGAGACAGCCGGTAAGCTCGAAAGCGGGGGAGAGAGTTTTCCGTTCGATCTTGAAGGCCGCGTTGGAAACATCGCCGCCTTGGTCGCACAGGATGAACCTTATCCGGTCGAGTTGCGCGGCAGTGTTGCGGGCATTACCGCGATAGCGGCGGGGACGATCGCCGATCCGTTTGCGGCGACGGGCCTGGTTCTCCGCGTCGACTTGTCGGGCGATGATCTGCCGTTGTTTGAGCCTTTCATCGGCGATGGATTGCCGTCTGCGGGCCCGGTGCGTCTTGTTGCCTCGCTCAACGGCACGGCGGAGAGATTCGCGCTGGACGACCTTTCGCTGGCGATCGATGACAGCCGGGTATCGGGCGATCTCGTGATCGATTTATCGGACAAACTGACCGATCTCGAAGGACGCCTAACGGCCAGCCGCCTCAACATCACGCCGTGGCTTGAGGCGGACGATGATGCGACATCCGATAGAGAGGACCGCTTGCTGGATAACCAGCTGCTGCCTTTCGAGACGTTGCGCGAAGTGAACGCCCGGCTATCGATCGTGGCCGAAACCCTGATCGCATCCGATCTGGTTTTCCGCAAAGCCGCGCTCGAGTTTGACCTCAGGAATGGAAATCTCGACGTTTCGTCTGCCAGCGCCAAATTCGATGGCCGAGCCGTTTCAGGCGGCTTATCGGTGAACGCGCGTGTGAGCCCCCCGGCGGTGGCGTTCAATCTCACAGCGCGCGATTTCGACGTAGGACGGTCGTTGGCGCGTATCTTCGACGATCAGTTCATCAATGGTGTTGGCGGCATCGATTTTTCGATTGTGGGGCGGGGTCTCTCGTTGGCTGAAATCGTCGGCTCGTCAACTGGCCATGCGCGGGTCCTCATGGATGGGGGTGAGGTGAGAACCGGCAGCCTCGGACTCCTGGTGGGCGGAGTCAGCGAGATGTTCCAAGGGGCCGGCACTGGCGACGCCGATTGGACCGCGATCAATTGTGTCGCCGGCGACTTCGACTTGCGCAACGGTGTCGCGACAAGCCGTGTCGCACTGCTCGACTCGGAGCTGCTGCGGCTGGTCGGTGACGGCCAGATCGATTTGTCACAGGATACGATCAAGTTTCATGTCGCACCGTCGGCCAAGAATCCGACTCTCAACGTATCGGTCCCCGTCGACCTTAGAGGCCCGGTGGCCAACCCCACGATCAGCCCGGACGAATTCTCTGTTCTGCGGCGGCTTGGCGGCCTGGTCGGCGCGGTCGTGTTTCCGCCCGCTGCGCTTCTGAGCTTGGGATCGCTCGGTAGCCAGGACAATCCCTGTCTGCAGGCCGTTCAGTCGGCGGAAGCGCCGGTGGTGGAAGAGCCACCGGTGGATTGGAATGCCCAGACCGAGGCGGAAACGCCACCGGAGCCGGGCAAGGATGTCGAAGACCGGCTTATCGATGCAGTAAAGCAACTGCTGCCGCTCCGCGGTAACGGTAGCTAAACCCTCTGAAACCTGCGGGCTTCGGCTTGGGCATGGCTTCGGCTATGTTGTCCGCCAGTCTCGTGCAGCGCCGGTCGGCTTTGGCCGGTGCCGTCCCGGGATAAGTGTCATTCTGGCTGGATAACACCCTACTCATGCAGAGGTTCTACAAACGCGTTACGGTCGAACCGGAGGAGGCGGCGGCGTTTGCCGTCATGCTCGATCAAACGCCGGTGCGAACGCCCGCCCGCAAGCCGTTGCGGGTGCCCCGGGCCGCGCTGGCGGAAGCCATTGCGTCCGAATGGGAAGCCCAGGGCGACACGATAGCGGTCGAGGGTATGCCGCTCACGCAGGTCGCGACGACGGCTCTCGATCGCGTGGCGCCGGACCCGGACACCTACTCCCAACAGATATCGGCATATGGCGAGACCGATCTGGTCTGTTATCGGGCAGAGAGCCCGGCCGCTCTCGCGACGCGGCAGACGACGGTCTGGCAACCCCTCGTCGATTGGGCGTCAGAGACCCTCTCCGCGCCGCTGGCGGTTACCAGCGGAATCAATCCGGTTGCCCAACCAGCTAAGACCCTCACAGCGCTTCGGAAGGCCGTGGTGGCGCATGACGCGTTCGAGATGGCGGCCTTGAGCCTGGCCACCACGGCGAGCGGCTCCTTGATAGTTGCGTTGGCGCTTTCCCATGGCCGTATCGACGCTGAGACCGCCTTCACCGCCGGATATCTGGATGAGACCTGGCAAGTGGAGCAATGGGGGGCGGATGAGGAGGCGGAGGCCCGTTTGAATATCGCCCGCGCCGATCTCGAAAACGCCGCGCGGTTCCTGGCGCTCTACCGTCAGTCCTAGGCGGCTGGTCTGACTCCGGTCTTTCTGCTACCCACTTGGGAGATATCGCACAAGTGGGCCGTTTTCCATGCAGGACATTCTCGACGAACTGGAAGCCCGCCGCGCGGCTGCGCGCCTGGGCGGCGGTGAAAAACGCATCGAATCGCAGCACGCCAAAGGCAAGCTGACGGCGCGTGAGCGCATCGAGTTACTGGTCGACGAAAACTCATTCGAGGAATGGGATATGTTCGTCGTTCAGGAGCCCAACGAGCTAACGGCCGACATCGAACCGATCCCCGGCGATGGTGTGGTCGTCGGCTGGGGCACGATCAACGGCCGCACCGTCTTCGTGTTCTCGCAGGATTTTACCGTATTCGGCGGTTCGCTATCGGAAGCGCACGCGGCCAAGATCTGCAAAATCATGGATAAGGCGATGAGCGTCGGCGCGCCGGTGATCGGGCTCAACGATTCCGGTGGCGCACGAATCCAGGAAGGGGTCGGCTCGCTCGCCGGTTACGCCGACGTATTCCAACGCAACGTCAATGCCTCGGGCGTCGTTCCGCAGATTTCGGCGATCATGGGACCGTGCGCTGGTGGAGCGGTTTACTCGCCCGCGATGACCGACTTTATCTTCATGGTGCGCGATACGTCCTACATGTTCGTCACCGGTCCCGACGTGGTGAAGACGGTGACCCACGAGGAAGTCACGCACGAAGAGCTTGGCGGCGCGGGTACCCACAATACCAAGTCCGGTGTGGCCGACGGCGCGTTTGAAAACGATGTCGATACGCTACAGCAACTGCGCCGGTTCTTCGATTTTCTGCCGATGAGCAACAAGGAGAAGCCGCCGGTTTGGCCGACCAGCGATCCTTTCGACCGGATTGAGCCTTCGCTCGACACGCTTGTGCCGCAGGACTCGCACAAGCCCTACGACATCAAGGAGCTGATCGAGAAGGTGGCAGACGAAGGGGACTTCTTCGAGCTGCAACCGGATCATGCGGGCAATATCGTTATCGGGTTTGGCCGGATGGAAGGGCGCACAGTGGGCTTTGTCGCCAACCAGCCAATGGTTCTAGCGGGTTGTCTGGACATTGATTCGGCGAAGAAAGGCGCGCGTTTCGTGCGTTTTTGCGACTGTTTCAACATCCCGATTGTCACCTTCGTCGACGTTCCGGGTTTCCTGCCGGGGACGGATCAGGAATATGGCGGCATCATCAAACACGGCGCCAAGCTGTTGTTCGCCTATGCCGAAGCGACCGTGCCGAAGGTCACGGTGATTACCCGCAAAGCCTATGGCGGGGCGTACGACGTTATGTCGTCGAAGCATATCCGTGGTGACCTTAACTATGCCTGGCCGACAGCGGAGATCGCGGTGATGGGGCCGAAAGGCGCGGTGGAGATTATTTACCGCGAGGACCGCGACGACCCGGCGAAGATTGAGGCGCGCACGGAGGAGTACCGGCAGCGGTTTGCCAATCCGTTCGTGGCAGCCCAAAAGGGTTTTATCGACGATGTGATTATCCCGCGGAATACCCGCCGGCGGCTCTGCCGGGCATTACAGCTGCTGGAGAACAAGCAGCTCGAGAACCCCTGGAAGAAGCACGACAACATCCCGCTCTAACGCGCTGATTTCCCTAGGTTAAGTTTGCTTGGAGGCGATACACAACGACGTTCTGTGAGCGGCCGCGCACCGAGTGATCGCCGATTTCGCTAAACGTAATCTCGCTTCCCCCACCGAGTTCGAGCTCACCCCCGTCATGGGTTTCCCGGCTGATGAGGACAACACACTGGTCAGAGGCTCCAAAGTCCTTCGATAGCGATTCCAGCCGCGCTGCGACGTTCACCGGATCGCCGACAACCGTATAGTTGATGCGGCTCTTGGAGCCGATATTGCCGACGACGACTGGCCCGGTGTGAATTCCCACCCTGATCCGAATGGGCGGCTCGCCGGCCGACGTTCGGCGCGAATTATCGGCAACAATCGCTTTCTGAATGGCCGCTCCGGCGCGTATGGCACGCGCCGCATGGTCTTCGAAGGGCTCCGGCGCGCCCCAAAACGCCATCACACTATCGCCGATGAACTTATCGACGGTGCCGCCTTCCGCCTCGATGCAGGTTGCGAGAAGCTCGAAGTGCTCATTTAGAAGAGTGGCGGTTTGCTCAGCCGTCATGCCCTCCGCCAGGGTGCTGAAACCGACGATATCGGTGAACAGGATGGTGAGTTCCCGTTCGCTCGAATGGCCGGCCTCTTCGGGCTGTTGCATCAGACGTAACACCAGCGATTTCGGCACGTAGGCTTCGAACCATCGCAGCGCCCCGACCATCGTATTGAAGGCCCGCGCCGCGTTCGAGAGTTCACTCAGAAAACTGTCGGGCACCGTTGGGATACTGGCCATGTCGAGACCGGTTAGTGCCTCCGCGGCGGTCGCCAGCTGCCCGATTTTTCGGTTCAGAAACCGGGCGAAAAGATAGCCCACGGCGAC
This sequence comes from Alphaproteobacteria bacterium, assembly GCA_965267185.1. Lineage (GTDB taxonomy): Bacteria > Pseudomonadota > Alphaproteobacteria > UBA6615 > UBA6615. Next base: position 1,860,312 of record OZ253937.1, on the reverse strand, counting down.
CGCCACAATCAAAATAACTACGCCTATGATCGCGATGACTTGCAGGCGATCGACTTCGCCGGAAACTTCGTCAGTGAGGAATTTGAGCCCTACCGTCCAAGGAACGTTGCCGTAACTGTTGATATCCCGCGTAATTATGATGAACTCTTCGTCGATGAGCGCATCAGTAATTGTTGGCGCTTTCTGCAAGACGTCCCCGGCGCGTTCCCCTGCGCCATCTAATAGACGAAACGCAGGTTCGGCGATGTCTTCGATAGTTGGCAGTGGATTGTCGGTGAAGTTTTGGCCGGGTCGAAAGTCCGTGTTGAGTAGCTTCGGGTGGCCAAGAACGAAGTCTTTGTCATACAGGATGAAGGCGCTCAACTTCTCCTGTTCTTCCAGCGCGCCCAGAAATCGGATGATGTTGTCGAGACTGACCGTTACCGCGACGAAACCAATGAAGTCTTCCCCCCGGCGAACCGGGACGATCTGAGTAACGACGGCACGATTGATATTGGCTACCCAAAATGGTGGAATCCATTCCGGCCCGGGCTGTCGGCGGGCATTCTCGATCCCGCCGCGCTGGCGCTCCAAAATGCGGGGCGTATCCGGAATCTCGATGACAATCCCTTCTTGAATCGCCGTGCGTAGGGCTGTTCCCTCGACCGTCGCGTAAATCGCCGCGGTGACCTGTGGGAGGGCTGCATGGACTCCGCGGAATGTGTCGAGGGATCGCTGCCGCCGATCGTCGAGATTGAGGCGGCCGTCAGCAAACCGTTCGCCAATTTCTCTTGCAACAATTTCAACAGGTTGTAGCTGACTATTAATACGTGACTCTAATAGGTCGAGCGAGGTTGAGGCCTGCTGGCCTATCAGCGAGAAAGTGTTTTTGTTTGCGACGTCGAGTGTAATCCATAAGACGCTACCGACCGCGACGAGGATTAACAGAGTCACTCCTCCGACTAAAGCAAGCGCCAGCGGAACATGGCGGGATCGCTGACTCCCGAGGGAGAGTGCCACCTCTTGCCGCTCAGGGTCTTTGCGCGCTGGAACCGGTTCTGCTTCCGCCACTACCTAACCCCTTGAGTTACATACCTGGTTACGAAACCACAGTGTGGTGCGCTAGTCACTACCGCGCTTGCTGAATGTAGTTGGGTGTGACGATCGAATCACGCGTTGCGGTCTGCGGCCTGCTTGCTTACTTTCGCCGCCATGTTCAAGAAAATCCTTATTGCCAACCGGGGCGAGATCGCGTGCCGGGTTGCCCAGACAGCGAAGCGGATGGGTATCGCAACCGTCGCAGTTTATTCGGACGCCGATCAGGATTCGCTCGCCGTTCGGATGGCCGATGAAGCCGTCTATTTAGGTCCACCCCCTGCTGCCGAAAGCTATTTGGTGGTCGACAAGGTGCTTGCCGCGATAGTGCAAACCGGCGCCGAGGCGGTTCACCCGGGTTACGGTTTCTTGTCGGAGAATGCCGAGTTTGCCCGCGCCCTGGCGAAAGCAGGTGTCACTTTCATTGGTCCGCCGCCCGATGCGATTGCGGCGATGGGCGATAAAATCGAATCCAAGAAACTTGCCGACGCCGCAGGGGTGAGTACCGTCCCTGGACATCTCGGGGTGATCGAAGACGCCGAGGCGGCGATTGGAATCGCCAAGGATATCGGGTTTCCAGTCATGATTAAGGCGTCCGCCGGCGGGGGCGGCAAGGGGATGCGCATCGCCCGCAACGACGGCGAGGTCGCCGACGGGTTTCGTTCCGCGCAGAACGAAGCCCGGGCGAGTTTTGGCGACGACCGGATTTTCATCGAGAAGTACATCGAAGAGCCTCGCCACATCGAGATCCAAGTCCTCGCCGATGGGCATGGCAATGTCATCTATCTGGGCGAACGTGAATGCTCGATCCAGCGCCGTCATCAAAAAGTCATCGAGGAAGCGCCATCGCCGTTCCTTGACGAGGCGACCCGTGAGGCGATGGGCCAACAAGCTTGCGCGTTGGCTTGCGCCGTCGACTATCAATCTGCTGGAACCGTTGAGTTCATCGTCGATCGCGACCGGAACTTCTATTTCCTCGAGATGAATACGAGGCTCCAGGTCGAGCACCCGGTCACCGAGATGGTCACCGGCCTCGATTTGGTGGAGTTGATGTTCCGCGTTGCCGCTGGCGAGCCGCTGCCGCTGACCCAGGAAGAGGTGCGCACCGACGGCTGGGCGATCGAAGCGCGCGTATATGCCGAAGACCCGTCGCGCAACTTCTTGCCGGCGATCGGCCGCCTGTCGCGTTACCTGCCGCCGGACACTGGCGATGGCACGGTGCGCATCGACACCGGGGTTCGCGAGGGATCCGAGATTTCGATGTTCTACGATCCCATGATTGCCAAACTGGTGACCCACGGCCCCGACCGGGCTGCCGCGATCGACCGGATGCGCGATGCGCTCGACGCGTATTACATCCGTGGCGCCGGTCACAACACGGCTTTTCTGGCGTCGATCCTGGCCCATCCCCGGTTCGCCGAGGGCCGTCTGTCGACCGACTTTATCGCCGAGGAATATCCCGACGGATATGCGCCGCCGCTGCCTGACGGCGATATGGCGGATAGGTTTCTCGCCGCAGCGGCATTTGCACATACAAAGATCGCGGCGCGGGCCCGGCAAATCGGGCGGGCCGGTGCGCCGGCTGAACCGACGGGTGTTGTGGCTCTAACCGTGTGGTTGGGCCACGCTGCAACGGATATCGAGGTTCGATTTGGCACCGATACGACCGTGGTTCATATCGACGGCCGCGAGATCGCCATATCGTCGGACTGGAGGATCGGCGATCCCCTGTTCGCCGCGACGATCTCCGGGGAGACGGCGACCTTCCAGATCGATCGCGTCGGCACGGCCTACCGATTGACCCATGGCGGCGCCCAGGCCGTCGCACGGGTACTGACCCGGCGCGCGTCGGAGCTAAACAGCTTGATGCCTGAAAAGGCGCCACCCGATCTCAGCAAGTTCCTGCTGTCGCCAATGCCGGGATTGCTGGTGTCTGTCGCTGTCGAAACAGGCGCCAAGGTGCGCGCCGGAGAGGAGCTTGCGGTCGTTGAAGCCATGAAGATGGAGAATATTCTCCACGCGGTCGCCGACGGCACGGTAAAGCAGATACACGCGGGGCCAGGTGATAGTCTGGCTGTCGACCAGACTATTCTCGAATTCGAATAAGGGCGGAGCGCTGCCGTTCCGCGATGCTTAATTCTGTGGCTTGAATGAGCGACACCGATCAATCGCTAACCGGTGTGCAGGTCCGTATCTACGGGCGGGTACAGGGCGTTTGGTTTCGGGCCTGGACGGCGCAAACGGCGACCGAGATGGGATTAGCCGGCTGGGTGCGCAATCGTATCGACGGCAGCGTTGAGGCGTTGTTTGTTGGTCCGCCGTCCGATCTCGAGACGATGGTCTTCCGGTGCGGCGACGGGCCGCCGGCGGCGCAGGTTGACGAAGTGGTTCGTGACACGCCGGAGACCGAGGCCCTGGAGCAATTTCGGTCCGCCGGTTTTCGTCAACTGCCGACGATCTAGCGGGCGCCGACTAACCGAAGATCTCTTCGAACGTATCGCGGAGCGCTTGGTCTATTTCGTCCATGGTGGCCTGCACGCCCAGGTCGGCAAAACTGGTCACCCCAAGATTTTCTTCGGCGATGCCGCAAGGCACGATACCGTCGAAGTGGCTCAGGTCCGGCGCCACGTTGATGGCGATGCCGTGATAGGTCACCCAGCGGCGCACCCGCACGCCGACCGCCGCAATCTTGTCTTCGCGTCCGCCGCCACGGTCGACCCAAATGCCGATGCGGCCTTCGCGCCGCTCGCCGGTGATCGAGAAGCGGGCGAGCGTCGAGATGACCCACTGCTCCAGGTTGTGAACGTAGGCGCGCAGGTCGCGGCCCCGGTGGTTGAGGTCGAGCATGACGTAGGCCACGCGCTGGCCCGGGCCATGATAGGTGTATTGGCCGCCGCGCCCCGTCTCATACACCGGGAAGCGGTTTTCATCGAGAAGGTCGGTTTCCTTGGCGCTCGTGCCGGCTGTGTAGAGCGGCGGATGCTCGACAAGCCAGACGAGCTCGGGCGCGGTGCCATCGCGTATTGCCGCAACGCGCGCCTCCATTGTTGCCACTGCCTCATCGTAGGCGGCAAGACCAGAGGTCGTACGCCACTCGATAGCGGAAACGTCTTGCTGAGGCATCGATTGGGGCATTGCGGGTACTATTTACGAGCCTTTTCTTAACAAGTTTGCGGTTAACTATAGTGAATCATTCCTATCGGCGCTTACTTTGCAGTTGCGCGAGGTCGGGATTTCACGCAACTAGCGCGCATTGCCGCCAACCGGTGCACCCCCGAAACCATGGCGCCGCGGTGCCGGTAAGCGTAGGAGGGCTCCATGGCAGAAGATCTTCGCGAAGCGGCGTTGCGCTACCATCGTGAGCCGAAACCCGGAAAGATCGAAGTAGTCCCCTCGAAGCCGCTCGGCAACCAGCGCGACTTGGCGCTGGCCTACACGCCGGGTGTTGCGGCCGCCTCAAGGGCGATTGCCGAGGATCCCGCGCTGGCATCCGAATACACGTCGCGCGCCAATTTGGTGGCGGTGGTTAGCAACGGAACGGCCGTCCTCGGTTTGGGCGCTATCGGCCCCTTGGCATCGAAACCGGTGATGGAGGGCAAAGGCGTCCTCTTCAAGAAGTTCGCCGGTATCGACGTGTTCGACATCGAGGTGGATGAGACGGAGATAGACCGGTTCGTGAATGTCGTCGCGGCGCTGGAGCCGACCTTCGGCGGGATCAACCTGGAGGATATCAAGGCCCCGGAATGCTTCGAGATCGAGCGCCAGTTGCGCGAGCGAATGAACATACCGGTCTTTCATGACGATCAGCACGGCACGGCGATTATCGTCGCGGCCGCGGTGCACAACGCCTTGCGCCTCAGCGGCAAAAAAATCGAGGATGTAAAACTGGTGACCTCCGGCGCAGGAGCGGCCGCGCTCGCCTGTGTCGGCCAATTGGTATCGATGGGCCTGCCGGTCGAAAATGTGACGCTGACCGACATTCATGGTGTTGTTTATGCCGGCCGGGCGGAAGAGATGGATGCCTACAAGGCAATCTACGCCAAGGAGACCAAACAGCGTAGTTTGGCCGAGGCGATCGAGGGGGCAGACGTATTCCTTGGCCTGTCGGCGCCGAACGTTCTGAAACCGGAGATGGTTGGGAAGATGGCCGAGCAGCCGGCGATCCTGGCCTTGGCCAATCCGGACCCGGAGATTATGCCCGACGTCGCCAAAGCGGCGCGGCCCGATGCGATTATCGCCACCGGACGTTCCGACTTTCCCAACCAGGTCAACAACGTCTTGTGCTTCCCCTTCTTGTTTCGCGGTGCGCTCGACGTCGGCGCGACCACGATCAACGAGGAGATGAAGATCGCCGCGGTAACGGCGATTGCCGATCTAGCGACACAGGAGACCTCCGATGTCGTCGCCAATGCCTATGGCGGACAAGTGTCCAGCTTCGGGCCCGAGTCGATCATCCCCAGCCCGTTCGATCCGCGGTTGATTGCCGCAGTGGCGCCGGCAGTGGCGCGCGCGGCGGTGGAGAGCGGGGTGGCGACACGCCCGATCGACGATTTTGACGCCTACCAGGACCGGTTGGATCAGTTTGTGTTCCGCTCCGGGCTGCTGATGAAGCCGGTATTTGAAAAAGCGGCCGCCCTCGCGCAACGCATTGTCTACGCCGAAGGCGAGGACGAGCGCGTGTTGCGGGCGGCGAACGCGGTCATCGACGAAGGCATTGGACAACCCATATTAATTGGACGGCCCGAGATTATCGACCAGCGGGTGAAGCGGCTCGGCTTGCGGTTCAAGCCGGGCGAAGACTGCGAACTAATCAATCCGAACGACGATCCCCGCTACCGTGACTACTGGACCCTCTATCACCAACTCGCCGAGCGGCACGGTGTGACGCCGGATGAAGCCCGAACGCGAGTGCGCACGAATACTACGGTGATCGCCGCGTTGGCGGTCATGCGCGGCGATGCCGACGCCATGATTTGCGGCACCGAAGGCCGGTTCGACCGACATTTGACACATATCCGCGATATCGTTGGCTTGCGCACCGGCGTGCGTCAGTTCGCCGGCGTCTCCGCACTCATTCTGCCGAAAGGTACCTTCTTTCTTGTCGATACGTTCGTGACCCCCGAACCGACCGCCGACGACATCGCCAAGATGACGCTGCTGGCGGCCGATGAGGTCCGCCGCTTCGGGATCGAACCGAAGGTCGCCTTGCTGTCGCACTCCAATTTTGGCACCTCGAACGCGAGTTCAGCGCAGAAAATGCGATCGGCGCGCCATTTGATTCTCGAGAGCGCACCGGACCTCGAAGTGGAAGGCGAGATGCAGGCTGATGTCGCCGTCAGTCCCGCGATTCGGAAACATATCTTCCCGAACAGCGTGCTCGAGGAGCAGGCCAATCTTTTGGTTATGCCCGATCTTGACGCCGCGAATATCGCGTTCAACTTGATGAAGCAGTTGGCTGACGGTTTGCCCGTCGGCCCGATTTTGGCCGGTGCGGCGCGCTCGGTCCATATTCTGACGCCCTCGGTCACGGCGCGGGGGATCTTGAACATGAGCGCGGTTGCGGCGGTTGCCGCACAGCCGAAGGGCACCGATTCGCCGCGAGAGACGAAATGACGCCAGAACAGGCTACGGATTTAGCGCCCGAGACCGACGGCTCGGAGAGCGAACGCCTCTATGGCGTCGACGATCAGCTGGTGCGCGATTGCGAGGCCGCGTTGCTCGATGGCCGCTACGATGAGGTGGACCGTCTCACGGAACCCTTGCACGCGTCCGACGTGGCGGATCTGGTCGAGGAGTTGCATGGGGAAGCTCGAACCCGGCTTGTCGACCACCTTCGCCAGAGTATCGTCTCGGAAACGCTGGCCCATCTCGACGATGTGGTGCTCGACTACGTGCTCGGCGCGATGGAGCCCGCGGAGGTTGCCGCGGCGATTACCGAACTGGACAGCGACGACGCGGTCGATGTCATCGAGGATTTGCCGGCGGAAGACCAAGACGAGATCTTGGCGAACCTCTCGCCGTCCGACCGGGCCCTGCTTGAAGAGGCTTTGGCGTTCCCTGACGACAGCGCTGGCCGTCTCATGCAGCGTGAGATCGTCACCGTGCCGGAGACCTGGACGGTCGGCGATACGATCGACTATATGCGCAGCCGCGCTGCCATGTTGCCGCGCGATTTCTACGATATTTTCGTTGTCGACACCGACCGAAGGCCGGTTGGGGTCGCGCCGTTGTCGCGGCTCATGCGCAACCATCGCGAGGTCAATGTCGCCGATATCATGACGGTCGATCTGCACCCCATACCGTTGGATATGGATCAGGAAGATGTCGCCTTGATATTTCGCCAGTACGGCCTGGTGTCGGCGGCTGTGGTCGATGCTGACGACCGGCTCGCTGGCGTGATTACCGCTGACGATGTTGTGCACGTGGTCGACAAGGAGGCGGAGGAAGACTTGATGCGCCTTGGTGGCGTTACCGAGGATGACTTCTACGAAGCCGTGGTCGATACCACACGCGCCCGCTTCCCTTGGCTGCTGGTCAATTTGCTCACGGTCATCGTCGCCTCGATTGCCATCGGTTTCTTCGACCAGACGATCCAGCAGGTGGTCGCGTTGGCGATCCTCATGCCCATCGTGGCGTCTATGGGGGGCAATGCGGGCACGCAGACGCTTACCGTCGCGGTTCGGGCATTGGCAATGAAAGAGCTAACGACGACAAACGCGAAACGGATCATCGGCAAGGAAGTTACCGTCGGTATCATCAACGGAATTCTATTTGCTGGCGTTATCGGCCCTATCGCATGGCTATGGTTTGGCGATATTGCGATTGGCGCAGTGATCGCAGCAGCCATGATCATCAATCTCGTCGCCGCCGGATTTGTCGGCATCATGACGCCAATCGTGCTCGAGAGGCTCCGTATCGACCCGGCGGTGGCATCGACAGTTGTCTTGACCACAATCACCGATATCGTAGGGTTTGTCGCGTTTCTTGGGCTTGCCGCCCTCGTGCTCCTGTAACTCGGTTGGAATGGCTGACAACACCCCGGTGCAAGCCCCTTACGGAACCTGGAAATCGCCGATCACAGCCGGTTTGATCGCCGGCACCACGGTTTCGCTCAGTTCGCTCGCAATCGAAGGCGATACGTTCTACTGGCTCGAAGGCCGGCCGGCCGAAGGCGGCCGTACGGTGGTCATGCGCCAATCGGGTGGTGGCGAGGCGGAGGATGTGACGCCGCGCGGATTCAACGTGCGCAGCCGGGTTCATGAATATGGCGGCGGCGCGGCGCTCGTCGCCGATGGCGAGGTGTTCTTCGTAAATTTCGAGGATCAACAAATTTACCGCCAGCGGCCTGGCGACGCGCCGCAAGCGTTAACGTCGGAAACCGATGCACGGTTCGCCGACATGCAGCTGGACCGGAAGCGGAACAGACTAATCTGTGTACGCGAGAACCATGCGGGATCGGGCGAGCCCTGCAACGAATTGGTTGCTGTTCATTTGGACGACGGCGGCATCGAAGTGCTCGATAACGGGCACGATTTTGTCGCGAGCCCGCGCCTCGACGCGACATACGATCGGATCGCTTGGCTCACGTGGGATCATCCTGACATGCCCTGGGACGCCACGGTTCTATGGTGGGCGGCGTTCGATACGGCCGGGCGCGTGAGCGCACCTGCGAAGATGGCTGGTGGCGCTGGGGAATCGGTCTTCCAGCCGGAATGGGCCGTTGACGGCGAATTGGTGTTCGTTTCGGACCGAGGCAACTGGTGGAACCTCTACAAAGGCTCGGCTCAAGACGTACAGCCGGTGTCGCCTGCGGAGGCCGAGTTCGGCTTACCGCAATGGGCGTTCGGCATGTCGACCTACGGGACACTGGACGACGGTCGCCTCATTGCCAGTTGTTGCCAGGGGGGCGTGTGGCAGCTGGGCGTGATCGCCGGTGATAGTTTCGACGTCTTCGACCAGCCTTACACCGATATCTCCGGTGTTCGGGTCAGCGGCGATAAAGTGCTGTTTATCGGTTCGTCGGCCTATCTGGCCTCGCAGCTTGTATGTCTCGATGTCGGGTCGGGTGAATATTCGGTGCTCAGACATTCGAGCAGCGCCGGCGTCGACCCGGTGTATTTCTCGGCGCCGGAGTCCATCGCGTTTCCGACATCCGATGGGGCGACATCCTTCGGTTTTTATTATCCGCCGGTGAACCCTGATTTTGCGGCGCCAGCCGGCGAGCGGCCGCCGCTCATCGTGCGCGGGCATGGGGGTCCTACCGGTGCGGCCTCGGCGACGCTAAGCTTGGCGATTCAGTTTTGGACCAGCCGCGGCTTCGCCGTTCTCGATGTTAACTATCGCGGCAGCACCGGTTTCGGCCGCGCTTATCGCGAGGCGCTTTACGACAAATGGGGCGTGGCCGATGTCGACGACATGGTGGCCGGAGCTGAATATCTGGTGGCGCGGGGTGACGCCGACCCCGAGCGGCTGGCTATCCGCGGCGGTAGCGCGGGCGGATTTACGACGCTCGCGGCGCTTACATTTCGCGACACTTTTTCGGCGGGCGCTAGCCATTACGGTATCGGCGACCTTATGGCGCTGGCCCGTGATACGCATAAGTTCGAAAGCCGATATCTCGATAGAATCGTGGGACCGTTGCCCGAAAGCGAAGCGCTGTATCGCGAGCGGTCGCCGATCAACTACACCGACCAGCTCGACTGCCCGGTTATTTTCCTGCAAGGCCTCGACGACAAAGTCGTGCCGCCGAACCAGGCCGAGGCGATGGTCGAGGCGTTGCAGGCGAAGGGCATTCCGGTCGCCTATCTGGCCTTCGAGGGTGAGGGGCATGGATTTCGCAGAGCCGAGAATGTGGAACGCGCATTAGGGGCTGAACTCGCGTTCTACGGCCGTATCTTCGAGTTTGAGCCGGCAGACGAGCTACCGCCGCTCGAAATTCATAATCTGACTTGAGACAAAGCTGACCGGCTCGACAAGGTGCGCCAGCTTGGTGAATATGGGTGAGGAGGTATCAATGAAACTCTACGACTATTTTCGCTCGTCGGCAGCGTTCCGCGTTCGCATCGCGCTCAACATTAAAGGGTTGGAGGCCGATCGAGAGTCGATTCATTTGCGTCGCAAGGATCAACTGTCGGAAGCTTATCTCGCGGTCAATCCGCAAGGCCTGGTTCCGGCATTGATCGACGATGACGGCGCTGTGGTGACGCAATCGCTGGCGATCATCGAATATCTCGATGAAACCCGTCCCGATACGCCGCGGCTGATGCCGGACGATGCGGCGGGCCGGGCGCGGGTGCGCGCCATCGCCGACGCCATCGCTTGCGATATTCACCCGCTGAACAATTTACGCGTCTTACGACACCTCGGTGATGCGCTAGGTGCCGACGAAGCTACCCGCAACGACGTTTGGTACAAGCATTGGATTGCCGAAGGGATGCGCGGCGTCGAAGGCATGCTCGCCGGCCGCGCCGAGACCGGCAAATTCTGTCATGGCGATACGCCGACGATGGCCGACTGCTGCTTGGTGCCGCAGATCTACAACGCCCAGCGTTTTGGCTGCGATATGTCGGGCTATCCCACCGCGATGCGAATTAACGAGACTTGCCTCGCATTGGAGGCCTTCCAGCAGGCGGTGCCGGAAGTCCAGCCCGATGCCGAAGCCTAGCGAGATCGCTTAAGCTTCCACCGAAGCTATCCCTGTTGGCGGCGCACCTCGGCGATGAGGTTGCGCAGCCGGCCGATTTCGATAGCGCCCGGTATGACTTGGTTGCCGACGACGAAGGCCGGTGTGCCGCGGATGCCGAGTTCTTGTGCCAGCCGCCGATTGCGCTGGAACAGGCGCTGCGCGTTGGGCGAGTTCATGTCGGCGCGCAAACGTCCGATGTCCAAGCCGATCCGCTCCGCCGCCCGAAAAATTGAACGCTCGGAGGGGGCGCCGCGAATGCCCATCAGCGCGAGATGGAATTCTTCGTACTTGCCCTGGCGCGCCGCGCCGAGGGCCGCTTGGGCGGCGAGGGTGGAGGCCGGCCCGAAGACCGGAAATTCCTTGTAGACGATCCGTAGGTCGGGATCTTCTTCAACCAGCTTGGAGAGTTGCTGTGCCATGCGCCGGCAATAGGGGCACTGGTAGTCGAAAAATTCGACAATTGTCACGCTCGCCTGGGGATTGCCGACGCTCGGGTCGCTGCGCGACCGAAACAGCTGGTCGGCGCGCGCCACAACGGCGTTTTGCCGCTGCCGGCCCTGATGCTGTTGCTGCCGCGCCTGCAGCGTCTCCAGCGCCTCGACAACGACTTCCGGGTTCTCCAGAAGGTATTCGCGCACTGTGTTGCGGATATCGTTCTTTTGCAGGGCCGTGAACGGTCCGCCGTCGCTTGTTAGCGTGCTGTCGCCAGAAGCCGCTTGCGGCCGGTCGGTAAGCCGCTCGCTGCCGCGGCGTTCGGTGGGGACCAAGATAGCCAGGACAACGACAGCAACCATAAGGACAGCAACCAGGGTCGCCCCGAGAGACTCCTTCAACATGCTTTCTCCTGTATTCGACGCGTGGCCGGATCATGATCGAGCAGGCCATCGCGAAGCAAGCCGTTGCGGCTGCCTGTAACGCAATGGTGACCGAATGTGGGTGGGCTCTATTTGTCTCTGATACGCTGATCGGCTTCGGCGCGGATATCCTGCGCCCGCAGCCACCCCGGAGAGCCGGCGGGGAGTTGATCGAGGGCGCGGTCTGCCAAAGCTCTTGCGGCGACATTGGAGCCGCCGAGCAATTCGAACTCGGCTTGGGCCACCGCCATCTCGCCCATCTGACCCAACCGGCCATTGGCGATCGTCGCGAGCCGCCATATCTCGCGGATCTCCGGTTCTTGGCTTGCCGCGGCATCCAGATGAACGGTGGCTTCTCTCATGAGGTCGGTGTTTCCGGTCTCGATTTGCGCGCGCGCTAGCCCGATGCGAAGCAAAGGTTCATTCGGCGCCAGATCGACGGATTTGCGGTACGGCTCAAGCGACTGTTCGATGCGGCCATTTTCGAACAGCATCTGCCCCTTTAGCTCATAGAAATAGGGGTTTTTCGGCACGTCGGCGATGAGGCTGTCGACAAGGGGGACCGATTTGGCCAAATCCCCTTGCAGGTAATAGGCCGTGGACTGGGCGTAGCGCGCGGAAACCGAGGTGTCGTTTTCGGGAAATATTCTCAGGACATCATCGAGCGGCTGCATGAAGCCGATGAGCTTTGCCCGCATGATGTGGTGGTCGATGACTTGCTGCCGCGGGGGCTCCACATTAGCGAGGCGCGATAGGGCCAGATGATTTTCGATCACACTAACGCGGTCGGAGGTCAGTGGATGGCTTGAAAGATAGGGGTGCTCACGAACGCCCTGATTTCGCGTATCGCGTTGCAGCATCCGAAAGAATTCGGAGAGACCGCGCGCCGATTGTCCCGTTGCGTCGAGATATCTGAGCGCCGCCGCGTCTGCCGCCGATTCTTGCGTTTGGCTATATCTCAGCAAATCGGTAAGCGCCGCGCCCTGGCCGCCACGAATAATCGCTGCCCCGGCGCCGCCTTCGCCGGTCGCCGCACCTACGGCTACGCCAATGATCGTGGCCAGAATCGATTTCAGCTCGGCGTTGCGCAGCTCGTCTTGGATTCTGGCCAGGTGGCCGCCTTCGATGTGGCCGGCCTCATGGGCGATCACGCCGATCACCTGGTTGGCGGTCTCGGCGCGCATTAACAATCCGGTATTGATGAATAGGCGCTGGCCGCCGGCGACGAAGGCGTTTAAGCGATCGTCTCGAACGATGTGAATTTTAACGTCATCAGCGGAAAGGCCCGCGGCAGTGAAAATTGGCGTCGAGTACCGCCGAATGATATTTTCGATTTCCGCATCGCGGATGAGCCTGATGCCATTACGTTGACTTTCTGCTGGCGCACTGGTCAGGGCAATCAGTAGGATCGCTAAAGAAAGAAACCGAACTACCGTGCGCATAGGCTATTTCCCAATCCCATGACTTCAAAGTAGGTACACAAGAATGTGGCGTCAATTAGGGCGAAAGCTCCCGTTACTCATGGCCTTGGGGCTTACAGCCTGTGGTAGCGGACTCGATGAGGGTCAGACCGGCTTCGTCGAGGGCTTTTTCGGCGGCATTATGGTCGATGAACCGCGGGCGGCGTTGGTCGGACGCGATGTGTTGTCGGCGGGCGGTAATGCCGTCGATGCGGCGGTGGCCGCCTATTTCACCATGGCCGTAACGATGCCCGGCGGCGCGAGCCTTGGCGGCGGTGGCGTTTGTCTGGTGCATGACCGGCCCAACAGCCGGGTCGAGGTGATCGAATTTCACGCCCGTCCACCGGCCGGGGGCGGCTCCAGCGTTACCGTGGCCGTGCCGGGCAACGTCCGTGGTATGTTTCTGGCCCATGCGCGTTACGGTCGGCTCAACTGGTCCGACCTGCTGGTGCCAGCAGAAGTCTTTGCCCGCGATGGGCACGCGATATCGCGTGCCTTCGCCCGCGATCTCGACAACAACTCTGCGGCATTACGGGCAGATCCCGAGGCGCGGCGTGTGTTCGGTCTCGATAATCCGGAAATCGCCGAGGGCCAGGTCGTTCGCCAGTTCGAACTCGCGGCGGCATTGACGGTGATCCGAACGCGCGGCGCCGGCGAGTTCTATAATGGTCAGCTCGCTCAGCAATTCGCCAACGCGGTGCGCCAAACCGGCGCCGCGATGGACTCTAGTGATTTGCGCGACTATCGCCCGCAACTGGTGCCGCCCATCGAGTTCGAGCTCGGCGACGAGCAGATTTATTTTCCGCCGCTGCCGGCCGATGGCGGACTCCTGGCGGCGCAAATTTGGGCCGCCGGCCATGGCGATGACCGCTATTCGGATGGCGATCCGGGCCAGCGCGCCCACTTGCTCGCGGAAATCGGTGCGCGCGCGTATGCCGCGCGGGCGCGCGCGTCCGTGGACGGTGCGCCTGGGGTAAACCCCGTGTCGGAGCGAGCGATCACAAATCTCGTAGCTGGCCACGACCGTAACCGCCGCGGTCCGGTTGTTGGGGGCGTGCCGGCCATCGCCGATTATTCGGCGGAGGGCGGGCACGATGGCGCGTCGCTGGTCGCCGTCGACCGGCAGGGTCAGGCGATTGCCTGCTCCTATACCCTCAACCGGCCGTTCGGTGTCGCAAAAGTGGCGCCCGGTACCGGCATTTTGCTGGCGGCGACAGACAGAGGTAATGGTGCGAGCGCGCCGAGCGCCGTCATGGTTGCGAACCCTGTCACCGACCAGATTTTTTTTGCTGCCACGATGTCGGGGGGATCGCCCGCAACCCTAGCTGCGGTCGCGCTTGAAACATTCGATGCTGGACGCGACTTCGGCGCGGCGGTTTCGCAGGCGCGCGCCTATAACACCGGTAGCCCGGATATCGTTGTGGCCGAATCCGAGTTGCCGTCGCGGGTGAAAGACTTCTTGGAGAGCGCCGGCTATGCCGTGCGTACTCAGGACGGACTGGGACGGGTTAACGGGTTTAGGTGCCCGGTTGGCCTGCCGCGCGAGCCGAATTGTCAGTTCATCGCCGAGCCGCGCGCGCATGGTCTAGCGGCCAGCGCGGACGAGCAATGAGGCCGGCGCTGACCCGTTTCAACGGAAGAGCAAAATGGCTTTGAAAGTCGCCCAACGCGGCCTGATCGACCCGTTCATCGTGATGGACGTTATGCGCGACGCCAACGAGCTTGCGGCAGCGGGCGAAGACGTGCTGCACCTCGAGGTTGGCCAACCCGGCACGCCGGCTCCACAGCGGGTTATCGCTGCCGCACAGCGCGCCATGCGGGACGAGCTTTTGGGCTACACCGATTCCTTGGGCATGCCTGAGCTGCGCGACCGCATCGCCGGCCACTATGCCGACTTCTATGACACTACGGTCGATCCCGAACGTATTGTCGTCACGACCGGCTCGTCGGGCGGGTTTCTGTTGGCGTTTTTATCGGCCTTTGAACCAGGAGATAGGGTAGCGTTGGCAGCACCCGGGTACCCGGCCTACCGCAATATTTTGACCGCGCTGGGGGTCGAGGCGGTGCTACTCGAAACCACGGCGGCAGATAGGTTCCAACCCACCCCAAAGCTTCTTCAGAGCGTCGGCGAAGGCCTAGATGGATTGATTCTGGCGAGCCCGTCGAACCCTACTGGGACCATGGTCGGACGCGCGGAGTTGCAAGCCTTGGTCGCGTGGTGCCGGGACGCCGGCGTTCGTTTGATCTCCGATGAGATTTATCACGGCATCACCTACGGAAGCCCGGCGGTCACCGCGGCTGGGCTCGACGGCGACGCTATCGTGATCAATAGCTTCTCGAAGTATTTTTCGATGACCGGGTGGCGGCTTGGCTGGATGGTGGCGCCGGAGGCCTTGCTGCGGCCAATCGAATGCTTGACGCAAAACCTGTTCATCTCGCCACCGACGCTGTCCCAGCATGCCGGAATCGCGGCGTTTGACAGCCACGACGAGCTCACCGGCAATGTGGCGCGATATGCGCGTAACCGGGAGATATTACTCGAACGGTTGCCGCAAGCCGGGTTCGACCGGCTGGCGCCCGCTGATGGCGCCTTTTACATCTATGCCGACATCGCGCACATGACCAACGACAGCACGGAGTTTTGCCGCCGCATGCTCGCCGAGGCGCATATTGCAGCCACGCCGGGGGTCGATTTCGACCCCTTCAGCGGCCATAAATTCGTTCGTTTTTCGTTTGCCGGTAGCGAGGCCGACATGACAGCGGCATGCGAACGATTGGCGGAGTGGCGCCGTTAACCGGACTATAGAAACAAGTTACAAGCCGGTAAGTTTGTTGATCTAGGCGCGGTTCCACCACCCGGAGCGGCGGGGCCGCTCGGGTTCCTGGGGTGGTTGCGCCGGCGCTTCCTCCGCTACCTCGACGGTTTCCTCGGCTTCTTCGGTGCCGTTTACGGCGCTGCCGTTCTCATCGGAGTCCGCTACTTCGACCACCGGTTCCTCAACCGGTGTTTCAACTGGTTCTTCGACCGGTTCCGGCTTGGCTGGTGCAGGTTCGGTCTCAGCTTCCGCCGCGGCTTCCACGGGTTCCTCAACGGGTTCTTCCGGTGTTTCGGCTTCGCTGGTGGCCTCTGGCGTGGCGGTCGCCTCTTTGTCAGTCTTGCGCGACCGCCGGCGGCGTGGACGGCGCCGCTTGGGTTTCTTTTCGCTATCGCCGTCAGTCTCCGCTTCCGCGGTGTCCGCTGTCTTCGCTTCTGTGGCCTCACCGGCCTCGGCGGCGTCTTCCTCGCTCGACGTATCGGCTTGGACTTCGGCTTCTTCCGTTTCTGCAGCTTCGACGGCCGAGGAAGCATCTGCCGATTTGCGCCGGCGGCGTCCGCCTCTTCGGCCACGGCGGCGCGAGGGGCGTTTCTCTCCGTCGCCGGTTTCCGTTTCGTCGGCGCTCGCCTCGGCGGTTTCGGTACTTTCAGCGGCTGCCTTATCTTCGCTATCGCTATCGCTGTCGCGGCGGCGTGGCCGCCGTCGCCGGCCGCGTTCTTCCGGCTCACGCGCGGGCGCTTCGGCGGTACGACTATCGACCACTTCGGAGACGCTTTCGTCCTCCGGCGCGTCAGTGCTGATCCGCTCCATAATGTAGTCCGGCGGGGTGAGGTCGGAGTCCGCGGCGACAATGACCTTGAGCGAATAGCGCGTTTCGATATCCACGATCATGTCGCGCTTTTGATTGAGCAGATAGAGCGCGACGTCGGCGGGCACCTTTACCGTTACCGACCGCGAGCGATTGCGGATGCCCTCTTCCTCGATGGCCCTTAATACGCGCACAGCCGTCGATTCCGTCGAACGGACATAGCCGCTACCGCCGCAGTGGACACAAACCTGGGCGCTTGCTTCGTGGATGCTGGGCCGCAACCGCTGGCGCGACAGCTCGAGCAGTCCGAGCGGTGATATCCGCCCGATCTGAATGCGCGCGCGGTCCGCCTTCATGGCTTCCTTCATGCGTCGTTCCACCGCCGCATTGTTGCGGTTTTCGTCCATGTCGATGAAGTCGATGACGATCAAACCGGCGAGGTCGCGCAGGCGCAACTGGCGGGCGACCTCGTCGGCAGCCTCCAGATTGGTCCGCCTGGCGGTTTGCTCGACGTTGCGCTCGCGCGTGGCGCGGCCCGAGTTTACGTCGATAGCGACCAACGCCTCGGTCGGGTTGATGACGATGTATCCGCCCGATTTTAGCTTCACGATCGGATCATATATCTCGTCGAGCTGTTGCTCGATCTTATGGCGATGGAATAGCGGAACGTCGGTATCGGTATATTTTTTGACCCGTTTGGCGTGCGACGGCATCATCGTGCGCATGAGCGCCCGCGCGGCTTTGTACGCGGCCTCGCCGTCGACGACGACTTCTTCAATCTCCCGGTTATAAACGTCGCGAAGCGAGCGCTTCACCAAGTCGCCTTCTTCGTAAATCATCGCCGGCGCCGACGACTGCAGGGTTTGCTCGCGGATTTCATCCCAGGTACGGCGCAGATATTCGTAGTCGCGGCGTACTTCTGCTTTGTTTCGCTCGACCCCTGCGGTTCGCATGATGACGGCCATGCCCTCGGGCACATCGAGATCGGCCATTATGGTCTTCATACGTTTCCGGTGGGCAGGATTGGAGACCTTGCGGCTAATGCCGCCGCCGCGCGACGTATTGGGCATTAGCACGCAGTAGCGGCCCGGCAGGGACAAATACGTTGTCAGGGCAGCGCCCTTGTTGCCGCGCTCTTCCTTCACCACCTGCACCAGAAGAATTTGACGCCGTTTGATGACTTCCTGGATTTTGTACATCCGCGTCAACTGGCGCAGCCGTTTCCGGTGGGCGTCCCCGAGTTCCGCGATATCGTCTTCCGCGTTGTCGCCGAGAACCTCTACCGCGTCGTCCTCGGTCTCTACTTCCTCTTCGCTGTCGTCGGCGGCGGGTTCTTCGTCGTCCAGCTCGTCGGCATCGTCTTCTGCGCCCGACTCTGCGATCAGTGCTTCGCGGTCTTCAACGGGGATGCGGTAGTAGTCGGGGTGAATTTCGTTGAACGCCAGGAAACCGTGGCGGTTGCCGCCGAAATCGACGAACGCTGCCTGAAGCGAGGGTTCGACGCGGGTTACTTTGGCGAGGTAGATATTGCCTTTGAGTTGGCTTTTTGTGCTTGTTTCGTAATCGAATTCTAGAAGTTCGTTATTCTCTGCGACGACAACCCGCGTCTCTTCGGCGTGGGCTGCATCGATCAGCATTCTTCTTGTCATTACTATTCGCTCCGCGGAAGAGCCACGCACCACCCACGCGAACAGGGGGTATGGTGGATACCGCTTTGTGCGAAGCTTGGGGCCGCTCTCAAACCGTCGAACGGCGTCACCTAACGCCAGTACGGTGAGATTTCTGTCGACCGCCGCGTCGAAAGAGCCAAAAAGCTCTCGAGACAGGCTTCGATGTTACACCAAAACTGCGATTGCCTCTGTGCCATTCCCGAAGGCGATTCGCCCCCAAAACCTTACCGTATCGTATGCGGTGAGCTGTTGGGAGAAGGATGAACCGCTTAACTCGGTAGCTCTGCAGATGCAGCAACCTCAGTTGTTCGCTGGCGCAAAGATAGCGATACGCAGATGTTTCGACAACGATATTAACGCATTGTCTATTAACGATGTGTGTTGCGGCGCGGCGCCACTCGGGGATATAGCTAGTCCCTATGACCTCTGGCGCCTCTAGACTCCGCGGTATTAGTGTATTTCAGCGGGTCCGTTTTGGATTCCTGGCAGCGATTATTGTCGCGCTTTTTGCCGTTGCCGACGGGTCGGTTATGGCTGCTGCAGCGTCGCCGGAGGTCAAAGATCTGCGAATCGGCCTTAGAGATGACGCGACGCGCTTTGTCATCGATCTGAGCGAGAAGGTAGAGCCACGCATCTTCGGCTTGCCCGATCCGTTTCGTGTTGTGATCGATCTGCCGGAGGTTGAGTTCGCACTCCCGGCCGACCGGCTCGGCGCAAGCGGCGGATTGGTGGCCGGTTTGCGCTATGGACTATTCCGGCCCGGAACAAGCCGGTTCGTGCTCGATTTAGGCAACGCCGCAAAGGTATCCCGAACCTTTACCCTTAAGCCCGATAACGGAAAGCCCTGGCGTTTGGTGATCGATCTGGAGCCGACGGATCGTGCAGGGTTTATTGCCGCCATGCGGCCCACGCCTCCGATCTCTCAACCCACTCCGGTTCCGGTCCCGCCGCTTCGCACGGCACCGGTGAAACGCGCCGTTCCGGTGGTGGTGCTCGATCCCGGGCACGGCGGTGTGGATCCGGGCGCGATCGGCACCTCGGGGGTCTATGAGAAAGATATCGTTCTGGCCTTTGCAAAAGAGATCAAGCGGCAGTTGGAGGCCGGCGGCCGGGTGAAGGCGATCCTGACCCGCGAGCGGGACATCTTTCTGCCCTTGCGCGACCGTGTTCAGATCGCGCGCCGCGCCGAAGCCGATTTGTTCTTGTCGCTGCATGTGAACAGTCATAGGAGCCGCTCGATCAGCGGCTTTTCCGCCTATACGCTGTCTGAGAAGGCGTCGGACGCCGAGGCGGATGCATTGGCGGCCAAGGAAAACAAGGCCGATGTCATCGGCGGGCTCAACTTGGGCAGCTACGACGATGTAATTCAAAACATTTTAATAGATTTCGCCCAGGGCAAGACCAACGAACTCTCGGTACGTTTCGCCAGGGACATTGTGGTGAAGGAAGTCGCTCAGTCGGCCCGATTGATTAAGCGGCCCTGGCGGTCGGCGGGTTTTGCCGTCTTGAAAGCGCCGGATGTGCCGTCAGTTCTCATAGAACTGGGCTACGTCACCAATCGGCAAGAGGAACGAAAGCTGAGAGACCCCGGCTACCGGCGAAGCCTCAGCGCTTCGATCGTTCGCTCTATAGTTGAATATTTGGATACTTACACAAGCGCTCAAGTTCGTTAGATATCTGCGCATATCCACGAAGTTCATAAGTTTGCCACAATCATAATGTGTTAAGACGGGCGTGTTGTTTTATGTGCGGCGCATAGTGTGATAACAACATGCGTGAGTACCACATACCAAACGGTCTAGAATGCTGCGGTGGCTTGGATATCTGTTCGGCGTGATGTTTCTCGGCGGCTTAATTGCCGCCGGTGGCGCCATCTGGGTGTTCTGGGAATTTGGCCGGGACCTCCCGGACTACCGGCAGTTGGCGGACTACGAGCCGCCGGTGACGACACGCGTTCATGCCGGCGACGGCAGCCTGCTTGCCGAATATGCCGTCGAGCGGCGTATGTTCGTTCCGGTGTCGGCGATGCCCAAGCAGGTCATCAGCGCATTTATATCGGCTGAAGATAAGAACTTTTATCGTCATCCCGGCGTCGACATCGTTGGCGTGGCCCGGGCGGCAGTAACCAACGTACGCAACTACGGCAAGGGCCGGCGGCCGGAGGGCGCGTCGACGATCACCCAGCAGGTTGCCCAGAACTTTCTGCTCGCCAAGGACGTTTCGCTGACCCGCAAGATTCGCGAGGCGATCATTTCGTTTCGCATGGAACGGGCTTATTCGAAGGACGAGATCCTCGAGCTCTACCTGAACCAGATTTATCTCGGCTATGGCTCCTACGGCGTCGCCGCGGCGGCGATCAACTATTTCGGAAAATCGCTCGACGAGCTGACGGTCGAAGAGGCCGCTTTTCTCGCCGCGTTGCCGAAGGCGCCGAACAACTACAACCCGTCGCGCAATTACCAGGCGGCGGTTAATCGGCGCAATTACGTTCTCGGCCGCATGGTTGAGGATGGTCACATCCCCGCCAGCGAGGGCGACCGCGCCCGGTTCCTGCCGCTAAGGACGGTGCGCACCGATGGTGGCGATACCGTCGAGGCGCCGTATTTCGCTGAAGAGGTTCGCCGCGAGCTGGCCGAACGCTACGGCGACACCGAGCTGTATCAGGGCGGTCTCTCGGTTCGCACGACGCTCGATCCCCGTTTGCAGCGGATTGCACAGCGTGAACTCCGCGACGGATTGATTGCCTACGACCGGCGCCACGGATGGCGCGGACCGGTTGCCCAGCTGCCTTCGCTCAATGGCTGGACCCAAACCCTCGAGGAAATGCCGGCTCCGCCGGGCAGCGACGGCTGGCAACTCGCCGTTGTATTGAATGTCGACGATAAGAGCCAACGGGCCGCGCTTGGATTACCTAGTGGCGAACTCGGATGGATTCCCCTGGCCGAACTGAAGTGGGCCCGCGCATGGGTTAAGGGGCAAAAGCGCGGCCGCAGCGTGAAGAAGGTGTCGCAGGTCTTATCGGTGGCTGACGTCGTTCTGGTTGAACCGGTGACTGAAAATAGCGATGGCGAGCCGTATCCAGAAAACACGTGGGGCCTCCGGCAGATCCCCGACATCAACGGCGCGGTCGTCGCGCTCGATCCCCATACCGGCCGCGTCTTGGCGATGACCGGCGGCTTCGCCTTTTCCGACAGCGAGTTCAATCGGGCAACCCAAGCCTGGCGGCAGCCCGGCTCGGCGTTCAAGCCGTTCGTCTACATGGCGGCGCTCGACAGCGGATTCACGCCGTCGACCTTGGTGCTCGATGCGCCGTTTGTGATCGATCAAGGCCCCGGCCTGGGTAAGTGGAAACCGGCGAACTACACCAAGAAGTTCTACGGTCCGAGCCCCATGCGGTTGGGGATCGAGAAATCGCGTAACCTGATGACCGTGCGGCTGGCGCAGACGGTGGGAATCGAGAAAGTTGCCGACTACGCCGAGCGTTTGGGCGTTATGGACGACATTCCGCACCAGCTCAGTATGTCGATCGGCGCGGGCGAGACCACATTGATGCGGCTGGTGACCGCCTACGCGACGATCGTCAACGGCGGTCGGCAGATCACTCCTACCCTGATCGACCGCATACAAGACCGGAATGGCGCGACCGTGTTCCGTCACGATACGCGTGACTGCCGGGGGTGCCAGGATATCCCGTGGGAAGGTCAAGAGCCGCCGGAGCCGCCCGACTTAAGAGCGGAATTGCTCGATTCCGGAACGGCCTATCAGATGGTGTCGATGCTTCAGGGGGTTGTCGAGCGCGGCACGGGCGTCCGTATCAGGGCGGTCGGCAAGCCGCTGGCGGGCAAGACCGGCACGACCAACGACTCTCTCGATACCTGGTTTATCGGATTTTCTCCCGACCTTGCCGTCGGTGTGTTCGTCGGCTTCGATCAGCCGAAGCCGCTGGGTGCGAAAGAGACCGGGTCGTCCGTTGCCGCGCCCATCTTCCGCGATTTCATGGCCGCAGCGCTGGATAACCGCCCGGCGATTCCGTTCCGGGTTCCCTCGGGAATTCGGCTGATGCGCGTGAACGCGGAGACCGGCGTCGTCGCACAGCGCGGCGACAAGCGCGTTATCCTGGAAGCCTTCAAGCCCGGCACCGAGCCGCGCGAACTGGGCCCCGTCGTTGACGGCGGTTACCGGCCTTCCGGCACGTCGGGCACCCGCGTCCGGGGTATCTACTAGCCCGCCCTACATATCGCCATTGGTGCGTATACCTCTCGTCTCCATGTTGACGGAATCGGCGAGATTTGTAGGCTTGCGGCGATACAAACCCCTGGACCAGCCAGCCTGGTATGGATAAGGCCGATGCGCGCTGAGACCGCCCAACTCGTAGAAACGATTCGCCAGTCGCTCTCTCTCATGCGGAGGCATCTTTGACTGGGATCGGTCTCTCTCCCGGCTGGATGAACTGAACCAACTCGCCGAAGACCCCGACCTATGGTCGGATCAGGAGCGCGCGCAAAAGGTTATGCGCGAGCGCACGCAGCTTGAGAAATCGATAAATCGGGTTCGCGAGATGGACTCGCAACTCGAAGATTCGGTCGAACTGATCGAGCTTGGCGAAGCCGAAGACGATGCCGATGTTGTCGCCGAGGCGGAGGCGGCGATTGCTGCGCTCGGCCCGGTTGCGGAAAAGATGGAGCTGGAGAGCCTGCTCTCCGGCGAAGCCGACGCCAACGATTGCTATGTCGAGATCAATGCGGGCGCCGGCGGCACGGAATCGCAGGACTGGGCCGAGATGCTCGTGCGCATGTATGTGCGCTGGGCCGAGAGCCACGACTATCGCGTGGAGTGGATCGAAGAAAGCGCGGGCGAGGAAGCGGGACTAAAATCGGCGACCTTCAAGGTGGAGGGGTTGAATGCCTATGGCTGGCTGAAGACCGAGTCCGGCGTGCACCGGCTGGTCCGCATTTCGCCATTCGACAGCCAATCCAGGCGGCATACGAGCTTTGCGTCGGCTTGGGTCTATCCGGTGATCGACGATTCCATCGAAATCGAAATCGAGGACAAGGATTTGCGCGTCGATACCTACCGGGCGTCGGGGGCCGGCGGACAGCACGTCAACAAGACCGACAGCGCTATTCGCCTGACGCACTTGCCGACGGGGATCGTCGTTCAGTGCCAAAACGACCGCTCGCAACACCGCAACCGGGCGACGGCGATGGCGATGCTGCGCGCCCGCTTGTATGAGCACGAGCTGCAGCGGCGCGAAGCCGAGGCGCAGGAACAGCAAGACGCCAAGACCGATATCGGCTGGGGCCATCAGATTCGCTCATACGTCTTGCACCCCTATCAGATGGTCAAGGATCTGCGCACGGAGGTTGAGACGGGCAACACGCAAGCGGTGCTCGACGGCGACTTGGATCGTTTCCTTGAGGCTTCCCTCGCGAGCCATGTGTCCGGCAACCGGGACTCCGCCGCTGACGCCTAGTTGATCGAGAACTAGTGCGGGCGCCAAACCGTTTCGGCTACAATGATGAGGGCTGGGAGTAGACGCCGGGATGCGGATTAACATTGTATTCGTCGCAGTGCTTACGTTCTTGCTCGCCCTGCGATTTGGCTTGTTGGGCGGCGATGAGACCGCCAGCGTGCCGGCGCGCCTCGAACTCGCGGCAAATCGGCTAGGCTCATACTATCAAACAAGTTCGGTGCGGGCGGGCTGGCGTGTTGCCGGCGTCGAGGCTGAGGCCTGGTCGGTTGCGGTGCGTGTCCATATCGTCGCGCGCGAGCGGCGCGTCTTGGCGTCAGCGCCGGAGGAGTTGCGTGCGGCAAGCCTTGCCAACCTATGCCCGGTCTACAATCACCGGGTCTGGGACATGTTCAGCGGCGGTCAGCATATCCGTATCGACGGCGTCGACGATGCGGGTGAAGTCTTTCTATCGCACACCTGTCCGCGCCGCGGCGTTTAAGTCAGGTACCACGACTGCGGCATTCCCGCGGCATCGCGAGCTTGCGTGTTGAACGGTGCTTTGAGCTCGCCCTTGAAGTAGGTGCCAACATAGTCACGCCACGCCGTCGCCGGTTCCAAGCCGCGCGACGCACAAGCGAAACTAAACCATCGCCGCCCGATGCGTACGTGGCCGATCTCGTCCCGGTAGATCGTGTCGAGAACATCCGCTGAGCGGTCGTCGCCTACCGCGCGTAGTTTTTCGATCATTGCCGGTGTTACATCGAGCCCGCGCGCTTCCAGAACCAGGGGCACGACGGCGAGCCGGGCCGCCAAATCGTGACGTGTTGCCATTGCCGATTCCCACAACCCGTCATGGGCCGGTAAGTCGCCATAGGCGGCATCTAGTTCCGACAGCCGTTGCGATAGCAGGGTGAAATGGTGGGCTTCCTCGCGGGCAACGTGGACCCAGTCGGAAAAGAACTCCGTCGGCATCTCCGGGGCGGCGAAGCGGGCGACGATATCCCACGCCAAGTCGATGGCGTTGAGCTCGATATGAGCGAGAGCATGGAGCAAAGCGATGCGGCCCCGAACAGCGGTGTTGATGCGCCGCCGCGGCACCTCGGCGGGTGGCCGCAAAATCGGCTGCGACGGCCGGGCCGGGCGATCGGGCACCGCCATGTTGTGGCCGGGCCGGAGTTGCTGCTGCTGCCACGCCTGGGCGGCGAGTGCCGACAGGCGTACTTTTTCGGCTGGGTCTGCGGTTGCCAGAATCTGCGCCGCCGCGCCCGCCAGCGAATCGCCGGTAAGGCCGGTCAAAGAGACTTTACGCTTTCGAGCACCTCTTCGGCGTGCCCCGCGACCTTTACCTTGCGCCAGACCTTGGCGATCTTACCCTTGGCATCGATCAGGAAGGTCGCCCGCTCGATGCCCATATATTCGCGGCCATACATTTTCTTCTGAACCCAGGTCCCGTAGGCGTCGCAGACGCTGCCATCCTCGTCGCTTGCCAGGGTGAAAGGCAGGTCATATTTGGCTTTGAAGTTGTCGTGCCGTTTCACGCTATCTTTCGAAACTCCAACGATCGCGGCATCGATGCCGCTGAAGTCTGGCATGAGATCGCGAAACGCGCAGGCTTCCTTGGTGCAGCCCGGCGTATCGTCCTTCGGGTAGAAGTAGAGCACCACAGGCTGACCCTTGAGGTCCTTCAAGGCGACCGTGCCGCCGCCGTCGGTGGTCATGCTGAAGGCAGGCGCCTTGTCACCTTCCGAAACGCTCATGATATCTGCTCCTTATCCTGACTTTTGCCGGACGGGTCCTTCTTGGCGCGGATCGCGTCAGCCGGCTTTTCGATGAGTTGATTGTAGTAACCAAGCGTGCGCTCGGCGGTTTCCGTCATTTTGGTTTCGAGGGCTGTAAAATCAACCGCACCGCCGGCGGCGGCGAGGGTGGCGCGCAAGGGAGCGGGAAACTCATCGGGCACAGAGTCGGTCTCAATGGTAATTCGCAACAGCCCTTGGAGGCGCCGCCATAGCCGCGTCGCTTCAATGAGTTGGTCGGCTACGCCGCGTTCGAGCAGTCCGGCATTCGCCAGATTGTTGTAGGCGGTGACGGTTCCGGTATCGAGAATATCGGGATTCTCATGGGCGTGTTGGAGTTGCAAGTACTGGCAGATGAATTCGCAATCGACTAGGCCACCGCGCAAATGCTTTACCTGCCAGATAGACTTCGCAGTGTGTTCCTGCGCGTGACGGTGGCGCATATCGGAGACCGCCAGCAATAGATCATCCGGTTGCCGCTCGGCGGCGAGCGCGTCGCAGATCGCAGCGTCGATCCGTGATGCGAATGCCGGCTTGGCGAATACGACGCGCGCCCGTGTGAGAGCCAAGTGTTCCCATGTCCAAGCGCTTTCGCTCTGATACTGCGCGAAGGTCGCAAGGCTGACGGCGAGCGGTCCGGCGTTGCCCGAAGGGCGCAGACGCATATCGACCTCGAAGAGGCCACCTTCGCTGGTCATCGCCGTAAGAGCGTTGATCAAGCGTTGGCCCAGGCGTTGGTAGTAATGGGGTAACGACAGTGGCTTGGGGCCGTCCGAGGCGGCGGGCTCGTCCGTGTCGTCCGGAGCGTCATAAAGGAACACCAGGTCGAGATCCGATGTCGCCGAAAGCTCCCGGCCACCGAGTTTTCCCAGCCCCAAAACGGCGAAACCATCGCCGGGGCAGTGTCCATGCTGAATAGTAAATTCCTGCTCGACCAAAGGCAGCAGCATGCTGATCGCGGTGTCGGCGATATCGGAGAACGCCAATCCCGCGCGGTCGATGTCGGTCTCGTTGCGTAGGATCTGCACGCCGACGCGAAACTTCTCGTCGTTTGCCCAGCGGCGCACGATGTCGAGAACGTCCTGCATATCACCAGCCTGGCGCAGGTTCTCGCCAAGACTGGCCTGCATCGACGGCGCATCGGGCAGTTCTTTGAAGTCGGCGTCGAGTACGCCATCGAGCAACAGCGGATTCCGGCTCAATATCTCGGCCAGCCGCGGCGACCCGCCAACGATTTCGGCCACCAGGTTGAGGATCCCCGGGTTCGCGAGGAAGAGCGAGAAAAGCTGAACCCCTGCCGGTAGCCCGGCCAGCATTTCATCGAACCGGCGAAAGGCGATATCTGGGTTGGCGGTTTGCCCCAGCACGGTGAGCAAGGTCGGCATCAGCTCGGTGAGAATTTCGCGCGCGCGGGTGCTGCGAGTGGCGCGGTAGCGGCCATGGTGCCAACCGCGGATTGTTGCTGAGATGGTCTCGGTATCCGAGAAACCCATGCCCGCCAATGTGTTCAGCGTGTCGGGATGGTCTTCGGCGCCGGTAAACACCAGGACGCCGGCGCCGCCGAGCGACGGCGACTCTTCGAACAATTCGGCGTAGTGATTCTCGACGGTCCGCAGATGGCCCAGCAGTTCTCCTTCGAAACTCTCCCGGTCGGGGTAGCCCAAGAATGTTGCGATGCACGCTAATCCGGCATCGTCGTCCGGCAGAGAATGGGTTTGCTGATCGTCGACCATCTGCAGCCTGTGCTCGAGGCGGCGCAGGAAGCGGTAGGCCGAGATCATCTCCCCGCCGGTTTTTTCGGTCACCCGCTCGGCGGCGACGAGAGCGCGAATGGCGTCTGTTGTGCTGGGTGCGCGCAGCGATGGATCTCGGCCGCCCCAGATCAGCTGCTGAGTCTGGGCGAAGAATTCGACTTCGCGGATACCGCCGCGCCCGAGCTTAATGTTGTGGCCAGCAACAGCGACCGTACTGCCGCCCTTATGGGCGTGAATCTGACGTTTGATCGAGTGGATATCTTGTATCGCGGCGAAATCCAGATGGCGGCGCCAGATAAATGGGCGCAAGGCGTGCAAAAAATGGGTGCCGGCGGCGTGATCACCGGCCACGACACGTGCCTTGATCATTGCCGCCCGTTCCCAGTTCTGGCCAAGGCTCTCGTAGTAGGTTTCGGCCGCCATGGTCGACAGCGCGACCGGGGTTGCGCCCGGATCGGGACGCAACCGCAGATCGGTGCGAAAGACGTAGCCGTCACCGGTCCGCTCGTCCATCAGACGCACCAGGTTGCGGGTGAGCCGCACGAACGTCGACTGCAATTTGTCGGCGTCGCTGGTGCTAACCGAATCCGGATCGTAGAGAACGATAAGGTCGATATCGCTGGAGTAGTTGAGTTCAAATGCCCCGAGTTTACCCATACCCAATATGAATAGGCCGCAATTCTGATCGGCGTTGTCGAGATCGGGCAGCTCGATAGCACCGGCGGCGTGGGCGCCCCGCATTAGATGCCGCAGCGCCACCGAAAGCGCCCGGTCGCAGAATCGGCTTAGCTGGGCCGTCACCGTTTCAAGCGGCCATTGACCGGCGATGTCGGCGAGCGCGATCAACAAGGCAACGCGCCGCTTGGCGGTGCGCAAGGCCGTTGCAACCGCCGCATTGTCAGTCTGCGCTTCGGCTTCCAACAGTTCCGCCATCGTCATATCGAAGGCTTGATCTGGTCCGGCCTCGAATAACGCGGTTACAAACCCCACATCTTGGATGATGCATTGCGTGAGAAAGGGGCTGCTGCCAAATACCGCCTCGAGTACTTTGGACGTCGCTTCGTTGGCGAAAACGTCGCGGGTGAACCGGTGGATGGCCGCATCATCGGTCCGGTCGGCAGCCTCGCGAAAGCGCTCGATCCCCAACGCGAGTCGTTCGGGGTCGGCGGGAAGAGGATGTCTTGCGAGATCTGCCGCGAGAGTAAAGCGCATGGCACAGTTTGATTTTCCGGCAGACTGCTGTATGGCGTGGGTCGGGTCAAGGCCGCACCGCGATCGTATAACGATCGCGGTGCGGGATGGTGTTGGGTGATCGTTCGAAGTTCGAAGTTTCTACTCCTGTTTCTAGCCGCCACCTTGCTCGGTGCCGTCGTGTTTGCGGCCGTAGCGGCGTGGCAACTCAGCCGTGGACCGATTCATCTGGGTTTCCTTACGCCTTATGTTGAGGAATCTCTGAGCGGCGGACCGAACGGGGTCCAAGTGCGCTTGCACGACACCGTCCTCACTTGGGCTGGCCTTGAACGCAGCCTCGATCTGCGCGCCGTCGGCCTCGAAGTTCTCGATAGCGACGGCGAAGTGGCCGCCGCCGTGCCGGAAATGTCGGTGCAATTCAGCTTGCGGGCGTTGTTGCGCGGACTCGTTGCGCCAACGGGGCTCGAGCTGTTCGGCCCCCGCTTACGGGTGGTGCGCACGGCGGACGGTGAGATGATCGCCGGCTTTGGCGTAACTCCGGGGAATGGTCAGTCAGGCCGTGGCGGTATGCAACTGATCGATTTGCTTCTGCAGGAACCCGACCCGAATTCCTCCACCGGTTATTTGCGCCGGGTGTCGGTTGTGAGCGCGCTGATCGACTTCGAAGACCGGCAGGCGGAGCGAAATTGGACGGCCCAGCGTGCCGACATCTCTCTGGAACGCAACGAGAGAGGTATCGCTGCCGAGGGCACTATAACCTTCGATCTGGGAGGTGGCCCTGTCCGTTTCGAGGTGGTGGGCGAGTTAAAGGCGCCCGACGGGTCGCTTGAGATTCTTGTATCATTCGACGATGTGTCGCCGGCGGCCGTGGCGTCCTTAGATCCGCGCTTGAGTGATCTCGACCGGCTTAAATTACCGGTGTCAGGTACACTCGCGGTATCTTTGTCGGCGTCGCTGGAAACAGCGGACCTCAACTTCGATTTGATTAGCGGTGCTGGTGAAATCGAGTTGCCCGAGTTTTATTCCGAACCGCTGACGGTCACCCAGTTAGCGCTGCGGGGCCGCGCCGCCGACGCGCTGAACAGTTTGATCATCGATGAGGCAGTAGTCGATCTGGGCGGGCCTGTTGCCATGTTGAACGGCACGATTAATCGCCGGGATGAGTCGATCGAGTTTCAGCTCAACGCGCGCGCCGATACTCTCCCCATCAATGATCTATCTCGACTGTGGCCATCCGGGGTCGCGGTTAATCCGCGTGCTTGGATTACGAAAAATATCAAAGACGGCGCCGTCAATTCGGCGAGCTTTGCGTTATCGGGCACAACACGCGCCGATGATATCGAGGCGGTAGTCCTGCGCGAGTCGGCGGGGCAAATCGATCTCGAGGGCGCGACCGTTCACTACCTGCGTCCGATGACGCCGGTTCAGGGCGTGTCTGCCGTGGGCCGTTTCGATGGTGTCGATCTGGTGTTCGATATCCGTGAGGCGCACCTTGGTGACCTGAAGGTAGGGGGCGGGACCGTCGCCATAAGGGGGCTTACCGGTCCGGCGCCAATCGAGGTCGCCCATATCGACGTCACGATCGCTGGCCCGACCGGGGCGACGTTGGCCCTGCTGGATGAGAAACCTCTGAACTTCATATCGCCTTTTGGTATCGATCCGGCGCAGGCAAGCGGCACTCAGACGACGAAGGTCGTGTTCAAGTTTCCGTTGCTCGATGCGCTTTCGGTCGACGAGGTCGAGGTTGCGGCATCCGCGCGCCTGGAAAACCTAAGCTCACCTGCTGGTGTTTTTGGCGCCAACATTACCGACGGCAATTTCGACCTCTCGGTCGATACCCAGCGGCTGATCGCCACTGGTGAGGGCGCGCTGGCGGGAATACCCGTAAATCTTACATGGACCGAAAATTTTACCGATGCGACGAAACTGCGTACCCGATACGAGGTTCAAGCGATACTCGATGATGCCGCGCGGCAGACGTTTGGGCTCGACGCCGGGGCCCTTCTTCAAGGCCCCGTGGGTGTAGGACTCACTTACGAGATCGCAACCGATGGCGCCATTCTGGGTGCGGCGAGCCTTAACCTCAACGACGCAACAATGTCGCTAGAGGATTTTGGCTGGCAAAAAGCTCCTGGTCAGCCGGGCACCGGCTCAGTGGAGTTCAGCGGTCAGGACGGGTCATTGCGCGAAATCTCCAAGTTTGCCGTCGAGACCAGCGAGTTCCTGGCCGAAGGCCGCGCGACCCTTACGGGTGGTGGAGACGGTTTGGAGGTGTCGGAACTCGACTTTCAGCGCCTTGTGGTGGGTGAAACCAACTTGTCGCTACGCATCGCCTTTGGCGACGACGGGGTCCCCGATGTTTTGATGGGCGGTGAAAAATTGGATCTCCGACTGCCCGTCAAGGACGCCTTCGCAGAAGGGGACGGCGAAACACCGGCAATGCGGGTGCGTTTCGATCCGCAGAATCCGCTGCGCGCTATCCGATTGGGCGAGGAGACTGTTTTACAGAATCCCGTCGGCCGGCTTGCCCATAATGGAGAGGATTGGTCGGATATCGACCTGAGGGGAACCTTGTCGAGCGGGCCGAATATCAATCTGCAACTCAATACCGTAGAGGCAAACCGCACCGTGCGCATCGAGTCCGATGACGGTGGCGGCCTCCTGAGGGCTCTAGATTGGATCAAAACCATTGAAGGCGGCGCGTTGCGCGTTGACGGCACGTTTACGAACGAAACATTCGCCGGGCAGCTGGACTTAACGGATTTCAGGGTCAACGAAAGCTCGGTGGCGGTGCGCGTCCTTTCGCTTGCCTCTCTCAGCGGTATCTCCGACGCCGTCACGGGTACCGGCATAACCATGCGGCGCGCCGAGGTGCCTTTCGAGGTGAACGAAGCGGAAATCAAAATCGGCAACGCCAAAGCGCGCGGCGCCGGCGTTGGCATTATTGGCTCCGGCAGCATCGACCGAAAATCCGACGAGATCGACCTCAAGGGCGAGATCGCGCCCGCCAACGTGATCAATTCGATTCTCGGAAACATACCGCTAGTCAGCGAAATAATCGGCGATGGGATTATTGCCGTGTCCTTCGGTGTGAAGGGGCCGTTGGAGGACCCGGGCGTTTCGGTCAATCCGTTAACCGCTCTCGTGCCCGGTGTCTTTCGTAAGGCGTTTTCCGGTTTCGGCGACGGCAAGGGGCTCGATGAAGGGTCGACCGAGCAGCCGACGCCGCCACCGCCCGGCGAATAACTGCTGCCGTTAGGCGGGCCGCACGAGAACGTGCCGTTTCTTGCCAGCCGATAACTTTAGAACACCGTCTTCGTCGAGTGCGTCGAGCCCGACCTCCGCTTTCTCGTCCGTGACGGCGACGTCGTTGATCTTGCAACCGCCGCCTTTGATCAAGCGCCGGGCCTCGCTGTTCGAGGTGGTGAGGCCCGCTTGGGTCAGTAGGGCAAATACGGCCATCCCCGTGGCGAGGTCGTCGCGCGATACTTCGATTGTCGGGAGCGACTCCGCTACCGTGCCGGCCTCGAAGGTCTGCCGCGCGGTCTCGGCAGCCGTTTCGGCGGCTTTCGAACCATGCAGGAGCCGGGTCGCTTCGGTGGCAAGGATTTTCTTGGCGTTGTTGATCTCGGCATCCTTGAGCGCTTCCAGCCGGGCGATTTCACCGAGCGGCAGCGTTGTGAACAAGCGCAAAAAGCGCCCGACATCAGCGTCTTCGGTGTTGCGCCAAAATTGCCAGTAGTCGTAGGGGCTGAAGCGCTCGGCGCTGAGCCATACGGCGCCGGCGGCGGTTTTTCCCATCTTGGCGCCGGAGGCGGTTGTTATCAGCGGTGTGGTCAGACCGTATAGCGATTTTTGAGCGACCCGACGGCCCAACTCCACACCGTTGACGATATTCCCCCACTGGTCCGATCCGCCCATTTGCAGCACACAGTCGTGACGCCGCGCTAGTTCGACGAAATCGTAGGCTTGCAAGATCATGTAATTGAATTCGAGGAAAGTGAGCGGCTGTTCCCGGTCGAGCCGCAGCTTGACGGAGTCGAAGGTCAGCATGCGGTTGATGGTGAAGTGCTGGCCGACATCGCGCAAAAACGGAATGTACTGAAGCTCGTCGAGCCAGTCGGCGTTGTTCACCATGAGCGCGTCAGCGCCGCTGTCGCCGAAGGTCAGGAAACGGTCGAAAGTGCGCCTGATGCTCGAAATGTTGGTGTTGATCTGTTCGTCACTCAGCAAACGGCGGGTTTCGTCGCGGCCGGAGGGGTCGCCGACTTTGGTCGTGCCGCCGCCCATCAACACGATGGGCCGGTGGCCGGTTTGCTGCATCCAGTACAGCTTCATAATCGATACGAGATTGCCGATATGCAGGCTGTCGGCGGTCGCATCGTAGCCGACGTAAGCAGTAAGCATTCCGTCGGCGGCCAAAGTGTCGAGTTGTTCCAGGTCCGTGCACTGGTGCAGGTATCCACGCTCGCTGATGACGTTCAGGAAATCTGACTTGAGTGCGGGCATGGTCCGGGGCGGCTTTTCGTGTGCGTTAAAAGGCTAGCGTTCTGCGTGACAGGCTCTTATCACACCTACACCCGGCTGGTGTATATCTTCTACACGTTGATCGAAACACCGCCAGAGCTCAGCGAGACCGTTTATGGAACAGACAATGCCGATAATCTCGATTGGCCTGATGAGCGGCACATCGATGGATGGTATCGACGCTGCGATGGTGCGAACCGATGGTGCGGGTGCCATCGAGCCGATTGCCAACCTATCAATCCCCTATCCGCCGGAGTTTCGCCGCGAACTGCGAAGCGTCTTGGGCGGCGGGAACTCGGTTGACCGGGTTGCGGAGACTTTGACGAAACGCCATGCCGATGCCGTGGGCGATTTGCTCAAAGCCTCTTCGGTATCGCCGGATAAGGTTTCCGTGTTGGGTTTTCATGGCCACACCATCCTGCACGAGCCCGAGCGGCACCGAACCTGGCAAATCGGCAACGCGGCGCAGCTTGCGTCGCTCGCCGGTATCGATGTCGTTTCCGACTTTCGCACTGATGACGTCGCCGCCGGCGGCGAGGGTGCGCCGTTTGCGCCGATTTTTCACGCCGCGATTGCA
Source organism: Alphaproteobacteria bacterium (assembly GCA_965267185.1). Taxonomy (GTDB): domain Bacteria; phylum Pseudomonadota; class Alphaproteobacteria; order UBA6615; family UBA6615. The sequence goes on along the minus strand of OZ253937.1, from coordinate 1,826,648 downwards.
CCCGACGACCGGCCCGTCTGTATTCTGAATATCGGGGGCGTCGGGAATGTAACCTGGATCGGTGCACAGGCGTCGGGGCAAGACGAGGCCGTGTTCGACCATATGTTGGCGTTCGATACGGGCCCCGGCAATGCGTTGATCGACGATTGGGTATCCGCACATTGCGGACAACCCTTTGACCGTGACGGCGCAATCGCTGCGAGCGGGACCGTTAACGCCAAGTGCCTGGCAACGCTGTTGAACAACGCCTATTTCGACCGGACGCCCCCGAAATCCCTGGATCGCGATGCCTTTCCAACGGCGGTGTTGGAGGGGCTGTCGCCAGCTGACGGCGCTGCAACCCTGACCGCGTTTACGATCGAGACCATCGGACGGGCGCGCGCGCATTTACCGGAACCGCCGGGCCGCTGGGTTGTGACTGGCGGCGGCCGGCACAACGGGTTTTTGATGAAGTCATTGGCAAGCCATCTGAACGCACAAGTGATCGCCATAGAGCAAATTGGCTGGGATGGCGATGTTATTGAAGCGCAGGCGTTTGCCTATATGGCCGTGCGGAACCTTCGCGGATTGCCATTGAGCGGGCCATCGACCACCGGCGTGCCTAAGCCATTGCCCGGCGGCCGCCTGTATAGAGCCAATTAGGTACCGCCTAGGTACCGGCGAATTAGCGCTTAGTCTTCTTCGGCCTTACTCAACTCGGCATCGATCTCTTTCATGCGCCGGTCGAGGTAGGCGACGACAGCTTCGTCGAGTTCCTCGAGCTGCGTGCCGTAAAAATGGTCGGCGCCTTCGATAACCTTGCGGTCGATAACGACATCGCGCTGTTTAGCCACCTTTGCGATCATTTCTTCGATCGACTCCGGCGGCACAATTTCGTCTTTATCGCCATGGATGATCAAACCCGACGCCGGGCAGGGGGCGAGAAACGAGAAGTCGTACATGTTTGCCGGTGGCGACACGGATATGAAGCCACTTATCTCAGGCCGCCGCATTAAGAGCTGCATGCCGATCCATGCGCCAAACGAAAATCCGGCGATCCAGCATTGGGGAGCGTCGGTATGGACGCTTTGTAGCCAATCCAGCGCGGAGGCGGCATCCGACAGCTCGCCTTCGCCGCGGTCGTAAGTCCCCTGGCTACGCCCGACCCCGCGGAAATTGAACCGCAACGTAGCAAATCCGCGATTTACGAAGGTCTGATAGAGCTGATAGACGACCTTGTTATTCATCGAGCCGCCATGCTGCGGATGCGGATGCAGCAGTATGGCAACCGGGGAATTCGGCTCTTTGGCCGGGTAGAAACGCCCTTCGAGGCGGCCTTCCGGTCCGTTCATGATAACTTCAGGCATCCATATCCTCGTTGCCGGCTTCGCGTCGCCAGCTGTTTAAATCCATATACTCAATTATTTATCAAAGCAAACCGGGCATTTTAGCCAATTACTTGACCAAATTGGTCGGGTAACATATATGGCTGGTTACTGTTGCCGCACACCCCAGTTAGTTTGCAAATCAGAGACTTACGAGGGGCTGTATATCATAAAGGTGGTCATGATCTACAAGGACCTGATCGAAGAAATCGATGCCTATATGGAGCGCGATCCCGCGGCCCATTCGCGCCTGATGGTATTTGTCAGCTATCCGGGTATCCACGCAGTCATCTGGCACCGGTTGGCCCATTGGTTGTGGGGCAATCGCCTTTTCATTTTGGCCCGTTTGGTAGGCAATTTCGGGCGCTGGATAACGGGTGTCGAGATCCATCCGGCTGCCAAGATAGGCCGGCGGTTCGTTATCGATCATGGCATGGGGGTGGTTATCGGCGAAACGTCTGAAATCGGTGACGACGTTACCATCTATCACGGCGTGACCTTGGGCGGCATTGCGCCTTCGGTCGATAGCGAAAGCCAAAAACAGGTCAAGCGGCATCCGACATTATCCGATGGCGCGATTATCGGGTCGGGCGCGCAGCTCCTGGGCCCGATCACGATCGGCCGCAACGCCAGGGTCGGCGCCAACGCGGTTGTGGTGAAGGATGTTGCCGAAGGCTCCACCGTGGTCGGTATTCCGGCCAAGCCGGCGGATGCAGCAGCGGTGGCGCCCGATCATTTTACCGCCTATGGCACCCCTACCCAAGATCTTCCTGCGCGCGAGGAGCGGGCAATCGCCGCTCTGCTCAACGAGGTAAGCGCGCTGCGGCGGCGGGTCGAGGAACTCGAGAACGATCAGACGCAGCGCGGTGTCCCCGCGCCGTCTGAGACCGGCGATGACGCCGATGTGGAAACCGATGCGCCGCGTTCGTGATACGGCGATGTCGATGCCTTCAAGGAAGGAGATCGTGCTGTGAAGTTGGGAACAAAGGGCCGCTACGCCGTGATGGCTATGGTCGACTTGGCGATGTACGACAACGACCAGCCGGTTACGCTGAGCGAGATCGCCGAGCGGCAGGAAATTTCGCTGTCCTATCTCGAACAATTGTTTGCCAAACTCCGCAGGGCCGGGCTCGTTAAGAGCATTCGCGGTCCGGGTGGCGGCTACCGGCTGGCTTTTGGCCCTGACAGCATTCGGGTGTCAGACGTGATCCGCGCCGTTGACGAACCGATAAGGACCACCCGGTGTCAGCCCGGTGGACCGGTCAGCTGCGTGAGTAAGAGCAGCCGGTGTCTCACCCATGATTTGTGGGAGGAGTTGGGACACCAAATCCATTTGTATCTGAATTCGGTCACCTTGGCGGATGTCTGCGAAGGGCGTGTGCTCGGCACCAGCCGCATATTCGATGCAGCGCCTACAGCGGAAATGGCGGCACAGTAGAGCGGTTGATGGACGTTTACCTCGACTATAACGCCACGGCGCCGCTCCGGCCCGAGGCCGCGACGGCGATGACTGCCGCGATGGAGCTTTGCGGCAATGCGTCGTCCGTTCACCGTTTTGGGCGCTTGGCGCGGCGCGCGGTTGAGGACGCCCGCGAATCTGTCGCGGCGGCGCTCGATGCGACGGCAGCGGAAATTGTTTTTACCGGCGGCGGGACCGAGGCGAACAATCTGGCGCTGCGGGGGACCGAGCGGCCGTTGCTTGTTTCGGCGGTCGAGCATGATTCGGTTCTCGCTGTGCGCGCCGATGCCGGCGTTATAAACGCGAACCGCGATGGCCAGGTCGACCTGTCGCACTTGGAAGAGTTGCTGGCGGCGAGCGAAACGCCGGCGCTGATCTCGGTCATGCTGGCCAACAACGAAACTGGCGTCGTGCAGCCAATCGAGGATGTTGTTGCGCTCGGACAACGCTTTGGCGCTTTAGTTCACTGCGACGCGGTTCAGGCGCTGGGAAAAATTCCGGTGTCCTTCGCGACGCTCGGCGTCGATATGATGAGCGTGTCCGCACATAAACTGGGCGGTCCTCAGGGTGTGGGCGCCTTGATCGTGCGTGATGGGGTCGATTTTGCGCCGCTGTTACGCGGTGGCGGGCAGGAGCGTAGCCGGCGCGCGGGTACCGAAAATATCGCTGGTATTGCCGGCTTTGGTGCCGCCGCTGCGTTGGTGAATAAGTCTCTGTCGGAAGCTCAAGACTTGGCCGGTCTGCGCGATGATCTGGAAGCAAGGGTGCGTGCCGACGTGCCCGACGCGATTGTTTACGGGGCCGCTTCCCCGCGCCTGCCCAACACGAGCTGCATCGGCTTGCCGGGCGTGAGTAATGAGGTTCAAGTGATGGCGCTCGATTTGGCCGGCGTCGCCGTCAGCGCGGGCTCCGCCTGTTCCAGCGGCAAGCTGACGCCTAGCCACGTTTTGCAGGCAATGGGCGCCGACGACGCAGCGGCTACCAGCGCGGTCCGGGTTTCTCTCGGTTGGCGGACAACGGCCGCGGATTGTGACCGGTTCGTCGACGTGTGGACCGAGGTCGCTAACCGACGTGAGCAAGCCGCGCTTGCCGAACGGTCGGTGGCATAGGGGCGGGTGATGACGATGTCTACCGAGACACCGACAGCGGTCTATCTGGATTACCAAGCGACGACCCCGGTGGATCCCAGGGTGGTTGATGCGATGCTGCCCTGGTTCAGCGAGCGGTTCGGCAACGCGCATTCCACGCAGCATGCGTTCGGTGCCCAAGCCGCCGACGCGGTCGAGGCGGCGCGTTCAAAGGTTGCAGCGCTTATTGGTGCTGAGCCCCGCGAGATCGTGTTCACATCCGGTGCGACGGAATCCAACAACTTAGCCATTAAGGGCGCCGCCCGCTTTGCCCGCCGGCACGATCGCGGTGATCACATCGTTATTCTCGAAACCGAGCACAAGTGCGTCTTGGAATCTTGTTTCGCGTTGGCCGAAGAGGGGGTCCGCACAACCGTCCTCGGCGTTGGCGCGAACGGGCTGGTCGATCTCGATGCGCTTGCTGATGCCATTGAGGATGACACAGTTTTGGTATCGGTGATGGCGGTGAACAACGAAATTGGCGTGATCCAGCCAATGGCTGAAATCGGCGGGCTGTGCCGCGAGCGCGGCGTGCTGTTCCACACCGACGCGGCGCAAGCGGCGGGCAAGATCCCGCTCGATGTCGGCGAGATGTCGATCGACCTCATGAGTATTTCCGGCCACAAACTTTACGCGCCCAAAGGTATCGGCGTTCTGTATGTGCGCCGTCGGCCCCGCGCACGCTTGCTGGCCGAAATCAGTGGTGGTGGCCAGGAGCGTGGCGTTCGCTCCGGCACGTTGGCGGTGCCGCTGATCGTCGCCTTGGGTGAGGCGTGCGAGATCGCCAACCAGGAAATGGCACAGGAAACGGGCCGGCTCGCCCAATTTCGCCAGTCCATGTTGGACCAGTTGAGTGCCGCAGTGCCCGACCTGGTGGTCAATGGCGATATGGAACGCCGGATTGCCGGCAACCTCAATGTCGGGTTCTCCAATGTCGACGCGATGGCGCTGATGGAATCGCTCGACGATGTCGCGGTCTCAACCGGATCGGCCTGCACGTCGGAATCGGTTGAGCCGTCTTACGTGCTGCAGGCGCTGGGTTTGCCGCATGCGGTTTCGGCCGGGTCGATCCGCATCGGATTCGGCCGCTTCACCACGCAATCTGAAATCGACTATGCCGCAGGACGCATCGCGGCAGAGGTTGCGGCACAACGCGGTGGACAAGAGGCAGCAGCGGAATGATTTTTAGAGGGATAGGTAATGGTTGCGAACGCTGACGCCGTTGAACAGGTTCAATCGATCGGTGAGCAGTATAAGTACGGATTTGTCACCGACATCGATGTCGATTTAGCGCCGAAGGGCCTGAACGAGGATATCGTTCGGCTGATCTCCGAGAAGAAAGGCGAGCCCGAATGGATGCTCGAATGGCGGCTGAAAGCGTATCGCCATTGGCTCACCATGGAGGAGCCGCGCTGGCAGAAAGTTGCGTTCGATCCGATCGATTATCAGGATGCATACTACTACGCGGCGCCGAAGCTCGCGGATAAGCCGAAGTCGCTCGACGAGGTCGACCCCAAGCTCCTGGAGACCTACGAGAAGCTGGGTATTCCGCTCAAGGAGCAGGAAGTACTTGCCGGTGTCGAGGGCGCGCCCAAAGTTGCTGTCGATGCGGTTTTCGACAGCGTGTCGGTCGCGACGACTTACAAGGCGAAGCTCGAGGAAATCGGCGTAATCTTCTGCTCGATCTCCGAGGCGGTGCAGGATCACCCGGAGCTGGTGCGCAAGTATCTCGGCTCCGTTGTGCCTTACTCGGATAACTTCTACGCCACGTTGAACTCGGCCGTGTTCACCGATGGATCGTTTGTCTACATCCCCAAAGGGGTTCGTTGCCCGATGGAGCTGTCGACCTATTTCCGCATCAATCAGGAAAATACCGGACAGTTCGAACGCACACTGATCATCGCCGACGAGGGTGCCCACGTTAGCTATCTCGAAGGGTGCACCGCGCCGATGCGTGACGAGCACCAACTCCACGCCGCCGTGGTCGAGCTAATCACCCTCGACGATGCCGAGATCAAATATTCGACGGTGCAAAATTGGTATCCCGGCGACGAAGAAGGACGGGGCGGCATCTATAATTTTGTCACTAAGCGCGGTGCTTGCCGGGGCCGCAACTCCAAGATTTCTTGGACCCAGGTCGAAACCGGCTCGGCGATCACTTGGAAGTATCCGAGTTGCATCCTGCAGGGCGACAATTCGGTGGGCGAGTTCTACTCGGTCGCCATTACCAACAATGCCCAGCAGGCCGATACCGGGACCAAGATGATCCATATCGGCAAGAACACCAGCTCGCGGATTATTTCGAAGGGCATCTCCGCCGGTAAAGCCGACCAGACCTATCGTGGCCTCGTGCGCATGCAGCGCGGCGCTCACGGCGCGCGCAATTACACCCAGTGCGACAGCTTACTCATCGGCGATCAGTGCGGCGCCCATACCGTGCCCTATATCGAAAGCCAGAACCCAACGGCGCAGGTCGAGCATGAGGCGACGACCAGCCGGATCAGCGACGATCAACTGTTCTACTGCCGCCAGCGCGGACTGACCGACGAGGAGTCGGTATCGCTGATCGTCAACGGGTTTTGCCGCGAAGTATTGCAAACGTTGCCGATGGAATTTGCTGTCGAAGCGCAGAAGCTCGTCGGTATCAGCCTTGAGGGAAGTGTCGGGTAACCGGCCGGAGAATCAGGACCAATCATTATGGCGTTATTGGAAATTCGAAATCTGCACGCGACGGTCGACAACAAGCCGATCCTCAACGGCCTGGATCTGACCATCGATGCCGGCGAAGTGCACGCGATCATGGGACCCAACGGGTCGGGCAAAAGCACGCTCTCGTATGTGCTGGCAGGCCGTGACGGCTACGAGGTGACCGACGGCGAGGTGATCTATGAGGGACGCGATCTGTTGGCGATGGAAGCCGACGAGCGGGCGCGTGAAGGCGTTTTCTTGGCCTTTCAGTATCCGGTCGAGATTCCCGGCGTTGCCGGTCTGACATTCCTTAAAACCGCCGCCAACGCGCTACGCACGCACCGTGGCGAAGGCGAGTTGGACGCGATCGATTTTCTCAAGTTCGTCCGCAGCAAGGCGGAGTCGCTCGATATCGACGACGACATGCTGAAGCGCGCGGTGAACGAAGGATTTTCCGGTGGTGAGAAAAAGCGCATGGAAATCCTGCAGATGGCGGTGCTGGAACCGCGTTTCGCGGTTCTCGACGAGACCGACTCCGGGCTCGACATCGATGCGCTGAAAGTGGTCTCCGATGGTGTAAACGCGCTGCGGAACCCCGAGCGCGGCATGCTGCTGATCACACATTACCAACGGTTGCTCGATTACATCGTGCCCGACCGGGTGCATGTCCTGGCGAAGGGGCGCATCGTCAAAAGCGGCGATAAAAACTTGGCCCTCGAGCTTGAGGCGAAGGGCTATAGCGAATTTCTCGAAGCGGCGGCATAGAGGGAGCTAAGACGTTGCCCGACGGTAGTGGTCATATGCAGCCTTTTCTCGATCAGGCGCTGAGTGGTGCGCACGATGTCCCCGGTGCCCAGGTGGACTGGCTGTTGGATCTGCGCGGCCGCGGCGCGGCGATCTATAGTGACCGAGGTTTGCCGGGCCGCCGCGATGAATATTGGCGCTATACGAACCTGAACGAGCTAGGAAAAAATGATTTCAAGCTCGCAAACGGCGCGCCGACCGTAGACGTACCGCCGCTGCCGCATCGCGCGGTTGCCGAGTTGGCGAGCTATCGGATCGTGTTCGTCAACGGCCGTTTGCGGCCCGACTTGTGCGTCCTCGACGATATGCCCGACGGCGTTTTGATTGCCGGACTTGAAGATATGGTCGCCGCTGCTCCGGCACGTTTAGAGGCCGTTTTGGGGCAAAACGTCGATCTGGACGACAAGCCGCTCGCCGCGCTCAATACGGCGTTTATGCGTGACGGCATGGTGTTGTTTGTCGATGCCGGCGTCGCTGTCGACAAACCGGTACATCTGGTCTCGATTACGGTGCCGGGCGAAACGCCGCTGATGTTGCAGCCTCGCCACGTCGTGATGCTTGGCGATGGCGCGGCGGCTACGTTGATCGAAAGCCATATCGGCGGTGCTGAAGGGGCCTACTTCAACAATCTCGTCAGCGAGATTTCCCTTGGAGAGCGCGCCGAACTTAACCACTACACCTTTCAGGAAGAGGGGCCGGCGGCGATTCACATTGCGGCAACGGCGTTGAGTTTGGAAGCGCAGGCGAGCTACGGCGGATTCGTTCTGCAAAGCGGTGGCCTGATCGGCCGCAGCGAGACCTATGCGGTGCTCAATGGCCCCGGCGCCGACTGCCGGCTCGACGGCATCTATCTGGGGACCGGCGACCAAGTGCTCGATAACACGACCTATGTGGAGCATGTCGCTGCCGGTTGCCGGTCGCGCCAGGTCTACAAAGGCGTTCTCGATGCGCGCGCGCGGGGGGTCTTTCAAGGAAAGATCCATGTGCGGCCCGATGCGCAACAAACCGACGGGCATCAACTCAGCCGCACTCTGCTGCTGTCGCCGCGTGCTGAAATCGATACGCGGCCCGAGCTGGAAATCTACGCCGACGATGTGAAATGCAGTCATGGTGCTACGGCAGGTGAACTCGATGCCGACGCGATGTTCTATTTGATGAGCCGCGGCATCGCACCTGATGCCGCGCGCCGGATTCTCATCGAGGCCTTTGTCAGTGAGGCGCTATCGGAGATCCGGCTTAGCCAAGTGGCGGAGGATTTTTCCGCGCATGTCCGCAATTGGTTGAACACGAACATTAGCCGGGCGGCGGAATAGAGGTTTGCGCGAATGACGACAGCCCAAGATATCGACGCGAACCTCCAACCCTTTGACGTCGAGAAGGTGCGCGGTGATTTTCCAATCCTCGCGCGGACCATGCACGACAAGCCGCTGGTGTTTCTGGACAGCGCCGCATCGGCACAAAAACCGCGCTCCGTTATCGACGCCGTACAAGACGTCTACGGACGCGAGTATGCCAACGTCCACCGCGGCTTGTACGAAATCAGCGAGGCGGTGACCGCGCGTTACGAGGGTGTGCGCGAGACGATCCGCCGCTTTATCAATGCGGCCCACACCCACGAAATCATCTTCACCCGCAACGCGACGGAATCGATCAACCTTGTCGCGGCGAGCTATGGCCGCGCCTTCCTGAAAGAAGGCGACGAGGTCATCATCAGCGAACTTGAGCACCACTCGAATATCGTGCCGTGGCAAATGCTGCGTGACGAAAAAGGTATCGTGTTGCGGATTGCGCCGATTAGCGACGATGGCGAGCTGTTGATGCCTGAGTTCGAGAATCTGCTGAACGAACGTACCAAGCTTGTGGCGTTAGCCCATATGTCGAACGTGCTGGGCACGGTCCTGCCGGTGGAGGAAATTATCCGCAAGGCCCACGCCGTCGGCGCCAAGGTTTTGCTGGACGGTTGCCAGTCGGTCACCCACCTGCCGGTCGACGTACAGGCGCTGGGCTGCGACTTCTACGTTTTCTCCGGTCACAAGCTCTATGGCCCGTCGGGTATCGGCGTTCTCTACGCCCGTGAGGAACTGTTGGAGGCGATGCCCCCCTATATGGGTGGCGGCGACATGATCGCCTCGGTGACCTTTGAGAAATCGACCTGGGCGCAGTTGCCCCACAAGTTCGAGGCTGGGACACCGGCGATCGCGCAGGCGATCGGCCTCGGTGCCGCAATCGACTATGTCAGCGCGCTGGGCCTGGAGCGGATCGGTGCGCACGAGCGCGATATTTTGAATTACGGCACTCAGCAACTGTCGAGTATCGACGGGCTGAACCTTGTGGGGACGTCGCCGTCGAAGGCGAGCGTTATGTCGTTCACCCTCGACTATGCCCACCCGCACGATATTGCGACGATCATCGACCGCGCCGGTGTCGCGGTGCGCGCGGGCCATCATTGCGCCCAACCGTTGATGGCGCGGCTGGATATTCCGGCGACGGTGCGCGCCTCGATCGGTATGTACAACACTCGCGCCGATGTCGATGCGTTGGTCGGCGCGCTGGGCGACGTGGCGGAGATTTTTGGCTGATGAACGATCTGCGCGAACTCTATCAAGAGGTCATCCTCGATCACGGCAAGCATCCGCGAAATTTCCGCACACCCGACGATGCGACGGCCGAGGCGCATGGCAACAATCCGTTGTGCGGCGACCAACTGACGGTCTACCTCAAGCTAGGCCCCGACGGGTTAGTCGAAGACGCCGCCTTCGTTGGCCGGGGATGTGCCATCTCCGTTGCCTCCGCCTCGATGATGACCGAACTGGTGAAGGGTAAATCCGAAGCCGAAGCGCAAGCGTTATTTAAGGCGTTCCACGATATGTGCACCGGCGAGGGTGACAGCGACGCCACCGATGATGAACTGGACAAGCTGAAGGTGCTGTCTGGCGTTCGCGATTTCCCCACCCGGGTCAAATGCGCCACCTTGCCGTGGCACACGATGGTCGCCGCGTTGGCCGGTGACGGCGAAGTGACAACGGAGTAGGGGCCATAATGATCGACGATAGACCCGGCCTTGCTGACTTCATGCCTGCTGCTGCGCAACCGGGCGAGCCGGTTGTCGCTCGTGCAGGAGAGCCGTTGCCGAAGGACACACCGGTTGCTGAGAAGGCCGCCGCCATCGATGCTTTACGTACCGTGTACGACCCCGAAATTCCGGTGAATATCTACGATTTGGGTCTTATTTACGATCTGGAGATATATTCCGACGGTTCGGTGAAGATCGAAATGACGCTCACTGCACCGACCTGTCCGGTGGCTGGCGAGATACCCATTTGGGTGGCCGAGGCGGTCGCCGGCGTTAGCGGCATTGGCGAGGTTGAGGTGCACCTGGTGTGGGAGCCGCAGTGGACGCCAGATCTCATGACCGACGAAGCGAAACTGGCGCTCGACCTGTTTTGACCTATATGAGATAGCTAGGCGGAAGGACCGAAACGACGATGACAGCTCCGATTATCACCATGACCGACACTGCCGTCGCCCGGGCGAAAGGGCTGATGGAGCGTGCCGAAGAGGGTGTAGCCGGATTGCGGGTGGGTATCAGCACGCGCGGCTGTTCGGGCCTATCCTACGTGGTCGAATACGCCACCGAGCAGCGGCAGTTCGAAGAAGTGATCGAACAGGACGGTGTGCGGATATTCATCGATCCGGCGGCGACCATGTTTTTGATCGGCTCCGAAATGGACTATCAAGAAGGTCAGTTCCAAACCGGATTTACCTTCAACAACCCCAACGCAAAGGGCACCTGCGGGTGCGGGGAATCATTTCACGTATAGCTCCGGTGCGCATGGGACGGAGCGCGCTGAACCGGCGCGGTTCTAGCGCCAGGTAGTTCCCAGATGGCGCGGATGGTCTTCGTTGAGCCCGACGGGACACGGCGCGAGGTCGATGCGCCGCTTGGCCATTCGTTGCTGCAGATTGCTTGGGATAATAACATCGATATCGAAGGCGCTTGCGAGGGTGCGATGGCGTGCTCGACATGCCATGTGGTTGTCGCGTCCGAATGGTTCGGGCGCTTGGAAGAGGCCACTGAAGACGAAGAAGATATGCTCGATTTGGCCTTCGGCTTGACCCCCACATCGCGCCTAGGCTGCCAGATTATCATTACCGAGGCGCTCGACGGTCTCGTCGTCAACCTCCCCTCGCAGACCCGCAACCTGCTGTTGGAATAGGCCGTGGCACCCGCGTCCCTCAGTCACTACTTGCCCGACTACCAGCTCTACCCGCAACTGCGCGACAGCCGGGCAGACTTGTGGCACTCCTACGTGGCGCATTCATTCGTCTCTCAACTGGCGGATGGAAGCTTGCCGGAGGCCTGCTTCCGGCACTATCTGGGCCAAGACTATTTGTTCTTGATCCAGTTTGCCCGAGCGTACGCGTTGGCTGCCTACAAAGCCGACACCTTGGCCGATATTCGCGCCGCGGCCGGTGGAATGTCGGCGATCATCGATACCGAAATCCGCCTCCATGTGGACTATTGCGCCGGCTGGGGCCTGAACGAGGACGATATGGAGGCGCTGCCGGAAGCGTCGGCGACGATGGCCTATACGCGCTACGTGCTGGAGAAAGGGCTTCAGGGTGATTTGCTCGATCTCTACGTCGCGCTAGCGCCGTGCGTTATCGGCTACGGCGAGATCGGGGCTCGGCTCGCTGGAGACGACGATACCAAGCATGAGGGTAATCCCTATGCGTCATGGATCGCCATGTATGCTGGCGACGAATATCAGGAAGTTGCCCGCGCTCATGCCGAAGCGTTGGACCGTCTCTGGCAGGAACGCGCTGGCCGCCGCCGGCTGCACCAGCTGATCGCAACATTCGCGCAAGCCACGCAGCTCGAGGTCGATTTCTGGCAGATGGGTCTGAACGCTCCAGGCTCTGGCTCGGAAACGACCGAAGGCGAATGAGCGTTGGTCGGTAAACGCGTCAGCGCGTTAATAGCGCAGCGAGCTCTGTGACCTCGACAATTATGTGCTCGTTGACACTGCGGATGCGGCCATCGTCCCAGAGCACCGGAGTGGCATCGGCACCTTGAACTACCGTGTAGCGGTTTTCCGGCAGTCCGGTGCGCGTCATTCCGATCTGCGCTTGGGCGAGGAGTTCCGCGCCGGTATAGGGCACGCCTCGACTCAGGGTTACCTGCGAGCCGTGCACCGTGACCGTCACGCCCCAGTCGTTGCTGTCGCTTAGGGCTTTCCTGATACGGCGCACCACCCGCTCGACTTCCCGTGCCGCCGCTGTCGCACGGCTTACCCGAAGATCACCACTCACCGCGAGGCGGAAGGTAAACGGCCCCGTCATCAACCGTGAATCGAAGCGAAACTCCTGCTTCAAAGCCTCCGCCGCGGCGCTTGTTAGGGCAGACGTTTCGGACTTCGCTGCGTCCGCCAGCCCATCGAAACAGGCCAGGCGGGCGCCGTCATCGGCGATTGCCGCGCATTCGGCGATATCATCGCGTAGGCCGGCGTGGCCCGGCGTCGCGGCGAAAGCAAGGACTAGAATAGCGCCTGTTACGGCTGCATAGCTGCGCATAAACCCTCCCGAGGGCGCTGGTATTTCTCCCCATTATCCCAAAATGATGCGCCCTTGGGCCCGCAGGTTCAAGGCTTCTGCCCCCTTTGTTAACGACAATGTGTCGGCTATTTGCCGTGGGGCGCTGTGCGCCTATATTGCCGGCCATGACAGAGCCGCTAAATAGCCTGGGTCTAGCCAAAGCCCCGCAAGATACTCGTGTCGTCGTCGCCATGTCCGGTGGCGTCGACAGCTCGGTGACGGCCGCACTATTGCGGGATCAGGGTTACGACGTTGTCGGGATTTCGCTGCAGCTCTACGACCACGGTGCGGCGACCGGCAAGACCAAGGCTTGCTGCGCCGGCCAGGATATCTATGACGCTGGCCGGGTGGCGGACCGCTTGAACATCCCCCACTACGTGCTCGATTACGAGACGCGGTTTCGTGCCGACGTAATCGACACCTTCGCCGATGCCTATGTGCGCGGCGAAACGCCGATCCCTTGTATTGCCTGCAACCAGACGGTGAAGTTCCGTGACCTGGTGGCGACGGCGCGTGACATCGATGCCGACGTGCTGGCGACCGGCCACTATATCCGCCGCGTGGCAGGGCTTAGTGGCCTTGAACTCCACTGTGCGGTCGATTCCAGCCGCGATCAAAGTTATTTCCTGTTTGCGACGACGCGGGAACAGATGGACTACCTGCGCTTCCCGCTGGGCGAGCTGCCGAAAGACGCCGTTCGCGCCTTGGCGCGCCGCTACAAACTTGCCACTGCGGACAAGCCCGACAGCCAGGATATTTGCTTCGTCCCCAACGGAAATTACGCTGACATTGTCGAGCGGCTGCGTCCCGAGGCGGGGGAGCCGGGCGATATCGTCGATCTCGACGGTGCGGTGCTGGGCCGTCACAACGGGATTATTCACTACACGATCGGTCAACGCCGGGGCCTCGGCATCGGTGGCCGGCCGGGCGTGGGCGACGACGACGCAGCGCTTTACGTGGTGCGCATTGACGTCGCGAAAAACAAGGTTGTCGTCGGGCCCCGGTCGGCGTTGGCGGTAACGCGCGTACCGGTCACCGGCATTAACTGGCTGGGCGACGGCGATGGCGCACCTGCCGACGGCATCGAGGTCACCGTAAAGCTGCGGTCGACCCAAGCGCCGCGGCTTGCTCGGCTTTACGGTAAGCCCGGCGGCAACGGGTTGGTGGAATTGGCCGAGCCGGAGTTCGGTATTGCGCCCGGACAGGCGGCGGTGTTCTACGATGATACGAGGCTGCTCGGTGGCGGGTGGATTCAACGCGAAGAGTTTTCCGAGGTGGCGGCATGAGTACCTATGTTTTGGTTCACGGCGCATACCATGGCGGATGGTGCTACGCGAAAATTGTGCCGCTGCTCGAAGCGGCCGGGCATACGGCAATTGCCGTCGATCTCCCGGGGCATGGCGGCAATCCGCTGCCACGCGAGCAGATTACGCTCGACGCCTATGTCGATCATGTTTGCCAGATTATCGACGCTCAAGACGAACCAGTGATCCTGGTCGGCCATAGTCTGGGTGGCATAACGATCAGCCAAGTGGCCGAGGAGCGCCCGGAACGGGTCAAGAGTCTCGTATTTTTGACGGCGATGATGCCGCAAGACGGCGAATCTCGCGCCGATGTCTCTGCCCGCGTCGACGACAATCCCATGGTTGCCGAAGCGCGGGTGCCGACCGACGATGGCTTGGCGTCGACGATACGCGAGGATCTGATCAAGCCATTGTTCTATGGCGATTGCAGCGACGAAGACATCGCGACAGCAAAGGCCAATCTAGTGCCGCAGGCGCTATCGATCATGCAAACCAAAGTACGGCTGACCGAAGCGCGCTATGGCAGCGTGCCGCGTGTTTTTATTGAGTGTCTGCAAGACGGCGCCATTCCCATCGCGATGCAGCGTCAGATGGTGGAGACAATTCCGTGCGGCAAAGTGTTGACCCTGGATACGTCCCATTCACCGTTTTTCTCGGCACCCGATGCGCTGACCGATCGTCTGCTGTCTCTTTGAGCCGAAAATTCGGCGCGCGCCGCCGCAATTGCGTAAGCTAACCGCCGGCGTCGGTGACACCTTTCGCCGGTTTACAACAACCAATGGAGGAGAACCGCTATGCTAACCACTCGTAACCCGTCTACCGTTGCACCGCCGGCCGGCCTTTATAGCCATTCCGTTGAAATTCCTGCGAACGCGCGCTGGCTGGTTACGGCCGGTCAAGTCGGCACCGCCCCCGACGGCTCCGTGCCTGAGGGTTTCGAGGCACAGCACGATCAGATTTGGCAGAACACCATCGCCATCCTCAACGACGCTGGGTTCGGCGTGGAAGACATTGTGCGCATCAATGTCTTTTCGACCGATCCGAACGGTTTGCCGCACGTCAAAGCGCACCGCGAGAAATATCTAAATCCGGGCCATACACCGGCTTCGACCTGGCTGGTGATCAGCCAGTTAGCGAACCCGCAATGGGTCGTCGAAATGGAGACGATTGCCGCCAAGGCAGACTAGTCATCTGCCCAAAACCCAGTTTCTGAACGGGACCGTTAGCCGTGAGCGACCCGCCACAGAGCCGTTACTCGACCGGGGCCTGGCCCTATCTACTGCTCGTGGCGGCGTCGTTCATTCTGGCGTCCAACCACATTGTCGGGCGGACCGTCCAAGGCGATTTGCCGCCGATGGGTTTGGGCTTTTGGCGTGTTGTCGTCGCCACGCTCGTTCTGCTGCCGTTGTATTGGCGGCCGTTCGTGTCCGCGTTGCCCGCAATCCGGGCGCACTGGAAGCTGTTCCTGATCATGGGGGCGGCCTTGGCGCCGCTCGGTAATGCAGCGGTCTATCTCGCTTATAATTTCACCACTGCCATAAATGGGGGCATCGTCGCCACCGTGCAGCCCGTAGCCACCGTGCTGTTATCGTATCTCCTGCTTTCCGAGTTCATCAACCGGGCTCAGGCTTTGGGGATCGCAATCGCGGCGTCGGGCGTTTTGGTGATTCTTTCGGCCGGTGAGTTGGAGGTTCTGCTGGGATTCCGCCCCAATATCGGCGATCTCATCATGCTCGCAGCCATGTTCGGTTTCGCCTTGCACAACGTGCTGCTCCGGCGCCTACCGAAGGGGCTGTCCGGGCCGGTAATTTTGATCGGCGTTCAGATCTTTGGAGCGATGGTCATTCTGCCGATCTATATCGTTGAGATGATCATCTACAAACCGGTACCGCTGACGCTGCAGGCGGGGGTCACCATCGCCTGGATCGGCATGGTGGTGGGAGTCTTCGCGGTGGGCTTTACCAACACGGCGATTCTGGCATTGGGGGCCAATAAAGCGGCCATGTCGAACTACATGCGTGCCGTATTCACTACGCTATTGGCGATTTTGGTCCTTGGCGAGGAATTCCAGACATTTCACGGTATTGCCTTCGTTCTGGTCGCTGCCGGCATTTATTTAATGGGCCGTGGCCGCACCGCGAAAACAGCTACTGCGCCAACGAGAGGAACTTAGCCAAGCTGACCTGGGTCAATGCTTGGCTTTGCGGGGTTTGTCACATAATTCACTGGGTCGATATGGGCGGTGAAAAAGCAATGGCGCTGCGGTCATGACAAGCGAAGCAACGGCGCCGGTGGGAACGGCGGGGAAGGCGGTCGTTCTCGGCGGGCACGGGCTGACCAAGGTTTACAAGACCGGCGAAGTTGAGATTTGGGCGCTGCGCGGGGTCGATTTGGAACTTCGCGAGTCCGAACTTGTCGTGCTGCTCGGCCCCTCGGGCAGTGGTAAGTCGACGCTCCTCAACATCCTCGGTGGGCTCGATACGCCGTCGGCGGGTCAAGTACTGTTTCGCGGCGAGGAACTCAACGCGACCGACGATGCCGAACTCACGCGGTTCCGGCGCGACCATGTTGGCTTCGTATTCCAGTTCTACAATTTGATTCCCAGCCTAACGGCGTTGGAAAACGTCGCCCTGGTAACCGAAATTGCGCCCGATCCGCTTGGGCCCGCCGATGCGCTCGCCCTCGTCGACCTCACCGACCGTCTCGATCATTTTCCGGCGCAACTTTCCGGCGGTGAGCAACAGCGGGTGGCGATCGCCCGCGCCATCGCGAAACGGCCCGATATTCTTTTGTGCGATGAACCGACAGGCGCTCTAGATAGCGCCACCGGTATTCTTGTTTTGGAGGCGATCGAGCAGGTAAATCGCGAGCTCGGCACGACGACGGCGCTAATCACCCACAACACCGGTATCGGCGGTATGGCCGACCGGGTGCTGTCGTTCGGTGACGGCAAGATTATCGAGGAAGTGATCAATACAGATCGGCGGCCGGCGCACGAGCTGGAGTGGTAACCGCGATGGGCGCGCTCGACCGTAAACTGTTTCGAGATCTTTGGCGCCTGCGGGGGCAAGTATTGGCGATCGCCCTGGTGATTGCCTCGGGCGTTGCCGTACTGGTGATGTCGTTCAGCGCGATCGAGGCGCTTGAGACGACGGGTACCGCCTACTACGAGCGCTATCGCTTTGCTGATGTGTTCGCAGGTGTTGAGCGGGCGCCGGAAAAGATCGCCCGGAGGGTAGCGAATATCCCCGGGGTTCAGAATGTCGAAACCCGCATCGCTAAATTTGCCACGCTGGATATCGCCGGCTTCGAGGAGCCGGTAATCGGCCAGCTTGTATCGATCCCCGAAGACGGGCAGTCGACACTCAATCGTCTTGCGTTGCGGACCGGCAGATTAATTTCGCCAGGACGGTCTGACGAAATTGTGTTGAGCGAACCCTTCGCCGAAGAGCATGGTCTAGTGCCGGGCGATCAGCTTCAGGCTTTGATGAACGGCAAGAAGCGAACGCTGGATATTGTCGGTATCGCCTTGTCGCCAGAATTCGTCTACGCCATCGGCCCCGGTCAACTGGTGCCCGATGAGAAACGGTTCGGTGTTATATGGATGAGCCGTGACGCGCTCGAGGCCGCCTACGATTTAGATGGCGCGTTCAACGATCTTTCCTTGACCTTATTACGTGGCGTCAACGTCGATGATGTTATCAGCCGGCTCGACACCCTACTTGATCGGTATGGCGGCGTCGGCGCGTTCGCCCGTGCCGATCAGGTTTCGAACTTCTTTCTGACAAATGAAATCGAACAGCTACGTTCGATTGCCAGCATCTTGCCGGCAATTTTTCTCGGTGTTGCCGCTTTTCTCTCGAACATCGTCGTTGCCCGTTTGATTGCTATCGAGCGCGCCGAGATCGGCCTGATGAAGGCCTTCGGGTACAGTAACTTCGATGTCGGCTGGCACTACGCGAAGATGGTTATCGTTATGGCCGGCATCGGTGTGGTGATCGGTTGGATGGCGGGTGCCTGGCTCGGCCGCTTTAACACTGAAGTTTACGCCGAATTTTTCCGCTTTCCGTTCCTGCTTTTTCGGCCCAGTCCGGCGGTTTTCGCTTTGGCAGGTGTGATCAGTATGGGCGCAGCGCTCTTGGGAACGTTGGGGGCGGTGCGTCGCGCGGTCGTTTTGCCGCCCGCTGAGGCAATGCGTCCGCCGGCACCCCCGCTGTACCGCAAAACGCGATTGCGCTCAGAATACTTGGAGAGGTGGTTGGATCAGCCGACCCGGATCATCCTGCGGCAGGTGCTGCGTTGGCCTGTCCGTTCGTTGCTTACAGCGACTGGTGTCGGTTTGGCACTAGCGGTGCTGATCACATCGCTACAGTGGCTCGATTCAATCGACGGCATCGTCGATATTTTTTTTCATGAGGCACAGCGCCAGGATGTGACCGTGGGTTTGGTCGAAGCACAGTCGAGTACTGTTTTAGCGGAACTCGAACGGTTGCCGGGTGTGCTGGCGGTAGAACCAGAGCGGGCCGTAAGCGTGAAATTTCGGGTCGGGGTGCGCACTCATCGCGGCGCCATCCAGGGCGTCGTTTCGGAACCCAATCTGAGCCTAGTCTTCGATTCCGAGGGTGGTGCATTGCGGGTGCCGCCCGATGGGCTCGTGCTGTCGACCGAGCTCGCCAAGAAACTGGACGTTGTCCGCGGCGATATCGTCGAAGCGCGGGTTTTGGAGGGGCGGCGGCCGATACTCCACTTGCCTGTCGTCGACCTGTTCGAGACCTATCTCGGGACACCGGCCTTCATGAACATCGCCGCGCTCAATCGAGCGCTAAAAGATGGGCCACATGTGGAGACCATCCACATGCTGGTTGACCGGACGGCCGAGCCTGCTTTGTTCGCCGAACTCAAGGATTTGCCCGACGTTGCCGGGGTGATTCAAAAAAGGGCCGCGATCGACACGTTTTACGAGACGGTTGGCGAAACTTTGCTGATCCAGGTCACGTTTTTCATCGCGTTCGGGTGCACGCTGGCATTTGGTGTCGTGTACAACAGTATGCGTATCGCACTGTCGGAACGTGGCAGAGAATTCGCAACCCTGCGCGTTCTTGGTTTCGGGCGGGCGGAGATATCCTACATCCTGATTGGCGAGGCATCCTTGCTGATCTTTGTCGGGTTACCGCTCGGCTGTCTTGCTGGGTATGCGCTGGCGTGGCAGATCACCAGCGAATTTGGCAACGAGCTCTTTCGGGTGCCGCTGGTCCTAAACCCGTCGACGTTCGGCATCGCCGTTCTGGTCGGCCTCGCGGCGTCAGTGGCTTCGGCGGTAATTGTGCGCCAACGGCTCGACCGGCTCGATTTAATTTCCGTTCTCAAAACCCGCGAATGAGGTGGGCTGAATGAGGAGACAGGGCAATGAAATGGCGCCGTTTTAGCCTCTGGGGCGTACTTGGACTGGTGGTTCTCGCCGGCCTCGGATTTGCGTTCCGGCCACAAGCGATCCCAGTCGATTTCGCGATTGCCGCGCAGGGCTCCCTGGTTGTGACCGTCGATGAGGAAGCGGAAACACGAGTGCGCGATGTGTTCGTGCTGTCTGCGCCAGTAACCGGACGGTTGCGGCGGATTGAAAGCGATGTCGGCGATGACGTTTTCGCCGGCGAAACGGTGGTCGCGCAGATCGAGCCGGTGGATCCGTCGTTCCTCGATATCCGCAGCGAGTCCGAAGCCCACGCCGCGGTACAAGCCGCTGACTCGGCGCTTGTCCTGGCGAGGGCCGAACTCCAGGAAGCGATTGCCGAGCGCGAGTTCGCCGAGAGTGAGTTGCGCCGGGCCGAACAGCTATTCGCCAGCCGAACCATCGCGCAGCGCGCGCTGGACGATGCGCAACGCCGGTTCAAAACCCGCACGGCATCCGTGACGACGGCGCAAGCGGCGGTCGATATGCGCGTGTTCCAACTGGCGGAGGCACGCGCCCGCCTGGTCTCGCCGGTTCAGACCCAGAACCTGCACGGCGATTGCGAATGCGTCACGATTTCCGCCCCCGTGAGCGGGCAAATCTTACGGCTGTTGCGCGAGAGCGAAGTGGTGGTTCAGGCCGGCGAGCCGCTGGTTGAAATCGGCGATCCCCAGTCGCTGGAGATTGTTGCCGACCTGCTGTCGTCCGATGCCGTTAAGGTGGAGCCGGGTCAAGAAGTCATCATCGACGAATGGGGCGGGGCGCTTCCTCTCAGCGGCAAAGTACGCCGCATAGAACCGTTCGGGTTCACCAAGGTATCGGCCCTCGGCATCGAGGAGCAGCGGGTCAATGTCATCATCGATATCACCGACCCGTTGGAGCGCTGGCAGCGCCTCGGTCATGGTTACCGGGTCGAAACCCGTGTCGTTCTGTGGCAGGGCGAGGATGTCTTGAAGGTGCCCCTCACGGCTTTGTTCCGCAATGGTGCGGATTGGGCTCTGTTTGTCGAAGAGGATGGCCGCGCCCGCCGCCGCGAAGTTGAGCTAGGACAAAGCAACGGCCTCGAGGCCCAGATAATCAAAGGGATCAGCGCCGGAGACCGCGTCGTCCTGCATCCCAGCGACCGGGTGGTTGAGGGCGTACGGCTGAGCGAGCGCCAATAGCTGATGGATGGTGGCCGGCGCTCGCTTGACACCCCATATCAGGGCTGACTATATCCCGGTCTCTCGATGACACGTGGCGGAGTAGCTCAGCTGGTTAGAGCAGGGGAATCATAATCCTCGTGTCGGGGGTTCAAGTCCCTCCTCCGCTACCACCTTTACCACCATTCGCGGGTCTGCCTTAGCCCCGCCGCAGGCGAGGGCGTCGATCACCTCGTTTTTGTGGCGATGGACGCGTACGGTTTCCGCGATCTGTTAACGACCAAGCGACTTGTTACATATTGCCAAGCGCGGCAACCCGATCGTGCAGTGCCTTGGCGATGCGTCCTTCGTCGGTCGCGCCAGTACCCTCGTTTAGCAAGGATGCCACTTCGACCGGTGGAGCGAAGCGCACTGCCAGCCGGCGAAACCGCGGCCAGCGCCGATTGCGCGGCAGGGCGGCAAAAGTGCCGTCGATATACGCCGCGACGACGGGTGCCGGGTGCATCGTCAACAATGTCCCGATACCGGTGCGAAACTCTTGTAGTTCGCCGGTCGGTGTTCGCCATGCCTCCGGAAACCAAACCAGCGCGTCGCCGCGCGCGAGGATCTTATCACCGATATCCAGGGTGGTTTTCGGAGTCCTTTCATCGATCGGGAAAACATGCGCAACACGGCAAAACACCCGGCTGATCCAGCTCTGGAAGAGAATCGGCACGGCGCCGCCCCAGAACACATGGCGCGCCCGCTTTGAAGGCAGTGCGGCGGCAACGACCAAAGCGTCGAGATAGCTGGCGTGATTGGCGACGATTACAGCTGGCCCCGTTGTGGGGACATGCTCCACACCGCGAACCGACAGGCGGAACAATATCCGCATAAGGCACCATATGAAGCCGTGAACAATCGCACCCAGCAGACGCAGCCCTGGTCCCGCCGGCGCGACATATTGAAAGGGGTCGTGCGTAATCGGCACATGTTTGGGCACCGGCGTTTGGCCCGTGCGCTGAACGATCCGCTGCAACAGATCACGGACAGTCACCATATCGGTGACATCGGCGTCGTCCAACTCGACACCAAAACGTTCGGAAATTGTGAGTGATAGTTGCAGCCATTCGAGCGAGTCGACGCCCAAATCGAGCTGCAAGCTGTCGGACGGTGATATCGGTCGATCGGGGTAGCGGGCCTTGAGCCAATCCCATGCATCGCTGGCGGGGGGCGTGGCAATGAGGTTCTGGTCTTCTGCGGAGAGAGGTTCCGGTTCCGCTGCCGCGGAGCCCTTTGTTGCCTGCTCGTAAAGACCGGGCAGTAAAAAACGGCGATACTTACCGAGTCGGGTACGCGGCAGCGGGCGGCTGGTAAGCGCATAACCGGCCAGCCGTTCGTAGGACGGCAGCTGCTGGCCGGCCTCGGCAAGGGTTACTCGAACGGAATCTTCGACAGACAAGAGTCCGCTCGCTCGTATTGCTTCGACATTCGGGCGGACGAGTGCGACCAACTGCCCAGCTTCCTCGAGAATGGCAATTTCCTCGATAACCTTGCTGACGCCGTAGAGCCGTTCCAAGTCCTCTGGATTGACGTTCTTGCCCCCGCCGAGAACGATCACCTCCTTCGAACGGCCCGTCACATAGAGATAGCCGTCGCTATCGAGCCGACCGAGGTCGCCGGTGCGAAACCAGCCGTCGGTCGTGAACGCTTCCTCGTTAGCCTGAGGATTGTTGTGGTAGCCGGCCGTGACGCTGGCGCCGCGCAGCTCAATCTCGCCCACACCATGCTCGTCAGGCCCGGCGATGCGAACCTCGCCTCCGGGCAGCGCACGGCCTTCACTTCCAGCGCGCTGACGTTTGGGAAAGTTTGCGGTAAACATCGACGCAGTTTCGGCCAACCCATATCCGCTCAATACGCGCCAACCGAGCCGCTCGAGCGACTGCGCGGTCACCATATCGAGGTGAGCGCCACCGCACGCCAGGAATCGCAGTGCTGGCGCAAACCGGCGATGTAGCGGACGGAGCACCCAGCGACCCACCCGCAGTCCCACGATACGTTGCAATAAGCCTGCGATCGCCAGCGCGCAGCGATACCAAATAGCGGCGAGCCGGCCAGCGCTGTGCACGCGATCTCGCAGATTTGCCAACAGTGCCGTGTAAAGCCTTGGCACGCCAACGATCGTCGTAACCCGTCCGGCGCGCAACGCGTAGGCAATGCGCGGCCCAGTCACGGCTTCCGGCAACACTAGCGCCGCGCCCGAAGCCAATGTGGTGAACAATCCGACGACAAGCGGATAGACGTGGTGTAACGGCAGCGGCAGCAAAACCCGGTCGTTCGTGCCGACCAGCTGTTCGGCGACGAGCGGCTCGACATTGGTGGCGATATTTGCGTGCGAGAGTGTGAACGCTTTGGGCGCGCCGGTCG
Source organism: Alphaproteobacteria bacterium (assembly GCA_965267185.1). Lineage (GTDB taxonomy): Bacteria > Pseudomonadota > Alphaproteobacteria > UBA6615 > UBA6615. The sequence goes on along the minus strand of OZ253937.1, from coordinate 1,803,313 downwards.
TGCCCGATGTAAATACCAAGCTCGTTGGCGTCGCAGCATCGAGGTCGGGTAGTGGCCCAGCGTCTCGGGCGAGCGCACTTTGCCAGTCAGATGCCGGCAGCTGGAACGCTGGAACGGCATCGGCACTGGCGTCTAACAAGTAGATTTCGAACGGAAGTTCGGCCTCGGCTTCTCCGATCGCCTCGGCATGTGCGCACGACGTAAACAACCACTGACAGTCGCAATCGATGAGCAACTCAACGGCTTCCGCCTCGCTACTTACGTCGTCTATGGCAACCGTAACCAGACCCGCGGCGCCGGCGGCCAAGCGCACGATCGACCAAGCAACGCTGTTCGGCGCATAGATGCCGATGGCTTCACCGGGGGCAATACCGGCCTCCAAGAACCCACTGGCGAGCTGCCGCGCCTGGCTCGCAAGCTCGGCATAAGACGTCTGAGTTACCTCGTCGCCCTCGAATGTCATGACTGCCGGCGCGGTGCCACGGGCCGTCATCGCATCGAGCAAGTTCTGGACGGTCCAGACCGTGTTGATGTTCGACGTATCCATTCCACATTCGAACTGTGCGGACGCGTTGTCTTTGTTGTTTCTAGATTGCGTGCCTCAGTCATAGACATTTCTGGCCGGAGGCTTCCGTTGTCCGCTCTAAAACTAAACTACGCGGTTTGCACGAGCTGGTTGTTGACCTCGGTCAAAAGTGATGCCGACGCGAGATTGCCGCTCGTCCTTTACGCTCATTCGGCAACTGGACGTCGTCAAGAATTTTGCCGATTTTGCGCCACCGTCACCAATTTGAGGATTTCCCCGACGACCAGTAGCGATACTGCAATCGCCGCCACCACCAGCCAGTCGGTCAACGCGACAGGCTGCACATCAAGCACGCTGTTGAGACCAGGAAGATGCATTGCAGCGATGTGTAGTCCCTGCGCGCCGATGATCGCAAAGATCAAGAAAGGATTGGCGGCGAACGGAATATGGAAGACCGAGCGGGTCTCGGAGCGCGCGTTGAGCACATGTACGTTCTCAAACAAGACCATGAGGAGCAAAAGCATGTTGCGTGCAACCGGTTCCGACATACCCCGGTCCAAACTCCAAGCATAGAACGCGAAGGCAGCGCCGCCCATATAGCATCCAGCTACCAGGACCTGGGTAATCATCCGCCGCTCGAATAAGCGCTCCTGCGGCGGCCGCGGTTGCCGCGCCAGAACTCCCGGTTCACCTCTTTCGAAGGCCAAGGCGATGTGTTGGATGCCGTTGGTCACTAGGTTGAGCCACAAAAGCTGTACGGCAAACAGCGGCACTGGCAACTGGGCGATGATCGAAAGCAGAAATAGAACGATTTCGCCGAGCCCCGTCGTGATCAGCAAGTAGATCAGCTTGCGTACATTGTCATAGGCGATACGGCCTTCTTCCACGCCGGGAACGATGGTCGCCAGATTATCATCGGCAAGGATTAAATCGGCTGCCGCACGCGCTGCATCGGTGCCGCCGCGCCCCATCGATACGCCGATATCTGCTGCCGACAGCGCTGGCGCGTCGTTGACTCCATCGCCAGTTACGGCGACCACGTGGCCCGCCCGCTGCAAAGCTTCGACGATCGATAATTTTTGCACGGGCTCGACGCGGGCAAAAATTTGAGCGTCGAGCACGAGCCGGTCGAATTCGGGGGCATCGTGCAGGGCGGCGCTCAATTCGGCTCCGGTTACGACAGTTTCACTGTCGTGGGTGATCCCTAAATCGCGGGCAATCGCACGTGCCGTCTGTGGATGGTCGCCAGTGATCATGCGCACATCGATACCGGCATCGCGGCATCGGGCGATCGCCGCAGGCACTTCGGGGCGCAAGGGGTCGATCAGGCCAACCAGCCCGAGTAATTGCAGTCCGTGGAGATGAGATTGCGCGGGCTCCAGTGCAACAGTCATAGGCACCGGACCACAGGCCAAGGCGAGCACACGGTATCCCTCCGCCGCCATGCTATCGGCAGCGGCAAGTACATTCACGGCGTCGATGCCATCGCACATGGGAACGATAGTCTCGGCAGCGCCTTTCACGTGCGCAATTACGGTTGCCGATTCATGGTCATGGGCCAGCCCACTCTTATCGTTGCGCGTAAATACCGCGGCGAACTTTCGCCGCGGCTCATAAGGAATAATCCCCATCTGCGGGTGCTTGGCCTGCAAGATCCGCTGTTCGAAGCCCAGCTTGGCGGCAAGTGTCAAAAAGGCCACGTCGACCGTGTCACCGACATGATCAGCTGTGCCCCCCTCTACGTGCAATGAGGCTTCGTTACACAGGGCACCGGTCACTGCCAGTCGGTCTAGCACCTCTTCCTCGGGTTCGGTCAGGTCGCGGCCTTCGGCCGTCACTTCGCCGATCGGCAGGTAACCCTCGCCGCCAATGTAGACGGCCGTTAGGGGCTCGGCGCCGTTGAACGGTCGGATGCGTTTTACCGTCAACTCGTTGCAGGTTAGCGTCCCGGTTTTATCACTGGCGATAAGCGTACAGGCACCAAGCCCTTCCACCGCCGGAAGGGCGCGGACGATGACGTTGCGCTGCGCCATCCGGCTGGTTGCCACAGCCAGGGCAATAGTGATCGCCGCAGGTAAGCCTTCGGGAATTGCCGCAACAGCGAGTGCAACGGCGACTAGAAATACGGTGACCAGCGGCACGCCCTGGGCAAGTTGAACAGCGCCGATCAGGCCGATCAACAGCAGCGTGACAACGCCGATAACGCGGCCGAAACGCGCCAAGCGGGCGATGAGCGGGGGCGGCGCCACATCGCCGCGGGTGAGCGCCGCAGCGATTTGGCCCACCTCGGTCGCCGCGCCCGTCGCTGTAACGACGCCGGAGACCCGGCCAGACAAAACCGCGGTTCCGCCGTAGAGCATGTTGCGCCGCTCGGCGAGTGGCGCATCATCGCCGACCAACGCGTCGGTGTCCTTTTCGACCGGCACGGATTCGCCGGTCAGTAGAGACTCGTCAACGACAAACTCCTGCGCGGTCAACAATCGCAAGTCGGCGGGGACCAGCGCGCCGGAGACCAAGCGAACGATGTCGCCGGGGACTAGATCGCGCGCGTCGATTCGGCGAGGCACCCCGTCGCGCACCGTCACGGCGAAATTAGGCACCAATGCATCAAGAGCTGCGGCGCTTACTTCTGCCCGGTATTCCTGATAGCTACCGATAATCGCGTTGAGTTGGAGAACGACAAAAATGAACAAGGCGTCGGTCAGCTCGCCGACCCCAAGCGACACCAGCGCAGCGATCAACAAAAGATAAACCAGCGGGCTTTTGAACTGTCGCAGATAGAGGATGAGCACGCTCACGCGCTCGCGCCGGGGCAGTACATTCGGTCCGAACGAAGCGCGGCGCGACTCCACTTCGGTCGAACCGAGACCTACCGTGCCCACTCTAAGCAGATCCAACACCTGATCTGACGACAGGGAATGCCATGTACACTTGGAAATTTTGTCGGGGGACAGGGCGTCAGTCATGGCGACCTGTGACATCCAGTTTTGGCTTCAAGTTAACGCTCAATTTAAGATTTCTGACCGGTATTTCATTTGATCGAACGCAAGCAGCTAGGCGCACAACATTGGTAGAGTTCCAGCATGAAACACATGCTGACGGTCTGCCAGTTTCCGAAAGCTCTGCCGTCAATATTTATGACAGTAGGTCTGTTTGCGTCGGTATTGCCAGCCTTCGCCGATGATATCATCGGCGTGCAGCGAGAATATTTGGTGCGCGCCGAGGATACCTTATACGATGTCGCGCTGGAAAATGGCCTCGGGATCGTTGAATTACGCGCGGCCAATCCCGGCATTGATCCTTGGCTACCACCGGCTAGTCAGGAAATCGTTTTACCAACCGCGCATCTTCTACCCAGCGGCTCGCGCCAGGGTATCGTCGTCAACCTGGGCGACCAGCGGCTCTACCAGTTTGGGCCGCAGACCGGCGACGTCACCAGTTTCCCTATAGGAATCGGTCATGCGGCAACGGTGACGCCGGTTGGCACGACAACGGTTGTGCGCAAGCGCGAAAAGCCGACTTGGATTCCGCCTGCGTCCATTCGAAAGGAGAATCCATCCCTCCCAAACGCGGTTCCGCCGGGACCGGGCAACCCATTGGGCAAGCATGCGATCGATCTGGGGTGGGCCGGCTATGTCATTCATGGCACCAACCGCCCCTACGGCATCGGCCGGCGCATCAGCCATGGGTGCATTCGTTTGCGCGCCAACGACATTGCACGGCTGTTCGCCGATGTGGCGGTCGGCACAACGGTTCGGATTGTCGACGAACCTGTAAAGCTTGGTTGGTCCGGTGGCGAACTGTACCTCGAAGTCCACCCGACACAGGCGCAGTCCGATCAGATTGAGCAGACAGGCACCTTTACCTTTGCCGGCTACGGCGACCTGATCGGCCGCGTCGTTGCCGCGGCGGGTGACCGCTCAAACCAGATCGATTGGGACCTCGTTCGCCGTCTCGCTGATCGGCGGCATGGTATTCCCGTGCAAATAACCCGCCGACCGACGAGTTGACGCGCCCGCTATTTGCGCTGCGCAGCGCGGAAAATCCGATCGGCCTTCTCAGCGGCGGCATCGGCGTCCGCGGCGGCTTTTTCCGCGGCACTCGCTGCTGCGCGAGCACTCCTGGCCGCATCCTCAGCCGCCTTTGCTGCGGCCTCTGCAGCCGATTGGGCCGACTTAGCGGCCTCTTCCGCTGCTACCCCGCTGGACCTGCTTTGGCTCGCGTCTTCCTGGGCCGTCGTGCAGCCGACGGCGACAAATAGAAACGCACTTGCAAGAACAACAGGAAAAGCGGCACGAGTGTATTTTATCATCGCTGACTCCTTGCGCATTCCGATGTGCGCCGTTGCCATGTCCGCAAATCATGTTGCGGATCGTTTAGGTGTAATTGATAGCGGACCTGCAATCGGTCACATTGATTCCGATCAAACGGGGAGAGAGTCTAAGAGGTAAAAAAAACAACGGCAGAAACTTCACTTGAAGACACCTGCCGATTTCCGCTCGATGTGTTACCTCCACCGCAAGAGCGTATGCGCACGAAGAGATGAGCTGATGTCAGCGCCACAAATCGATCCGGTTGTTAGAAATTGTGTTCAGTGCTTGATCCATGCACCCGATCTGGCGATTTACGGTTCGAAGCCCTACCGCGAAATTCGCAAGGAACCGGCGCTTGAGCGGCGCTTAAGGAACCATCTACGCTCGTACGACGACGCCGTCCGGTACCCGCCGAACCAGACTTACATCGGCAACCTGACGCCCGATAAGTTAGCGGCGATCCCACAGCCTTGGTACGCCGCGCGGGTGGACGCACCGGCGGCTGGGCCGTTCGGCGAAATCGTGTCGCAGGATCTGTTTTACGCTGTCCTCGAGCGCGCCAATGTTTTGACGCCGGCTCTGGTAGAGCTCACCGGCGCGGCGGCCGAGCAGCTGCGCGCCGAACTGCGAGACCACCCCGCATTAGCTGCCTTCGCCAACGATGAGAACCGGTCGGCGGGATCGATCGAAACAGAGATCGAAACCGGAGCGGCGCTGCCCCTGCGCACCGGTGAAGCTCTGCGTGGTTGTGTCCGCCGCGACAACCGTGCCGAGGGCCGCGAGGACTCGAACCTCGATGCTCACACTCTCATGGAGGCGCTTAGCGTCAAGGCGTCTGGGGCAATCGCCTTGCAGTGGCTGCTCCACCGTGAGGGCCTGGGAGCGAATGAGGTCGATTACGTAATCAGTTGCGGCGAGGAAGCGGCAGGCGACCGCTATCAGCGCGGTGCCGGCGGTATTGCGAAAAGCATCGCCGAAATGTGCGGCTGCAGCAACGCTTCTGGTATGGACATAAAGAATTTTTGCGCCGGACCCGCCTCGGCGCTGGTCACCGCAGGCGCGCTGGTGAAAGCCGGCCTGCATCAGCGTGTTGCGGTCGTTGCCGGCGGATCGCTTGCAAAGCTGGGTATGAAATTTCAATCCTTCCTGGATCGGGATTTGCCGATTCTCGATGATTGTTTGGGCGCGACGGCGTTTCTGGTCACCGCCGACGATGGCGAGAGCCCGATGCTGCATCTCGAGCCCGGCGCGGTCGGAATGGCGCGTATTGGGGCAAGCACATCCGATCAGGCGGTGTACCGCGAACTCATTCTCAAGCCCCTCGAGGCGCTCGATCTCAACTTGGCAGACGTGGATAAGATTGCGCCGGAGCTGCACAATCCCGAAATTATGGAGCATTCCGGCTCCGGCGATGTGGTCTACAAAAACTATCGGATCATTGCGGCACTCGCGGTGATGGACGGCCAGATCGTCAAGGCGGAAATGGATAGCTTTATCGAGCGGATCGGTATGGTCGGGTTTGCACCAACCCAGGGTCATATCCCTTCGGCGGTTCCCTATATGGCCCACGCCATCGCGGCGATGCGTCGCGGCGAATTGCGGCGCGTAATGTTTCTGTGCAAGGCTAGCTTGTTCCTCAATCGCCTGACGGAACTGTATGACGGCGTATCCTTCCTCTTGGAAGCGAACCCGAACGCAAATACCTAGGTTCGAAGGAGCCACCTTTATGTTGAAGGGCAAAAAAGTCGCTATTTTCGGTGAACGCGACGATGTGACCGGCGTGGCGATCCGCAAATGTGTCGAGGCTGCCGGCGGCGAGGTCGCCTACGAAGCGACGTCCTGCTTTGTGTGAACGGCAGCCGGCGCCGCAGGTCTTGCGGAGCAGGAAGAGATAAAGAAACTCGCCGATAAACACGGCGTAGATGAGCTCGTGGTCGTGTTCGGCCTCAACGAGCCGGCCAATTTGCGCATCATGGCGACCACCTTCAAGGAGGGCGACCCGAGCTACGCCGGCGCGCTGGGCGGCATTGCGCTGGGACTGGCGAGCTACCACATCTTCGAATTGAAGGATGAGATACCGGAAGAGGCGTGGGCCGAGGAGATGGCGTTCGAGGAATTGGAGGCCGGCGACGAACTGATCGAAGAGATCCGCCAGACCATGCGCGAGGTTCGGGGATCGTAACTGCTCCGCACGGCCGGCAGGTGGCAAATGCCCGCCGGGAAACGCGGTCGCGTTGATTGATTACGATCAACGCGGGTGATGGAGGTTTTCGCTAATTCTTCCCAGATAATCAGATAGCTCCGCCGAGTGGGCTTGAGCACCGAAAGGAAGGAAGTAGCGTCATGACAGACAACGCTTCAATCACCAAAGACGATCGTCAGGCGATGATGGGATCCATGATGGAGCAGTTTTTCGGCGGCATGGACGCGGACGAGAAGAAAGAAATGTGCGCAACCATGATGGGCAAGATGACCGAGGGCCTCGATATGAAGGAAATGATGCCCAAGATGATGATGGGCATGATGTCTGGCGGCGACGGCGAAGGTCCCGGCAAAATGCAGGAAAAGATGTCAAAAATGATGCACGGCGACCCTGAACAGCACATGTCGCAGATGCCTGAGATGATGCTGACATCGATGATGCCGCACTGCATCGGCATGATGTTGCCGGCGATCGACGCGAATAAGCGCGGCGACGTGGCGGCGGGGATTCTCTCGACAATCGTCGAAAAGGGCGCCGTCGGCATGTCGGACGAGCAGGCCAAGGCTTTTCATGAGGCGCTGGATAAGGCTTTACACCCGTCAAAATGACAGCGCAGAACTCGTGGTCCGCAGGCGGTCAAACGTTGTCTGCGAAGCAGCGGTCTACGGCGGCTGAGTGCTGCGTTGCCTTGCCATTATGAGACGTGCGGTTGTCTGTTGGGCATGGCTGTTTGGCGCGTTGTGGCTCACCGCTTGTGCGGCGGCAATCCCGCTGCCGCCCCCCGATGACGGACCGCGGCCTCATACCGTTCGCGTCGTCAGCAATGGCTGGCACGCGGTTATCGTTGCCGAACGCGCCGATGTAGAGGCGACCGGCCTGTTGCTGGAAGCAGAAGACTTTCCGGATGCCATGTTCCTCGAATTTGGTTGGGGTGACCGCGTTTATTTTCCTGCGCGGGAGAAAACCCTCGGCATGACCCTTGACGCCGCGTTGATTAGGACACCGGCCGTCATGCATATGGCCGGCCTCGCCCGCGCTCCGGAAGCGATCTACGCAGACGTCGAAGTTTTGCCGGTTGCGCTGACCCGAACCGAATTCCGGCGCTTGGTCGACACGATCGCGAGCGATTTCGAGCGTCCTGAGGGGACACGCGCAACACCCGTCTCACGGGGTCTTTACCCGGACAGCAACTTCTACAATGCCCACGGCACGTTTCATTTGTTCAACACCTGTAACACCTGGACCGCGCGTATGCTGCGCGCCAGCGGTGTCGATCTTTCACCGTCCGGCGTGATCACCGCCAACGACCTCATGACGCGATTACGCGACGCAATCGATGCCGGCCCGCGTTAGCGCGAGCCCGCGAAGACGGCGCGGCGTTTAGCCGAAGATGCGCTGATCGGAAATTTCGGTTTCCAGCGCAGCAAGCGCCGTTTCCACCAAGCGGCGCCGTATGGCCCTCTCCTCCTCGGGCGATTTTTCCGGATCGCCAAGAGGGTGGGGAATGGCCACGCTGGGAACGATACGGTTGGCGCCGACGGTTTTGGAAATCGGCACGATCGAGCAAATGTGCGCGGTAGGCAGCCCAGCTTGTTCCAGTTCCTTAACGATCGTTGCCCCGCAACGCGTACAGGTGCCTCATGTTGAGGTCAGGATCACCGCCTGTACACCGACATTGACCAGCAGAGCCGCGATCTCCTGGCCGTATTGCTGCGCCCGCTCCACCGACGTGGCGTTGCCGACGGTCGCGTAATAGGTGTCGTGCAGTTTTCCGATGCGGCCTTCGCGTTCCAGGTCTCGCATGACGTCGAGCGGCAACACACGGTTGGGATCACGGTTGGCGAAGGTTGGATCGTAGCCGCCATGTACCGATTGGTGGGTATCCGCGCTGAGCCGCTCCAACCCCGATAGCGGATAGGCGCCGAACTTGCTGGCGTTCGCAGATTCGATGCGATCGGGGTTGCCGCGCGGCACAATGCCGCCCGAGGTAACCAGCGCCAGGGTTGCTTTCGACATGTCTTCTACCGCCGGTGCCGGGGGAACGCGGCTGAACACGGGCATCGGGTATTCGGTACCCGGCGATTCGCCACCGAGTTTGCGCAGCAGCATCTCGATCGCCCGTTCGGCCCCCGTGGCGTCGGCGAAATAATTCTGGCGCAGACCGTGCGGAATGGTTCCATCTTTGGCAGGCACGATTGCCTCGCCCGCGACAAGTTTAAGGCCGACCCGAACCATTCCCGCGGCCGCGTCCGGCATAGCCATGACATCTGGGCCCGCCCGCACGATGACCACCGGCCGGCGATAGAGTTCAACCGCCGGATTTTCTTCGTACATGGCGGTTGCCGCGGGGATACCCAATCGTTCTTGTACGGCTTGGCATACGGCGCCGCACGCCATGCCGTAGCGTCCGGCATTAAAGGCAGGACCCGCCAGTAGCAGATCGGCGGCGAAATCGGCATCGGAATCGCGTTGCGTCTCGATGAGGCTCAATACCTGGGCCGTCGCATTCTCAGCGTTCTCGGCCATATAGTTGTCGCCCGCGACAACGGTGCCGACGATATCGGCGGAGGGCGCCAAATCCTGGATCAACCTTCCTGGGCCGACCGGGCCGTCGATCCATTGCGGCGCGGCGTCGGCAGCCTCCTCGCCGCCCAATCCGCCGAAGAACTGGTTCACATAGTGTATGATCCGAACCCGATCTGCCATTGTCACACCTCGCGGCAACTCAGGCGGCCGAAGCCGAGCTGATTGGTTGCCCCTACCATCGCCTGCAACTCGACTTCCATGCTGCCGTCTTCGCGCAGGCTGTGGGGATAACCGCCGGCGAGCCGGGGCACGTCGGGCAATGGTCCGATCGTCATCGCCATGGCGGGTAATTCGAGCCGCTCGTTGGCATTGCCTGTGGACACCAGCGCATCGGCTTCCTGCGTGGTATCGGCCAGCGACTGGGAACCCCCATCATTACCCGCAAATTCATCCGTGATCGCGACGGTCTTCACCCCGGCTCGCTCCAGGCCCCGCACGATCATCATCAGATCGGCATCGGGATTACCGAAGCCTTCCTTGCTGATGATGGTGCCATCTGTGCTCAGTTGAACAACCTTTTCGATCGCAGCAGCAGCCGAGCGCTCTTTATCCGCGAGGCGCGTCGGCTCGTTGGTGATGACGATGCCGGCGAAGTTCCATCGCGAGCCGTGACCGCGCAGCAGTTCGGCGATTACCGGATTGTTCTGGTGATGATAGGTGGTGTTCTTGTCGCAGGCGCTGACACAATTGCCGGACACAATGCCATTGTCGATGACCACCTTTGGGTCGACGCTGATCGGCAGGCCTACTTGGGCGTTACGGCCCAGTACATAAGTGTCGTGCAGCAGCCCCTGACTGAGCACGATATAGACATAAGCAATGCGCGGTAGGCTCGGGCCGCAGGTCACTTCGTCCCAGACCACTTCCTCGATTTGATCGGGCGGTTTGTCGATACAAGCCTGGGCGACGAATTCGGCAGCGCTTATCCCCGCTTCTCGGACCGCCGCCTCATGGGCGTGCGGGTCCAGACCTTCGGCGACATCAATTTCGAGCACGATCAAAGGAAACTCGGAGAACGGCGTATGAACCGCTCCGGGCCCTGACATGTCGATGATACCTTCCTGAAACCCGACGATGGGGCCACAGGTCACGACGGCGACATTCTCCAACACGTGAAGCTCGCCGGCCCCCGCCGCATCTTCGGCTGCCTTCGCGCGCGGCTGGATGACGTCCTTGACGCAGACGATGCGCGTAGCCTCACCGGGCAACGCCAGGCTAACACGAACGCTTGCTAAACGGCTGTCTTGCGACTGCAATGCCGCGGCCAAGGCGGCAGCGTTGATGCTCAAGCAGCCTGCAGCGATACCCGTGTTTTCGGTCAACGTCACCGAGGAAACAGTGTGTTTGTGTAAGGTCAGCGTCATCGCGTCTCTCTGCCGTCCGTCACCGTGTTTTTTGCAAAAGCGACTATGATTTTGAAATTGCACTCGGGGCGAACTATTTCACATTGAGTAACATCAAATACGATCTGCGAATATCGGTGCATTAAACGCAAGCAGGTATGGGGGAAATGCAAAAAATTCTTGTTACAGGAGCACTCGGGCAGATCGGCCAAGAACTCGTGCCGGCTTTGCGCGAACGCTACGGCACCGCGAACGTGGTGGCCTCCGATATCCGTGCACTGCCGGCAAGCGGCGACGGCCCCTTCGAGACCCTCGATTGCACCCAAAAGAATCAGATCGACGAGGTTGTGCGCCGCCATGATATCGACGGCATCTACCACCTTGCCGCCTTGCTCTCGGCGACAGCCGAAGACAAGCCGCAAGCGGCCTGGCATCTCAACATGGATAGTTTGTTTCTGATGCTGGAGAACGCGCGGAAGTTCGACTGCGCGCTTTTCTTTCCCAGCTCGATTGGCGCGTTTGGCCCAAACACGCCGCGCGATCAAACCCCGCAGGACACGCTACAGCGGCCGACGACGATGTACGGCGTCACCAAGGTGGCGGGCGAACTTCTGTGCGATTACTACGCGCTACGCCTCGGCGTCGATACGCGAGGCCTGAGGTTTCCGGGGCTAATTTCCTACGTCGCCCCGCCGGGTGGCGGGACCACCGACTGGTCGGTGGAAATATTCTACCAGGCAATCCGCGAGGGACGGTACACTTGTCCTTTGGGACCGGACACCCGCCTCGATATGATGTATATGCCCGATGCGATCCGGGCGATGATCGAGCTTATGGAGGCCGATCCGTCCGGGCTCGCCCATCGCAACGCTTTCAACGTAACGGCGATGGCCGTGACACCGGAAGAGCTGGCTGGCGAAATTCGCAAACACATTCCAGATTTCGCGATCGACTACGATGTCGATCCGATACGCCAGGCGATCGCGGACTCCTGGCCCCGTTCGATGGATGACAGCTTCGCACGGTCCGAATGGAACTGGCAGCCGCGTTACGATCTATCCGCGATGACAGTAGATATGATCGAAAAACTGCGCGCCAAGCTCGAGCCCACGACGTGATCTGACCGCCGATAGGGAGGAAACGTATGCCCGACGATCGCCTAGCCAGTTTGCTTTCGGCCGCGCTCTCTGAAATGGAGGCGACCGGACGCCGTAAAGGCGCCGAAACGGTGTTTAGCGGCGTCATGCCGCCGAGCGGCGATAAAGGCCCGCGTTATCTGGTGGCCGGGGAGGGCGAAAAGCAGTTCCTGCGTATGAACGCCAACAACTATCTCGGCCTGTCGCGCCGGCCAGAAGTCGTCGAAGCAGAGGAGGCAGCGGTCCGGGCATTCGGAGCTGGGCCGGGCGCGGTTCGCTTTATTAGCGGGACCTGGTCGCCCCATATCGAACTGGAGCAGCGTCTCGCTAAATTTCACGGCCGCGAGGCGGCAATGATCTTTAGCTCGGCCTACGCAACCGTGATGGGCATTTTGCCGCCGTTGATTAGCGAAACGACGGCCGTGATCAGCGACGAGCTCAACCACAACTGCATCATCAATGCCATACGGCTTAGCCAGCCGGCGGAAAAGTATGTCTATCCCCACCTCGACTTGGCCGCACTGGAGGAAAGTCTCACTCAGGCGTCCGAAAACTGCCGGCGCGCGATCATCGTTTCCGATGGGGTGTTCAGTATGCGCGGCGATCATGCACCCCTGCGCGAGATCGATGCGTTGGCGCGGAAATATGATGCGGCGTTTGCCGAGAACGTACTCGTCGTTGTCGACGATTCCCACGGCGTTGGCGCCTTCGGTGCGACCGGTCGCGGCACCGAAGAATTCACCGGAAGTTCACCGGCCGATCTACTGGTCGCCACCCTTGGCAAGGCATTTGGCGTCAACGGGGGCTACGTTACGGGTACTGCGACGCTCATAGATTATTTGCGCGAAACGTCGCCGTTCTACGTTTTTTCAAACCCCATTACGCCTGGCGAAGCGGGTGCGGCCAAGGCTGCAGTCGATCTGCTCGACAGTCCGCAGGGCCTGACTATGCTCGACCATCTAAAAGCGATGACGGCGAAATTCGAGGCGGGTTTGGTGGCGCTTGGCTTCGAGACGATTGCTGGCGAACATCCGGTGGTACCGCTCATGGTGCGCAACACGGAAAAAACCGCTCGGCTGGTTGAGCACTTGAAGGACCGGGGGGTGCTCGCTACCGGGCTCAACTTTCCGGTGGTGCCACGTGGCGACGAGGAAATCCGCTTTCAGGTCTCCGCCGACCATACGCCGGCTGATATCGACGAAGCGCTTGCGGCTTTAGCCGACTTTCCCGGCTAAACTCTATCCGGCGTTCGTATTCCCCGTCGCTTCCGACCTGCAGATCACTCTTCGAATACCGTTGATAGCTCGACCACGCGACCACCGCGCAGCACCTTGACAATGACAGTCTGCCCCACCTCCATCTCGGCGAAGTGCTCACGCAGGAGAACATAGGAGTCGATTGTCCCGACCGGATGTCCATCGACTTCGAGAATAATGTCGCCGCCGAGCACCAATTCAAAGTCACCGATTCTTGCGGGCACGTAACCAGGCTTCAGGCCTAGCTGCGCGCCCGGTGAATTCCTGGCTACTCGTTGAACCAGAAGGCCGGATTTTTGGGGCAGATTGAGAATCTCGGAAAACGTTTCGTTGAGGGCAAACACGCTGATGCCGCTCCAGGGGGAACGACGTGTGAGCAATAGTTCTTTGATCGAGTTCGAGGTGACCGAGAAACCGACGCCTTCGAAGGCGCCCGACTGGCTCAGAATATGACTGACGATGCCAATTACGGCACCGTTCATATCGAACATGGGGCCACCTGAATTGCCGCGATGGATTGCCACGTCGGCTTGGAAAAATTCGGCGAGACTAAGAGGGCCGCCGAGCGATCCCGGCAAATGGCGGGCGCTGATGCGGCCCACCGTCAAGGTATGACTGAGCCCATAAGGTGCACCGATGACGAAGACTTCCTGGCCTACCCGCACCGCGCTGGAATCGCCCAACGTGGCAACCACCGCACCTTCGGGAACCCGCTCGAGCCGCAGTAGCGCCAGGTCTGCCACCGGTTCCGAAGCGACGATCTTTGCGCCAACCTTCGTTCCGTCGGCAAACTCGACTTGCACAATATCGGCGACTTGTACGAGATGCGCTGCTGTTAGAACATCGCCGTCTTCGGAGATTAGGACGCCCGAACCCTGGTCTGTGAAGGGCACAAGGCTGACATCGTCACTGCCGACGACCGCACGCTCGCGCGTCCGCACGAGGACGACCGACTCGTTGACCATGCGGAACAGATCCTCAAGCGGTAGCTCCGGTTCAGCGGCGTGGCTAGGCCATGCAAACAGCAAGAACAGCACGATGAGGGCGCGGCCGCTCATCTTCAGAACTCCCATGCTCGTCGGCGCGGATTCAAATCTGGTGGCATTAGATCGGCCCAAATCGTTCTGGCGGTACAACTATCGATTCCAACTTCGCCTACGGCTTTGATCGAGCGCAAATCGCGAAGCGCGGTAAAGCCCTACATTCTACTTCCATCAAGGGCTTTTTCGATGCTTTCAAGCCAAAGATCGGAGGGCGTGCTATGCCAAAGATCATCCTCGTTCCCTTTGATGGTTCCGATAATGCAAACCGCGCGATTGACTATGCTAGCGACCTCGCGGCCAAGTATAGCGCGAAGCTCATTCTGCTACATGCGATCGATTACCGCTTTGGCCGACTTCCCGAAGAACTTCACCAATATGCGGTCGCCGAACATCTCAACGACCGGGACGAAGTATATGCCGTGGTCGAAAAGTTACTCGAGTCAGCCGAACTTCGCGCACGCAACGCAGGCGCCGACGACGTCGAAACGGAGTCCCATGCGGGCGACGCGGCAACCGTTATTCTCGATGCTGCCGAGTCGTTCGACGCCGACCTGATCGTCATGGGCAGCCGCGGACTGAGCGAACTGAAAGGGCTGTTGGTTGGCAGCGTGTCGCACAAAATTGTCGAACATGCGAAGGTCCCCGTCACCATCGTTCGGTAACCGTATTGGTTAGATCGCTTTGCTGTCGGTTTAGCCCGACAAGCAGTGCATCGGCGCTCAACGCCTAAATTCGGTTGCGTCAGCGATTAGCGATGACAGTTGCTACACGCCTTGTCGGACGGGACGGGCGGATGATTAGGTGGCAAGGAGCTTCCGGCAGCCGCCGGAAGCTCCTCACTTGCAGCGTTCGAAGATGGAAAATTGGTTGTGCGTCCTGGGCGCGATCCATCTGTCCAAAAAGTTTGCCGGAAATGCGTATTCAAGTCGTGCAAGTTGCTGACCGGCGGGAACGCTAAGACGGCGCTCGTGGCGAGCCATATGGCGATCAGAAGCGCAACAACCGCCTCCCATTTCAAGGTGAGATGGTGGCTCGCCCGATCCCGCAAGTAATGCAGCAGGCCCTTCCAATTGAAGCCGATATGCACCAGCCCGGCGGCGACAAACACGGTCGCGAAACTTAAATGCAGTGTTTGCCAGCCAACACGGTCAAGACCCAGCAGGGTCCAGTCGATCTCGCGGGAAATCCTTCCTGATGGTGCAAGAAAATTTACAACACCGCTGACGAGCATGACCAAAAAGCTGAGTAAAACCAGGTATGTAATCAGCCCCCGGAAGCTAAAACGCCGGCGCAGGGCGTGTTTGCCGAGATGCTCTGTCATGGCGAACCTTTCGGGCCATTTTTGATACGAACCAGACCGATCTAACCGCGTATCGATCGCACGGGGCGCGCTTTTTACATCCCCATGCCGGCCATGTCGGGCATATGCGGTGTGGCTGCGGGTGGTTGGGGCTTTTCGGCGACCATCGCCTCTGTGGTCACCAGCAGACCCGCGATCGATGCGGCGTCTTGCAGTGCGATACGAACCACCTTAGTGGGGTCGACGATACCTGCCGCCACCAAATCGGTGAATTCGTCGGCTTGCGCATCGAAGCCATAGCTGTCGCTCTTTTGGTCGAGCATCTTAGCGGCGATGACCCCACCATCGAAGCCGGCATTCTCGACGATCTGGCGCAGCGGAGTCCGCAGCGCCTTGCGCACAATATCGATACCTACCTGCTGGTCTTGATTATCAGTCTTCAGCTTGTCGAGCGCTCGTGTCGCGTAGAGTAACGCCGCACCACCGCCAGCGACGATACCTTCCTCGACCGCCGCGCGGGTAGCATACATGGCGTCTTCGACCCGATCCTTCTTCTCCTTGACTTCAACTTCGGTGGCGCCGCCAACGCGGATTACAGCCACGCCGCCTGATAGCTTGGCGAGGCGTTCTTGTAGTTTTTCGCGGTCATACTCAGACGAAGTTTCTTCGATTTGTGCGCGAATCTGGGCGCAACGGCCATCGATATCGGCCTTCTTACCGGCGCCGGCAACGATAGTTGTCTCGTCCTTGGTGATCGTTGCCCGCTTGGTCGTACCGAGCATGTCTAGAGTGACATTTTCGAGCTTGATGCCGAGGTCTTCGGAAATCACCTGACCGCCGGTGAGAATGCCGATATCTTCAAGCATCGCCTTGCGGCGGTCGCCAAAGCCGGGGGCCTTAACGGCAGCGACCTTCAAACCGCCGCGCAATTTGTTGACCACCAAAGTAGCCAAGGCTTCACCTTCAATATCTTCGGCGATGATCAGCAGCGGCTTGCCCGACTGTACCACCGCTTCGAGCACCGGCAGCATCGGCTGCAAGCTCGATAGCTTTTTCTCGTGCAACAAAATGTAGGGATCTTCCATTTCGCAGATCATCTTGTCGGCGTTGGTAATGAAGTACGGCGACAGATAACCGCGGTCGAACATCATCCCTTCGACAACGTCGAGCTCGGTTGCTAGGCTCTTGGCTTCCTCGACTGTGATAACGCCTTCATTGCCGACACGCTCCATCGCCTGAGCCAAAATGTTGCCGACCTCGCGATCGCCATTAGCGGAAATGGTGCCGACCTGTGCAATTTCCTCGTTGGTTTTGATCTTTCGGGCACGCTTTTCGATGTCGTTGACGACGGCTTGTACTGCCATGTCGATGCCACGTTTCAAATCCATGGGATTCATACCTGCAGCGACTGCCTTGGCACCCTCGCGCACAATCGCCTGTGCCAGCACGGTTGCCGTCGTGGTGCCGTCGCCGACAAGATCGCTGGTTTTCGATGCGACTTCGCGCACCATTTGAGCGCCCATATTCTCGAACTTGTCTTCGAGCTCGATCTCCTTGGCAACGGAAACACCGTCTTTAGAGATACGTGGCGCGCCGAACGACTTGTCGAGCACGACGTTGCGCCCTTTGGGCCCGAGCGTCACCTTGACGGCGTCAGCGAGAATATCGACGCCTTTGAGCATTTTTGTGCGTGCGTCGCCCGAAAATTTGACTTCTTTCGCAGTCATCTTGCCGATCCTTTCCGGTTTTAAGGCGTGAACAGTATCAAGTGCCGCGATACATCAAGGCTGAAAGGCCATGATCTTGTCCAAACCGTCGGAGAGCTCATCAAGCTGCAGGCGGATGAGATCCTTCGAAATCTCACCGCCGATCTCGGCTTTCATGGCGGCTCTCATATTCGTTGGTTTTTCGTCCCCCCAAAGGGGTGATTCAGCGAAAATTCTAGCGCCGGTCGGAAGCAGACGGTTTGCGCTGTATCAAAGTGGATACCAGTCAGCCTATTACGCTGGCCTCGATACAAGGGATTTCCAGCGCTGCGAAACTCCTGTGAGCGTCACTGAGCGACCCCGCCATATCGATACTTCGGCAGGCGTTTTCGACAACCGTGGCGGCAAAACCCATGCGGTGTGCATCCTCGGCCGAATATCGAACACAGAAATCGAACGCGAGCCCGGAAACGAATACGCGTGTGAACCCTCGCTCGCGTAGATAGGCGCTAAGTCCCGTCGGCGTTTCGCGGTCGTTTTCGAAAAAAGCAGAATAGGAATCTATATGGCTGTGATAGCCCTTGCGCAGGATCAGTTCGGCGTGGGGGATATTCAGATCAGCGTGAAATGCAGCGCCGCTGGTGTTCTGAATACAGTGGTCGGGCCACAGCACTTGTTCGCCATAAGCAAGCGCGATCGTGTCGAAGGGCTCTTTGCCGGGATGGGACGAGGCAAACGACTGATGCCCGGCCGGATGCCAATCCTGGGTTAGAACAACATGGCGAAAGCGCCCCGCGAGAGCATTGATAACCGGCACGACCGCGTCACCACCTGGCACCGCGAGAGAACCGCCGGGACAGAAGTCGTTCTGAACGTCAACGACCAGCAAAATATCCTTGTCGCCGATTGAAATACTTCTGGTCATTGCCTCCGTTCCTGCATCGCAGCTAGCCGCTGGTCGACCTCGCCGGCAAGTTCGATCAGCGCATCGCTTACTTCGACCGGATAACTGTCCTGCCGATCCAACCGTTTTAGCGGCTGGGGCAATTGCTCGAGGTTAGCTGCGGCGTGCGCCTGAGTTTCAGCAAGGGTTGCCCGCGGGGTCAAACGTTTGCCGTCGCGCATTACCGGTTCGATAAGCGGGTTACCTGGCTGGTCGTCGTCGGCCGTCGATAAAATGTCGCTGATCATGCGGCCATCCGCCCCGAACCGACGCCAAACCTGTTTGCGTCCGGGCCAGGTGGCCTTGCCAGCGGAAAGTTTGCGCCGTGCAATGCCGGCATATTCTTCCAGCTTGTAGGCGCAATCGAGTGAAGGCACGTCGGACGAGGTCGTGAGGCTGGTGCCGATGCCAAAACCGTCGACCGGTGCTTGCGCTGCCGTAAAAGCGGCAAGCTCGCGTTCATCGAGACCACCGCTGGCGAAGATGCGAATCTCGCCCAAACCACCCTCGTCAAGGATATCGCGCACCCGCTTCGACAGCGCGATCATATCGCCACTATCGAGCCGGACACCGTGTATATCAATGCCGTCCGCCGCCAGCTTCGGGGCCAGTTCGACGACCTTCGCTGCGCCTGCCTCAGTGTCGTAGGTGTCGATCAGAAGGATCGGCTTTTCCGGGCGGGCCCGGGCGAAATCTTCGAAGGCAGTGGCCTCGTCGTCGTGCACCTGGATGAAGGAGTGCGCCATCGTGCCGAAGATGGGGATGTCGAAGAGCGTTTCCGCCAGCATCGTAGCGGTGCCGGCGAAGCCGGCGATGTAGCTTGCCCGCGCGGCCATAAGGCCGGCCTCGGCGCCATGGGCCCGGCGCAAGCCGAAATCGACAAGCTGCTTACCGGGTGCCGCGAGCATCATGCGCGCGGCTTTCGAGGCAATCACCGTCTGAAAATGGAGGATGTTAATCAGCCGGGTTTCGACCAACTGCGCTTGTGGCAGCGGCGCGGTGACCCGCAGGATCGGCTCGTCGGCGAAAAACACCGTACCCTCCGGCATGGCGTCGACGTCGCCGCTGAACCGGAGGTTGGCGAGATAGTCGAGCAGATCGGGGCGAAACCGTCCGCTTTTTTTTAGCCAGTCTATTTCTTCCTGTGAGAACCGAAGATTTTCCAAATACTCCAGAGCCGGCTCGAGGCCAGCGGCCATCAGGAAATTTCGCTCGGCGGGTAGATTCCGAACAAAAAATTCGAAAACGGCCGTGTCAGTCTGGCCGCGATCCAGATAGGCCTGGATCATGTTGAGTTGGTACAAATCGATGAGTAGCGGACTGGTCGCCGAATCCATGACGCATCACCTCTTTTGACCATCGCCGGTCAACGGGACGAAAGCGACCGGGATCACCGATCGGGTCTTGACCGAACCATCGGTTTGTTTTTCGAGTAGCCGGAGATCTTGCCCGTAGGGATCGCCAACCGGAATGACGAGCCGGCCGCCATCTTTGAGTTGTTCGATCAAGGCCGGCGGTACTTCGGGCGCTGCCGCGGTGACGATAATTCCGTCATAGGGCGCGTGCTCGGGCCAACCCTTAGCGCCATCACCGGCGCGGACTTCCACATTGTCATAGCCTAAGCGCCGGAGCCGTTCGCGCGCCGATGTAGCCAGTTCGTCTATGACTTCGATCGAATAAAGCTGGCGCACCAGGGACGAGAGCACCGCCGCTTGGTATCCCGAGCCCGTGCCTACTTCCAGAACGACATGATCCGCTTGCGTTTCGAGCAGGTCCGTCATCAGTGCCACGATATAGGGCTGAGAAATCGTTTGCCCGCGGCCGATGGGCAAGGCGTGGTTGACGTAGGCTAGCGATTCTTCGGCGGGCGGTACGAATAGATGGCGCGGCACATTCGCCATCGCTTGCCGGACCCTTGGGTCCAATCGCTTCCGCCCGGTATATTTTTGGGTCGCGGCAATTTCAGCCTCGATCCGCTCCAATAGTTCGCTGCGCTCACGGTCCCAACGCTGCTCAGCAGCGTCCGTAGATGTCGCTTCCGTCATCGATCAATTCCTTCCAAAGCGAACCGATCTGCGATAGCCGGTCGCGGAGAATCGCCTCTACCCCTTGCGCGCGACCACTTCGAAAGCCCAGTGGTTGACCAGGGGGTCGTTCGTGGCCGGGAGGCTAACTGCCGCGCCTACTATGCGGGCCGGAATGAGCCTTAATCGTTATCCGACAAAATTACCGCTCTTCGTCCATCGCCTCATCGGCAGTGATGATCTCGTAAACTTCTGCCGCGCGACCCATCAATGGAATGCGGGCCTCGCCCATAATATCGTCTTCTCCCGCAGCATAGGCGACTGCCTCTTCGACCTCTTCTATGGTTGCCTGGAGTTTCTCTATTGCCGCGAGTTGTGTCGGCCGCAGGTCGCCCACCAGGCGGACCAACTCGTCATAAGCGGGCGGCTTCGAAACGTCCGTCTGCCGTCTCGTGTTTTTTTGTTTTGGGGTAGACACCAATCCATCCTCCTGTTGATCACGGATATACAATCGCCGCAGGCGATGTTTCCAAACGACTAGCCCTTAATCACGATATGCGGTGTCAGCCGGGCAACCTTGCGCGCCAAGCCAGCCTGTTCGGTGGCTTCGATGACAACCGACACATCCTTGTAGGCGCCCGGCGCTTCCTCGGCGACTCCTCGGAAAGAAGGGCTTTTCACAAGAATCCCTTGCTCAGCCAGCTCTTTGGTCAGCGTGCGGCCCTGCCACTGCTTTCGCGCTTGGTGCCGGCTCATGGCGCGGCCCGCGCCGTGGCAGGCCGAAGAAAAGGCGGCGGTTTCGCTCTCTGCCGTACCAACCAAAATGTAGGAGGCTGTTCCCATGCTGCCGCCGATCAAAACGGGTTGGCCGACTGGGCGCAACGCCGTGGGGAGATCGCGATGGCCGGGCCCAAAGGCGCGCGTTGCCCCCTTGCGGTGAACAAACAGGCGCCGCGTTCGACCTTCGATTTCGTGGTCTTCTTCTTTGCATGTGTTGTGCGATACGTCGTACAGCAAGTCGACTTGCGCCGCCGGCATCATTCTGGCGAACACTGTCCGAACCAAATGAGTAAGGATCTCACGGTTGGCCAGGGCGCAGTTGATCGCAGCGCGCATGGCGCCAAGGTAGCGCGCACCAAGGCCTGAATTTATCGGCGCGCAGGCAAGTTCGCGGTCGGGCAAGTCGATACCGAAAGAGTCCGCTTCGACGACCATCTCGCGCAGAAATTCGGTGCCGATCTGGTGTCCCAAGCCGCGCGAGCCGCAATGGATACTGATGACGGCGTCACCGACCTGCAGGCCGAACGCTGCCGCAGTCCGATCATCATATATTTCGGCGACCTCCTGAACCTCGAGATAATGATTCCCCGAACCCAGCGTTCCCATCTCCCGGCGCTGCCGCTTCTTGGCCCGATCCGACACGTGTGAGGGGTCGGCCCCAGGCATACATCCGTGTTCCTCGATCCGTTCGAGATCGGACGCGTCACCGAAACCGGTCTCCACCGCCCAGCGGGCGCCGCTGGCGAGCATCGCATTCATTTCGCTATCATCCAGGCTGATCCGGCCGGTGCTGCCGACACCCGCGGGAATGGCGCGCGACAGTTCGTGAGCGAGCGGCGCTTTTACCGTCGCGATATCCGAGATCGCCAAGCCGGTGTGCAGTGTACGGACACCGCAGGACACATCGAAGCCGACGCCGCCGGCCGATATCACCCCGCCAAGATCCGGATCGAAGGCTGCCACGCCACCGATTGGAAATCCGTAGCCCCAATGGGCATCGGGCATGGCATAGGAGCCGCTTACAATACCTGGAAGCGTCGCAACGTTGGTGACCTGCTCGTAGACCTTGTCGTCCATCTCGTCGATCAGATCGGCACTGGCAAAGATGACACCGGGTACGCGCATCTTCCCAGTCGGTGGAATCTCCCACCGCACCGGAGAAGTTTGATCAAATCGTGTAGTATCCATCAGCTGGGCGAACTCATTCAAACGTCGATGATGCACTCGGCGACCCACTCACCGTTTGCGTTTTCGACAACACGCAAACCGGTATAGGTTGCGCCCTTAACTTCGACCGCGGGCCGGTGACGTTCGACGGAGACCGGCTCGCCCCATGCGGTTGCGGTCAGTTGTCCACCGTCGATTTCGACGTCAAAGCGGCTGAACAGCATATCGAGCGTGGCCATCTCGAATACGATCGCGTTGAGCCATTCGTAAAGTAAATCCTCGACGTTGCCCGCGTTGACGGTGATGGTCACGGGGGTTTGGGGCTCGACTGCATCGGGATCGGTGATCGCCGCCGTCAACGCCACCGCAGCTTGATGAAACGCATCTTCCAAGGTTGGCCCGGCGCCGCGTACGCCGATATCGGCCGGGTGGGGGAAATGCTCCCAGTACGCACCGGCCATCGCCCTCCGTGCTGGCGTCACAGCCTGCTCGTTTCGAATTCCTCGCAAAAATAGCCCAGCTGGGACAGGCCCTCTTCCAAATAGTCACCGAGCTTCGGAATACCCAGCAAATAGCGCGCCGTATGTTCATTATGCGCGTCGCGCGCCTGTCTCACCGCATCTTCCCATTCAGTTTTGTCAAAGGTGCCGCGTCCGAGCCACGTCAAGGCGACCAAATTGATACGCTCTGCAATTGTTAGCGAGTTAATGAACTCAACCAACTCCTGCAAAATTGGATCGTTGGGGTCGTCCTCATCAACATTGGGCATGTCTTCGTCGAAAGCTCGTGCCTTTACGACGAGGTAGCAAGCCTTTTCGGGGCTGATTTCCAACATGGCACGGTGTCCTCTGCTGAGCAGTGCACCGGCACTGCAACACCGGCAGTTCCGGTACCTTGTGCAATTCAAGCAACAGACTGGCCGCAAACGGCGGGCCGGGCATTGACCTAGATTAACAGCCGTGCGCGTCCAGCCTTGGAAATACGCCCATCGTGGCAACAGCGAAAATCCAGCTACACCGCTCTTGAGGCAGGGTAACGCACGGCACGTTTCCTCGCCGAGCACAACACAATCGTCGATGCCGTATGCGGCTCCAAAGGCACGATCGTCAATGAGCGTGGCCTCGATCTAACGCGACTTGATGTGGTAAAGCGGAACGGCATCAGCGTAGTAGAGGCTGACTGCGACGATACGCGCGATCGGGACGCGATCATCATCGGTATTGTTGGCGATATCTGGGTACTCGCAGCGCGCTAATTCCGTGTTTGAGATGAAAGGCGAATTCGATGGCCGATTATACCATCCGCGACGTACCGAAGCTGCGCGAGATTTACCCCGAGGCCAAGGGCGTGGCGGTCGATAAGCAGCTCTCGGCACTCGACAAGCACTGCCGCAACTTTATCGCCCATTCGCCTTTTCTCGTGCTGGGCACGGCGGGCGACGTGTCGCCGAAGGGCGACGATCCGGGCTTTGTCCAGGTGGTCGATGACAACACCATCGTTATCCCCGACCGCAAGGGCAACAATCGGATGGATTCCTTGCAAAACATTCTCGACGATCCGCAGGTCGGGCTGCTGTTCATGATCCCCGGTGTCGATGAGACGTTACGCGTGAACGGCCAGGCCGAAATCTCGGTTGATCCCGCGATCCTTGAGCCTCTGGCGCTCAGCGGCAAGCCGCCCGCATCGGCCATCGTTGTACATGTCGAAGAAGCCTATCTGCACTGCGCCAAGGCGCTCAAACGTTCGCATCTATGGCGCGTCGACGCACAGGTGCCGAAGGGCACGATCCCGCCGGCGGGGCGTATGTTCGCCGACCAGGTCGGCAGCGATCCGGTGTCGCTGGAAAAAGATTATGACGAGATCATTGAGGGTGACCTCGCCGAAGAAGGGCGCGCGGAGAGCTCGTAAATCCGTCTAGCGCCGGTCAGCTTCGTTCAAGCCGATCCTCGAGCATGCGCTGGAACGCTGCTGACACCTGCTCGAGATGGGGTCGGGTGTACGGGAAGTTGCCGGCGTGATCGAAATTGTGGCGCATGGACGGGTTGGCTTCGAATACGAAAATACTGCCATCGGCCTTGAGGCAGAAATCGACGCCGAAGAAATCCAACCCGATAATCTCGTGAATTTCATAGAGGCGCTTCAAATTGTCCGGGCCGAGAAAAGATTCGGGGTCGTTTAGATAATGTTGTTCCTCGATCTGCGTCGCTTTGTTCGTGCCCATGATGCGGTAGCGGTCTTCCGAGTGGATTTGCCAGGAATCGCTGGTGAGCCTGGCCACCGGATAGAGCCGGCCATCGATGAAAAAGGCCCTCATTTTATGATAGAGGCCGTGCTGATCGCTTAGGTCGGTGAACTGGATGGCATAGATCTCAGCGCTATCCTGCAACACGTTGAAAGGCTCGGATAGCGCGTTTTCGTTGTCGACCTTGAAGAAGCTTATGCCGGTATGTGTGCCCGAAGGGCGCAGCAATAGTGGATAGGTAAATCCGAGCTGTTCCAGTCGTTGGGCAAGAGCAGCAGGGCTCGAGAAATCGTTTTGTAGCGACAGCGTCTGTGGGAACTGCAGGCCGTCGATCCCATTTAGCCTGCGGTAGTTGTTTCCCCGTGTCGTCTTCAGGACTTGCCGAGGATCGTTGATGAAGGTCTTGATGTTCCATCGATCGACGATGCGCGACACCATGTTGAGTTCGACAGAAGACAGTTCGGCAACACAAATCGTGTTGAGCGCCACGTCGATATGCGGAATCTTCTCCTGGTGCAGCAAGTCCTCGCGGTAGACATCGGCCTCGTAGAGGTTCCATTTCGGCTCATCGACGAGATCCTTGGTTATGAATCCGGCGTTTGCGCGGAAAGGCTCATGTCGCGAGGCAGCGGGATTCCAGTGAATTGTGCTGAAGCTGGTCTCGACCGTGCGAAAACGCAGAAGTGTCGGCTTGCTGGGATCGGGTTCGGCCGGTCCCGAAATGGGACGCAAGCGCACGGCATCGATCAAACAACGCCGCGAGCTGACACTATCGCCAACTTTGTTGAACAGTGCTGACATGATGGTGCACGCATCGGGGTTGCGTGGTTCAAGGGTGTGACTTTTCAGAACTGACCTGGCTGCTCTTGCGAAGCTTCCACTTTCGATTTGAAGTGTACCGAGTGCATCCAGGACGCGATGGTCGGAGGAGTTGCGGCGAGCGGCCGCCCTCAGCCGGCTTATCTGAACGAAGCGTCGCAACCGCTGCGGTAGTTTCGCGCGCGATCTTTGTGGCGCCGCCAATGACCTCGCAAGGTGCCAGGCTGGCGCTAGTAGGTAGTCTTGGGCTGGCCGCAGCACAAAATAGAGAGCTTGGATCGATGGTGGCAGCGCCAGCCTTCTAATGTGTTTGGGGCGGGGGGCGCAGAGGGTTCGCAACATATATGAAATCTTACGCCAGACACCTTCGTGCATGTCGTAATGGAACCGCTCGAACCTGCCGAATGAGTTGATCGAATTCGGATTACCAAGGTTGACCTTTTCGAGGGTGACGGTATTCCGCATGGACTCGACATGGGGGTCTGCGGCGATCGCCAGACGCATATCGGCCGGCAGCTCAACGCCGAGCAGCCGATTGGCCAGACTGGCACCGACCAGCACAGCCCGCAGGCACCTCTGCGAGCGGGCGCGGTCTAACAGTGTTGGCCAGCTAGGCGCTCTGTCCGGAGAGACGGTTAGATATCCGGCGATGTCGCATATCCAGTTCAAGCGCCACCATTGCTCTTTTGCGCCGAGCAGGCACGCCGTCGAAAACATATCTTCCTTCGAAAGACACCGGACCGCGCCGCCCGAGACCGCTAGCTGTTGGGAACGGTCCCAGAGTCCGTCATAGTCGACGTCGAGCGCGAAAGTATTGGGGAAGAACGTCCAACGAATTTCTAGAGCTATGTCCGCGTTCTGATTTGCGAATCGCTCGTATCCCTCGCATCGCTGCAGGGCGTGGTGCCGCCAGGCGGCGATGCGGCGATACCCCAGTTTGTGAAGTATATCAGCGGTCCGGGCTCTGTCGTGCCAGTGGATCAGCAGGTCGAGATGGCGCGAAAATCTGAGGGCCGGGTCGTCGTAGGCCTGCATCGCCAAAGCGGGACCTTTAAACGAAAGGGCTTCGATATCCGCCTGCTCGAGTGCCGCTGTTACGCGGGCCAGCTCTACTGACAGGGCCTCGTTCCGCTCCGCCTGGCCCGACTGAAAGAGCGATAGCGCGTCCTCGATATCTCCTGTCAGCAAATCGGCGCAATGCTCTCTAAGGCCTCGATGCAGCAGTCCCGTGACGCCGTGCCGGAGCGCGATCTCGATTAGGCTCGCCGGGTCGACATCGTGCTGCAAAGTGTCCCGCAGCCATGCAACATCGTTGTCCGACGGATTTGGCGATAGCGCGAGGAGCAGGCACCGTGCTTCTGCTAGGTTACTCAACATAGCGTCGTCTCGCTTCTTGGACCGAGACCCGGGTATGGAATGTGCGTTGCCAAGAGTCAGCCACCGTAGCTGCCGGTCGCGATATTCAAGAAAACTTCACATTATTGGGGCACGAGTAATTATTGAATTAATATCGCGCCCGCCGGCGATTTTTCGCGCGCGACTGAGTGACTAGAACGCTGCATCATTGCACCGCATGACCCATCCGAGAATCTTCGTCCAAATCGCTAGTTATCGCGATTCCGAATGCCAGTGGACCATAAAGGACCTGTTCGAGCGTGCTCGGCATCCCGAGCGAGTGTTTGTCGGTGTTTGCTGGCAATTCGTCGCCGATGAAGATGCTGACTGCTTCGTCGTTTCGACCCGTCCCGAGCAAGTGCGTACCGTCGAGTTTGACGCTGCGGAGAGCGAAGGGGTCGGCTGGGCCCGCAACCATGCGCAAAAACTGTGGCGCGGCGAGGAGTACGTCCTGCAAATAGATAGCCACATGCGGTTCGTCGACGATTGGGACGAAAAAATGATCGACATGCTCGCGCGATGCCCCTCCGAGCACCCGATCCTAACGAACTACCCGCCTGGCTACGAACCGCCGGATACGCGCCTCGATACGCCGCTCAAGCAGATTCGCTTCATCGAATTCGCTGATACCGGCATCGGGCAATTTGCCACCGGCGGCGAGGAGGAGGTTGCGGCGGCTGAAGGCCCGCTTCCTTGTGCATTTTGTGCCGCGGGTTTCCTGTTTGCGAAGGGCGACATTATCGAGCACGTTCCCTATGACCCCTATATCCTATTCTTTGGTGAGGAGATATCGCTCGCGGCGCGCCTCTGGACCCACGGCTGGGATTTTTTTACGCCGAATGAAGTTCTGCTCTATCACTTCTACGGTGAACGAGATGCCGAGCGCCGGCGCGATATCAGAAGTCCTAGTGAATTTCACCTCACCTGGCGCACTACGCTACGCCTTGAGTATCTCTTCGGTATGCGCGGCGCGGAGGACCCCGACGCGCTCGTCGATATCGAGAAGTATGGTCTTGGGACGAAACGGTCGCTTCGTGAATATGAGGAATTCAGCGGCCTCAACTTTCGCGCACGCACGATCGCGCAATATGCACGAACCTGGCCTTACCATCTGAGCGAGGAACTGAAACGCGAACGAGACAATGTCCGCCAACGGGCGACATTTGCGGAGACGGCGCAGGCCTTCGTCGTCGGCGACGGAGGAATCGTCTATTCCGAGCCCACGCGGGAGATACACCATCTAAATCGCGGCGCGATGTTCGTTTGGGCCTGTCTTGAAGAAGGCGAAAGCCAAGATACGATTGTGAGTACTCTGTGCAACTCGCTCGGGGTGCCAGAGCACGAGGCCGATGCTCTCTTGAAAGAGATCCTGCAACACTGGTGGGATTCCGGTCTCCTCGAAAGCAGTCCGCCTGGGGAGATTATTGACGTTGCCCATTGGAATGCAGTTCGTGAATCTTTTTTCCCCATGCCCGTGGGGTCGACCCCGCGGCAGCCGGCGCATCGCGGTACGATCCGGCGAATCTACAGCTTGGCCGGCACAACCGTTGAGATCGAATTCGACACATCGAAGCAAGAGGCGCAGGTGCGTCCGATCTTGGCGCATCTGGAATCGAGCGAGCCATCCGCCACTGCCGATGCGCGTATCTCGATTGTTGCCGATGGGCGCAGCCAAATTATCTATCTCGATGACGAGTTGGAGAGTTCGTACAGCGATATCGCTATGTTGGGGCCAGCCGTAAGGAACTTGATCCTGCGCGTAGTTATGAACGACCCCTCCTCGTTTATGTGCCTTCGGTCCGGCGTCGTGAGCGATGGGGAAACCTGTCTTTTGCTCCCCAGCGAGTCCGGTCATACCCGGTCCGCTCTCACCGCAGCATTTGTCAAAAGCGGATACACTTTTTGTTCCGATGAAGTCGCGCTTCTGTCCAACGACACCTTCGAGATCACGCCTGTTCCCCTCGCGATGGGGGTTCGGGAGAGGGACTTTAAGGACATCGCGAAATTGTATCGGCGAATACCCAAGCGGCCGAAGCACGAACATCTTAATGGAACGGCCATAAGATATTTTCTGCCCCCGGACGGTCGCTACGATAACGCTGCCCATCGCTCCATGCGCGTACGCCGAATTGTCTTTCCGACATACGATGCGGCCCAGCCGACAAAATTCGACGGCCTAGATTTGGCCGACGCTCTGCAATTGATGCTCGGCGAATGCTTGGCGTTACCGATCGCGCCCGACCGGCAAGGGATCGCCGCCTTCGTGCAGTGGTTCAGGCAGATGGAGTGCTATCGGTTGAATGTGTCGTCGTTGGACGAGGCGGTCATGATCGGTGAGCGCTTACTGGCAGAGGGCCGCGCCTAAGCAAGTTCTCGTACCGACGCGCGACGACCTAGCAAACACACCGAGATCAGCTGCTTGCCGTCATGTCCGTGATAAGCGCGATGGCTTCGTCGAGCGAACTCATGGGAAGCTCGTAACAATCGATACCGCGCAGCCATGCGGCGATATTTTGCGCCGAGCCGCAGCCGAGCTGCTGGGGCAAAACCATGCACTCCTCCATCAGCCGGCGTAGCGCATCGCCACGGCTGAGGGCGTGCAGCTCAGTCGTGCAGTCGGCATCGTAGCGGGGAAAGATAATCCAACGGGCGTCGAACTCCCGATCCCACAGGTCGTTGCCCGATGGGGGTGGCGCATAACGCACGCGGATACGGTCTTCGCGCGTGTGTGCCGGTAATTCGCGCAATTCGGGCCATCGCGACGCTAAAACGTCGACGGCGCCGTCTTTAATCCCGAGCCCAAGAGGGACGGGGCGTAGCTTGAGTGAATCCGTCTGTAGAATGGCCACTTCGTCGGATAGATAACCGAAACCGGATTTACCCAGTCCGGCGGTGAGCGTCGTCTTACCGCTCCCCGGAGCGCCGGGGAGCAACAGCGCTTGATCGCCGCGCGCTAATACACCGGCATGAATTTCCATGAAGAAATCGCAGTTTTGTACGGCGAGTTGCCGGACCGCATTTTTGACGGCGGGCGCCAGCATATGGGGCAGCGGGCAGTGATCGATCGGCGCGATATCGTGTAACACGATATATCCGCCGTCGCCCTCCACGATATCGAGTACGACATCGCTGTCGGAGGGCGCACCGACCTCGAAATGGGCCAGAACGGGATCGAGGATCTCCTCCGCCGTGGTGGAGTGATAGCGGAGGCAAAAAGTCGTATCGAGCAGCTTGTAGTAACCGGTGCGAATGGAAGCCTCTGGCGCTTGCAGGGAAAGCCGCATTGCCGCGTCCAGCACCGTCATATCTTCGGTAAACATGGCGCTGTGAAGCATGCCGGTCCGGTCGGCGCCCGAGCCTTGGCGTTTAAGCTTTTCTTGTTCGGCCAACTGCTCGACCTGGGCGTCCAGGGCGGCCGGATCGATCGCAAGAATCGCCTCGCGCGCACCGTCCTTAATGTGCAACTGCTCGGTGATCTTGGCGGGTGATTCGGCAAACTTCTCGCGTAGTCTCGAATTGGCAAGCAGGCGCGCAAGCGCTGTCGTGAAATCGAGGGGGGCGGCTTGGATCGATTCGGCCCCTTCGATATAGCCGAGATCCTGCCATTGGCTGAGCAGCTCGGTGATCTCGGCATCCGCGAGCGCCGGCTCGCGTGCGAACGTTTCGGCGTAGGCGGCGGAAATTTCGGCGGGTGATAGGCCGGCTTCCAATGCGCACCACACGAAGGTTGCTGTCATGTTGAAAATGTAGAGCTCTCCCCGCACGCCGGAGAAGAACAGGCCTTCATCGTCGATGACGAACAGACAGGCATCGTCTGCAACTTGGAGCGCAGTGCTCATATCGTAGCGCCTACCGTCTCGCGCAGACGGTTGAGGTCTGTCTCCAACTCGGAGAGGGGCGAAGATTTGCCGTTTCGCTCGAATGTAATCGCGTCCACGCTTGTTTGTGACAATATGTCTTCGACCACAGTCCAGGTTTCCGCGTCGATCGAACCGTTGCCGTCTAGCGTTGAGGTCCCGTTGGATTCGAGAAGTCCACCAAATCGAAGTTCGACGATGTTCTCGGCGTCGATCCCGCGCACCCAATCCAGCGGGTCGAACCGGTGGCTTATCGCGTTCATGAGTAAATTGGTCACATCGAGCCGAACGCCGCATCCCGACGCCGCGCATAATCGGTTTAGAAACTCGGGCTCAGCGATGGGGCTTTCAACCTCGATGAGCGAGGCTATGTTCGAGAAAAGCAATCGCGCGCCGCAGGCTTCCATGATTTGCGTTGCATGTTCGCAGACAATGTCGAGCGTCGTCGTGTCGAGGCACAAGGGAAGGTTGCCGCGCAGGTCGACCTCATGGCTGCGCGAAAACGCAAGGGGGGCACCGATCCACAACGGTTGCAACCGCGTGCACAGGCCCGACAGCCAAGCGAGATCGTCCGGGTTCAAGGCCCCCGGCGTTCCCAACGAAAGCTGTTCTGTATAGAAAATCAGCGGATAGCGCTCGCCCAGCGCAAAGAGGCGCCGTTCGGCGTTCTTTCGAAACTGGTCTACCAGGGCCGTGACGCAATCCACCGGTCTCGGGTCCTGCTCGACCCAGGTATCGAGGGCGGGGCCGTAGGCGGTGCCCACACGAATGGAGTTTTGATCGGAAGCGCTTAGGGCACACACAACTAACGTCACCGGGTCTGAATAAGGTCGATGTTATGGCCGACCTATCACGCCGGAATCGCGGCGCACAAGGCGTAAAACCATGGGAAGTGAACGTTGTGACGCGTTTAGGTTAAGGGTGTCTTGACCGGCACCTCATATGCAAAAGGCCAACCCTGGAAGGTTGGCCGGTTGCAGGCGACCGGGAAATGGCCGCTATCCGGTGCAAGACTAGATTGGGAAACCGATCTGCCCCCCCGAGCCTGAACCTAAACTTCCACACGTATCGCAGCCGCCATAGATCTGGGCGGAGGCTCTCTTATTGCTCGCGGCGAGTAGAAGCGCTGCGGCCGGGGCGGTGGCGCCCACGGTGCCTACTTTCTTCAGGAACGCCCGGCGGGCAACGGCCTCCGGATCGTCGGTCTTTTTAGGTTCTTTGTGATCAGCCATAACGATGCCTCTCCAGGTGACAGTCGATGTACGTTTCTGTGGATAATTTTCGACATCTACATTCATCGTCACCCATTCTTAGCACTATGGCAATAACCAACATCTTTGCTTGCATGAATATGCGGAAATACTACCGCAATTTGGTGGATTGATAGCCGCCAGATCCTGGCAGAAGTGATGAACGGTCAGCCTGTTGATTTCGTAGCGCCCCGGCTGCGCCCCAACGCAAAAGGCCAACCCAAAGGGTTGGCCTGATACGAGCAACCGGTCACCGGCCGCTGCTAAACATGAAACTAATGTTTCGAAGCGCTTATTCGACGGTGCAATCGCAATCGCACGTGTCGCAGCCGCCGTAAATCTGGGCGGACGCCTTCTTGTTGCTCGCGGCGAGCAGCAGGGCTGCGGCCGGGGCGGTGGCGCCCACGGTGCCCACTTTCTTCAGGAACGCCCGGCGGGCAACGGCCTCCGGATCGTCGGTCAGTTTAGGTTCTTTGTGATCAGTCATAACGAGGCCTCTCCAGGTGATAATCGACGTTTGTTCTTGTGAGTGTTTTCCTACGTCGTTACCCATCGTCGCCGATCTTTCGCCTCGGCGCAACGTGTCGTGTTCGATACTGCATCAATATACAGAACTATTGCTGTAATTTATTGGATTTGTCGATTATGGGAGTCCCGATCGGGTATGGGAGTCCCGATCGGGGGATTCCAATGAGATTGATTGATCAGGAGCCCGTCTATCTCGCCTCTTTTCGATAGCCGCCCAACGCAAAAGGCCAACCGCGAAGGGTTGGCCTGTTACGCACAGCCGGCAATCAGCCGTACAACGTGAAACTAAAGCGTCAAACGGCCTAGGACGTAGTAATGCACGCAACAATAGTACAACTGCAGTCGCAGGTGTCGCAGCCGCCATAGATCTGGGCAGACGCTTTCTTGTTGCTCGCGGCGAGCAGAAGCGCTGCGGCCGGTGCGGTGGCGCCCACGGTGCCCACTTTCTTCAGGAACGCCCGGCGGGCAACGGCCTCCGGATCGTCGGTGGTCTTCTTAGGTTCTTTGTGATCAGCCATAACGATGCCTCTCCAGGTGATAATCGACGTTTGTTTTGTGAGTGTTTTCCTACGTCGTTACCCATCGTCGCCGATCTTTCGCCTCGGCGCAACGTGTCGTGTTCTTATTTACATCAATATACAGAATTACTGCTGTAATTTGATGGATTGCCCCGGGGCTTAGATTCCCCGATGGGGTTTTGAGCCAGGAGCCTTTTGATTCCGTTGCTTTTTGATTGCCATCCCTACGCAAAAGGCCAACCCGGAAGGGTTGGCCTGTCGCGAGCGACCAGAATCTGGCCGCTATGTAACCTTAAACTCGAAGATCAGGGGGGTGGTGTTATGCACGAGCAAAAGGTGATGCACTCGCAGGTGTCGCAGCCGCCGTAGATCTGAGCAGACGCTTTCTTGTTGCTCGCGGCGAGCAGAAGCGCTGCGGCCGGGGCAGTGGCGCCTACGGTGCCCACTTTCTTCAGGAACGCCCGGCGGGCAACAGCCTCCGGATCGTCTGTTTTCTTAGGTTCTTTGTGATCAGCCATAACGATGCTCCTCTTGATCATGATCATGTGCATTCTTACGCGTGCACATAATCATCATGAGCAATTTACATGCCAGATATTCTATTCATATTTATCAATAGGTTATATGTTTAGGGGCGGTAATCGCGTTGGAAACTGTCAAATTCTCTGACAGTTCATGTGTGCAATGGCGATCCTGCTGATATGGCGGTCATTGCACTACCGGGCCCCAACGCAAAAGGCCAACCTGGAAGGTTGGCCTGTCACGAGCGGCCGGTAACCGGCCGCTGCTAAGCGTGAAATTAAAGCGTCAAACGGCCTAGACCGCAGTAATGCACGCAGGAATAGTGCAACTGCAATCGCAGGTGTCGCAGCCGCCGTAGATCTGGGCGGACGCTTTCTTGTTGCTCGCGGCGAGCAGCAGCGCTGCGGCCGGTGCAGTGGCGCCCACGGTGCCCACTTTCTTCAGGAACGCCCGGCGGGCAACAGCCTCCGGATCGTCGGTCTTTTTAGGTTCTTTGTGATCAGCCATAACGATGCTCCTCTTGATCATGATCATGTGCATTCTTACGCGTGCACGTATTTTCATACGCAAGTAGTGTGCCAGGTAAGTTTTTCATATTTATCAAAGAGTTGCATGTTTTCGACCGGTGACAGCCCTAGAAACTGTCAAATTTTCTGACAGTTGATGCGCAGGATAGGGATTCCGCCAATATTGCAGTCATTGCGCCACCAGGCCCTCAACGCAAAAGGCCAACCCTGGAGGGTTGGCCTGGTGCGAGCGGCCAGTATGTGGTCGCCACTAAGCGTGAAACTAGCGTTTCAAACTGCCTAGTTGAAAGTGGCGCACGAGGTAGTGCAATCGCAATCGCAGGTGTCGCAGCCGCCGTAAATCTGGGCGGACGCCTTCTTGTTGCTCGCGGCGAGCAGCAGCGCTGCGGCCGGGGCGGTGGCGCCCACGGTGCCCACTTTCTTCAGGAACGCCCGGCGGGCAACGGCCTCCGGATCGTCGGTTTTCTTAGGTTCTTTGTGATCAGCCATAACGATGCTCCTCTTGATCATGATCATGTGCGTTCTTACGCGCACACGTGTCTTTATAGGCAAGTAGTGTGCCAAGAAACTTTTACTTGTTTTTCAATGGGTTGTTTGTTTGGGACTACTGGCCATCTTGGAAACTGTCAAATTTTCTGACAGTTGATAAACGCACCGGCGGCCTGCGTTTCGATTAAACAATACGCAAAAGGCCAACCCCGGAGGGTTGGCCTGTCACGAGCGACCAGTACCTGGCCGCTGCTAAGCGTGAAACTAGGTTTCGAATGCTTAGAAGACGGTGCACTGTGCGATGGTGCAATCGCAATCGCAGGTGTCGCAGCCGCCGTAGATTTGGGCAGACGCCTTCTTGTTGCTCGCGGCGAGCAGCAGCGCTGCGGCCGGTGCAGTGGCGCCCACGGTGCCCACTTTCTTCAGGAACGCCCGGCGGGCAACAGCCTCCGGATCGTCGGTCTTTTTAGGTTCTTTGTGATCAGCCATAACGATGCTCCTCTTGATCATGATCATGTGCATTCTTACGCGTGCACACCGGCTAGTTACGCAAGCACCGTGCCAAACTTTTTTCCTTTATTTATTATAAGGTTATGCATTTGGACGCCGCGAACGGATCCTCGACTGTAAAGTTTACCGACAGTTTTCGCGGGTCCGGTGGCGATTCCGTCCGTTCTTTCAGTCAATTAACACTAAAAATCCTGTCATTTGCTGGTGTCGCGGGAAAATCCTTCTGCTCCGGACGTAACTGTAGGATTTTTTTACACTGTTCTAATGCTTTACATCTGTTCGCGGCGCTTGGATCGGCCACTTTCGTAGTTGACCTATGGCTAATTAATGACGCGGTTACGTTTGATGACGTAGTTAGAGGGTTAGAAAAAGGGCCGGGACACTGAGCATATGCGGAGTAGCGCCTCGCCCCTAACTCGATGTGACATCGGCCGGTTTCAATAAGGAATTTCCTCGTGACGCAGCTTCAATTGAGACCGGATGTGCAGCTCATGCCATATGGCGGCCGCTGGATGGTAAAGCATGGCGAGCAGGTCGAAGTTCTCGACGATGTCCCCGTGACCCGCGATCCGGACGGCTTACTCGATGCCGTTTACGGTGGCGCAGCGGCTGTCGCTGATCGATTCGACGATGGCGTCGGGGCCTCGCTCATCGAGCAACTAGCCGAGCGAAAATTACTTGCTGGTCCATCGCCGGTTGCGCCGGAGAACGGAGCCGATCGAGCCGACTATTTTCGCGGGCCCCAAGAGGGCACTGCGATAGGGCAAACAGAAACAAAGATGCTGCTGGTTGGACTCGGTGATCTGGGGCTTGCCGCCCTGAAACAGGTTTTAGGCTATGACGGTTTGCAAGTGAGCGTGTTCGATCCGTCGACAGTACGTTTCGCCGACGTCGGGGCGTTCTATCGGACCGATGAACTCGGGTCCGTAAAGCACCACGTTGTCGAGAGCGTTCTGACGAGCGGCCAGGCCGGGAGGGTGTCAACGATATCGGTTGGCGATACTGGTCCCGATGCGGTCCGGCGTGCGCTGACCGGTGCGATTAAAGCTGTCGACATCGTGGTCCTTTGCCTCGATCAGCCGAGTGACTTACTGGGTGAAACGGCGCGCTTTTGCCGGCAGCTCGAAACGCCTCTGGTAACGGTTGAGATAACCGAGACTCACGGCCATGTGGGGCCGGTGATGATTGTGAACGGTGCGGGGGTCGCGGAGGGTTGCCCCCAATGCGCGGCGCTCTACAGAGCTGACCGCGACCCGCTCCGCGCCGCGATGGCGCCTTATCTGCATCGGCGCTTCCCCGAGCCGGCGCATTGGCGGCACCGCGCCGACGCACATCATATCGCCATCCTCGCCAAGCTTACGGTTATCGCCGTCCGTAAAGCACTCGACATGAAGGCCGGTTCCCGGCCGATAGATAGCGATGCTTTGACTGTGGATTTGAAACAACCGGTTTCGGAGACCCAGACCGTATCGCGGCATCCAAACTGCCGCGTGTGTTTTCCGGTCAAACGGGCGCGTGCCGATAGGATGCGCGCGCAAACCGAGCGTTGGTGGCAAACCAACTTCGAGTCCGGATATCGGACGCCGGCCGATCTGGACGATTTGGGGCGGCGGTTACGGCCTTTGGTGAATAGTTCGCTCGGTTTCGTTGACGGCGTCTCTCCCGTTACAGCCGATGACCGGTTTGCGATTTACCGAGCCTATCGGGCGCGTGGGGCCGACCCGGTGTCGAACCCCATGGCGAATGCCCATCACACCATGGTGAGCCGCCGAAGGGCGGCGGGGGTCGAAAGTTCGTCCGCCCTTAGCACGGGAGTCGACTTTGAAGATCCGCGCCGTGCCGAGACTCTGGCGGTGATCGAAAGCCTCGAGCGATTCTTTACGCTCTATGAGCTCCCCGCGGAGCGTGTGCTACGCCGGCGCTACGCCAAGATTGCCGACCAAGCTCTCGATCCGCGCCGCGCGCCGCTCTATGCCGATGAGCAGTATCGCGAGCCCGGCTTCGGCATTCAGAAGTTCGATCCCGATATGGTGTTGTCATGGATGTGGGCGTTCAACATGACCAAGCGCGAACCGGTGCTCGTGCCAACCGACCTCGTATTCGGTCCGCGGACACAAGGTCGCATCTTCGATCCCACGAGCAACGGGGCGGCCGCCCACAGCACGCTGCACGACGCGATCCTTGCCGGCATCTATGAAATATTGGAACGCGACGCTCTTTTTATTGCGTGGTTGAATCGCTTATCGCTACCGAAACTCGACATCGCGGATACCGACGTCGACCCCTTCGATGTGCGGGCGACGCTGAAGGCGCTTTCCATCGATGCCCAGTTTGTCGATTACACGACCGACTTCGAGGTTCCCGTCGTGATGTCCGTTCTGCGGGACGAAGAGAATCCGAATTTCCATTTTTTGAACATTTCCTCCTCGCTCGACCGGACGCGTTGCCTCCACAAGCTGCATCGGGAATTCGTGCAGTTCTTATTTCCTTATCTTAAAGACCAGGACGTCTATCAGACCGACTTGGCCGACAACTGGGATGGGCACGCGATCGAGAGCATTATGGATCATCACAGTTTTTACCAAAGCCCAGAAAAGAATAAGGAAGCGCGCTTTCTAACAGAGTCCGATGAAACCGTGTCGTTCGCCGACCACAGACATTTTTTGGATGGCCCGATGGACACCCCGGCTGAACTCGAAACGCTTGTCGGCAGGTTGGCGCGGCGGGGCTACGAAGTGATCGTCCTCGACTGCACGCCACCCTACCTGGAGGCCTTAGGCTTGATCGGGGTGAAAGTCATTATTCCCGGAACGCAACCGCTGAACTGCACCATCCGGCGTCGGGTTCTCGGCGGCGACCGGCTTTTCGAGGTGCCCAAACTCTTGGGGCTGGATACCCGTGTCCGCACCATCGACGATCTCAACCCGATGCCTCATCCTTTCGCATAGGTTCGCTATGGCCGAAGACCGCTACTACGTTTCTCCCTATTGCGTCATCCACGGCGGCCTCGATGGCGATGGCGCCGTTTTGTTGAATAGCCTCGACGGCAGCCGCTTCGAGGTGTCGGGCGAATGCGTCAAGCTGTTGGGCGAGGTGATGGCGGGCCGCCCCCTCGCCGCGGCGGCGGCCGACCTGTCCGAGGAAGGCAAGGGCGCGGTGGACGCTCTGATCGAGGAAAAAATCCTGCTCGATGACGAGGCGTTTTCAAAGATGGGTGGAGCCGACGCCTTCGCCAACCGGCTGAACCCGATCGAACTGGCTTTTCACCGTCAATTCAACAGCGGTTATTCCAAGCCCGATCTCAGCGCCGCCGGCGATCCGCCGCCGTCGAAAAAGGAGATCCGCTCATCGAAGCGCATTCTGCTTACGGCCCATGACAGCTTCGATCGGGAGATGGATCTTTCCGCCTGTTTGAGTCGCCGTCATTCCGGGCGCAACTACGCCACCGAGCCCATGGAGAAGTGGCGGTTGGAGCAGTTTCTGCAGTTGACAGCGCGGGTGCGCGACGGAGAAATCCAGACGGCGCTAGGACCGATTTTCCTTCGTAACTATGCCAGCGGCGGTGCGCGTTATTCGCTGGAACTTTATCTCGTCATCGATAACGTCGCCGAAATCGAGCCGGGTCTTTACCACTATTGTCCCTACGACCATGCGTTGGAGCGGATGGAAAGCACAACGGAAGAACGCGATTTCATGCTGGCATCGGCAATGCGCAGCATGGCGCTCGACCCCGCCAAGAATGCTCGTCCCGCCGTTCTATTCGCCATCACATCGGTCTTTGGAAGGGTGGCGTGGAAATATGTCGGTATCCCCTACCACCTGATCCTTCACGAAACCGGGGGGCTTTACCAGACCATGTACCTGGCGGCGGAGATGCTCGAGCTGGCGCCGTGCCCGACCGGCGCGTTCCCCGAATTGCCCGTTGCCGACATTCTCAAGCTCGATCCGCGCGACGAAGCCATGGTCGGCCAGTTTGTGCTCGGCATGCCGCAGCCTAGCGATTGACGGCTCTAGATCGACCGGAAGCTGTGCCATACTTGCGGTTGTAAAAGCTTAACGAAATCTTTCACAGATCGGTTGCATACTCGGACCCGATCATGACGGACCCCGCTAAAAACCACCCGCCGATCGACCTCATTGGCGCGCCCACCGACGCCGGCGCTGACCATCGCGGCGGCTCTATGGGCCCCGAAGCGCTACGGGTGGCAGGGTTGCAGGAGGCGCTGGAACGGCTTGGCTACACGGTTGCCGATTTAGGTAATCTAGTCGGCCCTGCGAATCCCAACCGTGGCCCGGTCGACGGGTATCGCCATTTGGAGGAAGTCGCACAGTGGTGTGAGCAAGCGCGCGATGCCGTGCATGGCGCGCTCGACAACGGACGGTTGCCCATTTTGATGGGCGGCGACCATTCGCTGGCGATCGGATCGATCGCCGGCGTGGCGGCGCACTGTGCTGCCGCAGGCAAGCCGCTTTCTGTTTTGTGGCTCGATGCTCATGCCGATTTCAACACTGCTGAAACGTCGCCGACCGGCAACATCCACGGCATGCCCGTTGCCATTGCCGCAGGGAAGGGCCCCGACCGTCTCACCAAACTGGGACCGACCCTGCCCATGCTCGACACCTCTCGCATCGTGCAGATCGGCGTGCGCTCGGTCGACGCGATGGAAAAGACCATGGTGGTGGAGAGCGGCATGGAGGTTCTCGACATGCGCCGGATCGACGAAATCCGTATGCGCGAGACCATGAACATCGCGCTAGAAAGGCTGGCGGCGCTTGGTGGGCACGTGCATGTGAGCTTCGATGTCGATTTTCTCGATCCCGCGATTGCGCCCGGTGTCGACACTGCCGTACCGGGAGGGCCCACTTACCGTGAGGCGCAATTGTGCATGGAGATGATCCATGATTCCGGGCTGATGTCATCGCTCGACCTCATGGAACTCAACCCGGCCTACGACATCGAAAATAAAACCGCGAAGCTGTTTGTCGAATTGGTAGAGAGCCTATTTGGTGAGCAGATCTTGGCACGGCATGAGAGCGCGCCGTAACCACGCTTTGGAGGACGACGGACCATGACCGCTGATAGCGCCGATGTCGCCGACTTTCTGGGCATCGAGGAAGAGTTAGGCGCCCATAACTACAAGCCCCTGAACGTCGTGTTGACACGGGGCGAGGGCGTTTACGTTTGGGATGTCGACGGCAACCGCTACCTCGATTGTTTGGCGGCCTACTCGGCCGTCAACCAAGGTCACTGCCATCCGAAGATTTATCAGGCGATGGTCGACCAAGCGAAGCGTCTGACGCTGACCTCGCGGGCGTTCCACAACGATCAGTTGGCGCCGTTCTATCAAGAGGTTTGCGACCTCACCAATTCCAGCAAAGTGCTGCCCATGAATAGCGGCGCGGAGGCGGTGGAAAGCGCTGTCAAATGCGTGCGCAAGTGGGGTTACGAAGTCAAAGGCGTGCCGGAAAACCAGGCGGAGATCATCGTCTGTCAGAACAATTTTCACGGCCGCACCTTGGCAATTGTCGGTTTCAGCACCGACCCCACGGCGCGGCGCAACTTCGGTCCGTTCCCGTCCGGCTTCAAGGTGATCCCGTTTGGCGACGCCGAAGCGCTCGAAGCGGCGATTACGCCCAACACGGTGGCGTTCCTGGTCGAGCCCATCCAAGGCGAGGGCGGGGTGATCATTCCGCCGGACGGCTATCTGCGCGCGGTGCGTGATATCTGCACCCGCCATAACGTGACCCTGGTATTCGATGAGATCCAGACCGGCTTGGGCCGCACCGGCAAGTTGCTGGCGGAAGAATATGAGGGTGTTGAGGCCGATCTTACACTGGTCGGCAAGGCGTTGTCGGGGGGCTTCTATCCCATCTCGGCGGTGCTCTCGACGTCGGAAGTGCTCGGCGTACTGCAACCGGGCGAGCACGGCTCCACGTTCGGCGGCAATCCGCTAGCTTGTGCGATCGCGCGCACGGCGCTGAAAGTATTGGTCGAGGAGGGCATGATCGAGAATGCCGCGAAACAAGGCGCGTATTTCCTCGAAGGGCTAAACAGCATTCGCAGCAACAGCATTCGCGAGGTGCGCGGCCGCGGCTTGATGTTGGCCGTCGAATTTCATCCCGAGGTCGGTGGCGCGCGCCAGTTCTGCGAGACGCTGAAAAGTGAGGGTATTCTCTGCAAGGAGACCCACGAGGATACGATCCGCTTCGCGCCGCCCCTGGTGATTACGCGTGATCAGGTCGACTGGGCCTTGGAGCGGATTCAGAAAGTGCTCTCCAGCGCTTAGGCGACGCGGCCGTTTCTGCAGGCGGAAACCCGCTAGATGATCGGTAGGCGTTCGCTGGCCTTGTTGCCGGGCAGCAGCAGCCGCTCCTCGCGGAATGTCGCAATGAGCGCCTTCACGTCGATGCGTAGCTCCCGGCGAATATCACCGATATCGAGATCCATCGCGCGATCGAAATCGAACTGGTGGATATTTCGAGCGTCGGACGTGCTGCTGAGCTCGAACGCCAGGTCGAAGGCAACCAGGTCGTTGTCGGTCATCCGGTAGGGCGGTTTGTAAAGTAGTTTTGCGGCACGGCGCAGCGCCTGCACCGGCGCTTCGTTGATATGGTCTGCGGCGGTGCCCATGGTGTAACCGACGACGAATGCTTCGTCTTGGTTGAGCAGGCCCCGGCCGAGCAAGATGTGGATGCAATCGTGGTGGCGGAGCCTAACCACGCCCGGAGCTGTGTAAGGCGAAGCGGGGCTCTCCAGCAAACGGACTATCTGATCGATTTCGTCGGGTCCCGCATTGGGGACAGTTTTGAAAACAGCCCCCAACGTCAGATCGTCATTCTTCAGTCCTGGGTTCCATTCGCGCCAATCGTCGGTTTCGATGTTCGAGGTCGTGGGCCTAGTCTGAACATTCATGTCTGTCATGCGGGCTTTCTTATAGTTCGCTTTGCAACAAATTTGCCGCGCAGGCCAGTTATACGGCACATTTCTACCATCCCTTAATAATCCATAAACCCATCAAGGAGGTGTGATGACCATCACACGGCATAACCCCGATACCGTATCGCCCCCCGCCAACTTGTACAGCCACGTTGTCGAAGTGCCGCCGGGCGCCCGTTGGGTGTATCTGGCCGGTCAAGTCGGCAGCTTGCCCGACGGTTCCGTCACCGAAGGCTTTCAGGAACAGCACCGGCAAACCTGGCGCAATGTTATCGCCATTCTGAAAGACCGTGGCATGGGCGTGGAAGACATCGTCAAGGTGGTGGTCTATGCGCGCAACGAGGACGACGTTCAGTATCTTCGCGAGGGCCGGGCGGAGTTTGTCGGCGATTATCACCCTGCCTCGACCTGGTGTGTGACCGGTTTGGCGCGGGCCGAATGGCTGGTCGAGATGGACGTGGTGGCGGCCAAGGTCGATTGACCCCGCTGTACCTGTCGGCAAGGGCTCCCCTTCCATGTCATAGTTGTTGCCGCGGTGGCGTCGGTGCGTCTTCGCTGCCGTGGCCAACAACAAAAACGCGAGGAGGAGAGCTATGTTAACCGCACACAATCCCGATACCATCGCCCCGGCCGTCGCCCATTACAGCCAAGGCATCGAAGTGCCGCCGGGCGCGCGAACACTCCACATCGCCGGCGTGGTTGGCATCACGCCCAATGGCACGATGCCGATCGGCTTCGAGGCGCAGCACCGCCAAATCTGGCTCAATGTCATCGAAATCCTCAAATCGGCCGATATGGGGGTCGAAGATCTGGTACGGCTCAACGTGTTCTCGCTCGATCCAGCCGATGTTTTCATGGTCAGCTCGGGACGCCAGGAGTTTCTCGGCGACCATAAGCCGGT
Source organism: Alphaproteobacteria bacterium (assembly GCA_965267185.1). GTDB lineage: Bacteria > Pseudomonadota > Alphaproteobacteria > UBA6615 > UBA6615. The sequence goes on along the minus strand of OZ253937.1, from coordinate 1,760,492 downwards.
CTCGACGTACCTCGCCGTAGTGGGCTTGGCGCGGCCCGAGTTCCTGGTGGAGATGGATGCCGTCGCGTGTAAGGTCGACTAAGCAAAGCGCCAGCTCCAACGCTTGAACGCTGATGCGGTTGATCGGCGTCAATGTCGTGAAATGGCGGGCCGTGCTTCCTACATAACCGGCGCAGACTCAACAACCTGCGGGGAAGCATGGCTGACGACCCATATAAGGTACTCGGCGTCTCGCGCGAGGCCTCGGCGGACGATATCCGCAAGGCCTACCGCAAGCTCGCCAAGGAGTATCATCCCGATTTGCATCCGGGCGATGCGGCCGCCGAAGAGCGCTTCAAGGCGGTCTCGGCGGCGTATGACCTTTTGGGCGATCCGGACAAGCGCGGTCGTTTCGACCGGGGCGAGATTGACGCCAGCGGCCATGAGCGGCCGGAGCAGCAGTATTACCGTCACTATGCCGACGCCGGCGCCGAGCATCCCTATCACTCGACCGAAGGCTTTGCCGATTTTGCCGACATCGGTGACGTATTTTCCGATCTGTTCGGCCATGCCCGCGGCGCGCAGGGCGGCGGGCGGCAGGGTGCCGCCTTTCGCATGCGTGGTGGTGATGTGCGGTACAACTTTACCGTCGATTTTCTCGACGCCGTGCAAGGCGCCAAGCAGCGTATCACCCTACCCGACGGTTCCGCACTCGATCTCACCATCCCCGCTGGCGTGCGCGACGGGCAGGTGCTGCGCCTGAAGGGTAAAGGTCAGCCCGGGGTTGGCGGTGCGCCATCCGGTGACGCTTTGGTCGAAGTTCATATACGCCCCCACAAGCTATTCCGCCGCGAGGGCGACGATATTCATATCGAACTGCCGATAACCTTGGCCGAAGCGGCGGGAGGCGCGAAAATCGACGTGCCGACCACCGACGGATCCGTTGTGATGACGGTTCCCAAAAACGCGAATAGCGGTACACGCCTGAGGCTAAAGGGTAAGGGCGTCGCTGCCGGCAAAGCCGGTAAGCGTGGTGATCAGTACGTGACATTGAGAGTTGTTTTGCCGGAAAAACCGGACGACGAGTTGGTCGAATTTCTCGATCGCTGGGAGCGTGAGAATCCTTACGATCCGCGCGCTGGATTGGGGAGATAGCCAATGCGTGAAACAGACGTTGTTCGAGTTGTCAGCGGGTTGAAACGGGCCGAGTTGCGCCGCTGGGTTGCAGCAGGCTGGGTTGCGCCCCAGCGCCAGGATGGCGAGCCGCGGTTTCGCGAGATCGATGTCGCGCGGCTGCAGATGATTGTTCAAATCCGCCGCGATATGCGTATCGCCGAAGAGGGCATGCCGCTGGTTCTGTCACTGGTCGATCAGGTGTATGGTTTGCGCAACGAACTGCGGCAGCTCGCCGAGGCCGTCGAGGCGCAACCGGAGACGGTTCGCCAAGCGATCCTGGAGCATCGCCGCCGCAACAAATAGCGTTCGCTGTTGGGGAGGAGAGTATGCACAAGGTCGGCCGCTTCGATCCGGCGGAATTGGCGCCGCATCCGATCTATAACGGACACGCCGAGGGTTTGACCTGGGCGCCGTTCATCGAGCACGCGGACGATACGGTTCATGCTGCCTATGGCGCGATGGAACTGGCCAGCGACGGCGAGACGGAGCTGGTGAGCCATGCCTTCGAAAAGGCGCTTTTCATCGTCGGGGGCGAGCTTGAGGTCAATCGCGACGGCCATGTGTACCGGTTGGGCGAAGGCGATTTCATTTTGCTGCCGACCGGTGTTGAACACGCCATGCGCAATCGCGCACCCGGCGCGGCGCGGTGGATTGAAATGTCGGCGCCGCAGCCCAAAGCGCCGGGGGGCTGGCAGGACACCTGGTTCGCCGGGCCCGCCGAGTGGACCCAGCAGGCAGCGCCGCCCGATCTGCGCGACCCGCGCAACCGGATGATGGGGCACTACGAACCCGATCAGCATCCACCGGCCTCGACGGTCACGTCCGATCTGCACGGTTTTTCGTTGCGCATGCTGATGGACGCCAATTTCGGCGCCACCCATTTCAATCTCTTCGTGGTCGGTTTTCCCGATGGCGGCTTGTGCAACCACCACGACCATCCCTTCGAGGAGGGCTATTTCATCCTGGATGGTGCAGTTGACGTCACCTTCGATGGCCAGGACTACACGCTGGAGACCGGCGACTATGGCTGGACCGGCGTCGGCGCCCAACACGCTTTCTTTCCCAAGGAGGGCCGGGCGGTGCGCTGGCTCGAGTTCCAGGCGCCGCAACCGCCGACCCAAGGTGGTATGCGCTGGATGTCGCAGTGGGACTACATCGACACCGTGCTTAAGTTCTGAGCGCAACGGAAGCGGGGAGGGAACATGGTCGACTTACCGGCGTTCACCGATTACGAACAGACGCGCGCCGAATTCAGTCTGGAGATTCCTGAATTCTATAATTTCGGGTTCGACGTTATCGAACAGCGCGCACGCGAGGCCGATAAGACCGCGTTCATTTATGTCGCGCGCGACGGCGAGACCGTCGAGCACCATAAGTTCTCCGATCTGAACAAAGCCGCCAACCGGTTCGCCCATGTGCTTCTTGGCTTGGGCGCGAAGCAAGGCGATTTCGCCTTCGTCATGATCCCGCGGCTGCCGGCTTGGTATCAGGTGATGATCGGCTGCATCAAAACCGGCGTGGTTGCCATGCCTGGCACGAACTTGTTGATGCCTAAGGATATCGAGTACCGCATCAACAAATCGAAGGCGAAGCTTGCCATCGTCACCGCCGACGCGACCGATAAGATCGAAGATATTCGCGCCAACTGCCCCTCGCTCGAACATTTGATTGTCATCGGCGGCGAGCGGGAGGGGTGGACGTCGTATGAGGCGGCGTGCGCCGATGCTCCCGAGGAATTGAGTCGCAGCGACGTGCCGCGTACGCGCGCGGATGACACGATGCTCGTTTACTTCACCTCCGGTACGACGGCGTTTCCCAAAATGGTGCCGCGCGACCACGGCTATGCGCTCGCCCACGCCATTACCGGCCGCTATTGGATGGATTTGCGCGAGGACGATGTTCACTGGACCCTGTCGGACACCGGATGGGCCAAGGCGGCCTGGGGCATGCTGTTTCCGCCGTGGCTCATGGGTGCCACCAACGTGCTCTACGATGGCGATCTGCGCTTCGACGCCGACATGCATCTGCGCCTGGTCGAGCGCTTGGGGGTGACCACCTTCTGTGCACCGCCCACGGTCTACCGGGTGTTTGCTCAAGCCGATCTGGCCGGCTACGACCTGAGCTCGATCCGCCATTCGATCAGCGCCGGCGAGCCGCTTAACCCGGAAGTCATGCGGGTGTGGAAGGATGTGACGGGCACTGATGTCTATGACGGATACGGTCAAACCGAGACGATCAATATCGTCGCCAATATTCCCGGCCTGGAAGTTCGGCCCGGCTCGATGGGGCGGCCGGTGCCTGGCATTGATGTGAATGTGATCGACGACGACGGCCAGCCGGTTGCCGATGGCGAGGTCGGTCATATCGGCGTGCGCTTGAGCGACCCCCATCCGCCCGGTCTGTTTACCGGCTATTATGAGGACGACGAGGCTAACGCTGCCTGCTTCCGCGACGGCTGGTACTTCTCAGGTGACACCGCGACCCGCGATGGTGATGGCTATATCTGGTTCGTCGGCCGTTCCGACGACATCATCTCTTCGGCGGGCTACCGGATCAGCCCGTTCGAGGTGGAGAGCGCGCTACAGGAACACCCTGCGGTTGCGGAGTCCGCCGTCGTAGCCAAACCGGATGAGCTACGTGGCTCGATCGTCAAGGCGTTCGTTATTCCGGCGCCGGGCCACGAGCCGTCGCCGGAGTTGGAAAAAGACATTCAAGATTTCGTCAAGAGCCAGACCGCGCCCTACAAATATCCACGCGAGATCGAGTTCCGCGACGCCCTGCCGAAAACGGTTTCGGGCAAAATCCGCCGCGTCGAATTGCGCGCCGAAGCGGAGGGTAAAGCGCCCGCCTAGATACAGCAGCGCTGCTGTTGGTCGACCCCAACTTCTCGTGCAAGGCGGTGTTTAGGCTTGATCCTTTGATCTCGATGTAAAAACGCCCCATAGTATTCGAGCGAGCATGAACTGGGGGACACAAAAATGCTGGCGAAAATCGGCCACACGCCGCCGCCCTTTGCACTGCGTGACCATAACGATGAGAACGCCACACCGCTCGAAGACAATGTGATGGGGGATTTCGCGGTTCTCGTTTTCGACCGGAACCCCGCGATATCGAGTACGGACCACAGCGCGGAACTGTTAAGTGCCTTCGCCGAGGTGCAGAAACAGCTGAATGGAACTGTCGCCACAATATTCGTGATTTCGCGACGGCTGAAGATGGACAATGTGGCGCTCGCGCAAGCCGAGAATATCCCGTTTCACTTGCTGACGGACGAGGACGGCGATGTTTTTCGCCGCTACGGGATCGAGCTTGGGGACGAAGGTGCTTTTCCCGCTTGCGTCGTTCTCGACCCCAATGGGCGCGTGGTTGAAGTCTGTGAGGACGAGAAGATAGGTGCTCAGGCGGAGCGGGTCCTAGCGAGCCTGCGGGAGCAAGATGCGCTGCGCCCGCGCGGTGTGCTGGATGTCCACCCGCCGGTTCTAGTCGTTCCCAACGCGATGGAGCCCGAGCTTTGCGAGAAGCTGATCGAGGTTTGGCATCGTCCGCTCAAAGTCTGGGATGGCGACGGACAGGTAAGCGAAGGGATCGACCGCGAGAAAGGCGACGTGAAGGTGCGCAACGCCGTCTACGGCCATGTCGTGCAATATTTGGTTCGCGATCCTGAGCTTGGCCGCGAGCTCGACAGCAAAGTGTTAAGCCGGGTGGTGCCGCAAATGGACAAAGCATTCGGCTATAGTCCGACCAAGCGCGAGGAGTACCGTATCGCTTGCTACGATGCGGAGTTTGGCGGCGGCTTGCCCGCCCACCGGGACAATCCCACCCCGCCCACGCAGCATCGCCGGTTCACCGTCTCGGTCAACTTGAACAATGGGGCGTATGAAGGGGGCGAGCTCGCCTTTCGCGAAAGCAGCGATCACGTCTATGACGTTCCGGCAGGCACGGCGATTGTTTGGTCATGCTCGTTGTTGCACGAGGTGCTGCCGGTCACATCCGGCCGCCGCTTTATGCTGGGCGCTCACCTCTACGGCTGAGAACCGCCGGCTTTCGGCAAGCCTTAAAGTGGCCACAAAATGATGCGAAATAGAAGCTGGTGACGATCCGGCAGACTGCGGCCGTATTTCGTTTGCAAAGGCGTTGAGATCGCCGGATCCGTGTTTCCTTCGCGTCCGTAGCGTCCTGGCTCGAAGGCACGAAAAAAGCAGCAGATGGAAAGCGTATCACGTACCGAGCAGCCTAAACTTGCGGCGATCCTTGCGATCGACGCCGTGGGCTATTCGCGGCTGATGCACGAAGACGAGGTGCGGACGCTGGCTGATCTCAAGGCAGCGCGGTCGGGTGTGATCGAGACTGCAATTGTGGCCCACAACGGCCGGCTTTTTAAGGCGATGGGTGACGGTTTTCTGCTCGAGTTCGGCAGTGTCGGAAATGCCGTCCAATGCGCGATCGACATTCAGCAAAAAATGCTCGATCGCAACGCCGCAAATGGCGACGGCAAAAATCTCGAGTTTCGCATGGGTCTCAATGTCGCCGATATCATTCCGGATCAGGAAGATGTCTACGGTGATGGCGTTAATATCGCCGTCCGCCTCGAAAACTTGGCGGAGCCGTCGGGGATTTGCATTTCCGGCGCGGTTTATGAACAGATTCGACACACATTCGGTGACATATTCAGGCGCCTTGGGCGCAAGACTTTGAAGAATATCGATCTACCGATCGAGGTCTACAGCGCCCAAGTTGGCGGGGGTGTAAGGTCATCTTTCCTGAATAGGTTATTTCGCCGTCACCGCGTGCGCCGATCAATTGCCGTGACTGGCGCCGTTATATTTTTGATGGCCGGTGCGAGTACGTTGTTTGTCGCGGAATTCGAGTGGTCATTCTCCTTTGACGGCAAGTCCGCAGCCTCGGTAGCAGGATCCGACGCCGCGGCGGTTGATGATCCGGCAGCTGTGGCGCGCATAGAGGCGGGTGCCGAAACCGAAGCTGCTAAAACCAAGGCCGAAGCGGTTAAGGCCAAAGCGAGGGAAGAGGCGGACACGACCACGGCGGAAGCCAAGGCAAAGGCGCAGGTTGTAAAAAGAGCGGTGGATGCGTGGAAGGAGGCGTCCTTGTCGCTGACCGAGGCGACGCAAGCCCTCAGTGACGCCGAAGCCAGACTGGCCGAATTGAGAGGGATCGATGCCGCGTTGAGGGCTGCTGGGCCGCCGTCGGCCAATGACCCTGAGCATACTTTGAGAATCGAAGCTTTGGCGCCGGTATTGCGCGATGCCGAAAAGCATCTTCGCCTGGTGACTGTCCGACACGAGGCATCGGTCAAAGCCGAACAACGTGCGAAAGCGCATATGGAGAGCGTAAAAGCGGACGCACAGTCACTCGATATTTTCCCCGTATTTTAGGTCAAGCCGAGACGTTTTCTGAAATAAAGGCTGGTGGTGTCGGCAGCGATTCCGACTATGTTAGGGGCATCAATATCGATTTTGCGAGTGAGCCATGTCCGACGCTGCCCCGCTGACTATCCGGTTGAACGGCAACGATAATGTTGTCGTTGCCCGTACCGAAATCCTGCCCAATACCGGTGTTTCGGGCGAAGACGTAACGACCCTGGCGCCGATCCCGCGAGGGCACAAGATCGCGACGGTGGCGATTTCCAAGGGCGATCCAGTGCGCAAATACGATCAGATCATCGGTTTCGCCATGGAAGACATCAAGCCCGGCGACCACATCCATACACACAACTGCGAATTCCGCATATTCGAGCGCGACTATGCCTACTCGACGGAACTAAGCAACGCGCCGTTGGTAGCTGAAGAGGAGCGGCGCACCTTCGAAGGTTATGTCCGCGCCAACGGCAAGGTCGGTACGCGCAACCATATCGGTATCCTCACCTCGGTGAACTGTTCGGCCACCGTCGCCCGCTACATCGCCGATACCTTCAACAGCACCGGCCGGCTGAGCGACTATTCCAACATCGACGGCGTGTCCGCGTTCGTTCACGCCACCGGTTGCGGCATGGCCGATTCCGGGGAGGGCTATGAGAATCTGCAGCGCACCCTTTGGGGCTACGCCCAGCACCCCAACTTTGCCGGCGTGCTGATCGTCGGCCTCGGTTGCGAGGTGAACCAGATTCCGTTCCTGCTCGACGCCTACGGTCTCGAACTCAACGACACGTTCCAGACCATGACGATTCAGGAGACCGGCGGCACCCGTAAAACCGTCGACGAAGCGGTGGAGCGCATTGCGTCGATGCTGCCGGCGGCAAACAATGTGAAACGGCAGACGGTGCCGGCCAGCGAGCTTACGGTTGCGCTGCAGTGCGGCGGCTCTGACGCTTATTCGGGCATCACCGCCAACCCGGCGCTGGGCAACGCGGTCGACCGGCTGGTCGCGAATGGTGGCACCGGCATTCTGTCCGAGACCCCGGAAATCTATGGGGCGGAGCATCTGCTGACCCGCCGCGCGGTAAGTCAGGAGGTTGGCGAGAAGCTGATCGAACGCATCCGCTGGTGGGAGGATTACACCGAGCGCAATCACGGCTCGATGGACAACAACCCCTCGCCGGGCAACAAGGCGGGTGGACTCACCACCATCTTGGAGAAATCCCTCGGCGCCGCGGCCAAGGGCGGCACTACCAATCTGACCGGCGTCTACAAATATGCCGAGCCGGTCGACACCAAGGGGTTCGTTTTTATGGATAGCCCCGGCTTCGATCCGGCGTCGATCACCGGCCAGGTCGCCTCGGGCGCCAACCTGGTGTGCTTCACCACGGGCCGCGGCTCGGTTTATGGCTGCAAACCGTCGCCTTCGATCAAGCTTTCGACCAACACGCCGATGTACCAGCGCATGGCCGACGATATGGATATCAACTGCGGCGTGATCGCCGACGGTGACGCGACCGTGCAAGAGGTCGGCGAGCAGATCTTCGATTATTTCCTGGAGATCGCCAGCGGCCGCCAGTCCAAGTCGGAGGCGCTCGGCTTCGGCGACAACGAGTTTATTCCGTGGCAGATCGGCGCGGTGATGTGATCACCGGATGAACTGGTCGAGATAATCGGTGCCGAGGCCGCACTCCTCGTACCAGTTGCGGCATAGGTCGATCTTGGTGAACACGTCGTCATATCCGGTCTGGGTACCGGCATCGTCGACATAGATCACCGGTCCGAAATTGTGGAACAGCGTGACCATCTCGTCGTCATTGTCGACCACGAGCGTGTGGGTCTCGCCCGGCGGCTCGTAGACGAAGGCGCCGGGTGTCGCGGTCCAATCGTGCTCGATGTAATGCCACTGGCCCCGAATGACGTAGCCGTGCACCGCCGCCGGGTGGCGGTGGCGCGAGATCGTACCCGCGCGTCGCACCCGCAACAGGTCGGTGAAGCTGCCGGCTCTGGTGTCGAGCATAAGCGGGCGAAACCAGACTTGGTCGGCCTGGGGCACCCAGACGCGCTCGTCGTCGGGCTCAGCCATGGTGATGATCTCGCCGGCGGAATCGGGGTGAATCACTTGATAAGCGGTTTCGCTCATTTATCGGAGTGTCCTTTCACGCAATAACGTCGTCGTTCGTGCGCAGATTGCCGTACATGAAGCGGTAGGTCTCGACGGTTAGTTCGGTGCCCGGCAGTACAGCAGCCGAGAGCCGCTCCGTCAGATGGACCCGCGCGGTGGCCGTCGTTTGATCGGGATCGGTGCCTTCGACAAGGATCGCCCATTCGATGTTTTGATCCGGGTCGAGCGTCTGCCCGAAAGCGGCGGCGAGCCTGGCATCGGCGTCCAGGTCGACCGACGCGGCGCAGGCGCCAACGATACCGGGCGACTTGTTGAGTTCTTCAAACGCACCGCCGTTCAGCCATGCCACCAGCTCATCGGTTTGTGCGGGGTCGGGGAACAGTCTTAGCAGCGAGAGCGCCGCGCCCATGCCGTGGGTGTGATCGGCGACGACACGGCACGGCATGCGGTGCCACTTGGAAAACTGCGGCATGATCGAGCGGCTCCACTCAGTCTGCTCCTTGAGCACATCCAGGTAGGCCGGTGAGGCAATGTCGTCCGACGTCAGCGCTTCGTAGGTCGTGAAGTATTTGATCCCGGCGTCGATGCCCTCGTAGCGCCGCGCGCGGCGGAACCTCGGAATATTGATCCGTTCGTCGAGATGCTCGCGGTTGTACCACTCGTTGAAGTCGTTCTCGAGATCGGGCGGCACCTCGGTGAACGTCATCAACAGGCCTTGGCCGTAAAGCTGCACGGGCGTTCCTTTCTAGTTGTCGCTGGGTTGGTCGAACGCCTCGAAGTGGGCGTAAACCCGGCTCATATACCAAGAGTGAAATTCCTGGAACGAAACCGGCTCATAGCGCGGCGGGTTATTCTCGCTGTGGCACGTCGGCAGACACGAACAGCGTTGGCCTAAATTGGGACTGTAGAAGAACGGTAGCGAGTATCTATGGCCGGCCAACGGCGGGATCACACGGTGCGGCGTCGCGCGCACGAATCCGTTCGACCAGCGCTCGAGCAGTTGGCCGAAATTGACCAGGATGGCGTCTTCCGGTGTCTCGGGCCAAAACCATTCTCCATCAGCGTCCATAACCTGAATACCCGTTTCGTTTTCGCGCGGCAGCAGAGTCATAAAGCAGGTATCGGAATGGGCGCCGAGGCCGTACTCGTCCAACGCCAGATCCGGCTTCGGCGGATAGTGGATCAGCCGCACATAGCCGTGGGCATTGGAGAAAAACGGTGCGAAGTAGCCGCGCTCCAACCCGAGTGCACGTGCCCAAAGCGGCAACAAGCTCCGGGCCAGTACGTCCATGCTGTCGGAATACGCTAGCGCCGCGGTTGGTAGGTCCGGCGCCCCGTCGGGCCAACGGTTTTGCCCGAACAGCCGCGTCCCGGCGATCACATTCGGGTCGTCGTCGGCGTAGTCGGTGCCGTAGTTAAAGGCCTCATAGTAATCGATCTGGGCTTTGTCGTGATAACGGGATTCGCGGACGACCGTGGAGCGGAAGGGCAAATAGCCCCGCTCGTGCTGATCTACTTGGACCTCGAGTTTTGTGTCTTCGGCGAGCGCGAAGAGTTCGGCTGTTTGATCTTGGATGGTACGCAGAACTTCCGGCGCGACGCCATGATTGACGACGCAAAGAAAACCGAGGTCGCCGGCGATCTCCCGCAAGTCGCTGGCGAGCGCTTCTTCTGCCGCGGCATCACCGGCGAAATACGGCGCTAGATCAAGAACCGGCAGTGGCCGGCGATCCGTGTTTCGAACTTTGCGCGTAAAAGCCTGGTCGACCGCGACCATCGCAGCGCCTCCACCCCATCCGGTCCGAAAGGAACAGCGAAAAGCGTACGCCCTTCGGCCTCATACTTAAAGGGTGGGAACAATGCTACGTTGCCGCGACCAGCACTTCGTAAAAAGAAAGGAAACGACTTGTGAACGCGCCCAAAGCGGTTTTGCCGACGCCGGATCCGGCCCAAACCCTCTCGACCGAGAACCCATCACTCCGGAAAACGGTACGGGTCGGCGACGCCGAGATGGCTTATATCGATCTCGGCGAGGGCGATCCGATTGTGTTTATGCACGGCAACCCCACATCGTCGTTCCTGTGGCGCAACGTCATTCCCCATGTTGAAGGGCTGGGGCGGATTATCGCCCCCGACTTCATCGCCCATGGCCATTCGTCGACCTCGCCGCGCGATGCCTACCACTACAAAGATAATATCGAATATTTCGATGCGTTCTTCGACGCTCTGGGCCTGACGGAGAATGTCACCCTGGTGTTGCACGATTGGGGGGCGGCGGTCGGCTTCTACCGCGCCGCCCGGTTTCCCGAGCAGATCGCCGGTATCGCCTACATGGAGGCGATGGTATGGCCGCGTCATTGGTCGGACATGCCGCCGGAGCGGGTCGAGACGTTCCAAGGTTTCCGCACGCCCGACGGCGAACGGAAAGCGCTCGATTCGAATTTCTTCGTTGAGGTCATGCTGTTCGAGCGCGGCATCATCCGCGATCTATCGGAGGCCGAGAAAGAAGTTTACCGCTACCCGACGAACCGGCCCGGCGGGACCAAGCTGCCCGGTATTGTTATGCCCAACGATATTCCCTTCGATGGCGAGCCCGCTGACAATCACGAGCTGGTCGCTTTTTACTCCGACTGGTTGAAGAACAGTGACGTGCCCAAGCTGTTCGTGAATGCCGACGAAGGTCACGGCTTGGCTGGGGCTGCCCGCGACTTCGCGCGAACATTCAAGAATCAAACCGAAGTGACGGTTCACGGCCGCCACTATATGCAAGAAGACGTGCCGGACGACGTTGGCGCCGCGATCGCCGGCTTCGTCCGTAGCCAGCGCTAATCCACAAGCGACTGGTTCGCCACGCCTCTTTAAAGCTCGCGCGGCCGCACGAACGCGGCCAACCGGGCGCCGTCGGCGCTAAGGTCCGCCCAACTATCCCCGGCGAGTTCGAATACGGCCAACGCGGCGGTCGGGAAGCCGCGCCGCAGATTGTCGAGAGCGGCCGGATCGGTGCCAGGGCCGGCAAGCAATTGCGACAGTGATTCCATGCCGGGATTGTGCCCGACCACGATGACCGTTTCGATGGCATCGCTGACGCCGGCAACCTGTTCGAGGATTTCACCGGGGCTAGCGAGATAAAGCGCTTCTCGGGTCTCGGTGGCGACATCGGTGCCGAGTATTTCTTCGGCTGATTCCCAAGACTGTTGCGTGCGCCGCGCCGTCGAGACCAACGCCATATCCGGTGTCAAATTATGCTCTTGAATCCATTTGGCGATCCGCCGGGTCGCTTTTTGGCCGCGCGGCGCTAACGGCCGGTCGATGTCTTCCTGGCCCAGCTTGTTCCAGTCGGATTTGCCGTGGCGCATGAGAAGTAATCGTTTCATTCGAACCGTATCTTGGCGTGGCCAGAGTGCGGTGCTCCCGCGCCTCTCAGCATAGACGAAGGGCGGCGATTATGGCCAATGTGACGCTTGAAAAACGTAGTAATGGACACGATTTTGTAACAGTTGCTTTGGCGCCGCGACTCGCCGATGGCGCGGGTACCGCAGGCGAGCCACGGTCAATCGTATGAAACCGTGGGTAGGCAACGGTTTGGGCGGCTGTGTACAAGCTGTCCGGACCGGTTAAAAAAGCGTTTGACACCCTGGTTAACGCGGCGTACAACCCGCGCCACCGCTCGATTCGGCTGGTCCGGGGCGACGGTGTCTCCACGAGCCTGTTATTGGCGCTCCCGACGGAGCGCGGCGGGTTTGTGCGCTGTTTGACATTGTAAAGATGAACGAAGGGATGCGCAGGCGGCGGTGCGTGAACATATACGCCTGCTTGCGCATCTTGATGAAGACAGGTCCATCGCAAGATGGATTTGCTTCGCTTGTGCAAGTGAAGGCTCAAAGTCAACCCAGCCGATGCGGTTTCGGCCCATTCGGATGGGGAGATCAAACCTAAGAGTTTGATCCTGGCTCAGAGCGAACGCTGGCGGCAGGCTTAACACATGCAAGTCGAAGGTGAAGCTGGACTTCGGTCCAGTGGAAACTGGCGCACGGGTGAGTAACGCGTGGGAATATGCCCAAGGGTACGGAATAACCACTGGAAACGGTGGCTAATACCGTATGCTCCCTCCGGGGGAAAGCTTCGGCGCCCTTGGATTATCCCGCGTCCGATTAGCTTGTTGGTGAGGTAACGGCTCACCAAGGCTCCGATCGGTAGCTGGTCTGAGAGGACGATCAGCCACACTGGGACTGAGACACGGCCCAGACTCCTACGGGAGGCAGCAGTGGGGAATATTGGACAATGGGGGCAACCCTGATCCAGCCATGCCGCGTGAGTGAAGAAGGCCCTAGGGTTGTAAAGCTCTTTCAGCGGGGAAGATGATGACGGTACCCGCAGAAGAAGCCCCGGCTAACTCCGTGCCAGCAGCCGCGGTAATACGGAGGGGGCTAGCGTTGCTCGGAATTACTGGGCGTAAAGGGCGCGTAGGCGGATTTCCCAGTCAGGCGTGAAAGCCCCGGGCTCAACCCGGGAACTGCGCTTGATACTGGAAGTCTAGAGTTCTGGAGAGGGTGGTGGAATTCCCAGTGTAGAGGTGAAATTCGTAGATATTGGGAAGAACACCGGTGGCGAAGGCGGCCACCTGGCCAGACACTGACGCTAAGGCGCGAAAGCGTGGGGAGCAAACAGGATTAGATACCCTGGTAGTCCACGCCGTAAACGATGTGTGCTAGACGTCGGGCAGCTTGCTGTTCGGTGTCGCAGCTAACGCGTTAAGCACACCGCCTGGGGAGTACGGCCGCAAGGCTAAAACTCAAAGGAATTGACGGGGGCCCGCACAAGCGGTGGAGCATGTGGTTTAATTCGATGCAACGCGAAGAACCTTACCAGCCCTTGACATCCCGGTCGCGGTTTCCAGAGACGGATTCCTTCAGTTCGGCTGGACCGGTGACAGGTGCTGCATGGCTGTCGTCAGCTCGTGTCGTGAGATGTTGGGTTAAGTCCCGCAACGAGCGCAACCCTCATCCTTAGTTGCCAGCGGTTCGGCCGGGCACTCTAGGGAAACTGCCGGTGACAAGCCGGAGGAAGGCGGGGATGACGTCAAGTCCTCATGGCCCTTATGGGCTGGGCTACACACGTGCTACAATGGCGGTGACAGTGGGAAGCAAGACCGCGAGGTGGAGCTAATCCCCAAAAGCCGTCTCAGTTCGGATTGTACTCTGCAACTCGAGTGCATGAAGTTGGAATCGCTAGTAATCGTGGATCAGCATGCCACGGTGAATACGTTCCCGGGCCTTGTACACACCGCCCGTCACACCATGGGAGTTGGTTTTACCCGAAGCCGGTGCGCTAACTTAGGAGGCAGCCGTCCACGGTAAGGTCAGCGACTGGGGTGAAGTCGTAACAAGGTAGCCGTAGGGGAACCTGCGGCTGGATCACCTCCTTTCTAAGGATGATCCGGAGTAGCTTCGGCTATTCTTGATCGATCTTAGACACAAAAAGTACCCCACGTGCCGCCGCCGGCGCATCCCTTCGTCGTCCGATCCAAGAGCGAGAAGACCGGGTTTTCGGGCCTGTAGCTCAGTTGGTTAGAGCGCGCGCTTGATAAGCGTGAGGTCGGAAGTTCAAGTCTTCCCAGGCCCACCATTTGCATTTAGGGACGGGGCTGTAGCTCAGTTGGGAGAGCGCCTGCTTTGCAAGCAGGAGGTCGTCGGTTCGATTCCGTCCAGCTCCACCAGCCACGGAATACCGGCGCGAGCCTTTAAGGCGCCCCCGCATCGATCGGACGAACGAAACCAGAGTTTCGCACCGGCAGCTTTTGCTGCTTGTGCGGTTTCGTTGTTGGACATCGTGAATAGGTTGCAATCCTGACCCCACAGGACAGCATGTTTTGATCCGGCCCGTTGGCCGGGGAGCAGCAGTTCTGTGGAGCCAAAAATTGCTAAGTCGGAGACGTAGCGTTGACGGGGCTTGCCCCTGTACGCGACGACTCTGCAATCAAGCGCAAAAGGGCATTTGGTGGATGCCTTGGCACTAAGAGGCGATGAAGGACGTAGCACACTGCGATAAGCTACGGGGAGCTGTGAGCAAGCTTTGATCCGTGGATTTCCGAATGGGGAAACCCGGCCCTTCGGGGTCATCCTGCACTGAATACATAGGTGCAGGGGGCAAACCCGGCGAACTGAAACATCTAAGTAGCCGGAGGAAAGGACATCAACCGAGACTCCGTTAGTAGTGGCGAGCGAACGCGGACCAGGCCAGTGGCCAAACGTTAAGAACCGGAACCGTCTGGAAAGTCGGGCCATAGTAGGTGATAGCCCTGTACGGGTAGAAAGACGTTTGGTCCTCGAGTAGGGCGGGACACGTGAAATCCTGTCTGAACGTGGGGGGACCACCCTCCAAGCCTAAGTACTCCTTAGTGACCGATAGTGAACTAGTACCGTGAGGGAAAGGTGAAAAGCACCCCGATAAGGGGAGTGAAATAGTACCTGAAACCGGATGCCTACAAGCAGTCGGAGGAAGAGCGATCTTCGGATCGTGGCTTCTGACGGCGTACCTTTTGTATAATGGGTCAGCGACTTAGTCTGTGCAGCAAGCTTAAGCCGTTAGGTGTAGGCGTAGCGAAAGCGAGTCTTAATAGGGCGACTTAGTTGTACGGATTAGACCCGAAACGTGGTGATCTAGCCATGGGCAGGTTGAAGGTGGGGTAAGACCCACTGGAGGACCGAACCCACCTATGTTGAAAAATGGGGGGATGACCTGTGGCTAGGGGTGAAAGGCCAATCAAACCACGAAATAGCTGGTTCTCCGCGAAAACTATTTAGGTAGTGCGTCATGTTTTACCGCCGGGGGTAGAGCACT